>CAWBIP010000001.1:0-6183 GCA_963789045.1 uncultured Verrucomicrobiae bacterium
TTCTCACCCTGCTTCCAGACGCGGTTGCGGCTGATACGCTGGCTGCGATGGCGGCAGATAGACAAGTTCAAGTGTTCGGCGAGCTCGAAGACGAGCAGGCCGTTGGCCTGCTAGCAAGAATAAAGGCGAATGATGCGGTGAATCTCTTACGGCGCTTAACGGTCGAGTCAACGAAACGCTTTCTTAAAGGATTACCTAAAGCCCGAAGCGAGAAGCTTGTCGAATTACTGCGTTACCCCGAAGTCACGGTTGGCGGCATCATGACCAACGACATGGTGGTCCTGGCTTTGGATCAAACGGTCCGGGAAGCACGTCTGAGATTACGTGAGCGCCTCAAGCAAACAGATTTCACCCATTTTCTCTACGTCGTGGAAAGTGAGGCGAACCCATTGTTGCGAGGAACGACCAGTTTGCAGGATCTAATCGTGGCGGACGATGAACGCCGGTTGCACGAAATCATGAACATTTACATTACAACGCTCGACCCTTTGGAACCCGCGGATGCCGGAGCGTATCGCGTACTCAATAGTCACTTGGCAGCGATGCCTGTAATCGGGCGCGAAAAGCAACTGCTTGGCATCGTCACCGTTGATGCGGCGGTGATGCAGGTAGCTCCGCAGAGTTGGACTGTCCAAGCTCCGAAGATATTCTCATGAACGAACGACCTGCCCGGTCAGGGCTTGAGCCTCTCGCTCAGGTTGAACCATTAGCGCGCACGTCCCGCCCGCAAATCGTCCGCGCTGCGGTGCGGCTCAACATTCGTGGCCGGAGCGTGCGATTGCGCGGGTTGCGTCTTCCTTCTAAAGGTATCTGGCGTTGGCTGGCGATCTTGGGACCTGGCTTAATTGCAAGCTCCGCCGGCAACGACGCCGGGGGAATCGCTACCTACAGTTCCACAGGAGCGCAATACGGCTACGAACTAATCTGGGTGATGTTACTCATCACGGTCTCTCTCTGCGTCGTTCAGGAAATGTGTGCGCGACTTGGAGCTGTAACAGGGCGCGGGTTGTTGGATCTCATTCGTGAACGCTTTGGCGTTAATTGGGCGGTTTTTGCGGTTGGAGTGATCCTGATCGCCGACGGAGGCCTGATTGTTAGTGAATTTGTCGGTATCGGCGCGGCGACAGAGCTCCTTGGAGTTAGTAAGCTTTTCACGGTCCCCACGGCTGCGGCGCTGATTTTCTATCTCGTCGTGTTCGGTAACTATTGGCGCGTAGAAAAGATATTTCTTCTTATGACGCTCGTGTTTTTTGCCTATCCCATTGCGGCCTTCATGGCTCATCCTCATTGGCAAGAAGTAGCGAGGGGCGCTTTCGTCCCCAAGCTACACCGAGATCCGAATTACATTTTCCTTCTCGTAGGTCTCATTGGGACCACGATCACGCCATACATGCAGCTTTTCCAGCAGAGCTCCGTCGTAGAAAGAGGTGGCGACCGCGTCCGGTACGGACCGGAGCGGGTGGACGTGTATTCGGGCGCAATATTCTCGAACCTGATGTCGATCTTTATCATTATCGCCACCGCCGCAACCCTGCATGCGATCGGCAAAAACAACATCAATACCGCAGCGGACGCGGCACGTGCTCTCGAGCCGGTGGCAGGACACTTTGCTGGGGTTATCTTTGCGATCGGCCTTGTGGGAGCGTCTCTCTTGGCTGCGGCGGTGTTACCGCTGGCAACGAGTTACGCGGTCAGCGAAGCGTTTGGTTTTTCCAAAGGAGTTGGCCTCGATTTTCGCAGAGCGCCACTTTTCTTCACTTTATTCACTGGGCTAATAATTTTCGGAGCCGCCGCTGCGCTCATCCCGAACCTGCCGGTGATCAAACTGTTAGTGTGGATTCAGGTGCTAAACGGCGTGTTGCTGCCGATCTTCCTGGTATTCATTCTCCTGCTTATCAATGATGAGCGGTTGACCAAGGAACTCAAGAATACTCGTTTTTACAACATATTAGGGTGGGCCACGTTCGCCATCATCACGCTCGCTGTAGCGATTATGCTGCTGATGCAGTTCCTAGGCTTACTAGGAATTAAGCTGTTCGGGTCCTAGTGCCGGATTCTCGCCTCTCCGGGCGCTTAAGTCCGAAGGCAGGACTCTCTCTGCCTTTTCGAGAGATAATCAGCAGTTAAAGCAGCCATCAGAACAAGTTTTTAAGCTCTCGGGTGCCGCGACGGACGCAAGCACCGCGCGGAAAGTAGCCAGCCTAAACAAGCCGATACTGGGACTGCGCGCGCTTCGATATCGCCGGTTAGGCAGCGCGGTAGCGAGCGAGATACAAAATGAAAATCCGATGCGAGTCAGCGCATTTCATTACCGAAAGGCGATTTAATTCGAGAATATGGACCTATTTGATCGACTTTCTTAATTCCTACTTGCCCCATGCGCGCTTTCATTTTCGACATCGACGGCACTGTCGTCGATTCCAACGAGCTGCACGTCGATTCGTGGGACCGCGCCTTTCGGAAATTCGGAAAACAATTTCCTAGGGAAGCGTTACGCGCGCAGATCGGGAAAGGCTCCGATCAATATTTGCCCGAATTCTTGACCGAAAAAGAAATCGCAGATTTCGGGAAAGAACTGGATGAATATCGTTCCGACCTGTTCCGGAAAGAATATCTGCCCAGGGTCCGGCCGTTCCCAAAGGTGCGTGAACTGTTTCAGCGAATCCGTGACGACGACAAACGCATCGTGCTCGCCAGTTCCGGTAAAAAGGCTGACACGAAATACTACATCGGCCTTCTTAAGATCGACAATCTCATCGAGGGCTACACCTCCGGAGACGATGCCGACAATTCTAAACCGGCGCCCGACATCTTTGCCGCTTCATTGAAAAAGCTTGGCGGCATTTCGGCTGCTGATGCTGTGACGGTCGGCGACACAAGATTCGACATCGAAGCCGCCAGAAAAGCGGGCCTCTCAACGATTGCGTTTCTCTGCGGCGGAACATCGGAATCAGTGTTGCGCGAAGCGGGCGCAGTCGCGATCTACCGCGATCCCGCTGACTTTCTTGCCCATCACGATGAGCTAACCACATAGAACCTTGGGTGCCTGAGTCCTGTCGCGGCTGCATATGATCAACGATCTTTGGTACAAAAATGCGGTAATCTACTGCCTGTCGGTTGGTACTTACATGGACTCTGATGGCGATGGGACCGGCGATTTCCGGGGACTAATGCGACGCCTCGATTATCTGCATGGACTGGGCGTGACCGCGATTTGGCTGATGCCGTTTCAGACTTCGCCTTGCCGGGACGACGGTTACGACGTCGCCGACTATTACAATGTCGATCCGCGCTACGGCACGCTCGGCGATTTCATCGAATTTACCCACGGCGCAAAACAACGCGGCATTCGTGTTTTGATCGATCTGGTAGTGAACCACACCTCCGACCAGCATCCTTGGTTCAAGCAGGCGCGCTCGGATCCAAATTCGAAGTATCGGAATTGGTACGTCTGGTCGAAGAAGAAGCCGGCAGACGCGAACAAAGGAATGGTATTTCCCGGCGTACAAAAAACAACGTGGAACTACGATCGCGAAGCCAAAGCCTGGTATTTCCACCGATTTTACGACTTCCAGCCTGACCTCAATACCTCAAACCCGGAAGTGCAGGATGAGATACTTAAAATCATGGGCTTTTGGATTCAGTCGGGAGTCTCTGGATTTCGCATGGATGCGGTCCCTTTCATTATCTCGACCAAGGGACCGAACGTGCGAAAACCAAAGGAGCAGTTCGATATGCTGCGTGTGTTTCGCGAGTTCCTCCAGTGGCGCCAGGGCGATTGCATTGTGCTGGCTGAAGCCAATGTGCTGCCGGAAACCGACATGGATTACTTCGGCGAAGACGGCGATCGCATGCACATGATGTTCAACTTTCAGGTGAACCAAAACCTCTTCTATGCATTGGCCGCCGCCGATACGCGCCCGCTGATCAAAGCGTTGAAAGCGACTAAACCGCGGCCGGCGACTGCGCAGTGGGGGATCTTTCTGCGAAATCACGACGAACTTGACCTCGGGCGCTTACAAGAGAAGCAGCGGCAAACCGTGTTTGACGCGTTTGGGCCGGACAAAAACATGCAGCTCTACGATCGTGGGATCAGACGCCGTCTTGCCCCAATGCTGGGAGGCGATCAGCGCCGGCTCAAGCTGGCCTACAGCTTGATGTTCACACTCCCCGGAACACCGGTGGTTCGCTACGGCGATGAAATCGGCATGGGCGACGATCTCACGCAGCGGGAACGCGCCTGTGCGCGGACTGCGATGCAATGGTCAGACGAACCGCATGCTGGATTTACGAAAAATCCAAAGCGGCACATTCCTGTAATCGATAAAGGACCTTACAGCTATCAACACGTGAACGCTGCGGTCCAGCGACGCGATCCGGAATCAATGCTGAACTGGACCGAGCGCATCATTCGAATGCGCAAAGAAGTTCCGGAAATTGGCTGGGGAGATTTTACTGTGTTGAAAGTCCGCGATCCCGCCGTTCTAGCTCTCCGGTATGACTGGCGCAATAATTCGGTGTTGTTTCTACACAATCTTCACGAACAACCGCGCGAAATTCTCGTCGATCCGGGCGTGAGGAGCGAACAGGGCAAACTGCTGGTTAATCTTCTCGCTGAGAACCACAGTCAGGCTAACAAATCCGGCAAGCACCGCATTATGCTGGATGGCTATGGTTACCGGTGGTACCGGATCGGCGGACTCGACTACCTGTTGCGTCGAACCGACATCGATCAAAAGGATACCGACGGGATTGAAAAGCAAACGCACCACTAAAACAGAAAAACCGCCAGGGCATTAGTGCGCCCCGGCGGCTTCTCAAATCTAACTTTCTAATTTCTTATTAGCTCATCCCGAGAGAATCGAGCGTCGGTTCGTCGATCGCCGCTGTCTGGGTAAGTCCCTGGTCGCCCTGGTAAGCGGTAAGCGCCTCGCGGGTCAACGGCCCGAGCAATCCATCCACTTCGCCCGTGTAATAGCCCATCTGTTGCAGCTCGGCCTGCACGTCGGCGATCACCTTATCCGGCGGCTCAGCACGTTGACCGACATAGATCGGTCCGTCATAGGCATAATATTGAGCCGAAGGACTGTAACCCCACGCCGGATACCAGTAGCCCTTGTTCCAGAAGTAGTAACCGCCACCGATCAGCTCCACACGATTGTAACGCGATCGATACCAGCCCTGATCGTGCCATTCCGGATGATACGAGCGGAATACTTCGTATTGCGGACCCTGCCAGCGATCACTTCCCTCGATCCGATAATTCTGGTTGTAGGTAACTGTTGGGACTTGCTGTGGCTTTGGCTGCGCACGGAAGTTCGCGTGTTGCGATTTAATCTGTTGCAGCTGCTGCGGATCCGGCTTCTTCGCCTGGGCGTTCAGCTTATTAGCCTGCGGGTTCGCCTTGTTCGCCTGCGGCGCGGCTGCAAGACTGGCCTGCTCACTCGCGCCGGCGGGAGTCGAGCCAGGCGGCTCATTCGCGGTCGCGGGTTCATTAGGCGCGCTGCGCTCTTTCTTGCGCTGCTCTACCGGCTCCTTGCCGGCGTTCGCATTACCTGGCTCTTTTCCGGGAACCTTCGTCATGGCGTGCGGTTTGGAGCTCGACTCGCTGGATTGTGATTTCGGTATACTTCTCTCCTGGCCGGGAGCCTTTGTCTCCGCATGCTGCCTAGGGACGGACTGTGGCTTTGGCGCCGGTCTCGCTTCGTTCGCCGGGTGCGATTTTTCCGACTGCGCCTTCTCTTTCTTTGGCTTTTGCTGCTGTTCGTCCTGTTGGGCGATCGCGCTCGCGGCCAGCGTGAGCAAACAGCTAATCAATATGGTTATCAATTTTTTCATGTTATTCTTTCGTCGGTTTTCGTTGTTATTTATTCAAATTCCCTGCTTGTTACTGAGCGATTGCTCGTGCCAGAATTTGGTCATTCCCCAACAGATTCGTAAGACCGATCCCTTTTGGTTCCCTCGATCTGATCGCGAAAGACACTGGTGAAAACATTCCTCGCCTACAATCGATCACTCTATCGGACGGATGACTGATTAGCTTATAAGTCAAAATCCTAGCTAACTGCCTTCGCTCACAAATTGCTTGCGCGTTTTGCGAAAAGAGAGCTAATTCTTGATTAAATTTTCGAGGCGATTCGCCATTGGTCTTTCGTAAGCAGGAGACCGAGACGCGTGGATGCA
>CAWBIP010000002.1:0-4036521 GCA_963789045.1 uncultured Verrucomicrobiae bacterium
CACACACGATAAAGTAAAAGGCACGGAAAAAGAAGCCGTGGGCAAAGTCAAAGAAGAAACCGGTAAAGCCATAGGAAATCCAAATCTACGGGACCGCGGCGCCGCAGAAAAAGTCGGCGGCAAAGTGCAGCGCAAAGTAGGCGATGTGAAAAAAGTCTTCGGAAAATAGCCGAAACCAACATTTTGTTGATCCAGCAACGCCCCGCGTAACGAAAAACGCGGGGCGTTCTGTTTGTCGGCATTGCGCTTTCGCTCTGGTTCTGTTGTCTGCCAGTCCCATCGGAAGCCAATCGAAAGCCGCAGCCACGCCTCCCGTTCAGCACAACATTCATTCCTAAGGGCAAAATGCCATTTTTGCAGCCATTTGCTGATGTAGTGAGCAGTGCGCAAACCGCTGCATTTCAATGCCTTGAACAATTGTGACGATCCTCACGAATAATCAGGAATCTGCCCATTTTTACCCATCCGGGTGACACAAATTTTCGCGCAGGTCGGTGGAATGATGCGTTGGGCATCATAAACCGGTCACCGAACAGCCAATGCTCGGAACAAAGCGCAAATCCCATAAGCGTTCAATCATTGACTTAGCCGTTTTCATAGCCAGTTGGGACTCACTGGCTGTCGGCGAGAAATTGCGACCGTGGACGATCTTGTTCCTGAAGCCTCGAGCCGAATCGATATCTTGAAACAATGGGTACGGAAGCACATCCCATAGCTCCAGCAGATTAGAAACAAGACTGATAGGGAAGTCCCTTCCTGTGAGATAGTCCGTGCGCTCTCTGTTAATCCTCATTCGACCGTCTTGAATATCCTGGTTTAGTCCGTCGATATGACTCTTCCAGAGCTGGCTGATTGCCGCCTCAGTGATGAACCACGCAAGCACTACAGAAGTCTCGTAGTTGCCCACTTTGTATTCGCTCAGACTTTTCGCAAACGAAGCCAACGTCTTTTCAAGACCCGGTGAGGCTACAACGCGTGAAAACGACTGGACGGAATGTGCAATCACATCTGTAGAAATCACCTGCCGGATCGTGATTTTCGGGTCCATACTGAATTGGGACGCCCGTAGGATAGCTCGACAAGTAGCGTCCCATCTGGAACACAGATGCAATACTTTCTATCGCGATGTTTTCGCCAGTGCTCTTCCCGTCCTTGTAAGTCACGCGAAAGGCATCCCGATTGGTGATCTCATGCAAGTTGAAATAGGCGAGGTTTGTGAGTTCGATTGTCGACGAGTCGAGAAGTAAGTAGAGGGCATTCAGGTAGTCCAGGTATTCCCCCCACTTTCTAACTGTTTCCTCAATCGGGAGAGACGACCGACCATCTTCGTCGAGCTCCAACGCCCCGATACGGAGCATGATTCGACCATCTCTGCACACCTTTACAGTGAAGGCATCGGTCTCATGGACGTAAACCTCTTCGACCATCTGATCGTCAAACCATCCCCCATAGCTCTGATCGTCGAAGTTGACCTTGCTTCCCGCCCAAAACGGCCGCGATGGATAAAACGCAGTGAAGCGAGATATGGGCATGTTTACCAGACGCTCTTTGACGCCCAACTATAACTAGATTGCAAAATGTCGTAAAAAAAGCCGGCATGTTGCAGCCTAGTTCTTGCGCTTGTAAGGGAAACCGCCGTAAAAGACTGCAAGAAGGTTTTACCGACAAAAGAGCTCATGGGAACTTCAGAGAGACCATACTCGCGCTTGCACAGCCAAAAAATCTAGGCGGGAACAGTTTTTCTCATGCGCTCCCACTCCATCTAGAAAAAGCCTCCGGATTAGTGCCGATGATTTGCTTTGCAGCCGACCAGCCTACGCACAAAGCTACGGCTCGGCAGGACACGGCTGCCGCTACAGAATTGAAATCGGCAATCCGACGTTCTGGCTTCTGATCTCCTAACATCTGAATTCTGAATTCGCGGTCCCCGTAGTTCAACGGATAGAACGGAGGTTTCCTAAAGGGGAAAATGGCATTTTTGCAGGAGTTGGCTGATGTCGTCACCAATGTGCAAACCACTGTATTTAAGCCGATTGATTACTTGTTACAGTCATCACAAGTAATTAGGAATCTGCGCATTTTTACGTTCCGGGTGATACAAAGGGTGACACAAAACTCAGCACTGTTCTTGTTAGCACGCAGCCATTACCGCGCAGCGAGCCCGTGCAAAACAATTTGCCGCTTCAGCTCGGCGACGAGATTGCTGATTTTCGCCTCGCCTTATTTGTCCGCTGTCTCCGGTGCTGAGGCGGCGAGTTTTTGGAAGCGCGGATCATTCCGAAGCGGATCGAACATCGGATCGAGGCGGAGCAGCGCGGGAGTGAGCGGCGTCGTGGTGAAAGCGCCAAAGTAAGGTGTCGAGAGTAGTTTCTGTAAAACGGCGATGGCGCGGTCGGACTCCCCGGTTTGTGCTGCCACTCGAGCGAGGATCTCGAGCGCAAACGGAGCGTTAACGACATCCCTCTCGACCGAGTTCGCAGCCATCGCCCGCTCAGCCAGGGCCAGTGCGTCGGCTTTGTTCCCGAGGCCCATGTTGGCCAGCGCGAGAACACAAATGAGTTCGGAATTTTGCGGCTGTTCTTTGAGCAACGGCTCCAGTTCGCTGCGCGTCTGTCGCCAAGTTTCCTGGGCGGCGGCATGGCCGCCGGCGACTTCTTGAGCCCAGCCTAACCACAAGCGCAGTTCACCGTTGAGGAAACCGAACGCTGTATCAGGCTCAGCCAGTATCTCCTTTAGCCGAGGAATAACCGGTGCAGGCTGGCGCTCCAGGATCGCCTGGTAAGTTCGTATTTCCCACGCGCCGAAATCGTGGGCGTTCGGATGCAGCGGAGCCAGAAGCGCAGCCGCCCGGGGCAGATCGCCCTCGGCTTGCGCGATAGTGGCTTTGATCACGGAGGCGTCAACGTCGTCCAGTGTAATATCGAGAACCTGATCAAGTTTTCGCAGCGCTTCGGGGAAGCGACGTACAACGATCAGGGAAAGAGCGTGCTGAGTCAGTAGTAAAACGTCGCGCGGGTCGAGCCGCTCAGCTTCGTTGAAGTAGGCGTCGCTCCGGTCCCATTGGCCCCGGGTCCGCTCGACGTCGGCGAGGGATTGAAGAATCCGGCTGTTATTAGGCAGAAGCGAATGTGCCTGCTCAAGGTAACGCACCGCAGAGTCGTAATCCTTAAGGCAGGCGTAGTGGTAATAACCCTTGGCGAGCACGGCCTCGCCGAGAGCGGGCTGAAGAGTGAGCGCGGCTTCAGCTGCCCGGCGCGTCTCGTCACGAAGAGCGAGCGTCGGTTGAAGATTCATTGTGTGGTAGCCGACCGCATCCGTGTATGTCAGCAGCGACCAGGCAAGGGCGAACTTCGGGTCCAACTGCACTGCTTCTCTGAGATATTTCTGCGCGTCAAGGGAGTTGGCGGGTGTACGTTGCGTTCTCAGACTACAAGCCAGGCCACGCAGATAGGCATCGTAGGCCTCAACAATGTCTGTCGGTTTGGCGGCGATGACTTGCTCTTCCTGGCCGGTGAGCCGTGCTCGCAATTGTTCAGCGATGGCTTTGGCTACCTCGCTCTCGACCGAAAAGATATCGGTCAGTTTGCGATCAAAGGTCTCGGCCCAAAGATGGGAATCATCGGCCGCTTTGATCAATTGCACGTTCACGCGCACGGCGTCGCCGCTCTTCTGCACGCTTCCTTCCAGGATGTGGGCGACACCAAGCAGCCTGCCGATCTCAGACAGATTTTCCGGAGCGCTTTTGTAATGCTGCGTCGAAGTGCGCGAGATCACCTTCAGATCCGCGATCTTGGATAAGCGCGTCAAAATCTCATCCTGGATGCCGTCGGCAAAGTAGGCGTTGTCGGGGTCGCGGCTCAGGTTTCCGAAGGGCATCACCGCGATGCTTTTTTCAGGAATACCTAACGCGTCGGCGAATGTCTTTGGTTCATGCCCTCGCCAGAAAAGAAAAGTAGCGACGGCCAACGCTGCTAGGGCTAGACATGCTGCGATGATGAGGACCGGCGGTTTGCGCGATGGAGCGCGCCCTTTTATAACTGGCACGAAGGCGGTTTTCTGCGCAGGCATTGCCATGCGCTTCGGTCTCTCGGAATTACCAAGTTCAGCCGTGAAAAGATTTACGATGTCGATCTTGTCGCCGTGTTTTACCTCGCATTCGCCGAGGTGAAAGAGGTGCGGCCGCCAATGCTTGAATTGTTCGAGATCTTCCGCAACCCGCTTCGAGAGCAGGATGTGACCGGCATCGCCGCAATCCATCACCCGTTGCGCCGTGTTGATACCTGCGCCCGCGACATTGGCGCGGCCGTTTACATCCACCACGCCACTGACCGGGCCGCTGTGCACGCCCATTCGCAAGCGCAGGTTTGAGTGTTGCTCTTTGATCGCGCGACTGATCTCCAGCGCGCATTCTACCGGATCTTCCGGGCTGTGATAGAAAATCAGCGCCATGCCGTCGCCCGTCGCGAGCTTGAGCAAACGGTTTTCTGTCTCCGCTTTGCGGAATTCGTCAGTCGACTCGACGATCTGGTTCAGCTTCTCGATCGCAGCGCGCTGATCGTCCGTCGCCATCTTGGAATAGGCGACAATGTCGATGAAAAGGACGTGTGCGATCTCAAGCTGAATTTCCTTTTTGACTTCCGCGGCCATTAGTTTGGACGAATAGTGTGCAAGTACTTGTCTTACATCAAGCTGGCAGCAGGGACGAACAACGGTCAGCAAAAGCTATGTCATCCCCAGTGAATGCGAGGGAGCTCACAAATGCGGGACGCGTCACGCAAGTAGGGGGATCCTTCGCTTATGCTCAGGATGACAAACACATTATCAGGAGCCAACGCCAAATGCTCAACGCTCAACGCCGAGATCAGAGGAGCGATCCAGCATCTAGGACGTAGCATCGAGCATCGTCTTTCATTTCGGTGCGGGCGAGGCGGCGAGTTTTTGGAAGCGCGGATCATTCCGGAGCGGATCGAACATCGGATCGAGCCGGAGCAGCGCAGGAGTGAGCGGCACGTTCGAAGCCAGTGCGCCCTCGTACGGTATCGAGAGTAGTTTCTGTAAAGCGGCGATGGCGCGGTCGGGTTCTCCCATCTGCGCCGCTACCCGGGCGAGGATCTCGATCGGAACAGGACCATCCATCGCGTCTTTCTCGATCGGGATCACGGCCATGGCCCGCTCGGCAGAGTCAATGCGGCGGCTTTGTCACCGAGGCCCATATTGGTCAGCGCGAGATCGCCAATGAGGATATAATTTTCCGGCTGTTCTTTGAGGAAAGGTTCCAGTTCGCTGCGCGCCTGTCGCCAACTTTCCTGGGCGGCGGCATGGTCGCCGGCAACTTCTTGCGCCCAGCCTAACCAAAAGCGCAGTTCGCCATTGTAAAAACCCAACGCTGGATCAGGCTTGGCAAGTATTTCCTTTAGCCGAGGGATGATTTGCGCAGGGCGGCGCTCCAGGATCGCTTGGTAAACTTGTGTTTCCAACGCGACGGTGTCGTCGGCGTTGGGATGGAGCGGAGCGAGGAGCGCAGCGGCCCGCGGCAGGTCGCCTTCGGCTTGTGCGATACCCGCCTTTTCGACAAGGGTATCCACGTCGTCCGGTGTGATATCGAGAACCTGATCAAACTTTCGCAGCGCTTCGGGAAAACGACGAAGGACGAAATAGGAAAGCGCGTGCTGGGTGAGTAGGTAGACGTTGCGCGGGTCGAGCCGCTCGGCTTCGTTGAAGTAGGACTCGCTCCGGTCCCACTGGCCTCGCCTCCGCGCGACATAGGCCAGCGATTCAGGAATCCGGCTGCTATTGGGCAGGAACTGACGTGCTTGCTCAAAGTAACGCACCGCCGTGTCGTAATCCTTTAGACAGGCGTAGTGGTAATCGCCTTTGGCCAATACGGCCTCGCCGAGATTGGGCTGAAGAGTGAGCGCGGTTTCGGCTGCCTGCCGCGCCTCTTCACGCAGGGCGACCGTTGGTTGAAGAGTCTGGGTGAGGTAGCCGCTCGCATCCACGTATGACAGCAGCGCCCAGCTAAGGGCGAACTTCGGATCCAACCTCACCGCTTCTCTGAGATATTTCTGCGCGCCAAGGGCGTTGGCGGGGTGTATTGCCGGTTTTCAATGTATAAGCCAGACCACGCAGGTAGGCATCGTAGGCTTCAGCATTGTCTGTCGGTTTGGCGGCGATGACTTGCTCTTCCCGACCGCTGAGGTGCGCCCGCAACTGCTCGGCGATGGCTTTGGCCACTTCACTCTCAACCGAAAAGATGTCGGTCAGTTTGCGATCAAAGGTATCGGCCCAAAGATGGGAATCATTGGCTGCTTTGATCAGCTGCACGTTCACCCGCACGGCGTCGCCGCTCTTCTGCACGCTTCCTTCCAGGATGTGGGCGACGCCAAGCTGCCTGGCGATCTCAGGCAGGTTTTCAGGCGCGCTCTTGTAATGCTGCGTCGATGTGCGCGAGATGACCTTCAGATCGGCGATCTTGGATAAGCGCGTCAGGATTTCGTCCTGGATGCCGTCGGCAAAGTAGGCGTTGTCTGTGTCGCGGCTCAGGTTTTGGAAGGGCAGCACCGCGATGCTTTTCTCCGGAACACTTAACGCCGACGCGGATGGTTTCGCCTTCTGCCGGTGCCAGAAAAGAAAAGTACCGGCGGCCAACGCTGCGACGGCTAGACATGCTGCGATGATGAGAACCGGTTTGCGTGATGGCGCGCGCCCTTTCATCACTGGGCCGAAGTCGGTTTTCTGCGCAGGCATCGTCATGCGCTTCGGTCTCTCGGAATTACCAAGTTCAGCCGTGAAAAGATTTACGATGTCGATCTTGTCGCCGTGTTTTACTTCGCATTCGCCGATATGATAAAGATGCGGCCGCCAATGTTTGAACTGCTCGAGGTCTTCGGCGACCCGCTTCGAGAGCAAGATGTGACCGGCATCGCCGCAATCCATCACCCGTTGCGCCGTGTTGATACCTGCGCCCGCGACATTGGCGCGGCCGTTTACATCCACCACGCCGCTGACCGGCCCGCTGTGCACGCCCATTCGCAAGCGCAGTTTTGAGTGTTGCTCTTTGATCACGCGGCCGATCTCGAGCGCGCATTCCACCGGATCTTCCGGGCTGTGGTAAAAGATCAGCGCCATGCCATCGCCTGTCGCAAGTTTAAGTAACTGGTTTTCGCTTCCGCTTTACGGAATTCGTCAGTCGACTCGACGATCTGGTTCAGCTTCTCGACCGCGGCGCGCTGATCGTCCGTTGCCATCTTCGAATAAGCCACGATGTCGATGAAGAGAACGTGCGCGATCTCGAGCGCGATTTCCTTTTTAACTTCGGCAGCCATAAGTAGAAGCGGCTTCCAGCCGCTTGACTAATAAGAAACGCGGCTGGAAGCCACGTCTACTTCTTTCCATCTTTCGGCGCGAAATCCGCGACGAGTTTTTGGAAGCGCGGATCATTCCGGAGCGGATCGAACATTGGATCGAGCCGGAGCAGTGCAGGAGTGAGCGGCAGGTTTTCAGCCAGGGGGCCAGCGTACGGGATCGAGAGCAGTTTCTGTAACGCGGCAATGGCGCGGTCGGGTTCCCCTACCTGCGCCGCCACCCGGGCGAGGATCTCGATCGGACCGGGGCCAGACAAGGCGTCTTTCTCCACGGGGATCACGGCCATCGCCCGCTCGATCAGTTTGAATGCGGCGGCTTTGTCACCGAGGCCTCTATTAGTCATCGCGAGATCTCCAATCAGCTGAAAGTTTTCCGGCTGTTCTTTCAGGAAAGATTCCAGTTCGGTGCGCGCCTGTCGCCAGGTTTCCTGGGCAGCGGCATGGTCGCCGGCGACTTCTTGCGCCCAGCCTAACCAAAAGCGCAGTTCGCCATTAAAGTAACCCAACGCTGGATCAGGCTTGGCCAGTATTTCCTTTAGCCGAGGGATGATTTGTGCGGGGCGGCGCTCCAGGATCGCTTGGTAAACTTGTGTTTCCAAAGCCTGAGCGAGGTCGGCGGCCGGGTGGAGCGGAGCGAGGATCGCCGAGGCACGCGGCAGGTCGCCCTCGGCTTGTGCGATAACCGCCTTTTGCGCGAGCGTATCGAGGTCGTCCGGCGTGATATCGAGAACCTGATCTAACTTTCGCAGCGCTTCTGGGAAACGACGAAGACTAATATAGGAAAGCGCATGCTGGGTGAGCAGGTTCACGTTGCGCGGGTCTAACCGCTCGGCTTCGTTAAAGAACGACTCGCTCCGGTCCCACTGGCCTCTCCTCCGCGTGACATAGGCCAGCGATTCAGGAATCTGGCTGCTATTGGGCAGGAACTGGACGTGCTTGCTCAAAGTAACGCACCGCGGTGTCGTAATCCTTCAGGCAGGCGTAGTGGTAATATCCCTTGGCCAACACGGCCTCGCCGAGATTGGGCTGAAGCGTGAGCGCGGTTTCGGCTGCCTGCCGCGCCTCTTCACGGAGGGCGACCGTTGGTTGAAGAGCCAGTGTGAGGTAGCCGCGCGCATCAATATATGACAGCAGCGCCCAACCAAGGGCGAACTTCGGATCCAAGCGCACCGCTTCTTTGAGATGTTTCTGTGCGCCAAGGGCGTTGGCGGGTGTGTTGCTAGCTTTCAGCGTATAAGCCAGACCGCGCAGGTAGGCGTCGTACGCCTCGGTATTGTCAGTCGGTTTGGCGGCGATGACTTGCTGTTCCCGACCGCTGAGGTGTGCGCGCAATTGGTCGGCGATCGCTTTGGCGATCTCACTCTCGACCGAAAAGATGTCGGTCAGTTTTCGATCAAAGGTATCGGCCCAAAGATGGGAATCATTGGCCGCTTTGATCAGCTGCACGTTCACGCGCACGGCCTCGCCGCTCTTCTGCACGCTTCCTTCCAGGATGTGGGCCACTCCAAGTTGCCGCGCGATCTCAGGCAAGTTTGCCGGCGCGCTTTTGTAATGTTGCGTGGAAGTGCGCGAGATCACTTTCAGATCAGCGATCTTCGATAAGCGCGTCAGAATCTCGTCCTGGATGCCGTCGGCAAAATAGGCGTTATCAGGGTCCCGACTCAAGTTTTGAAATGGAAGAACCGCGACGCTCTTTTCCGGAACCGTTGATGTGAGCTCAGATGTCTTTGGTGTTTGCCGGTGCCAGAAAAGAAAGGTAGCGACGGCCAACGCTGCGACGGCTAGACATGCTGCGATGATGAGGACCGGTTTGCGCGATGGAGCGCGCCTTTTCATAACTGGCGCGAAGTCGGTTTTCTGCGCAGGCATCGCCATGCGCTTCGGTCTCTCGGAATTACCAAGCTCAGCCGTGAAAAGATTTACGAGCTCGATCTTGTCGCCGCGTTTTACTTCGCATTCGCCGAGGTGATACAGGTGCGGTCGCCAATGCTTGAATTGCTCGAGGTCTTCGGCGACGCGCTTCGAGAGCAAGATATGACCGGCGTCGCCGCAATCCATCAACCGTTGCGCCATGTTGATGCCGGCGCCGGCCACATTGGCGCGGCCGTTTACATCGACCACGCCATTGACCGGGCCGCTGTGCACGCCCATTCGCAATTGCAGGTTTGAGTGTTGCTCTTTGATCGCGCGGCTGATCTCCAGCGCGCATTCCACCGGGTCCTCGGGACTGTGGTAGAAAATCAGCGCCATGCCATCGCCTGTCGCAAGTTTCAGTAACTGGTTTTCACTTTCCGCTTTACGGAATTCGTCAGTGGATTCGACGATCTGGTTAAGCTTCTCGACCGCGGCGCGCTGATCGTCCGTTGCCATCTTCGAATAAGCCACGATGTCGATGAAGAGAACGTGCGCGATCTCGAGCGCGATCTCCCTTTTAACTTCGGCAGCCATAAGTAGAAGCGGCTTCCAGCCGCTTGACTAATAAGAAACGCGGCTGGAAGCCGCGTCTACTTCTTTCCATCTTTCGGCGCGAAATCCGCGGCGAGTTTTTGGAAGCGCGGATCATTCCGGAGCGGATCGAACATTGGATCGAGCCGGAGCAGCGCGGGAGTGAGCGGTGAGTTGCCGAGAGGAAGTGCGCCCTCGTACGGGATCGAGAGTAGTTTCTGTAAAGCGGCAAGGGCGCGGTCGGGCTCCCCTACGCCCGCCGCCACCCGGGCGAGGATCTCGATCGGCCGGGGACCAGCTAACGCGTCTTTCTCGATCGGGATCGCCGCCGTGGCCCGTTCCGACAGAGCCAACGCGGGGGCTTTGTCACCAAGGCCCATATTGGTCAGCGCGAGATCTCCAATGAGGCTAGGATTTTCCGGCTGTTCTTTGAGAAAAGATTCCAGTTCGCTGCGCGCCTGTCGCCAGGTTTCCTGGGCAACGGCATGATCGCCGGCGACTTCTTGCGCCCAGCCTAACCAAAAGCGCAGTTCGCCATTGAAATAACCCAAGGCCGGATCAGGCCTGGCCAATGTTTCCTTTAGCCGAGGGATGATTGGTACAGGGCGACGCTCCAGAATCGCTTGGTAAACTTGTGTTTCCAACGCAGCGGGATTGTGGGCACCCGGGTGGAGCGGAGCGAGGATCGCCGAGGCACGCGGCAGGTCACCTTCGGCTTGTGCGATCGCCGCCTTTGCCACAAGGGTATCAACGTCGTCCGGCGTGATATCGAGAACCTGATCAAACTTTCGCAGCGCTTCGGGGAAACGACGAAGGCAGACATAGGAAGCCGCGTGCTGGGTGAGCAGGTTAACGTCGCGCGGGTTGAGCCGCTCGGCTTCGTTGAAGTACGACTCGCTTCGGTCCCACTGGCCTCGCCTCCGCGCGACATAGGCCAGCGATTCAGGAATCTGGCTGTTATTAGGCAGGAGCTGACGTGCTTGCTCATAGTAACGCACCGCGGTGTCGTAATCCTTAAGGCAGGCGTAGTGGTAATATCCCTTGGCTAATATCGCCTCGGCGAGATTGGGCTGAAGAGTGAGCGCGGTTTCGGCTGCCTTCCGCGCCTCTTCGCGCAGGGCGACCGTTGGTTGAAGAGTCAGTGTGAGGTAGCCGAGCGCGTCAACATATGACAACAGCGCCCAACCAAGCGCGAACTTCTGGTCCAAGCGCACCGCTTCTCTGAGATATTTCTGTGCGCCAATGGAATTGGGGACTGTGGTTGTTTTCTGATTATAAGCCAGGCCGCGCAGATAGGCATCGTACGCCTCAACATTGTCTGTCGGTTTGGTAGCGATGACTTGCTCTTCCCGACCGCTGAGGTGCGCTCGCAACTGCTCGGCGATGGCTTTGGCAACCTCAGTCTCGACCGAAAAAATGTCGGTCAGTTTGCGATCAAAGGTATCGGCCCAAAGATGGGAATCATTGGCTGCTTTGATTAGCTGCACGTTCACGCGCACGGCGTCGCCGCTCTTCTGCACGCTTCCTTCCAGGATGTGGGCGACGCCAAGCAGCCGGGCGATCTCGGGCAAGTTTTCAGGCGCGCTCTTGTAATGCTGCGTCGATGTGCGCGAGATGACCTTCAGATCGGCGATCTTGGATAAGCGCGTCAGGATTTCGTCCTGGATGCCGTCGGCAAAATAGGCGTTGTCTGGATCGCGGCTTTGATTTGCGAAGGGGAGGACCGCGATGCTTTTCTCCGGAACAGTTAACGCCGGCGCGGACGTTTTCGCCTTCTGAAGATGCCAGAAAAGAAAAGTCCCAACCGCCAACGCTGCCAGACATGCTGCGATGATGAGAACCGGTTTGCGCGATGGAGTGCGCCCTTTTATAACGGGCCCGAAGTCGGTTTTCTGCGCAGGCATCGCCATGCGCTTCGGTCTCTCGGAATTACCAAGTTCAGCCGTGAAAAGATTTACGATGTCGATCTGGTCGCCGTGTTTCACTTCGCATTCGCCGATATGATAAAGATGCGGCCGCCAATGTTTGAATTGCTCGAGGTCTTCGGCGACGCGCTTCGAGAGCAAGATGTGACCGGCATCGCCGCAACCCATCAACCGTTGCGCCGTGTTGATGCCTGCACCCGCCACATTGGCGCGGCCGTTTACATCCACCACGCCACTGACCGGGCCGCTGTGCACGCCCATTCGCAATTGCAGGTTTGAGTGTTGCTCTTTGATCGCGCGACTGATCTCCAGCGCGCATTCCACCGGATCTTCCGGGCTGTGATAGAAGATCAGCGCCATGCCATCGCCTGTCGCAAGTTTGAGTAACTGGTTATCGCTTTCTGCCTTTCGAAATTCGTCCGTCGATTGAACGACCTGATTCAGCTGTTCGATGGCAGCCCGCTGATCCTCGATCGGCATTTTGGAATACGCGACGATGTCAATAAAGAGGACGTGGGCAATTTCGAGTTGAATTTCCTTTTTAATCTCGACCGACATCCCGTGAAGTTATGTGAAAATAAATGAATTCAATAATTCCACATGCCGGAGACCGTGGAGAACAAAGCTGGCGGTGCACTCGAGATCAACAATTTGCTCATCTTTATGCAACCCGTAATCAGGAATCTGCCTATTCTTAGGCATCCGGGTGACACAGCGGGTTACACAAAAACCCCTAACGACAACAAACGCTGAGTGGCGCCGGCGATGTGAGTGAGTCGGCATCGAGGTATGGCAGAGGTTCGAGCCCGGTAGGCCTCGCGGAATTTCTGTATTACAGAAACTTTTTCTGCCTAACGCACTTTCCTGCGCGGTTTGCCGACGGCGGAAGGCTTTGCGTGCAGCTTTCCATGCGGTACGTCCCGCTCGGGCAGTGCGAAATTGTGAAGCGGCCTGGATTCTGTAAGCCCACTAGAAAAAAAGCTTGACGGAAGAACCGGGTATTTGGTAATCCAGGCCAGTGTGGAAGGGAGTTGCTGGCTTGTCGCTCAAATAGACAATTCCGTAAACTGCCCCAAACAATGAAAACAGCCTCTAAAACGTTGCTAACTGTATGGGCCTGCGGCAAGGACCGCGATAAGGGAATTAAAACTGAAACCAAAAACTGGAACAGGATTATGAAAACATTACGATTACAAACTTTGGCCCTCGGCGCCGTCGTTGCCGTAGGGTTAACCTACAATGCCAAGGCCGGTGTCATCACCCCGTTAGCTGGCAATCCGTTCACTGTGTCGGACCAAGCCCAGACCACGATCTTAGCGGCGGCGAATGCTGACGGAGTCGATGATTATCCGGCGACGGGCGATATGGACCTAAGTGTGGACGTTCGTCTGGTGACGGCCGGCACCGTCACCAATTCCTTTGGAACGTTTACGGTGACGGATACGGCTACAACGGGGGTAGAGACGTTCTCATTTAGCTTAAATCCGGGAAACGTGTTAGCCGGCCTCATGCTTCATGACGGTGCCGGCAACGTCGTCAACTTCTATTCTGTTAACGATGAGACCAGCGGCACAAACGAAGGACCGGTCAGCACGCCAAACAACGCATCCGGTCACCCAGGGGGCCTGTCGAATTTCGACTTCCTGCTCGAGGCCGGTCCTATTCCGGAACCTGGGACCGCGGTGATGTTGTTGCTGGGTTGTGCTCTTGCGGGCCTGGTTCGGCGACGTTTCGGCCAGCGATAGATTTCACTCTGGGTTGCATTAAGGTCTAAGTGAGAAGCGGCTGTTTGAAAAGACAGCCAAAATGTGTCCTGCGTCGCCACAGTCCATGATTCGTTGCGCGACGTTGATGCCAGCCCCAGCAATATTCGCTTGCTCGTTGAGATCGCTGATTTCATTGACCGGACCACTGTGAATTCCCATGCGAACATGAAGCTCGGGATAATTTTTCAGCGCCTTGCTGATTTTCATTGCGCACAAAATCGGTGCTTCCGGGCTCGTTCGGAAAACGAGCGCCCCGCCATCGCCGGTCGGTAAGCGCAGAAGTTTGCCTTCCGCTTCCGCAGCGCGGAACTGTTCTGTCCCGCGAACAATTTTCTTCAGCGTTTCAATCTGCTCCGTCTGCTCGTTAATCAAAAGCTTGGAATAACCGACGATGTCGATAAAGAGGACGTGCGCGATCTCAAGCTGAATTTCTTTCTCAATCTCAGCCGCCATCCCGTGAAGTTACGTGAAAACAAAGCAATTCATAATTCCGCTCCAGGACTACCGTCGAGAAAAAGCTGGCGCTTCAGCGAATGGCTGCAGATTGTAGTGGCCAAAAAAATTAGCCGAGAAATCCTACTCGCTGGATTTTCTCGTTCGGCCTCTTAAAGTCTGACTTCTGACATCCGACTTCTGACGTCTGAAAAACGTTCCCGTAGTTTAACGGATAGAACAAGGGTTTCCTAAACCTTAAATGTGGGTTCGATTCCCGCCGGGAACGTGTTCGGTCATGCAATGCGTACGAGACTCTTTGTGTAATGCTGTACGTCCGCTTCGATTGATTCGCTCTCTCCCGTTCGCTCACCCCTAACGGGGCTAAGGTCTATGTCGCTCGCTTCCCAGCGGCTCCATTCCCGCCGGGAACGGATTGCGTGACGCAGTGCGCATGAGACTCTTTGGTACGTTCGATCACGCGCACTTCGATTGATTCGCTCGCTCCAGCTCGCTCACCCCTCCGGGGCTTCGTCTATGTCGCACGACTCCCGTCGGCTCCATTCCCGCCGGGAACGATCTCGTGTGGACTTAACGCGCATGAGACTCTTCGGGAAACGCGGTAGCGCGCACTTCGATTGACTCGCTCGCTCCCGCTCACTCACCCCTTCGGGGCTTCGTCATGTCGCGCGCTTCCCAGCGGCTCCATTCCCGCCGGGAACGCCATATGATGGCGGATTTCGGATTCGTAAAATCCAGGCAGTGACGCATAAGCGAACTGATTGACGGGACCTCATTGCGACGATGGCCAGATTATCCGTGCGATTCATTCTCGATCTTTTGAAACAGACGGCGAGAGAATGGATCGAAGACGAGGCGCCGCAGCTCGGCGCAGCGCTCGCCTTCTACAGTGTGTTCTCGCTCGCGCCGATGGTCCTCATCGCCCTTGCGCTGATCGGCTTTTTTGGTCGTAACGATCCGGCTGGCATGTGGACTCTTATTGTTCAGCAAATGGGTTATTTTTTGGACAAAAGCGCGATCCACGTCGTGCAGGACATCGCGCAGCATGTCGCCGCGCCGGGAGCCAGCGCCCTCGGCGGTATAATCGGCCTGGCGGTGGCCCTCTTCGGCGTCACCGGAGTCTTCACTCAATTGCAATACTCGTTAAACGTCATTTGGGGCGTGAAAGCAAAACCCGGCAGCGGCATTTGGGGCTTCTTACGGTCGCGATTGTTGTCCTTCGCGTTGCTTGCCTCAATCGCGTTCTTGCTGCTCGTTTCCCTTGTTATCGAAGCATTGATCAAAGCTTTGAGTCTTTATTTTGAAACGTTTCTCCCGGGAAGTCTCAGCGTCATTGTTCCAATCTACCTGATCATCGATCTTATCGTCGTCATTGCTGTCTTTGCGATGATCTTCAAGATTTTGCCGGACGTCGCCACGCGTTGGCGGGACGTCTGGATTGGTGCCCTCCTGACCGCGATTCTGTTTCTGATCGGAAAATATGTGCTCGGCATTTACCTCGGCAGCAGCACAGCGGCATCAGCCTACGGCGCGGCCAGTTCGCTCATCACCCTGCTGCTCTGGGTTTATTACTCGTCGCAAATTCTGCTCTTCGGCGCCGAGTTCACGCAGGTGTATGCAAACCGCTCCGGCGCGCACATTAAACCGGACAAGTACGCCGTGCGCGTCGAACGCAAAGAAATCGAAAAGCCGACGCGGTGAGCCTTGGTCGAGACATTTCTGGTTGCACGAAAAACGTTGAGAACGTTTATTATCACTTTGTGAAGTACCTCTGATCCGCCAAAGCGTAAGCCCGGAGTTGTACGTGACGCAATACTTGATGCGCTCGCGTATCGCACCAATGGCGCGACCGTGGCGGAGATAACGCGCGAAGTAAGCGAACGTATCGGACCAACTCCTGCATCTTCGATTCGTTCATATCTGCGGCTGAACACGCCCAAATTTTTTACGAAAGTAGATCGCGGCCATTATCGAGTTCGCGAGGAGGCGCAGGCGACGTTGGCGCTCCTTGAGCCTACCGGCATACGAACATCGAGATTAAACGCGCAACGCAATGCGTTCCGTTTCGGTAATGCAACGCTGATCCACGGGGACTGCTTTGAGTGGTTGGCGACTGCGCAGACGAACAGCATTGAAGGCGTCGTGACCGATCCACCATATGGCCTTGTTGAGTACAGCGAGCAGGAACAGAACAAACTGCGAGAAGGAAGAGGCGGAGTATGGCGAATTCCGCCTTCGTTTGACGGGAATAAGAGGTCACCGTTGCCGCGGTTCACGGTCCTTACTCGTGATGACCTCGGTGAACTCGACCGATTCTTCTTCGCATGGGCGCGGTCGTTATTTCCGATCGTGGTTCCTGGTGCGCATGTGATCGTTGCTTCAAATCCGTTGCTTTCATTTGTCGTCGCAAACGCTGTGACGCGCGCCAGATTCGAACGACGTGGCGAGATCATCCGCCTGACCATGACGATGCGCGGCGGTGATCGACCGAAAGCTGCTCACACTGAATTTGCAGAAGTGAGCGTAATGCCTCGATCAATGTGGGAACCTTGGTTGGTTTTCAGAAAACCGATTGAAGGGCGTGTTCAAGATAATCTGCGCCGCTGGAAAACTGGGGGCTTCAGAAGGCCATCCAAGGATCAGCCATTCGGCGATGTAATTACTTCTGCTCCAACACGGAGACAGGAGCGGGCGCTTGCGCCGCATCCGAGCCTCAAACCCCAGGCGTTCATCCGAAGGGTTGTGCGTGCAGTATTGCCGTTGGGTGAAGGAACTGTGCTCGATCCCTTTGCGGGCTCGGGATCAACATTAGCTGCAGCTGAAGCAGTTGGTTATCGAAGCATTGGAATTGAAAAGGACGTGCGGCACTTCGATGCAGCGTGTGAGGCATTACCGAGGCTCAGAGTCCTGAAGGTGTAGCTGGATCTTTGTAAATCCAATTGCGGCGCAGCTTCAAAATGCCTTCGCAATGCAACGTCGCTGTGCGTGTCCCAAGTTCGCCGCGCGGATTTCGGCGAATCCTCAATGGAAACCTGCGCCAGATAGATCTCAGTGAACGTCAGCGCCTTCCGTTCGCGTGCAGGTTGTGTTTTGTTGTCGATGTTATAAACAAATACCGCCATCCACTGATTTGTTTCGGGCGATTCCGCTCCGCGGGCATGCCACAACAACGCAACACCGTGCGCGGCAACGAGCAAGATGAAACAACTGCGGCAAGCAGGTGCAACTGCCGACGAGATTGACCTACCTCGTGATTTTCATCCCAAGCTCTTCGACGAGGAAAGCCCAGCGGTCGGCGGAGCGATGCTAAATATAATGCGGCTGCGCCGCCAAATTTTAACATCGCGTTCGGGAGAACGCGATTCACCTATTATCAGCGTAATCCGTGTAATCCGCGGTTCGGGATGATCACTTCGCGATTTTCATCCCGAGCTCTTTGACGAGGAAGGCCCAGCGGTCGGCGGTTTCTTCGATGATTTTTGTGGTCGGTTTGCCCGCGCCGTGGCCGGCTTTGGTTTCGATGCGGATCATTACCGGTTTATCGCAGCCTTGCGCGGCTTGTAACGTCGCCGCGAACTTGAAGCTGTGCGCCGGCACTACGCGATCATCGTGATCGGCGGTCGTGATTAGTGTCGCCGGATAACAGCAACCTTTTGCAATATGATGCAGCGGTGAGTAGGCGTAGAGAAATGGAAAGTCCTCCTTCTTTTCGGAGCTCCCGTAATCGGAAGTCCAAGCCCAGCCGATAGTGAATTTTTGGAAACGCAGCATGTCCATCACGCCGACCGCGGGCAACGCCGCGCCGTAAAGGTCGGGGCGTTGCGTCATGCAGGCGCCGACCAGTAAGCCGCCATTGCTACCCCCTCCGATCGCCAGTTTCGGCGTCGCGGTGTACTGATTGTCGATCAAGTACTGGGCCGCGCCGATGAAATCGTCGAACACGTTTTGCTTCACGTGCAGCATTCCGGCCTCGTGCCATTTTTCACCGTACTCGCCGCCACCGCGCAGGTTCGCCAGCGCGAAAATGCCGCCCATTTCCATCCAAACGAGATTGGCCGGACTGAATGACGGCGTCTCGGAAACATCGAATCCGCCATAGCCGTAAAGGTAAGTAGGGTTCTGGCCGTCGCGTTTCATTCCTTTCTTATAGGAGATGAACATTGGCACGCGCGTCCCATCGCCCCCCTGAGGCGGGGAGTAAAAGACTTGCTCGGTCGTGTAATCGTCGGGATTAAATTTCACCTTCGGCTGGAAGAGTAGTTCGCTCGCGCGCTTGTCGAAGTCGTAACGAAGGATCGAAGTCGGCGTGGTGAAACTCGTGAACGAATAAAACGTTTCTCGATCTTTGCGCTTGCCGCTGAACCCGCCAGCCGAACCAATTCCGGGCAGCGTGATCTCGGCATCTGGAGAGCCATCCGGCTTGAACAATTTCACCAAGCTGTGCGCGTCCTTCAGATAAACCGCGATGAAGCGATCACCGACTACGCTGACTTGCTCGAGCTTGTCCGTTGACTCCGGAACGAGTTCTTTGATTTGCGGCGGCAATCCTTTGCTCGTGTCGACCAAAACGATCCGGCCAAGCGGCGCTTTAAAATCCGTCTTGAACCAAAACACGGTTCCGTCGTTATCGAGAAAATTGTATTCAGCGTCGGCTTTATCGAGTAGCTCGACGACCTTCGAATCTGGATCGACGAGGTCCTTGTAGAAGATCCGGTTTTTCGGGTCGGTGCCGCGCTGCACTGTGATGATGAGATAATGGCCGTCGTCCGTGACCTCGGCATTGAAGAGCCATTCTTTTTGATCCGGTCGCTCGTAAATCAATTTGTCCTGCGACTGCGGCGTGCCGAGCCGATGAAAGAACAGTTTGTGATTGTAAACCTGCGAACGCAGTTTGTTTTTCTCCTCCGGTTTGTCGTAGCGACTGTAGAAAAATCCGCTGTCGTCTTTTTTCCAGGCCGCACCTGAGAACTTGACCCAATCGATCGTGTCTGGTCGATCTTTTCCGGTCTCCACGTCGCGCACTTTCCACTGCTGCCAATCGGAACCGGCGGTGGCCAGTCCGTAAGCGAGAAGTTTCGCGTCATCGCTAATCTCTACACCGCCCAAAGCAATTGTTCCGTCTTTGGCCAGGGCGTTTGGATCGAGAAGTTCGCGCGGCGACTCGGACAAATTGGTGGTCGTGTAAAGAACGTTTTGGTTTTGCAGTCCTGAATTTTTGGAAAGGAAATAGCGGTCCTTTTCTTTGAACGGCACACCGAAGCGCTCGTAATCCCAAACTTCAGTGAGACGCTTCTTGATTTTGTCCTGCTCCGGAATTGCTTTTAAAAAATCGAACGTGATTTTGTCTTCCGCTTCGATCCATTTGCGCGACTCGGGCGAATCCGGATTTTCCAGGGGCCGATAGGGATCGGCGACTTTCGTGCCAAGGTAGTCATCCACCTGGTTGCTGGTCGGTGCGAGTGGATATTTGAATGACGGTTGTGACTCGGCAGCCAACACAACTGCCAGCGAGAACGAGAGCGTGAAAGCAATTTTCATAGCCGAGGCGCAGAGGCTTTTAGTCGCCTCTCCCTTTTCCAGCGAAGGGTAGCCGATATGCTGTCGGGAGAAAACGAATCAATCGAAGTTCCCGTCCTGTATTTGGACGGCGAGCGTTCTCTAGTCCGATAGCGGAAGCGTGTACACGGTCAAGGTTGCTGTATTGTCATCCACAGCGGCGAAAAGCGTGGTCCCGGTCTGGCGATTAACCTTCACTGCCAGCCCAAATGAACCACCTTGCGCCGGATCGACGGAGAGTTGCTTAACGAACTGGCCGGTCTTGGTGAACTCGACGATTTCGCTCGGCTGATTTGGATCGCTATTGATTACGTCGCTGTTAGAAACAAGCAGATGGCCATTCGGAGCTTCAGCCATTGCGAGAGGACCATGCAAGTGAACGGCATCACTGTAAATAATCGTGCCCGCCCCTCCACTTCCGGTCCTGGTTCCTGCCTGCTGGACTGCAAACACGGCATTGTCTTGTGTCGATGCCACGTATAACACATCTGGCCCGCTGTCATACACCAGGCCGGTAGGGCCAACCTCGAAGGCAGCTGGATCGCCTCGGTGGTGATATCCGGACGCGATCACGGTCGTATTCGTTACCGTCACACCGTTTGAGGCGACACTAAGCTCCAGTCGCACGACCGTTCCAGCAAGCACGTTGGAGACAAAGGCAATCGCCTGATCGCCTTCGTCCTGCACCGTCATGTCCCATGGCCCCTTGATCAGTGGACCCTTAATCGTGCTCACAAGTTGGCCCGTGTTGTCAATCACTAGGAGCGAGCCGGGACCGACTGTTGCAGACGTGCCATCCTTTGAGGGTACGTTTCCCACAATCACGAACCCTTTCCGCAACACCGCCAGAGCTGTCGATAGACCAAGACCGGATGATCCCCCTGGGTGCGGCGGTCCAGCAAAAAAGGTTGAGACCGGGCCGCTGGCAGGAATACGCACAATCGTCGTGCCCGTCCCCTGTAAGTTCATGCTGTTGTTAAAATTCGAGACCAGAATGTCTCCAGGTTGCAGAGGGCCACTGCCGCCAGAGAAGTTAAGCGGTACAAAGGCCACTCCATACGGATTCAAGTCTCCGTTTGGGGGCACAGTGGAAACGATGCGCACGGTCGGCAGGAAGGCGCCGTCGGGACCGCCATCAGCGCTTGGGATCCCACCAGAAATTATCGAAAGAGCAAGCCCTGTGAAGAGAAGGTTGGCCGTCCGGCGTTTAAGAATGGACGCAGCTCGGTGGGTTTTTATGCAAGTTAATAGCTTGGGATCCATAGGTTCCTTTCTTGGTTATGGTAATGTTGGCTTTTGACAACATAATATCGCAGCAACTTCTGCCCACGGCTGCATTTAAATGGTAACAGAGTTGTTACTTTTGCCGGACCTTGTCTGGCTTACTGAGTTGTGCTCGTCACGGAAAGTCGCGCCTTTTGGAAAGATGGCGCCGACGAAATTAGCGGACGAGTGGACCCCACGGCACTTCTGTCGCCGTAGATTGCCCCTCCGGCTCGGACCGCGTCGACAGAGCGAGACGGCTAAAGTCTATCCTTTTTTCCAGCCGTTGCCGTTGCTGTCGCCGTCTCGCGCCAGCGCCGGTTCGGGAACAAGATCGACATCTTCAGGTGTGCCTTCCAAGTCCACATCCATCAGAGACTTCTCGTGGTGCTCTTTGGCGATGAGCATGTAAAGCGAAGGCACAATGAATAGTGTGAAGATGGTTCCGATTGTCATGCCCCCGACCAAAACAAGACCGATGGAATTTCGCGCCGCCGCCCCGGCGCCGCTCACCAGGGTGAGCGGAAAGTGACCGGCGACCGTCGCAACGCTCGTCATCATGATCGGACGCAAGCGAATCCGCGCGGCTTGCGCCACGGCGGTCAGTTTATCCAAACCTTTCCGTTGCATTTCGTTGGCGAACTGGACAATCAGGATCCCATTCTTCGAAACAAGGCCAACGAGTGTGACGAGGCCTACCTGCGAGTAGATGTTGAATGAAGTCGTCCAACTATCGGTGAAGAATTGTCCAAACGGCATCTTTAAAAACATGAAGATGGCCGCGCCGAACATGGCGAGCGGGACCGAGCCGAACAGGATGATGAATGGATCGCGGAAGCTGTTGAACTGCGCGGCCAGAACAAGAAAGATCAACACGAGTGAAAGCAAAAACACACCAAGGAATTTGCTGCCTTCGGTGCGCAACTGTCGTGACTCGCCAGTGTAGTCAAGAACGTATCCTTTCGGAAGGATGTTGCGAGCTTCGTTCTCCAGAAATTTCAAAGTGGAATCCAGCGAACCAGTCGGTGCGCCGCTGATAGTAACGGCGTTGAGCTGTTGCATGCGATTGAGTGAGCGGGCGACGGTTTTGTGGTGAATCGAGGCCACCGTGCTCAACGGGATAAGCTGGTTGTTAGGCCCGCTCACGTAAATGTTCTCCAGTTGCTCCGGATTCAACCGATCAACTCGCTTGATCTGCGGAATAACTTTGTAACTGCGTCCCGCGATGTTGAAGCGGTTAACGAAATTGCCACCGATGCTGGCGGAGAGATCGGCGCCGACTTGCTGCATGTCGAGACCCATTGCCGAAACCTTGTCATGATCGAAGACAATTTCGGACTGCGGTTGATCGATTTTCGTGTCGATGTCGCCAAACTGAAAAACATGGGCTTGCATCGCTTTCAGAAAGATTTGCTGCGCGAAATCGAGAATGCGTTCCTGATCCGCTGTAGATGTGATGACGAAACTGACCGGAAAATTATCGGCGCCCGGAAGTGCAGAGGGCATGATGGGAAACATTTGAATCCCCGGAATCGCGCCAAGCTTGGCCTGCACCTGCGGCAAGTAGGCCTTCGTCGGTGTTTTGCGAACGCCCCACGGTTTTAAGACCATTCCGCCGAATCCGTTGTCCGGGAAAGTAAGTTGAAACGTGAATCGCGTGTCGGGAATGTCTTGGAAAACTTTTCCTGCCGCATCCGCATAGCGAATCGTGTCGTCGATTGTCGCGTTTGCCGGCGCGGTAATGATGCCAAAGATCACGCCCTGATCTTCCTTCGGGGCCAGTTCTTTCGTCGCCAATTTTGGAATCGTCGCGAACATGAAAATCGCAAGCAACGAAATGCCACCCCAAACGATATAAACCGCCGGCCGCGTGTTCAGGGTGAGGTCAAGCTGGCGGCCGTACCAATCGCGGAAACGGTCGAATGTACGGTTGACGACACCGCTGAATCCTTTGTCCACGTCGCCTGCGCGCAGAAGATTCGCCGACATCATCGGCGAAAGCGTGAGCGCGACGACACCGGAAATGAAGACTGCACCGGCAAGCGTGAGAGCAAATTCGCGGAAGAGCGCGCCGGTCAATCCGCCTTGCAGCGCGATCGGCGTATAAACCGCGGCGAGCGTAATCGTCATCGCAATGATTGGCCCGATCAATTCACGCGCGCCTACAAGGGCGGCGTTCATGCGCGACATGCCACCGCGGATATGGCGTTCGACATTTTCGACGACAACAATCGCGTCATCAACCACGAGTCCGACCGAAAGCACGATTGCAAGCAGCGTGAGCAAATTCAGAGTGAATCCGAACGCCTGCATGAGAAACAACGCGCCGATGAGTGAGATCGGAATCGCAACTACAGGCACAATCACGGACCGGAAAGATCCGAGGAAAAGGAAAATCACGACCATTACGATGAGCAGCGTGTCGATCAAAGTTTTTACGACTTCGTGGATCGCGTCGTTGATGTAGGCGGTGGCGTCGTACGCAATCTCGCCGGTCATGCCGGTGGGAAGTTCCTTTTTAATTTGCCCCATCTCGGCGCGCACGCGCTTGACCACATCGATGGAGTTCGCATTGGGCAAAACCCAGATGCCCATGAACACCGCCTTTTGGCCGGAGAAGCGCACCTCGGTGTCGTAATCTTCGGCGCCGAGCACGACGTCGGCGATGTCGCTCAGTCGAATTAGATTTCCTTTGTCCTGGCGCACGACGAGTTTTTTGAAATCATCGGCCGTATGCAAATCGGTGTTCGCGGTCAGATTGACCTGCAACATCGAACCTTTTGTGTTGCCGGCGGCCGAGAGATAGTTGTTTCGCGCCAGTGCGCTGCGGACTTGGGCCGGTGAGATGTTTAGCGCCGCCATTCGATCCGGCTTCATCCAGATGCGCATGGCGAAAGTGCGGCCGCCAAGAATGTCCGCTTTTTGCACGCCCCCAACCGCCGTGAGCCGAGGTTGAACCAGACGAACGAGATAATCGGTGACCTCGTTCGGCTGCAAAACGTCTGAGGTGAAACTCAAATATGCCGAGGCAAATTGCGAATCGGCTGCTTCAATATTAATGACCGGAATCTCGGCGTCGGGCGGCAGATCCCGGCGGATGGCATCAACTTTCGAACTGATATCGGAGAGGGCTTTGTTTGCGTCGTAATTCAGTTTCAGACGCGCGGTGATTAACGAGCTGCCCTGCTTGCTTTGCGACTGAATGTAATCAATCCCGTCTGCCGCCGCGATCGCTCGCTCCAGCGGTGTCGTAATAAAACCACGAATGAGTTCAGCATCGGCGCCGACATACACTGTGTTGATCGTGATCGCGGCGATGTCGCTACGCGGATATTGGCGCACGTTGATCGTCTTCATCGCCTGCAAACCGGCGATGAGAATGACGAAGCTGAACACCATGGCCAGCACCGGGCGGCGAATAAAAAGATCGGTGAAGGATTTCATGTCGATCCTAACAGATGTTGATCTTCTATCACGAATCCACCGGGGTTGGATTCAGCTGCGGTCTGGGTGCGAGATCGTTGTTTATCGTCACGACCATGCCGTTGCGCAATTTGAAAACCCCGGTCCCCACTACCGTTTCGCCAGCCTTCAATCCCGTGGTGATGGAAACAAAATCGCCGCGCGATTCGCCCACGCGCACGAATTGCTGGCGGATGGTTTGCGATTCTTTGCCAGTCTTCGGGTCCTTCTTCTTCTCGATCATAAAAACTGAATCCCCGAAAGGCGCGTAAGACACTGCGCTTCCCGGAATGACGAGCGTTTTATGTTTCTCGGGCAGCACGACCTCGATCTTCGCGAACATTCCCGGTCGGAGCGCATGGTCCGGATTTTCCAGCGTAGCTTGCAGGGTCACGTTTCGCGTAGCCACATCAACCATCGAATTCACCGCGGTTAGCTTTCCGTTGAATACGCGACCTGGCACTGCGTCCGTCGTCACGCGTACTTCGAGACCTTGCGACAATCCCGCAAAATTTTGCTGCGGCAGCGCGAAATCGGCGAAGACCGGGTCGAGCGACGTTAGCGGAACGACTTGCTGACCGGCATTGATCATCTGGCCGACGTTTACCTGGCGAATACCAAGCTGGCCATCGAATGGTGCACGGACAGTTTTCTTCGTGATCATCGAGCGCATTTGGTCCGCCGTTCCCTGCTTCTGCTTAAATTTCGATTCCGCCGCGTCCAGCTCCGCTTTCGAAACGACCTTGCGTGCGGCGAGGCCGCGGGAGCGTTCCAAGTCGGCCCGCGCCAGTTCCGAGTCAGCTTCTGCGGAATGCAGCTGCGCTTCTTCCGCCGAGGCGTCCAGTTGCACCAGCAAATCGCCTTTCTTTGCAGTGCTTCCATTTTCAAACGCGACCTGGCTCACAACGCCTCCCAGCTCAGCGGAAACAACTGCGCCTTGAACCGCTGAAATCGAGCCCACGGCCGAAAGCGTCGGCGCCCAATCTTCCTCTTTCACAACCGCACTCGTGACCGCTGCCACGGGCGCCGGTTGCGGGCTCTTGGCCATCTTCACGATCTGCAACGCCTTGATTCCAACAAGAACGAACACAAGGGCGATGAGGCCCCCGATCGCTACGCTCAGCTTCCCAGAAGTCGATCTCATCTTCAGTTTAGCCGAAACAGGTTTCGCCACGTCATGCATAGATTGATTCGGTTTCGGGTTTGAACAACAAGCGCCAGAGCCCTCGCGTCACTTCAAGCTGCCGGGTGCGTCTTTCCGCGGCCGTCATTTCCTGGGGCCGCAACACATCCCGCATCAACATTCCGCGCGCCACCGCAAAAATTAATTCGGCTAGTTCGTTAGGCGCAAGGCCATGCGGTGCGGTCGTTGCTTCTGGCGACCGCGCGATTAAATCGACCAGCCCATCCATTGCCGTTTGTAAAACAGCGCGCACCAAATCGGCCACAGGCGGATTCCGCGATGCTTCCGCATAAAGGTCGACAACGAAGGCCGACGTGACGCGCGGCTCTTTTTCGCAACAATGCGCAGTAAACAAAATCTCCAGCGATTCGAGCAGAGTGGGGGCGTGTCGTGCCCGCTCCAGCATTTGGTGGATCTCTTGTTTGTGCCGGTCCGCCATTGCGGAAATCACTGCCTCTTTGTTTTCGAAATAGCGATAAATGAGTCCGACGCTGATCCCAGCCTCGGCGCTGATATCGTGCATGCTGGCCTGGTGAAAACCACGCTTGGCGAAGCAAACCATGGCGGCTTGCATGATCTGCTCGCGACGATCCTGGCTGGCGTCTATTTGGAGGTTAGACATAAGGCCAGAACAATGAATGAACGTTCATTCATTGTCAAGCCGCCGCCACTACGACTCAACCTCGTGTGCAACACATTGTACGTCCGCCGACTTGACCCGATCCAGCGGTAGCGAAGTGGGTTGCTGCGCGAATTGCCAGATGGAAACCACCACGCTAAGACCAAACAGGCCAAACAGCGCCGTTTCCATGATGTTTCGGCTCTTCTCTTTTGATCGAACGAGAAGCGCGTAAGTGGATTGTTTGTTCATGCGTGTGCTCTCTCTTTGGTTTGGATGCGACGGCTGCATCGATTGGATTCAAATTAAGAAAACGTGCTTCGCAGGTTTCAGCCGCAGGCGCCTGGCCTTATCGTAAAGAAGGATCAACCCCCGAATGCTTCCGGCGGCGCCGCCAAAAAAAATGCGGCTTTGCCGAGTGGCTTGGCATCGAGTCCGGAGGTCTCGATCCACCTTGCCTAGGCATTCGACGTAATGCCGCAGCGGGGTTGAACGTTGAGCGTTGAGCGTTGAGCGTTGAACGTTTCAAAATTCGTGCTTTCGCCTTCATCTAATTTAAGCCTCCTGCGCGATTTTCCGCCTAACAAACGCTACCTCGTCGGCGTCTCCGGCGGCCGCGATTCCGTTACGCTCCTATGTTCGCTCGTCGATCTTGGTTACAAAAACCTGACTGTCTCCCACTTGAATCATCAGTTGCGCGGCCGATCGAGCGACGCCGACGCGCATTTTGTCGAGAAACTCGCAGCGAGCTACGATGTCGATCTCGAAATCGGATCGACGAATATTCGCGTGCTCGCCGCAAAAACAAAGATGTCGATCGAGACGGCTGGGCGCGAGGCTCGTTACAAATTTTTTGCGCGCGTGGCAAAGCGCCGACACTGCCGCAGCATCTTTCTCGCTCATCACGCTGACGATCTCGTCGAGACTTTTTTGATTAATCTTTTTCGCGGCGCGGGAACCGCTGGACTTGCATCCATTCGTGAAGTTTCAACGCGCCGCATCGACGATATCGATCTTACGATTCTGCGACCGCTACTCAGAGTTTGGCGGAGCGAGATCAACGATTACGTTCGCAAGCATCGCCTCAAGTTTCGCGAAGATGCGTCAAACAAAAATCTTGCGCCGCTGCGCAATCGCATTCGCTGTCGCTTGGTTCCATATTTGAAAAAAACTCTTGGCCGAAATATCCGGCAAAGCATTTGGCGTGCGGCCATGATCGCCGCCGAACAAGAAGACTGGATCGATAATCAGGTGCCCGATTCAAACGATGTCGACCTTTCCGTCAAGAAATTGCGCGATCTGCCAATCGCACTTCAACGTCGGCAAATTCTGAATTGGCTGCGTAAACAAAGCCTTTCCGGCGTCAGCTTCGATGTCATCGAGCGCGTTCGCTTGCTTCTCGATCAGCACTCGCGCGTCGCCAAAATCAATTTACCTCATGATCGGCACGTCCGCCGCCGGGCGGGCAAAATTTTCATCGAATGAGCTGTAGGCGCTGTGTCGCCGTGTTGCGTGGGAGTAGACCGCAAACTACGCCTCGACAAAGCGAGGCGGCTACAACGAATCGGTGTTTATCTGTGTAATCTGTGGCTAGATTGATTTTGCAATGAGTCCTGAGATCCGCGTTCGCTTTGCCCCATCGCCGACCGGTTATCTCCATATTGGGGGCGCGCGCACAGCGCTTTTCAATTGGCTATTCGCGCGGCATCAGGGCGGAAAATTCGTCTTGCGAATAGAAGATACCGATCGAACGCGCAACATCGATGAAGCCCTGGCGGCAATCTACGAAGGGCTGCAATGGCTCGGGCTGAATTGGGACGAGGGTCCGCGCGTCGGCGGAGATTTTGGACCGTATTTGCAAAGCGAACGCACCGAACTTTACGAGCGCTACCTGAAAAAGCTGCAGGATGCCGGTCACATCTTCGAAGATGAGGGGGCGTTGCGATTTCGTTCGCCGCGTGAGCATGTGGTGGTCGATGATATCGTTTGCGGCAAAATCGATTTCGACCTGACGAATCCCGGAACACACCCTGACATGACGGTACGTCGGCCCGATGGGTCGTGGATTTTTCATTTCGTCAATGTGATCGACGACATGGAGATGAAAATCTCGCACGTCATCCGCGGTGAAGATCATCTGTCGAACACGCCCAAGCACATCGAGATTTTTCGCGCGCTCGGCGCGACGCCTCCGCATTACGCGCATATCCCGCTCATCCTAAACCGCGACGGCACGAAGATGAGCAAACGCGATGAAGGCGCGCGCGTCGAGTATTACATCAGGCGCGGCTATCTCCCAGCGGCCGTTCGCAATTATCTCTGTCTGCTCGGCTGGTCGCCGAAGGACAATCGGGAGAAGATCGGTATCGACGAGATCGTCCGGCTTTTCGATCTCAAAGGTGTCGGCCGCAGCTCCGCCGCGTTCGACCCCGACAAATTGCATTGGTTAAACGGAGAATATGCTCGCGAGCTGAGCGATTCAGAATTCTACGAGCTCGCGACAAAAGAACTGCGCTCGCGCGGAATCAAGATCGACAACTTCCCTGACGAATACGTCCGTGCCGCGCTGCAAACTTGCAAAGGCAAGATCAACACGTTCGACGAACTGCCCGGCTATTGCGGCTTCTATTTCACCGACCATTTCGAGTACAGCCCCGAAGGCGTCGCCAAACATTTTAGCGTCAAAAACAAGCCGCGGCTCAAAGCCGTTCGCGATGCGCTGAGCGAGCTAGAGAGGTTTGATGCGACCGAAATCGAAGCGGTATTTAAAGCTACGGCCGCAAAACTCGGCGTAAAAATCGGCGCGCTGGTGCATCCGACCCGCCTCGCTGTCACTGGCAGCAATTTCGGCCCGAGCCTCTATCACCTTCTCGAAGTCCTCGGCGAAGTAAAGGTGCTGGCGCGAATTGATCGCGCGCTGTCCACATTCTAAAAGTGTTGTCGTCCCAAGCAAAGCGAGCGAGCTACCCAATGCCGTCGTAACACGCAAAGCAGGAATGCGAATCCATTCGCGAGTCAGGATGACAACGCGAGTGGATCTGATGATCTGGGTCGATACCAACATAGTTGCGGCTTCGCCGCCTGATTTAACATCGCGCCCGGAAATCTCAATCAACCTACTTCTTTCCTTCTTTCGCCCACGTATCTTTCAGCGTGGTCGTGCGGTTCCACACTTGTTTCTCAGGCGTGGAATCGGGGTCGAGCGCGAAATATCCAAGGCGCTCAAATTGATACCGTTCTTCAGGACGCGCGTTCGTGAGCTCGGGCTCGCATTTTGCGGTCACCACTTCGAGCGAATGCGGGTTTATGAACGATTTGAAATCGCCGGCAGCGTCGGGTTCGGAAACAGTGAACAGCCGATCATACAATCTGACTTCCGCATCAGCCCCGTGCGCGGCGCTGACCCAGTGTATCGTCCCTTTGACTTTGCGTTTGGACGATGCCCCTCCTGATTTGCTCTCAAGATCCACAGTGCAACGCAGCTCGACCACGTTACCGCCGTCATCTTTGACGACCTCATCGCACTTGATGATGTAAGCGTATTTCAACCGCACTTCGCCGCCGGGCCGCAACCGAAAATATTTCGGGGGCGGCGTCTCCATGAAATCATCGCGATCGATAAATAGGTCGCGGCTGAATGGAATTTTGCGCGTCCCAGCACTTGGATCTTCGGGATTGTTGATCGCATCGAGCTCCTCGACCTCTCCTTCGGGATAATTCGTCAGCACAACTTTGATTGGTCGCAGCACGGCGAGCCGTCGGGTGGCGGTGCGATTAAATTCGTCACGCATCGTGTGTTCGAGCACGGACATGTCGGTCATGCTCGGATATTTGGTGATGCCGATGTTGTAGGCGAACGCGCGTAACGCGGTTGCGGTCACGCCACGCCGGCGCAGTCCCGAAATAGTGAGCATGCGCGGGTCGTCCCAGCCCTTTACCAGTTTTTCGTTCACGAGCTGGATGAGTTTTCGTTTGCTCATTACCGAGTAAGTGAGATTGAGCCGCGCAAATTCGTATTGATGCGGCCGCGGCTCCGGCAGTTCGAGGGCATTGAGGATCCAGTCGTAGAGCGGCCGATGCACTTCGAACTCGAGCGTGCAGACTGAGTGCGTGATCCCTTCGATGTAATCGCTGAGCGTGTGCGCCCAATCGTACATTGGGTAGATGCACCACTTGTCGCCCGTCTGATGGTGGGACGCGTGCCGGATGCGATAGAGCACGGGATCGCGTAACCACACGTTCGGCGCTTTCATGTCGATTTTCGCTCGCAACGTGCGGCTGTTATCCGGGAATTCGCCCGCTTTCATCCGTGCCAAAAGATCGAGATTTTCTTTAATCGCGCGATTCCGGAACAAACTCTCCTTGCCGATGCGGCGATATTCATCCGTTTCCTCAGGAGACATATCATCTACATAGGCCTTTCCCTTCTGCACAAGATCGACAGCGTACTCGTAGAGTTTGTCGAAATAATCCGACGCGTACAGCGGTGCGCCGCCAACGTCCTTATCCGCCCATCCGTCGATCACCCAGCGCACATCCGCCATGATGGAATCGACATACTCAGCTTCTTCTTTCGTGGGGTTGGTGTCGTCCATGCGCACGTTGCAGATCCCGTCGAACTCGTGCGCGATCCCGAAATTGAGACAAATCGATTTCGCGTGACCGATGTGGAGATAACCGTTGGGCTCCGGTGGAAATCGCGTGTGGATCTGTTTGTATTTTCCCGTTCGCACATCCTCAGCGACCACGTCGCGAATGAAATCCGAAGGGACTGGAGTTTCTGACATTGTAATCGCGCGAAACTACAGACGAATGCTTAGATCGACAACTTTCGCGGTCACGCGTTAAATTGTTTCAGCATGTCATCCTGAGCGAAGTCGAAGGATCCCGTCGCATTACCGAAAAGTGACGCAACGGGATTCCTCGACTCCGCTCGGAATGACGGCGAATAAGCGCAAATGAAAGCGAAGCAAATCAGCGATCCTTACACTCTAACTGATCTTGACCATTGGCGTGAGGTGACGCGCGGTGTCAATCCGCCGATCCGGCTCGGAGTTTTCGGCGATCCAGCCGAGCACTCGCTTTCACCGCAGATGCAAAATGCGGCACTTAAACATTGTAAGATCGACATCCAGTATGCGCGTTTTCAGATTTCTCCGGACGGATTGCACGACGCGCTGAGTCTGGTTCGCGAACTAAATTTTATCGGCGTGAATCTGACCATCCCGCACAAAATCGCTGCCGCTAGTCTGATCGATGAGCTGGATGAAAGCGCCAAGCGGGTGGGGGCGGCAAACACAATCAAGATCGAGACTGAAGCTTGTAGCCACCAGCGTGCGGCCGGTCACGTGGAAATGCGAGCGAAGTCCGAGGCGCGGGGGGCGCACCCGCCTTCGCGGCGCTCCGGCGTGGCGCACAGCGGCGTCGTTACAGTGGAGAGCAATAAAAGAATGCGCGGCTTCAACACCGACGGCCGCGGGTTTTCGCGAGCTATTCGCGAAGAGTTTTCTGTCGATCTTCGCGATATGCGTGTCCTCGTGCTCGGCGCGGGCGGAGCAGGGCGCGCCATCGCGATGCAATGCGCAAAGGAAAATTGCGAGCGACTGGTGATTGCCAATCGCACTTTCGGCAAAGCGAAACAGCTTGCGAATGAACTCGGTGATTTTTTCGCTGGCCCAAAGGTTTTTGGACCGGTACCCCGGCTGCAGGCGATCGGGTGGGAGGAAAACGCGTTTCGATTTCAGATCGCCAATATCGATCTCATTGTGAACGCAACGCCGCTCGGGCTAAGTCGGGCGGACGCATCGCCGATTCCGGCCCGATTGCTCGCGCCACACCTGATGATTTACGACACAATTTATTCGTGCGAACGGACATCATTTGTGTCAGCCGCGATCGAGGCGGGCGCCCGCGGCGCGAACGGATTGTCGATGTTATTGCATCAAGGCGCGCTCGCGTTTGAAATCTGGTTTCAGCGCGAAGCGCCGCTCGAGGCGATGCGAAAAGCGCTGTAGGTAGATCGTGACCTTCGGGCACGACACGATGCCGAGCAAAATCGCGCAGCGATCAAACTTGAGCCGCTTTGCGGCTTCGGGTTTGGCATCGCCCTTGAAGAGGCCGATCCGCCTTCACAAATTTTCCTGCGCCATTTCCTGGCCGCGCTTGGTCGCGGCTTCAATTGCAGCAATCAAACTCTCGCTAGTTCCAAGCTTTTTCATCATGTCGAGACCAGCCGCAGTCGTACCACCAGGAGTGACGACCATTTTAATCAATTCTCCCGGCGATTTTCTGGTTTCGAGTGCAAGCTGCGCTGCGCCCAGAACAGTTTGGGTTGCGAGAGTCAATGCGACAGTGGGAGCAAGCCCCACTTTTTTTCCGCCTTCGGCAAGCGCTTCGATCACCGTGTAAATGAAAGCAGGACCACTTCCCGCGAGCGCCGTGACAACGTCGATCTGATCTTCTTCGACTTCAACGATGATTCCGATGGCGCTGAAAATTTTCTGTGCATGAGCGACATCTTCATTTGTGGTGCGTGTTCCCCGCGCGATGGCAGTGGCCGCACGGCAAATCGCTGAAGGTGTGTTAGTCAGAGCGCGCATAAAACGCGCCTCGGAAACTGCTTCCATGTTCTTCAAGCGCACTCCTGCTGCGAGCGAAATGACAAGCTTGTTTGCCAGATTGACATGGAGTTCGCGCAAAACGGGCAACAAGAGTCCTGGTTTTACTCCAATAAAAATAACTTTCGCGCTCTTCGCGACTTCCGTGTTTTCGGTGGTTACATTAACATTGAGATCTTGCTTTAGAGCGGAGCGTGTCTGTTCGTTAGGCTCACTGGCAATGATTTCGCCCGGCGCGCAAAACTTTGCCCGCATAAGACCGCGAATGACTGAGCCGGCCAGTTTCCCCGCGCCGATAAAACCAAAAGCATATCTGTTCAAGCTCACCGTTTTAATGCGTGTCATTCTGAGCGGAGCGGAGAACCTTCCATTTATTGGCGGATCACACTAGTGAATCTGCGTGACCTTTGTGTGCAATTGTGAGGTTCCTCGGCCCGAGGCGGACTGGCTTTGTCTGCATGGCTCGGGATGACACGCGGGAAGTTGATATCTTGAAAGGTTTGAGAATCCACGGGGTTATCCGATATTAAACAATGGTAAGCGCCGGTGTAAATTTTGGTGTCGGTCCGAGCTCGCCACGGGACGAGTCCGTCCGCCTGGCGGACCGGACTGGCATTGACCTGACGGATGAGCTTCAAGAGCTCAAACGGGAGCGCAATGCCGTGATCCTGGCGCATAACTATCAGGTCCCGGAGCTTCAAGATGCGGCAGATTATGTGGGAGACTCGTTAGGCCTGAGTTACCAGGCGGCGAAAACGGAGGCGGATGTGATTTTGTTTTGCGGCGTCCATTTCATGGCTGAGACGGCGAAGATCATCAATCCGACCAAGCGGGTGATTCTGCCCGATCTTGATGCGGGCTGTTCGTTGTCGGAATCGTGTCCACCGGAAAAATTGCGAGCGTTTCTCGAAAAGAACGCCGAGAAAAACTATTACGTCATCGCTTACATCAATTGCAGCGCGGGCGTGAAAGCGCAGGCAGACGTGATTTGTACGAGCGGCAATGCGGACAAGATCGTCCGCGCCGCGCCGCAAGATCGACATATTCTCTTCGTGCCGGATCAAAATCTGGGCGCGTGGGTAATGGAGCGGACGGGACGCAAAATGGATTTATGGCAGGGCACGTGTTACGTGCACGTCGAGTTCACGGCGCGGAGTATAAACAAGATTCGACAAGAGTTTCCGGGAGCGCCGGTGGTTGCGCACCCGGAATGCACGTATGCCGTGCGCATGCTCGCGGATGAAGTCTGTTCGACTGAAAAGATGATCGCGTTCTGCAAGAATTCCTTGGCGCGCGAGATCATCGTCGTGACCGAAGCGGGAATCCTGCACCGGCTGCGCAAAGAAATTCCCGGGAAAAAATTCATTCCAGGCCCTACTGAGAATTGCTTCTGCGGCGAATGCCGATTCATGAAAATGAATACTCTGGAAAAAGCGTACGACGCGCTTTTGCGCATGGAGCCGGAAATCATTTTGGCGGAACCAGTTCGTAAACGTGCCGAGGCGCCGATTTTGCGCATGCTCGAGCTAAGCCGTTGACGCAGCGATAAGAAATGACAGATGGGGGGTGACGAGGTAGAACCGGCCCCCTCGATCACTGATCGCCGATTTTTGCTTGTCACTTATCGTTCATCATTATCACTTTGTGCCCGATGCAACGACCGTCTCTCTGGCCATTGCTCGTGGTGCTGCTACTTGGTCTGCTGTTTTTGCGCGAGCCGCGCTTCCAGCGTTTCGAAGAAGTTTACTTGCGCTGGTTGGAGAGGAACTCGCTCCCGTCGGCCGGACCGGTTCCGCTGACCGTTGTTGAAATCGGCGGTGAGCTGGCGCCGCAAAAAAGCAGAAAGCCACTCACCGGCGGCCGCAGCAAGAACACTCTTCCGCTGGACCTGGCGCTTTTTCTGCAAGGTATCTTGGATTTCAAACCAACTATTGTTGCAATCGAACCCGTTTTGGATTGGAGCGAGCGCGAGAAAGAGCAGGAGCAAGTTTTTATCGACCAGGCTATGCACGTGCCGAAGCTGTTGCTCGGGGCAGAATTGACGGCCACGCCTGATCCTGACGCGCCGGTCCCGGAAATCCCTGGCTTCGCGCAGGTAACCGGAAGGCGCGGGGACATTGCGGAATTTTCAGGAATCGCGCGTCAGCCAGGCGAAGACGTACGCATTATTTCCACCCTCGGCTTTGTTAATCTTCCGCGCGAGATCACCAATTACGCGCGCGCGCCATTGCTCTTCCAGTACCGCGGCGAAGTGATTCCTTCATTCGCATTGCAAGCAGCGTTGCTCTGGCTGCGCATCCCGCTGACTGAGGTAAAGATCGAGATCGGCTCGGCGATTTTGCTTCCAAACGGAATGAAGATCCCGATCCGATCCGACGGCACCGCGCTAGTCAATTCGCGTCTCGCCCGGCGCGCGCGCCATGTCAGTCTGAACGAACTTCTCCTGGCCGCTCAGCAACACGAAACCGGTGTAGCCCCAACTCTGCCGCTCGATGATGTTGCCGAGCAGCTTGTGCTCGCCCGAATGCCAACGGATTCACGTGACCCCGACTTTTTTGCGGCGACGATTGCCGCCATCCAAAGCGGTTCATTCGTGCACAGAGTGAGCTGGATTTTTGATTGCGTGATTATTGTGTTGGTTGCGGCAGTCAGCGGAACCGTACGCCAATTCTCGAGTGTCGACGTTGTGCTCGCGGCAATCGCCGTTACCGCTGGCTATTGCCTGCTCGATCTCGCGATTCTTTCGCGGTGGTCAATTTGGCTGCCTGGCTGCCTACCTATGGGAGCAGTGTGGGTGCTGGTCATTTTTTCGCTCATTCAGCCCAAAACAAAGGATGCGCCGCGAACGGTTGCGGTCGCCGCGCCGCCGTCGGCGCCATGAGCAACGCGGAAGAATCACTCGAGACGCGCATCGACCGATTGCATGCGCACGGTATTGTCGATCTTCATTTCGACCTTTTGATCGACTTGTACGAAAAACGCAACCAGCCGGGTGGGCTCGTTTCACATTTTTTGCCGGAATTCGAAGCTGGCGACATGGGCGTGCTGGGTGTGGCGATTTACGTTGAAGATCGTTACCTGCCGGAGGTCGGCTTGCGCGTTGGGCTTGATCAAATTGCGCGACTCTATGCCGAAGTTGACCAGACCGATCGGTTCGCGATTTGCAAAAGGTTCGGGGAGATCAGGCGAGCGCGTGCCGCAAACCAGATTGCGCTACTCATCACGATGGAGGGCGTGGAGCCGCTAGGGGAGGATTTGAATTTGTTGCGTGTCTTTTACGAGCTTGGCGTGCGAGCCGTCGGCCTGACGCATGCCCGCCGGAACGCTGCCGGCAGCGGGGGGATTTTTGCGGCCAGCGGTTCGCCTCGCGACGGGCTTACGTCCTTCGGTCGCGACGTTGTGCGTGAGTGCGAAAGACTCGGTATTATCGTTGATCTGGCCCACATTAACCCAAAAGGGTTTGAGGACATTGTCGATCTTACGACCAAGCCGCTCATCGTTTCGCACACGAACGCGCGAAAATTTTACGATATCGAACGCAACATCAGCGACGAGCAGATCAAAGCGATCGGCCAACGTGGCGGCGTTGTCGGACTCAATGCGATTCTCGTTAGCCCGAATCCGGAAGAGAGTACGCTCGATCATTATATTGATCACATCGAGCATGTGATCGGGCTCGTCGGGATCGACGGGGTCAGTATCGGCTTCGATTTTTGCGAGTATCTCTTCGAGCAGTTGCCGCCAAGCGTGGTACAGGAACTCGCGGCCAAATTAACTACGCCGCATTTCATTCCCGACCTCACGAATCATTCCCACGCTCGAAATCTGACGCGCAAGCTAATCGAGCGCGGCTTCAGCGACGAGCAAATCGAGAAAATTCTCTACCGAAACTGGATGCGCATTTTGGAAGAGCTGCTGTAGGTGGAGCGCGATCTCCCAGCGACGATGTAACTAATGCGGCTTCGCCGGTGTCTCTAGCATCCAGTTCGGAGAACTCGATCCACCTACACAATCGCGAGCGTCGGAAACTTGCGCCCAAGGACAACCTGACTCGGTGCTTTTAGAAATTGATCCAGCACTGTGCCGTAAATGCTGCGGAAGTCGGTGTTGAATTTCAGATCGCCGTGGTCGAGATCGACAAGGCTCGGGTGCTTGCCGAACAATCCGGGTTTCACCGCGCCGCCAAGCACAAACATCGGTGCAGCCGTACCGTGATCGGTGCCGCCGTTCGCATTTTCCTGAACGCGCCGGCCAAATTCGCTGAAGGTCATGAGCAGTACGCGGTCGAAATTTCCCTGCTGTTTGAGATCGGCGACGAAGGCGGCAACTGCGTCATTGAACTCGCCCATCAGGCGTTCGTGCGTGTTGATTTGACCAGCGTGCGTATCGAACCCGCCCTGGCTCGCGTAATAAACTCGCGTCGGCAATCCGCCCGCGATCATGCGTGCGATGATGTTCAAGCTCGCAGCGAGCTGACCTGCGGGATATGGTACGGTCGATTTGTATTTGCGGGCGATTGCGAGAATTTTGTCGGAGCTTAGTTGCGCATCGAGCGCGGTGCGATGCAGGAAATCGAGCGGGCCGAGATTGTTTTTTGCTTTACCGGCGATCGCGCCGATGGAAGCGCCATCGCTGGCAGAAAGGCCGGCATCGTCGCCGCCTCCGCTTTCGTTTAATTGCCGAAAGAAGAATTCCTCCGCACTCATCCGGCCGCTGTTCGGCTCCGACGAGCGGAAGCGGAATTGTTCCGGCCGCGAAAAAGTCACGCCGGTCGGAGTTTTGGCTGCAAACGCCTGGGGCGTTTCCTCCCCGATCGCGACGCCGACCATCGGGTCCGCGCCCGCGCAGCAGTTGTCGAAGTACCGGCCGAGCCAACCTTCGCTAAGTGTGCGGTCGGCATCGGAGGCAGTCTGCCAGATTTCTGTCGATCGAAAGTGCGACCGGTTTGGGTTTGGATAGCCAACCCCTTGCACAATCGCGACGTGGCCTTCGTCGAAAAGTGATTTCAATCCCGTGAGTTTCGGGTTGAGCCCAATGTAATTGTCGACCTTGAGAACCTTGTCGGCAGCGAACCCGAGCCTCGGACGCGCGCGATGATAACCATCGTCCGCATACGGCACCAGCATGCTGAGGCCGTCATTTCCGCCAGCCATTTGCAGGACAATCAGAATCGTGCCGTCCTTTCCAGTGACAGTTTGGGTGAGCGCGTCCGCAGCCATGGCATCTAGGGCAAAAAAAGTCTTCTCGAGAAAAACTGGTAGGGTCCAGGTGGCGGCGGCGCCGAGCATTGACGTCCGCAGAAATCGTCGCCGCGTTTGTAATGTTACTTTCGTTTTCATTCGTTAGGCCAATTGAAATTGTGGAGTGCTCATCATCAGGTGCGCCAGGCCGCGGATAGTTTCGTCGCTGCTGTCCGGTTTTCGCGCCTCGAGATACTGCACAAACGTCTCCGTTTCCTTTTCCGATGGTCGATTCTGAAAAAAACGCGCGCTTAGAAGATCGACAAGGTCTTTTGGCTTATCGCGAAGTTCGTCCGGAACGATTTTTCTAATGTCGATTGGCGCGCGCCGAATTTCGGCCAATTCCACGCGAGGGCGAAAGCCAACGTCAGCGCCTTTGGCGCGCCGTTGCGGATTCATAGGTAACATGCTGTCGCCATTAATCAGATAATTGGAGAAGTTGTAGCGAAACAGCAATGTGGATGTACTGATCCACGCCTTCCCGCCATCCCAGCCCTTCACATTTGGCGGCGCGAAGAGAATCTGCCCCATCTGGCGCATCGCATTTTGGGCAACAACCGGCGAAGGTAATTGCGCTTCAAGTAATTTCGAAGTCTGGACAATGTATTGGACCGGGCTCTTGATTTGCGTGCGCATTGCGTGATCGGAATAAAATTCGGCGGAGCTAAAGATTTCACGCAGCACCGGCCGTATCTCGAAATTGCGCGCGCGAAGGCTGCTCGCCACGGCATCGACAATTTGCGGCGGCGGATCGTCTTCCACAAAAAAGCGCCATAGCTTTCGGCCGATGAATTGCGCGCAGGCGGGTTTCCCGACGAGAATGTTGATGATATCGTCGCCATTGAGCGGGCCGCTTCTACCCATGAAATTTTTCGGACCGAGATCCTGTTGCAATGGGGCGAAGCGAAATTGTTGCGTCGTCAGGTCGATCCGATAACCGGTGAAGGCGCGCGCCGCTTCACGAATGTCCTGCTCGGTGTAGTTGCCGATTCCGACGGTGAAGAGTTCCATTAACTCGCGCGCCCAATTTTCGTTAGGGTGCTCTCGGCGGCTTTGTTCAAGATCGAGATAGATCATCATCGCCGGGTCCCGTAACATTTTCTTGACCAGCGTGGCGAAGCTGCCGAGCGCGTTGCGACGAAGTGTGTCGTTTTGCAGCCACATCCAGTAGGCATCGTTCACTTTTTGGACGCTGGTGGCGAAGTGGCCGTGCCAGAACAGAGTCATTTTTTCAAGCAACGGCGCAGGACCGTTCATCATTCGTTCGAGCCACCAGCGGCGAAGATCGAGAATGTTCTCGCCTTCCATCATGCGAACTTCGCGTGCTTTCTCCTGAACATTTTCGCCGCGAACTCTAGCGGCTTTAATTTCCATGCGCTGGGCACGAATGTTTCGCGGGTGCGCCCAGGCCGGCGGCGGAATATTCGCCGTGTCACTGCTCACATCGACGAGGTCGCGAATCGCGAAAGCTAGACCTTTTCTATGCGTCGCCTGGATCTCGTCCGGCGTGCCCCCGAATGCCGCGCGATTCAAAAGATGGGCCGCCGTCGATTCATTCCACTTTTGCGATGGCAATAGTGTAAGCACGGTGAATTGAACCGGTCGGTTACAGCAAAGTTGCAGCAACTCTCGCACCTGCTTCTCGGCTTTCGCTTACTCTAATGCCCGCGCACGAAGGTTTCACTTATCGGCAGCATCCGCCTAATCTGCGGTTACAAAACAGAGCACGAGCAAGCGAAAGAGTAGGATTAAAGTCGCAGCAGAAAAGGCGAGAATGAAATTCATCAATCTCACGCGCCGGACTGAAATCGGCGCCAATTCATACTACATCGAAGCCGCTGGCAGTCGACTGGTCTTGGATTGCGGAATGCATCCGAAGTTTGAGGGCGACGAAGCGCTTCCCAACCTGAAAGCGATTGCCGATCGGCAGCTGGATGCGATTCTGATTTCCCATTCGCATCATGACCACATCGGGACGCTGCCGGTGTTGATGCGGCGCCATCCCGCAGCACGCGTCTTCATGACGGAAGCGACGACGGAAATCGGCAACGTCCTGCTTCATAACTCAGTGAACGTTATGACGCGGCAGCGCGAACAGCTTGGCACGATGTTGTATCCGTTGTTTACACACCGCGAAACTGATCGCGCGACCGATCTCTGGCAGTCGTGTCCGCTGCGCCAGGCTTACACGTTTTCGGGCGAGCGCGCGACTTCGCGCTCAACCGATGCGCTAACGTTTGAATTTTTCGATGCCGGCCATGTGCTCGGCTCCGCCGGAATTCTGTTGCGCGCGGAAGGTCGCACAATTTTTTATTCGGGTGACGTCAACTTTGATGATCAGACCATCGCGCAAGCGGCAATTTTTCCCGAAGAAAAGATCAACGTCCTGATCATCGAATGCACGCGTGGCGATACACCAGCGCCGGCCGGATGGACGCGCGCTGGTGAAGAGCAGCGCCTGGCGCGAGCAATCGACGACGCGTTCACGCGCGGCGGTTGCGTGCTTATTCCCGTCTTTGCGTTGGGTAAAACCCAGGAAGTCCTCGCGATGCTTCACAAGTTTCGCCGCGAAAAGCTAATACGTGATTTTCCCGTTTATATCGGAGGACTTAGCTGGAAGATCAGCGAGATTTACGATCGGCGCGCAAACATGAGTCGCCGCCAATTGCCGCGGCTGCAACTGCTTGGCAACCCGAAGCCTCTCGTTTTGAACGGGCAAACGATTCACGAGGCGCCCGCGCGGGCCGGCCGTGTTTATGCCCTGTCCAGCGGAATGATGACACCGAAAACCCTCTCCAACATCTTTGCCCGGCGCATCGTCGAAAACCCGCGCCACTCCGTTTTCTTCGTCGGCTATGCCGACCCGGAATCGGCGGGGGGAACTTTGAGAAATTCGTTGCCCAGTGAGCGAGTCACAATTGATCCGGATGAACCCGCACGAGAAGTCCGCTGTCACATCGAGCAATTTCAATTCAGTGCCCACGCTTCACGCGAATCAATCGTGCAATACGCGGAGCGGCTTACCCCAAGGAAAGTCCTGCTAGTTCACGGCGACCCGCTCGCGGTGGAATGGATGCGTTCGCGGTTGAGTTTGGATTTGCCGAATTCCGACATCATTGTGCCGACGCCGGGCGTGGAGATGGAATTGTGAATAGTGATCTGTGAATGGTGAATAGTAATGAATCAGCGCGAATTGTTGGCGCAGTCAGAACATCGGTAACACTTTTGGGTCAGAACATAGGTAACACTTTGTAGATCATTGTTTAGACTTTTTCTGTTTCATCTGCAGTTTTATTCGGGTGGATAGCAGCCACTTGTTGCCTTTTATCCAAGCGGGTATCGGCCCGAATAAAACTGCTCGCGCTCAGATCCACCTGGCCAAGCAAGAGGCGTCCAAACCAAACTTCCATCAGCTCCGGGGTGATCGGCTTGAGTCCCACCGACCAACCGGCCAGGGCGCTGCTGAGGAAAAGCACCTCTCCATCTAGCTTAACCAGTCCATCTTTGCTAACTCGCCGCGGACACATCTGCGGATAATCCAGATCCTCTGGCGTGCCTTCATATTTTCGCTCTGCGCAGGTGTAAACTTCGCCTGGGCAGCGCATCCCCAGCGCCTCGTGCGGCCGCTCGTAGTTAAATGTCTGTCGCCACAGGTCCAGCGCCTCCTGATCGGATTGTCCTAAGGCTTCCACCTCACGGCTGATATCTTGATGCATCCGCTCATGGGCTCCGTTGTCCTGGGGGTGACCTGGTCGACCTCTTTCCAAGTCGATCCCCAATGCCACCCACCAGGCGGACAAGCGGCTCAAGCCAAGCAGAGCGTTCCTGCTGGCAAAAGGGCACCCGTTGTCACTCCGGATTGCCTGGGGTAAACCGTAGCGCCCGAAGAGTTGCTCGAAATTGGCACGCACAGTTTCGCTCCGCCCGTCAGCCAGCGCACGCACCTCCAAAAGGTAACGACTATGCTCATCTCGGTACGGTTAACGGTTCGCAGCGTCTTCCTCCATTCCTCCACCAGCCCTTAAAATCTACTGTCCACACTTCATTGGCGGCCCCAGCTTTGCGCCCACTGCTCAACCGCCCCGCTTCAGTCGAGCGCCGCCGGCGTCGCTTCTGGGTTAAACCGGCTCGTTCCAGTACCCGCTTCAAAGTGCTCTCACTGGCCACCTCTCCATGCCGACGCAGATAGAGCTCCCCAATCTTGCGTGGCCCCCAGCTCAAGTGCGCCAGTTTCAAACGCACAATCTCGCACACTTCTTCCTCGGGCAGTTGCTCACAATGGCCTTTAGGCCGCCGCGATTGCTCTTTCATCCCGGCCAGACCATCCCGGATAAAACGCTCCTTCCATTTATACCCCGTTTTGGTACTAACCCCGTAATCCTGGCACAACGCCCGAAAATTGAGCGTCCTCATTGCCTTCAACGCAAACTCCATTCTCTGTTCCATAGGTTCTGTCTTCTTCCACGGCATAAAGGCTATTTTCTTAGCCTTCTCTGCCCCTGAAGTGTTACCTATGTATTGAACCTACAGTGTTACCTATGTATTGAACCTGCACCTGTTTCTTCCATTCACTTATCACTTATCATCATTCACTTTCTGCGATGAAAATCGCGTCCTGGAACATCAACTCACTGCGCAAGAGACAAGACCGCCTCTTTGCGTGGCTCGAACACACACAGCCTGACATTGTTTGTTTGCAGGAAACGAAATGCAGGGATGAGCAATTTCCCGTGCTCGCATTGCAAGCAGCCGGCTATGGCTCTGCTTACCACGGCGAAAAGTCCTACAATGGTGTTGCCATTTTGTCGAAGATCGAAATGCGGGATGTGCGCCCTTCGCTTTGCGATGAAATTGTCGATCCACAAGCGCGCGTCATCGCCGCAACCGTCGAAAATCTGCGTGTTTATTCGATCTACGCGCCGAACGGTCAGGCGGTCGGCTCGCGCGCTTACCACTATAAACTTGATTGGTATGCGCGGCTGCGCGATTGCCTAACGAAAGAAAAAGATGTCGATCTTGTCGTGTGTGGCGACTTCAACGTCGCCCCCGAAGATCGAGACGTGTTTGATCCTGATCTTTGGCATGGCGCGATCATGTGCTCGGATGGAGAACGCGCGGCGTTCCGAAGTTTATGCAATGTCGGTTTGCGCGACACATTGCGACTTCATCATGAGGAAACCGGCCTTTTCAGTTGGTGGGATTATCGAATGCTCTCCTTTCCGAAAAATCGCGGTCTGCGTATCGACGCCATTCTTGCCAGCGAAGAGCTGGCAAAGAAATGCAGCGCATCAGGGATCGACCGCGATCTGCGCAAGGGAAAAGAACCTTCCGACCACGCGCCGGTTTGGGCGGAGTTTAAAGAATAAGAAAATGCCGAATCCCCAACTTCGAACACCGAACATCGCATTCGGATTCTGAGTTGGACGTTCGATGTTGGGCGTTGGACGTTGGTCGTTAATGGCTAACGAACCGCACCCGCGCGTTTCCAATCCGCCGCCCAAGCCGCTCCTGATTTGGGACGGCGAATGTCATTTTTGCCGGCGTTGGATCGAACGCTGGCGCGAGATCACTCGCGGCGAAATTGAATTCGCAACCTATCAGGAAACTGCGCATGAATTTCCAGAAATTTCGCGTGACCAATTTCACCACGCGATCGCGTTTATCGACAAGGAGGGAAAAGTTTTTTTTGCGAGTAAAGCGGTTTACCGCTCCTTACGGTGTCGATCTTCACGGAAATGGCTCTCGTGGAGTTACGATCGCGTCCCAGGTTTCGCTCCGGTCTCGGAGTTCGCGTATAAATTCATCGCGAGCCATCGCCGACTTGGCTCGGCAATTACGCGCTTGTTGTGGGGCGACGATGTGCGGCCGCCGAAATTTTTTTGGGCGCGCAAATGGTTTCTGCGGTCACTCGGCCTCGTTTACCTGATCGCGTTTGTTTCGCTTTGGGTCCAGATGGACGGCCTGATCGGATCGAACGGAATTTTGCCCGTGCACCGATTTCTTTTCGCCGCGCACGAACAACTCGGCGACCGCGCGTTGTCGATCTTGCCAACGCTTTGCTGGTTGAACTCGAGCGACGCATTCCTGCATTTTCTCTGCGGCGGTGGAGTTGTGTTGTCGATCTCGTTCATCGCCGGAATCGCGCCTGCGATCTGTTTGATTGCGTTATTCGTTTTCTACCTTTCGCTCACGGTCGCCGGCCAAACATTTCTCAGTTTTCAATGGGACATCTTGCTGTTGGAAACTGGTTTCTTGTCAATCTTTCTCGCGCCCTGGCAGCTAAGACGCGGACGCGGTTCGACGGTCTCTCGCGCGGGGCTTTTCCTACTCAAGTTTTTGCTTTTTAAGCTCATGTTGATGTCGGGGGTGGTGAAACTCACCAGCGGCGACGACTGCTGGTGGAACTTGACCGCGCTCGATTACCATTACTGGTCGCAACCGCTGCCGACCGTCTTCGCGTGGTATGCGGATAAGGGTCCGGAGTGGTTCAAGCACTTCTCAGTCGCGTTTTGTCTGGTTGTTGAAATCATCGTCCCGTTTTTTATTTGGGCGCCGCGCCGACTGCGATTGATCGCCTGCAGCCTGTTGGTCTTGTTGCAAATCGCCATCGCGATCACGGGCAATTATTGCTTTTTTAATCTGGTCACCATCGCGCTGTGTTTGTTGCTCATCGATGATGCTGTAGCCCCCTCGCTTCATCGAGGCGCTCCGTTGAGCCCCTCCCGAGCCAGCGCGACAGAGCGCCGTGGTTACAATTTGCCGATGTACGGTGCGGTCGCGCTGATCATTTTCACTTTGCCGCTGAATGCGTGGCTCATTTTCAGCGCATTCGAGCCGGCTGCGCAAATGCCAGAAATAATTCGATCGGCTTACGAGCGCATTGAGCCATTCCGAATCGTCAACGGTTACGGCCTCTTTCGCGTCATGACAAAAGACCGGGGCGAAATTATCATCGAAGGCAGCACCGACGGGGTCGATTGGCGGGCATATGAATTCAAATGGAAACCGGGGGACGTGATGCGCGCCCCGGCGTGGTGTGCGCCGCACCAGCCGCGGCTCGACTGGCAAATGTGGTTCGCCGCGCTCGAACCGCCGGAACAGAATCCGTGGCTCACGGGTCTGGTGGTTCGCCTTTTTCAAAACAAGGCCGAGGTAATTCATTTGTTGCAAGGCAACCCGTTTCCCAACTCGCCACCACGCTATATTCGCGCGGAATTTTATCGATATCGTTTTACGACGTTTGGGGAACATCGAAAAACCGGCGCGTGGTGGAAGCGCCAGTTGCTGGGCGAATATTTTCACGAAGTTCCAATCGGGCGCCTCGGGCAAGATCGACAATAAGTAACGGACGGCTATATTTCGGCATGCCGAAAGAGGAGCAAATCGTCACGGAAGGCACGGTTACGGAAGTGTTGCCGGGCACGATGTTCCGTGTCGATCTGGGCGGGCAGCGCAAGGTGCTGGCGCACATTTCCGGAAAAATGCGCAAGCATTTCATCCGTATTGTGCCGGGCGATAAAGTTTCGGTGGAACTTTCGCCTTACGATCTGACCAAGGCGCGGATTATTTTTCGCGAGCAATAAACGCGTTCGCGTGCTGTTACATCGTTGAATCGTTAAACGTTGAGACGAAAAGCCGCTTCAACGCTGCAACGGGACAATAAAAATCGACAAGCGCGATTGGAGCGTGATTTTCGTTCCTCTTAAGAAAAGGGTTTTGGCGGTGTCGCGTTTGCTCAAAGTGGCAAGCTCGCGGATAATCGAATTAGAATTCAACTGGAGAAAAGATCATGGCTGAAGAAAACAAAACACACCGGACGTCCGCCGGGGCGGACGCGCAGGACAAACTCGAGAGCAGCAAGACGCACGCTCGAAAGGCCGCTGAGGATTTACGGGGCGCTGCTGGCGCGCTCGCCGAAGAGTACCGTGGCAAAGCCGAGGAGGCATGGGACCAGGCGCGTGACAAGGCCGAGCACGCCTGGGGCGATGCGAAGGTGCGTGTGCGCTCGTTTCAGGAAGAGACCGAGCAATACGTGCGCGAAAATCCGACCAAAGCAGTTTTCACCGCGCTGGGAATTGGGTTCGTCCTAGGTTTGATCTTCCGGCGATAAATTTCGCGCTGAATGACCGACGAGACCACGCGATCCCGCCGTCCCGCGGGACACGGCGGTTTGTTCAACAGTCTGCTGGCGGTAATCAGCGCGCTGGTTGCTTTTTTCCAGAGCCGCGCCGCGCTCGTGGCCGCAGAATCCAAAGCGGCGCTCGTTCAATGCGCAGTGCTGGCGATCTGTTTGCTCGCCGCGCTGATGCTTGCTGTGTTCGGATACATTTTTCTCATTGCCAGCGTCATTGTTGGGATCGCGCATGCCGCGCAGATTTCCTGGATCTGGATCGCGCTGGTCGCGGCGGGCGTTCATTTTTTTTTCGCCGTGATTTGTCTGCTCATCGCGCGCGCTAGAATGACCAAACCAATGTTTCGCGCCACGTCGGATGAACTGAAAAAGGATGCGGAATGGCTAAAAACTCTCAACACAACAAGTCCGCCACGGAGTTGATCGACGAAATCGAGCGCTCGCGCCAGCGCGTCACGCGTAATCTGGCGAGTCTGCGTGATGAGCTGGATTTGCCGAAAAAAATTCGGAGATCATTTCGACGCCAACCGGCCGTGTGGATTGTTGCCTCGGTCGCCCTCGGCTTAGCCCTTACTGCCATCTCAACGCGAAAGAAAAAGGTTTATGTCGATGCAAAAGGCGGAGCGAGATCAAAGAAACAGCTGCTTGAGGCCGGCTTTTTGTTAGGTGCGCTGAAAATCGCGGCGACCGTATTCAAGCCGGTGATCGTTCCATTTCTCCAACAAAAAGTGAGCGACTTTTCCGGACGTTCGCGCATGGCAAGGAAGCGCTGATTTGAATTTCAGTTTACGCCGCTGCCATGCCGCATAATTATCTTGGCGGCGCACGATGACTGAATTCGACCGGAAACAACCGAGCACGTTCAACCACGTTGATCATTACCTCGCGTTCGGCCAAAGTGCCGGCGCGTCGGATGTCCATCTTGGTGTCAATGCGCCACCGCTGTGGCGGTTGCACGGAACCCTGCAAGCGATCTGGCCAGATGCACCACGTCTCACCTCCGAAAATACCCTGGCGTTGGCAGAGGGTTTCCTTTCCGATTTGCACAAAGCGCAGTTGAACCAGCGAGGCGATAGCGATTTCGCCTACGCCAACGCCAGCGGTCGTTATCGCACCAGTGTGGTACGGCAGCGACTCGGGATCGAGATCGTCTTTCGTATCATCAACACGGAAGTGCGCACGATGGATCAGCTCGGCTTGCCTGGGCATCTCAAATTACTCACACGCTATCAGAATGGTTTGATTCTCGTGACCGGCTCGGTCGGGAGCGGAAAATCGACGACACTTGCTGCATTAGTTGAGAACGTAAACACAGAGCGACGCGAGCACATCATCACGCTCGAAGATCCGATCGAGTACGTGCTCGATCCGAAAGGTTGTCACATTACACAGCGCGAAGTGCACACGCACACTCGCTCGTTTGCTGCCGCGTTACGCGGCGCGCTGCGCGAAGACCCCGACGTGATTATGGTGGGCGAAATGCGCGATCTGGAGACGATCTCGCTTGCGATCACCGCGTCAGAAACCGGCCATCTTGTTTTAGGAACGCTACACACCGGAAATGCGTCGCGGACGCTTGATCGATTACTCGACGTTTTTCCACCCGATCAACAAGAGCAAATCCGGGTCATGGTGAGCGAATCGCTGCGCGGCGTGATCAGTCAGCAACTCATCCCGCGAAGCGACGGAAAGGGACGAGTGCTGGCGCTGGAAACGCTAACGAACACGCCTGCGGTCGCGAACGTCATCCGGGAGGCGAGAACTTATATGCTGCCCGGAATTATCCAAACCGGCAAAAAGCAAGGCATGCAATTGATGGATGATGCACTTGTCGATCTTTATAACCGCGGGTTGATCACTGCCGAAGAAACCTACGCACGGGCCGAGCAGAAGCAGGAAATTCGAACGCGTATAGCTGAATGACGAGGCACGAATGACGAATGACAAATCAATGGCGAATGACGGAGCGCGAGCCGACGTGCTCGAGCAGAATTCGTCGTTCGAATTTCGTCACTCCTTCGTCCTTCGTCATTGGGGTTTCGTCATTTCGTAATGGCTTATCTCGATCAATTCTTGCGTGTGATTGTCAGTCAAGGCGGTTCCGATTTGCACATCGGCGAGGGGCAACCGCCAAAGATGCGCAAGAACGGGGATATCGCGCCGATCCGTCAGGAGCCGGTTACACACGACCAAGCGTTGTCGATGTTGAGTGAGGTTTGCGGACCACAGAGCTGGCAAATTTTCGACGAGCGCGGCGATCTCGATTTCGCCTACGAGATGGATTCGGCTTCACGTTTTCGCTGTAATTACTTGAAACAGACGAACGGGTACGGCGCGGTCTTTCGCTTGATTCCGACGAAGATTGCCACACTAGAAGAGCTCGGCATTCCGCTCGTGGTAAAAGAATTCGCGCATCTGCGCGGCGGGCTCGTTCTCGTCACTGGCCCCACCGGATCCGGCAAATCGACGACGCTGGCGGCGCTCATTGACTACATCAACGAAAATTTCTCCCGCCACATCGTCACGATCGAAGAGCCGATCGAGTTTGTGCACGACAACAAACGAAGCGTGATCACACAGCGTGAAGTACCTAGGGACTCAGTCTCGTTTCCTGTCGCGCTCAAAGCCGCTTTACGCGAAGACGTCGATATTGTGCTCGTCGGTGAGATGCGTGATTTGGAAACAATTTCGCTAGCGCTCACCGCGGCGGAAACTGGCGTGCTCGTTTTCGGAACGTTGCACACCAACAACGCGCGCAAAACGGTCGATCGAATGGTGGATGTTTTTCCCGCGCCGCGCCAGCCGCAGGCGCGCGCCATGCTGGCCAACTCATTGCGCGGCGTGCTCGCGCAGTTGCTTTTGAAAAAAGCCGATGGATCTGGACGTGTCGCGGTAAACGAAATCCTGATCGCGAATGCCGCCGTTTCCGCCATTATTCGCGAAGGGGCGACTCAAAAACTTCAGGACGTGATTGTTTCCGGCAAAGGGCAGGGGATGCAATTCATGGACGATGCCATCTGGTCGCTCTTGCAGCAGGGCGTCGTGACGCCGCACGAAGCGTTCATGAAAGCCATCGACAAAAACCGGTTCAAAAAAATTCTGCCGCCCGAAGAAGAACATCTTGGCGACGCCGCTGGAGCCGTTCCCGATGACGAAAAGCGTCAACCTGGCAATTTTATGAAACGGGCGGTGGGCGGCCGGCCGAGACGGTGAGTCTGCGATCATGATCTGCGAGACAAGCCCTGGTTCAAGGATCGGCGCAACGCATGGGTTACGGGGGTGCTCGCGTTGACAGCAAAAAATGCGAGTGATAACTTCGCGCAATTTTCGGTGGTTTGGCAGGTTAAACAGTTGTCGTACCGCAAGATCGACATGTGAATTCGCTTTTAAACAGTCAGGTTTTGGTTCTCAATCGCCTCTGGCAGGCGGTGAACATTTGCACTGCGCGGCGCGCGTTTGCCCTGGTTTACGCCGGGCACGCGCACGTCGTTTCCTCAGACAATGCGAATAATTTCTTGACGCACGATTTCGATAGCTGGCGCGATTTCTCCTCGAACGCGCCCGACCACGAACTGGTCACGACAATTTCATGGAAGATTCGCGTGCCGCGCGTGATTGTGCTGCTCTTTTTCGATCGGCTTCCGAAGAAGGAAGTGAAATTTACGCGGCATAACGTTTTTGAGCGCGATAAGAACACCTGCCAGTACTGTGGTCACCCTTTCGATCGGAGCGATTTGAATCTTGACCACGTCGTTCCGCGCGACCGGGGCGGGACGACTACTTGGGAAAACGTGGTCTGCTCGTGCATCGAATGTAACACGCGCAAAGGCAACCGGCTCCCCCAGGAAGTGCACATGACCTTGATTCGTAAGCCGAAACGGCCAAAGTGGCGGCCTTTCGTGCACGTCACGTTCTCATCGCCCCAACACGAAAGCTGGCGACATTTTGTCGATCTCGCTTACTGGAACGTCGAGTTGAGCGACTGATCGCGCAGAAGATCTTAAACCGCGGAATTAAGCGGATTTTGCCGACTAGAAGAGATTTTCCTTCTTATCCGCGTTATCGGTGCCATCCGCGGTCACCGAGGAGATGTTGATCTTATGGCGACATTTTCGCGCTGCGCCTCGATCGCGCGCAAAATTGGCTGGGGATAAATTCCGAGCCAAATGATGGCGACGATCAACGCGCTCATCGCCACACGCGACAAACCACTCACCGGAATATTGTCGATCTTGGCAGCGGGCTGCCAGTACATCGCACGCACGACTTTGAGATAATAATAGAATCCGCACGCGACGGTGATGATGCCGACAGCGACGAGCCCGGTCTGATGTTGCGCGACCGCAGCGGCGAAGATGAGAAACTTGCCGAAAAAGCCGCCAGTGAATGGCACGCCGGCCAGCGAGATCATGGCCATTAACATGGCGAAGGCGAGAAAGGGCGATCGTTGGGCCAAACCGTCGAAGTTCGAAATTCGTTCGCCGGTTTCCTGCGCGACGATAATCAAAACCGCAAAGCTTAGCAAGGTCATCAACAAATAAGCGACAAGGTAAAACGTGACCGCTTGTCCAGCGAAGCAAGCAACGCCAATGAGTAAATAGCCCGCGTGCGCGATGCTGGAGTAACCGAGCAGTCGCTTGAGATTATTTTGCGGAAGCGCGGCGAGATTTCCATAAACCACGGTTAGCAGCGCGATCAAAACGATCAGGCGTTCCATATTCGGCAGCATCATGAACGGCCGCAGCACGCGCAGGAGCACCACGAAACCGGCTGCTTTGGATCCCACGGAGAGAAAGGCAGTCACGGGCGTCGGCGCGCCTTGATAAACATCCGGCACCCAAATTTGAAACGGTACAGCTGCGATTTTGAAGCCGAGTGCAACCAACACTAGGACCGCGCCAAAAACGGCAGCATTCTTGTCGATGTCACTATTTGCAAACGCGGCGGTGATGCGTTGCAGATTTGTCTCGCCGGTCACACCGAAAATCCAGGTGATTCCGTAAACAAGAAATGCGGTCGAGACCGCGCTCAGGATCAGATATTTCACACCGGCTTCGAGTGTTGCCGGATTCTTTTTTGTAAAACTGACGAGCACGTAAAACGAAACCGTAACGAGCTCGATGGAGACGAAGATCATTATAAAATCGATCGCCGAAACGATGTACATCAGCCCAGCGCAGGTCAGGATTGGCAGCGCGAAAAATTCCCCGAAAACTCGCTGAGTTGTTAGCTTGCCAGCCGAACCGGACAGGACTGGCGTGTAATCGATCATCATGATGAGCACGAAGATTGTGGTGACGAGCGCGAAGCGTTTGAAAAAGATCGACAACGGATCAGCTGTGTAAAAGCTCCAGAAACCGCTCGCTTGCTCCGGCGTATTGGGCGCGAGAAAAAATGTGGCGATCAACACAATCGTGAGTCCAACGATCGTTGCGAAAGCCAGAATGCGTTTGTCGAGCGTAGTGCCAAAAGCCTCGAACATTAAGACGACCATGCCGAGCACGAGCACGGCAATTTCGAGAGTTGGGGGTGGAATCATCGTCGCGCGTCGGCGCTAAGATAAGTTTTGAACGCGGGCGTGATAAATCTCACGAATGTCTGCGGGAAGAATCCGTACCAGAGCAGGACAGCAACGAGTAACGCCACAGGCACCCGCAAACCTGACCGAAGATCGAGAAGATTGCTCCAGCGTTCGGCCATTGTTCCCATGAATGTCTGGCGATAGGCACGCAACATGTAAACCGCCGAGACGACGACTCCCCACAATGCGAGTACGGTGGCTACTTGGAAAATGTGGAATCGCTGCATTTCCCAGCCGTTCTGAAACGCGCCGAAGAAAATCATGATTTCGCCGGCGAAATTCGCGAAACCGGGGAGACCAATCGTAGCGAACGCGGCAAAACCGAAGGCTAGCCCGGCGAAAGGCATCACTTTGGCGAGACCTCCCAGATCATCGAAAGCTAGTGTCCCGGTGCGCTTGCGAATTTCGCCGGCAACCGCAAAAAGCAGCGCGATGGAAAGGCCGTGCGCAAACATCAACACGGCTGCGCCGGTCGTACCGAGAATATTTGCACTGGCGATGCCGAGGAAAATGTAACCCATGTGCATCACGCTCGAGTAGCCGAGCATCCAATCGAGGCGCTTTTGCGCGATGGTGACGAGCCCAATGTAGATGATGTTGGCGAGCAAAAGCACGAGCAGCAGATTCGTCCAGTATCGTGACCCAGCCGGAAGTAACGGCAGAGCGAGGCGCAGCAGGCCATAGAGACCAAATTTCTTCAAAACACCTGCATGAAGCATCGCTGCCGGCGCCGGAGCTGAGGCGTAAGCTTCCGGGGCCCAAGTGTGAAATGGAAAAAGCGAAACGAGAATGCCGAAGCCGATGAGTAGGAACAGGTAAATATTTCGCTGCGCTTCCGGTGGGATTTGATGCGCGGCAGCCGCGACCTGCAACGCGCGAATATCGAAGCTGCGCGACGCCGTGGGCAGGCTTTGATAAAGCAAGATCAAACCGATAAACAGAATGAAACTGCCAAGCGCGAGATAGATGGTGATTTTCCAGGCGGCGGCCACGCGATTGCCACTCCCCCAAATTCCGATAAGCAGAAAAGTGGGAATCAGCCCGAGTTCGTGAAAGGCGTAAAAGAAAAACAGATCGAGCGAAGAAAACGCGCCGAGCGCGCCACCCGATATAAACAACAGACAGGCATAGAATGCGTTTTCGTTGTTGTCGATTTTGCCTGTGAACCAGACGCTGGCCAGGGTCACGATGGCCGTGAGCAAGACTAAAGTGAGACTGAGACCGTCAAGTCCGGTCGCGAGATGAATTCGCCAGCTCTCGGAAACCGTGAAGGAATTGACGAATTGAAAGCCGGATTCCCCCCACGCGTAGTAAACGCAAACGAGAAGCGTCATGAGCAGTGTAATGCTGGCCGATAGCAAGGCGGTGAATCGCGCCGGTGCGCCGGCGATGATGAGAATCGCGGCAATGATGGGGCAGAAAATGATGACGAGGAGCATCAGCGGAAAACGGTGAAGTAGATGAGTGCGACAACGCCGAGCCCAAAAAGAAATGAGTACGCCTGTAAATTGCCGACTTGGAACAAGCGCAGGAGCGCGCCGATTCCCCAGGTGCCGCCGCTGGCGCCGCGGACTACGCCGGTGTCTATAATCCAGCGGTCAAAAAACGCGGAAACGCGCGCGAGCAATCCTTGGGTGGATTCGATCAGCCAATCGTAAAAGTCGTCGATGTAGAATCGGTTTCGCAGAAGATCGACATCGAGCGGGTCGCTCGCGCGACTTCGATAAAGCCAAATCGCCAAACTGGCGCCGAGCAACATCGCAACGAGGGCGAGCACCGGAACGACGAGGAGAAATTCTTTCTCACGTGGAATGACAAGAAAGTTTTGCGCGAAAAATGGGGCGCCGCCAAAAAACGAGAGCAGAGCGAGTAGCACCAAAGGTCCGGTCATTACGAATGACGACTCGGTGCTTGCGCGAGCCACTTGGCTGCGCGGTTTGCCGAAAAAGACGACAACGAGCAAACGCAAGACGTAGAATGCTGTCAGAAAAGCGGTCAACAGTGCGACCATGAAGATCGGCCTGTCGCGTTGGTAGGCGAGCGCGAGGATTGCGTCTTTGCTGAAAAATCCGCTGAACGGCGGACAACCGATCAGGGCAAGCGCGCCCACCGAGAACGTCAGAAAGGTAATCGGGAGGTTTTTGGCGAGGCCGCCCATCTTCCAAATGTTTTGCTCATGATGAAGCATGACGATGACGGAGCCGGCGGCGAGGAAGAGCAGCGCTTTAAAAAAGGCGTGGGTGAAAAGATGAAACATGGCCGCTTCATTCGAAGCCAGCCCGATCGCCATCACCATGTAACCAAGTTGCGAGACCGTCGAGTAAGCGAGAATGCGTTTGATATCGTCTTGCTGCGTCGCCATAAACGCGGCCAGCACGGCAGTGATTGTTCCAGTCCAGGCGATGACCTCGAGCGCGGTGTGCGACGCTTGAATAATGAATCCGACGCGTGCCAGCATGTAAACACCGGCTGCGACCATGGTCGCAGCGTGGATCAACGCCGAAATTGGAGTGGGACCCTCCATCGCGTCGGGCAACCACACGTGCAGAGGAAATTGCGCGGATTTGCCAACCGCGCCGCAAAAAATCAAAAGCGCTGCGGTAGTCAGATAACCGGGGTTGCTCGTGATTTTCGACAATTGCGGCACGATATCTTCGAACACGATCGAGCCGGTCGTCATCCACACCATCAGGATTCCGAGCATGAATCCGAAATCGCCAATCCGCGTTGTGAGAAACGCTTTTTTCATTGCTTCGGCCGCGGCGTCGCGTTCGAACCAATGGCCAATCAGCACGTAGGAGGTGAATCCGACGAGCTCCCAAAAGATAAAAAGCATGACAAAATTGTTCGCGAGCACGATGCCAAGCATCGCAAACATGAAGAGCGAGAGGGCAGCGAAGTAGCGCGATTTGCCAGGGTCCTCGCGCATGTAACCGAGCGAGTAGATGTGAATCAGCAAACCGACGCCGGAAACAACGACGAGCATCATTTTGCTCAGCTGATCCAGAACAAAACCAAGTGGAACGGTGAAGACGGCGTGGATGTCGATCCAATTACGCGCCGGCGCGGAGATGTTCGGCTGAACAAAAATCAAACAACTGCAAATAAAGCTTGCGAGAACGGCGGCAATCGAAATGAAGCTGCTGAGCGATTTTGCTCGCCCAGTGAATAGGGTTATCGCGCCGGCCGAAATGAGAGGTAGCATCAACGCATACCACGGAAGCACGCTGTTGGTGGTGAAATTCAAGATTTCAAGCTGTTGATATTTTCGACATGCGCGATCGGAACGGTCCGCCAAACACGCTAAAAAACGCTAAAATTTAAGGGATAGATTGCTTCATCCGAATTATTTTCGCGTCACTTGGCGTGCTTAGCGGTTTATCCATCAAAGGTAAATCGCCTCATCGGATTGAATTTTGGTCTCTGTTTTTGCGATACGTTCGTATTGCAGTTTGGGATAATGCCCAAAGTTAACGAGCAGGCGGAGTTCGAAACTGCCTGCTTTCAGATAATTCAAAAGTTGGGCACGGTGCTCGTCCGTCAGCTGTGTAAGGGCTTTTAGCTCGACGATGATCTTGCCGTAGCAGACGAAATCGGGAAAATATTTCTGCTGAAGAATTCTATCTCGATATTCGAGAGACAACGCCGGCAGCGCAATGGCTGGGATGCGGCAATGCTCGAATTCGATGCCAAGACATTCCTGGTAAACCGGCTCGTGAAAGCCGCATCCTTTATTCTTGTAGACTTCAAAGCACGCACCAATGATCGAATAGCATTCGTCTTTCAAGATCAAGTCAGGCACTAGATTTTTTGGCGTCATTTCGCGTGTTTGGCGGACCATCAAAATTTCAAACTATTGATGTCTTCGACGTGGGTGGTCTGGCGTGCGCGGTAAAGCGCGACAATGATCGCCAGCCCAACCGCTACTTCTGCGGCGGCTACGGTGATAATGAAGAAGACGAAAACTTGAGCGTTATAGTTGGGCGTACCGCTCGCCGGATCGACATGGAATCGGGAAAACGCAACGAGCGAGAGGTTGGCTGCGTTCAACATCAACTCCAGCGCCATCAAGATGATGATGATGTTGCGCCGCAACATCACACCAGCAAAACCAATCGTAAAAAGCATGCCGCTGACAATGAGATAATCCCCGAGTGTCGCCATTTTATCGCAGCTCGCGTTTGCTCAGCACGACCACGCCGATGGTAGCGACCAGCACGACGACGCCGATGATCTGGAACGGCAGATTGTAGTTCGTGAAAAGTAAACGACCGATATTGTGTACGTCGTCGATTGTCGATCTTGCCAGCGGCGGAAAATTTCGCTGGGCCAATTTGAATCTGCTGACAACGGAGAAAATTTGGATGAGGAAGACCAGCGCGACGACGACTCCGCCCGTCGACGCGACCCAGTTGATCCTTCGCAGCCCTTCCGCGCGCAAATCGAGCAGCATGATAATAAAAAGAAACAGCACCATGATTGCGCCAGCGTACACGAGTACCTGAATGATGCCTATGAAGTAAGCATCGAGCGACATGAAGAGCGCGGCCAACCCGAGAAACGAAACCACAAGATTGAGCGCGCTCGCGACCGGATTGCGATTAATGATGACGCCCGCGCCGAACACCAGCATCAGGAGAGCGAAAATCCAGAAGAGAAATGGCGACATAGATGATTACCGGAGTGAGGGAGTAGTGGAGTAATGGAATGATAGAGGGGTCGAGTGACAGCACTCCAATACTCCAGCACGCCCATACTCCATTGGTTTCACTTCTTCTCGTTCCATTTCAAAACGACACCATGCATTACTCCGCCGATCTCGAGCAATTTGTCTTTGTGATGCACCATCTCTTCACGCGTGAATCCGGTGATGGCGTAATCTTTGCGCAAAAAAATCGCCTGCTCGGGACAAACCTCCTCGCACATGCCGCAGAAAATGCAGCGGACCATGTCGATATCGAATTCCTCTGGGTATTTTTCAACCTTGGTGAACCGATCAGTCGCTGGAATTTCGCCGGCAATGATTTTGATGGCGCGCGGCGGACAAATGAATTCACAGAGCTGACAAGCGACGCAGCGCACACGGCCATCCGCATCACGTACAAGTGCTGGCGCTCCGCGATAATATTCCGGCAATTGCGCGTCCCACTTTTCTTCCGGATATTGCATGGTCACTTTCGTCCGGCCGAAGATCATGTTTTTGAAATGCTTGATTGTGATCAGTAGGCCGGCGGCAATGGCGGGCAGGTAGAGGCGCTCCCGCCAGTTCAGTTTCGGTCGTGGAACGGTAATCGCCATGATTAGAGGGGCCCGTCAAACTCGCCAAATGACACGAAAGACTTAGTAAATCCGATCTGAAATTTTTTTAGCGCCATTTCGTGTGTTTAGCGGATGAACGCCAAAATTCCGGCAACAATAAAAATGTTAACCAGCGCGATTTCGAAAAAGAACAGCCACCCAAGGCGCATCAGTTGGTCGTAGCGAAAACGTGGCAACGTCCAGCGCACCCACATGAAGAAAAACAAAAAAGCGGCCACCTTTGCAAAAAAAACTGCAATGTTGATCAAGCCGAAGATCCACCCGCGCGACCCGTCAGGAATTCCCGGCAAATGCCAGCCGCCGAAAAATAATGTAACGACGATGGCCGAGCCCGTAATCATGGCTGCGTATTCACCCAGAAAAAAGAGCGCGAATTTCATCGACGAATACTCTGTGTGATAACCGCCGGCGAGCTCCTGTTCGGCCTCGGGCAAATCGAACGGCAGCCGGTTGGTCTCGGCGAAGACGGCGATCACGAAAACGAAAAATGAAATGAGCATTGGAATAGCGAGGAGCCATTTTCCGGGGTTCGTCCAATCGCCGACGAACGGCGCGATCATCCAGCCGTGTTCGATTTGATACTGAACAACACTCGTTAGGCGCAGATTGCCAACGAGCAAAAAAATCGGGATCACAGCGAGCCCGAGTGAAAGTTCATAGGATATCATTTGGGAGCTGGAGCGGATGCCGCCCAGAAATGGATATTTGGAATTCGACGCCCACCCAGCCAGGACGATGCCGTAAACCCCTAACGAGGAGATGGCGAATACGTAGAGAATGCCCACGTTTATGTCGGCGATAACCATCGGCACGCCAAAAAGTGTGCTTCCAAATGGGACAACCGCGATGGTGATGATCGCTGGCACCATCGCTAGACACGGCGCCAGCCAGTAATAAAACGTGTTCACTGTCCCGGGCGTGAAATCTTCTTTAAAGATGAACTTGGCAGCGTCGGCGACCGGTTGAAATAATCCGGCTGGCCCGACGCGATTGGGCCCGAGACGATCCTGGATCAGCGCGCTGACACGGCGTTCCGCGTAAACGGCGTAGGACACCATCGGCAAGATCACCAGGAAAATGACGCCAACGATTTTGAGCAGCGAAGTGACAATGTAAAAGCCGTCCATGTCGATCTTATTTTGGGCCTCGTCCGGCCTCAGCGGCTTTCTCGAGCCTTTCTTCGTCTGACGGCTCGGGGGGCGGCGGAGGGGATTCGTCCACTTGCATCACGTGCACGCCGAGATCGCCAATTTTGCTCAAGCTCAATCCAGCGAAGGCCGGGACCGATTCGCTCATTTGTCGAAAAACATCCTCAATCGACGAGATGCCGTTGCCTCCGCCCAACGCTTGCAGCAGGTCGCTCAAAATTTCCCAATCGTCGCGCGAGTTTCCCGGTCCGCGGACCGCGCGATTCAATCGTTGCAGCCGGCCTTCGCCATTAATCATCGAGCCTCGCTTTTCCGCAAAACCAAACCCTGGGAGGACAGCGGTCGCGCATTCGGTGGTCTCGTTCGACAAAATATCCATGACGACGAATGCCGGTAGTTGCGAAAGCTGCTCGCTCGAAACGCCAAACGCAGTCGGCTTTTCTCCGAGCGCAATTAACGCTTTGACTTGGCCTGATTTCATGGCTTCAACGATGGCCGGCTAATTTTGTTCCGGGATCGGAAGCTAGTCCGAGAATCAATTGCGCTCCGTTCGTGTTTGGATTGCGATCTTCGCTGAGCAGAATATCGTCCCCAGGCCCGTGGCGGGATACAATGTCGATCCACTGAACGCCGAGCAATTTTGAGATTTGCGCGGTGAGCCAAAGCTCCTCATTCGTCATTCGGCCGGAGGCGATGATCGCAATTTCCCAGCCGGAGAAATGCCGCAGTTGGAGCGCCGCATTGGTGATGGTCGTTTTCCAATCCGCGGCGATCAGTTTGCCGTTCGAAAAAATGCGCGGCTCGAGCAAGCGTTTCTCTGATTCGAGGTAAGTAAAATTGAGCCGGCCATAATCGCACATCCAGCACGAGTTTACTGCGTTGTTTTCCCGTGGTGTTTGGCGATAAATGATATCTTCGCGCGTGCCGACGATCGTGTTGCAACCGGTCGCGCAACTTGTGCAAATGCTTTTCGTCTCTTTTAAAAACCAAACCCGCATCTTGAAACGGAAGTCGGTCGAGGTAAGCGCGCCGACCGGACAAATATCGACGGTGTTGAGCGAGTAGTTGTTTTCCAGCCGTTTTCCCGGATGCGCGGTGAGCACGGTGTGACTGCCGCGATCGATGAAACCGAGCACATCATCATGCGCGATTTCCTGGCAAAAGCGAATGCAGCGCGAACAAAGAATGCAGCGCTCGTCGTCCAGCGTGACGCGCGGGCCGAGCTGCACATTTTTTGGTTTCTTTACCTTATTTTCGAGAAAACGCGAGGCCGCCGTCCCGTAATCGACGCTAAATTCCTGCAAACGGCATTCGCCAGCTTGATCGCAAATGGGACAATCGAGCGGATGATTAATGAGCAAAAACTCCATCACGCCGCGCTGGCATTCCTTGACCAGCGGCGAATTTGTGCGTACGCCCATACTGTCGGCGATATCCTGGGCGCAGGAGATTTGCGGACGTGCCATCCAATTGATCACTGGTTTCCCGTCGGGGCCGAGCTCCGGTTTGCGATCCGGGCCCATTTTCGGCATGCCCATTTCGATCAAACACATCCGGCAATTGCCCGGTGAACTGAGCTTCTTGTGGTAGCAATAACGCGGCACGTAGCTCCCCGCTTGTTCGCACGCCTCAATTACGCGTGTGCCTTTTGGAAACCGATGCCACACGCCGTCGATCTGGACATTGAACATTTGCGATGTGTTAGACGTTTGGTCAGACATTTATGAATCAGGAAAGCAGGAAGTCAGGAAATTCACTCAAGAAAGTCAACGCCTGCGCCTGTTCCCGCGCGTTCCCGGCAGAAGCGCTTGATGGTTAGAGGAGCTGTCGCGAAGTTAAAAAGGAGGCCATCCTGCAGATTCGTTGCTTTCAGGTAGCTGCGGCCGATTGCGAAATGAATATCTTCTAGGTCGCTAATAGCTTTGAGTTCGACGACGATCTTTCCTTCAACAAGGAAGTCTAAACGATGTTCACCGACCTGGTGATCGCGATAAAAGAGCGGCACTGGATGCTGCCGGATGAATTGGATTCCACTCAGAGCAAATTCAACCGCAAGCGCCTCTTCGTATATTGACTCAAGAAAACCAGGTCCTAGTTCCCGATGCACGTGAATTGCAGCAGCAATGATCTGCTCGGTGATCTCTCCATTTCTGAGAATCCTTCCTGTTTTCCTGTTATCCTGATTCATTTTCTAAATCGTTCCGGCGGTGCCGGCTTTTTCCCAACCAGGATCGCGGGCGAGGGGAGCAGTGGGAATCTTTTCCTGCTTGATTAATTCTTCCGGTGTGAATTCCGGCGGGAGCGGAGGTGGCACAGGTTTCCCCGCGCGCGTGGCGAATTCCTCGGGGAATTTTTCAACGAAACTCTGAGTCGGCCACGCGCATGCTTCGCCGAACGCGCAGATGGTTCGTCCGGCAATGTTGTCGCCGATTGTTTTCAATGTCTTCGGATCTTCCGTTACTCCGCCGCCGGCCAGCATGCGGTCTGTGATTTTTTTCATCCAAAGTGAACCTTCGCGGCAAGGTGTGCATTGGCCGCAGGATTCGTGCGCATAAAATTCGTTAATGTTATTGAGCGCCCAAACCATGTCGCGTGAATCATCCAGGACGATGACGCCTCCGGAGCCGGCCATGGAACCGGCGGCGGCCAGTGAATCAAAATCCATTGGGATCTCATCGATCGAGATCTCGCGTTCGATTGTCGATCCATCGGATTGTCGATTTTTAATTTTGAATCGTTCATCCGCGCGCAAAACTTTCGCCGAACTTCCGCCCGGGATGACCGCTTTCAATCGGCGTCCAAATTTCAAGCCACCAGCCATGTCATAAATCAGCTGGCCCATAGTCACGGCGCCCACTTCAATTTCGAAATAACCCGGGCGTTGAACGTCGCCGCTCACGCAGATGATGCGCGTGCCGGTGTTGTTAGGCCGGCCGAGCTGCGCGTATTTGGCGCCGCCCATCGCGATGATGTGCTTCACGTGGCAAAGCGTCTCCACGTTATTGACGATCGTTGGACACATATACAGTCCGAGCACAGCCGGAAAATACGGTGGCTTGATCCGCGGATAGCCGCGCTTTCCTTCGAGAGACTCGATCAATCCGGTTTCTTCGCCGCAAATGTAAGCGCCCGCACCGCGATGAATGTAAACCTCGCAATCGAAACCGGCGCCGAGAATGTTTGTGCCCAGAAAATTGTGCGCTCGCGCCTCTTCAATGGCGCGTTCGAGGATCTTCGCACCTTCGGGAAATTCGCCTCTTATATACACGTACGCCGTCCCGGCGTTCAGAGCGAAACACGAGATTAGAATTCCTTCCAGCAGTTGATGTGGATCTTCATGAATGATGTAGCGATCCTTGAAAGTTCCGGGTTCCGATTCATCGGCGTTGCAAATCAGATATACCGGCTTCTTCTCATCGGGTTTAACGAAGCTCCATTTTACGCCGCACGGAAATCCGGCGCCGCCGCGTCCGCGGAGGCCGGACGTTTTTACTTCGTTCACGATCTCGGCCCGTGACATCGTGACTGCTTTTTGCAATTGCTCGTAACCGCCATCCTCCAGGTAGGTGTCGATGTCGATCTTCCAGCCGGGCCGGCCAATGTTTTTGAAAACTAGCGGATGTTCGAGCGGATGAGGCCATTGCGGGTTGCGGAAAAAGCCAGTCCCGCTCGGACTGGATTGCGGATTGCGGAGAAGATCGACGACTGAATTCGGACTGACATTTTCGTGCAGCTCTTCGCCGATCATGCAAACCGGCGCCGTGCCGCAACTCGCCAGGCATTCGACAAATTCGACGCTGTAATTTCCGTCCGGACTAGCGAAAATCGGCGTGTGCATTCCCTCTTTTTCGATCTCACGGACGATCCCGCTGGCCGCACAAAACTTGTCCATCAATTCATAACTTCCCGCCATCGCGCAGCTCAGCGTCCGGCAAACGCGGATGTGTGTTTTGCCGGCGCGCTGTTCGCGAAACATCGGATAAAAACTCACCAGCTCGAAAATATTGATCGCTTGAAGCCCCAGCTTGTTCGCGATCCAGATCACGGCTTCATCGCTGATGAACCCAAAATGTTGCTGCCAAAGATGGAGCAGCGGCATGGCAGCGCTGCGTTGTCGATCTTGCGGGTAGCGGGCGATCGCCTCGTCCATTTTCCGCTCTAACTCGGCGGGAACGCGTGTGCTCGTCGAGTCCACGGGAAGGAGAAATTAATCGGACAATGTGCTTTGCTTGTCCGTTACTTTGTCGTCTTTGAAAACGATCGTCACCGTGTCCTGTCCCTGGCGGTAAACGTATGTCGTCTTCTTCATCACGATAAAATCCTTGTTGTCAATGGTCGTGGGCGGACCAAGAATCGATTCCACCTGTTTCTTCGACATTCCCTCGGTCACTTCGTCGACATTGGCTTTGGTTAAGCGTCTGCCGACGCAGGAAACACCGACCACGAGCAGGAGCACGAGGACGAATCGCGAGATTGATCGGAAGATCGACCCACTTCGCACCAAAGGCAGCCGATTGAAACAACAGCTAGCCGCGCCGAGCTCCTTCTGTTTGTAATTTTCGCGTAATGCTTGGTCTCGATTGAAGGAGCTGCCTTGTTTCACAAGGTTCGACGACATGTTCATCTGTCGCATTCGCCCATGACAAAGTCCAGACTTCCAAGCACGGCCGGAACGTCGCTCACCATGCAACCAGGAAGAAGCTCCGGCAAGATACTTAGATTTACGAAGGATGGTGCGCGGATTTTCAGTCGGTGCGGCACGCCACCGCCTTTGCTGTTGATGTAAAAGCCGAGCTCGCCCTTTGGATTTTCAGCCGCGAAATAAATTTCGCCCGGTGGCGCCTTCAATCCTTCGGTCACAACGATGAAGTGATGGATCAGCTCCTCCATTTTCGTCATGACATGTGATTTCGGCGGCGTCATGTTTTTCCAATCGGCGACGTTGATTGGCCCGCTCGGTAATTTGTCGATTACTTGGCGCAGGATGCGCGCGCTTTGCCGCATCTCTTCGATGCGAACCAGGTAGCGATCGTAACAATCGCCCGCGCTGCCGACGACCACATCGAAATCGTAGTGTTCGTAATCCAGATACGGATGCTTGCGTCGCAGATCATGTTCAACACCGCTGCCGCGCAAATTCGGGCCGGACAGCGCGTAGGCAATCGCCCGATCTTTCGCAATCACCCCGATGTCCTTCGTTCGATCAACAAAGATGCGATTGCGCGTAAGTAGATGGTCGCATTCTTTGAGCTGCGGCTCGAATTCATCGAGAAACTTTTTAAGCCGAGGAATGAAAGTTTCGGGCAAATCGCGAATTTGTCCGCCGACCCGGGTGTATGAGGTCGTGAAACGCGCGCCGGTCAACAGTTCAAATAGATCGTAAAGTCTTTCGCGCTCCGTGAATGTGTAGAGAAAGACCGTCATCGCGCCGAGATCGAGCGCCATCGCGCCGACCCCGAGCAAATGCGAAGAGATCCGTGCGGTCTCGCAGCAAATGACCCGGATCGCTTTCCCGCGGGGCGGAATGTCCCATCCCATCAATTTTTCGACGGCGAGTGCATAGGCGACGTTGTTGGACAGCGGCGCGATGTAATCGAGCCGGTCGGTGTACGGCACGAACTGATTGTATTGCATGTTCTCAGCGATCTTTTCGTCGCCGCGATGCAAGAAACCGACATCGGGCGTGGCTTTAACAATGATTTCGCCGTCGAGCTCGAGCACGAGTCGCAAAACCCCGTGCGTCGCCGGATGCGACGGCCCCATGTTAAGCACCATTTTCTCCCCAATGTCGTCATCGCCGTGGCGCAGCTTCGCATCTTCCGCGACGACTCGCGTCACCGGATCAGGCGATTCAATCTCGCGCACGGTGAAGGCCATGGGTCATCTATGCTCGCGAGTGAGCCACTGCGCGCAAGAGCAAATTGACACAGCACTCGCGTCTGGGAGCCGCAGGCCACTGGCCTGTAGCAGTCGGGCGCTGCGTCGATTGCATTTTTTGGGCCGGCGCTCAAATCGCTTTCGTCTCCGAATTCGCGGCAAGCTGCCGCGAATTACAGATCAGCGGCCTCTGCTCCCAGAAACAGAATCGCGCTCGCGTTCGTGAAAGAAGGCGGTTAACTGAAGCGCGTATGCCCAAAAAAATCGCGCTGCTGTTTGCAGGACAAGGGGCGCAAGTTGTCGGCATGGGAAAAGATTTGGCGGAGCAATTTTCGGTGGCGGCGGATCTATTTGGGCGAGCCGATGAAATTCTTGGTCGGAAGCTGAGTCGGATCGCGTGGAGCGGTCCGATCGAGGAGTTGACAAAAACGTCGAATTGTCAGCCCGTTCTTTTCGTTCATGGACTGGCATGCTTTTCGATCTTGCGCGAATTGGCCGGAGAATTTCCAATCGTTGGCGCGGCCGGGCTTTCGTTGGGCGAAATGACGGCGCATGCGGCGGCGGACACGTTCGGCTTCGCGAATGGACTGAAACTGGTGCAAAAGCGAGGCGAATTGATGGACGAAGCCTGCGCCGCGACGAACGGTGCGATGGCGGCAATGATCGGCGCGGATGAAAATACGGTGCGCCGTCTCGCGGCGGATGAAGATGTCGATGTTGCGAACATCAACGCGCCCGGGCAGGTCGTGATTTCGGGCGAGCGGGCAAAAGTGGAAGCTGCGGTCGGCGTGGCGAAGGAGTATGGGATTCGTCGCGCCACGACGCTCAACGTGGCCGGCGCGTATCACTCGCGGTTAATGGAGAGCGCGTATGAGAAACTTGGCGAAGCGCTTGCCTCTGTCCCGATGCAGCCGCCGCGTTTTCCGGTGATCAGCAACGTAACCGGCCAAGAGGTGAAAACGCCGGAAGAAATTCGGCGCACCCTGCAAGATCAGGTTACGAGCACGGTGCGCTGGGTTGATTGCATGGAACGGCTTGTCGATCTCGGGTCCGAGCTTTTTATCGAGCTCGGGCCGGGCGGCGTGCTCGCCGGTTTGTTGAGGCGCACTTGCAAGGACGTCGATGTTATTACGATAAGCGACGCAGAATCGGCTCGAGATTGTGCCGAGACGGTTAAAACCACGATGCCCGGATCGAAGCGCCAAGGCGATTGAGCGCTTCGGCAGAACAAAATAGCGTTATAGGAAAACAGCCTCGTTTCCTCAATTTGGAAGCCGACGCCGTCCTCTTTGACATCTCGGGCGCAGATCCAAATCGCTCTGATTCCAACGTCGTGATTCCCACGTCGACCAAAAATCATTTCGCGCGATGGTCTGGATTAGCGTCCGTGACTCGTTTAATCTTCCTGCGCTATCGGGGCATCGGTTTGAATTGGCGTTGTCGGTCGCCTTCGCTTATCGGTTGCCTTTGCGTGCTCTTCTGTTAAAGGGATTGCTCCGATGGCCACTCTAGAGTTTGTCTCCGCCTCCAGATTAATGCTCGTTGCACCGCATCCCGATGATGAGGCGCTGGCGTGCAGTATTATTTTGCAACGCGCCGTCCGAGCAAGGGCCGCCGTTCGTGTGATTTATGCCACTGATGGCGACGACAATCCCTGGCCGCAACGAGTGCTCGAGCGGAAATGGCGACTGAATGCGGCCGATCGCAAACGTTGGGGAAATTTGCGCCGCTCGGAAGCCTTGGCGGCACTTCGGGTGCTTGGCGTGCACGCGCGGGACGCCCAATTCCTGGCATTGCCCGATCAAGGGCTAACGAATTTGCTCAAAAACGATTGTCGATCCACGGTGGCGCGGCTCTCCCGAATCATCCACGCTTGGTCGCCTACTCATCTTTTGGTGCCGTCGACTGCCGATACACATCCGGATCACAATGCGCTCGCCGTTATGCTCCGCCTTGTGATGGAGGACAATTTTGAATCGCGCCCGTCAACGTGGACCTACGCCGTTCATGGGAAGAGCATCGCGTTTTTTAGCCACGCCCAGCAATTTCGACAGTCTGAAACTGAAGAAGCGACCAAGCTCAGAGCGATCCTTTGTCATAAGACACAAATCAAGTTGTCGCGCCGCCGCTTCCTCGCTTACGCCACCCGAGCCGAGCGATTGCTCAGGCTTGGTTCGCGCGAGGCGACCGCCGACGACGGCTCGATTCGTTCGATCACGAGAAAAACGGACATCCTTCGCCTAAGGCTGCGGCTCTCTCCAAAATTAGTCCGCACCGGCGAGACGGCATTATTCCTGTTGGGCCGCGATGCGACGGGAGCGGTGCAGTGCTTAAAAAGCCGCCTGCCAGTACACCCGTGCAAGATCGAGATGTCAGATTGCTCGGACGGCCAAAGCTACGGCGGGGCTCACTACCGCGGAAACTCGATCACCGGCGAATTCGTAATTCCTATCGATATCTTTTCTCCTGTGCACGCCCTTTTCGTTAAACTCGAGCGGCGCTCGTTATTTTTTGACGAAGCCGGCTGGCTCGAAATCCCTGTGCCTATTCGCTCGCGGCAAATCGATGTCGGAAAGGGCGTCAGGGTCGGCGACGCCACGCTGGCAATTCGTTAGGGTATATCAGCCGCTTTGCAGACGGAACATTTACTTCCGGTCTGTGCGGCCAGCGAAGTTGCACTCCGTTGAAGCAATCGACAATTGCGTTTATCGCCGTAATTTTTTCAGCAATGAGTCTCATTCAACGGATTGATGACGACTTGAAAAAAGCAATGCGTGCGACGGATGCGACTAAGGTCAGCGTTCTCCGCCTGCTCAAATCCGCACTCAAGTACGCGGCCATCGAGAAAGCGGGTGCGGAGGCCGAGTTGAGTGATGCGGAAGCCGCTCAGGTAATTCGCAAACAGGCGAAGCAGCGGCAAGACTCGATTGAAAGTTTTGAAAAGGGCGGGCGCGCCGAGCTCGCCGCTAGGGAGAAAGACGAATTGTCGATTTTGCAGTCCTATTTACCGCAATCGATGACCGCTGAAGAGATCGCAAAAGTTGTGCGCGAAACAATTGCGGAAATCGGTGCTACTTCCAAAGTGCAGATGGCCGCAGTCATGAAAGCGCTGCAACCCAAAGCGGCCGGCCGCGCTGACGGCAAGACCCTGAGCCAGGAAGTGCAAAAGCAGCTAGGTTCGTAATTCGAGAATCGAGATTCGTGAACCGATGTAACGATTTAACGATTCACGATGTAACGTCGTAAGCATGCTGAGCGCCATCATTGTCGCGGCCGGCGGCAGTCGCCGCATGGGTTTCGACAAATTGTTCGCGCCGATCGCGGGCAAATCAGTGCTTGCTCACTCCGTCGATGCTTTTGAGCGGGCCGATTCCGTCGCCGAAATCATCCTGGTCGCGCTCCCAGATCGACAGGATGAAGTCGAAAAGATTCTGCGCGGGGAAAATTTTAAGAAAGTTCGATCGATCGTTGCAGGCGGCGAACGCCGACAGGATTCCGTAAGTGCCGGTCTGGAAAGATTGGATGAAAGCGCGCGCTATGTTGCTGTGCATGACGCCGCGCGTCCGCTCATTACATCGCAGCAGATCGAGCGAGTTTACGAAGTTTCTCGCACGCACGGGGCGGCGGCTTCGGCCGAGCCGGTCACCGACACGCTCAAGCACGCCGATGTCGGTTTTGCGGTCACCGGTTCGGTTGATCGACATCAGCTATTCGCCATGCAAACGCCGCAGATTTTTGAAACCGGACTCCTTCGCGAAGCGTATCGCACCGTCTTCGATCAAAACATCGTAGTAACAGACGAAGTTTCCGCGGTCGAATGGCTCGGTCGCAAAATCGTCCTCGTCCCTAACGAGGACTTGAATTTCAAAATCACTTACCCGCAAGATTTGCCGTTCGCCGAATTTGTTCTGAACCAACGATCGCAGCGCTAAACTAGCATCGGATCGATTGGCACGAGGGGGCGAACAAGTTCCACCAGCGCGGGCACATGTTTGGTTCTGAATCGGCGGCCACGGCGGCGAAGTTTTGTTGATTCCAGTTCGCTGACGCGAAGAATCTTTCCGTTTTTCCAAATCCAGGCATCGGGATTGTAGGGACCCACACGGCGCGGATTCGTCCAAGTGTGGATCGACAATAAGCGGTCGTTGACCGCGGCGGCTATGTGCACCGGTCCGCTGTCCACGCTAATGATAAAGCGCGCCACGCGAATCAGCCTGATTAGTTGGAGTAACGAAGTCTGGTTTGTGAGCTCGATGCAATTGTCGGCGATGTCGATCTTCCGTCGCGATCTTCCAACAATGACCACTCGTGTCGGCGCGAACCCGCGACAGATCGCTTCGATGACGGCGTTGGAAAGCGATTTGCCGTCGCCGCGTGCGAAAGGATGTAGCAAAATGAACGGTGGATATTCATCGAAGCGTGGCAATGGATCGCCAGTCGGGAGCGGACAACGCAATTCGTCGCCAATTTTTGCTCCGGCGATTTCTGCGAGCTTAAGGTACCGCTCGACGGCGTGCTCCTGGCGATTGACTTTGGCGACGCGGTTATAAAACAAACGCGAGCCTTCGCGCCCATCGCTCATTCCATAAACTTTTTTTGCGCCGCTCACCTTCGCGATTAGCGCGCTGCGTAAAAGTCCCTGAAAATCGAGAGCAAGATCGGGCTTGAGCTGCCGTGTCCGCTTTAGCCACGGGAACAAGCTGCGCGGCGCGCCGAGGCCGCGGAGTTCGCCGCGTGGAAAAAAGTGGACATGATTAACGTCTGAATTTCCGCGGAGTAAGGGCGCAAATTCAGGATTGATGACCCAGGTGATCTGCGCGCCCGGATGCGCATCGCGGACTAATGCGACCGCCGGCAAGGTATGAATGATATCGCCCAGCGAGCTCGGTTTGATGATGAGAATTGAGTTCAAGCGTTGAAGCGTGATTCGTGAATCGTCGATCTTATCTTCCAATCGCCAATCGTTCCGCCAGCAAGCGCGGCAGGCCTGCCTTGATGATTTTCTTTTGCGCTGTTGCCAGATCGTATTTCACGCGGCGTTGCTCGACGACATTTTTGTCGATGTGGTAAATACAGTAAGCCGCGCGCCAGTCGCCATCTCGCGGTTGGCCCACACTGCCTGTGTTAATGAAATATTTCTTCGTCATGTCGATCCGGAGTTGTTCAATGCGGACACGTTTTATGCCTTCATCGCGAATGAATGCCATCGGCACGTGCGTGTGGCCGAAGAAACAAACAGCGGTGTGCTGATAAGTGAAGCTGGCGGCGGCGTCCAGATTGTTGAAGACATAACCCCACTGCGCAGGGGTATCGAGGGTGGCGTGCACAATGGTGAAATCGCGCACCTGCCGCTGGAAGCGCATGCCGCGTAGCCATTCCTTGTCCTCCTCGGTTAAATTGTCGCGCGTCCATTCAATAGCGTGCTCGGCCAGCTCATTGAAATCGCGCGAGGATTCGATCAGCGAGGCTTGCTCGTCGTGGTTGCCTTTGACGATCGGGCAATCCATCTCGCGCACACGCTCGACGCATTCGTGCGGATTCGCGTTGTAACCGACTACGTCGCCGAGACAGACAAATTGCGTGCACTCTCGGGCCTGCGCATCAGCTAGGACTGCCTCAAACGCCTCGAGGTTGGAATGAATGTCACTAAGGATTGCGAATCGCATCGACAATTTCTTGAAACGTTAAAAGGATTACAAGCGTTACAACGTTAAAATGGAGAGAACTGCAATTCGAGGACCGAGATTCGCAATTTCGGCCTAAACAATTTTAACGATGTGTCGATTTACGATTCAACAATTTAACGCTCTGTCTCCGGAATCCGCTGCCGCTCGGGAATGTCGAGTTTGGTTTCGAGAAACTTGAGGCGCGTGATTAAAGTTGGCAGCCGTTGCTTTTCGCTTTCATCGTAGAGTTGACGCAGCCGCTCATACGCTTCGCGTTCCCGCCCTTCACAATACGAAAGCTCATATGCCGAAAAGCGCCTGACGTAACTCATTGCGCCGGGCCGCGCGGCCGCTTTGGCGAAGAACTCCGACGCGCGTTCGTGGTCCTTGTATTTCTCCTTGTAAAGTCGCGCGAGCGATTCGTAGAGTTGCGGTTTATCAGGATTGTTCTTGATCCCGCTTTCTAAAAAATCTTTCGCCAAGGCAAAATATTCGCGCTGCGCTTTAATTCGTAAAGCCATGCGCGGCTGGGTCTGATCATTCAATGCCGCGACGCTCGCGTTCCAACCCATGTGCCACGCGGCCATTTCCCAAAACAGAATCGCCCGCGGCTGCAAAGTTGTAACCTGACGGAAGAGCAAAAGCACGCGGCCCCATTCTGTTCGTTCCCACGCCACGTGCGCTTGAATGAAAAGAGCGTCCGCGACAATCGAGCGGAATCCGCTGAGCGCCGCGACAAAACCGAGCTGACCGATCTTTTCACGGAGGTCGAGATTCAACTCGATGCCGCGCAGGTTTTCCTGTCGATGCTGCATCTCGATTGCGTGCTCGGCCGGCAATTTCATCAGGCCGAAGGCAATGAGCATTACAACAGCGATAGAGACGCGCGTCATAATTCCTTGCCGTAAAAAACAAACGTGGCGAGCAACGTGTAGATCACAGTGTAAAAGGCTCCGAGGGCAATGATTTTGGCAAACACCCCCAGCGAAATCGCTGCACCGACCACGATGTCGTCGATCAGATTGAACGCCTGCAAATCCGGAAAGATCAGCGCGACCACTGCCAGAAAGATGCGCGCCATCCAGCCGGCGCTTTGTTCTTGCAGCCAATATTCTCGCGCGGTCGCCTGGAGGTGACCGATGAAGTAAATAAACGCCATCACCACGACGGTGAAGATGTTTGTGCTGGCGAAAGTAGAAACGAAAAGGGTCAGCGCCGCGAGCAAACAGGCTTTCAGGTAAATAATCGCGATGCCGGGCAAGAGGTCGATGTTCAAAGCGGAAGCGCGGAGTGCGCGAAGGGCATCATCGAGTTGGTCACGCGGGGCGTTAGCGAACTGTCGAGCGGTCTCATGCAGGGCCGCTTGCTCGCGCGTGTAAAGAACGACAACGAACATCGCGCTCATAAGCAGAATACTGATCGCCAGCAAGAGGAGCACGCCGGTCAGTTTACCGAGCAGATATTCGAAACGCGGCACCGGTTTTGCCAGAATCGTGTAAACGGTTCGGTCCTCGATGTCCTGCGGCATCAAGCGCGCGGTTGCGATAATGGCCAGGAGCGATGTAAAGATCGACATTGCTCCGAGCGAGACATCTTTTAGAATCTGAAATTCCTGTTGAAACGTGAACCGCGCCAGAAAAGCAGAGCTGCCGATCAACAGGAGCGCAAAAATCAGCAGGAAATAGAAAACCTTCTGCCGTGTTAACTCGGTGAGTGTGTTCGTTGTGATCGCGAAAATCCGCGCGAATGAAAAGACGCGATGACGTAGAACCATCTCAGCAATTGCGCGTTCGTCCGTCTTTCCCCTTTGTGAAGGGGAAAGGACTGAGGTCAGGGGATTTACTGTGCGCGAAGCTGCGATCTTGAACCCTCACTCTATCCTCTCCCTTGGTAAGGGAGAGGCGAAAACAAACAGTACCGCGGAAGGTCGGATTCAACCGTTGTTGTGCCATTAGCGCAAAAGGACTCAACTCATTCATCGGTGCGTTTTGTCGATTCAAGGAATAATCGCTCCAGCGTCGTTGTCGATCTTCGGCGTGCTACCAATTTCGCATTCGATCTTGCCGCGAGCGCCTCGACTTCCTTTACCAACGCGTCGGAAGCATTTTCAAGGACCAGCTCGGTTTGATTTTCAATTGCGATCAATTCCTCAAGCCGGCCCTCGCGCACTAGTGCTCCATTCGCGAGAATGCCGACGCGGTCGCAAATTTCCTGAACCTGGGCGAGCAAATGCGAGGAAAGCAAAACTGTAATGCCGCGCCGTTTTAGGTCGACAATCAAATTGCGGATCTCACGCGAGCCGGCTGGGTCGACCCCGGCCGTCGGCTCGTCGAGCACAACTAGTTTTGGTTCGTTGATCAGCGCCTGGGCGAGACCGATGCGTTGAAGCATTCCTTTGGAATAAGTGCCCAGGCGCCGATATCGCGCATTCGTTAGGCCAACCAGCTCGAGCAGTTCGTCAATCCGTTTCTGTAACTGCCTTCCGCGCAGGCCGCAAAGCTTCCCAAAAAAACGCAACGTCTCTACGCCGGTCAGATATTTATAAAAGTACGGATTCTCCGGCAGGAAGCCGATGGCTTCGTGGGTTGCGACGTGATTGCTGTTTCGGCCGAAAATTTCGGTTTTGCCCCGCGTCGGCGAAACCAGCCCCAGAATAATCTTTAGTGTTGTGCTTTTCCCGGAACCATTCGGGCCGAGTAATCCATAAACTTCACCAGCTTGCACGCGCAGATCGAGATCGCGCACCGCCACGACTGCTTGCCGATGGAAAGGGATCGGAAAGACTTTCGTTAGGCCGTAGATCGCCACCGCCGGCTCAGTAATCATGACGAATTTCAAAACCGTTCGCCTCGACCGGTGTTTGCAGTTCGTTCTCAGTCATTTTGCGGATGTACGAGTGCAGTTCGCTGTCACCAATCGCATCGATAAACGCATGCACTTCGCTCTCTTGTCCGCTAACCTGCATCTCGACGCGGCCATCAATTAAGTTGCGCACCCAACCGATAACATCGAAGCCCTTCGCAATGTGCCGGACGGTCCACCGAAAGCCCACGCCTTGAACACGGCCTTCGAAAAATACCTGGAGGGAGGTCATCGCATACCCCACAAGACTCGACTCATGATATCTGCCGCTAGATCGCAAAGGCAATCCAGCAGTCAGCATTCCAACATCCAGCGCCGTTTCATTTGTAAGAATAAATGAAACAAACGCTGCTCTCTGCGCCTTCAGCCAGCCCCACCGCGACGTAGTACTGGCCGCTGCTCGTCGGCGAAAAGCCTGCGGCCGCCTTCTCGCCTGCATTGTAGACTTCCGTCGAAACCTGCTTTCCCGTTTCGTCGTAAACATTGACTGCGAGTTTCTTCGCCGGAGCGATGGCACCAGCGGTAAACCAATATTGGTTGCCGGCGTACAGATTCACGGCAATGAGCGCATGTTCATGCGGCTTGATTGTTCCGCACCAATGTCCGTCGCGCATTTTAAAACCGTCATTGGAAAAAGCGCCCGCCAGATCAAGCGCGGCTTTGCGCGCCTCAACTTCCTGGTCGGTTTCGGCCGCATTTAGAATCGTAACAGAAACGGCGGCCACGACCGACAATAACAAGATAGACCCGCTTCGCGCCCGACGGGCAGCCGATTTCACAAATCGGCTGGATCGCCCAGCTGCTTCCGGGCTCCGGGTTACAAAAGGTGGTCGGCCTTTGTTGATGGGGCTGTCCGCTAAAAGCGGATTCGACCACAGACGCAGTCTCATTTCACTTCCTTGCTTTGAATCTCGTCCATGATTTTGCCAACGGCTTCATTGACTTTGCGGACATCATCTACGCTCGGCGCCTTCGCCGGAGGAAATGAAACGAGCTTTTCAATTCCGACCAACTGATTGCTTACCTCTTTCACCAGCGGTTCATCGTGCACCTCGGGCGAAATGTCGTTCATCTTTGAATGGATATAAGCCACGAGCGCGGGTTGCCGCAAAACTTTCGCGCTCCGTTCATTATAATTTTGCATGACCGAGGCGCTTACCACTTGGGTGCCGCGAATCCATCCGCCCACGCTTACCAGAATGATCAAATCCTGGTCGCGATGCGTTTGCATCGACAATTTCACTTCGTTCTGCGTGGCTTCAAGTTCCTCCTGGAGCGCGTCCCATTCGCTGTTTTCGGCAAACTCATTGATACTGTTGCCGCGGCTGAGCACGTTCTGACTGACGCCGAGCGCCTTGGCCAATTTGACAATGTCCGTACCGATGTTTTTGACTTGCTGGCTGTCTTGCGCTTCCACCGCGATGAAACCGTCGGCAATCAGTCCACCAAGATTGAGCGCAATTTGGGCGCGATTGCTGTAAGTCGCGGAAACCGGTCCGCGATATTGTCCCGCCCAATTTGGTTTACCCGGCTTTTCGAGCGCGGCGAAAAGTTCGCCCGGTGTTGGAATGCTAATGGAATCGCTGTGAATCGCTTTTGCCATTTGATCGGGCGGAAGTCGTGCCGGTTCTGCGCCAAGCAAAGCGCAGCAGGCGAGCAAAAACGCGGCGACTAACGGGCGCGTTGGGCGCTTCATGAACCAGCAGCGTATCCACGCCGGGTGAGATTGCCAGCGAGAATGTTCAAATGCGCAATGTCGGATTGCGGATCGCACAAAGCCCGCGCATGATAGGCGCGCAGCTATGGCCGCAACCAGCATCGAAAGAATTCACGCGCGCGAGATTTTGGATTCGCGTGGCAATCCGACCGTTGAAGTTGACGTGCGACTCGAAGGCAGTGCATTTGGTCGGGCGGCCGTGCCCAGCGGCGCGAGCACGGGCGAGCATGAAGCGTGGGAATTGCGCGATGGCGACAAGAAACGCTATGGCGGCAAAGGCGTGTTGCGCGCGGTCGCGAACGTGAACGAGAAAATTGCTCCGGTCTTGGCGGGGTGGGACGCGCGCGATCAGGCGAAGATCGACAATCGCATGATTGAGATGGACGGCACGCCGAACAAAAAAAATCTGGGCGCCAACGCGTTGCTCGGCGTGTCGCTGGCGGTCGCCCACGCTGCTGCTGCGACTGAGAACGTTTCCCTCTTTCGTTATCTCGGCGGCGATTCGGCGGTAGTCTTGCCTGTGCCGATGATGAACATCCTGAATGGAGGCGCGCATTCCGATGCGCCGATTGATTTTCAGGAATTTATGATCGTGCCACGCGGTGCAGCGACGTTTGCCGAAGGTTTGCGTTACGGCGCGGAAGTCTTCCACGCGCTCAAGGGCGTACTGAAGGATCGGCATCTTTCCACCGCCGTTGGCGATGAGGGGGGATTCGCTCCCCAATTAAAATCCGCGGAAGACGCGCTCGAGTCCATTGCCGTCGCGGTTGAAAAGGCCGGCTATTCGTTGGGCAAAGAGATTTTTATCGCGCTTGACCCGGCTTCCTCGGAATTTTTTGATTGCGAACGCAATCTTTACATTTTCAAAAAGTCCGACGGCTCGAAAAAATCGGCCGAAGAGCTAATTGAGTACTATGTCGATCTTTGCGCGCGTTTCCCGATTATTTCGATCGAGGACGGTTGCGCGGAAGACGATTGGGATGGCTGGAAGAAACTGACTGCGCGCCTCGGCCGCAAGGTTCAACTGGTCGGCGACGATTTGTTTGTCACGAATGTGAAGTTTCTTCGCAAAGGGATCGCTGAACACGTGGCCAATTCCATTTTGATCAAGGTCAACCAAATCGGCACACTCACCGAAACGTTGGCTACAATTGATCTGGCAAAACAAAATAATTACGCAGCCGTGATCAGTCATCGTTCCGGTGAAACCGAAGACACAACGATTGCCGATATCGCTGTTGCGACGAACGCCGGCCAAATAAAGACTGGTTCGCTTTGCCGGACGGACCGGGTTTGCAAATACAACCAGCTTTTGCGAATCGCTGAAGAACTTGGTGACAAAGCGATTTACGGCAGTAAAATCCGCTGAGTGGATTTGACCGATGGCGATTTCCGCGCGCGTCGTGAGGCGACAGTTTGGCACCGGCTCAATCGCGTTCTAAAGGTACTTCTCTTCCTCGTGTTCTGGCTGGTGGTCATAAGCCTGTTCGTTCCACCCTACAAGAAACTGAATCAGAGCCGGGCCGAGATCGACAATTTGCAAGCGCAAGTCAACGAGGAGAAGACTTTGCTCAGGCAGCAAACGCGCGAAGTAAATTTGCTCAAAACAGACCCGGCCTATTTGGAAACCATTGCGCGCGATCGTCTCGATCTGATGAAGGAAGGCGAAACCATTTTTCGCCTGGAGCCGGCACAGTCAAAGGTCAGACGGGAAGGCGCGCACCGCTAGGAAGACAGCCGTCCACGGCTCTTAAGACAGACTGGCTGCGCAGCCTGTCGATATAAATGCAACGCGGCGGCAAGCGCAACAGGCGAGACGCCTGTTTGCCAGGACGGGTAGGATGCCTATCTTCCGGAGCATGCCTGCAGAGCTTGCGATTGTCGATGCTGAAGATTTGAAATCGCGTGTGCGCGAACTGCGGAGGTTCCTTTGACTTCCCCAAACTCCAACAAAACTTAGCCGCGCTCGAGGCACGGATGGCGGCGCCGGATTTTTGGAACAATCGCGAGCGGGCTCAGACCGACGTCGAAGAAGTTTCGCGATTGCGTTCTCTCGTCAACCCATTCGAGGAGCTCGAACGCGAAATCAACGATTTAGAAGCCTTGCAGCAACTCGCAACCGAGGAACAAGACGACGCGCGTCGCGCGCAAACCGAACGCGAAGTCGCAGCCGAGCACGACCGTTTGATTCACAAGCTCGAAGAGTTCGAGCTGCGCCAGTTTCTTTCCGGTGAAAACGACCGCGCGAATACATTTCTGACAATCCATTCAGGCGCGGGAGGAACGGAGTCGTGCGATTGGGCCGACATGTTGTTACGCATGTATCAACGCTGGACCGAGCGCAGCGGTTACAATTCGCAAATAATCGATGTGCAAACCGGTGAAGAAGTAGGCATCAAATCCGTTACCCTGCTCGTAACCGGCGAGTATGCTTATGGCCATTTGCAGACTGAGCGCGGGGTGCATCGCCTGGTGCGCATCTCGCCGTTCGATGCGAACAAGCGGCGCCACACTTCATTCGCCAGTGTCGATGTCGTCCCGGAAATTGCCGACACGGCGCCGATTGACATTAATCCGGCCGATCTCGAGATCGATACGTTCCGCAGCGGTGGTAAGGGCGGACAGAACGTGAACAAGGTGGAAACGGCGGTGCGCATCGTGCACAAACCGACCGGCATCGTCGTCGCATGCCAGGCTGAGCGTAGTCAGGGCCGCAACCGCGAGCTCGCGCTCAAAATGCTAAAAGCCAAACTTTATCAAATCGAGGAGGACAAAAAACGCGCCGAGCTGGATCGACAATATGGCGAAAAAGGCGAGATCGCCTGGGGCAATCAGATTCGCTCCTATGTTTTTCAGCCCTATCAAATGGTGAAAGATCACCGCACCGGCGCGGAAACGAGCAATGTGCAGGAAGTGATGGACGGCAAGATCGACATGTTCATCCAGGCGAAATTGCGCGGGCAGGAAGCCGGGAAAGGCGAGCTCGAGTAGGTGGAACGCGATCTCCGAGCGCGTTGTTAAACCAGTCGCCGAAGGCGCATTAATTTAGCATCGCGCCCGGAGGTCGCGATCCACCAACGTGAGTTTGAACCGCGGATCAAATTCTCCACCGTTATGCGCACGACAACACGCCAGACACGCGATAGCGCGACGAATCCTGCGCACGCGCGCGAAATCGCACCGGCAATTCGGACATTTGTAGAGGAAGCGCCGAACGCGTTCCCTAATTGGAAACGGAAGATTATGGCACCGCTTCTCGTCGCCGATTCCTAAATCGTGACAGGCCGCCCGCCATTCCTGTCCGTGTGGTAAAATCCGCCTGCGACCAGCGCGAAATTGTGCAAGCAGATGCGCGAGTTCGTGTCGCAACGTGCGATCAATTTCTGCAGCGCCATGTCCGCGCAGCCGCGGGTTGAGCGAAATGAGCTTCGCGCGATAATCGGCGCGACCGGCGCAACTCTTTAGGCGCGGGCTCCATTCCACATGCACGTCCTTCGCGATTCGGGCTGCGCCATTCGCGCGCAACAACTCGCTAGCTCTTGCCTGTAGTAGATCGACATCGTGCTGTAGCCACGGAGCTGTGTCGCCGTGGGACCGTGTCGCGAAACGTCGCGACCCGCCTTCGTCAAGCTCCGTCGCGGCGGGCAGAGCGGGCCGGCTGCAGTCAAACAGCTCAAGCAACCGCATAGGTCTCGGCTTTTTGCTTCGAGAATCGCTCGGCAATTTCTGAAATCGCCTGGCCGGCAGCTGCAATTTCTTCGGGCGTGGTTTGCTTGCCTAACGAAAAGCGGATGGCTGATCTCGCGTGCTCCATGGACAAGCCCATGGCGAGCAAGACATGCGACGCGACAACCGAGCCAACTATGCAAGCCGAACCGCTCGAGGCGCAAACACCTTTCAAATCGAGTGCGATCAACAACATTTGCGAATCGATTCCGAGAAAGCTGACGTTTAATGTGTTGGCAAGGCGCGGCGCACCCTCGCCGTTTTGTCGCGCCTCCGGAACGCTGGCCGCTATTTCCTGCCATAACTGATCACGCAAATGTGACTGCCGATCTTGTTCCACTCTGCGATCGCGCAGTACAAGTTCGGCCGCCGCGGCCATGCCCACGATCGCGGCGACGTTTTCCGTTCCGGGGCGCCGCTCATTTTCGTGCGCGCCGCCAAACATGATCGGCTGGATCGACAATCCGCTGCGCAGATAAAGGAAACCGACGCCTTTCGGGCCGTAAAATTTATGGGCAGCGAAACTGGCGGCATCGGCGAGCGAGAGAAAAGAATCGTCATCCTGAGCCCCGAAGGTTTTCTGGGTCGAAGGATCCCGCTGCGTTGTCTTTAAGGTTTCGCGACTGGACTCCTCGACGGAGCCTGTCCTGAGCGCAGTCGAAGGGGTCGGAATGACGGTTGGCAGTTTGCCGAAGGATTGCACCATGTCGCTGTGGAGCAGCACGCCGCGCTCACGGCAGATTTGTGAAATTTCGGATATCGGCTGGATCACGCCGGTTTCATTGTTCGCGCTCATAATCGAGACGAGTGCCGTTTCGTCACGAATGGAGTTGGCGAGTTGATCGAGATCGACAATTCCGTTTTCGGAAACGTTGAGCCACGTTACTGGAAATCCTTCGCGCTTTTCCAAATACTCGATCGCATGCAGGACAGCGTGATGTTCTGTTTTGCAACTGATCAGATGTTTCCTGGAAGATCGACATCTTGTTAGGCCAAGAACCGCGAGATTACACGACTCGGTCCCGCCGCCGGTGAAAATGATTTCGTGCGGTTTGGCGCGGACGAGCCGGGCAATTTTATCGCGCGCATCGTCGATTGCGGCGCGTGCCTCGCGTCCGGCCGCGTGGATACTCGAAGGGTTTCCAAAATGCCGGCTTAAGTATGGGAGCATCGCGGCGCGTGCTTCATCGCACATCGGCGTGGTGGCGTTGTAATCGAGATAAATCATTTGTTCTTGCTCCTACTCATCCTCGTAATCGTTGGGGGAACTCTCGGTCTTTCTGGGGAGCGCATGCATGGACACCTGCGCCACGTTCGTAACAATCTTCATTCGCTGAATTCATCGTGCGTAGTGATTGGTCTGTGTTTCGGTTTCGGCACAACTTTGAGTTGTTTTTCTTCGTAATAAACAAGCGAATCGGGTGGGACGCTTTGTACGAGGAAGACGTTGCCGCCGATTGTCGATCTTGCGCCTATCACGGTTTCGCCGCCGAGCACAGTCGAGTTTGGATAAATAGTGACATCATCTTCCACTTTTGGATGACGTTTGCCGCCTTTTTTGATTTTGCCATGCTCATCCTTCTGAAAACTGCGCGCGCCGAGCGTAACGCCATGATACAACTTCACACGCGCACCGATTTCCGACGTTTCACCGACGACCACACCGGTCCCGTGATCGATAAAAAAATACGGACCGATCTTGGCGCCAGGATGAATGTCGATCCCGGTGCGGCTGTGTGCCCATTCGGTCATGATGCGCGGGACAAGCGGCACCTTTTCATATAGAAGGTGCGCCATTCGGTAAATTGCGATCGCCTCAAGCGCCGGATACGCTAGAATGATTTCCTCGTAACTTTTCGCCGCCGGATCGCCTTCGTAGGCGGCATCGATATCGGTCCAAAGAACGCGGCGCAATCGTGGCAGCTCACCCAGAAACCCGGCCAAGATGGTTTCAGCTTTCGCTTCAGTGACTTCGTTAGGCGGGATCTTGCCCAGGCTGCGACAAATCTCGGTCTTGAGCCGCGCGTGCAAATTTCTCATACGCGTGCGCGTGGTGTCGGCCAAATCTTGCGAGCTAACGACCGATTCGCTGCGGAAGCCGGGGAACATCAGGCTCATCAATTCAGCGCAAGCGTCTTCAACCGCCAATCGCGATGGCAACGTAGCGGCAGCATCGAGATAATTGATGCCGCCCGTCTCGCTATAAGTTTGAAGCAGCTCGTCAACAGCACCGCGCATGGCGTTTTCCATCTCCCGAAAGTACGCGACGCTGATGGGCCAGGCAAAGTGAAAGGTTAAACCGTTGAATCGTGAATCCTTGAAACGAGAAAGCGGCTGGCGATAAGACGAAATCGATTTAACGATGTAACGTTGTAACGATTTAACGAAACAATGAAACCTTTCGAGATCACTGGATTGCCGCCGGACGAGCTGAATAGTTTTCTCTCCGGGACGCATGCGGATCCGTTCCACATTCTTGGGCCGCATCGGCTCGGGGATGATCTGGTCATTCGCGTGTTTCGGCCGGACGTAAAGAAGATCGACGTCGTGTTGAATGGACGATCCCGAGACCGAGCCTCGCAAATTCCTTCGCAGTCGCCAATCGAAGCGGAAAAGATTCATCGGGATGGCTTTTTTTGCGCGACGGTGCCCAAGGCGACGCGCGACCTTGCTTACCAGCTTCGTCTTACCAATTGGGACGGATCGGAACGTGTCATGGGCGATCCCTACCGCTATGGACCGATCATGGGCGAAGTCGATCTGCATCTTTTCGGCGAAGGGCAGCACTGGAGGATTTACGACAAGTTCGGCGCGCACCTGCGCAACATCGACAATGAAACCGGCGTTTATTTCGCGGTTTGGGCGCCAAACGCGCAGCGCGTCAGCGTGGTGGGCGATTTCAATAATTGGGACGGCCGCGTGCACCCGATGCGCAAACTTCTCGGCGCCGGTGTCTGGGAATTGTTCGTCCCGGGAGCAGGTGAAGGCGCGCACTATAAATTTGAAATCCGCACGCCCAGCGGCGCGCTATTGCTCAAGAGCGATCCGTTCGCTTTCTTCAGCCAGCACGGAACGTCGACAGCCTCTCTCGTTTATAACCTCGAGCGTTATCAATGGAGTGACGGCCAGTGGATGGAATCGCGCCGCGGGAAAAGTTGGCCGCAGAGCCCGATCAGCTTTTACGAAGTGCATCTTGGTTCGTGGCGGCGCAAAATTGAAGAAGGAAACCGGCAGCTAAGTTATCTCGAGTTCGCCGAGACGTTGCTGCCCTACGTGCTCGAAATGGGTTACACGCATATCGAGCTGCTGCCGATCGCGGAGCATCCGTTCGAAGGCTCGTGGGGTTACCAAGTCACGAATTATTACGCGCCGACGAGCCGCTTCGGCACACCGGACGAGTTGCGTCATTTCATAGACAAATGTCACCAGGCCGGCATCGGCGTGATCATGGATTGGGTACCGGCGCATTTTCCGAAAGATGCGCACGCGCTGGCGGAGTTCGACGGCACCGATCTCTATGAACACATGGACCCGCGACAGGGCGAACAGCAGGATTGGGGCACGCTCATTTTTAATTACGGCCGCAACGAGGTACGAAATTTCCTCATCGGAAACGCGCTCTTCTGGCTCGACAAGTACCACATCGACGGACTTCGCGTGGATGCGGTCGCGTCGATGCTTTATCTCGATTATTCGCGCAAACCAGGGCAGTGGATCCCGAATGTTTTCGGCGGCCGCGAGAATCTCGATGCGATTTATTTTTTAAAACGCTTCAACGAAGTTTGTTACGAGCGCTTTCCCGGCATCATTACCGTCGCCGAGGAATCAACCGCCTGGCCGGGCGTGTCACGGCCGACTTACCTGGGGGGCCTCGGTTTCGGATTCAAATGGAACATGGGTTGGATGCACGATTTCCTTGAATACATGACACTCGATCCGATTTACCGCCGATTTCATCACGGCAACATCACGTTTTCATTGCTTTACGCGTTTCACGAAAACTTCATCCTCGTTCTGAGCCATGACGAAGTCGTCTACGGCAAACGATCGCTCCTTTCGAAAATGCCGGGCGACGAATGGCAGAAATTCGCCAATCTCCGCATGTTTTATGGGTGGATGTACGGCCACCCCGGCAAAAAGCTTTTGTTCATGGGCGGCGAATTCGGGCAGCGCAACGAATGGAATCATGACACCAGTCTCGACTGGCAGCTTCTCAGTTTACCCCGACACGATGGATTGCGCCGGTTGGTGCAACACCTGAATTACGTCTACAAAAGCGAACCCGCGCTCTGGCAACAGGATGACACTTTTGAAGGATTTGAGTGGATCGATTTTCACGACGCGGATAACAGCGCCGTGTCGTTCATGCGCAGGTCGCGCGAAGGCGAAATCGTCGTGTTTGTGGTGAATGCCACCCCAATTGTTAGGTACGATTATCGGCTGGGCGTGCCTCACGCCGGGTTTTATCGTGAGATCATCAACACGGACGCAGAGACTTACGGAGGCAGCAATGTCGGAAACTACGGCGGTGTCCGCAGCGAAGATCGACCATGGATGGCGCGGGAGCATTCCGTTCTTATTCATTTGCCGCCGCTGGCAACGCTCGCGTTTAAACTGGGAGAAATAGCGACTGGGTTGTGACATGCGGAACGCGACCGTTCTGAGTGAGTCACGCTATTGTGATTTTAAGCTTGACTCCCAGGTTCGGTTTTAGGTAATCTCGGTGTTTCTAGCTAACCCTATTATCGATATGAAAAAGAACTCAGCCCCAACCGCCTTCACACTGATCGAACTACTTGTCGTGATCACGATCATCGCGATCCTGGCGAGCGTTGCCTTGCCCGCTTTTATCGGCGTGCAAGAACGAGCCCAGCAGACCAAGGACCTTTCCAACATCAAGCAAATCGGCCTGTGCCTGAAGCAATTTGCCACTGATAACAATGGCTCGTTCCCCAATAAACCACCGGCCGCTGATTACAATTCGTCAGCTGTCCTCTTGGCAGCCGGCAACTTCTCTAACGATGCGTTCTGGTGGCTTTTCCCAACCTATACGACCAGCGAAGACATTTTCGTCGTTCCGGGTGCCATATATACGCCCAGTAATCCAGATAACCTAATTGATGCCTCCGGCAGCGCCACACGAGTGAATACACTGAAACAGGGTGAATGCGCCTATTCTTACATTACCGGTTTAACGGATACGGCAAACGCTGCCTTCCCGCTGGTGGCAGATGGGTGGATTACTCCGCCGGGAAACCCTCCATCTTACGATACGAGCAAATCAAATAAAGGCGGTGTTTGGGCAGCCAAGAAGGCGGTTGTGCTTTTCGTCGATGCCAGCGCCCAGATAATGAAATGTAGTGGATCAACTGCGCCGGTGCCGAATACGGTCATCCGATCAGGACACGCTTATAGTGAATTTGACAATGCCTCGGGTACCGCCACAGATCCATGGTTGGTAGCTTCGAATCTACAGCTGGATCCGCAGTAATTCGAAAGAATTTCCTTTCAAAGAGCCCTGTTCGGAAGATGCCGAACAGGGCTTTTCTTTTGCGCCTCGCCGCAAACTAGCAGGTCGGGCTGCTGATCGATGATCAGCTTGACGCAGTTCCGCTCCAGCCGTGAGTCGCCGATCAGGAAAACTCGGATTTTCTCGGGCGCCATATCTCCAGAGGCAATAATATCGCGATGCCTTTCTCAAAAAACAAAAAGGGCCGGATGTTTTTCCATCCGGCCGCTTTATTATTGACTGTCGATCTCTGCACTTAGCCGCTGACGGTTACGCTGACTGGTTTGCTCCATTGGCCGACGCGTTGGTCGCCCACGCGGTAGATGGCGCGGTAGGTCCATTTGGTCGGCGCGGCGGGGAAGGGCGCTGTGTCCACGTAGTTAGGCGTAGAATCGTAGGTGAGTAGGGTTGAACCCTTGTTGTCGTTGCGGTCCACTTCGATCTCGCACAGGTCGAGGAACGCGCTGTTGCCGTTCCAACCCCAACCGATCTCGACCCGGTTGCCGTTGATCGTGGCCTTGATGTCTGGTTGCACGGTCGTTAAATCGGGCCCGGTCTGTTGCGGACCTTCGATGCCGAGCGCTTCGCCGATTGCTTCATTATAATTGGCATGCGGTTTGATCTGTTTCACCAAGTTACGGAAACGGACTTCGATCCCTGGTTCAACTGCGGGGACAGCAGCGGGGAAAGTGGGTGCCACCGGTGCGCCCGCAGGCGGTGGCGTGCCGCCATCGCGCATCAAATCTTTCCAGCCGGTCCATTGAATGCCGCTGTTGCGCATCATGGCCTGGCAGGCGAGCACGTATTGGAAGTAATCGGCATCGGCTGCCTGGGCGGTGACCTGCGCCGGGGAGAGGCCGAGCATGACGGCGTAGCCGCCGACGGTGTTTTTGAAAGTTTGGAGTTGGGCTGAGAAGCCCTCATCGCTTGTAATAACGTAGTTTGTTTTAGCCATATTGGGATGTTGGTGTGGTGTGGTTTTGTGTTTGGTTAACTGCTTAGGAAGGGAAAATGGCGCCGGGACATGCCTTCAAGGCGTGTTTTGAGGGTGAAATGGTGCGTTCCGACGCTTGGGCCCTGTGTGGCGGAAGCCGGTACGCGTGTAGCGGCGATTGGTTGGCGTGTAGCCACGGTTGGTACGCGTGTAGGGACGGTCGGACCGCGTGTGGTGACGATTGGTTAGTGCGTACCGACTGTCGGTACGCGTGTAGCGACGATCGGTTGGCGTGTAGCGATGATCGGTACACACGCATCGATGTTCGCTACACACCGGGGAATGATTCCACCGCGCGGAGAAATCAGCGTCGCGCGCGCCTCGGGAAGGCTGTTGGTCGGCTCGGCTATTCTTCGTCACGCCGCGCATTGTGCGACAGACCGCGCGAACTCGTAAATACGTCGAACGGCGTATGTGCCGGCAGTGATTGGTTCAGTGATGCACGCGACACGCGTGCCTCCACAGCCTCTTAAAACTGTGCCGGCTGCGCCGATTTTTGTTGTAGAGGGAGCATCCGCCGCGGCGCCGAGGCCGCTCCCACATTTGGCGCAAGCGCCCTACTACCACACCTTCGAGGCAAATTCGCCGTCGCTCAGGCGCGTCCGGATTTTCATCTTCGGGCGGACGACGGTGACGCTGCGAATTAGTTTGCCCCGTTCGTCGGTGGTGATGCTATAGCCACGGCGCAAGGTTGCGTCCGGGCCGATGACGCGCAGGATTGCTTCCACCTCGCGGAAGCGGTGCCGCGCATTTTCCAGAAGCCGTTTCTGCGACTCGCCGATGCGCCGGCGAAGATCGACAAAGCGGTTTTGACGCAGCATCAGCTCCCGTAATGGGCTGTGCGCTTGAATTGTGCGCGCCATTTGAATGAGAGCGCGTTTGCAGTTGTCGATCTTGTGCATGATGTGGCGGCGCAGATTTTCCCGCGCGAGATCAAGTCGCTGGAGTGCGTCGCGCATGCGGTTCAGCTGCTCGCGAGCCAGCGCGCGTTCGAATACCTCGATCCGCCGGCGAAGATCGATAACATCCGGCACAATCAACTCGGCGGCGGCACTGGGCGTCGGTGCGCGTAAGTCGGCGACAAAATCGCAGATCGTGAAATCGATCTCGTGCCCGATCGCGGAAACAATGGGCACTCCGACATCGACAATCGTGCGCGCGACAATCTCCTCATTGAACTCCCACAAATCTTCCATGCTGCCGCCGCCGCGAGCGACGACGATGAGGTCGAGCGGTGGCCAATTTTCGTTGGGCGTGGCTAGCTCGCGAATGGCCACGGCGATTTCAGCAGCAGCGCCTGCCCCTTGCACGCGCACGGGGTTTATCAAAATTTGCAGCCATGGCGCGCGCCGTTTCAAAACATTGAGCATGTCCCGGATCGCTGCCCCGCTTGGTGAAGTGACTATTCCGATTTTTCTCGGAAACTTCGGCAGCGTGCGTTTCCGTTCGGGCGCGAATAAACCTTCGGCCTCCAGTTTGCGCTTGAGCGCTTCAAACCTGGCTTGGAGAACGCCCAACCCGCGCGGCTGCAAAATTTGCACGCTGAGCTGGTATTGGCCGCGCGCTTCAAAAACCGAGACGCTACCGTAAACTTGCACCTGCGCTCCATCCGCTAGTGGTTGGCGCAGCGGCGCCATTGTGTTGCGGAAAATCACGCAGGCGATCTGGGCGCGCGCGTCTTTAAGCGTGAAATATTGATGGCCGCTGGGATGCAATTTGTAATTGGAAACTTCGCCGTGCACCCAAACCGCGCCGAACTTCGTCTCGAGCGCGCCGCGAATCTGTCGCGTCAGTTCGGCGACGGTGAGGACCTTTGTCGATGTTTGAAAGAAATCGGCAGTTAGTTGCATGGGAAATAACGTGAATCGTTAAATCGTTACATCGGATTACGATTCACGATTCTCGATTCTCGAATTTACGAGTCACAGTAATTCGGCTTGCGCGCCGCTGGGCGGTTTTAACCCTAACTTGCGATACGCATTGGCCGTTGCCACGCGGCCTTGAGGTGTGCGTTTGATGTAGCCTTGCATGATTAAATACGGCTCGTTCACTTCTTCGAGCGTACCGGCTTCTTCGCCGATGGCGACAGCGAGGGAATTCAAACCGACCGGGCCACCGTTGAATTTGTGAATCAGCGTTTCGATGATGCGCTTGTCCCATTGATCAAACCCATCGCGATCGATCTCGAGCATGGCAAGCGCCCGATCGGCAATTTCGCGATCGATCCTGCCGTCGGCTCTCACCTGCGCGTAATCGCGGACCCAGCGCAGTAGATTGTTCGCCGTCCGCGGCGTGCCCCGGCTGCGAGCAGCGATTTCGGCCGCGCCGGGAGGATCGATATCTACCCCTAACAAACGTGCGCTGCGAATGATGATCTTCTGCATTTCTTCGGCGTTGTAGTAATCGAGCCGCGCTGTCATGCCGAAACGCGAGCGCAGCGGGGCGCTCACCATTCCGGCGCGGGTGGTCGCGCCAATCAACGTAAATTTCGGCAATTGCAAACGCAGACTGCGGGCCTGCGGTCCTTGATCGATAATGATGTCGAGTCGGTAATCTTCCATCGCAGGATAGAGATATTCTTCGATGGTCGGTTGCAGCCGATGGATCTCGTCGATGAAGAGCACATCCCCTTTTTCCAGACTGGTGAGCAGTCCCGCGAGCTCGCCTGCTTTTTCGATCACCGGTCCGCTCGTGTTCTTGATGTTTACGTCCATCGCATTTGCGATGATGTACGCGAGCGTGGTCTTCCCGAGGCCGGACGGCCCGCTGAGCAAAATGTGTTCGAGCACGTCGCTGCGTTTCTTGGCCGCTTCAACCATCAACTCCAAGCGCTCCCGCACCTTGATCTGGCCGGTGAACTCGCTGAACATCGGCGGCCGCAGCGAGATTTCGAATGCGGGATCTGGCTCAGGCGGCTTCATATGTGCCAGCGATTTCATAACATCGTACACAGAATCACGCACGACGCGATTTGACGCGCGAATCCGGGGAGCGCACGCGCCTCGCGTGTTGGCGACGGCGCCCCCGCCGTCGCGAACTTTTCAAAATGCATGACTCTCTTGCTGATCATGCAACAGCTTTTCGGTGAGGGCGCCGAAAGTCCGAGCCGGACTGGCATTTGCACGCGGGGCGCGTGCGCTCCTCAGAACATGCGCGCGCAGTCGCTCACTCCAAATTTTTCGTGAGCACGAGCTCGGTGCCGCGCGGCTTTAAAATGTAATCGACCTTATCAAACCCGGCGCGGATCAAATGCAAACCCAGGCCGCCCGGTTTCAACTGATCGTATGCGCGCCCCTTCATTTGGTGGACGGGCGTTTGTTCGCCATAGTCGCGTAATCGCATTCGCACGCAACCGCGCAATGTCTCAAGCGCCAACGTAATCGGCTGATCGTCGCGCAATTCGTAGGCATAGCGAATGATGTTCGTACACGCTTCATCGACGCCGAGCACCATCAGCAGCCGCTCTTTTTCTGAGAAATTGTAGCCATCTAGAAATTCTCGTACGAATTGGCGCATCAACGCGAGATTGGCAGTGTGGCTGCTGAACTCGAGCTTCTTCTTTTTCATCGAGGCCGATTAAAGGCTGAGCACACCTGCGCGCGCATTCAAGTTTGGAGTGTGCCCAATGTGTCCGCGTCCAGTCGCCGAGGGGACACGGGCTCGTCTGGCGACGAGCTTTGAAAGCGGCAACTCAGCTGAGGCGGGCCGCACTCCAAATCCTCAAAACGCAATGGACAGCACGCAAAAGCGCTGTTCAATTGCGCTCATGTGGAAAATATTGGCTGCGCTGCTGCTTTTCTCGGCAAGCGCGCTCGGGCAAGAAAACCCGACTGCCTATGACGCTTTGCGCGTGGTCGGGACGAAGTTGAGTCGCGATTCCGTGAATCATGTCATCTCGATGACCGGCGTGGAGGGCAATCCACAGCCCGAGACCTGGAAAATTCTGCTCCAGGACCAGCGTGCTCGCGGCGGCGTGCGCGAAGTAGAAGTCGCCAACGGCAACATTGTTTCCGAACGCACGCCCGTCCGTACGGTCGTCGGTTCGGCCGAAGGCGCTACCATTGACACGACGCGTCTGAATCTCGACTCCAGCGGCGCCTACACGGTGGCCAGTCACACGGCGGACAAATCAAACACGCGTTTTGCCACTGTGAGCTACACGTTGCGTACGGACGAGCGCGGCGATCCAACCTGGATCGTGACGTTGCACGGCACGTCCGGTCGTCCGGTCGGCACGATCCACATCAACTGCAATCGCGGCAACGTGGTTCGCACCGAAGGAATGTTTGCTGGGACAAATATGAACGATGTCGAGACGGAGCGAGATATCGAACAAGGGGACGATGAAAACCAGGGACCGCTCCGGACAGCAAGAGCGCGCTTACGGGAAACCTTTCGCCGCGCACAAGATGAAGCACGCGATATGTTCGACCGGGTGCGCCGTTCGTTTGTCGATTTCATAAACCGCGGCTGACCGGAGCTCGTAGATCGGAAAAGTGACTCCTCCAATAGACGAGAAGATGCGCGAACAATTTTGGCCGGCGCTTCCGTTTGGGGAATGGAGCGAGACTTGCGCGACACTGCACATGTGGACTCAAATCGTTGGGAAGATTCGACTCGTGCAAACACCGTGGATCAATCATTCCTGGCACGTCACGCTTTACGTGACGGCGCGTGGCCTAACGACCTCGTCGATTCCGCACGAGCTGGACGCTTTTGAAATAGATTTCGATTTCATTGATCACGAGTTGCACATCAAAAAGAGCGATGGCGCGCGCCGGGCGCTCAAGTTGCAGCCCCAACCCGTAGCAGCGTTTTATGAGGCGGTGATGCAGGCGTTGAATGCGCTCCAGCTGCCGGTCAAGATTGACATGTTGCCTAACGAAATCGAAAACCCGATTCGGTTCGATGAAGATAAGGAGCACCGGAGTTACGACGCCGAATATGCAAACCGCTTCTGGCGCGTGCTGGTTCAAGCCGATCGTCTTTTCAAAGATTTTCGCTCGCGCTTCTGCGGAAAATGCAGCCCGGTGCATTTTTTCTGGGGCAGCTTTGATCTGGCGGTGACGCGCTTTTCGGGCCGCCCGGCTCCCCAACATCCCGGCGGTATTCCACACCTGCCGGATCAGGTCACGCGCGAAGCTTATTCGCAGGAAGTGAGCAGTCTCGGGTTCTGGCCGGGCAACGCGGCTGCACCGATGCCGTTGTTTTATTCGTACGCATATCCGGAACCGCCCGGCTTTTCCGAAGCGAAAGTTCAACCGGCCGCCGCGTTCTACAATGCAAAGATGCGCGAGTTCATCTTGCCTTATGATGCGGTGCGGACGGCGGCATCGCCTGACGATATGCTTCTCGATTTTGCCCAAAGCACCTACGATGCCGCTTCAAAACTGGCGCAGTGGGACCGTGCCGCGCTTAAGGAAATTAAACCGGTCTTGCATTCTCCGCCGGCGCAATCGTAATTACATGGGATGAATCCTGGTTGCGCGGCCGAGCAGGGCGCCTGGCGTGAAATAAGCGGCGGCTGGCGTCCGCTCTACGGCGATGTCGATCAAATCGGCGTCGCGGTTGAGTGGCACGACTTTCGCACGGGCCGCTCGTTTGACTGGGGACGCACATTTCACCCGCGCAGCGTGGAGTTTTGTTTGAACCTAGCAGGTCGGGGCGCGGTCGCCGCGACTGGCCGCGCGCGCAGCGATTATCTCCCCGGAAATTCCGGTTACTACGCGATCGCGGACGAGCCGCTTTCTGCTTCGCGCCAGGCGCACGATCATCATCAGTTTGTGACACTCGAGTTTTCGCGAAAGCATCTGCAAAAGCAGTTCGTGCAGAACGAGGCCGATTTGGAGCCGGAAATTCGCCGCATCATTTTTGACGACAAAAACGAAGCGGTGGTGGCGCCAACGCGGCCGATGTCGATCGAACAGCGGGCGGTGGTTGCGGGTCTGGTTGAGCCCCCGGTGGCAAAGGCGGCGCAAATTCTCTGGTATCAAAGCAAGGCGCTTGAGTTGATGGCGCACTTTCTTTTCGCTCCGAAAGATCCGGAGTTCTTTTGCATGCGGCAGAAACGCGTCGCGCGGGAACGCGTCGAGCGCGCGAAAGAATTGCTGGCGCGCGATCTAGCCAATCCACCCACACTCGAGATGCTCGGACAAGAGGTTGGTTGCAGTCCATTTTATCTTAGCCGGATTTTTTCGCGTGAAGTTGGCCTGACCATTCCGCAATATTTGCGCAATTTGCGCATGGAACGCGCGGCCGAGCTGCTGCGCAGCGGGCGGTTCAACGTCACCGAAGCTGCCACCGAGGTCGGCTATTCCAGCCTGAGTCATTTCAGCAAAGCATTTTGCGAAACCATTGGCTGCTGCCCGGTGCTTTATCCGGCGGCGAAAAATGTGATCCTCGACCGCTGAGGTCGCCGTGGACGGTGAATTCGTGATTCGAGATTCGTGAATCGGTGTAACGATTTAACGATTCACGATTCACGATTCACGATTTAACGAACCATGAAAATCACGCGCGCATTAATTTCAGTCTCCGATAAGACCGGCATAGCTGCTTTCGCGCGTGCGCTCGAGCGACAGGGCGTGGACATTATTTCCACAGGCGGCACAGCTGATTTGCTGCGCAAACAAAAAATCCCAGTGCGTGAGATTTCCAGTTTCACCTCGTTTCCGGAGGTGCTGGAAGGGCGGGTTAAGACCTTGCATCCGCGGGTGCATGGCGGCCTGCTTTACAAGCGCGGCAACCCGAAACATGAAGCCGAGGCGCGCGACTGCGGGTTCGAGCCAATCGATCTGGTGGTGGTAAATCTTTACCCGTTCGAAAAAACCATCCGCAAATCCAACGTCACCCTAGCGGAAGCAATCGAGAACATCGACATTGGCGGCCCATCGATGATCCGGAGTGCGGCGAAAAATTACGAATCGGTCACGGTAATTGTCGATCCAGCCGATTACGAAGCCGTGCTGGAAAACATTCGCGAAAACGATGGCGAAACGACTCTGAAATTGCGCGAACGTCTCGCCATCAAAGCGTTTATCAAAACGTCCGACTACGACCGTGCGATTGGAAATTTTCTCAACAAAGAGCAAGCGACAGAGGCCTCATTCTCGCTCTCGCTTCCGCTGGTAATGCGGTTGCGCTACGGTGAGAATCCGCACCAGACCGCCGCGCTTTACGGCGATTTCGATCGCCATTTCGAAAAACTGCACGGCAAAGACCTTTCCTTTAACAACATTCTCGATATCAGCGCCGCGACCAATTTGGTCATGGAATTTTCGGAACCGACGGTTGCCATTTTGAAACATACTAACCCGTGCGGCGTCGGTTCGGATGTTGATCTTCGCGAAGCTTGGGAGAAAGCGTTCGCGACGGATAAACAAGCGCCCTTTGGGGGCGTCATTGTGTGCAATCGGCCGCTGAACGAAGCCTTGGCCAGAGCAATCAGCGAAATTTTTAGCGAAGTAATTATCGCGCCGGATTTCGAAGCCGAGGCGCGTGCTCTCCTGCAAAAGAAAAAGAATTTGCGGCTCATTCGCCTAACGACTCCGCCAGCTGAGGCAAGATCGACAACCGACATTCGCTCGGTCGCGGGCGGGCTTTTGGTACAGGACGCCGACACTGCCCGCGAAATTCCGCAGAAGATAGTGACCCAACGGCAGCCGACCGCGGCTGAACTGGAAGCGATGCTTTTCAGCTGGCGCGTGGTCAAGCACGTCAAATCGAACGCGATTGTTTACGCAGCGAATGACCGCACACTCGGCATCGGGGCCGGACAAATGTCGCGCGTGGATGCCTCGCGCATCGCGATCTGGAAAGCGGAAGAAGCCAGTCTGTCGCTCAGGGGCAGTGCGGTCGCAAGTGATGCATTTTTCCCCTTTCCGGACGGATTGATTGCCGCCGCGGATGCCGGCGCAACGTGCGCGATTCAACCAGGCGGCTCAGCGCGTGACAACGAAGTGATCGCCACGGCCAATGAGCGCAACATGGCGATGATCTTCACCGGCATTCGCCATTTCCGGCATTAAGTGCGGCGGCTGGAGAAGGGGGATCGCGCGCGCTCACTCCGCGCGGGAGGCCGCGCGCGTATCTGTTTAGCGTGACTTCGCCGGCAGTTGAGCGCCGCTGCGCGCGCAAGTTTTCTTTCAGCCTCCTCGCCAGCTCAACGCCCACGAGTTCGCCAAATTGTCCACCGAAGTCTGGCATTGTCCGCGTGCCTCCCGAACGACGCATAACCACATCGGTGTGGTGCTGTTTGCGTTCCAAAAATCTTGCTCAGTAGTCGCACCCGCTGAGAGGGGAGGAGCAAATTCTATCCCCCGCCGCGCCGTGTTCGTGCGGTTAAAGAGTGGGCGAAGTCTGCGGGCGCTGATTCGCCCGTAACTCGACGATCATCTCGCGGAGCTCGGCCGTGCGCTCGCGAACAGCCTCTTCCAGAGCAGAGCGCTGATTCTCCAGAAGTATATGGAGGCGGCGGGTCTCAAGAAGATTGCGAATGCGCAAAAGCGCTTCCGTTTGGGTAAGTGGCTTAACTAGAAAGTCAGTCGCTCCCGCTTCCAGCGCGCGTGCTTTGGCCTCTTCGCTCATATCAGCGGTCAACACTACTATCGGCAGAAAAGTTTCAGAAGCATCGCCTGAACGAAGCGTTTCCAGAATGGCAAAGCCGTCTACGTGCGGCATTATGAGATCGAGCAAAATCAGGTCTGGATCAAAAGTGGCACATGTTTCGAGTGCCTTTCGGGAATCCGTCACTCCCACGACGCGACTGTAACCGCTTTGCTGTAGCAATCGCTCCAACAGGACAACGTTAATGCGCTCATCGTCAATGATGAGGATTTTCATCCGATGGAGGAGCGGCTCTGAGATCATTGGGCGATGCAAGTTAAAGATGGCATCTCGCGGGACCGACGTTCGTGCGCGCTATCCAAAATGGTCAGCACATCCCATTCCATCCCGGCGGGCAAATGGCAAAGAGCGAGGAATGCCAGCCAAGGCTATATCGATGAGCAAATCCGGATGGTGTGCAGCCATCCATCGCCCGCAAGTTCACAACGACCATCGGCATAATTATAAGGCAAAAAACGCTTTAAAAATGGATTGATCTTGAACATCAACATACCCTTTTTGCCTCGTGCACGTTCGGGTTTGTTCGCCTACGGTCGAAACGTGATCGGCACGACAAGACTCCACTCGCGTCCTGGCTCGGATCTCCATTGCTGCAACGCTTCCACCGCAGCTTGATCGAGAATGCTTTGGCCAGTTGACCGGACGACCTGCACTTCTCTCGCGTCTCCATTGGCGCCGAACACAATTCGGAAACGGCCCGAACCGCCGATCGGTGGGTTCGCGCGCCGCGCCTGCTGCGGGTAAACCGGTACCGGATTGGAAACAATTCTCAGTTTCTTGGGCGTTGGCGATGGAGTCGGAGATTCGGCCTCGGTGCCGGCCCATCGGGCAGCCGTTTCCGGGACGATCTGCGCGAGCAGTGAAGCCAGCGCGCTCGCCGGCCTAACCACGACGCTCGAGGCGCCACTCGAGTCTCTGGCTAATGTTACGACGCCCACGACTTCGCCGTTTTCATCGATAAGGGGCGCGCCGCTTGTTTGAGCCGAAAGAGGCGACGAGGTCGCAAACAGCTCTCCGCTCGAATCAGCTTGGTGCGCCGAGACCTGGACGGTTGCGACGGGTTGCTCGCGGTGCGACATCGAACTTTCCACCACAGCGACCGGCGTGTCCGGCACGGAGGTTTTACTGGGCCGAAGAAATGGGACGCCAATCTTTGTTTCGGCTCTGAGCACCGCGAGATCGAGCGCGGCCGACGAAGCAAGCACGCCGGTGACATTACGGATCTTGCCGTCGGATGATTTGGCCACGGCGTGCGCGCCCCCGTCGACCACATGCCAGTTGGTTAGGAATCGGCCATCATTGGAGATATAGAAGGCTGTACCCGTATGCAGCAGTTGACCAGATGGATCAAAAACGCTGATTGAAATGATCGCGGGTCCAACCTTCTTCGCGGCTTTTCGCAGTTCGGGTGAGGGAGTTAGGCTAGGGCCTAGCGTTGGGGTAGGGGAAGGCGTTAATGTCGGAGAAGCGGTTGGCGATGGAGTTAAGGTTGGCGTGGCGACGGTTGTCGGTCGTGGAGGTTGAATCGGAGCCGGAGACGGAGTTGCGAGTCCTGTGACCTGAGCCGTTTTTCGTCCGCACCAGGACATCGCGAGGATGATGATCAAAATAAGTCCGGAAATGAGCGCCAGATGGGAATGTTTCATTTGCCACCGGACAGATTTCGTCGCGCGCGTCTCAAAACGTTGTTAGCGGCTGCGCGAAGAAAGTCGCCACATCCAAATGCTCAATAGCGCGGCGATGATCAGCCCCGCCCAGCTTGCCGCCATCGGTATTTGATGACCTGCGACGAGCACTTTTGCCTGATTAAAAAGCCGCACCGCATGCCCGATTGCGAATAATGCGAAGATGATCGCTGCCACTTTCAATCCAGTTGCTTGTGAGTCCATGCCCATATTTTCCCTTTCCACCTTCACTTTGTCACCAAAAATACGTTCGGATTAGATTGAGATCTTGGTTTGTTAGGCCGCGGTCGCGCTTCTTCCCCGCATGGCTGTGGCTTGCACCACCACACCGATGGTCGCGAGAACGACGAACAAAGCGACGCTTCCCGAGGAGGGAAGTGTGATTGCGCTTTGGATCAGGTAGGCCCCAACGACGGACGAAAGAACAATCAGTGCCCAGTCAAATAAAACCAGGAGCAGCAGTGAGCCGATGATGCCGCCCACTAGGAAGGTGATGCCCAAGTACGGCGCAAGCTGGACAAAGAAAGCCGCAGCTATCGCCAGAGCAAGTTTGCCGCCGGCGAGAAAACCCGCAATTGCGATCGCGAGCTTCTGCAAAAATAACGCGAGCAGAGCGCCGATAAATCCAAGCATCAGCGCGACACTCAGCGCCAGGATTGCTGACGGTTGGTGCACGAGATGTGGGGCAAGTTCGACGCCCGCAGCAAATCCAACAGCCGCGACGCACAGCCAAAATAATTTGCGTCCGAACAGCAAAATGATCGCGCCAATGATCGCGCTTAGGATTGGAATCTGAAGGTTCACACTTTTATTTCTGACGGATATTTGAATATCGTTTCAGTTTGAATCAAAGCGATTTCAATTCAAACCCAGCCGGTCCGATTGTCATCGGTGGAATCGGCGGCAGCGGCACGCGGCTTGTTGCGAAGATTTTCATGCAGGCCGGATTTTTTCTTGGTTCGGATTTGAACCTGGAGAACGACAATCTCTGGTTCACGCTACTGTTCAGGCGGCCGCATTGGTATCGAAAAATTGCCTCGCGAAACGAAGGGCGCATTTTCACCGGCTTGCGTGCTTTTACCAAAGCGATGCTCAGTGCGGGGCCGCTCACGCTAAGCGAATTTGCGTTCGTAATTCAAGCCGCAGCGGCAATGAGCATGAAAATTCGCGCTGCCAACAAAACCACGCGCGGTCTTTGGCCATTCGAGCGCGCGCGAAACATAATGCGCGCTGCGCGGGCGCCGTTCGGCAAGAATTATCACGGCTGGGGTTGGAAGGAACCGAACTCGCACATTTATCTTCCACATCTATCTCAGCAATTCCCGTCGCTAAAATACATTCACGTGATCCGTCACGGACTGGATTTGGCCTTCAGCATCAATCAGGTGCAACTTTACAATTGGTCGTTCCTTTTCGATTTGGAACCGCCACGATCGAAATCGCAAGCGCCGACCGCCTCGCTCAAGTATTGGGTGCGCGCAAATCAGCGCGCTGTGGATCTTGGGAGAAATCTCGGGCCAGATCATTTTTTGTGCGTGAACTTCGATCAGCTTTGTCTTTCGCCCGCGCGCGAAATCGGACGACTGTGCGAATTTGCCGGAACGAATGTTTCCGCTGATGAATTCGGCCGTCTCTCCGAGTTGCCACAAAGGCAAATGTCGTCCGAGCGCTATTTGCAGCACGATTGCGGCGTATTCGATCCGGCGGACATCGAAGCGGTCCGGCGCTTTGGCTTCGAGGTGAAAATCTAGTCGACCTCTCGATGAAGTCGTGCGCAGTGACTAGGTCGCCGTTGGAACCATTTTGCGTTTCTTCGCAGATGGAACATGGAACAGAAGCAAAAAAGTCAGCCACAGATTGACACAGATTTTCACAGATACGCGGAAAGATGCTGATAAATCTGTGTTCCATCTGTGGCGAATTCTATCCCCTTTCCTGTGGTGGGCCGGCGGCCGCCTTCTTTTTCTCGGGCGACTCAACGCCAAGTTTTTTCAGAAAAGGATCGATGGATAGACCGCCAAGGAGCGCGCGAGAAAGAGTAAGAATAAAAATACGAATGCGAATGTAGGACAAAGTCGACACGCAGTGGTTTTTCATCAAGAGAGCTTCGTGTCGGAACTTTGTGAGTTGCGCTGCTGAAATTCGCAAGGTAGGAAACTTGCGCCACAGCTCCTGTGATCGAGAAATTTTTTCGAGCCTTCATTCCAGTCTTTGTTGCGATCGATCCGATCGGTCTTATCGCACTTTTCATCGGACTCGGCACGAGCGCTTCGGCTGAAAACCGCAAGCATCAAGCTTTTCTCGGTATCTTCACCGGGCTGCTGGTGGCGATCGGTTTTATTTTTCTCGGAAAGACGATTTTTTTGGCGCTTGGAATCACGGTGGCTGATTTTCAAGTCGGTGGGGGGTTGATCTTGCTGGCCCTGGCGGTGCGCGAGCTCGTCGGCTTCGGGCCGCAGGATCGCGGCGGCAGCGACGAATTCGGAATTGTGCCGCTCGGCATGCCGCTCATTGCGGGGCCGGCGCTCCTGACCGCGCTGCTCATTCTTGTCGATTCAGTCGGACTGGTGTTTACGTTGGTGTCGCTGTTCGCGAATCTTGCGCTGGTCGCTCTCGCTCTTTGCAACGCAGAGCGTTTCACGCGGTGGATCGGCAAGCAGGGTTTGCGTGGCATTTCGAAAATCATCGCGCTCCTGCTCGCCGCGATCGCCATCAGTTTGATCCGGCGCGGCTGGCGAGGGTCGTGACTCAAGCCAGCTCGATCTTGCGAAAGATTCGCTGGGCCATCGCCGGTCTTTCTGGTTTCCTAGCGCACTGGTGACGCCGCTGATCGCATTTACGTGGCCTCTCGTCGTTCGATCTTCGACAAAAGATTGTTAGGGCGACGCAAGTCTCGGAAGCATTGAATTATTTCTGACAGGCCAAAGTCTAACAGGACAGCACGAGGTTTTGGTGGCGTTCGGAAAGAATCTAGTTCTATTTCCGGATACAGCCGGGCCATTGACACTTTGGCAGCCCTCGTTAGTATCCACGACTTTATGAGATTTCCGCTCGCACTAACGACGAAAATCGCAGCATATATGATCGGGCAGAAGCTTCGTGGCAGGAAGAAGTTTGCCACGGTACTTCAACTAGAACCGTTGCATACGTGCAATCTGACCTGCACGGGTTGCGGACGCATCCGCGAGTATTCCACGTCTCTAAAGGACATTATGAGTCTGGAAGATTGCCTGGGCGCGGCAGAGGAGTGCAACGCGCCGATGATCTCGATTTGCGGTGGCGAGCCGCTTATTTATCCGCACATCGAAGCGCTGGTCACCGGATTGCTCGCGCAAGGCCGCATCGTTTACATCTGCACAAACGCCATGTTTATGCGCAAGAAAATGCGCGAATGGCTCACAGCAGAATTGCGGAAAGCGGAGACCGGAAAGCGGAAAGAATTAGAAGACAAAATCGACATCTTGATCGCAAAGGGTCTCATTTCCGAGAAAGACGCTGTGACAATCCGCGATCCGCAATCGGCAATCCGCGATTGCACCATTGGCCCGAGCAAGTGGATGTATTGGAATGTCCATCTGGATGGACTCGAGCGGACGCACGATCTCATTGTAGAGCGGGAAGGCGTTTTTAAGGAATGCATTCTTGCGATCAAGATGGCAAAGATTCTCGGCTATCAAGTCGCGACCAACACCACCATTTACAAAGAGGCGGACATGGATGAGGTCGAGCAAATGTTCGATTATCTTTCCGATCTCGGCGTGGATGGCCACACCATCACGCCCGGCTACGAGTACGACGCCGCCAAAAAGGACATGATCAAGCGGCTCAATCTGTTGCCTGAGAACTTCTTTCTCACGCGCAAAATGACAGTGCAAAAGTTTGCGAAGATCGAAGAATGGATGAATCGCTACACATTTTTCGGCACCCCGATTTATTTCGAATTTCTCGCGGGCAAACGCGACCTGACTTGCTCGGCCTGGGCGATCCCGACGCGCAATATTCGCGGTTGGAAGGGCCCCTGTTATCTAATGACGGACGCGCATTACTCGAGCTACGCGGAGCTGCTTGAGAAAGTGCAGTGGGACAAATACGGTGTAGTAAACGGCGTGGCGCGCGATCCGCGTTGCGAAAACTGCATGGTGCACTGCGGCTACGAGCCAACGGCGACACTTGGCCTGCAAGCCCAACACGGCGATACGTGGAAAACCATCAAATTCAACTTCGGATCCAAGCCAAAACCGACCGGACGTGGCAGTGAAACGCTCGCCTTCAACGGGGTGAGCTGCGGAAACGGCCACAAAACCGGGAAGCACGCTGAAGTTGCGGCCGCCCAGGCATCGTAGGACCAACAATCGTTAGGCCGGCAGGCTAAGGTCGACATTATGAGTTCGTCGAGGAAAGTGATTGCATTGCCAAGCACGCTTCCACAACAAGCGGAGTTTGATTCAGCGATCGATACTGAGATTTCGCAGGCCATTCCCCGCGCGCAGGAGAATTTGCTGCGGCAGCAGCGGGCGGATGGCCACTGGTGCGGCGAACTGCTGGTGGATAGCACACTCTGCTCCGATTTTGTGCTTTTCATGCATTGGCTCGGTGATGTCGATGTCAATCTGCAACGGCGTTGCGCGCGCCACATCTTGAGACGCCAACTACCAGACGGGGGCTGGAATATTTATTACGGCGGCCCGAGCGAGATCAACGCCTCGGTCAAAGCCTACTTCGCGCTCAAGCTGGCCGGCTACTCCGTTGATTCGCCATTCATGCGGGAGGCGCGCGCAAATATTTTGCGTCTTGGCGGCATTCCGCGGATGAACACATTCAGCAAACTTTATCTCGCGCTGCTCGGCCAATTTCCCTGGAAATATCTGCCAACGATTCCAGTGGAAATGATTTTGCTCCCGAGGTGGGCGCCTTTTCACATCTACAAAATGTCGTCGTGGAGCCGGGCCATGCTCATGCCGCTCGCGATTATCAATCACTTCAAACCGACCCGCGCGTTGCCGGGCGAAAAACATTTACATGAGCTGTATCCTCTCGGAACTGAGTACCAGGATTTGCGATTACCGCGCGACGAGCGCTTTTTTACCTGGCGCAATTTTTTCCTGCGGGTCGACATGGTTCTGAAATTTCTGCATCCATTGCAGCTTCACCCAATGAGGCAGCGCGCGCTGGAGGAAGCGCAGCGTTGGATGCTTGAGCGGATCGGTGAGGGAAGTGATGGACTGGCCACGGTTTTCCCCGCCATGCTCAATTGCTTGATTGCGCTGCGTGCGCTCGGTTACTCGAAAGAGCATCCGGTTTATAAGAAAGCGGCAAAAGATTTCGCGGGACTCTTTGTCGATGACCCAGACGACTTTCGGATTCAACCATGTTTGCCGCCGGTCTGGGACACGGCCATCAATATCATTTCGCTGGCCGAGTCCGGTCTTTCGCCGGAACATCCGACGTTGCGGCGCGCGGCAGATTGGCTGATCAACAAGGAAGTGCGAATCCGCGGCGACTGGGCGGTGAATAATCCGCATTCGGAAGCGAGCGGCTGGGCCTTTGAATATAACAACATTTACTATCCGGACGTGGACGACACCGCGATGGTGTTGATGGCACTTCGACTCGTTAGGCCGGAAGATCGACAATCATTCGAAGCGCTGTTCAAGCGGGCGCTGGTCTGGGAGCTGAGTTTTCAATGCCGCGATGGCGGTTGGGCCGCGTTCGACAAAGATGTGACGACGCCATGGCTCGAAGACATGCCGTTTGCCGATCACAATGCGATTCTCGATCCAACGTGCAGCGATCTGACCGCGCGCACGCTCGAGTTGCTCGGCTACATTGGGTTCAACGCAAAAGAACAATGCGTGCGGCATGCGATTCAATATTTGATCAACACGCAAGAAAATGACGGGTCGTGGTACGGGCGGTGGGGCGTCAATTACATCTACGGAACATGGCAGGTTTTGCGTGGGTTGCGTGCCATCGGCGAGGATATGACGCAAGACTGGATTTTGCGCGGGCGCGATTGGCTGGAGAGCTGTCAAAATGACGATGGCGGTTGGGGCGAAACCTGCGCGACCTACGAAAATCCCGCAATGAAAGGAATTGGCGAAAGCACCGCATCGCAAACGGCTTGGGCAGTGATGGGAATTTGCGCTTGCGGCGATTTGGAACGGTCGAGCATCCAGCGCGGTTTACGGTTCTTGCTGAGCTCGCAAAAATCGGACGGTTCGTGGAACGAACCGCACATCACCGGTACGGGATTCCCGGGCGTCTTCTATTTGAAATACGATTTCTATCGGCAGAATTTCCCGCTGCTCGCTCTTGCTACTTATCTGAATTACCGCAATGGTCGTGGGCATCCGTCGGGTTTCTATCGCTGCGATACCTGATTTTCCCAACAGGCGAGAGGTTTATAGAGAAAGTTCGAGCGTACGATCGATATCTTCGCGGTCCGAAAAATAAAACCTGCCACCCGACGCGATTCGATCTAACTGTACACATTATGGCTTACGAATTACCGAAACTACCCTATCCCTACGATGCTTTGGAGCCGCACATCGATGCGCGCACGATGGAAATCCATTACACTAAGCATCACCAGGCTTACATCACCAACGTCAACAACGCGATCAAAGGCAAAGTCGACCTCGAAAAGAAATCTGTCGAAGATTTGATCAGCGATCTCAAGTCCGTGCCGGAAGACATTCGCACCGTTGTGCGCAACAACGGCGGTGGCCACGCCAACCATTCATTCTTCTGGAAAATCATGGGGCCAAACGCGGGGGGCGAACCGAAGGGGAGGCTGGCCGACGACATCAAATCGACTTTTGGCGGCTTCGATCAGTTCAAAGAAAAGCTTGCCGCAGCCGGTGTGGGCCGTTTCGGTAGCGGTTGGGCGTGGTTGATCAAAAATAAAAGCGGCAAACTCGAGATCCTCTCAACGCCGAACCAGGACAGCCCACTGATGGACGGCAACACACCCATTCTCGGCGTTGATGTTTGGGAGCACGCCTATTACCTCAAATACCAAAACCGCCGGCCCGATTACATCAAAGCCTGGTGGAACATAGTAAACTGGGACGCCGTCGCGAAAAATTACTAGCGGGTTTCTCTATAACGGCGGTCTATTTGTTGCGCCGTAGCCTTCGAAGGCGGATCGACCGTCGGCCTTGGCAGAGTGGTCTGCTTCTTGCAGCAAAGGTGCGGTGTGTGGTCACTTCTTCCGTGTTTTTCCCCAGAAATTTCATTGCGCGCTCGCAGCCTTTTTTCGCTGAATCGTGGAGTTAAAGTTTCAGTTTACAAACATTGCCTTAGAATGGCGCCGATGACGCCGGGTTTTGAGACGGTGAATCGGAACGCTGTCCTAGTTTGTCTGACTCTCGTCTTGCTGATCGGAATTTTTCTCCGCCTCCCTCCCGCTCTCTTTTCGACTGATTCCGCCCCGCTGCGGTCGCTTGCCGTTTTGCATCCCAATCCAAAGTGGCATGACCTGCATCTGGTTGGCGTCGATGAAGGATTGTATCGCGACTACGTCGAACAGTTGAGCGACAAAGGCCTCGGCCATTATCCCGATATCATCCGCGAATACATCGAAAAGCAGGTGAGATTGCCCGCTGCGATACTTCCCCCTATGCGGTTTCTTTACGTTTTTTCCGGATATCTCTGGCATTCGCTCTTCCATACCGAATCACTCGCGTCCCTTAGAAACGTCGCCTCGTTCTTCAGCATCTTAACGCTAACTCTGGCAGCCTTTCTGGCGTGGAGAATGTACGGTCCGGTCTGGTCGGTAGCGCTTACAGCCCTCGTCGCGGTCGCGCCCACTCAAATCCACATGTCGCAACACGCGTTGGTTGACGGCTTCTTCGCCTTTTGGGCGCTGCTTACGATCTGGATGCTATGGGAGAACCTGCGTTCGCCCGGACAATGGCGCTGGCTGGCCGGCTACACGGTTTCACTCACCCTGCTCGTGCTGACTAAGGAAAGTTCATTTTTTGTTTGGATTGCCATCGTGGTGGTGCTCGCGACTAACCGTTGGCTCGAATACGGCCGCGTTTGTCCCGAGTTGCTTATTGCCACCATCCTTGGACCAATCTTTGGAATCATCGCCTTGATCATTCTCGCCGGAGGCACGGACGTTCTCATTCGGACGTACCAGTTGTTCATCGCCAAGAGTTATACGCAACCCTACATAATCAAAACCGGTGACGGTCCATGGCAGCGTTATCTGGTCGATCTACTTTTGGTTAGTCCTGTCATTGTGATTCTGGCTATCGGCGCTGTGTTTCGGATCAATCGAACGAAGCGAGCTGAGGTATTCCTGATGATGTTCATCGTCGCCAGCTATGCCGTGATGTGCAATGTGAAATACGGGATGAACCTCCGTTTTGCTAATATGTGGGATGTGCCGCTGCGCTTTCTTGCCCTCGGCACGCTTGCCGGCTTAATCGCGCCGCTGCGGCAACGGCGCAACTTCGTTTTGGCAGTCGCCGTCGCAATCATCTGCGCATTCGAAATCCGGCAGTATCAAATCTTGTTCGTGGAACACTCCCTCCACGAGCTGGCAAGCGATGGGCTTCTTCGCGCGCTGAACATCTTGAAATAACCTGGCTCGCCGCACGGAAATTGCCTTCGCCTACAAACTTACCGTTCCTGATTGTGCTGGTGATCTTGGCCCTGGCCACGCTTTGTGCCGCGGCCGTGCAACTCACCGAGCGCGGCCCGCTCAGCCCGTGGGAACCAGCCGTCGCCATGGAAGCAGTGCGCCTGAATGCCGGACTTCCTGTTTACGAAACCGCGCACGCCACTCACGTGTACGGGCCGCTGCTCACCGTTCTGTTCGCCGGCGTTTTTCGAGTCTTCGGCTTAAACCTGCTCGCCGCGCGAATCGTTATGTCGATCTTCGCCTTCGGGCTCGCAATTTTTTTGAGTGCAATTTTCTGCTACGGAAAATCTCGCGCTTGCTGGGCGTTCGCTGTTCTTCTTTTTCTCGGAATTAATTTCCGCACCAACCTGATCTTCTTTTCGACACAGCCCGATTGGACCGCCGCGCTTCTCGCCATCACGGCTCTCTACGTTTGGATCAATCGAAAGAGCTCGCTGCTCCTTTCGTTTCTTTCTGTCGCGCTTTTTCTTTGCGCCATGCTGTGCAAGCAAACCAGCGCCGCGTTCGCGCCTATTCCGCTCGTTTACGTCTTGCTATGGAAAAGACCGCTGCAACTTCGCGATCTCGCCCTTTCGCTCCTGCCGACGATGTCGATTTTGCTCGCGCTCGCGGCCATTCGTTTGCTCTGGCCGCAAATGTTTACCGCCATGGTCACAATCCCGGCGTCGATTAAAGTCTATCCCGGGCGCGCCTTGAACGTAACGCTGTATTTGTTTGCCACCTTCCCGATCTTTCTCATCAGCCTCTGGTCGATCTGGCGATCACGCAACTCGATCACGGAAGGCGAGCGCTGGATTTTGTCCGCGCTCGTCGTGCTCATCCCCATTTCCATTTGGACAATTTGCAAAAGTGGCAGCGGCTATAACTCACTCCTCTTTGCCTATCTCGCCATGACCGCGCTCTTCGTTGCGCGCCTGGACACGATTTTCAACTGGCTACGCTCACTGTCGATCCAGCGAAGTTTCGTCGCCGCCATCGCCATGGCTTTGGCGATTCTCGCTTCCTTCTTTCTCCAATTAGACCAAGCAGTCGCGCTTCTCTCCGTGCGACACGGTGACGAAAAATATGACATCGCGGTTGCGCTTGCGCGCAATCTCAAAGGCGTTGTCAGCACTCCGCAGGATCCGACCATCGCTTACCGCGCCAACCACTATTTCGGACGTTCTCTCTTCTTTGAGCTCGATGCCCACGCCGTAAACGGCAATTGGCCGAACGAATTGCCGATGTCGATTTTAGATGAATTGCAGCGCGCTAAATACGTCATCGCCGTCCGCAGTTATGTTCCAACGCCTGTCTTCGAAGCCTCACTCCTGCGCAACGGTTTTCATCCACTCGCTATTCCCGAGTTCGCCGATTCTGTTTACACGCTGTGGAGCAAATCCCCGGATAACATTACACCGGGAAATTAGAGCTTGCCCTTTGTTGCGCAACCGCTGCGTTCCGGCAAGTTCTGCCACGCGGTGGCTTATTTAAACGAAAATTATCTCAAACTTCAGGGCGGTTACCTTTTTCCGGAGATCGCACGGCGGGTGCGCGAATTTTGCGAAAAGAATCCGGAAGGGGCGAAGCGGTTGATCCGCTGCGGCATCGGGGACGTCACCGAGCCGCTGCCGCGCGCGGCCATCGAAGCAATGAAGCGCGCGGCCGAAGAGCTTGGACAGCGCGAAACGTTTCGCGGTTACGGGCCGGAGCAAGGCTACGAATTCCTAAGATCAACAATCGCGCAGCACGATTATCGCGATCGCAAGATCGACATCGCCGATGACGAAATTTTTGTCTCCGACGGTTCGAAATGCGATTGCGGTTTCATTCTTGATATCCTCGGCGACCAAAACAAAGTTGCGATTACCGATCCGGTGTATCCAGTCTATGTCGATACAAACGTGATGGCCGGCCATACCGGGCCGGAGCGAAAGGACGGCGGCTACGAAGGCATCGTGTATCTGCCATGCACAGCGGAGAACGATTTCGTCGCCGAGCCGCCGAACGAACATGTCGATCTTATTTACCTTTGTTTTCCGAACAATCCGACCGGCGCGGTCGCGACGCACGATCAACTCGCGCGCTGGGTCGATTACGCGCGTCGGCATGACGCGTTCATTTTGTTCGATGCTGCTTACGAGGCGTACATTTCCGACTCGGGAATTCCGCACTCTATTTTCGAAATCGACGGCGCCCGCGAATGTGCAGTTGAGTTGCGCAGTTTTTCCAAGATCGGCGGATTCACTGGTGTTCGTTGCGGCTTCACGGTTATGCCAAGAACGTTGCTCGCCCACACCGAATTGGGAAAAGAACTTCCGCTGCATCCGCTTTGGAATCGGCGTTGGAGTACGAAATCGAACAGCGTGAGTTATCCAGTACAACGCGCCGCGGAGGCGTTGTATTCGCCAGAAGGTCGCGAACAATGTCGCGCGCTCATCGATCACTACATGGGCAACGCGAAAGTTTTGCGCGATGCCTGCGCGAAGATCGACATGAAGGCTTTTGGCGGAGTGAATGCGCCTTACCTTTGGGTGAAAACGCCCGACGGCCTAACGAGTTGGCAAATGTTTGACCGGATGCTCCACAAACTAAATGTGGTCATCACGCCGGGAAGCGGATTTGGCGCGCAAGGCGAGGGTTATTTCCGAATCTCGGCATTCAACAGCCGCGAAAACGCCGAAGAGGTCGCACGCCGTTTGCAAAGGCTGGCGTAAGATCAACATTGCCTTTCAAGCCTTCCTTGATATCGCCCTTGCGATCTAACTGCGGCGCGTAAGATTGCCGCTTTGGAAAGAAGTCAGCGTGCCCCAGCAAAAACAAGATCTTCTCCAGCTTTACCGTTTCTGTTTCTTGATGGTGGCTGATGCGCGCAAAGCGGCGGAAGTCTTTCATGCAACTTTGCGTGATGCTGCGCAGCAAGCTGCTAAGGGCGAACCGCCGTCTGATCGTTTGTGGTTTTTTCGCGACGCGCGCTGGCGGTGTCTGGAAGCCAGCGACAAAGGTTTGCAAGCGGAAGATATTGGTCTGGGGGAAGAGAAAATTTCGGCCTTGGCGCCTTCGCAGATCAAGAAACTCGAACCGGAACAGCTCGCCATTTGGATTTCAGCCGCGCCCGACCCCCAACGCACCGCCCTTGCACTGTTTTATCTGGATGAATTCAATCATCAAGAATTGCTATCGATTTCCGAATTGAAGCCTCCCGAGCTGGCGAAATTGCTTTCGGAAGGGCGACAGCAATTTCAAGCTTGGCTTAATGCCACCGCGCCCGTGGTGGAGATATGAGAGGCGTTTCTTTATCGCGTCGGCAGCGAATGCTCATTCAATCCGCGCCGATCAGCGACGAACGAGTAAACGATCGCGCGATGCGCTCGGCACTCCACCGCGCACGCAAGACCGAAGAATTGGCCGGGCAGCGAAATTTCGACCGGGCAATCGCCGCCTTGGTGCGCGCCATTCCGATTCCGGCGGACATCAGCGAGTTCGTTCCGAGCGAAACCTTAATTTCACCACGGCGTCTGACTTGGAAAAAGCAGGCGCGCCATCCGGCCTTTCTCGCGACGGCTATTGCTGTGGCGGTAATCGCGGCCGTATCGACCTTTCAAGTCGTTGAACGCGTGAACCGCTTTCCGGGTGAAGCCACCGCACGACGACTGCTTACAACGGCCAGTTCTACCCACTCGATGATGCTCGATCCGGTGAAGACGGACGCGGGTGCGCTGGGCGATTTCTTCTTTATGAAAGATCGGTTAGCGCATTACGATGTCCCACCGGAGTTCGCAGATCTTCACACAATTGGTTGTCGCGTTTTTGATGACGAAGAGGGGCAACGAATTGCGCAAGTCTGGGTCGTTGAAAAGCGCATGCAATTTTTCCTTTTTCCGGCGGAGCGCGATCCGAAAACTGGAAAGGCACGCGAATTTTCCGGATGGCATTATGTGGATCAGGAGCACTGGACAGGCGTGGTGAAAGAGAAAAATGGCGTCTGTTTCATGGCCGCGCTGCGCGGCGGCGAAAAAGATCTCGTCCCGTACATTTCGAAATCGAAAGATTAGATGCGCAAGTTTTCAACTTGCGATGTATAACAAATCGCAACTTGAAAAGTTGCGCCACCTGGTGCGTTGACACTGCATGGGATGCGATTGACGTTTGTCGCCGCTAATTTCGCCAGGGTAGCTCAGCGGTAGAGCAGGGGACTCATAAGCCCTTGGTCGGGAGTTCAATTCTCCCCCCTGGCACTTTTCATATGGCTTGAGTGTACATCTTGCGCGTATCGCTTGAAGCGGAAGAAAAATGCGAGACTAGCAATCTATCATTTGCAACAATAGAACAGCCCGGAAAGCTTTCGGGATTGGTCGGGAGTTTTCCGATTACAACGTTAGCGGCCTTATGATGGAACCAAGCCCCGATCTTCGTCTAGCGCATGTGCTTTTCATCGACATCGTGGGGTCGTCCAAATTGCTGATTAACGAGCAGAGCGAGTTGCTGCGATGCCTAACCGAAATTGTGCGAAGTACCTCGCAGGTGCGCGATGCCGAAGCGGCTGGCAAGCTCATTCGGCTTCCGACCGGCGACGGTATGGCGCTGGCGTTTTTTACAAATCCCGATGCGCCTGTTCGGTGCGCATTGGAGATCAGCAAGGCTCTGAAGAATCATCCGAATTTGCCGCTGCGCATGGGAATTCACAGCGGTCCGGTAGATGAAGTTGTCGATGTAAACGAGAGATCGAACATTGCCGGCGCCGGAATTACAATTGCGCAGCGAGTCATGGATTGCGGTGACGCCGGGCACATTCTGCTATCCAAAAGGGTCGCGGATGATCTCGCGAACTACAGCCAATGGCGCCCACATCTGCACGAGCTCGGCCAGTGCGAGGTGAAGCACGGAGTCAAGATCGACATTGTTAACCTTCACACTGGCGAACTTGGCAATCTCGCTCTGCCTGAAAAATTAAAGCGAAAGCAAAAGATCCGATCTGTGCCAACGGCAGCGAGCGGTGCGGGAACGATACCGTGGCACAAATTTACACTCGTCGCCGTTGTATTTTTGGGTGCACTCGCAGCGACCGTAGGCGTTTGGTTTCTGTTCCATCGCGCGGAGAAAACGGCGGCGAGCGCTTCTGTTGCGCCTGCAGGCGAGAAGCGAATTGCGGTCCTCCCGTTTAAACCTCTGGTTGCAGACAATCGCGATCAGGTGCTGGAAATGGGGATGGCCGATAGCTTGATCACAAAGCTCAGCAACACTAGGCAAATCATCGTACGCTCACTGACCTCGGTCCGGAAATATGTGGGCCTCGATCAGGATCCGCTAGCAGCTGGCCGCGAGTTGCAGGTAAATTCTGTTCTCGAAGGCAACGTTCAGAGACTCGGCGATCACATTCGTGTGACAGCTCGGTTAATCAACGTTGACGACGGATCGTCGCTGTGGGCTGGGACCTTTGACGAAAAATTTACAGATGTCTTTGCGGTCCAGGATGCAATTTCGCAAAAAGTGGCAGACGCGCTCGCGCTGCGATTAAGCGGCGAAGAAAAGAATCGCTTGACCAAACGCTACACTGAAAACCTCGCAGCCTATCAACTTTATCTCACCGGACGTTATCATGCTGCCGTACTCACGCCGCCGGAAATCAGGGAGGCCATGCGCTTTTATCAGCAGGCAATTGATCTGGATCCAAACTACGGGCTGGCTTACTTCGGGCTAGCTGAAGCGAACCGTTCTCTGGCCATTAACGCGGATGTCCCTTCTAAAGATTGCCTTCCAGTAGCCAAGGCCGCTGCGAAAAAGGCGTTGGAAATTGATGAATCGCTTGCCGAAGCGCACGCGTCGCTCTCGTTCAGTCTCATCTGGTTCGATTGGGATTGGGCCGGGGCCGAAAAGGAAGCAAAGCGAGCGATTGTGCTGAATCCGAATTCCGCGATGGCGCACTTTTCCTACGGTCATGTCCTTTCGGATCTCGGTCGTCATGATGAAGCAGTGAATGAGGGTGCCCGTGCTGTAGAGCTGGAGCCCGTTTTTTTCCTTTTCAGTGCCATCGAGGGCATGTTTCTGCATCACGCCAAGCGCGACCAGGAAGCGCGCGATCTTCTGGAGAAAACGATCACGTTGGGTCCGAACTTCTGGGTCGCCCACCTCACACTGGGTAAAGTTTTTACGCAGCAGCGAAAGTATCCCGAGGCGATTGCCGAGCTCACCAAGGCAAAAGAATTGTCACACGGCAACTCGGAAGCGATTGGCTCGATCGGTTATGCCGAAGCGTTGCGGGGGAATGCGGTTAAAGCTCGGATTGTTCTCGATGAGCTAAAGACGTTATCTAATCAGCACTACATTCCTCCCTATAACGTTGCGATGGTTTACCACGCGCTCGGCGAAGAGGGCGAAGCTTTGGCCTTGTTGGACAAAGGCTGCGAGGAACGCGATGTGCGGTTGACTTTACTCAAAGTCGATCCGAGATGGGACTCGCTTCGCTCCAATCCTCGTTTTGCCGCAATCTTGAAGCGCATCGGTCTGCAGTAATTCGAGCGTTTATTGCCCTAATGAGCGATCCAGCGAATACCTTCGAGAGATTTTTCGCGTGCGGGAATTCCTATTGGCTCACTCGTTTTCTCATCCTGCGGTTGCTCGGTCTCGTTTACGCGGTCGCGTTTCTCGTCGCGGCTAACCAGCTTGTGCCGCTCATTGGAGCCCATGGTTTAACGTCTGCTCACGATTTTCTCTCTCATGTTCATTCGCAGCTCGGTTCACGCACGGAAGGAATGCTTCACCTGCCCACGCTTTTTTGGTTCGGCATAACTGATCAGGTTATGACGATCTTCGCCTGGTTCGGCTTCGTGCTTTCGCTGATCGTTGTTGCGGGTTATGCCAACGCAATTCTACTCGTCGTCCTCTGGGTAATGTACATGTCGATCGTACATGTCGGACAAATTTGGTACGGCTACGGCTGGGAAATTCAGCTTCTTGAGACTGGGTTCCTGTCGATCTTCCTATGTCCGCTGATCGATGGCCGCCCGTTTCCAAATTCGCGTCCGCCGATTTTGGTGTTTTGGCTGTTCCGCTGGCTTGGATTTCGCATCATGGTCGGCGCCGGCCTCATCAAACTGCGCGGCGACCCTTGCTGGCGCGATCTCACCTGTCTCTATTATCACTACGAAACGCAACCAATCCCGAGCCCGATCAGTCGCTATTTGCACTTCGCCCCGCGGTGGTTCCACCAAATCGAGGCGCTTTGGAATCACTTCGTCGAACTGATCGTGCCTTGGTTTTCATTTGGCCCGCGGACGGCCCGTCATATTGCGGGCGTGTTGCTGGTAATTTTCCAGGTCATTCTCATCATCAGCGGCAATCTTTCATTTCTAAATTACCTGACGATCATTCCGTTTCTCGCCTGCTTCGATGACGCATTCCTGTGCCGCTTCTTGCCGAAATCACTTGTTAGGCGCGCAGAGGAAGCGGCTGCTAAATCGCCGCCTTCGCGGATCAACGACGGGATCGCCGTGGCCTTGTCGATCTTGGTGGCCTATTTGAGTGTCGCGCCGGTGCTCAATCTCGTTGGCGGACGTCAACTTATGAATTACTCGTTCGATCCACTCGATCTGGTTAACACCTACGGTGCATTCGGCACAGTCGGCCGCGAACGCGACGAAATTATTTTCGAAGGCACCAGCGACGCCTTTATCACCGGCGAGACCAAGTGGATGGAATACGAATTCAAAGCCAAACCGGGCGATCCGAATCGGCGACCGGCGTTTATCGCGCCGTATCAACCGCGGCTCGACTGGCAAATCTGGTTCGCCGCTATGGCGTCGCCCGCGGATTATCCGTGGACATTTCACTTCGTCTGGAAACTTCTGCACAACGATCCCGGGGCACTCTCGCTCATCGCGAACAATCCCTTTCCAAACGCGCCGCCGCATTACATCCGTGCGCGACTTTATCATTACCAATTCGCGCCGCTCGGCGAGAAAGCTTGGTGGAACCGCGAACCGATTGGCGAGTGGCTGCCTGCGCTATCTGCCGACGACGAGGAATTTCGTCGAGTGCTGGCAGCAATGCATTGGCTCGACTGAGAGAGAAGGACGGCGTCTTCTTTGGTAGTCAGCGCAAACTTTTTAGAGCGAATCGCCGAACCAACGGCGCCATTGTATCCAGATTACCGGGCCTACCGAAAAGGTGAGATTACGCAGGTTGAATTGATTGCACGCCTTCCGCATGTTGCCATGCTCGGCGATAGTGTCGGCACTGGCATCTACATCTCGTCCGTTTGGAGTACATTCTGGCGAGCGCATCGATGCCGGGGCAAAAATTGGTTTCTTGATGTCGATCCTCAGCCGACCAGCATTCGCAGCGTATCGAAACGACTGGAAGAATTCACGCCGCTCGTCGCCACGGAGTACGCGCGTGTGGGCGCGCTTGTCGATCGTGAGCGCGACCGGCTGAATTTTCTTCGCCGGATTCTCGGCGCGCGAAATTTCTCCGGGCAAGTTTCCCAATTACTTACGCTCGGGCGGTTTCCTGATCTGATTCTGATCTCGATTGGCCACAACAACGTCGATTGGACCTGGTGGTGTCCGCCTAACGAGCTGAATCAGCCGGAGACCCTTTTGCAGCGTCAATGCGACCGCGTCTGCGAAAATTTCGCGCAGCAAACGCGGCGGCTAACCAATAAAGCGCGCACACAGCGGCACCGCGTGGCGATAGTGGTTTACGGCCTAATCAATTTTGAGGCTTACTTCAAGGGACGCGAAGTGGCGGAACGCCGGCGAGCGGCGAACCCAGCGTTATATCCTCACTTGGAAACTACCTACAAATATTTCAAATCTTTTCGACCAGAGTATCGGTGTAATTTGATTCGCCTTGCAACGATGGTGAATGAAAAACTGCATGCGATGGTAGGCGAATTGCAGCGCGAGCTAAATCCAGACTCGAAAGTGCAGCTGCGATATTCCGATGCATTGGCGACAGCCGATTTGAGTCGGGTCGAATTACTCCATGTGGTTGATGGCTGGCATGCGTCGATTGAAGGTCACAACGTTTTGGCCGAAGCGGCCTTCGATGGGCTTGGCCCTAGTTTGGAATTTCTCGGCATCCTGCGTGGTTGAATCACGCTTGGGACCACTCTCACAATCCGCGCGCTTTCAGTCGTGCGATCGTGTCGCGCATCATGCGATAGCCGAAATGCCCCTGGGGCACGCGCAATAATTCGGAGCCACGCCATTTCTCGTGGATCGCTTCGATGTCGGACAGGCGCGCAACTAAATCGAATTCGCCCGCAACAAACAGCACGCGATCGGCTCGGCAGAGCGGTTCGTTATGCAGCGGCGAACTAAGGTGGAAATGCCGCGCCACGAGCGCTGGATCCAAATTCGCGCGCCGCAACTCCCGTCGCATAAAAACGGAAGCTCGGTTTGCCCAAATGGCATGATCGACATTCACAATGGGCGCCATTAGCGCGACAAAGCGGAAATCTTTTTCAACCATGGCGAGCAGCGCGCCGATCCAACCCCCATAACTCGTTCCAAGAACGCCGAACTCGGAACAACCGCGCTGTCGTAACGCTGCCATCAATTGCCGAACTTCGATCACGCCTTGGCGCAGACCCTCAGCGTTGCGGATAAGATCGGCCGTGATCGCGAGCTCGCCGTTCCAGTAGCCGCGAGGCACACGCGAATAATGGTAGGGCAAATGAACGAAGCAGGCATTCCAGCCAAGTTCGTTGAAACCTGCGGCACAGCGGCGATAACCAAAACGGCTCGCGGAGAGGAGCGAGTGCAACATGAATACTGTCGGCGCGCTCCAACCTCGCGGGCAGGGAAACAAGTCCGCGTGCGCAATATTGTTTGCGGGGAACTTCGTTTCGATTGGGCTCCGCCAAATGATGGTGCGGGCACGATTGTCGATTTTATCGGCAATCTGGCCGTTCGGCGGCACGGCGTAGAACTCGTGCGCTGTCAATTTTTCGCATTCCCTCACGTAACGCTCCATCTCTTCACGAGTGCGTCCGTGCAGTCTGTGACGCGATTGGAGCAAGTTCATCGACGCGCACATGAGCGAATCGACGGATGTCGCCCTGAAACGCGTAATTTTGGAGTACGGCGACTTGTCGCCGCTTTTGAAAGCGCGGACACGTCCGCGCACTCCAAAGCGTTCTTGTGGGGAGTGAGGCAGGTCATCCGGCGTGATTTGAAATGTTTCGCGCAATTCGGCGTACAGATTTTTGAACGCAATGGCCAGTTCGTGGTGAATACGCTCACGCGCTTCGTCTTTTTGCAGTTCCGGAAAGGTTGGGATCGAATCTCCAAACGCCATCCAGACTGGAGTGCGCCGCAACGGCAGCCAGCGGTTCATTGAGTAGAGGCGATCGCTGCCGACGATCACGCACGGGAGAATCGGAACGCCAGCAATCTGCGGGAGAATAGCTGCGCCCGGCCGCAGCGGCGCGCCCTCGAGCAGCGAGCGAGTGCCATCGCGAATTCCACCTTCAGGAAATACACCGACGACTCGTCCACCTTTCAGTCGATCGATTGCCGTACGAATCGTCTTTCGATCAGCGCGGTCGCGAGCAGCAGGAAATGCATCGACCGCTCGTAGAAACATTCCAATGATCGGCACCGGAAAAAATTCGGCCATCGCCATCCAATCGATCTTTCGCCGCACGACCGACGAGATAATGAACGGATCGAAGTGGCTGATGTGATTTGAGGCGAGCAAAAATCCGCCGGCGCCGTCCGCGTTTTCAGGCCGCAGGACGTGCACGCGCACGACGCTGCCGAAGAGCAGTTTCATGAATTTCGCGGCGAAGTAATTGGCCGATGAGTGGAGCAACGAATGCATCGACGTGTTGATTATCGCTCGACCGCGAGTTCGTTGCATTTCTTTAAATCGAGTTTGCCGGAGGCAAGAACCGGAATGGCCTCAACGCGCTGGACGTGTTTTGGGATCCACAAATTTGGGACACCCGCTTCGTGAAGTTTGGCTCGCAACTGGGCAAGATCGATATCTACGGCGCTCAGCAGAACAAGTGCTTCGCCTTTGGCTTTGTCCTGCACTCCGACAATCGCAATTGGGCGCTCATCTTTTCCAGATAAACCAAGAAGATCTATAATCTTATGTTCGACCGCTTCGTGCGGCACCATTTCACCGCCGATTTTGGAGAAGCGTGAAAGCCGGCCTTCGATGTAAAGAAATCCGTCCTCGTCGAACCGGCCGATGTCGCCCGTCTTCACCCATCCATCGCGCAACACTTCTGCGGTCTGTTCCGGATCGTGCAGATAACCTTCAAATATGTTTGCTCCACGCAGCCAGAGCATCCCGGTCTCGTGTAGTGAAAGTTTGCGGTTTGTTTCCGGTTCGCGAATTTCCGCTGCAATTCCCGGAGCCATTTTCCCGACGGAACCGAAGCGACTTGATGGTTGAACTTCCTCACCTGGTTTTGTCGGCTGCGGCTCGGGCAGATTTACGCTGACCACCGGCGAAGTTTCCGTAAGCCCGTAGCCCTCAAAAACCTTGTGATTGAAGTGCTTTTTAAAATTCTTGGCGAGATCGAGAGGAAGTTTTTCCGCACCGGTAATGACGAGACGCACGCTGCGCAGCTGATGCGGTTGGACTTTGCGTAGATAACCGCGCAAGAAAGTGGGCGTAGCTAAGAGAAGGGTCACTTTGTATCTTTCGATTAATGCAGCGTTCTTTGCCGCTTCCAACGGGCTTGGATAGGTGACAATGCGCACGCCGGCGATGAGCGGATACCAAAGCGTGACGGTCGATCCGAAGCTGTGAAAAAACGGAAGCGAAGCGAGAATCGCGTCTTCTTTCTTCGCGTCGAGCAGTTCCTGGAATTGCGAGACGTTGCCAACGATATTGCGATGGCTGAGAACAACTCCTTTTGGGTCGCCAGTGCTTCCGCTGGTAAACAGCAAAGTTGCTTCTGCGTGATCGCCCTTTTTCGGGACTTGCAAAAGCCGCAGAAGCAAAGCCGCCGGTGACAAGATCGACATCATCCACCAGAAAAAGATCTGCCGTTTCATGCGTGGCATCAGTTCGTCCAATTTCAAAACGCGTTCTGGCCACGGAAAATCTTTGATTCGCTCCATGAATTGACTCGCCGAAATTGCCACGTGCAGGTTGGCGCGCTTGCAACACGATTCATTTGCCGCGTATCCCATCGTGAAATTCAGATCGACAGGCACTTTTCCAGCGAGAACCACTGCCAGATTTGCAACCATCCCTGCCTTGCTTGCGGGTAAAACGATAGCGATTCGTTCGTCGGCAAATTCTTTGCGCAGAAAACGGCTTAACGTTGCGGCGGCGCCGAGTAATTTTGCACGACTCAGCTTACTCCGATCTACTCCGTCGGTGACCGCCGTTGAAAACCGCCGGCGTTTCAAACCGCGGACACATTCTTCGGCAAGATGTCGATTTAACGATGCCCTGCGGCTATAGCAAAATTCGCCGAGTTTAAGTAATTGCTCGCGCACTATGGCAATATCCGCCGCGTCGGGAGCGAGTGGTTCACCGAATGCAACCGTGGCGGGATATGGAATTCGGCGGGGCCATTTTTTGAAAAACTTGCCGCCTTGGAACGAGAAGATCGAGCCCCAGAGTCGGTCGAGCCAAACTGGAATGACCTCAGCATTAGCATGATGCGCAATTAATTCGTAACCGCGCCGCAGGCGTAACAAAGTCCCGGCGCGTTCGAGTTGACCTTCGGGAAATAGACAGACGATCTCGCCTTTGGCGATTTCTTTTGCAGCTGCGCGAATCGCAGAGTGGGAATGGCGCGTATCGATCGGGATGCATCGAACGAGCCGCAAAAACCAATGCAGCATCGGTTTGTGATAGAATTCCTGGTCGATGATGTAACGAATCGGGCGCGGGCAGGCGAGTTGCAGGACGATGGCATCGATCCAGCTAATGTGGTTGGGCAAAAGAAGAAATCCGCCTTGCGGCAAATTGTTATTTCCGAGCGCAGTCACGCGGTAAAAGCGAGCCGCCAATAGGCGGCCGAAGAAATAAAGTGCGCGCTCAGCGACAGGCATGGAGGGCATTGGTTTATGATTTACAATCAGCGCGCGGGCATCTGCAATCGGCAATTATCGATGGAAGAAGCGGCGAAACCAATGAGCGGCGCGCGCAGTGCCTTGCTTCTTCTGCTTGCGATCAATCTGTTCAACTACATGGATCGCCAGGTTTTGGCGGCTGTCGAGCCTGACATTCGCGCGAGTTTTTTTGCTGCCAACGATGTGAATGCAATGACGAAGACCGGAGTGCTCGGCTCGGCGTTCTTCATTACCTATATGTTTAGCGCGCCGCTGCTTGGTTTTCTTGCCGATCGGCTTTCGCGCTGGGTGATCGTCGGTACCGCTGTGATTTTGTGGAGCCTGGCAACTGGCGCCTCCGGACTTGCGGCGACGTTTACGATTCTGATCGCCACCCGCATCTTTGTGGGCATCGGCGAAGGCGGCTACGGCCCGGCCGCGCCGACAATCTTGTCCGATATTTTTCCAATGAAAACACGCGGCCGGGTCATGGCAATTTTTTGCGCAGCCATTCCGGTGGGAAGCGCTCTCGGCTACGTGGTGGGCGGATTGATCGGCGCTCATTTCGGCTGGCGTTGGGCGTTCTACATCCTTGCCCCACCGGGTTTAGTGCTGGGTCTTGTCTGTTTCTGGCAACGCGATCCCCGCGTCACGGGGCATCATCTCGTGCAAGAATTGCCGCGCCGGCGGCTGACCGATTATCTGAACCTTTTCCGGACACGGTCTTATCTCATTAACTGCGCCGCGCAAACGTTAATGACATTTGCCGCCGGTGGAATGGGATATTGGATTTCCGCATACCTCAGTTATCGAAATCAAAATCCAGCCGCAGCCAGGACGATCTTCGGCTTGATCGTGGTGGTCGCCGGCTTGGGCTCGACCTTGCTCGGCGGTATCGTTGCGGATAAATTGCGACCACGCTTTCCCGGATCGGATTTTTGGGTTTCGGGAGTCGGAATGCTGGTCGCAGCTCCGATTTTTGTCGTTGCTCTTTACATTCCCTTTCCTGCGGCATGGATCGCGATGTTTCTCGCGATCTTCTTTCTGTTCTTGAACACCGGTCCGTCGAACACGGCGCTGGCCAACGTTTCCTTGCCGGTCGTGAGGGCGACTGCCTTCGCGGTCAACATTTTAGTAATTCATCTACTTGGTGATGTGCAGGCGTTCTGGTTACTCGGTTATATCGGCGGCCATACGAATATGAACATCGCGTTCCTTTTTGTCTCGGGCGTGATCTTCGCAGGGGGTCTGGCGTGGCTTTTTGGCGTGAAATATCTTCCGGCGGATACTGCGGCCGTCGAGGCGGCGAGTGCCAAACAGTAGGTATCGCAATGTAGGACGAACTTGCGCTCGAAAGGTGTGGCAACGGCAAAGAAGCCGGTGGCGGCCAGACCTAGTAGTTCTCCCGGCGAACGTAGATCGCGAGGTTACCGAGATCGTCGGTGTGGATGTAGTGCGCCTGTACGTATCCGATGATTTCGGGTGCGAATGCGGCAAGTTCACGTTGGTCCGAGAGCAACACCACCGCAGGGGGATCGCGTTCTGCCTCGTCGATCATGCGCTCGTAATCGCGTGGAGTCTGATCGCCCGGCCACAAATAGTTCCAACGAGTCGGGTTTCGGCGTTCACAGAGGAAGTAAAACATCGGCTGGTAAGGCAACGCCAGAATCGATCGCGTCGGCGGGACATAGCCCTGCAGGCGTTGAATAAAATCGACAACCACACGCGCTTGCTGGATGCGGACGCCTCCGCGCTCGAGGGTCAATTGTTCATTTGCCCCTGTCACATCGGGCAACGCGACCGGCTTGAGGATCCAGAGAAACGAAGCGACCAGGGTCGCAAACACGGTGGAGAGGATGGCGTCGATTTTGCGGTAGTTGACGATGTTTTCGCGTACAATCGACCAACCGAAGGCGGTAAGGAGGAAAAACGGCGGGAGCGTTATTAGGAGGTGCGTCTGGTCCGATCTGGTCACGACCTGGAGATAGAACAGCGCGGACCAAACGAGGAGAAAGGAAAGTGCGGCTTCGCGCAGAGCAAAACGACGGCGGACGAGACATTGCACAAGATAAAGCCCGGCGATCGCTTGGACGATCGGTGGAATGTAAAACAAAAACACTGTGGCAGTGTCCAAAACGGACCTGCGCGCAATCAATTTCGGGAACGGCAGCGAACTGGTTTTTCGATAAATCGCGAATGGAAACAGGATCAACTGTCGAAACATCTCAGGCAGTGCCCCGATCTTCCACCAGACCATTATCGAAGGGATAAGGGCGACGGCGATGCCGACCAGCCAGAAGAGCAACACGCGTTTCAAGTTCATTCGCGAAACAGAATCGTTGCGAGCAAAACGCAGCGCAATCACCAGGGCAAAAATCGACACGATAGTGTACAAGGCCTGATCGTGCCGCAAGAAAAGCGAGGCAGCGGTGAGCCATCCAGCAGGTAGACCGAGCCATTGTTGCGTTGATAATGCTGCTGGGATGAATAAGAGCATGGCAGCGAGTGAAGCTGCGATCCCCTGCCACACTGCCAACGGCACAAACCCGAAATATGGAAGGCCAAGGATGCAGGCGGGTGCAGCGGCAACGAACGAGAGAATCGGACCGGTGAAGTTGCGACCAACGCCATAAATGAGGAGCGGTAGAAGAAGGTAGATCGACAAACCGAAAAGGCGGAGCGAGGCGAGCGAAGTTCCGAAGAGTTTGAAAACGCCAGCGGTTGTGTAAAACGACAGCGGCGGTTGCAGGCTCACGAAATCGCGATGAGGAATTTCGCCCTGTATCACGCGCACCGCACCATAAGCGAGCAGGCCCTCGTCGCGCCAATCGATCCCCGCGCACCAACGCGGATATGCTATGACAAGAGCGAACGAAAGCAGAAGTACCGCGCACAAAAGATCGGGAAGTCTCGTGGATTTGATGTTACGAGTTTGCATCCCACTGAAGGCAAGATCGAGCGGAGACATTGCGCTAGGCGCACGCGAGAAATCAAGCGGCAAAGGCCGGACAAGAAACGTAGGACTCCCAAAGAGCGATTGACGCTACAACTTATTGTGTGTTATTGAATCATCTAACACTATGCGTTGCCCCAAGTGCGGCTCGCGGGACGATAAGGTCATCGATTCCCGCCAGTCGCGGGACAGTTCCAGCATTCGCCGCCGTCGCCAATGCCTCAAGTGTAGGTATCGCTTTACCACTTATGAAGAAATTGAGCGCTCCGACCTGCGTGTGGTCAAGCGCGACCGCACCCACGAGCCGTTTGATCGACACAAACTCGTCAGCAGCATCGCGAAAGCCTTTGAGAAGCGTTCGGTCAGTCTCGTCACGCTGGAACAAGTGGTTGATGAGATTGTGCATGAACTCGAGACGAGCGGGCGCGAAGTTTCCTCGGGGCAAATTGGCGCAAAAGTGTTGGAGAAATTGCGCGAGGTCGATGAAGTGGCGTATTTGCGTTACGCCTCTGTGCATCGGCACTTCGCGGATGTCGATGAATTTGTCGATGCCATTCAAGCGCTCGGCCGGCGCGTAAAAACGAGCGACGCGCAGCGAGAATTATTTCCACCGGAGCAAGTAAATCATGGTCGCGTTTAAGGAAGAGTTTCCATATTTGCGCTGCGATTCGGGGCAGCTTTTCGAGTTTAATCGCGATTGGCTGCACGCCGCGATTAACCGTGCGGCCGACCAGGCGGGTTACCCGAGCTGGTGGCTGACCGATCACGTAACTGAGAGCATCGCCTTTTACTTGCGTCTGCGGAACGATGAAAACGTGGTGGCATTCAGCCAACTCGCGCAAACTGTGCAGTATGTTCTCAAAGTGATCGGCTATAAAGAGATCATACCGTATTTTACGCCGGCGCCGCCGCCGATTTCCGTTTCGTTGCTCGAAATTGCCCATGAAGCTGGCACTGGTTACGAGCTGGCGTTCTTCGATCTTTTGGAAAAGCGGATTAGCGCCCTGGTTGAAACCGGCGTGGACAATCTTCAGCTCTGTTCGTTGCAACCTTGCGTAAAATATCTGCGCCACACAAAAGTATGGACGCGCGCTTGCGATTCGCTCCGCGAGGACGTTGTCTGTTTCATCCGCGAAAAACTGACATCGACAACTACCGTCGAGCGACTGAAGTGCCAGCTGCGTTAAGCCTCCAATTTCATGACAATCTTTGAAAAAATTATCGCGCGAGAAATTCCGGCGAAAGTTATCTGGGAAGATGATGACGCAATCGCATTTCACGATGTGAATCCGCAGGCGCCCGTGCACGTGCTCATTGTCCCCAAAAAAGTAATCCCGCGCCTGAAAGACGCGACCGAGGCCAGCCAACCAATCCTCGGAAAACTTCTGCTCGTCGCACGGGATATCGCGAAAAAGCTTGGCGTTGAAGAGAGCGGTTACCGCGTTGTGATTAACAGCGGTCCGGACGCGGGTGAAAGCGTCCCGCATTTGCATGTGCATTTGTTAGGCAAACGCGCGCTGGCCTGGCCGCCGGGCTAAGATCGGCAGTTCCATTTCATCCAACGATGCGCACCACGCTGGAAGCGGTTCGACCGATCGAGTTGTCGGAAATAAAGGAAGCACGCCGGCGAATCGCGAAAACCATTCTACGCACGCCGCTGATTCATCTTGAGCTTGGTCCCGGTTTCCCCGACATCCGATTGAAGCTTGAAAACTTGCAGCCTATTAATGCTTACAAAATACGCGGCGCGGCCAACGCCGTGGCGATGCTCTCCCAATCGGAACGCAAGCGCGGAGTCTGGACGATCAGCGCCGGAAATGCCGGACAAGGCGTCGCCTATGCAGCGCGGCAGGCCGGCACGCCTTGTTCGGTCGTAGTGATCGAGACGGCCCCGGAATCGAAAATCAACAGAATGCGTGCGCTCGGCGCGAAACTCATTCCCGTTCCATACGAGGTAGCGTGGAAAGCATTGGAGGAACGTTCATATCCCGGCGCCGAAGGAACGTTTGTGCATCCGTTCGACGATCACAATTTCATCGCGGGTCATGGCACGATTGGGCTCGAGATTTTGGAAGACGCGCCCGGGACCGCAGCCGTCATTGCCAGCATTGGCGGCGGCGGCCTCGTCACCGGAGTCGGCAGCGCAATCAAGGCACTGAGACCTGGGGTCAAGGTCTGGGGGGTCGAGCCCGAAACTGCTGCGCCTGCCGCGCTCTCATTCGAGAAAGGGTCACCGCAAATATTCAAAGATTGGAAAGCTTCATTCGTCGATGGGGCTGGTGGTCAAAGCACGTTCCCCCGCATGTGGGAACGCATGAAGCCGGTGGTGGATGGTTATCTCGTTGTCAGTTTGGATGAAACGAAAACGGCGATGCAGCTGATGGCGGAAAAAGCGCGAATTATCTCCGAAGGCGCGGGCGCGTTGCCGCTCGCCGCCGCGTTAACCGGAAAAGCGGGGACCGGTCCGATTGTCGCAATCGTTTCCGGCGGCAACATCGACATGAAGAGTTTTTGCGAGCTGACGTGTGCAGAGCGGGTTTAATGGACGAAGCGCATATCGTTAAATGAGCTTTACGCACACGGACCGGGTATGTGCGCTGGGTTATGGTAAAAATGACTGCTAGGGTTGAGAATCCTTGAAGGAATCCTCGGTTTCGTTACATCGGCGTTAATTGAGCCGTCAAACGCGATTAAGATTGATAAGTACGAGCAATTTAGTATTATCCGCGCGCTTTGCCGAGGAAGATGGCTACTAAGTATCATTCGAGCGGGCGGGAATGGCTGATTGTACTCACCAGAAATATAATGATTCTGTTTCTTTCTTGTACTTATGGAGTGCAGATCATGGCAGACACTTTCTCACTAACGTGGGATCCAGGCTCGATCCCGAACCTTGCCGGTTATCGCTTGTATTCTGGGACAACTCCCGGGACTTTCACGCAAAGAATTGAGGCTGGAAATTCCACGACCATCTCAGTGTCAAACTTAAAAGAAGGACAAACGTATTTTTTCGCGGTGACCGCTTACAACACCTCTGGCGCCGAAAGCCCGCCTTCAAACGAGGTTTCGTATACGGTCCCGTTTCCCATAACTGCTGCTGCATCTGTCCAAGCGAGCGCACCGGCAACGACGGCAATGGCAGCTCAAGTCACGACTCCAGGCCCGACACCAAGGACGACACGGCTACTGAAGCAAAGGCCCAAAATGGGCGCGGGCTCGCGGGTGCATGGTGCTTCCATCGAGGCTGCTGCTTATGCTCGATGGTGTCATGGACCTTAAGATATCTCAATTCGTTAGGCGATGATCCGCTCGAGATACGCCGCAGGCGAACTTCCGATCATCCAGGCTTTGAAACAGCGCGAAGTGCACGTCGGCCGCTTGTTCGCGGCGTTGCCTAACTACATGCGTGTCCACGCTCGGTAAGAAAGTTGAAATGGAAACTTTTGTCTCAGCCTTTGGGCAAGCAATGGCTTAGTCCCGAACCACCGTATGCCTGCCTCGAGAGGGTAGATCGAAGCACCCGAGACATTTTTTGAATTTTATTCTTTTACAATCACCGGTGTACCTTCGGTTGTCGCGTGGAAAAAGTGCTCCGCCATCCCGTGAGGCAGGCGAATACAGCCGTGCGACGCAGCATACGGCGGGACATATCCTTCGTGCATGGCGTAGCCGCCATTGAAGTGCATACAATAAGGCATCCTGGCCGGATCGAAATGCGTGCCGGACGGCCGACGGTTTTTGCGCACGTCGATATTCGATTTGACCACGTTCCCACGGTCATCAACGTAATCGCCAAACTCGCTCGAGACATGGTTCTTGTCTTTTTGGAGAACGGTGTAATGACCCGGCGGCGTGGAGAATCCTGGTTTCCCAGTCGAGATCGTTGATTCGCCGACCAGCGTTTGGCCTTTGTAAAAGTAAGCTTTCTGCTCACGGAGGTGGACGACAATCTTCGGCGGCCCGTGTGTGCCCTCATCATTCCAATAACCGGATGGCGTCGGCATCGGCAAAAGGCCGGCGAGCGGCTGCTGCATCTGCGGCGGCAACTCTTCGCAGCTAACGAGCAGGGCGAACATCGCAAGCGCAAATGGCAGATGGAACAGCAGGCGAGCGTTCATGAAGTTGCGGAAACTATTGAGGCTTTCTAGGAGTGCAATTGCCAACCAATTGTTTGCCTAGCGAATCGCGTGCCAGATTCAAGCGTCAAACTGTCTATTGCGACGCTGCTTTCCGAGGCGTTCGAGCCCACAAGGGGCGAGCAAACACCATCATCACTAATTCTTGACCAGGACCAATTGCTCGTCGTCGCGGAAGCCGTGGTAATAGTAATTAGCCGGGCAAGGTGGGATTTGAAGAAAGATCAGACAATCAACTACGCGGAGAACCGCGCGAGAGACGGCCAACGCTGAAAGTTGCTCCGGCTGTCGGGCTTCCGGGTAATCGGCAGACGTGATTCGGTGCCTTCGTGCATCCCTGTTTCGACCGACCAAGACGATTTCCTGGTGACGGGCAATCAGGATTTCGCGCTTTCGGAGTTCAAGGCTTCGGGTGCGTCAAAGCCGTTCTCGGCGCGCTCTATGGTTTCTTGTTTAGAACCAGGAAGTAAGAGGGAATCAGTTTACTTCTTGACGGCTTCCTTTCTACTGGCTGCCCAGCGGGCTTTCATAAGTTGGGATAGGCGCTTCCGTCCAGCAGGAGTAAGACCGCTCTTCTTTTGTCCTGGCACAATCGTAGACGTGCTCGCCTTATCAGCTTTCACCCTGGCCCAACGCGCTCGTGCAGCAGCGGCTATCTTAGCACGAGTAGCGGATGATATTCTTTGAGGAGCCTTGCTAGTCGTTGAACCCGAGGAAATGACAGTGCCCAGTATTGAAGCAAGGCGTTTTTCGAGAGTGTCCATTTCCCTGCGGATTGAAAGCGCTTCTTCCAGTGAATTGAGAGATATATCCATATCTTTCTCATAACCTGGCTAGGCAGAGTTAAGCAAGTGATTATTTGACCATTGTAGTAATAGTAAGTGCAACAGCCAGTTCAGGAGAAAATCCCTCAGAGGTTTGTGGACGTACTTCTGCCGCCGTGCATCCTTGCACTGCTTCGACCCGACAAAACAATTCCTGGCAATCGGAATTTCCGCCCTTTAGGGGCGCGTTATTTTTCCGCCGATTTCGGCACAGTCGAGGCGACGAGTTTTTCGAAGCGCGGATCATTTCGAAGCGGATCGAACATCGGATCGAGCCGGAGCAGCGCGGGAGTCAGCGGCACATTTAATGCCAGTGAGCTTTGATATGGTATTGAGAGTAATCTCTGCAAAGCAGAGATGGCACGGTCGGGTTCTCCCTTGCGTGCTGTCACCCGGGCGAGAACCTCGATTGCGACGGGACCATTCAGCGCGTCTTTCTCGATTGAAATCACGGCTGCGACCCGTTCGGCCAAAGTTCACGCGGCGGCTTTATCGTCGAGACCCATATTGGTCAGCGCGAGATCTCCAATCAGAGCAAAATTTTCCGGCTGTTCTTTGAGAAAAGATTCCAGTTCGCTGCGCGCCCGTCGCCAACTTTCCTGGGCGGCGGCACGATCGCCAGCGATTTCTTGCGCCCAGCCTAACCAAAAGCGCAGTTCGCCATTAAAATAACCCAGCGCTGGATCAGGCTTGGCCAGTATTTCCTTTAATCGAGGGATGATTTGTGCGGGGCGCCGCTCCAAAATCGCTTGGTAAACCTGCGTTTCCACGGCAGGGGCGTCATCGGCGGCTGGGTGGAGCGGAGCGAGAAGCGCGGATGCACGCGAAAGATCACCCTCTCCTTGTGTGATAGCCGCCTTTTGCGCAAGAGTATCCAGGTCATCCGGCGTGATATCCAAAACCTGATCAAGCTTCCGCAGCGCTTCGGGAAAACGGCGAAGACACATGAAGGAAAGCGCGTGCTGAGTGAGCAGATTAACATTGCGCGGGTCAAGCCGCTCTGCTTCGTTGAAATAGGACTCACTCGGGTCCCACTGGCCTTGCCTCCGCATGACATAAGCCTGGAACTCGGGAATACGGCTGCTGTTCGGTAAGAGTGGACGTACTTGTTCGAAGTAACGCACGGCGGTGTCGTAATCCTTCAGGCAGGCGTAGTGGTAAAATCCTTTGGCCAATATGGCCTCGCCGAGATTGGGCTCAAGAGTGAGGGCGGTTTCGGCTGCCTGCCGTGTCTCTTCACGCAGGGCGAGCGTTGGTTGCAGACTCAGTGTAATGTAGCCAAGCGCATCAACGTATGACAACAGCGCCCAACTCAGGGCGAACTTCGGGTCCAACCTCGCCGCTTCTCTGAGATATTTTTGTGCGGCAGTGGAGTTGGCAGCTGTGTTCTCCGTTTTCAGACTATAAGCCAGCCCGCGCAGGTAGGCATCGTAAGCTTCAGGATTGTCTGTTGGTTTGGCGGCGACGACTTGTTCTTCCCGACCAGTGAGCTTCGCTCGCAACTGATCGGCGATGGCCTTTGCCACCTCACTCTCGACCGAAAAAATATCGGTTAGTTTGCGATCAAATGTATCGGCCCAAAGATGTGAATCATTGGCCGCTTTGATTAGCTGCATGTTCACGCGGACGGCGTCGCCACTCTTTTGCACGCTCCCCTCCAGGATGTGGGCGACACCCAGCTGTTTTGCGATCTCAGGCAGATTTTCCGGCGCACTTTTGTAGTGCTGCGTGGAGGTGCGCGAGATCACCCTGAGATCGGCGATCGTGGATAAGCGCGTCAGAATCTCGTCTTGGATGCCGTCGGCAAAGTAGGCGTTGGCTTTGTCTTCGCTTCGGTTTTCGAACGGGAGCACCGCGATGCTTTTTTCTGGAATAGTGGGTAGAGGCGTGGCGATCGACGAAGCAACAACGGCATTGGCAGGCGCTTTTGTTGATGACTTAGAGCGTAAGAGCCAAACACCAATTCCCCCGAGGATCAAAATCGCGGCAGCGATCATTGCCCACCGCATTACCGCCGGTCTTCCCGCCAATGCGCCGGTTGCCGTTGTGATCTTCTTCCTGCCCCTTTGTTGCTTAAACTTGTCCGGCACTTCCGAATTGCCGAGTTCGTCCGTGTAGAGATTTACGACGTGAACGCGGACGCCGTGTTTGACTTCGCATTCGCCAAGGTCGTGGAGGTCCGAACGCCATTGCGGATATTGTTCCAAGTCGTCCGCCACATGTTTGGACAGAAGAATGTGTCCGGCGTCGCCGCAGTCCATGATCCGCTGCGCGATGTTGACGCCAGCGCCGGCTATGTTGGCTTGCTCGTTCAGATCGGTGATTTCATTGACCGGGCCGCTGTGAATACCCATTCGCACCCGAAGTTTTGGGTAATCCTTGAGCGCCTTGACAATCTCCATCGCACACAGAACCGGCGCTTCAGGACTGGTCCGAAAAACGAGTGCGCCGCCATCGCCAGTGGGCAACCGTAGGAGTTTGCCCGCCGCTTCGGCGGTTCGAAATTGCTCAGTCGCCCGGACGATCTCTTTTAGTGTTTGTAGCTGCTCACTCTGCTCGGTGATGAGTAGTTTCGAGTAACCGACGATGTCGATGAACAAGACATGGCCAATCTCGAGCTGAATCGCTTTTTTAACGTCCGCGGGCATCTCGTGAGATTACCTGAAAAACAAAGCAAATGATAATTTCGCTTACCGCCGACCGTCGAGATCAAAACGGGACGTTGTCGAACCCTCTTCACTGCGCCCACTGCTCCCGACAACGCGACTCAATTTCCGCAGGGGATCGGGAGTTCAATGTTGCAATGGAGCGCACGATTTCGTGGGTCCCTGTCCGGTCGCAGCAAAATCGCATGGCTTCCAAGCCCATTGGCCAGCGGTTAGCTTTCGGGTGCCGACAAGTTGGACGAGGCGATTGCACGCATCAAAACGGTTCCCACGCAACGGTGGTTTCTCCCGCCAAGATGAGTTGTTGATGCACGGGATGCAGCGCATATTGGCAAAGTTTATGAAGGATTCTGTCGTCAGAGGGCGCGTGCTGCTGCTTCTCTATAAACGTCGAGGCGAAGGTTCCATTCCGTTCGGCCACGCTGAGCAGGCAGTCCCGCCGCCAGCCGGTATAAATCGCCGTGACTGGCTGCGTGCCGTGGCCCAGCTTTCAGATTATCGCCTCATCGACTTGGCCCCTCTTGAAGATCGGAGCGGGATGGGCCTGTTGTCGGGCTTTGCTAAGATAAACGACTTGGGAGTCAAAGTGCTCGAAGGCGGCGTCGCGCCCCCGATTTCGATCTCTATCGATAAGAGCCGAGGAACCAGCATTCCTCGGCAGCAACAAGCGCCAATGGGAGAGAGCACTCCGCAACAGCAGGTGATTACGGAGGCAGTGGAGAAAGTGATCATTGCGATCAATCAAGCCGATGTGTCGGAGCAGGAGAAAAATGAAGCGAAGTCTTTGTTGCGAAAACTGCTGGGTAGTAAAGCAGCGGCCAGTATGTTAGGCGCTGGCGCGCAATCCCTCGCCGCGAAACATTTCACGGGATAGGGCGTCACCAGCGCCTTTGCATAGTCGGGCGATGCCCGCAGTCCGCTTCCAACTCGCCGCGCGCTCTGGTAAATGCGTCACGCGCTGCCGCTTGGTCGCCTCGCAGCCGAGCTGCCATCGCCTAACAAAAAGGGCGCGGGAAAGGGACACTGTCTATCGCCATCCCGCTTCAAGCCTATGGAGTTGAAGGAAATTTGTGACAAAATCGCCCAATGCCAGATCGACATACAGAGTTTACCGGATCGATTCCCGAGAACTACGACGCTTTTCTCGGGCCGATGTTCTTCGAGCCGTATGCTTCGGACATTGCCAAGCGATTGAAAGTCCCCGATCGCGGGTCTGTGCTGGAGTTAGCGTGTGGCACCGGCATTTTGACGCGGAAGCTGCAAGAAGCGTTGCCGTCGAACGCAAGACTCGTTGCCACCGACTTGAACGCTCCGATGATCGACTTCGCTGCGCGCAAGTTTAAGAAAAGCAAACGATTGGAGTGGAAAGAGGTAGATGCGACAACTCTCCCATTTAAGGACGAGTCGTTTGACGTCGTGGTGTGCCAGTTCGGCCTAATGTTCGTGCCCGACAAAGTAACAGCGATACGTGAGACATATCGGGTTTTGAAGCGGGGCGGCAAATTCGTTTTCAATGTGTGGGACGCGATCGAGCGCAATGATTTCGCATATCTAGCCCATAGAACGATAATGTCTTTTTTCGAAAACGATCCGCCCATGTTCTATGAAGTTCCCTTCAGTTTTCACGATCCTAAAGCAATCAGATCGCTCTGCGAAGCGACTGGGTTCAGAAACGTGAAAGTGACGCCATTGGAACTGCCGTGCGTAAGTTCGTCAGCGGCTGACGCGGCAAAAGGACTCGTGCAGGGGAATCCTGTGGCGGTCGCGATCAATGAACGTAACCCCTCCCTCGTTGCCAAGATTACGGGCGCCGTGGCCCAAGCACTTGCGGCCCGATTTGGTGATCGTCTACCGCGAGGCAAAATGCGGGCGCTGATCTGGGAGGCGGTGCGATAACGGCTATCCCGGGAGCTATGGATATAGGGGCCCCGTTCGTTATTTGCCAGGGAAATTGGCAACGTTTAAGTGGATGCTTCCAACCACTGTTCCTGGTAGCCTCGCAGCCTTAACTCAGTGCGTTCGGGTAGTCGCGCGCAGGCCATTCCCTCAAATCCCAACCATTGCCGTAAGCGGAGAATTTCACCCTGCTGTCGCACCGCTCGGCGTGCTCGCAGATGCTTTCCTTGTCAAACCGTTCAGGTTCGACGAGCTGCTGGCAAAGGTTGCGGACTTGCTGCGTGACGCACCGCCGCGACCAGCAATCAAGAGGGACAGAGCACCGGTCTGGGTGCCCCGCAATGGAGAGTACTACGTAATCACCTGCACCGATTGCCTGCGTTCCTTCTCTATACCAGCAGAGAAAAGTCTCCGACTCCTTCGCGAGCTTCGTACACTGGAGTGCATTTTCTGAGAGGCGCAGGTTCAGTTCATCGTCGACCTCTTCAGTTTGTTTTCCAATCGGGACAATCAGTGCTTAGTCCGTCTAAGTGTTCGTAATCATGCTGGAATGTGATGCTCCTTTTTGACCCGACAGTCCAAATCCTAACCACATAAATGCTGTCAAAATCGTCGTTGCTCCATGGCGGAACCACCGCCGGGTCATTTCCCAGCGCCGCCATAAGATTCTTAACTAGTTGTTGAAGTTTGAGATGTTCCCACGCAATAAACAGCAGGCTCCGTTCATACCGTGGGGCCAAAAGCTCCTTTTCTAAGAGATCGACTTCCTTGTATCCAAATTTAGTCTCAACCGGCAAACCTAGTTCGATTGCGGTAGGCTCGACTGTTGCCAGCGCACGCGTATAAGAATAATCCACGCCGTTCTTTGAGATCTTCTTGGCCGGGTCGGGAGCGAAAATAAAGTCTGCTCTTCCGTAATTTTCGATAAGCACCTTCGGCAGGGCCAACGCCCTGTTCAATCCTTGGCAGTTGAGTTGGCCGTACTCTGCGGTGGGCTTCTCGCCATGGCGAAGAAAGACGATCGTCTCTGTGGTGGTGTCTGCACCTGGCACCGTCGCCGACGGCTCCTGCCCGTGTAAACGTAGGGCAACGCAGAACAACGACACAAAGACTAGGTTACCGCGAGGATTCACGTAGTAGAGGATGGCCGAGAATTTTACTTTGTGCATGCTCTTCTCTGAAATCTCGCACGGTTTCTAACTCCATTTCAACCTGTCCCTGCCTCGCGCGGCTCGTCCACCTAGCAATTTCGAGTAGCCCACCACGTCCATGAACAGGACACGGGCGATTTCTATGCCACCTTGTACACCTGATCTGCTACGTGCGCCGTCACGCACCACTTTGTTCGTGAGACAACGCTGCGTTTACCAAAAGATCGACATTTTCCGGCGCGCTTTTGCCTTGCCTGAGTTCGCTCCAAATCGTTACGCTGGGCCATCAGGTCAATCCACAATTAAGGAGCAACTTATGAAAACTTTGAATCAGCAAAACGATTGTCACTACGAACGCCGCGACTTTATCGGATCGCTTTTCATCATGGCAGCAAGCGCATTCGCGCAATCGCCCGTGGAGACGATGGCTGCACCGAAAAGATCCAATGCCGATCTTGCACCGATTAGCGGGATCGGCGCCCACGTTTGCGGCATCCATTTTTACAGCGGCAACATGAAGCGCCAGCTCATCGCGCACCATTACTGCTCGCATTTGAGTGACGAAATCCTGCAATGCGTGCTCTACGATTCGGACAAAAAGGGTGCGCGCCTCATCGGCGTCGAATACATTGTGAGCGCGAGAATCTTTGAATCATTACCGGCCGACGAGAAAAAATTTTGGCACAGTCACAATTATGAAGTGAAATCGGGCGCGCTCACCGCGCCCGGTGCCGACGAAGCAGCCGAAAAAGATTTGATGAAAGTCTTAATCGGCACTTACGGAAAAACCTGGCACACATGGCAGGTGGATCGCGGCGACAAACTACCCCTGGGCATTCCACAGCTCATGATGGCATTCACCAAGGACGGGCAGTTGGATCCAAAGATCGCGGCCGAGCGCGATAAACTTTACGCGACTCCCATGGCAGCGAAGAAAGCCGCGCGCGCCGATGTTCCAGATGTGAAACTCGATCCCGGCGCGGATGCGTGGCAGAAAGGGAAAGCCGTTCAGCTCGATCTCAAGACTGTTTCGACACAGACGCCGTAATCAAACTCGTACAAGATCGACAGTTGAATTGGGTGGGATTGTCTTGACCGTCCAGTGCGTCGCGAGAGCCAACAGGAGGTTCTTATGCGAGTTTTTGGTCTGGGCGCCAACTTCACTCGTTGAACGGTTTTCAGTCGATCAGGCCAACCAACAGTGCACCGTATAGGACTTGAACCTATAACCCAGTGATTAAGAGTCACTTGCTCTGCCAATTGAGCTAACGGTGCAAAATGAAATTCTAACGCTTGAATTTCGAAGCGCGTAAGCGGTTGGCAATCCCAAAATCACGCTTGGGTGTGCCGCGCGTAATGCAGCTCCACGCCCTTTGGCAGCAAGCGCTTGCGGCCGCGCTGACGGCGCCGCGTGAGAGTCGCGCGTCCACCTTTGCTTTTCATGCGGGCGCGAAATCCGTGCTGACGTTTGCGCGTGCGTTTGGATGGCTGATAAGTGCGTTTCATATTCGCAGAAAGGTGAGCGCGGCGGCTAAAGTAGAAATTCGGGCGACATTGTCAACGTAAACCCGCGGATGCAGCCCGCACGGCTGCCACCACAGAGGACCCCATGGCTTCGGGCATAGTGTAATCGCCCGATTGGTTGCAATCGATGCCTTTCGCTTGAATTGCTGGCCTCGGTTCGCTTCGAATTGAAAGCACTCAAGAAGCCGAAATCGCCAAAGAGCAGAGCACGCAACGCATAGCGAGCGCGTCTCGCAATCGCGAACTTTTTCGGTCAACCTGGTCACAGATTCGCCGTTTCAGAAAGATGGTTTAGGCGGGAGGGCGAAAGTCCGAGCCGGACTGGCATTGCCCGCAAAAGGCGTGCCCTACCGAGACAAACTGCTTGCGGCGTCTGGCACCGCCACGAACATGACGCGCAATGTTTGAACTTCTTGCACAAGATCGATCCGGCGGCTGCCGGACGCGGCGGGGACGGCTGACGACTGTGCAGGGCGTGATCGAGACGCCGGCGTTCATGCCGGTAGGAACGCAGGCGAGTGTGAAAGCCGTGAGTCCTCGAGAGCTGCGGGAGTTAAACACGCAAGTCATTCTCGCAAACACGTATCACCTGTTCGTTAGGCCGGGGATCGAACTTGTTAGGCGGTTTGGCGGCCTGCACAAATTCATGAACTGGAATGGGCCGATCCTGACCGACAGCGGGGGCTATCAAATTTTTTCGCTGGCGAAACTGCGAAAGATCACGGAGGAAGGCGCGTATTTTCAGAACCACATCGATGGAACACCGGCGCTTATTTCGCCTGAGATCGCGATGGAAATTCAAGCGGCGCTCGGCAGCAGCATCGCAATGGCGTTGGACGAATGTCCGCCATGGCCCTGCGAATACGATTACGCGGCGCGGAGCGCGGAAATGACGACGCGGTGGGCGCGGCGATGTAAAGAATGGAAGGAAGAAAACGCCCAACGTTTAAGGTCCAACGTCCAACGCTCAACGACAGAAGCTGTAGCGGCAGGTATGTTGCCTGCAAGGTCACGGAGCGCAGCCGGTACGGCTGCCACCACAGAGGCGACTGAGCCTATCAACTATCAACCACTCGTCGTGCCGAAGCAGCGCGAGGGTGGATCAACCATCGACCAGCTGCTCTTCGGCATCATTCAGGGCGCGACATTTCATGATCTGCGCAAAGCGAGTGCGCAGGCGATTGTTGATCTTGAATTCGATGGTTACGCCATCGGTGGGATAAGCGTGGGCGAACCGGAAGAGGAAATGATGTCGGCGGTGGAAGCGAGCGAGCCGTTTTTGCCTAACGATAAGCCGCGGTATGCGATGGGACTTGGTACGCCGCCGCAAATGCTGGAGATGATCGCGCGAGGCATGGACATGTTCGATTGCGTGTTGCCGACGCGGCTCGCGCGCAACGGCACAGCGTTTACATCGACAGGCACGCTGAACTTAAAGAATGCCGAATTCGCAATGGACAAACGACCGATCGAACAGAATTGCGCGTGTCCGAGCTGCCGCGAGTTTGCGCGCGGTTACATTCGCCACCTTGTGAAGGCGGAAGAAATTCTCGGTCTGCGGCTGATTACGCTGCATAACTTGCATTTCTATTTGGATCTGATGCGTCAGGCCCGGGACGCGATTGAAAACGGAAGCTTTGATTCGTTTCGAAAACAGTTCGTCGGGAATTACAAAACCCGAGATCTCGATGTTGCGAAACTGTGATTTTCCACTGAGCACGCGAAGGAAGCTATTTTTCGCGCGATTGCAATCCTGCCGTAGCTGTGCTCAATAAGACACTTGCTTTGGCAGTTGCGCCGCGCGGCTGAAGCGCGGTTATTGTCGATCTAACGAACGGTCATGCTCTTGCTTTTTCTCGCTCAAGCACAACCGGGCGCACCTCCGGGGCCTGGCGGCGGGCTCGGATTTTTCGTGCCGTTCATTTTTATTTTCGTGATCATGTATTTCGTGCTCTTTCGGCCCCAGAAGAAGCGGCAACAGGAGCAGCAACGGCTGGTGGCAAGTTTGAAAACGGGCGATCGCGTTGTGACCAATGCCGGCATTCACGGATTGATCGCGAACGTGAAAGACACAACCGTGATGTTGAAGGTGGCCGACAATGTGAAGATCGAGATGGAAAAATCGGCAATCGCGAATGTGCTGAAAGAAAGTTGAGCAGTTCAGCGTTGAGGAGTTGAAACGAAAATGATCGAAGCACACAACATCCGACCGAGAACTCAACCGCTCAACCACTTAACCTCTCGACCGCCAAGATGAGTCCCGCGCTAACATTCTTCATTGGTCTCGGCCTGCTGGTTTTGTTCGGCTGGTATTTTGCGACCGATATCGGATTACGAAAACGATTACTGGCGATGACGCTGATGGTGCTGCTGGTCGCGTTCAGCATCGAGACCATCTGGCCCCCGCAGAAGAAAATCGCGCTCGGCCTAGATATTCAGGGGGCACTTCATTCCTCATTCGCCTGGTGAAAGGCGAAAAAGATGTGACCAAAGCAATGCTCGATCAGGCGGTCGAAGTCATTCGGAAGCGTGTTGATTACTTCGGAGTTGGCGAACCGATCATCAGCCCGGTGGGAACGGATCGCATTCTGGTGCAAATCCCCGGCCTCGATACCGCAAAAATTCAGGAGGCACGTCAGCAACTCTCACGCGTAGCCAAGCTGGAGTTCCGTCTGGTTTATCCGGATAACGGCGAGCGGCTAGATAAGATCGACAAGGGGCAGGAGGTGATCCCGCCAGATTATCGTATTGAGACTTACCAGTCGCATGCCGGTGAGAACGGGCAGAAGCCGAAAGTAGAACGGTTGCTGGTCAAAAAGAAAGCCGATCTGGGCGGCGACCGTGTGAAGGAATCGCACGCCTACTATGGCAATGAGGGTTGGACCGTCGCGCTGAAGTTCGACGCCGAGGGCGCGAAGCAGTTTGGCAAGATCACCGAGCAATATAAAGGGTACCGCTTTGCCATTGTGCTCGACGGCGTGATCCAGTCTGCGCCTGTCATTCGCGATGCGATTTACGGTGGTGAAGCTGTGATCACCGGCAGGTTTACTGAGCAGGAAGCGCGCGGACTTGCCAGTGTCCTCGAGAACCCGCTCCAAACTCCGGTGAGCATCGAAGAGGAACGCAGCGTCTCGCCCACTCTCGGAATGGACTCGATCCGCGCGAGCATTATCGCCGGACTTATGGGACTCGTCATCACGTTGGTTTGCGTGTCGATCTATTACAAATTCGCCGGCCTCATTGCCAATCTGGCGCTCATCGTCAATCTCATTCTGCTCATCGGTGCGCTGACGATGTTCCGATTTGTGCTGACGTTGCCAGGAATCGCGGGCATCATTTTGACGATTGGCTTGTCAGTCGATGCGAGCGTGCTGATTTACGAGCGGTTGCGCGAAGAAATGGCGCGCGGCAAATCGCTCAAAATCGCGGTGCAGACCGCGTACGAAAAGGCATTCAGTTCGATTCTCGACGCCAATGTGACCACGTTTATTACGGCGGTGATTTTGTTCTTGAATGCGAGCGGTCCGGTGCGGGGTTTCGCCATCTCTCTCACGTTCGGCATTCTGGCCTCGTTGTTCACTGCGCTCATTTTTGGCCGTAATCTGCTGGAATGGTTCATCGACGCCGGGAAAATCAAAAGCATTTCCATGCTGCACCTGATCTCGTCGCAGAACATCAACTTCCTGGGCAAGGGTTTTCTGGCGTGCATGTGCTCGCTGGCGCTCATCCTTGCCGGCGCGACTTCGTTTTACATTCGCGGCGAGAAAAATTTCGGCGTCGATTTTCGCGGTGGCGACTTGGTGACGTTGAGCTCGCCTAACAAGATTGACATCGGACAAGTGCGCGACGCGCTGAAGCCGATTGGTCTGGCGGACGCGTCGATTCAGGAATCAGCTCAAGCCGGCAAGAACTACATTACGATCCGTAGCCCGCTGAACACGAGTGACAAGGTCGAAAAACAGATCACACAGACACTGCCGGCTGCCGGTTTTCATGTCGAACGCTCGGAGCGCGTGGGCGCGCTGGTCGGCGGTGAGCTGGCCAAGAATTCGCTCATCGCGCTCGGGCTCGGCATTCTTGGGATTTTGATTTACGTCACGTTCCGGTTCGAACTGTCTTTTGCGGTCGGCGCAATTGTTGCACTGCTGCACGATGTTATCATCACCGTCGGGGTCTTCTCGTTGCTCGGCCGCGAGCTAACACTCACGATGGTGGGCGCCGTCCTCACAATCGCCGGGTATTCGATCAACGACACAATCGTTGTCTACGACCGAATCCGCGAGGGCCTGGCCAGCGGCCGGCGTGGAACGATCGAGCAGATCATGAACGAAAGTATCAATCAGACTCTCAGCCGCACGATCTTGACCAGCACCGTTACGCTCATCCCGATCTTGTGTTTGTTCCTGTTCGGCGGCGCCGTGTTGCGCGATTTTTCGCTGGCCATCATCGTCGGAGTAGTGGTAGGTACCTACTCGTCGATCTTTATCGCCTCGCCCATTGTGCTTTGGTGGACCCGCGCCCGCGGCGGCAGCACCAGCTCACTCCGCCGCGAAGTCACGCAAAAGGCCACCACCGTCAATCCAGCCGCGCCTTAGAACCCATCACCCATCTCATAAATAGGGAACGAGTGCCCGCAGGGTTGCTGGATCTTTGCCGCTGCAGCGGCGTTGCTCGTCGGTCAAAGATCCATGAACGATATTCTCCCTCCTCGCGCCTTGCAGCAGCGCCAAAATCTCTAGCAACGCACCCGTTCCTTATTTATGAGTGGATTCTGGGCAATTTTTCGCAAAAGTTGACGGCGGAAGCGGCGCGGATTAGGGTCGGCTCCTGCTTCAAGGAGTTGACTATCGATGCCAGAGGTGATTGTTCGAAAAGGTGAACCCGTAGATCGGGCGCTGAAGCGGTTGAAAAACAAACTGGATGCCGAGGGAATTCTCGAAGAGGTGCGGCGCTTGCGCGCATTTGAGACGCCGAACCAAAAGAGCCGCCGTAAAGCCAAAAACAATGCGAAACGCGGGCGGACCAAGTTTCGATTCAATCCTTCGTAGAGAGTAGCGCAAGGTTTCCCGCTTGCGTCTGTGAAAAGCTCTACCATTAATCGCATTCGCAGACGATCCTAAAGCCGAGATCGTTGCACGAAAAATTCGGGGTATTTGAACCGCGTGTTGTCGTTCGCAAACTGCTAAAGCGCGATTTCCAACTGCCGCCGCGGTAGATGCGTTTGCTCCCGGCGGTTGAGCCACGCGGATTCACTTTGTGGCCTCCGTGGTAGGGTTCGTAGTAATCGAGGCACCACTCCCAAACATTGCCGGCCATGTCTTCAATGCCGAACGGGCTGGCTCCGAGCGGGAAGGCGCCGACGGGGGAAGTCTCGGCATAACCGCAGTCGATCTCGCGATCGCTCCACGCAAAAACTGTGTTGCGATCGGCAAAGTTTGCCAGATCACCGCGGCCATCGGAGTTTCCCCACGGATATTTGCGGCCGTCGTCGCCTTTGGCCGCGTATTCCCATTCGGCCTCGGTCGGCAGCCGGTATCTCTTGCGTTCGCGCGTGCTGAGCCACTGGCAGAATTTCATCGCGTCGAGACTACTCACGTAAACAACTGGGTGACGATCGCTCGCTCCGGGAGCACGTTTCCGTGAATGTATCCGATCGAATTGTTCGTATTGCGCATTAGTGATGAGATGCCGCGAAATGTAATAGCGGCTTAGCGTCACACGCGTGAGCGGCCGCTCGTTCGGTGCCGCATCTGCGGCATCGCTTCCCATGCCAAACTCCGCCGACGGAATGAAGAACAACTGGCAGCCAATTGAATTTTCAAAGTTGGAGTAACGCGATCGCTCCACCTCAACATTGATGTCGATCTTCGGCCCATTTTCCGTCGCTTTTTCCTCGGCTAGCGGGGCAGACGCTGTCGGCTTTGGTCCAAGGGCAGTCTTGGGCATCTCGATTTTGACTGCGCTCACAGGAGCAAGCGATTTTTCGTCAGCTTCTTCCAAGTAAAGATCGACAAGGTCCTCGGCTTCGCCCGGATCGAGCCCGAGATTCTCGGCCATGTCAATAAAGGTATCACGTTGATCATCGGTCATGCCGGAGCTGTCGAGATTGCTCAGGCGCAAAAGGTGTAAAAATTCTTCCTGTGGGGCAACAGCCGTGCCATTGGCGCCGTTCGCAGCCGCTATCGGTTTGGGCGGTGGTGGTGGCTCAGCGCGTTTGCAGCCGCTCTCTTTCAATTCAGTGTCGATCAAAGAAGTCATTTGATCGTTTGTCAGCCCCCGCTCGGCGCCGACACGGAGCAGATTTTTTTCCTCTTCTAAAGTGAGCACACCGTTTGCAATGATAAATTCCAGATATTTCCGAAACTCCGCGATCGCTTCTTCATGCTTTTGAACAGCCAATTGTTCATCCAAGGCCCGACGCCGCTGGGGATCGAGAAGCTCCAAGCGTGCCTCGGTGAGATAACGCGACGATTCTTCCAAGCCGGAACGCAACAATTGCGCGAGTGGATTGCTGGGCTGATTTTTCAGCGGCAATTTCTTTTGCCACCAGCGTAACAGCTCGCGGCAACGTTCTTCGATCAGTTCGTTGCTGGGATTCGAGTGCGGATCAAGACAAAGACGCTCGTAACAATTCGGCGAGCTATAATTGTTCCAGCCGCTCCACTTGTGCGGGTCGTCCGGAAGCGGAAGTGGGAAGCTGATATCGCATTTTACCATGCTTAACTGACATTGAGTTCCTGCAATCCGGAGGCCGCCTGCTGAATTTCTTCGGGTGCCAGACCAATGTTCCGGTCGATCGACACTTGAGAGCGATTGCCGGCCGCCTCCAGCGACACTTCCAGCACCTGGTTGGCGTTGTACTGGTAGGTCAATGCCACCGGGGAACCTTTCGGCAGGAACGGCGGCAGTTGGACGTCGCAGACGCCGAGCGGCGTGCAGTCGGCCGGGAGCGTGCTTTCGCCCTCGACAACTTTAACCACGGCGTGCTGCATGTTGGCGTTGGCCGTTCCAAAGGAGTTCTTCACGACCGCTGGAATGGGTGTCATCTTTCGAATCATCGGGAAAACGTATTCCTGGAGGTGCCGATCATCCCACAAAACGACGCCGAGGGTGTGTGAAGTAATGTCGGTGACCTGAATCAGCCCGCCGTCGAGGGCCGAAAATTGTTTCCGCACATTGTCATCGAGCAATTTCGTGCCGGTGGCGGTCTCCTCATTCAACTGCGAGAGGACGGCCTGAATGGAAGCGCCAATCGCGACGACCTCGTCTGGATTAACCTGGTCGATAATTGGCACCGACGATAAATTGGCGATCATGTCGCGGATTATCGGCATGCGGGTCATCCCGCCGACCAAGAGCACCTTGTCGATCTTGTCCCACTTCATCCTGGCTTCCTGCATAACGATTTCGCAAATCGTCTTGCATTTCTCTACAAGGTGCCGCGCCTGTTTCTCAAATTGCTTGCGCGTCAGCTCCAGCTTCACGCTTTTACCGCCATGATGGTAAACGATGACGCTACCCGGGCGGCTGGAGAGCTGGATTTTGGTGGCCAGCGCGCGAGTATGCAGATCCTGATAGCTGTGCAAATCGAGCAGCGGCGTTTCCTTATGAACACGGTCAAACTCTTCGGCCACCAAATTGATGATGATGTCGTCCCAATCTTTTCCTCCCAGGCGATGGTCGCCATTGGTCGCGAGCATATCGAGTTTATTTTCGTGAATGCGCATGATCGTCACGTCGAAAGTGCCGCCGCCCAGGTCAAAGACGAAAACGGTCTGTTCCTGCTCAAGCTTGTCGAGCCCATAAGCCAGCGCCGCCGCGGTCGGCTCGTTGATGAGTTGCAGCACATTAAACCCGGCGAGTTGTCCGGCCGTAATCGTGGCAGTGCGCTCGGCATCATTGAAATAAGCCGGCACCGTGATGACCGCGTCCGTCACTGGCTGGCCAAGATATTTTTCGGCGTCACCTTTTAGTTTCTTAAGGATGAGGGCGGAGAGTTCCTCGGCCGAATAGACTTTGCCGCCGAACTCGCGGTGAAATTGCTCCTTCGGTTTGCCAATCTCGCGCTTTACAAAATCGACAATCTTCTCCGGCTCGGCCACGGCGCTGGTTTTCGCCAGCGTGCCGACAATTACATTCGGTCCATCGAAAAGAATGACTGAAGGAGTGATCCGTTCACTCTCGGTATTCGGAATGATTTGCGGTTTGCCGTACGCATCAATGTGCGCCATCGCGCAAAAGGTGGTGCCCAGGTCGATGCCGATTGCTTTGCGTGTTGCCATAAATAAAAAAGGTCCTTGGTGGGAATCTCCCGTTTTTCACCTCGCTTTGAGTGCAGTTTTCATGCCGAACAACCCCGACAAAAGCAGAAGCATTTTTCCTACAAAAGGAAATGGGCTACGCGGCAATGAACGAGGAGCGCCGTTTAGCTGAAGCGTTTGGCAATGACTTCTTCCGGACGGAGCAGCTTGCCTCGCCAGACAAATCCGCGCTTTAGCCGCATCACGATGCACCCGTCCTCCTCGGGAAAGTCGGCCGGTTCATAGCTCAGAATCTTATGGTAGGAACGGTCGACCCGCTCCTTCGCCTCGATTTCATTTACCTCGAAGCGGTGCAGAATCTCCACCAGCGAATGAATCGCGTTCTCCAGATTATCGCGCCATTGGGCAATATATCCGCGCTTACCGCCCCGCTCCTCTGACGCGTTGCGCAATTGCTGGCCGAGAGCGGTAAGATCGTCATACAAATTGATCAAATCGTGAATGAATGGTTTCTGAAGCGATTCGTGCAGGAAATTGTCGCGATACTTCAGTAATTCGGCATGCAACGAGTCGAACAGCTGCTGGTTAATGCTCCCGGTATTACGGATCGCTGACAGGTGTTCGTTGATCTTTTGCCACTGCGGTGCGAGGTCCACTGCGTTAGCGGCAGAAATCGCGCTCGCCAGTTTGTCCAGTCGCTCCGAGAGCGCGGTCTCTAATCCCCGCACGCGACCCGCAAGCGATTCGAATTGCTTGCCAATGTCCGCCGTGTCCCTTGCGCCGACGGACGCGATGGAATCACTCTCGCACAGCGTGGGCAACACCTTCTCCGCTTCGGCGCTCAACTGCTGCATCACCGCAGCGAACTTATCCGACCTTGCAGACGCATTAGCCATTGCGATTTCCTTTTTCAAAAAAGTCTCGGATCGCTTCGACCAGACCCTCGATGTCGTGGCGATCCGCTTCGATGTCCACCTTTAATCCGCGGTCGCGCGCGGTCTGCGAAGTCACCGGTCCGATGCTCGCCACTTTCAGCCTCGCTGGCCACTGAAGGCCGAGCGCAAGAAAGTTTTCGACCGTTGAAGAACTGGTAAACGTGATCAGATCCGCGCCTTCCTCCAAAAACCGGCGGCGCGCACCTGTGACGTCGCGCGTTTCCAGTTCCGTACGATAAGCAAAGCCTTCGTCCACAATTGCTCCCAACCTCGAGAGTTCCTTCGGTAGCACGTCCCGCGCCTTCTCCGCGCGCGCCAGCAGAATTCGCAAATTTTCCATGCTGCCCTGCTTTTGGAATTCCCGCACAACGGCTTCGGCCACAAATTCTTGTGGCTGAAGATCGACATGCAAATGAAAGTCTTTCACCCGCTGCGCGGTCGCCGATCCGATTGCCGCGATTCGCGCGCCACCGATCTCCCGCGCGTCGTCATAAATCTTGTAGAAGAGTTTGAAAAATGCCTCCACGCCGTTCGGGCTCGTGAACACGATCCAATCATAAAGATGCGCGTCTTGCACGAGCCCCGCGAACTCACGCAAATCGGTTGGTGGTTCGATTCGAATCGTGGGTATTTCAAAAACATCTGCGCCAAGCGCGCGCAATTGGTTGCTCAAAGCGCCCGCTTGTTTGCGCGTGCGTGTCACCACGATTCGCTTTCCCGAAAGCGGGCGCTTGTCGTACCAGCTCAAGTTCTTCCGCAGGAGGACGACATCGCCGAAGACTGCTACCGCAGGCGCTTCAAAACCAACATCGACAACGCGCTGAGCGATACTTTCCAGAGTCCCTACGAGGGTTTCCTGACGGCCAGTGGTCGCCCAACGTACGAGTGCGACCGGCAAATTAGCGCGCACTCCGCGCGCTATCATTTCGCGAGTGATCGCCTCAAGGCGTCCCACGCCCATCAGCATCACTTGTGTCCCGCCGAGTTTCGCCAGCGCGGCGAAGTCAATAGCGCTCTCCGCTTTCGTGGGGTCCTCATGCCCGGTAAAAAATGTGACGTGCGAGTTCTCCGCACGATGCGTCACCGGGATTCCTGCGTAAGCCGGGCCGGCAATCGCCGAAGTAATTCCAGAAACGATTTCAAATTCGATTCCTGCGTCGACAATCACTTTTGCTTCCTCAGCACCACGCCCAAACACAAACGGATCGCCACCTTTTAAGCGGACCACTTGTTTGCCTGCGCGCGCTTTTTCGACAAGCAGCGCATTGATCTCCTCCTGACTAAGCGCGTGTTCTACCGCGCTCTTCCCCGCGTAAATAATCTCCGCGTCGTCCCGTGCCCAGGCCAGCATTTCCGGATTCGCCAGCTGATCGTAAAGAATCAAATCCGCGCTCTCGATGCACTCCTTCGCCCGCAGCGTCACTAGGCCGAGATCGCCCGGTCCCGCACCCACGAGATAGACTTTCCCGTCGGCACTCTTATTCTTGATCGTGCTCTTACTCTCCATTGATTTGGCGCAATAATTCGGCAGCCAGCTCCTCCGCTTCCGCACTTCGGCCTTCCACTACGCCCTCGCGGGGCGTGGTTGCGTCCGGCTCAAAAGCTTGCGCGCGGATCTTCATTTTTGTTCCATCGATGACTGCCAGCACACCCACCGGTTGATTGCAATCCGCTTGCAATAGTCGTAGGAATTCGCGCTCGGCGCGCAAACAAAGTCGCGTGTCAAAATCATTCAATGGGCTAACCAGCGCCTTGGCCCATCCATCATTGCTGCGCATTTGAATTGCGATCACGCCCTGGCCACCTGCCGGCAGGAAAATTTCGCGCGGCAAAACATCGATGGAAAAATCGCGTCCCTCAAAAACCACCCAATGCTCTTCGGTAATCAAGCCCAGTCGCTCGAGACCCGCCCGCGCGACGACGACCGCATGCCATTCGCTATTTGCCAGTTTGTGCAAACGGGTCGGCACATTTCCGCGAAGATCGACAATCTCCAAATCGGGACGTTTCCAGCGCAGCTGATGCTTTCGCCGTGTGCTGCCAGTCGCGACGATCGAATTCGCTGGCAACGAACGGAGATCGCATGGAATTGCTGCGACCAAAACGTCATCCATATTTGCGCGTGGTAACACGGCGGCGATTTCGGTACCCGGCGTCAGCAGGCTCGGCAAATCTTTCGCGCTATGCACTGCAAGATCGACATCTTGTGCAAGCAAGGCGCGCTCGATTCGGGCCGTAAACAATCCCTTGCGCCCGGCGCGGCGATCGACTGGTCGGAAAGCAGTCTCGTCGCCTTCCGTGCTAATCGTTTTGATTTCAATTGCGACATCCGGCCAGTGCGCGCGAAGTGCGCCGATGACCATGTGCGTTTGCGTCTGCGCCAGTTGACTGCCGCGAGTACCGATCACAATCTGCGGGCGTTTCATTGTTCTAGTTGTACCGGCAGCTGTTCTCAGCTGCAACCGAAGGCGACATTCCAACCAGCGTCTGGACGTAAGAACACGCGCCGCTACAGCTCCGATGCGCGCAACGAGGTTTCGCTAACCGGATGCTCGTCCACGCGGACACTGCGATTCAATCCACAGGAGATCGATTCACCGAAGTCAGCCACGTGCCGTACAGATGATTGCCTCCGCCGCGGCGATTTGCTGGCGACGAAGGACGAGCGATTGCTCGGCAATGGATTGCAGCGAGTCGATGTCGTAAAGGTAAACACCCTCGAGCTGGTTCACGTCTGAATCGACATCGCGTGGCACGGCGATGTCGATGATGAACAGCGGGCGGTCAATGCGCTGGCGCAATATCGGCGCGAGATTTTCGCGTGCGAGTAAGGGCACGCTGGACAACGTCGATGTAATTAAGATGTCGATCTTGCGGCATTGCTCCGGCCACTTTTCGAAAGGAACCGCTCGGGCGGCCACAAGCTGCGCCAGATTTTCGGCGCGTTCACCCGAACGATTGCTGATCCGCAGATCGCTGACGCCGCGTGAAACCAGCGCGCGGGCCGTGCGCTCGCTTGTTTCGCCTGCGCCGAGCAGGAGAATTTTGCAGCTTGCGAGATCGCCAAAAATTTTTTCTGCAAGAGCGACAGCCACTGAGCCAACCGAAACCGAACCGCGTGTAATCTGGGTGTGGGTGCGCACTTGTTTTGCTACACGGAATGCGCGTTGAAACAGTCGATGCAGGTATGGACCGGCCGCGCCGGATTTCCTTGCCGATTCGTAAGCTTTTTTGGCTTGACCAAGAATTTCAGTTTCGCCTACGACCATCGAATCGAGTCCGGAAGTGACGCGAAACAAATGCTCCGCGCATTCGGCGCCTTCGTAACGATAGAATGCGGACGTCTCCTCGCCGCCATGATTGTCAATGTTACGCCGAAGGCAGCGCACAATTTCTTCAGTCGGCACACGCGTTTGCGCCGCGGCATAAACTTCCACGCGGTTACAGGTAGCGAGCAATAACGCTTCCGCACAACAGGAGCGTCGCAACGCGCAATCGGCCTGCGCATTTCCCGCGAAGCTCTCGCGCGTTTCCACGTTCGTAGTATGATGACTGAGGCCGACGCAGAAAAGGTTCATCGAGGTGGCATTTGCGCAGTGAAGGTGATTCCCCAAAGGAGTGTGAGAGCGGCGCTGAATCCAATGATGCAGAGCGCAGCCACCCATTTCGGCGCGAGCCGGCGCAAATGCTGGCCCTGCAAGATCGCCGCGTAAAGCAGCCAGACGCCGATCGCACAGACCACTTGGACGGTGGGCAGCGGTTGGCCGACGAAAAAACCACTCAGCAGTCCTAGCGTGTAGAGCCCGAATCCGCACCAAAGAAGTCGAATGATCGCAGTGAAAAGATCAGTTAGCGGCGGCAAATAATAAAAAATCGAGCGCAACTGGTGTGTCTTCAGCTGTCGTTCCTGCACGAGATACATCACGCCCGCAATGCACGCGAGCGCGAAGGCGCCGTAGGCAACAAGCGAGATCGACGCGTGAAATTCGAGCCATGAATTCGCCGGCAATTTTGATGTACGTGGCGTATCGATGGGCGCCAGCAAAGCGAAACCTTGAAGCAAAACAACGAACGGTGCTGTGAATGCGCCCATGAGTGAAAGCCGATACGCTGGGCCCACCAGCATGTAAATCAAAGCCACGGACCAGGCGAGAAAAATAAAAACCTCAAACAAATTTGTGAGCGGGCAGCGCCCAAGGACATGACCACGTATTGATAGGAACGCTGTTTGGAAAGTGAACCCAAGTCCAATCGCAAAAAAGTTAAACCGCCCCTCATGAAATTTCTTCGCGAGCAGTAAGAAAGCTGTCCGGATGACCGCCGCCAAAAAGCAGATTGTCGAAACGATGAGGAGCTGTCGATCCACCGGAAGCGCAATTTAAAAGCGGCATAGAGGCTTAGCAAACCTTGAACGCAGTCTCGTTGAGCGATTGACGTTTCAACGCAGGGCGTTAGCGTCGCGGGCGATGGATTCCGATCAAATCGATAAATTGCGCCGGGGCGTCCGCGACGTGCCGGATTTCCCAAAAAAGGGAATCGTTTTCAAGGATATCACGCCGATTTTGAAAGATGGCCCGCTGTTTCGTGCGTCGGTGGATCTGTTTCTTGACCAATGCCGCAAAAGGAAGATCGACAAAGTTGTAGGGATCGATGCGCGTGGCTTTCTTTTCGGTTCGGCGGTGGCATATGAACTCGGAATTGGTTTTGTGCCGCTGCGGAAGAAGGGCCGGCTGCCCTACAAAACCGAGAGCGCGAAATATTCGCTCGAGTATGGCGAAGCCGAAATGGAATTGCACATCGATGCAATCACCCAGGGTGAACAGATCGTATTGATCGATGATTTGCTCGCCACCGGCGGCACATCGGCGTCAGCCGCCACGCTGATCACAAAAGTTGGCGGCGAATTGGTCGCCGCGATGTTTTTGATCGAACTTGAGTTTCTGCATGGTCGCGAAAAACTCGCGCCTACACCGATCATTTCATTCCTTAAATACTAAGTCATGGCTACGCTCTCCCGCGAGCGGCCGACAATTACCTCCAGTTTGATTTCTTGAAACGCGAGCTGGTCGTGAATGGTCCCGAGCAAATCAATTGCGCGCGCATCGGGCATATGCGCGCAACGTACTTCGATACGTGCATGTTTGCCGGTAAGTTCCGGATGTGCTTCGGCCAATTCGCCATCGATCAGAAACGAAACGTAAGCATTAAAACGCTCTTGCAATTCGTGCAGCCGCGCATCCGAGCCATCCCACATGTCCGGTTCGTACATTACGAGCACGATTGCGTTCGTCTTCAAATCGTGCGCGATCATGTCAATTATAGAAACGCGATTTCTGGTTGTCGATGATTTCATGTTTAAGGCCTGGTTCACCGCTCGATGTTTAATGAAGGCTTTGGATTAGTTGGTGTCCCGGAGGTGCGTTCGTAGAGAGAAGCCCGCGCACAATGATGCAGGTTTTTGGAGTGAACTTCGCCAGGTTGTAAATGCCGTTCTTCTCGCTAGCCGCGACTTTGTCAACCATACTCGGATCATAGAACTCATGGTCTTGCTCGTGCTTGGAATTGAAATTAATTAAATCATGGCGCGTACGAAAACAAAAAGATCTTCTCGGTTAACCTTGCTCGGCCGGAGCCAGGCGAAATTGCCAAAATCGCCTAACGAAGCGCGATTGGAAACGTTTCCCAACCCGGCGCACCGAAATTACTGGATTCACTTTGAGACTGACGATTTCACCTCTGTTTGCCCGATTACGGGCCAGCCCGATTTCGGGAGGATCGACATCGCCTATGTGCCGGACCGACTCTGCGTGGAAAGCAAATCGCTCAAGTTTTATCTTGCCTCCTTTCGAAACGTGCGAGCTTTTGACGAAGCGATCACCAACCGCATTCTCGACGATTTTGTAAAAGCCTGCGCCCCCCGCGAGGCTACCGTAAGCGCGCAATTTTCCGCGCGGGGCGGGATCACGCTGAACGTGAGAGTCGAGTATCCGGACAAAAGCCCGCCTAAAATTGGCCGCGATGGCGGATGAAGCACGCGGTCGTTCTTCTCAGCGGTGGAATCGATTCGGCCACGACGCTCGCCATTGCGATGGCGCAAGGGCACGAAACCTATGCGCTTTCGTTTGATTATGGACAACGGCATCTTTTGGAATTGGAAGCCGCGCGGCGTGTGGCGCAGGCGTTAGGCGTGAAAGAACACCGCGTCGTCAAGATCGACAATCAGCTCTTCGTCGGATCGGCCCTCACTGACGATGTCGATGTGCCGAAAAAGCGGACCGAAGAGCAAATCGGCGGCGGCATTCCGGCCACATACGTCCCTGCACGCAACACGATCTTTCTGGCACACGCTCTGGCCTGGGCGGAAGTTATTCACGCGGCGCACATTTTTATTGGAGCAAATGCGATTGATTTCAGCGGATACCCCGATTGCCGTCCGGAGTTTATCGCGTTGTTTGAGATGCTGGCCAACACCGGGACGAAAGCGGCACTTGAAGGAATGCGCTTTCAAATTCACGCCCCGCTGATCAAGCTTTCAAAAGCGCAGATCATCCAGAAAGCGGTGGAGCTTAACCTTGACTTTTCCCTCACGCACAGTTGCTACGATCCGGCGACGGACGGTCGCGCGTGCGGCGAGTGCGATTCCTGCCAGTTGCGCTTGAAAGGCTTTCGGGAAGCGGGCATAAACGATCCGATTCAGTACGCGGCACCATGAGAAATCTGCGGCAAATCTTTGTGCTCACCGAGGCCGACCAACGCGTCGTTGTCGTAATAATGACCGTCCTGCTTGTTGTGGCGTTCGCAGAACGCTATCGCCATGCCCACACACAAATTGCACCGTTAACATCGAGATCGGTAACGACGGTATCCTCCCACGTCGAAGAAGAGCGAGTAATGACAGACGACCGGCCTTAGATCGACAAGTTACTCGCCGCGCGACCCGGGAATCGGCGCATACCCGACAAACATTGGTCCGGGTTCATTAGCTTTTTTTGGATGTGCGCGGCCGACTTTGAAATCGAAAACGCTCACGCCAAATCGCGGATGGCCTTTGTAAGTGCGCCCATCGCTCGCACCCACCATGATGCGTTGATCGTTGCCTTTTTCGCGACCGAGATAAATCATCGTGTGCGTGATGTCCGGCTCGCGGTTGACGCTGTAGGTGCTCGCCCAAAAGAGCAGGTCACCGGGCTTAAGCGCATCGAGTTCAAACGTGTCATCACGCTGTGCCAGGACAGCCTGGAAGGTTCCGGCCTTGCGCACCCAGATGTATTGCTCACGCGCATCGCGCGGCACATCCTTGATGCCGGCCTTCGAGAGCACGTAATAAATGAATCCGGAACAATCCATCCCCCCGTTTGTCGGATCAGCCGAGTTATATTTGTAGCCAAGATTTTGGGTCGTTAGGCTTAATCCCAGATCGAGAATTTGGCGGACTTCCGCAGGATAATTTTCGTAACCGGGAATTTCCGATGGCGAAATTGTAGCAACCGCGGCATTCCCTTTTTTCGGCGAAGCGGAAGCCGCCGCTTTCGGCAGCGGTGTTTCTTTTGGGCGCGGTAGCGCTGTCTCTTCGCCAGCCGGTGACGGCTCCTCTCGCACTCTCGTCCTCGGGGGAGGGCTGATTGGGCGACCGGGCTCCAAGGTTTGCGTGGGCGGACGCGACGGAGCCGCACTCGGCGTCGCCGGCTCGACCGTGATTGTCGATGTTGATTCGGGCGTGGCAGTTGCGCTTGGCTCCGGTGAGATTGTTTCACTCGGGGACGATCGGGAAGCTGTCTCACTCGGCGAAGCCGAAGGCGGCGCTGATCGCGATGCGCTCGGTGAAGGCGAAGGATTTGGCGAAAGTGAGCGCTTCGGCCTTTCTTTCATCGGAGTGGGGCTGGCTTTCTTGTGGAATTTTTTTGGCGGAGTCGGCGACGGTCGAATGAAGAATCTTTTAATTTTCTGACCTAACGATGGTTCTTCTTCTTCGTTGACGCCGCGTGCCTGGCCGCTGAACGCCAGGGCTGCGCCTATCCCGATTACGAGCAACGTTCGCAGCTTCATCTTCGCCCGAGTCCGTCTCATCCTTGGCCACCCAGCTCTTGCAGGACAGCTTGGTTCATTCGAATGCCCGCATCGAGATTCTCGAGTGGAAAATTTTCATTCGGGGAATGCGCGCGGCAGCTTGGCAGCGCGAGTCCCATCAGAAGTGTTTCCACGCCGAGAATGTTTCGAAAGTCGGACACGATCGGGATGCTGCCGCCCTCGCGAATTAACGCGACCTCTTTATTGAAAGTTTTGCGCAACGCGCGTTGTGCTGCTTTGCCAAATTCGTTGTGTGGATCGGTCAGGTACCAAGAGCCGTGATGACCGTTGGTCATCTCCAGAGTCACGGCTCGCGGCGAATTTTTTTGCAGATGTTTCCGCGCAAGATCGACAATAACATCGGCTTTCTGATTTGGCACCAAACGAAACGTTAGCTTCGCAAACGCATATCTTGGAATCACCGTTTTCGTTCCCTGACCTTGATAACCGCCGCCGATCCCGTTGATCTCGGCCGTCGGGCGCGCCCAAATTCGCTCCAACGCGCTGAAGCCCGCTTCACCGAAGAGCGCAGGCACGCCGGTTTCTTTCAAAATTTCGGCCTCAACATCCAGAGGTAATTTTTTCCAAACGTCGCGCTCCCAATCCTGTAGTGGCGCAACGTCATCATAAAATCCTTCGATTGTGATATGTCCCTCACGGTCATGCAAAGTTGCGAGTAGCTGCGCCAATGCTGTGGCTGGATTCGCTACTGCGCCGCCGTAAATTCCAGAATGCAAATCCATTTTTGGGCCAGTCACCTTTACTTCGAGCCCCGCGACTCCACGCAATCCGTAACTTAAAGTTGGCGTGAGTCGCGCGATCATTCCTGTATCCGAAACAACGACCACGTCACATTTGAGCGCGTCGCGATTCTGCTGAAGAAAATTGCCGAGATTGCCACTGCCGATTTCTTCCTCGCCTTCAATGACGAAATGCACATTCACCGGCAGTTCACCCACCTGCTCGATTTTCTCCTGGACGCCGAGAATGTGGGAAAGAATCTGGCCTTTGTTGTCCGTTGCGCCGCGCGCGAACACGAATCCGTCCTTCAAAACCGGCTCAAAAGGTGGCGATTCCCAAAGATCCAGTGGGTCCGGCGGCTGCACATCATAGTGCCCATAAATCAAAACCGTGCGGCGACCTTGTCGAGGTTTGTTGCGCGCCCAAACAACAGGATGCCCGGCCGTGGAAACGAGCTGCGTCTCCAGTCCAATTGCAGACAGTTTCGTCACCAGCCATTGCGCGCATTCGCTTAGGTTTTCCGAATAACGGTCGTCCGTGGAAATACTCGGAAACCGCAGGAATGAATAAAAATCTTCGAGATAGTTGTCGCGCATGTTCGCACTTTAACGAAAAAACCTTTTCCGCGAAGGGAGTTTTTCCTCCAGAAATCAACGAAATCGAACAGATCGGCGTTTTCTTGGCAGGCTTGATTGGAAAAAGCTGTCCAAGCTCGCCCAGCACAAAATGTTGCGGTCGGGCTTTGCTGCCCCACCGCATTTAGTGTCAATTTGACCTTGTCATGTTTTGAGGCTGGTTATATTCAGCTCCAAAAGCCGAACTTATCGACACCTGATGCATTTACAATCGCTCGAGCTCTTCGGCTTTAAATCGTTCGCCGACAAGGCCATTTTCAATTTTCACGAAGGCGTGACCGCTATTGTCGGCCCCAACGGTTGCGGGAAATCGAATTTGCTCGATGCCGTTCGCTGGGTGTTGGGCGAGCAATCGGCCAAATCGCTGCGAGGCGGTGAAATGGCTGACGTGATTTTCAACGGGACCGATTCGCGCAAGCCGCTTGGCTTTGCCGAAGTTTCCCTCACGTTTACGGATTGCGCAGCCGAGCTCAATGTTGATTGGAACGAAGTGCGGGTGACGCGCCGGGTTTATCGCGACGGCAATTCAGAATATTTGCTTAACAAAACGCCCTGCCGTTTGCGCGACGTCCAAAACCTTTTTGCTGACACCGGCATGGCTCGCGCTGCTTACTCGATGATGGAGCAAGGCAAGATCGACTTGCTTCTCAGTTCGCGCCCGGAAGATCGGCGCGCAGTTTTTGAAGAGGCTGCCGGCATTACCAAATACAAAGCACAAAAACGGGACGCGCTACGAAAGCTCGAAGCCACCGAAGCAAATCTTCTTCGTATCGGCGACGTGATAAAAGAAGTGAAACGCCAAATCGGTTCGTTGCAACGGCAGGCCGGCAAAGCGCGCCGCTACCAGGCGTTGCACGCAGATCTGCGCGTGCTCGATACCCATTATTCGCGCAAACAACTCGATGCGCTCGAGCAAGCGCTCGCTGCTTGTCGCGCCGAAATCAAACGGCTCGCCGAGTCCGAGCAAAACACACGGGCACAAATCGACAGCGGCGAAAAGGAAATCTCGCAGGAACGTGGTGCGTTGGACAAGATCGACATCCAGATCGCGGACGCGCGCACCGAGGTTCAGCGTCTGCAGAACCAGATCGCCGCGGATCGCAACCGAATTGAATTCAATCAGAAACGCGCGCAGGAATTAGTGGAATTGATCGAGCGCGCGCAAAATGAGATTGCCTCGGCAGAGGCAAAGCGCAGCCAACAGACCACGCAAATTCAGGAAACCGATTCGCTTATCCAGAGAAGCGAGCACGTTCTTGAGGCAAGAGAAGTTGAACTGAAAAAACTGAGCGAAGAGTTGACCCAGTTGCGGGTGCAACGCACCGCGCGCGAAAGAAGCGCTGAGGAATTGCGAATCGCGTTGACTAAGTCGGAAGGCAAAATCTCAGCCCTCGAGGACGAACTAACTGGCCTAACTGCCCGGCACCAGGCGACCGATGCGCAAATCGACGCACTCGCGTCTGAGATCAGCGAAGCAAGAGAAGCGACCGAGGAAGTCACGGTTGAAATCGCGAACGCGCGCGCAGTGACGGCGAACGAGCAACAACAGTTACAGAGCTTGTTTGCCCGGACCCAGAGCGCAGAAGAGAATTTACATCAGCAACAAAAGCTCCTGGCCGCGGGCGAAAAAAGCATGATCGAGTTCGAGTGCACACTCGCGGAGAAAAAATCACGCCTCGAAGTTCTGCGTCAGCTCAATAAAAAAGGACGCGGTCTGGCGGAAGGCTCGCAAGCCGTGCTGACTCAGATAGGCGATCATTTCCGCGAAGCAATTGTCAGCCCGCTTGTTTCGCAGCTCGATGTCGATTCAAAATTTATTGCCGCCATTGAAGCTGCTCTCGGCCGCAACTTGCACGCGATCATTTTGAGCAACGGCGATGCTGCGGCCGAAATCATCGCCCGACTGACGCGGGAGAAGCTCGGACAAGCTGCACTTCTTCTTCCGCAAGCGCACGCGTCGCTCCCCCATTTCGTGCGAACCATGCTGCCAAAAACCGCGGTCGCCTGGGCAATCGACAAAGTCGCCGTGCCGATACCGCTCGAAGAACTCGTGCGACAACTGCTCCAGGGCGTCGCCATCTTTTCGAAATTGGAACAAGCTCTCGAATGTAAAAAGGATGACCCGACGCTCGCCATGGCCACCCTGGCGGGCGAATTTGTTTCCGCGGAGGGAATTGTCTTCGGCGGAAGTGGCACCGCAAAATCCGATTCGTTACTCGAGCGCAAAGCAGAAATCGCTAATCTCGAGAAAGAGGAAACGTCGTTACTGAAGCGGCGGGGTGCGCTCGCGCGCAAGCGGGATGAAGCAAAGACTGCGGTTGAAGCCGCATCGAAAAATCTAAACGAATCGCGTGAGCGTCACCAGGCCGCTCATCTCGCTCACTCGATCTCGGCCGGGACGATTTCGCTGCTTGAGCGCGAACGCAATGATGCGGTGCGCAAGGTCGACAATCTCCAGTCGGAAAGGGAAACTTTGGAGCAACAAATTGGCGCCGCCGCCGAATACATCGCACACCTCCAAAGAGAATTGCACGATGTGGGCCTGGAGTTTACGAAGCAGCAAGCTGAGCAGAAGGCCGCGGAAACTGCCGGAAAGGAGACAATCGCGCGCGAGTCGGAAACGGCGGAGAAGCTGAACGAACTGCGGCTCGCGATTGCGACCGAGCGCCAGCGTCAGGAAAATTTACTCACGCAACGGCAGGCGATGGCCGCGCGCGTAGCCGAGCTGGCCGAAGTAATCACCACGCGCCATACCGACATCTCGAGTTACGAAAATAAATTAGGGGCGCAAGCCAGCGAGTCGTCCGAATCGTCAGCCGCAATCGAAGAACAAACGCAGCGCTGCCGCGAAGCCGATGCAAGTGCGGCGGCCATCGCGAAGACGCGCGCGGCTCGAGTCTCTGTCATCGGCGAGCACGAAACAGCGCTGCGCCATTTGCGCGATTCATTGAGCGAATCACAAGATCAACGCGGGCATCAGCAGGTGTGTGAATCGCAGTTGCAAATGCAGATCGAAAATCTGGCCGGGAACATTTCACGGCGTTATCAGCTCGATTTGCGCGCATTCAGCACTGACCAGTCGGCTTTCGAAAAAACGTTGCGTGTCCAGTTGAAAAGGTGGATCGACCGCTCCGCGGGCGATGTTAATATTGGCGGCGAAGCCGCGTCGAATTTAGCATCGCGCTCGGAGAGCGCGATCCACCGCGATTTTCGGGACGAAGATCTTCAAAACTTGATTGTCGACCTTACGCGCCAGCTCGACAACATGGGCCCGGTTAATCTCGATGCGGTTCACGAGTACGACGAGCTCGAAGAGCGTTACAAGTTTCTTGAAACGCAAAACAACGATTTGACAAATTCGCGCCGCGAATTGCTCGACGTGATCGCACGAATCAACTCAACAACCCGGAAGATGTTCGCCGAAACTTTTGGGCAAGTTAGGGTCAACTTCCGTGAAATGTTCGCCGAGTTGTTCGGTGGTGGCCGCGCGGATTTGTCGTTGATGGATGAAAATGATCCGCTCAACTGCGGAATCGATATCGTTGCCAAGCCGCCGGGCAAACAACTGCAAAACATTTCCTTGCTCAGCGGGGGCGAGCGCGCCATGACCGCGGTCGCGCTGCTTTTCGCTATTTACATGGTGCGGCCGAGTCCGTTCTGCGTGCTGGATGAAATCGACGCGCCGCTGGATGAGAGCAACATCAACCGTTTCATTCGCGTGCTGGACAGGTTCGTTGCACAAAGCCAATTCATCATCATCACGCATAACAAACGCACCATCGCGAAAGCCGACGTGCTTTACGGGGTGACGATGGAAGAGCGTGGCGTGAGCAAACTCGTCGGCATGAAATTAACCGCGCCGCCGGCTGGCGAACAAAGCGCGCTGGCAAGCGCAACAATTTCTTCGCAACGGCAGTTCGCGTTGGCGGAAAACGGAGACGGCGAGCCAAAGTCGACCTTCGCTGCTCGATAATCTGGGAGCGCCGGTTGCTAGGCTGCAGTTGTCGACAGTCTGCCCACGACATCATCGCTTCGCCTGACCATTCCAGTCATAGAAACTTTTCGGCAAGCTGCCGAAAAGACAGGCTAGTAGCCTGTGCTCCCCGGAAACGAGGACAGAAAAATTTTTTGCGCGCACTTGTCGATGTTAGCTAGAATTGGTCGATGCTTCAGGCCGCGCCACACAAAGGCAAAAAATCCACCACTAAGGCCGCGCCGCACGAACGATTTTTGGAAGCCTTCCGCTGGATGCTTCTGGCGCGCACGCTTGAAGAAAAGCTGGTCAGCCTTTATCGCGGTGGCCAGATCACCGGAGGTGTTTACATCGGCAAAGGCCAGGAAGCGATTAGCGTCGCCTGCGGAATGTTTTTGCAAAAGGGTGACATCTTTGCGCCGCTCATTCGAGACCAGGCGGGGCGGTCAGCTTTCGGCGAACCACTGGTCGATGTTGCGCGGACGTATCTCGGTTCGGTGAAAGGTCCGATGCGTGGGCGCGACGGCAACATTCATCGCGGCCGCCCACGCGACGGTCAGCTGGCAATGATTAGTCACCTGGGCGCGATGGTTTCAGTAGCAGTCGGCGCGTTAATGGCCAAACGTTGGCGCGGCGAGAAGAATTTTGTGGGTCTAACAACAATTGGCGAGGGTGGAATGCAAGCTGGCGCGTTTCACGAGGGAATGAACATCGCCGCTGTCGAGCAGGTTCCGCTGGTGATCGTGGCGACGAACAACCATTATGCCTACTCGACGCCTAACGACCGTGAATTTGCCTGCTCCGATTTGGTTGAGCGCACTGTCGGCTACGGTTTCGAAGGCTACCGCATCGACGGCACCGATTTGGGGACATGTTTGGATGTGATTGGCGGAGCGGTCCGGCGCGCGCGCGCCGGTCGTCCACCACAGTTGGTTGTTGCGGAAGTTTTGCGTCTCTCCGGTCATGGGGAACATGATGACGCGAGTTACGTAACCGAGGAAATCAAGCGCGAGCCGTTCGCGCGCGATTGTTTGAAGGTGGCGGAGAAAGTGATTGTCGATCTTCACCTCATCGATGGCGAAACGTTGCAGTCCTGGCGAGACGAGGCCGCGGCCAAAGTGGAGGAAGCAATTACAACCGCGCAAAAAGAACCGGCTCCCGACGGGGGAACCGAAAACTGGTGCGCGATTTCAACGCGTGAGCTGGTCGACCCCGCCGAATGAGCATCACGTATCTTGAAGCGATCCGCGAGGCGCAAGCGAAGTTGTTGCGCGATGACGAGCGCGTTTTCATTTATGGACAGGACGTGGGCGGCACCTTCGGCGGCGCATTTAAAGCGACGAAGGGGCTTGCCAAGGAATTTCCGGGACGCGTCCTGAACACACCGATCAGCGAGGACGCGATCGTCGGGACGGCTATTGGCGCGGCCATACATGGGATGCGGCCGATCGTGGAGATGCAGTTCGCGGATTTTTCCAGCCTTGCGCTGAACCAAATTCTAAACAACGCTGGCACGCATTACTGGCGAACGAATGTCCCGGTACCGATCACAGTGCGCTTGCCATCAGGTGGGACGAAGGGGAGCGGGCCTTTTCACAGCCAGTCGATGGAGTCGATTTACGCGCACTATCCGGGGCTGATCGTCATGACGCCGGCAACGGTGGAAGACGCCTACACGATGCTGATCGAAGCAGTCGCGATCGATGACCCGGTTGTTTATTGCGAGCACAAGTATCTTTATTACCACCTCAAGGCGGACAAACTGGAGAACGACGGAACACCAGTCGGCAAGGCGCGAATCGCACGTGTGGGGCGCGATCTCACCATCGTGAGCTACAGCGCGATGGCGCAGGAATCATTGCTGGCTGCGATTGAACTCGCGCGGCAAGGATTTGAAATTGAGGTTGTCGATCTTCGCACCGTCAAGCCGGTGGATACCGACACGGTGCTGGCCTCGGTCGCGCGCACGGGCCGATTGCTCGCGGTCGGTGAATCATTTCCGTGGGGTGGCGTGACGGCAGAAGTGGTTGCGCGCGTTGCGAGCGCTGGATTTCATCTGCTCGATGCCGCGCCGGCGCGGATCAACGCAAAGGATACGCCGATCCCGTATCACCCGAATCTTTGGTCAACCCATCGGCCGAACGCAAAGGTGATCGCGGAGCGCGCGAGGAAACTTCTTCGGGAATAATTTTTATGCCACAAGTTCCAATCATCATGCCGCAGCTCGGCGAATCGATCGCCGAAGCCACAATCGTTGATGTCAAAGTAAAGCCAGGCGATGAGGTCATGGTCGACCAGGAGATTATTGAAGTGGAAACGAACAAGGCGGTCATGGGCGTGACCACGCCGTGCAAAGGCAAGATCGAAAAGATCACCGTGCAAGTGAAGGAAACTTACCCAGTCGGTGCGGTTTTGGGTTATGTGGAGGCGAGCGAAGTCGACGCCGCCAAGTTCGCGAAGCAAATGCCGCCAGCGCAATTGGAACAGGAAGTGGCCGATGAAATTCCTGCACGCGCCGATCAGGAAGTTGCATACGCGCGCCAGGAAAAAACCGCAGCTCGCGAAGGCAATGGTGCACGCACTGGAGGTTTGCCAGTTCCGGTGAGTCTCAAAGGCACGGGATTTCTTTCCCCACGCGTCCGGGCACGCATGGCGGAATTGCAATTAACCAATGCCGATCTTGCCGGCATCATGGGAACAGGCGCGGGAAATCGCGTGACGATCAAAGATCTCGAAATTTTTTTGCACAAGATCAACGCGGAGAAAACAAGCGAGGCATCCGCGATTCGCGCTGGAGTCGCCGACGCGATGCGTCGAAGCTGGTCGCGGCCTCTCGCGACAATCGGCGCGTCCGTGAATCTTGATCCGCTTCTGCAAGATCGACAATCACGCGATCCGAAACCTGGGCCGGCGCTTTACGCAGTGTGCGCGCTGGCTCTCGCGCTTTCGGAAAATCCGGCCGCCGCGGCGAAATTGATCGGCAATCGGGTCGTGCAAAGCGATTCTATCGATATCGGCGTCGCAATTGAAGCTGAGGACGGGATCATCGTGCCGGTCATTCGCGCAGCAGATAAAACATCGCTTGTCGATCTTATGGCGAAGTATCAGGAGTTCATTGAGCTCGGCAGGAAGCGCAGGATTTCGCCGGAGATGCAGACTGGAGGTATTGCAGCGGTTTCAAATTTCGGAATCTTTGGGGTGGAATGGGGCACACCGATTCCTCTGCCTGATCAAACGATGATTCTCGGGCTTGGCGCTGGCAAAAAAGTGCCGGCGTGGGACGAGACGAAAAAGGAATTCGTTCCGGAAACGGAAGCGCAAATCACATTGAGTTTTGATCATCGTAGCATCGACGGCGGCGGCGCAGGGCGATTGCTCAAACGCGTGATCGAGTTGTTGGAAGATCCGCCGAAATTGTAGCACCGGAAGAAAGCCGTCTCGGCTTTCATGCCAGACATGCGTCTCGCATGTCGTGGGCGCGTTTGGTTCATCCGAGGCAAACGGGCGAGAGGCCCATTTGCCCTGACAAGCGGGGGCGCCTGTCTTCCAAGGTTGCACTTGCGGATGCGGAGTTTAGTTTCAGAGATGCACGAGAACACTGAGTTTAACTTGAGCCGCGACTGTGAGGCGATTGAGATCCCGAGCGGCCGAAGATTTACACTCGAAAAAGGTACCCAAGGCGTGATCACGCAAACGCTTGGCGGAAGTTATACGATCGCAACCCCGTACGGGTTGTCGCGCATCTCCGAAAAAGATTTGGACGCGCTCGGGCTCGAGAAGCTGAAAGCGGGCGCGAAAGAAAAAACCATACAGACAAACGGCAAAGTTTCCGAAGAGGATGTCTGGAATCAGCTTCGTCAATGCTTTGATCCGGAAATTCCGGTCAACATTGTCGATCTTGGCCTGGTTTACGATTGTCGTTTAATCGAAAAAGACAACGGCGGCACACGCGTGGAGGTGAAAATGACGCTGACTGCGCCGGGATGCGGAATGGGACCGGCGATCGCGCACGACGCACAGAGCAAAATTTTGTCGATTGACGGCGTGGACGAAGCCGATGTCCAGCTTGTCTGGGATCCGCCGTGGAACCAGAACATGATCAGCGAAGCCGGGCGGATGAAGCTCGGCATGATTTAATCATGCCCCTTCCGCCCCCGCGTGATGCGCGCAAGTTCCTCCCAAAATAAAGTCGAAGAGAGAACCCGGCGTGTTCTGAGCGAAATTTTCGAGGGCTGTTCGCTGGATAAAGTCGGTCTACGGCTGTGGGACGGTACGACGTGGCCAGATGAGCGACCGCGCTCCACCATCCTCGCACTGAAAGATTCCGAAGCTATCGGACGAATGTTCTTGCCCGGGTACTGAAGCTGGTTTGGCCGAAGCGTATTTGCACAACGACTTTGATATCGAAGGCGACTTTGAGGCCGCGTTCGAGGTTGGCGATTTCCTCCTCGAGCACCTTGGTGATTGGAAGAGAAAGCTAAAGCTAGGGGGACTGTTGGTTGCGCTTCCGCCGCGTAATGGAAAATCGGCAATGCGACGTGCCGCTAGGCAATTGCTGCCGCGAATCGGCGATAAGACGCACTCGCTCGAGCGCGATCGGCGTGCGGTCACGTTTCATTACGATGTTTCGAACGACTTTTACCGACTTTGGCTCGATCGCAGAATGGTTTACTCCTGTGCCTACTTCATGTCGAAAGAAGACGACATCGACGCGGCACAAGCACGCAAACTCGATTATCTTTGCCGGAAACTGCGTCTTCGTCCCGGCCAACGCCTGCTCGATATTGGCTGTGGCTGGGGCGCGCTCGTTATTCACGCGGCGAAACATTTCGGCGTGCGCGCCGATGGGATCACGTTAAGCGAATCACAGGTGGAATGGGGGCGCGCCAAGATTGCGGAAGCTGGATTGACAAAGGAGGCGAAAATCGACGTTCGCGATTATCGCGAAATCGGCGCGAACGGGAGCGAACTTTACGACGCCATCGTGAGCGTCGGAATGGCCGAGCACGTGGGCCGTGAGCGATTGCCGGATTACTTCAACGTCGCCCATCGGGCGCTGAAACCGCGCGGTGTTTTTCTTAATCAAGCCATTGGTGAAGGAGTCGTGCCGCGACCCGATAACAGGAACGGCTCGTTCATCGAGCGCTACGTCTTTCCCGATGGCGATATTCCGCCGTTGCCGATCATGCTGCGCGCCACGGAATCAGCCGGTTTTGAGATCCGTGATGTGGAAAACCTGCGCGAGCACTATGCTCTCACCTTACGACATTGGCTCGGTAGACTCGAGCGCAATCATGAACAAGCACTCTCCTTCGTTGATGAAATGACCTATCGCGTCTGGCGCCTTTATCTAGGGGGCTCGATGCACGGATTTGGGCGGGGCCATCTTGCCGTTTACCAAACATTGCTTGCTAAACTAGATCCATCCGGCCACACCAATCTGTCTCTGACTCGCCACGATTGGTACGCGAAAGATGTCAGTGAAGAGGCGCAGCATGCTCTGAAAATGTAGCGCAAACCTCCGGCTTGCGCGCGGGGCTAGGTGCAAGCGAGACGCTTACACCACTTTTTCCGAGCGAATTTCGCATCTCGCGTTGACACGGCTCGCTCCGCTTTTATACTCGTCACCGCGCTTCCGCTCCCAAAAGATTTTTTGCTCGGAAGAACCTTACCTCAATGCCTTCAACCCAAATCATTCTGACCGAAAACGTGCCCGGGCTGGGCGCAGAAGCGGACGTGGTGAAGGTCCGCCGGGGTTACGCGCGCAATTATCTTTTGCCCCGGGGCAAAGCTTACGAAGTGACACCGGCAAGCCTGCGTGAGCTCGACAATTTGAAAAAGAAGCGCGCCGAGCGTGAAGCGCGCGAACTAAATGACGCGGAAGAACTCAGCCGCAGAATTGGTAAATTGCGCGTCACATTCACGCTCGCGACTGGCGAAACCGGAAAAGCATTTGGGTCGATCACTAGCCAGGATATTGTGAATCGATTGAAAGCTGAAATCGGGCCAGAGATTGATCGGCACAAAGTTGTGCTAGACCGCCCAATCAAAGACACCGGCGAACACGAGGTGGAGATCAAGTTGCATCACGATGTAACCGCGAAGTTTTCTTTTCAGGTGAAATCGGCGGAGGAACCGCCCCGTGAGCGCGGGGCCGAACCGAAAGAAGCCGCCGAACAGCCGGAGAAAAAGCATCGCTCGTTTTTCAGGAAGAAAAGAGAAACCAAATAAATGGCGACTCAGCCATCGTCCTCATGGACTGGTGGGAAGCCTCGTAAGACAGCGGGAAATGGCGCTGGCCGAGGTTCGGCGGCGCGGAACGAAGGGAAAGTTTTTCCCACGTCGCCAACAGGTTCTGCGCAGGATATTCACCGCACGCCGCCGCACAGCGTTGAAGCGGAGCAAGGCGTGCTTGGTTCGATGCTGATCTCGCCGCGCGACGCCATCGCGGAATGCGTCGAGAAAATTAACGACGAATATTTTTACGTCCCGGCGCACCAGACCATCTACAACGTCCTTGTCGATCTTTGGAATGCCGGAGAGGCGATCGACTTAATCACCTTCACGCAAGTATTACGCGATCGGAATTTGCTTGAGAGTGTAGGCGGCGCTGCGTTCGTCACCAGCCTTTTCACCTTCGTGCCAACCGCCGCCAACGTTGGCTATTACATCGACATTGTACACGATAAGTACATTTTGCGCCAGATTATAACCGCGGGGACCGAGAGTGTGCGCCGGGCCTACGAGGAGCAGGGCGAAGTAAGCAACCTCCTCGACGAAGTGGAGCAAACTATTTTCGCGGTGGGCGAGAACCGCTTCAAAGGTCAGATGCTCTCAATGAAGGACCAGGTGATGGAAGCGATCGAGTCAATCGAGAAGCTTTACGAGCGCAAAGGAGGAATCACCGGCATCTCGACCGGCTTCGCCGAATTCGATCGGATGACCAGCGGAATGCATTCCTCGGAGATGATCGTCATCGCGGCGCGCCCAAGCATGGGCAAGACGGCGCTCGCCATGAATATTACCGAGCACGTCGCGATTAACGAAAAACTTCCGGTCGGTGTGTTCAGTTTGGAAATGAGCAGTCAGCAGCTTGTGCAGCGTCTGCTTTGTTCGCGGGCACGAGTGAATTTGCAAAGAGTACGCGACGGTTTTTTGGGCGAGCGCGATTTCCCGAGCCTGACCGCTGCGGCGTCGAAACTGGCCGAAGCCAAGATTTTCATCGACGATAGCGCGAGTCTGACGATCCTCGAGTTGCGGGCGAAGGCGCGCCGGCTCAAAGCGCAGCAGGATGTGCAACTGATCATCGTCGATTATTTGCAATTGCTAAGATCGATATCTCGCCGCGCGCAGGATAATCGGCAGTTGGAAATTTCAGAAATCTCCGCGGGGCTCAAGGGCCTGGCCAAAGAGTTGAAGATTCCTGTGATCGTGGTTGCACAATTAAACCGGCAACCGGAGCAGCGTTCCGGTGGCAAACCGCGCTTGAGTGATCTGCGTGAGTCGGGTTCGATCGAGCAGGACGCCGATCTTGTCGGCCTACTCGTTAGGCCGGAGATTTACGAGGAGGACGAAGAGGCGCGAGCCGAAAAGGCAGGCGAAGCCGAGTTAATTATTGCCAAGCAGCGCAACGGCCCGGTGGGCGAGATCCCGTTGACATTCCTGAAGGAATTCACCCGGTTCGAAGATCGCGCGCGCAATGTAAGCGAGCCGGAAGAAGCATTTTAGCGCCCGTTCGCTGGGAGCACAGGCTGGCAGCCTGTGCTCCCCAGAATTCAGTCGCTCGACTAAAGCGCTTTCGCGGCATCGACAACGTGCTTCGCGTCGATTCCGCGCTCTTTCATCACTTCTGCGCCGGGCGCGCTTAAGCCGAACTGATGGAGGCCGATCACTCTTCCGTCAAGACCAACGTATTGGTACCAAATGTGCGGCACACCCGCTTCAATCGCGACGCGTTTGCGACATGATTTGGGCAAAACTTCCTCGCGATATTCTTCGGATTCCCGTTCGAAACGCTCGAAGCACGGCATCGAGACAACGCGCACGCTGTCGCCAAGCTCGTTCGCGGCAGCGATCGCATGCTGCAATTCGCTCCCGCACGACATGATGATAAGATCGAGTTTGCCTTTTTCTTTCTTTGCCACGTAACCGCCCCGCGCGACTCCTTCGCGGCGTAATTTTACATCGACATCGTTCAAGATCGGCACGACCTGACGCGTGAGCGCGAGCAGAGTCGGCCCATCGGTTCGCTGAATGGCGGTGACAAACGCGCCAGCCGTTTCTTCGGGGTCAGCAGGACGAATGACATCGATCTGCGGCATCAAGCGGACGGAGCTCACCGTCTCGACAGGTTCGTGGGTGGGCCCATCTTCGCCCACGCCGATGGAATCGTGTGTGAAGATGTAGATGTTCGGCAAACGCGATAATGCCGCCAGACGAATGGAAGCGCGGCAATAGTCCGTGAAAACCAGAAACGTCGCGCCAGATGCGCGGAACATTCCGTGATACGAGATGCCGTTGAGGATCGCGCACATGCCATGCTCGCGGATCCCAAAGCGGATGTTGCGGCCTTTCGGGTTGTTGCGCGTGAAATCCTCGCCGTCCTTGATGTAGTTCAATGTCGATCCGTGCAAATCCGCGCTGCCGCTGATAAGCAGCGGCATGGCCTGTGCAATCGGCTGCAACGCCTCGCTGCCGGCTTTGCGCGTGGCCAGCTTCGCATCCTTCGGAAATTCCGGAATCTTGGACAAAAGATTGACGGGAACGTTTCGCTCGATCCCTTCGTCGAGCGTCCTCGCTCTGTCGGGATTTTTCTTGCGCCAGTCGGAGTAAATTTGCTCCCAGCGAGCGTAATCGGCGAGCAACTTCTTTTTGTGCTCGGCAAAATATTTCCTGGTTTCCTCCGAGACGAAATAATGCTCGTCTGGCAAACCCAGTGCTTTGCGCGCGGCATCGACATATTTCGCGCCGGCCTCGCCGTGCGCTTTGTGCGTGCCGGCGACTTCCGGAATGCCTTTGCCGATGAGAGTGTGCGCGATGATAAACTGCGGTTTTCCGTTATCTCGCTCCTTTGCGACATTCAGTGCGTCGAGAAATTGTTGCATGTCCTGTCCATCGATCTCCTGAACGTCGAATCCGTACGCTTTGAATCGCGCACCGGTATCTTCGCTTTGCGTCTCCTTCGCTGCCGCGTCGAGTGTGACGGCATTGGAATCGTAAATGAGGATCAAATTATCGAGACCAAAGTGACCCGCGAACGCGCTCGCTTCCGACGCAACGCCTTCCTGCATGCAACCATCGCCGGCCAGACAAATCACATGTTGATCAAAAATCCTATGTTCGTCCGTGTTGAAACGCCCCGCCGCCATCTTCATAGCCACAGCGATCCCGACCGAATTGCCAACCCCTTGGCCGAGCGGTCCGGTCGTGCACTCCACGCCGGGCGTTTCGCCAAATTCCGGATGGCCCGGCGTCTTTGAATGGAGTTGGCGGAACCGTTTAATTTCCGACATTGGCAAGTCGTACCCGCTTATATGCAGCCAGGCGTAAAGAAACATGCTGCCATGCCCGGCAGAGAGCACAAAGTAATCGCGGCCAATCCAACGTGGCTGGTCAGGGTTATGTTTGAGTACGTAACCGTAGAGCACCGCGCCCATTTCAGCGCAACCGAGCGGGAGCCCGAGATGCCCGGATTGCGACGCTTGCACTGCGTCCATGCACAAACCGCGCGCCTCGGTTGCGGCACGAGAGAGCGCTTCAGTGTTCAAACCCATGAGAAGAGGTTTATGGTTTCAGTTTTGGAATGGAAAGCCAATTCGCTTCCTCCTCAGCGCAAGATCGACAATTTTCTTGCTGTTGTTGCTGTGCTGGAAGTTGGCAAATCTGCGATTTGAAATCTAGAATCTGAACTGCAATGAACCAGCCGGTGCTCCTTCACATCGTCGAACGGCTTGAAAGCCTTCTCTCCAAGCTGCCGGCTACAATTCAAAAGCCGATCCTGAATGAGCTCACGCCCCTAAAGCAACTCTTCCTGCAACAGCGCTCGCCCCGCTTCGTCTTTGCGGGATCGATCAAGAAAAGTGCACCCGAACTGGTGAGCACATTTTTCGGGAAGGCTGAGTCGGGCACACCCGCGGTCATGTTTCGTTGGCAGGAATTCAATGTCGATGACCGCGGGACGATCTGCATTTTGGACGCGCGCGGGGCCGGCGAGAGCGACGTGGACGAAGTGTCAGAGGAATTGAAGCGTCAACCGGCGGACATAATTCTTTTTCTCGATGAAGCCAACGACGCGCGAAGCGCCCGCAAGGTCGAGATCGTAAACTTAATCGCCTGTCTTGACTGGAGCGGCGCAGCCAAGACCAAGGTCGTCGGAATCTCGTTTTCAGCTGGCAAGGCGAAACCGACGCGCAGTCGGGAAAAGGAAGACGTAAACCAGGGGTTGGCAGACCGTCTGGCCGAAGCTTTAAAACACGACGACAAGCCGCCCGAAGTTGTTGCTTTCGATACGGTAGAAAATTTTCCCGAACAGGCGCGACTCTTGATGTCGATTTTGACCCGCGAACTGTCGAACGAGGCGCGCATCGAGATGACGCGAATTTCGGGCGACCGCGAGTCGCAACGGGAGATCGCGCAGCTTTTGGTCAAATCGACGAGTGCGGTTTGCGCGGCAATCGGCGCCCAGCCGATTCCTTTGGCCGATCTGCCGATCCTCACGACGCTGCAATTGGTGATGGTCTCCGGGATTATGTATTTGAGCGGACGCGAACGAAGTTTGCGTGCGGCTACTGAGTTTATGGGAGCGATCGGTGCAAACGTCAGCGCCGGCATGCTGTTTCGAGAAGGCGCCCGTGCGCTGCTGAAGTTTCTGCCCGGCTGGGGCAACGTTATTTGCGGAATGGTTGCGGGCGCTGGCACCTATGCAATTGGCCGTGCCGCGACCGTCTTTTTTCTAGAAGGCGTCTCCCTGAAAGAAGCGCGTCGAACTTATCTCGCCTCTCGCAGGAAACGAGCTCAACCCAGTTTGCCAGCCCCGGAGCGGGGCAAATCCAGACGCAAGCATAAAAAATGACCGTTTGCCGCAAGCGCGCCAGGGCCTTTCAATAACTTGTGAATAAATTTGGCCTAGCGAAGCATTTTGTTCACATCTTTTTGTGAAGAAATTGCTCATTTTTCCCATGGACGAGCGGCGATTGTCGATCTTTGCATGAGGTTATCCGAGATCAACGAGACGCTGCGCAAGATCCGGGTCTCGCCGGTAAAAACCCTCGGTCAAAATTTTCTACACGATCGCAATCTCGCGTGCTGGATTGTGCGGCAAGCGGAGATCACGCCCGGTGATTACGTCGTTGAAATTGGACCCGGTTTAGGCGCGCTAACAGAGTTTCTGCTCGACAGTGGCGCGCACGTTTTGGCAATCGAAAAAGATGCGCGCCTAGCAAATTTTTTACGAGGAAAATTTCATGATCGCCAAGTCGAAGTGCTGCAGGCCGATGCGCTCAAATTCAATACGCAAAAGCTTTTCGCGCACCGCAACGTAAAGTTGGTGGGAAATTTTCCTTACTACATTTCCAGCCAATTGGTCTTAAAATTTATTCAGTTTCCAAGTCCTATTTCCTTGTGGGTGTTGATGTTACAAAAGGAAATGGCACGACGTTTTTCGGCTTCACCATCGACCAGTGATTATGGCGCACTCACGTTGCAAGTGCAGCTGCATTATCGAGTCAAATATCTACGCACCGTTCGCGCGACTGTTTTTTTTCCGCAGCCCGCGGTTGATTCCGCAGTCCTGCGAGTCGCGCCGCGTGATCCATTCGAACTGCCGGAGTGCGATTATGGTGTGCTCCCAAAGCTGGTTCGGCGGGGTTTTTCCCAACGCCGCAAACAATTGGGCAAACTGCTACGTCAGGAGCTTCCATGTTGGAATGATGCGGCCAAGACGCTCGGTTTCAATCCAGCAGCCCGCGCCGAAAATTTATCGCTGCAACAATGGATCGGACTGACGAATTTTATCGCGCCGTTACCGGTTTCAGCGGACCCCTCCCACCAAATGGAGAGGTTTCCCGTTGTGGATCAAAGCGACCGAGTCTTGGGCAGCGCTTCTCGGACCGAAGTGCATGGGAATAACTTGTGGCATCGTGCCGTACACATCCTCATTTTCAACGACGCTGGCGAAGTTTTTTTGCAAAAACGCTCGCGCCGTAAAGATCGACATCCTCTTTTATGGGACTCGAGCGCGGCGGGCCACGTCGACGCAGGCGAAGAATATGATGAGGCGGCGAGGCGAGAGCTAAAGGAGGAACTTGAGATCGATATCGCGTTGGAGAAAGTTTTAAAATTGCCGGCGTCAGAGCGCACCGGGCACGAATTTATCTGGTTGTATCGGGGTCAGCACACTGGTGCGCTTCAATTCAACCGAAGCGAGATCGAGCACGGAGATTTCTTTCCGGTTGCTCTCGTGAGCGACTGGCTGGCAGGGCGCCCGGAAGATTTCGCGCCAGGCTTTGCCGAGTGTTGGAAAGCGTATCGCGAAAGTAAGCCTTAGCGGCGGCGCTTTCGCCGAGATGCCGATCTCGACCGCGATTTGCCCACGCGGCCGATTGCCCTACGCTTAAAATTTCGCGCGCCGCGCCGCGCCGCTTCTTTTCCGCCGTAAACGGAATCGCTAAACATTTTTGTGACCGCGGTCTTGCCGCGAAGAAAATGAACTTGGAAACCGTGTGTTTGTTTCTTCGCGCGCGCCTTGGTGTCGATGCGGCGAATGTTAGGTTCTGAATCAGGATTTGGCCGTTTTCGCATGAGATATTGCCTAACCACTAGCCCAAATGCGGCGAGAATTCAACGAGGGTCTGACGATTTATCAAGGCGGTCCCGATTTTTCCGGCGACGGCAAGTCCCAGGCTCGCCATTTCTTTTCATATTCGGCTGTTGGCAAAAGCACGTAGCACGGATGCCGCGCCGCGCGTAGCCAGGTCACAATTTTCACGAGATCAGATTCTGCCATCGTCGTGCAACCGGTGGTCGGATGATTCACGCCGCGACGGATGTGAAAAAAAATCGCGCTGCCCGCACCCGCTATCGGTGGATCGGCGTTGTGCCGGATCTCGATGAGCCAACGATAGGCAAAATCGCCGGAGCGCATTTTTTCATGGCTGTAATTGTCCGGCGGATTTCTCGGATCGATCACCACGTGCCGATTGTAATTCGGCGAACGCGGATCGTCGCTCCACACATCGGCTTCGGTTACCTGATGATAAGGGTAATCGCCTCCGGCTGGCAAATTAGCATCGTAACCAAAAACCTCGCCGGTTCTGAAAACGCCTGCCGGTGCGCGACCGTCGCGCTCCCTTTTTCGTAACCCGGGCTCGTTTCCACCGGCCACGCCGGTGCCCCAAGCGAGACCGTTCTTGCCAAACAACGCCGGAAATGGGGCGGTAATCAGCGTCCAATTGCCGCTGGGCCGTCGTTCAAACAGTTGAAGCTTTCCGTGCATCGAATTCCAATCGGGCGCGAGGCCGAGGATGAGCTGCGTGCAATCGCTCGGCACACCATCGGCACGCGTGTTGCTGACCAGAAAGACGAGCGCGCCGCAGAAAAGTCCGCGTAAGATCGACATATACATTTTCAAATTGAGACGGGCACCTTATTGATTCTCTCGCTTCCGTCGTGAAAAAATTTGTTGCTGTTCTGATTATCTTCGCCGCAGTGCTTGTCTGCTACGCACCCGCTCTGCGCGATGGGTTCGTTTGGGACGACACCGCTCTGATCCTGCGTGATCCGCTCCTTCGCAGCTGGCGCCTGATTCCAGAAGGCTTCAATCATTTTCTATTTGTCGATGCAACTGCTTCGAATTTCTATCGGCCAGTTCAGCGACTCACATACACAATTGATTACGCCGCATTCGCGTTCCGGCCCGGACCTTATCACCTGGTCAGCATCCTTTGGCATGCCGCTGCCGCGATCGCGTTTCTATTTTTTGCGGAAGAATTTCTGAGCATATTTGGATTCGAACTGCGAACGCGTCGCCTGATCGCCATGGTCGGGACGTTGGTTTGGGCGATTCATCCCGTCCAAAGCGCAGCTGTGGTTTATGTCTCTGGACGTGCCGATTCACTCGCCGCCGCCTTCGGTTTTGCCGGTCTCTGTTTGATTTTTCGCAGCCGGCGTGCGGTCAGCAGGGGCAAATTCCTCTTTTTAATTGGCGCAGGTGTCGCGCTTCTTCTGAGCGCGTTGAGCAAAGAAACAGGGCTGCTCTTTCTGGGAATCGCAATCGTCTTTTTCGCGTTGAAAAAGAATTGGGTCGATATGTGGAACGCGTTTGCCGTCACCGGATTCGTTTGCGCGATTTACTTTAGCTTACGGGCGGGCGCGGAGCATTTTCCACCGCCGGCGCTCAGCCCGCCTGCGCCGGCACTTGTTAGGCCGATTCTCGTCGCTCGGGCTGTCGCTGAATATGCAGGATTAATTCTGTTTCCGCTCAACTTGCACATGGACCGCGATGTGGAGACGCACCCCAGCGGCTTCAATAGGGCGAGCCTCAACGCTGCAGCCTGGCGAGAGCTACAAACGCTCCTCGGTATTCTGCTGATTGCAGCCTTAATTTACTGGCTGCTGCGGACGCGGCGGCGCAATCCCGCCGCGTTCACGGCGTTGTTATTTGCCTTGATATCCTATCTGCCGGTCAGCGGGATCGTGATTTTAAATGCGTCTGTCGCCGAGCATTGGATTTACTTGTCGAGCGCGTTTCTTTTTTTGGCGGCATTGACCGAGGCGCCGAGCGTCTTTCAACAAGGTTGGCGAAGATCGACAATCAGAATCGCGGCCGCATTTGTATTCGCGATCTGGGTCCTGTTTCTCGGGACGCGTACGTTGGTTCGCACTTTCGATTGGAAGAACGCGCGAATATTCTTTGAGCGAACGATCGCGAGCGGCGGCGACTCCGCGCGGATGCTCACTAATCTCGCTGGTGTCGAATTGGCCGAGGGAAAACTACAAGATGCGACGGTGCATTTGCATGCTGCCTTGCAAAAAAAACCGGATCAGCCATTCGCGGTGATCAATCTTGGGCTGGTTGCGCTGAAGCAAAATGATTTCAAATTGGCGCGTCAACTTCTCACTCGCGCAACGAAAATGCCGTTGGTCGATGCTCAGGCGCACGAACTCCTCGCTTTACTCGAAAACAAAGAAAGTGGACACGTCGATCTAATCCGCTTCCGACTGGCCGCACACACCGTCCCGCCCAATTGGGACATCGAAAAACGTTATATCGAGGTCTTGAGCGAAACCGGGGCCGTTCCGGCGGCGATCAATGAATTGCTCGAATGTTTGCAAACGCAGTGGTATCGCGCAGAAAGTTGGCAATTGCTCAGCGAATTGGAGACAAAGGCAGGTCGTCTGGATCAAGCTGCCAACGCCCTCGCGCAAGCGAGTGCTTACGATGTCCATCTTGCGATGTCCGCGCTTGCGCCGTGAGGTGCTGCGACGGAACCGAACGTTCTAACTGTGCGGAATGATCGCGAGAGAATATACGATGCCCCAGCGTTTGAATATGGCGGATCAACGAATACGCCAGCTCCGGCTGGATCAACAACGTCTATTCCTGCTATGGAGTCTCGTCTCAGGCAGGCGTCGAAACCAGCGGGACTCCGTGAGAGCATGGCAAGAGTTCGCGGCATTCAACCGAAGAGGACGTGATGGAACCCGGCTCGACTCGAAGATCGACTCCGAAGCAAGAATAACAATATTGGGTCGAACGAGTAAAAACGCGCTAAATTTCGAAAGCCGCGGCACCACGAAGCTTCCTTTCGACTTTCTTCTTTCCTAGTTCATCACGAGGAACACGCCAACGCCGACGCGGCCGAATCACGCTGCGGTCGTCACTGGTTTCGCATGCGATTTTTTTGAGCGCGGCGTTCTTTCGGCGAATTCGAAACCGACTTTGCCATTCTCGAGTTTCAAACGAGCTGAGAACGGACGCCCTTTTTTCGAGATAAATTTCGGGAGGAGATCGGTTTTGCCGGAGACCAGGAGCTTGTGCACTTGTTCCTTCGGGATCTCGCGATGCAAAATCGTTTTGCTGATACGGAAACTGCAAGTCTTCGGAGTTGCCACTGCATTTTCGCACGCATACGCGCGATCGAGAACGTACACCCGTCCCTTCTGGCAAACGGGACATAGTCCGAGTGCCTCATGTTTTTCCTTGTCGATCGTGACGGGTGCATCATGCGCGCCTTCACCGAAATCAAACTCCTGTTTAAAATCGCCGTTCAATTTCACGATCGCGTTGAACTTACGACCCATCTTGCTGCGAAATCCTTCCAGCGGACCGACCTGTTTCTCGGTCAGCAATTTCGCGACCTCTTCTCGCTCGAACAATCGTCCCGCCATCGTCTTCCAAACGATCAGCCCGCAAGATCGACATTTAAACGTGCGGTAATCCTCATCGAACGGTCCCTTGCCGCACTTCGGGCATTTCACATCCAGCGTTTCGAAATTCCCCCCCACACTCTCGCCTTTGAAATTCTTCGCTTTCTCCACAATCTCACGCGTGAACTCCTTGATTCCCTTCATGAACTCGTTGGCCTGCATGTGGCCTTTGGCCATGCGCTTGAGCTTGTACTCCCATTCTCCGGTCATTTCGGGCGAGCAAAGCTCCGACACACCAATGCCGCGCAACAATATGATGAGCGCCATGCCTTTCGCGGTCGCAATCAGTTCGCGCCCTTGTCGAATAACATAATCTTGTGCAATCAAACCCTCGATGATCGCGGCCCGCGTCGCCGGCGTGCCGAGACCTTTTTCGCGCATCGCTTCGCGCAGCTCTTCGTCTTCCACCAGCTTGCCCGCGCCTTCCATGGCGGAGAGAAGCGTCGCTTCATTGAAACGCGCTGGCGGTCTCGTCTCGCTCTCTTTAATTTCAAGATCGACAACTTTGGCCGACTCGTTAGGCGAAATGGAGACCAGTGCTTCGCCGCCTTCCGCGCTCGCAGCCGCAGCTTCGCGACCGTTAACCGCCAGCCAGCCCGGATCCTTGATAATTTTGCCCTCGGTCTTGAACGCGTCTTTCTCGACCCGCGTAATTCGCGTCGTGACTTCAAACTGCGCCGCCGGAAAAAAGACCGCTATAAAGCGGCGCACGATCATGTCGTAAATCTTTTGCTGCACTTCATCGAGGCCGTGCGGGGCGACGCCGGTTGGAACAATCGCAAAGTGATCGGAAATCTTGGCGTTGTTGAAAATTCGTTTTGAGGGCTTCAGCCAATTGCTTTCCAAAACTTTACGCGCATGCGCATTGTCGATCTTGCCCAATGTCGATCTTACGGTCGCGAAATAATCCTGCGGAAGGTAGCGCGAATCAGTCCGCGGATAGGTGATGACTTTGAACTTCTCGTAAAGCTGCTGTGCGATTTGCAATGTTCGCTTCGCGCTGAATCCGCGGCCGTTCGCGTCGCGCTGTAAACTGGTGAGATCATAGAGCAACGGTGACACTTGCGTGGTCGGCTTGCGCTCTTCGGTCGCGATCCCGATCTTGCCGAGGCAGCGAGCCTTGATTTCTTCCGCTTGCGCTGCTTCCCAAATCCGTTCAGCCCGCGCGTCTTCGTCGCTGTTCTTGGTGAAATCTTCACGAAACCAGCGGCCGCGATAATTTCCGGCAGCGACTTCGAAATCGCCAAAGACTTCGAAATACTTTCGCGATTTGAAGGCGTGAATCTTTTCCTCGCGCTCAGCCAGGATGGCGAGCGTGGGAGTTTGCACACGACCGACCGGCGTCAGTTGGAAGCCGCCGGTCTTGTTGTTGAACGCGGTCATGGCGCGGGTGCCGTTGATGCCGACGAGCCAGTCGCTCTCGGATCGACAAACCGCCGCCTTCGCCAGCGGAACCATTTCTTCATCGCGGCGCAAATACTCGAACGCTTCGCGAATCGATTCACGCGTCATCGATTGCAGCCAGAGGCGGCGGATCGGCTTGTTGAGGCCGCCATATTTCACAATGTTCTTAAAGATCAACTCGCCCTCGCGGCCGGCGTCGCAGGCATTGATCAAATCGCTTACGTCGCTCCGCTTTGCCAAACGCAGGAGCATCTTCAGTCGATCTTCGGTTTTCTCCTTTGGCTTCAGCGAAAATTCATCCGGAATGATCGGTAAATTCGCAAAGCTCCATTTCCCGCGTTTTACGTCCAACTCGCTCGGCAGGCAAAGTTCCACCAAATGCCCCACGGCCGACGAAATGACGTAGCGATCGTCTTCGAAGTGGTCTGCTGTTTTCTTGACGCCAAGAACCCGCGCGAGGTCGGTGGCCACGCTTGGCTTTTCGGCGATGACGAGCGTTTTGGACATGGACGGGTGTGGATTTAACGTAGCACGTTGCGGGCGAGCAACAGCGATCCGCGTGCCGCAGGCTAAGGGCGGGAAGCTTAAGCTGAGCGACCTAATTGGCAAATCGCCGTGCTGGCAGGGCTTTGTCAGCCTAATTTTACGAAGTATTTGCCGGGCAACTGCTTGACGAGATGCTTCAGTTCGAGGCGCAGGAGCGTAGAAGAGACCGTCGCGCTTGGCAAATCGGATTTAGCCGCGATCCGGTCGATGGGTGTTTCCGAGGAATCAATCGCGTCGAAGACGCGGCGCTCATCATCGCTGAGGGGCGGAAGCGGCCGCGCGGCCGCTTCCGGCGACGGTTTTGTTTCTGGCAAAAGAATTTGGAGGTCATCGAGAATATCGCTGGCGCTCATGACTAATTTCGCTCCCTGTTGGATGAGCCGATTCGACCCCATGGCACTCGGCGCGTTGATGTGACCAGGCACGGCATAAACCGAACGGCCTTGCTCAAGCGCCTGCGATGCCGTGATCAGCGCGCCGCTATTCAAGCCAGCTTCGACCACTAGTACGCCGTGACTCCAACCGCTGATGATGCGATTACGCATCGGGAAAGTTTGCCGATCCGGTTCAATTTCCATCGAGAACTCAGACACGATCGCACCGTTTCCGTTGCGGATTTTGTCGGCCAGCGCCTGGTTTTCCGGCGGGTATAACTTCGACAACCCTGAGCCGATCACCGCGATCGTGCGACCTTTTGCCGCGAGCGCACCTTGATGTCCGGCAGTGTCTATACCCCGAGCCAAACCACTGATGACGGTTAATCCTGCGTACGCAATTTGATAGGCGAGTTTCTTGGCCGACTCCATTCCGTAATGCGTCGTGCGTCGCGCGCCGATGATGCCGATGGCGTGATGATCTCGATCTTGCAGTTCGCCCCAGACGTAAAGCACGATAGGCGGCGCATGAATCTCGCGCAGCGCCTTCGGATAGGATGGCGACTCCTGCATAATGACGGCTGCACCGAATTCGCGAATGCGCTTCAACTCCGCCGCAAGATCGACAATCGATTCCCAGCTCGAAATTTGATCAGCAACGTCGTGGCCGATTCCTTCGACCTTGCGAATCTGATCGCGTTTGGCCGCAAGAACTTGCTGCGGCTCGTGAAAAACCTCGAGCAGTTTGCGCAGTCGCACCGGCCCGACAGTCGGTAGCATGTTGAGCGCGATGCAAGCTTCAGTCGCGTTCATCGATAGAGTGGTGCAAGCCACCTAGCTTGCGATTTAGAACGCGCCCCCAGAGGCTTGCGGCACTAAAATGGAATCTCGTCCTCGTCCGGTTGGGCTGGAGCAGCTTCTTTCGGTGGTGGCGCGCTCGGCTTTCCGCCGCGTGATTGTCGATCTCCCCCCTCGACGTCGGGTGCCCCGCCGCCGCTTGGGCGGCTACCAAGCAGTTGCATGCTTTCTCCGATGACGCGGAGTTTGCTTCGCTTTTGTCCGCTTTGTTTGTCGTCCCAAGTATCGAGTTGCAGACGGCCTTCGATGAAGACCGGCCGGCCCTTTTTCAGATACTCCCCGGCAATTTCAGCAAGGCGCGACCACAGTGTGACATCAACGTACGTGACCTCTTCGCGTTTCTCGCCGTTGTCCAGTGTGTAAACACGATTGACTGCAAGGCCAAGATCGCAAACCGCGCTTCCCTTCGGCGTGTACCGCACCTCCGGATCGCGGGTGAGATTCCCAAGCAAAATAACTTTATTAAAACTCGCCATTTGGCCGTTCTAACGAATTTACTTTGCTTTCGCCAACTTTTTCGGTGCTTGCTCTTCCGTTTTTTCGCGCAGGCGCTGGTAATGTTGGCGGTAAACTTCCGGATCGAGCTTAAACTTTGCGCGCAGTTTGGCGATCAGCTGCGGATCAGCGTGGAAAACAAAATTGACGTAAAACCCGGAGTCGAGCGGGCCGGCTACATATGAAAACTGGCGTTTATCCATCTTTTGCACCTGCTCGATCTCAGCACCTTCCTTTTGGAACTCGGACTCGAGTCGCTCGACTATGCCATGCATGCTGTCCTCCTTGCCTCGCGTGTTGAGCACGAGCAACGCTTCGTAACGGTTCTTCATGATTGTTCAGATTTGTTGAAACTGTTCATCGCGGAAACCAATCCATTGTCAATTGCGCATTTGACCGCTTTCGTCGACCGCTCAATTGTCGACCTTACGAGGGGCTTTTCTTCTTCAAAAAACCGGCCGAGGACGTAATCGATTCCTCCGTCGCGAGGCGCCGCGCCGATCCCGACGCGCAGCCGCGGAATTTCTTCGGTTCTAAACTGGACGATGATCGATTCAAGGCCGTTGTGTCCACCCGTTCCACCATCGGGACGGATGCGAATGCGCCCGAGCGGCAACGCTAGATCATCCATGACAAGGAGAATTTGCTGCGGAGTAATCTTATAAAACTGCGCGACGGCAAAAAGAGGATGCCCGCTGCGATTCATGAAGCTCATTGGTTTCACTAAAAGCGCATCGCCGCATTTCGCGGTAACCGCCTCCCACTTTGTCGATCTTTCCCATGTCGATCCAAACTTTGCCGCGAGAAAATCGACGACCGCGAAGCCGATATTATGCCGCGTCTCAACATATTCCGGCCCAGGATTTCCGAGGCCGGCGACCAGGCGGATGCGGGATTGCAAATTACTTCTTCTGCTCTTTTTCCTTCGCCGCCGGCACCGGCGTTGCCGCCGCGGCGGCTTCGCCTTCCGGTTTTTTCTCCGTGATCACTTCCGGTCCGGCAGCTGCGTCTTCCGCCGCGACTGGCAATGGTTCTTCTTCCACCACCGGGGCGAGAACCGAAAACGCTGTGAGATCGAGCTGCGCTTTGGGCGTGACTCCATTCGGCATCTGAATGTCGCGGACGTGGATCGCGTTGCCGATGTTCAGGTTCGAAACGTCGACCGTAATCCGGTCGGGCAAGTCGCGCGGCAAACATTCCACCGCCAGCGTGCGCAAACTTTGCTCGAGTAGTCCGCCAAAATTTTTGACGCCATTGGCGGTGCCGACTGCTTCCAGCGGAACTTCCGCATAAATTTTTTCGTCCATCGAGACGGCGTGAAAATCGATATGTAAGATATCCCCGCCCACGGGCGAATGTTGAATCTCCTGCACGAGAGCGCTGCGGTTTGGTTCCTCGCCGTCTATCTCAAGCTCGACCAAAATGTTTTCGCCGGACGCGTGGCTTAGCATTGCATTGACGTCGCGAGCTGAGACCTGTAACGGTTGCGGTTTGTCTCTGCCGCCATAAATAATCGCCGGAATCACGCCGCGCGCTTTGAGTTTGCGCGCCGCCGATCTGCCGATCCCGGTGCGGCGTTCTGCTTTAAGTTTAACCTGTTTCGCCATTAGCTTCGTTCTCGATTTTGAACAGCGAGGAAACCGATTCGTCGTTGTGAATCCGTTTCATGCCTTCTCCGAGCAACTCGGAGACACATTGCACGTTGATCGAAAAATCCTCGATCGTACGCACCGGCGTGCTGTTGGTCGTTACTAATTCCTTAATTTTCGATTTTTGCAATCGCGGAATTGCGACATCGACCAACACGGCGTGCGATACGGCCGCATAAATATCGAGTGCGCCATGTGCCTTCAACGTCTCGGCGGCAGAGGTGAGCGTGCCGGCGGTCTCGGTGAGGTCGTCAACGAGCAACACGTCAGAATCTTTCACCTCGCCGATGATGTAAAGCGCTTCCGTCTCGGTCGCGCTCTTCCGTTGCTTTGCCACGATGGCGAGGCTCGCGCCGAGGGCGTGCGCATACGCTGAAGCCATTTTCAATCCTCCAACATCCGGCGACACAACCACCGTTTTCCTCGTTAGGCGCTTGCGGAGATATTTTATTAAAACGGGCATGGAATAGAGATGGTCCACCGGAATATCGAAAAATCCCTGCACCTGCTGTGCGTGTAGATCCATTGTAAGAACGCGATGGACTCCCGATGCGTGAAGAAGATTTGCAACCAGCTTCGCGGTGATCGGCACACGTGGTTGATCCTTGCGGTCCTGCCGCGCGTAACCGAAAAATGGAATCACCGCCGTGATGCGATCTGCGCTTGCGCGGCGTGCTGCGTCAACCATGATGAGCAACTCCATCAGGTGTTGATTCGTCGGCGGCGAGGTCGGCTGAATGAGAAACACGTCGCGACCGCGTACGTTCTCCTCGATCTTCACGTAGGTTTCGCCATCGGGAAACGAACTGATCGTGGCGCGGCCGAGCGGCGTCCCGATGTACTTACAGATGCGCTCGGCCAGGTCGCGGTTGGCCGAGCCGCTGAAGACTTTCATCTCAGGTTGAAGCGCGAACATCGGGAGCGGGCGCTAAGTTAGGCGCGTAAGATCGACATTGGCAAACCAAGAATATGCTCGAGGCAAACTTTCTGGCATGCGCTTGCCAATCGGGTAAACTTTAGCAAGGTACTTCCCCGAGAGTTTCATCTCCGCTATGATCGCGTCCGACACCATCCGAGTAGAACGTCCGACAACGGATTCAAGACTTTTTGCGCACACACGTTTGGACGCAATACCTGCCCTCGCGAGTCTCTTCCATCTCACATACTTTCTCGCGCTCTTCTTCCTTTATCCGCGCGTCCCGCTATGGATGATGCTGATCCTCGGTTTCATTTATTCGCTTATGATCAATGCGAACATCAACGGCATCGGACACAACTTCATCCACAATCCATTCTTTCGCTCTCCGCTGCTCAATCGACTTTTTGGAATTGTCCAATCGGTCGCATGCTGTTTCTCACAGACGTACTACGATGCTGTCCACATGCAACATCACAAGGGCAATGCTGATCGACCCGACGAGAATGGTCAAACCGTCGATTGGATCTCGATCTACAAACATGGCGACCACGGCGAACCGGAAAATCCGTGGGGCTACGTTTTTCTGAGTTTCTTTCGCGATGATGTTGGCGCGATTCGCAAAGAATTGCGCAAGCGCGACAATGGCGATCTCACATGGGGAAATATCGAATTGGCCGCTTTCGCCGCTACGCTCTTCATCATGTTTCTGTTCAACTGGCGCTACGTTATTTTCTACTTCCTGCCTTTTTTTTATCTCGGTCACTGCTTCAGTTATTTGAACGGCTATTTCCGGCACTACGGCGCGAATCCCGACAAACCGATTGCATGGGGCGTGAGCAGCTACGGCAAAATCTATAACTGGCTTTTCTTTTACAATGGCTATCACGCCGAGCATCATTTCCGACCAAAAGTCCATTGGACCAAAATGGAAGGATTCCGCCGGAGCATTGCCGATCTGCAGAAGCAGGAAGGTATTCGCGTCATCAATCACGCGCACATGCTCGGATTTCTCGATCCGAATCTGCCAAGGCGTGGCGAACGCGCAGTAGCAGTGGAACGCGCCGCGTCATCGGCGTCCTAGGAAGACACGCATCTTCGCCTATCAAGCATGGCAGACATACGTCTCGCACGTCGCTCCGAACCGATGGGCTCACCGCAGCGAGTCCATCCAGTGGCGAACTGGGAAGCGCGTCTAGCTTAACAGCCGAGGAGGGCTATTTTCCGAAACTCGCGCGCAACTTCTCTTTCTTCCGCTCGCAATCTTCCTGTAGACGGCGAATTTCCGAGGTGAGTTGTTTCTCCAGTGCTTCCACTTCGTCAAATTCACCAGCGCTCTGCGCTTTGCGGATCTCATCTCTCAGGAAAAGTTCCTTCTCTGCGATCTTCGCCTTGAAGGTCACCTCAATTTCTGCGAGTTGCTCTTTCTGTTCATTACTCAACAAAACCCTCGGCTGATTCTTTTCTAGCCGCTCCATCGCCAGCTCGTACGCAGACTTCATTGTCGATCTTGACCTCCTACTGTTCTTCTTCCTCTTATTCTTACCCTTGCTGACCTATTCGTCCATGCCTGCGGAAATCAAACTCCTTAGCACTGATTTCGACGGTACGCTCGTCGCGCGTACGGGCGGACCGGTGCTGGATCGACAATGCATGGAGCGGATTCGCGAATTGCAAATGGCTGGCGCGGTCTGGGTCATCAACACCGGCCGTTCGGTCGATTTGCTCGAATCCGGTCTCGCCGATTTCGCCGTTCCGTTTCGCCCGGATTTTATTCTAACGAGCGAGCGTGACGTATTTCGTCCTTCCAGGAACGGGGGCGCATGGGAACCCTTTGGGGATTGGAACGAACGCTGCGCGCGCGATCACCGCGAGCTTTTTAGCGCTGCCTCATCGGTCCTGGTAGAAGTGATCGACTTTGTAAATCAAAAAACGCAGGCGCGCGTCATTTATGAGCCGGAAGGCCCGGCAGGCCTGATCGCGCAAAGTGAAGAGGAAATGGACCGCGTAACGGAGTTCATCGAACAGACGCGCAGGCAACAGCCGAAGTTTCACTATCAGCGCAACACCCTTTATTTGCGCTTTTGTCATGCCGATTACCACAAGGGAGCAGCGCTGGCCGAGCTCGCGCGCTTAATCGACATCTCGCGCGAAAACATTTTTGCCGCCGGCGATCATCACAATGACATCTCGATGCTGGATGGAAAAGTCGCCGGCATGCCATCATGCCCGACAAACGCGATCGACAAAGTGAAAGGTGCCGTGCGGGCAGCCGGTGGGTATGTCGCCGAAAAGGAATATGGCGCCGGTGTTTACGAGGCGTTACATTTTTTCACGGCGAGTGAACCGCGGATTGGCGAATGAAATGATTCCAATCCGTTTAAATTCGTGTGATCCGCGGTTCAATTCTTTGCTGCGACAGCCAGCGCCAGTGGCTCGTCGGCTTTGATTTTTCCAGCGAATCGATTTGTCATGTAGGTCAAAAGCAGAACCCAAAATGAAAGCGCGAGGCCGAATAAGGGGAACTGTAACGCCAACGGCAACGAATAAATGATTGCCATCAATGGGATCCAGACGGCCCAGGTGGCGACCAGCGTCGGGATAATTTTGCCGCGGTAATGTTCCCGCGTAAACAACTCGCGCACTGGACGCATCGAAACGCCGCTGTTTTTCCACTCGTAGGTAAGAACACCAAACGGCGCGGCGAAAAATGGATTGTAGCCGAATTGATCGACACAAATTTTGGCGGCAACTACTGGCAGCGAAACGACATCGCCAAACCAAACTGCTTCGCTGCGATATAAAAGATCGACAAGAGAACCATCGAATCCCCAGACCGGAATAGTGAAAAGCAGATTGCGCAAATTGCCCCGGTGCGGACGACCCCGTTGGAAGAACAAAATTACAAACAACTCTGGAATAAGCGCACCGGCCGTGATCGACGCGAGCAACACAAAGGCCAAGCCATGTTCACGTTTGTATTGTGCGAATCGATTGAGAGCGTCTGTCACGTACGGGCTTGCGTAATACCCGATGAGCAACGCGAGCATGATTGTCTGAATGATGAACGCGGGCACTGCATTGGCTCGCGCTGCTTGCCAACCGATCGTCAGTGGTGGGGGCAATCTTTGCATCGCCGCAGATAGTTCTCGGCGTCGCTAAACGATCAAGGCGGATTTTCCGGCGAGCGAAAGGAATTACCACCCCACGCCGGCGCTCGGAACGCCGCTTGTTGCGTTTGGGGTCAAGGTGCCTTCGCCGGGCACCTTTTCGCCTGGCACCGTCGTCGTAGCATGCTCAGTTACGACTCCGGAATCGGATGAAGCGCAACTCGTGATTAAAACGCTGACGGCGGAAAGCAAAACGATGCTGATAGCGAAACGCCGGATCATCACGCCCAAAAACTAACCAGGTTTGGACGATTCTCCAGCGGAATTCAGCCGATTAGCGGGTTTGAAGAACATCGCCGTTTCGGTAAAGCTCTTTCGTGGAAAAGGGGGCCAAGGTCGACATCAAGTCGGTGCAGTTGCATGAACTGGAAGAGAGCGTTCGCTCCCTTGGCGAACCCGTTTATCACGCGACGCAAATCGCAGAGTGGCTTTACAAAAAACGCGCGGCTTCGTTTGATGAAATGACGGACCTGCCGCGCAAGCTGCGCCTGCAACTCGCGGAGCAATTTTCCTTCGGCAAGATCGACGTCGTCCGTGTGCTCGGCGCGCAGGACACAACGAGGAAATTTCTTTTTCGTTTGAGCGACGAAGCTTTGATCGAATCGGTTTTGATTCCGGCCTCGCCAGCGCTTTACGGAATGCGATCGGATCGGCGGACGGTCTGCGTATCGACGCAGGTTGGTTGTGCCTACGGCTGCAAATTTTGCGCGAGCGGTCTGGAAGGTTTTTCGCGGAACCTGCGGCCTAACGAAATCATTGATCAAATTCTCGCCATAGAGCGCGAAGCCGGTGACAAGATCGACAATATCGTTTTCATGGGAATGGGCGAACCGCTCGCCAACTTTGACAACGTAATGCGCGCGATTCGGATCATCAACGCGCGACGGGGACTGAGTATCGGTGCGCGCCACATCACTGTCTCCACGAGCGGGCTTGCACCGCAAATTCGCACGCTCGCAGAGGAATCCTTACAAATTCGTCTCGCCGTGTCGCTGCACGGGGCGAGCGACCAAGTGCGTAATCAGATCATGCCGATCAACCGCCGTTACAACATCGAGACATTGCTTTCAGCCTGCGACTACTATGCGTCACGCAAGAAGCAGCATCTCACTTTCGAATACATTTTGATCGAAGGCGTGAACGATTCAGATGAGCAAGCACGCCTTCTCGCGAGACATGCCCGTCGAGTCAAAGCGAAAGTGAATTTGATTCCGTACAACACCGTCCGCGGCCTGCCGTGGATGCGGCCATCGCAAGATCGGCAAGAAAAATTCTTGTCGATCTTACGCGCGCATGGGAGTGCGGCGACGCTGCGGCGGGAGAAGGGTCACGACATCGACGCAGCATGTGGCCAGTTGCGTCTGCAGACGAAAAAGGTCGAGCAAGGTTCCGGCTTGCTCCTTTCCTAAACGCAAGCCAGAGGCTCGCATTACAATTTTTTTGCGCACGGAGTGAAGCTGGCGTTTAGTCATCTTATGCCTGACTTCGAGCGCGAACCGGATCGAGCTTGGGATGAATACGATTGGGAGCGCTTTCTTCAGCAACAGGACCAGAAGACCGAGAAGTACATGGATCTGCTGGAGAAATATCTAGACGATCCGCAACGGGACGAGATCATCGCGCGCGAAATGGGCTGGTCGGGCTTGGCTGGTGAAAACGATTGGAGCGATGAAGTCGACGCGTTAATGAACGAAGATTGGCGGCCGACGGACGAAAATGAGCATTCGAGCGAGCAAAAAGTTGCGCCAACGGAGACTTTCGAAGAGCATGGCCTGTATCGCGCGGCCTTCGCGCTAACCGTTTGGATCGACAAGCTTTTCGATCAATATCCATCGCTGCAAAATGAACCCGCGGCGGTAAAATTGGCCACCCACGCCGCGCTGGCCAGCGCGAAGCTGGCTGCAGCATTGAGCGACGATGATGGTGACGAAATTGGGATGACGATCGCATATCTCAAGCGCGCGCTGAAGGCTATTACCCTGTCGATGGAAGCTGCCGCCCGGCTCGTTTCCGATAAGCTGATTGCGCCCGCGCAGTACGCGGTTTTGCAGCAGCGTCTTTTTCAGGTGCGCGACGGTATCATTACTTTGATGGGGGAATATCGCGGCGAATGGCGACGCCGCTTCGGCTCCGAAGGCTTTCGGGGTTGAATGAAATTGCGGTCGGTTCCGTCTAAATATGCAAACGGAAGCGACTCCGGCTCAAGCCGATGTGTCAGAACTGGAACTGGTGAGGCAGTGCCAAACCGGCAGTGCTGAGGCATTCGACGAGTTGGTCACCCGCTACCGCACAAGGGTTTTCGCCATGATTTACAATATGGTCCACAACGAACAGGACGCCTGGGACCTGGCGCAGGACAGCTTTGTCAAAGCCTGGAGGTCGATTAAGCGCTTTCGCGGGCGTTCCTCTTTTTACACTTGGATTTATCGGATCGTGATGAACGTGACCATTGATTGGCTGCGTAAAAAACAAATCAAAGGCGCGGGGGTGGAGTTTGATGAGGCCATTCAACTAACACAGATCGATCCGGCATCTAGGACTGCACCGAAAGCCGACCCGTTGCCCCACACGCGTATGGAGCGAAGCGAAATCCGAGCCCGCATCGACGAGGCAATCAAACAACTTTCGCCTGACCATCGGGCGGTCATTTTGATGAAGGAAATCGAAGAAATGCAATATCATGAGATTGCTGAAACGCTGGGCTGTTCAATCGGGACGGTGATGTCGCGCCTCTTTTACGCGCGCAGGAAACTACAAAGCTTGTTGAGAGATGTTTATGAAGGCGTTTGAACAAAAATGGACGGCCTGGTTCGACGGCCAGCTTTGTGGCAAAGAGCTCGCTGAATTCGAAGCATCATTATCCGATAAAGCGGCAGCCGAAGCGGATAAGCGCGAGGTCAAGAAACTCGGCGCTTTGTTGAAACAACATCTCAGCGCGGACGTGTTGACGAACGAGGAATTTTTTAGCCATCAGCTTCGCGAACGAATTCAGTGTGAGGATGAGGCAAAAGATCGACACGGGGCAAGATCGACATGGTGGAGTATTCGGGGGTTGGCCTTGTCCGGCGCCACGGCGCTGGCGATTTTCGCAATATACGCCGTGGCCGTGATGCGCGAAAAAAGTCCGAGTGAGCGGTCCGAGTATCTCACGCAGATTCTGAACGCTCGCGTTGATCCGGCGGTGAGTCCGAACGCCACCATTTCGATGTTCGAAACCAAAAAAGACAAGGTCACCGTGCTGTGGGTCGAGGGATTGCAGTCGTTGCCTGCCGATTACGCAGCGAAATAACCCTGGATGCAAAACTGCGCTTTCATCGTCGCCGCGTCGCTTGGTCTGGCGATGAGCGCGGGAGCAATTCCGGTCCGCGCGGCGCAAGTGGTTTGGAGCGGTCTGGTTATTGCTGAAAATGTTTCGGACCCGTCACCGATTCCCTCGGAATTGAGTAGCCTCGAGCAGACGCTAAAAGAACTTTTTGGTTACAATCAATTTCAGATCATTGGGCAATCGCGGAAGAGGTTGAATACCGGAGAAGAAGATTGGCTCGCTTCGAGCAAATATTTTGCGCTACATGTTGATGCCCAGGGTGAAAGCGAGGCAGGCTACGCCGTTAATTTGAAACTCTACAAAGAGAAAGAGCTCCTGCTGGAAACAGACACAAAATTGAGCAGGCAAAGCCCGCTCGTGATCAAAGGGCCGTTGGTTGGTAAGGGGCAATTACTTCTCGTGCTAGTGGTGGAGAGTGGAGCCTCGACCAATCAACGTCCCGTCCACCATCAATCGAACCAATTTCTAACTGCCTGGCGACATTTGTCACGTGCGGTTCGAGACTTGTTGCCGTAATCAAGGGAGATTGCGGAAGCGCTCTCTTCGCCTAGAATGCGCTGCACAAGCTTGGATTGAGAACCACCAGCATGGAAGTCCACGGCGGCAAGTGCGAAGGGAGTGGCCAAGGCGGTTGATGAAGTCGAGTTCCGCGCGGAGTTCAACCGCCGCCTGATCTCGCAATTGGGCGGATGGATCGATAAGGCAAACAACTCCAACTAGCGTCCCGCGAACTTACGGACTGGCCTGCGGTTGTTCGGATTCAGGCGTAATCAAGAGCCGCATCGGTATCATGGACGACTCGCGAAAGCCGTGACGGCGGAAAAATTCCTGCGCCACATTTTCCGGGCGATCGGTCAGCAAAGTGATGCGGAGAAAATTTTTCTGTTTGGCGAAATCAATGGCGTGTTGCAACAGTTTCGTGCCGTAGCCGTGCCCTTGGAACTCTTTGTGAATCACCAAATCCTCGAGGAGGATAACGAACCCGCCCTCGGCCGTGCTGATGGTGAAAAGCAGGTTGATCATGCCGACGATGGCGCCGTCGCGTCGAAGCACAAAAACACGGCCACGGCTCGGCTGTTCGAAAATTAAGCGCAATCCGCGAAGCTGTTTTTCTTTGTCCGGCCGAAAATCGCTTTCCTGAGCGAATAGTCCACCAAGCATCTCGGACAATTCGTCGAGGTCTGCCTCGGTAGCTGGCTCGATCGCGACATTTTCGCTCATCTAAGACTGCTTTATTCCACAGACTGGTCGAGCTTGCAATCGGCTTGTACTGGGAAACGGGTTAGGATTGTTTGTACCCGCTTTCAATTGGACCCCTGCTCGCGAATCTTGCTGCTGTCAGTGAAGCATTGGCGCACCGCGGTAGCATCAAGGTTTTAGAGCATGCGAGAATCCGCATTCGCGTTCGGCCGATTGGCGGTTGATTCAAAGGATTACTGCTGCGATTGAATCGGCGCTCGCATGACGCGCACTCGCGCGTAAAATTCGCGCGCCAAAAAAATCTTTGCGACTCGCGATTCCTCCTCTATATTCACGGCTCACCGCATCAGGCGCGTGAGGAGGTTGTTACGCGGCCTGGGCGGGTTTTTTGTCGCCCGCGGCAACCCCACTCGCGTGGCGGCTTTTGTTTAACGAAAATGCCCACGATTAATCAGTTGATTCGGAAAGGACGCCGGAAGGTGTCGGTGAAATCCAAGTCGCCGGCGCTGACCAATTGTCCGCAGCGGCGCGGTGTGTGCGTGCAGGTGATGACGCGCACGCCCAAGAAGCCGAACTCTGCCCTGCGCAAGGTGGCGAAGGTGCGCTTGACGAACGGCCAGGAAGTGATTGCCTACATTCCGGGCGAGGGCCATAACTTGCAGGAGCACTCCATCGTGCTGGTGCGCGGCGGACGAGTGAAAGATTTGCCGGGCGTGCGTTACCACATTGTGCGGGGCACGCTCGACGCGTTGGGGGTGGATGGACGCCGACGCGGCCGGTCCAAATATGGAGCCAAGCGCCCGAAAGGTGGTGCGGCCGGCGGCGGTGGAGGTGGCGCGGCAAAGGCAGCGCCGGCCGCCAAGGAAGAGAAGAAGTAAATTTTGAAACGAAAGATCGACAATGTCGCGACGGAAGAAAGTTTACAAAAAAGAGGAGCGCGTCGACTCCCGCTATGGGAGTCCGGCGGTCGCGCGGTTGATCACTACGGTGATGAAACGCGGCAAGAAGTCGCTCGCGGAGCGGATAGTTTACACCGCAATCGACAGATCGCGCGAAGGTTCCGATGCAGTTGATCCGCTCGAGGTTCTAAATAAGGCTCTCGATAACGTTCGGCCCCGCCTTGAGGTGAAATCGCGTCGGGTTGGCGGCGCGACGTATCAAGTGCCGATGGAAGTGACGTCCGCGCGGCAAATTTCTCTCGCCATGCGCTGGATTGTCCAATTCGCGGACAATCGCAAAGGAGTGCCGATGTCCGAAGCGCTCGCGCAAGAGATTAGAGACGCCGCCGGTGGGCAAGGCAACGCGATAAAAAAGCGCGACGACACACATAAAATGGCGCAAGCAAACCGCGCGTTTGCGCATTTCAGGTGGTAAAACTTATGCCCGCGACGCTCGAGAAACAAAAATCGAAATCGGCCAATCCGAATTCGCCAAATCGCAAGTTCCCGCTCGAGCGGACGCGGAACATCGGCATCGCCGCGCACATTGATGCCGGCAAGACGACGCTGACCGAGCGCATTCTGTTTTACACCGGCATGATCCACAAAATCGGTGAGGTGCATGAAGGCACGACCGTGACCGACTGGATGGACCTGGAGCGGGAACGCGGCATCACCATCACTTCGGCGGCGACGACCTGCGCATGGACGCAACGGAAAGAAGAAGGTGTTTACAAGATTTTCGAAGGAATCAAGCATCGCGTCAACATCATAGACACGCCCGGACATGTCGATTTTACGGCGGAAGTAGAGCGCTCATTGCGTGTGCTTGACGGCGCGATCGCGGTTTTCGATGCAGTTGCCGGTGTGCAGCCGCAATCGGAAACAGTCTGGCGGCAGGCGACGAAGTACAACGTGCCGTGCATCGCGTTTATCAACAAGATGGATCGGGTCGGTGCCGACTTCGACATGTCGATCGACAGCATGCGGAAAAAGCTTGGCGCAAATGCGTGGCCGGTTCTGCTCCCGCTTGGCAAAGAAGATCAGCTCAAAGGCCAAATCAACGTCATTAACAAGAAGGCGATCATTTACTCAGACAGCGATCAGCTTGGATCGACATATGAACTCGCGGATGTGCCAAAGGAATACGTCGATCTCGTCGAGCATGCCCGTCACGATCTGGTCCAGCAAATTTCAAATCTCGACGACGAAGTTGCCGAAGCGGTTCTCGAAGAAAAAACGATAACGCCCGAGCTGCTGAAAGCGGGGATTCGCCGGCAAACGATCGCGAACAAATTCGTTCCGGTCGTCGGTGGTTCTGCATTAAAAAACACAGGCGTCCAATACCTGGTCGATGCAGTCATCGATTATCTGCCTAGTCCAATTGACATTCCGCCAGCCAAGGGTCAGGACCCAGACACCGGTGAGAAAATGGAGGCACCGACCGATGACAACGGCCATTTTTGTTCACTTGCGTTCAAGCTTTGGAGCGATCCTTTTGTCGGCAAACTAATTTTCTTCCGCGTTTACTCGGGCACGCTGAGCAAAGGCGACACAGTTTACAATCCGCGCACGAATAAGCGCGAACGCATCTCGCGTTTGATCCAGATCCAAGCGGATAAGCGCGAGGAGATCGAGACTTGTTACTCGGGCGACATCGCCGCAATCGTCGGAATTAAAAACATCACCACTGGCGACACCCTTTGTGATGAAGATCACCCGATCCTGCTCGAGCCACCGACGTTTCCTGATCCCGTTATTTCAATGGCGATCGAGCCGAAAACGAAAATGGATCAGGAAAAAATGGGGATCGCGCTGCAGCGACTTGCCGAGGAGGATCCGACCTTCCGCGTTTATACCCACGAAGACACCGGGCAGACGATTATCGCCGGCATGGGCGAGTTACATCTCGAGATTATTCGCGACCGCATGTTCCGTGAGTTCAAAGTGGACGCGAACGCCGGCAAACCGCAGATCGCGTATCGCGAAACGATCACGGCAAACGCCCACGGCGTCGGCAAGTTGATTAAACAATCCGGTGGGCGTGGTCAATACGGACACGTCGAAGTGGATTTGCGTCCGGGCGTGCGCGGGAAAGGTCTGGTTCTCGAAAACAAGATCGTCGGCGGAATTATTCCGCGCGAATACATCCAGTCGGTCAAGAAGGGTATCGAAGAAGCGGTGCTGAACGGGGTGCTTGGTGGTTATCCGGTTGTCGATGTTGAAGCGGACATTGTCTACGGAAGTTTCCACGAAGTCGATTCCAGCGAGCTTGCTTTCAAAATGGCGGCGATCTTCGCAATGAAAGACGGCTTTAAGCAGGGTAAACCAATTCTGCTCGAGCCGATCATGAAAGTGGAAAACATTACGCCGGAAGAATACCAGGGCGATATTTGCGGTGACTTGAGTCGGCGACGCGGCAGCATCAACAGCATCGAGACGAGAGGCCATCTTGCTATTATTCACGCTGAAGTTCCGCTGGCTGAGCTTTTCGGCTACGCGACGGCGATTCGATCGCTCTCGAAAGGCCGCTCGAGTTACTCGATGGAACCGTCGCATTTCGAGCCGGTGCCGCAGAACTTGGTCGCGGCGATTCTCGATCAAAAGGAGTCGAAATGACGGACGGGCAGCGCATTCGCATTCGCCTGAAAGCGTTCGACCACCGAATGCTCGATCAATCGGCCGTCGAGATCGTCGAGACGGCGAAGCGTACCGGCGCGCGTGTGGCCGGGCCCATTCCACTACCGACGTTGATCGAGAAATTCACCGTGAATCGCTCGCCACATGTCGACAAAAAATCGATGGAGCAATTTGAAATCCGCACGCACAAACGACTGCTCGACATCATCGAGCCGACCGCCAAGACGGTGGATGAGTTGAAGAAACTAAATTTACCTGCGGGCGTTGATATTACGATTAAGATTTAGCGCTTGAGAATTTTTCCACGCCGCCAACATGAGCATCGGGTTACTCGGACAGAAAATCGGCATGACCAGCGTTTACGACGCCAATGGCAGGCTGCATCCAGTGACCGTGATTGCGGCCGGCGATAACGTTCTTTTGCGTCGCGTAACGAACGAGAACGACGGCTATTCGGCAGTGCAAGTTGGGTTCGACACGCAAAAGGAATCGCGCGTCACAAAGCAGTTGCTCGGAGAGTTTAAGAAGGCCGGCGCGGAGCCGAAGAGATTCGTCCGCGAATTTCGGTTGGACGTTGATGCGCCGGAAGGCGAGATCAATTTGAACGTCACGCAATTTCAGCCGGGCGATTATGTGGATGTTATCGGCCGCTCGAAAGGCAAGGGTTTCCAAGGCGTGATGAAAAAGCACAATTTTGACGGACAAGGCGCGGCGCACGGATCGAAAACCCACCGGCGCAACGGCGCCGTTGGCAATCGTTCAACTCCGGGGCGGATTTGGAAAAACATGGGCATGCCTGGCCATCTCGGCGACGAACGCGTGACCGTGCAAAATCTACAGGTGATGCAGGTGCGCGAAGCTGAAAAAGTGATTTTGATTAGCGGCGCAGTCCCGGGATCGAATGGTAGTTACGTAGTCGTTAGGCCAGCGATCAAGAAACCAATGGCAAAGGTCGAAGCCGCGAAGAAGCCGGAGCCGGCTAAGACGGCCGAGGCCGCGAGAAAACAGGAAGCGGTCAAGGAAACAGAGGCGGCGAACAAATGAGCGCAAAAGTGTTAACCAAAGCCGCGGCAAAAGAAGCCAACATCGACATCATCGAAGATGGTCGCGGCACGCAGGCCGTTCACGACACGGTGGTCGCGATGCGAGCGGCACGGCGTTCGGGAACAGCCGACACAAAGACTAAAGCGGAAGTTGATATGTCGGGCGCGAAGCCGTGGCGGCAAAAAGGCACCGGTCGCGCGCGAGCCGGTTACGTTTCATCGCCAATTTGGCGTGGCGGCGGTGTTGTGTTTGGACCGAAGCCGCGGGATTATTCCAAGAAAGTTTCCAAAGCCGTGCGGCGCTTGGCTTTTCGAAAGGCGCTGAGCGAGCGGATCAAATCCGGCGACGTCCTCACGATCGACAAGTTCGCCGTGCCTGAAATCAAAACAAAGGCGCTTGTTGATCTTGTTCGAAAGCAAACTGACGCGGGCAAAGTGCTGATCGTCTCGGATTCGTTCGATGAACAGACTTATAAATCAGCGCGCAACCTGAGACCGGTGAAGCTCGCGACTGCGGCGGATGTGAACACGGAGCAGTTGCTCGCGTTTGAGAAAATCTTGGTGACGCGCACAGCCCTCGAGCAATTGGCGAAAAGGACGTCCATCTCCGCCAAGGCTGGAGCGTGATTTTACGAAAATGAACGAGCCCTACGACATCGTTGAGACCGCGTCCTTGACGGAGAAGTCGACGCTGATGAGTGAAAAACAAAATAAGTACGTTTTCCGCGTCAGTCCTCGGGCAAACAAAATTCAGATCAAGCAGGCGATAGAGCGCTTGTTTCAAAAGAAAGTTGTCGATGTAAACACGTGCAATTATGCCGGCAAACAGAAACGCGTGCGTGGTCCGCTCGGACGCCGGGCGCATTGGAAGAAGGCGATCGTGACGCTCGCAGAGGGCGAGAAGATCGACTTGGTATGAGCAAACACACTGGAGAAATGCAGTATTGGAAGAGTGGGGGAATGATTTGCGGCGAATCGCCCGCAGACCCTTGCCATCCCTCCATCCCTCCGTTGCTCCACTAGTCCATTTTTGCCATGGCCCTAAAAAGTTATCGTCCACTTACGCCGGCGCAGCGTTTTAAGTCGCTTCCTGCTTTTGACGAAATTACGAAGCGGAAGCCGGCGCAGCGTTTGCTTGAGCCGAAAAAGAAGACCGGTGGCCGCAATCATTTTGGCCGTCTCACGTCGCGGCATATCGGCGGCGGTCACAAGCAAAAATATCGCAAAGTCGATTTTAAACGGCGCAAGCACGGTGTCGCAGCGGAAGTGCTCGGAATCGAATATGATCCGAACCGCTCCGCGCGTATTGCTCTTATCAAATATGCCGATGGCGAGTTGAGTTACATTCTCGCGCCGGACGGATTGCGTGTGGGATCAAGAGTCAGCGCTGGCGCTGATGTACCGCCGGATCTTGGTAATGCTTTACCACTTCACGCCATTCCTCTTGGGACCAACATTCACAACATTGAATTAACTCCAGGCCGCGGCGGACAAATTGCGCGCAGCGCCGGCCAACAGGCGATATTGAACAACCTCGAGGGCGGTTACGCTTTGGTGAAGATGCCATCGGGCGAAATTCGCCGTATTCACGAAAATTGTTTCGCAACAATTGGCCAGGTAGGAAACGTCGATCACATGAATATCTCAAGCGGAAAGGCCGGCCGGACGCGCTGGCGCGGGCGCCGTCCACATGTGCGAGGCATGGCCATGAACCCGATCGATCATCCAATGGGCGGCGGGCAGGGTAAATCGAAAGGTGGCGGTGGCCGGCACCATCCGGTGAGTCCGTGGGGACAACTTGCAAAAGGATTTAAGACACGCAGTAAACACAAACCGAGCGACCGATTCATTTTGGAAAGGAGAAAGGCGAAGAAAAGAGCGTGAGTGTGGCGACGGCACTCTGTTGCCGCGCTCCTTGGCGCTCCGACGGAGCGGGCGGCTCCAAATTTGACAATTATGGCTAGATCGTTAAAGAAAGGACCCTTCGTCGAGTCGCATCTCCTGGAGAAGATCGATAAGATGAATGCGGCGGGCGCGAAAAAGGCGATCAAGACCTGGTCGCGGCGCTCGATGGTAACGCCTGACTTTGTCGGCCACACATTTTTGGTGCACAACGGAAAGACCTTCAATTCCGTTTTCATCACCGAGAACATGGTGGGCCACAAGCTGGGCGAATTTTCGCCCACGCGCGTGTTCAAAAAACACGGTTCGCATACGGCGAAGGTGACCAAGTAGGGAAATTGCCAATTGCCAATTTCCAATTTCCAATTGAGGAGAGCGGGTGGTTGCCGAACCCAATTGACAATTGGCATTTGGCAATTGGCAGTATGGGTAGCGTTCGTCTGCTACGGCAGCGATGCAGGGAACAGTTCTTTGTCAGAATCCAAAATTGATAACGCGGAGAAAAGCGTCACGGCTACGGCCTTGCTCGCGCAGAACGGAGAGCTGCGAAGGCAGTTGTCGATCCAGCAGGAGTCGCTGAAAACATTGACTGCGAGTCTGGCGGAATCCAACGCCGAGGCGGAGCTATTTCGTCGCAAGTATTCCGATTTGGAATTGCGTATGGAAGCGCTCGGGCTCGAATCGGCGGACAAGGATCGCGCGAAACTCGAACAGCGTTTGCTCGCGGCGGTGAGCGATCTTCAGTTGGGGCAGAAAGAGCGAGACGAATTTCGCGATCAAATGCTGCGGACGAACGAAGCTGTCTTGCGTTATTTAAAAACTTCGCAGGGCGGCGACGCGCAAGCGCGAATGGACGTCGAAGCGCAATTGCGCGGCTCAAACCAATTGGTCTCAAGATCGATCGGCCTCAGGCCAACTCCGCCGGAAGCCGAGCTGAGTCTGATGGACGGCAGCGTGATCAGTGTGAAGGAGGAATGGTCTTTTGTAGTCGCGAACATCGGCGAGAAGCAGGGCGTGAAAATCGGGATGCCGCTGCGCGTGCTGCGCGGCGATCGAAAGATCGCGACGCTGCGCGTGGTTGATGTGCGACAGCGAATCTGCGGCGCTGTTATTCAGGAAATGGATTCGAAAGAAAAAATAAAAGTGGGTGACCGTCTCCAGGCGGATGCCCGCTCGAATGTGACTTTAAAATAAGTTGTAGCCAATGCCTATGGTCGGTCGTTAACCCACCGAGCCGTGGTTACAGGTGAGTTCAGAATAAATGGAAGTTAGAGCGATATATAAGTACGCGCGGATTTCGCCGTTCAAAGTGCGCGAAGTTACGCGTGAGATTCAGGGCCTGCCGGTTTCGGCCGCGCTGGATGTCCTCGCTTTCACGCCGAAAAAGGCGGCGTTTTTGATTGGCAAAACGCTGAAGAGCGCGGTCGCAAACGCGGAGAATAATGCCAATCTCAAGGTCGATGGTCTCGTGGTGAAAGAGGCTGTTGTTGGGGAGGGTCCGACGGTAAAACGGATTATGCCGCGGGCGCGGGGCAGCGCTAGCCGAATCCTGAAACGCACGAGTCACATTCGCATCGTGTTGAGCGACGAGATTCCAATTGAAACGCGGGCGACGCGCAGGGCCAAGCGGAAAGCCGAAGCAAAAGCTGGAAAAAAGGAGGTAGAGGGCGCCGTGGCGGCGACTGAAACCTCGAAAACCGCGGCCGAGAAGAAACCCGCGAAACCGAAGAAAAAAGCGAAAGGAAAGAAGTAATTTTTATATGGGACAAAAAGTTAATCCGATTGGTTTCCGGCTGAGCGTGAACCGCGATTGGCGTTCCCGCTGGTACGCGTCGCCGCAGGAGTTACCCGCACTTTTACATAGCGATCTCCAGATTCGCGATTACGTGAAGAAGAAGCTTCAATTTGCAGCCGTCTCAAAGATTGTTATCGAGCGCGCGTGGAACTCGATTCGCGTTACCATCCACACGGCGCGCCCCGGCATCGTGATTGGACGAAAAGGCGTCGAGATCGAAAAGATGACCGAGGAGATTTCAAAGATGGCCCAGGGCAAGCAAATCAAGATCGACATACAAGAAATCAAAACACCGGAACTCGACGCGCAATTGGTCTCGGAAAATGTCGCGCTGCAGATTGAGCGGCGCATCGGGTATCGCCGCGCCATGAAAAAGGCGGTGCAGACGGCGATGGATTTTGGCGCCGAAGGAATTCGTTTGCGTTGCTCTGGCCGTTTGAATGGCGCTGAAATTTCGCGCTCGGAATGGTATCGCGAAGGCAAAGTGCCGCTACACACTCTGCGGACGGGAATTGATTATGGATTTGCGGAAGCGAATACGGTTTACGGCAAGATCGGTGTGAAATGTTGGATGTGCCGGAAAGAGGAAGCGCCGGCCGAAACGCTACTGCCGTCCGCACCGCCGCCGCCCGCGCCCGCGCCAGTCTAGCTTGAGACGAGGACATCTATTATGCCGTTAATGCCCAAACGAGTGAAGTATCGCAAGTCCCAGCGGGGAAGCCGCAAGGGAACGGCTTCGCGCAACTTGCGAATTGATTTTGGCGAGTTCGGTTTGCAAACGCTCGAACGCGCCTGGATCACGAACACCCAAATCGAAGCCGCACGCGTGGCGTTGACGCGCAACATGAAACGCAAAGGCAAATTGTGGATTCGGATTTTTCCAGACAAATCAGTGACCGCGCGTCCGCCGGAGACGCGCATGGGAAAGGGCAAGGGCCAACCCGAGTATTGGGTCGCGACGGTGCGACCAGGCAATATTTTATTCGAACTGGATGGAGTGCCGGAATCGGTCGCCCGTGAATCGTTACGATTGGCCGCAGACAAATTGCCCGTGCGAACGAAATTCTTGAGCCGGCACCATATTGCAGCGGCCTAACGAATCATGAAGATTAAAGAGATTGTCGAAATGAGCACCGACGAACTGCTGACGAAGCGGCGAGATTTGCGCCAGGAGCGATTGCATTTGCGTTTGCAGCAACAGAGCGGGCAGCTCGAACAACCGAGCCGTTTGAGATTGCTACGTCGGGATGTGGCCCGAATTGAGACGGTGCTTTCCAAACGCGTGAAAGGAGCCGAGAAGAAATAAGTTATGGTCGAACAAGATCAACAATCGACGATGCAGGCGCAAGCCGCTTCGGACGCGGCATCGGCGGCACTGCCGGCTACTGACAGGCGGGCGTCGCGTAAAACTCGAGTCGGCGAAGTGGTTTCAGACCGGATGAAGAAGACGATTGTTGTCCGCACAATCACCCGCGTTCCGCATCCGAAGTTTGGCAAGATTGTGAAGCAAGTCCGAAAATTCTACGCGCACGATGAGGAGAACAAAGCCAAGGCAGGTGACACCGTGCGCATCATGGAAACGCGGCCGCTGAGCAAGCTGAAACGCTGGCGATTAGTAGAGGTCCTTCAGAAGTAACGCCGAGATGATTCGCGAGTAGATTGTCGATCTTATGGTGCAAATTCGATCCAGATTAGATGTGGCAGACAATACGGGCGCGCGCATGGCGACGATGATCGGTGTAATCGGAAAAGCGACGCTTTATGCCAGAATCGGCGACGTGATCACAGCGAATGTGAAAGAAGCGAGCGCCACCGGCACCGTAAAAAAGGGTGAAGTGGTGCGCGCGGTTTTGGTGCGAACGAAGCAGCCAATTCGTCGCGAGGACGGTTCATTGCTGCGCTTTGACAACAACGCGATCGTTATCATCGACAAAGATTTGAATCCGCGCGGCACCCGCATTTTCGGACCGGTTGCGCGCGAACTGCGCGAGCGGAATTTCATGAAAATTGTCTCGCTCGCGCCAGAAGTTTTATGAATTTGAAATCACTACGTGGACATTCTTTCTGTGTGCCCAACCGCGAAAGTTTTCCGGGTTGCAGCCCGATCAAACCCGGCTGCGCGCACAGGCTGCGAGTCTATGGGCGACGCAGGTTTTATGAACAGGACTAAGTTTCACGTTAGAAAAGGCGACAACGTCGAAGTCATCTCCGGGAACTTCAAGGGTTCGAGCGGAAAGATTCTCGAGGTGATCGGGCGCAAGCAGCAAGTGCTGGTTGAAGGCGTGCGGATCATCAAGAAGCATTTGCGCAAATCGCAAGACAATCCCCAAGGCAAGATCGCCGAGCGCGAGGGGCCGATCCACATTTCCAATGTGAAATTTCTCGAGCGCGAGACAAAGACCGAGAAGAAAGCGAAAAAGAAGCCTGAGAAAAAACCTGAGAAGAAGGCGGCCTGATGGAGAGCGAGTTTTACCGGCATTACAAAGAGCGCGTCATGCCCGCATTGCGTCAGCGGCATGGTTATAAAAATGTGCACCAGGTGCCGCGTGTCGAGAAAGTGGTCATCAACACATCGGTTGGCTCCCAAGCGGACGTGAAGCAAGCGCTCGAGGAAGCGAGAGCCGAGCTTGCTTTAATCGCCGGCCAGCACGCCGTCGAGACACGCTCCAAGAAGAGCATTTCCAATTTCAAGTTGCGCAAAGACCAACCGATTGGCGCGAAAGTAACGTTGCGCGGGGAGCGCATGTACGAATTTCTTGAGCGTTTCATCAAAGCGGCGCTGCCGCGGATTCGCGATTTTCGGGGAGTTTCGCCCCGCTGCTTTGACGGTCATGGCAATTACACGCTCGGGGTTTCCGATCAGTCGATTTTTCCGGAGGTCGAGCTGGATAAAATCAAGCGCAACATCGGATTTGATGTTACAATCGTCACCACCGCGCGGACAGATGAAGAGGCCAAGTCGCTTTTGAGCGAAATGGGAATGCCCTTCAGCGATCGCGTGAAAAAGCCGGCCCCGGCAGCCGCCTGATTTTCATGAGTACAGTTACAGATCCAATTGCAGATCTTCTTGCGCGCGTGCGCAACGCCGCGCGTGCGCAGAAGATCGACATCTTCGTTCCGTACTCGAAGATGAAGGCGGAGATTGCTCGCATTTTGAAGGAGGAAGGCTACATCGCGGATTATTCGGTCGATACCAACGCTGCGCACCCGCGAATCAAGATTACGAATAAACTGATCGATCACACATGCGCCATTACCGGTTTGCGGCGCGTGAGCCGTCCCGGCCTGCGACGCTACGTTGGCGCGAAAGAAATTCCACGCGTGCTTGGCGGAATGGGCACATCGATTTTATCCACACCGCGCGGGGTCCTGTCAGGGCGCGAAGCCAGGAAACAAAAAGTAGGCGGCGAGTTACTCGCTTACGTCTGGTAAGAATTATGTCTCGAATCGGAAACAAACCCGTCGAAATCCCGGACAAGGTCAAAGTCAACATCGACAACGATGGTGCTGTTTTGGTGGAAGGTCCCAAAGGCAAGCTAAGCTGGAAATTGCCGCGAGACATTTCCGGCAAGATCGACAACAACAAAGTCATGCTCGCTCGCTCGGCCGAGACGCGCAGTGTCAAAGCCTTGCATGGCCTTTCCCGCGCGCTGGTGCACAACATGGTGCAAGGCGTGAGCGAAGGTTTCACCAAGCAGCTTGAGATCGAAGGCGTCGGTTTCAAAGCTGCGGTTCAAGGTTCAAACTTGAACGTCAGCCTCGGGTTTTCGCATCCGATCCTGTTTCCCATCCCGAAGGAAATCAAAATCACCGTTACAGACAACACGAAGCTCACCATTCAGGGAATCGATAAAAAACTGGTTGGGCAAGTTGCCGCCGACATTCGCCGGTTTTATCCGCCTGAGCCATACAAAGGCAAAGGCGTGCGCTACGCAGGCGAGCAGATTCGTCGCAAGGAAGGTAAGACCGTTCAGTAAGTATGGCGACTTTTAATCGAAAAGCCGCGCGCAGGCGCGTTCATCAACGGATCCGAAAAAAAGTTGTGGGCACGGCCGCGCGTCCGCGATTGTCGATCTATTTTTCAGGGAAACATGTTTACGCGCAGGTGGTTGATGATGATGCTTCCCGAACGCTGGCCGCCGCATCGACCACGGAAAAGTCGTTGATCGGCAAGAACAAAGTGGCAGCGAATCGTGCCGGAGCCGGAAAAATCGGCAAAGCTATTGCGGAGCGCGCGCTCGCCAAGAAGGTTGACAATGTGGTTTTCGATCGGGGCGGTTTTCTCTATCACGGAAAGGTAAAAGCGCTCGCGGACGCGGCGCGCGAAGGCGGATTGAAATTTTAACTGATGGCTTACCCAACTACAGGCAGGCGAGATTCGCGCAACATCGACAAAGGGCCTGCCGCGAAAGGCGACACGACCGAGAAAGTCGTTTTCATCAATCGCTGTGCGAAAGTCGTGAAAGGTGGCCGGCGTTTCAGTTTCAGCGCGTTGATTGTGGCCGGCAATCACGACGGCAGTGTCGGCGTCGGATTTGGGAAAGCGAACGAAGTTTCGGAAGCGATCCGCAAGGCTTCGGAGGCCGCGCGCAAGTCGATGGAAAAAGTTTCTCTCCGCGAAAATACGATCCCGCATGAGACGATTGGCGAGTACGGCGGCGGCCGCGTCTTGCTTCGGCCGGCGTCGCCGGGCACGGGCGTGATCGCGGGCGGCGGAGTGCGCGCAGTCGTTGAGGCGGCCGGAATTCGTGATGTGCTAGCGAAGTCGTTAGGCTCAAGCAATCACGCAAATGTCGTGAAGGCGACGCTTGAGGCACTGCGATCGTTGCGGCGGCGCGACGAAATTCTCAAAGTTCGTGGCATTCGTAGCGGTGACGGAAAGGGCGAACAAACATGATGCGATTGCATAATTTGCGACCGCGACCCGGTTCGCGGCATCGTGTTAAACGACTCGGTTGCGGCGAAAGTTCGGGTCACGGCAAAACCAGCGGTAAAGGTCACAAGGGACAGAAAGCGCGCTCCGGCGGCAGCATTCGGCTCGGGTTCGAAGGTGGCCAGATGCCGCTGATTCGGCGATTGCCAAAGCGCGGCTTTAGCAACGCCGCGTTTCACAAAAATTACGCGATCGTTAGTTTAACCGATCTCAACGGATTTAAAGCTGGCGCTGTAGTAAACGAAGAGGTGCTGCGCGAATCGAAGCTGGTGCGTGGCGATGTCGCCGGAATCAAGATTTTAGGTGGAGGCGAATTGAAACACGCACTGACGATTGAAGTGGACAAGGTCAGCGCCTCGGCGCGAGAAAAGATCAACAAGGCGGGCGGAACGATCAACTTGCGCGATGGACAGGCGAAGAAGCCGGTCGAGAGCGGTAATGTCAATCCAACAACGCAGGAAAAGCCGGCCGCAGCGCCAACTAAGGCGACGGCGAAGAAAAGATCGACCCGCCTCAGGCGGGCATCGCGCGCCAAGCCGAAAGAGAAAAGTTCGCGGGAGCGTTAGCGACGGCCGCGCCATGTTTCTAACGTAATCGGATGGTCTCGGCGTTTTTAAACACGGTCAAGATACCGGAGTTACGTCGTCGTATTTTGTTTACGCTCGCGGTCATCGTGATCGTGCGGCTGGGCGCGGCCATCACGACGCCCGGTGTGAACTCGGCCGTGTTGCAAGAATGGTTTCGCACCGCGTTGAGTGACAAATCGGGAGGCAGCGTGGCCGCACTGTTCAATTTGTTCAGCGGCGGTGCGCTCGAGAACTGCGCAATCTTTTCGTTAGGCATCATGCCCTACATCAGCGCGTCGATCATGATGCAGTTGCTTACGGCGGTGATTCCGCAACTGGGCCGGCTGGCGCGAGAGGATGGCGGGCGGCAAAAAATCATGCAGTACACGCGCTTTATGACCGTCGGGCTATGCATTTTCCAGGGTTATTTGCTCGCGCTCTCGTTTCAGCATCCGGAGTCGTATCACACGATGTTGCCCGGAATCACGGACACGATTCGCAATCTCGGTATTCCGCTGGTTGAGGATACCGGCTGGACATTCCGGATCGTGACAGTGATTTCGCTGACCACTGGCACCATGTTTTTGATGTGGTTAGGCGATCAGATCACGGAGCGTGGTATTGGCAATGGCATCTCGCTTATCATTACGGTGGGCATCGTGGCTCGACTGCCGGCGGCGCTCGCGCAGGCATGGAAGACTTTTGTGCCGTCTGGCACAACGGGCGCCAGCCAGGTGAATCCGATGGTTTTGGTGTTGATGATATTGTTTTTGTTCATCGTGATCGCTGCGGTCATCGCCGTCACTCAAGGCGTGCGAAAGATCACGGTTCAGTACGCGAAACGCGTAGTTGGCCGAAAACAGTATGGCGGGAATGTGCAATACATGCCGTTAAAAGTGAATTATCCCGGCGTTATGCCGATCATTTTTGCGTGGGCGCTCTTACTCTTTCCCAACACAATCGTGAGCATGGCCTTCCGCAACAGCCCGACCGCGCGACAGATTTCTGACATGTTGTCGAATGGTTGGCTCCATTACCTGGTGCTCGCGGCCATGATTTTCTTTTTCAGTTATTTTTGGGTGGCAACGCAATTTCAACCGTCACAAATCGCCGACGACCTGAAAAAATACGGTGGCTACATCCCCGGCGTGCGACCCGGCAAACCGACCGCGGATTTTCTTGATTACACAATGACGCGACTGACGTTTGCGGGCGCAATCTTTCTGACGGTCATCGCGATTTTACCACAAGCGCTTGCCCACCAACTCAACGTGCCCTACGTCACGGCGCAATTCTTCGGCGGGACGAGCCTGCTGATTATTGTCGGCGTGATGCTCGATACAATGCGGCAGGTTGAAACCCATTTGATCCAGAGGCATTACGACGGTTTTCTGCGTAAAGGCCGCGTGCGCGGCGGATTTACGGGGCGCGCCGCTTACGTTCGCGGCGAGGCAGCGGCGCAACGCACGCTCATGTGGCTATACGTGGGAATCGCCATGCTGGTCATCGTTGGAGTCGCTGCTTTCCTTTACAGTCGTTAAGTGAAGAGACGACTTGTGCTTCTCGGCGCGCCCGGTTCCGGAAAGGGAACCCAGGCGGAAATGATCACTCGCCAGTTCGGCATTCCCGTAACTTCGCCCGGCGCGATCCTGCGCCGCGAAAAAGATCTTGGGACGCCGCTCGGGATCGAAACGGCCGAGATTACGCAACGGGGCGATTTGGTACCGGACAAAATTATTGTCGAGCTAATTGAAGATTGGTTGCGTTTGCACGGTGGTCACGGCTTTGTCTTTGACGGATTTCCCAGGACGCTGCCGCAAGCGGAAAGTTTGTTGTCGATCTTGACCCGCCTGCGCACCGCGCTTGATCTTGCCATTTGGCTGGAAGTCTCGCAAGAAACGGTGCGTACGCGAATTTCCGGCCGGCTACAATGCCGCAGTTGCGGATTTACCACCAGCGTGACAAGTGCGAAGTTTGCCGAGCGCTCGGTTTGTCCTTACTGCGACGGGCCGCTCGTCCGCCGAAATGATGACGACGTCGGCGTTTTGCAAACGCGATTGCGCGAGTTCACAACCAAAACACAGCCGCTGGCTGATTTTTACGGGAAAATGTCGATCTTGCGCCGGATCGATGGCAATCGCGATCGTGAAACCGTCTTTGCCGAGATCTCACGACTGATCGAAGACAAGGTGCCGGCATGATTCCGATCAAGAGCGTAAAGGAAATCGAAAAGATGCGGCAAGCGTGTCGCAGCGCGAGCGACATTCTCGATCGAGTCAGTGAAGTGATTCGCCCCGGCATTACGACGAAAGAGGTGGATGAAGCGGCCGCCGATTTCATGGACGAAGCTGGCGTGAAGAGCGCATTTCTCGGTTATCGGCTCGGGCACCGCGTTTTTCCGGGGACCATTTGCATCTCGCTGAACGACGAAGTGGTTCACGGCATTGGAAGCCAGCGCCGCATTCAATACGGCGAGATCGTCAAACTCGACATCGGCGTGATCCAAGATGGTTGGGTGGGGGACAACGCCACAACGGTCGCGGTGGGAGTAATCGACGAGCGGACCGATCATTTGTTGCGCGTGACCGAGGGTGCACTATCCCGCGCAATCGCGGTTGCTTACGAAGGTCGTCGCGTTGGTGACATCTGCGCTGAAATCGAAGAGGAAGCGCGACGATTTGGGTTTTCTGTCGTGCGCGAATTCGTTGGCCACGGCGTGGGGCGAAAAATGCACGAGGAACCACAGATTCCGAATTACGGCAAACGCGGGAGCGGCCCGAAATTGAAAGCGGGCATGACGCTGGCAATCGAGCCGATGATTAACATGGGCACGTCGGACGTTAGATTGCTCGAGGATGGATGGACAGTGCGCACGGCGGATGGACTGCCGTCAGCACATTTCGAGCACACCGTCTTGATCACGAAGGACGAGCCGGAGATTTTAACATGGCGCGCAAAGACGCAATTGAAGTAGAGGGCACGGTCGTCGAGCTCCTGCCGAACACAATGTTCCGGGTGGCACTGCCGAACGGCCACCGCGTGCTCGCGCATATTTCGGGAAAAATGCGCTTACACTTCATTCGTATCTTGCCAGGCGACAAAGTTATGCTAGAGATTTCTCCCTACGATCTGTCGAAGGGGCGGATCACTTTCCGCCAGAAATGACAGCGCGGGCAATCGGTCCCGCGTTTTGATTAGATCGGCAACCAATTTTTATGAAAGTGCGACCATCAGTGAAAAGACTTTGTGAAGCGTGCAAGATCGTGAAGCGCAAGAACGTTGTGCGCGTGATCTGCAAGAATCCGCGACACAAGCAACGTCAAGGCTAGCCTAGGATCGACATCTCATTGTATGCCACGATTACTTGGAGTTGAGATTCCAGTCCGACAAACGCATCGAAGCGTCGCTCACTTACATTTATGGGATCGGATTGAGCACGTCCAAGCGCATCCTTGAGCAAACGAACATTGATCCCAATTTGCGTGCCAAAGAACTCACGCCCCAGCAGATCAATGAAATCATCCATGCCATCACGAACAGCAAAATAAAAATTGAGGGCGATCTCCGGCGTGAGGTGCAGTCCAACCTAAAGCGCTTGCAGGCGATCAATTGCTATCGCGGCATTCGTCATCGTCGCGGGCTGCCGGTTCGCGGTCAGCGAACATCGACGAACGCGCGCACTCGCAAAGGCCCACGCAAAACCGTCGGCGTGATTCGCAACCCGGAAGCGAAAGCCGGCAAAGTTTAGTTCTTAGATCAACATGGCAAGCGCGAAGAAACCGACCAGGCCCAAAGCTGAGGAAGCGAAGGCTGAAACGCCGCAGAACGAGGCAGCTAAAGCTCCAGAGGTTGCGGCGCAAGAAACAGTTGCGCCGCCCGTTTCAGCCGAAGGCGAGGCCAAGCCCGCCAAGAAGGCAACCAAGCCGCATAAACCCGAAGCGGCGCCGGCGGAGGGACCGCGCGAAAACCTTTCACTTGATGCGGACGACGTCGAGAAGCCAAAAATTATTAAGGCGAAAGGGAGCAAGAACGTTCACACCGGAATCGCGCACGTGCTTTCAACATTTAATAACACGATCGTGACCATCACGGACCTGAACGGTAGCGTGATCGGCTGGTCGAGCGCCGGGAAAGTGGGGTTCAAAGGCTCGCGTAAGGGGACGGCTTACGCCGCGCAAATGGTTGCCCAGGATGCTTCACGGCAGGCGATGGGGCACGGTCTGAAAGAAGTGCAAGTCTTGGTCAAAGGCCCCGGCGCTGGGCGCGAATCAGCCGTGCGCGCCTTGCAGGCCATCGGCCTCGATCTGACCGTGATTCGCGACGTGACGCCGGTCCCGCACAATGGCTGCCGACCGCCCAAACAACGCCGCGTCTGACCTGGATCGTTAAAAAAGTTACAATGTTACAACGTTAAATTGTTAAACGTTCGATCGTCGCGATTCTCACTTTGCAACCGTTTTAAGCTTTTAACAAACATGGGCAGATATACCGGACCGAAAACAAGGATCAGCCGCCGCTACGGAGTGCAGATTTTTGGGCCATCAAAGTCGCTCGAGCGAAAAAATTATCCGCCGGGCATGCATGGACCCAAAGGTGCACGACGCAAGCAGTCGGATTATGCCATCGCGCTCGGCGAAAAGCAGAAGCTTCGTTATCAGTACGGGCTCCTCGAGCGCCAGTTCCGTCGTATTTTCCAAAACGCGCTGCGGAAGCGTGGCGTCACCGGCGAAACTTTGTTGCAACTCTTGGAGACGCGCCTCGACAACGTAATTTACCGGCTTGGGCTGGCCAACACTCGCAATGCCGCGCGTCAGCTCGTTTCCCACGGGCACGTGCAAGTCAACGGCCGCAACGTCAACATTGCCTCCTACAACGTGAAAGGGGGTGACGAGATCGCGATCAAGGACAAACCGAAATCACGCCAGCTTGCACTGCGCAATCTCGACTTAACGCAAATTGTGCCGGTGCCCGATTGGCTGACGGTCGATCGCGATGCGCTCAAGGGGAAAGTCGCGCGCATTCCATCGCGGGACGAAATGCAACCCATCGTCAACGAGCAGTTGATCGTCGAGTTGTATTCTCGATAAATTCGAGCGCTTTATCGTAACTGCGGCGCTCCAGGTAATGCGCGAGGCGCGGATCGATCGATTGCGGTAAAGCCGCCTGCAAGTTGTCGATCTTTTCTGAAACGGCGCGCAAGCGCGCGATGTGTTTTTCCTTGTCACAACGGCTCGCCTCGTCGGCGATAATTGCGAGCCGCTCCCGCAACGCTGCGGTAAGATCAGCAATCACCTCTTCCATTATCTTAAACCACTAATAAACACGAATCGATATGAATAAAGGCAAACCATACGAGACCAGTTTTACCGTGGAGAAATTGCTTTGTGAATTCGTGCTCATTCGTGTCCATTCGTGGTTAAATGGCGGTAGTAGGCAAGAACGCTCCGAAACGCATCTTGATCGTGGACGATGAGGTCGCGCTGTTGCGCATCATGCGCGAAGCTCTAACGACAAGTTTCCGCTGCGAGATTGATACATCCCCGAAACCCGAATACGGCTTCGAACTCGCACTGAAAAAGAGCTACGACCTGCTCATTTTCGATTTTTCAATGCCGATGATTGACGGCGCAATGTTGTTTTTCCTGATCAGCAAAGTTTATGATAATAGCGAACCGCCTCGAACCGTTCCGCCGCTGCTGCTCGTTTCTGGCAAGGCCGACGAAGAACGCGCTCAGGAATTGTTAAAAGAGCCGGGCGTAGCGGGATTGATTGCAAAGCCTTTTGCAATCAGCCGGCTTGTCGACAAGATCAAGCGATGTCTCCCAGGAATCGAGGCGATTGATCGGTTGTAGCCGCCTCGCTCTGCGAAGGCGGGTCGAAGCGTCCGCGCATGATGAATCGCGGCGACAGAGCGCCGTGGCTACAGTAAGTCAGCGCGGACCGATCTCGGAAAGAAGTTGCCGCTTGGCCTCAATCCAGTCGGAATTTGCGTCTCCGGGCAGGGCAAATCTTCGGCGCCGCTCGGAAATGAAGTAGGCGCGGATGCGAATTTCTTCATCCGTCGGCCCGGGCATCGCCGCCGCGGCGACAGAGGATCTTGTCTTGCGCGCGCCCTTTTTTGAAGGGGCGACCTCCCTCGACCGTGTCGATGCACGGCGTGGTTTGACCTTGTCGATCTTGGCGTCGGGCGACGAAGCCGTGTCGATCGTTGCCAGATTTTCGCTTGGAAAAATCTTTGTTTTCTTAGCCACAAATTGATCCTTTGAGGACGTAAATGGGAACGCTGCTCGTGTGATTGGCAAGTAATTTCTCATCTGCGCTTGGCGGGAGGGTCGAGTTCAAATAATCTTCAACCATGCGACACTTTGTTTTTCGCTGGTTTGTGACGGCGTTCGCTGTGTTTGTTGCCGCGCCGATCGTCGGCCTTGATTATGGCGGCAGCCTAGGCTGTTTGCTGGGGGCGTCCCTGTTGCTCGGGATCATCAACGCTTTTGTTCGCCCTATCCTGCTCCTTTTGAGTTTTCCGCTTATTCTCGTAACGCTGGGGTTATTCATTTTGATCATCAACGCGCTTATGCTGAAATTTGTCAGTGAGATCGTCCCCTGCTTCAAGGTGCCCGGGTTTTGGAGCGCGCTGTTTGGCGCGATCCTGATTTCGGTGGTGAGTTGGTTGCTCAGCGCGTTTTTCCGCGGCAGCGACGGCCGGGTGCATGTGCTTACGCATCACACGCAAATCAAGCAAGTGCGCGGGCGCGTGATCGGGCCGGATGAAAGATGAGTCTGCATGTTTGGCGACAAGCAAAGCGACCGGTTTCAGGTCAAGATTTGCGGAATCACAAACCTGGCTGACGCTCTCGCGGCGATCGATTGCGGCGCCGACGCACTCGGTTTCAACTTTTATCCGGAGAGCAGACGGTACATCGACATCGAGACGGCGCGCGATTGGATCGACAAGTTGCCCGAGGATGTTTGCAAAGTCGCAGTGCTCGTCGATCCATCTCTCGACCAAGCAATTCAGGTAAACGAATTGCGGTTTATTGACGTTTTGCAATTACATGGCCAAGAGTCGCCGGAGTTCTGTCGCGGTCTTGCCGAAAAGAGAGTTCGATTTGCCAAAGCCCTGCGCGTTACAGGCGAAAGTTCACTTGCCGATGTTCCTTCGTATCACACGAGCATGCTCGTGCTCGACTCTATGACGTGCGGAAAGTTCGGTGGAACTGGGCGAACTTTTCCGTGGGAATGGGCACGGCGTTTTGTGAAAGATCATCCAGGTTTGAACATTGTTTTAGCCGGCGGCTTGACGCCGGAAAATGTTGCACAGGCGGTTAGCGAAGTCCGTCCATCAGGAGTTGACGTGACTAGCGGTGTCGAGTCATCCGCGCGGTATAAGGATCGGGGCCGGCTGCGGGCTTTCATTGAGGCAGTTCGCTCGCAAGAGCCGTAGCGGTACTCGGTGTCCGCGAACGCGTCGTCCGCTGGCTCGGCGTCTCGCGGTGGATAGTGATTGCCATTCGAGAGAAGTCTCAAGGAGGCTGGTCTGCTTCCTGCTTTAAGCGATCCCGCACTATCTCAATTCCGATCATAATTATGATTAACTTTGTCAAATACTGGGAATGCATGGTGGCGGTAGCGTTCCTTACAGTAGTGTCCCTGTCGCAAGCGCAGACCAGCGGCTCTAATCCCGCCGCGAGCACAAGTCCCGTCCAGAAGTCGACTGACAACTCTCCCGCGTTACTTGTGCAAGCGTCGTCCGCACCGGCAGCATCGCCCGCGAAAACGATTGGCTCGGCCCCAACAGCGGCTGCGGAACCGGACAGCGCGGTTGAGAACGGCGGTGTCGGCGTGCGCGAGTTCCAGGGGGACGAGGTTGGGCAAGTTCTGCGGCTGCTCGCGCGGCAGGCGAAAATCAATGTGGTGGTGAGTGAAACGGTTACCGGCACCGTTACCATGCGGCTCGAGGATGTGACTGCCCTCCAAGCGATCTCGATCATCGTGAAGGCCAAGGGCCTGTTCATGGACAAAATCGATAGTGTCTACTACGTCAAAACGACGGCAGAGCGGGAACATGAGCCTACAGAAAGCGACAGCTATCAATTCAGTTATGCACGCGCGAAAGATATCGCGCCGCTAATAGCATCTCAGCTGGCGAGCAAGGACGCGCCACAAGTCGACGAGCGGACGAACACCATTTTCTTCCGTGAGACGCGCAGCAATATCGACAACATTCGCAAAATGCTCTTACAGGTCGACAAGCCAACGCGCCAAGTCATGATCGAAGCGCGCTTGGTTGAAGTCAGCGCGGACCCAGTGCAGGCCTACGGAATAAACTGGGCGGGCACGGTCGGCAGCGCCTCAGCTCCAAAGACAGTGACTTACGGGAATCCTATAGCAGCCAGCAGCCCAGTTCCTGGTGCCAACCCACCGACCAGTGGATTTGCATTGGGCAATCCGAACAACATGAATTTCTTTGGTACTCTCGGAAAATTGGTTCCCGGACAATTTGCCATTCTATCTGTGCCGCAATTTTCTGCGACTTTGACAGCGTTGAATGAAGATAACGATGCGGAGTTCCTAGCGAACCCCCGCGTGGTTACTGCGGACAATCAGCAAGCGAAGATTGAGATCATTCGGAATCAACCGATACCGCAGTTGAATTTCAACGAACAAACCGCCACCGCGGTCTTTGGCGGCTTCCAGGATAAGGTATTCGGTAACAAGCTCGTCGTCCGGCCGTCGATCAACAAAGACAACTTCATCACCCTTTCGGTGAAGCCCGAGATCAGTAATAAAGTCGCGGACTTTACCTTCAATTTTAGCGGCGCGACTGTGACCAGTCCGATCATTGATACGCGCACGCTCGACTCGAACGTGTTGATCAAGAGCGGCGATACGCTCGCGATCGGCGGGTTGCTGTCCGACCAAGTAAGCAAAGCGCGCACGAAAGTTCCAATCCTCGGAGACATTCCGCTGGTTGGGTACGCCTTTCAAAGCCATGACAACGAGCGTCACAAGCGTAACCTGCTCGTTTTTGTTACGCCGACCATTCTCGATCAGCGTTATGGGACCGGGCTAGAGGATCAGGTCGCTGGAGTGCATCATGTCGGCGAAGATTACGCCGATCCAAACGGCTGGCGCAACAACGCTAAGGGCGCGGTTCGGCTGGTGCCGACCTCACATCGACAGCTCGCAGCAGATTACGCCAAGCCGGGCGTGCCTCCGGCGCCGGAAGAGCCCACCGAAGTCCAGTTCAAGAGCTCGGTAAACGACCGCGACTACTAAAGATTTTTTGGCTGTGGGGTTGAGAGGGGGCGGACGCTCGCAAGGGCTCCGCCCTCTTGGCTTATTGGAATCCCTCTCAGTGCAAGTGCAAGAAAAAGAGCACGGGTAAAGAATTTGATTCAATCGACAGTCTTAATCGCGCTCTTTCTCTTGGTCGAACCAGTCCTACATTACTCTGGTTTCAAGTAATTCTTAAGGTGCTTGCGCAGCTCTGTGCGTGCGCGGAACAGGAGGCTTTTCACCGCGGGCACAGAAAGATCGAGAATCTCCGCGATTTGTTCGTAGCTAAGATCTTCATAACGGCGCAGGATGAGCGCCATGCGTTGGCTCTCTGGGAGAGATAAAATCGCCTCTTCAATTTTGCGCTGCAATTCCGCTTCGAGGAGCAAAGCGTCGGGCGCCTGATCCACCGCATCCTTAACCGGAAGTTCCTCCATTTCTGGGTTGGGCTGCATCGGAACATACGCGTGCCTCTTGAAACGCCGCAGCTCGTTAAAAACCAAGTTGCGTGTGATCTTGAGCAGCCAAGTCGTGAATTTCGCGCGCGGCACATAGCGGCTAGCACTTCTCCAAACCCGGATGAACACTTGCTGGGCGATATCGTCCACGTCGGAATTGCTCCCCAGCATTCGCGCTACTGTGCCTGCGACAAGAGTTTGATGTCGCTCGATCAATTGCTCGAAGGCGTCGTCGTCGCCGCGGCCGATCAGCCGCATCAAACGCACATCTTCCGCATCATCGCCCGGTTGGGCGGCGGTGGGATCGGTGTCGGACATCGCGTAGCCAAAAATTGCGTTTTGCGTAGCGCTCAGCAACAGCAACGCCAGACCCGCAATTCTTCGCCCGCTCCCTTCCAAATCAAGATCGACAACGACCCACAAGTGGGTGAGCCGCCGCTGGGCGAAACACTTCGGCGCTTTTTGTTGCAAGCCAGCAGCCGCGTGTGCATGATAAACGATATTTTCCAGCCTCGGCTGCGGATGAATTACATACTTATTCCACGTGAACTTAGGCCGGTTGCGGAGAAAATCGAGGCGCGGCAACGCATTTCTGAGACCGACGCGCTCAATCTGTATAGATGCAACGATCTCAACGCGCTCGGCATCATGGCCAGCACGGTGCGCGAGCAAAAAAACGGCAACTGCGCCAGCTATATCATCAATCGTTACATCAATTATTCCAATATTTGTGTGCTTTCTTGCCAATTTTGCGCCTTCGCTGCCAAAAAACGCGATGCCCACGCTTTTGAGCGTGCAGTCGAGGAAATAGTTAACGCGGTTTCCGAAGCGCTGCGTTTCGGGATCACAGAAGTGCACATGGTTGGCGGCCTGCATCCCACGTTGAAGAAAGATTGGTATCTCAAGCTGTTGAGAGCGTTGCGCGCGCTCGATCCTGACTTACACATCAAAGCCTTTACTGCGATCGAGGTCCGCCATCTCGCCCAGCGAATTTTTCATCTGTCGATCCGGGATACGCTCGAGCTTTTGCGTGAAGCAGGCCTGGGCTCCATGACCGGTGGCGGCGCAGAAATTTTTGACGCGGAAGTGCGGGACCAGATTTGTCGCGGAAAAGAAACGGCCGCGGAATGGCTCGATGTTCACCGCACGTGGCATCAAATGGGCGGTCGCAGCACGTGCACGATGCTTTACGGGCATATCGAGACCCTCCCGCAGCGGATCGATCATTTGCGGCGGCTGCGTGAGTTACAGGACGAAACCGGCGGCTTCACCGGATTTGTTCCGTTTGCCTTCGAGCCGCAAACGACAGTGCTCTCCCATATCAAACCGGCGTCGGCCGTCGAACAACTGCGCAATCTTGCTGTCAGCCGCATTTACCTTGATAACATCGACCATCTCACGGCCTATTGGGTGAGCATGGGTTTGCCGCTCGCCCAGGTCTCCCTCAGCTACGGAGTGGACGATTTGCACGGCACGATTATGGAAGAAAAGATCTTCCACATGGCCGGTGCGACCACGCCGCAGGAGCAGACTGTGGCCACACTCGAGCGCGTAATTCGCGAGGCTGGCCGTGAGCCCGTCCAACGCGACAGTCACTATCGTCATCTTTCTGGTGACGCAAAGGAGACGAGGCGCGCCAAAGCCGCTGAAGCGGAACTAGCCTGCGCCTCCCGATAGGGCGCGACCGCCAGGCGCGTAAACTTATTTGAAATCGCTCCGCATCGGCTGCGTCCAATATCTCAACGCGCGCCCACTCATTCGCGGCTGGTCGGGCGAAGTTGTGCTTGATCATCCAGCGGCGCTTTGTGCTCAACTGGCGTGCGGCGATTTCGATGTTGCACTCGTTTCCAGTTTCGAATTCCTACGCCATCCGATTTACAGGATCGTCGATAATGTTTCCATTGCTTCGACTGGACCGGTTTACAGCGTCCTCGTCGCGCATCGCGGCGAAATTTCTCAGATCGAGCAGATCGAACTCGATCCAGCAGCAGAAACATCCGTCAATTTGCTGCGTTGCTTGCTAGCAGAACGCGGATTGAATCCGCGTTTGATTCCAAAGTGTGAATTGGACAAGCGCGCGCAACGAGACGTTCTAGGAAGCGCAGGCTGCCAGTCTGCTGCTGTCAGTAGCCTGCCGGCAATACCGAAGGCACGGCTACTTATCGGCGACCAGGCCATTCGCTTCCGTCACACGTACGCAGACGAATTTCGTTTTTGGGACCTCGGCGAACAATGGGCGCGGCTTGTCGACCTTCCATTCGTTTACGCGTGTTGGCTCGTTAGGCCGGAAGTTGTCGATGCAAAACCAATTGCCGATCGTTTGCGAGCATTGCGCGATGAAAACTTGGCGAAGCTCGACAAGTTAATTGCTGAAGAAAGGGAGTTCGATCCGAAATTTTGCGACCGCTATTACCGAAAGCATCTCCGATTCAACTTTGGAGAACGAGAGAAGGAAGGTCTCCACGCGTTCCATAAGTTGTGCCAAGATCACGGGCTGCTTCCCAAACGCGACATCGCGTTCACCGTCGTCTAAACGAGATCGATAATTGAAAACACGAACTTCGCATTGGCATTTCGGGCTGGAGCTACGCCGGGTGGCGGAAAAAGTTTTATCCTGAAAGGTCCACGCGCCCTGCGACGCTATTCGTTTGGCCAAGCGGCTTACCCCCTAGTCGGATTCAGATGCCGGCCAATGCGAGTAGTGAGCCGAGCACCCTTTTAGCGTCAAAGATCTCGCAAGCGATCTTTCGGGCGGCGTCTGAATGTTTCAGATAATTTTCGTTGATCACTTTTACGGCGTCGACAATCTCGCCTAACGAGCTGAAACCGAACAAACCAGCATCGCCGCCGTAGAGTTTTGTGAATCCGGTTTCCTGGGTAATGACTGGCCGGCCCGCGGCCAAATAACAAGCAGTCCGGTCACTGAACCAGGCGGTGTTGAGTCGCACATACTGGTCCTTGGCGACAGTGAACTCGCCTTTGGATCGCTGAATGTAATCGCGGTAAAGCCAGTAATTGATGCTGAGATCGACCGGAGAGCGCAGCAGCCAGTCGTTGTGCTCGAATTTTTCCCGCGTTTGTCGATCTTTTATGCTTGTTGTTAACTCGAATGGTTCGCGAGCTTTCTTTGGGGCCGCGACAAAGCGCAGAAACTCCCGCGACTTGCTCCAAAGATATTTTTCGCCGCGCCAGGCTATGTCTTTAACGCCGCTTGTGGACCAGTTCGCGATGGAAGTAAAGAGAGCTGCGCGCGCTGGCGGACGTTTTGTTTTCCAAAAATCGAGCACTACTGGTTGACGTGTCGGCAACCACTTGAACCCATGCGTCGGCACTGGAAATTTTTTAGTGCCGACGTTTTCGCCGAATGTGAAGAGCGCGCGATGTCGGCGAAGATAATCGATGGTCGATGTCGTCCGCTTGGCAATCTTGATTTGCTCGACTCCGGGATCGCTCTCGATGTAAATGAGACGGTCGCTTTGCAGCAGGTCATCGTTAAACTCCTGGGCGCCGCAAATATTCAAGATTGCGTCTGCATCGCGATAAAGTTGCCGAATTTTTCTTAGCGCCAAACCGGCAGTTGGATTTCCCTTGAGGTAGCGCGCACAAAATGCCCAGCGATTCTTGAAATTAAATTCGCCGGCCAAGCGGCCAAGAATTCTGGCAGTATAGCCAAAATCATTGTTAACCTGGCAGGTTTCTGGATTGTACGGCAGGCGTGCCGAGTCTTCGATGTAGTAAACATCGTGCCCGAGTTGTTGCAGGCCGACAATGTAATGGATGTGTTGCCAAATCACGCCCGCGATCGGCATCGAACCCATGAAACCCATCACCACGAGGCGCTTGCGTTTCATGAAACAGACCATCCATCGCCCAACGTCCAACGCCAAATTGTCTGAATTGAGCGTTGGATGTTGAGCGTTAGGCGTCGAGCGTTGTCCGTCATCAGAATGTCTTCACCGCCACCGCTGGATTTCCTGCGACCACTGCGTTCGGCGGAACCGACTTTGTCACTACAGATCCCGCAGCCACCACCGAGTTTTCGCCGATCGTGACACCTTTCAAAATCACTGCGTTCATCCCGATCCAGACATTGTCGCCGATCTTCACGGGCGCGGTTTTCAATTTCGGGCGCGGCGGACGATCTTTGTAGAACGGTGCGAGCGCTTGCGCATCGATGAGGCGCTGGGCCGGTTCGAGTGGATGAAAATCCGAATCCGCGATCCCCACATTCCACGAAATCAAACAGCACGAGCCGATATCGATCTTCTCCTCGGCCATGATCAGCGCGCCATTGAGCAATGTGAAATTGCCGATCGTGCATTGACCGTTTGGGCCAATTGCGAACGAGCAGCCGGCATAACACGAGACGTGTTTGCCGATGACCACGGCGCGCGGCTGTTTGCTCTGCAACTTGCGAAAGATTTGCGCTGATTCGCAGTAAAATCCTTCGCCGAATTCCACGTTCGGCGGAATCGGTGCGGGCCACCAATCGCCTTCCACATGTCGATCCTGCTGAACGTTACTCACATTGGAAATTTTCCAGAAGCGTAGAGTTTGGCATAGACCCCGCCGCGTGCGACCAAGTCGGGCCCGTGTCCTTGTTCGACGACGCAACCGCGTTCGAGTACCACGATACGATCGACATTGTGAATGGTGGCAAGCCGGTGCGTCACGATCAAGGTCGTACGGCCGTGCATCAATTCCTTGATCGTATCCATAATGGCGGATTCGGTGGTTGGGTCGAGCGCCGAAGTAGGCTCATCCAGAAGAAGAATCGGTGCGTTCTTCAAAAATGCGCGAGCGATGCCGATGCGCTGCCGCTGACCGACGCTAAGGTGGCCACCGCGTTCGCCCACAAGGCTGGCATAGCCATTTGGCAACGCGCGAATGAACTCGTCGGCCTGCGCGCGCCTCGCAGCATCGACAATCTCCTCTTCGCTCGCGTCCGGGCGGCCATAAGCAATGTTCTCGCGAATAGTCGTGGAAAAGAGAAGCGTGTCTTGCAAGACCATTCCAACTTGTGCGCGCAGGGATTTCTTGGTGATCTGGCGAAGATCGCGACCGTCAAGCGTGACTGAGCCGGAAGTTGGATCGTAAAATCGCGGGACCAGACTCAAGAGCGTGCTCTTGCCCGCACCTGTTCCTCCAACAAGAGCGGCAATTTGATTCGTATCAATGCGAAGATCTACATCGTGCAGAACTTGTCGATCGTGCGCGTAACCGAAGGAGACATGGTGAAATTGCAGCGCGCCGTTCGCCTCTGCGATGGCAATCGCGTTCGGCGAATCGACCACGTCATCTTGTCCATCCAATACTTCGAAGCACCGCTTCGCGCCGGCGGTGGCCCCTTCCATCGCCCAAGTGGTATAGGTGAGTGATTCGAGCGGTTGATAAAGCATGAGCAAGTAAGCGCTAAACACGAGTAGCGAACCGAGCGTGAGAGTTCCGGCAAGGACGTGTAGGGTGCCGACGTAATACATCGCGGCCGTGCCGATGACCATGAGCGTGCTGATAACGAGCGCGCTGTTCACATTCGTCAAAGTAAGACGCAGGTTCGCTTGCAAGCTTTGGCTGGCTTGTTGATGGAATTGCCGAACTTCCCACTCTTCGCGCCCGAACGCGTGCACCATGCGGATGGAGCTTAAGCCTTCCTGCGCCTGCGCGAGGACGGCGCTCTCCTGTTCTTGAATGAAAGTCGATTCGCGCCGAATGCGGTCTGCGAAAAAATAAATCGCGCCGAGAAGGAGGGGAACGATAGCGAGCGAGAGGAGAGTGAGCTGCCAATCGATCCTCACCATCACAGCGAAAGTGCCGATGAGCGTGATTATCGATGCAAAAATGTTTGTGAACCCCTTGTTGTAAATTGTTTGAATTGATTGCGAATCGTAGGCGACGCGAAAACTGGAGTCGCTCGATCGGCGCGCGTCATGATATTTAAGCGAAAGCGATTGTAGGTAAGCGTAAAGGTCGGTGCGCAATTTGAGCAATGCTTGCAGTCCGATTTTTACGAAAAGATAATTTGTGACCCAGTTCACGATCCCCCAGAGGAACTGAAAAAGAACAAGGGCAAGGCAGAGAATTAGGATGGCGCGGGTTGCCGGCCCCAGAACCCAATACGCATCGTTCGGGTGCGGCAATATGTGATCGACAATTATTTTAAAAGGCCACGGCTTGAGCAAATTGAGTCCGATGCCAACGAGCGAAAGCAGCAATCCGAAAATGGTCTGCCCCCAGAATGGCTGGTAATAACGGAGAACGCGCCGGTAGATCGACATGTGAATTTCAGATTGCAGATTTCAGCTTTCAGCTTGAACTAGTCGCGCGGTTGGCAGCGTAATCGCAAATCGCAAATCGAAAATCGAAAATTCAGGAATGCATCATCTTCTTCAAGTCTGGTTCGAATGGGTCTTAAACGGCGGCTACATCGGCGTGATTGTGCTCATGGCAATGGCCAGTTCGCCGTTACCGGTGCCGGCAGAGGTGGTGATCCCGCCGGCAGCATTTTTGGCGGCGCAGGGGCGCTTTAGTATGGCCGGAGTCATCGTTGCGGGAACTTTCGGCGCATACTTGGGTGCCACTTTCGTGTACTGGATATCTCAATGGATTGGGCGGCCACTCGTTTTGCGATTCGGTCGCTACGTTTTGCTCACGCCAAAAAAGCTCCAGGATGCAGAGCATTGGCTCGCAGAATATGAAGCCGGCGGTGTGTTTTTCGCCAGGATTCTGCCCGTTGTACGTCACTTGATTTCTATTCCTGCGGGCATTGTGCGTATGAATTTCGTCAGGTTCAGCACTACGACACTCCTGGGCTCGGCGATTTCGTGTAGTCTGCTTGCGTATCTCGGGAACCGAGCCTATCAGCTTGAGCCTCAACTACTAAGCGACCCGGAAGCACTGGTCCATTTCGTAAAATCCCAATCACGCTGGATCTTACTGCTAGTTCTCGTTTTTGCGGTACTTTACTTCCTAGCACTGCGATTGATGCACCGCCGCCGCAGATAAGATCGACGATAGCCCGATCCGGGCGAGTGTTAATAAATGCAACACAAATGTCGTATTTGCGCCAATCGGCTCAACTGATCCGTCGAAATCTCCTCCAGATACGAATAGGATAGCGAAGCATGGAGAGACAAGAGGGAAGATTGAACGAAATGGCACCGTATATGCTCTAAAATGGAGACACGTTATGAAGAAAAACACGTTGATTCTCAAACCCCGTACAAAACTTTCGCTCGGCGATCTGATTCTTGCCGTCAGTTCGTGCACAAAGAACACAAAAGAAACAGTCGCGGCGGTGGCCGATCTATTGGGCAGTGGTAAAGTGCGCGTGCAAAGCAACGGTCGGTTTCTCCGCGCAAAGGTCTGCTAAGCGGAAGATCGACAATCGATTTTAGAGGTCGCTCCGGTGGTTTATTCGCCGGAGCGATTTTCTTTTTCTGCCAAAACGTTTTTGACTTTCCCATTCGGCCTTATCTTCTTTCTGAGTGATCGATCGCTATTCCCGGCCAGAGATGCGAGAGATTTGGTCGGACGCGCGCAAATTCCAGATCTGGCTGGAAATCGAATTGCTGGCGGTCGAAGCGATGGCGGAACTCGGGCAGATTCCAAAAAAAGACGCTGAGGAAATTCGCAAGCGTGCACGCTTTTACATTCCAGAGATCGCGGAAATCGAGAATCGCACCAATCATGACGTCATCGCTTTTCTCGAAAATGTAGCGGCGTCGGTCGGACCGGCGGCGCGTTGGATTCACCAGGGCCTGACCTCGTCGGACATTTTGGATACGACGCTCTCGATCCAACTGAGCGCGTCGATCGACATTATCGCCGAGGACTTGAAGAAACTGCGCGGCGTCATCGCTGTCCAGGCGCGGCGATTTAAGATGACGCCGATGATTGGCCGCAGCCATGGCGTGCACGCCGAGCCCATCACTTTTGGATTAAAGCTCGCGCTCATGTTTGACGAATTTGGCCGCGCGCAGGAACGCTTCGCACAAATGCGCGAACGTATTCGCGTCGGCAAACTAAGCGGTGCGGTCGGAACGCACGCACATGTCGATCCAAGAGTCGAGCGCGCCGTTTGCGAGAACCTCGGGTTGAAGCCGGCGACGCTTTCGACTCAAATCGTCCAGCGCGATCGCCATGCGGAATTCATGACGACGTTGGCCGTGCTCGCCTCCAGCATCGATCGCTGGGCGACTGAGTTCCGTCACCTTCAACGGACGGAAGTTCTCGAAGTGGAAGAATTTTTTAGCGAAGGGCAAAAAGGCAGCTCTGCCATGCCGCACAAACGCAACCCAATTACGAGTGAGCGTCTGAGCGGCTTGGCGCGCGTGATTCGCGGCAACGCGGTCGTGGCATTGGAGAATGTGGCGCTTTGGCACGAGCGCGACATCAGCCATTCCAGCGCCGAGCGAATCATTCTACCAGACTCGTGTATTTTGCTCGATTACATGCTCGACAAACTGCGCGATGTAGTCGAGCGGCTCCAGGTTTATCCCGAGCGGATGCAGCAGAATCTCGCGCTCACAAAAGGATTGTACTTCAGTCAGTCGGTCTTGCTCGCGCTCACCCGTGCGGGCGCGGACAGAAAAACTGCTTATGAAGCTGTCCAACGCGCCGCGATGAAAACGTGGGAGGGCGAGGGGACATTCGCCGAAAATGTCAAGGCCGAACCCGGGATCGCGGCAAAACTTTCCCCGGCAGATATCGATCGACTGTGCTCCCTCAATATTCATTTCCAACATGTCGATGAAACATTTAAAGCACTTGGGCTCGAATAAGATGGTAGAGCCCGCTCGCTCAGCACGCCCCGGGCGGGCCGGGTAGTCCCACCCTCTACCGAGGAATGATGAAATCCCGATCGCTTGAGTCGTAGTAATCGCGCTAAGTGATCATAATGAAAATCGACATCTTACTTTTCGGCGCCTTAATCGGCTGCGCTTTGTCAGTTTAAGAAGAGCCACGATCAAAGAGAATCAGAGGGCTATATCACCGGGAGCGAACGCCAATGGCTGAATTGGTCGCGAGCGGTAACGCGAATGATATTGATAGAATCTTGCCGATGACTATCGGATTCCTCACGGAAGCTAATCCTGGCAGCGGCGCAGCGGGCGAGCGAGGGCACTTCCTTTGGATCGATACCTGGCCTCGCCGGAACGGTTTGGTGGCAAATTGTCGCTGACCGAGGACTTGGTGGCCGAGCCGACTACTACCCCCGTTTCTTAGCAGTGACGCGCATCATTTGATCGGATGAAGCAGCACCTCCGCGATTCGCGCAGCGTTGTCGAGCTTGACCGAAGCAACTTCAAACTTGGCGCCCCTTTGCTCCGGTGCTTTCGGATTCAGCCTTACGCGCACAAGATTCGTCGGCCATTTCAGAACTAGCTGTGCAACCTGAAACGTCGGCGAGAGCTCAACCGCAACGAGTTCCACGTGCGCGAGCAGCTCCATCGTCATCGGTGTAGCCCCAGCGGGTGCGAACTGAACGCGAGTGCGGACCGCGTTCGGGATGACGCTGAGGGCGCTAATCTCGAAGTCTTTCCGCATTTCTGGCGGCTGAAACGTTTTCGAAGTTGGAATGAGTCGGAGACTCGATAGCCTCCCATCTTGTTCGAGCTGTGTTGCTCCCAATTGAAATCCAACTTCAGGTCCTACCACGCGGCGGGCTGTTGAAGGCAAATGCAGCGAAACGGTGAACGAAGCTGGCTTGGCGCGGATCGTTCCCATTTGCAGCTCAGGCGTCACTTGCATCGCCACCACTTCCAAAAACAGCCGGAGCACTGCGTCGTTTGCTTCGGGTGCGTCGACACGCACGGTCGGAAGCGTCGGCTCGGGTGGCGCCGGTGATTCGGATACTGCTGGGGCCAATGGCGTTTCGAAAGGAGGACTCGGCTCGGTCACCGGTGGTGGTTGTCGATCTTGCGCTGGTTTAGGCGCCTCGTTCGGTAAAGCAATTGCTTCGGCCTGCGGAGCGGGAGCTCTCTTTACAGCTGCGGGCCGCTTCCGCGGAGCGGCGGCCAGCGTTTTTTTCACCAGCTGCACCAAGGCGTCGGACAAGAATGGTTTTTCAATCGTCGCGACCACATTCTCGAAACGTTGCGCTGTGGCCGCCATTTCAGCGACGTGTCCGGACATCATTAGCACGGGCACACGCGCCATCCGTTCGTCTTGTAAGAGCCGCTCGCAAACTTCATCGCCATTCAAATCCGGCAAGCTGTAATCGAGCAGCACCAGATCGGGAACCACGCGCTTGATCTCCTTAATTCCCTCGGTGCCGGTTAGTGCAGTTGTGATTTGCAACTCGGGATCCGCCGTGGCCAGTACGTCTTCCACGAAAATGAGCAGCATCTCGGTATCATCGATCGCCACAATTTTCTTCCCGGTTCTGACGCGCGGCTTTGCAACCGGTACTTTCTCGGGTGGCGCAACCTTGGGCAATTGTTTCGCTTTCGTGTCGCGGAGCGCTTTGACGAAAACAGTAACCCAGTTCCGTTCGATTGTGTGCTGTGTGGATCGGGCGGCTTTCGCTTCGGTGATGCGCGCATCGGGCCAACTTAAAATCTCGCGCAACGCCTCCAGGCCGGTGAGTGCACCCGTCGCAGCATGCACTATTTCGCCTTCCGCAATGTGAATTTTTCCCGAGCGTTTGGCGTTGGCGCTAAGCTCGACAATCACACTTGCACCCGCGCCACAGTGCAGCAGGATGACGTCCATCGGATTGAGCGCTCCCAAGCTTCCGCGCGGGATGGCGGATTCCGATTCACGCCATGGGCCGAGCACGGCCTGAACGGCCGCCCCGAAGGCTGCCAGCTCAAATGGTTTGCTGATGAATTGGAGCGCACCAAAGGAGCCGCGCTCTGCCGCGATCTCAGCGGGAATCGCGGCGCCGACTACAAGAGCGCGCGCGTCCGGATGCGCGGTCCGCATTTTCTCCAGAAATTCAGTCAGCCCCAGCCAGGGAGGATCGACATCGATGACAAACAATTCCGGACCGATCTTCGCGGCGAGCTTTTCCGCTTCAGGAAGAGAGCGAGCTACCGAAGTCGCGTGCTGCGGCGCGAATTTCTTCAGAGCCGAGCCAATGGCAGCAGCCAGGGCATCGTACTCTTCGAGAAGAAGAATGTTACGGTGCGACGCAGTGCCGGAAGATTGAGAAGAAGGTGGCACGTCGGAAACAGCTCAAAACTTCCAGAGTAAAACAAGCGTCAGGCACGGTCAACGGAAAGCAGCGCAAGTTGCATGCCTCAAGCGCCCGCCTCTGTGAGATTGTAGATCTTTTACTCGTAGCGAAGCGCCTCGATAGGATCGAGGTTAGCCGCCCGATACGCCGGATAAAGTCCGAAACCGATGCCGATAGCCGAGCAGACCAGCACGCCCACAATCGCCCAGCCATACGGAAAAATGAGATCGACTTTTAGCCAGGTGGCCAGCAAATCGCCACCAATTACTCCGAATACGATTCCCAAAATGCCGCCGGCCTCGGAAATAAAAACCGCCTCAGTCAAGAATTGCCGCAAAATGTCGCGGCTGCGTGCGCCAATCGATTTGCGCACGCCAATTTCTTTTGTTCGCTCGGTCACGCTGACCAGCATGATATTCATGATTCCGATGCCAGCCGCGAGCAGGGCGATGAGGCTGATAACAAATGCGCCAATGCGCACGACACCGGCTACAGACATAAACGCGCTCTTCAAGCGAATCATTAGAATAAATCTCGAAATCGTTTTCCTGATTCGCGCGTAGCCCGCGGGCGATCCGCATCGCGCCGACACCTTTGTCGAGCGTGCGGTTATAAGTTTCGGTTGAAGAGGCTTGGGTCGCGATGTTGACGGTGCGCTTCGCTTCGCCGTAATCCTCGAAGAATCGCGTGATCGGCATGATGCAAAGGTCATCCTGGCTTTGACCGAACGCGGTCCCTTTTTCTGCGAGTAACACCGATCACTGTGTAAGTGTGGCTGCTGACCCTGATCATCTTACCAAGTCGGCGTTTCATGCGGAAACAGGCGCTTCTCAACGGTCTTTCCGACGACGATCACCCTGCGCGCGAACTCGACATCTTCGTCGTTTAAATTCCGCCCATAACCGAGCGTGTAGGCATTCGCCGTCAAAAAACTTCGGTTTGCTCCAACGAGAAGAAGACTCGGTGTCGTCTTCACGCCGTTGTAAACCGCCTGGCCTTTCACTTCATAAGCGAAGCTCTTGAGACAAATTTCTCGCGCACTTCCTTCCATCAATTGGTAGTAATGCAACGCCTGCCGGTAAGTGATGTTCCGCCGGTTCTGATATTTTTTCTTCACGTTGCCGCTCGTGCTCAGATTGGCCGGATATTTCGCAAATTGGAAAATGTTCGAACCAAGAAAGCTGATTCCGGTTTCGATCGAATTTTGCAGTGCGCCGATCGCGGTCATCACCGAGATCACCGAGAAAACGCCGATCGTCATGCCGATCATTGTCAACGCCGAACGCAGCTTGTTCGCCCCTAACGAACCAAGTGCCATGGTTACGATCTCGCCGAAAAGCATGTCGATCTTAGCTCAAAGTCTTAGACAAAGGCTCATTCGTATCTTAGGGCTGTAACCGGATCGAGCCGCGACGCAGACCAAGCCGGGGCGAAGCCAGAAAATAATCCGGTCAGCACCGATACCGTCATGCTGGCGAGGACAAGTCCGAATGAAAAGTGAATCGGGAAGGATGGGAAACGCTTTCCCAATCCCGAAACACATCAGATACGCAACACTTAGACCGATAAATCCGCCGAGCAGACAGAGCGCTGTCGATTCAATCAAGAATTGGAGCAAGATGGTGGCGGCGGCGAGCACCGAGCGCTTTGCGCGTTCCAATTTCTTTGGTGCGCTCTTTCACGCTGACAAAGGTGATGTTCATGATCCCAATGGCGCCGACGAACAGGGACAGTCCCGGTGATGAAGAGCCCGGCGATCGCGATCGAGTTCTTTATCGGGTCGAGCGTGCTCTTCAACGCTTGTTGTTCGTTGATCGAGAAGTCGTCCTTTTGTTCCGGAGACAACCCGCGCACACGGCGCATGAGGCCCGTTAGCTCGTCCTTGGCGTCGGCCAGCTTTGTTTTGTCCTTCACCTTTACCAAGATGTCCGAGTCGCTTTTCGCGCTGAAATATTTCTGGAATGCCGGCAGCGGCATTACCACGATCGAATCCAGGCTGAAGAGTCCGAGAAAGCTTCCTTGCCGCGAGATAACTCCGATGACGTTGAAAGGTTGCCCGTTGATGAGCACCGATTTGTCGATCGGATTTGCGGAGGGAAATAACGCATCGGCCACGTCGTAGCCGAGAACGCAGACGTTGGCGCCGCCTCGAGATTCCACCTCGTTGAAAAAGCGGCCTTCCTTAAAATCAAACGTCGAGGTGATGATGTAATCCGAAACCGTTCCCCGGACCAGAACGTTACTGACTTCGTTGTCCGCGTATTTGACACTCCTGTAAAGGCCCGAAGTGGGCACTGCCACGACAAGGTTCGAGTTCGGTGTCGCTGCGATCATGCGATTGAGCGGCTCGGCGTACTCGGTCTTGATCTTCTTGCGGTCGCGATAATTCCACCAATCGTCCACATTTTTCCACGGCCATTGCCCCACGTAGAGAACGTCGTCGCCGAAGATCGACATGCTCTTGTCGAAGCCGATCGAAATTCCACCGATCGCGGTCCCCATCAATGTTACCGCGACAATTCCAATGATTACGCCCAGCGCAGTAAGAGCGGAACGCGTCATGTTTGAGCGCATTTGTGCCGCCGCGATCTTCCAGCTTTCGCCCAGTTCGTAGAGCAAGCGTTTCATTGTCGACCTTAACTCGCTGCCACTGATTCGAGCCGCGGGACAAATCCGCGCTCGTCACTTTCAATCACGCCATCGCGCAAATGAACAGTCCGGCGTGCGTGCGCGGCGATGTCGCGTTCATGCGTGACCAGAATGATCGTGTTGCCGCGATAATATAAATCTTCGAGCAAAGCCATGATCTCTTCGCCTGTTTTTGAATCGAGATTGCCGGTCGGTTCGTCGGCCAAAATAATCGAGGGTCGCGTGACCAGCGCGCGCGCCACGGCCACCCGTTGGCGCTGCCCGCCAGACAATTCGTTAGGCTTATGATGCAGTCGATCGCCCAGGCCGACGTCGACCAGCGCCTGTGTAGCGCGTTCTTCGCGCGTTTCGGGGTCGATTCCCGCGTAAATGAGCGGCAGCTCGACATTGCGTAAACTATCGGAGCGCGGCAGCAAATTAAACGTTTGAAAAACAAAACCAATCTCGCGATTTCGAATCGCCGCCAATTCGTCATCATTCATCTCAGCCACGTTTCGCCCGTTGAATTCGTAGCGGCCGGAGGTTGGAGTATCGAGACAGCCGAGCATGTTCATAAGCGTCGATTTACCGCTGCCGCTGGGGCCCATAACGGCGATGTATTCGTTCCGATGAATTTGCAGTGATACCCCGCGTAGAGCGCGCACGATCTCTTCGCCCATCACGTAATCCTTGGTGATGTTTTCAATGTCGATAACCATCGGACCGAGCGGTCTGATTGAATTTCGCGCGTCCATCGTTAGATCGACATCTGCGCCGCCCTGGCTACTTCGCGCCCTCTTTATCGTAAGTCACCTTCGCGCCGTCTTTCAGTTTGCGGCTGATCGCGCTGTAACTCCCGGAGATCACTTCATCGCCGGGTTTAACACCACTTCTAATTTCCATGTAGGTGTCATCCGAAATCCCGGTCGTCACTTTCACGCATTTGGGCTTTGCTGCCCTTTTTCAGGAAGACGACCTTTGCGAGTTTTTCCCGCTCCTCTTTCTGCGCCTGTTTTTCCTGTCGCTCATTTACATATTCCGCGTTGTTCTCGCCTTTGTCGCGATCAGCCGCCTTTTGCTTTTTCTTTTCGATCTCCTCAGGGCTCAAGTTGCTTTCGCCGGTTCGAATCGTGACCGCTTGCATCGGTACGGCAACGACGTCCTTGACCATGTTTGTCTCAATGTCTGCCGTGCAGCTCAAGCCTGGCCGGAGCAGAACATTTTCTCTGTCCAAATTGATTTTGACCTCGAAGTTTGTCACTTCCTCTTGTGTACCGGCACCGGTGGTCTTTCCTGTGTTCGCAATTTGAGCCACCGTGCCTTTGAACTTGCGATCGCCGTAGGCGTCAATTTTTACCCGTGCTTTGTCGCCGACTTTCACATTCGGAACATCGTTTTCATTGACATCGACAACCGCCTGCATGTGCGTCAGATCGGCCACGCGCATCACTTCCGTCCCAGCGAATTGTCCCGTCGCGACGATGCGTTCGCCGAGCTTGCTGTTTAAAATGGTTACTGTTCCATCGATCGGCGAGTAAACCGTCGTCTTGGAAAGTTGATCGCGCGCCTGACTCGAGCCCGCCTGCGCTCGCTCGATTTCATGCAGCGAGCTTTCGTACGTGTTCTCGGCCACATCGTAGGCCGCCTGTGCAGCATTATATTCCTGTATCGAAATCGTTTTCTTATTGAACATGTCATCGGCGCGCTTCAAGTCCTGTTCCGTCTTCATCATCGTCGCCTTCTGCTGAAGATTCGTCGCCTTGGCCGAGCTAATCGCCGCCTCCTGCTGCTCGAGCAAAGCTTTGTACGAATCCGGTTTGATCTTCACCAGCAAATCGCCTTTCTTGATCGACATCCCGTCTTCCACCGGCAACTCGATGATTTCTCCCGCCACTTCCGGCGAAATTTTCACCTCCGTCTCCGGTTGCACCTTGCCGGTAGCGGACACGGTTTGCAGAATTGTTTTGCGCAGGGCTTTTTCCGTCGTTACTGGAATCGGTTTTTCGCGCTTGCTCCAAATGATCGATACGACGATGCACAGCAGGATCAGCCCGATTGACCCGAGAATAATGTGGCGCTTCCGACGCGACCGGCGCTTCTTGGCCACTTGCGGCGCAATTGCTGGGGTGGTTACGGTTTGATGCATCAAGGTGTTCGCGAAGTGGGGGAAAACCGTCAGAAATTATCTCAGTTTAGACTTTTGCAAAGCGGAGGCGTTCACAAGATCGACAATAGGATGCCGGAGCCGAGCCTTTTGGATTCAATTAATCTTCACTGCGCAGCGTGCCTGAATCCGCTGGATCGCCCACGCCGCGTGCTCGGCAATTAACAGCTCCGGGTCGGCAGCGGCTCGATCCAGGGCTGGCAAATCATCGCGTGTGCCGACATTTCCCAACGCGACGCAAACGTTGCGCAAAAAACCGCGCCGTTTGATTCGCTTGATCGGCGAATTGCGAAACAAGTTGTGAAACTCTGCGTCGTTTAATTTAAGGTAATCGCGCAAGGCAAAGGCAATCGTCGATTTTCGCGCCGCGAACGCACTTGCGTGCGACGCTTGCGCAAATCGATTCCACGGACACGCCTCCAGACAATCGTCACAACCGAATATGCGATCGCCGATCGACGGGCGAAACGCCAGTGGGATCGAACCTTTCAACTCGATCGTTAGATATGAAATACAGCGCCGCGCATCCAATCGGTGCGGGGCGGTGATCGCGCCGGTCGGGCACGCCTCGATACAGCGTGTGCATTTTCCGCAGCGATCTTTGGCCGGCTCGTCCGGCGGCAATTCGAGAGTCGTTAAAATTTCTGCAAGGAAAAACCACGTCCCGAGTTTGGGATCGACAAGCATAGTGCTCTTGCCGTGCCACCCAATTCCCGCTTGTGCCGCATGATCGCGCTCCAAAATCGGACCCGTATCAACGTAACACTTCTGTTCACCGCTGAACTGACGCAGGAAATTGTCGATCTTTTCGAGCTTTGCCGCCACCACTTGGTGATAATCATCACCCCACGCATATCGTGCGATCCGGCCCGCTCCTGTAGCCCCGGTTTTGTGGGCCGTTCCTCCTTGAAAATAATTGAGCGCCAGAACAATGATTGACCGCGCGCCCGGCAAAATCTTCTGCGGATCGCGACGCTTCTCTGCCCCGCGCGCGATGTAGTTCATTTCTCCAGCGGCTCCATCGTCCAGCCACTCGCCAAATTCCTTTGCGTGGTTGGGAGGTGAACACGCCGCCACCCGACATGAATCAAAGCCGAGGTTGCCGGCAAAAGTGAGCAGTTGCGCTTTCAATTCGGCGCTCATTTTTTCGATAAAACCAAATCGTCGATCTTGCTCAAAATCACATCCGCCACTTCTTCATGCGTGAGCTCTGAAGTGTCGATGCGAATCTCGGCGGCATTTGCATAAAGCGGCGCGCGTATCCGCAGCAGCTCCGAAAATTTCGCGCGCGGCTTGTCCGCGTGCAGCAGCGGACGCTCGCTCTTTCGAGTTGCTCTTTCGAAAAGAATTTCCTCTCTTGCATCGAGCCAGACAACGGTGCCTAACCGTTTTAAAAGATCGATGTTCTCCCTTCGCAACACAATACCGCCGCCCGTCACAATGATCGATGACGGATTTGGTGATAATTCCCGCAGGGCTTCGGTTTCCGCATCACGAAACCGCTCTTCGCCATATGTAGAAAAAATCTGAGGAATCGAAAGCTGAAACTTGGTTGAAATACTTTCATCGACATCGGAGCGCGCGAGGCCAGTTCGACTTTGCAGGCAACGCCCGACGGAAGATTTCCCAGCACCCATGAAACCAATGAGCACAATAGTTCTGGCCGAATTCACTCACCAATATGCGGTCGAAGATCGACAATGAAAAGATCGACAATCAATCGTGCAAATTTCCAGATCCGAGCCCAAAATGGCGGCGTGCCGGCACTCGCTGAGATCATCGAATACACAGACGAATATTTGCGTATCCGAGAAATTGGCGATTGGGAAAACGCGCTCAACGGTCTGCAAATCGAAAACTCTGGGCGCGTGACAAAAATCGGTGCAGCAGTCGATGCATCGACACGCGCCCTGCAAAAAGCCGCGGAAAACCATGTCGATCTTCTGCTCGTGCACCACGGTTTGTTTTGGCCGGGTTTGAAGCCGGTGACGGGCGCGCTGCACCGACAATTGAAACTGGCCTTTGAAAACGACGTCGCGCTTTACAGCGCGCACCTGCCACTCGATCTGCATCCGAAGGTCGGTAACAATGCGCAGTTGGCCGCAGCGCTTGGATTAAGATCGACATCGCCGTTTTTCGAAGAGAAAGGGCAGCTCATTGGATTGAAAGCGCGCGTCTCCATTTCGCGCGAGCGCCTTGTGAGGAAACTTGAGAAGTCGTTAGGTGGAAAGCTTACAGTGTTTACGTTCGGTCCGAAGCAGACCAGGACGATTGGGATCGTCACTGGCGGCGCAGGCGGGGAAATTTATCGTGTCGGACAAGAGAAGATCGACACCTTCATCACCGGCGAAGCGCCGCACTGGGCGGCGATTGCGGCTGAAGAACTGGGGATGAATCTCCTCCTTGGCGGCCATTACGCCACCGAAACCTTAGGCGTCAAAGCGCTGGGCGCACACCTTTCGAAGCGTTTTAAGTTGCCGTGGCAATTTCTCGATTCTCCAACAGGATTGTGACGAGCGTTCGCGGCGAAGTTTTTTGCTTTCGTAAATCCTGAGACATTGTTGTTTGTTCGCCGATGGCTGCGGCGCAAGATCAACGAGCGAGCACGCGGGCGACGGGAATCGTCGGCATTGCGATTTTGTGCAGCCGCGTTCTTGGGTTAATCCGCGAGCAGGTATTCGCCGGCCTTTTCGGAGCGGGAAAAAACCTCGACGCGTTTTTTATGGCGTTCCGGCTGCCGAATCTGCTGCGCGACTTATTTGCCGAGGGCGCTCTCTCGACAGCCTTCATCACGACTTTTTCAAAAAAAATCGCCACTGAAGGCGACGCATCGGCCTGGCGACTTGCCAACAAGGTTGCAACGCTGACTGCCCTGTTCATGAGCGCGGTCACACTTCTCGGTATCGTGTTTGCGCCGCAGCTTATCGAGTTGATGACGTGGGGCGCGTGGTCCCCAGACAAGACCGCGCTCACGATTTCGCTCACCCGCATCATGTGGCCGTTCATGCTCCTCGTGTCACTCGCGGCGCTGGTAATGGGCATCCTCAACGCCAAGCATGTCTTCGGCGCGCCGGCGATGGCGTCCAGCTATTTCAATCTAGGCTCGATCATCGGCGGCGTAGCCATCGGCTGGTGGCTCGATCCGCATTTCGGCCCGCGTGCGCTCACCGGTTTGGCGATCGGCATCCTCGTCGGCGGCATGTGGCAATTAACGGCTCAGTTTCCATCTCTCCGGCGTGTCGGTTACAAGTATCACGCCGATTTTCAATGGCGCGACAGGGGCGTACGCGCCGTGCTCACGCTGATGGGGCCAGCCGTAATCGCAGCCAGCGCGGTGCAGGTAAATGTCCTCATTAACAGCGGATTTGCAGCGAGCCTCGGTGATGGGCCGGTGAGCTGGCTGAGCATCGCGTTTCGTTTAATGCAGCTACCGCTCGGCATCTTCGGCGTCGCGATTGGCACGGTAACGCTTCCGTTGGTCTCAAAAAGCGTAGCCGTGGGAAACATGGATGAGTTTCGCGCGATCCTCGCGCGTGGAATGCGGCTTGCGTTTTTGCTGACGATTCCGTCAGCGATTGGACTGGCGATGCTCGCCGCACCGATCATCAGTGTGCTTTACCAGCACGGGCGCATCACTGCCGAGCAAACACGGCAGACAGCGGGCGCGCTGCAATTTTACGCGATCGGTCTTGTTTCCTACTCTGCGCTGAAAGTGCTGACGCCGGCGTTTTATGCGATCGACAAGCGCAAGACGCCAATGATGGTGAGTTTCCTTGCAATCGGCATGAATATTTTTCTCAATTGGCTTTTTACATTTCGGCTGGGATGGAGACATCGCGGCCTCGCGTTTTCGACAAGTCTCGTCGCAACGATCAATTTCCTTTTGCTTTACGCGCTGATGTGGCGGCACACGCGCCGGTTGGAAACGCGCCAGATGTTGGTCGAGCTCGGAAAAATTTGCGTCGCCGGCGTGCTGCTCGCGCTGGTTTGCTGGGCGGCAAACCGATTGTGGCTGGATGCCTGGGAAAGTTTGCGCTTTTTACAAAAGTTATGCGCGCTGCTGGGCACGATCGCTTTTGGGGTGATCACCTTTTTCGGCGCGGCCCTTTTGCTGCGCGTGAGCGAATTACAGGACATTACCGATCTTGTAAGGCAACGTTTACGCCGCTGAAGGTAAGGAGCGGCGGTCGCGAGTCCGCCGAAAAAGGAGCGCGAGCCTCCGGCCGGCCGCGGCGGGCGAGACGCTTACACTATGTTGACAAGGCTTGATCGAGGTCTTCGATCAAATCGTCTGCGTTCTCGAGTCCAATCGACAATCGCAACAAACCTTCCGGCGAAGTTGTTCCCGCACCTTCGATTGAAGCGCGGTGTTCGATCAAACTTTCCACGCCACCGAGACTAGTTGCGCGAATAAAGATTTTCGTTTTTGCCGCGGCGTTCATCGCGGCTTCGCGTCCGCCCTTTACTTCCAAGGAAAGCATGCCGCCGTACATCGACATTTGCTTACGGGCGATCTCATGCTCCGGATGCAATGGCAATCCCGGGTAATGCACACGCTCGACCTCCCGATGTTGGGCTAGAAAGCTCGCGATTTTCATCGCGTTTTCAGAATGCGCACGCATCCGCCATGGCAACGTGCGCATCCCGCGCAAAATCAACCAACAGTCGAAAGGCGCAGGGACCGCGCCGCCGACGTACTGCACCCGGCGAATCTGTTCGAAAAAGTCATTTTCGATTTTTGTGATCAGGACCCCACCCGCGACATCACAATGGCCGCCGAAATATTTTGTGGTCGAATGCATGACCAAATCCGCGCCAAGATCAAACGGCCGTTGCAGCACGGGCGCCCAGGTGTTATCGCAAACACAAACGGCGCCTGCCTCGTGGACAATCTGCGCGACCGCCGCGAGATCGACAATCTTGAGCAGGGGATTTGAGGGGGTTTCCATCCAAGCCAGCTTTGTTTTTGATCGTAAAGCTTTTTTGACGGCGGCAAGATTGCTCATGTCTATGAAATCGGCTTCCAACCCCCAGCGCACAAAGATTTCGCGCAGTAGACGCGACGTGCCGTAATAAGCGTCAGCGTGCGCAAGAACATGGTCTCCCGGCGCGAGCGTTTGAAAAATGGACATGGCCGCGCCGGTCCCCGAGGCAAAAGCGGCTGCGGCCGCCCCGCCCTCAAGCGCGCTGATTCCCTGCTCAAGCGCTTGCCGATTTGGATTGTTATTCCGCGTGTACATGAAACCGCGTGAATAGCTTCCTTCGACATCCCTCTCGAACGTAGTGGAGAGATGAATCGGGGAGGCAACTGCTCCGGTCCCCGGATCGATGCTGTGCCCGGCGCGCACGGCAATGGTCTCAATTTTCATTTGCGCTTCTACCGGAAGAGCAGGTTACGCAGCCGGGGATGATTGTCGATCTTCGGAGACAGTTTTCGATTTGACGACCGCTGGATTCACGCGCAAATAGAGTCTCTCTTTTCCGCGAGTTGTGTAAGATTCGCGTTCGCTTCATGCATATTTACGAGGACGACGTTTTTCGGATGGCCTGCGATCAATTTCAGGTCATCGCCGATTACCTGAGCATCGACCAGAATGACCGCGAACGGCTTATGTTTCCGAAACGCGCGATTGCCGTCACCCTGCCGGTGCACATGGATGACGGGAGCACGAAAACATTTCAGGGCTATCGAGTCCAACATCACTTGACGCTCGGGCCAACCAAGGGCGGAACGCGTTTTGCGCCTTCCTTGTCGATGGGCGAAACGGCTGCACTGGCCATGTGGATGAGCTGGAAATGTGCGCTCTCGAATTTGCCCTACGGCGGTGCCAAAGGTGGGGTGGCTGTCGATCCAAGTAAGCTTTCGCGCTCGGAGCTGGAGGCCGTCTCACGCCGTTATATGCAGGAAATGATTCCATTTGTTGGTCCGCACACCGACATCATGGGTCCAGACATGGGCACGAACGAACAGATCATGGCGTGGTTCATGGACACGTATTCGGTCCATGAAGGCTATGCCGTGAGCGAAATTGTCACCGGCAAACCGGTCTCCATCGGGGGAACCGAAGGTCGGCGCGAAGCGACCGGGCGCGGCGTTGTTTATTTGATCGAGCGTGCGCTGAACATTTTGAAGATGGATCCCGAGAAATGCACGTCCATCATCCAGGGCTTCGGAAACGTCGGTTCAGTCGCGGCGCTTTCACTGGCGTATAAAAGCGGTGTTAAAGTTGTCGGTATCAGTGACGCGTATGCAGCGATCTACAATCCGAAAGGCATCGATATCGAAGCGGCCGAGCAGCACGCACTCAAAAAGGGAAATCTCCGCGCGTTTTGCCAGGCCGACCACGTGGACCCAAACGAATTGCTGACCATGCCGTGCGACATCCTTGTGCCAGCGGCAGTCGATCGCGTCATCAACGGCAAAAACGCCGGAAAATTAAAATGCCGCATTCTCGCCGAAGCTGCGAACGGCCCCACCACACCGGAAGCGGATTTGATTCTGGAAAAACACTGGGACGAAGTCTTCGTTATTCCCGACATTCTTTGCAACGCTGGTGGGGTAATCGTTTCCTATTTCGAGTGGGTTCAGGGTTTGCAAGCGTTCATGTGGTCGGAAACCGAAGTGACGGACAAGCTTTTCCGCATTCTTGAGCATTCGTTTGCGCAAGTAATCCGGCGAGCCAAAGCGCACAAAATTTCTCACCGCACCGCCGCAATGGCCATCGGCGTGGAGCGCGTCATGCGGGCGAAACGCACACGGGGCCTTTTTCCGTAAGACGCTTTCGCGTCGCAGAGACGAACAAAAAGGTGCGTATGGATTCGAAAGGGACCGCACTGTGGGATGGAACCACAATGCGGCTGGTGTCCGGGTTGTGCTTAATTGTGCGCGCCGGTCGACGAGCCTAGATGTGAGCCAGTTGCCGAGCTTAGATGTGAGCCACTATGTGAGGCGTTATGTGAGCCGGTTTGAGCGCCGAGGTAGTGTCCTCCACCTTTAGCATCTTTCTTCGGCTTCAGATCGCGCACTTTAATGTTCTTCTTCTTTGTTTTTTGCATATTTAACTTTCCTGTTTTGGGTTGTTTATTGGTTGTGTTATATCACTGGCGCCGAACAACAATTGACGCCCGCCAACGACGTTCTGTTTTGGGATCAGGTCATCGAGACGGATCAATTTTTCCTTCTTGCGCTTTGGCCTTTGACTCGCTGACTCTCCGGCGGGCGCATTTTTTTTGTTCTTCGGTGCACTCACTTCGACGGCCTATTACCAGTATTCGTGCCAAGCTTTTTTCCGAGCGGAGTGTTGGCTGCGTTTATGACTCGCTTTCAGAGGTTTACAACAATGAACATTTGTTGAGGCGAAAAATCGACATCGTTAAAGCGGCGTCGTTTTGAGGCCATGATGGTCTATTAATGAGCCAGCCGTGTGCTTTGATTCTGAACCGCATTTCGGAGATGTCGCGCAAGTGTGGCGCGAGAGATGCCAAGCAGTTTCGCCGTGCGCCGCTGGTTGCGATTCGCTTGTTCGTAAACAAACTGAACGTGCCGCCTGACCGCGCTAGCCAGCGAAAGATCAACACTGTTTCGACGCTCGTTGAGATGATTCGAAATTAGCTGTGCGTTACTGTGATCTTCGGAGCTGTATCGATTCGCCTCGAGATCAGGAGGGAAAACAACGTGCTGGGGAAGAATGACCGGACCATCACAAAAGAGTGTCATCGTCCGGACGGTGTGGTTGAGTTCACGCAAGTTGCCGCGCCACTCGTGGCGAAGGAGTTTCTCCATCGCCTCAGGGTGGATCGCCGTGATGTCTTTCCCTTCTTTCGCACCAGCGGTTTCTAGTTCCACCGCGATCAAAGCGGGAAGCTCCTGAACCCGCTCGCGCAAAGGCGGGATAAGTAAGGTAAGTCCGTTAAGGCGCTGATAGAGATCTTCTCGAAATTTTCCGTGGCGAACTCTCTCCTGCAACGAGCAGTTCGAAGCGGATAAAATCCGGGTGTTTGACTTAAGCATTCGCTCGGAACCGAGCCGCTCGAATTCGCCATACTCGAGCACGCGCAGGATTTTAACCTGGGCCAATGGGCTCATTTCCGAGATTTCGTCCAGAAAAAGAGTGCCGCCATCGGCAAGCTCAAATTTTCCTTTCACGCTCTGTTGCGCGCCGGTGAAGGCACCTTTTTCATGACCGAAAAGTTGGCTTTCGAGCAATGTGTCACTCATGGCCGACGCGTTGAACGCGATGAACGCCCCGCGTGACCGCGCAGAAGAATTGTGGATCGCGTGCGCGAGAAGAGTTTTCCCAGTGCCGGTCTCGCCCAGGAGCACGACCGGGACGTCCGATCTCGCCGCCAGAGCAGCAAGCTGGAGACAACGTGCCATCGCCTCGTTGCTCGTCGTCAGGTCTTCGAGTTTTAGCTGGGAAAGTGGTCCTTCCATGAAGTGTGAACGCGTTTTACTGCCTCATGCTTTCGCGCAGCTGACGAACGGGCTCGAAGGCATACTCGATCATCGTCCGTCCGCCTACGATGATGTGCGCTTCACCTTTCATTCCTACGCGCAAGGGGAGAAATTTAGCTGAGCCGCCCGGCATCGTCGTCCGATCGAGCGAGGCTAAAGCAACGAAGCGTGGCCCATCACTCGAAGTAATGGTAGATGGGCTTATCCAATCAAGTTTGCCACTGACCGCGCCGTAACGTTGATAAGGAAATGCCTCAAAAAAATAACGCACCTTCTGCGCTACAGCCAATTTGGGAAGACCGGCTTCGTTCAAAACCAAACGCGCGCGGAGTTTCGCGTCCTTTTGCGCAAGCTGACAGAGCACCTGGCCTTGTAGAACCACACTTCCGACGGTCCGCTGATCAACTGATATAATAATGCCATCGTAGGGGCTGCGCACGGTTAGCAAGTTTTGCTGAGCGTTCTCCAAGTCCGCCTTAAGCGCGGCGATGCGCATCTTGAGCTTTTCAATTTCTGCCTCCTCTTCTCCGCGCAACCTGGCGTGCTCGGTCCCCATGCGTTCACGGTCGAGATTGTTCTGCTGCACTGTTCGTTGAGCGACACTGAGATCTTTTTCCGATCCAGCCAAATCCAGCCGAAGTTTGATAAGATCGACTTCGGAAATGCCGCCTTCGTTAGCCAACTTCTCCATTCGTACGACAAGATCGCGACTCGTCTTGGTGTGATTTTCCCGGAATTTTACCTCACTTTTTGCCTGTTCGATCTCCTCCAACTTGATGTTCAGCTGCGATTTATATGCAGTTTCGGTTCGGGCCAGGCTTTGTTCTTTTGTGTGCAAATCCTCCGTTAAAGTCCGCAATTGTGTATCCCAGCTGCGGATTTCATCTGAGCGGAGGACGAATAATTCCGCTCCTTTTTTCACAACTTGACCCTCGCCCACCGAAACCCGGGTGATGGTGCCTTGATGCTGCGATTGAATTGGATCAGCGCCTGTGTCCGGCACTAAAATAAATGGGCAACGCACGGTCTCTGGCAACCGCATCACAATTGCGATCAATAGCCCGAACAAAAACGCGCCGAGTAAAACCCAAGCAGCCGACCGGATGATCCACGATGGCGGATCCTGCGGCAGCATTTCCGATGCGATGTCGATCGAACCGCGTGATGTCGATCTTGAGATCATTTTCAGATGCCTAACTGCTGACTGGAGAGGTAATAGTAGAGGCCACGCTGCGCCATCAGTTCGTCATGCGCGCCGATTTCAGCCACGCTCCCTTTTTCGAGTACCACGATGGAATGCGCTTCGCGAATGGTGCTGAGACGATGTGCGATCACAATCGAGGTGCGCCCGGCCATCAATCGCCCAAGATTTTCCTGAATCGTCCGCTCCGATTCCGTGTCCAGCGCGCTCGTTGCCTCGTCAAAGATCAAGACCGGGGGATTGTTGTAAATCGCCCGTGCAATCGCGATTCGCTGTTTTTGTCCTCCGGAGAGCGACAGACCCGATTCGCCAATTTTTGTTTCGTACCCAAGCGGCAATCGCATGATGAAATCATGGGCAGCGGCTGCCTGGGCCGCGGTCAGCACGCGATCGAGATCGGGCTCTGGGTCTCCGAAGGCAATGTTTCGCGCGATTGTCTCGTTAAACATATGATTCTCCTGCAACACCATTCCGATGTGGCGCCGCACGTCGCGATAGTTCAGCGTCTTTAAATCGACATTGTCGAAGAAGATTGTGCCTTCGGTCGGTTCGAGCAGACCGGCGATTAATTTGATCAGCGTTGTTTTTCCGCAACCGCTCCGACCTACGAGTGCCACCATGCGCCCTGGCGGAATATCCAGATTTATGTTCGTGAGGATGTTTGGCGCTTCCGGCCCGCCGTATTTGAAACAAACACTCCGTAGTTGGACTCGGCCTTCCAGGCTATGGACCGGCACCAAACGTGAGCGATCGTGCCCTTGTTCAGGTTCCTGTTCGAAAATGTCGTTCAAGCGGTTGAGCAGAACAGAGGCGAGTTGCATGTTGTCCCACACGCCCAGCGTGCGCAGGATGCCTGAGTAAGCCATCGCAGTGAGCGAGCTGAAAGCGACAAATCCGCCTACGCTCAGATATCCATGGATGACTTGGGTCGCGCCGACCCAAAGAAATATCGCCGTCGAAAGCAGGCCGATGCTTTGGAGCACGCTGTCATAGGACATCACAATGAAGCCTGCTCTGAACATCTGTTTCGAGACGGAGAGGAATTCGTTTAGCATCGCGTCGCGAAACGCGCTCTCGGCTGAAGCGGCCTTAACGGCCTCAATCCCTTTTATGGCATCAATTTGATGCGAACTATATTTCCCCTGGCTCTCCTCCACTCCGGCAAATAACGGCCGCAGCACTTTCACCGAAAAAAACATCAGTCCGACATACAGCGGTGTGGTCGCCATGAAAGCGAGCATGAGCAACGGGCTGTAAATTCCCATTAAACAGAGCGCGCCGACCAAATAAATCACTGCTAGCAATGCGCCGATTCCCTGTTGCACGGCGAATTGTCGAACTTGTCGTGCGCCGTCGAGTCGCCGCTGGATATCGCCCGTTCGGCGGCTCGTGAAATAACTCATCGGCAATGAAAGAAGTCTCCGGCTAAGAAAATCGAGCACCGCGGTATCCAGCCGCACCGCCGCAAAGGCCAGCAAGTATTCCTGTGCGAGCGTAGAAAACTGGACGAAAACGATCGCCGCGAGCATCCCGAGCAAAATGAGACGCAGCAGTCCGATGTCGTTTTCGACAATCACTTTGTCCACGACCATCTGCGTGAAGACGGGAAAGAGCAGTTGCAACATGCTCACCGCCACCGCCAGGCCGAGAACCTGCAGCAAGATAACTTTGAAGCGCGCCAGGAATGGAACAATCCAGGCGAGTGCCGGTTTGCTCTCCGGCGCTTGCTCGAAGGCTATCGTATAGTCAAAGAGCGCGGTGTAACCCGTCCACTTTGCTTCAAATTCACGACGCAGAAGTTTGCGCAAACCAAGCGCTGGATCCGCCACGCGGACAAATTCTGGATCGACATCGTAGAGGACAATCCAATGGTTTCCTTCCCAATGAACGATCGCCGGTAACGGCATCATCGGTACATTGCGAAGCGAAACTTTGAGCGCCCGCGCCGCGAGACCGAGCTCGGTGGCGGCGTGCACGAGTGCTTTCAAGCTCGTGCCGTCCGTCGCCGTGTGACAGAGCTGCCGAATCCGCGCCAGACTTACTTTTCGCCCGAAATGGCGGCAAATCATCCCTAGGCTCGCTGCACCGCAATCCATCTCGTCAATTTGCTGGATGTGTTCGATCCTCCGGATGCGCTTCCCGCGTTTGCGGAAATATCCATGCTCGTCCGCGAATGGGTGTTCTTTTTCCTCGGCTTCGGTCGGCGCTTGCTCGCCATCGAGTTCTGTTTTGTCAGCTCTTCGCGTCTCGGCGGGCAAGAGCTCCTCGGTGAAATCGAGCGGAATGCGCGCTTCGGTTTTTGCCTGGTAAAGCGCAAGGCGCTCGCTCAGCAACTTGTCGAATTCGGGAAAACGATATCTCAACTCGAGGACCGCCTGTGGTTCGAGAGCAAATAACTGACAGTCGGTGAACGCTTCTACCGAGGCCGCACGCGGGGCGCCGTTCAAGATCGACAATTCACCGAAAAAGTCGCCCTCTCGATAAAAAGCCAGATTCAGTTCGCGTCCGTTGACTCCGGTGAAAGCACGAGCCCGTCCTTTCTCAATTACGTACAGCGGCCCGGCAGCTTCCCCTTCACGGATAATCAGGCTGCCTTTGGCAATGCCAATTGGCGTCAGCTTGTCGATCATGCTGCGCAATGCCGGCACCGGAAGCCGGCCGAAATTACTGAACTGGTAAAGGAAACTCTGTACGGCGCGATTCCGCCCGATCATTTCGATATAGCGCCTCAGCTCCGGTACTTGTTCTACCAACTCGAGAAAATCGCTACGGGCGATGCGCAGAACATCCACCGCGGTGCTACAGCGTACTGTCGCGGTGCGTTTCCCGCCTTCGGCTAACGCCGCCTCACCAAAACTGTCTCCGGGCTTCAGCACCCCGAGCGGAATCTCTTCGCCGTCCGATTTGATTTTCAGCGCTCGCGCACGTCCGCGCGTTAAAACATAAAATGAATCGGCCGGATCATCTTGTTTTACAATCACATCGCCGAAGTCGTAATGTTCCTCTTGCAAGAGCGGCTCGAGCGCGGCGAAATGCTCGTCCGACAGAAATCGAAAGGCCGAAGAACGCCGAACAATCTCGATATCTGGCATTGTCACTCTTCCGAAACGAAACCCGGCAATCGCGGCTCGATGTATTTGTTCGTCAACTCGGAGAAATGCCGCTCCACCAAACGCTGATCGATCCGTTGTTGTACAGACGGGTCGTCCAGTTGCGGCTCCCACTTTTTTGTAATTCGATACAGCTCGAAGCCGTCGCTCCTGGCGAGCGGTTCCAGAACGTCGCCAACTGCCACACTTAAAAATTTCTGCTGCAATTCGCTCGGGACATCTTCCTGCAAAAATACGATCCGCCGATACGGATATCGGCCTTCCGCCGCGACCTCTTCCATCGACATCCCATCTTCTCTAATACAAAACAGCGCTTCCCTGGCCGCGTCGGGCGACTCCAATTCGATCACTTCCGCTTCCAATCGTGTCAGCGGAATACGCAACATCGCCATCTCCTTCTTGCGCACTTGCGGGTCGAGCAATGCGTCGCACCGTTGGCAATATGCCGCTTCCGCCGCGAGCATCTCATCAAACCATTGCTCGTCACGACCGATCCGATTCCGCCAATCGCTTAACTTCGCTGCACTGATTTTGTTTCGATCGAAGAATCTCTGTCGCTCCGCTGCGATCGCTTCCGCATCTTCGTTCGGGCCTGCCGCAAGCGCGGCCAGTCGCCACATCAGTTGCGTCGTCAAGCGACTCAATTCGCCAGATAAAATCAGTTCTAAAGTGAACAGCTCCCGTAATTCGGGCGGTGCTGAAGTAAAATCGACATCCTCCGGCTCGATGTCCTCATCGACCGCGCTGTGCCAATACTGCCGGGCAAGATAATCGCTGAAATCATCGAGGGTAAGGCCGCGCGCGCCGAGCCATTGTTCCGTTTCCTCCGCCGTGATTAGATCGTGCTGGTAACGAAAAGACTCTGCCGCTTCGTTGATTGCATCATCATCGAGTTCCAACTCCAGTTCCTCGGCGCGTTTTTCCGCTTTCACGCGACACAGAAATTCCTTCCAGGCCGGGTGGAGCTGGCCTCGAAAAAGCGCCGCATCAATCGCATCGCGCGCCTTGTACTCCTTGCCGCCGCATGCGCAAACGACGAGGTCATCGTGCGAAACTGATTGAGTGTCCGCCATCAAAATGACCTTTTTATTACCTTTTGTGCAAAAAGTCGAGCCAATCGTGGCCTCAATTTTAGGCCACTGAGAATGTCCGCTAATTGGCTACTGATCTTGCATTTATGCAAACCGGTTGACTAAGGGTCTCACAGTAATGTTCAGTTTCGTCGTGACTGCGACTCCCTCGCTTCGCGCTTTGCTCGCGCAATCGATTGATTACGCGGGAATGTTTCCGCCGTGCAACCTCGGATTAGAGGCTGCGTTAAAAAATCACGCGGACTATGTTCGATCAGATGATGCCTGGATGCTCAACACTTTCGTTCTTCCCGTCGGCCAATTTGATGCGGCCAAACAATTGTTTGGGCAGTTTGATCCTCAGCATCCGCTGCGCGTTTCCGCGCTTGGGCTAAAGACTGAGAACGCGGTCGCCTTTCGTGACGCGCTTGCCAAAACCGCCGCAGCCATTCGTTCGTTGTCGGCGCACAATGTCGATCTTGTCTCGGTTGATCAGCTGGAGATGTTCCTCCCGCCGGATGTCGGTATTTCACAGCTGAGAGAAGTCCGGTCGATCAGTGATGCCTTGTCGGTTTTCTGGGAAGCGCCGGCCGATCGAGCCGAACGCACAGTTTCATTGCTCGCCGAGCATAACTCTGAAGCAGATGCTCCAGCTTTCGGTTACAAACTGCGTACCGGCGGCGTGACGGCCGATGCGTTTCTAACCTCTGCCCAGATCGCCAAGGCGCTGGTGGTCCCGGCTACGCATCAGGTCCCAATTAAGTTTACGGCGGGTTTGCATCACCCGATCCGGCAATTTCGCGATGAGGTGAAAACAAAGATGCACGGGTTTCTCAACGTGTTTGGCGCGGCCGTTTTAGCCGCCGAGAATAAATGGGATGAGAAACAAACAGCTGCAATGCTTGAAGACGAAAATGCCAAATCATTCCTGTTCGATGACGACTTCTTCGCCTGGCGAGAATGGAAGATCGACATCAAGCGCCTGAAAAATCGGCGAAAATTCGTAACTTCCTTTGGCAGCTGCAGCTTTGACGAACCACGGGAAGACTTGCGCGCGCTGAATTTATTGTAGCGGCGCGGCGGTCTATGACTGCCGGATTCTGGCGTACCATGGTCGTGGGGCCCTGCTATGGGAACCGCGGGTTGGCGTTTCACAGAAACGCCCTACAATTCCGCAAATGCCACTCAAATCCTTCATTGACGTTCCGCCCGATTCGCACTTTCCGCTAGAGAATCTTCCCTTCGGAATTTTTAAACCGCGGCAAGGAGCAGCGCGCATCGGTGTCGCTATTGGCGAATTGATCTTGGACCTTTCTGTTCTAGAAGAGCTCGGGCATTTTGGCTCTCCCGAATTTCAAGATCGACGTCCCTTCTCGCGGGATTCGCTTAACGTATTTCTCGCGCTTGGGCGGCCCGCCTGGCGAAAGGCGCGCGAAGTTTTGCAGCATTTGCTTGATGCGGACGCGCCGGCTTTACGCGACGACACAACACTATGTGAGCGCGTTTTTCATCGGCAACGCGACGTGACGATGCAATTGCCGGCCCGTATCGGCGACTACACCGATTTCTATTCGTCGTATTATCATGCGCGCAATGTCGGCACGATGTTGCGCGGCCCGGACAACGCGCTCATGCCAAACTGGAAATGGCTTCCGGTGGCATATCATGGGCGTGCTAGCTCCGTGGTCGTAAGTGGCGCGGGCGTCCGGAGACCACAGGGACAAACCAAGCCGGCCGATGCCGCCGCCCCAACTTTCGGACCAACGAAGAGTCTGGATTACGAGCTGGAAATGGCATTTTTTATTGGCCCCGGAAACTCGTTAGGCCAGCCAGTGCCGATCGAGCGGGCCCTCGATCACATCTTTGGGTTCGTATTGATGAATGATTGGAGCGCGCGGGATATTCAGGCCTGGGAATATCAGCCGCTCGGCCCGTTTCTGGCGAAGAACTTTTGCACGAGCGTCTCGCCGTGGGTGGTGACGCTGGAAGCGCTTGAACCTTTTCGGAAAGGCCTCCCGGCGCAAGAGCCGGAGCCGTTGTCCTATTTGTGCCTAACGAATGATTTCACTTTCGATATCCAACTCGAAGCGCGGTTGCAAACCGCCTCAATGAAGGAACCGCATGCGCTGACGCGGACCAATTTCCAGAACCTTTATTGGAGCATTTCGCAACAGCTGGCACACCACACTGTGGGTGGCTGCAATTTGCAGCCTGGCGATTTGCTCGCGAGCGGAACAATTAGTGGCGCGGCCGAAGAATCGCGCGGTTGCATGCTCGAGTTGACCTGGCGCGGTGCGAATCCGTTGAAGTTACCAAGCGGCGAAACACGCAAATGGCTGGAGGATGGCGACAGGCTCTCCATCATCGGCTGGTGCGATGGGCACGGCTACCGTGTCGGCTTCGGCGAAGTAAGCGGAAATGTGCTGCCTTCAAACTGAAACGAACCCGTTAGATTTCTCGTTCTGTCGGCTTCAAACCAGGTAACGTTGAAACGGTACGCGCAGGACGGGCGAGCCCTTCCAACCACTCCATCCCCGTTTCATCCAAACTTTGGCAAGTTTTGTGCAATGTGCCATTACTCAAAGTTGACCATATGCCGTCGCATGAGACTCTTGGTCAAAGTCTAGGATTGACTGGTTCGCTTCCGATGTCGCGAGAAGCCTTGCATTCATCACGCAGCTTGTCATATGCTGTCTCGGGTCGAATACATCGAAGATGACCAAAATTCACTATTTTGCGGCTATGGGCTTTGGATTGTCTCCTGTCGGGGCAATGATTGAGTTCGTGTAGCGTTCTTGTGTGTCATCACAGTGGCAACTTTGCCGCTGATTCTGCCAGGCACTGACACAGAATCGCCTTTCGAGATGGCCGCCGAAAAGCCGGCTAAGCGTGCGATGACACCCGTTGCGCTCTTCGTGGATTCGAGCGCGGCTTTCCAAGCAGCGCCTAGTTGCCTGTGCTGGGCGTGACCTCTACGGCTGCCAGCTGAGCGTTATTTATACTGGCTGTCCCGACAATGTTCAGCACGCCATTGTTTACGGTGACGTTGAATGACCGCTGCAAAGCTGCGAATTGGCCAACCAATGCCCAAATGTCGAGATCTTGCAGTACCGTTTGTCCCTCCAAGCTTACGCTAAAGACACGCTTCCCCGACGCATTGAAATACATTTCAGCAAAAGAGAGAGTCACGTTGTAGCTTCCGTTGGGCACGGTGATGTTATAAATCAGTTGTTTGGCAAAACGTTCAGACTGATATAACGTTGCATCTGGCGTCCCAGAGACACTCTGTGTTGCCGGATAGATCGTCGTGGAACCGCCTACAAAGGAGTTATCCGCCGACCACAGCTGTCCCAAACTGTCGGCGTACGCAGGCCCGCCGCAGTTGATTCGAACAGCACCAGCAAACGATGCCAAAAGGTTGAAGAAATTCTGTTTTGCTATTGTGTTGATAGTCCAGTTTGTCGGCGGCGATTGAAATCCGTTCACGTAATCATTCGCCCCCGCGTCATAATAGCCCCATGACGCCTTATCGTTAAAGGCTGCTTGGCAGTTAGCGGTAGAAGTAGAGTCTTCGTTAAATATAATTGGCTTGCCGGTGCCGAGAGCCCGAGCAGAGTCAACGTAAGAAGTAATGCCAGACGGACTAAGCCCGTTTCCATGTAGTAAGATGAAATCTTCCGCAGCAATCATGCTACTGGAAGGCAAATGCGCGCTGCTCACGCTGGCGGAAACCAATAGCCGGCGACCATAATTGATCGATTGAGTTATAGCCGCATTAACTAACGTGTGAATATTTGTAGGATTCAAAATTGCAGGATAGGCTGGATTGTCGCACTCATTAGCGATCTCGATCATCACGTTGGTGTAGCCTTGCTTTAGCACCCATTGCGTAGCGTTAGTAACGCCGTTTGTAATTGCAGTATCGTTAGCCAAACGACCGATTTGGCCAAAATAGTAATAACCTAAAATCGCGACCATACCTTGCGCATCTAAAGCCCGGATAGCCTGATCCATTCTGGCCAAATAAGCTGGTTTTAGAGTTCCATCAGAATTAAACGCCGTATTGTCCCAAGGTTGGGATGACACGAGTCCCTTTGGATTTCCTCCTTGAAAATTGACAGTGACAGCGAGTAATCCTTTGGCTCGATAACTCGGCAAGGCCGCTACAAATTCATTAGTCTGCCTGATTGGATCGTATGGGCTTCCATCCGGGTATTTCCAGTTGTTGACGGTCGCGGGATTGGCATCATCGAAGGTTGCTTGAACCATCCGGCTATTGGGAAGGGTGCCCTCTAGCCTGCCTCCGGCGAAGGTGCGAAGCCCGTTGATACAAAAGCTCTCCCCTTGAATGCTCACTTTCGTTTGCGCCGAGGAAGGTGTGGGTGTCGGAGTTGGAGTTGGAGTTGGAGTCACGCTAACACGACCTACTCCGAACTGGCTTCCAACTGCGGTCACGACTCCGCGGGTGAAATCAACTTCCACGAGGCTTTCAGAGGAAGGAATTATGCCGACCCGGGCGTAGGTCGCAGTGCTCACGATATCAGTGTTCTGTCGCGCGCCTTTCGCTCCCGCCACGTAGCAATAGCGCCCATCAATCGTGAACGTGAGCCAGTGTGGGTCGTCGTTTGTGACGGTAATTAAGTGGGTTTGCGTTGGAGGCAGCGCGCTGATGTTGAAAACGTGAACGAAATGGTTTCCCGCGCCTCGATCACATACCCATGCCTCGCGTTCATTCGGCGTCATGCCGATGCCATGGGGCTTTGTTAGCCCGGGACCGTTCCAGGTGGTGCCAACAAAAGGCGCTGTGCCCAGGACTTTCCCTGTGCTCAAATCGGCATACTGGAAACCGTAGGTGCCAATGACGTTCGCAATTAAAAATCTGTTATCGCTTGTAACCGTAAACGGTTGAACCTTTCCGTTGAAGGGGTCTGTAGTAAGGATCACTTGATCCGTGGCAGGGGAAATAACACGCACCCTGTGGTCGGAGGCGTCTTTGTTCTCCATGAAAACTTTTGTCCCATCGACGCTGCAAAAGGTATCGTGCGTCCCTACGGGCATCGCGATCGTCGATATGATGTTTCCAGTATTGCCGTCTACCACGAGCTCATAAGGAGAATTTAGATCCGCCTCCCAAGTAGGTACGTAAAGCTTCTTTCCGTCCTGCGTTACATCTCCGCGATCGACGCCCGGAGTATGCACAACTTTATCCCACGAAACTGAGTCGTTGCTCAAATTAATGCAGGCGACATGACCTTGACTGTTTTGATTGTAGAACGCGTAGAACCGGCCTGTCGATATGGCTACGGCCGCCCCTCGTACGTCGGCGCCGGTCCCCGAAAATACCCGAATGGTCTTGACCAAGCTGTGCAGGTTATTGATGTCATGGACAGTGATTGTCCCATCATCGTGCATCGCATAAAGAAATTGACCATTCATTGGCGTCTGCGCCGGTGCTCCGTGAAAACATATCGCAGCGCTTGCGAAGAGGAGGAGGAGGAGCCGGTTCAATCGCATTGTGCCAAGACGGTTCGCAACCCAACGCATCCCGCATGTCGCCGACGCCGACCACACCCAAGGCCAGGTTGTGGCTGCTACGGTAATTCACCAAAACAATAGGCGCAAATCTTTTATCGCGCTGATGACTTCGAAATCCCCCCGAGCGCTGAGCCGATTGCGGTAATGCTTTTAGGCGCGGAGCATCCGCCGTCGTGAGCCTTTCCAGCCCGCGCGGCTTCTGGCGCATAGGCCCCATTGTTTGCACTGGAAAACGACGAGACTCACAAAGCTCACGCCCAAGAGCAGCGCGCTACTGGATTCATCCGGCACGGCCGTGCCATTGGTCACGCGAATGGAAAATGATCTGCTTACGGTCACAAACGTCTCATCATCAGCGCCCTCAATAGATAACGTAGCCGGCTCCTTCATTCCAAATTCAAACCCGTACAGGCCGGGATCCGTCAAAGAGGAAATCTCGGCGGTAAAAAGAACTCCAGTGACCCTGCCGCCGTTGTTCGCGTCAGAGAAATCGATCGGTCCAAACTCTGTAGGAATACCGTCAGTGGAAGAGCTATTGTAATCGAAATCCAACTCTGCCTCTTCGAAGTGGAAATCATGGCCGAAACTGACCGTGCCGGTGAAATTGAGCACGATTTCGCCGCTGGCCGGACGCGCAATGGTCTGGTGAGGGTTGTCCAATGTAAGGGTGACAGGTACGGCATACGCTGGCTGCGCAAAAGTCGCGAGGCCGAGAAGAATTGGCGCCAATAACAGCCCGCGCGATCGACCGATAGATTTTTTTGATGATCTCGGTCTGCTAATGCAACGAAGCGATTTCAAGAGGATCGTTTATACCCTGCTTGCAACTCTCTGATCAAGCTTTTTGCGCGTTTGAAAGGATCGGCGCTTATCCGAGCAAGGTTGAAGGAAGCTTTAGCGTGCAATCAATGATGCAAATCAGGATCTGGCCCAGGACGAAGACGCCAGGGCGTGGACGATGGGTTGTTTGCGAAACGAGCCGTTATTCGCGGGCAACAGCAACCAGCCCCTGTTCCGACGTGGGCTGATTACAACTTCGAATGGCGGGCGTTGCCCGGCGATTCCGTTTGATGTTCGATGTTGGGCTTTCGAAAGTTCCTGTCAGAAAAAAATCTCACATTCCCGTGTAATCTCGCGCCAGATTTCGGGCAGTACAACCTGTGAACGGCCACAAATGACCTCTTATTACAAGAAGCCAGAAGGCCGAAACAATAGGAGGAAATCAAATCATGAACCGTTTAAACATCGACCTCAGAAACTGGATTGATCGCTCGTTCGCGCCGTGTGCGTTTCTGCTTATCGCGATCGTGCTCACCTGCTTTCAGCTTTCGCCGACTGCGCAAGCTGTCAACCCGGCGCCAGACGGAGGCTATCCCGGTAACAACACGGCTGAGGGTACTGATGCACTCTTCAACAACACAACCGGCGGCACCAATACGGCCACCGGTTTTGATGTGCTTCATAACAATACCACCGGCAGCGACAATAGGCGTGGCGAACACCGCTACCGGTGTTCAAGCGCTCTTTAAAACCACCAGCGGGATTGACGACACGGCGAAAGTCGCGCAACAGCAGAAGCAAATTGAATCTCTGACTACCATCGTGCAGAAGGTGAGCGATCAATCAAACTGAGCAGACCTGCGCCGCAAATGGTGGCCGACGAGCAGTAAAGCGGCGGGGCCAGCAAGAGCGCAGCAATCCGGGCCCCTTCGCTGCGGGAGCACATGTTAACCGTGCCGGGACTGACATTGATCGCCATTAGGAAAGCAATCATTACATTCTACTAACCATTCGTATTCACAAGCACTATTGTTTCTACTAGAAGATTTGCCAATCAATTCACCCTTTTGCGCTTGACCTAAAATAGGTGCCCAGAGAGCCTGTTCAGGCGTAACGATGTTCGCCTCCTTCCTAACGTGCTTATTCAAACGCGCATGGCCGGTACATCTCGAGTGTGTAAGTCATTGGAAGCCCCACCTTGTTGAGTTATACCGCTGCCGGCGGTTCCTACAAAGCAAGCGTTTCAAAACCTGTTTTCGCGGACTTATTGCCGTAGTTACAGTGTATTTTAGTGATCTCCCGTCCGTGTTGGCGCAGGATCCTGCCACGGTCGGCCAATGGTCGTCGGTAATGACCTGGCCTCGTGAGGCGATTCATGCTCATTTGCTCCCGTCCGGGAAAGTGTTCTTCTGGACCCGGGGAGATCATTCCCAGCTCTGGGATCCAGCGAGCAATATGGTGAGCGCCGCTCCGACTTCCGGTGCAAACATCTTCTGTTCTGGCCATGCCTTTCTAGCGGATGGACGTTCTGCTTGTATCCGGCGGGCACACACAAAATTGGGTAGGGTTGCAGAGTAGCTACACCTATGACACGTTCGACAATGAATGGACACAACTACCTGATATGAATAATGCCCGGTGGTATCCTTCCGTTACTACTCTGCCTGACGGTGAGATTCTCGTGACCAGCGGATGGATTGATACGACGCATGGCGATAACTCCATTCCTCAGGTATGGCAAAATGCGACGAGTAGCTGGCGGGACCTCACTACCGCGGACCTGTCGCTGCCATTTTACCCGTTTATGTTTGTTGCACCCAACGGGAAAGTCTTCTGTGCCGGACCTGGGCGGGCCAGCCGCTATCTGGATGTTTCCAAAACCGGAGCGTGGCGTTTCGTAGCGAACAATCTATACGGCACACGCAATTGGGGTTCGGCTGTGATGTACGACGACGGCAAAGTTTTGGTGACCGGCGGGACACAATGTGACCCGTACGCGACCAACTGTACGAAGCTCCCAACAAACACTGCGGAGACAATCGATTTGAATAGTCCCACTCCAGCCTGGAGGTATGCCGACTCAATGGCCGGAGCGCGCAAGCTTCACAATGCTACTTTACTTCCGGACGGAACGGTCCTGGTGACTGGAGGCAGCAGAGGTTCGGAGGACCCTAATAGCAATTCAAAAAACCCGGCATACTCTTCCGAAGTTTGGAATCCGGCTACTGGTTCCTGGTCCACGCTGGCCAGCCTCACTGTCTTTCGCGCGTATCACTCGATTGCCTTACTCCTGCCGGATGCCCGTGTGCTTTCGGCAGGCGGCGATTTCGGCGGAGCCTCAGCAGAGATTTACTCACCGCCATATCTCTTCAAAGGCGCGCGGCCGACCATCTCATCTGCGCCGACCAGCATCAATTACGGCCAAACATTCTTTGTCGGCACGCCCAACGCCCAGAGTATCTCAGAGGTAACATTGCTTGCGCTCTCTTCTGTCACACATGGCTTTAACATGGGACAGCGAATCGTCCGCCCATCCTTTTCCACCACCCCGGGTGGCCTGAACGTCACCGCATCAATGACTTCAAATTCTGCTCCGCCGGGCTACTACATGCTTTTCATTTTGAATTCAACTGGCGTTCCTTCCGTGGCTAAGTTCGTGAAGGTAGGCGCTGCTGCGCCTACACCTACACCTAGCCCGACAGCCACGCCTACCGCAACACCGACGCCTACTGTCACTCCAACACCAACAGCCACACCTACCCCGACGCCTACCCCGCCCCCTACGCCCACTGTCACCCCGACTCCTACACCCACACCAACGCCATCTGGCCCGCAGCTATCAGGAATGACGGTGGTTACGGCTCCGAGTGGCGCGGTGGTGAGCGCGTTCACTAACGGCTACAACTATGACATTCGGAATAGTCTCAGTGTGCGAGCGGACCCGCTCTCTGGAGTAGCCAGCGTTGTCTTTAAGTTCGACGGCAAAGTAATACGAAAGGAAAACACGATTCCGTATTCTGTTGCCGGAGACAGTAACGGGTCCTACACGGCATGGCGGCCGGCGGTGGGTAACCACGCATTAGTCGCAACGCCTTTTAGCGCAACAGGCGGCACGGGTACAGCGGGGACGCCGGTCACAATTACATTCACTGTTATCAATAGCGGCGCAACCCCAACCCCTGCACCGAGTCCCGCGGCGACAGTTAGTCCGACACCAATACCAACAGCACCAGAGACTCCCGGTCCATCTCCGACGCCCTAATCAGTTCCCGTTATGTCGCCACTCTTTTTGCTGCGCCCGCGCACAGTTGCCGGTCGGCTGACTTTACTGCTCTTGATGCTGCTTAGCTTCTTAAAGCTGAGCGGGCGTGCGCACGCGCAATCAGCCGCCTATGCTGTTTTCGAACTACCCGGCGCCAGCGATGGAATTCAAGTGCCCGCTGGTCTTAATAACTTTGGCGACGTAGTAGGCAGAGGACCCCATAGCGTTGAATCCTTAAGCCGAGCTACTATCTGGCATCAATATAGCCGTACAGCGAAATTACTGCCCGCACTCTTTGCCGGTGAATTCACTTCAGCTTCGAGCATAAACGATCTCGGCGAGATCGTCGGCGCATGCAACACTGATCAAGCTCTCGTTCCATTTTTCTGGACAGCGACCGCCAGCATGCAGCGCGTCCCGCTATTGCCAGGCCATAACGCTGGTCAGGCATTGGCAATTAATAACCATGGACAGGTGGTTGGATATTCTTCTGGTGCAGGCGGGACCAGGGCATTTGTGTGGTCGCGCCGAACAGGCGCCCGCGAGCTCGCGCTTCTTCCGGGCAGTAACTACAGTAGAGCGCGCGGCGTCAACGACGCCGGCGAGATCATCGGCACGGCGGGCACCGCGGCGGGCGAGCATGCCGTTTTCTGGAGCAAGGACGGCAGCATTCACGATCTTGGTACGCTTGCCGGTGATACCTCGAGCACCGCCATGGGAATTAACAGCGCCGGTGACGTGGTTGGCTATTCGAAAGGAGCAGCTGGCATGCGCGCTTTTCTGTGGACGAAGACCGGCGGAATGCAGGATTTGGGCGTGCTGGAGGGGGGGAATAGCAGCCGCGCTTTTAATGTTAACGCCTCTCGCACTGTGGTTGGCACGTCCACAAGTGCCGCTGGCGATCGAGCCTTTATATGGAAGCCACAGGTTGGTATGAAAGATTTGAATGAGGCAATTCCGGCCGACCAGCGCCTTGTATTGGTCGAGGCACATCTGATCAACAATCGGGGCCAGATCGTTGTGATGGGAACCCGGATGGAAGACTCCACCGATCGTATGCCCACTGTCGCCGGCGCTGATGTATGCGCTCCAGCTCCGGCTACCGTTTACCTGCTGACGCCGAGCAAATGAGCGCTCGCTTTTGCTCACTAATCCGCTTCGAGTGGAAACGGGAACTCGATTCAGCCGGCACCATCGAGCGGACCATCCATTCAGCGAAGCGGACCGAAAACTGTCAGCAGTCGCATGAGACCAGCGGCCAACTTCAGTCTGCCGCTACGGATTGAGAAGAACATGGCGGAGCGCCTCGTATTGACAAATGGGCGGGATTTCTGACACGCTCGCCACCATCGCATAGATCTGGATCTGGCGTAGAACGCTCATCCTGGGGGCTTCTCCCCTCTTTCAGACCTTCACTCGCAAGATTAAACGACCAGGGGAAGGAAAAGTCTATATGTATCAGCCGATTCAGCTAACAAATACAATTCCATCGCTAAGAAATTTAATTAACCGCTCGCCCTTACAGCGTGGTTTTCTTCTCATCCCACTCGGCCTCGCGCTTGCATGGTTTGCGCTTTCGCCGGCGGCTAGAGCGGTTAGCCCGCCACCGGACGGAGGCTATTCTAATGGCAACACGGCTGAGGGTGATAATGCGCTCTTTAGCCTAACAACCGGCACCAACAACACGGCCGCTGGATTTGACGCGCTCTTGAGCAACACCACCGGCGAAAGCAACACGGCCACTGGTGTTGGCGCGCTCTATAGCAACACAACGAGCAACGACAACACGGCCAACGGGTTTGTTGCGCTCAATCAAAACACAACTGGAAGCCAAAACACGGCAAACGGTTCTAATGCGCTCTTCAGTAACACAACCGGCGCCGATAACACGGCCAACGGTTTTGCTGCGCTCGCACGCAATGCAACCGGCATCGAAAACACCGCTCATGGCGCCAATGCGCTGATGAGCAATACCACCGCCAGTTGCGGTACGGCCAACGGTTATGACGCGCTCCGTAGCAACACTACTGGTGGCAACAACACGGCCACCGGTTGGGGTGCGCTCGAACTCAACACCACCGGCGGCCACAACACGGCCAACGGTTATGAAGCACTCTATAATAACAAAACGGGCGGCAACAACATCGCGTTGGGCTATTTAGCCGGTTACAACCTGACCTCCGGAAGTAACAACATAGACATCGGCAACAAAGGGGTTGCGGCCGAGGCTAACACTATCCGCATCGGCACGGCCGGGAAGCAGACTGCCACCTATATCGCCGGCATTAGCGGGGTCACTATTGCCAGTGGTGTCGGAGTGATTATCGATACCAACGGTCACGTCGGAACGGTAGTTTCCTCGGAGCGTTTCAAGGAATCGATCAAACCAATGGACAAGACGAGCGAAGCGATTCTGGCGCTCAAACCGGTGACCTTCCGCTACAAGAAGGAACTTGACCCCGAGGGCATCCCGCAGTTTGGGCTCATTGCGGAGCAAGTGGAAAGGGTGAACCCCGATCTAGTAGCTCGCGATGCCGAAGGAAAGATTAACACCGTCCGCTACGAAGCAGTGAACGCGATGTTGCTCAACGAGTTCCTCAAAGAGCACCGCACGGTGGAAGAACAGCGCTGCAAGTTGAAGGAGCAGGAAGCCACGATCAGCCAACTGAAGAGTACGGTGGCGCGACAGGAGAAGGGAATGGAGATTCTCACTGCAAGCCTCAAAGAGCAGGCAGCGCGAATCCAGAAGGTGAGCGAGCACTTGAAAATGAGCAAAGCTGCGCCGCAACTGGTCGTCAATAACTAGCAAAGCCTAACCAGCCGCCGCGTCTCGCAATTAACCCGCCATGTTTCACCGCATGGGCTTTCTTTGTTTGCTGGTTCCTTTTATCGCCGTGCAGTTGTAGCCGGGGTCGCTGACCCCGGAATTAAATAACGCAAGAAAGGCCGTAGCTCGCATTTGTGCTTGAAAAGAAACGGCCGTTATGCCTAAATCATCAGGCTGAAAAATCGATGTCTGCAGATTACTAAGTTTTTCAAAAGGCGGGGCTGGTGGTTTAACTCGGCTGGTAATTCTCTCTTATCGATAACAAATCGAAGGACTAGCCTTTATGAAGAAATTGACTTCATTACGGATTGACTCGGCCTCCCTCATCTGGGTAACGATTATCGCCCTTGCTGTCGCTAGCTCCGCACACAAGGCCGGAGCGAGTCAAGCTGATGTCACGTCTATTACCATAACGAGCCAAAAGCCCGTCGCTACACCATTCATCAGTACCAGTGAACCTCAACATCAGCGACCTGAGCGTCCTCGCGAGTATCCAGTTCACTATCACGCCCAAGGGAGGTTCTGTCGCGCGGCCTCTCTCTGCTACCTACTCTGCCAGTTACCTTGCGGCGCGAGGCTATCTCAACTCACAAACAGGGCAGGTCACGCTACCGATATTTGGTCTATATGCAAATTACTCAAATTCAGTTGTGGTAACTTATTCTTTTAATGATGGTTCATCACAACAGCATAGCATAGTGATTACTACGACTGCCTACACTGATCCTTGTGGATTCACCAGTCCTATCGTCTTGCAACCGCGCACGCAAAACGCAAATTTGAGCTATGACTATATTCTGATCAAGAGCGAATGCAGCGCGAATTCTCCAACTATTATTGACACGGACGGAGCAATCCGCTGGGTGGGAACAATAGGAGGCAGTAATAAAGGCCGTGCGAAGTGCACGTTCTTCGATAACGCTGTGTACGTAGATGATATTGATAGCGCCGCGTTGTACCGCAACGAACTTGATGGCACAGTCCGCATTATCGCGACGGACTATAAGAAAATCGGTGTTCTCAACTATCATCACAACATTGATCACGGGAAACACGGGATCATTTTGGACGTGAGTAACAAAAGCTATTCAGAGTCCATGAATGTGGAGGTGGACGGAAATGGTAACGTGCTGGGAGTTTGGGACCTCGCGGCTATTATTTCTGCCAGCATGAAGGCAGGCGGGGACAATCCAAGCCAGTTCGTTTTCCCAAGTCCAGCCGATTGGTTTCACAACAACTCAACCGCCTATCGAGCCAGCGATAATTCGCTCATTGTTTCAAGTCGCGAAAACTTCGTTATTTGTCTGGACTATAATACAGGCGCGATCAAATGGATTCTTGGGGATCCGACCAAGAAATGGTATCAATTTCCCTCCTTAAGGCGATATGCGCTCAAAGTCACTCCGGGCGGCGTGCCACCGATTGGACAACATGCGGTGTCAATAACCAGTGATGACAACCTATTGCTATTCGACGATGGTTCAAACAGCGACTTTCAGGTCCCCGCTGGCATCTCCCGGAGCTACTCCACCCCTCGTAAGTACCGTCTCGATTTGAAAGGGGGTTTGGCGACTGAAGTGTGGAACTATCCCAGAAATCAGAGCATTGACGCTCCTTTTTGCGGAAGCGTTTATGAGGATGGCCCATTAAACTACTTGGTCGACTATGCATATCGGCGCCTGGGAGGTCAAACGGTGGCGGAAATTCTGGGGTTAAATGCAACACGACAGACAGCTTTTGATTATGCCTATCCATCGCCAGCTATGTGCACTACCGCGTTTAACGCAATCCCTGTCCATTTAGAAAACGTGGTTTTTTGAGACCCAACGCCTACTTCGACGCCAACTGTAACCCTGACCGCAACACCTACTCCAACGGAGGAGAATCCGCCGGGTAGAATGAAGCTCGACAAATTGTTCGTGGCGCTGGTAAAAAAGTCGTTGATCACGTCATCCGACGTTTCAACGGATTTTCGGGCCGGGCTGAAAAAGCTCGTGGGGCTGGACCTACGCTGGAAAGCCGCTTAACGCGATCTCCAGATCCAACTGAAGCCCAAGAATGATTCCTGGTTCTGAGCAAACCTCACCACGGGCAGTAGCAATATCGATATCGGCAACGTTGGTGTTGCTGGCGAATCCAACACAATCCGCATCGGCACGGTAGGAACTCAGGCAGCCGCGTTCATCGCTGGCATTAGTGGGATAGGGGTTACGGGCGCACTAGTGGCGGTAAGTAGCAGCGGCCAACTTGGGGTGGCGCCGTCCTCGGAGCGATTTAAAGACGAGATCAAGCCGATGGACAAGGCGAGCGAAGCGATTCTCGCGCTCAAACCGGTGACCTTCCGCTACAAACACAAACTTGACCCTGAGGGCGTCCCGCAATTTGGCTTGGTGGCTGAGCAAGTGGAAAAGGTGAACCCCGATCTCGTGGCTCGAGACGAGCAAGGGGAAGGTTTACACCGTCCGCTACGAAGCGGTGAACGCGATGTTGCTTAACGAGTTCATCAAAGAGCATCGTAAGGTCGAGGAACAAGGGGTGGTAATCGCGTGGCAGCAGAAGGAAATTGAAGCTCTGACGGCGGTCGTGCAGAAGGTGAGCGACCAGCTTGAAGCGAGGAAACGTGCACCGCTACTTGTGACCGACAATCAGTAAAGCTGCGGAGACCAACCAGCAGTCGCGCGCAATCTGGATTCGCGATAATCGAGCAGCGATGATTCACAGCGTCCGGGCCGACAAATTGCGTGCCGACCGCGCCTCGCCTGCTTGTCCACCCCAGACGCTCGTGTGGAATTTTATTGAACAGTATGCAGCTTTTGTTGGTTAATACGCTGGATAAGCCGACAAATTATCGGGATAATCACATGTTCGATGGGTTCGCGGTCTGTGCGGCGACGCAAGAGAAATGATTGACGCTGCCACTGAAACGCACTTAGCGCAGAGAGATAAACTACTGCGCATACTCGGCCTGGGTTTCGGGTTGGCGGTCGTGATGGGCGGTACTATTGGTGTCAGCATTTTTCGTCTGCCCGGCCCCACGGCCACATTGCTCGGAAATACGTGGCTGATCCTTATAGTCTGGACGCTTGGCGGAATTTTCACTCTACTTAACGCAAATTATACAGCCGAACTTGCCACGATGATACCAAAGGCAGGCGGTCCTTACGTTTATGCTCGTCGCGCTTATGGTGATTTCGCCGGGTTCGTCGTGGGTTGGAGCGATTGGCTTGGTAATGTTGCCGCGGTTGCTTTTCTGCCGATCGCTTTTGCGGAATATGCAATCGCGCTGTTTTCGCCGTCGTTCACAGGAGTCACAATTGTTGCAATTGCGTTTCTCCTTTTACTCACGTTCTTGAACTGGATCGGCTTGCGCGCCGGCAGTGGAACGCAAAAACTGACCAGCTTTCTTAAGGCGATTGCGCTGCTCTCCTTTGTCGTTGCTTGCTTTGCTCTTGGCGGGCGCCATAGCTCAACCAACGTGGGATCGACAACATTCGCGGTACCCGGCAGTTCTTTCGCTCTGCTTGTCGCTATCGTGTTATCTTTTCAACTCGTTCTCGGTGCTTACGGAGGTTGGAACGCCATAATTTATTTTGCCGAAGAAGACGAAAATCCGGGCCGCAACATTCCACGCTCGCTCCATGGTGGGGTCTTGCTAGTCATCGGTATTTATCTGCTCGTTAACCTCGCGCTGCTTTACGTGTTGCCCTTGCCTCAAATAGCGGCTTCAAAACTCGCCGCAGCGGATGCGATGCAAGTTGTTTTCGGAGCGCGCAGCGGGCAAATCGTCACCGCGCTCGTGTTGCTTTCCATAGTCGCCGTTGTCAACGCGGCTTTGATGTTCACGCCGCGCACTCTTTATGCGCTTGGGCGCGACGGTTTGTTTTCGACCAGAGCCGTCGTTATTAATCAAGGCGGTACGCCGGTCGTCGCTCTAGCTGTTACAGTTCTGGCGGCGACGATTTTGATCGGTCTTGGGACTTTTGAGAAGTTGATGGCCATCTACGCATTTTTCGCGGTGGCAAATAATATCGTACTGATTGGCGCACTGTTTGTTCTCCGGAAGCGCTCGCCTGACTTGCCGCGTCCGTTCCGCACATGGGCTTATCCGTTTGCACCGGTCGGTGTGTTGTTAGTTAGCATCGCTCTCTTCGGCGGATTCATCGTCAGTGATACGAGAGACAGCATTTACGCTTTGGTTATGCTGGCAGCAAGTTATCCGATATACCGTTTCATAAAAAAGAAATCCGTTTGAGAAAGACAGAAAGGGGGCCAGAGCTTGGGTCAGCGCTTACTATTGACAGACCTGCTTCCAAATCGCGTTTGCATATTGGCACTGGAACCGGGGTAGCTTTCGGTGTTGGTCGCGATGGAGGTCGTACGCTTTAATACGTTGCGAGCGAAGGCCCGTAGCGCCAACGGCCGGTCCGCCGCGGCAGACGAAGACTTTCGGAGTTAGAGCAATGCCGAAACGATTCGGGTTGTTCACGAGTGGTTTGCTATGTTTTAGTCTTCAGACGACGGGCCTGTAGCTCAGCGGTAGAGCAGGGGACTTATAATTCAAGCCTAACGAATTGCGTATGTTTTCGCAGTGTTGCACAGCATGCGAATCACGGGAGAACCTAACGAGTCTGGTTTGCAGCGCGTTACACAGAATTGCGCAGTTTTGCAGCAAAAAATTGCCCGACCGGAGAAAACGACCGTGAAAAATTCCGTGCTGTTTTAGTCCACTCGGGATTGCTTAGTAGCGTGCGACCTTTGATTGCATCGATTGATTGCAAATGATTGCCGAGGGCAAACAATTTGCTCACGCTTCTCAGGCCGCGTCCTCACCGAATTCAGGGCAGCTTGTTCAGGTTTACGTTGCCGCTGATCGACAGGATTTGGAGCAGCTCTATTCCTCCGCCTGCCGCGTTGTCGTCCAATTTGAAAGTGCGCCGGCCGATCTTGTCGAGCGTATCAATGTCACCGACGCGGTCGAGGATCGCGCCTGGCTCCATTGCCTCAATATGGGGCAAAGTCCTTTCCACAATGTTCGCCATACGGTGAATGTGTTTTTCCCCGCGCGGCTGGATTGACGCGCTGACGGCTGCAAATGGAGTAACAGCGGTCGACGTGTCGTCGTACTTGGCGAGTGCTTTCGCGTTTTGAATCTCTCGTGTCCAGCCTTCGCGCTTCGCGCGCGCCAAAATAGTTCCGGCCGGAATGTCGATGTTCCGAGCGATCTCGCGCAAACCGATACCCGAAGCGTAGGCGGTTTTGATTTGCTCCCAAAGTTCTGCGGAAATTCTGTTGCGCACCGCTCGCTTCGCTAGTGGTAGTTGCCGGTCTTCTTGCTCGCTCATGTTCAACCGAACAGTTATCGTGTTTTGAAAGAAAACAAGCCAAATTGCTATGACATTGATCGAAATTAGACCGGACCGTCGTGGCTGGAAAGTTTTCGAAGCTCCGGGTGTCGAACCAGTCTTCTTGACAAAAGAACAGGCGCTCAGTTATGCGCAGAGCCGCGCCACCTTTCGCTCGGGAGAGGCTCGCATTCTTGACTCTATGGGCGCACTTGAACGCACAATTCCGTTTAGTGAAGCGAATCGAAAACTCTGATTTCCCGTAGCGACTAACGAGAACGAGATCAGCTAACGGCTATACCCGGACCCGTTCAAAAAGGGGTTCAGCTGCTTTAGTGTTTCGCATGATGTTCTGTAGGGCAACACCCTACAGCAATGCGAAGGACATTATCTTATTTGTTTTGCTTGCAATTGTTAGGCCGATGTCCTCAAACTCGCGCCCTATCGAATAGGCTAAGCCGTCCCGGCGTTTTCATGGGTTAGCCGGGGGACGAGCGTTGTGATGACTTTCCCCCTTCGGTGGCAAAAGGACTCACATCATGAATATCCGTTTTCCGAAAATACACGCATCGAAAACCTCTAACCCACCACACCTAACGTAAAATCCCGAACATCCACCACATTACCGCAATAACCCCCAAAAATATGACAACTCTACCTGTAAGAAAATCAATCGGCCGCTCGCCTTTGCGGCTCAGTTTCGTTCTCATCCCAATCGCCCTAGCATGGTTTGCGCCGTTGCCAACGGCGCAAGCACAACTACCGTCACCAACGCCGGATGGGGGCTATCCCAACGGCAACACGGCTGAAGGTGATGGCGCGCTCTTCAGCGTCACAACCGGCGCCAGCAACACGGCGATTGGTCTTCAAGCGCTCTTTAGCAACACAACCGGCGCTTCCAACACGGCCACCGGTTATGCAGCGCTCTTTAGCAACACCAGCGGCACATTGAACACCGCTACCGGTGCCGGCGCCCTCTACAATAACACCGCAAACGCCAACACGGCCAACGGCTTTAATGCGCTCTATAGCACCACAACCGGCGGCAACAACACGGCCAACGGCTTTAATGCGCTCTATTACAACACAACCGGCTTCCAAAACACGGCCACAGGTGTTAATGCGCTCTTTAGCAACACAACCGCTGGCTACAATACGGCCACCGGTTATGCAGCGCTCTATAACAACACCAGCGGTGCAGCGAATACGGCCAACGGTTATCAAGCGCTCTATAGCAACACAGTCGGCGGTTCCAACACGGCCACCGGTTATGCAGCGCTCTATAGCAACACCAGCGGCGGCAACACGGCCACCGGTTTTGAGGCGCTCTATAGCAACACAACCGGCGGCGACAACACGGCCACCGGTTTTGAGGCGCTCGTTAGCAACACAACCGGCGGCAACAACATCGCTAACGGTTTTCAGGCGCTCTTTAACAACACAACCGGCAGCAACAACACGGCGGACGGTCTTAACGCGCTCTATTCCAACACAACCGGCAACTCCAACATCGCATTGGGCATTTCCGCTGGTGCAAATCTCACCACGGGAAGTAACAATATCGATATCTTCGACGGAGGCGTTGCCGACGAGGCCAACACCATCCGCATCGGCACGGAAGGAACTCAGACCGCCACCTTTATCGCCGGCGTTAGTGGGGCAACCATCGCTGGGGGCGTAGGCGTAATTGTCGATGCCAATGGTAACCTCGGCACGACAACCTCCTCGGAGCGATTCAAGGACGAGATTAAGCCCATGGACAAGGCGAGCGAAGCAATCCTAGCACTAAAACCGGTGACCTTCCGCTACAAGAAAGATCTTGATCCAGAAGGAATCCCGCAGTTCGGCCTGGTGGCCGAGCAAGTGGAACAGGTGAACCCCGATCTCGTGGCTCGCGACGCCAAAGGCGAGGTTTACGCCGTGCGCTACGAAGCGTTGAACGCGATGTTGCTTAACGAGTTCCTTAAAGAGCATCGTACAGTTCAAGAATTAAAGTCTACTGTCGCAAAGCAAGACGCGATCATCACCCAACAGCAGAAAGTAATGGAGGCAGTCACCGCACGGCTCGAAAAGCAGGAGTCGCAGATCGAGAAGGTGAGCGCCAGCAAGTGAGCAAACGTGTCGCTAGTGGTCTTTCAGATCCGCACTCGCTGGGTCAACCACTGAGAGAAAGAACAACAGCTATAAACTTCTTCAGATCAGCAACGGCAACGTCGCTCACGCTCGCTATCGCCCTAGCATGGTTTGCGCCATTGCCAACGACGCAAGCACAACTACCCTCACCGACTCCAACTCCAACCCCGACTCCGACCATTCAAATAACGGTCCAAACGAATCCCGCAGGTCTTAGCTTCACGGTCGATGGTGCTACTTACACTGCGACGCAGACTTTTTCATGGACCTCAGGATCAAGTCATACCATCTCCACAACTTCCCCCCAGGCTGGTGGTAGCGGGATTCAGTACGCCTGGAAAAATTGGAGTGATGGCGGAGCTATGTCGCATACGGTCACGCCGACCAAGAACACAACCTACACGGCGACTTTCACCATCCAGTATCATCTGACGATGAGTGCTGGAACTGGCGGAACTGTGAGTCCGGCTAGCGGCTGGAAAAATAGTGGAACGACCGTATCAATCACTGCGACTCCAACCAACAACACACAGGTGAGCTATACTTTCAGTGGCTGGACTGGCACAGGAACAGGCTCTTATTCCGGCACAAATAATCCGGCTTCAATCACTATGAACGGGCCGATTACGGAAACGGCCGCTTTCACTCAGAACCCGGTTCAAGTAACTGTGCAAACGAGCGCTTCAGGTCTTAGCTTCACGGTTGATGGAAATAGCTATACTGCGGCGCAGAGCTTTTCCTGGGCGCCAGGTTCAAGTCACACCATTGCCACCACTTCGCCTCAGAACGGTGGAACGGGGACCCGTTACGTGTTCGGAAGCTGGAGTGACGGGGGAGCCATCTCGCACACCGTAGCTCCTACAACCAACAAGACCTACACGGCGAGATTCACAACGCAGTATTATCTGACGATGAGTAATGGGACAGGTGGGAAGGTAACTCCCAGCAGCGGGTGGAGGAGCAGCGGAGCAGTTGTTTCGATAACCGCGACGGCCTCTACAGGCTACACTTTCGGCGGTTGGACTGGCACTGGCACCGGCTCGTATTCGGGGGCTAACAATCCAGCTTCAATCACGATGAGCGGCCCGATTAGCGAGACAGCGGCGTTCACTCCGAATGCAACACCAACACCTACGCCAACTGCGACCCCGACGCCTACACCGACACCCACAGCTACTCCGACAGCAACCCCAACTCCGACCCCAACCCCGACTCCGACCCCGACTCCGACCCCAACCCCGACTCCGACTCCAACCCCGACTCCGACCCCAACCCCGACTCCAACCCCGACTCCAACCCCGACTCCGACCCCGACTCCAACCCCGACTCCGACCCCAACCCCGACTCCAACCCCGACTCCAACCCCGACTCCGACCCCGACTCCAACGCCTAGCCCAACACCGACGCCAAGTCCTAACGGCACTCCCTACATTACTTCTCTGAACCCAGGCACCCTTAGAAGCGACTACGACGGCTGGCTAGGCATGGCTATTACGGTCGGACCAAACCCTATCACCGTTAACTCTCTGGGCAGAATAGTCGCGTCCGGCAATTCCCAAGTTCACACCGTAAAAATCGTCGATGCAAGCAGCGGCACAGATATTGCCTCAACCACCGTTAATACCCAAGTAACGGGAACGGTACCATTTTTTGTTTACGGCAACCTGGCTTCCCCAATCACTCTTTCGGCCAATACCTCCTATTACATCTTGAGCCAAGAGGTTGCGGGAAGTGACCAATGGTATGATTTCGACACAACCGTTACTACTACCTCGGATGCTTCCTTAATGGGGGCAGTATCTGGAACTTCCGCTCCTTACGTCTTTACTCCTGATCCCAACCAAGAATATGTGCCATTAGATTTTACTTACACCTTAGCAACCCCAACTCCAACGCCAACCCCAACCCCGACTCCAACCCCAACTCCGACTCCGACTCCGACTCCGACTCCAACCCCGACTCCCACGCCGACATCAACGCCGGATGGGGGTTATGCCAACGGCAACACGGCTGAGGGAAGGCAGGCCCTCTTCAGCGTCACAACCGGCGCCAACAACACGGCGGTTGGTCTTCAAGCGCTCTATTCCAACACAACCGGCAGCTTCAACACGGCCACCGGTGCCAATGCGCTCTTGAACAACACAAGCGACTCCAACACGGCCGCCGGTGCCGGAGCGCTCATCAGCAACACCAGCGGTACAAAGAACACGGCCAACGGTTTTCAAGCGCTCTGGAAGAACACAACCGGCGGCGACAACACGGCCAACGGTTTTCTAGCGCTCGAAAAGAACACAACCGGCAGCTTCAACACGGCCACCGGTGCCAATGCGCTCTTGAACAACACAAGCGACTCCAACACGGCCACTGGTTGGAGTGCGCTGGGTAACAACACAACCGGCGGCTTCAACACGGCCCACGGTTTTGAAGCGCTCATTTCTCAGAGCCCGTGCGCGAGCGCTCCTTGCAACAACACCGGCAACTTCAACACTGCCAACGGTTTTAAAGCGCTCTGGTTCAACGAAACCGGCAGCAACAACACGGCCACCGGTTGGCAAGCGCTCATTCACAACACAGGCGGCGCCAGCAACACGGCGATTGGTCTTCAAGCGCTCTCGAAGAACACAACCGGCGGCAACAACATCGCCAACGGTTTTCAGGCGCTCTTTAACAACACAACCGGCAGCAACAACACGGCGGATGGTCTTAGTGCGCTCTATTCCAACACAACTGGCAACTCCAACATCGCATTGGGCGTTTCCGCCGGTGCAAATCTCACCACGGGAAGCAACAATATCGATATCGGCAATCCCGGTGTTGCTGGCGAGGCCAACACCATCCGCATCGGCAAAGCAGGAACTCAGAAGGCTACCTTTATCGCCGGCATTAGTGGGGCAACCATCGCTGGGGGCGTAAGGGTAATTGTCGATGCCACGGGCCACCTCGGCACGACAACCTCGTCGGAGCGATTCAAGGACGAGATTAAGCCCATGGACAAGGCGAGCGAAGCGATCCTCGCGCTAAAACCGGTGACCTTCCGCTACAGGCACGAGCTTGACCCCAAAGGCATCCCGCAGTTCGGCCTGGTGGCCGAGCAAGTGGAACAGGTGAACGCCGATCTCGTGGCTCGTGACGCCAAAGGCGAGGTTTATGCCGTGCGCTACGAAGCGTTGAACGCGATGTTGCTTAACGAGTTCCTTAAAGAGCATCGTACAGTTCAAGAATTAAAGTCTACTGTCGCAAAGCAAGAAGCGATCATCACCCAACAGCAGAAAGTAATGGAGGCTGTCACCGCACGGCTCGAAAAGCAGGAGTCGCAGATCGAGAAGGTGAGCGCCAGCAAGTGAGCAAACGTGTCGCTAGTGGTCTTTCAGACCCGCACTCGCTGGGTCAACCACTGAGAGAAAGAACAACAGCGGACGGACACGACCCCGCGCGTAAAATAAAGCTCGATAAATTGTCGCGGAGTGCTGGTAAAAGTGCCTTCGATTACGTCACCCGACGTTTCAACGCATCTTCGGCACGGCTGAAGAAGTTGTGGGACTCGACCTTCGCTGAGACACCGCTTAGCGCAATCTACAGGTCCAACTGGAGCTACGAAGTCAGCCGAAAGTGAGGCCGCACAACACGACCGGCGGTGACAGCACCGCTGCTGGTACCGATGCCCTCAGCTCAGCACAGACGGCAGCCAAAACAACGGCAGCGGCGTTCATGCGCTTTTTAATAACACAAGTGGCAGCGGCAAGGTCACCACCGGTGATCGGGCGCTCAACATCGACATCGGCGCCCTAATTCTAGAACAGCCGGTGCCTCCGAAACTCGGCTACGTAATTATTGGCAGTTAGGTTCGAACAGAAAATACTATCCGCCCGGAACCACCCGAAGATTTGAAGGAGGGCTGGGCGCAGTGTTGGCGGCGCTCACTCCGGTGAGGGGATGCGGATACGAGTACGGCGTGTAGTTCGGCTTCGGCGTGCGGTTGATAAAATCGCGTCCAGCCATAATACCCGGCTCTATGCCGGACACGTCAACTTGCGCCCCGCTCTGGTTGACGTTGTTCCACGAGTAGATCGGCTCTCGAGGATAGCCTGCCTGCGGCCACCTAATCGGTTGGGCCGGTCCGCCCGTAACCAGAGGTGGAGGACCGACAAGCAAAATACCTTTGCCTTGCCCCGGCTGGTCAAGAGAGGTCTTCACTTTCCAGATTTCGTAGCGGTCTCCGGTGTCCCACTTCAGGATCGTTGCATCGCTTCCACCGTCTTCAATCGTGTGCGCAGTAACGGTCTGAATATAAGACTGGGCGTACATTGTCACGCCATCCTTTATGACCGGCTGGTTTAAGTTTTTGACAATGTAGTGAACACCCTCGGAACGCCCGTCATAAGACGACAAGAATGTGTTGTTGGCATCGGTCAGTGTCCTGACCCCGTTCGCGCCGGTATGCGCCCCCTTCGTCACAAATCCACCGTTCTCGTCATAGGGGTTCACGCCATCCGCATAATCCCACAGCTTCGGCGCGAAAACACGGTAGACTTTAAGTGTCTGAGCATGATTAAAATTATTGTAATGGTTATCGTGAATAACCATCGTCCCGCTGCGAAGCTGGTTTGGACTTTTACTGGCAACACTGCTCGTAAACGTGTTGTTGTAAACTTCCTTTGCTCGCGTCCCGCGCCCCTCGCTTTCTGTGCCGTGCCCGCCGGTATCTGAATTCTTAAAGGTGCAGTGTCTAGCGACAAACCGCGCGCCAGAAAAAGCATCAATGTCAGGGAAAATTTGGTTTCTCTCAATGCCGGTAAAGGAACAATCCTCAAAGAATAAGAATTTGTTGCTGCCCCAGGCAGAATCATCCGCCCACGACCCGTGCCCAAAGCTTTGACCACCCCATTGTGGCATGTACACGCATGCTGCTTGCCAACCGCCCCAGTAACTCGCGGTGGTGGAGTTTGTTCGACTCGTATCGATCCAATCGATGTGATCGACCACGCCGAGCATGTTACGAAACGTCATCGCCACGCCCACTAGCTGGTCGAGCTTGCAATGATCGAACCGAAACTGGCTCGTCATCCCGACCACAAGCGGACTCTCGGTTGCAACCGAGTTGCCTTGGAACTCCAAGACGCCCGTGCCGTAATCGCTGGACGCCACCGCCGAGGGCGAAGGGTTGTCTGGCACGCTGAACTGAAAGCCGGTCAAGCGAAAGAGCGGCTTGTCCTTGGAGAGCTTGGCCAGCAGAAGGTGCTGGCTGCTCGTGCCTTTCGGTGAATTGTCGTAGATGATCGTGTTGCCAACACCAGCTCCTTGAAGCGTGATGTTTTTAGTTATTGTCAATTGAGACGACCATGTAGCTTGGCCCGCAGGTACTGTAACCGTATCGCCGTCACTTGCTTTGCTGATCGCTGCCGCTACATCAGCCTCAGCGACGCTAACTGAAGACCATGTCGTCGCCGCGTGTGTGAGCGTGGCGGCGGCAAGAGGAACAAGCAGAATGGGGATAAGTTTCCTCAGCAAGATCATCTCACTCGCTGCGTAAAATTATGGTTAACATCCTATAGTATAGCACGTGACATGCCCGCTGTGGGTCGAAAAACACCAGCGCACAGGCTGGGTGAGATCCTAAAATTCGCTAAGCCGTTTACCGCCACATTTCAACTTTGCCAGCATTGCCAACGCCACCGCCGACCGCGAGGGCAACGAATCCGTGAGGCTCTGCCTCATCACGTTGGAAGTCCGCGTCGGATTCCGTGTTCTCCAGCGCTTGCGTGACGCGTTGCAGCACAGCGAGGTGACCGGCCCTGCAACAGCGGTGATGGTGGACCGCAGTGCGAAGAGCCAGGTCGATGATAGCCGCGGCAGTGGTGCGAATCGAAATTCGCTCTTTTTTAAAACCTGGTTCTGAATCGTGGAAAATGCTCCGGTCAGAGCCGTGTAATCCATAAAGGTGAAGGATTCACCGACCGTGTTGTTTGGAATTGAGCCATCGAAGTCGGCGTGCCATCCGCGCGCGCTAACGCGCCTGAAATAATTCGCTCCCGCACTTTGGACAGGGCGGCGCGACTTCAGCGGGCACCGGTCGCGTAAAATGTTTGATGTGGCCGCATCCGCTGCCTCTCCATGCAAGCGACCGCTGCTCTTCTGAATCGCCGAGAACGCTCAACGCCTGCTGGGCGTCGTCTCAAATTCTTTCGAGAATACGTCTGAGAGTCTTCGTTTCGGCCATAAATTGAGTTCGAGCTGTCGAGGGCGGGGACGCCACACGCGCCTATGCATAAACATTCGGAAACGCGTCTTAATGTTCGCATGAACATAGACGCAACTCTTTGCCTGTCCAGCGGAAAAATCGGACTCGATCCTGGTCTCTAAAAATTCTGCTCCAACGCAAGGGAGCTACCGTTTCCAGCTGCCCTTTCCAATTGACGGGATATCAGTTAGCTGGGGTTCCTGACACTGGGCGGCTGGGAGCCGCGCTGATCTTCGGATTTCTCACTCAATCTGTGCGATTTGAGCCCAGAGTGGCTCCAAATCTGGATTGTCCAGCGCCATCAATTTGAATTTCTGATCCGCCTTGGTCGCTTTCATTAGATATTGTTTTGAGGCGGACAAGTTCCCAAGCTGACATTCATAGCAGGCAAGATTGTAGTGGATGGTCGGTTCTTCAGGATGTGAGCCGAGCGCGGTTAGCAAAATTTCTCGTGCCTTTTCAATCGATCCAGCACGCCGCGTAGCGTAAGCGAAGGAAATTCTTTATTGAGCCTCTGTCGGATCGTAGTTTCAGGTTAAGGCCCGATGCCTGGGTGATTTAACTGGGTGCGTTGCCGCCTGCAAGAAGACGGAACACCTCTTTTTCCCGCCTGCTCAGTGCTTGGCGTTTAGAATTCTCTCGTCTCATAACGATACTGCATCGTCGAGCACGTAATTCCGTTTGCTGATCGCGGATAAGCTATGCTTCAATGGATCAGCAAGATTGGGCCTGTAGCTCAGCGGTTAGAGCAGGGGACTCATAATCCGTTCTGAGCCTATCGAGCGAGTTACTACCCTTGGTGTATGTGCGACACCTAACGACCAATAGCGACCATTTCAGACACTCATACCGTCAACATGGCGGCAACGTTTGCGTTCACTCGTCGCAGGGATTCAGCCCGCAAGGCGCCTCGCGCGTGCGTGCGCGGGTGGAATAGTCTCACTATCGTAATCGTAACCTTGGGACGATCTGTAGTGACGGCACCGAGCCCGCCGACTTCCCACGGCTTTGCCGTGAGCGTCGCGACATTCGCACGGCGATAGAAACGTGACTGGCGGCGAGCTGGCCGCTGCGATACAAAGAAATGCAACTGCGGCAATGACGAGTGTTGTCGCGCGCCTCATTGTGCCCGTTTATATCATTTTGCCATTGCCGTGTGGAGAAGGCTCCCCGCGGTTTTCAATGGTGAGAGGCTTAAAGCAGATACAGCAATACAGGCAAAGATGTTCGCTTCGTTTCTTGCCGTGAATCAGGCATATGGGGTCAATGTTCATCATAAAGCAACTTGAGTAGAGCGCGGAGTGGTTCCGGATCAGTCTCAAGGGCGTGGATATAGTCCTCTGAAACCCACCAGCCTAGCTTCTCAGAATTCGCGTGCCCGACAGGGCCTAAAACTCTCTTATAAAAGAGAAGGCGCTTATCAAGATCAGGGTGAAGCTTATCCAAAGGAAGATTCTTTACGTGTGTGCTGAACATCCGGCCATCTGTGGGGGGGTTTTATGAAGAAACGCGATCTTGTTGAGAGCCTCTCTGGCCTCTGCTGGCAACATTTCCAGTTTTAGTCTGTTTAACGTCCTAGTAAAAAGGGCGTGCAGGAAGCACGGGGTCGTAAAATAGTGGATGCTATCCGGAAACTCCTGCTCCAGCTTCCGGATTAACTCTTCTACTTCGACAATATACTTCGCGATGATGGCGTGGTTCATAAATCAATAGCAGATGTCACAGGTGCGGTGTAAAATCGGAGTTTGTTGCTTGTCACGTCGGGTTACCAGAACGCGAGGCGACATGGCACCGCTTCCGGCAAAAACGCTTAGACCCTTCCCCCTTCTAGAGAACCTGCCAGTGCTCGATTTCCGCCACTGGTGGGTCACTCGCAGATCGCAATACCTCGCCGAGATCACGAAGTGGACGGTGGTCGCCGCAAAAGCGAATCTCTTCTCCGGTTTCAATCTCAATCCCTTGTCCGTAGCCGATTGTGCTCATGGCAGGGACGCTCACCTTAAAAACTCGAACTCGCATAAGTAGGCTTTCACTGGAAGCATCAGGCCCTGAACGAATAAAGCCGCTGCTCACATGCGGAACAGCGGCCTTCGCTCGGAGATTTTGTTCGGGAACTTTTCTTGTCCCCGCGCATCGACTGAAACTCCCGGTTCCAGTCAAGCCACCGTCGTTATCTCCTACCCGGTTGGCAGACTGCCGCTTTCGCGGCAGCCATTCCTAATGCTTGGCGAGATTGAAACAAATGCGGCGCGAAAAGGCAAGATTAATTTCGGGTATCCAGATCGCATCTTGCACCTTGAAATTTTTTCAATTTCAAAAATTTTAGAGACAGAGAGATCGATAATGCGCGACCGCGGCCGGTCCGCACAGGGGCCGTGCGTCGGGAGGGGTCTCATCGAAGCATACTTGTTAGGCTTCGCGAGTGATTGACGGACCACGTTAGGCCGTCGCCGTTTCGCCGTAGATGCCCTGCGACGCTGCGACCCGAAAACAGAACGTCAGTGCAACCGGCAAACTGTGGCGCGAGCGCGCCACCACCAGCCAGCCTAAGCGCGGCTCAGACTGCGTCATCGACGGCGGCTCAGGTTTCGCCCAACCGCCACCGGTTTTTGTTGCCATAGTCGGAATGAATGTCCCGAAACTGTTCTTAGGCCACGCGAGCGGTCGATGAACACTCGGATCCGGCACTGTAACCGGGCAGAGGATTCCTCACCCGCTGCTGCCTTAAGGTCCGCGCGGATCTTTTTTAATCTCAGCGGACATCCCCGGTTAAGGCTCAGCACGAGTGGCAAGGCTGAGGCTGTAAAATAAGGATCGACAATCCTTCCGGGACTTTATAGAAGCGTCTTTGATTACGTCATCCGACGTTTCAACGCATCTTCGGCCGGGCTGAAAATGCCCATGGGGCTGGACCTCCGCTGGAAAGCCGCCTAACGCGATCACCAGATCCAACTGGAGCCCCGAGTCAGCCGAAGTGAGGTCGCTATTCAAAGCGCATCGTGAAGGATGGTTCCTGGTTCCGCGCGGAACTGGATTGCAGTCAACGCAGTCAATAATCCCGAATGAACAAAAGAAATGAAACCAACAAAAACGACAACTCCACTAATAAGAAACTCGGTTAGCCGGTCGCGTTTGCGACGCGGTTTCCTTCTCACTCCGTTCGTCTTCGCGCTCGCATGGCTGGCGCTTTCGCCGCTGGCGCGAGCGCAATGTAGCGATGGCTGCGGCACCAACGGCAACACATTCCAGGGTGTGTTCGCGCTCGGTGCGAACACCAGTGGCGGCGAAAACACGGCCTTCGGTGATACTGCACTCAACTTCAACACTACCGGCTCCTTCAACACAGCTGTCGGTTTCGATGCGCTGCAAACAAACAAAACCGGTAGCGCCAACACGGCCACCGGTTTTGGAGCGCTCTTTAAAAACACCGCCAGCGACAACACGGCCTTCGGGAGTGCTGCACTCGAATTCAACACGACCGGCACCGCGAACACGGCCAACGGTGCGGGTGCGCTCAGAGCCAACACGACCGGCAGCGACAATACGGCCAACGGTTTTGGAGCGCTCTTTAGCAACACCACCGGCAGCGACAACATGGCCAACGGTGTTAAGGCGCTCTTTAGCAACACAACCGGCAGCTACAACACGGCCAACGGTCTTAATGCGCTCTTTAGCAACATAACCGGTTTCTACAACACGGCCAACGGTGTTAATGCGCTCTATAGCAACACAACCGGCAGCTACAACACGGCCAACGGTCTTAATGCGCTCTATAGCAACACAACCGGCAGCGACAACATGGCCAACGGTTACGAAGCGCTCCTTCGCAACACAACCGGCAGCTACAACACGGCCAACGGTGTTCAAGCGCTCTATAGCAACACAACCGGTACCGAGAACGCAGCCAACGGTGTAAATGCGCTCTATAGCAACACAACCGGTTTCTACAACACGGCCAACGGTGTTAATGCGCTCTATAGCAACACAAGCGGCAACAGCAACATCGCATTGGGCTTTTCAGCTGGTGTAAACCTCACCACGGGCAGTAGCAATATCGATATCGGCAATGTTGGCGTAGCTGGCGAGGCCGATCAGATTCGAATCGGCACCGTGGGAACGCAGAATGGCACCTATATCGCTGGTATTCACGGAGTCACCGTAGCTAGTGCGGTGGGAGTGGTTATCGATATTAACGGTCACCTCGGCACAGTCACTTCGTCAGCCCGGTTCAAGGAAGCGATTAAGCCGATGGACAAAGCGAGCGAAGCGATCCTCGCACTGCAACCGGTGACTTTCCGCTATAAGCACGAGCTTGATCCAGATGCTATTCCGCAGTTCGGCCTAGTCGCTGAGGAAGTAGAAAAGGTGGACCCCGATCTAGTGGCCCGCGACGCGCAGGGCAAGGTCTACACTGTGCGTTACGAAGCGGTGAATGCGATGTTGCTTAACGAATTTCTCAAGGAGCACCGCAAGGTCGAGGAACAAGGGGCGGTAATCGCGCAGCAGCAGAAGGATTTCCAGGCGACCATCGCGCAGCAACAGAAGCAAATCGAAGCCCTTTCTGCTCAACTAAAAGAACAAGCGGCGCTTATCCGAAAAGTCAGCGACCGGCTTGAAGTGAGCAAAGCTGCGCCGCAAATGGTTGCTAGTAATCAGTAAGGCTACGGCGCGCCCAACCAGCACTCGCATTTCGGCAATCAGGACTCGACCGGTCCCGATTGAGTTCCTCGGGCAGTGAGGGATTCCTATGCCGCTTCGACCTGACAAAAACGATTCCCGGCAATCGTGATGAGCGCTGTCATTCCACGCGCGCGGGCGCGCGTGTGTGAAAGAGATCGCCGCTTCCGGCTACAGGATACGAGCTACAGAGCGAAGTAAGCACTTCATTCTGCAAATTCCGGAGACCGGACTGCATTTCGTTGCCTGGCTGCGGCAGAAACAGGATTTGCCGCTGATCACGCGTGTCTGCGCCGAGATCGGCATCAGACCTTCACCACTTTCGTCCTGCTTTATAAAGGCGGAGCTGCAACCCGCGCTCACTTTCGGGTTTGCGGCGTGGTCGCGCGTCCAAATCCGCGAAGGTCTCAGCAAGTTCGCGTCGGCGCTTGATGCGAAATTGAAGTAAGCGCGTTGTCGATCTAACGCGTTGTCGATCGCCGAGAAAGCGGTCTGTAGCAAACAGTCCAAGTGGCTCTTTCCCGATGCAAACGGGGTTGTTAACATTTGGTCAGTCACTTATCACGGAGGAAAAATATGAGGAAACAACCAAAAAACGTTTTTAGAACAATTCGCATTCTTTGCGCTGTCTTTCTCGGAGCATGTGGCGTCATCGCTCTGGCCGAGTCACACGAAGAAAGAGTCCATTACAAGATATTCGATCTTCCTTCGCTCGGAGGCACGAACAGTCGCGCGAACAGCATCAACAATCGTGACTGGCTCGCCGGCTATTCCAACCTAGCGGGAGACCAGAGTCGGCACGCCGCGCTTTGGCGCGACGGCGCGTTAACCGATCTCGGCACACTGGGCGGACCAAACAGCAATGTTACCTGGTCAGTGAAGAGCAACTCCGGCCTCATCGCCGGTATCTCCCAAACTGCCACGCCCGATCCGTTAGGCGAAGCCTGGAGCAGCGCCGCCTTTTATCCCGGCGCCACTGGCACCGGCTTTATCAATCTAGGGTTCGCTTGGGAAAATGGACATATGCGAGCGCTTCCGACGTTGGGCGGCAACAACGGATTCGCCACTGGCGCGAACAGCCGCGGCCAGATCGTGGGCTGGGCGGAAAATACTGTGCATGATCCCACCTGCGTGCCGCCACAGCAGCTCCAGTTTCGTCCCGTTGTCTATGGACCAAAGGGAGATCAGATTAGCGAGCTGCCATTAGAAGCGGGCGACACTTCCGGTGCGGCTACCAGTATTAACGAGAAAGGACAGGTCGTCGGCATCTCCGGAATCTGCGACCAAGCCGTGGGCCGATACACCGCCAGACACGCCGTCCTCTGGGACAAGAAAGGCAAAGTGACCGATATCGGAAACCTCGGTGCGCCGTTCTGGAACACTCCCACAAATATCAATGAACGGGGCGATGTGGTGGGCTTTGCCGGCGCACCCAATGACCCCGACGGCAACTTCCTCCAGGCATTCATCTGGACGGCCAAAGATGGAATTCAGCCCCTCGGCTTTTTGCCCGGCGATGTCCACAGCGAAGCCTATGGAATCAACGAGAGGCGCCAAGTGGTCGGACTTTCCTGTGACGCGAACGGAAATTGCCGCGCGTTCCTCTGGCAAAACGGCGCCATGCAAGATCTCAACAATCTCAAACCGGCGAGTTACACGGCGCAGCTCGAACAAGCCAGGGACATCAACGAAGAAGGAGAGATTGCCGGCCGATCAATTGATGCAACCGGGGTGCGAAGAGCATTCCGAGCAGTCCCGCGAGATGATGATTAATAGAGCGCTTTGTCGGCCAAGTACGCGGAGGCGTCTCTAAAAAACTAAAGAAGAACATCGACTAAATGCCGGGTGACGATTCGGCAATAACGCCGCAATTGGCCCATAGGCGGTAGCGGGTTATCCCGGCGACTCAACCTGCGCGGCCGAAGTGCCATTCTGTGGCCGAGCTCGTCTGCACGAAAGCTGACGCAATAGGCAAAACACCGGCCAACGCGCTCAGGCGCGTTGACCGGCTGGCAATTCGTGCGACGAATTCTACTCTTTGTCGTAAACGGCCACGCTTTTCAGCTGCTTGCCATGTAACGTGTCGGTTTCCGTGACCTTGCGGCTTTTCCCGTCTGCCGCGATTACGACTTTACCATCACCAATCTTCTTGCCGTCATTCATCACCGTGTAGGTGAGTGTGTGCTCGTCCACTTTCGTGTAAGCACGCGCGTTGTGCATGTCACTGCCTTGCGCGGCATGCTCCTTTCCGTCGAACTTGCCTGTCCAGACGTGGTGCACGGTTTTGCCGGCGTCCATACCATCTACAGTGATCGTCACCTCGTCACCGTTTTGCGCATAAACAACTGTCTCGTTCTTCGGCGCGCCTTCCGGGATCTTCGATTTCGATTCGTTAAGTTTCCACGTCCCCATGAATGCGTCGTCGCCGGCGGCGAAGCAAAGGCCAGCCGCGGCGGCCAGGATGAGGAGTGCTAATGAGCGGGTTTTTGTCTTCATGGTGCATTGAGCATCTCGCGTGGCAAACCCGTCAACTACTAAAAACAAATAACTTATCGCTCATTATTGATAAAGTTGCCAACGGGCAATACGACGCATACATAGGCGTGCACAACAAACAGCCGGCCGTATCGCCAGACGGCGCACTACTGGCACTTTGTATTGGCAAAGATGGCAAAATGATCTGGATTTCGGCAAGCAAATTAGCGGCCATTAGTGCCGAACAAGTGCGAGCATTGATGCAGGCCCAATGTGCGCCTTTAAAATGACTTAAAGAGGATGCCGCCGCCGCTGAAGAAAGCATCTAACGGCTGGACACAGGCGACTATAAGGAGTTCGCGGAAGAGTTTCACCGATTGCATCCGGCTCGCCGTAACAGGCGACCGAATAGCAGCGATTAAGAATTTCGTGTCCAAATCAGTCTCGTTTATCTTTACGTAGTTGCACTTCGGTCGCGGTCAATACTCCACTCCTGCACGGAGCGGTCTAAATAACGGCTTGGCCAAAACTAGGCCGGCCTTACGGAAAAACGGTAGATAAAAAACCACGAGAGTCAGCAATGATAGAATCAAAGTCCATTGCCAGTTGAGAACGAGCAGCAAAATGAGGAGTCCGAGGAATGTCCAAAAGCTAAAAAAACGGCCCAGCCCGACATCCGGACGAGTTGACCCTCGTGAAGGAAGACGGTTTTCGTAATAAAAAGCAGGTTTTCAATCTTCCCAAGGCTTTCTGGCGCTATTTCGAATGTCTGGAATGTCAGGTACTTTTCGAGCTCTATCTTGTGATCATCCGTACTGGCTGGCCCAATGATTTCATTTCCCCTGCCTGAAAAGCATGTATTGGCGAGAAACGCGACGCTGAGCCATAGCAGCCACGCGTTACTAAGCGGAGCAAACACAACTTCCCGCAGGTTCATTCTGCCGGTGGCTAATCTACCGAAAAAAGGCCCGCCCCGTTTTCCGCGGCGAGCCTTTGTGCAACGGATGGCGTGGCGGCTATGCTTTCGGCAACGTCACCAAGATCATCCCTTCTTTGCGCTCCACCTGCATCTTGTCGATCTTGACCGGCCCGGGAAGAGTGAGCCACTGCGAGTATTGCGCTTTGTGAGAAATGATCGCGCCTTTCTCCTGCTTTTTATCAGTCTCATCGGCCTTCGCTTCGATCTTCAATGTCTGCCCATCGACCGTGACATTCACGTTCTTCGTATCTCGATCCGGCAGACAGGCGCGCACAACGTAATTGTTCCCTTCCTCTTGCAGATCGACCGATGATCCGAAGCGCGATTGATCGAAGATCCCCTTATATTCTGGGACCAGGCGGAATTCCTTGAAGGATTCATCAAAGATGCGGTCCATCTCCCGACGCATCCGCTCCATTCGCGCGAGCACGTCACGGTCCCAGTCTTGCAACGGCAGCAGCGCCGGATCGGGAACGGTCGGTTCCGGACTCGCTTGCGCCACATCGTGCGTCTTCGGCACTGTGACCACGATCAAGTTGTCCTTCTGCCGACGATCGATCACGAGTTTCGCATCGGATGGAACGTCGCTTAGCCGAACCGTCTGCTCGTAGCGGCCAACCTTTTCCTCGGCGGGGCGACGATGCGCAACTCATCGCCTTCCAATTTCACTTCTACCCTGTCCAGGTCGCGGTTGGGAAGACTGAGCCGAACGGTGTAGCTTTCGTTTTGTTCACGAAGATCAACAGACGCAGTCGCTGCGGAATTTTCGCGCTTCTGATTTTCGCCGCGCAAACCTTTGTATGTGTCGCGAAATTTCTCCGACATCTCGCTCTGCCATTTCTTCATCTTCTCAACGAAGTTGCTGGAGTCCTCCGCCAAAGAAAGCGGTGGTCCGCTCAGCAATACTATTGCACCCAAACCCAGACCCATGGCCACAAGCCGGCCGCGACTTGCGAATCGTATTTTCCTCATGGCGATTCCTCCTTTTAGGTCGTTACTTTTGTTTTTATTCGTTGAGACAAACGTCTCCCGCTCCACGTTCATTGTGCGGCTCCGCTTATTGAGCGCGTCCCACGATTCAGGCAATCAGCGCCTACACTCGACCACTCACTGAACGATTCGGCTTAGTACCGAACTCCGCAATTCGTGTGAAAGTCTGTCCCATCCCCACCTACCTCGACCGTGACAATCTGCCACTTCTTCGCCGCGAGACCTGCGTTGTTATCGCTAACAAGACCTTTAGAATTAGCTACTTATGACGTGGAAGCTCTCCGAGCTTTCCCTGGCATATGGTGAGCTAAGTAACAGGCATCAACTTTTTTAGAAAGGAAGGAATAAATTATGAGTTTAATCCGTTATCAAGCTCCGGAGATGGCTTCTTGGCCGACTTTCGGCCGGTTGAGCAATCTTCGGGATGAACTGGACACGCTCTTTGAGCTGCCCGTTTGGTCGAATTTCGGTCGCCAGACACAACTTTTTAGCGGCTGGACACCGGCTCTCGACCTTTACCAAAACAACGACAACCTGATCGCTCTGATCGAGCTTCCCGGCATGCGCAAGGAAGACATCGAAGTTTCTTTGCATGACGGCATGCTAACGATCGCGGGCGAGCGCAAGACCGAAACGCAGGACGCCGAAAAAGCCGAACGCAGCGAACGCTACGTCGGCAAATTTCGACGCAGCGTCACGCTGCCGACTCGTGTGGACGCGAACAAAGTGAGCGCGACCTACAAAGACGGCATCTTGACGGTAAGGTTGCCGAAAGCTGAAGAAGCGAAGCCGAAACAGATTCAAGTCAACGTCAGCTAACAGTTTGGGAAAGGAATTAAAAGATGAACACAACTGTTCGTGAAAATCGCAGCCTCAATGGTGGTAGCGCTCAAATGGAGCGCTTCGTTGCACCGGTCTCGAGCGTCCTTGAAGACGGCGACCGTTACACGCTCCAGGTCGAAATGCCGGGCGTGAACAAGGAAGGACTCGAAATCTCAGTAGAGAACAATGAGCTCACCATTTTAGGGCGGCGTTCTTTGCCGGTGGTCGACGGTCACTCTGATTCATCGTGAATCGCGTTCGGAAAACTTCCGGCGCGCTTTCGAACTCGATCCGTCGATCGACACGAGCAAGATCACCGCGAAGATCGAGCACGGCGTCGTCACTTTGACTTTGCCAAAAGCCGAGCAGGTGAAGCCGCGCAAGATCGCAGTCAGTTAAAATCACTTTTATCTACGAGGCCGTGAGCCGTGAGGGTCACGGCCTTTTCGTTTTCCGATTCGCATTTGGCTGTGAGCGTTGATCATTGCGCGCCCGACTTTGCCGCTTCGAACGAGCGTATGGAGTATTTCCTTGCGTGGAAATGGTGTCTGTAAGCTGTATGGTGTGATAGAAGGTGTACCGACCCAGTGCTTGCCGGAGTTCGGTATCGTTCATTGTGACTGTCTTTTCCTTTTGCTAACGAGAAAGAGCTGAGCGACCGCTGACGACAGCGACCTTTGCTCCAAGCTTCAATCTTCTGGCTTCCATTTCGTGAATTTTCTAGCCGGTCAGCGGTTCGCTCCAGAGATTTGTTAGGTGTTAACGAACGTCCTTAGGAATTTCGCTCTGACCCATCGTGTATCGAATCGGTGCCTTCACCTTGGTTTATTTTCCGGGTTTAAAACGCCACTGACGAAACGCCCGGACGGCAGCATCATCAAGTATTTTGTAGCCGATGCTCTTCGCGATCTCTACCGAAGTCACTGCGCCGGTTTTGCGGTCGATGTGCAAGATCAAAAGGCCACGGCCCGTAAGATACCGCCGCCTCGCTTCTAATGGATATTCCGGGCGTGGCGCGTACAAAGCGGGCGCCTGGTGTTGCGTGTCTGGTTGTGCGACCGCGGCTGGAACAGAGATAGAAAACCACACGAAGCACATGATCAGGATGCCAGTCGGACAAATTCGAAGGAACAGGGCTGCCATAGACCTAACGAGACCAAGATGAGCCACGCCGCCGAGGGCGCGGCAGGCTGCACGACGCGGGTTGAACTGCGAGCAAGCTCATAAACAAGTCGGGCGACGTTGGCTCCATCGATTGGTTAGGCCTTAAGCATGGTTTCATGACAGGGGGGCACAACAGCTTGATTAGATCTGTGTTCTCTTCCCATCATCATGCGGTTGCGCCTCGGGCTTCAGATAGGCTGGAGCGCCCGGTTAAGACAACGTCCAAACAGGATCACCAGAATTCCCCCGATCGCCCCAATCGCGGCGTGGATAGTCCAGAATTGAATCCGGCTCATACGCTCATAGAAGCCTCCGATCCAACCGATGAGGATATTCGAAATGAACAGGCTCATGAAGGCGATTCCCATCATCGTGGCATTTACTTTAGCGGGTGCCGCGCGCGACACTAAGGCGAGCAGGGTCGGCCAGTAGTAGAGAAAGCAAATGCCCAAGCCAACGCAATAGACGAACGGAAAAATTGGATGGATAGGCGCATCACCAAGCGCCAAGGTTGCCGCGACAAGGAGCAGGTTGCTCGCAGCCGCGAGTCCTGCTCCGACGCCGATCTTGGCGACGTCATCCAGTTCGCGACCGCGCGACGCTTGACGCCGCCATATCCAAAAGAGGAACGGCACGCCCAGAATACTCGACAATGCGTAAATCGATTGATACCACGGGACCGGAATGCGAAAGCTGCCGATGTTAGGTGCAACGTTCTGCTGAGTCCAAATCGGCATAACGTTGTAGATTTGATACGATGCAACGGACACAAATACTGTGATCATGATCACGGCGACAAGCGCGCAGATGGTGCGCCACTCGGCAGTGCTGAGTCGGTTACCTTCATGCCTGTGCCGTGGCACTCTCGCAGGAAGATAGCGATAGCCGTAGAGGTAGGTCGCAAGTCCAACGAACATTAAGATTGCAGCCGCGCCGAAGCCATAGTGCCAGCCATAAATTTGGGCGAGTAGACCACAAAGCAAAGGCCCTAATACTGCACCAATGTTGATGCCCGTGCTGAAGATAACGAAACCACGTGTTCGCTGCGCTTCATCCTCGGGCGGATAAAGGGCGCCCACCTGCGCTGAAATATTGCCTTTGAGAAAACCGGAACCCACAACGAGCAGTAGCAGAGCAAGCAGAAATGTTTGATCGAACGCCATTGCCAGATGACCCGACGCCATGGATACCGCGCCAATCACCACGGCATTGCGCTGTCCAATCCAGCGATCGGCAATCATGCCACCGAGCAGCGGTGTGAAGTAAACAAACCCGGAATAGAAACCAAATATCTGCGAAGCGATCGCCTGTGTAGAGAGCGGGCCAAAGAGTGATTCTAGGCCCGCGCGAAATCCCGCGAATCCGGCAATATGCTCGGCGTGCCCGGGCAACAGCAACTGGTTCACCATGTACAAAACCACCAGCGCCGTCATTCCGTAAAAGGAGAAACGCTCCCAGGCTTCCGTGGCGGCGAGGAAAAAAAGACCCTTGGGATGGCCAACGAATGTCCGATTCCCTGGTCGCTCTAAGTGGCTGGCGTCTGTGGTCATCGTGCAGTTTTATAGCCTCACGTGGACTATGCTAATGATCTCCGCTAGGCCTAACGAGGACAAGATCAGCGACCGCGCGAATTAGAAATGACGTTCGCATCTTCTCAAAGCTAGACATACGGACGGTCCGCGGTTCACTGCATCGTTTGGTTAGGCCCTTTCTATCTCGCCAAAGTTTCATCGCGACACTGTGCAATGTCTCGATTGCTCACGGCTTCTCCGTAGCAACGGCATGAAGATTGTCGAGGATGCTCCGATTATTGGTGGTCAGGTCCACGATCCGAGTTTCGATGTCGGCAATACGCAAACGTAGGGCCGGCAACAGATTAGGATTGGATCGAAGCGCTTTCGCCGCTTCGCCAATCGCCTTCTCGGGCAATCCGGTCGTACACGAATAATCAAGCGACCCCGCGATCGCGGCATAGTCTCCGGTTTCGATGTAATGGTCGCCGCACTGCTTGGCCAAGGCACGCTGCACGTCGTTCGGCACACTCATGCGGAAGGCTTCGCGGTAACGCGACTGCATCCCCTCCCGCACCGTGTTATCAATTGTGGGCATGTTGTAAACTCGCATCGCTGTATCGCGCAGCGTCTGGTCGCGAATCAGACCGATGGTCCCGGTTGAGATCAGTTCGTCGTAGGTGGAGCGGCGGCGTAGTCGCTGCTTATACTGAGTGGCGCGGTAAGCGCAGATGAGCAGCGACTCGTCCGACATTGTTGTTGTGCCCTCCAGCGCGCTTGCTGCTCTCTGCGCGTTTGCCAGGACTTCGCGATTGTAAGTAATCTGCAGCTGGTAGGCCCAGTCTTCCTCGCGCAGGTCAGTCTTCAGGCGCTCCGCGAAGTTCGCTGCCTGCTGACCGACGGTTCGTTCTTGGTTCCAGTTTGACACTTGGAGGCCTATGAAAATACCCAACACGACAATAACGAGCTCAATACCAAAGGCGGTCCATTGCTGGTTTTTCAGGTGCCCGATTACGCGTCGTCCAATCACAGTTCAGAAAGCATTTGTTTAGGCCTAACGAGACATCAAGATCAGCGACCGCGCGCGAGTTAGAAATGATGTTCGCATGCTCTCTGATCTGCACTGTAAAGCACGGCAAACACAGCACCAATTCCTGTACATCATGCAATTTCGTTGACGGTCTGGATGTTGGCGGCTTCGCTTGCCATTGTCTGGCGTCCCATCCAAAACACGGTCAACGCGGCCAGTGTATAGCCGATCGGCAACAGCGAGATTCCAAGACGGAAGCTTCCCGTCGAATCTTTGGCGATTCCCCACAGGTACGGACTGATAAACGATCCGAGTTGTCCGACAGAATTAATGGCGGCGACGCCAACGGCCATTGAGCGGACGCCCAACACTTCGCTGGGTGCAAGCCAGAAGGTGGCAGCGATTCCCATATTGCTGACGATGGCGAGACAATAGGCACCGATCACGAACAGCGGTTCGGATGTCAAACCGAGAACGCCGTAGGCGGCGGCAGAGGTGAGCAGTGGAATCGCCAAATGCAGAAACCGCTCCCCGGTGTAATCCGAGTGCCATCCGGCAAAAAGCATGGCGGCTGCGCCGAGGAGGCCGCCAACCGCAACCACATAGCCGACGGCAGCGATGTTGAGGTGCGTGCCTTCGCCCAGAATCTGCGGAGCCGAAAGGTTGAAAGCGTAATACGAACCCAACACGATCATGTTCACGAGCGCGAACGCCAGCACGAACGGATTCATGAGAGCGCGCAGCATGCCTTGCTCCTTCTGGCGCCTGCCTGATGTCAGATCCATTGCGAGTTGCTGTTCGATCCACCTTCGCTCTTCGGGTGAAAGCCATTTCGCGACGCGCGGCGAATCCGGCAGAAGCGACAGGATTAACAGGCCCATCAGGACGGCAGGAAACCCTTCCACCAGAAACAGCCATTGCCACCCGGCCAAGCCCAGCCGGCCTTGGAGACCGAGCAGACTGCCCGCGACTGCACCCATCACGGTGTTACTGAGAGGCCAGGCGATATAGAAGCGGCTGATAGCGCGGCCACGAACCTTTGCCGGAAACCAGCACGTAAGATAGTAGATCACGCCCGGGAAAAAACCTGCTTCCGCCGCACCTAGAAGAAAGCGCACGACATAGAATTGTATGGGTGTGTGGACGAACATCATGCCGGCAGCGAGCGTGCCCCAGGTCATCATGATCGCCGCGATCCATCGCCGCGCACCGAACTTCACCAGCAGCAGATTTGAGGGCACCCCGCACAGGGCGTAGCTGAGAAAAAACAATCCGCCGCCAAGGCCATAGATCGTGGCGCTGAAATGAAGATCGCGGTTCATTTGCTGCGCCGCAAAACTGATATTCACGCGGTCGATGAAGGCAAAGCAATAGCCCAGCCCGATCAGCGGCACGATCCGCCAAAATGCCTTGGAAAGCGCGTTAGCGCCGATTGATATGTCTTCAGGCCTGTTGATGGCCGTGCCCGGGTTCAACGTCCGCACTCTCACATTGAATCGATTTCGAGTGTGCGACTGGGTACGCCGAGAACGATATCGCGGCCGGCCGACGCGGACTCTAGCTGCTGCTCAGCAGCGTCAAAAGAGGGCGACGGTTTCATATGCCTAACTAGAACAAGCTGAGCTACGGCCGCCGAAAGCGAGCGTCAAATGCGGCGAAAAGGAAGTAGCCATCGACAATGTGAACATGGAACGGACGGACGTTTAGCTCCAGCGCATGGTTAGGCGTTGCGGTTGTTGGATTTCGCATTGCGCTGGGTCACGAGTATAACTCCTCAACTGGTTAATGGCTTGATGAGTTCGGTGCGCCATTGCGCTGGGTCAGGGCTCGATTCTGGTCCCGTTACATAGCACTGGTATTGGTCTGCCACTGGGGTGTGTCCGCTGGTATCAATCCAGTCCAAGAACTCGCCCCATGCGTCGGCGAGCCCTTCGTAATCACCGTGTAAAACGGTCTTGGCTACTTTCATGGCGGGCCACTGGCTAGGCTTGACCCGGCCCGCCGGGACGACGGGCGCGCTGACGGGCACGCCAATCTCGAAATCCCAATGGTCGGGGGCAATCGTGAAATGGTGGTCAAACCACGGGCCAGTCGGCTTGATGCCTTGGGCGGCGATGGTGGCCATCAGCTCCCCGAGGCCCGGCCCCATGACGTTCCGAATCTCGTCCTTCGGGATCGTGAGATGAATAACAGCGGTCAGCCGAGTTGCTGTCTGCGTGATGTGTGGGTTGTCGAGCATAAGGTGTGAGTTGCTTGGCTTTCGTTAATCGGGACGCACGTAGCGACGCCTAACGAGACAAAGCTGAGCGACGGCCACCGAGCGCGAGTGCCGCTCGAAGTGAAGAGGTTTTAGCCACGCGAGATGTGAGCGCAAAGCGGGTGGCCGTTCGCTCCAGCGCTTGGTTAGGCGAAACATGTGGCATGACACTGGACTATCCTTCTAAAAGCTCTTTTCCCAAAAATCGCGCTAATGGGCCAGCGAATGTCCAGAAACCAATGCCGAGGATCAGGTACACCGCGAAACGCACGCACATGGATAACAGTCCGGAAAAGGCGGCAGTGGACAAAGATGACTGTGAATGGGCGAAGACCAAGAGCACTCGTTCGGGTGAATTTACGATAAGCAGGATAATGTCGATGAAGTACTGCAAGCTGAGCAATCGGATAAGCGCTTTGAGGAGATTTACCTAGCTATTCATGTGGCCTGTGGATTCGCGCGACTTCGCCTAACGAGAATTAGATTGCAACTTGCAATCTATTTCTGGGCTTGTCGAGGGAACAGCACCGACAAAGGCTGCGAAGGACAGGTCACAATTCTCCAAAGAGCCCGCCGAAATAGGAATCTTGCAATCTATTTCTTGCCTCTGCGAGGGAAGATCGGCTACAAAGGCTGCATGGAACCCCGGATTTTGCCTGACAGAACGCAACCCAAACTCCTCGACCGGATCCGGCAAACGATGCGCACGAATCGTTACAGCCCTCGGACCGAGAGCGCCTATGTCGATTGGATCAAACGTTACATCCGGTTTCACGGGGTTCGGCACCCACAGGAGATGGGTGCAGAAGAAGTGAAGGCTTTTTTGAGCCACTTGGCAACTCAAATGAACGTTGCTGCCTCGACCCAGAATCAGGCTTTTTCAGCACTGCTCTTCCTCTATCAGGAGGTGCTAAAACAACGGATTCGCCACTGGCGCGAACAGCCGCGGCCAGATCGTGGGCTGGGCGGAAAATACTGTGCATGATCCCACCTGCGTGCCGCCACAGCAGCTCCAGTTTCGTCCCGTTGTCTATGGACCAAAGGGAGATCAGATTAGCGAGCTGCCATTAGAAGCGGGCGACACTTCCGGTGCGGCTACCAGTATTAACGAGAAAGGACAGGTCGTCGGCATCTCCGGAATCTGCGACCAAGCCGTGGGCCGATACACCGCCAGACACGCCGTCCTCTGGGACAAGAAAGGCAAAGTGACCGATATCGGAAACCTCGGTGCGCCGTTCTGGAACACTCCCACAAATATCAATGAACGGGGCGATGTGGTGGGCTTTGCCGGCGCACCCAGTGACCCCGACGGCAACTTCCTCCAGGCATTCATCTGGACGGCCAAAGATGGAATTCAGCCCCTCGGCTTTTTGCCCGGCGATGTCCACAGCGAAGCCTATGGAATCAACGAGAGGCGCCAAGTGGTCGGACTTTCCTGTGACGCGAACGGAAATTGCCGCGCGTTCCTCTGGCAAAACGGCGCCATGCAAGATCTCAACAATCTCAAACCGGCGAGTTACACGGCGCAGCTCGAACAAGCCAGGGACATCAACGAAGAAGGAGAGATTGCCGGCCGATCAATTGATGCAACCGGGGTGCGAAGAGCATTCCGAGCAGTCCCGCGAGATGATGATTAATAGAGCGCTTTTGGATTCCTTTTCAGTATTTCCACGAGCAGTTGAGAATGAAGCGATTGCTCGTTCCTGGCGTCAATAACTTTGTCCGCGTTGATTTGCCACTGCCTGTTAAACTCTAACTTGGCCTCTTCCGCTCTGCGTCTTTGGCTGGCTTCCATCTCTGCGGCAGCTCCATCTACACTTGCTTCGGCGCGTTCTGCTTTACCAAACTGCCAGGCAAGCCGCCAATTAAACGCCGCCTGCTTTTCATTTTACAGAAATAGCTTTTCTGATTTCCGGCGTTGGCGTCGGCGGCAAGTAGTAGCCTTGTGCTCGGCTGTCGAATTTCAAGCCAAGCTTCGGATTGCACGGAATCGCAGGATTTTGATCCGGCACACAAGGCTTGACCGCAATCTCGGCTGCCCAGATTGCCTCTTGCCTGTGCCGCGCCCGCTCCGCGAAAAAGTGCGCGGCTATGCCGGCCCCGGCTCCTGCGACCACAACACCTATACCGACCACGCAAAGAATGCGCTTCGACAAGTTCGCCGCAATCGCTCCGACTCCGGCAGCAAACGCGACGTTGACGAGCAACTGACCAACGGCAACGCTCGTGTTCTTCTGGTCGAAGATGAAGCGGTAGGCGCCTGGCGTGGCGTTCGTCTCGGCGATGTCGCCGCGGGTGTCTGTTGGCTTCGGCTGATACGGCACAAAGACCATCGCCAGTAGCGCAAACGCTCCGGCAAAGAGGAGGGTTCGTCCAAGCCGAGATCGCTGCGTGATACTGCTCGTTGATTGGGAGGACGGTTTTTGTGCCCCATTCCCCCTCGTCTTTTTCGTATCCATGATCTATCGCGTGTTCAGGACGCGCATCGTGCCAGCATCGCAAGTGCCAATCGTTTGTGCCGCACTCATACACTTCCGAACGCGACTACATTTGCCGTCTCCGCAACCGGCGCAATCTTCCAGTAGCGTTCCGCTTCTTCTGGCAACACTAACTCTCGATACGTGCTGTAAAGCATCTGCGGGCTAGTATGTCCAAGCTCCGATGCCACCCGCGGTGCGTCATGGATGGCGGCCAGTCGATAGGAAGCAAACGAATGACGCAATCCGTTGTTAGGCCAGCGCGTTAGGGCCGCCACTTTACGCACTCGCTCAAGCTTGCTCCGCACGCCGAACGGAACCAATCGCCCTGTCATCCCGCTGTAAGGCCGTAGCCATGCGGCGTGATTCGATAGAATTGGCACAATCCGCCGTCGCGCGCTCTTTGCTTTCGCGGCAGTCACTTCGATGTGTCCGCGCTGTAAATCGACCTCTCGCCAATCAAGTCGCTTAATTTCCGCGTCCCTCAGTCCCGCAAACGCTCCGATTACGAGCATTGGCACAACGCTAGGTTCTGTGCGATGCGCCGTCTCCAGTAGCGCGCGTAATTGGTCAACGGTAAAAATCTCAGGCGGGCTGTGGATAAGCTTTGGCCGCGCAGTGTGCGCGATAGGATTGCTGTCTAGCATTCGACGCTTCGCGGCGTAACTGAACAGCACGCCCACGTTGGCTCTGTAGTTTGCGCGGCTCTTAGGAGATAGCGGTAAATCGCGCAGCCAGTTATCCAGTTCCTCAACGGTAACACTGGCAATAGGCCGCTGGCCGAAGTCTTGGCAAAATCTCGCGAGACGCTTCCGTAAATCGGCTAGATACATCGGCGCCCGCCCGTCCTTACGTTTCGCTTCAATCACTTCCTCGGCGAGTTGTGCGACCGTCACGTTACACCGGAGCACGCGCTCTAAGTGATCGACAAAGAAAGCTACCGCGTCATTGATGTTCTTGCCATACTCAGCGAGCGTCTTGCGCGCCCTGATGAAATCAGAAATCTCATGCTGTGGCAGAGCCATCGCTTCTCTTCCGTGTCGCGCGAGAGTTGTGAGTTGCCGCAGGCGCTCCGCGTCTGCTTCCGCCCGCGTCTTAAAGAACAACCGACCCTTGCCCCAAGGCCGGAGATCAAGTAGAAACGGGTGTGTCTTGCTGTGCTTGTATTGCCGGACCTTCAGATTTGGCCTTTTCATGCCCAAATCTGTCATATCGACACTAGTCCGTCAACTAGAAAACAATCCGCCAATGCACTTTTATCGTAAAGTCAACGAAATAAGATACTTGGGCCTGTAGCTCAGCGGTTAGAGCAGGGGACTCATAATCCCTTGGTCCCAGGTTCGAATCCTGGCGGGCCCATTCCAGAAGTCAGAGGTCAGAGATCAGAAAGTCAGCGATTGAAGATTTCTTTTCAACGTGTTGCGCATGCCGCATCGGTTGCGGTTGAGATTGTAATCTTGAGCGCCCTCGTTCTCGCCACGCGCTGCGCGAATTATCAGGACGTTTTTGTTGGCCGGAACACTTATTTTACCGATGCCGATTGCTACGCGCGCATGACGCGTGTGCGGATGTGCGCAGAGCATCCGGGTCTGATTATTCGTCATCACCAGTTCGAAAATTTCCCGCAAGGCACAACGCCCCATACAACCGCGCCGTTTGATTATCTCATTCTCAGCTTGTCGATGCTGCTGAAACCGTTCACCGCTGATGCATTGGATCTGGCCGGTGCGCTGATCTCGCCGTTGCTTGCTCTCATTGGCGCTTGGTTTCTCTGGTGGTGGGTGCGCCGGATGCGTTTTCGGTATCGCTGGGCTTTGCTGACTCTTTTCGCGATTAGTCCAATTCTCGTGCATGGAACCGAGCTCGGCCGTCCCGATCATCAATCATTATTGATGTTACTGGTGACGATCGCAGTCTGCGCCGAATGGAGTTTAGAAGATGAAAAATCGACAACGTGGAGCATCGTGAGCGGAGTCGCTTGGGCATTAGCAATTTGGGTCTCCGCCTACGAACCGCTTCTCCTACTCATATTCGTACTCCTAGTCTTGTTCGGGCAGGATCGACATCGCCTCGTCAGCAGCCCACGCCGAGCGGGCTGGATTTGTTTCGCAACGATCATCGCGCTCGGGTTGTTGATAGAACGCCGCCTTCCTTCGTTGTCGATCTTTCATTCGAGCGACATTTTTAGAAATTGGTCGCGTACGATCGGCGAGCTTCGTGCCCTCTCACCCTTGGATTCGATTTGGTTTCGTTGGACCGGCTACCTGATTGCAGTCACGCCGCTGCTGATTTGGTTCGGCATCCGCAGGAGCAAACGCAACAATGGAAGCACGAGAAAGAATGAGATCACGCCCGTTTTCATTCTCGCTTTGTTGATCGCGACGTGCCTCCTGACGCTTTGGCAGGTGCGCTGGGGTTATTTTTTTATCTCGATCTTCGCAATCACGTTGCCGAGCTTACTGGCGCCGATCGAATCGGGCGCCGCCGTTTGGGTTGCTTTCGCGATTTCGCTATGTCCAGTTTTGCGCGGCTGGGACGAGCAGCTGTGGCCTAACGAATCCGCGCTGGCTATGCGGATTGAGCGTCGAAATGAATCCGTCCAATTGCAAGAACTTGCCGTGATCATTCGATCGAAGGAAGTGCATCCATTCCTGGCGCCTTGGTGGATTTCGCCTTTGGTTGCCTATTGGTCAGGTCAACCCGGCGTGGCGGGCAGTTCTCACGAGAGCTTGGATGGAATCGCAGACAGCGCGCGTTTTTTTCTGAGCGAAAATCCCCTAACGGCGCGCGAAATCCTCGAGCATCGCAGAGTTGGTTGGGTGTTTGCCTACGATTCCGATCGAGTGGCGGCGAACTCAGCTTTAATCTTGGACATGCCGATTAGCGCACATCCGCTTTGTCGAACTATTGATCGCACGCCGGCGCAGGCCCCGCGGTATTTGATTTTCTCAGGTCAAAACGCGACCGCAAAAATCTTCCGAGTCGGCGCCCTATGAAAAACTTCAACTTTCCGGCGAGAATCCGTTGACAGGGCGTCTTGCCCTTACAATAGTAGCGGCGTGTTGAAAAAATTCCTGCCGCAGAAGCCGATGTCATCGATCGGAGAAGGATCGTTGAATTCGGGGACTGACGAGAGCAATCGAGCCGCTTACGGCGAACCAACAAGAACATCACCAATAAGAACATCAAACACCGAATACCAAACGTTTATGGCTGAACATTCTGGCAAAGACGTGCTCTCAAGCGACGTCGAAATTAAAGGCAGTATCAAGTTTCAAAAGGAACTTTTGATCGATGGCAAGGTGGAAGGTGAAATCAATTCCGAGGGCGTGCTGACGATCGGCGAGAACGCCGACATCCGCGGCGAAATCAAAACCAAATCGATCATGGTGTTTGGCAAAGTGCAGGGCAACATCACCGTGACCGAGCGTTGCGAGTTGAAATCGAAATGCACGCTCCAAGGCGATCTGAAAGCGGCACGCCTGATCATTGAAGAAGGCGCCACTTTCATCGGCAAATCGGAGGTCTCAAGCGGGATGAGCGTTAAACCGGCGAGCCGTCCGGAGGTTGTCCGTCACGAAGAATCGGCCAAGCCTGCATTTGCAGCACGCGCCTGAAATTTAGAGTCATCCGCCGAGCGACCGAGTGATCAAATCGCCTGCTAAGGCCAATGTGGAATGCCCGCATTGTGGCTTTAAGCAGATGGAATATGCGGCAGCCAAAAGCACGATCTGTCGTCAGTGCGGCCGCAATTTTAATCCATTAGCGCCAAGGCCGGGCTTAAAGCTTCGCGAGAAGGAAGAAACTGCCGGCGCGCAGGGTCCCTTCAAAAAATTCGACGGCCTTTGGAACCGCCGAGGCAACCGCGTAGTCGCCTGTTTTGAATGCAAGCGCAAACACGAGGTCAGCGACGCAGCAACATCGACAAATTGCCCCGGATGCAGCGCGCACATCGATCTGCGCGACTACAAGATTACAACCAGCTTCAGTCGATCGATCCGCACCCGCGGCGAGCTTCATCTGACTAGCAAAGGCGACCTCAGCAGCACGAGCGTGATTTGCCAGTTAGCTTTGATCGAAGGCAAATTGCGCGGCAATCTGCAATGCGACGAATCCGTTACGATCAATTACACCGGGAAGATTCCCGGACGTATCGCTGCAAAACATGTCACCCTCGAGCGAAAATCGGATGTGCAATGTTTCCGGCGTTTGAGGGTGGACACGATCGACATCAAAGGACGGATGTCTGGTGAAATTGTGGCCACCGGCGCTGTCACGGTTCACAAAACGGGCATACTTGAAGGAAACGTCACGGCGAAATCCATCGCAATCGAAAAGGGCGGTATTTTCTCCGGTCAACTGGTGATCGGTCAAGCGGCTCTCACTCAAGGTGAGCTCTTGCCCGCGGAAAAGCTAGCGACAGCGAAGGGAGAAGCCGAGCCGAGCATGCCCGTCGCCCCGCACCCGTTGCCCGCGACCTAGTCTCTTGATTTATGCAAAAACTGCATCCGCGCAGTCCGTACGAGAAACTCGGCGGTTATGTGCATCTGCCGCGTTTGATCGACAAAGCGAAACTGCATCGGCAGGGATTACTTAAAGGATACGACTACAAAACAACCGGTTTTGATAAACATTTGCTCGCATTCCTGAAGTTGGATGGCGATGCCTTTGAAGAAGCCGTCAACCGCCTTGAGGACGATCAGGCTATTCTAAACTGGGTGCGCGAAAACGGCGTCAAGCGCTCCTCGGAAGCAATCGAGCAATGGAATGAGGCGATGATTTCGCGCCATCCGGACACCGCCGCGAAGAAAGCGCGCTTCGCTCACTTCCTAAAAGAAGCCGGCGGCGATGGACGACAGGATATTCGGACCTATTTTGATTTCATCGAATTCGACGAAGGCCGGCTGAAATAGTCGTCTCCCTTTGGTCGCGGGTGCGATCTGCGGCGCGGTAAGCAAGATCGACAGAGAAGGCCTCGCCCGGAAACCAAATCAAGCTGCAATCTCGAATCGTCGGCGAGCTTCGAACACCGCTCACCCGACCACGGAGTCACGCGGCGTCTCAGCAACGGCCTTTCGCTCGCGCGACAAGTTGATCGCGGCTATTGGTTTGCAAAAATTTCCCCGGCTTTTGCTAGGGTTTCCTTGCTGCCGATATCAAGCCAGTGGCCTTTCATTTGAAAGGCTTTGACAGGTTTGCGCGTGTAAAGCCATTGGAGAAAACGGCCAGGTTGATCCGGATTGTTTCCGGCGGCGAGATAAGTGGTGAACATAGGGAGCACTTCGCGCGAGTAATAATAGAGCGCCATCGCCGCGAGCGTGCTCTGTGGCCTTTCGGGTTTTTCTTCGAAGTGTGTGACGTTTCCATTCGCTGAAATAGTGACGGCGCCATACTTTTTCATGGCTTCAGGGTTTCCGACATCGTGCACGGCCACAGTTGCAGGTGCGTTTTTAGCGATCTCCACAAATTGCACGAGCGGCTCGGTAAACAAATTGTCGCCGGCCACGACAAGCAGGTTACTTGCCTTCAAATTGTCTTCGCGAGTCAGAAGGAGATTGATATCGCCAATGGCACCGAGCTTGTCGTCGTCGCTTCGGGAGCCGTCGTTGATGATTTTAATTTGGAGATCTGGTTGTTGTCGATCTTTGTATGAATCGGCCCAGGCGTGAAAATCGCTTGCGAACTTGTCGTTAGTTACTACGTAAATCGTTTCCAGCTCCGGAACATTCGCGAGGTTATCCGCGAGCCACTCGATGATTGGTTTGCCTGCGACTTCCAGCAACGGCTTCGCCTTATTCAATGTGAGCGGGTAGAGGCGTGTGGCGTAGCCGGCAGCGAGAATTAGTGCGTTCATAAAGTCGGCCATGATAGTCGCACGTTGTGCGCGCGCCAGTTGAACTTTTCAACTCAGCGCGTCAACCCACGCAGAGCCGCCGCTTGCAGATATTTCTGCAGCGCGGCGATGCGTTGGGAATCCGTAATTTTCCCGCGCGCTGCGCCATCGGTGAGATAAAAGGTGTCGATGGCTGCGCCGTTTTGCGTGCTGATTCGCGAGAACATGATGGAGATGCCTTCCCCACCGAGACAGGAGAGCAGGTCATAAAGCAAACCCAGTCGATCCGGCGTTTGAATTTGAAGGAGCGTGTAAGCCGGGTGCGCCTTGTTGTCGATCGCGATTGAGGTTGGAAATTCCAAATCCTGTCCCGCCCGGCTGCGGATTTGTCGTCGCGCCACTTCCATTAACGGACCGAAATCAAAATCCGGTTCTTCCAATGCGCGGCGCAGTGTATTTTCGACCAGTGCGAGATCGCGTTTGTCTGCGACGGCGCGCCCTTTCGTATCGCACACGCGAAAAATATCGACGACCGAGTGATCTTCGCGCGTGTAGATGTCAGCGCTCAAAATGTTGAGCGGAACAATGGAAAAGGACCCGGCAATTTTCGCGAGTAACTGCTGGCGGTCCCATGTGCAGAAGAAACCAATAGTGTGGCCCTGCTCCGGGAAAGCTTCCCAACTTACCGCCGGCACAAGCGGGCGATCGCCGCGCGCGGTCACGTTTTCCAAAAAGGAGTGAAATAGCTTCAGGTGCTTGACAATATCCGGCACTTCCGAAGCGCGGAAATAATTGTCCGGCATAAAATCAAAATGCGCTTCAATCTCATCAGCGTAATCAGCCGGAAGCTCGGCCGTCACTGCCGCCTGCAGGCTGTCCCGCTCGATTTTTGTTTGCTCGTGATACGATTTTTGATCGCTCAGATATTGGGAAGTGGCGTGGTAAAGCTGCCAGACAAGCGATTCCTTCCAATCCGACCAACTTTGGCCGCCCGTTCCTTGTCCATCCGCCAAGGTGAGCAACGCCAGCGCGTTTAAATTTCCTTGGTTCTTAATAATACTGGCCAGCTCCATCACCGTAGCCGGGTCATCGATATTTCGCTGCTGCGCCATGCTTGAAAGTGTGATGTGATGATCAACCAATAGAATGAGCGACTTGCGTTGCTCGGAGGAGAGCTGGAGCCGGTTGGCCACGCGCTGTGCGAAGAGGGCGCTCGCTTCGGAATGCGGTCGGGCACGGACTGCTTTGCCCGTGTCGTGCAAGAGCAGCGCGAGGTAGAGCACAAAAGGATCCTCCAGCTCTTCGAAAAGCCGGCGATACGGGGTCAGCTTCGTGTCGTCCGTGTTCGTGAGCACATCGAGCTTGTCGATACAGAGCAGCGTGTGTTCGTCTGCGGTGTAACGATGAGAAAATTCGTGCTGCACGAGACAGGTGAGAGCGCCGAACTCAGGAATGTAACGACCGAGGAAATCCACTCGATGCATCATGCGAAGCACGTGGCCGACCTTTCCTTTTCGGGACAAAATCGATCTGAAAATTTCGCGCGGTTTTTTCGCATATTGAAAAGTACGTGTGACTTGTCCCAGATGGCGGCTCATTAAATCCATCAAGTCCGGACTAAGATCGACATCGTGCTCCTGGGCGATTTGAAAGGCGCCCATCATTTGCAGGGGGTTTTCCTTAAAGAGTCCGCGCTGGTCCGTGTAAAGCTGCCGGTTGCGAATAAAAAATGACTCCACGCGGGTCTCGACGCCGCGGCGCAGAGGCAAAAAGCTGAAGAGCGAGCGCGTGCGCTTGGTCGCGTAGCCGCTGGCGAATTGCTCAGTGATTCGCTCCGTCACCCGGAAGATGTTGCGGGCGTGCTCGTAGTAATCGCGCATCAGCGCTTCGCTGCGATGTTGTGCGCTTTTTTGCGGGTAATTGAGACGCCGGGCGATTTGTTCCTGGATGTTGAGATGCAAAACATCGGTGGCGCGCCCGGTTGCGTAATGCAAATCAGTTCGTACGCGCAGAAGAAAATCGTAGGCGCGCTCGATGCACCGCTGGTCGGACTCGCTCAACCAATCGCCCGCCACCAGGTGCGTGGTGGTGAGCGCGCCTTCTTTGAAATAAGACATCCAAAGCAGGTTCTGGTAATCGCGCAAGCCGCCGCAGCCGTTTTTGACGTGTGGTTCTTGCATGTAAACGCTGTCGCCAAATTTGCTGTGACGCAACGCCTGGTCCTGCATCCGCATCTCGACAAATTCACGCTCGTAACCGGCGACGCATTTCAAACGAAATTGTTCGCGAAACTCGTGCGCCAGCGCCAGCTCTCCAGCCAGATAGCGCGACTCCAGCATCGCCGTTTTCGTCAACATGTCGCGATTAGCCTGCGCTATTGCTTCCTTAACCGAATGAGTAGAGTGACCAACCTTAAAACCGATGTCCCAAAGTAGATACAGAATTTGCTCGGCCATTTGTTCGATGTAAGACGAAATCTTCCCGTGGTTGCCGGCGTGCAACAACATGACATCGACGTCGCTAAACGGATTCAGTTCGCCGCGTCCGTACCCGCCGAGAGCGATCAATCCTAACTGCTTTTCGGCTTTTCGGCTCGGCGCGCGGACTGCTGCCGCCGCCGCTGCGAAGACATGTCGCAAAAGGACGTCGACAAGATTGACGCGGCGTTTGCAGATCTCGCGGCCGCCGCCGCCAGCCTGATGCTTCAGGCGCAAGCGGTGTTCTTCTATTTTGAGAAATTTCTTGTAAACCGGCAGGACATTCCGTCGGACGCTGCATCCCGGTCACGGCCAGCTGCGCTTCCGCGTGCGCCAAAAGCTGCTCCAAATGTCGGGGCACGGCGATTGTCGATCTTTGATTGGGATTTTCCAACGTCACAGGGCGCGCCGACAATTTAAAATCGAAAATCGAAAATCCAACCTGCGATCATAACGGCGCATCCGACGCAGAATCCGAACAAAGGCCTGCCGGCCGTCCGGGAAACCGCGCGATTTGTGCGAAGACCGCCCACGGGGGTTGCTACAGCTGGCGCGCAGATCCGCCAACGGCCGGATTCGTCCTGTGGCGAACTGGAAACTGAGAGTCTATGTTCAGAAACCAGCTGCGATCACAGCTCGATCGCGTACCGCTTCATTTTGTTATAGAGCGTCGGCCGCTGAATGCCGAGAAGCTGCGCCGCTCTCTTTTTGTTACCATGGCACTGGGCGAGCGCTTGCAGTATGGCGTTACGCTCCATGTCGTCGAGCGTTTGCACGCCACCTCGCGGCGCGCCACCGCGCTCGGTCTGTTGTAACACAGCCGGTAGCTGCACCTCCGTTGGCAGCTCCTTCACTCCAATGAGATTTTGCCGGGCGAGCACGACGGCATACTCAATGGCATTTTGCAATTCGCGCACGTTGCCCGGCCACGCGTAATCGAGCAATTTCTGGAACGCTTCCGGGGCGATAGTTGGCTCCGATTTGCCCAGTTGCTGCGCGAATTGTTTCACGAAAAGTGCCACCAGTGGTGGAATGTCTTGCTTCCGCTCGCGCAATGGCGGCACTTCGATCTGAAATGTATTGAGACGATAATACAAATCCGAGCGCAAACGATTTTCGGAAAGCGCTTGAGCGATGGGACGATTGGTCGCGGCGATCACGCGGAAGTCGGCCTTGATCGTGCGGGTGCTGCCAAGCGGACGATACTCGCGCTCTTGCAGAACCCGCAAAAATCGTGTCTGCAAATCCGCCGGCATGTCGGAGATCTCATCCAAAAAGAGCGTGCTACCGCTCGCTTCGCCAATCATTCCCGGGAAATCGTTTACCGCGCCGGTAAATGCACCTTTGACGTACCCGAAAAGCTCTCCCTCGATCATCGATTGCGGAAAGGCTGCGCAATTGAGTTTCACCATCGGCTTGTCCGCGCGGCGGCTGCGTTGATGAATGGCGTTCGCGATCACTTCCTTGCCCACGCCGCTTTCGCCGGTGATGAGCACGTTGGCTTCGGAGGGCGCCATCGCGTTGATCAACTCCTCGATCTCTTGCATCGACTTGCTTTTGAAATTGGGGTGGAGCCGGGTCTCGGCAATCTCCAGCCGTTTCTCCAGCTCGTGAGTTTTTTCCCGCAGTTTGGCTGTCTCACGTAACAGCGTCTGTTTCTCCAAAGCTTTCTCGACCAGGCTGAGCAATTCCTCGGGCGCATATGGCTTGCTAATGAAGTGGTAGGCGCCTCGCTTCATCGACTCGATCGCATTGCTTAATGAATCGTGCGCCGTTAAAATAATCACCGGCGTCTCCGCATGCTCGCTCTTGATTTTATCGAGCATTTCCAATCCTTCCGCGTCCGGCAATTGCAAATCGAGCAGAACGAGTGCAGCCGGTTTGTTCTTCAACGCGCGCATACCGGCGGCCGCGGTCGCTGCTGTTTCAGTGACATATCCGTGCCTGCCGAGCAGCGCCTCGAGCGTCAACAGGATCGGACGCTCGTCGTCAATGATCAAAATTCGCCGGTTTTCTGTTGTCATCCGGAATGCTCTCTTTGTTCGCCAATGGCAACGTCACCGTGGTAAGCAGCGCCAATGCCGCCGCATCGTAGCGCGCGCCAAATTCCCCTCCATGCGCCTCCAGGATTGCCCGGGCGCGCCTCAGGCCAAGGCCATAATGACCACGGGTGACTTTGCGCAGTGGTTCGCGGCCCCAATTCTCTGTGGAAAGGTCAAACCGTGTTTTCGGCTCGCGCAAGGTGAAGGTGAAGCGCCCATTGTCGATGTACGCTTTCGCGACGAGCGCGCCTGCTCCTGGTCCATGTTGGAAAGCATTTTCGAAAAGCTCCAAAAAAGCCTGCTGCAACAGTTGCGGATCGATGTTCAGCATTGCATCGCCGAGCTCAACTTCCCAAATCACTTTCGCTGGGTCGCGCGCGAATTCCGCCTTTTGCTTTAAATCCTCCAGAAAATCGGCCGCGTCATATAACATCAAGGTCGGCCTAACTGGGGCAAGGGCGGCGCTGACTTGTTGCAAGTTGGTCGCGACCGCCGCCATCAGCTCGCGTAACCGGCTAATTTCCTTTTTCAACTCTTCGCCCTCGGCGAGCTCGCCGATGTAAGCAGATTGCAGTTCGGCCGCGTTTAAATGATTTCGGAGATCGTGATTGAGTTGCCGGACAAACTGGACGATGTCGATCCAAGGAACGGCGTAACGTTGGTTCTCAGGAGGCAAATCTGTCATGTTTTGCGGCGCAAAACTTTAGCACCTGTTAGTTTTTAAGCGAAAATTTGTCCTCGGATGGTTCTTCACCTTTCACGAAGCGGACTTGAGGGTCGTTGCTCGCGAGATGGCGCAACGCATGAAAGACATCTTCCGGGTCGGCATCGATCTCGTGCGCGATTTCCTCAGCCGTCTTGCCACCGCTTGCGGAAAGGTTTGCGCGGACTCGGCCTTGCAGTTCCAACAATTTCGTCGCCGCCTTCTTACCTGCTTCCACCCCAGGTTGATGATACGCATTGACGTTTACCAGGGAACCGTAAAAGCCGACTGCCCGCTCGTAAAGAGCGATGAGCGCCCCCACGCTGAATTCATTGACCTCCGGCAAGCTGACCGTGATCGATTCGCGTCCACTCTCGTAAAGCGCCGCACGCGTCCCGCGCAAAAAACCTTGAAGATAATCGCCGCTGGACACACCCGGCTCGACTTCGAACGGCGGTGATTGTCGATCTTTGCGTACTTCAATAAATGTAAGGAAAAAATTTAAAACGCCGTCGCGCAGCTGCTGCACATAGGCATGCTGGTCGGTCGAGCCTTTGTTCCCGTAAACCGCGATGCCCTGGTGCACGATGTTCCCGTCGAGATCTTTCTCCTTGCCTAACGACTCCATTACCAGTTGCTGCAAATATTTGCTGAACAACATCAGCCGGTCTTTGTATGGCAGTACCACCATGTCCTTCTCGCCTTTGCCGTTTCCCGCGTAATGCCACATCAAAGCAAGCAGCATGGCCGCATTTTGTGTCGCGTCCGTGGCGCGTGTGTGTTCGTCCATAGCGGCTGCGCCACCCAGGAACTTGTCGATCTTAAAGCCTTGCAACGCCATCGGCACGAGACCAACCGCGCTCATTACCGACGTGCGGCCGCCGACCCAGTCGTGCATCGGAAAGTGTGCAATCCACTGGTTTTTCTCGGCATATTTGTCCAGCTCGCTTCCCACGCCGGTTACTGCCACAGCTTGTTTTCCAAACGGAATGCCGCTTGATTTGAATCTCGCTTCCGCTTCCAGCATCCCATTGCGCGTCTCCTTCGTTCCGCCAGATTTGGAAACAACCACGACGAGTGTCTGCGCCAGCTTCTTGTCCATCTTGTCGAAGACGCGGTCGAATCCATCGGGATCGGTGTTGTCAAAAAAATAAATGTCCATCGGATCGTGGGTCGATCCGAGTGCATCGGAGACAAATTGCGGCCCCAACGCCGAGCCGCCGATGCCGATTAGCAATATGTGCTCGAATTTCTTGCCGTTGGCTGCCGTGATGCTGCCGGAATGCACGCCAGTGGCGAACTGCTTGATACGCTGGTTCGTCTGCTCAATGTCCGCACGTAGTTGCGCATTTGGCGCCAGCGCTGGGTTGCGCAACCAGTAATGGCCAACCATCCGGTTTTCATCTGGGTTGGCGATTGCGCCCGCTTCCAGTTCCCGCATGGCCGCGAACGCCTTGTCGACCTTACCTCGCATTTTGCCGAAAAAATCTTCCGGAAATTTCATCCGGCTGATATCGATCGAAAAATCGAGGTCGTCGTAGCGAAGGAAGTGATTCTGAAATCGGTTCCACAAGGAAGAAGACATGATTGGAGCTAACGCAAGTTTTGCCGGGAATAAAGCGCCAGCATGCGGAAAAGCGAAATTTTCGTGTGACAAAACTGGGGCCCTTTGGTTTGAAAAAGCTTGCAGTGAAGAGAATTCTGCAAACCACTGCTGGCCTGCTCGCCTTCTAGGATGAACCGAAAACTCGTCGCTCTCCTCGGGGCAACCGTTTCGTGGTCCAGCTTTTTGTTCGGTGCCGGGGCCATGCTTCTCGAAGACTTGGATTACGGTTTCAGAACCAATCCAACCTCCATAAAACTCTTCTTGACGCCTTTGACTTGGGGGGACCGCGCAGCGGTTACAGGTCCTGACACATCCCCCGAGCGACCGTTAAGAACCCGCCTTGGATGCTTCACGGAGAGCCGAAGGTGCCAGGTGGATCATTCACTGTCCAAGTTGAACTCCGCCTTGCACCGAAAAGCTGGCCCAAAAATCCGCTTCTGGTCGGCCTATTGATCACGTCCATCGACCCAGAAACTTAGACAATCATCAGCAAATAATTTAAATCGGCTAACAATATCCTGCTGTGAACGCCCTCTTAAGAACCAGTCTCACTGGGCACTTTCAACAAATTAGTACCGGTCGGCTGCGCGCTACCATTCGATTGTGCACCGCCGTTAACGGTTTTTGGATTAAGAAATTTGGAAGCGCCTATCGCATGTTATTGCCGTTTCTCAAAGTGAAATGTGTACGGGCGATAGTCATCGTCGACCCAGCCTGTTGCCTCAGTAGTTGACTTGAAAGTAAGCCTGTAGATTTCATTGCCGTCGAGGTTGAGCACGGCATGAACCGGACTCATTACCTTCCACTCGTATCTTCCTGTCCGCGTCTCTGGTTTCTCTCCCTCACGAGAGGAGGTAAAATTGTAGGTCCCGTCGGGTGTAAATGTGAAAGTGTAGTCACCGTGCAAGTCCTTGTAATTCATCTTCACGCTGGCAAGCGAGCGAGGAGCGAGCGGCCTTAAATCGACTTGAGCACGCACCATCGTGATTGCAGAGAGGCAGACTATTAAAACAATGAGGATCGATCCTCTGGTGGTGCGGCGGAGATTTGCAGGCTGAACTTCGACTTTATCGGACATCCCCAGTGTAATAGCTAACGAGATCAAGCTACGTCAATTCCGTTTTCGATCTGAAAAATGTCAGATAGTGTCCTACTCCAAATACTATCGGCTGCGCTGAATTTGGCGTGACAAACCCCTTCGAATTTGCTTGAAAACGCTCTCGAAGCCGAAGATCGAGCTCTCACATTGATATGAAAAGGTTACTACAGATCGGTGCGGCGCTGCTCGGGGCAGCCGGTTTAGTGTGTTTAGGCATCTATTTCTTCAGGGGGGGAGGCGGCGGCAAACTCACCTGGAGTGATCCGACCGTGCGGAAGTCGATCATGACCTTTGCCTATAAAGTGTACGCTGATCCTTCTATCGAGAATGGACGTTTTTTCCTCAGTAAGATCGTCTTTCACAACGATGGCACCGGGCCGGTGCGGGACCTGTCGATCAGTTATCAGATTCCCGATTATATTTCGTGGACAACGCCGGAGACTCAGTCGGAGTTACCGGCCGGACAGACGTGGGTTGCGCTCTACTACCCGCAGCTGCCGGCCAAGGTTACGCAGTTGAGTAATCGAGCAAACGCCACATTGGAGACAAAGATCCGATGGATCGACAGTGGCAATGAGCAGAAGGAAGAGGTCCTTCGCTCCAACGTCCTTCTCCGTGGTGTGAATGAGATTGAGTACACCGACCTGCCCAATGAGGAGATTCTCACGTGGGCAGACCAGGAGAACCTCTCGGAGTTCGCTGTCGCCATGGTCACGCCTAACGATCCGGTAGTCAAGGAGTTTGCGGCGGAGATCACGAGACGCACTGGCGGAACCATGGCGGGAGTGGACCAGACTGAAGAATCGATCGCGGGCCTGATGAAGGCCACCTACGACTACATGTGTGAAACGGGGATGCGCTACACGAGTGACGAAGGTGTGCCAGGTAAACTCGGAACTGACTTCACCCAAACCGTGCGAATGCCGCGCGACGTGATCCTAACGAACGAAGGTCTGTGTGTAGAACTGGCCATTTTGTGGTCGTCGGTAATGCAACATCTTGGCTGTCAAACGTCCCTGGTCTTTCTGCCTCACCACGCTTTCATGGTCGCGTGGATCGGTAACTCAGGGAGCTACATTCCGATGGAATGCACGGCAATTACGCCCATGGCAATCAAGTCGTTTTTGAAGCCATTGGGATTAAGTGAGGACACGACCAACGTTCCGTTCGAAAAAGCCGTTGCTCTGGCTAACCATGAACTAAATGAGCTGAGGGAAAGCAATTCCTGGTATGCCTTGTTTAAGGTGGAAGATTATCGGCGGATGGGATTCGAAGCTCCGGAATTGCCTTCCATGGAAATCGACAAGATAAAAAACATTTTGGCGCAACGCACAGCCCATACCGCGGCCTCTTACGCGGAAAACGCCGGCCGCAGTGGGGGTAGAACGGCGGCCAACAATGGCCAAGTCCGGCAGGGATACTATCGATGGACGGGCGTGAATAACACGGTTTCGATTGATGTCCCCGAAACGTGGGCGCGAACGGAGAATAGTGCGATTCCAGGAATGATTTTCGTGGCGCAGGATGCTCAGACTTCGGTTTCGGCGAATGTCTTTTCATTTGCCGGAGTTTCAAATCCAGCCCAGGCCATGGAGTTGGCACAGCAGGGTGTGTCACATGCGGCAGGCGCCCGGGTGAAGGTGACCAGCCACGAATACAAGGGAAACTCAATCTTCTACACCGGAAATACGGTTTATCGAAATGGCTCGACCGCCGAGTGGGTAGGCTGGTTTGTTCCGTCTCCCAACGGCGTGGTAGGTCTGTTTATTGGGGCGGCCAAGGGGCAATTCCAGCGTAACCAGTCCATTATTCGGGACATCGTAAGCTCGGCGAGGCTCGGGACGGGAGGGGGACAAAACAGCAATCGTGCGGAGGAGAATAATTAAAATGAATAAGTTTGTTCGGCCTGCTCAACCCGTCTTTCGGCGCGGAAAGTTGATAACTCTCGCTCTGTTACTTTGGGGCAGCGTCATTCCGCTTCGCGGGCAGGACGTTCCGAGCCGAAGTCTCGAGCAGATTTATCAATTCGACGAACGCGGAGACGCCAAGATCGAGTGGCGGTTCCAATTGGATGCGGGAAGCTGGGCCCGATGGAAAGCCAACTATGGCGATCACCCCGACCTCCTTCTGCGAACTGTCAAATATCAATTAGCGGCAGCTGTCATTGACGATTATTCCCTGGATAAAGACGATATGCACCGCAGCGCCGTCTCGCGCTTTTCGGCCCGGGCCCTCGCGAAGTACCGCGGCGGCGGCCAATTCGAAATCCCCCTCAACAAAGGCATGAAGCTCGTTTCCGGGTCGGGACTGGAATGGGCATTTACCAGAAGCACAATTGAAGAGGGTCAGGGGATACTAAACATTACCTACCGAGGGAAGCTTCCAGCGAACGCACAAAACGCGCACATGGTAAACGGCAACGACTTCAATCGACTTGTCTATTCGTTGGAGGTTTCGCCTTCTAAACCGAAGACGCTGCTTTATGGTGGCGTAGTCTTAGTGTTGGCGGCAATCGCGGTGGCTGTGGCGGCAACTCGCGCGGGCGGGACCACTGTTTTCCCGCCTCCGCTGCCTCCGGCGACGCATCCGCCTGCGGCGCTACCGCCTAGTTGAGCGAACTTCGCACGTCAACGTGACACGGTCGGATTATTCGCGTTCCTGATCACCGGTTTCCGATCCTTCTCCGACACGCTCATCTGGTAGATTGAGGATTGTTTTTCGCCGGCTCCCTGGCTGGTGAAAAAAACCTGTTTGTCGTTAAGCCAGCAACCATGCCAGGCCAGAATACCTTTGGGCGTCAGGCGACTGGTTTCACCCGAAGCAAGATCGAAAATCCACATCGATGGGGGCGGCCCCTCCCAGTCGGTCACGTTCACACTCTCGTCTTCCATTTCGACATCGATCAGCAGCCTGTTTCCGTCCGGAGAAACTGCGATGGTCGACCCGCTGCTGAGCGATCCCTTTGGAAATAGTGTGCGCAAGCGCCATTGCTTCAATTCGCTGCCGTCGGGTGCGAGCTGGTAGAGCTTATCGAGGTTATGCGCATAAATGGAGCGGCCATCCGGCGCCCAGCAGGCCGACCAAAAGGAATTGCCCTTCGGCGAGGCCTGCTTTACGTAACGAAAGCCGCTGCCGTCGGTATTGATCATCGCCAGATGCCAGTCACTGTCGATCCAAATTTCGAACAAAATGTGTTCGCCGTCCGGTGACCAGACGGCGCGCTGGCAATTCTCACTCGGGATTTCGCCCTTAAACACCGTCACCCGTTTCGCCGCTACGTCAGCTACGGCGATCTGCCGGACAAGCTTCGTCTTCGACGAAGTATCAGTATGAAAGGCTACTCGGGTTCCGTCAGGCGATAAATCAGGAGCGGAGCCTTTGGCAATTTTTTTTGCATCAGTGCCGTTAAGGTTCGCTACATAGATTTGAGGTCCTCTTTCAAATGCGACGAGCCGGGGTGAAGCGGTTACTGTGTAGACAGAAGAAACTAGAAGAGGAACCAACCTAAAAAATGTGCGCGTCATGTTTTAAACGGTAGTTGAGCCGGATGCTCGCCGGCAAGTCATAACCGGCAGAGAGTTCCGCCTTATGGCTGTTTCGTTTCACGAGCTACGTGCGACGTGGTTGGATTAGTCGCGTTCTTCAAAAGAAGCTTCTTAGCCTTGTGTTTGGCGTTTTCCTTCTCCCGCCTTTTGCAGGGCGGGGATGAGTTTCAGATTGTCCACTTCAGCACGTCCCGTTACAAGTTCCCTGGCTCGCGACGGCGTCACGTCGAACGGCTCGTCATACCTCAGATTGCAATTCGAGTGCCTCGTTCTGAATACTTGGCGTCTGGATTGTTCCATAACGGCCAGGCCGAACCGGTCGAGGCAGCTAACCGCTGGCCGGGCGCGATGACCACACTAATTTCTGACTTCCCATCTCTGATTTCTGATGAAATGCTCGCTTTCGCCAGCGGTAGCTGAGCTCATTCTCGTTAGCCGTTCTGCGCTTATGCACAAAACCATCGTTACCTTACTAGGCTTCATTCTCGTTACTGTTCTAGCACACGGCGAAGACGCGCAGTGGAAGGAATATGTGAATAGACGTTTCGGGTTCTCTTTACGTTATCCAGCTACTCTCATCGCGAGCCGCGCACCCGAAAACGGAGCCGGACGCGAGTTTCACACGGCAAACAAGGAATTCAGCGTCCTCGCCGAAGGCCATTTTCTGCGCGTTGACGAAGGCGACTCCCTTGACAAGCGCTGGCAAGACGAGTTGCACGCGCTCGGAGACACAATTACCTACAAGAAAAAGACAGATACATGGTTTGTCATCTCGGGCGTCACCAAAGACGGAACCGAGTATTATCACAAGCTCTACACCAAAGGAAGCAACTGGGCTGCGTTTAATATCACTTACCCTCACGCCAAGAACAAGCAATACGATCCGTGGGTCGAGCGAATCGAAAAGAGTTTTGTTCCCTTTCTCAAGGGAGAGTTCGACCGAACCGAATGAACGGTGCTTATCTCCTCTTCGCCTAGTTCGCGCGGATGACGCAGCTCGTGAAAACGAATGAAGCGCTCGATCCAATCGCAATAAGTTCCCTAAGTGCGCAGGCTGTAATGTTTTAACCGCGTCACATCGCGCACCTGATCGAGCAATTTTTTCGGATTGCTCAAAGTAGGGTCGAGCGGTAAAACGACTGCCATGACTCGGTTTTTATTGAACATTCTCCTCGAAGGAAAGCGGATTAGACCGAATAATGAATTGAAACAAACTCGCAAAATGAAACACACGAATACCATCTATAAGCTAACCTTTGGCCTTCTGTTACTGTTGGTGATTAACCCTGCAACAGCAGGCGATAAGCTCCCAAGCGGCAAATTGGTTGAGACCGATGATGAAGCGGTGTTGACTCTTCCTAGCGGCGAGAAATTTGTCAGCAAGACCATTGGAGACATCGACACAGACAATTTGGAAGACATTCTGATTTTTCCCAACGGTCAGAAATTCGCTTCGGAGACTGCGAAGGGCGGGGGGCAAAGAAATGTTCCGTTCGTGAGCACGGATGGCGCAGTGGTCGCCATCGTACGACACCCGGCAACCAAGACGGACACGCTTCACATTTATTTCAAGGATTCCACCGGCAAGTTCAAGGAAATCGAGAATGCGAATGAGCAAGTGGCCAAACTTCTGACGGGAGTAAAAGTAAAATGGCCGCCCAACTACGATCCACCACAGGAGGCTGCCACGTACGCTTTGGACTTACTTTCCATGTCTGGTCATACTCTAACCCTCAATAGTGTCTCCTATTGGGGTGGGCATGAATCCAAAACGTACCAATTCAAGGTCACAGTGGCCTCCGATGGCTCACTTGCACTTGCAAAATAGCAGGAAGCAGATGTGTTCATTAAGCCTAACGAGAAAGAGCGAAGCTGAACCTTCGGCAAAGACGCGGAGATCACGCGCTGCGAAGCGCTGTATCGGCGGTTAGTTAGGGGAAAAGTGTGGCACCATGTCCCGTGTACCACAATCGTTAGACCGGCCAGGCAAACCTTCTTCGCCGAGTGGATGGTTCATAGGTTAACGAGACAAAAGCTCGCCACAGCTCCGGTACGCGTAAGTGGCAAGCCATCCCGCGGCGTCTCGCATTTCATTGTTGCTTCGTCATTCGCCATTCAGTTCTCGTCATTTCCACTCACATGTGTTCGATGACGTTGTCGCCGAATTGCGAGCACTTGATTTCGGTCGCGCCCTCCATCAATCGTGCGAAATCGTAAGTGACGCGCTTACTCGCGATCGCGCCGTTCAATCCTTTCAGAACTAGATCGGCCGCTTCAGTCCAGCCCATGTAACGGAACATCATTTCGCCGGACAAAATCACCGAGCCGGGATTCACTTTGTCCTGGTTTGCGTACTTCGGCGCAGTGCCGTGGGTCGCTTCGAAAACTGCGTGACCGGTGATGTAATTGATGTTGCCGCCGGGCGCGATGCCGATCCCGCCCACTTGCGCGGCCAGCGCGTCGCTTAGATAATCGCCATTCAGATTTAACGTCGCGATGACGTCGAAATCTTCTGGCCGCGTCAGGACTTGCTGCAAGGTGATGTCGGCGATGGCGTCCTTGATGACAATGCCGCCCCCCGGTTTACCCATTGGAATTTTGCACCACGGCCCGCCGTCGATCTCTTCCGCGCCGAAGTATTTCTTTGCGACTTCGTAGCCCCAATCCCGAAACGCGCCCTCGGTGAACTTCATGATGTTCCCCTTGTGCACCAACGTGACACTCTTGCGCCGGTTCCGAATCGCATATTCAATCGCGCTGTGAATCAAGCGCACGCTGCCCGAGCGGCTCACCGGTTTAATGCCGATCCCGACCATCACATCGTCCTTTTCCGCCGCGCCGACTTTTTTCCAAAACTCAGCCGCTTTCTGGCGCGTGCCGAAACGGATTTTCTCGAACTCCGTCGGGAATTCCTTTCGGAGAAAATCGAGAATCTTTTGTGATTCAGGCGTGCCGGCGGCGTACTCAATGCCCGCGTAAATGTCTTCGGTATTTTCACGGAAAATCACCATGTTTACTTTTTCGGGATGCTTGACCGGCGACGGCACGCCCTTGAAGTACTGCACCGGCCGCAAACAGACGAAAAGATCGAGAAGCTGCCGGAGGGCGACGTTAAGCGAACGAATGCCGCCGCCGACCGGAGTTGTTAGGGGACCTTTGATGCCGACCAAATATTCGCGGAACGCTTCAACCGTGTCGTCCGGCAGCCACGTATCGAACTTGTCCTTCGCCGCCTGGCCAGCGAACACTTCGAACCACGCGACCTTCTTTTTGCCGCGGTACGCTTTTTCCACCGCTGCATCAAACACGCGCACACTGGCCGCCCAAATATCCGGGCCGGTGCCATCGCCGCGGATGAATGGAAGGATTGGCAGGTCCGGCACCTGCAGTTGCCCGTTGTGGATGGAAATTTTCTCGCCCGCAGGCGGCGCGATGTCTTTGTAAGCCATAAATTTGAAATTGTAGCGGTAGCCGTGTCGGCTGCAATCCCGGAGAGGTCTGCCCTCTGTTTCGCTGTTCTGTAATCTCCGATCTCTGATCCGCCTAGGGACGGATTCGCCGCGGCGAACCTCTGCTCAGTAGTGCACCCAGAGGTCTGCGCGCTTGCGCATCCGGCGCTTTTGCGCGTAGCGCCACAGACGAAAACCTGCGATGAGGATGAACGCGATAAGCGCAATTACTGCGATCGCCTGGAGGAGAGGATCAAGCTGCGCGAACATATTAAAGAGACCGAACTTAGGACCATTGCAATCGGGATCACTCATTCATAGGGCAAGTGAGCAGCACGTTAAATCTATGTGACAACGGGTGGCTGCGTATCAGAGGAGAGCCTCCGGTAAAGATTGAGGACAGAGCACAGAGAACGGGAGTCAAAGCAGAAATCAGAAGCTGCCGGCTAAGCGCTGCCCATCGCCGCGCGCTTTAGAAGGGGCGCGCCGCGCCGTCGCTGCATCAACACAAGCGCGCCGAGCGCCAGTGTCCCCGCAACCCACGTCCCCGGCTCGGGCATCGGAACGATTTCGCCCGTGCCGAGAATCACTGCGCCATACGTCCCAGCGGAAAATCCATTGGGATTAAGAAATTCAACTTCGGCAACCTGCGCAGCGGTCAACCCGGTCGAATCTGTCCCGAAGATGAGTTGGTCCGTTCCTCCGCCGCTCTGCGAGCCGCTCCAGTTATCGATCTCAAGAACCTTGTTTGCGACCCACGCCGCTGCGCTACTATTCGCAAAGTGGATCACACTGCCGCCTGAACCGAGATCTATGTGTGAATTCGCCTGTAAAGTGAGCGCACCAATGCCGACAGAACCGCCCTCGCTCAGGCCGCCGGTGTTAAACGTGCCACCGTTTAACGTCATGGTTGCGCTATTGCTGATCCGGTCAGTGCTCGCAACGCCGGTTTGAGCGAGCAAAAGCGTACCTCCGCTATTCACAATGATGCTGCTCGTGTTTGCCAGACGCGGCGAAGTCGCGTTGTTGTTATCGAGGGCAAGCGTGCCGCCGGAGATCGTGGTCGTGCCACTATACGTGTTCGCGCCAGATAATGTCGCGGTGCCCCCGCTTGTTTTGGTAACACCAAAGTTGCCCGATATCGCGGAGCTGATCGTTAATGCGGAACCCGATCCAACATTGAAATTACCGCTCGATGTGAGCACTAAATTAAGGACACCGGAGCCGCCACTGCTACTCGGCCCTTGGATCGTCAGATTGGAATTGCCGGTCACATAGACCAGATCATTGGGGACTCCGCTAAAGACATTCGTAAAACCGCCCGAGTTCCCCAAGTTTAGCGTGCTGTTGTTCGCCGTGAGGGTGGCGTTGGCAATGGTATAGGGTTTCCCGTTCGCAACGCTGAGAGACTCTGCCGTAATAACGCTGGTTGTGATTGTAAGATTGGGACCGGATGTAGTCGTTAGACGGACATCAATTGTGTTATTGGGAAGTCCAGTCGGACTATAGTTCCCGCTGGTTGTCATCGAGGTGTTGAAGGCAAAATCCTTTGTCGAACCGCCCGCCGCGCTAAATCCGCCCACGCTGCCGACGATTAGCATCAATACGAGGGCGCCTTCTCGAAAGGAGCAGGAACGCGGCGTTTGCATACCCGCCGATTCTGGGGCGCGTCAAACCGGCGGCAAGCAAAATCTGTAGGATTGTATCTCTCATTTATATTGGGATTTAGTCTTACTAAGCGCTTGGGGCAAGGGAGTCTTCTCCTCCCAAGATCTCGAGCCGCGGGGTAGAGCCTGGACGTCACAGTTGTGCGCGTAAGAAAGCGCCTCAGGAGTCGCTGTTTAGGCAGCGTTCACGGCCTTCGGCGTCGGCGCGCTCAAGATAGGCCTCGTAATAAATGAGTTTCAAAGGGCGGCGGCGTTGGTCGTAAGTGAGGCTCGGCGTTTATGTACAGACAGTCTGCTTTGGTGTCTGTTACGCGGGGAAAAAGCAGACCTGCGACGGGAGAAAGCAACTCTGTTTGCCTTCAAATCAAGCCGGTTTGCTCCCAAAGCAACTCGCTTTGCCCTAAAAAGAAAGCCGCTTTGTGTTCAAAGCAAGCTGCTTTTCCCTGAAAGCAACCGTGTTTGAGCTCAAAGCAAGCCTGTTTGGGCGCAAAGGGAGTCGCTTTGAGGTCTCACAGACCTGCTTTTTACAAAAGCAGACCCGAAATCAAGCAAAGCAGAGTGTCTTTTTGGAAAAAAGACCCGCTTCGTCGCAGGGTTGATCATCTTTTTATGCCCCTTTAGCACGTGTCGATCAAAGTTTGGAATGCCACCATGGTCGGCGATGGCGTCGTGAAAGTGGCGGCGTTGGCCAGCATTTTATCGTGAATGGTTTCCGAGACCGGTAAAAGCTCCGGGCCGGTGTAACCGCTGAAGTCAATGATTGCTTTGGTCATAGTAGGAGTTTAACTGCGTTGGTTTGGGTTTTTCTGGGGAAAGGGGGAGGTTCCGGTGAAAAAGGGAGATTTGCGCCGTAACCGGTACCAGTTTGCTCCCAACAGGTACTCTGTTGCTCCAAACGGGTGCAGCTTTGCCGTAAACGGGTACCGGTTTGCTGCGGACGGGTACAGCGTCGGATAAACAGGTGCCCGTTTGCTCCAAACGAGTACAGCTTTCCCGCAAAATAGTACCACTTTGCTCCGAGCAGGTACGGCTGCGCCGCAAACAAGTACCAGTTTGGTTCCGACGGGTACGGGGCTGCTGCAAAAAGGTACCGGTCCGCCGCAAAAGGGAGAGCGTTTGCTTCAAATGGTGGAGCGTTTGTGGCAAAACCGTCAGCGTTCCGCGGAAGCGCAGAACCGAAAGCGGGTGGAAATAGCGTTTTCATCGAGTCGCATCGACAGCCCAGTGGAGAGCCTGCGGCCCCAACCATTTCTCCTGGTAAATCGCGGGTCATCGGGCGAAATATGAGCTCCGAACTGACATCTTGTCAAGCCAACATCCTACAATTTGTGTAGGTAATAGGCTCTCATCTTTTGTTGTAGCCACGGCGCTATGTCGCCGTGCTCCGGGCAGCCACGCTCCGAGGAGCGCCCAAACCCGCCTTCGCCAGGCTTCGGCGTGGCAAGGCACAGCTCGCCGCTGCACGACTCCATCCTTTGGCGGACCAGAGGTCATTTCCGTCTCCAATTCTCCTAGTTCCCATCTCCAAGCTCGACGCTCCAACGCCCCCCAGTCGACGGGCTGAAGGGTTCCCTGTTGATCCGGATAGACGGCCAGATTGAAGCGGTGGTGAAGAAATCCGACGATCGTTTGCCCGAAAACTTTTTTCTTTTTTTCTTTACATCGGCGGCTTGGTTGTTCTCTAATTGCCGCCTGAACCCCGATCTCAAGTCAAATTTCGTGACTTGGGCGCGCGCAGTGTCACGCTGCTTCCACGCTCCCGCTGCAATTTCACGTCGCAACGGGTGGGCACGTGTGGTTGTCGGTCTGATTCTTCTCGGCTGCGGCGCAAAATTCTCGTTCGCGCAAGAATTCGAGAGCCGTGACTTCGAGATGCGTGCGGCAAGACATGAAAGACGCGCTGGTAACAGAGAAGCTGAAGCCCGCGCAGAGAGACACGCAAGAGCCGAGCATATTCGTGGTCATCGTCATCATCATCCAGACACCGCGACCGCGATTACGACGAATACTACGCCCACGACCGCGACCACGACGCCCACGACCGCGACCACGACGCCCGCGGCCACTACCACAACGACGACTGCTGCGACGACCACCACCCCACCGAAATCGCCGCCGCCCGGCGACCCTGTGTGGAATTCAACAGCTGTAAGCGGCGACTGGACAACTCCTGGCAATTGGAACCCAAGCGGACCGCCCGGGCCCACCGACCTCGCCTCTTTCGACGGAACGAAGAATCCATCAGATGGGAACGTCGGCTTTAGCGGCAATGGAAACGCCGGCGAGATCTCCCTTTCAGGTACGGCCTCGAGTATCACATTCGGCAGTATCGGTAACGGAGGAGGATCGGGTCGGACGTTAACCCTCAACGGAATATCTAATACGATTCTAGCGGACACCACTACGGCCGCGACTACGCTGACCATCGAAGCGCAGATCAGCGGCAACAAGGCTCTTTCGCTTAAGCTGGGTAATACGACGAACGTGATACAAGCATCTTCGGGTAACACTATCGATCTTAAGCTGGGTCTTGCAGACGCCAGCGGCGGCGCCACCAGTCTAACATTTCAGGGTGGCGGGAAGCTCACTCTTGACGCCGCGAACACCTTCACCGGCACGACGACAATTAGCGGCAGCGGCAGCACGCTCGTTGCCGCGGTCGCGAACGCACTCGGCAACACAACCACGGGAACTTCTGGCATCACGGTCAATAGTGGTAGCACGTTAATGCTGAGTGGTAGCGGCACGACTGATCACATTAACAATAATGCGACGGTGACGCTCAATGGGGGGACATTCAACACCAACAAAGTGAGTGAAGGCGCGACGGGTTCGGGCGGCGTCGGAGTCGGCGCACTGACCTTACAAGCCAATTCCGTCATTGATTTTGGAAGCGGTAGCACAACGAGCATTCTGCATTTCGCCGCCAGCAATCTCGCTACCTGGACCGCGGGGAAGACCCTCTCAATTGATGACTGGAGCGGCTTGTATAATGGAGGGGGAACCGAGGAACTTTTGTTTGGGACAAACGCATCAGGACTGACCGCTTCACAGATTGCCGAGATTCAGTTCGTCAACCCCAATGATGGCCAGGCCCCGGGCGTATATGGAGCTAGGATCCTTTCGACCGGCGAGATTTGCCCGGTTCCCGAGCCGAGCACTTGGGTGGCGGGCGCACTTGCGGTCATGTCTCTGGTGTTCAACCAGCGTCGTCGAATCTCGCGTCTGGTTCGACACACGTAGGGCCACAGGCCAGAAGTCGGAAGTCGGAGCGCGGGAAACGGTATGTTTGGCATATTGGCTACGCTCTATCCACTTTTTCTGGTCGCCGCCCTGGGCACCCTCTGCGGAATCGTTTTGATCGTGATCTTTCAAATCCGGCGGCGCCGGCGAGAACGCCACGGGCGCAAGCGAGTAAAGGTCTGGACACCGTACTAAGACAGACTGTCAGAAGTCAGAAGTCAGATATCAGAGGTCAGCAGTCAGCCGCGTTCAGCCGAGGTTTCCACCTATGCTAAAGCTACTCCGAAAGTCTTCGCCCGCCACGGTTGCTACGGCAACCAGGACGGGCAGGCTGAGCAGGCGGTTGCCTCTACAGGTTCGCGATGAGCGAACGCTCTTCGGGGAGAAGTTTGTCTGGCCGAATTTTTTCCGCCTCGCTCTTGGCCGGCTCGATTTGGCCGGAAGCAGCGAGCACCGCGGCGTGCACGGCGATCGTCGAAGCGTTGACGGCATTCTGAGGCACGGTCAGGTTCTGATAAAGGGTGAGCGCGGTGTAAGGACGATTTTCTTTCAGGAGCGCAAGCGCAAGCAACGTGCGGTGGGGAAGACTGGTGGGCTCTTCCTGCACGAGTTTTTCGGCGAGCAATTCGATGGATTTTAATTCGCTCGAGTCCGGTTTAGTATCAGGCGGCAACAGCAGAAGGCGGGCGTAGGCCTCGTCATTTTGCAAGCCAGTGTCGTTAGGCCAAATCTTTAAAAGCTCCGCGAGAACGGCGTGGAGTTTTTTTGTATCGCCAGTTGCGAGGACTGCGCGCAGGCGCCCAAGTTGCGCGGGCCGCGATTTCGGAGACACAACCGTAGCTGCGTCGTAGGCGGTTGCGGCCACTTGCTGAGCGCCGTTTTTCTCCGCGTAATCGCCGAGCATAAGTAATTTGCTGAGGTCGCCGGCTGCGTTCTGGATCGCTCGCTGCCAATTGTTGTCGGCGCCTTCTTGCTGGCCCTGCTGCGCATAGCAACGCGCCAGATACATATTTTGAATTACCGGGTCGAGCGGAAAGCGTTCGCTCTCCAGAATTTTGCGGATGTCATCCCAACGATTAAGCGCGCCCAGCGCATCAACATGTTGAAGGAAAAGGTCCCGGGTCTGCGTAGCGCGCTCCAGCGGGATGGCGTCGAGCTCGCGCTGGTATTGGCCGTGACGATAAAGCCACGCGCCGAGCGCGGCGAGCTCTTCGTTGTTCCCGTTCTTCCAGCGGTCGATTACGTGTTGTTCGATTTGTTCTCGCTGCTCCGACTGCTGCGAGATTTCCAAATCCGCCGCCAGCAGCTTATGCGCCGTCGTGGCCAGCGGATGATGGTCGATCTTATCAATAAGTTGGGCCGGTGGCAGCGGTGGCTCGTTTTTTTCATCCGCCGGCGCGTTGAGAATGCGCTCGGTCAGGGAGACCAGCGCCTCCAGGGACACATCGTCATTGCCTGCGCCGATCTCGACCAGGCGAGCATCGATTTGCCTGGCGTCGCCAACCAAGCTGGCTCCGCCATTTCGAGCGACTGTGTCGAGAGCGAGGGTGGCTTGCAGTTGGTCGCGGCGCGTTGCCGCCGGATCGTTCAACGCTTTCTTCGCGAGCTCGCCGGCCTGACCGAATTCCCGCTTGCGCAATGAAACTTCCGCCGCCAAAACGAAGTCGGAGGGCGCCGGCTTGCCGTTGCTGTTTTGGAGAAGGAGGTGCGTCGCTTCTTCAGCCACAGCGACGTCGTTAGCCTTTAAGGCAATCCCGGCTTCGTCACGCAAATCTTCCCGGGTGAGCGCCGTCATGGACGCGAGATTTTTCCAGAAACCGAGAGCATCGCTTTGACCGGCTCGGGAAAGGAGGCGGGCCACGGCGCGAGTGGCTTGCGGTTCGTTAGGCTGAAGTTGATAGGCAGCGGTGGCCTCATCGCGCGCTTCGCGCCATTTTTGTTGGTCGATGAACGTGAAAGCGCGGTCAGCATGTCGTCGCGCCTGCCACGCGCGGACAGAATTCCGCACTGGCCGCGCGGCAAAATAACCGGCAACCAGCACCAACAGGATGAGGAACCCGATCAGCAGAAGGCGGCGCCGTTTGCGTTTCCGGTCACGCAGCTCCTCCGGAGTAAGCATGAAGTCGTCGTCGCGGGCCATGTAATGCGAAGCTAAAAATTAGAATCCAAAAACAAGACAGCCAAAACTCAATTGGAAGTTGAAGTTACCAATCGATCGGCGCGTTTCCGGTGAAGTTTCGCTCACTAAGAAGTTTTCTTCGGGTCAACAATCTCACGCACGAGCCGGCCAAATTGTTCTTCAACGGCGGCATCGCTCATTTGCGCCGGCGTCACCATAATCACTTCGAGCACTTGCTGGCCGCGGTTGCGAATCCCGTTTCGGACGACGCGCCACCGGTCGTTCCAATCCCAATTCGAATACAACCCCGCCCTACTCTCACCTTCCGTCTCATGCGCGACATCTTCGTGCAGGGTAAAAAATGCCGTGGCCAGCACAGGCTTTCCGTCTCCGTTTTCCTTGACGAAATGGAAAGTGTGAAACGGCAGAGAGTGGTTGGCGTCGATGCGATAATTGACCAATTCATCGCTGCCGACTTGTCGCCAGCCGGCCGCTGGCAAACAAATGTCCGGCCGATGTGCGCGTGCCCGCAAAATTGTTCCACTGCCTGGATTCCAGCGGAAAAAGAAAAGGTAATTTGCGCTGGGCTGTGAGACAGCCGCGCCGTTTTGCATTGAAATCCAGCTGGCTTCGCGGCCCGAATCAAAGCGCAACATGTTGCGGACATCGTTGTTGATTCTGATCTCGTGATAACCGGGTGCGTTCTCGGGCCAGCGCACCGACCATGCCGGCCGGGCAACGAGATTTCGTTCGTGTGCGCGATACCAAAACTCTGCGCTGATTTCGACCGCCACGATCCACAGCAGCAATGCACCAACCGCCCCGCTGGAGAATATTCGGAAATCGAGATGCCTGGGCGTCGCAGGGGTTTCCGGCGCACGATTTGTTTTCCAGCGTGACGCTATCCACATCGTGCCGGCAAAGACGAGTACCACAATGGCGTAGCCGGCGATGTCGTGCCAGCGGGCCACCGCGGCGATATCTCGCGTCGAGGCGATCCAAACGAGAAAACTGGCTCGGAAAAAATTCGCCACCAGAGCAATCCCCACTGCACTGCCGATGAGGAGAAGTCGAGGACCGACCCGCATCCGCTTCAATTCGCCGAAAAGCAGGCCGATGGTTAGGGAAGTTTGCAACGAGCGCACGCCGCTGCACGCCTCATTTACTCCTACCATTCCGCTTGGCAGTCGGATCAGGTTACCTTGCACTTCGGCGGGAATTCCGAAGAGTCCCAGCACTTCCGCCGAGCTTGCAGCAATCACGCGCATCAGATTTTGCACGATTGGCGCCTCGATCGGCGTCGGCCATGGCACGGCGACGAAGAAGAACAGAACCGGAAAACTAAAATGGCGAAGCCAACTGGCCCCGCCTGCAAGATAAATCATCGACAAGGTGATCGTCGCCACCGCCCCCACATGGATCCAGCCGAGCGGCCGCCAATCTGCGCTGCCGATTTCAAACACGCGCAACGGCAACAAAATCAACGCCGCACAAATGATTAAGAAGACCGCGACAATCTTCCTGACATCCGACTTCCGACCTCCGACCTCCGACCTCTGACCTCTGATGTCCGCGTCCGGCCTGTCATTCCAGCGCAGCCAAAACAAATACGCCGCAAAAAACGGAACGAACCAGCCGTAGTTGTACTGCTCGTTGAAACTCCATTCCGCAGTGAAATAGCGACAGCAAACAAACCACAACGCTCCCAAAACCAGCACAACAAAGATAAAGTTTGGCCGGCTGGATGCACGATCTGCGGTGACCAAGTTCGTGCTGCTCGCAGCCTCCACTGCGGGTTGCGGATGCAAGCCGACATCATACGACAATTTCGCCTCCGCGAAAAACGTAAGTTTTGCCTTTCAACCTGCCCTGCCCGTTCAACTTTTGCTGTAGAGGCAGCCGCCTGTTCGCGAAACCTTTCGGAGTGTCGGCTGCGAAGATATTTTCGGAATGCAGGCGACACGCCTGCCACTACAGCTTGAAGTTCTTGCAGGTGACACCCTGCCGCTACAGAAGAGACTCCATGTTTGATGTTGAGCGTTGGGCGTTGGACGTTCGATGTTGGATTGATGGCTTCGACCCAACAAATCCTAGGTATTCGCTTTTTCGACGGAGACGTCGATGAAGCGGTTGATGTTATGCTTGCGCACGGCGGGTTTCTGGTCGTGCCGGCCGCGCCGGCGCTCACCAAATTGCACGGCGCCGATTTGCAATATCGCGACGCTCTGGTGAATGCCGATCTCGCCATCGCGGACAGCGGTGCGATGGTTTTATTCTGGAGAATACTCAAGGGCCGGAAAGTAAACCGAATTTCGGGCCTTGCTTATTTCAAGTCTCTCGCAAAACAAGCATCGTTCCGTGAGCCGCGGAAAAGTTTTTTTGTTCTGCCTAACGAGACTGCCGCGGGAAAATTGCTGGCTTGGTCCCAAAGTGCGAACATGGCGATCACGCGAGATAATTATTACATCGCGCCCATTTATAGTGAAAAGGTGGAAGATCGACAATTACTCGCCACAATTGAGGGTGGGCGTCCCGCTCACATCGTTATCGCTATCGGCAACGGCCCGCAGGAAAAGCTCGGTCGTTATTTGCGCGATCATTTGGATTACCGGCCGGCGATTCACTGCATCGGCGCCGCGCTCGGATTTCTCACTGGCGATCAGGTTGCGATTCCCGATTGGGCCGATCGTTTCTATCTCGGCTGGTTGTTCCGTCTTCTCGCCCAACCGCGTATTTTCATTCCGCGTCTCACCCGCGCACTCCGGTTACCGTGGCTTATGCTGCGCTATGGCGGAGATTTGCCGCCATTGCGAGCAAAGTAGAAGTAGAATTTAGAAAGTAGAAGATGGGCCTCTTTTCCCGAGATTTGCAATTGGCTAGATTGTCCACTTCCGGCTGCGAGGCGAATATAGTACGATCCAGGCGATTCAACCAACTCCGTGAGCGAAGAAGACATGCTCGAAGGGACCTCAGGTGCTGGCGATGCCGTTAAGATTGAGCGCGTCCTGGGGGTGAATTTTTTCGTTGGGGACGTTGCCGAAGCAGTCGACCACTTTCGGAAAGTGGGTGGTTATATGGTAGTGCCGGCTGCTCCTGCCTTGGTCAATCTGAATTACGACCAGCAATACCGGTCTGCCCTGGGGCAGGCCGATCTTGCCCTCCCGGACAGCAACCTGATCGCCACTGTGTGGAGACTCGTCGCGGGAGGCGAATTAAGGAAAATCTCCGGGATCGCCTATTTGAAATGTCTTCTCGACCATCGCGAAATTCGACAGGAAGGGGATACATTTTGGGTCTTGCCGTCGGATGATGCCAGGGAGAAAACCAATACCTGGTTGAACGCGGCGGGCTTTACCATCAACCCGGCGAATTTCCACGTCTCACCCCGTCAAAAGACTTCCGCGGAGGACTACGATCTGTTAGTGGCGATTGAAAAACAACGTCCCCGTGACGTCGTCATTGCCTTGAGGAGCGGCACTCAGGAGAAGCTCGGATTATATTTGCGCGACTACTTACTTTATCGGCCGCGCATCCACTGCGTCGGCGCGGCGCTTGGGTTTCTCACTGGCAGCGAAGCGCCGATCCCGGAGTGGGCCGAACGGCACAATCTGGGGTGGCTGTTCCGAATCGTGTCACAGCCACGGATGCTCTTCCCGCGACTCGGCATCGCCTATATCTTGGCGAGGATGGTGCTAAAATATCGATCTGAGCTCCCGCCGCTAAAAGATCGTTGGGTCAACGTTTGATCTCCGACACAGGACAGACGCCGGAGGTCAGAGGTCAGACGTTAGACGTCAGATAAGAAATCGACCGCGGGGACGCCGGCGATCAAAAAGTTCGTTTGAGAACGAAATCGAACGCAACAATTTGAGGAGAGGAGCCTTTCGCTAACTTGATTCGACTCGTCATGGATTGCGATGGAGAAAACAGCGAAACGGATTCGGCGTTAGATTTCGTGAAAGACTGCGGCTACATATCGCAAGGTGAACATCGGGAATTAACTTCAGCTTGTACCGCTATTCGGCAGAATGCTTGGAAAAATGATGCAAAAATCTGAATCCTTTCTTCTAGGCCGCGTCGATTTGCCGAATCAAGGCTCCTCTGACCTCTGATGTCCGCAATCCTCGGTCTCAACGCTTATCACGGCGATTCCGCGGCCTGTTTGTTCGTCGATGGAAAACTGGTTGCCGCGGCGGAAGAAGAACGGTTTCGCCGGATCAAACACTGGGCTGGTTTGCCGACGGAGGCGATCGATTACTGCCTCCGCGAAGGCCGGCTGACCTGGCGCGATGTCGATCATATCGCGATCAACCGCAAACCGGGCGTGAACAACTGGCGTCGGCTCGGTTTCGTGCTCACCCACCGGGTGCATCCCAAATTGATGTGGCAAAAGATCAAAAACATTCGCAGCGCAGCCTCGATCAAGGAAATACTCGAACAGAAATACGGGCACGAGATCAAAGCGCAGGTCCACCATGTCGAACATCACCTCGCGCATTTGGCCTCTGCCTTTTTGGTTTCTGGGTTCGATGAAGCCGCCTGTCTTTCGATCGATGGCTTTGGCGATTTTGCCAGCACAGCGTTTGGGTTCGGTTCCGGCAGCGAGGTCCGAATCGACAATCGCGTATATTTTCCGCATTCGTTAGGCGTTTTTTATTCGGCGCTCACCCAATTCATCGGGTTCCCGCATTACGGCGACGAATACAAAGTGATGGGTCTGGCTCCCTATGGTGAGCCGGTTTTTCTCGAGCAGATGCGTGAGATCGTTCGTATCCGGCCGGACGGAACATTTCGATTGAATCTCAAATATTTCCGGCATCACACCGCAAATGTCTCTTACACCTGGAAGGACTGCGCGCCGGAAGTGGGCCCACTGTTTCGCAAGGCACTTGTCGATCTTCTGGGACCGCCCCGGAAACCCGACGAGCCGCTCGAGCAAAAACACAGGGACATCGCGCGTTCTGTGCAAACGATCTACGAAAAAGCGTTCTTCGAATTGCTGCATGCGCTTCACAAGCGGCATCCATCCGACAACCTGGCGCTGGCGGGAGGTTGCGCGATGAATTCGGTGGCCAACGGCAAGGTTTATCGGCGCACGCCGTTCAAAAAAATGTATCTGCCCGCCGCGGCCGGCGACGCCGGTGGCGCAATCGGGGCAGCCGCAGTTGTTCAAGCACAACTGACGGACATCAGACATCAGAACGTCCGACGTCAGGGACCGGCACGTAGGCAATCACCGATCACCCCTGGCCTCCGATCTCCGATCTCCGACCTCGGACCTCCGACCTCTCGCGTCTGCCTACCTCGGCCCGGAATCAACGCCGGAAGAAATCCACGCCCTTCTGGATTGGAAGAAGAAGGAGATCGAAAGAGCGGGCTGCACGATTCTATACGTTGCCGATGAAGAAGAACTCGTTCGGCAAACCGCGCAGGCGATTGCCGATGGGAAAGTGGTCGGCTGGTTTCAAGGCCGGATGGAGTGGGGGCCGCGCGCGCTCGGAAATCGATCGATTCTGGCCGATCCGCGCCGTGCTGACATGAAAGACATTTTGAACGTGAAAATAAAGCGGCGCGAATCGTTCCGGCCATTTGCGCCGTCAGTTTTGCGCGAGGCCGTATCTGAATGGTTTGAACAGGACGACGACGTGCCGTTCATGATGGAAGTGTTTCAGATTCGCCCGAAACATCGCGAGCTGGTTCCGGCGGTCACGCATGTCGATGGAAGCGGGCGTTTACAAACTGTGCACAAAGAAACCAATCCACGTTATCATGCGCTGATCTCTGAATTCTGCCGTCTGACCGCTGTGCCGATGGTGCTCAACACATCGTTCAACGAGAACGAACCAGTCGTTTGTTATCCCGAGGAAGCGCTCGACTGCTTTCTGCGCACGAAGATGGATTTGCTCGTGCTGGGGAACTTTTGGATCGAACGCGGCTGAATGCCCGGTTATCACCTAATGGTTAAAAGTCATGCGCACCGAAGCCGCTGATGCCGGTCGTTTGACCCCCAAGCTCTGGCATGACAAAGATTATCCGCGCATCCAGATTTTGATTCTCGCTTCTTGCGGAGCCGCATTTCTTATCTGCTTGGTGAAAGTTCCTGTTGCGGCGTGACAACTCTTATCTGCCCGATGAAAGCGCTACCTGCGGCACGACAACTCTAATCTGCATTGCGACAGTTCTTATCTGCATTGCGACAACTCTTATCTGACTTGCGAAAGTTCCTTCTGCGGAATCATGGACGCACCTTGCGGGACCGGCCGCTCCCTGCAGAAACGCGCCTCGCATCTTGCGCACCAGATTCCTGCCACTAATTCACTGCAACTTCGCGTATGTCGGCCATTCGCGCTTGCTTCCGGGCCACCTGTGTATGTGCAAACCGCGCAGACCGCGCCGCACGCATCCTGTTTAACAATCTGACCCCAGGGTCAGACCCACAACCTACAACTGAACTGCCTCGGCGGGTGTTATCGGTTATCCGTTGTCCGTTGTTAGGGAAAAACCGAGAAGCTGAAGCTGCCTCCGAGCTCGGAGAGAGAAGCCGAAATGAACAAGGAGGTCGAAGCGGGGAGCAGAGACCTTGGAGCTAGGGGGAAAGCTGCCGGAGGCTGGGCCCGGCGTGTCTGTCCAATTAACAATTAACAATTAACAGGTAACAAATAACTCGCGGCGATCGCCGCGTCCTAAACCAAACCTAGCGCCTGTACGGTTGGGCCGTCGACGACTCCGTTGACCTCCAACCCGTAGTCTCGTTGGTACGCGGACAACGCGCGGCGCGTCGCGGGGCTGAGCGAGCCGTTTAGCCCACCTGCGTAGTAACCGAGGTCTTTGAGTGCACGCTGCACATTGAGAATCACTTGATCCGGCAACAGGTTGCCGTACGTGTAGATCGGCCCGTCATAATCATAGCTCTCGTAGTTGGGATCGTACCCCCACGCCGGGTACCAATATCCCGCGTCCCAATAATAATATCCGCCCTTAACAAGGACGATGGTAGGAAAATGCACATTCCACCAAGCACTACTATGCCGCTCGCGGCTGTACCGGCGGAGCGCCTCTGAGTAAGTGCCGAAAGTGGCGCTGGCCGGTTTCCCGGCGCTGACATTTGGGGTCGGCGTTTGCTGAACTTTGGAGGCCTTGCGATGAACGTGCGCGCGGGATGGTCTTGGACTGCGGTGGGGCATTGGGCTCTGGCCTGGTGATGCCTGCTGACCCTTTAGCGCGGGTGCCAACATGATCGCAACCCAAAACAGTGGAGGAATTAGCCACCTCATGTCTCTTAAACATTCCGGCAGGTTATTTCATTCGGCAATTCGATCGCCTGAAATGCTGAAAGCTGAGGACGGGTGTTGCCGGTTATCCGTTATTAGTTGTCAGGGCAGAGATTGTCGACTCTGACAACCATTGACCGCCGATGCCACAGCTCCACTCTCCCAGCTCAAGATCAGTCTATTTGCTTGGGATCATGCCTTCGGCACTGGAGAAAGTTCCCTGCTGATCCTGAACCGGCGTGATGTTGTTGAAATTGCCCACGCACGTCCAGCACCCGAAGATTCGGTACGTTCCGTTCTTCACTCCATTGCCGATCGTGATGATCGATTTGCTCTGAACAACGGTGTTGCTGATATCGATGGCAGCGCCGGAAGCGTGATCACTTGCTTTTATGTCGCCGCCGATCTGTGAGTCGCGAATGGAGATATGATTACCGCTTCCCAGATTGATCGCGGTCGGACCAGTCAGCGCTTGCGCAATGCAGTCCAGAACCGATAAACTGAGCGGCCCTGAATCATCGATGAATTTTCCGGCAGTCTCGGAACGGAATCCGTGAATGGTGTCGGTGCCGCCATTTTCGAAGCGGAAATCGGTTTGATTGGCGCTGGCCGCGCCGCCGAAGACATAAACGCCGGCCGTGTGTGCGTAAATGCCGACACCGTTGTTATTGGTTTGGAGCTGAATGAAGGTAAAATTGAGCCCATTGTAGCTGTCGTTATAGAAACCGTTGTCGCAGTAGGAGAGAACGAGATTGATGCTCGTTATCTCTGAGCTAGTCGGACCGCCATTTGCTGAGGTATGCCAGCCGTTATGAAAACCGGAGATGCCCACATGCTCGAAGATGCAGTTGTTAGTCCAGGTACCATTGCCGCCCTTGGGCCCGCTGGTTTGAATTCCATCAGTGGTTCCGCGCGCCCCTGCGTTGACAATGGCGAGCCGGCGCGCACCGCCGCCGATGGTTCCACTGAACTTGAGGGCAACGCCGGAGGTTGAACCGGTGTAACGAAGCACGGCTGCGTGCGGAGCTGAGCCTTCCAGAAAAACGTAGCTCTGGTGATGGTTGGACGCAGTCGCGCCCGAGCCAACGACAAGGCCGGTCTCGTTATAATGCCCGTTAGGAAAAAAGACCGTTCCGCCGCCAACCTTGTCGCAGGCATCTATCGCGGCCTGAATGCTCGCGGTATCATTATGGACGCCGTTCCCGACTGCTCCGTAATCGCGAACATTGTAGTCAGCTCGCGCGAGTTGCGCGGCCGCTAATAACAAAAGAATCAAAAGTGGTTTCATAATCAGTTACCTCGCGGCCGAAGCGGCAATCTGTTCACGAAACGCTGAGAAGCTGAAATGCCGAAAATCTGATACCTGAAACACGCGATTGGTCGGGCCCGTGATTTGCTGGATGTGGAACAGCTGTGCAAATTAGCGCAGAAGCTCGGACCGCCGAGCTGGGGGGATGGGGAAACGAAACGCTGAAAGGCCGACCTTGATGGATGAGTTAGGCAAAGAGCAAAGAGCAATGGGCAAACAGCAGAGAGCAATGGGCAAAGAGCAGAGAGCGAAAGGTGCCAAACGGCCACACCGGCGTTTCGAAGACCTTGAAATTTGGCAACGTGCTTGTGACCTGGCCGTAGCGTTTCATCGTATTGCCGACCATCTCGACACCAGAAGACTTTACCGGTACGCAGAGCAACTGCGGGCTGCAGGGCTTTCGCTTTCGAACAACATTGCCGAGGGATCGGGCAGCACGCATAAACAGGAGCTGATCCAGTTTCTGAACATCGCGCGCCGATCATTATTCGAAGACGCCTCTATGTTGCTTGTTTTTGAGAAGTTGCAACTACTGAAAAGTGCAGAGGTTGACGAGTTGCTTTGGGATTGCGATGCACTGAGTCGGAGCATCACGAATTTCTCTCGCTCTCTATGAGTCTTTTTGCCTTTCGCTTAGCCCTTGGCTCTTGGCCCCTGTCACCAATTCATGGAACATGAATTGATCATCGAAGCCGGTCGAACCGAGCGCAATTACTGGCGCGACCTGTTCCGGTACCGGGAGCTGTTTTATTTCCTCGCCTGGCGCGATGTGCTCGTGCGCTACAAGCAAACCGTGATCGGCGTTTTGTGGGCGGTGTTGCGCCCACTGCTCACAACGGTCGTTTTCGTGTTCGTGTTCAGCAGGATCGCCAAACTGCCGACCGAAGGCGTGCCCTATCCGGTGATGGTCTTCGCTGCGATGTTGCCGTGGCAACTCTTCGCCACTTCGTTGAGCGAAGGCAGCAACTCGCTCATCACCAATGCGAACCTGATCTCGAAAGTTTACTTTCCGCGGCTGATCGTCCCCGCCAGCGCGGTCATCGTTTCGTTTGTGGATTTTGCTGTTTCGTGCGGTTTGCTTGCGTTGATGATGATTTGGTATCAGGTCTGGCCGACCTGGCACGTATTCGCGCTTCCGCTATTTACCTTGCTTGCGCTGGTCACTTCTACCGGCGCCGGCCTGTGGCTAGCCGCGCTGAATGTCGAGTATCGCGATTTCCGTTACGTGGTGCCGTTTATTGTCCAGTTCGGCCTTTATGTCTCGCCGGTCGGCTTCAGTTCGTCCGTCGTTCCCGAAAAATGGAGGCTGCTCTATTCACTCAACCCGATGGTGGGCGTGATCGACGGTTTCCGCTGGGCCATCTCGGCCGGGCGCACGCCGTTTTTCCTTCCGGGCCTTCTGTCCAGCCTGGGAGTTACGGCCGTACTTCTTTTCAGTGGCATTTGGTATTTCCGCAAAATGGAACGCACCTTCGCGGATGTGATTTAAAGAAAAAGCTGAAACGCTGAAAAGCTGAAAGTCCGAAATACTGAGGAAAGTTGGACAGCAGGACAACGAGACCATGAGAGACTACACGAAGATCGAGGCGTGGAAATTGGCCGACGACTTGACGGTTGCAGTTTATGAGCGCACGCGATCATTTCCCAGAGGAGAGATGTATGGGCTAACCAGCCAATTGCGCCGAGCCTCTTACTCGGTTCCAGCCAATATCGTGGAGGGCTCTTCGCGGGAAAGTAAAAAAGATTATCTTCATTTCCTTTATATTGCTCGGGGTTCTCTGTCTGAGACTCAATATTTCATCCACCTCGCGCGTCGACTGGGATATTTATCTCCTGAAGAAGCAGATTCGTTGCATGCCCAGACGAAGTTGACATTCGCCTGTCTGCATGGATTGATCCAGGCGCTTGAAAAGAGGCGGGAAAGCTCAGTAAAGTGGTCGCCACTGTCACGAGCTTGCTCGCAATCGGTCTGGCTCGTTGGTCCAGTGGTCAGTTGTCCGTTGTCTCGTAGTCGCTTTCCTTCCGCGGGGTTGTGAAAATCTTTATCACTGGCGGAGCGGGCTTCGTTGGTTCCAACCTGGCTTTGGCAATCAAACAACGGTGGCCAGATTTCGACGTTGTCTGCCTGGACAATCTGTATCGTCGTGGTTCCGAGTTGAATCTTCCCCGCCTTCGGAACGCCAAGATTAAGTTTATTCAAGGCGACGTTCGCTATCTTGAGTCTTTTCCGGCCGGACCATTTGATTTCTTTGTAGAATGTTCCGCGGAACCTTCCGTGATGGCTGGCCACGATGGCTCGCCGGATTATGTATTCCAGACGAATCTTGTTGGCGCATACAACTGTCTCGAGAAGGCGCGCGCTTGGCAGAGTCGTCTCATTTTCCTTTCGACAAGCCGGGTCTATCCGATCGCCCGACTCGAAGCGCATCCCTGGCGAGAGGAAGCGACTCGCTTCGTTTGGGAGGACGGCGGTACGAAAGGTATTAGCTCACTGGGCGTGACCGAGGAGGTTGAAATGGAAGGTGCCCGATCCTTTTACGGATTTACGAAATACGCTGCCGAGCAGCTGATAGAAGAGTACCGTGCGACGCACGGGCTTAACGCGGTTATCAGCCGCTGCGGGGTCATCGCTGGTCCATGGCAGTTCGGCAAAGTGGATCAAGGGGTGGCTGCACATTGGGTGCTGGCCCATCACTTCGGAAGTGCGCTTTCCTACATTGGCTATGGCGGTACCGGCAAGCAAGTCCGTGACTTCCTCCACATAGGCGATCTCTGCGAGCTTCTCTGCGAACAAATCCATCATTTTTCCGCGTGGGAAGGTTGGACGGGGAATGTCTCAGGCGGTTTCGCGAACAGTGCCTCTCTTTGCGAACTAACGAACCTTTGTCGTGAGATTATAGGCCGGCAGGTGCCGATCTCATCCAGATCAGAAAACCGGCCTTCGGACCTACGCATCTTCATCGGTGACTGCTCCCGACTTTTTGCGCGTACGAGTTGGCGCCCAAAAAGAACTTTGAGAGAGATCGTGACGGACACGGCGAACTGGGTCTCGCGTTACGAGAAAGAGTTGGCGGCGCTCTATCAGTCAGCATAGGCGAAGGAGGGAAATGAAACGTACCTTTGCGGATGTGATTTAGCGCGAGCGCGAAACCGCGAGCGTGGAGCTGGGAGATCGGAGGTCAGGCGGCAGATGAGCAATTCAACAAGACGGATGCTACCTTTGCAAATGTCACTGGATTATCGACTACACTGCAAGCGGGTAGAACCTACAAATTTCGAGCGGTCTTGGACGCAGCCCTTGATACAGCCGGCGGTGGCCGATATGCGATGGGTGGACCTGCACAGCAGCTTCAATCAGTTATCGGGTACGGCACCTGACAGCCTCATCGACAGTCACTAGTTCTACGCGGCAAACTGCTTTAGGATCAGCGGTAAATTCAACTCCTAATCTCACCGATGACGATGTAGCGATTGAGGGGTTAATTACGGTCAAGGCCGGGGTACGTTGACCGTGCAATTCGCGCAGCAATCAGCGAATGGAACAAGCAGCGTATTGGTGGGAAGCAATATGCTGGTTTGGGACATGCCGTGAAGCGTCGCGCGCGAGCGCGAGTTGTCGGTTGTCAGCTATCGGGGCTCGCGCCTGGACCGCTTCCAGTCCGTTGGTCCTGCGCGCCGGAGGCTGATCCCTGAAATGACCAAGCACCATCCGCTCGGCCCGAGTTGAAAAACAGGCGGTTGCCTGATACAATTGTGACTACTGATGAGCGCTTCGGAAATCATCGCCGAACTTCCCAAACTGGCCTCGGCGGAGCGTCGCCGAGTGGTTAGTGCAATCTTTGATTTGGAAAACGAAACTGAGGTGCTTCGCGATTGCGATCGTCGTGCTAACGAGCGTTTTCGGATGCTGGACATGATGGAAGAGAAAGATGCCCCGACCGACTTGGAGAATCGACAAAACTCGCCAAAAGTGAGAATATAGTACGTTACAAAGCGATGGATATCACACTGCCGCTGGATCAGATGACCACCTCGGAAAAGCTGCGCGCGATGGAAGCGCTATGGGCTGACCTCAGTCGTCGCGAGGAAGATCTCCCATCGCCCGCCTGGCATGACCAAGTTCTTAAGGAAAGGGAAGAAGCCCTTCAATCCGGCCAGGAGCAATTTGTCGACTGGGAAGCCGCGAAACGTGAACTGCGTGACCGGCTTGAATGAAAATCGTCATCTTGCCGTCGGCGCGAGATGATCTGGGTGAAGGATTCGAATTTTACCAAAAGCAAGGCGCTGGCATTGGGCCTACTTTCTGGAGTCGCTGTTCTCCGACATTGATTCGCTCCGATTATATGGCGGAATTCATCGGAAAGTATTTGGCTTGTACCGTCTTCTCGTCGCGCGCTTTCCATACGCTATATACTACTCGATGGAATCGGGAACCGTCTTCGTCCAAGCGGTACTGGATTGTCGTCGTGATCCGCAGCGGCATCGTGGGAAGCTGAAGCGATGACACTGTTCAGTTGCGGCCTCTGCCGTTCTATTTTCTACTTTCTACTTTAACCTTTCTACTTCTGTTCATGTCACACTTTCGGTTGCTCCACATATGAGCGACACGATCATCACCGTCGAGAATCTGGGCAAGCGGTACTCAATTCGACACCAGCGGGACCAACGTTATGTCGCGCTACGCGATGTGATCGCGAACCGCGCGACGGCTCCGCTGCGCGCGCTGAAGTCGAAATTAGAAAGGAGAAAGGAGAAAACGGAGAATGGTTCGTCCTCCGAAATTTCTAATTCCTACTTTAGCCTTTCTACTTCGACCGAGGAATTTTGGGCGCTCAGGCACATAAATTTCGAGGTCAAAAGAGGCGAGGTCCTGGGTATCATCGGCCGCAATGGTGCTGGGAAAACGACGCTCCTGAAAATTCTGAGCCGAATCACGGAACCAACCGAAGGCAGGGTGAGAATTAAAGGCCGAGTCGCGAGCTTGCTGGAGGTTGGGACCGGATTTCACCCGGAGCTGACCGGGCGCGAAAACATTTTTTTGAACGGCGCGATCCTTGGAATGAGCAAAGCAGAGATTAAGAAGAAGTTCGACGAGATCGTGGCCTTTGCCGAGACGGAGAAGTTTCTGGATACGCCAGTAAAAAGGTACTCGAGCGGCATGTATGTTCGACTGGCATTCGCCGTCGCTGCCCATCTCGAACCCGAAATTCTAGTTGTGGATGAAGTATTAGCCGTCGGCGACGCCGAGTTCCAAAAGAAATGCTTAGGAAAAATGGGAGAAGTTGCGCGCCAAGGTCGCACGGTTCTATTCGTTAGCCATAACATGGCGGCTGTAGAAGCGATGTGCTCGTCGGCCATGCTCATCGTCACCGGCCGATTAGCGTTAGGAGGCTCAACATCGGAAGTAATCGCCGCATATCTCCAACGCGTGAGGGAGGGGACTTCCGATCGGACTTTCAGCGATATCGAGAAAGCACCCGGCAATAGCGAGGTGCGCATCAAGTATGCGCGCGTCGGCTCGCGCGATAAGGAGTCGGCAGACGGCATTACCGTGCGCAGCGAACTAGTCGTAGAACTTCACTACTGGAATCTTAGCCCCAAACGGCGACTGAATATTTCCCTGCAACTACACAATGACCGGGGAATCCTGGTGTTCAGTTCCGCTTCCATCAATGATCCAAATTGGCGGAGCATTGATTTTGCGGCAGGCTTGTATCGAAGCATATGTCACATACCAGCGGATCTCTTAAATGACGGGAACTATCGCATCGATGTAATGTTCGTTCGTAATGAGAACGAGATCATAGCGGTGATTCAGGATCTTCTTTCTTTCACAGTCGGCGACTCTGCCGAACTCCGGGGCAACTATCACGGCGTTTGGCCGGGAGCTGTTCGACCGAGTCTGGCTTGGCACACGGAATTGCTTCAATAGTCGCGTGCAACTCGGATTCAGCACTTGTGGTAAGTAACGCTTTTCGTAACCAGCTAATGGACGGCGTAGCGAAAGCGCGCCTCCAATTTGAAGCGCACAATCACGATCTTCTGCGTTACCCGCTTTCTTTAACGGCACGGATTCGCAGAAATCTCACTGAGAGTCTTCTCGCCGCCTTGCAACCGATTGGTGTTCTGCGCCAGCACTTTTCTTCGGAATCATTAAACAAACAGCTTGATTACATTTTTGCTCATGAAGCAAGTTGGCAGGAAGCATACGATCTTCTAGGCGACGACTACTCGCGCCAATTGCTTTTAGACGTTGTACTTTTTCGGCTCCTTGGACCACGTCATGTCCGACTGGTCCGGAACAATACGGATTACTGGAATAAACAACGCTTGGCGAAAAGCTACGCACAACCGGGGCGCAGCAATTCAGTCGGTTGCACGACAGGCCTTCGTACTTATCAGGTTCCGGTAAATGGTCAGGAAGTTGAGCTTTCCTGTCATGTTCTGCACGTGCTGAATACTTTTGTTCTCGAGCAATACGCCTGCACGCGTCTTAACCCCAAAGCAATTGCCTGCCACGGCGACGTAGTTATTGATGCTGGCGGCTGCTGGGGAGACTCAGCCCTGTATTTCGCAGCAAAGGTCGGTAGTGGGGGGCGTGTTTATTCCTTCGAATTTGAGGAAAGCAACGCAGCTTTGCTGCGACAAAACCTCGCCTCGAACCCGAAATTGGCGACGACTATCACAGTCGTTCAGCGTGCGCTGTGGAACATTTCTGATCAGCCTGTTTCTCATACAGCACATGGTCCTTCAGCCCGCGTTGATCCAAACGGGCCAGAGTCAGCCATTTCAACGATCTCCATCGACGATTTCGTCAGGCAACACGGAATTGATCGAATCGATTTTATCAAAATGGACATCGAAGGAGCGGAATATTCTGCGCTTGTCGGTGCGGCGGAGTCGATTCGCAGATTCCGACCTAGGTTAGCGATCTCAGCATATCATTCGATCGATGATTTGTACCGGTTGCTACTTTACATCAACCAACTGAATCTAGGCTATAGTTTCGCTCTGGACCACTATACCATTCACAGTGAAGAGACCATCTTATTTGCAACCGCGCCACGATGAACAGGATTAGCGGTTTGTTGCACAGCGATCGCTCGCTTGCCTAACTGGGCGAAAATCTAAGATGTACGACTTTGCTGTAATTGGCGGAGGAATTATCGGCCTCGCAACAGCAATGCGATTAGCAGAACGATTTCCACGAACACATGTTCTACTATTAGAAAAAGAAGCTGATATTTGCACGCATCAGTCTGGTCGCAACAGCGGCGTCATTCACTCCGGAGTCTACTACAAGCCCGGCAGCTTGAAAGCGCAGCTCTGCCGGCGCGGCAACGCTTCGATTATCGGGTTCTGCCGCGCTCAGGAAATTCCTCATTGGATTTGTGGAAAATTGATTGTCGCGACCGAAAAAACCGAGCTGCCGCGACTGGAGCATCTGTTCCAACGCGGGATGGAGAACGGCATCGCCGTGGAAAAGATTGGGCCGGAGAAACTCCGAGAAATTGAGCCGCACGCTTCGGGGATTGCGGCTATTCGTGTTCCAAGCACGGCCATCGTTAACTACAGGTTGGTTGGCAGCAAACTTGCAGCACGAATCCGAGAGCGCGGCGGCGAAATCCAATTTAACGCCCGCGTTGGGAGAATTACGGCGAAAAACGAAAGCCACGTAGTGAATACAACCACTGGCGATTTTGAAGCGCGGTTTCTTATCAACTGCGCTGGGCTTTACAGCGATCAGGTGGCGCACATGAACGGAGCCGAGATCGACATGCAGATTGTGCCGTTTCGTGGCGAATACTATGAACTGAAACCGGAGCGCAGACATTTGGTCAACGGCCTCATTTACCCCGTTCCCGATCCGCGTTTCCCTTTTCTAGGTGTGCATTGCACCAAGATAATCGACGGCGGCGTCCATGTCGGCCCGAACGCAGTGCTGGCGCTGAAACGCGAAGGTTATCGCAAAACCGACTTCGATTTGCGTGAGATGTGGGACACGATCAGATTCCGGGGTTTTTGGAAACTGGCGGTGCGTTATTGGGACGAGGGCATGAAAGAAGCATGGCGCTCATTGAGCAAGCGCGCGTTCGTGCGCGATTTGCAGCGGCTCGTGCCTGATATTACGAAGGACGATTTGGTTCCCGCGGAAGCAGGCGTTCGTGCGCAGGCAGTAAACCGCGACGGAAGTCTGGTGGACGACTTCGTAATTTTGAAACAACCGAAAGCGTTGCACGTTTGCAATGCACCGTCTCCTGCCGCGACGGCAGCCCTCGAAATTGCCGGACATGTTGTGCCAATGATGCCGTGAGTGCAGTAACAATTTATTCCGTATGAGTTTTGTTCTGGGGAGCGCACGCGCCCCGCGTGCCCGTGGTCGGTGCCCCGCCGACCACCCTGCAATTTTGGCGAGGGCGCCAAAAAGAGCACGCGAGGGCGCGTGCGCTCCCCGGAGTTCTGCGGATTGTTAATCACCGGTTTCCACAAATGCACATAAACATCGTGAGGCCCTTCATGCCTGATCTGGCGGAATTGCAGCAGGACTTCGAGGAATGCCTGCGCTCAGGGATGGTCACCAACAATTCAGGGCATGTTCGCCGTTTCGAGGACCAGCTGCAGAAATATTTCGGCTGCGCGATCAAGCCATCGGTCAATTGCAATGGCGAGATGGCGCTTTACCACCTCATCCAAGCTTGGAAGGCGAAACTTGGATATGGCCCGCACGATTCGTTCGAGGTTTTGGTGCCGTCATTCACTTTTTCCGGGACCATTAACGCGATTGTCACCAATAACTTGAAGCCGGTCTTCTGTGACGTGGATGACGGGCTCATCCTCGATCTCGAAAAAGCGGTGGTGGATTCTCCTGACATCAAAATGGTCGTTGCCGTGGGCGCCTATGGCAACCTGGTGAACCTGGAAGAGCTGCGCAGGTTTGCCGAGGCGAGTAACCTGATTGTAATCCTCGATAACGCCCCGGCCTTTGGCGCGAAGTTTAAAGGTAAGTTCTCGTGCGCCTATGGATTCAGCGAGACGCTCAGTTTCCATGCGACCAAGGTTTTCAACAGCATGGAAGGCGGCGGCAATATCGTTAACGATCCCGAAATCGCTGATTACCTCGCGCGGTTGCGCGATTTTGGACAGTTCGAAAAGAGCCGCGGAGATATCGATATGCCGGGGCTGAACTCCAAAATGACGGAGATATGTGCATTGGTTGGGCTGCGCAATCTGGCGAAGATCGATTACATTTTGACCGCCCGCGCGCAGAATACCGCACGCTACGAACAGTTCTTTGGCGAACTGGAGGCGCAAGGATTGCTTCGCCGAATGCAAGTTAGTCCTGAAGTGACCTGCCCTTACCTGTATTTCCCGATCGTCTTGAACGAGGAGGCGTCCGAGTTTGTGCGTTACATGCAAACCAAGAACATTTCTGTGCGAAGGTATTACACGGCCACCCATGATCTTAAATTCTACCGCGGCCGGTACCGGCAACAGGACCTCAGCTTCACTAACCGGGTTAAGGAAAGCGTTGTCTCGTTACCCTTGCACACGATCATGACCGTCGAAGAAATGGATTACCTGTTCGACTCGATCGGCGCATACTTTAAGAAATGAACATCCTTGTCACCGGCGGCGCGGGCTATCTAGGCTCGGTCCTTCTGCCGAAACTGTTGGCGCGCGGTCACCGGGTGCGGGTGGTGGATCTCGGTTATTTTGGTGTGTCGCATTTACGTTCCCTGCGGCCAGGCATCGAGCTCATCCGCGAGGACATTCGTCTTTTTTGCGATGACCGGAGCGAATGCGAGCGTGTGTTGAAGGACATCGGCTGTGTCATTCATCTCGCTGCCATCTCTAATGATCCATCAGCTGAGCTAAATCCGGAGCTGACCAACCAAATCAACTTTAAGGCGACGCAAGCGCTCGCTGACGCAGCAAAGGAAGCCAACATTCGGTTTCTCTTTTCCTCATCCTGCTCGGTTTACGGCGAGGCGCCAGGGCAAGTGGACGAGACCGGGCCGGCGAAGCCGCTAACCGTATACGCGAAGTCAAAAGTGGATTCCGAGCAGCTTCTTACGTCGATGGCAACCCCGAGCTGGCGTCCTGTGATTTTGCGGAACGGGACGCTGTTCGGCTACTCACCGCGGATGCGCTTTGACCTTGTCGTCAACATCTTCGCGTTTATGGGCGTGCTTTATAATGAGCTACGCATTTTCGGTGATGGTCAGCAATGGCGCCCGTTTCTGCACATTTCCGACTGTGCACGCGCGTTCATCCATTTCGCCGAGTCCGGCAAGACCGATCATCTAATGTACAATATCGCTAACGAAAATTTGCGCGTGGTGGACTTGATCGAAATCTTCAAGCGGATCCTGCCCAAAGCCGTGCCAAAGTTTGTATCGGTCGCCGATCAGGATTCGCGCAATTACCATGTTTCGACGAAGCGCATGCGCGAAGCCGGTTTTGTTCCGAAGGTAACTGTCGATCTTGGCGCAGAAGAAATGGTGGACGCGATCGTGACTGGTCTCATCGACGATCCGGAATCGATTTTCTACCGGAACGCGAAGTGGATGAAAGAGCTGACTCAGTTCGGCGACACAAAACACAAAGAGTTTGTTAGTCTGATGGAATCGATGGCGCGCAGCATGGCGCCGGCTGTGCGATGACGGCGCAAGATGTTGTCATCATCGGGGCCGGCGGCCATGGAAGCGAGGTCCATTCGTATTTGCACGATTTGATAGATGCGGGGCAACCACTTCATTTAGTTGGCTTCATTGATGATGGGTTACCCGTCGGGCCATCGTTAGGCAGCGAGATTCGTGGCGGCTTGTCTGCCCTTGGGCGGATCGCAAAAGAGCATAACACATTGAATTACATCACAGCTTTTGGCGACAATCCGACGCGGCGAAAAATTGTTGAAAAGCTCGAAGCGCTCCAAATATCCGCGCTGCGACCGTGGACACTGCGACATCCGACTGCGAATATCGGTTACAACGTCGAGATTGGGGACGGGACACTGCTGGCACCCGGGGTCGTCGTCACCACACGCGTCCGTATTGGGCGCCATTGCATTCTTAACCTCAACGCTTCGGTCTCGCACGATTGCAAGATCGGTGACTTCGTGAACATCAACCCAGCAGCAACAATCTGCGGCGATGTCGCGATTGGCGAGGGCTCTTTCATCGGTGCAGGCGCAGTGGTGAAAGAGAAGATCACGATCGGACAAGGCGTGCTTGTTGGTGCAGGGGCCGTGGTGGTGAAGGATGTTCCCGACGGGGTGAAAGTGGTCGGCGTTCCGGCAAGCGTAGTGGGTAAGGATGCGATCGCCTGGCGAAAATGAAGAGCGATTCGCCACTCGTCTCGTTCGTCGTTCCTTGCTACGACTACGCCCGCTATCTTACCGATTGCCTCGGCAGCATCTTTCGACTGCGCGGTGGTTACGATATTGAGGTCATCGCGATTGATGATTGTTCGCAGGATAACACACTAGAGATTCTGGGCGGCTTTTCCGATCCGCGACTCAAAGTCGTCAAACATGCCGTGAACAAAGGCCATGTGTTCACGGTCAACGAAGGCCTGGAGCAGACCCGAGGCAAGTACGTCGCGCGAATAGATCCGGATGATCGTTATCGTGCTGATTTCTTGCTCGAGACCGTGCCGAAATTGGAAACACTGGCGGAGATCGGAGCGGCATATGGCGATGTCGCGGTGATTGATGAACAAGGCAGAATGAATTGCGAGCGGTCCGACGTTGTCCATGGGAATGCCGACTTCAAAGGCAACGAACTGATCACGTTGCTTCAGAGGAATTTCATTTGTGCGCCCACGCTTTTGGCACGCCGCGAGGCGTGGATGAGCGCATGGCCCGTCCCGGAGGGACTCGCGTTCAATGACTGGTACTTCAACATCATGCTGGCGCGCCGGTACGAGTTCTATTACGTGAACAAGATAGTAGCCGAATATCGCGTTCACGGCGCAAACCATCATGCGACAATCGCGCGGGATCGGACGGAGGAGATCTCAATAATCCGGCTGCTCGACAAGATTTTTTCCGAACAAGAAGAAGACAAGCTGTTGGAGACAGAGAAGCGCAAGCATCGGAGAAGCATTTACGCAATGCAGTACCTCGATTTCGCTGACAAGTATTTCGGATTTGAAATGAATCGCGATGCCCGGCGGTGTTACTGGCGAGCCGCCGTCAATGCTCCGGCGACGCTGTTCCGTTCTGGCGTCGGGCGGCGATTACTTGCGACTTACGTGCCTCGGTCGTTGTATGACTCCGGAAAGCGTTTTGTTCGGTCGCAGTTGAAAGCTCAGTGAACCGACTGTTGAAAGCGTTCGGGGCCGCACTGCATCGCGCACTGGCAAAGTCTCGTCCGGCCGCGCGAATTTATTTCGCATCGCTACCCATATTTTCGCACTGGCTTCCAGGTAAGGCTCGCCAGCAGCTTCGTAACAGCATCCATAGTGTACGATGGCCTCAAATCGTCTTGCGCCCGCAAACAGTTGTTTTGGGACGCTCGACGCGAGTTCGTTTGCGTCCGCACTTTCAGGAATTCGATTTTGAGGTGCTTCTCGGAACACACCTCGATTACGAACGCGAAGTATTCAAGTTCATCGAGCCGCGGATCTCTACGTACGATACCGTCATTGAAATCGGCGCGAATGTTGGGGTGTTTACAGCATTCGTCAGAAAGGTCGCGCGGGCGAGATCGCGGGCCGTGAAGGTTTACGCATTCGAACCTTCCCGGATCGCTTATGCGCGGCTCCTCGAAAACCTTCAGCTTAACGACCTCGATGATGTCCAAGCCTTCAATTGCGCTATTGGCAGTGAGACGGGCATCGCCGATTTCTTCGAGCCCCAAGGACACATCACGAATGGATCATTGAATCGAGAATTTGCGCAGCGGTTTAGTGATAACGTTCGACATACGAGAACATTGCTGATCGATGCCGACCTTCTTAACGAATTCGTCACCGATTTGGACCGCGTGCTCATCAAAATCGACATCGAAGGAGCAGAGCCGATGATCCTTCGCGCACTCGAACGACTGGTGCGTCGTGTCTCGCCGGATCTACTCATCGAAGTTTTGCCCTTAACCGCGGCGGAACTCAATCAAATCCCATTTCTCGCCGAATGCGGATACAGGTTACTGCATCTTACAGGCGATGGCCCGGTGGAGCGGACTGAACTGACCGCTAGCGAATGGCGGGATTATTTCCTGAGTTCGGCGATATCAGATGAAAGTTTTGCGACTCAATCTTTCGCCGTAGCAACCCAGTGAAGATCGTTCAGGTTCCATTCTGTTTTTATCCGGACGCTGTTGGCGGCACGGAAGTGTACGTCGCGTCGCTGGCTCGTTTGTTGTCGAAAGAACACGGTTGTGGCGTCTTGATAGCCGCGCCCGGTGTGCGCTCGGAGGATTACATGCATGAAAATCTTCGCGTGCGACGATTCGCCGTGTCACCGGACGTTGCTGACTTGTCGGAACTTTATGGCGAGGGAGACGACCTTGGGGCGCGCGAATTCGGCAAGATTCTGGCTGAAGAACGAGTGGACCTTGTTCACTTACACGCGTTTACGCGCGGCGTGTCATTGCGAATCGTCCGAATTGCCAAGGCAAAACAGATTCCTGTCGTCTTCACGTATCACACGCCGACGGTGACGTGTACGCGCGGCACGATGATGCGCTGGGGCAGGATACCTTGTGACGGAGAAATGCTCGGCCGACGATGCACAGCCTGCACACTGCACGGACTTGGTTTGAACCGAGTGGCCGCGAATGTACTGGCAGCGATGCCGCATCCTTTACGAAAGACTCTTGCGAAGACGAAAAAAAGCGGCGGTATTCGAACGGCGCTTAGAATGCGCGAGTTGGTCGAAGGACGACAGAACGCAACTCGAGCGCTCCTCACGGAAGTCGATCACATCGTCGCCGTCTGCGAATGGGTCCGTGATGTCCTGCTTAAAAACAATGTTCCCGCCAACAAGATTACTTTGTGCCGACAAGGCATCCCTGATAACCGCGAACCGATAACAGATAACTCGCGCAGGCGCGAAGAACCGATAACAGATAACTCGCGCAGGCATGCGAATGACCTGCCTACCGATTCAGCGTCTCAGCTTTTCAGCATTTCAGCATTTTCCAAAGTGCGTCCATTGCGCCTGGTTTACTTGGGTCGGCTTGATCCAACGAAGGGTGTGCATGTTTTGATCGAAGCGTTGCGACTCGACCTTTCGTTGCCGGTAACGCTCGACGTTTATGGAACCGCGCAAGGCGAAACCGGCGCCGCATACGCGGCTCGACTTGAAAAGCTGGCGAGCGATGATCCGCGAGTCAGCTTCCATCAACCAGTGGGTTCCGATCAAATCATGCGGACGCTCCGCCAGTACGACATGCTTGCAGTCCCCTCACAGTGGCTTGAGACGGGGCCGCTCGTCGTTCTTGAAGCTTATGCGGCGGGAATTCCCGTGCTCGGCTCCGATCTTGGTGGTATTGCAGAACTAGTGATTAGCGGCGTTAACGGCCTGCTCGTGAGCCCGAGCGAAATCAATACCTGGTGCAACGCGCTCGGCCGCTTGTGTCGAGAGGCTGGTTTTTATGAGCGACTCTGCTCGTCGCTGCCAAGTCCGCCGTTTATGGAATCGGTGGCGCGAATGATGGTCGATCTGTACCGGAAGCTACCGTCGCTGGCGCATGCATTTGTTTGAAAAATATAGTATTCGTCTTCGTCACACCTATTTGGGGGAACGAGCCAAATGGCTTTGGCGGATTCTCCGGCCGCTTTACAATTTCGCGCTCAGGGCGAGCGCAACGGCCGGCCTGGAGCGGATCATTAACGGGACGGATTCTTTGCGCATCGCGCCCGAGTTCCGCCAGATTACGGAAGTCTATGAACCCGACGTTTGGGCGCGCGTCATGTCCGCGGTGGCTCCTGGCAGCGTAGTGGTTGACGTAGGGGCCTATGTTGGACTCTACACGATCGCTTTGGCGCAACGCACCGGACCAAGCGGACGCGTCTATTCATTCGAGCCCGATCCGCAAAACTGTGCCGTTTTGCGAAAGCACATTGAGTTGAACGAGGTTTCGGAGCGTGTCGAGGTTCACCAACTGGCTGTCGGCGACAAGGATGGCTTTGTCCCGTTCACCGCGGGACGCGATAGTCAGTCGGTCATAGGCTCGAACTCATTCATTGCCGAAGCGGTACGCATGATGCGATTAGACGCAATTTTACCCTCTGACCGCGTCGATGTCTTGAAAGTGGATGTCGAAGGCTTTGAGGAGAAAGTGCTTCAAGGCGCGGAGGTCTTGTTGTCAGATAAGGAGCGCAAACCGCGCGTGATATTCATGGAGGTTCATCCCTACAACTGGCATCTGTGGGGAACGACAAGCGACTCGCTTATTAACCGACTAACAAAGAGCGGTTACGATGTTCTCGATCTAAAAAACCAAATTGTATCGAAAATTGACTGGTACGGCGAGATTGTCGCTATTAGTCAAAACGCTTCGCGGCATTGATCATTTGAGTGAAGCTAAGCCCTGATCTTGCGGGAAAGCTGTGGCGTTATCGATTATTGCTATCGATACGGCCGGCGCAGTTAGCCGCTTTCGCAAAGAAGTGTTGCCGAATCGGTCGCATTGAAGTTGTGACAGTAACGGGCGCGAAGTTTTGGATAGACCCGGTAAGTATCTTCGGATTGTCGATCGTGAAGCAGGGCGAGTTCGAAAAACCGCTGACTCGTGCAATGTTGACGCTGCTTGGGCCAGGCGACTCATTTGTGGACGTGGGAGCTAACGAAGGCTATTTCTCGGTACTCGCAGCTCGAAGAATTGGCCCACATGGACGCGTCCTGGCCATCGAGCCTCAGGCGAGACTTCGCGACGTGCTAGAACGAAATATAGCTGCCAACTCTTTGACGAACGTTGATGTTGTCTCAGTGGCGGTTGCTGACAAGGAAGGGAAGACGCTGCTTTACTTACGGCCCTCGACGAATACTGGCGCAAGTAGTTTCACCAAGAACTGGAGATTCGGTAATAGAGCAGAAGAAGTTCGGACGACGACGCTGGGTCGACTTCTTTCGGATAGGAACTTCCCGTCGGCTCGGTTGATGAAAATCGATTGCGAAGGCGCCGAGCGCCTTGTTGTCGCAGGCGCGAAGGATGCTTTACGAGCACGACGGATCGAGATCATCGTTATCGACTATCATCCCAAGATTGTGAGCGTGACTGAATGCCAACGCACTCATCGTCAGTTTATCGAAAGCGGATACAACGCAGCAAAATGCAATGACTTGCTCTTCTATTTTGTTGCTTCCGCAAAGGAGGATCTAGGCCGGCTTGGCCAATTGTCGAAGATTCCGGACTGGCTCGAATGATGCGTCGCTGTATCGGGACAGATGAGACCGCTATCTCGGATCAAGAGCTTTCTGGTTCCGTCTGATTGTAAACCTAGAACGATTCTGATCGGTCCCCTTCAGAGGGCTGGTCATGGAACTCGATCTCAAGACGCAGTTTCAGTTTTATCTCGGCACGTTCGAGCGCGAGCTCTATCCTTGGATCACGTCGCTCTCGGATGGAATTCGATCCCCGATAGACGATATCCTGTTCCTCAGAACCGGTGTGGGTTGCCTCAGGATCTAAGTCTCGCAGTCACGATCATCGATTTCCAGAGATATGGCACTCGGCCTACTCCGATGAAATCCGTTATCTCAAATCCTTCCTCGTCGAGTAACTGGGCAAGCGTCCGACGCGACCAAAACTTGATATGACCACAGTCCCAAACAGCCGTGAAGTGAGAATCCAGCTTCCCAGATAGGGCCAAAACCAGGTTCTTCATATAACCGTGATATGGAGTCGTGATGATCAAATGGCCGCCGGGATGCAAGACTCTCGCAGCGAAACGCGGCAGGGAGCGGGGCGCAAACAGATGTTCAATCACTTCCGCTGACACAACGGCATCGAAGGTTTTGCCAAGTATTGTTGGCTCATCATAAGTGCCGATGCAGCTAAAGGAGATATTCGGATAAGCCTGTTTGGCAAAAGCAATTCCCGATTTGCTATTGTCACATCCTGTCACATCGAGCCCCGCATCCGAAAAGGCTTTAGTCATTGCTCCATTGCCACATCCTAAATCGAGAACGCGATTTGCCGAGATTTTGCGGCAAATCTCAATAATAGGGTCAGATAAATATCGGCAGTCGTAAGCAGGCTGGGCCGATTTGAAACTATATTCGGTGGCCAGCGTCACTGCGTGAGATTAACATAAAAGCGGTGCGCCATCCATCCCGCTGCAGCTCGCAAATCCGCAATAAAGATTTGTGGTGCATACTCACAAATTGGGAAATAAAAATGCTTTCTACGGTGGGGAGTGAATGAGTGAGCCGCGGATAATGTATGTGCAGTACACGAACCCGGCCGGTTATCCGCCGCTGGAACATAGTTCGCGGATTCTAGCCGATCGCGGTTGGCAGGTGCGCTTTTTGGGAACCGGCGCTCACGGCGCGAATAAGTTGGAGTTTCCACCTCACTCGAACATCGAAGTGCGCGGGTGGAAATTTCATCAGCCAGGTTTGAGTCAAAAAGTGCATTTCGGGGCGTTCAATCTCTGGGTGCTGGTGACCGCGGTCCGGTGGAAACCGAAATGGATTTACGCGTCGGACATCTTAGCATGCCCGGCGGGGCTTGCCCTGAAGAAGCTCGGGTTCCGCGTGTTGTATCATGAACATGACTCACCGGAGAAAGTAGAAAGTAGAAAGGCTAAAGTAGAAAGGGTGGTCAAGCTTTCGATGTTTCAGAGGTTTTTGTTGCATAGCCGAACCAAACTAGCACGGTGCGCTGATTTGTGTGTGCTGCCCAACGAGAAACGGGTGGAATTGTTCAGAGAAGAAACGGCCACGTCGCGTCCGACGATTTGCGTATGGAACTGCGCTTCGCGTGAAGAAGCGGCGGTGCAGGCGACCAAACCTTCGGATGAGTTTGTCGTCTTTTACCACGGCTCTCTCGTACCGTCCCGGCTGCCGCTGCAGATTATCGATGCGCTGGCAGTCGTGCCGGATTCCGTTCGATTCGAGTTTGCGGGGTATGAAACGGTCGGTCAACCGGATTTCATCGAAGAGATATTGCAGCGTGCTAAGAATCGCGGAATCAGCGGTCGTGTGAAATATCTCGGGTCAATTCCGCAACGGGCTGATTTGCTGGCGGCCTGTCGGCGCGCTCAAATCGGTGTTGCGTTGATGCCGGTGGAAAGCGAAGACACGAACGAACAAGCAATGGTCGGTGCTTCGAACAAGCCTTTTGATTATTTGGCATGTGGGACTGCGCTCTTGGTAAGCGATTTACCAGATTGGAATGAAATGTTCGTCGAACCGGGCTATGCTAAAGTTTGCGATCCAGAATGCTTAGAAAGCATCGCTTCAGCTTTCCGCTGGTTTGTCGAGCATCCGGTCGAAAGGCGGGAAATGGGAGAACGAGGTCGGCAACGCATTCTCGACACATGGAACTATGAAAAGCAATTCGAGCTGGTGAAGGGCTTGCTCGGGACTTCTTGAAGCGCAGTTAACAATGAGGACGGATACCCGAATATTTGCGATTACAATACCATGCTATAAAAGCGAGCATACCATTGCAGAAACGCTGCGAGGCCTGATGGATCAAGGAGAGACTTTAAGCCGGGTGGTTTGTGTCGTAATCGCAGACGACGTAAGTCCTGACCGTACCGTGGAGGTCGCACGAAACGCTTGGAAGCTACAGGACCCTCCTCTCAAATTCGAACATCGACGCAGAAATGTTGGGGAAATGATCAATGTCAACATGGCAGTAGCTGGGTTGCCGCCGGAGGTCGAGTGGTTCTTACACATGCATGGCGACAACATCCCGAAACGCGGCTGGCTCGAGCTGATTACCGATCGATGTATTCAGGCAGACCGAAACATCGGTATTGTCTGCGCCAGTTACGACGTCCTCACTGCCGCCGGAAAAATCGAGCTAGGGGACGAGCAGCCGAATGCACCTCCGGTGCTCATAAAAGGAGACATCTCAAGTATTCGGAGTACGATCCGTCGCGGCTGTTGGTGGCATAACTCGTGTGGAGCAGTTCGCACTGTCACATTCCGTGAAGTGGGAGGCATGCCGCCTGGTATGCGGCAGAAGGGAGACTGGGACTTCCTCCTGCGAGTGCTGGAAGCCGGTTGGAGCATTGAATACCTACCACGGACCTTGATGCGGTACCGGCTTCACGATGCAACGGCATCGGGATCAGCGTTCCGTATTCATCTTGACGTGGAAGAATCTTTGCAAGTGATACAAAAATATGCGCGTGTAATCTCATGGGGAGACATCGTGCATGTTCATGGTAGGAATATTCAGAGCCTTTTACGGCGTACAGTTCGCTCGCTGTTGAACAGAGATTTTGTGCGCGCGAAAAAAGCTGTGAATATGCTAGTTCGCACGTGCGCCAGCTGCATTTCGTGTCTGGCGACACGCTGAGGCATTCCCTTTATTATTGTGTTCCTCTTGACCGTGAGCCTACCCGTAGAGCCAATCCCTAGTTTCTTGAAGGGGCCATTAGGGGGAGTGCTGTTTAGCCGTATTATGGCCAATCCGTTTCGAGGCATGAACCATCTTTTTACCTCTGATTGAGCTGGCGGAGCGGTAACACGACCATTGAAACAAACGCTCTTAAAATCGATTGTACGAAAGGCGTTTTTCCCTAACGGGAGCATCAGAAAAATCCGTTTTGGGCCGCTCGCCGGAAAAATGTATCGTGTCAGTGACATCACAGGCATGTCGGCTTGGTATTCAGGACCGGAACAGGCCCACCAGCGGGCATTCGCCTCCTTGGTCCATGAAGGCGACACCGTCATTGACATCGGCGCCAATTGGGGACTACACACACTTTTCCTGTCGCAGTGCGTTGGCCGAAGTGGCCGCGTCATAGCTGTAGAGCCAGAGCCGCGCGCCTTAGACGAGCTTGAGTGGCATCTCGACGCTAACAAGTGTGACAATGTAAAGGTCTATCGCTGCGCCGTTGGTGATCGGATCGGAATGGGCTGCTTCGTTGCCGCGGAATCTGCTTACACCGGCCATCTGGCAGTGGATAAGACCGGCTCCAGCGGCACACCCGTGCAGGTTACCACCATCGATTCGCTGGTATTTGAAGAGAGGATTCAGCAATTGCGTTTAGTGAAAATCGATGTAGAAGGCGCGGAGGCCTCCGTGCTCGCTGGTAGTGCGAAAACCATACGAGAAGCGCGGCCGTTGTTCATTATCGACCTGCATACACCCGAGCAAGATGCGGCGGTGGCACAAATCCTCCGCGAGGCGGACTATGAACTCTGCCGTGTGGACGGCTCATTGATTAAGCATTGCGATCGAGGATGGCCAGATCCCGATGGCGTGTGGGGGAGTGTTCTGGCCAAGCCGATCGCATGTTAGCGGTTATTGAAACGCATCCGGTGCAGTATCACGCACCGGTCTATCGTGCAGTTGAGCAGGAGTTTGGAGTCCGTGTGACCGCGATTTACGGCTCAGACTTTAGTGTGGCGGGGCATGTTGATCCAGAATTTGGAGCAAAGTTTTCGTGGAACACAAATTTACTCGAGGGTTATCGGAGCGTATTCATCTCCCGTGTTGCAACTGGCGGTGCACGAAATGATCGGGAGGCCTCCGCACGCGGACTAGTCAAAGCACTGAATGACGTTAACCCTACAGCCCTGATGCTTGTTGGTTACAGCCCAGCCTTCTATCGTGGAGCGTGTGTTGCTGGCATTCGAAGCGGTCTCCCGCTGCTCTTCCGCGGGGAAACGACCGATCATGCAGTGTCGCGAAGTCGATGGAAGGCGCGTGCCAGAGATGTTGTACTGCGGGCCCTCTATCGCCGCTGCGCACGACTTCTTTATGTTGGTGAGCGTTCAGCGCAACACTTTGAGCGGCTCGGATTCCAACATAATTCGCTCGTGTTTTCGCCGTATTGCGTCGATGTTAGCATATTCGGGTGCGACGAGTCCGCGCGCGAACGGAGTCGGGCGCCAACGCGACAAAGTCTGGCGATTCGGCCAGACGATTTTGTCGTGCTGTTTTCTGGTAAACTCAGCGTACGAAAAGCGCCTGATTTGCTGCTGAATGCCCTCAAAGAACTGCCCGCAAACGTTCGCGCCCGCATTCTTTTGCTCGTGGTTGGCAACGGTGATCTTCGCACGCAACTCGAAAGCGCGGTCGCTCGCGAGCCATCCGTACGCGCGCACTTTGCGGGATTTAAGAATCAACGCGATCTGAGTCCTTACTTTCATGCCAGTGATGTACTTGTCCTGCCGAGTCGCCATGGAGAAACTTGGGGGCTTGTCGTTAACGAAGCGCTGCATCACGGCGTCCCCGCGATTTGTTCGGATGCGGTCGGCTGTGTGCCCGATTTAGTCGAAACGGGCAAAACGGGTTTGACGTTCGGTACCGACCGAGTTGAAGAGTTGGCGCGGGCGCTTGAGCAGGTGCTCGCATGGCAGGATAATGATGCGGTGCGACAAGCATGTCGAAGCAAGGTCGCGGACTATTCAGTGACACGCGCGGCAGAGGGAATTGCGCGTGCATACCGAGAGATCGCGCGATAGGAGTTAGGCTAATGGAGCGACGCCGCATCACGATTGTCGGGAATCCTTCTCCGTTTCATGTGGGTGCCCATTTTTTGAATGCTGCGCGCGAATTAAATCTGGATGTCAGTTTTTGCGACGTTACCCGTGCCTATTCTGCAAACAGAATCTGGAGGACAATTAATTGGCGACTGCTTGGTCGAAGACCGGGGCGGCTGAACATCTTTGGCAGTGAAGTTCTCAAGGCATGTGAAAGAACGCAGCCGGCAATTTTGTTGTCCACAGGACTGGCACCGATCAATCGTGCGACGATTCTTGCTCTGCGGGAGATGAACGTTCGCTGCGCCAACTTCCTTACCGACGATCCTTGGAATCCCGCTCATCGGGCGGCGTGGTTTTTCGAAGCGTTGCCGCATTACGACTTCGTGTTTTCGCCGCGCCGAGCGAACCTGGAGGATTTGCACTCTCTCAGGTGCGCTTCGGTGCACTACTTACCGTTCGCCTACGCACCGGAGGTTCACTTTCCCGAACCAGTGACTGACGTTGAGCAAAACCAGTTGGAGAGCGATGTCATGTTTGCCGGAGGGGCCGACGCGGATCGCGTGCCGTACTTTGAGGCCCTACGTGAGGCAGGCCTTCGCGTTATATTATATGGGCATGACTGGCAGAAGCATTCAAAACTGGCGTCTTGGTTCCGCGGCCATGCTGACCCAGCGACCCTGCGCAAAGCGGTCGCCAGCGCGAAAGTCTGTCTCTGCCTCGTGCGGCATGCAAACCGCGATGGCCATGCGATGCGCAGTTACGAAGTGCCTGCGATGGATGGAGTGAGTTTGGCAGAAGCGACTAATGATCATAACGAAATATTTGGCGAAGAAGGTGCTCTCTATTTTCGCGATATCCCGGAGATGATTACTAAGGCGGAATGGCTGGTCGCGCACCAAGCTGAAGCCAGACAAATGGCCGAACGCGCGCATTCGCGTATCACGAAGGGCGCAAATACCTACCGTAACCGGCTCGAAACGATTCTTGAAATGTGTTCAAGCACATGAAGATTGCGATCGTTGTTCAGGGCAGATTTCACGCCTTCGATCTCGTGCGCGAACTCATTCAGTCAGGACAGGACGTTTACGTATTCACCAACTACCCGAAAAATATCGCCGCCCGATTCGGAATTCCACAAGAGCGCATTCGCAACAATTTGCTTCACGGTATCATGAGTCGGGCGGCAAATAAGCTAGGGGAGTTGTTCGGCCACCCGATTTTTGAGCCGCTAATCCATCGATGGTTTTCCCGCTGGGCTGCCGGCGCATTGAAGGCTGAAGAATTCGCCGTCGTGCATAGCTTTAGCGGCGTCTGCGAAGAGGTTTTTCGCGCTCCACGTCCTAACCCGGTTTTACGTACACTCACTCGCGGTTCAGCGCATATCGAAGAACAATACGAGATTCTTTGTGCTGAAGAAAAGCGTACAGGTAACAAGACGTATATGCCAAGCGACTGGATGCGAAGAAGGGAAGCGCGGGAATACCAGCTCGCGGACTTGATCTTCGTGCTCTCTCAATTCGCTTTCGACAGTTTTGTTCGCCGTGGAGTAAAAAGAAACAAGGTGCGTCTCCTGTCACTTGGAACGCAAAGTAGTTTATTTCGACCGGATTCGGACAAGATCAGGCAACGGCTGGAGCGGATCCGCAAGGGCGAGCCTCTCAGAGTGCTTAACGCGGGGACGTTTTCGCTTCGCAAAGGCGCATTTGATCTGGTTGAGATCGCACGGCAAACACAGGACTTCGCCAGGTTTCGGTTCGTTGGCGCGGTGCTCCCGAGAGCAGCGGGTCTGGCTAATCAGGCCAGCGCGCTCATAGAGTTTGTTCCAAAAGTGTCGCAGTTCGATCTGCCCCAACATTACGATTGGGGCGATATCTTTTTGTTCCCGACTCTTGAGGATGGCTATGCGGTCGTTCTTGCTCAAGCGGTCGCCGCGGGGCTGCCAATTTTCGCGACCACTAATTGCGCCGCGCCGGAACTAGTCAGGCAGGGCGAAAATGGATGGGTGTTTCCAATTCGGCGCGCGGATCTTTTCATCGACAAACTCAAATGGTGCAATACGCATCGGGAAGAGCTCGCCACCATGGTCGAAATGACGTATAATCATTACATGCTGCGTGACTGGTCGGACGTTGCGCAGGATTTCGTCGATATTTGCGCGGAGGCAAGCGAAGAAACGAACCGGAGGCAGATCGATGTCGCTCGAGCTTGAGTTAGTCTGGTTCGTAGCCGTTCTAGGCGGCGTTATCGCCATTTCATGGTTCGGCGGGGGTTCTTCCGGCCTTTCGCTCTCATATCTTATTAGCCTTGGATTTATTCACTTCTGGGGAGGACTAATCCACGCCCTCTCCTGGTATCATGGCGGCGAGGCAGACTTTACCCAGCTGGGTTTCGATCAATTTACTTGGGCTGTGACGGGTTTTGCTTTTGGGCGTTTGGTGTTCGCCCCGATCGTGTCGAAGCATATTCCTATGTCCGAAGCTCGGACAGCAGCGCCAGGGCTGGCGAAGTGGTCGCTCGCAGCGGGAATCCTTTTATATGGGTTCCTTCGAACCTTGCTCTCGAACGTACCGAGCTTCGGGGCGGTGGCGGGTTGCGGAGGTGGTTTGTTCATCGCCGGATTGTGTTTGTTTGCCTGGGAAGGGTTGCGCTTCCGACAGCCCACGAAATTGGTTTTAGTCTCGCTGAGCCTCGTCTTCCTCCCGTTTTTCACGATCGTGAGCGCCGGTTTCCTTGGCTACGGAGCCGCTGCGACCTGCGTGGTTGTTACGTTTCTATTTTGCCAGGTGCGGTCGCGAATTTTTGCTCTTTTTTTCCTGTCAATTACCATCTATCTCGGCTTCTGCACGTTCATGACCTATATGCGCGATCGCGCCGACATTCGCGACGAAATGTGGGACGAAGAATCGACATTCTCTGAGCGCGTCGATCGGCTCAAAACGACTTTCACAAATTTTGAAAAGGTTGACTTCTCCTCCCAGGAGCAACTTGAGCGTATTGAGGGCCGGTTGAATCAGAATGATCTCGTTGGCCGCGCCGTCTTCATGCTGGACAGCGGTGAGGTTAACTTTGCTGATGGAGAAACATTTCGACAGGCGTTGATTTCTCTGGTGCCCAGGATTATCTGGCCATCCAAACCAGTCACGGCAGGCAGTCCGGACATCGTGTCATATTTCACCGGCATCTTTTTCGCCCCGGGGACGAGCATTGGAATTGGGCAGGTGATGGAAGGCTACGTCAACTTTGGAACCACCGGGGTGATTGCGTTGTTCCTGATCTTTGGGACCGCGCTTGGCGTAGTGGACGTGCGAGCCGCGCGTAAGCTTCGCGATGGGGACACGCTCGGGTTCATCATCTGGTTTGTGCCCGGAATCGCGTTGCTTCAGCCCGGTGGATCGCTGGTGGAGGTAGCTGCCACTACCGCGGCGTCGATTGTTCTGGTGCAGCTGTTTAAGATCCCGTTTGCCCTACGGGCCAGAAAGGTGGCGGTTGAGGAACGCGACACTTTATCGGCGGAGTTATTCCGGGGCGCGCGTGCCCCAAGCGAGTTGGTGCCCAACCCAGGAACCGAAACTCAGGCGCCGTAGCGTGGGAGATTTACCACCTCGAAACTGTAGAATTCTGCATGTAATCCCGTCCCTTGATCCGGTAGAGGGCGGGCCAAGTGTAGCGGTGCCGCTGCTCGCTCGCGCGGTAGCGCAGCGAGGGCATCGCGTCGCGGTGCTGGCGACGGCCAGATATCAGACATCGGACATCAGACATCGGACATCAGAACGTCGGACATCAGGGCACCGATGGGGTGGAATATGTCTTTGCCCGTAGAAACACGCAGTTTTACAAAATTTCGTGGCAGCTGGTCAGATGGCTGAGCGCGAACATCAGGAATTTTGATCTCGTCCATATTCATGCGCTTTTTTCGTTCGCCAGCACATCGGCGGCATTCACCGCCGCGGCGAAAGGCGTTCCCTATATCGTGCGGCCGTTGGGAGTTCTGAATCGCTGGGGACTGGAAAATCGTCGCGCAATCCTGAAACGAGGCTCGCTGGCGCTCATCGAACGCCGCATCTTGTCACGCGCCGCAGCGGTGCATTACACCACTGAAGCGGAAAAGCTGGAGGCGGCGAAGATCGGCAGTTGGGTCGCGAAACTTCCATCATTCGTTAGTCCATTGCCGGTTGAGTTCGCTGACGTGGAAGGGGATACCGAAAAATTCTTCGCGAGATTTCCGCGAGCGAAAGGAAAACGTATCGTGCTTTTTCTTTCACGGATCGATCCCAAGAAAGGGATCGAGCTTCTGCTCTCCGCATTTGCACTCGTGCGAAGTCAGCTTTCGGATCTGGCACTCGTAATCGCCGGAAGTGGCGATCAACGCTACGAAGTCGCTCTCCGCGAACGAGCGAAACAGTCGGAGATCGACGCTGATGTGGTTTGGACTGGTTTTCTCAGTGGGCAGGACAAAGCGGCGGCGCTGGCGGCAGCGGAGATCTTCGTGCTTCCATCGTACTCTGAGAATTTCGGGATTGCCGCGGCGGAAGCCTTTGCCGCTGGCAAACCTTGTGTTCTGAGCGATAAAGTCGGTCTTGCTCAAGATGCTCGACGGGCGGATGCGGCCATTGTAACTGCTTGTGACGCGCGTGAGCTGGCAGAGGCGATCAAGAAGCTGTTGGCCGACCGCGCACAACGATTCGCGCTCGGGCAAGCGGCCCGGCAATTCGCAAGGGATTATCTTTCTCTGGAAGCAGTGGGGAGGCAGCTGGAGGAGTGCTATCGGGCGGTAGCTGACGCGGGAAAGCAAACATCGAACGCTCAACGCTCAACGCTCAATAACAGATAACTCCGTCATGCAGGACGAGATCACACCGCTGATTCTGACCTTCAACGAAAAGGAGAATATTGGGCGAACTCTATGCGCCTTGTCATGGGCGAAAGAAGCCGTGATCATTGACAGCGGGAGCACGGATGGAACGCTCGAGATTGCGCAGGCGGCGCATTCGAACGTCAAGGTGGTCGAGCGGCCCTTCGATTCATTTGCGAACCAATGCAATTTCGGGCTAACCCAAGTTCAAACGGAGTGGGCCTTATCGATAGATGCCGATTATGTTTTAACGCCGGAGTTGATCTCCGAAATTCAGGCGCTTGATCCGCCTGCTGACGTAGTTGGCTATTCCGCGGAATTTCGTTACTGCATCTTCGGTCATCCGTTGCGCAGCAGCGTCTATCCGCCGCGAACTGTTCTGTATCGGCGCAGACTCGCAAAGTATCGCGACGAAGGTCACGGCCATCGGGTAATTGTTGATGGGAAGATCGAGAAACTCTTTGGCAAAATCGATTATGACGATCGCAAATCGATGAGTCATTGGCTTCAGTCGCAGGATCGATACGCAAAGCTTGAATCGCAGCATTTGCTTTCGACTCCAGTCGAGCAACTGAACTTTCAAGATCGGCTGCGCCGGAAAATCTTCTTCGCTGCGCCGGCAATGTTTTTGTATCTTCTTTTCGCGCGCGGACTGATCCTCGACGGCTGGCCCGGATGGTTTTATGTGTATCAACGGACCATCGCGGAACTCCTTCTCTCGAGTCGACTGCTGATCGAACGAGAGAAGTTGGAAGATAGGAGATGGAAAGGGGAGTGAAGGAAACGTCCAACTCTCAACGTCCAACATCCAACGTTCAATGAAGAGGAGCGGGCAGCAAACCAGAGGTCAGCCTCTGACGCGTCGCCTACGGCGCGGAGCGATGACAGTGTTCGGAGGTCAACTGATAACTGATAACCAATGTCGAAAATCAACAGTTAATGGTTAATAGTTATTTGTTTTAGGTAAGATAAAAACCTTGACCTCTGACTTCTGACTTCCGACTTCCATGAACATCCACATCTGGGTGCCAGATTTCGCGGGCGCGACGGGAGGAATCCAAACTTTCTCGCGGTTTCTTGTTCGCGGACTTCGTGATTGTTGTCCATCCGCGAAGCTGCGGGTGTTTATTAAAAACGACACCTCGGTACCGAAAGCTGCCTACCGGAGCATTGCGACGTTTCAGTCGGTCGGAACCTGGCTGCCATGGCAGCGCACTGCGGCCTTCACGTGGATGCTTCTCAGAAACGCGTATCGCGAGCGGCCGGACCTCATCGTCGTAGCACATGTAAACTTCGCTCCTGTCGCGCACTGGTTGCAGAAGTTATTAGACATTCCGTTCATAGCCGTCGCACATGGCGTTGAGGTTTGGCAGAAGCCAAAGCGTTCGATTTATCTGGCACTGCGTTCCGCTACACAGCTTCTCGCTGTTAGTAATTTCACTCGCGAACGAATGTCCGACATACTCGGGCTTCCGATCGATCGTATCGCGCTTTTGCCAGATACCTTTGATTCGGATGAGTTCGTGCCTGTTTGCAAACCACGTTTTCTGCTCAAGCGATACGGCATTAATTTGGATTTTCCTGTAATCTTCACGTTAGCGAGACTTGAAAGGTCGGAGCAGTACAAAGGATACGATAAGGTAATAGCTAGCCTCATCGATGTACGTCGCGCGTTTCCGAGCATCCGATATATCCTTGCCGGGCGAGGATCAGATTGGGAGCGACTTGTTGAAGTGACGGCCAAGCTCGGGCTACGACAAAACGTAATCTTTGCCGGACATATTCCCGAACACGAACTTTGCGCGCACTATAATCTTTGCGACGCTTTTGCTATGCCGAGCAAAGGCGAAGGATTCGGCATTGTCTTTCTCGAAGCTTTAAGTTGCGGCAAGCCGGTAATCGCGGGGAACAAGGATGGCTCGGTAGACGCGCTTTTAGGCGGCAAACTCGGGGTGCTGGTTGATCCGGATAATCCGAAGCAGGTCGCTCAAGCGATCATGGGAGTGCTTGCAAGGAAAGTGAAAGGTAGAAAAGAGGAAGTAGAAGACGAACGAGCGCTAAGGACAGCCAACACCGACGAAAACGTGCAACCCGCCTCCGCCGTGGACGGGCTACGTCGTGGCGAGCGCCCAACGCGCAACGCCCAACGTCCAATAGCCCTTACGGGGCCGGAGGTTGCTCAGAGAGAGCGGACTATCATGATACCGGAGATTGTGTTTGAGCCGGAGAGGCTGCGGCGTGAAGTGATCGAGGCGTACGGGTATCAGCGGTTTAAGCACCGGCTTGCGGAAGTGTTGAAACCGCTGGTTCCGTGTTCATAGTTAACGGGTTTCAGTTAGTGGACGGTCGCACAGCGACGGGTTATCAGTTAATGGTTATTGGGAAAGAACAAAGAAAAAACATCGAACGCTGAGCGTCGAACTCCGAAAGTCGCGAGCGAAGCGCTCAACGCCCAATAACTGATAACCAATAACTGATAACCAATAACCCGCGCTGAAGCGCGCGCCCATGTGCGGCATAGCTGGAATTCTTAATAGCAAGCTGTCTCGGGACGAGCTCGAGCGCGTGCTCCTTGCAATGCAGAGGCAAATGCATCATCGCGGTCCGGACGATCGTGGCATATTTATTTCGCGCAATGCCAACACCGGCCTGGTCAACACGCGGTTATCGATTCTTGATCTTAGCGCGGCCGGCCATCAGCCGATGTCCACGCCGGACGGACGTTACCACATCACTTTTAACGGCGAGATCTACAACTTCGGTATCCTAAGGAAAGAGCTTGAGGCTGAAGGTGAAACCTTCAAGTCGCATTCGGATACAGAAGTGATTCTCAAGATGTACGCGCGCTATGGTCCGGAATGCGTGCGCGAGTTCGAAGGGATGTTTGCGATCGCGATTTGGGATGAACAGGAGCAGTCATGTTTTCTGGCGCGTGGGCCCCTCGGGATCAAGCAACTGTACTATTACGAGCACAACGGAACGCTGCTATTCGGTTCCGAGGTCCGAACCCTGTTGCAGACAGGATTGGTGCCGTTGCGTTTGTCGCGTGAAGCGGTCTCGGGATACCTCCTGTTTGGCGCCGTGCCGGAACCGGTGACTCTCGTCGAAAACATAATGGCTCTTCCGGCCGGCCACTGGCTGATTTGGCGGGGCCGCGCCAGCCGAATCGCGAAATTCTGGGATGTCCAATTTGGGGACGAATTAGGCGGACCAGAGGAAGCTGTCCGGACCGTGCGGCATTCATTAACGCAATCGGTCAAGCGTCACCTGGTGAGCGATGTGCCAGTAGGAGTTTTTCTCAGCGGCGGCATCGATTCCACGGCGATCGTCGCGTTGGCATCGCAAATCGAACGCAGCGATCTCCGCACATTTTGCATTTCGTTTGATGATCCACGCTTCAACGAAGGAGATGTGGCGGCGCGGACGGCCACCCATTTCGGGACGCGACATGCGGATTGGAGACTCGAGTCAACGACGGCCAAGGGGTTGCTGGCCAATTTCCTGGCGCATTCCGACCAGCCGAGCATTGATGGCTTTAACACCTTTTGTGTGTCGAAGCTGGCGCATGATCGCGGGCTGAAAGTGGTGCTGTCGGGCCTTGGTGGAGACGAAGTTTTTGGCGGGTACCATTCGTTTCAAATAATTCCCCGAATGGTACGAACGAGCCAATCGCTGAATACCCTGTCGATCTTGCGCGGCACGGTCGGGAAAGCTTTGCAAACGCGCCTCGGGTCGACTCGCATAAACCGCCTCGGGCAATTCCTCACCGAGACGCCGACCTCAGCCGCCGCCTACTGGACGATGCGCGGAATCTTCACTCCGGGCGAGGTCGAGCTTTTGCTGTCACGGTACGGTTTTGCCGAGCGAAACGGTAGTGAGTCGCGGCTGGACTTTCATGTGCCGCATCAGCCGACTCTCGAGGACGAAGTGAGTTATCTCGAACTCACCCGCTATATGCGAAATCAGCTTTTGCGCGACAGTGACGTGATGAGCATGGCGTGGAGCCTGGAATTGCGCGTTCCATATGTTGACATCAGGTTGCTCGAAGCGGTCGAACGCATTCCGACACACATTCGACTAAGTCCGGGTAAACGGCTTCTACTCGACGCAGTCCCAGAGATTCCCGAATGGGTCCGCAACCGGCCGAAGCAGGGCTTTGCTTTTCCGTTCAAGGAATGGATCACGGGCGAATGGAGCGATGTCTTCCGCCGAATTGAGCGCAAAACGCCTATTCGATTGAAGAGTTGGTACCGTTGTTGGTGCTTGTTTGCATTGGAAAGCTTTCTCGCAAAAAACGGAATCAGTTCCGGGCTTGGTGCGGCCCATGGCGTGCAAATCGCTGTAAGCAAGTGCTTTTAGACAAAGTAGACAGAAGAATGGTTGTTGGCGTATAATAATATTTCTGTCTAAGTCCATAGACGGCGAATGGAAACGGGTGCGATCTCAAAGAAAGTTGTGGCCGCGGAAGTGCACAGGACCGACGGGGCCAAAGGTCAGAGTTTTGCCACGGCGAGTCCGCCCGTTGGCGAATCCAAAATCAGAGGTCCGACCGCAGCGCCGCCGGAAACCTCCCGCTGGATTCATCCCTTTCGCAAAGTAGCGCAGGAAGAGTGGGCGCCCGCTCTGATCATTCTTTTCTGCGACATTGTTTGCTGGGCTGGAATCTATACGTCCGTCAGTCTCATCCGTCACGATGCGTTTTTCTCCAGCACGTTTGAGTTTGCTGCGATCGACATCATCCAACTGGCGGTAATCGTCCAGGCGCTTTTCATTATCGGCGGATACAATCACCGGAGCGAGATGCGAGGTCTGACCTACACGGCCGAGCACATTCTCGCGATGGCTGCGGCGCTGGGGATTAGTTCGTTGGTGCTCTATGGCGCCGCAACTTTCGATCAAGCGATGAAACCGAGCCGAGCCGCGGTGCTGGTAAGCTTCGTTCTATTTACGCCTGTGTCGCTTCTTTATCGGCGCGCGCTTCGAAAGAAAGTGGCGGCTGCTTCCGCTAATCGTGCGTTTCTGGTGATCGGCGCTGGCAGATTGGCCGCGCAATTTTATGAGAGGTACAAACAATCGCCCAACGAACAACGCCTTGAATTCGTGGACAACGACCCAGCCCGCGTTGGATCGACACTCAACGGCGACGGAACACCAATTGTTCAAGGCGGAGTCGACGCCAAACTTTCCCGGCTGGACCGAAGTTATACGGGCGTGGTTGTGGCCGAACGCGTGGAACGGCTCAGCCCCGAATTACTGGCGCACCTCATCCGGATCCAATTTCAGAGCGCGCGGGTTTATACGCTCGAATCATTTTACGAGGCGCAGTGGCGTTATGTGCCGGTGGAGGCGATCGACCCGGTCTGGCCGCTCCAGAGCGGTTTTCAGCTGGCACGGATCTCGCCTTATCATTATTTGAAACGGTTGCTTGATCTTTTCACTTCCGCTTTCTTACTTGTGATCTGTTCTCCGTTAATCGTTCTGCTCGCCTGTCTGATTTGGCTAACGAGCGGACGGCCGGCGATTTTCCGGCAGATTCGTGTTGGCCGCGAGGGTCACGTGTTTACCGCCTACAAGTTCCGCACGATGCAGATACGTTTCGATGAGGACGATGACATTTACACGAGGCCAAGCGACCCCCGCGTGACGAGGGTTGGTCGCTGGCTGCGAAAGCTGCGTCTTGATGAACTGCCGCAGCTTTGGAATGTATTGACAGGCACCATGAGCCTGATCGGTCCCCGCGCCGAGTGGATAAAGTGCACGGAGCGGTACGAAAAAAAGATTCCGTTTTATCATTTCCGTCATCTGGTCAAGCCGGGTATCACGGGTTGGGCGCAGGTCAATTATCCCTACGGCGAAAGTGAGGAAGACGCGATGGCGAAGCTTCAGTACGATCTTTATTACATCCGCCATTATTCGCTCAAGCTCGATGCCATGATCGTGCTCAAGACGGTGCACACGATGCTATTTGGCAAAGGTAGATAGCCTTTGCCAAATAGCATCGTGGCAGAGGTCGGACATCAGACATCAAACGTCCGAAGTCAGCTCGCAGATCTCAGCCTTTCCTATTGAGTCCACAGCTGAACCGCCGTTAGTGTGCCAAGATGGCAGAAACCAGGCGTCACACGGTAGAAACGATTCGGATTCAATCGGCGAAAGATCTGAACGTTTACAAGCGAGCATATAAACTTGCGATGGAGATCTTCAATCTGACAAAGGCTTTTCCGGACGAAGAGAAATACGCTCTGACGAGTCAGATTCGACGTTCGTCTCGTTCGGTCTGCTTGAATCTTCGCGAAGCGTGGGCGAAGCGGCGATACGAAGCTCATTTTCTAAGCAAACTCAGCGACTGCGATGGTGAGAATAGCGAAACCGATTCATCTCTCGATTTCGCGAGGGATTGCAGGTACGTCTCTTCCGAACAACATCGAAAGCTTTCCTTTGATTGTGAGGAGATCGGCAGAATGCTCGGCACGATGATGAGAAAGGTCGAATCGTTCCTCATCAACGAATCGGATGCGCGCGAACGATCCTCTGATGTCTGATGTCCGACGTCTGACCCTCCGACGTTCTGAGCTGAGCTGCCGCTCAGCCCGCCCCATTCTCCGATCGACCAGCGGGAGCCGTCGAGGAGCGCACCTGGCGGCCATACTCGCCGCTATAGGAACCGACGCCGTCGCCGTACCCGTGAGAGGCGTAGTAGTAGTAATACCCCGCACCGCGGCGTCGCGGGAGACGATTAAGCACCAGTCCGGCGGGCCGGTTGTTGGCGGCACTGAGTAAGGTCAGCGCGCGATGAATTGCGTTGCGTGGGGTCTTGCTTGCTCTAACGACCATGCAAATCGTTTGGACGTGACTAGCCATCAAGAGCGTATCACTGACGGCGAGGATTGGCGCGCTATCGATAATCACCCGATCAAACATCGATGAGGCCTCAGCCGTGAGATGTTTGAAGCAATCGCCGCCCAAAAGTTCCGCCGGGTTCGGCGCGCGCTGGCCGCCAGCCAAAATGAAAAGCTGGCCAGCTGTTGGGGGTGTCGAGACGAGGAGCGTGTACCGAGAGGCTCTGTATCCACCGTGGCAACTAGCCGCGCCGCATCCTTCAGCGTGACCGCGCCGACGAGATAATCTACGACCCCGGTTGAATCCTCCTTCGATTTGCTTTCGTTCCGAAAAACTTTGTGAATGTTAGGCCGGCGCAAATCGCCATCAACCAGCAACACTCGGTGGCCCTGCTGGGCGAGGGCAAGCGCGTAGTTCACGCTGGTGAAACTTTTTCCCTCGTTAGGCAAGGCGCTCGTAAAAAGAAACACCTTGCGATCAGTCGCCGGGCCGAGCAATGAAAGTGCCGCGCGCAAATTTCTAAAGCTTTCCGCAATCGGCCCGCCTGGCGCTTCATCCACCAGTCGATATTTGGTCGCGCCGCGCGGGGTGGCTTTTTTGATGCCCCGCTGCTTTGCTTCGCTCGTTTTTGTTTCAGGGATCGCGGCAAGAACCGGCAAGCCGAGCGTAGCTTCCGCTTGATCGACCGTTTTGACCGATCGGTCTAATGCGTCTGCTCCAAACACAAAAGCCAGTCCCGCAGCCAGGCCGGCGAGCAAACCCAACATGATTGTTTTGGAGGGAATGGGATTGACCGGTTGGTGCGGAAGGACCGCGTGCTCGGAAATGCTGACGGCGTTTGCCTTCACATCTTTCGTCAGGTCCGTCTCTTTGATCTGTTTCAAGACACTTTCGTACAAAGCACGGTCCGTTTCAGCCTGCCGCGCCAACTCCTGGTAACCAATCGCCGCCTTATTCAAAGCGACGGCGGTCCCTTCCTGGTCATGAATCGCATCCTGGAAATTAACTTCAGTCGCTTTTGATTGCTCGATCGCATTGCGAAGAGTGGCCGATTGCGCGGTCGACTGCCTGGCGGAGCTTTTCTTGCGCTTCGCGCAAGGCAGCATGCGCGGCCATCATCTTCGGGTGCTTCTCTTTGTAACGCAGCGCCAGGGTTGCGATCTCCGCTTCCACCTGCGTCACATTGTGCCGTGCTTCGTTAACCAGCACCGCGGCCGAAATGCTCGGTACCGAGAGCAACGCGTCCAGATCGTCGCCCGCTTGGTCGATCTGCTTCAACTCGCCTTCAAGCCGGAGGCGATCCGTTTTTGTAGCGGTGAGCTTGCTGTTCAATTCCTGAAGTTTGTCTTCCACGATGCCGCCGCGCGTTCCGCCGGCGCCCGCACCAGAGCCGGTTTGGCTGCCGGTGGCAACTGCGCCACCGCCAAGCTGAAGCGCATCGGGCGTTTTCGCTTTGTATTCTGCGACGGCCGCTTCGCTCTTCTGTAGGTTCCCTTTTAAGCGCTCTTCTTCTTCAACCAAATAGCGAAGCGCCTCCTGACTAAATGAAGCGCGGCGTTCAATGGAATTGCGGATGTATTCCCGGCCGACCGCTTCCGCCAGCCGTTGCGCCATCACCGGGTCACGGTTGGTGACGTAAAGATCGATCAAGCGGGTGCCACGGCGAATAGACGCTTTTACCATCTTGGAAAGAGATCCAGCCAGCGCTTCTTCCATCGGTGTAAAAGCCATGCCGGCTATAAAATTCGGCTGGCCCCGCAAACTCTTTGGCTGGGCCGATGGCGCTGGCGAAGTTTTCGTCGTATCGCCGCTATTCATGTCCCTGCCCAGAAGTGCGCTGCCGCCATCCTCGGCCAAACCCTCAGCGCGAATCACACGCGCGAGCATGGCCCGGTTAGTTAGATTCTGCTCAATGGTGCGAAGCGCATCCTGGCTGGCCAGGAACAACGAGCGCATTCGCATCGGAGCGTCCTCTCCGGGTATGAACGAGGGCTCCTGAAACTCAACCTCGAGAACGGTGTGCGCTTGATAGGTATTCGGCGTTCGGCCCAGATATCCCAATGCAATGAACAGACCCGCCAGGACGCACAGAGCGACAATCCAGATGCGTTCGAGCAGACTGTGCCAGAACTGACGAAGGTTAAAACCGCGCTGCGGTTCCATCATTGCGTCAATCGCAGGATGAACGGCCGGCGAGGTGGGACCGTTGTTGCTTGCTGTGCCCTGTTCGGTTTTGGGAGCGATCATCAAATATGGAGCGGGAGGTTCAATCTACTGGATTCCAGAAATTTTACAGGGAGTTTCAGAAAAGACTTTCGGCGACTGTTACTGTGTCTCCTGGCAGCACGGTGAAGTTTTCGCGGTCGCCTCGCGCGAGCCGTTTCGCGTTGACGCGTAATAGTTGGTTTCCCCGACGGACACTGATGCGTTCCGGCGCGGCAATCCGCGTGTAGCCTCCCGCCACCGCAATCGCCTCCAGAAGATCGATGCCTTCCGGGCTGCCCTCCGGCATTTCGTAACTTCCCGGGCGATTCACTTGACCAAGCATGGTGAACCGGCGTTTCGCATATCCGATCAGCATCACGTTTACCCTTGGGTTTACAAGATAGTCCCGCCCAAAAAGATCGGTTAATTTCGTGGACGCTTGACTCAGCGTCAGCCCGGCGAGGTGCACGGAACCGATCAACGGAACACTTAGATTGCCTTCCGCGTTCAGGCGCCCAAGCGTGCGCAAGTCGTCCTCACCAAAAACTTCTACGCCTACCTGATCATTTGGGCTCAGAATATACCCGGTGGGTGCGCTAACGGCGTTGATCGGTGCGATCACCGAGGCCGAGGAAGTGGGAGCTGTGGAAACCGACGGGCGCGAAACGTCGGCAGGCGCAGGAGCCGGAGATTGGCCCAACGCACCGCCCGTCAGGGCGAATGCCGATGCCAGAATGATGAATCGCTTATTCATTAGTTTAGGAAACCAGCACAACCTCAAAATGTTAGCGATGTGCGCGCCCCAAATTGATTGTCACTAAATGTGAAATTTTCGAGCGAGCTAGAATCCTCCCGATGAAGATAATAAACGCCGATGCTCCAGAAACGCGTCACATTCACGTCGATCGACGACTGGAAGTAATAATAGTTGTCCGTCCGCGAAACGTCAATAGCGTTCGTCGCGCTGAAATAATCATCGTTTTCATAGCCGACGTTTAGCCCGATAAAAATTCGCTGAAGCAGACGCTGTCGCAGGCGCAAGTCGATCTTTGTCGAGGTAAAATCGCTTCCAGAAATCACGGCCGAGTTTTGAGTCTGCCGGCTACCAGTAATTGATATACTTGTTCCATCGAATGGCAAATAGCTACCCTCCAAAGTGTAAACCGGCGAGATATATTCGCCCCGGGCGCCGCCAAATTCGCGAACCTCGATGCCTCCCGTCGCGGAGAAGCTTATTTTACCAGTCGCTTGATAACTCAGGCGCAGATTTCCCTGTTCGAAATACTGATCCGGCGTCGAGGACTGCGCCCTATCATAGCCGCCGGTGCCGCCCACTCCGACGACGAGCTTCGCTCCGTAATTATAATTAAAGAACAGGCTGCCCGACACCGTCTCGGAGCTGATTAAACTAGGATAGTCATACACGCGATAGTCCGCGCTGGCCGTTAGGAACGTCTTGCTGGAAAGATCGTAGGAGGCGCCTAGTTTGCTGTCGAAAACGTTCTCGCGCGTCTTTCGACCAACATCGATATTCGCCTGACGGCCGGTGGTGTCCGTGAGCGACGTCAAATTGGTGCTGTCCAGAATTTGAATGTCCTCGCCCACGCTCAAAGTGAGCCGAGCGAACTGGCGTTGTCCCGCCAGATGGATCACGTGCTGGAGAGCATCGGCGTTCGAATGATCGGCAAAGATAAACACGTTAGGCGCGTAAACAAAGGCGAGAAAATTGGTCTGGTCTTCGCCGGTCCCGCCCAGTCCCAAGGAGATGGTTGGCTCAATCGAGGTGTAAAAATCGGATGACTTGTGCGTTTGGGTCAGATCGATGTTGTCGTCGTAAACGCCGCGGACGACTAACTGAAATGAGTAATGAAAACGTCGCGGCGTCTCCGCCGCTTGGCGCCCAGTGAGATCGACAATCGAAGAGTCGATAGGAGCTTGAGTTGCTTGAAAGGAAGGTGCTTGGGCTGAATTCCCCAGATCAGTTTCGGCAGCCGGCGCGTTGCGGGTCATTGTTCCGACTGCCTCCTGCGCATGCGCACGCTGAACCGCCGAGTAGTTCGTGATAAACAGCGCCGACAAGATCGACATCTGGAAGGCTAGAGTTCTCACGTGATGCAATTCGGCACGACGCCATGTTAGGCTTTTTCTTTCGTAAAAATCAACGCGATCCCGCGATCGAGCGCCGCAATACCACTGGAGCAATGCCGCTGCTGGGGATCGCGGGCATAGTGCATGGCGCGCGGGGCCGAGGAAAGGTGACATTCGCGTGACAACGTAGCAGGGTATCTGCCAAACGAACGGGGCAAATCGTCCCCCCGAGTCATTATTCCTGCACTGACAGGAGCGGCGCGACGGCGTTCCAAGCCTTCGGCCAATCCTTCTTCTTTGCCCACAAGCGCCCTTCGAGCGCGGGCAAATATTTCGGGCTGCCAGGCAGATCGCGCACCGCTCGCAGCGTGGATAGCGCACCATCGATCTTGCCCTCTTGCGCGAGCGCGAGCGCGAGCGCTTCACCAGCGCTGGGATCGGTCGGGTTGTTTCGAAATCGCAACGCCAGCTCGACCAGGGACTCGCTCGGCGATGAGCTTTCTGCGTTATCTATCTGCGGGAGGAACTGGTCCGCCGTCTCGAAAGCTTGCCGGTAGTCCTGATAATCCGCGTAAACGCGCGCCAATTGTCGCCAGGCGATTTTTTTCCATTCGGGATGTTCCTTCAAAGTTTGGGCGAGCCAAAGTTTGTCCCCCTTTTCATACCAAACCGAGAAGAGGACCTCCAATTCCGCAGGCGTGAACGATGACAACTCCGGAAAGCTTCGCGAGCCCAGATCATTTCGGGATTGATCTTCGGCCAGCAGTTGTTGCAGCTCGATCTGAAATTCAAACGGCGCCGCGTTTTGGAGAAACACCAGCAAACATTTCTTGTTCCCGTCCGCTAATTCCCGCCAGCGATGTCGCAAATCCGCGTCGCCCCGAATGGCGCCGAAGACATCGGAGTAGATAGCCACAGCATTCTGCGGCAGGCGGCGCATGCCTTCTTCCCAAATATCAAAAGCAAGATCAGGCTGGTCGAAATCGAGCCAGACTACGCCTTCTTTAAGGTAAAGTTCCGGCCAATTCGGCAAGAGATAACGGGCCGCCGCAAAGTCCCGCAGCGTTTCCGAACGGGGGTGATGCATTGCGGCCTCGGCAAACCCGCGCTTAAAATACAGTTCCCAGTTCAGGGGCGCGATTTCGAGAGTTTTCGACGCGCGCTCCGACATCGTTTGATAATCCTCCTTTGCTCTGGCGCTTTCGATCTCGTCAAATGACCGCGTCAAGCTCGCTGTTGTAGGTAAAACTTTGATTCCCAGAGTCGAGGTAAACCACCAGATCCCGACCGCGATAAAAAATATTCCGAGAAGTCGAAATACGATCGAAGTGGCCTGCGACTGATGATACCCGATTTTGGGATGAAGCGCGGTGCCGGCAAGGAAAAGTGCCGGCCAAAGCGCCCCTATTCGGTGTCCAGGAACATCAAAAAAAGCGTGTAGCGCAAAACCACTCACGGCGATAAACGCGGCCAGGCGCATTAGACGCAACGTGCCGCGTTCGAACATGAAACAACGCCTCGCCCACCAACCAAACAGCACCCCAATCAACAGCGGAGCGAGCCAGCCAAGTTCGACTGCGCTCAAGAGCCAATCACTCTCGGGATGGCCAGCGATACTTATATCGAGGAAATCGTGCCGCTTCGTGGTAAAGACGGGAGAGAAATTTCCCAAGCCGATTCCAACTATTGGCCCTCTGAGGGATAGGTTTATAGCATCGCGATAGATTAGGAGACGCACATTTTGAGAGGGAAAAAAGAAATTGGCAGTTTCACGGCCAAACCTCATCGCCGTCTTTCCTCCATCCCAGGCAAAAAGAGCAAGCAGAAGAATGATCATCCCCGACGCGATAAACGGACGCCGCCGATTCCGGGACATGATTAGCCAGCTAAGGTGCCATGCTAGAGCGCCCGCCAGGATGAGGACGATGCCTGCTCGCGAGAAATTTTCAATTAGCGCCCAACAAATGAGAGCAAGCGCACCAAGCCAGATCCACCAGGTTGTTCGCCGTTCTTTGAATCCATCGAGCGCCATGGCATAAACCAAAATGCCGCCCAAGCCCAAAACGTTGCTGGTGTGATTGCGATTCGGGAAAAAACCAAACTCCTCCGCATTCGGCCAGAATGGGATGCGTTTTCCTAACACGAACGAGACGGTAAGCATGGCAGCGAGGGCAGTGATCGCGCTGCCGATCAGAAACCATGACCGGCGCCGCTCCGGCAGACTCCAATCCGCTGACAGGAGATAGTAGGCCCACGATAAGCACAGAAAAAAAAGCAAAGAAGATTCGAGGGTAAGCCAGGGTTGCGCCGACACTGTGGTCGGCAATGGCACGCCGATTTTGCCAAGTTCACTGCGAAATTCAGGTGTAGAAAACCAGCCGGCGGGGAGAAAGGCCGCGCCTGCAAGTAGAAGGAGCATCACAGACGCAAGGTTTGGAACTAACCCGAGCGATTTTCCGGGGGGAAACAGCAGGAAAACCGCGCCGACACATGCAGCGATGACTGCCTGCGCCCAAAGTCTAGTCGAACCGCCGAGGAGCGGCGCCAAAACTGTGAGAATCACCGCCGCATAACAGGCTGGGGTGATTTTTTCGCTTCTCTGGCCTTCCATATGTGGTGACGGAGGTTGTTTCCTACGTAAACCGGAATATTAAGCTTGATCTGGCTATCGCGAAAATCCCCCTAAATAAGTCTTGTAAAGCTTCACGAAATTTCATATTCTCGGCGAATTGCGATTTAAATGTCGCTGTTTCAACCAACCATGAAATCATTTTCGTTGCTGATCACAAAAAGAGCGCTGTTGGCGTTTGCCTTCCTCTCCGCAGTTGAGTTTTGCAGCGTCCGCGCCGACGATGGCTTTTATCAAAAATTTGGTCTCGACCTTGCCGATGCTGGAAGAACACATCAGTGGGCCATTTTCACATATGGAAGCGGAACATCGGGTTCGCCCTTTACGGCCATCGATGTCTCGTCCCCCACAGCGGTCTCGGGCTTCCAAGTCGACGGCGATATCGCGTTAGCTGGCGCCTACAGCAAGCTCAGCGTGTCAGGCTACGGCTCGGTCAGCGGCGATCGCTATGAGCGCACGACCTCTACGGAGAGCCGGACAGGTAATGGAGTGATCGGAGGAAGCCGCTTTTCCAGTAGCGCCCTCGACTCTGCCGCGGTCAGCGCTATCGCCGCGCTTAAGAACGTGTCGAACAACGCGGCCGCGCTTACTGCAACATCGGGCTCGCCGGCAAACATCACTCTAAACGGCGGCAACATGACGTTCAATAACAACCCCTTCAGCGGTAAGTACGTGATGAAGCTCGGCAATTTTACACTCAATAATCACTCAACTCTCACCCTTAACGGCGCGGCGGGATCGGCGTTCGTCATTAATGTCTCGAATAACTTCAGTCTTAATAATGGTTCCAAGATTGTGTTGAGCGGCGGTCTGACTTTTTCGGATGTGCTGTTCAACATCAGAGGCCCAAGCGGAACTTTCTCAATTGGGGGCGACTCGCTCTTTAACGGAACATTGCTCGCTTATAACTCGGCCTCCTCCGCGCAGAGGACACTTACGATAAGTGGCGCTAATACGCTGGTGAACGGACAGGTGATCGCCAACAAAGTCGTTGTGAGCGGAGGCGGTAAGGTCAAGAAGCCAAAAAAGGTCAGTAAAGATGACGACGATGATGATGGGGGTCATGGCCATTAAGTGATGATGACTAGGGTGGAGCGACTAACGGGCACGGCGGCGACGATAAGGAAGTAGTCCAGGTTTACCGGGCGCCACCAGGCAAAATTTCTCCAGGACACCGGCTAGTTCACCATTTGTCCTAATTGCGCAACTGCGCCATTTTCCCGATTGGGGTGACGATGGGGACAGGCAGGCTTTAATCCTCGCAGCGCGTACGGGAGTCTCGCCTGCCAACATTATTTATAACGTCCTCGGAACCGGTGCGACGCGACCGTTACAGGAAGCGCGCAATTGAAAGGAATTTTGCTGGCCAATTACCGGAATGTAGCCCTCAGTGGTCAGTCGGTTACGACCGGCGAAGTTATCGGAAACAAAGTCACGATCAGCGGTCAAGCTCAACTCATCCACACTAGCCCGTAACGGGCCGTAAATTTCAAGTACGGCCCTGTCAGCGCATCGCGGCCGTCTTAAAGGCCGAACATCTCTGTCGCGCCCGGGTTTTAGTGCTGGTTCTGTCGCCTTGCCGAATTGGGGTGATTCTTAACCTCGCTTCCGCCCGGCTTCGATATAGTCTTTGCGGCCGACGGCATTATTGCGCTCCCAGTTCCTTTGCTCCATCGACTGGCGTCACCATGCGATGACGCGCTCGCTCGGTAAGCTGCTCGATTCCGATGGCAGCGCGTACGGGAATAAGCCCCGTAGCGAAAACCGAGCAAAAACCTTATTACTGCTCCTGGCTCACCCGAACTAATGTCTGACACCAATTTTCGTAGCTCGGCCGCCAAATCGTCTCAGTGGCGAACGACTTTGAATCAAAGGTTGAACTCAAGGCCTCGCACCCGCAACGGACTTAAAATTGCGGTTTTAGCGATTTCTGCGCTTTGCACAGCCGATCAAATCGAACCCAATTTACCTGGGTAAATTGCCCAAATTCACGAATTCTTGCTGAATATCAGAGGGCGAGCAGAAATGAGATCACTCTTGCACAAATTCTTGCACACGGACACGACGGATTTCGGGTCCGAAAGGGTGTCGAAAAGCGAATGTTTGCGGGTTTTGTGCAAGAATTCTGTTGTGCTTCGCTCGGAGTAGCGGGATAGGTGCGCTTCTGAAGATGCAATGTCGGGGGTTGGCAAGTTCAGTCGGGCAGGATGCCCGACTTGGCGGGCGAGACCCGCACGCTACTCGGGACTTCCAATCGGAGTCGTTTCCTGGTAATTCGTCGATATGTCTTTTAGAACCTTCTTCTTGCTTCTTGGTTTGCCAATAGTCGCGCAGGCAGGCTCGCCCCAGCGGGATGTCGATTTTTCAAACTACGACGCGCCGCTATACACCCAGATCGTAGATCGTATCAAAGCCAAAGTCTCGGCCCGCCTTGGTGAGGGCAATAATACGCGCGATCGCTATTTCATCATTCCTTTTGCTTACGAAGACCGCGGGAACCACCCGGAACATTCGCACTCGTTTATCTCTGTCATCCGAGTGCTGGCGGATAACAAGCAGCCCACACTGACGCCTGGCCTCAAAACGCAAAAGTACAAGAATCGGGAATTTGAAGCCTTCACCATCAGCTGGCTGCCGCACGATTTCATGAGCAATCCCCATCTGTGCGTCTTTGACGGCGCGGGCAGCCGCCTTATTCCACAGAAGAATAACTGTCCTGTATCGCCCGGCCGAAACTTTACGCTCGCGGAAACGATGAAGCTTGCCGTGGATGCAAAGAATGCGGTCGCCATGTGGGGACCCTATGAGATCAACGAAGTGGGGTTTGATCTCGGAGTGAAGCGCAAACAATTGCTCGACGGAGGAACCATTAAATATCGCGCCGACGATCGCCTCGATCGAAAAAACAAAGTCGCTATCAATTGTTTTCATGCCATGGCCGGCTTGGACGAGCTTTATCCCAACGGCGGGTTGTTCGGGACGGGATTCAACATGTGGGGCTTCAATGGAACAGCACGAGTGCTGATCGAGTACACTGGGAAGGCGCGTTACAAGCACCTGCTTCTCGAGCCGGTGGACGTGAAAAATGACCGGTACGGCTTTGTTTATGCGCCGACGCGAAACGGTGATGTACCTTATGATCCGGTGAAAAACGCGTCCGCTTATCACCGATAACACTGAGTCAGAGATCTCGCCTGGCGTCCGATTTGGCTAATGTCTCACTTGTTAGGGATCCGCGCCGGGCACCGTCCGCTGCGCGCCGCAACCACCGACCTTGCTTTTTGGCAGTCGTGCTTGCAAAAAACGCGCAGACATCCAGCGTTGCGCGCATGAGACACTCCGGCCCCGCTGGCTTTAAATGGTTACCGGTTGCGCTGGCTTCGCTCGTCCTATGCAACGGATGCTCGTTTTTGCCTCGTCCCAACAAGCTCTCCGGCAATCGTGCTTTCATTGACTACTGGCCACCGGATCCAAACAGCAAGGGACTAAGGCTCGCAGTTAAGGATAACATTGATATGAAGGGCGTAGTTACAACCGCCGGTTCGGAGATCTTTTCCGTAACCCACAAGCCCGCGGAAGAGGACGCCCCGTGTCTGGCGATCGCGCGCGCGCGCAATGTGCAAATCGTTGGCAAAACCAATATGAGCGAATTCGCCGTCTCGCCGTCCGGCATGAATGAATATTTCGGGACGGCCGTAAATCCGTTGAAGCGAAATCTGATTCCGGGCGGATCCTCCTCTGGGAATGCGGTCGCATTGGCGTCCGGAGCGGCGGACGTGGCTTTCGGCACGGACACGGCTGGCTCGAACCGTGTGCCGGCCGCTTGTTGCGGTATCGTTGGCTTGAAGACGACGTTCGGTTTAATCCCGATCGAAGGTGCTTATCCGGTTGAGCCTAAGCATCTCGACACCGTGGGCCCGATGGGGAAGGACATCGCTCACACCGTTCAAGGGATGGACCTCCTTCAAGGTGGGTTTGAGGCGAAGTATGCGGCCGCGAAGGCGGCAAAGCCTACCGCGCGAAGCATCCGGGTCGGACGCCTCAAACTAAAAGGGACCGATCAAAAAATCGATCAGGCCATCGACGACGCGCTCGCCAAAACGGGATTCCAAGTCGTCGAGCTGGACGAAAGCGTAAGCGACAAATTTGAGCAAGCGAAGAAGGACGGCACGACCGTTGCCTCAGCGGGTGCATGGATCAGCGACGAACGATTTCAGTTCACTGTGACAGCTCGAACCCAGTCTGTAATTCGACTCGGTCAGGTAACCTATACCACGGGTTACCGCAGCGCATTGGCCCGACGGGGTGCGTGGCAGCGGACGCTGAGTAAAGTTTTCGAGAAGGTGGACTTCATCGCTTTGCCGACACTTCAAAAGACGCCGCCGGGACTTCCGCTTCTCAACTTGAGACTGGGCATCCTCGAAGCGCTGGTCCTTCAGCTGCAAAATACGGTGGCGGTGAATTTTGCGGGCAACCCGGCGTTGGCGATCCCGGTACCGCTGCACGACGCGAAGATTCCCGTCACGAGCCTGCAATTGATCGGGCCGCCGCTGGCCGAGGCGGGCCTGCTCAATGCCGGTCGGCTAGTCGAAGACGCGGTAAAAAGTCGTTAAACGATTTACACGCATTTTCCAATCGACTGCCTCTGCCGACGCATCGCACGCTAAAAAGCCGCCGAAGCGCGTTTAATCGTTATGTCGTCGTCGATCTCATCCTTCTCTTTGTCTAAACCAGCAGGCGTTCGGATATTTTATGTGCGGCCGAGTGAAAAAGGCGAGATGCGATAAGTCGCGACCGGGTTTACTCTTACTAGCTTTTCTTCATGAGATCCGCATTCGCCTTTCTCATCCTCGCGCTCCTCGCGACGCCGGTTGTTCTGCGGGCAAAGGTCCTTCCCGCTGAGTCGGCGGATGAGCTCGTCGAGCAGGGGGCAGTTTTTGATCGAAAATTGGACGCGAAGGAAGCACTGAGTTTTTATCTTCCGGCTGAAAAGCTGGATCCGCACAATCCCCACATCCTTGTCCCGATTGCGCGGCAATATCGCCATCTTATGGCGGACGCGCCGACAAAGGAGGAAAAACTGCGGCTTGGTTATATCGCGATGGACTACTCAAAGCGCGCCGGTGCGTGCGGACCGTATGATGCAGAGGCGCAGCTCGACCTGGCGATCACGCTGGGCAAAATGCTGCCCTATATGTCCGCCAAAGAGCAGGTCAACGCTTCTCCGCGAATCAAGGAATCAGTGGACAAGGCGCTCGCGCTCGACCCCAACAACGATACGGCATGGCACATTCTTGGCCGCTGGAATCGCGTGTTAGCGGAAGTGAACAAGGTCAAACGCGCGCTCGCCGGAATGTTATACGGCGCGCTTCCAACAGGCTCGTTGCCGGATGCGGAGCACGCGATGCAGAAGGCGATGGAGCTAAATCCGAACCGATTGATGCATTACATCGAATTGGGAAGGATTTACGCAGACATGGGCCGTAAGGACGAGGCGCGACTCTATATTAATAAGGGGCTGGTGATGCCGGACATGGAAAAGGACGATCCGGAGGCAAAACAACGAGGACGGGAGACGCTTGAAAAACTTCACTGATTTTTTCGCGTTCGCTCAAGAGCACGCTTCCGCTGCAGCCGGCGTCGGGATGGCTGACCACTGAGGCAAATCCGCCAAGCCGCCGCCCATGAAAAGATGATGCCAGAGTTGCGTTGCTACGACTGCCATCAGGCCCATCTCGACTGAGAGCCGTGGCAGCGAACCGGCACGCAGTCGGCGAAAGTCGCTGCGCCAGCGATTGACGGCGGCGAAGTCGAAATAGCCGGTTTTGTGCAACGATTCTTCGCTGAGAAGTTGCACGACGAACGGCGGCTCAGGATCGATGTGAAAACTATCGAGCGGTGCGCGGAAGATTACTTTGTGCCGGCGTGCCACGGACTTTGGCACCCAACGTTCCGCCAACAAACGCAGCAGATGTTTGTCGCGGAATCCGCGCAACCGCCAACGCGGGTGCAACTTTGCCAGAAAATCGAAGACATCTTCATCAAGAAACGGATACCGCACTTCGACGGAAGAATGCATCGCAACGCGATCGCCTTTGGCCTGGAGAAGGTGGCCGGCCAAAAGAACGCGGGCCGCAACCCAAACTCCACGATGCAGTGGGCTCCATCGTCGGGCCCGCTCCAGCGGAAAATTCAACTCCGTCCACGGATTCGTCTGCGCAAGCATTTCACGCATCGTCTCGCTGTAAAAGCGGAGCTTGGAAATCGCGAGCAATCCGTAGGCATCGATCCAGGCGTTAGGCCCACCGATCGAATTCTCAACCTCCTGGCGCCATGCATTTGTGAAATGCGGTACTTTGTTCAGCTGCAGGTAAGCGCTGCGAGCAATATTACTTAAGCCGAGGCCGGGCATGAGATCGAGGAAACCCATTAGCTTTGCGGCCTTGTACCACGGGTAGCCGACTAACCACTCGTCTGCGCCTTCGCCGGTGAGAACAACTTTTTGCCCGCAACTGTGGACACGTCCAGAGAGCTGGAGAAGTGCAGCACACGATGTGTCAATCACGGGCGCTTCGGCGGCTGTGATCAACCTCGGATACGTTGCGAGGGCGTCCTCGTCACGAAAGTCCTGCACGATCGGCGGCTTCGCGCCGATGTGGCGCGCGGAGAGAGTTGCCGCGTCGAGCTCGTCGAGCTTCGGCGCGTGCACGCGAACGGTGTAGGTGTTGATGGCAGGGCCTTTCAGATGGCAGGCCAATGCCACGATCATGCTTGAGTCGACGCCCCCGGAAAGATAGGCGCCGACCGGAACATCCGCGCGCAGGCGTTCCTCCACGGCCTGCAACATCACATTTTCGAAGTCATCAATGAGCCGCCTGGAATTGTCACCCCACTCTTCTGCGCCTTCGTCCGGAAAATCCATTTCCCAAAAGGCTCGCTCCACCACGACTGCGCTCTCAGCACCCCGGCGTCTCGGCGTGATGCTCAAAAAATGACCAGGCGGAAGAAGTTGCACGCCTTCAAAACAAGTTCGCGGTCCGGGCACGGCAGAGAACGTGAAGACGTGATCGATGCCGCGGCGATCGGGGCGCGCTGGGACCATCCCCGACGCCAGCAGTCCTTTGATTTCAGACGCAAAAAGAAGCCAGTCGTTTTGCTGGCTCCAAAAAAGCGGCGCGATGCCAAAGCGATCGCGTCCGAGTTGAAGCTCACGTTTTTGCTCGTCCCACAATGCGATGGCAAACTGCCCTCGCAGTTGCTCCCACATTTTCTCCCGATGATCTTCCCATAAATGCGGAATGATTTCGGTATCGCAGTGTGTGACCAATCGATGTCCGCGCTCTCGCAACTCGATGCGCCGCTCGATGTAATCAAACAGCTCGCCGTTGAAGACAACGAAGACATTACGATCTTCATTCGTGACCGGTTGCTGCCCATCGGCGAGACCAACGATGCTTAACCGTCGTGAAGCTAGGGCCAGCCCGGGACGCACAAGAAATCCTTCTTCGTCCGGCCCACGATGCAACAGCGCTCGCGCCATGCGCTGAATGCTGCCCTCGGGGACTGGACGTTGCCCCGCGAGATCGATGATACCTGCAATGCCGCACATGACCTTATTTATTTCTCCAATTCAAAATTTGTGGATTAGTTAATTGCTTTCTCCACTATTTAATACGTCTGTTCACAAGTGGAGGCCGCCCGTTAACTGCGATCTGTGAATAATTAGCCCAATTTCGCCGTCTAGGAATTAAATCAAAGTGTGTCAGGAGAACCGATTGCTGGCGCGCCTGCGTAATACTATAGATGGCAGCCATATAGCAGGTTGCGATAGTTGGAATTTGTTTTATGATCGCGGCCTTAGCGTCCGGGACCCTGCCCCGCCCAATGCAAAAAGATCGTATTGCCATTATTGGAATTGGCTGCCGCTTTCCCGGAGAGGTTAATGACACCGAATCCTTCTGGAAGTTGTTGATCGAAGGCCGAGACGCCGTTACCGACGTGCCGGCAGATCGGTGGAATGTAGAGCGATATTATGATCCTGAACCAGGGATCGCGGGAAAGACTTCCACGAAGCGTGCCGGATTCCTGGACCAGATCGACCAATTCGACCCGCAGTTTTTTGGTATCTCACCGCGCGAAGCACCTTATGTAGACCCACAGCATCGCTTGCTGCTTGAAACGGCATGGGAAGCAATTGAGAACGCGGGACTGGTTCTCGACTTTGAAAAAGGAAACGACACTGCCGTTTTCGTGGGCGTTTCACATAACGATTACCAGGGAATTCAAAGCACCGCGTCCGACCATTTCGGTGTCACTCCGCACACGGCCACCGGCAGCGCGCACTCGATAGCCGCAAATCGGATCTCATACTGCTTTAACCTGCGTGGTCCGAGTGTTGCCATGGACACGGCGTGTTCCTCAGCTCTAACCGCAGTCCACGCCGCGTGCGAACACATTTGGTCAGGGCGAGGCGATATCGCACTTGCCGGTGGAGTAACGGTGATGATTACGCCCGGCGGATTCATCGGTTTCTCCCAAGCTTCGATGCTTTCGCCAGATGGACGATGCGCAGCGTTTGATGCAAAAGCGAACGGTTTCGTGCGTGGAGAAGGCGCGGGCATCGTCTTGCTGAAGCGTTTTTCACAGGCCGTCGCGGACGGAGACTCGATCCAAGGAGTAATTCTCGGCAGTTCGATTAATCAGGACGGACATACAAACGGAATCTCACTGCCGAGTGCGGAAGCGCAGTCGCGACTTGTCCAGGACGCATGCGCGGATGCGGGCGTTTCGCCGATTGAAATCGGATTCGTTGAGGCGCACGGTACGGGCACGGCAGTCGGGGACCCCATAGAAGCGCACGCGCTGGCCGAAGCGCTTTGCAAAGATCGGTTGACCCCGCTACCTATCGGTTCGGTCAAGACCAACCTCGGCCATCTCGAAACCGCGGCGGGCGTCGCGGGACTTTTGAAAGCGATGCTGGTGGTTCAGCACGGCAGGATTCCCGCCAGTCTGCATTTCAATACGCCCAACCCTCACATCGATTTTGAAAAGCTGAAGCTTCGCGTTCCGACAGCCGTCGAAACCTTTCCGGAAACGGGCACCGAGCGTTTAGCTGGTGTGAACTCCTTCGGTTTCGGCGGCGCCAATGCGCACGTCATCCTTGCTGAACCGCCGGCGCCTCCACACATCGACCATGGAGACGCGTGGCTAGAACGTGCTTGGCCGATCGTAATTTCCGCCCGGTCCGAGGATGCACTACGCGGTTGTGCGATGAAGTTGGCTGAATGGCTAACCGAACGATTGAATCTCAACGGAGATTCACCGCTTTTGCCTGACCTGACTTACACGTTAGGCGCGCGACGCAATCACCATCCGCATCGTCTGACTCTGGTGGCGCGATCGATCGCCGAGCTGATCCAGGGGCTCGACGCATTCGCCATCAAGCAGGACAGCGTAAAAAGTCGAACATCGTTCACGCCACGGCCTGAACGCGCACTCCGTATCGCTTTTGTGATGAGCGGTCAAGGACCGCAATGGTGGGGCATGGGCCGCGAGTTGATGCAACATGAACCGGTTTTTCAGCGCGAGATTGAAGCCTGCGACGCGGCCATTCGCGACATTGCACCCTTTTCCCTGCTCGAAGAGCTGAGCCGTTCCGAAGACGACTCACAGATGCATCGCACTGCTATTGCTCAACCAGCAATTTTTGCGATGCAGATCGCTCTCGCTGAATTGTGGAAATCGTGGGGCGTGCATCCTGCAGCCATTGTTGGTCACAGCGTAAGCGAAATCGCGGCCGCGTGCGTCGCCGGATTGTTTTCACTGGAGCAGGGGGCCCGGATTACTGCGTTGCGTGCAAGATTCATGGATCAGTGCGCGCGGGGCGAAGGAAAAATGCTCGCTGTCGGTCTTGGCGAGGAAGAAGCGCAGGCGTTGATCGACAAACACGACCGCACGGTTTCGATCGCGGCATTTAACGGCCCTCGTTCGCTGACGTTAGCCGGCCCACGTCGCGCCATAGAGGCGATGTTTGCAGAACTCGAAATCCAAGGTGTCTTCGCGCGGCTTGTTCGAGTCGATCATCCGTTCCATCACCCGATGATGCAGCCCGCTTCCGAAGCCCTCGAAAACGCGCTGGCCGATCTGACGCCGCATCCGGAAACCATCCCACTATTTAGTACAGTCACCGGAGAGCGCCTTGCCGCTGAAGCGGGCGGCGCGGCGCACTGGGGCCGCGGAGTTCGAGAACCGGTGCAATTCGCGCCGGCGATTAACGCCATCGCTGACTTCGGAGTTGATATTTGGTTGGAACTTGGAGCGCATCCTGCCCTGTCCCACTCGATCCAGGAGTGTCTCGCCAGCCGCGGCTCAAAACCAGTCGTCATTTCCTCCGTTCGGCGCGAGCGCGAACACGAGTCGTTAGTCGAAGCGGCGATGGATTTGCATCGCGCCGGAGTGACTCTCGATTTTAAGGCGATGACGCCGTCGCGTCGTTTACTCTCGCTCCCGGCTTATGCGTGGGACCGAAGCCGCTGGTGGAACGAGGCGCCCGCATGGCGCGATGGTCGCCTGGGCGCAGGGGGGCGTGGATTGCTCGACATACGATTGCCCTCCGCGACGCCCACCTGGACAGCACGGCTCGACGGTCGGCACATGGCTTATCTGAAAGACCACAAGGTCGAGGATCACATCATCTTTCCAGCCGCTGGCTTTGTCGATCTTGTGCTCGAAGCCGGCGTGCAACTGTTCGAGGGACGGCCGTTCGTGGTCGAGGACTTTGAGATTCGCAAACCCCTTATTCTCCCCGATCCCGTCACCGGCGTTTATCTCGAAATCTCCTACGAACCGAACGACCGCACGTTTGCAATCCAAAGCCGGTTCGAGCAGGGAGCGTCGTGGTCGCTGCACGTCGTCGGATCAATGCGCGGAGAGCGCACTGAGTCTACATTTGCTTGCTCGAGTTTCGGGATTGAAGCCGAGCATGTGCACAACGATCTCAAACCCGTCGACGTTGACGCATTTTATCGTTACATGAACGACCTCGGACTTCGTTACGGCGAGGCCTTTCGGCCCGTTCGAGAACTTTCCGTCGCGCCGGGAGAATCGAAAGGATTGGTAGAGCTTTCGGATGCCGTCGCAACTCGGGCAAGCGAATATCCGTTGCATCCCGTTTTACTCGATGGCGCATTGCATGTGTTTTCCGCGGGACGCGCGACGGTCGAAGCGCGCGGGTCACAATTGAAGTTGCCGGTTCGTTTTGCGCGGATTCTTTTCCTGCGCTCACCTGGTCCGTCCGCGCGGGTGCAAGCCAGTGTCCTTCAATGTAACGATGAATTCGTTGAGGGTCGCATCGGCATTTACGATAAGAGTGACAAGCCGTGTGTCCTTGTGGATGGGTTTCGCGCGATCAGCGTCACCGGCGTGCGCCGTGGTTTTGGCAGTGCAAAGCGCGACGTGCTTTATCACGTGGATTGGGAGCGGACACCGGCCGAATCCATTTTAGAAACGTTGGAGCCGTTACCGCTGCAACGCCTGCGAGAAGTGGCGCACCGCGCGCTCGATAGTGTAATCGCGATACGCGGCCGCACGCGCCTGGAAGGTGCCATCGCCGCTCAGGATGATCTTGCCGCCGCATTGCTTTGCTCGGGTCTCCGCGAAATGGGCGCAAGAGTCGGAGAAAAATTCACGGCCGATTCGCTGAAGATTGCAACCTCGATGCAGCCCGCGTTCGAGCAACTGATGTTGAAGCTAAAAAAACGCGGCCTGTTGGATGGTGAGGCGTCCGGTTATCGTCCGACCTCCGCCTTTGTAACTCTCGCCAATTGCGCGACGAACGCACAACGCTTCTTTATTGAGAAAAACCCCGGGCATCTGCCTGAAGCATTGCTGGTTGCAGGCAACTGCGCCGAGCTCGGTTCAATTTTGCGCGGGGAAAAGGAAGCGGTGCAGGTTCTCTTCGCTGGCTCAGGCGCAGAATTGCTCGATCAATTTTACGGCGACGGCTTGCTTACCAGTCACTGGCTCGCCGCAATCACTGCGGCAGTTCGGGAAGCTGCGCGTGTGTTGCCCGAAGGGCGCGGATTGCGCATCCTCGAAGCCGGCGGCGGAACCGGGGGCTTAAGCGCGCAAGTGCTTCCGGCGCTCGAGCGCGGCTTGCACTCCTACACGTTCACGGATGTCTCGGCGGCTTTCTTTCCGGGCGTGAAACAAAAACTCGTTGCCTCCCCGGAAGTCGAAACAAAAATTTTCGATCTCGAAAAGCCTGCCGCCGAGCAAAATTTTGAGCCTGGATCGTTTGATTTCATTATCGGCACAAACGTGCTCCATGCTGTGGCCGATATCCGTTTCGCGCTGCGCAATCTGCACCACCTGTTGGCTCCGGGAGGTTCGCTCGTTTTTATGGATGTGGCCACGCCGCAGCTTTGGACTGAAACCGTTTTCGGCCTAACGAGCGGCTGGTGGCGTTTCGCCGACTACGACCTGCGAACGGTGCATCCTTTGCTCAGCCGTTCGCAGTGGGAAGCGGTCCTTCGAGAAGCTGGTTTTGTGGAAACAAGTTCCCTGCCGGGCTTAATGGGTCCGCATGGCGAGGGTCAGATCGCGATTCTCGCCCGGAAAACATGGCATGCAGCCGATTCTGCCAAGCACGCGCCGGAAGCGCCGGCAGAAAAGTCTTGGCTCGTTTTCGCGGATGAAAGCGCCGTCGGATCCGAATTGATCGAACGTTTACGTGCGACCGGCGTACGTTGCCGAATCGCGCGTCGCGGAAGCGCGTTCACAACGCCGGAAGCCGACGTTTACACACTGCGAGCAGAGGCTCGCGAGGATTGGGAGAAACTTTTCTCGGCCTGTGCTGGCGAAGCCGAGCCGGAGCGGATCGTCTATCTTTGGAACCTTGACACGCCTTTTGGTGAAGATGCGGTCTTTGGCACTGACGCGCTTTTATATTTCGTGCAGGCGCTCGAAGCGGTGCGACCGACTGCAAGGGTCCGGATCGACTCCGTAACGCGCGGTGCGCAATCTCCCGGCCGAGAAGCCAAGCCCGGCAACGTCGTTCAATCGCCGGCAATCGGTTTGATGCGCGTCATTCTGAACGAGTATCCCAATTACGTTTGTCGTGGGATCGATTTGCCGCCTACGCCGGCGAAAGATGATATCCAACTATTGTGGAGTGAATTATTGCGCGCTGATCATGAGCGCGAAGTCGCGTTTCGGGGAAAAGCGCGTTACGTGCAACGACTCGATCGCGGCCGCCCGCGAATCGAGCGCAGCCTCGATCCCGCGGTATCGTTGCGCCTTGAGTCACGCGAGCGCGGTCAACTCAGCACGTTGAGCTTCGCGCCTTTTGAACAACCGCTTTGTCATCGGGACGAAGTCCTCGTCGACGTGAAAGCCGCCGGCATGAATTTTCGAGACGTCCTCAAAGCTCTCGCGCTCTATCCTGGCGAAGCGCCCGATGCGCGCATTTTCGGCGACGAAGTCGGCGGCGTTGTTGCCGCCGTCGGTTCCGGTGTCACGCATGTCCGTCCGGGCGATCGCGTATTCGGTCTCGCCGTTTTTGGTCTCGCGACGCAAACCATCGCGCGCGGTAGCGATGTAAGGCGTATTCCCGATCATCTCTCATTCGAAGAGGCGGCAACGCTCCCTGTTGTTTTCATGACATCATGGCATGCGCTAAGAAATGTCGCGCGATTGCGAAAAGGTGAAACCGTTTTGATTCACGCCGGCGCGGGCGGTGTCGGCATGGCCGCAATTCAAATTGCGCATCATCTTGGTGCCGAAGTTATCGCGAGCGCCGGGAGTCCGGCGAAACGCGCACTCCTCGAAATTCTCGGCGTGAAACACGTTATCGACTCACGGCGTGGCGATTTCGTCGAGGCTGTCATGGGACTAACGAATCGACATGGCGTCGACGTTGTTCTAAACGCTCTCGCCGGCGAAGCAATTCCAATGGGCCTGGCGTGTCTTGCTGAATTTGGTCGCTTCATTGAGATCGGCAAACGCGATATCTACCAAAACTCTCGTATCCCGCTCCGACCGCTGCGGGCCAACGCATCCTTTCACGTCGTCGCCATGGACGCCGTTTTCGCCGGCGACAAAGCTCTCACGCAAGAGATGCTGGCGGAGATTGCCGATCTCGTAGATCGACGCGCTTTGCATCCATTGCCGTTCCGCGCCTTCCCGGCTAACAACGTCGACGCGGCTTTTCGCCTCATGGCCAGCGGAAAACACATCGGCAAAGTCATCGTTTCCTTCCCGGAAGAGTTTGTGGTGCGCCGCGGTGAACCACCGGCGCCAAAATTCGAGATTAAACCAGACGGCTGCTATCTCGTTACCGGCGCCTTTGGCGGATTCGGAAGAGTCATTGCGAACTGGCTGGTGCAATGCGGGGCTCGCAATCTTGTGCTTTGCAGTCGCAGCGGAGCATCGACGGCCGAAGCGGAACCTTTTGTGGAAAGCTTGCGTGATCGCGAAATCAAGGTGCAGATCGTCAAAGGCGATATCGGGTCAAGGCAGGACGTGAGGCGTCTGTTTACGGAGATCCGAGAAAGCGGCCGGCCGCTGCACGGTGTTTTCCATCTCGCCATGGTCATCGATGACGCGCCGCTGGCGACATTGAATCGCGAGCGCATGGCGAGCGTCATTGGTCCCAAGGCACTCGGCGCATGGTTGTTGCATGAAGCGACACGCGAAATGGAGCTCGATTGCTTCGTCATGTTTTCGTCCATTTCTTCGATTTTCGGTAATCCCGCGCAGGGCAACTACGCGGCTGCGAATGCCTTTCTTGATTCGCTCGCGCACTATCGTCACGCCTTGGGTCTTCCTGCCCTAACGATTAACTGGGGTGTGCTTGGCGGAGAAGGTTACGTGGCTCGCAATGAACGCGTCGCTGAATTTCTGGCGAAGCAGGGCATCAGCGCGTTATCCCCGGGGGAAGTAACGTCGATCATCGATTCCTCGCTCCGCGACGGCAGCGCTCAAGTCGCCGCAATTCGCGTGGATTGGACAAAATGGCGGACATTTTTCCGTGGCATGCAATCCAACCCGCTGTTGGAACGTATCTTTGCTGCGGTTGAAGGCCAGGAAACGAAAGGCAACGCGAGCGATTGGCGTCAACGAATCGAAGCTGCCTCTCCGGGGGAAAAGGAAAGTGTCATCGCGCAAGCAGTGCGCGAAGTAGTCGGGTCTGTTCTTCGAGTGAAACCCGAAACTCTGCGCGACGATCAGCCACTGACCGACCTTGGTCTCGATTCCCTGATGGGCGTTGAAATCGAAAATTCGCTCGAAGCTGCCATCGGCGTTGCTCTCCCGCCAACGAGTTTGATGCGCGCTCGGACCATTGGTCAGATCGCAACGCTGATGGCGGGCCATGTTGGCGGCGGCTCACCAACGATATCACCGGTCGCTGCACCGGCAGCAGCCACAACAACAACGCTAACGGAAGAGCCGGCCGTGTCTGCCGCGGAGGTTGATCTCGACGCGCTTTCCGGTGAAGCAATTGATCGGCTGATCGGCCATAGTGAAGATTCTGTAATTGAGGCGAGCTCACATGTCTGAAGACAAACGCGTTCGTTTCAAAAAATGGCTTGAGAGCGGCGAAGCGCATCTCCATCCGCTAACCTTTCCACAGCGAGAATTGTGGGAAACTTCAGCAGCTCCGCCTGCAGATGTGTCGAATCACATTTGTTGCGTCATCAACGTCCAGGGCCTGATCTCTTCGCAGGATTGTATCGCTTCAATGCAGCGAGTCGTTAACCGGCAGGAAGTGCTGCGACTTTCGTTCCTGCCGGGAAAAACTGGACCCGTGCAGTTGATCCGAAGTCGGAGCGAGCCGGTCATGCGATTCCGTGATGTTTCACGGCAAACCCCGGCGGAACAAATCGAAGAGCTTGCGCTTCAAACCTTTTACGAGCCGTTCGATTTAGTTCAGGGACCTCTTTACCGAGTAGAGATACTTCGCCGCGCGCCCGATGACCAGGTAATGGTTTTCGCAATTCATCACGCGATTGCCGACGGGTGGACGTTAGGCGTGTTCGTTCAGGATTTATGCGCGGCCTATGTTTTGCAACGCACGGGTGCGACAAACGGACTCCCTCCGGTGCCGACCTCCTACTCCGCATGGGGCGCCGCCGAACGCGGCTTCTGGCAATCTCCCGAGCTGGAGCGACGCATCGCTTTCTGGAAATCACGCCTGACCGGAATACGCCGCCTTTGGACAACGCCCGCTAATTCTGACATTTCCCTGGTCCCGCAACGTCTGGTGTCTCAATTGCCGGCTGACATCTCGGCATCGACTCGCGGACTCGCCCGTCGCAATGGCGCGACGCTATTTAGTAATCTGCTGGGGGCATTCCAGATCACGTTATCGCGATGGACGGGCGAGGACGATTTTGTTGTTGGAACGCCGGTGGCCAATCGGACCCGGCAGGACGTCCGGGAGACAATGGGATATTTTTCCGGCATCGTACCATTGCGTGGACAGGTGGAACGGGATCGCCCTTTTTCTGAACATGTGCGAATCGTCCACCAGACCACCGTGGACTCGTTTGCCAACGCCCTGCCGCTCGCGGAGCTTGTCCAGGCCTTGGGCGAGCTTCCGTCGCCCACCCGGAACCCGATTTTCCAAGTGCGCTTCGCTTTACAAAATCATCCCGTGCCCGATGTCGAAATTCGTGGACTTTCACTGAAACTCAGAATGCGCTCAACCGGCACGCCGCGGTTTGACCTGGGATGCGAAATCACCGAAAAAGGCGACACCCTGGAAGTGGTCTGGTTATTCCGGGAGACTCTCTTTTCCAGACCTGAGATAGAAGAATTGGATCACCTATTCCGGACAGTGCTGGAAAGCGCCTGCCGCTTACAGGAAAGGCGCACCGTAGCCATAACGACTTGAAATTATGAACATCGCGACCGCCGCTGAGAGCGTTTCCGAACTGCACGAAGAACACGACGTGAGCAGCATCGCATTTCAGACCCTTGTAATCTCATTCGCCTTCGCCGAGACCGCGCTCTGGGTCGTGGTCCGGGATGGATGGGTCTGGCTCGCAGTGCCGCTTGTGTTGGTCGTCGCACATCTCATGCACGGGATGTTGATTGGTCTTCACGAGGCGGTTCACGGGCTGTTACGCAAGAGTCGGCGCTTGAATGAATTCGATGGCCTGCTCATCGGAGTCTTTAGCCTACTCCCCTTGACACTCTATCGCGTAGTTCATCAATCGCATCATGTGCATCTCGCCACCGAGCGAGATGCAGAACTCTGGCCATTTGTTTTGCCGAACGCACCGCGGTGGAAGCGATGCGTCGCCGCCATTCTCGAACTCACTGTCGGCTTGATCTACTCCCCATCGCTTTTTTTGCGCATTTTTTTCGGTCGAAACTCATCAATCCGCAGCCACAAAGTGAGACGAAGAATTTGGACTGAACTGGCCTTAACAGCAGTTGTCTGGACCGCTATCGTTGCAGCGGTCGCGTTTTGGGGCGTCTGGAAATACTGGTTTTGGATGTATCTGGTGCCGGCGGTTATCGCAGCTAACCTCCAAAGCTGGCGCAAATACATCGAACACGTTGGGCTGACCGGCAAGACGGCGAACAGCTCTACCCGTAGCATTGTCCCAAAGAGCTGGCTGGGCCGAGTTTTTGCCTACACACTGCTGCACGAGCCTTACCATGGCGTGCATCATCAGCACGCTGGATTGCCGCATACAGCACTACCTTATTTCAAGTCCTTGCTAATTCCAAAAAATCCGGGCGAACGAGTGCCATTCATGAGCTACCGACATGCGATGCCCGATCTAATTCGCAGCCTCGCGAATCCCCGCGTCGGAGCGCAGTGGTGCGATTCCACACGGAGCTAAGAGCTGGTCGCGTGAACAAGCACGCCAAAGCTTCGGGCTATGTCTTCGAATCCCTCGGACTAAAAAAGGAATTCGACGATGGCCGGGTGCAGGCTTTGCGTGGCGTGGATCTCCGAATCGCCGAAGGGGAATTTGTCGCAATCGTCGGTCCAAGCGGAAGCGGCAAGACAACTTTGTTGCAAATGCTTGGTGCACTCGATCGTCTGAGCGCTGGAGCATTGGCCTATCGAGGCGAGTCGCTTCTCGATCTGGCGGACCCTGCGGCCTACCGCGCCAAAGAAATTGGCTTCATCTTTCAGGCGTTTCATCTGCTTCCGACGTTTACCGCGGGCGAAAATGTTCAGATTCCAATGTTCGGAAATCAACGGTCCGCCAAAGCGAGGGAGGCACGTGCGCTCGAATTGCTGAAGGCTGTGGGCCTGGAGCATAGGGTCGATCATTTTCCAGCCAAACTTTCTGGAGGCGAACGGCAGCGCGTCGCCATCGCCAGAAGCCTCGCCAATTCTCCTTCCGTGCTTCTAGCCGACGAACCCACCGGCAATCTCGACAGCGTGAGCGCGGGCAACATTCTCGATCTTCTCACCACCATTCAGCGGGAGCGCAACATGACCTTGGTGCTTATCACCCACGACATGAGCATTGCGCGCTGCGCGCCGCGTGCGATCCAGATGAAGGACGGCCGCGTTATCTTCGATGGCAGCCCGGCCGATCTTTTCACCACCGGATGAAGTGACTTTTTTTAGTGTCATAATGCGCGGTCTCGTACGGCGGCCGGTTCGCACCGGCTTGACCTTGGTAGGCATCTCGGTCGGTATCGCCGCAGTCGTTGCATTGATCGGCTTGTCCCGGGGTTTGGTCACGAGTTGGAGTGCCGGGATGAAGTCGCGGGGCACTGACATCGTCGTTCATAACCTGCGCGGCTCGTTAACCCCAAAACCTTTTCCAGCTTCCGCACGCGATCGCATCGCTCATCTGCCCGGCGTAGCGGCAACGTGTGCGATCCTGGTAGATTTAATGAGCGTCGAGAATACTGATTTGACCATCGTATCGGGACGCGAATGGGGTGGGTTTTCGTGGGAAAATCTCAAGCTCGTATCCGGACGGATGCCGAGCGATCAGACAGAGCGTGCGGTTGTCCTCGGAACTTCAGCCGCGGACGTCTTGAAAAAGAAAGTCGGCGACCCTGTTCAGATTGAGACGGAGGAGTTGGCCGTAGTTGGCATCGTGGACGGCGGCGCGTTTGTAGAAAACGGCTCGATCATTCTTTCGCTGCCGCTGATGCAGGAAATTACCGGCAATCAAGGCAAGATCAGTGTGATTGACGTGCGAGTAGCTCCCGGTACCGACGATGCCGGGATCCGGCGTCTTTGCGCAGAGATGTCACGCCTCATCCCGGAAGCGCACGCGGAGATTGCGAGCGAAGACCTTGAACACAGCCAGGGCTACCGCGTGATCAATGCCATGAGCTGGGGCACTTCATTGGTAGCCATACTGGTTGGCGTGCTTGGGGTAACGAACACGATGCTCATGAGCGTCTTCGAACGAAAACAAGAGATCGCCATCTTGCTCGCACTCGGTTGGAAACGCAGCCGCATTGTGCGAATGATTTTGTCAGAGTCGGCCATGCTCGGATTCTTCGGTGGCGTCATCGGTGTGATGTTTGGCCTCATCGGCGTCAACGTCATGAAAAATGCGCCGGCTATTCATGGCCTGCTAGAACCGGATCTGAGCGCCGGGCTAATGCTAATCGCAATCGCCATCGCGATCTTTGTTGGTGTTCTTAGCGGGCTCTATCCGGCGTGGCGCAGTTCGCGGCTGACGCCGAGCGTTGCGTTAAACGGATGAATCGAAAAACGCACGTCGAATCGGACTTATGAATTTCCATTTTAAAGTTCACTCGTTCGCCACCATCTGCGTCGGCTTTCTCATGTTCTCCTTATTCGCTTCCGCAGCAGGGCCGGCTTCTGATCTCGCCGCCGGACTGAAGGCAAAGCAGGACGGTTCGACATTCGTTCGTGTACGGATGGAGACAGGTCAGGGAGAGAAGCAAACCTTTCAGCTTCAGATCAAGTCCCGCATCTCGGGCGGCAACGCTGATATCGTCTACCAAATTCTTTTTCCAAAAGAGCGCAAAGGTGAAGCGGTGTTGCTGCACCGATCGGGAGGAAAGTTCAGCGGAACACTATTCACCCCGTTGAATACCGCGCGGCCGATCGCGTCCGTACAGCTCAGTCAACCACTGTTCGGTAGCGACCTTTCCTACGAAGACATAATCGACAACCCGTTCGCGTGGAATCAGCAGGCAATCGTCGGCCCAGAAGTCATCAACGGCACTGCCTGCCAGATCCTCGAGTCGAAGCCGGGCAAAGACCACAGCTCCTCCTACTCCAAAGTGCGCACCTGGGTGGATCCTCGCAGACTTGTTCCGCTTCGCATCGAAAAATATGACGCCTCGGGCAAACTCGTGCGCCGCATTAACACGACGCGCGTTGTGCTCGACGAAGGCGACTCCATCCCTGCCAATCTCAGCGTCGAAGGCCCGCGCGGCACCACGACCGAGATAGATGGCTCGCGCATCAAGCGCCGCGTAACCTACGAGGACACCGAGTTCACACCAAATGGCTTAAAGCAGCTGGCGGCTCCACCCGATTCAGCCGAGTAGTCGAGCATCTCGACATCAAGGCAGAAGCCGCTGTGTGTGTGTCAGAAACCGATGTAAAAGATATCAAATCAGCCTTCGTAGACAAAAGTCTCCGATTTTGGAGATTTGCCGTGATCACATATGGCTTGTTAGCGTCTTCTGGTGCAAAACGCGGCTCTGGGAGACTCGAAACCAAGAATGGGCTAGGGTATGTTGGCTACTTTGTGGAGAAGAAAGTTGCCTTGTGCCCGCACGGCTGAGTGACTTCGGGATCGAGGAGGGCCGACTGCTTCGACTTGAGCAAAAGAACCTCGAAAGAACTCTTTTCCAGTACCCTCGTCTTTCACTCCGTAGCCTACGAACACAAAGCATCGAACAGAACTTTCTTTCGGGCTAGTATAGACAATGGAGAACTGGAACAATCCGTCCTGCTGAAGCATTGCAGACGGACTAGACGGTGCTTCGGGGCATGACAGTGCCAGCTTGCCGTCGCGGCCTTTACTGAATGACACTTTCAGTTCGGTCAGGCCGCTACCGTAAACCAGAATGTAATCACCTTGTGTCAGTGGCGCCTGCACATCATCAGCGCAAACTGTGATTGCCACAGACATAAGTAGTATGACGATCGCGAGATGAGTTTTCATACAGTTTAGCGATCCTAACAGATTTTTACGCAGGTCATAGCAGTGTTTCGTGAGCTTTTTCTTGGCAGCAGCCGCGTTTGCTGCAGCCGTGTCGTCGATGTCCGCGCTATTTCTTTCCGAGCAATTCCTTCGCAGCCGTTGCCACCTGATCCGGCTCGAAGCCGAACTTTCTCTGGAGCTCCTTGAGCGGCGCCGACGCTCCGAACGTTTTCATGCCGATGATGCGGCCGGATCTGCCAACATATCGTTCCCATCCGAAAGTCGATGCCTGCTCAACCGCGACGCGCGGTCTCTCAGGCGAGTCTGGCGGATAGATTGCTCCGTACCGGAATTTTGAGGACAAGCCCCACCTTGATCATGATCTGGCTGCGGAGTGTTTGTCCGCGTTTACCAACCCATTATTCACATCTCATGGACCTATCCCTTAATTCACTGGAAGAAGCGCTTTCAATCCGCAGGCAAAATGGACACGCTCGAAAAACGGCTTGGCGCACTACTTGGCCGTAGGATTTCCTCAAGTTCAACAACTCCGAAAGGATTGGCGAGCCGGCGCTCAACATTCAACTCCGAAAATTTTCGGGAGCAGGCACTCAAAACAGCGGCAGGCAGTCACCTGACTGTGCAAATACCGGCAGGGACGCGAGCGAAGGGTGATGAGTGTTCGTGCTTGCAAACCCAAAAGCGCGGCAGCATTTTGAAAAACAGAACGCCAAATAAACTACTGACGATGTTTTACGGATTCTTGCCGGAGCGGCAACTAACGGAGTTTCACGATGCAACAACGCGACGAAGACGCGGAAGTAGTCAGCACGGGGCGCAATCGTCGCCGGAAGGAAGAACTACTCGCAAGGGCGTAGTCTTTGTCAGCGACAAGTGAAAGGAGATTCATGCCTATAACGCAAAAATTGGCGGCTTCAGCGACCTTCTTGCTCTTAGCCTTGTTTGTTTACTTCGTTCTGACCCAGCGGTTCCCAACGTCTGGAGACGACTACTCGTATCTGTACCAAGCAAAGCTGTTCGCGTCCGGGAAGCTGTATGCGGAAGATCCTCTCTACGATGAAACGCTCCCCTTCTACGAGTGCGTAGAAACAAATCACCTCAGAGGTGACCATGGACGCAGGTTCTCCCAGTATGCGCCGGGTTGGCCAGCTCTTCTGGCGCTAGGCGTTAAGCTCCGAGTCCCTTGGCTCGTGGACCCGCTGCTTGGGGCTGCGCTGATGTTTCTCATGCTAGAATACACGGAGCGCCGGATGGGCAAGGAGCTCGTGAAGGTCACGTGTCTCTTGCTGATGCTCTGTTTCTTTTTCTGTTACTATGCGGCCTCTTTCCGACCTCATATCGCTATCGCGGTGTTCGTGTTTACCGCCTTTTTGCTCTATGATACCGCGGAGCGACGCCCGGAGCGTTCCAAGCTTCGGTTGTTCGCCGCGGGAGTTCTACTCGGGTATTCCGCGATGATCCGTTACCTCGATTGGATTCCCTTGTCCATTTGGATCAGTGCCAGCCTGGTGCACCGCAAGAGGCTCGTAGGTTTGACGCTCTTCGGAATCGGGTTCGGACTGCTGGCCAGCGGCAACCTGATATATGACGCGCTTCTGTCAGGCGATCCGCTCCAGGTTCCTGCGCCGTGGGAACGTCTCATGGTTTCGTGGAGGGGGTTCGTAGTAACAATCGTCCGCCTGGCAAATCTTCTCTGGGTTTTCCCGCCTGTGCTCTTGCTAGTGATACTCTGGAGGCGTTACAAGGCATCTTCCAGGGCTAAGATGTACGTTGCATTATTCTCGATGAACGTTGCTGTCTACTTTTTTTATACGAGAGGTTTTGGTGGGCCAGGTCCGCGCTTCTTCCTGGCGTACTTCCCATTTTTAGTCCTGGCTGTCGTGGACCTCCGCCGATGGATCTCCCACGATTCCCTACCCGCCACTCGGCGCCTCTGGACTTTCGCCGTCCTTAGCCTGGTTATGTGCAGCCTGGTATTCGCGGCTAAACAGGCCTATAAAAGTTACTGGCAACGAGAGCTCGATCGATTGACCCGGCACGTCGGGGGTGGTAGAAATCTCTTCCTACTCAAGACCGAGACTTACGGGACAGACCTGGGTGACCTCACTCGAAACCCGCCAGTGCTGTCGTCCGCCGATAACCTCTATTTCACCTACTGTGACGAGCCTGGGCGAGACGCGCTTCTAAAGCGGTTTCCGGGCCGCCGCATCTTTGTCTACGAGTATCCTGGACGGCTGTACCCCTACACCGAATAGCCTGTTGAATAGAGCGCCCTTTCGAGGCACTTCAGCCGCTTTATACGGCCCGATCAAAATATTAACGAACCCGCCCCTCATATGGACAATTTATAACGACTATGAAAACGAAACTTGCTTCTTACAGTGGCTCTTCTCTCTGTTTGCATGCTTATCCGCCAAGCGCCATGACCTTAGAGATTAGCGACATCGACACCAATGATATGCCTTGCGATGAGTAAACAACCATATTGTTCGGGAGATTGACGCTCACACCCATTTTCAATACCGAAGCCTTTCCCCAGTGCCTCCACCGAAACATTGCTCGAAGCGGTAACAATTGCTAGACGGCCGTATGCTCATCAGGTTCAAGGGCAGAGCCCGCTGTCTTCTGCTGACGGTAGTATTGCTAAACTGTGACCTTCGCGGCGCCATTGCGCAGAATAGCGCTGCCCGACCCAGTGCGAGCGAAACAGAGGCGAATAGCCAAGGGGAAACGCTTTTACTGAGCAACTCTATCGCCCTCGCCCTGGAAAAGAGCCGATGGTCTTTTAGTTTTGAGTCGCTATACACCTTCGATGACATTACGAATCCATGGTTCATTACTTTTCTACATCCCCACCCAAGAAATTTTCGCGATTATAAATTCGCCACGGAAATCCTGTCCGCGCGATACCGGGTAACAGATACCTCTGGCCCTCTGTTTCCGCGTGGAAATCTAGAATTAAGTATCGGGCGCATTGCGACCGCCATCGTAAATGGCCTGAGTCATATTTTGGCGGTGCTGTTACCGGTTTTCGCTACAATTTTGTTCAGCCGCGAGCGCGCCTCATTGGTTTGCTGTGGCCGAATGACGAATGTGCCGACGCTAAGATCGACATCGAACGCATAACGGGTCTCTGCGGACAAATGCGCTCTTGATCCAAGTTTCTCTCGGATGATCGACCGGATCCGACACAAATCGGATCCTGAGGAGATCGCCGCCTTCGGGATGAAGTGCGCCCACCGACTGGAGACGTACAACAGGAAAAACTGCTTGGTCTCTCGAGCCTTCAGAAATGCATCCCACTTCAGTGTCGTATCAAACAAGCTACCACTGAGTGAGTATGCTTCCGGTGTGATCGTGTATGTCTGGAGGCTTCCGGCCAATCGCGGACGGCGTTCTGTATCCATTCTTAGGATGGCTGGCTCAGTCCTATGATTGCCGGTGCGGCAATGAGTCTGAGCTCGGCTTCCGTGATTGGAAACGCTCTTCGGCTCCGCCGTCTCCCGCTTTAGTTTCTCGGCCCGGCCATTTGCGACAAAACGGTCACGGAACCGGTCCGTCCCAGGAGAGTTCAAGGGCCTATTGGAGTGCTTTCTCTTGAATTTGGGCGCTAAGTAACAAAAAACGAATGAACGTGCTAGGCTCCGAACCGGCGATATCGCGGTGGCCAAAGGAGTCTTTGTCCGCTGAGTCTGAGAGTTCCTACGTAGTTAACGGATGGCTCCGAAGCCGATTTGTGCAAGAACGAGCGCATACCTGACATGCCTGCCGCCGAGTAAAAGGAACGGGGCGGGACGGATGGCCGCCAGCGAGTTTACGAGCGAAAGCCGACACGACGCAGCGCCCGCAGGCCGCAAAGGTCTGGACAGAGAGCAGAATCTAAACGTCTGTCGGCCATCGAAATCTGACGTTTTGGTTTCGATGAGAGTTTCGCAAGACGGATGGTCCTCGAAAAGGTTTGGTTCTGTGTTGAATCGAGCCGCGAAACTAACTCTAGCTCGGCGCAGGGCGTACGGGGAAAGGACCCGTTTGCATTCACCGGGTCAGGGCTAGGGGTGTGGGCGATGCTTCGCCTGCCGATCTCGATTCAGCTACTTTCGGGAGTTAAACCGGCAAAAATACTCTAACTGTAGCCTGCTTTCCCGAAAAAAATTCCATCGGGAGGCAATTTCCCGATTCAATGCACCAATCTTTATGTATATGAATCTAAAATCTACTACCGCAGTTCGAAAAGTTGTCACCTTAAGCGAACGCGTCCATGCGCAGATCTGTCCGGGGCCGATCTCCTCGAGCCCACGGGCATCTCTAGTCATCAAAACGACCGAAGCGAAGCCTTTTCGGGCCCGCCTCGAGCCGACTCTGCGAACGGCGCGCACTTTGGCGGAATCACCTGATTACGCGCCCGACTGGCGCTCGGTCCTGGTCGAGCAATATATCCACGAGATCAACAGCCAACCCGAATGGCAGACCGATCAAGCGAAACAATTGAAGGAGATTTTTGAGCGCGAACCGGACCAAACTGTGCGCGGCGCGCTGCAGTTTCATCTGGGTGAATTGCCTGACTCGCAGAAGGGGCCACTGGAGTGGGCGCTCCGGTGCCTTCGCGTAACCGAAATAGAGATGGCGATCAAGGCCATGATCCTCGCCAACGTTCCGATTCAGTATATCGCCAAGGAGATGGGGACTGATCCGTCCAACATCAAGACTTTTGAGCTGCTGTGTTTTGACGTTCGCCCCTACCTCCAGAACCGACCGTGGCTGCGCAGCGTTTGCTTTGGGCGGAAAGGCCATCGCTGGCTGCAGGTCGCGTTCGACCGCGGGTGGGCGGGCGTTAAGGAAGTGATTCTGCAACGGCCCCAGGAGGGTGAACGGGACCTCGACTTGACCACCAGTGTTCTGTTAGGCCGGACGCAGGCTTGGATCCTTGAAAACGAGGCCTCCAACACTCCTCCGACCGAAAAGGAATTGGCCATGCTAGTGGCGATTGCTCCATGCCTTCGCAAATTTCCTGGCCTGCCGGATGATGCTGAGCAAGAGCTGCCAAAGGGAGCGACGCAGTCGTCTTGCGCCGATGATCCAGCGGCTCGCAATCGCGATCTCTCCGAACTCAAGGACTTCGCCGAACTGCCGGACAATCTCGATGGCTGCTCACTCCATGAGCTCGCCGAAGAACTGCGACAGGATATTGCAAGGGAGCGGTCGAACGGTTGAACCACCTGGCTCGGAGCAAAAATCGGAACTGCCTCAGTCATCTGGGTAGAAAACAATGCCGTAGGGCAGAGCAGAACGTGATCCTAAGCCGAAATCCGCGTGCTGAGAGGCGGCGAGCCCGGCGGCGAGAGGAGTTTTTTTCGAACGCGATCGCGACGGCGGCAATGGAATATTGGTCGGCCGAGGAAGCAACCGATCTGGTCTTTGGTTCATTGGCGGATGCCAAGCGAGCGCTTCGGAGGGCGGGCCGCCGGCAAATTGCGGCAGCGAAAGGCTCTTTTCTCCTTCCAGCGCTTGCAGGACAAAATGACTTGCCCCGCGTTCCGCGACCAAATCGCTGTCTCAGCCGGCTTAACCGAAGCTCGATCTTCCCGCCGCTAGTTCCCGACGAATTGCCAATCGAATCGGTGAGCCTGAACGAAATCCTATCCGCCTTAAAGGAAGAATATCAGGGCGCGCTGGCGCATCACCTCCTCGATATGCTTGCCCGGGCGTCCGGCTTCTCCTTGGAATTCTGTAACCACATCCTTTTTCAGTGCCAGCTGATTCGGGCCCCGATTGACTCCGCGGATATGGAGGCTATTCGCTCGGCCCGGGGATTCTGGACCCACTATAGCGAGGGCCGCCGTCGCTACGCCGCGCTGGTTGCAACGGCACGAGTTCCACAGTGCGAGGGCGACTGGGCCTACTTTGAGGATCGTGACCTTGAGGCTCTCCTACCTGGAGTTACCGTTCCTACTCGGCTAAAGCGAGATCATTACTTCACCAACTTGATCTCGGACAGAAAAGAACTGACCGTCGATGCCTACACCGTGTCGGCGTTGGCGGCGTTATTTCGGCATCCGTTCGTGGAGGATTTTAATCCGCTCATTTTTGGTAAACCGCCATCGGAGCGCAGACTCTGTCTGCGCTGATTTTTACCTTAAGGCTCCGACCCGGCCGGGCAGGCGTTTTGCGCAGAGCTTTAAGTACGGGTGCCCACCCCGTAAGTCCGCCAAAGTCACCTTTTAGCCTTTGAAAGCAAAAATCTTTGAATCTTAGGTAGACGCAACGGACTTAAAATTGAAGTTTTTGCGGCTTCTTTGCTTTTCTTCGCACATCAAATCCAGTGCAGCTTACCTGGGTAAATCAGCTCAATTCTCATTTTGTGCCGGATATCAGAGGGCAAGCAGAAACGGGCTCATGCTTTGCGCAGAATGGCTTTGACCCCCTCATGCCACTCGCATATCTGTTCTAGGAAGCTCACAGCGGCTAGAAGAGGCCCGTTGGCTATCCAATCGACCTCATCTTCTATGGCTTCATATTCGCTGTATTCGCTGATGAACCGCGCCAATTGCTTTTGCACTCTCGGCGCCGACCAGCTCAGAAACGTTTCTTGCGCAAGGCTGTCGCCAGGGGTGTAGTTGTCGATCGCGTGCGCATAGTTGATCTGATCCAAACCGATGTCGATAAACTCGTGGATTTCGCGAAAGATTTTTCCGAAAGGAAAACGCGAGCTTTGATTCGCTCCCTTCGCGTCAGGCCACGGGCCGGGTTCAGTTAAGGTCGTGGCGTTATCAGCCAACGACGCCTTTGTTACAATATTTCCGCACTTACTCCCGGCGGAACCGGTTTTGTTAGTTTTTTTGGTATGTTTTCTCATATACTTAGAAAGGAAGGACTATTTTTCATTTTTACTCGGTCGAATATAGATGGGTAAGCAACGTAAGCTTCTCAACATCTGAGGCTTTACCAAAGCTACCGACACTTATTTCCGAAAAAATCCGATCTCGAAGTTAAGCCAGATCGGCCGGCCTTTTGATTACAGGCACCGAATGATCTCTGCAGGGGGTACCGGTCCCGTACCGGGCTAAGCATCAGTCGATTGTAACTACCTCATTTTTGTCACTGGGCGGCTCGATTTGGCGTACGCAGTGCTGGCCCAGCTGTCACTCATTTTTCGCCAACGAATTACTCGCTCGTACCTGAGAATCTGTTTCGGGGCAGGGGAGCGAGAGGTTGGCCGCTGGACGGAGTTGGGCCAAGTGACCGATGCCGGGTTGGCCTCCGACGATTCCGTGTCGTGCCGGCCAGCAGCCGATAACAGTGCCGGTGCGACCGCGCCGCTAGCACAATGAACCAATACTTTTTGATTCTTCATCAAACCGGAATCGAGCCATGCGAGAATGATCTGCATTGTCTTTGTATCTGGCGCCGACCGATCCGGCAGGCTAAAGCCAAGCCAGCAAAAGCGAGACGCAAGGCCGACCAAGCTTACGATTGTTTTAATACCGGCAGTTTCCAACGCCTCGATGTTTGTCATCAAGGTTGCGCTTGACCGCGCGAAAAAAGCTGGGCCGGCTAAAAGGCGATCAGTTACCTACCAGCAGTTTGCAAAGGGCGGCGGCAATTTCGTTTCCACCACCCGCGCTCTTTGCTAGAGCTCATTAGCTGCGAAAAATCTGCTTTCCGAAAAAGGCGGTTGCGTCGGTACCGGGCAACACCAAGATCACTGGTCTGCAGACTTCGGCGCACCCGCAGCTTGGTGTAATTATCGAAATGAAGCGTCAGGTGGATCCACCATACTCCATTGTTGTTCCAGAGATGGTGGTTGGGGTTACGCTTGTTAATGCGAACAGAAGCTACTGGTTGTTCCAAGGTCCAACTAAGTTGCGACAGAGCTGGAACCCAATGGAAACAAGGCGCGGATTAAATGCCGCCATCCTAAAAGCGAAGCCCGCTAGGTTCAGCTCAATCTGAGCTGCGCATCCGCCGCAACACGCGGCGAAGGCACCTTGGCCGCTTTTGCCAGGTTGCCACACTTGGACTGCCCGCTATTGAGTCAAGTGATTCTTGATGCATACCTAACCATATCATATATGGCGCGGGTTCGCAATCGGCTGAGTGTGTCATAGCCTGTTTGCGGGAGAGAATTTTGCGCAGTTGGTGGCGAAAGAGCCACCGAGCAACTGCCCGGTTAGCGATCAGCAGATCAGGTGGAGCACCCGCCCCGAGTTCGTCCGCCATTCTAAGGGCGGAGCAGAACAAATTAATAGGCTATAACAAAGTTATGACGTGTTTAGCGATCGCATCTTCTGGTTAAGAGGCAAAATTGTAGCAACATTATACGCTAACTCTTCGCGATAGCTGTCCGCCAATTATCGGCTACATCGAAACGCGAACCGATGGACGTAAAATAGGCCGTGATCCCTACTGAAGAGTCATCGGCTGCTACGATCCATACATTGACGTCGCTTGGGACGTCAAAATGGAGATCGTAGGCTACGGGGATGAACTTTTCTCACTAATTCTAAAGTCCTGTTCTTCCTAGCATGCCGCTGGAAAAAGACCCTTGGCTTGGCGGAGCGGTTTAAATAAACGGGTGAGGTCCTTCTTAGGATTACCATTTAAATAGAGATGATAATTGCCTAGACAGATATTACCCCCGATTCGGCTAACCACTTGGCCGTGGGTGTTCAGGCGCCAGGATTCGTCAAACGTCCGACGAAAAAGATAGCCAGTGATTCGTCCGAATGGCCCGGCCCTGCCTTTGCTGCCGGTAAAATGACGAACCGCAGCTTCGCGAATTATCTCCTCTTGACCGATCGGTGAAACGGCATCGACATTGTCTAGTAGTGGAACACGGCGAAAATATTCTTCCCCGCAAATTGCTACCACAAAACGTGGGGAGGGAACTGAGTTTTCTGGCACCACCCAGAGGTGCGGTTTAAAATGGAACCGCGCCAGTTTTTCCTCTTCCAGGGCGGCTTGCTTCGATTGCCAACGAGCTTTCTCCTCAAGTTCCTCTGCTTGTTTCTGTAGGATCACGTCCGTTCGGCTTAACGCACCCGCCAGTTCAACTGAATCAAGGGCGAGGACGCACTGGAGTCGTTCAAGTAAATCAGGATTTGAATAACCATGCTTGAGGAGTTGATCGAGCCGAAAAAACCCTTTGTTTGGATTCTTGTAATTGAGACGAGCAGCAATTTCCTTGCGACCAAGGCTCTGTTCAAATGCCCGCTTCAAGATCAAGGCCCCGAGCGGATTTAGTTCGTCAACTGCCATGGATCAGCAATGGAGACCTGTGAGACAGAATTTCGACTACAATTCGTGTCATAATGGTAGCCGCAGCTTCTCCGGGACGGTAGGTTAGGCATTGTGGATCAAGAAAAGAGCTACCTCAGGCTGCAAGCGCGCGTGGATCGGCATTTCCTCAAGAGAAAACGCGAGACTATGAGTGAGTTGTCACCGGATTTTTGTGATACTCGTCATCAGCCAGGCGGCCCCAATTGCTTCTATCCAATAGCAATTTTGTTGCACCGTGCCCTGGAAGAATATTTGGCTGGCCGAGGGTGGGAGAATGATGGGGCAATCTCACCTCCCTGTTCGCATCGGATCGATGGGAGGGCGCCACGGAAAAATGTCGCGGAAATCGTTCATGATCTCCTCCGCGCAAAGGAACAGGACGGACTAAGCGTGCGGTTACATCCAAACGATCCGGAGCCATCTCACTCGATTCGCCGCCGCTTTTGAACTGGATATCGTTTCCATCACAGCTCCGCAAATTGAGCAATGGTTAAGGGCGCAGAAAATCGGACCGCGTGCTCGAAACAACATTCGTGGATCCGTCCTGACTCTCTTTCACTTTGCCCGAAAGCTGGGCTATTTGCGAAAAAGGGAACCAACTGAAGCCGATGAAGTGGCTAAAGCCAAGGAGGGGGGCGGAAAAATAGGTATTCTCAAACCCGAAGAACTTATTCGAATCCTGGCGGCGGGGCCGCCACGACAAGTTCAATTGTTCCTCGTCCTCGGAGCCTTTACCGGGATGCGTTCTAGCGAAATATTGCGCTTAGAATGGCGCGATCTGAATTTGGAACGCGCTTTCATTAGCGTAGCACCGGAGAAAGCAAAAACCGCTACTCGTCGGCTGGTGCCAATTCTGCCTAACCTAATGGCCTGGTTGACATCTTATCGCGGGGCAAATGGATTTCTTTTTCAGAGTCGGCGTGATGCGGGTCGGGCCATTGCCTTTGCTAAAGCGCATGCGGTTGAATGGCCGAACAACGCACTCAGACACAGTTACGCGACATACCGGTTAGCCATCACGTCCAATGTAGCTCGGGTCACTTTGGAAATGGGAACGAGTCCGCAAAAGCTAATGCGAAATTACCGCGAGCTTGCTGATCAAAAAGAAGCGCGGAGATGGTTTTCAATTTCGCCTTCACTGGGCCAAGCCTCCCCGAGTCCAAGCTGAAATTGCAGGAAACTCCCGGTTAGCGGGACCGGAAAGAAAGAAAAGCACGGCCTCGCTTTCTTAAAACCTTCACCAAACGATTCGAAGGAGATGCGAATGGAAACAACCCATACCAATACGGGGCGGTACACGGGTCGTACTACGGGTTTGTATACGGGAAGGGGAAAATTTCGCCAAAAAACGAGCGCCAGAATTTGGTCAATCACATCCGATTTTCGTTTACGATATATCTTCCTTATATTCAACGACTTATACATTAAAATCTGGCTCCAATGTGGGCGATATTTTATGTATAACACGTGTAATGGCAGCGCGTACGGGAGTCGAACCCGTGCACCGGCCTTGAGAGGGCCGTGTCCTAACCACTAGACGAACGCGCCGTAAATCGAGCGCGAGTAGAATAACTGCACCTCTGTCTCCGGCAAGCCGCCAATTGCGTCACTTTTTCTTCTGTTTGTGTCTGGCTTCAGGCGTTGGCGTCGGCAACCCGCCATCCGTCCAATGCCGCACGCGCGGCTGGTTAATCTGGCTCAGATGCTGACTCTTCAAGGCATCCAGCGCAGTTTTCATCTCGGTGCTCGAAGCCAGCGCCCGCATTTTGCCGTAGTAAATGTTGTAATATGCCCGGAGGCGCTCGCGTTTTTCCAAATCTGTCCGGGCAGCCCCCGCTGATTTTTTCGCTGCGACAATGTCCGGATCGGTCGCAACCCGGTTCGCCAGCTGTCTCCATTCAATATGCAATCGACGTTCATCGGCCTCTTTGCCTAACGAGGTTTGCCTGAAAATTTGATCGATCTGAGACAACTCAGGCACACTCGGCTCGGGCGTTGGCGCCGGCTGATTCGTGTCTTCGCTTCGCTTCGTTGGGAGATCGGCATTGGTCGCCTCCTGCGCGTGTGACGTCACCATCGTACCGCCCAACACGGCCGAGATAATTAGCCGCGGAATTTTCATTTTAAACTTTTCCAATGTAATCGCATTTCCGGATGCGAGAAGCCGTCATTCATGATAAGCATCACGCTGAATTCGGGGTGTAGCTTAGCTTGGTAGAGCGGTCGCCGCGGCGACAGGTCGCAGATGGAATCAGCTTCAGATGTTTCACGTTTATGTGATGCGAAGTGAAAAGACTGGACGGCGTTACGTCGGGTCCTCCGAAGATGTTGATGAGCGACTGCAAAGGCACAACGCAGGAGATTCCAAAGCGACCAAACACGGCAGTCCATGGAGGTTGCTTCACAGCGAAACGCTCTCAACACGTAGTGAAGCTGTGCGCCGAGAGCGCTATTATAAAACTGGCCGTGGTCGCGATGCACTGACCAGCTCGAAACTAAGATCGCTTGCCGGGGCGACTCTGCCTAGTGTGAGCGCTGACGCGACATGTGTTGCCGCGAAGAGCGGTGCTCCAAGTTTCTGATGCGCGAGCCCGCCCCTCGTGATAAGCATCACGCTGAATTCGGGGCGTAGCTTAGCTTGGTAGAGCGCGTGGTTTGGGACCACGAGGTCGGAGGTTCAAATCCTCTCGCCCCGATGAGCATCCAAGATTAAACCACACGCCTCTGCCTGCAGCGTGGCTAAATCGCCGACGTTGCCGGTTCGTAGCCAAGGTTCGGTGCAAGTCTTTTCTCCACCATTACAACCGACTCGCCGCGGCGCGTGGCATAATCGATCACCTGATCACGCTGGATTTGTCCTACCCCAAAATATTTGGCGTCAGGATGAGAGAAATAAAAGCCGCAGACGCTCGCCGCCGGATGCATTCCGAACGATTCCGTTAGCATGATGTCGATCTTGCGCTCGGCATCGAGCAGGTCGAACAACGTGCGTTTGTCCGCGTGATCCGGGCAGGCTGGATAACCCGGCGCTGGGCGAATACCTCGATACCTTTCCCGGATCAGATCGACGGTCGACAAATTCTCCTCGCGACCAAAGCCCCACGCGATTCGCGCCTGTTTGTGCAAGTATTCCGCAAACGCTTCCGCAAATCGGTCGGCCAGGGCCTTGGTGATGATCGCGCTGTAATCGTCAAGCGCCACCTTGAACTTTTCGGCCAGTTCGTCCGCGCCGTGAATTGAGACAGCAAACCCGCCAAGATGATCCCCAAATCTCGACTCTCGGATCTCGGATCTCGAATCTGCTCCAGGTGCGACGTAATCCGCCAGACAATGATTAAACTGCCCGGCCGGTTTTTGCAGTTGCTGTCGCAAAAAATAAAATGTCGCCAGTTTCTCGCGCCGCTTTTCATCCGTATAAAGATCGACATCGTCGCCTAACGAGTTGGCTGGCCAGAACCCAAACAAACCGCGCGCAGTCAATAAATTTTCATCAATAATTCGCGCGACAAGTTTCTGCGCATCATCAAAAAGCTCCCGTGCTTGTTTTCCGATTACTGCGTCATCGAAAATCGCAGGATAACGACCGCGCAACTCCCACACATGGAAAAACGGCGACCAGTCGATAAATTCGACGAGGGTGCGCAGCGAGACGCTCTGAGGAGCGCACGCGTCTCGCGTATTAACGCCAGTCCGGCTGGGACTTTCGGCGTTCCGCCGAGACGCACTTTCTTGTCCATGAGACCCGCGGGAAGAAGTTCGCGAAGGCGAGAGGCCATCGCCGCCACGCGAGACGCGTGCGCTACCCAGAGCGCTGGAATACACGCGCACACCGAGAAAGTCCGGTTTCGGCGGCTCATACGTGTTCCAATCGATTGGCGTCCGGTTGGCGCGAGCTTTTTCGAGTGTAACCGACTTCTTTTCACGCGTTTTCGCCGCGTGCTGCTCGCGCAGTGATGCGTATTCAGCGCGCGTCTTTGCGTCAAATGCCGCTTTCTGCTTCTCGTTCAAAAGCGAATTGACTACCCCCACCGCGCGCGATGCATCAAGCACGTGCACCGTGCTCGCATGATAATGAGGCGCGATTTTCACCGCCGTGTGTGCGCGACTGGTTGTTGCTCCACCGATCAGCAGCGGTAGCTCAAATTTTTCGCGCTCCATCTCTTGGGCGACGTGCACCATTTCGTCCAGTGATGGCGTAATCAGGCCGCTCAATCCGATCACATCCGCTTTTTTCTCGAGCGCGGTCTCCAAAATTTTCGCCGTCGGCACCATCACGCCAAGATCGACAACTTCGTAATTGTTACATTGCAACACGACACCAACGATGTTCTTGCCGATGTCGTGCACGTCGCCTTTCACTGTCGCCATGACGATGCGGCCTTGTGGTTTCGCGCCGGCCGATTTCTCCGCCTCCATGAATGGCATTAGATATGCCACCGCTTTTTTCATCACCCGCGCGCTCTTTACGACTTGCGGCAAAAACATTTTTCCAGAGCCAAACAAATCGCCCACTACGCTCATTCCAGCCATCAACGGTCCCTCGATCACATCGAGTGGTCGTTTGCATTTCTGTCGCGCTTCCTCGGTGTCGATGTCGATGTAATCGACAATGCCTTTGACCAACGCGTGCTTGAGTCGCTCCTCAACAGGCTCCCCGCGCCACACCTCGTCCTTGATGTCGATCTTGCCTTTGGCTTTCACGCGTTCTGCAAAATCGACCAACCGCTCGGTCGCATCCTCACGACGATTGAGCAGCACGTCTTCCACACGTTCGCGCAGTTCGGGCTCGATCTCTTCGTAAACTGCCAGCTGCCCCGCATTCACAATTCCCATGTCCAGTCCGGCGCGGATCGCGTGAAAAAGAAACGCGGCGTGCATCGCTTCTCGGACTGTGTTATTCCCTCGAAACGAAAACGAAATGTTGCTCACGCCACCGCTCACGCGCGCGCCCGGCAGATTTGCTTTGATCCAGCGCGTCGCCTCGATGAACTCCACCGCATAATTGCGGTGCTCCTCCAAACCAGTCGCTACCGTCAGAATGTTCGGATCAAAGACGATGTCGTTAGGCGGAACGGGCACCCGTTCGGTCAATAACCGGTAAGCGCGAGAGCAGATATCGATCTTGCGCTGAAAATTATCGGCTTGGCCCTGCTCATCGAACGCCATCACGATGAGCGCCGCGCCGTACTGCCTAACGAGTCGCGCCTGCCGGAGAAACTGCTCTTCGCCATTTTTGAGGCTAATCGAATTCACGACCGCTTTGCCTTGGACGCATTTGAGTCCAGCCTCGATCACGCTCCACTTCGAGCTGTCGATCATCATCGGCACGCGCGAGATCTCTGGTTCGCTGCCGATCAAATTCAAGAAGCGCGTCATTGCTGCTTCAGAATCGATCATCCCTTCGTCCATGTTCACATCGAGAATGTTCGCACCGCCCTGTACCTGCTGACGCGCGACCGCGAGTGCACCCTCGTAGTCACCCGCCAGAATTAATTTAGAGAATCGCGGCGAGCCGGTAACGTTCGTTCGCTCGCCAACAACAACGAAGCCCATTTCGGGCGTGATATTCAGGGGCTCGAGACCGGAAAGTTGGAGTGGCAACACGCGCGCGTCTTGATCGGGGAGCGCACGCGCCTCGCGTGCTGTCTTTGGCGCCTTCGCCGAAGACGTCTCCTGCGTCCACAACCAGGGATAATGTTCGTTTTGCTCCACGACCCCTGACACCCATGGATTCCGGCAAATGTAGGAAAATTTCTCCTGAAGATCGGATTCGGAGCGGATGAGTCGATCGAACGATTTTTTTTCCCAAACCGGGCCACGTGTCCCGGACGCTTTATTAACTTGGTGAGCGGTGACCGATTTGATTCCTTGAAGAATTTCGGTGAATGACCAGAAAACAGTCTGCCCTTCTGCACCCTGCTCTTTGACCTGCGGCTCGAACAGCAAATGAACGTGATCGGGCATTACGCAGGCCGCGTACAGTTCGTATTGTCGATGTTCGTACGCGTGAAGAATGCTTTTCAAAACGATGTCGCGTTCGGGCGGTTCTAATCGGCGACGCTTGTGAGTCGAAAAGGCGACTGCGTATTTTCCCCATGGCCGCTCGAAGTGTGGAAGGCGGCGTTTCGAGTAAAGCGTGTCTAAGGAAGTTTCCGGCGAGGCGCCGGAAACAGCACGCGAGGCGCGTGCGCTCCCCGGAACGGAGCGTGGTCTGCAATTGCGCACTGCCTCCGCGATTTCGCGGATGTGTTCGGGCGTTGTCCCGCAACAGCCGCCTACCAAATTAAGCCAACCGTTTTGGGCCCACTTCTTTAATTTCGGCGCTAGCGTCTGCGGCGTTTCGGGAAAGCCGGTCTCGGAGAGCGGATCAGGCAAACCAGCATTCGGATAGGCGCTCACATAAAACGGCGCTACGCGCGCCAACTCCTCGATGTACGGCTCCATTTCGTCCGGACCGAGCGAGCAATTCAAACCGGCGATGAGTGGCTGCGCGTGCGCGATCGAAGTCAAAAACGCTTCCACGGTTTGACCGCTCAGCGTTCGCCCGGCGCGATCCGTGACTGTTCCGGAAATTATCAGCGGAAGTTGCTTCCCCATCTCTTCAAAAACCTCCGCAATCGCAAAGAGCGCGGCTTTGGCGTTGAGCGTGTCGAAGATCGTTTCCACAAGCAAAAGATCGACATGTCCTTCGACGAGTGCCTTTGCCTGATCGAAATAACCCTGTTTGAGTTGGTCAAACTTCACGGCGCGGAACGCGGCGTCATTTACATCCGGTGAAATCGACGCCGTCACGGGGAGGGGACCCATCGATCCGGCAACAAATCGACGAGTTCCAGTTTGGTTGGCGACGCGATCAGCCGCGCGTCGGCAGATTTTTGCCGCTGCAATATTCATCTCGTGCACCAGCCCGCGAAGTTCGACATCGTCCACCACGCGCTGAAAAAAATGTTGATCCTTGCGACCGCTTTCCGGTTCTTCCGAAAACAAAAAATCGTGGAGCCCGATAATCGTTGCGCTGAACGTGTTTGTTTCGATGACATCCGCGCCCGCCTCGAGGTATTGCGCATGAATCTCCTCGACGACCTGCGGTTGAGTTAAGTTGAGAAGCTCGAGGCTACCTTTGAGATCTTTTCCTTTCCAATCGCGGAACCGTTCTCCTCGATAATCCAGCTCGGACAATTTGTGGCGCTGGATCATCGTCCCCATGGCTCCGTCGAGCACGACGATCCGTTCGCGCAAAAGCGCTTCCAAAGGGTGAAGTTCGTCCGGCATGATTGCGAAGAACTAAGCGGCGTTTGGGCCAGTGATCAAGAAACAAATTAACGTATCATGATGCGTAGATGCGTCATTTGCTGAATTGGTTCTGTGGTGGCAGGCTTGCCACGGGACGAGTCCGTCCGATCCGCCACGGGACGGATTCGTCCGACTGGCGAATTGGCGGACGTGTCACCTGCTCTTTGAAACAGATTGCGGCCGACACCCCGAAAGCTTTCGGAGCTACTGCTGCTGAGATTGTCGATCTTGCTGACGAAGATTTTGCAGAAATGATTTGCCGGAGCTGCGCAGTTTCTCCTCCAGCTTCTGGGTGCAGTCGCAATCGCAGCAGGCCCACGGTTCAGTGCCGTTTTCGTGACGGCAATCCCGGCGCGAATGTGCGTCTTTCACGTTCAACAACTCGAAATATTCTTCCCAGTAGGGACGCTCTTCCGCCAGCGGTGGATCGCAAAAGCATGTTTCAACCCAGGTCGCGACGCCTTCTTCATTCACCCGCGCTTCGGTCATGTTATAGATGTATTCGTCACCGGCAATGGATCCTTTGCCGAGCGTTTCGCTTTCGACCGCATTCAGGAGCGGTCGCGTCTTTCTTGCTTTGATCTTCGCTTTGACGAGGTAGCGCACGAGTAAACATAGCGGATTATTAGGGAAGACGCGACCGGTCCGAGCTCGACTGGCGTTTGGGCGGAATAAACATTCACAAAGGCAGGATAGCTTGCCACCTCCGCGTCGCTACGGCGCGCCAGGAGCGATCCATCCGTATTAGTCCGCGCTTTTCAACCGCAAGATAGACAATTACATCTCAAACGTGGAAGCGGTCCGCCTTTTCAAAACTTTGAACCGTGATCAGCGCAACACTTTCATAGCCTGTTTTCTCGGCTGGTCCCTCGATGCATTCGATTTCTTTCTGCTAACGTTCGTCGTTTCCAGCGTCGGTCATGATTTCGGACGCAGCGTCGTTGACGTAGCAAAAGCGATTGCCATCACATTGATGATGCGTCCGGTGGGCGCATTCATCTTCGGTTTGCTCGGCGACCGTTTCGGCCGGCGCATTCCGCTCATGGCCGACATCGTCTTTTATTCAATCATGGAATTGCTGACTGCATTCGCGCCGAATTTCACCGTCTTCTACATCCTGCGTGCACTTTACGGCGTGGGAATGGGCGGGGAGTGGGGTCTTGGTGCTTCGCTGGCGATGGAGTCGCTGCCGACGGAAGCGCGCGGACTATTTTCCGGAATTTTGCAGCAGGGATACATGTTCGGATATCTTTTCGCTGCGCTCATTTATGGAATTGTGTTCCCATTATTTGGTTGGCGCGCCTTATTCATCGTGGGTGCGCTGCCGGCTTTTTTAGTGATTTACATTCGCGCTCGCGTCCCCGAATCGCCGGCATGGCTGCAGCGAACATCAACAACGAATTTTTGGTCGAACCTTGTGCCGATCCTCAAACAGCATTGGTTGCTGTTCATTTACGTGATTTTGCTGATGACCGCCTTCAACGCAATGTCGCACGGGACGCAGGACATATATCAAACGTTTCTCGGCCAGCAGCGCGGGTTCGGTGTTTCAGCGAAATCGACAATTGGCATCATCTACGCGATTGGCGCGATCTGCGGCGGTGTTGTGGTCGGTCATCTTTCGCAAAAGTTCGGCCGGCGTCGATTAATTATCGTGACTGCGATGTTCGGAACCATTCTCATCCCGATCTGGGTTTTCGCGCCGACGTTGTCGCTGTTAGTGACCGGTGGGTTCGCCATGCAATTCATGGTGCAAGGCGCGTGGGGGATCGTGCCGGTGCATTTGAACGAGCTGTCGCCGGCGGAATTGCGCGGGACGTTTCCCGGCTTTGCCTATCAATTGGGAAATCTATTCGCGGCAAATACGGCGGTAGTAGAGGCGAAACTTGCGGAGCATTTTGGTGATCCCGCCGGCCATGGAAATTATGCGAAGGCGCTCGCGCTTTTCGCGCTCGTCATTTTTCTAGCCTTGATTCTGATCGCAGCGATCGGGCCCGAAGAACGCGGCAAAGAATTCTAGTCCGAAAATCTGGACTGTAGAGGCAGGCTCGCCACGGCACGGATTCGTCCGATTGGCGAATCAGCGGACGTGCGGGGCTGCCTCCACAGAAGAGTTATTCGCCACGAAGCGCGGGGGGCGCCAAGCCAGGCCCTTCGCTGGGAGGTTGCACGATATTCTGGGCTGATGCGCGATACACGCCAGGTCCGTAGCGTTGTTCGACAATTGCTTCAGCGATTTTGTCTGCCAGCAACTCACGATACTGAGCGTCACGAGCTTCTCCTCCTTCAGCCCGGTTACTGAGGAAGCCGCATTCAACCAAAACAGCCGGATACGTGGCCAAGCGCAGCACACGGAAATTTGCCGCATGCACACCCCGATTTGCCGAATGTGGAATCGTCATCAGCTTCTCCTGGATCCGTGTCGCTAATTCGGCTGCGTTCGGCGAATGATAGTAGGTTTCGAATCCGTGAATTCCGCGCCGGCGGGAGTCATTGAAATGAATGCTTACGAAAATAGCGTTCTTCTGTGAGTTTTCGATTGCAACACGCTCGTCGAGCGGAATGAAAACGTCGCTGGTTCGCGTCATGACCGTTTTTATTTGCGACTCGCGAAGCTTGCGGTCGAGGCGCGTAGCCACATCGAGCGTCGCAATTTTCTCCGCGCCGCCGTAGCGGCGATAGGCGCCAGTGTCCTTGCCGCCATGGCCCGCATCAACAACTACAGTCTTGAAAGTTTTGGTCGTGTCTTTCGTCACGGTCTTCTTCGGCAAAACGGCGCAAGCGGCTAAAAAAGCAGGAAGCGCCAGAGCGACGGTGCGTCTGAACAATCGGGACATTTTAAGTTTTACCTCAAGGGCTTCTTTTTCGCCAAAGATTTCTAATCAGGTGACAATCAGCGAATTTTGTGCCGTTTCCCGCGCGAAAGCCTCCCATTCAAAAACTGCTTGTTTTTTGTGCGACCGGAATTAAAGGCGTTTACCTCAATTTATGTTCACTCGATTCATTGTTTTTCGGTTCGTTCTCGCATTTGTCGTTTGCCAATCGCTCTCCGCTGCTAAACCCACTCCTAGCCCGGCTCGCAGTGCTGCACCGCCTGCCGCTTCGCCCACAGCTCCGAAAGTAACTAAGCCGGTTGTCGACCAAACCGCGCAGACCATCATCTATTGTTATCACCGTTTAGTGGACAAGGTGCGCTACCCCGGCACCGAAATCACGCCGGCGGCATTCGAAGCGCAAATGAAGGAACTGAAGAGATCGCGGCATTACTGTGATCAGCATACAGGATCTGCTCGCTTGGAAGCGCGGAGAGAAAAACATCCCGCCCCGCTGCGCCGTGATCACGTTCGACGACGGCTGGAAATCTCAATATGAAGTCGCCTGGCCGATCATGAAAAAATTCGGCTACAGCTTCACCATGTTCATTTATACCGAGGGCGTCGCGGGTGGTAGCCTGGGCGGTGGACAAGCGATCACTTGGGAACAGCTCGCCGACATGCGCGACAACGGGATCGACATCGAGGCGCATTCCGCAACCCATCAGGATTTGCGCGAGGGCCACACCATCATGGTGATCGAACCGGGTGGAAAGAGGACCAAAAAGAAACTGACCGGCGCAGAGTACGAGCAATGGGTCCAGAATGAAGTCGTCGGCTGTAAGCAACTGCTCGAACAACGGCTTGGCATAAAAATCAACTGCTTTGCCGTTCCGTTTGGCATCTACAACGAGCACGTGAAGGAAATAGCACGCAACGCCGGCTACGAAGCAATGTTCACCGTTTACGGTCAACCGATTACCTACACCTCGCCGATGGATGCGCTCGGTCGTTATGCAATCGAGGCGAACAAGCCGAAAGTTTTTGAAGACGCGGTGAAAATGATCGCGACGTTCGAGCGGTGGGCCCGGCGCACCGGCGATCGCGGAAGTTGGCGCGGCCAATTTGTCGACGGAGCCCGCGGACGGCACAACCGTTCGAACTGCACTCCCGCTCATTAAAGCGAATCTGAGCGCGATTGGACAGATTGATCCCGCCAGTGTGCAATTGCGCGTCAGCGGTTTGGGACTTGTTCCCGCCACCTTCGATCCAAAAACGGGAGTTGTGTCATATCAAGTCACGCAAAAGCTGCGTGAGAAAAACTGCACCGTGATCCTGAGCGCGAAGTCCGAGGGCAAAAAGATCGAAACGCATTGGACATTCGGGATCGACGAAGGCGCGGCGGCAACATCGACGTCTGCATCACCGGGGCCGAAGAAATAGGTGGAACGCGTTCTCCGAACGCGTTGTTAAATTGGGCGGCGAAGCCGCGTAGATCTAACATCGTCTTCGGAAAAGCCGATCCACCTTGCACGTAACCATGTTTTCTCAACTAAGCGACAAGCTGCAGGAAATTTTCAAAGATCTTCGCGGCCACGGGAAGATCAGCGAGTCCAACATCGACCATGCGCTACGACAAGTGCGGCTCGCCCTTGTGGAAGGCGACGTCGATTTTCAAGTCGCGAAAAACTTTATCGGGCGCGTCAAAACGAAAGCACTTGGCGAAGAAGTATTGCGCAGCATTACGCCCGGTCAGCAAATCGTCAAAATTTTCTATGACGAATTGTCGGTCCTGCTCGGCGGTGATGCGGCGCCGCTCAATCTTGAGAAGCCGGCAAGAATTTTGATTGTTGGACTGAATGGTTCTGGCAAAACAACTTCTGCCGCCAAGTTGGCGCGACTGCTCAAAAAACAAGGTCATGCGCCTGCGCTCATCGCCTGCGACTTGCAGAGACCCGCTGCGGTCGAGCAGCTCGCCACGCTTGCAAAACAAATCGATGTTCCGGTTTTCACGCCACAGCCTAACGAGAAAAGCGTTCAAGGTGCGGCGGCCGCCGCAACTGGTAGGGCAGGACAATGCCAGTCCGACTCGGACCAGGGGGCGCCGGCTTTATCCAGCATCGACATCTTCGATACCGCTGGACGTCAGGAAATCGATGAAGTGCTCCTCGACGAACTCAAGCAACTCAAAGATTTCCTGCAGCCGCGGGAAATTCTGCTCGTGGTCGACGCGGCGACTGGCCAGCAAGCCGTAAGTGTCGCCACGCATTTCACCGACGCGCTTCAAATCAGCGGAATCATTTTGACCAAGCTCGACGGTGACGCGCGCGGTGGCGCTGCGTTGTCGATGCGCGAAGTAACAGGGCGCCCAATCAAATTCGTTGGCACCGGCGAAAAACTCGATGAGTTCGAGCCGTTTGTGCCCGAACGTCTGGCCGGTCGCATTCTGGGAATGGGCGACGTCGTTGGCCTGGTCGAAAAAGCGGCGGAAGCGGTCGAGGCAGACGATGCGGCGCTACTGGAGCGGAAATTGCGGCGCGCGTCGTTCGATTTCAACGATTTCCTAATGCAATTCAAAATGATGCGCAAAATGGGGCCGCTGGAGAATATTCTTGGCATGTTGCCCGGCATGAGTAACGTGTCCCGCGACTGCGGGATTGACGAGAAGCGCCTCAAGCGCACCGAAGCCATCGTGCTTTCGATGACCAGGGAGGAGCGGACGCGGCCCGATATTTTAAATGCGCGGCGCCGTCAGCGCATCGCGCGCGGCAGCGGCTCGACTGTTACTGAGGTGAACGATTTGCTGCGGCGTTTCGACCAGATGCGAAAGATGATGAAAAGTACCGGTAAAATGAAAAGAATGATGGCGCAGATGGCGCGAATGAGGAAATAACATGGCAGTTTCAATCAGACTAAGGAGAGAAGGCGCGTTGAATCGCCCTTATTACAAGGTTGTCGTAGCCGACAGTCGCGATCCGCGCGACGGCAAGTTCATCGAGATCATCGGCACGTACGATCCGAAGAAGCCCGGGCATAACAGCACATTGAAACTCGATCGCGTGGAACATTGGCTGGCGCACGGCGCGCAGCCATCTGATACGGTTCGCAGTTTGATCAAGAAAAACAGGAAGCAGGCGGCCTCTTCGTCCCAGCCGACGGCAGCAAGCTAGCTTCATAGCGTGTCGGCGCTGCTGGGCCCAGTGAGCCGCTTTCTCTTAATCTGCGCGTTTACAGTCGCGTTCCTCGAGCGGACTGAGGCTCAGAAGGTCTCAATCCAGAACGGTAATGTCTGCATTTCTGAACCGACCATCGGATTCAAGGCCCTGACCTCAGCAGGCCATGATTCCCAGCCGGTTTTGTCCCCGGACAGGAAATGGATTGTCTTTGTCCGGATGATTCCGGGGAAAAACATCTCGACTGGTTCCGGAGAATCTCCGGCGACGGAACTTTGGCAGATTCGGGCTGATGGGAAAAATGCCGCCCTACTCGTCCGCCCCAGGGAGAGCCAGAAGGCGGAGTCAGTGCTCGCTAATTTTGCGAAGCCGCAATTCTCCACCAGCGGCCGCTACGTCTTCTTTCTCAGCGATGGCTGGGCCACCTCGGGTGCAGTTCATGTTGTTGATACGACCAACGGGAAGGAACATTTCGTTTGCCCCGGGCTTGATCTCGAGGTGGTTGGAGCGGGCGAGTACCGCGATTGTCTTCTCGTGCGGCAACACCGCTACTTTATTGGCGGCGGCAGCTACGACTGGTTTTGGCTGCTGCGCCCAGATGGGAAGGAGGTAGGACCCGTTGGAGGAGATACGGAGAACTTCAAGGCCACCTATTCGGAGAATTAAGTCGCCGGAGGCGTGACAAGGCGCGAAGGTAGAATATTCTTAGAATCGAGATGAGAGAATTTCTTGAGTTCGTGATTCGGCAATTGGTTGAATTTCCTGACGACATGGTGCTCACGGAAATTCCGGGTGGAAGAACGACCGTCTTTAAAGTGCAATTGCGTCAGAGCGATGTCGGCCGCGTGATCGGGCGTAACGGCCAAACGATTCACGCTATTCGCGCGTTGCTGAACAGCTCGGCTTCGCGCCACGGCCAACGCGCCACGCTCGAAATCGTGGAATAAGGTAGAGTAAGCTTCCAGCTTGCTCCTGGCTTAGATCGCAAGTTGGAAACGTACGCCATCATCAATGAGAATCGACATCGTCACACTATTTCCGGAGATCTGTCGCGCCCCTTTGAGCGAGAGCATTATGAAGCGGGCGCAAGAAAATAAAATCGTCGATCTTTACATTCATAACCTGCGCGACTGGACGAGCGACAAACATCACATCGTTGATGACGCGCCCTTTGGCGGCGGGCAGGGGATGGTGATGAAGCCGGAGCCGATCTTTGCCGCGGTTGAAGAACAGTGCGGTGAGACTGAGAAAACGTCGAACGCCCAACGTCCAACATCCAACGCGGAAGTACAGAAATCGAAAATCGAAAATCGAAAATCGAAAATCATCCTTATGTCACCGGCGGGGCGACGCTTTGATCAACAAATGGCGACGCAACTTTCGCGGGAATCGCATCTCATCATCATCTGCGGCCATTACGAAGGCATCGACCATCGCGTGGTCGAACATCTTGTCGATCTTGAAATTTCAATCGGCGATTACGTGTTGACCAACGGCGCCGTCGCCGCAGCAGTGCTTGTCGATGCCGTCGTGCGACTGCTTCCAGGTGTGCTCGGTCACCAACATTCCGCGCACGATGATTCTTTTAGTGCTCCATTGCTGGAAGCGCCGCAATACACGCGCCCGGCCGAATTTCGCGGTTGGAAAGTTCCCGATGTTTTGCTTTCCGGAAATCACGCCGAGATCGCAAAGTGGCGAAGAGAACAAGCAGAAAAACGCACGCGCGAGAATCGCCCTGATTTGCTGCGCTAAAAATCCGGGTAGTGCACGCGTCTGGCGTGCTTAGCCAAACTTGCCGAGCACAATGCACGCGTTGATTCCGCCGAAGCCGAATGAATTGTTCATGACGTAGTTCAATTTCGCCGCGCGGCCGTGGTTCGGAACGATGTCAAGGTCGCAGGCAGGATCCGGATTTTGATAGTTTATTGTCGGTGGGACCCATTGCCGATCTAACGCGAGCGCGCAGATGGCTGCTTCGATTGCACCAGTCGCGCCGAGCGGATGCGCGTGATAGCCTTTCGTTCCACTTACTGGGATTTTTTTCCCGTGCTCGCCGAAGACTTCTTTGATTGACATCGTCTCGGTGCTGTCGTTGAGCTGAGTGGAGCTGGCGTGCGCGTTGATGTAATCGATTTGGTGGGGCGCAAGCTGTGCGTCGGCCAGCGCGTCGCGCATCGCGCGGATGCACGATTTACCATTAGGCAGAGGCGAAGTCATATGAAAGGCATCGTTGTTCAAACTGAAGCCGAGGAGTTCGGCGTAAATCGTGGCGCCCCGTGCTCGCGCATGTTCAAGTTCTTCGACAATGACCGATGCCCCGCCTTCGCCCATGACAAATCCGTCCCGTAAACGATCAAATGGGCGGCATGCTAATGCCGGATCACCATCCCATCGGCTCATCGTTTTGATGATGTCAAACGCGCCAATTGTAATGGTTGTAAGCGATGCCTCGGCGCCCCCAGCGACGATCACGTCGGCAAAATCATCGCGGATATAGCGGAGCGCTTCGCCAACAGAAACGCTTCCGCTTGCGCAACTGTTCGAGTTGGTCGTGCCGACGCCGCGGAATCCAAACTCAATGGCGATGTTTGAATGGGCAGAGCCGCCGAAAACCTGAATGGCCAGGGTTGGTTGAACTCCGCGGGCGCCTTTTTTCAAGAATCGAATGAATTGTTCTTCGGCTTTGCAAACGCCCCCGAGCGCGGTGCCGAAGCTGACGCCGACTCGATCTTGCGGCTGTTCGCGAGAATATTCCAACCCTGCATCATCAAGCGCGAGTTTGGCGGACGCGACGGCAAATTGCGCGTAACGATCGAGCCGCTTGAGACGATGCGGCGGAAAAAATTCTTCCGGATTCCAGTCGCGAATTTCACCCGCGCAGCGCACACGGAACGGATTGACATCAAAGCTGGAGATCCGGCTGATGCCGCTCTTCTCGGCGAGAATTCCATTCCAAAAATTTTCGCGTCCGTGCCCGATACAAGTGATCGGACCGATTCCGGTGATGACGGCGCGTCTCCGGCTCATGCGGTCACCTTGTTCGCTCTTGCTTCCACATAGGCCTTCATACAGCGCAACGTTTTGTTGGCAACGTGATGGATAAAAAAATTTCCGATGATACGATCGACAATCGGCGCGACCGCGCGAATACGAAATTGAAGATCGTGTGAAATCTGCACCAGCACGCCGTTGGGCGCTTCCGTAAATGTCCAAACCACCTGCATTCCCTTTGTCCAAGCCTTGAGATGGAGAAAATGAATTTCAAACTTCTCGTGATCGATGATTTGCTCGGATTCCCAGGAGACCGGAAGTCCAGAGCGGGTTGCAGCCATGATAACGACATTTCGGTTCGGTGAGCGTTTGAGAAAACGAACGTAGCGGTAATGCGGCAAAATCTGCGGCCAGAGCTCCAAATTGGCTGCCGTTTCGAAGATCGATCTCTTCGGGGCATGCATAAGGATGGAATTCGTTCTGTGCATCCGGTGGCGAGGATCGCGTTGAATGTGATTCAGAGCAATGATCAACATTGCGCTGAATCCAGCAAAACAAATCCGCAGGGCATTGAACCCTGCGGATTTCTATTTATTCTGCTCTTTTGAGGGCTTTGGCCACTCAACCAGGGATCTTCAATCCGCCTGCGGCGCCTCGTCCGCTTCATCTGCCAAACGGCTGACTAGGTTAAAGAACGCCTGCGATTGTCCGATGAAGAGTCCGTCTGCTGTAAGGGCCTTAACCGCCCCCATCGCCGCCCCCTTTGTTTCGGTCGAACGAATAATTGAACACTTAGGGAAGCTTCTACTTAGGAATGGACATGGCTCAGGCATGATCAGGTTTGCCTGCAACGTCTCCGGCTGGCCGAAATGGAGATCGAAAAACGTCACCGTTGAGTTGTTTATGGGGTCGTGCACCGTAAACGGTGGATTGCCTGGAGGCCCATTAGGGTTTGTATTCGCATTGCCCGCCTTGTCCTGCCAAGTCTGGAAGTGCATTGTCTCGGTTGGGCCGATACTGAGGACGACTCTCAACACTTCCGGATCGGTGACCCTCTGAGCCAACGAAGGATAGAGGCTGGTGCCGCCTTGCTCAATAAAGCAAAAGTGGAACCCTGCCGTGAAGGCGATCGCGTTGATGAGGTCGGCGTTGCTCGCGTCGGCGTCAGTTCTGGGAATTGCCGTATGCTGCCCCTTATTCAAAGTCGGGACTGCTTGAGCAAATTTGACTCCGGCATTGAGATCCGGGTTGTTGTCGTCGTCGCGGTACCGACCCCAAAAGCTGGTGTCTATAGTGAGCTGTGTGAGGTTTGTGAGCCGTTTCTTTCCGGATGACCCCGTCGCCGTGCTGCCAGGGATCGTACGAAACGTAGGGCCAGCAAGCAGATCAATATCTGCTGTCGAGGCGCCTTTAGAAGCTAAGAAAGCTCTGATGAAGGCCTGGTGGCTGAACTCGTCATCTGTGTTGTCACTGATGTATTGAGGCATATCACCATCAAGAATTTGAAGGGCGGCGGTATACGGTGCGTTCCCTCCGCTAAAGCTCGGCGCGGACTCTCCGCGAGGAATGTCAACGTGTTCCCCAAAGGCTAATCCTCCGAGTTCCCAGTATTGTTCCCACAGATCACTCTCGAGGATTTCGGCGGCGGCGAGAAAACGCAGAATGGCTGCATCGCCTTCTGTTAGGCTGCCGTTTTGAGCTAACGTTTTTCGGGCGCCGCTGAGCAGCGCAGCCCCGGGCGCCAGCGCCACTGCGCCGAGGCCGACGTTGCGCAAGAAAGAGCGGCGGGGAATGAGCCGCGGTGGAGAACCGAGGTTGGTAACTTGAGATGCTATGTGATTTTGGACTTTGTTCATGGCTGAGGTTTCCTTTGTATTGTGGTTGAATGTTGAAGTCGTGAATGCTGCTGCTGCAGATCCATTCGACATTTTCATACGCATGACATCGCAGCGATTTGCGGCGCGTGCCACACAAGAAAGGTAACGCCGTTGTTACTTTGCGGTCGGTCCCAGCTAGGGCCAACCCCACTTATTCGCTGCTAATCTTTTGCTCCAATCGGGGAATTTCCCACGCACCGGCCGGTGCTTTATAACGATTCCCGGATCGTGTAACCTACATGCCGCACGGTACGAATGAGCGGAGGGTCACCGATTTTTTTTCGTAACCGTCCGATGAAAACTTCGACCAACTTGGTGTCGTACTCGTGCGGATGTTCCCACACGCGCTCGCATAGTTCGGTGCGGGTGAAAACACGGCCAGGCTCACGCATTAGTACCTTTAGCAACATTAACTCGCGCGCCGTTAATTCGATCAGTCGCCCGCTGCGATGGACCCTGTGATCGACCAAATCGAGCGCCAGATCAGCGATGTGCAGACTCAACGCAGGTTCTTCGGCGTAGCGCCGCCCAAGTGCGCGCACCCGCGCCACCAATTCCGGCATGGCAAACGGTTTTGGTAGATAATCGTCCGCGCCAAGTTGCAATCCGGCCACACGATCTGTTAGTTCGCCGCGCGCGGTCAATATCAGGACGCGGTTCGTGCCATGTTCTGAACGCAGGCGGCGCAATACCTCGAAGCCGTCGATCCGTGGCAGGCCTACATCTAATACGATCAAGTCGAATGAGCTCCCTAATGCTCGATCCAAAGCCGATTCGCCATCGTGAACCATAACTGGATCATGACCAGCTTCAGTCACGGCCGAAGCGATCTGCCGAGCTAATCGAATATCATCTTCGACGATCAGGATGCGCATGAGCTTTACGGGAAGTAAGCACTTGCGTTCAGAGCTTACTACCAACAAATTGCGCGCTCAATTTGGGAGAAGCTGTTCTGGCTGTGAAGCTTTATCCGAAAGATTGCGCCTCCGCTGCTCGGGGCAATGGAGCAAAAAGAGGCAGGAGTATGTCTGTTTCGTGATTCTGAACGCGCTGCAGAATCATCAAGCAGAGATGTTTGGTTAAGAAACAGGTTTGGCCGGCGATCTTGCAAGGTTGGGGTTTTGTAAACCTCCTTTGGGCCGAAGCAGGTATGTTTACCGATTTTGAAGCGCTGCAAAGGAACAAACCAGCGCTGTTCGGTGACGAGCAAGCTCACGCCTGGCGTGACGTTTCTGGTGCGTGACGTTATAGAGCGGTTCGCATGTTTGAAATTCTTCAAGTCGCCTTCGCCTTGTTGGATCGGTGGTCGCCGCTTCCGGTTCCAGAGGAAGGCAGCCGCCACATTCGGTGAGAAAGCTACGACTGCCTTTTCACGATGAACGCATCGAGGGCTCGCAGCAGGAGGCAGTAAGCAATAATCAACAAGCTCATAAATTCTCCCCATCCCGTTTCCGTTTTATCTCAGCGTCGCCATGGCGTTAGCCAACGATAAGATCGGCCAGGTTGCAGTGATTACGATTATTCCGAAGACCGCGAGCTCAGCGAAATAATTGGGCCGTTCCCTGTACGCGTATCGGTCACTGAGGAAACGAAAAGCGCGAATGCGCCTGGATGTCGTAGTTTTCATGTTTGCACTCCTTTCACAAACCCGTTCCGTGTTGGTTGAAGAAAAAGTAAAATCACTGTTTTCATACCCATAACATCGCAATCATCTGTGCGGCGCGCAGCACCGCAAAAGTAACGCTGCCGTCACTTTTGCCGACACGCGAAAGCCAATGATTAAGTGCCCCACTAGGGTATGATTCCCGGCTCTGTGAATAATAACATGCCTAACCAGCCGCTGCAGCCCACCGCTACCCGGCGAGAAAACGTAAAGATGGCAGATAGAAGATCGAAGTTCGTAGCAGAGCTCGGCGACGGTAGCGGTGGCTCAGCTCCCGTCTCGTTCGGCCCATGATTCGCCCCATCGTTTCACGATTCGCCCATGTTGGAGCGCGGAATGCGACTTCGAACCATAAAGTAACAATCTTGTTACCAAGTTCCTAGTTGATTCCGATTGCAGCTCGCTACGAAAAAAAGTTATTATGAGTCATGAGACGCTTGAGAAATCAGAAAGCGGCTTCTGGGATTTTCGGAAAAAGCCTTCTTCTACTTATGCTGCTGTCCCTTGTCGTGTCATTTGGCGATGCGCAGCAAATTGGGGGCACCGACCAAGGAGCTGGTAACGAGAAGCAAGATGACAGAGACAGATTCAACGGTTGGTTGGGCCACGCACATGATGTGCAACACACAGGGGTTTCCTTAGGCAACAGAAGATTCCGGGAGACTTCGGGTGGGATGATACTGCGTCAATCATAGATGCTTCATTGGTTCGCTCCTATCATGGCACCTCGAAATACCTCGTTATGACCAAGTACAACAACTATGCCGATAGAGGCGGCGACGGCGTGAACAAGCTTGCGATCTTGGATCCAAATGCGTCGATGCCCGACTTTTTGTTCGCAAATCCGGTCATGAAGGAGGTTTTGACCATTAAGGGCAGGACGCCGGACCCCCGATTCTCTTTTTTGTGCCAGGTGCAGTTCGAGAATGGTGCATTAATACAGCTGCTGTCGATCCGTTTACGAAGTCAGTCCTCGCTAATAGCGAAGACGGTAAGTTATATCGATGGGATCTGACTACGAATACGTTTTCCGAGGAAATCACTATGACCGGAGGTATCGGGGAAGCCTGCACACCAACCGTGATCGGGTCCGATGGGACGGTGTATCCAATCAATCACGCCGTTTTGTTCGGCTTGGGGCATTGATCAGGGCAGTGCGTAGGACTGGAACGGGACGTTCTGCAGGACATGAACCGACCAACGTTTTTTTCGGACACTGCGAAACTTAGAAGCGTACTGTGAATTGCGCGGCGAACAGGTGATTATCGTCTCGCGAGCCGGTTGTTTCGTGCTGAAAGCTATATTGCAATTTTAACTGAGTATGTGACGTGAAACGGTAGCCGGCCGCGATGTCGACGCGGCCGAGATTTTGGCTCCAGCGAATGCTGCCTCCTGCGCCATCGCTTACGGTCCCGAAGAGTTGCTGGTTCCAGCGGAACGCGCCGAACAGCTGGGGCGTAAACTTATATTTTGCTTCTAAATAGTAGGCGAATGTGTCCGCATCGCCGACACGTGGCACCTGAAAACGCGCCTCATAAAATTCTGCCCACAATTGCAGATGGTGCCACGCGAAACTCGCGTCCTGACCAAGAAGGAGCTCCCGGTAATCGTCGATATCACGGCCGCGTGGCAGTGTCGCTTGAGCTTCGGATCGAAAGTACGCGCCGTCACTCGCGGACAAGCCGAAATTCCACATTTGACTAGGCCGAAATCCGACGCGTGCGCTGAAGTCCGGATTGCCAAAGGCGACCTCGGTCACGCTCCATGACTCTGGACGTGACGAGAGCGAGGAATTTTTCAGCTCTGCAGCGTAGTCAAATTGCCCAAGCCGGCCTGAAACAGAAACGCCACTCGCGTAACTCGGCCCCCAAATCACCGGGTTCCAGTCAGACTTGTCGGCTGGGTCAAACCCATGGACGAAGTAGTAGGGCAAGGCCGGGGCGGCTTTGTCACTGATTGGGGTCACGTTTTCATAGACAAGCGGTGCGTTGATAAAAGGATTGTCCCATGACAAATGCCGCGGGACCCAATTGCCGACCACAGTAGCGAACTTACCGACTTGAAGGTTGAGACGGCCGTCCGCCCACGGGGTAACGCGAAGCGCATATTCATCAAGCCGGACTTGAGCGCCGTGATCGCTCGGGTCGAACCGACGATCGAGTCGCGATTGCGCGAAAAAATAAATCTGGGACCCAATTTGTGCATCGAGAAAGAGCGTCAGGCGCGGATTGAAAAGGTTGTCGATCTTGCTGTCGATGAGTCCGGGAGCCGGCTGTTGGAGGTGATATACTTCAATATCAATGGTGCCGCTTAAGCGTGCCCGTAGATTGTTTTGAAACGCTGCGATAGTCAGCGCGCTATCGAGCCGGTCAAAATAATCATCGATCTCGAAAGCGCGTGCAGTGCAAGCCAAAAGGCAGAGGCCGACTGACCAGACCAGCTTCATACAATTTTCATGATTTAACTCGCGCGGTCCGGCGCAGGTTGCGCCACGCGAAAGCGGACCTCAAACTCGGTCCAATCATCTTCGGACCGCACCAGCTTTAGATCACCCAGATGCAGTCGCGCGAGCTCGCGGGCCAGATTCAGCCCGAGCCCATGACCGGACGCAGCGGAGTCGTTGGTGGCGCGGTGGAACCGCTCGAAGATATGCGCCTGGGCAGCCGGCGCGATCGGGCGGCCGGTGTTGCCGATGACGAGGCAGACATCGCGGTTTCTCACCTGCGCGGCAACCCGGATGCAGCCGCCGATCCGATTGTACTTTCGCGCGTTCTCCAACAGGTTCTGCACAATCAGCGATGTGTATTGCTTTTCTCCTGCCACATACAATTTGGCTGGAATTTGTTTTTCGATTTTCACTTCAGGTGAATCGGGAAGCGCACTCAGATCGTCGAGCCACTCCTCCACCAGCTGGCTGAGATTTACTGCCTCAGGCCTGATCTGCAAATGGCCGGCATCCATGCGCGATAGCAGAAGCAAATCGTCGATCACCCCGGTCAAGCGGTGGGTCTGGTGAAGAAGGGCAGAGAGTTCTTCATAGACTTCCGGTCTAAAATCCTCGCGCGCCAGCAACATCTCTAAGCCAGTGCGGAGAACTGTGACCGGGCTCTTCAACTGATGGGAAGCATCGGCCGAGTACCTGGTCGATCTTTCTAATTCCTCAGCGGCAGAAGCGAGCGCAGCCTCGGCCCGCTTTCGTTGGGCGCGACTTTGTTCCGAATCGACCGCCAGTTGCTCCACCGGTTTCGAGAAACGCACGGCCACGAAATGACTGGTCACAAAGCCGCCGAGCAAAAGCAATGCCCCGGCGGCTCCAATTTGTAACCGAAGTCGATGGAGCTGCGCGATCGAACCAGTAAGTGGATAGATGCAGACTTCGTAAGCCGGTGGCAAAAGCGAATCCGGATTGAGCTGCTTGAAAAATAGTAGATACGGTGTGCCATTTACGCGAACGCGGGAGTTGTTTTGCGCGTGATCGCTCTTGGTGATGACGCTTGTTATTTCGCCCGCGAGAGCGTCTTGGGCGGGTTTCGGAAGCGATGGCAAATTCAGTTGGCCAATTACCCAGATACCGCTTTTCATTCCCGTACTAGCGCTTTTGGCAGCAAGCTCGAATGGTTTGAATCCAACTACGAGCGCGGAAATGAGATCACCGGTTTCAGTCGAAAAGATCGGTACCACTGTTATTTCGTCGACCATGTTCTCTCCAAGCTCGGCACGTGAGAGGTAGCCGGTTTGTTGCTTGTTTGGCAATTTCTTGAACGCCAACTGCGCTTCCGCCGCTGTGCTCAACATCCCGACATCTTTCAAATTCGGAGGCGGCAAAACCGCGCCGGTGTTATCCAGAAACCGATAGAATCTTGCGTGAAGAGCACTCGCTGCTCGTTCCGAAGGCGGCTCCTCGCCTTCCATCAAATCACGCAACTCGTCTTTCGCGCTCGGGTACAACAAATCGAGAGCGTTGTCTTCCAACGCAGCGTGAATCCGCGGTTTTGACGCGAGGACGCGGCAGCGTTCCGCCAGCGTCGCGTGACGCAATCTTTGAAGTTTGTGCAGGGAAGAGAGCTCGGCTTGAAAATTCCGCTGCAAGGCACGCTCGGCATTCGTTGTGATGTTACGCTGAGCAAGATAAAGCCCGAGCGCTGTCAGCGCGAAAACGACGAGCATCATTGCCGCCGAGAGCTTCGTCCGGAAACTCGCGACGACGCGTTTGTTCGGCTCGGCCACGGCAATCATGGGAAATCAACATGCAGCGTCTCCCCGCCCTTTAGTGCCACGGGTTTCTCTCGCGTCGTCTTACTGTCAATCCACGCTTTAAGCGTGTACGGACCTGAAGGAAGGCCACGCAATCGATATCGCCCTTCGGTATCCGTCATCACAAAATGGGGAGTGTTTAGGACTAGAATCAGTCCGCGCATGTGCTCATGAATATCGCAGCGAAGTGTCACCAATCCGGATGTGTCGAACACTTCGGATGGAATTGGCCTCTCCTCCGGACGATAGCGACCCAGATCGAATCGCTTCGCCGGCGAGTACGAAAAAATGCTATGATAGGTATCGTCCAGATTCGGGAATTCAACTCGAGTCCCAAGCTGTACAGGCAATAGCGCTGGAACAAACGTGAGATCCTTTTGCGTGATCTGTTTGGTCGGAGGTGACTTCGGTTTTGCAAAAGAACCCTCAAGATAAACCACGGCGAGCGGCGGTTGCGTCGAGAGCACGCCGCCTTGCGTAACGATTTCATAGCGTTTCACCATTACCGGTGCGGAATGCGATTTCGGTAATTCTACCCGCCCTTCTACCACCGCGTCGGCTAAGACCGAAATTGGGAGGAGAGCGAGCACCGCGTTAAGAGAGACGAACCCGCGTAAACCCATCGCTCCGCTAGTTTAGCAGTCGTTACGCCGTGGGGAAAGCGTCTGCGGATTCTGAATTGGACTTTTCGATAGAGGTTTTTCAGATGAACCGCAAATCGGTTCACACATGAGGCAATCTCGGCGCACGGTGTTGTCCGATATACAGAATTGTCAGCGCGAGATGACAAATCTTAAAAGCAGTCCCAACAGTCCACTTGCGAGCACAACTGGGACGATGTCGATCTTGTAACGAAGCATCGCAATGAACGCGAGCGCACATAACGCGATCGCGAACCAATCGATGATGCCGGCGCTGGGAAAGAACACACGCAGCCCGAACCAAACAGCGAGATTCAACACCACACCTACGATCGCGGCGGTAATTGCAGACAGCGCGCTCGTCAGGTTCGCATTACCGCGCAGTTGCTCGATGTGCGGACCGCCGACAAAAATCCAGAGAAAACACGGCGTGAATGTTGCCCACGTCGTGATGAGCGCGCCTAAAGTGGCTGCGACTAGCGGCGATAAACCTTCAGGATGTTGCCACGCGCCCATGAATCCGACGAATTGCAAAACCATGATCAACGGGCCCGGTGTCGTTTCGGCCAGACCGAGTCCATCCATCATCTGACCGGGTTTGAGCCAGCCGTAATGAAAGAGAGCTTGTTGCGCGACGTACGGCAGCACCGCGTAAGCCCCGCCGAACGTGACGACGGCCGCTTTGCTGAAAAACAATCCTTCTTTGAAAAGCGTGCTGTCCCAGCCGCGAAGAATACCGGCGGCGATAGTCGGAGCGAGCCATAACGTCAGGCAAACAACCGAGACCCGAATCGCTCGGCCCAAACTTGGCCTGGTGTGCGGCGGCGATTCCTCATCGTCGCTGATCACCGACAATCTCGCATCCGCATCCTGATCCGAACGCATCTGAAATTTACCTTTCCAGAGCAAGCCGCCCAAAAATCCAATTGCGCCCGCGCCAAACACGATGGCGGGAAATGGCACTTTGAGAAAATAAATCGCCACGAAAGCGAGCACAGCCAGCGCCCACATAACTTCGTTCTTGAGTGCCTTGCGGCCAATGCGAGTCACCGCGACGAGAACGATCGCCGTCACCGCCGGTTTTAAGCCGTAAAAAATGGCGGCGATCGCCCGCAAATTTCCAAACGCGGCATAAATATAACTCAGTGTCCAGAGCACGAAGATCGAGGGAAGAACAAAGAAGGAGCCCGCGACGATTCCGCCCCAGATCTTGTGCAGAAGCCAGCCGATGTAGATCGCGAGTTGCTGCGCTTCCGGACCGGGCAGGAGCATGCAGAAGTTCAATGCGTGCAAAAATCGCGATTGGCTGATCCATTTTTTCTTCTCGACCAGCTCGTTTTGCATGATCGCGATCTGCCCGGTCGGCCCGCCAAACGAAATGAATCCGAGCTTCAGCCAAAATCGAAACGCCTCTGCAAACGTAGGCGCAACATGTCGATCTTGTGCAGCCAGTTGTGCTGTCTTGATCATCTTCATCGCCGCTGCAAGAATGCGTAGAGCGCGTTAAAGCAGTCAAAGCCGCGACGCAGAATCTCTTCATCTGGCAGTCCCTCTTTTGCCCAACCTTTGAGCACGCGATCGATTCCGACACATTCGACGCGCTGAAATCTCGCATCATCCAAATCGGCGTCATGAATCATTTCACCGATCTTGGTTAGGGCCTTGTCCAAAATAGCGAACCGCTTCACCAGCGTTTCAAACGTGCAGCAATTGCCATGATGCGAAAATTCGGCATCCAACATATCGAAAGGAATCGCTTCCGGGACGGCCCGAGCAGTTGGGGCGAAGACAAACCTCGCTTTCGGATCGATAAACTTGGAGATCAGCCATGCCGATCCCACGCGGTCGATCTCCGGCCGGGGACGAGTCAGCCAAGTTTTCCCACGGTATTGCCTCACATCAAGCGTTTGAAGTTTCGCCGACCGCCTGGGCCCCTCCGCACGACGGAGCAACATAGCCACGTCTTGTCCACGGGGACTGTCGAAGAAATCAATCTGACGAAGCTCTCGAAACTGTTTAGTCAGCCGCTCGAGCTCGGTTGCGGCAAATTCCGCATCCGATTTTTTCCGGCGCGCAATGAAGCTCTGCAGCGATTTTCTTAGCTCGACATATTCTTTGTCACGTGCCGTGTTGAAAAGAGAAACGACTTTTTCTTTGGTAAGGCCTTCAATTTCGTGTGCGCGAACCAGTGTCGAATCGCCGCCGTAATCACGGATCTGCTGGGCGAGCCATTGGAACTGCTCGTATTGGGGCGGCTCATCCGGTAGCAGGTAAGTTGAAGTCTTGATCTGGACTGCGCCCATTTTCTTTAAACGGCGCCAGACCGCCACCCGCTCGGTGTTGCGATTGGTCGGCAAACTGAAGAGAAGCAGCAGCCACGAGGTCGCCTTCATCACGTTTCACGCTCCTTAATGAAATAGGTATTGCAAATAGTATTTGCGCTTACATCCAATCCATGTTTCGTACGCGAAAGGTATTGAGCAATAATCAACTCCGGAGGTCGAAAGAAGGAAAACCAATGAAAAAGTTTTTTATCTTGGCGACGATTTTTGCGACGACGGGCGCCAGCGCGCTGGCGCCTCTCGATACGGCGAAGATCGACAGTGTCACCGGCCTCAAAGGCAAGCTCAACGAAAAGGAAGGCGTTTACAAAGTCACTTTCCCGCGCGACGACGTGAAAGTTGTTGTCGATGGATGGACGATGCCGCCGTTCATGGGTCTCGGGACCTGGGCTGCATTCACCAAAGGGGCGCACACCGAAGTGCTGGTGATGGGCGACACCGTTCTATTTGAAGACGAAGTCAACTCCGCGATGTCAGCTGCTCTCGACAATGGCCTTGGCGTCACCGCGCTGCATAACCATTTCTTTTTCGATCAGCCTAAAGTTTTTTTCATGCACATCGAAGGCGAGGGCAGCATTGATCAACTGGCTACGGCTGTGCGCAAAGTTTACGACAAGGTCAAACAAGTCCGGGCGGCCAATCCACAGCCGAAAGATTCTTTTGGCGAAAAACCGCTGCCCGAGAAAAATTCGATCAGCGCTGCGCCTCTTAACGAAATTTTCGGGATGCAAGGTGAACCAAAGGACGGGATGCTGAAATTTACGATCGGTCGCCCTGCAAAAATGCACGGCACGAAGATCGACAAGGAGATGGGCGTAAATACCTGGGCCGCGTTCGCTGGCAACGACGACGACGCTGTCGTCGGTGGAGACTTCGCAGTCACTGAAGACGAATTGCAGCCAGTTTTGAAATCGTTGCTGAAGAACAAGATCAACATCGTCGCCATCCATCAACACATGACGCACGAAGAACCGCGCATCATGTTTTTTCATTATTGGGGCAGAGGCACGGCCAGAGACTTAGCTCAAGCTGTGAAAGGTGGATTCATCGTCGGTGGACTGCTTAAGATCAGCTCGCCCGTGCAGGATTGACGATTACCGAAACAAAAGCAGAAAATTCCAACGCTCATGTTGAGCAGCGACCTCGCCGCATGAAATGGATCACGCGCGAAAAAATCAAAGTTGATCGTGTTGCCTGTCCGTGGTTGATCAAAAATTTTGTCGATTCTGACGCGGAATTTGCTTTTCTCCCGTGGGATACGGATTGGGCCGAGATCGAGAACGGAATTGTTTTCGACGTGTCGAAGTGCGAGCTCGGACACCATGGGGAAGATGTTTCGTTCAATTCGATCCTGAAGAAATACAAGCTGACTGATCCGGCGCTCGTTTTGCTCGGCGAGATTGTGCGTGCGGCTGATTCGCGTCCGAGAAATCCACATCCAGCCGGCGAGGGTTTGCGCTGGATTGCCACCGGCTTTGGCGCGCTCGGGTTAGGCGATCACGAAATTCTCGAGCGCGAATTTTTCGTTTACGACGCACTTTACGCGGAATGCAAACGGCGAGTCGAGGTTTAGATTGATGAAATTCTGCACCATCGCGTGCCTGTGCCTAGTCTGTGCAACACGGAGCGGAAACCTTAGTGCTGAGCAATTTTTCACCAACATCGAAGAGACTGGAAACACGGTGGCGATTGACGTGCGCACTCACAAGGTAGTCGAGAGGTGGAATACCGGCAGCAATGAGTTGCAAGTTGGCGCTGGACAACGCTCGAGGCTTTCTCTTCGTCGCGTATGGAGATCATGTTGTGAGCGTCGACATCGGCCACAGCGGGAAAACGACTGACTCGATAACAACCGGACCTGGCTTGGCAACATCGATTACTTGGCAGAGCGAAAAGTTCTTTACGCAGCGGCGTCTGAGGCAGCGAGCCTGTCCATCGCCGACTTGGATGATCACGGAAAATTTCATCTGAAGGCGACGGTTCCAACCGTGAAAGGGGTACGCGGCGTTGTCGCGGCAAAGGGCGAAGCAGCTTATCTGATCGATCCCGCTGAAGGACGGATTCTGAAAATGACACGCAAATAATAGGCCGTTCTTTCCCAGACGTATCGAGTCATTTGGTGCCGACACAATTTCAGCCGGCCACTTCGGCATCGACCGGTGCTTTTCTGGCGCACCCAAGAATTATTCCAACAGCTTAATCTCGTTACTCCGATTGCGGCTCTACCTTGGGCTCGAACATGATCAGCAATGCGGGCAGGACGATTAGCACTAGCGGCAGGGAAAATATTAGCCCCGAAATAATGGCAATCGCCAGCGGTTGCTGCATGGCTGATCCGTGACCGATTCCAAGCGCGAGCGGCAACAATGCCAGGATGGCGGCGAAAGTGGTCATCGAGATCGCGCGCATGCGATTGATCCCTGCGATAACCAAGCGGTCGTTGCTGGCAGGCAGTGAACGGAACTCCGAGTAATAGAAAATCGCGATTTCCGTGACGATGCCGACGATCATGGTCATGCCCATTCGCGAAGTGATGTTGAATTCGGTGCCGGTAACCCAGAGCCCGATGAAAACTCCGGCAACCGAGAACAGCGGGATGAGCAACATCGCAACCGCAACGCGGAAACTTTCGTAGAGAAAGAGTAAGAGCAGAAAAACGAGGACGACCGCAGCGAAAAGAATGATCGTCAGGCCGCGAAAAGCGATCTGCTGTTGCTCGTAAAGTCCGCCAAAAGTGTAAAGCACGTTGTTTGGAATGACGCCGGATTTAGCGAGCGTCCTTTTGACGTCACTGACGGTCGAGCCGAGATCGCGGCCGCTGATGCGGGCCGTCACCGCAATCATGCGTTTAAGATCATCGCGCATGATCTCGGGCTCACCGCTGACTGGGAGAAGCGTGGCCACGCGTTTGAGCGGAAACAGGTGGCCGTCTGGCGCGCGCAAAAGAAGATTGTCGATGTTATGCATTGTTTCGCGCGCATCGCGCGGAATCCAAACGCGAACGCCAACCAGTTTCGGCCCCTGTTGAATGCGTGTGGTGACGTTGCCGGTTAGGAAATCGTCCAGCGCCTTGGTGATGGCTTCTGGGTCCATTCCTTCGAGCCCAGCCTTCACCCTGTCCACCTGGATGTTGAGCGCGTCGCCTGCCGGCACGATGCCGCTTTTCACCTCAACCACGCCACGAACCTTTGAAATCGTGTCAGCAACTCGCGGCGGCAGCGTCCGCAAGAGCTGGTCGTCATCGGAATAAAGTTTAATCTCGATCGGCTGCGGGACGCTGGTGAGGTCGCCGATCAGATCTTCCATCAACTGCAAAAGCTCGACCTGAATACCGGGAATATGTTTTTGGACCTCGGCCCGGACGTCGTCCATCACCTCCTCTACACCGCGGCGCGGGAACGGCTTAAGCCGAACGAAAAAGTCGCCAGTATTTGCTTCAGTGATGCCACCACCGAGCTGTAGCCCAGTCCGCCGCGAATAGGTTTCAACTTCGGGAGTGTTTTGCAGAATCGACTCGGCCTGGCGTAGGAGACGATCGGTCTCCGCCAATGAAGTACCGGGCGGCGAAATGTAATCGAGAATGAAGCCGCCTTCGTCAATTACCGGCATAAAACCAGAACCAACATTTTTGAAGGCGACAAACCCAAGCAAGAGGAGCGGAATTAGAAAGACAATGACAAAGCGCGGTTGACGCAGAAGTCTCTGCATTCTCTGGCGATAAATCTCATGCACGCGACGCGTGAGAGGTCCGTGCTCCTCAATCTGAGCGTCTTTTTGTTTTAACAATTTCGCACACAGGATCGGCACCGCGAGCCAGGCGACAATGAACGAAATGATGAGGCTCGCTGCTATCGTAAGAGAGAGCGCCTTGAAAAACGCGCCGGTCACTCCGGAGAGAAATGCCAGGGGCGCGAAAATGATGATTGTGGCCGCGGAGGAACCTGCTAGCGGGTTGGTGAATTCGCTGGCCGCACTCAGCACGCGGGAATGAGGATCGCCTCCCCGCGCGTCGCGCACGCGACGAACGATGTGCTCTACCATCACAATCGCATCGTCAATGATCAGCCCGACAGCAGCGGCCATTCCGCCAAGCGTCATGATGTTGAAGCTCATTTTCAGCACGTAAAGAAGCAAAATGGTCGCGGTAAGTACGGCCGGCACGGTCAATGTCGCGATCAAAGTGATTTTCCAGTCGCGCAGAAAAACGAGCAGGACGAACGCGGCGAGAACCATCCCGATCAGGATTGCATCCCGTGTGCTGTGTTCTGACGCGGTGATGAGATCGCTCTGATCGTACCAGTCAGCGATCTTTACCCCTTCGGGAATCTGCCTCCTGATTTCGCGCAGCTTCGTTTTAATTCCGGCCGCAATCTCCACGGTATTTCCAGACGGCTGCTGATAAACCTGGAAGATCACCGCATCGCGACCATCAGCCGTGACGCGAACCCATTGAGGCTCGGCTGAATGCTCGACTGTGGCTACGTCATCGAGCAAAACGACGCCGTCGGGATTCGAGCGAAGCACGGTGCGCTCGATCTCGTCGAACTTTTTGAAACGCGTATCCGAAACGACGAGATAAAGTTTGTCGTATTGCTCGAGGCGACCGACCGCGACGAGCACATTGGAAGCTGAAAGTGCGCTGGCGACCTCGGCTACCGTCATCTTGAACGATTGCAATTTGTCCGGATCGACGGTGACCCGGTATTCTTCGAGGCGACCGCCTTGCACACTTACGCGAGCAACTCCCGCAACGGCGGAGAGCGCCGGGCGCAAAGTGTAAAGCGCCAGATCGCGCAGCTCGACTAAAGAGTGCGAATTCGAAGTGAGGCTGTAAGCGATCACCGGGAATACCGTCGGATCCATGCGCTCAACTTCGAACGACGTGCCGGGGGGCAGGCTCGGCAAAATCTTATTCACCTGCGATTGACACTGGAGCATGGCCGAAACCATGTCTTCGCCCCAATCGAAGTTTACGGAAACCTCTGCGCTGCCGCGACTGGTTGTCGATCTTACGCTGCGAACTCCAGGAATTGCGCGCACTGCTTCCTCTACCGGCGTGGTCACTTCCACCGTCATGCGCTCGGCCGGGCGGTCACCTGCGTCCAGAGTGATGCGGACGCGCGGGAAGCTCACCCGTGGAAAAAGTGCGACCGGCAGGGAAAAACTTGCGATCGCACCCGCCAGAGCGAGCGCACCGAGCAAAAACAAAATGGAACGCGCATGGCCGTGCGCCCACGCGGTGAAGCTCATTTTTTAATTTCGACGGTCATGCCGTCTTCCAGCTCGTAATTTCCAACGGTCACAACCGGGTCGCCTTCATGCACGTCGCCAGCAAACACCTGGATTTCGTTTGGATTTTCCGCGCCGATTTTCACGGTGTGCCTTGTTGCGCGATTATTTGTCACAGTGAAAACCTCAAACTCGCGCGACTCGTTAGGCAAAACGGCCGATCGCGGCACGACGAGCGCGTTCTTTTCACTGCGCTGAATCTCGCCGCGTACGTAACCGTCCAGTAGCAATTTTGTTCCTTCGGGCAGCGCGACGTAAACATCAACAAGTCGCGTGGTCGGATCGATCCGGCGCGTAACCAAGCGAATACTTCCGTCTACTTTTGCCGCGGTTGGATCGTTCAGCGCCACGATCTTGATCGGCGCACCTTCCTGCGCAGCCGAAAGATCTTCCGCTTCTACGCCGAGTTTCACTTCGATTTCGTTCTCGGCGACGATTTCAACCAACGGGCCGCCGGCCGGTACGATTTGCCCGTCTTGTCCGTCCACTTTTGCAATGACACCCGACATGTCGGAATGAATCCGGTTGTCCCCTCCCGCGCCGGCGCGTTGCAAAGCGGCCAGCTGCGCTTCCGTGTCCCGCGCCGTTTTTTCCGCGCCGCTCAAATCCTGGTTTGTCGCGAGCTTCAAATTAAATCGCTCCTGTGTTTGCTTAAGTTCTTTTCGCGCTGCCTCCGCCGCGTTCTTGGCTTGTTGAAATTGCACTTGTGCGGCAGGGCTCAGCTCAATCTCGATCAAGGGATCGTTCTCCTGCACGAATTGACCGGGCGCGACCAGGATGTGTCGCACACGGGTTTCAAACGCAACCGAAACGGAATGCGTCTTACCCGGCTGCGCGACTACGCTTCCATAAACGATCACTTTTTCCGTAATCGTTTTTCGTTCCACCTTCGCGACTTGCACTTGCGCAACCGGACCTGCGCCTTTTTCTTCTTTTCCAATCCCGAACCGCTGCGCAATCCAGACCAGCGCAGCGATAATTATGAGCAGCGCCATCGCGACGATGATGGTCCGCTTCCTTTTCATCTGACCTGCAGTGCCGCGTTAATCGGGAGATAACGACCGGATGCGATCTCCACTGCGGTATGGGTTTCGAGCAATTGTTCCTGGAGCTTAATGAGTTGAATTCGTTTTTGGAGCAAGTTGCTCCGGGCCGTATAATAACTAAGGACGTCGGCGTTATGCTGGTCGACGGCGATTTGGGCGGAATTGACGAGCTTTTCAAGCAGCGGCAGTGCTTCCTCGGCCGCGGCGATTTGTCGATCTAACGAGCGAATGTCCGCGATCGCAGTGGCCACATCGGAGCGTGCTTCGAAGGCGCGTTGATTGTATTCATCGAGCAATCGTTGGCGCGTGGCCCGTTCAGTTGCAATGACTCCCTGATTGCGATCGAAAATTGGAATATCGACAGCCACAATGAAACCGGTCGTATGCACATTGGTTGTGTCGCTCGCTTTAACAAATCCGGCCGACATCTTCGGGAATTGCGCGAGGATGGCCGCACGCACGGTTGCATCCTGACTTTCGTAACCTTGGTGCAATCCAAGAAGATCGAGCCGGCGCGACTCGACGTTGGCAAGTAAATCGTGGTCGTCTGGAGGATTGAGGTACCTCGGTAAATTTAAGCCCGATTGCAAAGCGACCTTCATTCCCGGTTCCGCTCCCAAAATTTTGTTCAAGCCGAGCCGCTGCTTCTCCAATTCCTGCTCTAGCGCAAGCATAATGGCGCGCGAATCCTGGCTGGCCGATTCGACGGCCCCCAGATCGAGTACGGTTTTCTCGTGCGTATCCACCGCCTTCCGCATGGCGTCCGTGCTCTGCTGTAAGCCCTCGGTGGCTTCGCGCGCACGCGCAGCCTGGACATCCAGCCCCAGCACCCGATAAACAGCAGTGCGGGCATTCATCGCGATTTGCCATTCTTGCCAAGCGATATCCAGATCCACTGAGCGAAAATTTTTCCGAGCTGCAGTCTGTTTTGGCAAAAAGGGAATCAACGCAGTGAATTCCCAGGCCGCGGTGAAATTGTATGCTGTGACTGTCCCTCTCGTGTTGCCACCGGTCACGAAGTCACGCGCGTACGATACAATCGGGTTGGGTAAAATTCCCGCCTGGATCAATTGCGCAGCCGCCAGTCCGCGCCGATCCCGAATGGCGCGCAATGCCGGATTCGAATAGAGCGCGATTGCCGCCGCGTCATCCGGCCCAATGCCACGGCGAAGATCCACCGATAATTGCTCTGAGGAGTGATTTTGAAGACGCGAGGTCGGAACTCTGAGCATTGATTCGATCGCGCGTGTTGACTGCATGGGAGATTCAGCGCGAGCCGAAGCAACTACCATCGAGCTACGAAACAAGATAACCAGACAAGTCTGGAGGCTAGCCTTTGCAAATCGCACGATGGTCGTTCTGCACTCAGAAAACAGTTTTCGCCGGGTAGCAACTTTGGAGCGCAATCCCACTTGTGGTTTAACCGCATCTCCAATCTCGATTTTCATGAGCGTTGGCGTTGGCTCCGGGAAGCCCCTGCTTTGGGAGATGTGAGGTTTGCCAGCGAAGAGCTAATTCGGCTAACATAATCGAACATCGTGATATCGGGGGAGACTCTAGCGACGATGACCGTCCAATACAAAGCGTCCGCGGTCGGTTTCACCCGCTTGTGCAGCTGGACAGCCGTATACAAAATGAGGACTCCACCATCACTTGAATAAGGCGACGCATTTCGACAAAACTCGCGCATGAGGTATTTGCGATCTCTTGCCGATTTTTTCGGGCTCAAGCGCAATCTCGTCATCCTGCTCGTCGTAATCTTTGTCATTGGCACGGGCGAAGAACTCTGGATGCGCTTTGTGCCGAAATACCTGCAGGCACTCGGCGCGAGCGTTTTTGTCATTGGCCTTTACGATGCGCTGCGCACATTGCTCGGCGCGGTCTACGCCTATCCCGGCGGAGTACTTGTCGATCTTTGGGGACATCGCCGGGCATTTCTCGCCTTCAACATTTTGTCGATCATCGGTTACGCGGTCGTTCTGCTTGTCCCGCATTGGGGTGCAGTGATCGCCGGGATGTTTCTCTTTCTTTCCTGGACCTGTTTTTCCCTGCCCGCGACCTTTTCGCTCGTCAGCGCGACGCTCGATGCGAATCGGCACTCGATGGGCGTGGGTGTCCAATCGGTGATCAAACGCCTGCCGATCATGGTCGCGCCTTTTTTTGGCGGGATTTTGATCGACCGCTTTGGGGTGATCGGCGGCGTCCGCATCGCGCTCGTGATTTCAATCGTTCTTTCCGGTGTTACGATCTTTGCCCAACTCCAATTGCGCGAAGAATCGAAGCCAGATCTTGCGGCGGGCGAGCGTTGGAATTTTTGGCGAAGTCTCGTCGAGACCAACGCGCCGATGCGACGGCTGCTTCTGAGCGACATTCTCATCCGCTTTTGTGAACGCATTCCTTACGCATGGGTGGTGATCTTCGCGATGGATTACATTGGCGTAAGCGGCAAAGAAATCGGTGTGCTCACCACCATCGAAATGCTGGCCGCCGTATTGTGCATCATTCCAGCCTCACATTACGCCGACCGGTATGGCCGCGAGCCATTTGTCATCGTCACCTTCCTTATGTTCACGTTATTTCCGATCAGTTTGCTCGTGTCGCGAAGTTTCTCGGCACTAGTCGTTGCCTTCGTGATTCGCGGTTTCAAAGAATTTGGCGACACATCGCGCAAGGCGCTCATCATCGGATATTGTGATCCAGCACGTTGCGGACAAATGATCGGAGCCTACTACCTTGTTCGCGATTTGATCGTCAGCATCGCCGCGCTCGTCGGCGCATATCTTTGGAGCCTTGGACCAGGCCTGAACTTTTTGGGCGCGGCCGTGCTTGGAGCTGCTGGAACGATTTTCTACATCAGAACTGTCCGTCAGGAGCGGCAGCGTTCGCTCGCGGATTTGAAGGAAGAACTTTCCCGGCGTCGCTCGAAATGGTAGGACGCGATGCGTTACGGCAGACGAAAAATGCCTACCCGATGACCAAATCGCAAATGCCACTACGTTATGACTTCGTCTTCCGCTTGATTTTGTAAGTTAGGAAACACTCGTTCCCGGTCACGTGCATCTCGACGAGCGAACAACGCACGCTGGCCGGTAGAAATTTCTTGCTTAACCCGGTAAGCGTCGGCGCGCCGGTTCCGCCGAACAAATAAGGCGCGATGGTAAGATTGAGTTGATCGACCAGCCCGCGCTCGAGCAACGATTGAAACAAAGTCGGACCGCCTTCGCAGGCAACCGTGCGGACGCCGTATTCCCTGCGCAGAATTCGCAACATCTCGTCCAGATCGACACGTTGCGATTTGCTAAGCTGCAAGACCGCTTTCTTCTGAAGCGCCGTTCGAATCCTTTTCGGCATTCGTGCTGTCGAAAAAATGAGGATTGGTCCCGCTTTCGCGGGGTCGGACTGAAAAATTTTCAGTTGATTGTCGATCTTGCCTTTGTTGGAGATGATCACGCGCATGGGCGCGGGAGTTTGTCCACGTTTAAGTCTTTCTCCACATAGTTCGGGAGGAATGCCAAGGCGCACGTTATCGCGTTGGAGCGTCGTATAGCCGACCAAGACCGCGTCGGCCAGCGCGCGTTGCCGAAATAGATGCAGCTTGTCTTCGCGGGAAGTGAAATCGACTGGCGAGAAATTTTTCGTAGTGATCTTGCCGTCCACCGTCATGGCAAACGTAGCGACAACAAACGGGCGGTTGCGGTTCATAAAGAAGCAAACGCTCAACGTCCAACTCTCAACGCCCAAGTATCTGAATTGAAAGTTGTACGTTGGGCGTTAAGCGTTGAATGGTTTCATTCCGCTTCGCTGATTTCGTGTTCCAAAGCGGCGACCTCGCGTTCCATTTCACGCAAACGAACGTGCCGTGGCACACCGCTCGGCTTGTAAAAGAAGTAAACGATCCCGCCAGGGGCGGAGCAGATGACAATGACCAGGAATCCGAGCGATCCGATGAGCTTGGCTTTTTCAACCGTGACACCGCAGAGGTTGTTGAGCATGACTTGAAGAAGTTTTTCGCGTAGGCCAATCCCAGCGAGGCTTATTGGAACCGCGGTGATTGTGCGCTCGATCGGCATGACGGCGAAAAAATCGATGGCAGGTACCGGCTCAGGCGGTGTTTTTCGCACGTCTTCCGCGTGAAGGGCATAGGCGACAAAGAGAAAGGTCGTGAATGTTGCCAAATGGGCAATAAGCGAGGCGCCGAATGCAAGGAATGTTGCTAACCAATGTCGCGCGTAAAGATGATATGCGGCCGCGATCTCAATCAATTTATCGCGGCCCGGGAATCTGTGCGGCAGCAGATGAAAAAGATTAAAGCCGCTAATGATAAAGCTGATGAGCAGGCCCGCGATAGAAACGCCAAGAAGCATCCCCAGCACGATTAGGAGTTGGTGCGGAGTAAAACCGGATTCAATGGTGACGGGGGTTCGCCATAGCAAATCGAATCTGAGAGTAACCAGCGTGACGGTAATCGTGACAAGCGCGACCAGCCCGATTAATCGATCGAACACGACTGCGAGCAACGCGCCCGCTTTGTGATGGGCAGTCTCTTTCAGCAGCAGATAGCTCTTAATAATATCGCCGCCGGTGCCGCCAGGCAGGAACTGGTTATAAAACATCCCGATTAAGAAAAGACCGGCAAGGCGGAAAAAATTGAGTCGAATGCCCTGGACGCGGAGCAAAATCTGCCAGCGCACCGCGGCTGAAATTTCGACAAGAATGTAAGCAAGAATGGCGGCGCCGACCCATCGGTAATCCGCGGCGTGCAGCGCCTTATTCATTTTGTCACGCTGCTCGTGATCGTGAAAGACCCACCAGAGCAGCGCGATCGTGACGGCGAGCTGAATTACCGTCATCACAGTTTTCTTCATTGGTGATTGAAGTGCTGTTTCCAGGCCTCGACTGATCGCTGAATTTCCTCGGCCGTTTTGCGCGGACTCATTTCCCAAACGAATGCGCAATCGCGCGGCAGAAGGGGAACCAGTTTCGTAAGATCGACATCTCCGGCAAACGGCGGTTGATGATCCTGCGCCGGCCAGATGCAGTCTTGCACGTGGCAACCGAAAGTGCGCGAACCAATCTGGCGAAGCCATTCGCCGTGATCGAGAAAGGCCAGGTTCTCCTTGATTTGAATGTGACCGAAATCGTGCCAGTAACCGAGTTGCGGCGAGTTTATCTCGTCGAGCAACGCTGGCAGTTCGCGTTCGCTCGGGATCTCTTCGTAGCCGCGCCGCCCTTCGACGCCAAGTTTGATGCGCTTTGATGAGGCGTAATCGACCACGCGGCGCAAGCAATCTTTGGCGCGCGAAAGGTAAGGCGTGGCGGCTGCTTCGCGTTTTTGCACAGCACGGATTTTTGCGCGGACGTACGTGCGCGAGAGCAGTTTTCCTTTTTTCGCGAGAGCGATCAGTGAATCGGTCGCCGGCTTCATGCGCACTCCACCCAGGTGGAGGACAACGAACGGTGCACCGAAGCGTTCGGCGAAATCGATGGTTTGAAAAGTCTGTTTGATCGCGCGCTCGCGTTCGCTCGGATAAGCCGACGAGAATTGGTAACAATCAGGCGACGCACCCAGAACTTCTACTGGAAGTGGGCAGAAATTGTGCAGGCTGCTGAATTTAATTTTGCCCGATTCAAACATCTGTTGAATTCCGGGCATCAGCGAAATCCGAATCCCGTGGCCGAGCTCAACACAATCGAAGCCTAGCTCGACAATCTCACGAAGCATTTCGTTCCCCGCTGTATGCCGATGAGAATTCCAGCAGGTGGAGAAGGAAATCATGATCGCGCCTAACGAATTGCTCAAGCGACCGGCGCCATCTCCGATTCTTGCACCGGCGCGATCGGCCGATCGCAAACATGCCGGCCGGCGATGCTGAGAACGGTGAACGCCGTGATTCCGTAAATTACTGATGCAATCGCCAGTGCCGTGCGCATTCCGATCAGATCTGAAAATCCGGGGATAATCAGACCGCCGATCGGCATCAACCCAAAGAAACTCATGCCGAAAACGGCAGAGACACGGCCACGCAAGTGCGCGGGCGCGTGCTCCTGCACAATCGTGTTGGCCAGGCCAAAGTTCATGGAAAGCGCGATCGCGATGAGTCCCATCGCAGCGGCTGTGACCAGAAAACCGTGCGACTGCGACATGCAAAAGACTCCGAAGGCAATGGCAACCACGTTGCCACTCATGAATCTTAAGCGACGCGCGCGGGCGACGCTGAGGAGCCCGATTGCGCCGAGAAATGCGCCGGTTCCGCTTACCGCCATTAGCCAGCCAAGGCTCGTAGGCCCGAGCTGAAGAACGTTGCGAACGTAAAGTGGCAACATCGCCGGCGAGATGGCGGGAAAAACGAAGATGGTGTTGCACGCGATGAGCATAATCATGGCAATGATGATTCGATTGGATCGAACATAGCGGATGCCCTCCACAAATCCGCTGCGGCGCTGCTCTTCTTCTTCGGCTGTGCCAAGGGGCCGCTTCGGCAGCGAAATCAGCGCAACGATCAGCGCGACAAATGATAGCGCATTGACAAAGAAGGCAGAGGCCGCTCCCCACCAACCGACAAAAAGCCCGGCCAGCGAAGGACCGACGAGACGCGCTCCGTGAAATACAGAGCGGTCCAGGGCAATGGCCGCCGCAATTTCATCGCGCTTGACCAACTCGGGAACAAGCGCGGAGATGGCGGGCATTTCATACGCGATGGTGACACCGAGCAGCGCCGCAAAGACGATGATGTGCCAAATGTGGATCCGATGCGTGAGCACGAGCCAGCCCAGGACGATAGCAAACCCGATCTGCGCAACTTGCGTCGCGATGAGAATTTTGCGTTTGTCCAAACGGTCAGCGGCCGAACCGCCGCTCGGCGTCAAGATAATTGTGGGCAGACCGGCGGCAAAACTCACCAGCCCGAGCAAAATCGCTTTGTTCGTCAGCGTGCTCATGACCCAGCCCTGAGCCATCATCTGCATCCACGTGCCAGAGTCCGAAATTGCCGAGCCGATGATGTAGCGGCGAAAAGCGCCGGGTCGCAAAAGCGACAACGCTTTGTGGCCAATCCAGTTTTCTTTCGCGGTCATCGCGAAGACTCATACGCGGAGACTAGCGCCGCTGCAATTGTTGTAGACGTGGTTTGTGTGAAACGCCTGCGACTGTCTGGGGGAGCGCACGCGCCCTCGCGTGCTGGTCGCGGCACGCCGCCGCGACCTCGTTGGTATGATTATCACGAGAATCGACAGCCGATTGCCGATGCGGTTGCGTTCGCTACGTTGAAGCATGCGCATCGATAAGTTCACGCAAAAGATGCAGGAAGCGTTGCAAGCGGCGCAGGATATCGCTTCGCAATTCAATCATCAGGAAATCAGCAACGAGCATTTCTTGTCTGCGCTTTTGGATCAAAGTGAGGGCATAACTCGGCCATTGCTGGAGAAAATCGGCGTGCCGATAAACGGGCTCCACGAGCGATTGGCTGCCGAGCTCGGGCGGCGCCCGAAAGTGCACGGCGCAGCTGTCGATCTTCGTCTTTCGAACGAGCTCCGTAGCGTGCTCGATGGCGCGGAGAAAGAGATGTCGAAGTTGAAGGACGAATACACGAGTGCCGAGCATTACCTCCTTGCCCTAAGCGCCGCCAATGTTCCAGCTGCGAAAATTTTAAAAGAGCTGGGCGTCACGCGTGACAAACTGATGCAAGCGTTGCAACAAGTGCGCGGTTCCCAGCGCGTGACCGATCAAAATCCGGAAGGCAAATATCAAACGCTCGAAAAATATGGACGTGATCTGACTGAGCTGGCGCGGCGCGGGAAAATCGATCCGGTGATCGGACGCGACAACGAAATCCGACGCATCATGCAGGTGCTGTCGCGGCGAACAAAAAATAACCCGGTGCTGATTGGCGATCCCGGAGTTGGTAAAACCGCGATTGTCGAAGGTCTGGCGAGACGAATCGTCAGCGGCGACGTCCCCGAATCGTTAAAAAACAAACGTATCATCGCGATGGACATTGGTGCGATGGTCGCCGGCGCAAAGTTCCGCGGCGAATTCGAAGATCGGCTGAAAGCGTTCCTGAAAGAAGTAACCGATTCGCAGGGCCAGGTCATTTTGTTTATCGACGAGCTTCACACGATTGTTGGCGCGGGCGCGGCGGAAGGCTCGGTCGATGCGTCGAACATGCTCAAGCCGATGCTGGCGCGCGGCGAATTGCGGACGATCGGTGCGACAACGCTCGATGAGTACCGCAAATATATCGAGAAGGACGCAGCGCTCGAACGCCGGTTTCAACCGGTGATGGTAAATGAGCCGAGCGTCGAAGACACGATCGCAATCTTGCGCGGATTAAAGGAGCGCTACGAAGTGCATCACGGTGTGCGCATCACAGACGCGGCGCTTGTGGCTGCGGCAGTCCTCTCGCATCGCTACATCAGCGATCGCTTTCTTCCCGACAAGGCGATCGATCTTGTCGATGAAGCGGCATCGCGTTTGAAGATCGAGCTCGATTCCATGCCGACCGAGATCGACGTGATCGAGCGCGAGATCATGCAGCACGAGATGGAGCGGCAGGCGCTCAAGAAGGAAAAAGATCCCGCGAGCAAGGAACGGTTGAAAAAGCTCGAAAAGGAATTGGCCGAACTGAAAGAGAAATCATCGGCGTTGAAAGCGGAGTGGCAAAAGGAAAAGGCGCTAATTGACGAGCAGCGGAAATGGAAAGAGGAACTTGATCGACTGCGGACTGAGCTGGAGCGCGCGCAACGGCGCGGTGAACTGGCAAAGGCTAGCGAGATTCAATACGGACGGATTCCGGAATTGGAGAGAAAACTTGCCGAAGCCACGGCTAAAGCGAAAGCTCGCGCCGGAGACGGCCGCACGACCCGGTTGCTGCGCGAAGAAGTGACCGAGGAAGACATCGCCGAAGTCGTTTCAAGCTGGACGCATATTCCGGTTTCGCGATTGCAGGAAGGCGAACGCGAGAAGCTGATCAAACTGGAAGAGCATTTGCATCAACGCGTCGTCGGCCAGGACGAAGCGATCAAAGCTGTTGCAAATGCGGTGCGTCGGGCACGTGCCGGTTTGCAGGATCCGAATCGCCCAATTGGCTCGTTCATTTTCCTCGGACCGACCGGCGTTGGCAAAACCGAGCTTTCGCGCGCGCTCGCCGAATTTTTGTTCGATGACGAGAACGCCATGATCAGGATCGACATGAGCGAATACATGGAGAAACACACCGTGGCGCGGTTGATCGGCGCGCCGCCGGGTTACGTCGGTTACGAAGAAGGCGGCCAACTTTCTGAAGCCGTTCGACGCAAGCCGTATTCAGTAGTGCTCTTCGACGAAATCGAAAAAGCGCATCGCGACGTGTTCAACGTGCTTCTTCAAGTGCTCGACGACGGCCGCATCACGGACGGGCAGGGGAGAACCGTCGATTTCAAGAACACGGTCATCATCATGACCTCGAACATCGGCTCGCAATTCATCACCGAAGAAGAATCGCGCGAGGCCCGTTCGCGTCTGGTGATGGATGCATTGCGCGCGCATTTTCCTCCCGAGTTTCTCAACCGCGTAGATGAGATCGTCATTTTCGATCGGCTTACCGAAGAGGATTTGAAGAAAATCGTCGAGATTCAGCTCCGTCGCCTGACGAAACGGCTCGAGCAACAAAAGATCACGCTCGAGCTTTCCGATTCGGCCAAGGAGCTGATCGCCCGTGAAGGTTACGATCCGGTTTACGGTGCGCGCCCGCTGCGCCGTACCATTCAAAAAGAAATTCTCGACCCGCTCAGCATCGACATCCTCGAAGGCAAAGTCCACGAAGGCCAAACCGTCCATGTCGCTGCCAAAAACGGCGCGCTGTCATTCCGAGCGTAAGTTGAGGTTCCATTACTATCACGCCGTCACTTGCCGAAACGCCGATAGAAAACTTTCCATCTCGGTTTTCTTGCCGATGGTGAGGCGCATGTGATTCGGCAGGGCGGGAAATAGGCGGCCAACTTGGACGTTGCGATCTTTCAACGCTTGGATGAGCGGCACAACTGGGCGTTTGCAGTCGAACATGATGAAATTGGCTTGCGATGGAATTTGCTTGTAGCCCATTTTGTTAAGCTCAGTCGTGACAAAGCTTTTCGCTTCGCTGATTAGACGACGGCCGGTTATAACCTGATCGGCATCGTCCAAACTCGCACTGGCCGCAGCCAGAGCCATAACATTGACGCTGTCCCACATTTGAAACGGATGCATCCTCTCGATCGTTTCTTTTTGCGCGACGCAGTATCCGCAGCGCAAGCCCGCCATGCCGTAAATTTTTGAAAACGTGCGCGCGACAATTAGGTTCGGACGGCCTTTGACCAACGGGATCGCGCTCTCGTAATCGGGGCTGTCGGTGTAGTGAAAGTAAGCTTCATCGACGAGAACTATTGTTTCGCGAGGAGTTTTCGCGATGAATTCGCGCATGTCGTTCTTGGGCGTGATGCTCGCGGTCGGATTGTTTGGATTGCAGACGTAAATCAAACCTTTCTGCGCCCCCGCGCCCATTTTCTCCAGGTTGTGACTGTAACTTGGAGTCAGTGGAACTTTGACGACCTCGGCGCCGTTCGCCTTTGCGTACTCGAGAATTGCCTCGAAGGTCGGGTCGGCGGCCACGAGTTTGCCTTGCGCTGGTCCGGTGAATGTCTCAGCGCATAATTTCAAAATTTCGCTTGAACCGTCGCCGAGCACGATCTGATCGCGATTGACGCCGTTGATTTTAGCCAGCTTCTCGATCAACACATCGTTCTGCTCATCGGGATAGCGGCAGCAGACTCCAAACGCATCGTGCATTGCTTTGTGCGCCTTCAGCGACGGGCCGTACGGATTTTCGTTCGCGCTTAACCGCAGCACACCTGTAGATGGCGATCTTGGCGATTCTTCAGCAAACGAAAGCGCCGGCCTAACGACAGCGGCTGCCGCGCCAACGCCTAACAACTGTGCAAACTTACGACGAGAAATTGAGATCGTGTTCATTTGGATTTTTCGGAACCTCCTCAACGCCAATTGATACATAGGTCCGTAATCAAATGCGAGACTGAATTGCGCGAAGTTCTCGCAGCCTGGCAACTGGACATGTACACTCCGCCGTGATTTTTGGATTAGGGAAACAGCAACGCCGGCGCCGGTTGCGGGCTCGACCTTTCCCAAAAGACTGGCTGGAGATGATCAATCGCAACGTTCCGTTTTTTCGGCGGCTTTCCGCGAGCGATCAGCGCGAGCTTCTAGGTCATATCCAGGTGTTTCTCGCCGAAAAGCGTTTTGAGGGTTGTGGTGGCCTCGAACTCACGGATGAGATCTGTGTGACCATCGCGGCGCAGGCTTGTCTTCTTCTACTGCACCGCAAGACCGACTACTTCCCGCGCCTGCTCACAATTCTTGCCTATCCTTCGACGTACATAGCCGAAGAAAAACGGCATGTCGAAGGCCCCGTGTGGGAAGAGGGAAGAATGGCTCGCTTGGGCGAGACGGGCCGCAGGTTGGGGGCTATGGTACTCGCGTGGGATGCGGTCAAATCCGGCGCGGCTGATCCTTCCGATGGCAAAAACGTCGTCTTGCATGAGTTTGCTCACCAGCTTGACTACGAGAATTCTGCGGACGATGGAACGCCGGCATTGGCGACACGCGAGCAGCAATTGTCCTGGCGCGAAGTGATGAGGACGGAGTTTGCGTCGCTGCGCGCTGCCGATGAGACCGGAATACCGACGCTCCTTGATACTTACGGAGCCACCAATCCAGCGGAGTTTTTCGCGGTAGCGACAGAGGCCTTCTTTGAGCGCCCCAGAATGCTCCGTGCTCATCACCCGAGACTCTACGCAGAACTACAGAGTTATTTTCGGCAGGACCCGGTCGAATACTCTGCCGAGAGAATAAAGACTGATTGACGTGGATTTGCCTTTCGCCGCTTCAACCGTCATATGCGTTGAGCTAGCTAATTTCGAACTAGCGAATTGAACGGTTCCGAGTGCACGGCTGTCTGATCAGTCACCATGGTTAAACTTATCGGAACAGCAGTGTTGGCGGCGATGCTGGTGGCATCGCCGGTTTTTGCAGGTGGTGGCAAGGCGTGTTGTGCGAAGAGCGCATCGAATGACAAAGCGATGTGCACGGATTTCGCGAGCCTGAACTTGACCACCAATCAAAAGTCGAAACTGGAAGCGTGGCAGTCCGAGTGCGTGAAAGCAGGGTGCACAAAAGAAAGTCGCTCGAAATTCTTGCACCAGGCGAAGGGAATTCTTTCGGCTGATCAGTATGCAAAGCTGAAAGAGCAGTGCGAAAAGTCGGGTAAGAAGACCGAGGCCTAGAACCCATCTCGTAAATAGGGAATGAGTGCGCCAGAGATAGCTGTAAGGATGTTGGCCATTTGCTTCCCATAAATCACGGGGCTTCAGTTCCGACTGCCAATCAATGGCTGGCGGTATTCCGCACGTTAGCGCTCATCCATGCGGCAACAATTTACTTGTAACTTGCGTGTAATTCTCCGTAAGAGCTTTGGCATAAGTCATCTACAGCGCTACGAGCTGGTGTTCGTTCCTGCTCGACCGGGGTAGATGCAACATTCGACATTTTCGTCGCCACGCCTGTCGATCTTAGAGTTTTCTCGAGCAGATCGGCCAAACGCCAGCCGGCTTTGTGTAACTCTGCGCGCACAACGTCCTTCGCCCAATCGAGGTAAGCGAGCCCGTCCGCGCTCGGTCTTTCCCGCGCGTCACCACTCGCGACGATTCGTCCATCGTCTTCCCGCAATGGCTTAACGTCTGCAAATTGTAAGCGCTCATGTGCCTCCCGCGCGATCGGCAGGATCTGGTCGGCCCAGGCTTCGGCGTAAGCTTTAACGTCCAATTGCGGCGCCATACGCCAATCTTTTGGCTCATGACTGGCCATTTGGTAGATGAGATCGGCTTTGGCTGCGTCAATCTGCTTTCGCCGCGCATATTTCGAGATCGTGTTCGGAAGCTGCGGAAGCAGCGCATTGACGGCGTCGAAGTCCCAATAACCATGAAATTTTTTCGTGTGCACACCTCGACGCGGCGGAAGATCGCCGTTCAAATGTAAGGCGAAGGTGTTGCCGCCTTCGTCTGCGAGACCGGATTGACCTAACTTTCGCTTTGGCAGATGCGGCAAAAGCGCAGGAACAGGCCGCGACCGGCCACACGCGCGGAAAGATCGTCCTTAAAGTGGCCGAAGAGTCGAAATGATCAGGACAGAGGGATAGAGCGTTCGGACGGCTGACACAACTGCTGCTACAGAGACATCATTCGTGAAATTCGTGACGCCTGCGCGAAAAATTCCCGACGTGTACGAGCTTCCCGCCCCAAGAAATATATCCGCGCAGCTGGCCTGAGTTGCGTTTGCTCACGTAAATTCCCCCGTCATGCCAGATGGGTATTCCGGCGGAGTGCTCGGCGATCTTGTGCGGTGCGCGATAATAAAATCCGGCGCTATCCTCCGCATAGAGCGAATAAGTTCCCGCGGGAAAATGGAGCGTGGCGACGGAAAGGTCCGAACCAAGATCGAGATAGCGCGGAGCCATGATTGGTCCTTCAGCCGGGATGGCGTGGAAGCGCCTGCCTCCGGCGCAAGAAAAGAGGGCGACCGAAAATAGAAAGGCTAAAGTAGAAAGGAGAAAACGGTGCACCGACATCATATCTGGTTCTCTACTCCTACTTTCTACCTTCTACTTTTCGGCTAGCGCCTTCTTAATCGACGCGTCGTCATCGAGTAGAATCCATTCGAGTACCGAAACCGGCAGGCTGCCGTCCTTGATGAGGTCGTCATGAAACTGCCCAAGACGAAAATTGTCACCTTGCCGATCCTTGTAGCGACCGAGCAGATTCATGATCTGCCATTTGCCGATGATGTAGCTGATTTTCTGGTGTGGATCTGAAGCCGCGCCCGCCGCTTCGCCTTCCGCTGCCTCACGATCGAGTCCGCCTGCATCCATGAAATATTTCACTGCCTGCTCGAAGCTCCACTTACCGGTGTGCAGGTTTACATCGACGCCGATTCGCGCCGAACGGTAACGCGCCAGCCGCAGGACTTGTCCGTGACCGGGCGAGTCGATTGGATAAAGACCGGTTCGCAATAACATTTCTTCGCCGTAAAGCGCCCAGCCTTCCACGAACACACTGTCCTCATGTTGACTGCGGATCTCATCGCTCAAGTGGTTGGCGATCGAGAGCTGCAGAAAATGTCCGGGAATACCCTCGTGTCCTAAAATCGGTCGCGGATCTTCGATCGCCGCGCGAATGTAGAAGTTCTTTGACTGCGGGTCGTAGGTCGGGATGAAATAGAATCCGGCGGGGTCCTTGTCGTAAACGCCGGGCGGATTCATGAACCCGCCGGGACTAGTCGGCTTGAATGCTTCCGGCAACTGTCGAATTTCAAAGCGGCCGAGGTAATCGGGCAACGTGACGAGATTGTGCTGCTTCAGGAAACCGATGATCTCCTGCTCGCGACTTTCATACGTTTTCAGGAATGACGCTTGGTCGGGCGGAATGTTTGCGCTGCGCGATGGATCGGGATCGGCAAGCCTTGGATCCGACAGCATGCCTTCCAGTGCGCGATAACGCGCCAATTCCGCACGACCGATCGTTTCCACTTCCCGTCCGTCGAGCGGCAAAAGCAAGACGTGCTTGAGATAGTAGTTGTAATTGGCTTCACCCATCGGTGCGAAGTCCACCATCTTTGGCAATCGTTTCTCCAGCTCGTCCGCGTAGCTATGCAACGCAGCCAGCGCCGCGTCGCGCGATTCGATGAATTCGTCATGCTCGTTAGGGGCGAGATCGACATCGAGTGCCATCAAACTCTGGCTTAGCAGCGAGTCAATCGAGCGCGCGGATTGAATCGCAAGCTGCGCATAAAGTTTCACCGGATTTTGCAGATTCGTTAGGCCTTGCTTCAGCATGGCCGGCATCGCTTTGAGCCGCGCCGTGGCAGCAGCCGCGCGTTTCCGCGGTGTGTCGTACTCCTTTTTCAGTAACGAAAAGATCGCATCCGCGCATTCGCCCGTGTAAATCTGTGGATTCGTCCGCGCGAACTTAAGGACGCGATTTTCAAAATCGACGCGCTCGAGCTGCGCGCGAAAAAGAATCGCGTCGATGCGATCATCCTTCGGCCATTTGGCGATCTTCATCGCGCGCACTTTGTCCAGCAGCGAATGCACATGCTGCGCGCGGTCCGCAATTTTCGCCGGTGAATAATCAGTCAGCCGATCGTCCCAGGTGTGCAGGCCGGCGTTGCTGCTGCGCACCGGATAATTCTCGTTGCGCCAGTTGTAATAATCGTTCGCCAGTTTATGCAAGGCCGCTGCCCCCACGACTTCTTCGCTGCTCGTCCTGGTGATCAATGCTTTCCTGGTCACATCCGATTGCAAGCCTGGAGTGGGTTGCCCCTGCGCTGAAAGCCAGACGCTTGCGACCGCCGTGCCAAAAAATATTCCGGATTTCATGATATCGATCTTAACCGGCTGGCTTGTGTTTGCGGAAGCTGAATCGAATTCGTTGTGCAAAAGGGCGGCAGCTGTAGCCGCGTTGCTGTGCGACGCGCCGCGCGCGACCGCAGGGCCGCGGCTACAACTTGTCTTGAACACATTTTTGATTTAATTGCAGCTGGGCAATGGAGTTTGCCTTCCAACCCGGAAAACCGCACTGACCGGTTTCAGAGCTAATGACTCCTGTTCGCGCAGTAATGCGCAGGCAGGAGTTTTATTATGCTTAATCACATTTGGCTCAGCTTCAGTGCGACGAACATCATCTTTCAAAACGTTTGGTTCGTCGCTGCAATTTGGATGGCGCTCGCGCTCATCGCGAGTTTGATCTCGATCAGAATAGGCATCTCGGTCGCACTCATCGAGATTTTCATTGGCGTAATTGCCGGCAATTTTCTTCACCTCACCGCCAGTAACGAGTGGATCAATTTCCTCGCATTGCTTGGGAGCGGCGTGCTTACGTTTCTGGCGGGAGCGGAGATTGACCCGCGCTCGTTAAAGACCAACCTGCGCGCGAGCCTGCTCATAGGCGTTTTGTCTTTTGCTGTTCCGTTCGGGATTGTTTGGTTGTTCGCCCAATTCGTTCTCAACTGGCCCCTTCATCAGGCGCAAATCGCAGGCATCGCGCTTTCAACAACGTCGGTAGCGGTTGTTTACGCGGTGATGATCGAAGGCGGTTTTAGCGATACTGCGATGGGCAAAATGATTCTGGCCGCTTGTTTTATCACCGATTTTGGAACGGTGCTGGCGCTGGGCGGATTGTTTGCGAATTACAATTTCTGGCTGCTCGGGTTCGTAATCACAATGTGCGTCGTCCTCTGGTTCATGCCGGCTTGGACCAAAGGCATCATCAATAAATTCGGCGCAACACGCGTGAGTGAGCCCGAAGTAAAATTTATTTTCTTCGTTTTGTTTTTTCTTGGCGGTCTCGCCACGACTGCGAAAAGCGAAGCCGTATTACCAGCTTATCTCGTCGGATTGGTCGTGGCCGGTGTTTTTCTTCGCGACAAGACGCTGGTCCATCGCATGCGGAGCATCGCCTTCGCGGTTTTCACGCCGTTCTATTTTATCAAAGCCGGACTTTACGTTTCGTTACCGGCACTTTGGCCCGCGCTCGCTGTGATTCTTGGTCTGCTTTTCTTGAAGATGATTACCAAGGTCGTGGGCGTCTGGCCGCTGGCGCGAATGCAGTTTATGAGCCGGCGTGAAGCTTCCTACACGACTTTACTCATGGCTACCGGGTTGACGTTCGGAACGATCTCAGCGCTGTTCGGGTTCCAAAACCACATTATCGATCAGCGCCAGTACACGATTTTGGTCACGGTTGTCATTCTGAGCGCGTTCGTGCCAACGCTATTCGCGCAGAAGTTTTTCCAACCGACAAAGGATGCGATGCACGCGTGGGGTCATCGTTATCGCCAGCGGCTCGGTGTGCTTTCAGTGGAAGATGCCGATGAAGAAAAAACAGATGGCATCGATTGAACTAAGCGAAAATCATCGCGGAAGCATTTCGATCACACTGCAGCTAGTCGATCAGGCTCTGTGCGAGTGGGACGACTGATCCAATGGAAGAGTGCAGTCGGGCATCACGTATCGCCAATTGGACACGCTCTCCCCCGTTCAAAAGAATGAACTTCAAAAAGAAAATAACCAAGGTCCGTCAGTTGGTCGTGCGTTTACGCGATGATCTCGGCCTGGAACCAAACAACGTCGCGACCTCTCATTCCATTATCGGACACGCATCATTGCTTTGGGAAATGCTGACCGAACTCAACGGTCGAGGATTAAGGATACGGAAAAGTTCCCGATGAACTCGGGTATTATCCCGATCCGATTGGCGAGAAATTGGCTAACGAGATTAACGCGATAGCCAGTTTATTTTCGCAATCGACCTGGCGCTACTAACTTACGAAACATTGATTCTAATCTGCATAGCGTAACTTTTGACGATGAAAACTCTCGGCATGATCGGCGGCGTCGGCCCGGAGAGCACGATCGATTACTACAAGAACATCATCGCGCTTTATCGCGAACGGCAGCGCGACGGAAGCTATCCGCAGTTTGTCATTAATAGCATCGATCTAAAGAAGGGGATCGATTTCATGAACGCGAACGACCTCGTCGCCATGGCGGAATTTCTTCTTAAAGCGATTGAGAAACTCCCGCGCGCCGGAGCCGACTTTGGAATCATCGCGGCCAATACACCCCACATTGTCTTTGATCAAGTCGCCCCAAAGTCGCCCATTCCGTTGATCAGCATTGTCGAGGCAACTTGTGCGTATGCCAAAGCACGGAAACTAAAGCGGCTCGCTTTGTTCGGGACGCGCTACACCATGCGGGCGGACTTTTACCCGAAAGTTTTCGCGCGCGAGGGAATCGCGCTCGTCGTCCCCGAATCAAAGGATCAGGACTACATTCATGAGAAATATTTCGCCGAACTCGTTCCCGGAAATTTTTTGCCTGAAACGCGCGCCGGATTACTTGCCATCGTCGATCGAATGAAAGATAAGATTGACATCGACGGAGTTATTCTGGCCGGGACTGAATTGCCGCTGCTTTTGCGCGGCGAAAGTCACAACGGAGTTTCCTTATTGGACACTGGCAAAATTCATTGTCAGGCTGCCGTCGACGAACTGTTTTCTTAACACTGAGTCGACTCCTTGATGAAAACAGCGCAGTTATTAGGCTCTTTAGCTATTATTCTAACCGTGACTGCTCAGTCTGAGATCGAGAGGGAACGAATTCGCTATGCGGTGATCGGTGATTCCTATTCGTGCGGTGAAGGGGCGACGCCGAAAGAATCGTGGCCAGAGTTGTTAACGCAGCATTTGAATGCCCAAGGTTTGCATGTCGATCTTGTATCCAATCCGTCAGTAACTGGTTGGACGACAAAAGACGCGATCGATCGTGAGTTACCAAAGTTCATAAACTCGAATCCTAGTTTCGCCACGTTGCTAATCGGCGTGAACGACTGGGTCCAAGGTGTCGATGACGCAACTTTTCGAAAGCGCTTCAGTTACTTGCTCGACCAAATGCTCGCAGTGTTGCCAAATAAGGAACATTTACTTGTCGTGACCATTCCCGATTTTGGAGTAACTCCAACTGGGCCGAAGTATTCGCGACACCGGGATATCTCAGCTGGACTTACACGCTTTAATCAGATCGTCATCGAAGAAGCCAAGACGCGCGGTCTACGGGTGGTCGATATCTTTTCGCTCAGCAAAAAAATGGGCGAAGATCGTTCACTTGTCGCAACGGACGGTCTCCATCCATCGGCCAAAGAATACGCCGAATGGGAGAAAATCATTTTTCCAGCTGCGTTAGAATTGCTGAAGAAGTAAACCGAAGAGAGAAGTTTGCGATGGTGGGGGCGCCATCGCCAGCACGCGAGGCGCGTGCGCTCCGCAATCTGATTTCTGACCTCTGATTTCTGACGCCTGACACCTGGATCTGGGCGGTGAGGGGTTCGAACCCCCGACCTACTGGGTGTAAACCAGCCGCTCTACCACTGAGCTAACCGCCCGCATTTCACTCTGAAAAGTCGCTTTTGAACAAGCTTAGAAAATCTTTGCACACCTGTTTTTTACATTAAATCGGATCGCATAAGAACACTACAGAGCAAGATCGGCGCATTTCAGAAGGTCGGCGACTGCCTTTACCGATATATCAAACGGCGTGATTATGCCCGGATCAAACACGAGGGCAAGGAGATCAAGCGCTCGCTGAGAACAACCGATCGTCAGAACCGACTGATACGACTCCACAGATTGATTATGGCGCCTGGCCAGTCCGCAGACGGGTTTCCGCTCATCAAGAGTTACGCAATTGAGCAGGACCATAATCGAAACATGAAGGATCAAGCGCATGTGAAGCAATAGCGCCAGCACTTGGATGTTTCGCCTCACCTGAAAGAAGAGTATGCTGCAGGAGGAATGGGAGCGATCGATATGGGACCTAGGTTAGGTACTCTGCAGTCGTCACGCCTTTGGCGTGTCGAGGTTTTCGTCTTTCTTATGCTTGTGGCTTCCGGTCTCTCTGCTGCACCTCCGTTTGTCTGGATTACAAGGGCCCCGTGCCCGCTAGGGCGATTCGAAGCGATGGGCGGAGCTGCGGAGGGCAAGCTTTACCAGTTCAGCGGTTTTTATAACACCGCCGTCGACGCGACGGTGGAATGCAATGCGTACGACCCGGTGAGCAACGTCTGGACTCGCATCGCCGATATCCCGCAAGCCATTTCTCATTCGGGCCAGGTCTTTGACGCTAATACTCATACGTTTTGGCTCGCCGGCGGATTTCTTGGAAATTATCAACCCGGGCCGAGCACGACCGAGGTCTGGAAATACAACGTTAAAAACAACGCTTGGACGGCGGGACCGCCGCTGCCAGCTCAACGAGGCGGCGGTGCGCTCGTGAAGCTGCGGAGCGAACTCCACTATTTCGGGGGGAGTACTCGGGTCAATGGCGTCTATCTAAAGGACTACGGCACGCATTGGGCCTTAGACCTAAATGGTGGTAAAGCATGGCGAACAACCACCGTCAGCGGCCAGATACTGGCTCCGATGCCGAATCCTCGCAATCACCTTGGCGGCATCGTGCTGAATGGAAAGATTTACGCAATTGGGGGACAGCATCTCGGCGACCAAAACCTCAGTGAACAGAGCGAGGTGGACGTTTATGATCCGGGGACCAACACATGGACGTTGGCTGCCCCTATGCCGCGACCAATCGGGCACATCATGGCGGATGTTTTTGTGCGGGGCGGCCGCATCGACATCGCCTCGGGCGTCACGTTACACAGCGTCAAGCTTGCCAATGTCATCGAATACGATCCGTTGAAGAATACTTGGAGCGAGCTTCCGCCATTACCGGCGGCGCGCGAGGCACCGGTCTCCGGACTGGTTGGAAATCAAATCATGGTCACGTGCGGAGCGTTACCGATCCCGTTGCCCCACAACCAGACGTGGGTTGCTTTGTCGGCTGGCTTCCTCCCGAGTCCTTGGGTGGATCAAGACGTGGGCGCGGTTGGCGGTCGGGGCAGTGCCTCGTCTTCAGGATACTCTTCGTTTTTGGTGGGGGGATCGGGCATCGGAATCGGGAGTAATGCAGATAGCTTCCATTACGTCTATCAGCCTTTGAATGGAGATGGCCAGATTGTTGTCAAGGTGGCGACCCAGGAAAATACGAGTAGTTCAGCCGCAGCAGGAGTGATGATCCGGGAAAATACCGATCCAAGTTCCAAGCATGCGTCGATGTTAATCACACCAAGCAATGGAGTGTTTTTCCAGCGCCGCCTTGCGCCCGGTGGAGCGACTTCACAGACCGTTCTTGCAGGTGCTGGAATTAGGGTTCCCTATTGGGTGAAACTGGTTCGTTCAGGTGACACGTTCACCGGTTACCGGTCCAGCACAGGAACTTCCTGGTCGCAGCTAGGCTCTGATACGATATCGATGGGTGCAAACGTTTTAATTGGCGTGGCGGTTACCAGCAGCGCGAGCACCGTTTCTTCGATTTCGACATTCACCGACCTGGATATAGGGCCCGAGTCCACTTCGGGGGGCACACAATGACCAAATTGGAGATTTCGTTGTTTTCTCTACTACCGTCGATGTGTGCGACGTTCAGCACGTCAGGAACCCCATAGGCCCAATGGGCACACACCGGATCATAGTACGCAAACACTCGTTTGCGATAATTGATGTGCTTCGGTGCGGATAATTCGCGGTCATTTATCGCTTTTTCTGCGGCATCGATTCTGCGAGTGGCGAGCGTAGACCTAACGTCAGTTGCCGATTTACCTTCGGTGGAGGAGGTAGCGCGTAAGAAAAGTGAGGGCATTCGTTAGGGCATCAGTGTAAGCCAGCCGCTCTACCACTGAGCTAACCGCCCGCGTCGTTCGACTGTAGAGGCAGGCGCGCCGCCTGCAAATTTACTGGATTGCTTGCACCCGACGTGGCTGCCTCTACAGAATTATCGCGCCGCATTTACACGTTGCTCATTCACGAGCAATAGCTCATGTATGCGGCGGCACATTCCGTTTTCATGAAGCAGCGCTACTTGGAAGACTTAAAAATCGGCGATCGATTTCAGTCCGATACCTACTTGGCAACGCAAGATGGAATCGTGGCTTTCGCCCGGGAATTTGATCCGCAAGTGTTTCATCTCGATCCGGCGAATGCCAAAAAGACTATATTCGAAGGGTTGATTGCGAGTGGCTGGTACACGGCAGCGGTTAGCATGCGATTATTTGTGAAGACGATGAACGTTCCCGGCGGAATTATCGGCCTTGGCGTAGATGAGCTGCGTTGGCCGAATCCGGTGCGACCGGGCGACGTACTCACAGTTGAAACGGAAATTGTCGATCTTCGGATGTCGCGTTCGAAACCGGGCCACGGAATCGTCCGATTACGCAATATCACAAAAAACCAGCGGGATGAAATTGTGCAGGCCATGCTGGCTTCGGCACTCGTCCCTAAGCGGGATGATGAAAGGCTTACGAGCCAAGTGGCGTCGAGGCACAAATAAGTAGGTATTAATAGCTTGCAATACCCTTAACTCTAATCTAATTCGAAGGTCATATGGATCTATCACTAGCAGATTTAGAACAAGCAGTATCAATTCGCAGACACATTAGTGCACTGGAAAGCCGCCTTGCTAGTTTGCTGGGCCGCCGAGCTGGAGCCGCAAAAACCGGCGGCGGCCGCCGGCCGCTGTCTGCAGCAGCGCGAGCAAAAATTGCGGCGGCGGCAAGAGCGCGCTGGGCGAGAGAGAGAGCGCGTCGTGGTCGCTCAAAAACCACGGCAACCCGCGCGCCACGCAAACGTCGGCTGAGCGCCGCTGGTCGAAAAAGGCTTTCTGACTTGATGAAGGCGCGTTGGGCGGAGCGTCGAAAAGCGGACCGAAAGTGACCGACGGTTTGGCTGCGATTCTGTGCGAGGATCAGAGATCGCAGAGCTGTCGCTGGCAGTATATGCCATAAAAGATTGCCGGAAAGGAATGAAGCCTCTTCAGGCAATTAGATGTTTTATCCCCCGCGAGCGGACGCCACCTTAAGATAAGACGGCGTCAAAGAGCTCACTCTATCTCCACATCACCGACTTAGCAATTTCATCATAGCTTCCGGATAACGCGAACCGACGAAAGCATCCCTTGGTGCAACTGCGTCGATACGTGCCAAATTCTTGCTTGTAAGATCGACATCGAGGGCGCCGACGTTTTCCTGGAGGTATTTCCGCCGCTTTGTCCCCGGGATCGGCACGATGTCGTCGCCTTGCGCCAGCACCCAAGCCAGCGCGAGCTGCGCCGGCGTGCAGCGTTTCTCACGCGCAATCTCTTCCACGCGCTTCACCAAGTCGAGATTGCGCCGAAAATTTTCGCCCTGAAACCGCGGCGTCGTTTTGCGATAATCGTCATCAGGCAAATCTTTTGGGCTCTGAATTTTGCCGGTGAGAAATCCGCGGCCGAGCGGACTGTATGGAACGAAACCGATTCCAAGTTCGCGACACACACTGAGCACTTCGTCTTCCGGATCGCGGGTCCAAAGTGAATATTCCGATTGCAGGGCAGTAATGGGGTGAAACGCATGCGCGCGTCGAATCGTTACCGCGTCGGCTTCGGATAGACCGAGAAAACGCACTTTGCCCGCACGCACCAATTCCGCCATCGCCCCGACGGTTTCTTCGATCGGCGTGTCGCGATCGACACGATGCTGGTAGTAGAGGTCGATGCAATCGATCTGAAGGCGGCGGAGACTTCCTTCGCATGCCTGCTTCACGTATTTCGGTTTTCCGCTGATGCCGAGGAACTCGGGTCTTCTTGGGTCGCGCAAAATTCCAAACTTTGTCGCAATCACCGCTTGCTCTCGGTGGCCTTTGAGCGCGCGGCCTAACAACTCTTCATTGGTATGCGGGCCGTACACGTCGGCCGTATCGAAAAATGTGATGCCGAGCCCAAGTGCGCGCTGAATGGTCGCCCTCGATTCTTCATCGTCGCGGCCGCCGTAAAAATCCGACATGCCCATGCAGCCAAGCCCGATTGCGGAAACGATCGGGCCGCCTCGTCCAAGTTTTCGCTGTTTCATAATATCTCCTGTAGTCACGGCGCTCTGTCGCCGTGGTGTTTCGGCAAACGCCCAGACAGAGCGGGGGCGGCTGCAATTTTGGCCGCTACAAATGTTCAAATTATATTTGTCCGATCCAGATTCGCGGCGCGACTTCTTCCCAGCGGCGGCGAATCGATTGAAACTCCGCCTCGCTCGACCGCTCTGCCTCCAGCAGTCTCGCGTTGGCCTGCCACCGTTCCGGTTTCGTTGTGCCGACGATCGCCGTGTGCACGCCCGGCACGCTCAACGTGAACCGCAGCGCAATCCCGATCGCCTTCTCTAAATCGGAGTTGTCCAGAAAATCGTATTTCAACTTGCGGAGGCGTTCCCAATATTCGTGGTGATAAGACGACATCGGTTTGTGCCCGGTTTTCCAGGCTGCGTTTGCGATCGGCCGCTTTGCGATCACGCCCATATTCTTTTCATGGGCTAGCGGCAAGGTTAGTTCGATCGCTTCCTGGTCGGCGATGCTGATTGAGATTTGCAAGGTATCGAATGCGCCGCACTCGACTGCGTAATGTGCTGCGCGACTGTCCCCGCTATAACCAATGTAGCGCGTGTAGCCTTTGTCCCGCGCCGTTTGCAAAGCCGCAATCGCCTCACCATCGCGTAACTCAGATTCCGAGCAGCTATGCAACTGCACGATGTCGATGGTGTCCGTCTTAAGCCGCTGCAAGCTGCGGTCGATGCTTTGCAAAATGGAATCGCGCGACCAATTTGGCGCGCTCTCCACCCCTAGGGGGTGCCCGCATTTGGTAAACAGATAAAATTCGTCACGGCGGCTGCTCACGGCTTGGCCGATCGCTTCCTCACTGCCGTAATAACATTCCGCGGTGTCGATCACGTTTAAGCCCGCGTCCACCGCGCCGTTCAAGAGAGTAGCCACCGTTTCTTTGGAGGTTCCGTGATACCCGATCTCCGAGCCGCCGAAGCCGAGCACGGAAACGTCCATGTCTGTTTTGCCAAGCCGCCGCTTTTCCATAGTCATTTCAAAGTAAACCGCGGATTCCGTGGATGTACACGGATAAGTCCAAAAGAAATCTGCGCAATCTGCGACATCCGCGTAACCCGCGGTTAGAAGATTAATCGAGTCTTACCTCTGCCGCGCTCAATGCGCCCAATCTGTTTCGCGCGCATGATCGACATCGCGTGCTTTGCGTCGCGTTCGGCGACAATAGCGACCATACCAATGCCCATGTTGAAAACCTGATACATCTCCCCCCAATCGATATCTCCCTTTTGCCGCAAGATTTCAAAGATGCGCGGAACGCGCCACGATTTTGTCTGAATGACGGCGTCGCAATCTTTCGGCAGGACACGCGGCACGTTGGCGATTAAACCGCCGCCAGTGATGTGTGCGACGCCCTTGAGCAGGCCCCTTGGAACACTCGCGAGCAATGGCTGGTAGTTTTTATGCACGCGCAGAAACTCTTCGCCCACAGGTACGCGTCGATCCTGGAAGTTGCGACCAAACATTCAACCGCACTTTTCCAAATAAGATTTTTCGCGCGAGCGAATAGCCGTTCGTGTGCAAACCATTTGAGGGCAGCCCGAGAATTGCGTCGCCCGGTTTGATTGTCGAACCATCAATTATCTTTGCGCGATCAACCAATCCGACGATGCAGCCGGCCAGATCGTATTCGCCCTTGTGATACATTCCCGGCATTTGCGCCGTCTCGCCACCGATTAACGCGCACCCAGCGGCTCGACAACTTCTCGAAAATCCGCGGATGAGCTGATTGAACACGCGGGGCTCGAGTTTTTCGCAACCGATGTAATCGAGAAAGAAAAGCGGTCGCGCGCCGAGCACGGCGATGTCGTTGACGCAATGATTCACGAGATCGGCACCGACGGTGTCATGTCGGTCTAACGCAAAAGCGATTTTCAATTTTGTGCCGACGCCGTCCATGCTTGCGACCAAAACTGGGTCGCGCATTGCTGAAAAATCTATCTGAAAAAGACCGCCGAAACCGCCAATTTTTCCGAGCACTTGCGGCCCATGCGTTTGCCTAACGAGTGATTGAATGCGGTGTTTGAGTTTGTTGGCAAGATCGACATCTACGCCTGCGCGTGCATAAGCCTTTGTCATCCCGAGCGAAGTCGAGGGAGCCCGTTGCGTTAACTTTAAGGTGCCGTCTCGGGATTCCTCGACTTCGCTTCGCTCCGCTCGGAATGACACGCGTTCATTTCAGGTCCGCAAACAACGTCGGGTGTCTTTCCTGATCGGCGAGAGCTTTGGCACGGGCTTCGCGTTTTTCCATGATGAACTTATCGAGCGCAGGATCGACGGGCAGGGGATAGTCGCCGGTAAAACAGGCTAGGCAGAAGCTGTTGAGCGGTTTTCCGGTGGCGCGAACCATGCCTCCTACATCAAGATAGCCGAGGCTGTCCACGCCGAGATACTTGCCGATCTCTTCCATCGACATCTGATTGGCGATGAGCTTTTGCGGATCGGGAAAGTCGATACCGTAATGGCAGGCGAACCGATGCGGTGGACAACTCACTCGCATGTGCACTTCCTTCGCGCCGGCTTCGCGCAAGTTCACGACACGGGCCCGCGAGGTCGTTCCCCGAACAATTGAATCATCAACAACAACGACGCGTTTTCCTGCGACTATTTCCTTGATCAGATTCAATTTCACGCGCACGTCGAAATCGCGGATGAGCTGGCTCGGCTGCAAGAACGTCCGGCCGATATAGTGATTGCGCACAAAGGCGTGTGCGTACGGAATTTTCAGCTCCTGGGCAAAGCCGAGCGCGGCATAGTTACCCGAGTCCGGCACCGGCACGACAATATCAGCTTCGATAGGAAATTTGCGCGCGAGTTCGCGCCCCATTTCCATTCGGACTTTTCCAACATTCACACCGCCGATCATGCTGTCCGGTCGCGCGAAGTAAACATATTCGAACATGCAGAAGGCGGGCTGCTGCGGTTGAAACGGCCGCTCCGAGCGCAAGCCATTTTCATCGATAATCAAAACTTCGCCGGGTTCGATTTCGCGAATGAATTCCGCGTGGATGAGGTCGAAAGCGCATGTTTCAGAGGAAATTACGTAGGCGCCATCGAGTTTGCCTAACGAAAGCGGGCGCCAGCCAAACGGATCGCGCACAGCGATGAGCTCGCGTTCGCTCATGATCACGAGCGAGAAGGCGCCTTCGATCCGGCGCAACGCCGCCAGCACGTTGCCGCCATTGGCGGAGGGTTGCGCCAGCAAATGCAAAATGATCTCGCTGTCGGCGGTCGTTTGGAAAATGGAACCTTTGCGCTCAAGCTCGTCGCGCAAAACATCCGCATTGATCAAGTTGCCGTTGTGCGCGATCGCCATTTGTCCACGCACGCAATCGACCACGAAGGGTTGCGCATTCTTGATCGTGCTCGTTCCCGTCGTCGAATAACGCGTGTGACCAATCGCGCGGGTCCCTTTCAGTTGTTCCAACTCGGCCTGACCAAAGACTTGCGAGACCAGGCCCATATCTTTGTGCACCAGGAACGACGTGCCCGGCCCGTTGCTCGTGACGATGCCCGCGCTCTCCTGTCCGCGATGTTGCAACGCGAACAGGCCGTAGTAAGTCAGCACGGCCGCGTTCGGATGACCGAAGACGCCGAAGAGCCCGCACTCATGTTTGGGGAAAGCCTCGTTTTCGCTGGGCTCGTTGATGTCGATGCCTGCTCGCGAAAAATTTTCGGGGTTGTCTGGAGAGATCACACTAAATAATCGATGAAAATAAGCTGTGTTCAATCCCGCATTTAGCGTGGCGAGTTTGTAACTTGCGATTTTGGAGCATTCGCAACTTGCAAAGTTGCGCCACATTAATCACAGACTTGGGATACGCTCGGCTGAGGAATCGCTCTCCACCGCGCGCCGAATGGCGTTCCACCAATCGTCGTAAAGATCGGCAATCGGCCAGCGGAGGTCTTCGTCATTGGTCTGGATCTGCAATTCCTCACCACCCACCTCGCCGAGTTTCTGGAATGGAATGCCGCGCTCACGCAAGATCGACATCGTCTTTTCCGAATTCTCCGGCGCGACGGAAATCACAATGCGCGATTGCGATTCGTTGAAAAGCGCCTCTTCTGTAGAGGCAGGCGTGTCGCCTGCGCAGCCGGCACAACTGCCTCTACAGTTTTTAAGATCAACATTAGCGCCTAACAAATTGTCAGGATTGAAACAACACTCTGCGAGCGCGACCGCCAGTCCACCTTCGCTGCAATCGTGCGCGCTTTTGACGAGCCCTTCTCGAATCAAAGCGCGCACGGCGTTCTGGATGTTGATCTCATGCGCAAGATTAACCTGCGGCGGCGAACCGATTTTTTTGCCGTGGCAAACTTTCAGAAATTGCGAGCCGCCAAGGTAGCTGAGGTCGTTGACCGCCGCCTCACTCAGGTGGTCGGCTCCGTCTCGGCCGGAGTCACCAACCCCGGCTACAGTTCCGATGAGAACGATCGCGTCAGCCGCGTTTTTAAACCATTGCGTCGTGATGTGCTTTTCGTCATCGATCAAACCAACCATGGCAATAGTCGGTGTTGGATCGACTACTCCCGCCGGGCTCTCATTATACAAAGAGACATTTCCGCCCGTCACCGGCGTGCCGAACGCGCGGCAAGCTTGAGCAATTCCTTCCACGGCCTCGCGTAACTGCCAGAAGTTTTCCGGCTTATAAGGGTTGCCGAAATTCAAATTGTCAGTTATTGCGAGCGGGCGGGCGCCCGAACACGTGAGATTGCGTGCCGCCTCCGCCACCGCAGTTTTGGCGCCTTCTCGCGGATCGAGCGCGCAGTAGAGTGAATTGCAATCGGTCGTCGCGGCCAGAATCTTGTTAGCATAACGAACGAAGAAAACGGCGGCATCTGATCCGGGTTTCACCAGCGTGCCGGTGCGCACGGTGTGATCATATTGCCGATAGACCCAGTTCTTCGAGGCAATCGTCGGATCGCGAAGCAATTGACGAAGCGCCTCACGGTTGTCGATCTTAGGGAGATGGTTGTAACCGGGATCGCCGATCCGGGCCACTGCAGGCGGCCGATTCGCCTCCCTCGAGTAGAGAGGCGCTTCTTCGGCAAGCGGCTTGGCGGGAATTTCGGCGGCGATCGTGCCGTTGTTGCGCACGCGCATCATGCCGTCGCCGGTCACACGACCGATTTCGGCGCAGGGCACATCCCATTTGTCAAAAATTTCGCGCACGAGATTTTCTTTGCCGCGCTTGGCAATGATCAACATGCGTTCCTGTGATTCGCTGAGCAAAATTTCATAGGGCGTCATGCCGGGCTCGCGTTTGGGCACTTTCGCCAGATCGATTTCAATGCCGCTGCCGCCGCGGCTGGCAGTTTCGCATGTCGAACAAGTGAGTCCGGCTGCGCCCATGTCCTGAATTCCAGCAACGGCGTCGCGCGCCAGAAGTTCCAGACAAGCTTCCAGCAAAAGTTTTTCTTTAAACGGATCGCCCACTTGTACGGCCGGCCGATCTTCTTTCGATTCTTCGGTCAATTCGCGCGATGCAAAGGCGGCGCCAGCCAAACCGTCGCGGCCGGTTTCAGCGCCAACGTAAAAAACAGGATTACCGACTCCGCGGGCCGCGCCGCGGGCAAGTTGCTCATGTCGCAGCATGCCGAGACAGAAAACATTCACCAGCGGATTTCCCTCGAAGCTTTTGTCGAAATAGATTTCACCGCCGATGGTCGGAATGCCGACGCAATTGCCATAATGTGCGATGCCGGAGACGACGCCGGTGAAAATGCGTCGGTTGGCGGCGATCTGTTTTTCTGTCCTGGCAGACGTGTCGCCTGCATCGCGGCCGGCACCCCGACAGCTTTGGGGGCTACAGTCGGTAATTGGTCCAAAGCGGAGCGAGTTCAGACAAAACTCGGGCCGTGCGCCCATGGTGAAGATGTCGCGAATAATTCCGCCGACTCCCGTGGCTGCTCCCTGAAACGGCTCGATTGCGCTCGGATGATTGTGGCTCTCGATCTTAAATGCAATCGCCCAGCCATCTCCGATATCGACGATACCGGCGTTTTCCTCTCCGGCTTTCACCAGGATATTTGGTCCGGTGGTCGGAAACTTTTTCAGTTCGCGGCGGGAATTTTTGTAGGAGCAATGCTCGCTCCACATGACGGAAAAAATTCCCAGTTCAGTGAAGTTCGGTTCGCGTCCGAGGATTTTCTTGATGCGCTCGAATTCTTCCGGCGTGAGGCCGTGCTCCGCCACGATTTCAGGTGTGACGCTTGGGTCGACAACCCCGAAATCATTGGAGGCCGCGAGATCTTTCCGAGTCGCCTTGGGCATCGATAGAGCCACGTTAACTGAACCGGGCCTCGACACAACGCGCAGTTTTTTGCGGTATGCATCGAATATTTGTGCCGTGAGAGCCGTCGAATCATTAAAACCAACAAGAAAGGGACACATGAAAAGCATCCTCTTGAGTATTGTTTGTGCACTGGCGGCTCCGTTAGCGTTTGCGCAAACAACGACAACGACAGAGCAAACGACGACACAGCCGACAACAACCACAGAAACAACCACAACTTATACGGCCGGAACCGTAACTACCTATGAGCCCGGCAAGACGATTGTGGTCAAGAGCGAAGAAGGACCAGTCAGCTTCGCTCTGGGCACTGCGGCGCGAGTTGTAAACGGCGCTGGCCACGTCGTCTCATCAGCGCTCAAACCGGGTCAGCGTGTACGCGTTTATTACACGGGCCCGACCGAACACCGCACTGTCGAGCGCGTTATTGTTGAAGACTAAGATCGACAACCAACGCTAAATTCGAAGCCGCGGGGTCCCGCGTGGATCCTGCGGCTTTTCATTTTCTACGTCTGGCGGAGAATACATGCGTGGATCTCGGTACGATTGCGAATGTGGCGACCGCGCTCACCGTTATCACGGGGGTCGCCTTCGGCCTTTTCGAAGCTCAACGATCGCGACGGGCGCGGCAGGAACGTGCGGCGTACGCTGCCGTCCAGGCAATTTTGTCGCCAGAGTGGATGAAGTCGATGATTGCGGTGCACACCATTCCGGATGGCTCGAGCGCGGCGGCCATCGAAGCCGACGCAGGCGTGCTGAACGCCGCTCACTCAGTTGGCGTAATTCTGGAGGGACTTGGATATTCGGTTTATGCCCGGATCGTTCCGTTGCGGGTGGTGGGGGATCTCGTGGGCGGCACAGTCCGTCTCGCTTGGCGCAAATTGCGGCCGTACGTCGAAGAAGAACGACGGCGTAGCGGTTCACAGAAAACTTTTGAGTGGTTTCAATGGCTCGCCACACAACTGGAACGACATTCACCAGGAAAGACCAACTTGGAAATCGGTGCCCACCAAGCTTATGAGGATTGGAAGCCGTAACGGTTGCGTTCCACGCCGAAATCGCGGACGATTCCGCGATGCCCTTTGATTTGAAAGAGATCGTTGCGTCCCGGTTGGGCGAAAATTACGCACTGCATGAGCGGCACGTGAACCGCACCCTAGTGGCAGCGCAGCGTGTGATCGGGTTCGATAAAGTCTACGCGCGAGCCGAAGGCGCCTATCTCTACGACATGGATAACCAGCCGTATCTCGATTTCCTGAGCGGCTACAGCGTTTTCAACATTGGGCGGAACCATCCGGTAGTGAAACAGGCAATCCGCGATGTGCTCGATCTCGATCTTCCGAACATGGTGCAGATGGACTGCTCGCTCTTGAGCGGTTTGCTCGCCGAGGCGATTGTCAAACGGACGCCACCGCATCTCGACGCGGTCTTCTTTTGCAACTCCGGCACCGAGGCGATGGAAGGCGCGCTGAAATTTGCGCGTGCCGCGACCGGACGAAAGCGCGTGGTTTCGCTGGCAAGCGCGTTTCACGGACTGAGTTTGGGCTCGCTATCGCTCATGGGCTGCGAAAGTTTCACGGAAGGTTTCGGCCCGCTCATGGAAGGATTCGACGCGCGCGTGCCGCTCGACGATCTCGATGTATTAGACCGACAATTGCGGTCTCGTGACGTCGCTGCGTTCGTTATCGAAGGCGTGCAAGGCAAAGGTTGCCAAACATCGAAGACCGATTTTTTCATTCGCGCGCAAGAACTTTGTCGCAAGTATGGGACGCTGCTGATTTCCGACGAAGTACAAACCGGACTCGGGCGCACCGGGAAGATGTTCGGTTTCCAACACTGGAATTTGGAACCCGACATCATCACGCTGGCAAAAACATTGAGCGGCGGTTATGTGCCATGCGGCGCGATCGTGACACGGCGCGAGATCTATCAGAAAACTTTCTCGCGAATGGATCGGTGCGTTGTGCATTCGACGACTTTCGGCCGCAATAATCTGGCGATGGCCTGCGGACTCGCTGCGCTGGAAGTGATTGACGCTGAAAATTTGATCGAGAACGCAGCCAAGATGGGCACGCTGCTCATGGGGAAGATCGACGCGTTGCGCGCGAAGCATTCGTTTATGAAAGAAGTGCGCGGCAAAGGGCTCATGATCGGGATCGAGTTTCATGAGCCGCAGGAGTTCAAATTGAAGATGGCGTGGAAACTTTTGCACAAGATCGACAAAGTCCTTTTCGCTCAGATGATCGTGACGCAAATGCTGAGCAAGCATCGCATTCTCACCCAGGTGGCGGGACACGCCATGGACGTAATGAAAATTCTTCCGCCGCTCATTATCGGGGAACGCGAGGTCGACACATTCGTAAACGCGCTCGACGACGTGCTAACCGAGTGCCGCAAATTTCCCGGCCCAATGTGGGAACTCGGGAACAATTTCGTGCGCGCCGCCCTGCGCTCGAAGCGATCGGCTGAGACGCGTCCTGCTGTTTCCGCTTAGCAGTCTCATTAGCGCCTCGCTTGAGCGGGATCCTGAGTGCGACGGCGGCGGTCCCGCGCAGCGACCCGGCTGAACGGCGCGTCAGCGAGAAGACATCAAGAGTCGCAGCGCATTTTCCATTGTCCATACTTCGTTCGGGGCGTACGTTCAACGAAAACGGAGGATAATTTATGAGCATCGCTGTCGCTGAAGAGAAAAGAACCGGACTGAACCAGCTCGATCAACTGAAGAAATTTACGAAAGTCGTCGCCGATACGGCTGATTTTGAATCGATCAAGGAATTTAAACCGGAGGACGCGACAACGAACCCGAGTCTGGTTTATGCCGCGACGCAAAAACAACAATACGCCCACCTGCTCGATGAAGTGCTCGCTGATCGCAAGAAGTCAGGCTTGAGCGGAGCGGCTCAGATCGAAGACATCTGCGATCATTTGCTGGTGCAATTTGGCTGCGATATCCTTGAGATCGTTCCGGGCAGAGTCTCCACCGAAACGGACGCACGGTTATCTTTCAACGTTGAGGGTTCGGGCAAGAAGGCACGGCAGTTAATCAAGCTCTACGAGGAGCGGAAGATTCCGCGTGAACGCATTCTCATCAAAATTGCATCCACCTGGGAAGGACTTAATGCGGCCGAGCAACTGCAAAGGGAAGGAATTAGATGTAATTTGACGCTGATGTTTTCGCTGCCTCAGGCGGTGCGCGCCGCTGAAGCGAAAGTCCAGCTGATCTCGCCGTTTGTTGGCAGGATTTACGACTGGTACAAGAAAGAAAATAAACGTGACTACACCGGTCCCGAAGATCCGGGCGTGCAATCGGTCCAGGAAATTTATACCTACTACAAAAAGTTCGACATCAAAACCGAAGTCATGGGCGCGAGCTTCCGCAACGTCGGCCAAATTCGCGAGCTCGCGGGTTGCGATTGCCTGACAATCAGTCCCGAATTGATGAAGGAACTTTCCGAATCGGCCGAGCCGCTCCAACGCAAGCTCGATCCCGAGAAAGCAAAGGCTGCGAAGATCGATCGGCTGGAGTTGGACGAGAAGAGATTTCGCTGGTTGTTGAACGAGAACGCGATGGCGTACGAAAAAACGGGCGAGGGCATTCGCAAGTTTGCCGCCGACGTCGTGAAGCTGGAAAAATTTGTGGCGAGCAAGTTGTAGGTGGATTGAGCAGTCCCTTGCTCGATGGTCAATTTAGGCGGCGAAGCCGCACATTAATTAACATCGCCCGACGGAGTGGCCGATCCACCTTTCAACACCGCGCTCATGACGCGATCCAGCAATGTTCAACGTCGTCCTGGTTGAGCCGGAGATACCGCCGAACACGGGCAATGTCGGCCGTCTTTGTTTGGCTACGCAATCAACGCTGCATTTGGTCAAACCGCTCGGTTTCTCGTTGGAACATCGACAATTGAAACGGGCTGGACTGGATTATTGGGATGAGGTCGATCTTCGCACGTGGGAATCCTTTGCCGAATTGCAAGCGGCTCAATCGCGCGGTGCCCGCTATTTTTTCCTGACAACAAAGACGCGGCGTGCCTACTGGGACATTAAATTTCGGCATGGCGATTTTCTTGTTTTCGGTCGCGAAACCAAAGGATTGCCGGAAAGTTTGCTGACCGCGAACATCGACGATTGCATTACAATTCCGGTGCGCGCGACGCGCAGCCTCAATCTTGCCACGGCAGTGGCGATTGTGCTTTTCGAAGGGGTGCGGCAATTGCGCTAAGCTCTCTCTGGAGATCGAATCGCGCGCGTGGCAGCCAACTGAGTTGGTGTTAAGGCAGGAAGAATTCGCGTCCGCGAAACGCGCGCAATTGTCACGAGCGAGGCTGAAACGGCAGTTTAGACAAATCCGAAAAGTTATTTGATAGATAAGCTGACAGGAGAATGGAGGAGGAAAATATGAATACCGAAGAAGTAGCAAAAAAAGTGGTAGAGCTTTGCCGGAAACAGGCATGGAAGGAGGCGCTCGACACGTTGTATGACAAGAACATCGTGAGCGTGGAGGCAAGATCAATGGCTGGAGAGTCCCCGGAGAAACGCGGTCTCGACCAGGTGCGGGAGAAGACCGATTGGTGGTTGCAGAACATGCAGGTGCACAGCGCCAAAGTTGGCGGACCCTTCGTCGCGAACGATCGCTTCGTCGTGCAATACGACATCGACGTGACGGACAAGAATTCGAAAGAGCGAATGCAAATGTCGGAGGTAGGAGTTTACACGGTGAAGGACGGCAAAATCGTGCGGGAAGAATTCCTGCCGCTGGCGGGCTAGAGAGACAAACCCGCGATTTGTTTCGTTAGTGGTCGCAGGGCGCTGAAAAGGTGTCGGCGCCCTGTTGATCACGTTTCGGCTTGGCAAACCCGAAATCATTGGGGCTTGAAAGGCTTTCGAAGTTGAAAAGTCGCTCAATTGGACGGGAATCGTTTGGCAAACTCAAGCTCTTTAACGACCGTCATATTATGAAAAAGGAGCGGGATTACGTTCTTGGCACTCACCAGGAGGAAATCGAAAGACTTGGATTGCAGCATCGCGTTTGGCAGCCGGTGGTTTTGGATTGCTGGCAGCGAGCCGGCATTACCGTAGGCAAGCGGGTGCTGGATTTGGGCGCCGGCCCCGGCTACGCCGCTATCGATCTTGCTGACATTGTCGGCCCGAACGGGGCGGTCGCGGCAGTCGAGCGCTCGAACAAGTTCGTCGATGCAATGAACGAAGCCATTCGTGTGCGTGGCCTAACGAATGTGAAAGTTCATGAATTGGATTTAATCTCCGACGAGCTACCAAGTGGCCCGTGTGATTTCGCCTGGTGCCGCTGGGTGCTCGCCTTCGTTTCCGATCCAGCGCTGGTGATTAAGAAGCTTGCCACCGTCCTGCCGAAGGGCGGACGTGCTATATTTCACGAGTACGGCCATTACGAAACGTGGCGATTTTTCCCGCGACTCGAGAGTCAGGAACATTTTCGGAACCATGTCGTCGCAACCTGGTGCGAATCTGGCGGCGAACCGGACGCTGCTGCGGTCTTGCCAGAGCTTCTTGGCCAAAATCACTTCATTATTCGTTCGGCCAGCCCGCATATTTTTTGCGTTCGGCCTAACGAGTTCATGTGGCAGTGGCCGGCAACCTTCATTGAGGTCTATCTTCCACGTTTGCTCGAGCAAGGCCGAATCGATCGAGTGTTCGCTGACCAAGTTCGCACGGATCTCGCCGCTGCAGAGAAGAACCCGAACGCTCTCATGATCACACCGTTGGTGGTGGAGATTGTTGCGGAGAAAATAGCTTGAGCGATTCAGCGCGACCGCGGTTGCAGATAAAGCGTGCCGGTTACGAAATCGAAGATGGCCGAGTTCGTTGCAAGATGGTCGATGCCGAGCAGGCCGCAATTTCTGAGCTGGTTCCGCGGCCACGAGTCCCGGGGCCAGACGCACGATCGGTGCGCTTCCTGTTTGATTTCGTCTTCGCCTGGCCGCGTTGGACGCAGGTAAATGAGCTGATTGGCAAATCCAGAATGGCACCAAACTTGATCAGCTCGCGGAGGCCTAACAATCCGTTGGAACGGCTGCGGGAAAACATGTCGCCGCCCGTTCCTAGCGCAACCGTCACTGACACATTGGCCAGCGTACAGTTACCCCGTTAGCGCTTTGATGGTCGTTAGTCCGTAAAATTCCCGGCTGCTTCCAAAGGCGCCGCTTAGGCGGTATGTTTCTACTTTGCTTGTTGTTCTTTAAACCAATCGGTCAGCAGCCGCAGCACTTTCGGATCGAACTCAGCGCTCTTTCCATGAAATGCATCCGCGAAACTTAAGTAATGTTGAAATGTGTGTCCCATCGCGGGCACTTCGATGAAGCGCGCGGCTCCGGGTCGGTTTGCATTCACATACTGCGCGATCAACTCATGATCTTCGCGGCTCATGATCCAATCTGTACTGACCGTGCAAAACCAGAGTAGGAACTTTTACGCGCGACCAAGTAGCGGCGAGGTTCAGATTCTGCAGTTGCTGATAAAACGGGAGCGGCCGGCCGTAAAGATGGGCATGATCGTTGCCCTCCGGCCAAAGCTCCGCCAGTTGAGCGTGTTCCGTCAAAACTTCATCGATAGTTTTGTTTGCGAGGAGCCAATCGTGATAAAGCGTGGCCGTGCCTTTCATCTTCTCATTCACGTCGGCCGGCGACTTGCCCATCAAACGAAACCGGCGCCGCTCAATCTCGAGCATATGCTCGAACCATGTTTTTACCCAACCGCCAACGACAATGTAACCGCGTACTTGCGTTTGCTCCGCATCCGTCTCCGGAATCAGAGGTGCGAATCCGCCGCCGTTACTAATTCCGAGGACGTAGACCCGGTTCGTGTCAATAAAGTCGTAATTTTTCAAAGCGTGAAACGCGGCCCGATAACCGGCCAGCTCCGATTCAAAATCGTTTTCGGTACAATTGCCCTCGCTGTCGCCGACGCCTTGTTTATCGACACGGAACAAGCGGAAGCCTGGCAGTTGGGCGAGACCTCGAAAGGCGAGGCCGGTGGCGTCTTTCGTTCCGGTCGGGGCTTCAACCGAATCGCAGCTGAGCCAGCCAGCCACAAAGATCACCGGCAGCTTTCCCTTCGCATCGTGTCGTTTCGTGATAATCGTCCGCAATCGCTCGCCATGTGGCGTGATTATCGAATCGTAAATTACATCGACGTTTGGATAGCTCTCGCGTGGCTTCTTCACCTTACGCGGAAGCTCGTCAGCCAAGTTTGTTGCAGCCAATGTCAGGATCGAGGCGAACGTAATGGCCACTTTCATCTGCTTCTCTCGTCCTCCGTTCGCTATCTTTCGCATTTTATGCAAACGGGAAAATCGTCGAAAAATCGGCTGGTTATGCCAGAATTATGTGCGTTGACGGTCAATTGTGCAGATTTCCGGCAGTGAGTAGCAGACTGGACGAGTTTGATCTCAAGTTGCTCGATGCTGTTCAGCGCAACAGCCGGCTGACGGCTGATCAACTCGCCGAAAAAGTCCGCCTTTCACCTTCATCGATCCAGCGCCGGCTTCGGCGATTGCGCGATCGCAAAATCATCGAAGCAGAGGTGGCGATCGTCTCACCCGAGGCGGTAGGCCGAAGTCTCATCGCCATCGTCGAGGTCGCGCTCGATACGGATCGACCGCAGGTGTTGGAGGAATTTCAGCGCGCCATCCAATCCGCGCCGCAAGTGATGCAGGCCTATTACGTAACCGGAAATGCCGACTTCATTCTCATCGTCGCCGCGAAAAACATGGAGAACTATGAAGCATTTGCGCACCGATTTCTGTCGAAAAAGCCGCATGTCAAACATTTCCGGACGAGCGTGGTTATGCGTCGTGTAAAATGCGGGTTCACACTGCCGCTGGGCGCCGGTCCGTGATGGCGCCATCAGGGTGATATGCCGGCGATGCCGAGCCGGTCAGCGTCTGATTTGATCGCATTGATGACTTCGGCAATTACGTTGTCGAGCGGCATTCCTAATTCTTCCGCACCGCGCACAATGTCATCACGATTGACGGCGCGTGCGAACGCTTTGTCCTTCATCTTTTTTTTGACCGCAGCAAGATCGACATCGTGAATGCTTTTCGTTGGCCTAACGAGGGCGACGGCGATGACGAAACTGCTCAGTTCATCCACGGCATAAAGTGTTTTCTCCAGCGGCGTCTCACGCGAGACGCTTGAATAATCGGCGTGGGAAAGAATCGCTCGGCAAATCTCCTCGCTCCAACCGTTCCCGCGCAACCATGCCACGCCCACGAACGGATGACCTTCGGTCGAAGTGTGCTCGAGATTCGGATGGCGCTCGTAATCCATGTCGTGCAACAAGCCAACCGCTTCCCAAACATCGGCGTCTGCACTGCGCAACCCCGCGAAATGCTTCATGGAATCAGCCACGGCGTAACAATGCTTCCGTAGGCTTTCCGATTGCACCCACTCGTGCAGGATGGTAAGCGCGCGGTCGGCGAGAATCATTTAACGTAAAGCAACAAGAAAACGCTCAACTCCGAAAGCAGTATTCGCGAGCAAACGCTCAACTCCGAAACGCTTTCCCCGCCGCGGCCGGCAGGGTGAGCACGGTGCCCAACTTTCAACGTCCGATGTCGAATTCAGAACCGTAAATCGTGAATCGAGATTCGTGAATCGATGTAACGATGTAACGATTTACGTTTCCCTCACTCACGCGCCGGTACCTCTGTACTGTCGAGCTTCGGCGGCTCAGTAAATTCGATAATCAATCACGCGCCAGCCGATTGGCTGTTTTAGCAGGATGACGCGCTCTGCCGTTGGGGATTTGTGCTCAAAGGCGGTTTTGAAAATCACACTCTCGTAGTTGCCTTCCGGCGCGCCGACGAATTTCTCCAGATGAGCCGCGCCGATGCAGGTGCGCGACAATGTATGTCCAAAGGGCGCCCTTCGCGCTTGCATGTAGCGCACAAATTGGCGCTGCGTGCGGTACATTCGAAAATCTTGCGCTTCCCATTCGAACGCTTGTTCGTAATTGCCTTGATCGAGAAGCTGGAGCCATGTAAATGCCACGCTCCGCGCGGCGTTTTCATCGGCGCGCTTGTCCGTGTGCGGGGCGAAGTGCGTCGCGCAGCCAGCAGTTAAGATCGACAACAGGCAAACGAAAACGGTCAACGCGCGTTGCATGCAGTTCGTCTAGCGAATCCTACTCGAGATCGCAATTTCGAAATTGACATCCGGCATATCAGTACGCAGTGATGCGCCAGGACTCGCGATGCTGCCATTGTGAACCGTTCAGTCTTTATCACCGGCGGTACCGGCTACATCGGTCGACGACTCATCCCGCTTTTATCGAAACGCGAACATCAGGTGAAAGCGCTCGTGCGAAGAGGATCGGAACCGAAACTGCCGCGCGACGTTCCCTCAGTCATCGGTGATGCGCTGCAAATTGACTCGTATACAAAACAAGTGCTCGGCACAGACACTTTCATCCATTTGATCGGCGTGCCCCATCCCAGCCCGGCTAAGGCGAAGCAGTTTCGCGATATCGATCTTGTTTCCACAGAAGTCGCCGTGAAAGCCGCGTGTGATGCAGGCATTCGCCATTTTGTCTATCTTAGCGTGGCCCAGCCAGCGCCGGTCATGAGGGTATTCATTGAAGTGCGTAGGCAGGGCGAAGAACTGATTCGGGCCAGCGGCATTCCGGCCACATTCGTTAGGCCATGGTAACGTGCTCGGCCCGGGTCACTGGTGGCCGTACGCCATCTTACCCGTTTATTGGATTTTGGAATGGATGCCCATGACAAAAGAATCAGCTCAGCGTCTCGGCCTGCTTACAATCGACCAAATCCTGAACGCGCTAGCCTGGACGATCGAGAACCCACCGGCCGGAATTCGCATTCTCGATGTGCCGCGTATTCGTGAACGAAGGTAGGGTCGGCGCGTCGCGCCGGCCGAACAGTCCCAGGCGGAGTGGCGTTCTCGCGCGAATGCGCTAATCGATCACACGCCAGGAGAATGGGTTCATGCATTGCGCGAGATCGCAAACGCAAAACATAGCCTCGTAGAAAACTCAACCGTGTGCCCCCAGAACAATCTGTATTATCCGCGCAATCCGCGGTTAATCATTTGGGCGGTTGAATTTCAACGCGAATCAAACCGGTTATTTCTCCTTGTGTCGTTATCGAGATAGTCCAGGCTTCGCGATAGAAATTTGGCCCGTTTCTCCAAAGCATCTCGAGTTTTGCGCCGTTTGGTTTTCGCCAAATAAGTTGATAATACTCGTAGCGGTTCCAAACAGTCGAGCGGCCGGTCATGAAATGCAGCTCAAACGGATTGGGCCAGCTAATCGCGCTGTGCCACGTTTTCACGACTGCTCCATCGCCGGGCGGCGTTGAAGTTGCCAACAAATCTTCTTGTTCTCCGCGTTTGCCCGAATCGATCTTACCGAAAGCGAAAACCCTGCCGCTCAATGCTAAGGCAAATCGGAGACGAAGCTGACCCAATCGTCGCGAATCGATCAATAAAAAGCGAAAGCTGCCTTCCAGCGGCGATCCAAAAGATGGACATCGTCACCAGTAACACGATGACAATGAGTAGAAGGATTACCACTTTTCGCATTTTGCTAGGGATTTTCTCCGAGCACAGATTCAAAGATTCTGGACGATCGCGCGAGACAATTGTAAGCGATGTGTTTGGATGAGTTGAGGCAATGAAAAGAAGGCGCAGGCCGGTGTCGGTCCGTTCGGGCCAAGTCGAATTCGTCAAAGTCAACACCGAAGGATGGGAGTGGCGCGAGGTCTATCGATGGCTGCTTGGTTTGCGCTGGCCGCAGTTCGCGGCATTTGTGGCTGCCGTTTACGTCGGGCTGAATCTTTTCTTCGCTGCTCTTTACAGCCTCGGTCAAAATAGCATTGCTGGAATCTCAACCTCCCACTGGTTTCTCGATTGCTTCTTCTTCAGTGTGCAAACGCTCGCCACTGTCGGCTATGGCCACATGTATCCGCAAACACTCTATGGCCATGTTATCAGCACGATCGAGATTATGACCGGAATATTCTTGCTCGCCGTTATGACCGGCCTGATTTTCGTTCGTTTCTCACGACCGATTGCCCGCGTTGTGTTTAGTAAATCGGTTGTAATCGCTCCGTTAAACGGTCGGCCCACCTTAATGGTGCGTATTGGCAACCAGCGTCAACACAGCATGGTTGAGGCTGAGTTCCGGATCATGTTCAACCGCGATGAGCCGTTGCTGGAAGGTGGCGATTTCAGGTACTTTTACAATCTGAAACTGCAATTTGATCGGCTAGCTATCTTCCCGGCGGCATTGACTCTGCGACACGTGATCGATGAACAGAGCCCGCTTTACCGCGCAACTCCTGAGTCACTTGAGGCGGCCCGGGGCATTCTGATGGTATCAATTATCGGCATCGATCCGGTTATTGCTGCGGCTGTGCAAACACAGCAGGATTACACGTGGCGGGACATTCGTTTTGGCGAACGGTTTGTCGAAATCTATACCGATCACGGCGGTGGGCGACTCACGGTTGATTACGGCCGCATTCACGAGACCGAACCGGTCGAATCCTAGCCGGAATCAACAAGCTACCGGCCAAGCAGAATGAGAATGCCAGCCACGAGAGCAAGGATCGCTGTCAGCATGCCGAGCGGAAGACCCATGAGGCCGACCAAGCCGACGCAGATGAGATAGATTGCCAGCACCAGCATCCCCAGATTTCTTGTGATGTTTAACATTCGAGCCTTTCGTTAGTGATGATGTCGATCTTTCATGTCGCGGTCGCGAATGTCACGACCAAAATACGACTGGCTCGACTTGAGCGAGCCCCGAGTTACGCGGATAACACTGATACGGAAACGATAGAAACTTTAGTGATTCGCGAGATCTATTTGATCCGCGATCATTCTAATTCCAAATGAAATTTTGGATTGGCACATCGGGCTTTCAATACGCGGAGTGGAAAGGAAATTTTTATCCGGAAGATTTGCCCGCACGCAAAATGCTGCCGTTTTACGCCGAACGATTCTCGACCACGGAGATCAATTACAGCTTCCACCGGATTCCGGCGCCGAAAACGATCGACAATTGGAAAGCGCTGACGCCTGAGAATTTCCGATTCGCGCTTAAAGCGCCGCAAAAAATCACGCACTGGTCAAAGCTGCGCGATTGCAAAGACACCCTCGAATACTTTTGCCGCGTCGTATCAGCTTTGGGCCAGAGACTGGGGCCGGTTTTATTTCAACTCCCGCCCAATTTCAAAAGAGATGCCGATGTATTGAGCTCCTTTCTGCGCGAACTGCCGTCGATGCGTGCGGCATTTGAATTTCGTCACCAGTCATGGTTCGACGAGGAGATCTTTAAGCTGCTCCAATCGCGAAACCTGGCGCTCTGCATCGCCGATACGGAAAAACTCGCGACGCCAACCGTGGCGACCGCCGATTACGGCTATCTCCGGCTGCGCCGCGAGGATTATAAGAAGATCGATATCGAACGCTGGGCCACGTACGTTCGCGAACAGGAAGCGAATTGGCCGGACGTTTTCATCTATTTCAAACACGAAGAGAGCGGCGTCGGGCCAAAGCTCGCGAAGCAAATGATGGAACTGCTGGGTTAGAAAACACTCAGAAAACGCCCAGCGCTAAACGGTCCGAGCCCAACAGGCAATTAACGTCCAATGTTGAATTCAGAGCGTCTTAATTCAACGTCCGGTGTTGGGCGTTGGGCGTTCGGTGTTTGTTATTCTTGCTGACCGATGTCTCTGTCTATTTTAAACACGGAGAAAGCGGTATCGGCCCAAACTCGGCTCCAGGCAATCATCGGATTGCTGGATTAACATAGTATGCGGCGGCCCAATTTGCGCTATCCCCATTCCTGTCATCGTTACTGTATGGTGAAGCCATGCTGTTTCGTTATCCCTGGGGATGCGCGCGAATTGGAAGAAGCGATACGAGCGGGAGTGCAGGAGAGTGAAATCGAATTAAGATTTGAATTTGGAGAGGTTAGTAGCACGACGGTTCGAAGCTGTGAGATCAGAGGCGCTAAGTTTTCGCACCGTACTTGTCGATCAAAGCTTGGAAGCGCGGATCCCGGCGCAGTGGGTCCCAAACTGGATCGAGTTGAAGAAGCGGAACAGTGACACCGTTTGGCGTTGCCAGCAGATGATCGAGCAGCCGTAGTGCCTCATCGTTTTCGCCGGTCCAGGCGTAAATTTCCGCAAGCGCAGCGCTGATTTGCGGACCATCGTAGGCGTCTTCAGATTCTGGTAGCAATTGTGTCGCATGTTTGCCTTCGGAGATAGCCGCGTCTTTTTGCTCAAGCGCTGCGAGAATCTCACCAAGCAGTGCATGGCGAGGAGCATCATCAGGACTTTTGCGCACCAACTGCTCAGCAACAATGCGGGCGCGCTCGAACGCAGCCGCGGCCTTCAGCTTGTCGCCCTGATAATGATAAATGAGACCCTCGAAAAACGCTTTGGGCACCCGGCCAGTATGCGTATCTAATATTTCTCCGGGAAATTGTTGGACCGCTTGAAGGGCCTCCGGAAATTTCCGCTCCAGCGTCATCACCCAGACTCGAGTTGATATAACCAGGCCACCTGAGTCCGCCGCCGGTGCCGCTGAGGCGAGTTGATTTTCGGCTGCTTTGCCGTCGCCCTTCCATAGGATCGCTACTACTCCTTTCAGTGCGTGCGCGCTAAAAGCTTGCGGCGCCGCGACGAGTGCTCGATCGAAAATTTTGTCCGCAGTTTCGAAATTTCGCTGCGCCACGTAACTAAAACCGAGGTTAAAGAGGAAGCTTGCGTTTTTGGGGTCGAGTGTGGTGGCCCTTTCAAAGTTCGCGGTCGATTCCGTCCACTTGCCCTGCCGCCTCTGGATGGCGCCGATCGCCATGTAAGCCTGGGCCTCATTGGGCAGACCTCGCTTTGCATTCTCGAACTCGGCAAGGGCGCGCTCGTAATCTCGATCGCCATAATAGTAACTGAAGCCGAGGGCGAGGTGTCCTTCCGAAAGATCGGGCTGCAAGCGCAAAGCCTGATCTGCAGTCACTCGCGCTCTCTCGCGCCGCGCCGGCGTTGGATCAAAAGTATGATATGCCCAACTTTCTACCATGGAGAGGCAGGCGAAGGCAGTGGCAAAGTTTGGATCGAGCTTGATTGCTTGTTCGTAAAGCTGCTCCGCCTTCCGGGAATCATCGCTGAACATATCCGGCCCAGTGGCGTACTGCTCTCCCTGAATAAAAAGCAAATACGCATCCGGATTTTCCGTCGGCCGACGTTCGAGTCGTGCTTTTTCGTTTGGAGACAGCTTCGCCTGCAGCGTAGCGCTGATTTTCTTCGCGAGATCGCTTTGAATCGCGAAAACGTCCGTTAAATCGCGGTCGTAATCTTCTGCCCAGATGTGCTCATCGTTGTCCGCATTGATTAACTGCACGTTCACGCGCACACGATTTCCGATTCGGCGGACGCTACCCTCCAGGAGCGTGGCCACGTCCAGCGCTTTGCCAATTTCACGGGCGTTACGCGTACCGTCGCGATAGGACATGACTGACGTGCGCGAGATGACTTTTAGGTCACCGATCTTCGAAAGATTCGTCAGGATGTCGTCCTGCATGCCGTCGGCGAAGTAGGCGTTCTCCTTTTCGTCGGTCAAATTTTGGAAAGGCAGGACAGCGATCGGCTTGTCGATCTTGTGCGCGGACGCCCGTGGCAACAGGAAAAATCCGGCGACTGCAGAAATGATCACGCCGGTGGCGCAAAGTATGACTAGATTCCGGCGAAGGTGTGTTTCGGCGGCGGTTTTCGTTGTTACTCGAATGCCTTGCGGCGTTACGTCATACGCCCAGGCCAGAATGAGCGCGATTGGGAAACCGATCAGCAAAAACACAACCACAAGACGCAAGCTCCAGTTCGGCAATTCCCATGCCGGAAAAACCGCCGAACCGATCTGAATGATAAATCCCGCCGCAATGATGTAGGCGGCGGCGACGCGATAGACTTTTCGGCGCTGCAACTCCTCAAAGAACCCGCTCATAAAGAGAGATTTAGATGCATCGCGCATCGCGATCATAATTCAATCGCGACTTTTAAGTAAGGATACCAGATCAGGGTAACGCCGAACGAAAGGACCGAACAGGTTCTCGTTAGGCGCGAACGATGTGGATGTTGAAGAGCGGTGTTCCGAGTTTGCCCCAGAGTCGAATCCAAAGCGCAAGATACATTTCGGTTCCGCGTGAGTTGGAGATGTCACCAAGATCGACGATGTTGTCGCGTTTCCAGCCGAAATTGTCCGTCATGAATTGCGCAACTTTTGCTTTAGCCGCAACGTCGTTGCCACAAATGAACAAATTGTGATCGCCTGGGGCGACGGATGGGTCGACCATGATCTCGCAATTCACCGTGTTGAGCGCTTTGACCACGATCGCTTCCGGAAATTCGCGTTGAATCCGTTCGCCTAACGAGTCGGTGTTGCAAAACACGAGCGTAGGTTCGAAACGTCGATCAGGATTTTGCCGCGCAGGTTTGCTTCGCCGGCCTCACGGAGCGCAGCGACCGAGTTCGCGCCGTTGGTGCAACTGATAATCAATTCGCCAAACGCCGCCGCGTCGGAAAAGGTACCGGTCTGCGCATCTTTGCCAGTTGAATTTCTCCAATCTTGCGCCGGTCTACTATCGGCGCTGCGCGATCCCATCATCACTTCATGGCCGACTTGAACAAGTTTTGTGGCGAGCGCATTGCCGACCATTCCTGTTCCAAGGACTGCGATTTTCATAAGGTGTTGACCTTGCGATTTGTTTTCTTGGTTTAAGGAACTGTGAACCCGCCATCGAGCGCGAGCGACTGACCGGTCGTCCAAGTCGCATCGCGACAGAGCCAGAGAACGGCTGAAGCGATTTCCTCCACAGTGCCGCTGCGGCCCATCGGGTGCATATTCTCGATGTTGCGCGCCAGGTTGGGGTCTTTACTGACGAAACGCTCGTACATCTCCGTGTGAACGGCGCCCGGACACACGGCGTTCACACGCACACCAGACTTGGCGTACTCGAGCGCGGCGGACTTCGTTAGGCCGATAACCGCATGCTTAGCTGCGATGTACAGCTCCACCTGCGCCATGCCGATCAAGCCGGCCACGGAGGATGTGTTGACGATGCAACCGCCACCGGATTTCTCGATGAGAGGTAGTTCGTGTTTCAAACAAAGCCAAACGCCCATGACGTTCACGTCGATGATTCGCCGGTAGTCCTCCAAAGTCTGCTCGATCAAAGGGGTCGGGACCTGTTCGACGCCGGCGTTGTTGAAAGCAAAGTGCAATCCGCCAAACGTCTCCGCCGTTTTGGTCAGCGCATTGCGGATGGTTGTTTCGTCGGTCACGTCACCGGCGAAATCGAGCGTTTTTACGCCCAACTTCTCGATCTTAGCCCGTGCGGCCGCCTTCTCTTCCCGTCGCCGGCTCACAATTGCGACGTTGGCTCCTTGTTTGGCAAAGAGCAACGCGGTAGCGAGCCCGATGCCGGCGTTTCCCCCCAGTGATGAAAATGGTTTTTTATTCATGATTGCGGCGGTACGATGCTCACGTAACCTTCACAAGAAGGCACCTTTTTGTAGCGCGGTATGGCAACCGAACTCGGTCACTGTTCGGTAAAGACAACTCTCGGCGTCGTCGCGCGAAAAATGTTCAACGAAATGCCGCCCCACGTGGAATATTCGCTGACCGAATATGGGCAAACGTTGCGGCCATTGCTGCGCGCGCTTTGCGATTGGGGTTCGAAGCATGAAGCGTATGTGGCCAAGAACGGCGCGCAGGTCCTGTCGAAATCGCCGGCGAACTCTGAGCCAAGGCGAATGGTCCCGGCCATCGGTTAGGCTTAGGAAGTGCGGCGTTGTAGCGGTGCTTGTGCCAAGCATCGAAATTTGTAAATAGGCGCTTGGCACAAGCGCCTTACAACCGAATGAATTCAGTTGCCGAACACCTTGCGCGCGTTCGCGAGCAGATCGCCCAGGCGGCGACAAAGGTTGGGCGTTCGATTGATGACATCGAGCTGGTCGCAATTTCGAAGACCCATCCGGCCGAGAAATTGCGCGAGGCCTACGAAGTAGGGCAAACGATGTTCGGCGAAAGTCGTGTTCAGGAAGCGCGAGTAAAAATTCCGGAGTTGCCGTCGAATTTGCGCTGGCATTTCGTCGGGCATCTTCAAAAAAACAAGATCAGGCACGCGCTGCCGCTGTTTGAGATGATTCACAGCGTCGATTCGCTCGCGCTCGCGCAAGACATGAACCGCATTGCGGAAGAGGAAGGACTTCATCCGCGAGTGCTGCTTGAGGTGAATGTGGCGGGCGAGGGGAGTAAGTTCGGATTCAAACCCGAGACTTTGCGCGCGGAAATGGAAACGCTCCTCGCGCTGCCTCGGTTGTCGATCTTGGGTCTGATGACGATTCCGCCGCTGGCAGGGGAAGCTGAAGCATCGCGAAAATATTTTGTGCAGTTGCGCGAGCTGCGCGATCGCGTGCAAACAGAGTTTCACGTCGATCTCGCCCAGCTTTCGATGGGCATGACGCAAGATTTCGCGGTTGCCGTCGAAGAAGGCGCAACGCTCGTGCGCGTCGGCACGGCCATTTTCGGCGAGCGAAGCCGGGCGAAACGCGAGTGATGGAACATCAGCATGAATTATCGAGTCTCGATGCACGTTTCACGATTCTCGGAGCCTACGGGATGGACTCTGGAGCGTTTCGTAATTCGTTAAGGCGTTAAACCGTTACATCGGCGCAAGCTAGCCTAAAGATTGCTCTCAAGATCGACATCGTGGTAGGATGGATAACCCCATGCGTCTGGAGCCTACGAACATTCAACAGATCGGAAATGAACTGGCCATTCAGTGGAACGATACAACCGAATCGTATGTCGATTTACAATTTCTCCGGCGTGCCTGCCCCTGCGCAGCGTGCGGCGGCGAACCGGATGTGCTCGGAAACATTTCACGATCGAATGTGAACTATTCCGACAAAAGTTTTGAGCTTACCGGTTTCGATTTTGTCGGAGGCTATGCCGTGCAGCCGCGCTGGCGCGATGGACACAGCACCGGCATCTACAGCTTTCAATATCTGCGTCGCCTGTCGCAATCTGTGACCTCGAAATGAAACGCGGTATCCGATTCGCGGTTGTGGGCGCGAGTCTGGTCCTTTGCGCGACCAGCGTGTTCATTGCGAATTCATTGCCCGACAGAAATTCGCGAGAGAACATCGGTTACGAATCGGTCGACTCGATTGATGTGACTGACGCCTATCAATATGCGGCAAGCATCGCACGGCCGAAACTCACATTTCAGCAGCTGGAGGCGATTATTCGGAGCGATCCAGTCGCAAAATCGCAGCGGGGCCGAATGGAATTCGGTTCGATGCGAATGGAGCAGGGGACCGCGCTGGCACAGGTTGTGTTCGTTGGAACGGACGGACGCGTGCAGCCGTTTCTCTACAAACTGCTACAAAAGGGCGGTTCCTGGAAAATTGTGAACGTGCAGCGGGTGTGGTCCATGCCGCGCTCGCATTTATTAAGAGGCGTGCGGGCTTGAATTGTAGGCCGTCTCTGCCTGCCGCGCCGTAGCTGCGCGAAGGCGGGTGAGACGGCATTTTGTTAATTCGGCGTTCGCAGCTGCGGCCGCCCTACACCGGAATTGCAACGCGCAGAAGAGTTGTTCCTTCTGCGCGCGGATGAAGTTGTCGATCTTGCATCGACGCCGGGACGAGAAAGAATTCGCCCGGCGCCAGATCGAACGTCCGCACAGTTGAGTTTCCCTCTCAGACAACAAACGATTGTAAATTGATCGCGCGGCGTGACCTCGCGCGGCGCATCGAGATTCCATTTTTGAATCTCGAACAGTTCGTGCCTAACGAGCAGTTCGCCTTTCGGTTCGACCAACTTCGGCGCGACATCAGTGAAATCGATGCATTCGAGTGCTTCATCGACATGCAACTGCCGCGGCTTTCCGTTTTGATCGACGCGGTTCCAATCGAACACCCGATAAGTCGTGTCGCTGTTCTGTTGGATTTCGACGAGCAAATTGCCTGCTCCCACCGCGTGAAATCTTCCGCCCGGCAAGAACATCGCATCGCCTGTTTTCACACGAATCGTGCCGACGTGATCTGCAGCGGAGCCGGCGCGCAGCGATCTCTCGAATCGCTCGCGCGTGATCGGTTCGTGAAATCCGACAAAAATTTGGGCGCCGGGGTCCGCCACGGCAACGTACCAGCATTCTGTTTTCGGCTCACCGCCGAGTTTTCCCGCGATTTTTTCCGGCGGATGAACTTGCAGCGAAAGTTTCTCCCGCGCGTCGAGAAGTTTGATGAGCAACGGAAAGCGCGACGCGTCGGCAAGATTGCCGAAAATTTCTTTCCGATAATCGGTCCAAAGTTCGTGCAGTGTTTTGCCCTTGAGCGGCCCGTTCGTGACGACGCTCTGCGCTTCAGGTCGATCGACAATTTCCCACGATTCGCCGATTCGTTTGTTCGCCGGCAGTTTTTTGCCGAATTCAGTTTCGAGTTTTCGTCCGCCCCACATTCGTTCCATGAAGATGGGTTCGAAGGTCAGGGGACCGGTGAGATTCAGATCGGACATTACGATTGTAGGGCGTTTCCGTGAAATGCCATTTAGGATTGTAGCGGCAGCCGCCCCGCCCCGCCATAGCTCATTACGATGGCGGATGCTGGCTGCACGGCTTTGTTGGTGGATTGAGCAGTCCCTTGCTCGATTCCGAAATAATGCGCCTTCGGCGCTTGACTTTAACCTCGCCCGGCAGAGCGGCCGATCCACCGTTTGTGATTGCAGTCGATCTTCATAAAGTGAGCGCCTCGTTTGAACATGAGCGTGCCACGCTTCGTCAGAAATTGGATGCCAGTGCTTGCCTGGATGCTTTTGATATTTGTCGGCTCGAGTGACGTATTGTCGGCTGAGCACACGTCCCGCTTTCTTGTGCCGTTTCTGCTCTGGCTTGATCCGCACATTTCAGCGGCAACGGTCGTTTCGATCCATTTTGCGCTCCGGAAGATTGGGCATTTCACAGAATACGCGATTTTGGCGGCACTCTTGTGGCGCGGTCTGAGCGGGACATTTAACACGGCGGGCAAAACGATTTTGGCGCTGAGCACTTTTGTCGTGGCGGCGGCGTTTGCAGCATCTGACGAGTTCCACCAATCGTTCGTCCCGTCGCGCACTGCGTCAGTGCACGACGTGATGCTCGATTGTATCGGCGCACTTGTGGCGGTGCTGTTTTGCGTCATGTTTGCGCGGGCGAGGTCTCGCCAAGCGGCGGAGGAATTGTAGGGCGAGCGCATCGTCGCTTGCCATTTCAAAGATCGGCAGCCGGAGCGGCCGCCCTACAATTGGCTCGAGGCGCGCGTACGCTCCCTCGATCCGATTCAACGCTGTAACAATTCAACGTTTTAACTCGCCGCCAGCGGCGGCGTGGGCCTGACTGGGCTCGAACCAGTGACCCTGCGCTTATCAAGCGCATGCTCTAACCAACTGAGCTACAGGCCCGGTTGCCGGCGCAGCCGGCAGGAAATGAACAGTGATCGGTGATTCGTGAACGGTCAAGCCGGGATCGCCCTGCAATTCCTTTCAATATTCCCTTTTTAGCCGACTACCATCATTCGCGCGCTGTCGGCAGCATCAATCGCGCGGCACTCGACGATTTCACGAAATTGGAACACAACCGCAACTGAATTGTCACGGACAGCGGTTTAAGTTCAGTTCATGGATATCGATGCGCTACGCTCCACCTTGCTCTCAATCGCAGTTGTCTCAGAAAAGCTGCGGACCGGTCGCGAAAAATTCTCAGCTTCGACGAATGGTGATCTTAGTTTGAGGAAGCTTTTATGTGAAATGGAAGAGGAACTACGTGTCGCCAAAGCCACTCTGGCCGCCGAACTCGGTTTCAGTCTGTGTCCGCGTTGCTGGCCGCCCGAATTGGTCACTGCTGGCCGAGCTGGCCGAATCAATTGCCCCGTGTGCGGAGAGATTTCATACGAACGGGCAGCATGACATGGATCACCAGAAATCAGAGGTCAGCGCGGTCAGCGGTAGTGGCGATTGACTGCAATCGACACGTCAGTGTTCACAGGCTGATGGGCCCCCGCCTATTTCGTCACATGGGTCAATCGCCGTCGCCCATACGTCCGCTTCGCTGTTGCCGCACGAATCATAAATAGCTGGAAGGACGAGTCATGCTATGAATCTTCGCCTAGCACACAAACTTATAGCAGAGGTTGAGCACCAGCCGGCCGGTTTCCTGAAAGTGCAGGGACGCGAAGCAGCGCGAGAAGTTTATTTGATGGCTGAGGCCGGATTGGTAAAAGCGACCGAATCGGACGAATTGGATCCGACTGAGGCTGTGATTACCAGGATCACGCACGCAGGACACCAATTTTATCGGGCGCTCAATAACGTGCGTTCGTTCTCGCACAATTGACGCAAGGAAGACAAACGTTACAAGTTAAAGGGCTACGGGGTTAAAACGTTAAATCGTTCGACCATCGGCGGTGTGTTAACTGCCCCTTTGAGGTGAAAAAGGTCCCCCTTCGCCAACGTTACGGCGCGACAGCCCCGAAAGAGTTCGGGGCTGGAGGCAAGGGGATTACGCTCCTGCTAGTGCATCCAGAGATGTGACCCTTAGGATTAGATTTTGCCTCCACGCCTTTCAGGCTTTGGAGGCAAGGGGATTCGAACCCCTGACTTCCAGCTTGCAAAGCTGGCGCTCTACCAACTGAGCTATGCCCCCGAAACGATTGCCGAGTTTAAATTGTTGAGTGCTGATTGCAAATGCGGCGGTCGCAGTTAATGACTCGTGATGCAACGACTTTTCATCGCGATCTTGTTTGCAGGTTTCACTGCAATCGCTGCGGTGTAGGCGACTACAACAAGCTCCCGAGTTGGGCGAAGCCAGTGACGAAAGGTGAGGCGTTGCCGGGGAATTCCGACTAAATTCCAGAAAAAGAAAGTGCCGGATGTCGACCCTGCGGCTCGCCAACCGGCACTTCGTGCGTTTCCCCGGAGAAGACGATCAGTGAGGCGTCGCGAGAAATGCTCGTCTAACGCCAGCGGAATCCAAGGACCGTCCCGCGATCTCGCCGGCTTCACTGATGTCTCTGGCTTGTTCGAGTTGTGCAGTGTAGCCGGGTTGTTTGAAGTCGTTAAGGTCTCTTATAACGCCGTTTTCCCAAATGAAGGCGCGGCAATCTCCATTCGCGTCACAGGACAGCCCCACAACTTGGCGCCGCTCATTGATTCCATAGGCTTCGCTGTGGACATCGCCGGGGAGGAAACCGAGAGCTTGCATTCCACCTTCGGCCGTCCAGATAAATGCCTGGAGAAAGTTGCCATCTAGGTCGTTAGGCGCCCCGGCGAAGCCAACCACATCGCCGCGTTGATTAATATTCGTGGGTGTGTTCCAGTACGGTGCGCCGAGATTTCCGAGATCGACAATCTTGCCGTGGTCCCACAAAAGCGCGTGTTTCGCCGTGTTGCGTCCGACAGCTTGATCGCAGATTCCGGAAATACCGACAACCTGACCCTGTTCATTGATTCCGCTCGCTGCGCCTGAAGTATCGCCTGAGGGCAACGGCAGCTCGCTAATTTGATTCCCCTTGAGTCCGTAAACGACGGGGCGGAACTGGAGTTGTTGTGGCGGAACACACGTCGGATCATGAACTGAATTTTCCGCCCAACCGACGATTTGACCGCGACTGTTTGCGTCGGTGGCGAAGCCGTTGTTACCGCCCAAGGTCGGTAACGCGCGCATCACGCCGTTTTCCCAAGCGAAGCCGAGGTTGATGTAACCGGTGCCGGTCGCTCCGGGGTAAAAGGCGGCGCTGCTCCAGGCTTCGCCTAACGGATCTGGCGTTGCGGTTTGTGAAATGCCCGCGATGAGGCCGGAATTGCTCTTCACCGACCAGGTAACCGCGCTATTTGGCCCTCCGAGGGTGCCGAGATCAGTCAGAGCGCTATCGCGCCAAAGAGCGGCGTGACGGCTTTGGTTTCCAGCAAGATTCGAATAACCGGCGAGCCAGCCGCGATTGTTAATGCTGTTTGCGCGGCTGTTCGTTCCGCCTAACGAGGGGAGATCGGTAATTGTGTATTGCTTCTCGTGCTGTGATGCGGCAAACAGGCCGCAGCCCGCCGCGATTAAAAATATTGACAACGGAATTTTCAGAAGTTTGGGGCATATCAAAGTTTGTTGTTTTGTTTTCATGGAAGACATTTTGCGGGCGCGCGTCGAGCATTGAAAGAGCCACTTGGCCGCTTTGTCCCAGACCAATTTTCTAATGGCGAAGACGAATGACGAACGAAGATTGTTGTCGCCGTGGTCGGCAGATTGGGGAGCGCACGCGCCTCGCGTGCTGGCGAATGGGCCCTCGCATTCGCGAACTTTTCCGGGCTATCTCTGGCGGAACCAGTGCCGGCGAGGGCGCCGGCATCAACACGCGAGGCGCGTGCGCTCCCCAGATCTCAATTCAGTTTTGAATTCAGCGCCGTTGCGAACTTCGTTAGGCCCTCTCGAATTTGCGCGCGTGACCACGCGGCAAAACCGAAAGTGAGCGCCAGCTGCAAGGGCTCTTTCATGTAGCACGACGATAGCGGCGATGGCCGGATTCCCACCTCGGCGCAAACACGGGTGATGATCGGCAAATCGTTCTTTCGGCGCAGCCAGGCGACGAAATGCAATCCTGCTTCCGGAATTTGCAGAATGAAATGTTTCTTTAGGAGGCCGTTGAATTGCTCGATGAAGAAATCTCTCCGATCGGAATACAATTTTCGCATTCGCTTGATGTGGCTCAGGAAATATCCCTCGGTCAGGAACCGCGCCAGCGTCGCCTGATCGATCGCCGGTGAGTGTTGATCCACGACCGCGCGAATCTTAATCATCGGCTCTACCAACTGGTCCGGCGCCAGCAGATACCCGATGCGCAATGACGGATAAAGAATCTTGCTCATCGTGCCGGCATAAACGACGCGGCCGGAGTTATCGAGGCCTTGCAAACAAGGGAGTGGAGGACCGGTGAAACGAAATTCGGAATTGTGATCGTCTTCGAAGATGTAGGCGTCGTGCTCACGCGCAAAATCGATCAGAGCGGTCCGGCGCGCGAGACTCATGGTCATGCCGAGCGGAAATTGATGCGAAGGAGTGACGTAGATGATCTTGGGTGTCGGCTGCTTCGAGCGTCGCGCGATCACGATTCCTTCCCGGTCAACAGGTCTCGGAACGACGGTCGCCCCGGCGAAGCCAAAAGCCCGGCGAGCCTGGTAAAATCCCGGATCTTCGATCCACGCGACCTCACCCCGATTTACCAGGGCCATCGCGCTAATCATCATCGCCTGCTGCGTTCCGGCCGTGACGATGATCTGGTCTGGATGACAACGTGCACCTCTGTAATCACATAGGTATGCTGCGATTGCCTTGCGCAGGTCGGGGTCGCCGCGGCTCGATGCGTACTGCAGCAAATGAGTCCCCTTTCTGGCGAGCACCTGTGCTCGCAGTCGTTCCCAGACTTCTATGGGGAATTCGTCGAGAGCCGGGCAGGCGGGGACAAAGGAAACACCAGGCGGGCCGGCAATTCCGAAATCAAACTGCTTTCCGGCCCGTTTGTCCGGAAGATTTCGTACCCGGTCTGCCAGGCGGGGCGGCCGTTCAATGAGCAGTCGCATTTTTGGATGGCCTGAGCTCAAGAACGTCTCGGGAAGACTATCGGCAACGAACGTCCCTGACCCGACTCGAGAGCGAAGATAGCCTTCGGCCTGAAGCTTGGAGAAGGCCGCGTTTACCGTTAGTCTCGAGATTCCCAGATCAGCAGCGAGCGAGCGAGAGGAGGGAAGTCGCGATGCGCCATCGCTAAAACTTCCCGAAACCAATTCATCGCGAATCTGGCGATAAAGTTGTTGATGAAGCGGTTCAGCTGCCCGACGGTCGATTCGAATCATTTCGAAAGCGATGATGGCGCGGCGACGCCGCTTCTTATTGGGCTTTTTATTTTCAACCATTCATTTCCCAACGTTAGCGTGACGCATCATTGATTCTTTCCTGGACCGGCTCCTCATCGCAAGTGTTCGCTAAAGTGGTATGCCTCTCTTGCTCTAAGTGGACTGTTGACACCTTACCACAAAGCCGGAAGCTTTTCCTCGAATGGAAACTCAAAATCCTTGCAGCGATTACCGCGAAACAAAGGGTCTGATCTACTTTGCCCGAATGCTCGACAAGATCCGGCTACACGCTGCGGGTCGATTGCCGCCCGACTATTTTGTCGGGGTGGAGGATCCGACTTTCTTCGACGCGCGTTGCACCAGATTTTTGGGAGTTAATTATGATGATCTGGTAAAGCGAACGCTTGAGGGAGGGTCGGACGAGGAAATTTTGGAATGGTGCTTTGCGGAGGGCCGAAGACCAGGCGAAGAGGAAATCGAGATTTGGAATGCGTTTCTGCGCAAACGCGGCTGGCGGGATGAGGGTAGCACCGACCTGGCCGCAGCCAAGAAGCGATCGGGTTGGGAGAATCGGGACGATATTCAAACATGGGTGGATCTGCACAACGTCGAAGACGGCAGAACGCCGCGGAAGACTTTAGAATCAGAGGACTGAGGACAGGGGTCACCTGCACCTGATCCGCGGTTGCAAATGGAAGACAGGCGGCTCGTCTGTCATGGCGGACAAGCGGCTCGCTTGTCGCAGACGTTCAACAGGCGGGGCGCCTGTTTTCCGCAGGCTTACTGCCAGGAGCCGAGACCTCCTTTGACTTCAACCACGACGACATCGTATTTCTCGAGGATTGGCATTAGCTTTCCTTCGAGTTCCTCTTTCCAAAGTTTTCCTTCGTAGAATTCGTCCCTCATGCGCGTCCGGCTTTTCAAATCGGGAAACGCGCGCATCCAGAAAAAGGTGTCGGCGTCTTCGACCGAGAGAAACGGGCCGAGGATTTTCATTCCGATTTTCTTATGCTCGGGCAGGGCTTTTGATTTGAGGATTTTTAAAAATTTCGCTCGCAGGCCGGGTTTGATTTTGTAGGTACGCATTTCGATGATCATGCGCAATTTTTGCATCGCGGTGGGACGTTAACAAGACTGCACCATAATGTAACGGAGGTACATCATGGAGACCGAAGGTGCGGTCAGCCAAATAAACTCAATCAGCGATGAGGCAGTGACCGATTGCCCGTTCACGGCGGTTCTGAATGTCATTGGGGGAAAATGCAGTCTCATTGTTCTCTATTGATCTGATGACGGCAGGAAAGGATTCAATCAACTTCGCAAGGTGATGCCGGCAATCTCACACAAAGTGCTTGCCGCGACTCTCCGCGATCTCGAGCGCGAAGGACTGATCATCCGCACTGTCCACAGGCTAGCCGCCTGTGCTCCCCGACCCGGTGCAGCCGCCTGATCTGCGGTTCCGACACGGCGCTAGAGAAGGTGCGGCCGAAATGACCGCCACTACACCAAACAAAAATGCCGGATGTCGATTGTGGGGTCGCCATCCGGCATTTGTTCGATGTCCAGCAAAGACTGAATTGTGCGTTATTGCATCATTTCTTCGAGCTCTGGTTTCTTTCGAAATCCAAAGTCTTTACGGCATGTCCGTTTGGATGATCAATTGATTCACCCAAAGGATTTAGCCGTCGACCTGTGCTTACGCGCGCGATTTCCGAATCTCGATTTCTCGATTCTCGAATCTCGGCGCGTCAGCGCTTTCTCCTTAGAAAGGAGGTGATCCAGCCGCAGGTTCCCCTACGGCTACCTTGTTACGACTTCATCCCAATCACCATCCATACCTTCGGCGCCTTTTGAGGGGCGACTTCGGGTACAAACGGCTTTCATGATGTGACGGGCGGTGTGTACAAGGCCCGGGAACGTATTCACGGCGCCGTAGCTGATGCGCCATTACTAGCGATTCCGGCTTCATGAAGGCGAATTGCAGCCTCCAATCCGAACTGGGCCCAGTTTTGATAGATTTCCTCCACCTCGCGGTCTCGGATCGTTCTGTACTGGGCATTGTAGTACGTGTGCAGCCCAGGCCGTAAGGGCCATACTGACTTGACGTCGTCCCCACCTTCCTCCCCGTTTAAGCGAGGCAGTCTGAACAGAGTGCTCGAGCCTCTCGGCTCGATAGCAACAGTTCACAGGGGTTGCGCTCGTTGCGGGACTTAACCCAACATCTCACGACACGAGCTGACGACAGCCATGCAGCACCTGTGCAAATTGTCCCTTTCGGGACTCACTGGCTTTCACCAGCTTAGAGATGCATGTCAAGGCCTGGTAAGGTTCTTCGCGTTGCATCGAATTGAGCCACATACTCCACCGCTTGTGCGGGCCCCCGTCAATTTCTTTGAGTTTTAATCTTGCGACCGTACTCCCCAGGCGGCACGTTTAACGTGTTAACTCCGGCGCAGAAGGGGTCGAATCCTCCCACACCAAACGTGCACCGTTTACTGCCAGGACTACCGGGGTATCTAATCCCGTTTGCTCCCCTGGCCTTCGTGTCTCAGTGTCAGGAACTGTCCAGAGACCCGCCTTCGCCACTGGTCTTCCTTACGATATCTACGCATTTCACTGCTACACCGTAAATTCCAGTCTCCTCTCCAGTCCTCAAGCACCGCAGTATCGAATGCAGTTTCAGAGTTAAGCTCTAAAATTTCACACCCGACTTACGGCGCCACCTACACACCCTTTACGCCCAATGAATCCGAACAACGCTTGAGACCTCTGTATTACCGCGGCTGCTGGCACAGAGTTAGCCGTCTCTTCCTCTTCTGGTACTATCAAGCCGGTAGCAGTTACGTACCGGCACTTGTTCCCAAATGACAGGAGTTTACAACCCGAAGACCTTCATCCTCCACGCGGCGTCGCTCCTTCAGGGTTTCCCCCATTGAGAAAAATTCTCGACTGCTGCCACCCGTAGGTGTCTGGGCCGTGTCTCAGTCCCAGTGTGGCTGGTCGTCCTCTCAGACCAGCTACCCGTCAACGCCTTGGTGAGCCGTTACCTCACCAACAAGCTGATAGGCCGCGGGCTCCTCTAAAAGCGGTAGCTTGCGCCACCTTTGATGTCGGAGAGATGTCTCCCCTAATCACATGCGGTATTAATCCGGCTTTCGCCGAGCTATCCCCCACTTTAAGACAGATTGCCCACGTGTTACGCACCCGTTCGCCGCTAGACTTCCTCCTGTATTGCTACAGAAGGAAATCCCGCTCGACTTGCATGTCTTATCCACGCCGCCAGCGTTCGTTCTGAGCCAGAATCAAACTCTCCGTTAAAATTTGGAGCCCCGAATTGCTTCGGGGACAAAGTTTGCGCCGATCCCGTGGCTGCGGGACCGACTGATCTGACTTTTTCTAACCTGAATGCGTTGTAGCCGCTGCCGTTGGCCGCGGCACTTCTTCATTCAGGGTTCGTCCGATCTTTAATCTTCTACCGGTCGTGAAACCGGCAAAGTTTTGAATCAAAGAAACTCGTCGAGCCCAAGTTGTTGAACAACCCGGGCTGCGACTGACGAAATAACGCACAATTCAATGTTTGCTGACTTTGCTCATCGCCGATTTCGCCATCGAAATCCGCGACCAAACTGTCAAAGATCATTCGTTCTCGCTCCAGTACACGGCGAAACCCACCCCTCAACAATCTCAACGTTTCAACGCCTCAACCAGAGAGGTCGGCTCGACCCTAACCAAGAAGAACATCCGGCCCCACGTTTGGGACTGGACCGCTTATATGCGGGTCACAAACGTATCCGAATTACGTCATCCGTCAAACAAGATTCTGTGCTTTTGCGAGAATTTTGCTCGACTCGAGCCTGCTCTGAGCGAGTGCAACGAGTCGAACGGGGTCGACGGGAAAATCTCCGCCTACTCGCGGCGAGCAACGCGACGCTGCTCGCGAAAAATCTGGTTAATCGGGAAACGCTTGGCCATACTCGGCGACTTTCTGCAGCCAAACGACGGAGGAAAAAATTATGTTTCACTTGATCTGGTACATTCTTGTTGGGTTGATCGCGGGCCTTATTGCAAAATCGGTGATGCACGTACACATGACGATTCTCTGGACGATAGTGCTCGGCATTATCGGATCGATCATCGGCGGTGCCGTTACGCACATCTTTTTGCGCCCCTCAAATGAACGATTTCATCCCGCCGGTCTCATTTTTTCTACACTCGGCGCGATCCTGGTTCTCTTCATTTGCTATAAGCTGAAGATCCGCTTTCCCCACGTCTAATCCCGCTTTCCCGGATTGGCGAGGCGCTAGCCAAGCATTACATCGGGCGTTTTCGTGCTGAAATCCGCGTGTGCAGACCACTGCTAAAATTGTCTCACGCCTGATTTATTGGCGTGTTCGTGAATTGTCGATTGGAACAGAAATCCAAAAACTTGCAGCGTGGCCTGCATAACGCTTTGCGATTTCGCGACTCAACGCTTTAACGATTTAACGAGTGCGCACCGCGCATTCATCGCATCCTCAGCTTCATTATCGAACCGCGAAAAACGGAGTGATTTTTTGCACGCAAACGGATTTTACAGAGGGAAAACCAAGAAAACGAAGAGATAGATTCGGACAGATAAGACGTTGTTCTCTTTGTTGTCTTCTGTTGAAAGGCACAATCAAGAATCGGCCCGCCTGCGCGAGCTGCTTCGTGGCAGACACGAATGAACACGGCTCGTTGCTTCTGTAGCGGCGCTCTGTTTATCACGCCGCAGCCTTGGCGAAAGCGGATCAACGCCTCAACCCTGACTGATGACATATTTTGCGAACTCTCTCGCCCGGTACTGGATCGTTCCGCTAAGCCGCAAACCGGTCTTTTCCAGCACGCGCACGGAAGCAATGTTCTCCGGCATCACTAGGCCAATGATGTGTTTGAGCGCCAGATCGGCGAACCCGAAACGAACCGCGGCGACCGCGGCTTCGGTGGCAAACCCAAAGCCCCATTGAGCGCGCATCAGACGGTAACCGATCTCGACCTCGCCGAACTCTTCCAGATACTTGAGACCCGCAAAACCGATCTGTTCGCCGGTGCTTTTGAGTATGCAGGCCCAGCGTCCGAATCCATATTTCCGGTAATCGGCTATCGGGTGAGCCAGCAGGATTTCTCGGGCCTGTTCGACATTAAGCAACCTCCCATCGGGAGTGAATCGCAATACTTCCGGATCGCTATTCAGCCGGAACAACGCCTCAGCGTCATCTTCGACATACTCCCGCAGGAATAATCGGTCGGTCTCGAGAACCATCTTCATAATGTTCTTTAACCATGAATGCGCTCTAATGAACACGATTCAGGCAAGATTTTTCTGCGTCCGGGGAGCATGCGCGCCCTCGCCGAAACGAACTTTCAGGCAAGAACAAACGAATCAGGAATCTATGAAGAAAGGTTTAACCACAGATGACACAGATTTTCACAGATTAGTCTGCAATGGGATCACCTGAATTAAAAAATCTGCCTGAATCTGAGCAATGGAGCTGATGGGATCAGCGACATAGAAGGTAAAGTCGCGATGGGTAGTGGCGAGGGAGTTGGGAAACGAGCGAGTTTCAACTCTGTGGACTGACTCAAAAAAAGTGATACGGCTAGACCCGTCGCGGCACGCGAAAAGCTACCGGAGACACTATGAAAATTTTCATTTGCGCCACAGCTCTCCTGATCGGGTTCGCTCACGCGGAACCAACTACCGGCAGTCCCGATCCTAAGGGGGGAGCCGAGATGACGGGCACTATCAAGGAATGCACGCCCGGCAGCGTGTTGATCTTAGAGACACTGGCTCCGAGCGAACCGATCCAGTTCAAGTTAGGCAAAAACGTCACCTACGCCGATACCGACGGGAAAGTGATCGAAGCCGCCGGCCTCACCACCAACCGCAAGGTTCGCGTTCATTACACCAAAATAGCCGGAGACAATGTTGCGGATAAGGTGACGTTGGTCGGTAACTGATCCTAACGGTCGCTTCTCCGTGACCGAGCGAATTTACCCAGGCCCTTGTAAATTAACTAACTGACGTAGCAAACTTCGATTGGGCGCGGAACGCGATGCGATCCGCCACTACAAGTCCGTCCTTTTGGCGACTGGAGAAACGACAGCAAGCAGGTAGAATCAGCGTTCGTAGATGATCGACGAGCGCATCGAGAAGACCGAATCAGCTGTTGAGTCGGCTGAAAATATTCCGGCCGACAAGAAGACCGAGTTGTTGCGCCTGGTGTCGAAGCTGCAGCCAGCCATTGCAAAGGTTTCAGAGACTCATCACGAGCACGCGCAGAGTATCGCTCGTCTGGTCGAGGCCTCGGCCCATGAAGCGACTCGCACCAAGAAAAAACCGCACCTGATCGAGATTCTTTTGCTCGAGCTAAAACAGTCCGTGGAAAACTTTGAAGCGTCTCATCCGGAGCTGGTCGCTCTGGTGACGGAATACACAGCATTCCTGGCTGCCGTAGGCATTTAGGATCAGATGTCAGCGGTCAGAGATCAGGGATCAGAAGTCAGGACACAGGACACAGGACACAGAGGCGCTACAATCCGGAAATTCAAAAAGGAGAAACAAAATAGGCCTGGGTCAGTCGTTGAACTGTTAAAGCGTTGAATCGTTACGTCGTAAGTCTCGCAGAAACGGCAAATCGATCTCACCCTTCTCACATGTAAAATCGTCGCCTTCTGCGTACGAAAGAGAGAGAAAGAACTATGAAACAATTATTTGCGTTTTTAATCGCTGTTATCATTTCAGCTTCGGTCGCACGCGGCGGCGACGTGAAGGTCAAAGTCACGTTGACGACCGGTCCTGAGGATGAGCCCGTAACGTCGTTCACGGCCGATACTCCGAAGCTGTTTGCCATTTTCAAAACCAGAGGGATCAAAAACGGCGACAAGGTGCGCGGGGTCTTGATCGCGGAAGACGTCGGTGATGCGGCGCCAGCGAATACCAAAGTCCTTGAACAAACACTGACCGCGGATGCCGACATGACGACGGCGAGTTTAGGTTTATCAAACCGACGGATGGCTGGCCGTTGGGCAAATACCGCGTGGAAATTTATGTGAACGACGAGTTGGCGACGACGGCGAAGGTCACGATCAAAGCAGGCAAATCGAAGAAAAAGTCGGGCGAGGAATCAGACGATTCGGAGAAATCAAAACACGAATCGTCGGAAGATTAGAAGAAGCCCAGGGCAGAGGGCAGTGGTAAATGAGAAGCAACGCCTAACGCTCAACATCCCACGCTCAACGTCCAACTACTTCGGCGCGAGGGATGCGCCGATTTTTCAAAGCGCGGATCGCCCCGCAGCGGGCCCTGGTGAATTTCGGATGTCGGATTGGAATGGAAAATCGGGTCGCGCGCTGAAACACTGGAAGCAGGAAACGCTGAAAACTCAATTCGGCAATCATGCTCTGGCCTTCTTTGGCCGGTGTTTCACGTGACGCATACTTCGGAAGTGGCGCCGATACTGACCGGGTGCAATTTTTAGGGCGCGCTGAAAAACGCTGCGCATCGAATTGACGTTCCCAAAGCCGCACTCTCCGGCAATCGTTTCCATGCTGTTCTGACTTTCTTCCAGTCGCCGGCGAGCTGCTTCGACGCGCAAACGTTCCACAAACTTCCCGGGCGTGGTCTTCATTTCTTTGGTGAAGACTCGGGCGAAATTGCGAGGACTCATGGCGACCCGTGCCGCCAGCACCGGGACATTGAGCGGTTTGTTTAGGTTATCGAGCACCCATGACTCCAGTTCACGCAACGGTTTGCGGTCGGTCAGTTGCAGGGACAGCGCAGCGCTAAATTGCGATTGCCCTCCTGGCCGGCGCAAGTAGAGCACAAGGTTGCGAGCTACCTGGAGAGCGAGCCGCGAACCATGATCTTCTTCAACCAGAGCCAATGCCAAATCCATTCCCGCTGTAACTCCGGCGGACGTGTAGACATTCCCGTCACGGACAAATATTGGGTTGGGGTCAACGTCCGCGCGCGGGCACCGCTTGGTGAGCAGCTCACACCAGTTCCAGTGAGTTGTGACTTTGCGGCCGTCGAGCAAGCCGGCTCGAGCGAGGAGCATTGCGCCGGTGCAGACCGAGCCGATTCGCCGAATTCGTCCGGCGATCTTCCTGAGCCATCGCACCACTTCAATGTCTATTTGATCGCGCTCAATTGCGTTTCCACCGGCTATGAGCAGGGTGTCGATCTTCCCGCGCACCTCCCTAAACGTCTTATGCGCCGTGATTCGCAGGCCACAGTTCGTCACGAATGACCTCCGGGGAGAAGTAGTTATGACTTCAACGGAGTAGATTGGAACGGACCCTGGATTTTGTTTGCTGAACTTTTCCGCAGCGCGAGCAAAGACTTGAAGTGGCCCAACCAGATCCAGGATTTCGGTCCCGGGCGCCGCAATAAACGCCACCCGCTGCGTTCCCGGTTGAACTTGTTCCTTATTACTAAGCTCCGAGCCGGACGGGCGGTATATCCTTCTTACTTTGTTCATTGCAGTCCGAATCGGCGGGACAGTATTTCGGCGTAGCTTCAGAGCTTTTTATCGGCAGTTACGAATTTATCTGGCGCGCCGTCGAATGTTTTTTTATCGTCGTCCGAACAAAAAAAGTAAGTCTTGCCTTTATAGACAGACTTCGGAGCGGTCGCCGGATCAACATCCATTCCGCACACTGGGCAGAGTGGATGTTCGGCTGTTGAGACAGGTGCGCTGGCGTAAATCTGATTTGAATCGGGGTTCATCCAGCCTTCCCCCTGATATTCCATATTGTAGGCAGTCTTCTGAGCGATCTCACGGCCGTAGTAGCGCTCGACCACGCGCAGCGCGAGATCGATGCCGGAGGAGAGTCCGCCGGCAGTAGCGAGATTGCCGTCCTCCACGAACCTGGCTCCGCGTTTGAGATGGATGTCTGGGAACTGCACGGCAAAAGGCGCAAACGCTGCGTGAAATGTGGTCGCAGCTTTGCCGGACAAGAGTCCTGTTTTGGCCAGAACAAATGCGCCAGTGCAAACCGACATGGTCACGTCGGTGTTTTTCGTTGCCTTGCGAATCCATTCGAGCATTGCCTCACTAGGTTTACTTTGGGCGGGGATGACGATGACCTTCGGCGCGGGAGCGTTGGTAAGCGTGTAATCGGGGACGATCTTCATCCCACCGCCTGCGTGAATAGGGGAAGTCGTCTCGGACACGGTGTAAAGACGGAAAGGACCGTCTTGGCGACCTGGGATGTTGACGTCGTGGAAAACTTCCCATGGCCCGCAGAAGTCTATAACCACTGCGCCTTCCGAAATAAGGAAAGCAACTGGGATACTGCCTTCGACGGGTGGCTTTAGCCGGTTTGCTGTAACTTCTGGTTTATTGCTGTCGGAACTGCTGGTGGCTCCGGCCGGAGCTGAACTCGCGGAGAGTTCACGGACAACCGTAAGCGCCATTGCTGCGATCAAGCCAGACTTCGCCGCTGTTCCGAGTAGTTTCTTTCCATTCATCGTGTTTGTTCGTCCTTTCATGACGCCTATCTTCTCAGACAGAGTCACTGGCAGCAATGACAATTATCATCACATTCCTGCCACAACTCGTTTTCTGCAGTCATGACAGCTGACGACGCTTAAAGAACGCCTCTGCGTCCTGTTCTACATATTGTCTCAGCAGCAACCGATCCGTCTCGAGAATGACTTTCATGTTGAGCAGTGACGAGTGCCAGGAACAAAGAAGATAATGCGGCGCAAAAAAGTGCCTATCGAAAAGGGAGAAGTGGCTTAACAATTTCGAGAACGGATTCAGATCACATGACTGCGAAATACTCGGGCATTGACCCCGAACGCTTTTTCGGGGTTGATGGATACGTTGGGAACACGCCGTTGATTCGACTGCGGCGCCTGTCCGAACTGACGGGTTGTGAGATTCTTGGAAAGGCAGAATTCATGAATCCGGCCGGATCGGTGAAAGATCGAGCGGCCTACGGAATCATCACTGCCGCGGAACAACAGGGGCGCCTTAAACCAGGCGCAACGATCGTTGAGGGAACCGCCGGTAACACTGGGATCGGTCTTGCCGTGATCGGGCGCGCCAGAGGCTATCGCACTGTTATCGTGATTCCGAATAATCAGTCGCCGGAGAAGATGCATTTGCTCCGTACACTCGGCGCGGAGGTAAAGGCGGTGCCGGAAAAGCCATACAAGGATCCGGAAAATTACAATCACATCGCGCGTCGCCTCGCAGAGGAGCGAGGCTGGTTCTGGGCGAACCAGTTCGATAACACGGCTAATCGCGACGCCCATTATCGCACCACCGGTCCTGAAATCTGGAAACAAACCGAAGGCAAGGTTTCCTCGTTTGCCGCAGCCGTCGGTACCGGCGGCACGCTTGCCGGAGTGAGCGCTTATCTGAAGGAACAAAATCCGAAGATTGAGGTCGTCTGCGCTGATCCGTATGGCGCGGCGATGTGGTCTTGGTTTACCAATGGCAATCTGGAGACGAACGATGGTGATTCTATTGCAGAAGGGATCGGTCAGGGCCGCGTCACAAAGAATATCGAAGGCATCAAGGTCGATCGCGCTTATCGCGTTCCGGATCAGAGCGGCCTAACGATCGTTTATCAGCTTCTACGTGAAGAGGGCCTGTTCCTCGGTTTATCAAGCGGCATTAATGTTGCCGGCGCGGTGCGCTTCGCGGAAGAATCTGGCGGGGGTCAAACGATCGTCACCATTCTTTGCGACTCGGGCCACAAATATCAATCAACGCTCTTCAATCGCGACTGGCTGGTTTCCAATCATCTCGATCCAGACCTTCCCTTAAAATCGATTCTCGGCCGCTAATCTCTGATCCCAATGCGAGGTAACAGGAGTCAAGGTTCCTATCGACACAGGGCAAAGCTGCAACGCTGAAAAACTGAAAATCCAAGACTCAAATTTGCAAACAGCATAAATGCGCGGCCGTTTCGTGCTATTTGCGAATTGTCTTCGGTTCGGGCCCGGCGAGCATTTTCTGAAATCGTGGATCGTTTCTAAGCGGGTCCCATACCCAACGGGTGCGTAGATCGGCCAGCGTGACGCTCTGCTCGCTGTAATCAACGGCGAAGGGCGTCGTGAGCAGTTGCTCCACCAGCGGCATGGCATGGTCAGCGTCGCCGGTATGAGCGTAAATCAAAGCCAGAAAATCGAGCACTGCACCACCATTGACTACGTCTTTCGAGATGGGCGTCAGCTCCACTCCGCGGCGACCTTCCCGCAGCGCGTCGTCCTTGCGTCCCATTAGCGCGTAGAGGAATCCGAGCTGCCCATGGCGAACGCCATCTTGGGGACTCTTCGTAACAAGATCTTCCAACGCCCCGCGCGCCGCTTCAAACTCACGCTGCGCCTGTGCGACATCGTTGCGCATCAGTGCCACGCAGCCGGCGAGATACCCTTTAGGCAACTGCACGCCAGTCGGCGCAACGAATGTGTCCAGGCGAGCTAATTGTAAAGCGCCTTCAGCCGCGGTTGCATTGCGGTCCATGAGGGCGACATCGCAGCGCGTGAAAGTCACGACACCATCCGGGTCAAGGTTCGGTGCGATACTTTCCAGGACGTGCTTGATCGGGGCGGTGCTTCCTTTCCAGAAATAATCGATGTAGGCGCGCTGGATTCTGACGTTGAGCGAGTCGGGCGCGAGGGCAAGCACGCGATCCATCCCTTTGGCAGCAGCAGGCCAATCGCGCAAACCGAAGTAAGTCTGCGCTGCATCATAAAGGGTGATGGAATTGCGCGGATCAATCGCTTCTGCTTTCCCGTAAGCGGCGATCGCCTCAGCGAAGTGTCCCTGACGCCGTTGCACGGCGGCCACGTAAAGACCGACATCACCGTCGTTAGGCAGCGCCTTTGCAGCGAGGTTCAGCTCCTGGACCGCACGCTCATAATCGGCTTCCTCATAATAGAAATAGAGCCCGAGAGCGAGATGGCCTTCGCCGAGGTCTGGTTGCAGGCGCAGCGACTCGTCCGCTTCGCGGCGGGCCTTCTCCTTCACCTCTTCTGTCGGCCGGTACCAATGATAAATTGCGCTCATGACGGCGGAGAGCCGCGCATGGGCGAGGGCAAAGCCGGAGTCGATCCCGATCGCTTGCTCATAAAGCTGACGGGCAGATTGAAAATCTTGGAGAAAATTGTCGGGGCGCGTCTGGTAATCGCGCGCACGCAGATAGAGCACGTAGGCATCGGCATTAGTGGTAGGAATTTTCTCGACACGCGCTTTTTCCTGCGGCGAAAGGGTCGCCCTTAATGAATCGGCGATGCTTTTAGCGACTTCGCCTTCTACTCCGAAAATATCGGTTAATTGCCGGTCGTAGCTTTGCGCCCAGAGATGCGCATCGGTGTCGGTTTGGATGAGTTGGACGTTGATGTGAACGCGATCACCGGCTTTTTGCACGCTGCCTTCCAGAACATTGGCCACGCGCAGCTCGCGTCCGATGTCGCGCAGATTGGTCGGCGCACTTTGGTATTGCTTCGTCGACGTGCGCGAGATCGCTCGCAGGCCGCTGATTTTCGAAAGCGTGGTGAGGATTTCATCCTGAATACCTTGTGCAAAAAAGGCGTTCTCCTTGTCCGAACTAAGGTTTTCAAAAGGAAGCACAGCGATGCTTTTCTCGGAAATGCCAGGCGCAGGCGATGCAGGCGGAGCTGCAGCTGAAGGATTTGGGGTTGCGCTCACAGCCGCGGTAGTTTTTTGCAAGGAGTGCATGATTGCTGGCGTAAAGATCATCGCGATAATTGCCAGCCCGACTAACGCGCAAAGAGCAATCAACCACGCGGGCGCGGCTGGTCTGCTCCAGGGTTCGAAACGCTGCGGCGCGACTGCAATTTCCGGCTGAAATGCCGGGTCGGTGAACCTGGAAGGCAGCGCTGGATTTCCGATCTCATCATTGTAGAGGTTGACGACCGAGACGGTGACGTCGTGCTTCACTTTGCTTTCGCCCAGCTCATGCAACAGCGGCCGCCATTGCCGGTATTGCGCCAGATCGTCCGCTACTCGTTTCGACAGAAGGATGTGACCGGCGTCGCCGCAATCCATCACGCGTTGCGCCGTGTTGATCCCGCCTCCAGCAATATTGGAACGATCATTCACATCGGTCACGGCACTGACTGGACCGCTGTGAATCCCCATCCGCACGCGAAGGCCGGGACGACTCTTCAATGCTTTGGCGATTTCTAAGGCGCATTGCACCGGCGCATCCGGCGTCGTCGAAAAAACCAGCGCCATGCCATCGCCGGTCGGAATTCGGGTGAGCTGGCCAGCCGCTTCTGCGGTCCGAAACGCATCGGTACTGCGCACAATCTGATTGAGCTCTTGCAAGGACTCGCGCTGCTCGTTAATGAGCAGTCTCGAGTAACCGACAATGTCGATGAACAGGACATGGGCGATCTCGAGTCGAACGTCTGATTCGGTGGGCATGTACTTTCGGCGCGTAAATTGTGCCGAGTCCTTTCCGTAAATCAACTGCTCAAAGAAATGCCCGCCGTGCAGGTGCTCTCCAATCACGCTTCATCGGCCAGAAACCAGATCATCGACACATTTGCACGCGAGGCGTACGTTTCAATCATGAGGCCAAACTTCGTCAGCCTTCACCCTTACTTTAAAGTGCACCCAGGAAAGCTCGAGACATTCAAAGCGTCGCTGCCGGCTTTCGTCGATAAAACCGCGGCTGAAAAGAAGAATCTTTTCTATGGGTTCACCATCAACGGCGACGAAGTTTTCTGTCGCGAAGGCTACACCGATGTGGCGAGTTACCAGTGACGGCGAGAATTTTCTGGAAGCGCGGATCGCAACGCACTCATTTTTCGTTAGCGCGCGTTCGGCCACGCAGAAACCAGCTCACGTAAATAAACGTCGCGATTGCTGCCGGCACCATGAACACACTTGCCTCCGTTCCCAACTCGCCGCCGTTTAGCCACGCACGACCGGGAAATCTGACGTTGAAAAGGTGACCCACTGGCATCAGCCCGCCGTTGCGTGTGCCGATGAGAAAAAGTTGCCCGAAATCGAACGCCGCGTGCCAGCCCACCGCCCACCAAAGCGAGCCGGTTTTGCAGACACTGATGCAAAGCGTTAGCCCGAGAAAAAAGATCATGCCGATATCCATCGCATTCTCGCCTGGCTTCTCCAGATGGTCCCCGGCGAACACCGCTGAGGCCCTCGGCCAGAATCCAGCGCCGCGCCAAAACCACTGCAACGCATATCCGCGAAACATGTATTCCTCGCCAACACCAACGAGGATGTTGGCGACGAACCAGATGACCCCGAGCTTTATGATCTCGTTGCCATGCGATGCCAGGCCGTGAAGCGCCATTCCGCCGGTCAAAATCATCGCCGCGGCGGCGAACACTACGACTAACAGCCCGCCCAGCATTCCTTTCCATAAAAATCTTCCGAACGCCTGTTCGACCGGCAGCCCATAACTATCGATTCGTCGCCGTTCGACCCTGTCCGCGATCGCCGTCACCAGAGATACGCTAACGCACAGGACGAATTTGCGGATCAACATCGCCGGCGCCGAAATCTCATTCAGATTGATCGCCAGACGTTGTGCCAGAAACTGCGACAAGGGTTCTTCCACCAACCGTGCGCCGAGAATAATCCCGAGCGCGAAGAGCAGAAAACGCCAGTCCTGCGCGCAATCCTTCCGGTCCGATGAAGAGCCAACCGATCCGTAACCAAACTCTTTGCCTCATCGAACGATGCAACCGGTTGCACGGTTATCGGTCAAATGAGAAATCAAACAGCGCTAAGGCGGTGAATTATCTCTCTGCTGTTCCCACAAGACAGACTTCTTTCGCCGTCTAGCAAATTAATGAGACGTTGAAGCAGGTTTGCAAAACGGCGATATCAGCCCCGAGAATGATCGTCCCTATTACTGCTTGTCGTAGACCGCGGTGTTTTTGAACTCTTTGCCTTTCGGAGTGGTCCCGCTAGTGGTGACGGTGCGGCTTTTGCCATCGGCAGAAACGACAACTCGCCCCGTGACCATAACCTTGCGGTTTTTCCTAGCTGTGAATTCCAGGGTCCGATCATTCACCCTTTTGTACGAGCGCATGTCTGAAGTCGGGTCGCCAGTGACGGGATAATCTTTTCCGTCGAACTTGCCCGTCCATTCGTTGCCGGCAGGTTTACCATTCGCGTCGGTGCCTTCCACGGTCACTTTCGTTTGGTCGCCGACTGCTTCATAGACAACCACGGTATTCTTCGGCGTCCCGCGTGTGAATTTTGATTTAGCCTCGTTCAGCTTCCAACTGCCCATCTGGGGGTCGGCGGCAAAACATGCTGCCCCTGCCAAAAAGCAAAACGCCAGAGTCAATGCATTTGTTTTTGTTTTCATGTGGCCGATCAAGAGCGGATTTTAATTTGCGGTCAACATTTTTTTAGCTAACAGCCCGCAAATGAGAACCTTTCAACGAGAAGTATGGCAGACAGACGACAGGGGACAAAAAAAGAAAACGTCCAACCCACCTACGCGCGAGGCTTCGGCCTGGCGGGCGCTCACTTGTCTCGCCGTAGCCAAAGCGAAGGAGGAACATTCAACATCCAACGTCGAACAAAGGGGGAGGAGAGAAGTCCGCGATTAAAGCACAGCGGCCGGGGCGCTAACTGGCAGAGCCGTCTCTTCTGTCGTCGGCGTGCACACCGGGACTTTTTGATCCGCGCTCGTGTTCTTTTCCGCTGGCTGCGGAACCATGTCTGGGTTTTGCTTGCTGAATTTCCTCATCTAGAGGCTCCATCACGTTGCGCACCCGCGGGAGGCTCTCAGGATAGTTGCGGCACAGAAAATCGATCAAACCTTCCCGCACGTCGCAGCGGAGATCGAACCCCTTACCCGGATCGGTGCTGCTCACCAGGGCGCGCACTTCGATTGTGCTTTGCTTTATGTCCGTCACCTGGAGCCCGCAGACCTTTCGGTCCCACTTGGGATTGTTCTCGACGAGCCGTTTGAGTTCCTTGCGCAGTTCGCCCAACGGGACCTGATAATCGAGATAAAGAATCACCGTTCCCAGCAACTCGGTTGATACGCGGCTCCAATTCTGAAACGGTTTCTCGACAAAGTAAGTTATCGGCAGAACCAGGCGCCGCAGGTCCCACGTCCTCACAGTTACATACGTTAGCGTGATCTCTTCGATCTGGCCGAACTCGCCTTCGACGACCACGACATCGTCAATCAGCAACGGCTGCGTCAGCGCAATCTGAATACCGGCGAGCACATTACCGAGCGTCTTCTGCGCAGCGAAACCGATGACGACGCCTGCGATTCCCGCCGACGCAAGAATGCTGGTGCCGAACTGCCGCACCGGATCGAAGAGCATCAGGATGGAACCGGTCGCGATAATAACCACGGCGCTGACGATGATTTTGCGAATCACCGACACCTGCGTGTAGATCCGGCGGGCGGAGAGATTGGCCTCCGCGTCCATTCGTTGCCGGCTTAAGAGCGCCAGTTGCACGGCGTTGATACCGCGAATGATTAGCAACGACAGCACGACGATGAGCAGAATGCCGAAGCCTTTCTGCGTCACCCAAGCCCAGTTCTCAGGCAGCTTGAGCAGTGGCAGCAGGAGGATGATGCCCAGAAGCGGTACCGTCAGTCGCAGCGTTTGGCCAAGGATCGGCACGATCACTTTTCCAAGAACGCTGCCGGTCCGCTCCGCCCAAAGGCGCGTCCGCTTTTCGACCGCACGAATCGCGCGAAAAACAAGCCAAAGCACCGTGACGATCTGCCCGGCGTAGAGGATGGCTGTGAGCGCGCCAGCCCAAAAGACGCGCGTCGGACGGGAAACGATACCTGTGACGATCGGCATGAACGCAAAGGCGCCGCCTACCACCCAAAGGTAGAGAGCAAGAGGTTTGCGGATCGCAGCCGCGCTCAGCGCCAACCAGGACTGGTGTCGTTTCGATTGGATCTCGCCAGCGCGTCGCCTAACGATCCATAGGAACCAACCGGTTAGCAACGCGAGGAAAGCGAGCGTGCCGGCACAGGTCAGCAGGCGCATCCACGTCACCCGATCGACGACCTGCCGCTGAAGAAACGCGTAGCCTGAGTTTTTCGCGATGCCATCGAGCCAACGGCTGTAATTGGCGCCAGCTTGGTAAATTTTCGAGCGCTCAGCAGCCGCGCGCTGCGCGGTTAATTCCGAAAACGATTGCTCGAGTGTGGCAAGCGGCGACGCAGCAGGAGATGCGACGGGCGATGGTGACGGCGCGGGGCTCGGCTCCGTCGCCATCGAGCTCGACCCACAGCAGACCAAGCCGATCAGTGCACACAAGGCCCACTTTGAACAGACAGATCCGTGAATCTTCTTGCGCGAGATCATCGGTCACCATCGCATCGATGGATCGAGCCGCAACGCGGCTGGCGTGATTCGTTAAATCGTTACATCGTTAAGCGATTCGGCCTCCAGAAATCAGAAATTAAAAGATGAATTCGGATCTGCTTCTCAATACCGGTGATTACGCGGCGGCAGCGCGGAGCAAGCTTCCCAAGGATGTCTTTGATTACTACGATGGCGGAGCGCTGGATGAAGTAGCGCTTCGAGAGAATGTCGCCAGCTGGGAACGGCTGAAGCTTTATTACCGAGTGCTGGCTGGAGTGGGGCCTCGCGACATGAGCACCACGGTGCTCGGACATCGTGTGTCGATGCCAATCTTGGTCGCACCGACTGCGTTTCACAAGCTCGCTTGCGAACAGGGGGAGATCGCAACGGCCCGCGCAGCCAAGGCCGCCGGAACGTTGTTCATTCTGAGTTCGCTCTCGAATACCGCCATGGAATCGGTTTTTGCTCAAGCGGCGAGCCCGCGATGGTTCCAACTCTACATATACAAAGATCGCGAGATCACGCTGGAGCTGGTGAAGCGGGCAGAAGCAGCTGGGGCACAGGCGATCGTCCTGACGGTTGACGCGCCCGGCTTGGGAACACGGGAGCGTGATACCCGAAACAATTTCCGTTTGCCCGATGGTCTCACGGTCGAAAATTTGGCGCCGCTTGGGAAAGGAAGATTTCCCGAAGTGAAAGGTTCCGGGCTGGCCGCCTACGTCAGAGCAAACTTCAAGCAAGACCTTGGATTCGGTGATCTGGATTGGCTGTGCGGCTCCACGCGATTACCGGTGGTGGTCAAGGGCGTAATCCGCGGTGACGACGCTCGCCGGGCGGCCGAGCATGGAGCTAAAGCGGTGGTGGTGTCCAATCATGGCGGACGACAGCTCGACACTGCCCCGGCTACGAGTGAAGCGCTTCCTTACGTGGTCGATGCTATGGGGGACCGTTGCGAGATTTATGTCGATGGAGGAATTCGACGCGGCAGCGACGTGCTCAAGGCGATTGCGCTCGGCGCGCGGGCGGTGTTGGTGGGTCGCGCCGTTCTATGGGGCTTGTGCCTCGCCGGTGAACAAGGCGCGACCCAGGTGTTGGAGATCCTGAGACGCGAGCTCGATGAAGCGATGCTGCTCTGCGGTTGCACGAAGCTCAGCGATATTGGGAGACAGCTGTTAGCGGCTTAGCGCCGCCTCGTTAAATCGTTACATTCTGCAATAGATCCGCCTTCGCAAGACTTCCACAATCAGCAGTTTCGAGTAACCGACTACATCAGTAAACAAAACGTGCCCGATCTCGAGTGGAAGATTCGGCTTAACTTCGGTGAACAATTGTGGCGGCCCGACGCAATGGCGGTGCGACGCCGATAATCTCAAGCGCGGCGCGGAAGCGTCGAGCATAAAGCTGGTGCCATCGGCCGCAATCGACACTGTCCATCCTGCAACGGCAACAGGTGCAAAAGCTGCTGCAAAATAGGGCGAGCTTCTCCGCAACATAGAATGAACTAAATTGACGAAAAAGGGGTTTTGGAGGGAATGGAAGCGGGGCGTCGCCTTGCTTGTAACATCGACAATCGCATTTGCGGCGCGGGCGGAGCGGATCAACCAAGAAGGGCGAATTCTCGGGCCGGCACCGACCGTAACGACGCCGACATTGTTTAACACGCCGCAAGCCGACGCGATCGTTTCGGCCATGCAAATCTTCCCGGTGACGAATCCCTGGAACGAAGATATTTCGCGCCGACCGGTGCTCGCGAACTCAGATGCGATGATCGCGCAGGTCAAAGCTGATTTGTTGTCGAGCCGGCAAACGTTGCGTCCGTTTTACGAAATGAATTACGTGCTCGTTCCGGACAATCAGCCGCGTGTGACGATTCCGTTCCTCGATTATCCCGACGAGTCCGATCTGGATGGCGGCACCTATCCGAACGGCAGTTACCCGATTCCATCGAACATGCCGATCGAGACCTGGCCGCGCGACACGGGCAGTCTCACGTTGCAGCAATGGCAAATGGACGTCACCAACACGGGCGGCGATCGCCATGGCATTATCGTCGCGCCTGGCGTCGGTTCGATCTGGGAGACGTGGCAAATGAAGTTAACCCAGAGCGGTTGGGAGGCTTCCAACGGTGCGAAGTTCGATCTGAATTCCAATGCCTTACGTCCGGCCGGCTGGACCTCAGGCGACGCGGCCGGGCTTCCGATGTTCGCCGCATTGGTGCGCTACGATGAATGTGAGCGCGGCATGGTGGAGCACGCGCTGCGGCTATGCGTGCCGCACACGCGGCGCGAATATATTTACCCGGCGAACCATTACGCGTCGTCGATCCCCGCGACATCGACAAATTATCCGGCGATGGGGCAGCGGCTGCGGCTGAAAGCGAGCTTTGTCATTCCGAGCAGTTGGACGATTGAAGAAAAAGCGGTGTTGCTCGCGCTCAAAAAATACGGCGCAATTGTGGCCGACAACAGCGGCGGTTTCTTTTCGATCTCGGTTTGCCCGGACGATCGTTTTTCGTCAACCGCCTTCGACAATCTTTCCACGATCGACGTCAGCAATTTCGAAGTGATCCAAACCACCGGGCCTAACGAAGGGCCGCGATCGCCCGGCGCGCCGACGGTTGATGCCGGCGCAGATCAAAACATCAGTGGCTTGAGCACGACGCTCACTGGTACCGTTGTCGATCCAAGCGGCACGGCCACGATTGTATGGAAGCTTTATTCCGGATCGGCCCTGGTAAACATGGCGAATCCGAATTCGGCGACGACGATGGTGAATTTCACGCAATCGGGCGCGTACACATTTGAGCTGAGCGCAGACGATGGAGTTCACGCTGCCGCGTATGACGCGATGGTCGTGAACGTGCAAGCCGGCGCGCCGACCCCAACTCCGACACCAACGGCAACTCCAACAGCTACGCCGACGCCGACCCCAACACCCACCCGGACTCCAACGGCTACACCAACTCCTACCGCAACACCAACGCCGACGGTAACTCCAACGCCAAGCCGGACACCAACACCGGCCGCAACGCCGACAGTCAGCGTGTTAGCTTCACCGTCACGGGTTCACAGAGGAAACGACGCGACGTTTACCGTTTCAAGTTCCGCAGTCGTTTCGCAGCCGGTCACCGTCAGCTACTCGATGAGAGGAACTGCGCAGAAGGGAATCGACTACATCTTGAGCGGAACGCCCGGACAAGTCACCATCGCGGCCGGCCAAAATTCCGCGACGGTCACACTCCACGCGATCGCAAACAAAGGATCGAGAGGCAAAATCGCGATCATGGTTCTCAACGCCGGCCCCGGCTACAACCTGTCGAAAGCATCTAAGGCAACAGAGACGATTGTGAATTGACCGTACTCGGCAGGTGGCATTTGAATTGGGTAGCGCATGGGCGACCACGTTGCCGACGACCGTGTCGCAGGTAATGGCATTCTTTCGTAGCACGGCACGAAAAAACAAGAGCCGTGGTGTTTGGATCGCCGAAGACGTTGGCGATCCCGCGCCCAAGAACTCGCTCGTTGATGAAGCCGAAGGTACAGCCGATAAAGACGACGTTTCAAGCGGGCTCAAACTTCATGGCCGCCAGATGGTTGACCAGTCGGAAAATACAAGCTCGACATATACGACGGCGATCAATTGGCCACGACCCTAATTCACGTTCAGTAAGGAGACAACGCGAACGAGCCCGCGGCGCAGAAGGGAGGCAACTCTCGTTTGTGGCCCGATTGCGGGCGCGATTTTACATCAGCGTGTGAAAAAGGGCGAAACTGATAATGACGGTCTGAACGAGATAGAAAATCTCGAAAAAATGGTGGTAGCGTTCGTTTCGTGTAATTGCAGCAATCGCCTGGCCAAACGAAATAAAGTGAGTTGCTGACGATGTATCGCGGTCGTAATTCAAGAAAATGCGGGATGCCTTTGAGCAGCGAATCAACGTTATCGACCAGTGTAAATTTTCACAGATTTCCGCAGATTAAGAACTGCCCGAAAATTTGACAGGGAAAATCTACGCAAATCTGCGTAATCTGCGGAGGGCCACTGTCATGCTGACGATCGCTGAACGCCGACGAATCTTTCGCCAACTACATCAAAGCGGTTGCTTTGCGATTCCAAATCCGTGGGATATCGGCAGCGCGCGCTACCTCGAGCATCTTGGCTTCAAAGCGATCGCGACGACTTCGGCTGGCTTTGCTTTCTCGCGTGGAATGTCCGACGGTGCGGCCGGACGCGACGAGATGCTGGCGCACATTGGCGAGCTGGTCGAGGCGACCGATGTTCCGGTGAATGCGGATTTCGAAAATGGTTATGCCGATAATCCGGATGATGTGGCCGAGAGCGTGAGACTCTGCGTCGCGACCGGTGTTGCTGGCCTCTCAATTGAGGACGCAACTGATCGAAAGGAACAACGGCTTTACGATGTGGATCTTGCGGTCGAGCGAATCCAAGCGGCGCGAGAAGCGATCGGCAGGACCGGCGTTCTGCTGGTTGGGCGCGCGGAAGGATATCTCGTCGGTCGCGAAAACCTTGACCAAGTGATTCGACGACTCACTGCTTACTCTGCAGCCGGTGCCGATTGTCTGTATGCGCCCGGCTTCCGCGAGCGCGAACATATCAAAGCGATTGTCAATGCTCTTGCGCCAAAACCAGTAAACATCCTTATCGGCGGTTCGATCGGTCTAACGATGAACGACGCGGCAGTGCTCGGCGCGCGTCGGGTCAGCGTGGGCGGTGCGTTCGCGCGCGCGGCCTGGGGCGGATTCATGCGTGCGGCCAAGCAACTCGCCGAGCATGGGCGCTTCGATGAATTGGCTCATGCTGCGCCGTACGCTGAGCTCCAGGAATTTTTCGGTGCGAACCGCACTGGCACTTCGAACTGAACTGGCGGCTGACAATCTTGATGGGATTTTTCGAACTCAGTTCTTGACCAGCACTCGAACTAAGGGCGAAGCCGTGCTTAGGTCAACCATCGAACAACAATCGCCAGTCCGACTCGGACCACCGAACATTAAACGTCAGTATGACGTTGTAATTCTCGGCGCGGGCCACAATGGGCTGGTAGCAGCGACTTATCTCGGCCGCGCAGGTTTGAGCGTCCTGCTGCTGGAGAAAAACAATTACATTGGCGGGGCAGCGACTTCGCAAAAGGTGTTTCAGGACTACGACGCGCGGCTGTCACGTTATTCGTATCTCGTTAGTTTGTTCCCGGAGAAAATTATTCGCGATCTTGGACTGAGTCTGGAGCTGCGCAGACGAGCGACTGGGTCGTTCACGCCATATGTGAAGAATGGGCGCCAGGACGGTTTGCTCATCAGCAATTTCGATGAAGAGGTGAGCCGAAAGTCGATTGTCTGATCTTACCGGAAGCGAGACCGAGTACGAGCAGATGAAGAAGTTTTACAATCTGCCGCGCGTGTTCGCCGAGCAGGTTTGGGACACGATGTTGGAGCCGCTCGTTTCGAAAGAAGAGCTTAAGCGGCGATTCGATATGGATGGTGCCTCGCGCGAAGCGTGGCGCAGTTTGGCGGAAGAACCGCTCGGTCGCGCGATTGAACGCTACTTGCAAAACGATTTGCTGCGCGGCCTTGTTCTAACCGACGCGAAGATCGGCATTTTCGCGCACCCGCACGATCCGTCGCTGTTGCAGAACCGCTGTTTTCTTTATCACCTAATCGGTAATAAGACCGGCGAATGGAAGGTGCCGGTCGGAGGCATGGGTGCGGTCGCAAGCGAGTTGGAACAGGCGGCGCGCAAAGCCGGCGCGGAATTTTTGACGAATGTCGATCTTCGCCATGTCGATTTTAGCGGGAAGACGAAGACGATCGAATTTGAAATTCGAGATAATGGCAGCGGGACGCATGCGCTACCTTCGCAAGTGGATGCGCGGTTTCTGTCTGGTGAACTTTGGCCGGAATGTTTTGGCGAAGCTCACTGGCAAGCCATATCAGCCGGACGCGACGGATGAAGGGTCGGTGTTCAAGATCAACATGCTGCTGCGCCGACTGCCGAAAATTAAAGCGAAGAAGTATGCGTTGCCGGAGGCTTGGTGCGGAACGTTTCACAGCGATGAAGGCTACGATCAGATGAATGTTAGCTACGAACAGGCTGCTAAAGGGCGGTTGCCGGACAAAACACCCTGCGAGGTCTATTGCCACACACTGACCGACGGCAGCATCCTCGCGCCGAAACTGCGCCAACAAGGTTTTCACACGATGACACTCTTCGGACTCGATGCTCCGTACTCGTTATTCGCGAAAGAAAGCGACAGCGATGTGCAAACGCGCAGAGAAGAAATTTCTCGAAAGCATGAACCAATGGTTGGAAGAGCCGCTGGAAGATTGTCTCGCCGTCGCGGGTGACGGCAGCCTTTGCATCGAAAGCAAAAGCCCGGTCGACATTGAGCAGTCGTTAGGCATGTATCACGGCAACATTTTTCACGACGCGCCGACGTGGCCGTTCGCCAGTACAAAGGAGCAGGCCGGCACGTGGGGAGTCGAAACGGAATGGGAGAATGTTTTCCTATGCGGCTCGAGCGCACAGCGCGGCGGTGCGGTCAGCGGGATTCCTGGCCACAATGCCGCGATGAAGCTTTTAAGCCTCAAGTTTTAAGTTTCAGAGACCGCAGTCGCGTCCCGCGTCTTTGCGAAGAGTTCTACTTCCTTGGCCAATTCCTCAACCACGACAGGAGTCGCCGCAGAGGAATAGCGGACAGTGATGTAAGCATTCGAAATTCGTCGGATCCGGTCCGATTCGTTAGGCAACAGCCGGGCAGCGCGATTGGCAAAATCGGACGGACCTTCCGACGGTTCGCGGTGTGCGCCAAGGCGAGCAGCTTTGCGGCAAAACTGTTTGTACAATGTTTTGACCCGGTCCCGACCGCCACGCGTGAACAATCCCATCCAGCCGGCATAGATTCCGATAACACCGGCTGCGATCGCAAAACTCCAGCCGATTAACGGGAGAGGTCCGGCGTTGCGAATACCGATCTCACCGAGAAATGATTCCTGTGTCTCGCCATCGAAGCTAAGGACGCGAGTGTCCCACGCGTAGTTCAATGTCTGCCAGGCGAGCCGTGCCTCTGCAAATATCTTTGAGTGCGCGAGGGTCCGCGCCAGGGTGCCTTGCCCCGACTGCACCTGCCCGGAAGCAGTCCGCCTCTCCAGAAACAAATTCAGCCCGAGATTTACCCGGTCTGGGGCCACTACACTAGTTGGATCTACTCGGGCCCACCCACTATCGTCGAGCCACACTTCGCACCAAGCGTGGGTATCGGCTTGTCGAACAAGAAAGAAACCACCCAATTCGTTGTATTCGCCACCGAGATAGCCGACTACCACGCGCGCCGGGATTCCAGCCACCCGCATCAAAGTGGCGAACGCGGCCGCGTAATGTTCGCAAAAGCCAAGTCGCCGATGAAAGAGGAATTCGTCTAAGTTATTGTTCTGGTATTCCCCGGGCGCCAACGAATAGCGAAAACGTTGGGTACGAAAGAACTGCAGCGCCGTATGGATGACCGCGCGCGGGTTTGGATCCGTGGCCTTCCAAGATTGCACCAACTGCCAGACAGCTGGACTAATTGCCGCTGGAACTTCGAGTAAGAGTTTGCGCTCCCGAGGGTGCAGTTCTTTCTCACGGATCTCGGGAAAAGATGTGACTTCATAGCGTTTCGGTTTTCGAATCGGTTGGCCGCTCCATAAACAGTTGCCCGGGGCCAGCGTCGTCCCAGGCGCCGGTGTGGCAGGCCAATCGAGTGCGAACATCCAGTGACCGCCATACGGCTCGAGCGTGATCCATTGTCGAATTCCTTCACCTTCTGGCGTGTGTTGACTGGAACGAGGAATTGAAACTGGCTCCTGTGAAGCGAGCCATTCCAAACCGTTGCAGTGCCGCATCACCACGCCACGCCAGTACATCGCGGCGGGCGACGGTATTCTGCCATCGGGAAACTCGGCGCGAAAAGCAACGCCGGTTGAGTTGGCGAGCGAAGCGACGCTGCCGGGAGAGAGCCCGTCGCCAAAGCCGGTCGCGGAGAGGCGAGACTGCACGATTTGAAACCGGAACCCGGTGGCAACGCGTGGAAAGAAAAGAAATAGCGCTGCGATAAGGGGCAAAGCCTGAGCCAGGAGCTTGCAAGCTGCGCGGACTGGCGGCCAGAAGGGGCCAGACGAGCCGCGATGAAATTGAATGAGCGCCACCAGGAGCAACGTAAAAGCGATCAGGAGACAGAGCGCAATGGAAAGGTCTTGAGAGAGAAAGAATCCGCAGAGACAGAGTATCCACGCCACCATGACCATGACTTGGAACTCCCGGCTGGTGTGCGCTTCCAGAATTTTGAGCGACATCAGAACCGCAACCAGCGACACGCCAGGCTCAATGCCTTTGATTGAGCCGTAGCTGATGAAAATGCAGACCAAGGCAATCGCGCCGATCACTAATTTCCAAACCGGCGACCGTAGCCGATAACCACGCGGTTCCATCCAAAACTTCGCGGCAAGCGCGATTAGAAATATGGCTGGAACCCACAAGCTGAGCGTCCCGAACATCGGCGGCAGGGTGAAGAGTAGCGCTGCGGCCAGCCAAAGGAACGGTCGTCGCGGAATGCGCCTGTCCTTGTCACGAGGCATCTTCATCAAACAAGGCGAGCGCCCGCAGACATCGATGAAAGTGCGCTTGTCCGAGGGACGGTGCGATCTCGCTGGTAGGTAAACGCAGACCGTATGCCCGCTGCACTCGTTCGGCCTCGATGACCCAGAGCGTGAGTTGCGAGAGCCGACCTTCAATATTGGCGAACCGCTCCGCCGCAAAGTCAAAACAGAGCGAGCCGCGCGCCTCGGTGGAAAACTGCTTCGTCATCAATTCCTGGCCGCGAGCTACTGCTTTCCAATCGATGTGCCGTTGCGACTCGCCGAGAATGTAGGGCCGCACGCCCGCGAAATCGTCGCCTTCTCCCAGTTCGTGCTGCGATTTATTCTCACCTGGGCTCGCACGCTCAATGGGAAGATTGGGGTCACCAGCGGGTCTTGGATAAACAAGATACTGCTGCCGAGTCGTTACCAATCTAAGTGCCCGCAGGAAGCCAAGAGGATACAGGCTCTCGAGACGCAACGTGCCGATCTGATGCTGGCCGCGCTTGAGTGCGGCAAACCTGAGCGTGAGGCGGGCCGCTTTGCCGGCCGGCAAGTGGGTAATACGTTCCGGTCGCCCTTTGCAACCCGGCACGCTTAGCTCGATGCCATGGCGCGCTCCAGTGGATTGATTTACGATCTCGACAGGCAGCGAAACCTCCCCCCCGCAAACGTCGGCTTCACAGATTGAGCCGTCGCTTTCAAACCAACGAGATTGAGGAGCGTATGTGGAATGGAAACGCAAAAGACAGCCGTGAGAACGAACAAAAACAGATAGACCGCGGCGTTACCCTGTGTGGCGGCGGCGTACCAGATCGCGATCAGGACAAAAAGCAGGCCCGCCAGGCTGCTAGCCGGATAAATGCGCGGCATTCGTGCCTGTTTCATGGAACGGGGACACTATGCAACAGAGCGTCAGCTAGCGTGCGGCCACTTTGCCCAGGCTGTTTGATATCGTGTCCCAAACGGTGAGCCATCACCGCTCGGGCTACCGCTTGAATATCTTCCGGCAGCACCATGTCGCGCCCACTCATAAGGGCCCATGCTTGCGAAGCATGTTTTAATGCCAGACCGGCGCGGGGTGACAAACCCGTACTGTGCCGCTGTCGCGAAGCATCGAGTAAGTCCTGCAGGTAATCGAGTACCGCGGCTGAAGTGTGCACCTCGCGCACGGCCTCCTGAATCTCGAACAAGATTTGCGGCGTAAATACGGGCTTCAATTCCTTGAGCATCTCGCGGCGGTCCATCCCAAGAAGCATCGTCCGCTCGCTGGCGCGATCCGGCACGCCCAGTTCGATCCGCATCAAAAACCGGTCGAGCTGGGACTCGGGCAGCGGAAAAGTTCCGACTTGATACTGGGGGTTCTGAGTTGCAACCACAAAAAACGGCTTCGGCAGTTCGTAAGTCACACCATCTACCGAGATATGGTGTTCCTCCATTGCTTCGAGCAATGCGCTTTGCGTCTTGGCGGTTGCCCGATTGACCTCGTCAATCAGCACCACTTGCGAGAAAAGCGGGCCGCGGTGAAAGACGAAGCGTTGCTCTTCTCGGTCGAAAATTGAATTGCCGAGAATGTCGGCGGGAAGCAGGTCGCTGGTGAATTGGATGCGTTGAAAGGCAAGCGCAAGGGAACGTGCAAGTGCCTGGGAGAGTGTCGTCTTACCGACACCCGGAATATCTTCGATTAGCAAATGACCGCGTGCGAGCAGACAGGCGACCGCCAACTTCACCGCTTCGGTCTTGCCCACAATCACTTCACAAATCTGGTCTGTGAACGCATCAATTTGTTTTCGCACATCGTTACAATCCGGAAATCTGGCCGGTTGGGCAAATATAGATGGATCTAAGGAGAGCCGTCGGCCCTAGTGTGCAGCATTAAGCCAGCCTAAGCGGAAGTTTTTGTAATTGGAGGTCGCGCTCGGCTGGCAGGCGCATGCTCAGTGACAACCCATTGCGCAATCGGTGGGCTTGCCCGGGAGGGAGCGAGGCTTCTTTCTTCGCGCGTTGCGACCTCGACACGGGAGATTGAGGCCTTACTTTCGCGAGTGATTTTCGCCGGCGATCGCGCTTGAGAAGGCTGCCGGTGTCTGATATTTTCGCCACGGATGTTTCTTGTCCATCTGAGGTGGCATTTGCGGATGAGTTTCTCGGTAGCATTTGGCGCAGAGTCCGAGAAAGAACGCGGCGAAGACGAAAGCGATGACCCGTTTTTCTTTGGGCGTGAGAGCGAGGCGATTGCGCAGGGCCTCAAGTCGCGCGCGCCCAACTCGTTTCATTAGCGCCCGAGCGGCGTTGTCACCTCAGTCCCGGGGGGCGGCGTGAATTCGAACGTCGATTGAGGAATTGGCGCGCGGGATCGATTCGAATACGTGGTGACGATCCGGTCGCCGTTTGGTTGCAATATTTCCGTTCGTTCCAAAAAGAGATCTTGGTTAATCCGTAAACCAAATCCTTGGAACATTCGTTTCATCGAAGGCGAACGTGGCAAAAGTTGTAACTCATAGTGATTGTCGATCTTGTTCCCGCTGATCTGAAAGGTGGCTTCAACGCCTTCGAGGTTTAACGCAGTGTTGATCCCGGCAATGGCGGCATCCGCTGGTGAATGTTTGCCTAACAAATAACGCTCGGCCGAATTGAAATTCGGATAGTAAATCCACAGCTGCTCTCCATCGCTTACGTTGACGCTGGGTGAATTGCCTCGCACTTCGCGACGGAATTTATTCGGAGCCTGGAACCAGATTTTTCCAGAGTACGCAATTGGTTTATTCATGAGATGAACGATTCTTTGCTCCTGAAAGTCCATTCGAAGGTTCGGCGAGGTCGTGTTCAGCTCATGGATTCGCGCGAGCAAGTTTTTCACGTCGGCCGGCGAAAGGGGCTGCGCGGACGCGGGCCGGACGAAAACAGAAAACAGGATGGCTGCTAAAGCCAAGGTGGAACGCGACAGTGCAAGTCCGGCTCGGACACGAGCGAGCCGACAACGCAAGCGCCAGCGGCCCGTCCCTACAATCTTTAAAATCTTGCTCATGTGATTGTCGATCTCACTTGTTTTCGCGCCAAAGTTTCGGCCTGGCTGCAGCCATTGCCGGCAAAGTAAAAAAAATTGTCGCGAGCAAGGTCCAAAATATACCGATGGCGCAGGCGACACCGAGGCTGCTGATGGAAGGATTACGGGCCCAGCCTAACGAGCCGAACCCGCTGACCGCGGTCAATCCGGCGAGCAAGACTGGTTTTACCACGCCCGCGACATCGTGTTCCAGCTCGCGCGTTTTTTGCCAGACTAGCACAACGTAGATTCCGTAATCGACACCGATTGCAAGCACCAGTCGGAACGCGAGCACGTTGAGCAAATTCAAATGGATGTTCAGCAGCTTCATGGTCGCGACCATAGCCCCGATTCCAAAGACAAGCGTGATCACTTGGATGATCCAAAGGCGAAAATCGCGATACAGGATTGCCAGCAGCGAAACGTCGAACACCGCCATCAACGCGCTGATGATGAGAAGCTGCCGGTGCGACCACGGCACCAGGTCGGCGAGAGCATAACTCCAGCCGGAAAGAGTCATCGGAACGTCACGCACCGGCAATTCGGCCCCTAGTTCTTGGCGTTGCTCATGCGTCGTGATCGGCGCATTGCCTGTCGCGAAACCGGCGGTGAGTAGGGGGTCTCTTGCAAAATAACGATCAATCAAGAACCACCAGCTCGACGATTTCGGCAGCCGGCTGTGCCAATCAAGCAGCGGCACGTTTGGATCCACAAGGCCCTCCAATTGATCGAGCAAGGTGAACGCTGGAGCGAACGCGTCGCGGGTGAATCCCTCGAGGTCCAGCGTTTCTCCAAATATTTGGCGCACCGTCTGAAAATCAATCGCGCTCAGGCGTTGGCGGTTTCGTTGCATCCATTTTGGCGAAAGACACAGCGCCGCCGGAGTGGAAAAGCTTTTGATCTTACCCGCGGTTTGCAGCTGGTCCCAGTGCGCGGCGATTTTTTGCCAATCATCATGAAGTGTTTGAGCGTCAGGCGCGCGCACGATGGCGAGAACCGGCTCCCAGCGCGTGGGCATTTTGTGCATGATTTCCTTTAGCGCATAGCCAGCGCGACTGTTTTTCGGTTCGAGCGAGCGCGTGCTCGCTTCGAAATGAATCGGAGGAACTGGCGAAAATCCAATTGCGCTGAGCAACAGCAAGGCGGCGCTCGAGAGAATCAGCATCGGTGCAGGGCGTTGTACGCTCCATCGGACGTAACTCTTTACTAATTCAAAGACCCAGTCGTGGCGCATCGGCGGTTGCCGTGGCCTAACGAACAGAAATAAAATTGTGCACATGAAAAGTCCGGCTAAGAAAATACCGATCGCGATCAGGACGCCGAGCTGCGAGAAGCCCATCGAACCGCTCAGCACGAGCGCCATGAACCCCACCGCAGTCGTCAGCGCACCAAAGAAAACAGCGCGCCCAAGTTTTGCTACCGACGTGGCGATCGCTTGCTCGTACGGCTCACCATCGATCCGAGCTTGTTGATAACGACCGAAAATCAGGATCGCGAAATCGACACCGAGCCCAACCAGGATGGCGGAGAAACCGACCGCCACCATGCTGAGCTGCCCGAAGAGGACGAGCCCAAAAGCCAGGGCGACCAAACAGGCGAGCAGAAGCGAAAAGCCGATGCCAATCAGCGGCACCCATCGATGAAACCCGATGTAAAAAATTACCCCGACGAGCAGGATCGAACTAGCAAGTGTAGTGACGATGTCGTAACGAATGCTCAGCGAAATTTCAGAGACATAGGCAGAACGTCCGGTCACCAGGAGTTCCAACGGCCCGCCATTCCAGCCATCGCGGGCACGCTCACGAAACGCGTTTACCTGGCGCATCAACCGCTGGCACTCAAATGCGCTGATCGATTGCTGATTCGTGACCACGAGAAAAATGCGCATCGTCCGATCCGGAGAGGTGAGCGGCTGCTCTTGTTCGAGGGCGTTGCTTTCAGCGAAGGGTTTGAGCGCTGGCGCGATCAATCCGAGCGGATCAAACTTAAGTTCAAATTCCGGACGCGGCGAACCGGCCTCAATCTGTTGATGTAAACGGTACAGTCGCTCGCGAATTTTCTGCGGCTGCAAGATCGACATCGTCTCGTCAAAGGCCGACGGCTCGAGGTTCAGCAGCAGCGGCACCGCGATCGATTGCAGATCGCGAATCCCATCCGGGATTTCCATTGGCGAGCCGGTGAGCAGACGCTCACACCATGGCTGCTTTTGCAATTTCTCCGCGAAAGTTGGCGCGAATTCCTCTAGGTTCTCGACGTCGTTCGGATGGCACAGAAGCGCGAAGGTCAGTTCACGTGTCTGCTCAAATTCGCGATCATAAATCTTCAATCCCTGAATGGAAGAGAATCGGGTGGGCAACATGTTGAGCACGTCGGAATCGAGCTGCATCCGCATGACAAGAATTGCGATGGAGACACTGGCCAGCACCGCGACGCCGCACCAGACGAACCCGCGCCCTTGTGTCATCATCCGCGCAATGAAGTCACTGATACGCATGGAAAAGCCGGATATTGTCGATCTTCGGTTCGGACATCACTCCGAATATTTTTTCACAACGATGAATCCAGCTGATACGGCGACTGGTACACTTGGGCAACCTTTACCTGGCGCTGCGCGTTGTTCTCCCGTGAGGAGCAGAGTTGAGATGAGGGCGAACTGATTGAAGGCAATCCGTAGAACGCGTTTTCGTGCCGCGGTTCGCGCGATTGTCAGAACTGAAACAAAAATTCCTCGGCCTGCATGCTGTATCGAAACAATTGTCGATTTTGCGCGTTGATCAGTTTATCGCGCAGGCCAAGCCAGCCACGCAATTGCTGCGGTGCCCGATCGATTGGCCCTGACCAGCCTCGACCCGCAAGCGGGCCTTTCAATTCGGCAAAGGTCGCATCCTGACGCAAAACCAGAAGAGTAATGCCTGGGCCTTTTGAAAACGTCAGCTCGAAATCGCCAGTCTTTGAGAAACGAACGTAAACTTCACCGATGAGCGTTCGCTTCGGATTGCGATACAGAAGCTGGCCACTCCGCACCTGCCAGTCCCTGGCCGGTTCCGCAAATTCGTGCGGCAAAATCGTTGTGCAACTCGTTAGGCAAACTGATAAAAAGGCAATGACGATGCCCCATCTCTCGAAGATCGACATGTACACTCAGGAGATCGCGACGACCGATTTGCTTGGATTCGGCAACTCTTCCATCTTTGGCACCAGCGTGCGGCGCGGGCAAAGTGGCAGGTAACGCTGCAACCAAACGAGCAGGTAGAAGATCGACATGCGCCATTTAATCGCGAAACTATTGCCGATGTTGCCACCGAGGACCGCGTTTACTGCTGGTGGAATTTGGAACAACTTCTGCGGGTGTAAAAACACCTCGATGAATTCTTTCGTGTACCACGCATTGACAAAGCGTAGATACACATCCATGGCGCGATTGATTTTCAGCTCGTAACGCGCAAAAAGCTTTCTGGCCTTCTTCGGATGATCGAGAATTTCGTTCAATGCGTCGGCTGCATTTTCGCCGGCGAGAACAGCAAGAAAGACGCCGCTACTGAAGACCGGATCGATAAAGCCGGCCGCGTCCCCCGCGAGCAGCCAGCGGTCGCCGGTGAGCCGCATGTTGCGATAGGAAAAATCGGCGGCGGTGTAAACTGGCGACACGTACGTGGCGTTCTGCATTCGCTTTGCAAGCTGCGGCTGTTCGGCCAAGGCTTTCTCCAAAAACTCCTCCGGAGATTTTTTTGCAGTGCGAAACGTCGCCGAATCCAGGACGATGCCGATGCTAGTCCGCTCGGCTGTTAAAGGAATGATCCAAAACCAGCGGTCAATCCCGCGAACCATTCGCGTGAGTGTGCCATCGATTCCGGCATCGCGCTCGACGCCGTTGTAGTGCGCGAAGATCGACATCTTCTGGAGGTGATTGTAGTTCTTCTTGAGCTTGAAATAATTTCCGACAAGCGAATTGCGACCGCTGGCGTCAATCAAATAGCGGGCGTGAATTTCTCGCGACCAATTTTTGGCGGACGCGACGCTAAGATCGACATGGTCATCTGAAAACGCGATGCGCTCGACGTTTGTTTCCTCATGCACTTCCGCTCCGTTTTCGGCTGCATGGTCGAGCAGAACTTTGTCGAAATCGGCCCGCGTGACCTGGTAGGCGTGATCGGTTTGCGAGCGGAAGCCGTCCTTGAAATAAAATTTCACGCCGTTGTCGCCGCAGGCGCTGCACATTTCGCCGCCGAACTTTTCCATGAACCCGGCGCGGGCAAATTTCTCGTGCAAACCGAGCCGGGTAAACGCTTTCATGCTGAAGGGCAGAAGCGATTCGCCGATGTGAAAGCGCGGAAATTTTTCCCGCTCGAAGACGATCACGCGTCGCCCGGCACGCGCCAACAAAGCCGCGGCCGTGCTGCCGGCCGGGCCACCGCCGATAATGGCTACGTCGTACGTGTCGATCTTGTCCATGGACAGGAGGATTTTATCGGAAACTGATGGTCTTTCCAGCCAACAGATCGACACAGCTGAAACGCAGGTAACGTCTGCATTTTAAGACGTTTTGGGGTTTGGGTTCAGAATCTGTGTTAATCTGTGGCCGGGCGTCTCCGTTTAAGAAATGAAGTTGATCGATAAGTTCGTGAGCCGCGAGTTGCTGGTGAATGTGCTTTTCGCCATCGCCGTGCTGAGCCTGGTGCTGGTGGTCGGCAACATTTTTCGCAAGCTCCTGCCACTGCTCGTCAATCATGACGTTCCGATGGAATATCTGCTCGCCTTCATTGCCTACGTGCTGCCGTTCTCTCTCATCTTCACCATTCCCTGGGGATTGTTAACCGCGATCTTGCTCGTCTTCGGCCGGCTTTCCGCCGATAATGAACTGATCGCGTTGCGCGCGAACGGTGTGAGCGTCACGCGCGTCTGTGTTCCGCTTGCTGGTATTGCCCTCGTCTTCACGGCGATCTGTTCGTGGCTGAACGTACAGGTCGCACCAGCTGCACAGGAAAAATTGCGCAGCACAATTTTCGACCTCGCCACACGTGATCCCATGGCGCTCTTCGGCAGCGATCAGGTGATTGACGAATTTCCCGGCCGAAAAATTTATGTTGGCAAAAAGGAAGGCAATCGACTTGAGAACATCACAGTTTTTGAGTTGGATGAAAATTCGTTGCCGATGAAGGTGACTTTCGCGCGCAGCGGCATGTTGGAAGCCGATCTTCAGAACAAGCGAATCCTTATGCATCTCTACAACGCACGTTATCAGCAGCGCGATGAAAAGGATCCGAACGACCTGCGCAAAATCCGCGACGGCATCAACATGGCTGAAGGCACGCTGCCGATCAGCCTCGAGGAGCTTTACGAAAAGGAAAAAAAGCGGCCGAGCCGTTCCGCGTTGTCGATCCAACAATTGCTCGAACAATTGAAAAGCGAAAACAAACGCGAGCAGAGCGCCAGCCGGACCGAGATTAACAAACGCTTCTCATTTCCGTTTGCCTGCCTCGCTTTCGCGATCATCGGCGTGCCCCTTGGCGTAACGGCGCATCGGCGCGAAACTTCGGTCGGGTTCGCGGTGGGACTAATTGTTGCGGTGACGTATTTTCTATTTGTCATCATCGGTGACACGCTGCGCGGAAATCCAAGAGTGCATCCCGAGCTGCTCGTTTGGTTTCCAAACGTGCTCTTCATCGTGCTCGGCGCGCTCTTATTCCGACGCCTGGCGCGGCAGTAATTCCAGCGAGGAACTAAGTGCCCCGGGGCGCCGATCCAAAATCGGCAGTAAGTTCGACAGTGTCTGCAACAGCTAGGCGAACATCACGGAATTGAATCTCGCCGAGGAGAACGGAGGCAAACGAAAACCTTTTGTTGTTAAGTCGACCCAAAATGGGATCGAGCGCGCTGCAGGCAAGCGATCCAATTGCGCCATCGCTTTTGCATTTCAAGAAAATTTTCGCAACGAAGTTTTCGTCGATGTCGATCTGGCCGGAGATATCGATCTTGGCGCGCAGGAGAAATTTTCGCGCCTGAACGCGAACGTCGGCGGCAAGCGATCGCGGACCGCGCGCGCGTATCGCCAGGCGCACTTCCTCGAGCGTAATTCCGTGCCGGCCTGTTTCACGAGCGCCGATCTGCGCGATTGCTTTTTCAAGTTCCAATTGCCTTACCGAAACCGTTACCTGACCATCGCGTACTTTCTGCATGAGCAACACGGCCTCGCCATTTGTGTCAAAGCCTTTGTGTAAAGCGACGTCCCGCGCTTCCATTCGTAAATCGAGCGGCACACCTTGAATGGAAATTTTTTGCGCGCTCAGCGTCACGACGGCGGCTTCGAATGCCGGTTTTATTTGCTCGGCTGCTGGCGATAGCGCTGGTGGAAGCGAATCGAAGCGCGCGCCGTCGAAATTGATCGCGATTTCGTCGAGGTACGGGAAAACTCGCGAGCGGACATCGACAATCGAGCCCTCTTTGTGCACGAGCCTGTGGAGCGCTTCATCGAGGGCTTGAGCGAGCTCCTCTTTCGAGGATGGAAAATCTTTGCGAGAAAGCCGGATCATTGGCGGATGCGATGTAGCCACCGCCTCTATGGGAGTCAAAAGAAATTACGGCCATAACGCCGTGGCTACAGCAAGGAATTTGCATTTCCGCAGCACTCAACTAAATTCCGCGCTTCTTATGGCGAAGACTTCCTGGATCAATCGCAATGAACGCAAGCGCGGGACGGTCAAGAAATACGCCGCAGTGCGCGCTGAGTTGAAGGCGAAGAAGGATTATGCCGGCCTGGCGCAGCTTCCGCGCGATGCCAGCCCGACTCGCGTGGTGAATCGATGTGAAGTCACCGGGCGCCGCCGCGCGTTCATCCGCCGGTTCAAAGTGTCGCGTCTGACTTTTCGCGAGCTTGCTTCCCAGGGATTGATCCCTGGCGTCACGAAATCGAGCTGGTAGAATGCTGTAGCCGCGTCGCTGTGCGATGCCCGATCGAAACCGGCCACAGGCCGGTTGCTAAAGGAAGACAGCCCCCATGGACTTTTTTTTATTATTTCTTGTGGTTGCGAACCCGATTGCGGAAGCGCTTGTGACTCATTGGGATTCGCCTGAAATTCTAGTTGCAAAACTTGCCGTGATCGGCGCGTTGGTTGGCCTGAACGGATTCTTTGTCGCGTGCGAGTTTGCCATCGTCAAAGTGCGCGCCAGTCAGCTCGACGCGCTGGCTGAGGAGGGGAACGCACGGGCAATTTTCGCGAAACACGTTCGCGCGCATCTCGACGCTTATCTTTCTGCAACGCAGCTCGGGATCACGCTGGCGAGCCTGGCACTCGGCTGGATCGGCGAGCAATTTCTCGCCCAAATGCTCCAGCCAATTTTCGTGCTCGTGAATATCCAATCACACGCATTGGTAACGTCCGTGTCGGTCGCGCTTGCCTTTGCTGGCATCACGTTTCTTCACATTGTGTTTGGCGAGCTCGGTCCGAAATACACCGCCATCGCCAATCCTTTGCCGGTAGCCCTTCGGCTCGTTCGACCGCTTGGCGCATTTTACATTGTTTTCAAGCCAGCGATTTGGGTGTTGCACAAATCTTCCAATTTTCTTCTGCAAACCGTGCTGCGCCGTCGACCGGTGCCAGGCACTGAGTTAGCGCACAGTGAAGAAGAACTGCGGCTGATTCTAGAACAAAGCGAGAAATCCGAGGAAGTTTCGGCGCTCGGCCGCAAACTCGTCTTCAACGTGCTCGACCTGCGCGACCGCGTGGTGCGCGATATCATGACGCCGCGCGGCGACGTAGTTTATCTCGATCTTGAGGATGATTTTGAGACGAACGTGAAGAAGGCGCTCGCCTCGGGCCATACGCGTTTTCCGCTGGTGCGCGGGCACCTCGATAACACGGTCGGCCTTGTCCACGTCAAAGACCTCTTGCCCATGATGCGCGATCCGCATCCGGATTTGTTGCGCATCAAACGCGAATTGATTCCGGTGCCGGAGATGATGCCGCTGGAGAAATTGTTAAGTCTTTTCCTGAGCAAGCACGCGCATCTGGCAATTGTGGTGGATGAATTCGGCGGCACCGTCGGGATGGTGACGCTGGAAAATGTGCTCGAGGAATTGGTCGGCGACATTCAGGATGAGTTCGATGCGGAGAAGGAAGAATTTCGCAAGCTCAGCGAAAGCGAGTTCACGGTCGATGGCGCGCTTGGCCTTTACGAATTAAACGATCTCACCGGCTTGGAATTGGAAAGTCCGGACGTGAGCACGGTCGGTGGATACGTGACGCATCTGCTCGGTCATCTGCCCAAGCAAGGCGAACAAGTTAAGATCGACAATTACCTGGTCACAGTTTCGCAAACGGACGCGCGTCGCATTCGCCAATTGCATTTCAAGAGAGTGAGTGGCAAGCCCGAGCCTACGACTGCGATGAAGTCGGATGTCGCGCTTTGAGTCTGTAGTGCCAGGCGTGCCGGCTGCGCGAACTTGATTTGCAGGCGACACGCCTGGCTCTACAGCTGGAGTTTTTCACCGATGGATTTGATCGTCGACGCCGAAATCACCTGCCCGCATTGCGGCGAGAGTTTTCCGATACAAATCGATACATCGCAATCCGAACAATCACTCATCGAAGATTGCACGGTTTGTTGCAGGCCGATGACATTAACAATTCGCTGCGAACCTGGCGCGATTGTCGCTCTTGCGATTGCCGATGTTTGATTCTTAAGCGGTCGCGGCGTGCAATTGTGCCCGGAGCGCGGGACGGCGCCGTAATTGCCTGGTCAGGGCTTCGATTGCGCGCAGTGTCGGCAAGCTGATGTGGTGTTCCATTCCTTCAACGTCGTGATAAATGACGCGATCGTTCAAGCCGAGAAGCTTGAGGAAGTCGGTCAGGAGTTTGTGTCGATGCGTGATGCTTCGGGCGAGCTTTTCGCCGGCCTCAGTCAAGACGAGGCCGCGATATTTTTCGTACTTGAGCAACCTTTCCGCGTCGAGGCGCTGCACCATGTTGGTCACGCTGGCCTGAGAAATTTTTAAGGCAGCCGCGATGTCGACCACTCTGGCGTACCCCTTGGAGTTAATCAGTTCGAGGATGCGCTCCAGGTAATCTTCCACCGCGGTAGAGCTGCCAAGCGAGGATCGAAGATTTTTGCCTCTCACGGGAAACAGAAAACTAGGCTGGGCTGAGAGATAGTCAAGCCAATAAATAATTGTCAGTTGACAAAATCATAATGAAATATAACTAATTTAGGCAAGCCTAATCAAAGGACCTTGGCACGCCAGCGCAAACCAATGAATCAATTTGATCGCACCGTGGAACGCACGCCGGCGATGGCCTGGCGCAGAAAAGCAGCCAGCGTATCGTTGCCCGAAGTTCATCGCAGCATTGTCGTTCCGACAACGGCTTCATTTTGGCGAAAACTATTTGCCTTCTCCGGGCCCGGCTTTCTCGTCGCCGTTGGTTACATGGATCCGGGCAACTGGGCAACCGATCTGGCGGGCGGCGCAAAGTTCGGCTACGGCCTCCTCGCCATCGTCATGATGTCCAACCTCATGGCGATCCTGCTTCAGCATTTGTGCATCAAGCTCGGCGTGGCGACGGGACGCGATCTCGCCCAGGCTTGTCGCGACCATTACTCAACACTGACTGTTTGGTCTCTGTGGATTCTTTGCGAAATCGCCATCTCTGCATGCGATCTGGCGGAAGTGGTCGGTTCCGCCATCGCCTTGCAACTTCTTTTTGGCATTCCGCTCGTGTGGGGGTGCGTTATCACCGCTTTGGATGTTCTCGCGGTGCTTTACCTACAGACAAAAGGCTTTCGTTACATCGAAGCTTTGGTGATCACATTGATTGCAACCATCGCCGGCTGTTTTGCAGCCGAGCTGATTGTCTCCAAACCGAGCATTGTCGGCGTTATGCTCGGTTTTGTGCCCGGGCCGCAGATCATTACCAACCGGGAAATGCTCTACATCGGCATTGGCATCATCGGGGCAACCGTAATGCCGCACAATCTTTACCTGCATTCATCAATTGTGCAGACGCGCAAGTTTGCGCAGACACCAGAGGGCAAACGAGAAGCAATCAAATACGCCAGCATCGACTCGGCCGGTGCGCTTATGTTTGCGCTCTTTATTAATGCGGCGATCCTGGTGTTGGCCGCGTCTGCTTTCCATTGGTCCGGTCACGCAAACGTGGCGGAAATTCAAGATGCCTACAAGCTGCTCAGTCCGCTGCTTGGCGTCAGTTTTGCCAGCGTGCTTTTTGCCGTCGCCTTGCTTGCTTCCGGACAGAATTCCACTCTCACCGGCACGCTTGCCGGACAAATCGTAATGGAGGGGTTTCTCAACATCCGGTTGCGCCCGTGGCTCCGCCGATTGATCACCCGGGCGCTGGCAATCTTTCCGGCCGTGTTCGTCATCGGCATTTTTGGCGAAAGCAAGACCACCCAATTGCTTGTCGCCAGTCAGGTCGTGTTGAGCATGCAACTCGGTTTTGCCGTCTGGCCACTAATGCGATTTACCGGCGAAAGGGCCAAGATGGGAGAATTCGCGAACAGCCTCTGGTTGAAAATTCTGGGGTGGACGACGGCGGCCATCATCATCCTGCTTAACCTGAAGCTGCTCTTCGACACTTTTATGCCAGACTCCGTGCTAAAAGCGTTCTACGGTTTCATCGGTCTGCCGGGTCCCACCCCGTAAACCGCGGCTACTATGTATAAGCGCATTCTCGTTGCCCTCGATAACAGTCCAGCCGATGAAGCGATGTTCCCGCACATTGGACAACTGGCGAAATTGCACGGCTCCGAATTACTTCTCGTCCACGTGGCGGATGGATTTGCGGCGCGAAATTTCGAGCAACTAAAGCTCGCCGAATCGCAAGAGATGAAGGACGACCGCGCATATCTCGAAACTTCCGCAGAAAAGTTGCGCGGCCAGGGAGTGGCGGTGAGCACTTTTCTGGCATTAGGCGATCCGGCGGAGGGAATTCTGAAAATGGCCCACGATGGGCACTGCGACTTGATCGCGATGACCACGCACGGCCATCGTTTGCTCGGTGACATCATCCACGGCAGCACGATCAACGAAGTTCGGCACAAGGCCGAAGTGCCGCTGTTGCTGGTGCGTGCAGGAAAACAAGCTGCGTAGTTGTAGAGGCGTTTGCCGCGGCCAGCGCCTGTTTGCCGGATTCGGCGCTTGATACAAGCGCCGCTACAATTCGCCGCCGCAACATGCTTGCTCCTGCTCTCTGGCGCGATTAGTAGAGAGCCGCGTGAAGGTCCTCTTTCTCACCAACGAGTATCCGCCGTATATCTACGGCGGCGCCGGCGTGCATGTCGATTATCTCTCACGCGAGCTCGCGAAGACGATCGATGTCGATGTCCGCTGCTTCGGCGATCAGCGTTTCGAAAAAGGCAGGCTCAAGGTCACCGGCTTCCAACTCGACACGCGCGATTTCACGTGTCCGAAACCTTTGCAATCAGTTTTCGGTGCGGTGCGGCGTTGCACCGATTTCAACACCACGAACATCGACGCCAATCTCGTTCATTGCCACACCTGGTACAGTCATTTCGGCGGCATTCTCGCAAAACTGAACTACGGAATTCCACTCGTTATCACGGTTCATTCGCTCGAGCCGCTGCGTCCCTGGAAACGCGAGCAGCTCGGCGGTGGTTACGATTTCTCGCTTTGGATCGAGAAAACGGGGCTGGAAATGACGAACGCAATCATCGCCGTTTCAAACGAAACCAAACATGACGTCGAGCGCTTATTCGATGTCGATCAGACGCGGGTGCACGTAATTCACAACGGCATCGACCTCGATGAATACCGCAAAGTTGATTCAACCGCCGCACTCAAGAAGTACGGGATCGATCCGCGGAAGCCGTACTTACTTTTTATAGGCCGCATCACTCGGCAAAAGGGAATTATTCATTTAGTGCGTGCGATCCAATTCATGGATCGCGAATTTCAAATCGTGCTTTGCGCCGGCGCGCCCGACACGCCCGAGATTGCCGAGGAGATGAAAGCCGCGATCAATCAAGCAAAGGCAAAACGCTCGGACATCATTTGGATCGAAGAAATGGTCGATAGGAAAATTACGATTGAGCTCTACTCACACGCTGCGGTGTTTTGTTGTCCGTCGATTTACGAACCATTCGGCATCATCAATTTGGAAGCGATGGCGTGCGAGACCGCGGTGGTAGCAAGCGCTGTCGGTGGAATCAAAGAAGTCGTCGTCGATGGAGCAACGGGGTTCCTCGTTCCCCTCGAACAAATGAAAGAGAGCCCGTTCGAGCCGACAAATCCTGAAAAGTTTGAGCGTGATTTGGCTGGAAAGATCAATCGATTGATGCGCGATCCAGCTTTGCGCGAAAAATTCGGCCAGGCTGGACGCAAACGCGCCGAAGAAAAATTCGGTTGGTCCGCGATTGCGCAGAAAACAAGGAATCTTTACGAAACTCTTCTCAGAAAATAGACAGGATTTACAAGCTTAAGTTAGATTACAGAAATCGAAATCCTGAAAAGCTCGTTAATCCTGTCTAGTTGCTCGAGGTCCTAAAATCAGCGCATGCCCGTGTCGCATTGCCACTCGACCTTTGTCATCTGGCCTGCGACAACATCAACATCGAATGGGCCGTAGCGGCCGATCCCGCCTCTTCGTTGCGTGATCGAAACGGTGTAATGGCCCGGAGCCAATGACACCTGCAACTGGCCCTGATCATCGGTAGTGAAGGATGTCACAAGACCTTTGTCGTTCTGAACGACGAAATCGGTATTTGTGAGCGGCCGTGAGTTCGGAACGCCCACTGGGCCGGACCGCCATGGACAGGGCTTACCGTAATTACGCCTTCAACTCCGGTTCGCGCGTCAGGCGTCGGTTGTGTTTGTGCAAGCGAGAAAGAAAGCATGATGGAGAGCACTAAAGTGATACGGAACGGTTGCATTTTAAGGGCGCATTCTCTACGGAGAATAGAAACGATCGCTCTCCTGTTGGCGTTCAATTTCTAGTTGCCGACGACTGTAATGAGAGATCCACAGCGCAAACCCACTAGCTCAGTGAGACTGCTCGCGGTCGCGGCCAAGTAGCGATTTCCTCCTGGCCACACCTTCGCCTCAAAGGCCGTCAGCTCGGCTCGTTTATCTCGAGGCGTAGCGGAAGGGATGCTGCGCTTGCTACATCTATAACCGGTGCCCGTAGGCTTTGCGATTCTCTTCCTCGCGCTCATGAGCCAACGCTTGCTGCTCGAATTTCACTGTTGAGGCGGAATCGCCTGCTTCAGCACAGGCGGCCGCCAGTGTGTCAATATGGTCTCCGGCTTATACCCCATGCGGTCAGGTTGCAGGCAGCATTTGAATCTGTAATCGCCTTTTGAGCATTACGGAGGCTGGCGTCAGGACAGGTCGCCCGAAGTCACGTCCTGCGATTTAAGGTCAATGCGCGGGTTAACGGCAGTGGGCGTAGGCTCAAAATCCTATCATACTCTGCAAGGCTACTCTTGTAATTTCCCAGCCACGAAAGATCGCCGCCAGGTAATTAGTGGGGCTGAATTGGAGGACGGTATTTAAATCCTGAGCGGCCAAAGCCCATTTTTGTTCATGAGCAAACACGAGTGCACGAGAGAAGTACGGAGATCACTGCTTCGGATCGCGCCGGATTGCGGCATCGAAGTATTGCCGTGCTTTCTCGTAATTTTCACTCTCAGCCAACTCAGTTCCCCTAGTCATCGTTTGTCCCGCGGAGTCATCGTACATCTGGACAAGCCATCTCCTTCCCAAGTGAAGAGTCTCGTCCGATTGCACTCGAACTGTGCTGCCGATGAAGGCGGTAACTATCAGGAGTCCCATTTAGTTTTCATACACGGTTAACTTATTCTTTCAGCGGGTCTTACGGCTTTGAAAACTATATTCGCATTTGTCGCAGTCTTTGTGCGGGTCAGTGCCCAACAAATTTCAGTTGGCCTTTGCTACGGCGATCCGGAGGCTGGGTGCCCCGACATCTTCAGGCATAATCTGGGCATACATCGTGTCTACTTCGCCACGTCACGAACCGACTGATGTGTGAAATAGGCCAAGTGCCGTTCGTATGTTTTTTGGTCGTTCTCATCGTCGCAGTCCCAGCGCCTTGTGATTTGCCGCGCAGGGCGTAACTTTGCCGATGCGATATCATCCGCCAATCGGACGGTCTCGTTCTATGGCGAGCCGGGCGTTTACGTTAGTCGAGATTGTGATCGCAATCACTATCTTGATGTTGGTCCTGCTCTTGGCTGTTCCGAGCTTGAATGGTGTCTTGGCCGATAAGCGGCTCCGCCGCTCGTTAGATGGGTTCAACGATCTCGTGCGTCAAGCACAAGAGAGAAGTGTGGTGGAGCATCGCGCCTACCTGATTGTTTGGAGAGACAAAGGCGTCGCGTTGCGTCCCGAGGCTTTTGCGAAAAACGAAGCTGCAAGCGAAACAGCCATGTTCCCATTGGCGCGCGGCGAAGTACTTAAGCTGGTGTTGCCGGCGGCCCTGACCAAGAATCCGCCCGGCGAGTGGATTTTTTGGCCGTCGGGACTATGTGAACCAGCAGTTGTGCAATTTAGAGGCCGCGATGGGACCTGGACAGCAAACTATTCGGCGCTAACTGCGCGTGCCGAGCTTGTAAATTATGCTGCGAGATAAAAGATCGACAATCGCTTTTGCGCTTTATGAGGTCATGATCGGCCTCGCGATTTTTATGCTCGGCGTGCTCGCGCTCGGACGTGCGGAGGAGAATTGCCTCAACGCCAGCACGCTTAACGCCGAAGAGGAGCGCGTGCGGCAGATTTTGTCCAATCGCATGGCAGAAATTCAAGTCACACCAGGAGTCCCGGACTCTGCCAAGGAGTCGAAGATCGACACCGGATACGGAGTGGTGAAGTTGGTGCAGAAGAGCGCGCCTGCCGGAATGAAGGAGGGCAATATCGAGTTGGGTGGAATTAATCTCGTGACGTTGACCGCGCAATGGACTCGCGGCGGGATGAAGCAATCGCGGCAGCTCCAGTTTTATGTCTATCGTGTGGGCGCAGGTTAAACGAACTCGCAATCGCTCGGGCTTCACTCTCCTTGAGGTCATGCTCGCGGTGGCGATTCTGTCGATGATGGCACTGGCGATTTATCGCTTCGTGCAATCCAATCTCATTGCTATCCGGGTTTCTTCCGAGGCGAGCGCGGCAGACGTGCGCTACGACGGTTTGGGAGATTTGCTGACCGGGCAGTGGCAAAGCCTGGCGCCGGGCACTGGCGCATTGCTCGGTGAGCCGTTGAAATTGAACGATCGCCCGCGCGATGAGATTCGGTGGGCTTGCGGGGCCGGGCCGGGACTCTTGACGCGATATGCGCCGGGCGATTTTGTCGTGACACTGCGATTGCAGCGGGAAAACGAAAAGAGCGATCGGCTTGATCTCGGGCTTCTGCGTAAGCCGAAAAACGATCAGGCCATTACCGCTGAGAATGAAACCTGGGTACCGTTGATTGAAAATGTTTACAGTCTTCAGATTCGTTACTTCGATCCGCGTTTGAACTCGTGGCTCGACCGCTGGAGTGACAACCTCACTTTGCCCCGATTGGTCAAGGTGACGATTGAACGTGGGGAGGGCTTCGTGCCGTGGGAAGTGATCGTTCCGCTTGGGCGAACGCCAATGTAGCGATGTCGATCTTATGAAGGTCTCTCTCCAAAAAATTCGTGCGTCAGCGTTGATACTCGCGCTCTGGGCCCTTTTTCTGCTCAGTGCGATGGTGATTTCATGGGCGCTTGACATCAACTCACGCCTCACTCTTTCGGGCAGCGCCAGTCAAATGCTGGACGCGGAAGCGATGGCTTGTTCGGGAGCCGAAGTGGCGTTGCATCCGGTGATCAAGCCCGGCTCGGCGAACCTGCAAGGCAGTATCGGCCGAAAGAGTTATAAAGCGCGCATCACCGGCGAAGGCGGGCGCTTGAATGTGAATTGGCTGGTGGCTGGCGAAAATCCCGCGCGGCTGGAGGTTTTGCGAAAATATCTGGAGAACAAAGGAATCGATCTGAACGAACGCGACCACATGGTGGACTGTCTGCTTGATTGGGTTGAGCCGCATACGGGGCTAAATCACTTAAACGGCGCGAGTGACAGCGAGGATTATCATCCGTCACATACTTTGCTCACTAGAATCGACGAATTAAAAAACGTAAAAGGCTGGGCCGAGTTCACTTCGGCGCCTGGCTGGGATGAGGATTTTACGCTTAACAGCAGCGGGCCTGTGGACATGGCGTGGGCGTCACGTGACGTGTTGCTGGCTTTGCCGGGCATAACCGAAGAGTTGGCTGACCGGTTCTTGCAAATCCGACGCGGGCCCGACGGAGTGGACGGAACTGACGATGACGCACAATTTGGAAGTCTGGATGATGTGCGGGTCGCGCTCGGTCTCAATCCAGACCAGTTCAAGGCGCTCGCACCGCTGGTCGCGTTCAAAGATCCGGTCTATCGCGTGGTTAGTTTAGGAAAAGCAGGCGACGCCACTCGCACGGTGCAGTTGGTTTTCCGACGCGTGGGCGTGGTTCCACAGTTAATCACTTGGAGGGAGTTTTAATATCGGCGCTGAATCGACATCGGTATTCATCACGCCGACCGCCCATGGTTGGAATCTCCTGCGTTCTTCGGGGAGCAACGGCTCGTGGGAAGTGCGTCTGTTGCGCACGCTCGATGAAGCCGTGCCGCTACTCAAGGCGGAGGATGATTTGGTGCTGAGCCTTCCTGTCTCGGCAGTGTTGGCGCAGCGATTCCGTCTGCCAACTGTCGATCCAGCGGAGTTTCCCGAGATGGTGCGCATCCAAATCGAGAAGGCGCTTCCATTTTCGCCGGATGAAGTGACCACCGATTTCGAATTGATCGAGCAAAATGAAACCGAGAGCGTGATTTCGGCCGTGGCGGTCCGCAACGAGCGCCTGGCTGAAATCGCGGCGCCTCTGCTGGAACGTGGTTTAATTCCGAGGCAGGTGACGGTTTACGCCGCCCAACGGGCGAGCACGCATGCGCCCGAAGGCCGCGCTCTTTTCATCTACCCAGAAGGCGAAACGCTGGTCTCGGCCGTAACGGAAAATGGTAAAGTAAGCCTCACTCGAATGCTTGAGACCGCCGAGCCGGCGCAATTGCAAACGGAATTGCCGCAACTCAGCTTGAGCGCCGAATTGCAGGGGATCACAGCATCCTTTCCGAATGTTTTGCTGGATGAGACCTGCTACGAGTTACGCGACACCGTGCAGGGAATGTTCGACGGCAATGCCGAAATCGTGACCGTGGAGACACCGCCAGCCTCGGTCAAATTGAATCTCCTGCCAGAGAGTTGGAAACAAAAGCGTTTACAACTCGTTAGGCGAAGCGAATGGCGCAAACGCCTCATTCAAGCGGGTGGCGTCTATGCGGGGGTGCTGTTCCTTTTTCTTGCCTACCTCGTTTACTTGCGTTTCGCCGTGGGACATCTCGATCGTGTGATCGCGCACGACAACCCGCAAACCGAGTTCGTGCGGGCGGCAGACGCCACCTGGAAGGCGCTCGCTCCAGCGCTCGATTCGCGATATTACCCAGTCGAGATTTTGCTGCATCTCTTCGAGAGCCTGCCGTCGCCCGACGTGCGCATTACTGCTTACAATCAGTCCGCACGGCAAATTTCAATCGACGGCGAAGCCAATTCCGCTGCGCTCGCCTACCAATTTTCCGATAAAGTGAAAAAGAACCCTGGGCTGCAAATTTTCCGCTTCGATATGGCTGCGCCGCGAATTTTGCCTAACGACCACGCCCAATTTCGATTGGAAGGAAAACCGAAATGAAGTTTTTGACAGCATGGTTTGAGCGGATGAACCAGCGCGAGCGCCTGCTCTCGTTCGCGGTGGCGGGCCTGATTTTCCTGTTGGTGAACCTTTTCATTTGGAGTCGGCTGCTCGGCGCTATCAGTATTGCGCGCGCGGACTTGGCTACGCGGCAAGCAAATCGAAAGGAACAGGCGATTTTTATGAAAGAGCGAGCGCTCTGGAAAAAACGCGACGATTGGTTACATCAACACCAGCCGCTTCTGAAGAATGCCGGCGAGGCGCAAACGGGATTGCTCGACGAACTTAAGCAGGTTGCGAGTAAACATGATATCCTGATAGAGAACCCAGCCATTGGCTCAGGCGAAACCACGCCGAATCACCAGACCGTCTTTGCCTCAATCGAAACAAAGAGTCCGTGGCCGCCGCTGGTACATTTTCTTTACAGTGTGCAGCAGCCGGAATCCTTTATCGTATTTGAAACCGTGAATTTGATGATCGACAGCAGCGACCCAACGATGATGCGTGGCAAATTTAAAATTGCGCGCTGGTTTGCACCGACGCAACGGAAGTAAGGCTAATCATGAAACGCTTAGCGCTTTTTATGTCGATCCTGCCGATTTCGATCTTGCTCTTGTTCAATGTCGGCCTCGCTCGAGCGGATGATGATTTGCCAAAACGACTCTCCTTTGATCGCTTTCAGGGGATGCTTAAGCGCTCGCCGTTTGCTGTCGCTAGCGCGGTCGCCTTACCAGCGGCGGCGCCCGATTTTGCCAAAGGTCTCTACGTAGCCAACGCCGCGCGCACGCCGGAGGCCGATTTGGTGACGGTGATGTCCAGCGACGATAAAAACGTGAAAGAATACCTTACCACGAAATCGCCTAACGAACATGGCTATGCAATTGCCAACATCGAGTGGTCTAATCAGCCGGGTGCGACGAAAGTGACGATCAGCAAAGATGGCAAGTTTGCCACGCTTGCTTTTAACCAGGCGCTGGTCAGCACGCCGTTGGCAAACATGCCAACCCAACCGCAACCGCAGCCACCGGTTCAACCAGGCGCGCCCGGGGTTAATCTGCCGAAACCCATCCGCCCGCCTCTCCCCCCACAAACGCCGCACGTGCGCGGCGTCATTCAGCGCAATCCGCTGCCGGTGACTCCGCAGCCACCAGGTCCAGAAGAGGACTAAATTGTCGATCTTAGTCCGTCTGACGCGCGCCGATCTCAGGGACAGCTACTCGCCCCAATTGTCATCTTGTGTGTCTGGCTTGCGATCCGGACCGGCGGAATAGAGATCGTAGCTATCCGGATGTTTGATGCCGGGACAAATGTAGATGTAGTTACTTTGCCACGGATCTTTCGGCATGTCTTTGAACAACTGATACCAACGCGTCGGCTTCGGCTCGCTCTCCGGCGGAGTCACCAGAGCCTGTAGCCCTTGCTCAGTCGTTGGGTAAAAACCGTTCAGGCTTTCATATAGCTTGAGCTGCGTGGAAATGGCTTGAATGTCTGCTCGCACACGCATGTCCTTGGCCACGCCGGTTGTATTTCCCAGACGACTGATGGCGACGCCTAGGATAATGACGATGATTCCGACGACGAGCATGATTTCGAGCAACGTGAAACCGGCTTGTTTTCGTTTAAGAGTTGTTGTCACAGTTCACTACATCCGCTGGCTGCAAAAATAGCACAATTTCGCAGCCCCGGGTGGCGATTTTCGCTAGTGGCTCGGTTCCAGCACGTAATCGGATTTATCCCAAAGATATTTTAGCTGTATCTGGGTGACGCGGATCGCCGAGCTCGACGTCCCGGCGCCACCAACGATAACGAGATCATTGGTGCCAACTTTCAAACTCGCACCCGGGATGATCTTTTGCGCGCGCAGCCAACCAGTGTATTGGAAATGCATTTGGCTGACGAGCGGCTGTGCCTGGCCGCGATAACCGGGATCGGCCAGCTCCGGCAACGTAAACGTGGCCGGGCCGAGATCTTCGCCGTTAAGGTAGACCTCCGGCGGCGCATCGACCTGCGGGCTCGCCACTTCAAAAGTAATCAATGCGAGAAGCGGTTGCGATTCGATCCCAAATTGAAATGCACCACCTTCTGGTACGCTTTGTCCTATCGGGATGATGTCCGCGGCGAGCGACGCGCTCACCGTCCCAAAGCGCTCTGTGTCTTGTGCCGGCGAATGCAACGGCGGCAGAGACGAGAACGGCTCGGGGATCACATCTCGGTGTTCAGCACTGAGCGGGTGCACCACTTCGCTGCTTGCCATCCAATCGAGATAGGCGCCGCGAACGGTCTTGCCGTCACCAGGAACTTCGATGTCGATCGTGGAAATTCCATTCATCGGAATCATCACGGAATCGGAGCTGGGCAAACCGATTCCGGTGCCGAGTAGGCCGGAGCGCAAAACTTGGGCGCCTAATTCGTCCCAGGCGATCAACTCTGGTCGCGCGTCCGACTTGTCATCGAAGAAAAGGCGGAAAAACAGAACTCGGTAATCCCCGGCGGGATGCGTGACACGAATCCGGAAAACGGTGTTCGCGTTACCATCCATCGCTGCGGTCGGCGCCTTGGACACGGCTTCAACCCAGCTTGGCGCGCTTTGCGTGGTGAAACGCGCAGCTGCACTTTGGCGCAGATCGATCCACGCGCTTTCCGGCGCTACGTCAGCGGCGACTGGAGCGCCCGGGCCTTGCGTCGGCAAGCGCTGATTGAAAGCTTCCTGAGCGGAGACGAGAGGGATCGCGCTGAAAATTAACGCAACCGCAACGTTGTGAACCCGCATCGCAACTTTCGAGATTAGCTTAATGTGGCCGAACCTGCAAGCTATGTGTCATCTCAAATACGGCCGAAAGTATACTGTAAACGACAAAGCCGACCACGATCGCAATTACCACAATGATCACTGGTGGGATGAGCGATGAGATGATGCCGACATTACGATCGAGTTCGCGTTCGTAAACGTCGGCAATCGATTGCATCGTTTCGGCGAAGCGCCCGGTTTGTTCGCCCACAGACATCATGTCGGTAAACAAATCCGGAAACAACTGATGCTCGCGCAAGGCTACGGATAAAGTGGCTCCATCAACTACCGCGCGACGAGCTTCCACCAGCTTTGATTCAAGAAACCGGTTGTCAGCGATCTCGGTCACAAGCTCAAGCGAACGGAGCAGGGGAATTCCATTTTGCATCAAAGTGCCGAGCGTGCGCGAAAATTGCGCGTAATAACGATGTCGAATGACGCCGCCGTAACCGGGAATGGCCAGACGGAACCGGTCCCACGTCAATCGGCCTTCGTCGGTGCGCATGAACGCGCGAACACCGATGATCACGCCAACCACGATGAGTGCGGCCAGCCACCAATAGGTCGTTATCGCATGGTGCATCTCCATCAGGATGCGCGTCGGCAATGGCAGTGCGCCGCCGGTTTGCGACATAAACCCGGTCAGTTGCGGCACCATGTAGGTGATGAAAATGGTTATCAGTGCTGCGCCGGCGACAGCCAGGAATGCGGGATAAATCAGTGCTTGCTGCACGCGGTCGTGCAAATTTTTTGCCTGCATGAGGTGTTTCACCAGCCGCAGCAAGATTTCCGGGAGCGCGCCACTTGCCTCTCCAGCCGCCACCATGTTTACGTAAAGCGGTGCGAAAATTCGCGGAAAATCGCGCAACGCTTGAGAAAAACTCCGGCCGTCGACCAGCGCCTGGTGCAGAGCGCCCGTCATTTGCTGCACCCGCGTCTGCTTGAGACGCTTTTTCAAAATTGACAACCCCTCATCGAGCGTCATTCCGGCTTGCAGCAAATTCCCCAGTTGCTCCGTAAAGATGAGCAATTGGCCGTGTGGAATCTTCAGGTTCTGGGTCGACGGATGCGGTTTCAAAGGATCTTGCGAGCCTCGCTTTTTTTCCGGGCCGCCGCTTTTTCCGTCGCGACCGATTTGGGGCGCGGCGCCAACGATGTCGATCTTAATCGGGATACAGCGCAGTTGCTCGATTTGACGAATGGCAACCGCGCGGTCCGCGCAATCCAAGACTCCTTCCACCAAGGCGCCCTTGGGCGTTGCGGGCTCGATAGCTAAACTGCGGCATTGATTTGAAAACTAATTCGGAATTTCAAATTTGAAATTCGAGTTCTAAAAAAAGATCGACAACTTCACTCCGGGTTTGGTAATCTAAGTTGCAATGATGAACACGTTCTTGGGCCGCGCGCATTCCATTCTGGACTGGCTCACCAGCTCCCCGCCCGCTTGCGGGTATTAATTTCTGAGCAAAAAAAAATCGGGCGTCGTTGAAGTCAATGGCATCTTTACGGCATCTAGGATTTTCAAATAATTATGAAGAGCGAAAAACACCGTGTTGATGCAAAGCTTCTTTGCATCGTCCTGTTGTTCGTGGCTGCGCCGCATTCGTTCGCCATCATCCGCCCACCTTATCCGGCGAAATCCCTGCCGCCGGATCGCGGGCATATGATCACCATAATTGGCAACGATTCAATCGCGCCGGCCAAGAACGGGCGTTAAGACTTCGATAACGCCACATCAGTTTCAAGAAGCGGATGGTATCGCGCACCGGGTGGATACTGCTGACCTCATCGGAATAAACGGTGCTGATTGGGACGGACTCGATCCGGAAATTTTTGCGGCTGGCTATAAAAAGCATTTCGGTTTCGTAATCGAAGCGTGCCGTGCCGCCGAGCACTTCCTGTATCAACTCTCGACGTAACATCCGAAAACCGCATTGCGTGTCCGGAATCTCCTGACCGCAAACGCGGCTGATTTTTTTGCTCATATAACGATTGACCATACGGCGTAGGCGCGGCATGCGGGCGACGTTGTTCATACGGTTGCCAATCAGGAGGGCCGCGCTATCGGAAGCGGCAAGGCGCAAGAACCGATCGATCTCCTCGGGAGGATGTTGGCCGTCGGCGTCGAGAACGATCACGAAATCGAATTGCCGATCTAACCAGCGCCGCAAACCAGTTTTGATCGACTCGCCTTTGCCGCGATTTTGCGGATGAACGATCACCTCGGCACCTGCGGCTCGTGCATGTTCGGCCGTTTTGTCCATCGAGCCGTCATCAACCACGAGAACATGATCGAGGTGTGCGCGGGTCCGCAGCACGACTTCCCCAATGTGTTTTTCCTCGTGGTAAGCCGGGATGACGGCAGCGACTTTCGCTCGAATTGGCGCGCGCCGGTTGCGGTCCGCTTCGGTCATCGGCGAACTACCGGATGAAAATCGGCCGCGTGATACGAACTGCGCACTAACGGGCCGGATGCGACATGTTCAAATCCCTTTTTGCGCGCAATCTCTCCGTATAGACCAAATTGCTCGGGAGTGACGTACTCCACCACTGGCAAGTGCTTTGGTGAAGGACGAAGATATTGGCCCATCGTCAAAACCTGACAGCCAGCTTCGCGCAAGTCATCCATTGTTTGAAATAACTCCAATTCGGTTTCGCCAAGACCAAGCATGACTCCGCTTTTGGTCACCACTCTGGGCGATAATTCTTTGGCGCGCTGTAAGACTTGGAGAGACATGCGATATTTCGCGCGGGAACGCACCAGCGGCGTGAGACGCTCGACCGTTTCCATGTTGTGATTGTAAATGTCCGGACTGGCATCGAGCACGATCTGGATGCACCAATCCTGCGCGTGAAAATCGGGCACCAGAACTTCGACGATGACCGTCGGATCCATTTCGCGGATCGCCGTGATGACACGCGCGAAATGATTCGCGCCGCCATCTGGCAAGTCGTCGCGTGCTACTGCGGTGATGATGAGATGTTTCAATTTTAGCCGCCGCACTGCTTCAGCAACTCGTTGCGGTTCATCTTCCTCGAGCGCGAACGGTTTCCCCGTCGTGACCGCGCAAAACCCGCACGCGCGCGTGCATCGATCACCTGCGATCATCATCGTCGCAGTGCCCTGGCTCCAGCACTCCCAGCGATTGGGGCATTGCGCGCTTTCGCAAACAGTATGAAGGCGCAAATCGGAAATGAGCGCCTTGGTGGAAAAGAAAACGGGATTCGAAGGCAACCGCACTTTGATCCACGGCGGTTTGGTCGGTTGGTGCAGCGCCGGATCAATTTTTGGGCACGACATATTGAGCAATGCTAGCTCAACGTTGCAGCGTTGAAAAGTTGAAGCGTTGGATGACGATGAACGTTAAAACGTTATAAAGTTACAGAGGCAATCCGATTTAACTTTTAGCTGTTCAACTTTTCAACGACTGAGTTTCGTCCTCCCGGAGAGCGCTTGAGAAAGCGTCAACTCATCAGCTGATTCAAGCGCAGTTCCAGCGGGAAGGCCGCGGGCGATGCGCGTCAGCGTCACCGGTTTGTTCTTTAAAAGATCGACAAGATAATTTGTCGTTGCTTCACCCTCGACATCGGAAGAGAGGGCAAAAATGATTTCGGAATATTTTTCGTTCTCCACTCGCTCAAGCAGTTCTTTGATGCGCAAATCTTCCGGCCCAATGTGATCGAGCGGCGAGATCCGGCCGCCTAACGAGTGATAGCGCCCGCGAAAGGCACTCGTTTTTTCCAGCGGCAAAATATCGGTCGGTTGTTCGACCACGCAGAGAAGATCGACAACGCGGGAAGGGTCGGCGCAGATATCGCACAGTTCGTTCGCCGCGAAGTAGCCGCACAATTTGCACGGATGAATGGCCCGTCGTGTTTCGGTAATTGTGCGTGCGATTTCGTCCGCTTGGTTTTCCTGCGCCTGCACCATCCAAAGGGCGATGCGCTCGGCCGAGCGCGGCCCGATCCCCGGCATTTGCCGGAGCTGCGCGATCAAATCTCGGAGAGCGGGCGGGTATTCCGTCTTTCTCAAAACGGCCGCTCACTCCTCCGGCGATTCAATTGTCAAATGGAGCGCGAGCGGTTCCAGCCGGCGCAGATACAACTGCAGCGGCGCATCCTCTTCATTGTAGTCGGGATCGCGCGCCTTTTGAAACTCCATATACGCCTCGGCCCAACGCTTTTCGCGATAAAGGACGACACCGTTCCAAAATGAGTCGCGTCGGGCAAGCTGCTCCGGCTTCGCTTCGGCGGCCAGCCACAGCGGCTCGTAGATTTCGTGCCGCTCACGCGTGTTAACGCCGCTCAGAAAATCAATCGGCCGCGCAACCACATATCGACTGGCCAGCTCGAAAGTGCGGGGCCCAATCAGAATTCGCGAGCCGTAAAAACGGTTTGCTACACAGAATCGCCGCGCCAGCTCAATCGGTTCGCCGCTGGTCAAGAGTCCGGAGCGATTGCCATCTTGCATCGGGGCAATGATCATCGTGCCGGAACTGACGCCGATGTGCACGTCGCCCTTTGTCGCGGTTTCACCGTTATTCGATTGGCGAAACTCCCGAAACCGATCGAGCAAGTCGAGAGCAATCCGCACCGCCTTATCACCGTGATGCGCGTCGGCTTCCGGAAATCCAAAAAGCGCAACCACGCCTTCACCATCCGCTGACTGAATGTAACCGCCGGCGTCCAGAAAAAGTTCGGTCGCACGCCGAATAAATGTTTCCGTGAGTTGCGCGAAAGCAGCCGGCGGGCATTCGTCGGCCAAATCATATTTGTTAGCGACGTCGCAAACGATAACGCTCGCATCGTAAATTTTGGCCTCCGGCTCGAATGGAATATCGCCCGCTATTACGCGGTTCACTCGTTCCTTCGACAGGCGGTCACCGAACAGCGATTTCGCCGTAAGCGAGCGGCCTCGCGCCGTAATGGCGGTGAAGGCGAACGTGCCGGCATAACCCAGGACGACTGCGAAAACAGCCGGCATCGGCTGAAAGAAAACCCGGTAGAGCAAACAAATCCACGTCACGGCAATCAGCTCAATCACCAAGGCAACGACCAGCCAGCCGATGCGATCTCGGCGCGCGCTGGTCAAAGTCAAGAACGCGACGCCGAGCGAGCCAACCAGAATAAAAACATATTGCCATCTATCCGAGACCGTACGCGTCGTTGTGCTGTAGGAGGAGATAAATTGCGCGACGGCAGTCTCGAGGTGAAGAATACGGCTGCTGGAATGCAGCGAGCCGAGGATCACGGCGACCAATAATCCGATTACCAATGCCGCGCTGCCCTGTCGTTTCATCGAGACACTGTTTTCAAGCTTTTTCTCCCGATGCAACCGAATAATACGATTGTACGACGAGCTCGCTCAGAAACTTGTCCGGCGCGTCCACGGCCGCGGCATCGAGAACAAATTTTCTTTGCCCGGTATTTTTGCTGATCAGGCTTAGCCCAAATTGAAAATCTTTGAAGAGATGCGCGCAAAGTTCTTCCATCTTCATTCGCTCCCTTTGCGCTCGCTGGAGCAAACGTCGCACCGCGGCCTCGTCAAAAACGATTTCGATCCCATGTTCGGCCTTGAATTTGTCGGCAAACTGGCGCGTACTGCCTTCGAGCGTGACCGCTTCCTGCCTCTGCCCTTCGGCCATGAGACGCTCGAGCACGCGCTTCGGCTCGCGCACAAGATCGACAGTCACCCGCATCTGGCTCAAACCGGATCCCGCCAGGTAATATTTGTAATCGCGGAACAATTTTTCAAAAACGGTAAGCAAGCCGCGAGCGCCCGTCTTTTCTTTCGACGCCTCCTCAGCAATCAGGCGCAACGCTTCGTCCTCAAAACTGATCTCGATCCCGTAAGCGCGGAAAGCCCGTTCATATTGCCGAAGCAAACTGCCCTCTGAAAACTTCATGATCTTAAACAAATCGTCGGCATCAAGATCCTCGCAGACCACGCGCACGGGCAAACGACCGATAAATTCCGGTTCGAAACCGTACTCGACAAAATCATGCGTGGTGACGTGTTGAAAAAGTTCGTTGTCCATCACCTGCACCGGCTGGGCACTAAATCCGATCCGGCCCTGCCGCACCCGCCTCGCGACTTGCTCTTTCAGTTTTTCAAACGCGCCGCTGACGACAAAAAGAATGTGGCGCGTGTTTATCGTTTCGCGTTTTGCTTTGCCGCGCTTCTGAAATTCGAATGCCGCCTGCAACTGCGCTTGAATGTCGTTCATGCTCCGCACCGGCACTTCGGTTTCCTCCATCAATTTGAGCAACGTGGTCTGCACGCCGCGCCCGCTCACGTCACGCCCGATCAAATTTCCGGTCGAAGCAATCTTGTCGATCTCGTCGATATAAATGATGCCGAATTGCGCCAGATTCACATTGCCATTCGCTTTGTGCACCAGCTCGCGCACGAGATCCTCCACGTCGCCGCCCACGTAACCGGTCTCGCTAAACTTGGTCGCGTCCGCTTTCACGAACGGTACTTTGATTAAATCGGCGATGTGCTTAATCAGATAAGTTTTTCCGACGCCGGTCGGTCCGACCAAAATTACGTTTTGCTTCGCATACTCGGTTTCCTCCGCCCGTTTCGGATTTTCCTTTTCGAGCTGCCGCAAAAATTTGGCGTGATTGTAATGATCGCATACCGCGATTGAGAGCACCTTTTTCGCTTCATCCTGTTTAATTACGAACCGATCGAGATGCGCCTTGATATCCCGCGGCAGAAAATTGAACTCAAACTCGTCGCTGTCGGTTTCGACCGGCTTTTCATCAGTCGGTGCCTCCGCCGGCTCTGGTTGAGTAAACGTCGCAACCGAGACGCGATCGCCGAAGTTGGATTTCATGAACTCCGTAATCTTCGCTTTCAATTCTTCCGGTGAAGGAAAAGGTGGTGGGTTCTGTTCCATCTGCAATTGCAGCTCTGATGCTTGACTGTTCTTGCCAAATTTAGCATCGAGAAAAGTCATGTAAACAGGGGCTGCAACGAAACGTCGCGTAACTACTAATCGACAATTCACATGTTGGATCGTTCAAACGCGTCTAACGAGGGGGGTTCGCAGGTTGCGCCGGCACTAACAAGTCGATCTGGTCGCGATACTGGGGTTTCGCCTTCGCGGCTTCTTCCGCCAATTTTCGCGCTTCTTCAGTCTGACCGGTTGCCTTGGCGAATGCGGCACATAGCCATTGTCGATCCGCTGCGTCAGGCGCGTTCGGTTGAACAAACGAAGTGGAAATCGCAAGGAGCGTCTTCGGGGCAAGGTTGTTCCAGGGCACTCGGGCGATGCCGTACGGCAGTTTCAACGCGAAACTTTGATTGTCCGCGCTGGCGACACCTATATATTCCGTGCCACTTGTATCCGAAATTGCGCCCGAAAACTGTTTGCGGTTCAGATCGTCGATTAGTTTCTTTTTCCAGTAGGCTATCCACTGCGTCTTTTTTTGCGCTGCTTCTTGAGGCTTGTTCTGTGCCGGTTGGGACGGTGTTCCAGTCGGCAAGCCTATCATCGGACCGAGTCGTTTTTCTTCCCTCGCAATCGCGTCGGAAATTGCGCTGCGCGTTTTTAGTTGTTTCCTGATTGTCCTCAGTTTCTCCGCCGCCGCCGCATTGCCTGCCCCGGTCGCCTCAGTTTTCCAACTTAAATAGACCCGGCAATCCTCCAGATACTTTTGAGCGATCGGTTTCAGCTCCGCGATCCATGCGAATTTTCCGCCGGGCCGGGCGTTTACGAATTGTTCGAGCAACGACGCGGCATCGCGAACATCGGCCTGACTAATATCTTTCAATCCGAAAGGCAGAAGCGCAAAGGCCTCAAACGAGGCCATGTCCTTCACCGCGTTGCTCGCCGAAACGTTACCGGGCGCCAAAAGCGTCCGAGCAGTGACGGTAAAAAAATTCACAAGATCGACATCGTCCTTCGCGAAACCGGTCTGCCCGTTTTTCTCCACGATTTGAAACGCGTCGCGCGCGTGGGCATCGTCCCGGCCAATCATTGCGGCGAGGCCCTGCTGCAGTCGCGACCAATCGCCAAGCGGCTGCCTGTTTCGTGCTTCATTGGCGATATGGGCGAAGGCCGCGCCGGCTACGTTGTAATGGTTGAGAACCATCTGGTGACGCGCTTCCGCTGCCTCTTTTTCGAGTTCCGCTAAGGGAATTGCCGACGATACAACTGCTATTTGCTTTTCTGTTTTGCGGACAAAAACAGAAATGCCGACTGCGACCGCGAGCAAAACGGCCGCCGCGGCCACGATGATCCGCCTTGTTCGGCGCTTGACAGTGACCGCGTCGATCGCCTCTTTTCCGGTCAGCTTTTTGTAGGCTCCCTCCAGTTCGGCTAAGAGTTGATCGTACGAGGCGAACCGATTTGCCGGATCTGGCGCAATCATGCGATTGAAAATCCGCGCGGTCGCAGCGGATACATCCGGGGCAATCACGGACAGGTCGAGCGGTTGACTTTTGAGCTTGCGCAATTCGGTCGCGGAATTGGTTTCCCCTTCGATGGGCGCCTTGCCCGCGACGGCATGGAAAAGAGCAGCGCCCAGGCTGTAGATGTCGCTTCGAAAATCCTCGGGCCGATTGTTTAACGGTTCCGGTGCGACATAGTAAGGCGTGCCCCAAACCTCACCGCGGATTTCTGCAGCCACGCCGGCCAACCCAAAATCGCTGACTTTGGCTATGTGTTCATCAGCAAAGAGAATATTTGCCGGTTTCACGTCGCGATGAATCAGGCCTTTCGCGTGCGCGGCCCGCAGGCCTTTTGCGACTTGAATGCCAGCCTCCAGCACCTGTTCTTCGGGCAAACGGCTATGCTGCTCGATCAAATCATCGAGGCTTCCGCCCTCGACCAATTCCATCACCAGATAGAATTGGCCGTGGTCCGTGCCGGACGAAAAAACCTGCACCACGTTTGGGTGATTGATGGATGCGGCTACGCGAGCTTCGTGCTGCAGCTGTGCCGCATGATCAATACCGCCCTCGATGTCTTTGCGCAGCAACTTGAGCGCAACAAAGCGGTCGAGCAACGTGTCGCGCGCTTTGTAAACAGTGCCCATGCCGCCGATCCCGAGCGTTTCGAGCAAAACGAAATTGTTGAACGAACGCTCGACGCGCACTTTTTCACCACACTTAGGGCAAGCAATGCGAGCGAGCGGCTCGGCATCGGTCGTGTCGATGGAAATGCCGCACGCGGGGCAGCTTTGCAAAATCGCGTTCTCAATAGCCATTCGATGCGATTGTAACATCGACAACCAGCCGAGCAATGAAACGCGCGTCGGAGCATAGACTTCTCATCTTTGGGGCGAGCAGGCGTTTCGCCTGCTAGAATTAGAATGTCTGCCGGCCGGCCCACAGCCTGGAAGCCTATGCCCGGGCCCAGCTCTGCGTGTTAGATTAAAAGCCAAAATTGATGCAATTGATTGTTCCAAAAGTATCAGCGTCCCTTCGGCTCGATCGCTTCCTTGCCATGGAACTTCCGCAGTATTCACGTTCACGCTTTCAGCAATTGATTCGCGATGGATCTGTTAGGCTGAACGGTAAGACAGCACGGCCGCGTCATATTCTCCGTGCCGGCGATATTATCGATGTAACCGAGCCGCCACCTGAAAAGATCGACAATCAACCGGAGGCAATTCTGCTCGATATTCTTTTTGAAGACGACGATCTGATCGTCATTAACAAACCGGCGGGGCTGGTGGTGCATCCGGCCGCGGGGCATCGCGAGCACACGCTAGTGAATGCGTTGCTCCACCATTGTCCGAAACTGTCAGGGATTGGCGGCAAAGAACGTCCGGGAATTGTGCATCGCCTCGACAAGGACACGAGCGGTTGCCTGGTCGTGGCCAAAAACGATGAGTCGCATCGCGGCTTGTCGATCCAATTCGCTGAGCGCGTCGTCGAAAAAATTTATCTCGCTTTGGTTTCGGGAAAATTGAGCAGAAGCGCAGGCGTGATCGAGGAAAAGATCGGGCGCCACCGTGTCCATCGACAACGAATGAGCGTGACGTCGGAGCGCGGTCGAGCAGCTCGAACTGAGTATCGCGTGTTGCGTTCGTCGGAACAAGCGAGTCTGGTGGAATGCAAATTGCACAGCGGGCGCACACATCAAATTCGCGTTCATCTTCACCATCTCGGCCATCCGGTTCTCGGCGACAAAGTTTATGCGCCGAAATTGACGGGCAAAATCCCGCGCCAGATGCTGCACGCCTGGAAACTGGGCTTTCGCCATCCGCGCACGGCCGAATGGAGAACGTTCGAGGCGCCTATGCCTAACGATTTCGCGGAGGCAATGCATTCGACCGGATTTTGACTTGGGAGGGCGCAACCGCCGGGCGCGCCATTCGAACGGCTCGGGCGAGCTGTCGCCATCATCTTTTCACGTTCAAATGCGCGCGGCCGGATCAACATTCATCGGAACTTCAATTTCTGTGCCCGATTCTCGCTTGCCACTCCGGGCGTGGCGCAAGACGCGCTGTAGACCCGCGCGATGTGCCGCAAGATCGACAAGCTCGGCCACGCGCGACTTCAGAGCGCGTGCACGGTTCGCCAGAAAACCGAGGAAGAGCAAATAGGGAATGATGAACCAAAGATCGACATGCGGAATATTTACTTGCCGGTAAATCAAAAGACTTAGAGCGACGAGATTGAGAATGACCGTGGTGGTGACGAAACGATAACGAAGCCTTACGCGGGTGAGACATTTCGGTCCGCCGTGGTATTCGGTCACCGTTTGGAGCACGACGCTCCACCAAAAGTTCCCATAGATTTGAATGTCCCATTCATTCCAGCCGCTGTCAGTCGAGTAACGCCAGCCTTCTTCTTCGAGCAATTGAAAGATCGCGCCTAACAAATAGTGCCGGTCTCGCCCTTGTTCGCTCCAAAAAACTCGGCGTCCTAAACTATCAGTAACCTTCGAGGTCGTGGGCAGACGCTCGTGCGCTCTGATCACGCTGCTCGGCGTGCGTTTAAAATGGAGCCAGGTAAAATAACGAGACCAGCCACGGACAAGCGGTTGGACAAAGGCGAGAAACATCACGAGCAACCGCGTCTGGACCGTGTCGAAGCGCGGCTCTACCCGAGCACGCACCATGTAGGAAAGCGCGACGCAAAGAGTTCCGCCGAACATCAGGTAGGGAACGATGCGCAGTGACGGAAGAAAAATTCCCAACCCAAAAAGAAAAATCGTGAGAGCGAACCATTCGATGCTGCCCAAGTATGCGGCGATCTCGGATTGCGGCGTTGGATAAATGGATTGGAAGAGGCCTTCGCCGAAAATGCCGTGGTAAACGATGGGACGATTAAGAAACCAATTGAACCGCGGCGCGCCATAAATCTGGCCACGCCATTTCGCGGTCCCGGTGGGGCCAAAAAAAATCAGGTGTTTAAAGCGCAAGAGAGATTCGGCCTCGCCGTAGCCATCCTGTTGTTTGAAAAATGCCTGCAGCGTAAAACGCCGATGGTGCCAAACCATTGCCGTCGGGCTGAAGGCTATTACGCAACCCGCTTGTTGCAATCGCCAGCAAAAATCGACATCGTCGCCAGCTTTACGATATTCGGGATCGAAGCCGCCGATATTTTCAAAGGCCCATTTATAGAAGGCCATGTTGCAACCGGGAATGTGCTCCGCGACCGTGTCCGTAAGCAACACGTGACTCGGCCCGCCAGGCGCAGCTGCAACGCAAGCTTGAATCCAGTTTTCGGACGGCGGCGTGATGTTCGGTCCGCCGACGCCCGCGTAATCACCGCTTGTTAGCGTCCCAATTAAATAATAGAGCCAGTCGGCGTCGGCCATGCAATCGGAGTCTGTGTAGGCCAATACTTCGCCTCGCGCAGCGGCCGCGCCGGTGTTGCGCGCGTGACTCAAGCCATGATTGCTTTGATGAATGTAGTGGACGTTCGGAAATTGCGCGGCGATATAGGCGGTGTCGTCAGTCGATCCGTCATCGACTAAAATGATTTCGTAATCCGGATAATTGAGTTTGCCTAACGAGTCGAGACACCCGGCCAGCGTTTTTCCGCCATTGTAAGAACAGACAATCACCGAGACGGGCGGCGTTTTCGCCAGTGGGCGATGCGGTAAAATGGAATTTTCGCGGCCAAGTTTTTCGCGAAGGGTGTAAAACGCCTTCTTCGGCTGTCGATCGCGCGCGACGATGCCAAATGCCCAGTCCGTGATCTCTTGCTCGCCGGTGAACCACTCGTCCGTCCAGGAAAAGAAAATGGTGCCGGCGAGACCGCATTTGACCACGCTGTCAATGTGCCAACCGAGCATTGCCGCCTGCTCATCCTGCGAATGACGAATCGTGTCCATGCCGAACTCCCCAAGGATGAGCGGTTTTTCCTCGGTTAAATTTTGCAAGCGAAGCAAATATTTTTCGAACTCGCGCTGATTGTGCAGATAAACGTTGAAGCAAAAAAAGTCGACATTCTGCGGCAGGAGATATTCGGTCGGAGGATAAGTCGCGTAAGAAAAGAGAACGTCCGGATCGATTGCACGACCGATTCGAACCAAATGTTCGACAAACTCGGTTACGCGGCGCACCCCGAGCCAGCGCACCATCGTACTGGCGATTTCATTTCCAACCAGATAACCGAAGACCGCCGGATGACCGCTATGTTCGCGCACCGCCTCGCGCACCGCATGCCCAATCTCGTCGCGTGCTTTTTTTTCTCGCAAAAACTCGACATGTTTCGCCCACGGCAGCGTGATGAGCACACGCATCCCGGCCGCTGCGCAACAATCGAGAAACCACCGCGGCGGCGCGTGATAAACGCGGACGAGGTTGAGCCCAGTCTCGCGCATGAGTGCAAGATCGACATCGACCTGCTTCGGCCGCCCGAAATAATTTCCCTCGGCGTCAGGCTTGAATGGGCCGTAGGTGACGCCTTTGACAAAAAATTTCTGCTCGCCTTCGAAAAAGAATTTTGCGACCGCGCGAATTCGCGAGTTTGCACTCACAGCGGCAGTTCCTAGTCCAAGCGGCGGGGCAGCGCAAAGACTTTAAGTGGTGGATCGAGCAGTCCCTTGCTCGATGTTAAAATCAAGCGGCGAAGCCGCAATTAGTTAGCATCGCCCGCAGAGCGGCCGATCCACCTACAGCTCTGCGATTACTTTCCGCAAGGTCCTAATAGTCTGCTCGATGTCTCTTTCCGTATGCGCAGTTGAAATGAAACCGGTTTCGAATTGTGACGGCGCGAAATTAACCCCGCCTTTCAGACAAGCGTGAAAAAACTTCGCGAACGCTTTCAAATTGCTACGCTTCGCGCTCGCAAGATCGACAATCGGGCCGGGCGCGAAAAACAAACAAAACATCGAGCCAGCGCGGTGAAATGTCGTCGTTTCTATCTTCGCCTCGGTTAACGAGTCGCGCACTGCCTTTTCGAATTGCGCGCCGCGTTCTTCGAGCAACTTCCAGCCGTTGATTCGTTCCAGCTCTCGCAATTGTGCCAGGCCTGCCGCCATCGCGAGCGGATTTCCAGATAGTGTCCCAGCCTGGTAAACTGGGCCGTTCGGCGAAAGTTGATTCATGATTTCGGCGCGGCCGCCGAACGCTCCGACTGGCAATCCTCCGCCAATTATTTTTCCGAGCGCGGTCAGGTCTGGCTTGATTCCATAAATTTCCTGGGCGCCGCCGGGGGCGACCCGAAAGCCGGTGATCACTTCATCGAAAATCAAAAGCGCGCCCTGTTTTGTGCATTCGTCGCGCAAGATCGACAGGAAATTTTCACGCGGGAAATACAAGCCGGCGTTCGCCGGAATTGGTTCGAGAATTACCGCTGCGATCTCGTTTTTATTTTCGCGGAACGCTTTCCGCACAAGATCGATATCATTGAACGGTAGCGAAATTGTTAGATCGACAAATGATTGTGGGACACCGGCGCTGTCCGGCTGGCCGTGAGTTAGCGCGCCGCTGCCAGTTTTCACCAGCAACGCATCGACGTGTCCGTGATAACAACCATCGAACTTAATGATCTTGTCGCGCCCAGTGAAAGCGCGCGCCAGCCGAATGCATGACATGGTCGCTTCGGTGCCGCTGTTTACCATCCGCACTTTTTCGATGGACGGCATCCATTTGCAGATCAGCTCTGCCATCTCCACTTCGAGCGGATTCGGAATTCCGAAACTGAGGCCGCGCCGCGCGGCTTCACGTACAACATCGACAATCACCTTCGGCGCATGACCGAGAATCGCCGCTCCCCAGCTGCCGACGTAGTCGATGTATTCGTTTCCATCGACGTCGTAGATTCGGGCGCCGTCGGCGTGAGCAACGAAAAAGGGCTCGCCACCGACATTGCGAAAGGCGCGCACCGGCGAGTTTACTCCGCCGGGGATGCGTTTTTCGGCAGCGCGAAATAATTCGGAAGAACGAGAGGTCATTAAGGAAGCCAACGTCCAATGTCCAATGTCCAACGTCCAACGCGCAATTCCAGAACTCCACTACTCCATCACTCCCGCTGCGATAGTCGCGGTAACCAAATTGACAGCCTCGGCTTGCATTCGATAGTTTCGTTCTCGCGCAACGCGGCGGGGTAGCCAAGTGGTAAGGCCGAGGTCTGCAAAACCTCTATTCGCGGGTTCGATTCCCGCCCCCGCCTCATATACTTGATATACTTGATCACGAGTAACATCCGTCAACATAACGCGCGGAACTGAGCTGTTTCAGAACGGAAGTCAGAAGAAATCTCAGTGTTTCAGCGATGTCAGCCTCGTAATCGGGGGAAGGGCGCAGGGCGTTGCGTCCGTTGAGCCATCATCGACGACGATGATCTCGATATCGTCCATGGGCGCACATGCACTGTCCCGACGATCTGCTCGATCGTTCCTCGTTCGTTAAAGCAGGGAATGACCACAGAAACTTTCATGAGCGCGCGCTTTAAGGAAATTTGAGCCCAGAGTGAATTGTCGATCTTGCATGCGGCAAGGAGGAATTTTTGCACCGTGCAGGAATCGAACCTGCAACCCAGGGATTAAGAGTTTCTTCTCATGCCAGCTAGGCCGGAGTTACTTGCTATCGGGCAGCCGATACAAACGACCCGGATATTGGTAAACAAAGACCTTCCGTCCCGGAAATCGTTTCAGAAGCGCATCTCGCTGGGGCTGGTCGCACAAAGCGAAGTACAAGCTGCTGGCCGACGACATCACAGGCGGATTCCGAGTTAGATCGCCGGCGTTCCAGGAAGGGTAAGTCCCGGTTCTGAGCAAAACTATCTTCTTCCCATCTCCGGCTTGCCGCGCTGTTCGCTCAAGGTCTCGCCGCCAGTAGCTGGTATAGGCGTCTTTCATCGCGAAGGATATGCTGCCGACGATCTGGAGAACGATAGCAAACTTCCATAGGCGGCTGGCGCCAGATGCACAATCCTGATGGATCCACCCGTAGAGATCGACGACAGCGAGAACCAGGAATGGAAAATAGGCTAGGAGGTAGCGTGGACCGGGACCACCCGCAGCGGCCGGATAGAAGAAGTATACCCCTATGTCCATCAAGAATAACGCGAGGTACATCTTGACCTTGGGTGAAGCGTGATAGCGCTTCCAGAGCACGACCGGCAGGAGGGCAGGGGGGAAAACCCAAAGGAGATTTCCCAGTCGCACACCGGTCTTTGGGAATCCAATCCATGAGACTATAAGATGGTCGGCAACGGTGCCGGGTGAATTGTTTACTGTTGTAGGCATCTGGAGCGGATCGCCTGTGAGAAGGGTATCGTACAGCAGGTTGCCACTGGCTAGAAGCCCAAACCCAACTCCGAAGAATGTCAGTTCGGCGAACATCTTGCGTCGCACCAGGCTGACCCCGATCCAGGCAGCCAGCGGAACCCAGTCGATGTAACGGATCATGGATGAATAGCCAAGAAGAGCTCCGGCACTGAAAAGCAGCAATCGTGAACATCCAGGGCGCTGCGGCTGCTGCGCAGCGTCGTAGGAGACGAAGGCGGCAAACACAAATAGCGCGGTCGCGATGTGAGCACGAAGCGAGGCTGCGTAGTAACAGAAGAAAAGACAAAGGATCAGCAAGATCCCAGCGACTTTCACCAGGTTCTTCCCCATCTGCTGCTCCACATATCGCAGAATGAGAAATACAAGGACGGCACCAAGTACCGGATCAATGAGCCACGGGACTCCGAGCCGCACACCAAGTGCAAGGAAAGCAGGCCAGCCCGGCGGATACTTTGAAAACCGGCGTCCATGATAGTCTGCCATACAACCCGTCGCGACGCAGTCGTTCAGGGGATTGGCCTCATCGTAGAGAGGATCCTCCGCGTACATTTTTCCTGACGCGAAGAGCTTCGCTTGGTAAAGGTAGGAGTAGTCGTCGCCAGAGGGAGGGGACCGCTGCATCAGGGCGAAGGCAATAACCAACGCCTCGATCAACAGAATCAGGGAAAACAGCAATTTTCGCTTCGTCGCCATGAACGCGGGCTCGCGCTGATGGCACCGCCTGAACAATCGCATATGGTGAAGCGAACCACTTGATCTCGAATTTGGCGAGCGCAAGTGCCTAAGTCGCGATTGCTCTTGCCGGTTTCGCAGCGTGGAATTGATCGGCGAGGCGCGCTCAAACTACAGCCGTCGCGCGGCGATTAAATTAATCCGCGCTTGCGAAAATCGCCGATGTTTCCACCAGCCGAGCGTTCGATCATGTCGATGGTGAACTTGAGCAGGCAAACTTCCCAGGCATCGTCTACGCCTTGGATGACGGCGCTGAGCGGTTCCTGCTGGTCTTCGACTTGCGATTTGGTGCGGGCGACCACTGCCTCGATAGGATCGTGAAACATACGCTCGGTCACATCGGTCTTGCGAAATTGAAAACCGTAACGGAGCACGGCTGTGTTGCGCGCGTGCTCGCGCAGCTGATCGACATAACGCTGCGCTTTTTCGCCAAATCCTTCGAGCAATAACCGGCTGAAATGTTCCGGCGTGAGAATTTGCGGCCGGTCCGCCTGAATTTTCCCGTTGCGCACGCGCACTTCGTTTGCGCGGTCCATTAATTCCGAAATCAAATAAAAATGAAAACTGGTGCCACCGAAGGTGGCGATCTTTTGCTCGGGCGCGAGAATCACCTGCGTGTTTTCGATCGCGTAATCGAAGTTCTCTTTATTCATTCTCGATCCTCGCAATGTAAGGCGTGCGCGAGCGCGCTTCAATCGAGAGCAGACGCCGCGAAAGCGCCTTCGGCAACTTCGCGCACGCGCGCTGACCGCCAGCGCATAACGGCTTCGCCGGTGAAAATGACGAGCGCGATCCACGTCAAAACGAAGGTGATGAGATGACCGCGCGTGAACGGCTCGTGATACAGAAATACACCAAGGAAGAAGGAGCCCGTAGGAGAGAGATATTGCAGAAAACCGATAGTCGTTAGCCGAAGGTGACGTGCGGCAAATCCGAACCAGAAAAGCGGCACGGCCGTGACGATTCCGGTACTCGCCAACAAGATCGATAACAACCAACCGCCCCGATCGAAAATCAGCGTGCCGTTCGCTTTTAGGACAAATAAGTATCCAGTCGCGATTGGGACGAGTAAGGCGGTTTCGAGAAATAATCCTGGGATGGCCGCCGTGCCGGATTTTTTCCGCAACAATCCGTAGAGACCAAAAGTCGTGCACAGGACTAAGGCAATCCATGGGAAATATCCGTAGCCAAATGTGAGATAGAGCACGGCGATGGTAGCGAGCGCGACGGACGCCATTTGCAGACGCGTGAGTCGTTCGCGTAAAAACACGGCGCCGAAAAGGACGTTAACCAGCGGCGTCATGAAATAACCGAGACTGGTTTCGATAATGCGGCCAATGTTTACGGCATAAATGAAAAAGAACCAATTCAGTGCGACGGCTGAGCCGCTACTCAGACAGTAAAGCGTAGCACGCCGCGACTGCAGGGTCTTCTTCACTTCCGGCCAGCGCCGGCGCCAGCTCAACAGTCCGATCAAAAAGACACTGGTCCAGACGAAGCGATGCGCGAGAATTTCGGAAGCGGGAACATCTTTGAGCAGCTTCCAATAAACGGGGATTAATCCCCAAGTCGTGAACGCGGCGATGCCGGCGATGAGCGCGCTAGTTTCGTGCGATTTCGCTCGGGGGTTGCGCACCATCGACATGTTGCGCTCTCTATTTCACGCAACGCGAGCGCGAGCAAGGTGGAACACGATCTCCAAGCGCGTTGCCAAATAAGTGCGGCTCCGCTGCTTGATTTTGGCATCGCCCTCGGAGAGGCCGATCCACCATCAATTTCCCGGACGCGGATACAGAGCGGCGAAGGATTTCTTCGCCAGTCGGTCGGCGGGATTAATTGCAAGATGGTGCGGCCAAGCGCCGATTTGCCACAACCCGATCACGGACGAGCCCGAGAACTTCACCGCGCTGGATCGATAATTGCACGCCTCGACCGCGCGCACGTTTTGAAAATGAATCCCGTTTCAACCGGAAAATAGGTTGCGATGTTGTCGAGCTCGAGAAACGCGTTGCCGCGTTGCTAGCGCGTCTCGGCTCTCGGTTGGGGCGACGTGCTCGCTACGTTGCGAAATAGCGAGAGAAATTTGCCGTAACCTTCGACCTCCATTTTTTCCAGTGGAATGAATTGAAGAGCGGCCGAATTGACCGCATAACGCCGTCCAGTCGGCGATGTTGGATCGGCAAATACGTGGCCGAGATGCGAATTGCTTTTGGTTGCGCGGACCTCCGTTCGTTGCATGCCGAAAGTCGAATCGCTTTGTTCAAATACGCGGTCGGGCGAAATCGGTTTCGTAAAAGTCGGTCGACCCGTGCCGCCGTCAAATTTGTCGGTGGAACTAAAAAGCGGATCGCGGGTAATGATATCGACGTAAATGCCGGCCCGTTGATTGTCCCAATACTCATTGCTAAAGGCAGTCTCGGTTCCACTTTCACGCGCGACATGATACTGGTCTGCTTTGAGCGTCGAGCGCAGAACGGAGTCGCTAGGAACCGGTCTCAAATAATTGAAAATGCCGGCTTTCTTTTGCTCGGCCTGCCTGTTGCCGTAAAAAACAACTGCGGCGACTACCGCAGTTGCGGCAAGCAACCCAAGCCACAACGTCAGATGTGACGAATGTTTTGGAGGGTGATGGATTCTCTGCATGGACAAAATCTTTACCGACAATTCATTTGATTGCGGCTCACCCGAGCAAGTCCTCCGGCCTCGGCAAATCAGATCCCCTTAGTAAAAGAATACGCAAGCAGAGCATGGGTCGGTTGGGCGGTTCTGCCGTTCTGCCGTAGAGAACCCTTCCGATGAAGCGCTAGTTCTTTTTCTCGAAGAGCACGACGTATTCGCCGTAACCTTCCTCCTTTAATTTCTCGACGGGAATGAACCGGAGGGCGGCGGAGTTAATGCAGTAACGTTGGCCTGTGGGCGCTGGGCCATCCGGGAACACATGACCGAGATGCGACTCGCTCTTGGTGGAACGGACTTCCGTGCGTTCCATACCGAGTGTGCGGTCGGATTTCTCCGTGACGCTCTGTTTCGCGATCGGTTTGGTGAAACTTGGCCAGCCCGTGCCGCTGTCGAACTTGTCGAGCGAGCTAAAGAGCGCTTCGCCGCTCACCACATCGACATAAATGCCGGCGTGATGATTGTCCCAATACCTGTTTTGAAACGGCGGCTCCGTGCCGCATTTTTGCGTCACATAAAATTGCTCGGGCGTGAGTTTCTTTTTCAATTCCTCAGCGGCCGGTTTCGAACTGCTTTGATTGTGAGGTGATGGATTTGTCATAGGTGTGGCTTGTTTGCTAGGTTGATCCTCCTTCTGAGCGCCGGCCCGATTCAAAAATACGAGAAGACCGCATAGCGCGACGAAAACGAAGGCACAGAAGAGGAGCATCGCGCGCGAAGATCTTTGCGGCCGGGATGGCAATTGTATCATGGCAAAAAGTACCCGCTTTAGCTTATCGCAACAACAAAATTTGCGGGTTCAAGGAGATCTCGCCCGGTTGCACACGCAAGCAGGCAGACCAATGAGAAGAGGCAATTTCTTTCAGCGTGATTGCAGCGCCGGAATCGACCGTTACAGCGCCTGATTGTACGGATGTTTTTGGTCTTGTTAAGATGTTCGATGTCGATCCTGATTTGACAACGCGACCCGCATACGTGCTCAAAACGCGATTGCAAAATTCGGAGAGAATCCCGATGTCATGGGTATGAAAATTACTGCCGTGCCAACGTCGCGTGCATCCTGTGAATTAACTCCAGGATCTGCGCTGCACGGTCATATCGAGCGCTTAGTCGGGTGGCCGCGCCGTCTGAGAATAAGGAACGGGTGCGTTGCTAAAGATCCAGCAACCCTGCGGGCTAAGGGCTGGCGGACCGCTGGTGGCGTTGCTTCTCAGTCACAGAGCGCTCCGGCTATGCTCCTTCGTCGCGCCTTGCCAGCCGCCCGCCAGGACATTAGCGCACTCATTCCCTATTTATGAGATGGGTTCAATCAGCACTCTGCCGCCCGGCCTCGGGGACACGAATGTAGCGACGCAGCGCAACCAAACCAATCGGCGCGATCGATGCTGCCAAAGCAAAGATCAACCACATCGTCCCGGAATGCCGCGGACCGTGTGCGGGACAAAAGGCAGCTAGTAACCATCCCCCGCTTCCGACGAGCAGTTTTCCGATTAGAAATGGAATGTAGGATAGCGCGCCATAGGACGCCTCCTGACCTTTTGGAGCAATTGCGGCTGCGTACTCGTAGACGCGGGGTGAGTAGAAAGCTTCGCCGATTGAGAAGATCGATATGTAGATCGCGATCATCAGGTAGTAGGGGTGAATACTTCCCTGTACTCCCAGATAACCGTGACCGATCCATTGCCCAATGAAACCTTGGGCCGATCGTTGAAACCACGGAGTCGGCAAGGCCATAACAAAAACAGACGCGGCGCAAATCGCTCCGCCTACGACCACCATTCTGTAGGCCGAATATTTTTGCGTGAGCGCGCCAATGATTGGCACCAGAATGATGATGAGAATGTAATTGATATTCGAGAGGTGACCGATCGGAGCGCCATTTCCTAGCTCGCGGATGCCGAATTTAGGAAACACGTAGTCCATTTGCAGGAAGATGAGCTTCAGAAATCCGATCAAGAGAAGAAAAGCGAGGAGCCGGTAAAAACCGGACTGACTGAGTAGCCGCTTAAATAATCTGACGGTATCGAGGGCAGTGTCGCGGATTGTTAGCCAGATGCGCTCCCAGAACGCACCGGTAGCGTATAGCACTGGCTCCGCCGTGAACTTAACGCCTTGGTCTGTCGCTTCCGCTCCTCTACGCAGAAAATAAATCGTCGGAAGCAGCAGCAGCTCGAAACCGAGGCTTACCAGGAATAGTGTCCGGTAAGTTGTTATGTGCAATCCAAGGAGATTTAAGTAGCCATACTCGCCTAACGAATGGCGCACGTAGTCGAAAATGCTGCCAGCGATCAGATAGCCAACGTTCATCACCATGTAGATCATCGAGAAGGAGATCGAGCGTTGTCGCGTAGTCGAATATCGCCGCGCGGCGGCGATCAGCACCGGCGTACCTAGTGCTTCCCCGATGACTAAGGGAAACAGTCCGCCCGCAAGCGCGAGCCATTTTATCGTCGTAAATACCATGACGGCGCGGGCAATCAGACAGATAATGACACCGAGAAAAAAAGTTCGGCGAAGACCGAGCGCGTCGGTAAGCGAGCCCGCCAATAACGTGAACACGGTCATCGCCGGCGCCCAAACCCATCCGATCAAAGCTCCCGCTGCTTGATCGCTGAAGCCGAGGTCTGACGAAAGCCATAAAATCAGCGTCTTATTTGTGACCGAATAGGCGGAGATGATCAGGAGCTTTATCAAGAACGTGAGCCACAACTCGCGTTCCGCTCCCTTGAGGACGGTGAATTTCGCGAGAAAGCCGCGTAGTCCCGTCGCCCCGACCGGAGCGACGCTGTCCTCCGGTACGAAGGTTTCTTTGATTGCTTCTCCCACAGTATTGAACTTCAGCTACAAAATCTTCGCGACAAATTCGTGCGCGTCGAACGGCGCGAAGTCGTCGATTTTTTCGCCAGTGCCAACAAATCGCGTCGGAATTCCAAGCTCATGCCGAATCGCGACGACGATCCCGCCTTTGCCGCTGCCGTCGAGTTTGGTCACGATGAGGCCGGTGACGCCGATTGCATTTTTGAATTCGCGTGCTTGGCTGAGTGCGTTGCCGCCGGTGGTTGCATCGACCACAAGCAAGATTTCGTGCGGGGCATCAGGATCTTGCTTCGCCAAAGTGCGCTTCACCTTTTGCAATTCCGCCATGAGATTCCTTTTCGTGTGCAAACGTCCAGCTGTATCGCAAAGCAGGAAATCGATCTTCTGCTTCGCGGCGGCTTGATACGCGTCGTAACAAAGCGCGGCTGGATCAGCGCCGTATTGGCCGCGAATCATCTCGACGCCGAGACGCTGGGCCCAAATTCCGAGTTGCTCGATTGCTGCCGCGCGAAACGTGTCGGCGGCTGCCAGCACCACACGACGTCGATCCTTTTTGAGATAATCGGCCAGCTTGGCGGTAGATGTTGTCTTTCCGGTGCCGTTGACGCCGACGATCAGGATTACCTTCGGTTTTTCCGGCAGCGTGGTAATTGGAGGCAAATCTTTTGGCAGGACACTCAAGATCTCCTGACGCGCGACCTTAAGAACGTTGTTGATGCCGAGCAATGACCATGCCTCATGCTCGCGCAACCGATCGATGATGCGCGTGGTCATCGCAACGCCGAGATCCGCACGGATAAGCGCTTCCTCGAGCTCGTCCCAGTCAATTGGCTTGTTTGCGAACGTTTGCGCGAGCGCTTCAAAAAATTTCATTCCGATTCCGAACCGATTCTTCGCCAGCTCAAGTCCCAAACTTGCGCCACATTTTCGGCGGTTACAGTCCGCAGCTACAGAAATCCTGCTATTCCTGTCGTTCTTTTTGTGCAGAAGAGACTGGCTCGCGAGCAGGCCGGTTCAAATCTTTTCTGACTCGGTCGAGAATGCCGTTTACAAAACGACCGGAGTCACCCCCGCCAAAGGTTTTCGCGAGTTCGATTGCTTCATTGATGGAGACCACCGGCGGGATGTCGTCGCGGTAGAGCATCTCATAAATCGCGAGCCGCAGAACATTTCGATCCACAGCCGAGATGCGGCGGAACTCGTAATTCTCGCAGTACTTGCGAATGCGGTCGTCGATTTCCGGCAAGTGTTTGATCATCCCCTCGATAAGCGGTTGGGCAAAGTCGCGCACGCGCGGCGCGGCTGGACAAAAGTCCCAAAAATCGTCGATCCGTTCTGGTGCTTCACCGTGTTGAAGGTCGCGCCAGAAATGAAATTGAACGGCAGCCTCGCGTGCTTTTCGGCGTTTCCCCATGATCAGGCGCGGAGTTTTGCGAGGGTGTTCGCGATTTCGACGGCTGTGCGCGCCGCTTCCGTCCCGCGGTTGATGTTGCTGCCGAGGCAACGTTCGTGTGCCTGGTCTTCGTTCGCGAAACTGAGCACGGCATGAATCACCGGCACCCCATGATCGAGCGCGATGCGTTGTAATGCGTCTGTGACCGAGAGAGAGAGATTTTCGGCGTGACTCGTCTCGCCTTGTAAAATCACGCCGAGTGCGATGATCGCATCCACATTTTTTTGAGAAGCAAGCTCACGAACGACTATTGGAATTTCAAAAGCACCGGGCACTCGGTGAAGGGTAACGGCGACGCGGGGAGCCAGAGTGTGCAATTCCTTTCTTGCGTGCTCGATTAATCCATTGACGTAGAGCGCATTGAATTGGCTGGCGACGATTGCAAATGTGCGTGATGGGCCGGCGGCCCGTGGACGAGGCGGAGCGATCTTGACCATTGCTGCGGTAATCAATCAACCAATACCGCGAAGCCAGCAACAGGCAGTCGAATGCAAAGCTGACTGCCGTTTGTTGGATCAATCCGAGGCTGGCTGTGAGACGACAATGCCGGCCAGCAAAAAAATCATGGCCGCCGAAAAGAGGCAGTAACGGCAAAATGCGTGAAGCAGGAACGCTTGCACGAATAAGAGCCAAAGCGTGGCGAGAAACATTGCGCTGATCGTTAGGGCGAAAAGCGTTCGCGCGCGTCTGTAGCCGAACGCGGCGAACGTCGCAAAAGTAAATGCGCTGAAATACGCGAAGGCACCAAGACCCGCCACGGGAATGCCGGCGATCTTGGCGTACTTGCTGCCCAGTACCTCAAAGCAGCTCGCTGACCCGCCGCAAACGGCCGTTTCGCCAGTCAGGTTCATGACTGTGAGATAAGTCGCCTCCGCCAGCCCGACCAAACAGATAAGAGCCGCAATTGTGTAAAGGATCGTCGGAAATCGCGCCCGTTTCGTTGTCGATCTTGTACTCGCGTTTTCTTTCGCCATGTCGTTTAAGAAGACGGTTTCGCGTTTTTCACAGATGCGTCAATAGCGGCATGCAGATCGGTTGGATTTAGGTTTTTCGGATCGATCTCCTTATTGTTCAGAAAAATCGTCGGCGTATTCTTCACCCCGAGCGAAACCCCTTGCTTTTGATCGGCCGCCACCCGCTCTTTCACTTTGTCGCTATCTATGTCGATCTTGAAGCGCTCTATATTGAGCCCGATGTATCCCGCATAAGCACTAAAGAGAGCCCGGGCGTCGGTTGAGTTACTCCAAACTGCTTGCTCTTTGTAAAGCAGGTCGTGCATTTGCCAGAAGCTGTCTTGTAACCCAGCGGCTTCCGCTGCATAAGCCGCTTCACGCGCGTGCTGATGATTGATCAGCGGGAAATTCCTAAAGATCAAGCGAACCTGGTGGCCGTACTCGTGCTGAAGCTGGTTAATCGGCTCGGAAAGCTTGCCGCATGGTGGACATTGAAAATCGCCGAACTCTTCGAGCGTAACCGGCGCATTGGCTGGGCCGAGGATGTGGACTCCTCCGGTTTCAGTCGTGGCCGATGCGATGCGCTCTTTCGGAATGGTCAAGCTGCGTGGCCGCTTCGCGCGATAGAGGGCAACCCCGCCGCCGATGGCAACTGCTGCCACTACAATAACAATCAGGAACGGAAGAGAACGTTTCATCGAATGGAAGCTGTTTTGAAGCCAGGAAAATAACGAATCGAGAAAGTCGGCACAAAGTTTGAGGAGTCAAATCTGTCGCGGGCGGGCGGCTACAGTAGCGTTGAGATTCCCCTCGCAGCATTGGTTGTGAGAGTTAAGAATCCAGTGCGGCGAAACGGAACCCGATACCAACCCGAGCAATATGAATGAGCTTGCAGTGATCACGGGCCATCGGGCAGCGGAACCATCGTTTTCGTATAGGAATTTTTGCATAGCCGTAGGTTTATTCCGCCCGCCGATCGGGTGCCTGCGCCAAACCGACCAACCGTGAACGTAATGTGCCTGCGTAATTTCAGTCGAGCTACCACCTTAATCGAAACTTCCGCTGAAAACGGGCGTATCTGGCCGGCAGATTTTCGCTGCGCCCCCATGTAGCCACGTCGCTGCTTGCTGCGCCATAGGTCGCCGCAACGACCAAAGGCGGGTGCGACCTTGTAACGATCGGACCCGTTGCCGGCCAGCAGATGTGCGAACGATGCCCTTGGACTCGCGTCATCGCTGTTGCAGCCGACATCCCGAAGAGCATTTGGGGGCTAGAGAAGATGAGTGCTAAAGCAGATGTCCAAGCTTTACTTTTTTTGTCTCGAGATATTTCTCGTTGTGCGGGTTGGCTTCAGCGCGAATTGGCACCTGCTCGACCATTTGCATGCCGTAACCTTCCAGCCCAACCACCTTCTTCGGATTGTTCGTCAGGAAACGGAACTTACGGACGCCAAGATCGAAAAGGATTTGCGCGCCCAGGCCGTAATCGCGCAGATCGCTCGGATAACCCAGCTTGGCATTGGCTTCGACCGTGTCGAGCCCTTCCTCTTGCAATTTGTAGGCGTGAATCTTCGCAGCCAATCCGATGCCGCGGCCTTCTTGCCGCATGTAAACGAGAACGCCATTTCCTTCCTCGGCAATTTGTCGCAGCGCAGCGTGCAGTTGATTTCCGCAGTCGCACCGGCGCGAGCCAAACACATCACCGGTCAGACATTGGCTGTGCACTCGCACAAGGGTGATCTTGCTTTTGTCGATCTTGCCCTTCACCAGCGCAAGGTGATGTGTCCCATCCAGCTTCGATCGATAAAGGTGTAAATCGAAATCGCCATAGTCAGTCGGCAACTTCACGATCTGCTCGCGCTCTACCAACTTTTCGCGCACGCGGCGATGCGCGATCAAGCTTTGGATCGTGCAAATGCGCAAGCGCGTGCTTTCTGCGAAAGTCCATCAGCTCCGGCAATCGCGCCATTGTCCCGTCGTCATGCAAGATTTCGCAAAGCACCCCGGCGGGTTGCAACCCAGCCATGCACGCAAGATCGATAGCCGCCTCGGTGTGACCAGCGCGCCGCAACACACCGCCATCCTTCGCGCGCAATGGAAACACGTGTCCGGGCTGGGTGAGATCTTCTGGCGAGGACTTCGGATTGGCGATCGCCAGAATCGTCGTGGCGCGATCGTACGCGCTAATACCCGTGGTCACTCCGCGTGCCGCGTCGACCGAAACGGTGAAATCGGTTCGCTGCGCTTCGCGGTTTTGCACGACCATGCGTTGCAGGCCGAGCTGCTCCGCGCGCTCGTTGGAGATCGGCACGCAAATCAAACCGCGCCCATGAGTCGCCATAAAATTGACCGCCTCCGGCGTCACTTTCTCCGCTGCCATCACCAAATCGCCCTCGTTCTCGCGATCGGCATCGTCGGTCACGATGACAATGCGCCCCTTCGCGATGTCGCTCACGACATCATCAATCGTATCGAATTGAAATATCTCCGCCGCCTTTGCAATCATCGGAAGTACAACGTTAGCGTCGCCGCTTCTCTCGGCAACGTTAATTCACCTTTCATTGAACGTTGGGCGCTGAAAGTTGAACGTTGCTGTAACGAACAAGTTATCATCCAAGGTGGTTAGCCGCTCCGGGGGCGATGCTAAATGAAATGCTTCGCCGCTAAATTTTTAACATTGAGCGGGCGATTGGTCGATTCACCCGACGCATCCGGCAATTCAAAATCAGAGGCAGCGCATTTGGTCGCTGCCGGCGCGACCAGCTAATAAATGGTCGGTGGCGTTGGGGTAGGTAAGGCGCGTCTCACGGGCTGCTTCGGGGAAGGTTTGCCAGGAAGATGCGTCGTCGTCGCAGGTGTCGACTTTGCCCCAGCAGTTCCTTTCGATCCAGGGAGATGGGTGGTGGGCGCAGGCGTGGACCTTGACCCAGCGGCTCCACGCGATCCCGTGCCGTGCGTAGGATGAGAACCACGTCCCCCTGGTAAGGGAAAAACCGCCCCTCCTCCAATCAAGGGAGGTACATAACCTGTTGGTTGACCGCCCACCGGCTGGCCAGTCACGGGGTTCGACGAATACACACGTTCGCCTTTAGCGGCGGAGCCTTGCTGGTTATGCATTGCTGCAACGATCAAGTCCTGGCTTGGCAATGGTGGGAAATCCGCGATCAGCGGATGCGATTTCATGACCTGTCTCAGATCCACCGTCACTGGATCGGGCAACGCCGTCGCGCCCGCCTTCACGTCCAACATCTGGCCAGCTAACAGGCGCTTGGACTCTTTTGGATACTTGACCAATTGAAGGCTCGCCCCGCCTTCCAGCACGATCAATTTGCTGCGACCGGCGCGATTGCCTTCAAAAATTACCGTTGTTCCGGTAATTCCCACGGTAATTGCACTGGTTCTGATCGTCGCACCACCGGAATCTTTCGGAACGCGCAGCAGCACCGAGCCATTCCCTAGCTTCCGCGCTTCGTCCGGCTCGGTTGAAGCTAAAAACAGTGTTCGCACCCAAGCGCGTGATTGTCAGATCGGCAAAAGTTAATTCCGAGCGCGACTCGTCGCCCGTGCGGACTCCCGTGTTTTCCCGCACCATTTCATCAAGGGCGGCCGGTCGCGCCGGCGAACCGGAAGGCAACAATTTGACGTCGCGAATAATCCGAGTGACCCGCGCTTCTTTTTTCGGCGAGTCCTCCGCAAGGAGATAGCCGGCGATGAGTACGCTCGCGACTATCACGAGCAACTTGGAAAGATTTTTCATCGGAAGAATTCCGTGCGTTGCGGCCATTGCAGATTATTGCGCCCACGCCACGCTGTCGAGTTCAAACGGACTGAATCTCGATCGCTTACTTCGAAAGCGGTTGGCAAAACGCGGTACTCTCGCCATGGACGAATTTTCCGTCGCTGAAAAGCTTGTACATCTTTTGAACCGCCAGCCGTGCTGGCGTTTTTCCCGCGAAGTGGGGATTGCGCAACGCGTTAAAAAAGAAAATGGTAAACACGCATTAATGGACAAGATCGACAAAATCTTCGTAGCCGGCCATCGTGGCATGGTCGGCAGCGCACTGATTCGGCGATTCGAAGACGAAGGCTTCGCGAACCTGGTAAAGCGTGACCGATCACAGGTTGATCTCGCCGACGAATCGGCTGTGGCAGAATTCTTTGCTGAAGAAAAACCGGCCATCGTGATCCTTGCCGCCGCCAAAGTGGGCGGTATCAAGGCCAACAACGATGCGCCTGTCGAATTTTTGATCGAGAACTTGCGCATCCAAAATAGCGTTCTTTCCGGGGCGCATGCCAGCGGCGTGCGCAAGCTTCTGTTTCTCGGCAGTTCTTGCATCTACCCGAGGCACGCCCCGCAGCCGATCCCGGAAAGCGCCTTGCTTACCGGGCCGCTCGAGCCAACGAACGAAGCTTACGCTATCGCCAAAATTGCTGGGATAAAACTTTGCCAGGCATTTTCTCGCGAGTATGGGGCCAATTTTATTTCGCCCATGCCCACAAATCTTTATGGGCCTAACGACAACTTCGATTTGGAAACATCGCATGTGCTTGCCGCGCTTTTGCGAAAGGCGCATGAAGCGAAGGTGCGTGGCACGCGCGAGCTGCTCGTTTGGGGTTCAGGCAAGTCGCGCCGCGAGTTTCTGCATGTCGACGACCTTGCGGCGGCCTGTCTCTTTCTCCTCGAGAAGTACGATTCGCCGGAAATCATCAATGTCGGGTGCGGCGAGGACCTATCGATTCGCGAATTAGCGGAGTTAATTTGCGATGTTGTCGGATTCGACGGCGACCTGACATGGGACAAGACCAAGCCGGATGGGACGCCGCGCAAACTTCTCGATGTCACCAAGCTGAACAATCTCGGCTGGCGCCCGACCATTTCGCTGCGCGAGGGCATCGCGCGCACTTACGATTGGTTCCTGAAAAATATTCAATCGTGAAAACTTTGTAGCCACGGCTGTGTAAGCCGTCGTGCGCGACCGCCCGCAGGGCGCCAGTTGCAGCGGTTTGCGGTTGATTCCCGGTCGGGCGCGCTCTAAAGCAGGAAACCACGCATGAAGTTTCAGGCCTATGTTTTCGTCGATACGAAAAACCCAGGCCCAAAGCACCTCGTCGGCAAGACCCGCAAAATCCCAGGCGTAATACGCGCCGATGCCTTGTTTGGAGTGCCCGACATCATCGCTCTCGTGGAAGGGCAAGACATCGCAAAAATGGATGTTGTCATTGACCAGGCCGTCGAGCTCAAGGGGGTTCTGGATACGGAATCGAAGGTTGTGCGCTGGGTTTAGAGTAGAGCTTGCCACTGACTGCGATTACTCAGCTGATACCTCTGAGAGATTCGAAATGGACTTACCAATGAAAAAACTCCGGGTCGGCGTTGTCGGTGTTGGACACATCGGAAGCAACCACGCCCGGTTGTATTCGCAGATCGACTGCGTCGATTTTACCGCCGTTTACGATGTCGATCTTGCCCGCGCGAACTGGATCGCCAAAAAATTCGGCGCCACTGCGGCAAAATCTCTCGAAGAGTTCGCAAAATTGATTGATGCGGCATCCGTTGCCACGCCAACCAGCACGCACTTCGCTGTCGCGCGTCCGCTCCTGGAACGCGGCAAACATTTACTCATCGAAAAGCCGATCACCGAAAACACCACGGACGCGAGTGAGCTGGCCGGACTAGCGGCGAACCAATTGGTTTTGCAAATCGGCCACGTCGAGCGTTTCAATCCCGTGCTGAGCGCACTCGAAGCACGCTTGACGCATCCTCGTTTCATCGAAGCGCATCGGCTTTCGCCTTACCCGGATCGCAGCACTGACATCGGCGTGGTTCTCGATCTTATGATTCACGACTTGGAAATCATTTTGCATCTCGTGCGTTCGCCCGTGCAAAGCATCGATGCAGTCGGCGTGCCGGTACTGAGCCGCGGCGAAGATATTGCTAATGCGCGGCTGCGTTTTGCAAATGGTTGCGTGGCAAACGTGACTTCGAGCCGCATCAGTCCGGAACGCATGCGCAAGATTCGAGTTTTTCAGGAGGACGCATATCTCTCGCTCGATTACGAAAAGCAGTCGGGTGAAATTTATCGCCGTGAGGCCGGGAAAATTTCGCGCGAAAAAGTGGCAATCGATCGCGAAGAACCGTTGAAACGCGAGCTGGTATCGTTCATTGAATGTGCCAGCACTGGGCGCGAACCGCTCGTTTCTGGGTTTCAAGCAACCGTGGCGCTCAAGCTCGCGGTCGAAATCACGAAGCGAATCGCCTCGAATGGCTAAACCAATGTCACTTTGTCAGGTCGCCTGTAGAGGCAAGCGTGTCGCCCGTGCGGGGTTTTACTTTGCAGCGGACACCCCGAAAGCATTCGGAGCTGCAGAAGAATGACGATCTACTTTGTCGCGGGCGAGGCCAGCGCAGACAACCACGGCGCTGCCTTGATGCACGCTCTACGAAAACTCGACGTCGATCTTAATTTCATTGGCCGCGGCGGCCCGCAAATGAAAGCAATCGCGGGCGAGCGATTTGAAAATTGGATCGACAAATCCGGCGTGCTCGGCCTTTGGGAAGTAATCAAACATTACGGGTATTTTCGGAAACAATTTCGCGCGACGCTTCGCGAGATTGAAGACAGTCGGCCGGACGCAGTCGTCTTAATCGATTATCCCGGATTCAATTTACGTCTCGCGCGCGCATTGCATCGACGTCGCACTGCACACAAACTTATTTACTACGTCAGTCCGCAGGTCTGGGCGTGGAATCGCGGCCGCATGAAAAAAATGGCGCACTGGCTCGATTTGATGCTGTGCATTTTTCCGTTTGAAGCCGAGCTTTACAATGAGTCCGGATTGCGCGCCATCTTCGTTGGCCACCCGATGATCGAAACGCTGGGCATGTCCAAGATCGGTGGCGAGATCGACATTCAACGTGATCCGAATTTGATCGCGCTTTTTCCCGGAAGCCGCTCGCGCGAAGTGCACAAAATTTTTCCGGTCCTCGTTCAGACCGCGTGCGAACTTCGAAAACAAAAACCGAACTTGCGCTTCGAAATCGCGGCTGCGTCTCATGAGCTTGCTCGAGAAATAGAAAAAATGCTCAGCGAACTTGATCGAGCAACTCCTCACCTTCGGCCTACGCTGTGCTACGGCGCGACAAGTAATCCTATCCCATCGATGAGGGGCGAGGCGAGGGGAAGGCCAGGGCCCGACGAATGGAGAAGTAAGGCGGTTCCCGCCATCTTGAAAGAAGAGGCCAGGGGTAGGGAATCGCCTAACGAGTCGAGAAGCAAGACGCCTCTCTCCTCAGCAAGGGGAGAAGGGAGGGTGAGGGGTGTTGCCCAAGATCGACAATCAATTGAAATCAAAGTTGGCGAGGCAGCCTCGCTGATGCAGCGCGCCTTTGTCGGAATTGTCGCCTCTGGCAGCGCAACGTTGGAAGCGGCCTATTTTCGATTGCCATTTCTACTGGTTTACAAGGTTTCCTGGCTGACTTATCTCGTCGGCCGACTTGTCGTGAAAGTGAAATACCTCGGCATGCCAAACGTTCTTGCCAACGAAGAAATCATTCCGGAGTTCATTCAACATGCGGCGCAGCCGCGCGAACTCGCTCGGGCTGTGTCACGATTGATCGACGAGCCCGCCGCGCGGAAGAAGATGATTTCCGAGCTTGATGCAATCATCAGTTCGTTAGGCGAAGGCGGCGCCAGCGAGAATGCCGCGCAGGCCATTCTCGGGGAGCTCGGCATGGTGAGGGAAAGCCGTTGAACGGCTATCGCAGCAGCGTTTGTGATCACCGGTCTGAAGACCGGTAATAATGAGACTGGGCGACGCCTTCCTTCATTAACTCCGGGGCCTACATCCGTCATCTGCGCAGATCGCTTCTCGTTAAGCATCGGCCTTCAGGCTGGTGACCCGCGCAGAGATTAACATACGGTTAAGGCGAAGGCGGCGCGAGCGAGAAAGCAGCGAATGCAGTTGTCGAAGCACTCCGTATTTGAAGAGATGGACTCTGATCAGCTGCTTCTCATTACACCGGCCTTAAGGCCGGTCATTCTCTCTGAGGATGGACATAAGCCGTTTCAACGGCTTAGCCTTCTAGGCATGTCGGTACATTCCTACTCCCGCTGCTGTGTCCATCTGATCTGGGGCACGTTGAATCGTGAAAAGGTGCTGCATAGCGAGGCTGCGGCCCGGGTATCCCGTTACATCAGCCAGTACGCTGAAAGGAACGAAATCTACATGAAAATTAACTACGTTAATGCCGATTATGTTCATGCTCTTGTCGATCTTCCGACTAACCACTCTGTCGAAAAGGTAATTCAACTGATAAAGGGAAGTTCTTCTCATTGGATAAATGCTAATAACGTGATCGCAGGGAAATTCGCGTGGGGCAGAGGTTACGGTGTGTTCTCCGTACCTGAATCGAACATTGGCCAAGTAGCTGCGCACATTGCGGGACAGCGGAAACATCATCAGGCGCGCACGTTCGCGGAGGAGTTCAAGGAATTCGTCGACCAGCATGGGTTGCGTTGGAAAGACGAGGAAAGCCGTTGAAGCGGCTGTTCGCAGCATCGTTTAGGATCACCGGCCTGAAGTCCGGTGTTAATGGGATTCAGTACCGCTTCGAGCTAGAGCTCGTCGATTCAGCCTGCGTAGATCGCGATTCAGGCGATACAGTCGCGTAGTTCCATGGAGGTGAATTCGGCCCAGGCAGTTCTCAACAGTCGAGTCATTCTCTGGATCATTGGCGTGGTCGGTGTCGTCTTGTTTCTCACGACCAATCTCCCATGGCAACTCGACGATTACGATCAGGCCAAGCAAGCATTTACTTCCTTCGAGATGATCAAAGAGGGGCATTGGTTTTATCAACGCACGCCGCATGAGCGTGTCGCGACAAAACCGCCGCTCGTCGCCTGGGTTTCGGCCGGCACCTTCGCAATCACGCGGTCGTGGGATGTCGCGTGGCGTTTGCCATCCGTGCTGGCTGCGCTCGCGATCTCAGTCATGTTGTTTCGTGCCGCCGCTTCGTTCGAGCGAGGCGGCTCATTCCACCTCTTCCCCCAAAGCGGAGGGGACAAAAGTGAAGGGTCTTCGACTTCCTTTCCGATCTTTGCGTTGATCGCGACCAGCGCGTTTGCTTTCAATCTGCTGAGTCCGCGGCTGGCGACGCTTGTCCGCACAGATATGCCGCTCACGCTCGTTATCTTCGCGATTGGCCTGTTGATCTGGGAAAAAATCCGCGAGCGCGAACAATGGAACTCACGCAATCGCTTATGGATCTTTGCGTTGCTCACCGCAGCAATGTTGATCAAAGGACCGATTGTTTACGCATTTCTTTTGCCGGGGATTTTGGCTTTTGAGATCTGTCGAGGCAGGCCACACGGTCCGAGCCGAATTGGCATTTCCCAACCCAGTTCGTGGTGCGGCTGGTGGCCGTGGCTCGCGTCGCTCGGAATTTTTCTCGTTTGGGTGATCGGCGGATCTATTTTTGTTCCCGGTTTTTTCGACCAAGTGGTGATGCGCGAATTTCTGGCTCGCTTCGGGGAAACTGCGCATCGTCCGCAGCCGCCGCTTTTTTATTTGCCCCATCTTCTTCACAAAATTTTTCCGTGGAGCGTTTTGATGATCGCACTGGCGATCATCAATCTTCGTGGGCGGCAATGGAAAATTGGCGCGGCACTTCGCGAGATGGCGCCGGCAACGGTTTGGCTGATTTGCTGGATTTTTGGAGGATTGATTGTGATGTCGACCATTCCATCGAAACGCGTTGATCGCGTTTTCCCGATTATCCCGCCGCTTTGTTTGCTTTTGGCCGTGCAGGTCGGAAAGAGTTCAACGCCCTGTCGCCGCGGTTCTGTGAGGTCTCCCTCACTAAGCTCTGATATTAAACTGACCCACCACCCGCGTCCGCAAAGTTTCGGCGAGGCAAGGAGGCCGGTGGCTACAGGGAACGAGATGAATCGTGCGCGCGTTTTACGCTGGAGCCTTGTGGCGCTGCTAGTGTCGATCCTGTTCACGAGCAGCTACACAGTCGCGAAAATAGTTTCGGGCTATCGCGATCATCGCGACGCGCTGGTTTCCTTTGGACACGCCGTACGCGACGAAGCGGCAGCGCATCAATGGCGTTATGAAGTACTGAAGACCGGCGATGAAGGTCTGTTGCTCTATCTGGAAAGAACACATTTCATCGAGCGGCAGCGGGCGATTACCGAATGGAGCCGCGGAAATCTCGACGCGGTGGTGGCGCCGGTGCAGATGTCCCCGAGCTTGATGCGGGATCTTCACGCCGCCGCCCTCTCGCGATTAAAATCGACCCAGGAAAAAGGCGAATCGGGCAATTACGTTCTGATTACGCGCTGAGATGTAATCTTGAGTTGCGAAAAGTGCTGACTCGACTTCGGCCGGCGCCCCGTGCAATTTTACTCTCGCGCCCAGGTGCGCACATGTCGATGGAAGAATTTCCAAAACGCGAAATCGAAACACTGTGGGCGCCGTGGCGAGTCAAGTATTTCGAAAAGGAAAAGCCGAATTCGGATTTTCTGGCGGAAGCGGCGCGGGCCAGCGATGACGCAGCGTGTTTCGTCATCACGCGGCGGAAGACGGCGTTTCTGATGATGAACCGCTATCCTTACACAGTTGGTCATTTGATGGCAGTTCCTTATCGCAAAACGGCCGAGATGGATTCGTTAGGCGAAAATGAAATTGTCGATCTTTGGAATTTGGTCGCACACGCTCAACGGCTCTTGCGCGCAGCGACCAAAGCGCAGGGTTTCAACATTGGATTGAATCTCGGCGAATGCGCGGGCGCGGGTGTGCCCGATCATTTGCATGTGCACATCGTGCCGCGTTGGAGCGGGGACACGAATTTCATGCCGATCCTTGCCGGGACGCGCACTATTTCCGAGGGATTACGCAGCGTGTATGAGAAATTGATCGAGGCGCAAACGAAACTCGAGACAGAAGCCCGGCCGTAAAATATGAACACGTGGGTCGACGCGCCGCCGCCCAAACCGACGGGTTGCTTCGCGAAAGGCTGCCTGATTTTGGTTATTTTCGGCGTTGTCTTGGCGATCGCTTGCGCCGCGGGCATCTACTGGGGCTTCCGGCATCATTCGGCGGTCGTGCGCGGGATGTATTGGCTGACCAAAACGCATGCGATTACCAATACGCTGGCGCCGATTCCGCTGCATGAAGCTTCCGACACGAAGATTCAATCAGCCGTGGACCATTGGCGAAATTTCGAAACGAGCGTTCGTGCTGGTCAACCGGCCGAGATCGAGCTTTCGGCGGATGAGATCAACGATTTGATCGCATCGAATCCAGACACGCGCGGCAAGATGTTTGCCTCGATCGAAGGCGATTGCCTGCGATTGCAAGTGAGCATGCCTCTGGGGGAAATTGCCGGCCGCTCCGGTTATTATTTTAACGGCGACATCGCGATTCAATCGGAGGGCAAGGAGCGGCTCGTTAGGCCGAACTTGAGCAGGATCACCGTCAATAGCCGGCAATTACCGGCTGATGTGCTCGATTGGAAATATCGCTCGCGCCGATTGCGCGATTATCTCGAGGAGACCGAAAATCCTTGGAACACCGCCACTTTCGAAATCCGTGATGGCAAACTTATTTTGCGATCGCGCGCTGAATAAGTAGAGCCGGCAGGTCTTCTGACCTCTGGTTTCTGTCCTCTGACCGCTGCTTCTACGCCCTCATGGCTGCATGATTTCGCGCGCGAAAACATTGAGCTGACCGTCTTCCTGTCTGCGCACCTCAGTGATTTCAAACGGGCGCACCTCGTCACGGCTTACGACCGAACCTTGTGTTGGCGGCGTGTAACCGGACGGAAACTCGACAATGATGCGGGTAGATGAACCGCCAAAATGCAATACGGAGTCCGCCAATCTTGTGCGTGGCCGGAGGACAGCTCGGCTCGCGTCGGAAAAATTCACCACAAATTGTCCCTTCAAATACACGCGTTCGCCCGCCGTGCCGCGCTCAGCAATGTCCTGAAGATCGGCGGTGCTAACGAGCCGACCGAGCGGCATGCGGCCTGGCGGAAAAGTTTTCCAAGTTCCGCCGCCTGCGGTGGAAGCTAATGTTCCGGCGGAATCAACCGGAGCAGGTTGGACTGGCACTGCGGGCACGGGTGTTTCGACTGATTGGGCCATTGCAACCTCCGGTGCATACGTCGTCCTGCGCTCAGGCACCGCCGCGGGAGCCTCGGTTGGCGCTGCCCGCGGAGGCGGTGTCGCCACTGCGATTGCTGGCGGTGCCGACTGGAAAGATGTCGACCTCTCTTCGACCTGCGGCGCTATCGAGGGCGTGGGCTTCGGCGTCGATTTTTGGTTCTTCGCCAGCTTCGTGCCTTTCGCCGCACCCTTTGCTGCCTTCCCGCCTTTCGGTGCAACTTCGACAATTTTCGGTGTCTCAACCGCCACGGGCTTGGCTGCCTCCACGCGCACCAGCTGATTTTCTGGAGGCGCTGGAGTACCGGTCGGCGTCAGCCCGGGAATCGGCACTGCCCCATTGGGAGCAGCCGGGTGCTGCCGCCGGCTTGCATAATGCATTTCCGCCCGTAGTCGCGTTTGTTCGTTAAACAAAGGCCAGCCGGCTTCGAGATTAAGACTTAGCGGCGGCTCGAGACTAAAAGTTCCGCTCCCGTGCATGATCGTGTATTCGCCGTAAAGCAGGGGGATGGCGGTGAGCATGATCCGACCGTCGGGCAGGCGTTCAACATGAATGACTGCGGAAAGATCATGCGTCCGTTCGAGCTTGATTTCCAGACCCGGGGTCAGCGTCTGGTTCATTAACGGCACCGTTCGCGCCTCCGCCGGATATAGGTGTTCCATCAACAACTCGCCGTTTTCGATTGCGCCCGTCAGCGCGACCATTCCGGACGTAAAAAGATCGTGTGGCCCCAGCTCGCGCGCTTCCATGATGACGTAACGCCCGACCACGTAAGGCACGAGCCCACGGACCTGTTGGAAATTGCGAATGTAATTGCGTGCCAGCTCTGCATTCGTCTTGGCTAGCTCTGCCTCGCCCATCACGCTGTAACGATCAAACAGTTGCTTTGCGTTGAGAAACTCGCCCGCGGGCGCAGCCGTCAGCTCGAAGCGTCGCGGCGGCTCGATCTTGTGCAGCTTTTGTAAGATGCGATAGCTGTCCGGCCGTTCCGGTTGATTGAAAATGTAGAAACTGCCGAGCCACGCGGCCAAGGCCAAGCCGGTCAGGAGCAGGATGGCCAGAGTCCAGCCAAAATAGTTGATGCGTCGCCGAACGCGACGATCGGCGTACGGCTCCTCGAAGCGATAAAGCCCGTAATCCATCTAGCGGGAAGCGGGAAAATGTTGCGCGTTCAAGCTGACGGAGTTGCTTCGAACGACGTGCCGCAGCCGCAGGTGCGTGTGGCATTCGGATTCACGATTTGAAAGCCGACACCGGTCAAACCATCGTGGAAATCCAAAGTCGCGCCGCGCAGATAGGGCGCACTTTCGTTGTCGATGAAAAATTCGACGCCGTCATGCTCAACCACCGTGTCGTCGGGTTTTTTTTCATCCAATGACATTTCGTAGTGCAAGCCCGAGCAACCGCCCTTTGCGATCTGCACGCGCAGACCCTTGTGCGCCGTGACTGGTTCCGTCTCGAGCAAAGTGCGAAGTCGCCGAGCAGCGTTCTGGGTAACGGTGATCATCGGTGACTAAGCCTACGATTTGCCCCATCCAAGTCAACCTGTGGTGGCAGCCGTGTCGGCTGCGTTAAATCGTTAAATCGTTAAATCGCGAACCCTGACTTGCTCTTTATTTGATGTTGGACGTTGGGCGTTGAGCGTTGGACGTTTGCTTTAATAAAAATCTTGACCAACCGCTGACCTCAACGTCTCAACTTCTCAACCTCCCATGTCCCGCATCCGTCTCCTTTCTGAAACGGTCGCCAGCCAGGTAGCTGCGGGCGAAGTGGTCGAGCGACCGGCTTCGGTGGTGAAAGAACTGGTCGAAAACAGTATCGACGCCGGCGCCCGCAAGATCGACATCGTTATTCGGCGCGGCGGAATTTCGCTGGTGCGCGTGATCGACGATGGCTGTGGGATGGACCGGGATGATGCGCTCCTTTCTCTTGAGCGCCACGCCACCAGCAAGATCCGTTCGGCGGCTGATCTCGAAGCGATCGCCACGCTCGGCTTTCGCGGCGAAGCGTTGCCCAGCATTGCCAGCGTCTCCCGTTTTCGCCTAGCAACTCGGGAGCCAAATGCAATCGCCGGTACCGAGATCATCGTCAATGGCGGCAAGATCGACATCGTGCGCGACGGTGGCGAAGCACCCGGCACACAAGTCGAGGTGCGATCGCTCTTTTACAATTTGCCGGCGCGCCGCAAATTTCTCCGTTCCGAAAACACGGAGAGCCGCAACATCGAGCATCAGCTTCACTTGCAGGCGATCGGTCATCCGGAAATTGCCTTCACCTTCGCGCGCGACGATCGCCTCGTCTTCCAACTTCCGGTCACGGCCAATCTCATCGAGCGGATTCGCGATTTATACGGAACGCAATTACTCGATCAATTGCTGCCCATCGCCGCGACTAACAAACCGAGAATTCTGATCCGCGGGTTAATCGGTCGGGCCGGTGTGAGCCGGCAAACCCGCGCACAGCAGCTAGTTTTCGTCAACGGGCGTGCCATTGAAAACCCCCTCGTCACTACAGCTGTGCGCGAGGGTTATCACACCGCGCTGATGAAAGGGCAATATCCGGTCACGTTTCTATTTCTCGATCTCGATCCGGGGCTGGTCGATGTAAATGTCCATCCAACGAAACGCGAAGTCCGTTTCCGTGATCCAAACGATGTCCGCGGCGCAATTGTTGGAAGCATCCAGCAAACTTTGGAGAGCGCGCGGATCGATTGGCAGGAAAAATTCCGGGCGCCCCCTGTAGCCGGTGTCGTTGACCCCGGTCGGTTTGCAACCGGCGTCGTTGAGCCCGGCCACACCGCACCCGAAAAACAAGTTGCCGATCTGACGTTGCGACCCGTGCCGACTTTTCCGGAAATTGCCCATCGCGATTTGCCGCATTTAGAGGCCGCGATCAGCACCGTAGTCGGGGTCGCTGACCCCGGCCGCACGTTAAGCAAATCTGACTCCGACGAGAGGGTCAAAAGCGGAACTGCTCAGCAATTCCAAATCATCGGCGTACTCAGCAAGCTTTATGTCTTAATGGAGAACGCCGGTGGGCTCGTCCTGGTAGACCAGCATGCCGCGCATGAGCGCATCCTCTTTGAGGAATTACGCAATCGCATGGAAGAGCAGGGTGTCCCGTCGCAAAAATTGCTCATCGCCCAGACGTTCGATCTGCCACCGCGCGATGCCGATTGGATCGAGCGCAATCTGCCGATCTTGCAAAAAATGGGAATCGGCATCGAAAGCTTCGGCCCGAACACGTTCAAGATCGATAGTCTGCCGAGTTTTTTAAATGTCTCGGACGCGCCGCAATTCATGCGCAAGGTGATCGACGACCTGAAAAGTGCAAGCACGACCAGCTCGCCATTGCGCTTGGGAGAAGAGATGATTGCGAAAACCGTCTGCCGCCACGCCGTCAAAGCGAACGATCCGCTTCGCTACGCCGAAGTCGAAAAGCTCATCCGGGATCTGCTCGATTGCGATCTGCCCTATTGCTGTCCGCATGGGCGCCCGACAATGATCCAAATCTCGCTCGGCGATCTTGAGAAAAAATTTGGAAGGAAGATTTGAACCGCGAATTACCCGCCATGGCAGGCAGGCTGTGGATTATCGCAGATGCTAAGGACGAACTGTGGAGGCGGCTTGTTGTTGTTTGGCCCAATAGTTGCAGCTCAAACTTGACTGCTTTAAGCAGTCAAGTCTAATAAGCGGCGCTACCTTGAAATCAGAACCCACCATTTTGAATGTCTTGTTTCCGAGAGTGCGCGCGGAGATTTTGCGATTGCTTTTCACCACACCGAAGAAGCAGCGTTACGTGCGCGAGTTAACGACCATGAGCGGCCTCGCTCTTTGTACGGTCCAGGACGAGCTGCGGAAACTCAGCGCGATTGGCCTCGTCACGAGCTGGTCCAATGGCTATCAGCGATTCTATCGCGCCAATCGCGATTCCAATGGCTATCAGCGATTCTATCGCGCCAATCGCGATCACCCGCTCTTTTCAGAACTGCTCCGCATTGTCCAGCTGAGCGCACAACTTCCGCAGACGAAACATTCCGCGCTGCGCCGGCGACGACGCCCGCTCCGCCAGCGGGGGCAGGGACGGCGAAACGTTGCTGGGCTCGCGGTTGATTTCCCAGCAAAATGGCGCCTGTTTTCGCGCCCGAACAAAAACTCGACTGCTTAAAGCAGTCGAGTTTGCTGGGACATTCAGGGTGAAAAAGAAGACGAAGAGTCGGGGTGCTAGCGATTTCCCATGGGCACGCCACCATCCTCAGTGAAACAACGTGTCTGATCTCGATTTCCGCCGTTCACTACTATTCACGATTCACCAATTCATCTCTCACGAATCAGGTGCCAGCTCTCTCCGAGCCCGAGAACCGATCGCCGAGCCATGCCCTATTTTATGGCGCAAGTTTTCGACTTGCGAATAAGGGAAGCGCAACTTGCAAAGTCGCGCCACAATCATTCCCCTCTCGCGTTGACTTAGGAAAGACGGTAAGATTGCCCGGATGGAAAGAATTGTGCACAAGAGCCGAAACCACAGGGAAGCGCTAGCTTGGGAGCAGACCAAGTTCAAAAAATGACTCCGGCTGAGCGGCTCCGGATTGCTTGGATCCTAAAGCGTCGCGCCTATCCGGGACCGCAGCCTGCTGTCTGGGCATGGCACCGCAAGTCATAACTGAGGTTGCGTATTCGCCGGATGTCATCGAATTCATTCCGGTTACTTAGCCGATTTAAAGTTCGTTATCTCATCGTGGGAGGCGAGGCTGTGATCTTTCACGGTTATCCGCGACTCACGGGCGACATCAACTTCTTCTACGAGCGAACCCCTCGCAATGTCGCCCCCGTCTTCAAAGCGCTCGAAATGTTTTGGAAGAAAAAGATTCCCGGAGTCAAGAGGGCGAATGAGTTGCTCGAGCCCGGCCTTTTTGTTCAATTCGGGCGTCCTCCAAATCGGATCGACCTCGACAGCCAGATTGATGGTGCTTCCTTCGCTTCGGCTTGGCGTTTGCGAGTTCCCACGCGGCTCAAAACTCGTTCCGGCTCGCCTCGATTATTCTACATCGGAATCATTCCGTTACTTCGAAACAGACGAGCTACCCCTCGCTTCAAGGATTTGGACAACGTCAAGCATCTCGCGCCCTCAAAGAAAAGGCGATCAACCAAGCACAAGGCATGACGGAAATGCAAGTCGCGAAAGTTAACGTGCTCGGTGTCGGAATCAGCGTAATCGACCAAGAGCGGGCGCGCGAATTTCTTTTCGGCGTGGTGAAGAACGGTCGGCGCGGGTATGTCGCTGTGACCGGCGTGCACGGAGTCAGTGAGGCGCAACGCGATCCCATTCTTCGCGACATCCTTAATCGCGCGCTTCTCGCGACACCCGATGGGATGCCGATGGTTTGGATGGGGAGGTTGCAGGGGCATCCATCAATTCAGCGCGTCTATGGACCCGATCTAATGTTGAACCTGTGCGAACACTCGATCGTGCACGGTTTCTCACATTTTTTTGTACGGCGGTGTGCCGGGGGTTGCCGAGCAACTTCAACAGGAGCTCGAATTGCGATTTCCGGGCTTAAGAATCGTCGGGACTTACACGCCGCCATTTCGTCGCCTCAATGATGTCGAATTGCGCGATCTTCAGGAACGCGTTCGCCTCGCGCGACCGGATTTTTTCTGGGTCGGCCTGAGCACACCCAAGCAGGAACACTTTATGGCACAGTACATGCCGATCTTGCCGGAGACAAAGATTTTCATCGGAGTTGGGGCCGCGTTCGATTTGTTGGTTGGGCGCGTGCGGCAAGCGCCGCATTGGATGCAGCGTTCTGGGCTCGAATGGCTGTTTCGATTTATTCAGGAGCCGCGCCGCCTTGCCAGGCGCTATTTGGTCAACAACCCGCTGTTTATCGCTCGCGCAGCGCGCCAACTCCTTACCAAGCGAAACCACTTGCGAGGCTGACGCATATCGGGCACGATAAAGGCTCTTCATAACTTTCGGATGGGTTCTGAGAAAATCTTAGTTTGTGGCGGCGGCGGGTTCATTGGTGGGCATCTCGTAGCCGATCTCCTTCGTCAGGGCAAAAAGGTTCGCGCTGTCGATGTGAAACCGCCGGACGAATGGTATCAGTTTTTTCCCGACGCGGAAAACTGGGAACTCGACCTACGCGAGAAAGAAAGCTGCCAACGCGCGGTCGCCGATATCGATCTTGTTTACAATCTGGCCGCCGATATGGGCGGCATGGGTTTCATCGAAAACAACAAGGCGCTCTGCATGTTGACCGTGCTGATCAACACACATCTAGTCATGGCCGCGAAAGACGCAGGCGTGGATCGCTTTTTCTACGCGTCTTCCGCTTGTGCCTATGCAGCGGACAAGCAAACCGATCCGAACGTCACGGCTTTGAAAGAGGAAGACGCCTATCCCGCGATGCCCGAAGATGGCTATGGGTGGGAAAAATTATTCAGCGAACGAATGTGCCGCCATTTTCTGGAAGATTTTAGCCTAACGACTCGCGTGGCGCGCTATCATAATGTTTACGGTCCGCACGGGACGTACGATGGCGGCCGCGAAAAGGCGCCAGCAGCGATTTGCCGCAAAGTGATAACGGCAAAGCTCTCCGGAAATCATGAAATCGAAGTTTGGGGCGACGGCAAACAAACGCGCAGCTTCATGTGGATTGACGACTGCGTGAAAGGGACGCAGATGATCATGCACGGCGATTACACCGAACCACTCAATCTCGGGAGCAGCGAGCTCGTCTCCATCAATCAACTGGTCGATATTGTGGAAGAAATCGCGGGCATAAAGTTGAAGCGGCATTACAATTTAAAAGCACCCAAGGGGGTCAATGGCCGCAACAGCGACAACACCTTGATCCGAAAGGTGTTTGACTGGGAGCCCTCCACCCGGCTTCGCGACGGTCTCGAGCGCACCTATCATTGGATTTACAATCAGATGGTGCCACGTTTTGCGGAGCAATCGGCGCCGCAAACCGTTCACTAGCTTGCTCCGATAACCGATAACCGGGACCTGGTAATTGATAACCGATAAGCGATAACCGGGAAGAATGCCCGCTAATTCCGATCAACTTGCCGCCGGCCGGATCCCGAAATCTTCTACTGAGCCAGTAGGAAGCATTCTGGAGCAAGCCGCCGCTTCATCGCGCAGCGCTTATGCCTGGGCGAAGCATAATCCAGTTGCAGCACTTTTACTTCTTACGATCGCGGCGACGCTGCTTTCCTTCTTTTGCTTCGTTGATCTGTATGCTGGCGAACCGATCATGGTTTTCGCTTGGAAACACTGGTTGCCCAATCTCAACCAGGAATATTGCAAGCTCGTTATACCTATAGCGATTCTAGTTGCGTGGTACCATCGAAAGGAACTCCGTGCGGCTTGCAAGGACGGATCTAATTGGGGCTTAACCTTTCTCGTCGAGGGGTTTTTGTTGGTGCTGCTGGGAACAAGGGCGATTGAGCCTCGGATTACAATGCTGGCGATTCCTTTTCTGATTTTTGGGACTATCCTTTTTTTGTGGGGAAGACAAGTCGCTCGGACCCTCGTCTTTCCAGTCGGGTTTCTTGTATTCATGATCCCGGTAGGCGCTCTTCAGCAAACCAGCTTCCGGCTCCAGTTTCTGATTACAGGAGCCATGGAGAGGCTGGCTCCCCTCATCGGCACGAAGCTCAATACGGTGGGCACAACGCTGAGTCCGCCGGATAATTCCTGGGGATTTGACATCGCTGAAGGCTGCAGTGGCATCCGGTCATTGGTTGCGATTATCATGCTGACGGCCATCTACACACACATTTTTGAAAGAGTCTGGTGGAAAAAGGCCGCTCTTTTGGCGCTGTCAATCGGTTTTGCCGTCATCGCAAACATCGCGCGTGTCTTCACAATTATCGTCATTGCGAGGCTCGGCTATCCGAAGCTCGCTGGCGGTATTTATCATGAGTATTCCGGGTTTATCTCGTTTCCAGCCGCGCTATGCGCCATGCTGATTTGCCATAGATTACTGAATTTAGGACCTGGGCGATCTATCCTACCCGTGAGGTCGCCGCAGCGCATAACGAAATGACGATTAAACGCCTCGTAATTCTACAGCTGTTGCTGTTTGCCGGACTAGGTTCCGCTTTCCTCGTGCCAACACACGCAAAGATGCAGCCTGTCGGCGTCAAAATGGAATTACCCGAATTTATTGAACAGTGGTACGGGACGCCACAAAAGATCACTCCGGCCGAGCTTCAAGAGTTGGCCGCTGATACCTCTTTCGCGCGTCGCATCTATTCGAGTGCGTTTGGCGATAACATCCTCGCTTCAATCGTGCTCTCGGGGGAGGATCCCGATAACAGCATCCACCGCCCTGAGCGCTGTTTGCCCGCACAAGGCTGGACAATTTTAGATTCAAGAACGGTTACAATCATGGCCCCTTCCTTCCCGAATGGCGCGCTGACGGTTACGCGGCTGCACAACCAGCAAAAGTTTGAAGATCAAAGCGGTAACTTCCACACTATATACAACCTGAACTATTACTGGTTTGTTGGATACGAGCACGTGACACCTTCCCACATCGATCGCGCCCTCACGGACATATGGGATCGAGTAACGAAAGGCTATAACCAGCGATGGGCCTACGTAACCGTTGCCTCAACGATCACAGAGGGTTTAACGAAATTCGGACGCTCCGAGAAGGCGACGGATAAAATGATTCAGTCTTTCATTGTCCGACTTTTCCCGCAAATCATCCAACCTACGGTTCTGAAGGCAAACGAGAAAAGGGCGATCACTACAAACGGATTGTAACGCTCGCCGTGTTTGGAAAGCATGTGGCGAGGGCCGCTTGTCAAATTTACGCTTAAGAGCCACCGGCTGAACCATCCGGGCCTTGGTACGATCGCAGCCATTCGACTGTTTCGGTGATCCCCTGTTCGAGCGTGTACGGATTTTCTCCGAATAGTTCGAAAGTGGGTTCCATCGGCGTTCGATAGTCCGTGGTCATACTGCGCAATCGAGAGCTATTGATCAGGAACGCCTTACCCGTTAGGCGGGTAGGGATGTCCCCAAGCAGGGCCAGAACACGCATGAGCGAGCGAGGTACAATCCGCGCTTTGTGACCGGTCAACGCGCACGAGAAGCCATTCACCCAATCAAAAAGATTGATCGGCCGATCGCCAAGGTAGAACGTTTGTCCTCGGACGCGGTCGACATCAGCTTGAAGAATTTTTTGAATTTGATGGACCACGTTCTTCACATAACCGTAGCAACGGATCACCGGCTGATGGCCTGGATGGACATACATGCCTCGCTGGACGACGCGCCAAAATTCGCGCCGGTAGCGGAGGTGCCATGGTCCCCACACGTTGGTGGGGCGGATAATCGTCCAGCAGCACGGGAGGTTTGCTGCGCGTGTGAGCTCTTCCGTAATGACCTTGCTTTGGCCATAAACCGTTTCGGGAAAATAATCCGTGTCATTTTTGGGTAGGCGGCCGGGAGCGCAAACAAATTGCGACGAAGTGATAATCGCCCGTTCGATCGAAGATGTAACGCGAATTGCATCGAGCACATTCTTTGTCCCCTCGGTATTTACCCGATAACCTTTCTCAATTGTTGTGTTCTCGTCACATTCGGCGCGGGCCGCTAAATGGATAACGATATTCGGCTGGAATTCCATAAACGCCGCGACCGTCGCAACTGGATCGAGAATATCGCCAGCACACCAATATTGTGTCTGCTCGGACTTGAGCGGGGAATGGAGGGAATAATTGAGAAGGTCGTGCTCCTCGTCTGAAAGTACATCGACCAAGTTTGTGCCGATAAACCCCGAACCCCCGGTAATAAGAATTCTCATTGCGTGAGCACTTCTGAGTAAATGGTTTCGAGCTTTTCCAGCATCCGCTGAACGCCAAAGTGCGTCCGTACGCGCTCCGTCCCGGCTTCACCCATGCGCTTACGAAGTTCCGGGTCTTGCATTAATACACGGATTTTCTCCGCCAGCGCGCCGGGATCGGCTGGAGGGACCAAATAACCTGTTTGGCCATCGACCACTTGATCGAGCGAGCCGCCGATAGCAGTTGCGATCACAGGTTTACCCATGGCCATCGCTTCCATCACCACACCCGCAAACGGTTCCGGTTGCGCCGAAGGCAATGCAAGTACATCCGAAGCGGCGTAGGCCGGACGCGCATCCGGAAGTTCGCCCGCGAAGACTACACGATTCTGCAACGACAGTTCGTCCACCAAGTCGCGCAGACGCAGGAGATGTCCTTCGTTCCCTGGCCACGGTTCGCCGACGATGAGCAGCGTAAACGGCTTACCGACATCACGCAGCAGGGCTGCAGCTCGGACCAGAAACTCCTGTCCTTTTCGCCTCAGTTTGATGCGACCGATGCATGCTACCACGAAGTCCGTTTCGTTAATATGAAAGCGCTGGCGGAATTCAGTGCGCAAACGCGGCTGGTCCACGGCAAATTCGTCGAGGAAAAAACCGTTATGAACCACGACTACTTTTTCGCGGACCGGGAATTGATTAGCGATCGCGTTCGACACGCACACGATCTTGTTTGAGACCATCCTCATATAGCCGGAATAGATTCTCCACAGCCGTCCCCGGAATTCATCGAATGATTCCCGCACATGCCACACATGCGGGATGCCAGCCAACTTGGCCGCTAATCCTGGAGAGAACATGACCGCTGTATTCGTGTGGACCAGGTTTATACGTTCGTTTCGAATTAGTCGATAAAGGCGCCATACGGACATGGGAAACCGGCAACAAAAGAGCCGAAATCGGCTGCTGTATCGGTCAATGATGGCAAGGTTTGAATCGAAAAAGACAGTCACTTTGAGGTTTACAATGAGTGGCTTGAGCGGCCCATCTTGGGGAAGGACAACCGATGGTTCGAAGCGGCGGCGATTAAGACCGGAAAGCAGTCTTGTGAGTGACCGGCTGGCACCGTAAATGTCCGCACTATTATGGACATAGAGAATCCTCAGCGGTTCACCTGCTTTGTGCTTATTCGGGCTCATCTCATAAGCCTTTTGAGCGTGCCCGCTTTTTCAAGGAATCCAATTCGCGTTCTCGGCCCATTTGTGAGATAAATGCTAATCGTCGGCCCAGTTCTTCGTAGCAGTTTTCTAAACGTCTCTGATCCATGTGCGGCATTGCTGGTTATGTAAGCTGGGATACTCCGCCTGATCGCTCTGTTCTGGAGTTAATGGAAAGGAGCCTTGTCCATCGGGGTCCCGATGAAGGCAGCGTGTGGCTCGACAATTATTGCGGTTTTGCATTTCGTCGTTTGCGAGTCATAGATCTCTCTCCATTGGCATCCCAGCCGATGACGAGTGAAACCGGGGACTTGAGGGTCGTGTTCAATGGCGAAATTTACAATTTTCCCGAGCTGCGGGAAGAACTGAAGTCATTAGGGCACAATTTCAAGAGCCATAGCGATACGGAGGTCTTGCTCCACGGCTATGAAAGTTGGGAAAACAATCTTTATGAAAAATTGCGCGGGATGTTTGCTTTCGCGATTTGGGATGGTCGCAAGCAGCAACTTGTCTTTGCGCGGGATCGCCTCGGAAAAAAACCGTTCTTTTTCTCGACCGACGCAGGCCGGTTTGTTTTTGGCTCGGAGTTACCCGTTTTCCGCCACATTCCTACTCTCAGTCTCGCTGTCTCTCCATCGGCTTTCAGGGAGTATGTCGAATTTGGGTACGTAAAGGGGCCACGGACGATTCTGAACGAAGTCAATCAACTTCCGCCTGGCCACTTTGGGGTGTGGGGCCGCACCGGGCTCACGATCAGTTCGTTTTGGACGCTTCCTGAAAATCCCGCTGGACGAGATGACACGATCGATGTGCAAGCTGCGGCTAACGCCTTGGAGAGACCGCTTCGCGAAGCCGTTGCCTGCCGACTCATCGCCGATGTCCCGTTGGGTTGCTTTCTCAGCGGTGGAATCGATTCCAGCTTGGTTGCTGCACAGGCTCGGGAATTGGTGTCAGGTCGCCTCCAAACTTATACGGTCGGTTTTGAGAACTCGTCTATGAATGAGGCCTCGCACGCCGCCGCGATTGCACGCCACTTGGGAACCAATCATCACGAAATTCTGATTAGCCCACGGTCAGTAATCGATGAATTTACCGATATTTTCGCACGCATGTCTGAGCCGATTGGAGACGACTCGTTCCTACCGATTTTTCTCATTTCACGCGAGACGCGCCGCGAAGTAACGGTTGCTCTTTCTGGTGACGGTGGAGATGAACTCTTCTGTGGCTACGACAAGTACCACCAATTCTCCGCCGCGCTGCGCCTCCGGCGCCTGTTTCCGACTTCCGCCATGAGTGCGACTCGTTCCTTGATGGGCCAGCGGGGCGGGGACCGCGTGACGAAAAGCCTCGAAGCGCTAGCAGCGCCTGACGATGAAAGCATCGCGAGGTGGTTATCAACGCTCTGGAAGGAGTCGGAGCTGGATGCATTAATCGAACCTGCAGTTGGCCGGTGCAGCGATTCCGATGCGTTTTCTCGCAGCTGGAACAGCCGGCGTGGCTTTTCGCAGATTGAACGATTCATGATTACCGACATGGACACTTATCTAAGCGGCGACATTCTCACCAAGGTCGATCGAGCCAGCATGGCGCACGGATTGGAGGTGCGAAATCCGTTCTTGGACCACAACTTTGTAGGCGCAGCATTCCGGCTTGGCTGTCGTGCCCGTCCCGGGAAAGTTGTATTGAAGGAGATGCTGAGCAAGCGATTGCCGCGGCGTTTATTCGAGCGACCGAAACATGGCTTTGGTATGCCGGTTGACGAATGGTATCGAGGACCGCTCCGTCACGTCCTCGAAAAATATACGGCGCCACAGAGAATTCGTAAGCGCGGGTTGCTGAACGCTGAGACCCTCGAAGGATTTGTTCAGTCACATGTGTCAGGTCGACGAAACTTTGGCCGGAAGCTTCACGCCATCGTCGCATTCGAAATCTGGGCTGACCAATTCTTTGGCGATCGCGAGGTCTTAGGTTAATCGCCGTCCGGTAATTGAGATTCCCCCATGGGGATGCCGCGGATCGACCGCGAAGTTCGATTCCCGTTGCCCGCTCTTTTTCCTATGAAAATGGCTCGATTCGGCGGCCGAAGTCATAACAGAACAGGCCGAAAGTCATAACACGCCCGCTGCTTTCCCTAGTTGTTCGCCATTGTCCGCCCGGTGCTGAAACGCGCCTGCAATTCGAAAATTCTCCACTTCGAGTTGCAAAAGCTTTGCCGCTGATTGCAATAGCTGATTGCTTTTGATTGCCCCGTCCATCTGCCCCAATAGTGCGATGTTCACCAGGATGGGTAAGCCACCAAATTCCAGCAGCTCGCATTTGTGCTTGAATAGCAACGATGATTTTGCCTAATCGTCAGGCCGAAAAATCGATATCGGCAGATTACTGAGTTTTTCAAACGGGCGGGCCGGTGGTTTTCCTCGGCTGGTAATCTCTCCCATCGATAAGAATCGGAGGATTAACTCTATGAAAAAATTTGTCGCGGCATTGACTGGCAGCGTTCTCATATTCTCGCTGCCTGCGATTACACGAGCTGGGAGTGCAACGGCTCTTAACGCTCAAGGCGAAAGCCGTCCAAGTAACCAGGTAACGGTCACTGCTTCTGGCCCTGCAACAGTTTACATTGCGATTCGCACTGACGGTCACAACGGCTCCGGTACCTCAAGCTGATCCGTATGACGGCAGCACTGCGGCTAAATTTGACGCGGCCATGTCGAATTTACAGACATCAAATCAATCGATTCATTTGGTAGGCGGACCGCCTTCGTCTCCATTTCAAACCTATGCCACGCATAATTGGATTGTCAGGCCGGGATGGCAATTATCCGGTGATGGAATTAACAACACGACCCTGCAAGTAATTGGACCGGTTACGGGCATGACCGGGGTTACTGTTTTACAGACTGACCCCAGGATCAGCAGTGATGGCATTACGATTAGCAACATGACGATCGACTGCAACTGGCCAGAGCTCTCGACCTCGGCCCCTATGGGAGTAAATGGGGAACCGAACTTTGTCGCTCAAGCCATCAACTTTTACGGAAGCAATAACCTGATTGACCATGTGGCATCAATCAATAGCTACGGATCAAGGGCCAATTCCAGAGAGCATTTCGCAATCGCCCTCAATGGGCCAACGACCGGAGATGGAACTAACGATGTCATTCAATTCAGTAGTGCAGCCCAGCCTTACGGCAATTATGGCAGTCCGTTTGCGCTTTTTGCTTATATCGCAAATACTACCTCCTACGCTATTACAAACTCCAAAGTGGTGTCCTGTACCTGCCAATGCACTAAATAATCGAGTAGCTACATCGGGGTTTACAATAAGCGGGGTAAATCTAGCCAATGTTAGGAATGTGACGGTTGATAGCAATACGTTTTATGATTGCAAGGGAATTGCTTATAGCGATGCCGGATATGTTGATGGACTAACTGTGACGAATAACACCTGTGTCCGAGGCTGGGGAGGTGTCGGGCTCATGAACTCGGCTCTACCAAAGCAAAACGTTACAATCGCGAACAACACCATCGGTATACAGAATCGGAATACTGGAGCGAACTACGGAATATCTACCGGGGTCGCTGATACCACCAATCTCACCATAAACAACAATACCATCACGCTCGATTCCTCTGGCTCAGGTTGGACGCAATGGTGGGGAATTTTGGTTGATACGGCCAACACGTTACTTATCCACGATAACACCATCGGCTCCGATCACAATCAGACGGTTAACCGCGGGACCGTTAAGAGCGGTCAGGCAACGATGTATAATAATCTGGCGTCCAACGGCAGCGTGATACCTTCTTTGAATGGCCCAGCGGCTCCTACTTTGCTGACCGCCACTAGAAGCGCGCCACATTCAACTTCTGAAATAGATTTGGCTTGGCGGGACAATGCAACAAACGCGCTTGGATATCAGATCTATCGATCCTCTCCATATCCCACAGGACCGTTTTCAGTTGTTGCTACGATCCAAAGCGCAACGGCAGAGATGTATCGGGATACAGGATTGACTCCGAACACATTGTATTATTATGAAGTCAATGCTTATGACACAATCACTGGCGGGAGCAATAACGGAACCAATACCACAACTGTCAACTCCGCCTTCTCCAACATTGCCAATGCTCAGACTTCTGGCCATAAACACAAATAGTCGCTGAGAGAGTCGCCGTTATTGGAACCTCCGACATAGGACCGATCGCCCGAACACCCGTTACTTGGGCAGCAGGGTGGCAGGGAATCAGGGCACCATTAACAGTTTAAGTGGGTGTCGAGGTCCGAGTTGGCTTGATTGCACCGCGGCTTCTTGGTTCCTCTTATTATCATGAAGACAATACTAAAAAAGATCGGAGATTGTGCCGAAATACATCACGCACCAGACCCAGCTGTAAACCCGGCGGATTACGCGTCTATTTGTCCGCGGCCTGTTGCCGCAGCATTCCGACTTGCCTGTCGGGCCCGTCCCGGGAAAGTCCTATTGAAGGAAATGCTGGCAAAGCGACTGCCGCGGCGTTAGTTCGAACGCCCAAAACATGGCTTCGGCATGCCGGTCGATGAATGGTATCGAGGACCGCTCCGTCACGTCCTTGAAAAATATACGGCGCCACAGAGAATTCGTAAGCGGGGCTTGTTAAACGCCGAAACGCTCCAGCGATTCGTTCAGTCCCATGTGTCAGGCCGACGAAACTTTGGCCGGAAACTTCACGCCATCGTTGCGTTCGAAATCTGGGCCGACCAATTCTTCGGCGAGCGCGAGGTCTTAGCTCAATCGCCGTCCGGTAATTGAGATCCCCCCGTGGGGATGCCGCGGATCGACAGTGAAGTTCGATTCCTCAAGCCAAGCTTTGACCCCAGCGAACGTCTGGGGATGATCGTGGGCCGGCGAATACATGTCCAACGTGTCCAGTCGTACCCATTCTCGAAAATGGGCTTCGCTGAGCGGCACAGAATGAAGATGGGTGCTCGAGACGGGCAAGATCCTCATAACAAACTTGCCAATAATCCCTTGACGTCGCGCCCACCGAGTGATTGGCCAAAACAATCGTTCCAGCCACGTGGCAAACCTTTCCGTTTTGCGAAAGCCCAGCCGCCGGGTCACCGGGCGCAGGAGATACTTGAACCCGACCGTGCCGACGAATGCCTTCCAGTTTAGCTCGTAAATCCAAAGACCTATTTTGCTGCCCACTTTGATCTTCGGTGCAATGCTCTCGACCGCTCTTCGCGGATCGGGGGTGTGTTGAATCACTCCGATGCAATATGCGTAGTCGAAGGTCGCGTCCGCCAATGGCAACTCGTACACAGAGGCCTGTAAACAATGAAACCGAGGGTGGCTCCCGAGATTCTTGTAGGCGGCGTCCACCGCCGAGCTCAGATCGACTCCAACGACTTCGGCACCGTCGCTCAGTGCGATTTCGGCAAACCGGCCGGCCCCGCATCCAACGTCCAGGACTAAACATCCGTTTAATGTCGGGGGCAGCCATTCGGTAATCGTGTAAAATCGATCGCGCGAAAACCGCGTACCATTTCGAGAATCGAGCTGCACTTCGGCGTAGCGATTCCACTGCAATCCAAAGGTGAAGGCGTAGTCATCGGATTTGACGAACCTGGGCACGCCGCGTACCACGGGAAAATGGGCACCACACGTTGCACAGATCAGGATGCCGGATTCGATCTCACCGTCCTCCTTCTTCTCATCGGCTAACTCCAGATGTCCTCCATCGCGCGGGCAGATTAACCAATGTAGCAATTTCAGTTTCACCAAAATTCGAGCACGCTAATCTTTCGAGCACCGAAACATGACGCGAAGGAAATGTATCTTGCGTCGTCCATCACGTTGATTCTGCGTGTAGATGCCGGCCATCATATCAATCCCAAATTACGGATTGCTTGTAATTTCGAATTAGCCATTTTGGTTGCGTGACTGAAACGCCGGCGAGTTTTCCCGACCAAGGCGACTTTCTTAGTTGTTACCGTGGGCGGCAAACACCTCTCCATCATATGGTATACATGCGAATGGCGAAAGTCTTGCTGACGCTCCATTTGTGTGAAAAGGCCGGCATTAATCTCGAGAACAAATCGATCTTGGATTACGGTTTTGGGGCAGGGACCTTCTTTCGGTATTGCCCAGCGAACAGTCGCCTGTTTGGTGTCGAAATTGACCCGGAAAACGTCGCAGCTGTCCACAGGATGCTCGCGAGACGCGGGATGCGGAATGTTGATCTTCAGACGATCGACGTTCAGCACCTGTCTGAGCACCCGTTACTCAGGCGGAGTTATGATGTTGTTTTGTGTAGCCACGTCTTGGAACATCTTCCAGATCCAGTTGGATTTTTGAAAAGGATTCGCGAATGCATCAGTCCCACTGGCGTTTTTCTTGGGCTGGTGCCAATCAATGAGCTGGAATTGGACCCCCATCATGTCCAAAGAATCGATCGAAGCAAAATCGCTGAGTGGGCGGGAGCGGCTGGCTTCGGGATTCGGACCTACCTTGAAGCCGATCCTTGGCTCTACAGGGTGCAACCGATATTCACGTCTCGGAACAGAGCGATGCGGCTGCTTGCCCAGACGATGAGTTTCTGTTTGGGGTTGCCGGCAACGGCCCTGGGGCGGCACATCTGGTTTCGGATGAGCGATCTTTTCCGTTTTATAACAAAGTCACTCCCTATTCAAGCGGCGTTTGCTCTGACCCACAAGAACACAGTACTATCGAAATCGCCCCGGCCAGATAAAGGTGGACCTGTCTACGACGAACGTCTGACGCTTCGTCGGACTTTCCTTAGTGAAGATAGAATAGGTTAATTTGGAGGGCAGGTATACACCGTGAAACAATCGGCGTAGGCGATGCTGTAAGACCCAGAATGCCCGAAGCTTTTGGGCCCAGGTCGGAGAGGATTCGCGGAGCTGCTTTTGCTCAACGATCGCATTCGGCTTCAGCATCAGGTTTTCGCCACTATCGGTAAAGGCTGTCAGAAAACGCCCGATGGGAGCCATCTGAATCCGACGCTTTAGCAATTCAAGCACCCAAACGGCGTCCCCCAGTTGGCGCCATTGATCGTTAAAGTAGAGCTTGTGCTGATCGATGATGCGTCGGCGAAAGAAGGTTGCAGCTGTAAAGACCGCAAGCGTACAGACCCAGGTATGATATAGCTGTGGCAGCAAAGCTTCGCGGCTGCAGATATATTTGCCGGTCTCATCCACAACTACGACGTTACCAAAAGCCACATCCACCTCAGGGTGTTGTGCAAAAAAATCTGCAATGGTTGTTAGTGTCCCTGACAGATACTGCTCATCGCAGTTCAAGTAGGCCAGAATCTCACCAGTGGCGCGGCGAAGGCCTCGATTTACGGCGTCGTACATACCGTTGTCCTGTTCGACATAGAGTCTCAGTCCCGGTTGCGCGGTCGCCCAAGCGCCGAGGCGTCCGCCTGTGCCGGCATCCTGCACGATGTGCTCGAATGTCACGCCTTGTTGGTCGGCGATTGAGGCCGCACAAAGCTTGAGCCATTCGAATTGATGGAAACTGGGAGTGATGATCGAGAATTGTGGCGACACGTAAGAATGATTTTGATTTCCGAAACTTACCTTTCAACCGCGATGAAATTATGCTCGCCGCTGGTAAATCCCGATTAGCGACATTCCGATCGGCGGCGGGCAGAATCGTTCCAAGGGTTTAACTATAGGTATCAGCGCGTTCATGATTTTGTAGTTGTCGTCTGTATATGTTGTCTGTTTCAACACTCTCCCTTTCAAAAAGAACCCGGGAACGCCGAGGATGTTGAAGTAATAACTTCGAACAATATCGACGGGCAGATGACGCACTCGATCCATGAGCGAGCCTCGCGTGTAGCGGCGGTAATGACCGTCAAGTTCATCTAAACTTCCGTAAAGAAATGGCAGTGCGGGCACGAGCAAACAAAGATGACCTCTAGCCGGCAACGAGTCAACCAGGTGCCTAAGGGCAAGCCAGTCGTCCTCGATGTGCTCGATGACATTGACACACAGGATGGTGTCGATCGCGTAACCGCGAAGTGTCGCGGGAACAGTCGGCGAGGTCAGGTCTAGTTGTATCGTCTGGACCTGTGGAATGGTTCCGTACCTGTTCGCAAGTTCAGCGAGTAACTCCGCGTCTAAGTCAACGCCAAGATATAAATCACGGTCGAGGAGCGATTCCGTGAAGTTACCGAGCCCACATCCTACATCAGCGATTCTCCGACCAAGATATGGCGTGAATTGCGCCAGTTGCCATCGGATATACGGCTTGGAGAGGCGATGCCAGCGACGGTAAAACTCCAGATGCGATTCGCTCACAATATATTGGAGTTAATCAGTACTCGGCGGCGTCCGGTGCTCCGTTTTAAGACCGAGTACACTTAGGAAGAAACTTGAGAAGACAACCTGTATGCCTGTTGCGATCAGCGTCACTGCGGGGATCACCCGGCGAAGATTCTCCGAGTAGGAGATTTCGCCGAAGCCAGCTCCCCTCCAGATTAACAGCGCACGGGTCAGCAAGAAACAGCCCAACAAGAAGATCAGAACGCCGACCATAACGCCTCGTTCCAGATTCACAAAACGGAATAGTTTTGCTAGCGACGGATCGTTAGGCAACAGTCCCTCGGCGATTGCAAATACTTTAGTGAAACCGGCAAAAGCGATCAATTGAAAGCCAACCAGCACAGCAGCACTTGTTACTGCCATCGTTCCTGCGTCTAGTGTCAAGCCGCCGAGTGTAAATTGGGAGTACGAAAGAAGCAGCATGCCCAACAAACCGATCGCGGCTAGAACGAGACCCGGGGTGAGAAAAAGCCATCGCGGGCTGAAGAGCAGCATGAAGCGAAGATGTCGCCATCCGTCGCGCCAGCTTCGCAGATGTGGAGGCCTGGATCGGCCGTCTTTATGCAGAGTGATTGGAACCTCAGCAATCCTGAGGTTCTTCATTGTCGCTTTGATAACCATTTCGGAAGCGAACTCCATACCGTTCGTGTGCAGTTCCATTCTATCGAAAGCCTGTTTAGTAAATGCGCGTAGTCCGCAATGAAAATCGTTGATTGGACACCGAAAGAAAATTCGCCCAATGAGCGAGAGAACCGGGTTCCCAAGCCATCGGTGTTTCCAAGGCATCGCTCCGGGCTCGATGGTTCCTCCTCCTCTCGGCATGCGGCACCCGACTACTAGGTCGAAGTCTTGACTTAGCTTTTCGACAAACGGAGCAATGCTCGAAAAGTCATAACTGTCGTCGGCATCGCCCATTATAATCCATTCCCCTTGCGCAGCTCTTATTCCGCCAGTTAAGGCACTGCCATAGCCTTTTTCTTTCACGTGCACGACACGAGCGCCACATCGTTCAGCGATTTCCTCCGATCCATCGGTGCTGCCATTATCCGCAACCAGCACTTCAGCTTTAAGAGACAGTGACGCTGCCGCTAGCTTTGCCTTTTCAATACAACGTTGCAGCGTTTCGGCCTCATTTAAGCAAGGCATTAGAATCGTGAGATCGACTGGTCCCGCCTCTAGGTTCATTGCGGTGGCTGAGCGCCATTTCTGAGGGCGCCTTTTTCGGATAGCTTAAAATGAAAGACTGCGAGCTGTTCAATATTCGCCTGGCAATTTGTTTCTGCACTCGACTGGTGTTTCCCGACGAGTCTCCAATAAATGCTGCGAAGCCGGGTTGCTGCTGAAGGTGGTTCGATTGGAATTTCAAATTGGGTCCATAAAGCACCCGGTACTTGTTCGAGAAAAGCACGCAGCGGCTCGTCGATCGGTTTGCTCGCGTCATACAAGAAGAGGACGTTTAACTGATTCGCTTGAAAATTCTTAAGCAATCCCTTCAAAGATCCCATTGTTGAAATACCCTCTCGAATGGCGCGATCTGCCACTAGACAAGTGTTTGTGATAGAGCCGACATCCCACGATTGAAATGGCCGCTGTTGATGTTGTAGGTTTGTTGCCACCACTTCCTCGGGACGGCTTATCGCACGAACGTAATCTCCCAAACGTTTCGAAGTTTCTGATACCTTCGGAATAGATGATTGGAGCATGGGGTATGCAAGACCAACAACTGCTACACATAGGACGCCTGCCGTAACAATTCTGTTCTTCACGTAGCTCAGCGCGGTCAGAGCAAGGACCGTGCAAGGGAAGACCAGGTACGCGTACATGGTGCGCTCTCGATAAAAAAATCGCGGCAGCCCAAGGGCGGCGGCGCTGAAGCACAGCGGATACAAAGCGGAACCCATTTGCAAACGGTTGATAGAACGCGTTTTTGCCAAGACGAAGAAACCTGCGACAGCCCCTAAAACAAGCGCCGGGCCTGCACTCAACACGCTCCTCAGAGCGACCGCAAGATACATCCGCAGTACGGGCGTACCCTGTTCGGGACTAGCCTGACCATTAAGGTAAGAGAGGGTGTCGCCGAAATTGTAAGTGTAGGCCCAGATTTGCAATGCAAACACTGCCAAACTGAGCGCTGTACCTGCCGCTACCGCGGTTAACAGCCTGGCATTTGGCGTAAGTATGAACCCTCTTACCTTGTCATAACAAAGACCGGCAGCCGCGCCGAGTAACACCGGGAAAACAGTATAAGTAAACCACGAAATCTGTCCGGTAGCGAAAATGGTGAGTCCTAGCAGCGCTGGAAAAATGAGCCGACTTTGCGCAAATTCTTTGCCAATCAAATATATGGAGAGCGGCCAGATTATTGCTCCGAGGGCAACGATGTTCGTGTCCGCGTCGAAAAGAATCCCGCAAGGAGCGAGGGTGTAAATGAGAGCACCGATTAGGCTTTGTCGCTGTGAAAACCAGCAGCGCTGCAGCGCCGGAATGACTGCCAGACAAGCGATGAGACCCAGAATCGAACTCATAAAAAGAACTCCCCATGGGCCGGCGAGCGAGTAAACAATGGTGTCGAGCCAAAGAATTGGATAGGGATGGTTTACGTAATTATGTTTCCACGGCTCCGACACCGTGCCTGTCATAAAATGAATGTCGATAATCGCACCGTGCCGTGCGCTAAAACCATACTCTAAGAGTTTCTTAGCTTCCGCGACTTCCCAATCAGTCCACGGCTGGGCTTGGCTCAACGGATAAATCCGCGTGATCGCCCAGATAATCGCTATCAAAAGATATGGCCATCGAGTTGGCGTTGTGAGGCGTATAGGCATGAGGCTGCCATTATTTTTTGGCAGTGCAAATTTACCTTTTGAGTCGCGTACTGGCACGTAACGTTCAAGAGTGAAAGTTGTTCACATTTGCAATCTGCCTCTTCCGGCTGACCACCCTGATTATAGCCGGGTGCCCCAGCATCCCGGACGTTGGGTGCTGAATTTGGCCGTGGCTCAGAAAGCTCATTCCGATGTAACTCCAGAGCTGGTCGCTCAAGTTCCAGGACTAGAAAACGACTATAACGCAATTATTGAAACAATCCCTGTCCACTACCTTGCTGCACCTGACTACTTACGTTCGGCAACCCTTTTTCTGCGCGATCGGGTCCGGATTGCAAGTTATGTTCGGAAGCTGAAGCCCGATCTTGTGCATGCACACGGGACAGAAGACGCTTACGGTCTAGCGGCGCAAACTACGGGACTTCCCTACGTGATCACGGCGCAAGGGCTTTTTTTTCACATCAATCGCGCCGTCCGGCCTAAACTAATATCGCGGCAGCGAATTGTTCAGTTTACAGAAGCATGCTGCTTTCGGCGCGCCCGTCATGTTATCGCAAAGAGCCGATATGTGCGGGATGCGCTCGCGGCACGATTTCCCAATCTCATTCTACACGAGATTCCGAACACGTTTGACGAACGTCTGCTCGGCATTCGGGAGATCAAACGACCGAATAGCCTCGTCTATGTCGGAACCATTTCACCGCATAAAGGCATTCACGTTCTGCGAGAGGCGTTGGTGGAGGTGCGCCGTGAGATTCCAAGGGTACGTCTCGACGTTGCTGGCGACTCCCCAAATGGAGTGTCTTCATATGAGGTCGCGCAAAAGCAACTGCTCCAAGATGCTCTCGGCGATCAAGTTGCTTTTCACGGGCAGCTTGACGCGCTCGAGCTCGGCCGTCTCGTTGCGTCATCGATGGCTCTGGTTGCCCCGTCGCTCGAAGACATGTTTGGAAACCAGCTCATTGAAGCGCTTCTTTTGGGAACGCATGGCATCGTCGCGGAGGGCACGGCGCTTGCCGAGAACGTTCGACGATTCGGTGCGGGGACGGTTGTACCGCAAGAAGATCCTCAAGCGTTGGCGCAAGCGATCGTGGCTACTCTTCGAAATCGGCCATTCGGTAATGCGACAGAAGTGCGGAAACGCATTTTTGAGTATATGGGTCCGGAGATTGTCGCCCGCCAACACTTTTCGCTTTACCGGCAATTATTGCAATTATAGAGTTTCGCATGAAAAAATTACCACATGACTCGTTCGCCCTTTCCGAGACCAAAATCCTAAAACAAATCAAACGCATGTCACTGTTTGTTTGCTTTTTTCTCACCGCAGCCGGTTACCTCTCGGCCCAAACGTTTCAGGTATTTAGAGACGGGGCGGTTTCAGGTGAAGTTTCTTTTACACACGGAACAAATACCGGCCACGGCGTTATGGCTTTCGCGCCGAACGGGGTTATGACATTCGCAGGCCCAGCCGCAATCGATCAGAGATATGATTTTGGAATGCTCGCGGTCGAGTCGCAGTGGATCGACGGCAACGGAAAAGTTAATGATGAATTTTATTTTACCACTAGCGGAAACCGGCGCGTTCTGGGTGCGGGACGCAATGTGACTGATGGAATCTCCGCTGTTGGCGTCCATGGCTCTCTTTGGATCGATGCCACTGAGGCTGGTATGCGCAATCCCGCCTACAATCCCACGGTAGGAGTCGTCGACAATCAAACCAGCTTTGCGTCCATGAGTGTGATGAACATGAATTCGACAAGCCACGGCGCGCAGCTGATTCTCGGAGCGTCCAACGTCTTTGATCCCACCGGGTGGAGTTTGCAATACGATCCGGACCAGAATGGTACAGACGCATTCGCGATTTTGAATCGTGCAACCGACACATTTCCATTTCAACTTGATGCTGCGGGCCGAATTAGCCTCGGGTTCACGGGAAGACATACGGCTACGAAACCGGTGGAGTTTGCTAATCCGAAAGGGGCTCGGGAAGGTCTGAATATTTATTCCAAATATAAGACCTCCGATCTTGGCCGAACGAATGTCAGCGCGTCGGTCGATTCTGATTTTACCGTTACGTTGGATCCCGGCATCTGGAAGGTGAGCGCGGATCTGTTCCTTACGGTAAACGGAGGAACGCCGGGATTTTGGGCATATTTCAACGCGACCGGAGGAAATGTTAGCAGGGGTTGGTCTCGCTGGACGTTCCCCGATTCCGCTGGTGGATCCACTGCCAAGACCTACACGTATAATCTCCTCGGAAATGCGACCGGTGCTTATCAGTCGATTGGACCGGCAACAGGGACCGGTGGTTATTTTGTAAAGGGCGAAGCGCTAGTGACCGTGACATCCACGACTTCATTGCAACTGGTTTGGGGACAATGGTCGCCGCAAGGGCAAACTACAACACTTCTCGCACCCTCGTGCCTTGTTGCGACAAGAATCGACTGAAAGAAAGCTCTTTTTGCGTTCTCATTCGACGTGATCATATTTACCCGCACTGATGTGCGGCATTGCCGGAGCCTTTTCATTTCGAACTGATGCTCAGCGGTTGGATCTTGATCTGATCCAACACCGAGGTCCGGATTCGAGAGGCGACTGGAGATCGCCAGACCGTCGGGTGTGGTTGGGAATGACGCGTCTTGCCATTCTCGATCTATCGCCAACTGGTGACCAGCCGATGATTGACCCGATCACCGGCAACGTCATCATCCACAATGGTGAAATTTACAACCACCTGAGCCTCCGACCCGAACTTGAGTGTCTTGGCGCTAGCTTCCTCGGTACAAGTGACACTGAAACTCTTCTCGCCGCGTATCGTTTCTGGCAGGAAGAAATGTTCCCGCGACTGAAAGGAATGTTTGCCTTCGCCATTTATGATCATACGGACGGTTCCATTTTGCTGGCGCGCGATCGCTTTGGCATCAAACCGCTCTATTTTTTGTCTGACGACAATGAATTCGTTTTTGCCTCCGAAGTTCGCGGAATCGTCCAGAAAAAAGGATTGCGTCCGACCCGCGCCTCGATCGTTGCTTACCTTCAATGGGGCAGCTGTCCACATTCCGGCCTCCTGTTTCCTGATCTCGCCGAGTTTCCGGTGGGATCCCATGTGCGGGTCACACGCGAGGGGCCGATGGTTCCAGTAGAATTTTGGCCGCCCGCGCGTTTTGAAGTGACAATCGATCAGCCTCGTAGTCGATTAGCGGTTGTTCGAAGGACGCGCGAGCTCCTTGAGAAATCGGTCAGCGAGCACATCCTCTCCGATGTGCCGGTCGCTTGTTTTTTGAGCGGCGGCGTCGATTCCTCGGTTATCACAGCGATCGCTGCCCGCCAATTGCATCGCGAACTCCACACGTTTTCGGTTGGCTTCGATGAGGCAAGCCATGATGAAAGCGTGTATGCGAGGCGGGTCGCCGCGGAATATCAAACGGACCATACCGAAATCAGGCTTTCGTCGGAGGAAGTGATAGAGACGACCAAGCAAGCCGTCTTGAGCATGGATCTCCCATCGGTGGACGGTATCAACTCGTACATTGTAGCGAAACAGGTCGCCAGCCGAGGCTTTAAAGTTGGGCTCGCTGGTGTCGGCGGCGACGAGTTGTTCGGAGGGTATTCGCACTTTCGTCTTGTTTCCCACCTCAAATATCTCGCACTGCTCCCTCACTCGTTGTTCCTCCTTCCGCTGCGACTCCACAGAGGCCGACACTTGTTTTCCGACATGCCGGCTCGTCCCGAGGCCGGATTATTTGCGCATTGGTGGCGGAGGTTGTGGAACGGAGCTGTGCTTCGAGAGTTCGGATTTTCGCCCCTGGAAATTCCAGACGAGCCTGCGCCGGGTCTTCTGGACGACTTTGCCCGGATCAGTTGGTCCGAGCTCCGCCATTACATGCGCGACGTTTTATTGCGCGATTCAGATCAGATGAGCATGGCGGTTTCGTTGGAAGTACGCGTGCCGTTTCTCGATCATGAATTGGTCGAATTTATTCTTGCTCTGCCGGCAGGCGAAAAGGAGCGTCGCGGTACAGCAAAATCGCTCTTGATCGATAGCGTTCGCGATCTAATCCCGCGCGAAATCTATGACCGCAAAAAGATGGGATTCGAGCTTCCGATGTCTAAATGGATTCGCGGGCCTCTGCATGAATTCACTGTGGCCGGGTTAAAGCTTCTAGTTGGTCGAGCAACATGGTTCTCCGCACCACATGTCGACGAACTTCATCGTAGATTCACCGCTGGAAAATTGGCATGGCAGAAGCTTTGGGCATTGGTAGTTCTTGGATGGTATCTGGAGAAACAAGGGATCACGACAGGTGCCGAGGATCGAAGGGAGAGCTTCTTACAAACGAGATCGGAACTCAGGCCGGCTTGAGCACTTCGGTCAAAATAAATTCGCCAAGCCTTTGCTTAAAAGCAGCGTAAGAGAAATTGGTTTTATACCGCTGCTGGCTTTCGTGTGAGAGTGCCCAAACCCCCGAAAGTACTTCTGTGACTGCAGCTGCTATAGCTTTAGGAGTTTGTGTTTCGGCATAAACACCACACGCACCAAGCACTTCTTCGGCGACAGTACCCTTGATTGCGACTGCGGGAATTCCAGCCCACATGGCGTAGAGGTAAACGAGACCGAATCCTTCTCTAAGGCTCGGAAGCAGCAGACCCGTCGATGCTTTAATGGTCGTAAACAAAGCAGCATCCTCCAATGATCCGAGAAAAGAAACATTCCGACACAGACCAAGTGCTTTGGTCTTTTTCGCGAGCCGTTCCCTATCAGAGCCGCTTCCAACGATGTTGATCCTGCAGCCAGGAAACGCTGGCAAAATCAGAGGCAAAGCTTCAAGGACTTGATCGTGTCCCTTGTATCTTTCCGTGGCGTCCATGCGGCCAATCATCGTCAGCTGGCAGGCATTGAGGTTAACCCTGTAAAGAGGGCCTGTTAAAAAATTTCTCGGCCGGTCGCCGAGCTGGGCTACCCGCAGCTTATGTTGAATGTAGGGATACAAGCTGATGAGGTGTCGGAACGTATAATTTGAATTGCAGACGACTCGAAAACTGCTGTCGAGTGACCGCTGGTGCATTTGGTGAAGAGGCGGGTCAAATTCGATCAAATGGGCCCAAAATACATGCTTAGCTTTGAGCCGAGACGCAAAGCGAGCGATGTGCAGATGGTCTGAAAAAATGCAATCGGTGTGACGAACGAACGAGCTCCACGCTACTTTCGCCTGCATAAGAGGCCCGAAGCCGTAAGCGCGGGAAGATCGGATGCCAGGTGGCACATGTCCGTCGCGGACAAGCGCATAGTATTCCAGCTTTCCCTGCTTGCTCAAGTCGTCCAGAACCAGAAGGGTTAATAATGAAACATTTTGGACGCCGCCAGGAGGCAGAAAGCTGTTGGCTAGATAGAGAATTCTTGGAACTCGCATGAACCTGCCGATACCGTTTGTATCCTACCGATAGGCTATTGGAGATAGTCTGCCAATCTGACGCATTTACCGCTGCCGAAGGCCGCTTTAACTTGCTCCACCAAGCCTCCGTGCGAGGAGAAACCGAGTCTTACATCGCAGATTCATAGGGCGCAGAAAGGATGTTACGATACCGTCAATCAGTTCAATTATCCGAAGACCCACAAAGTTCGAAGTAACAAAACGTAGTATTGGCGACAACAGCTTTGTATTGTCACGCCACGGTCCATCGACTATTCGATTTAGAAAGTAAAATATCGGCTGGACTGCTTCGACTTTGAGGTTGTACTTGTCGAGAACGTTCAAATAGGCCTGCATAGTGCGGTGTTTGACATGCGTCCTTGACGGCTGATCGGCAGGCTGGTCATAGAAATAGTCAGCGATCAGGAGCAGACCAGATACAGCCGCATTCGTGCAGAGTTGATTGAGACTATGTTCCCAAATTTTGTCGTCCGTGATGTGGTACAACACGTCAATGGCAAGAGTTAAATCATACGGACCTCGACTCTGTATGCGCGACCACGCCTCTTCAGGTGATGTCATCGTCACGAATTCATAATCGGGATACAGCTCCGAAAGGCGCTGCACGGCTGTCTTAGAAAGATCGGACCCAACGAAAAGCTTCGGTTCAAGATGCCGAAAGAATTCGACCCAGTAACCGCCGCCACTACCAAGTTCGAAAACTTTTGGATTTGGCGGCAGTTTGCATTTTTGGAGTACTCGACCGGCATTGAGCCGGCGCAAACGATACAATGCTTCTGCCTCCAAATTCGATTGTCCGCCGCCAACGTGACGGACTCCGACTCCTCGATCGACCCGAGATGAGGCGACCGTCGAATGAGAACGTCTCCCAAAAATCAGTTGGCCTGTAGGACGACACGTGGCTTACAACGTCAAGAAAGGTCGTGAAGAATTCGATCGATTCGAAACGAAAGCAGGTGTTGGGAGAATACTCTTTTCTGAGCGCGTCGCGCCATGGATTCGTTCATGTCCATATCGCTGAGCAGGCATTGCACGGCTGTCTGCATTTCCTTTACATTCTCAAAGCAAAGGAGATGTTCTCCCTCTACGAAAAGCTCGCGAGTTTGCTCGATTGTACGCCGAACCAGCATCGTGCCTCCACCAATTCCGGTGATTTCCATTGTCCGGGTGTTATGCGCCGAACCATTGTGAAGTCGTAAATGATTAAAAACGACTTTTGCTGATTTGAACGCTTTCACGAGTTCATGCTGATAGAGGCCCTTACCGCGAATATGTTTTCGCAAACAGGAATTCTTTGGAACTTTGTCTATCCAGTAGGGGCCCCAAATAGCGAGATCGAAGTCGGCAAGAGGCTCCAGAGCGCGCTCGCGCTCTTCGTCCCATGTGCCAACAAAACAAACATCGCACTTGTACCGCAGACGCTCAGAAGCCGATATTTCGATAGCTGGATGAAGAACCGGATCAAATCCAAACGGCAAATACTCAACCCTTTTGCATCCGGCTGCTCTAAGCGCATCCACAAGAAATTTACCCCAAATGTAAAAGAGATCGCAACGTTTCAGGTCTCGGAGGATATTCATCGAAGTCTGATCAGCCTTGAAAGGATTATCGGGGTACCAAACGACCAGCCTCGCGCGGGTTTCTTCGAGAGCGCGCTTTACAACGTAAAAATGGATGTTTTCAGCCTTGGGCATGAATAGGACGTCCGGCTTGTGATCCCGGCACGCTCGATAGAAGCGCAAACTCGCAATCGCATCATAAACAACTTTTTCCGCGCGAGTCAGGTTCCACCAGTCTCTCTTTCCCAACAACGGGAAAGGAGATTTGTCATCCCAGACGACAACGTCGCAACCCTTTTCTCGGAGCAGCCGTGCATAACTGCTTTCGCTCGAATGCGGCTGTGATGACCCGACAATAAAGAATTTCATGAACCGTGCAGGAAAGATCTGAGAGAAACCTTCGCCGTTTTCCGGCGATCATGCATTGGACGAGGCGGCGACGGGCCGGAAAGAAGAACGAGCAAATAAAAGGAGAACCACACCTTGGAGAACAAGCATACCTTGAAGAAGCCACGCAACGGAAATTGCTGAGAAATTTTCGCGCCATGTAAGGAGAATAATTATGAAGCCAAACAGGACAATACCGCGGGCGATGGCGAGTTCGCGATAGCGCATTTGCGCTAACATGACTGTGACGGGAAGGTACGCAATCGCGTAGGCGAGACTGAGACCCGCAAAGGCACGAAATATCGGAACCGTCCCTTCCCACTGCGGACCGAAGACCGATAAAACAATGTAGCGGGAAAAAGGAAAGAACATCAACCAATTCAAGATGCCGCCGATAATAAGTATGGCTGCCGTCCGGAGAAAAAGACGCAAACGAGCTTCCGGCGTTTCACATCGCGCCAGTCCAGCAACGGTCGGATTAGTGGCAAAAGAGCTCAGACCCAAAAAAGCTAGCGGAGCGTACCCAAAAGCGCGGTTATAGTGGCCCAGCGCCACATCTCCGCGGAATGTCCCGACGAACCATTTGTCGAAACGAGCAAGTCCCACTTCGGATATCGCGTTTAACCAAAGCCAAAGGCCGCGGTGAAAAAATTCTCTTGGAATGGCCCAGCGGGGTCGGACGAGAACGCTACGGCCGGCGCAATATCGGTAGATGATAAAGTCTGTGCTGACTATTCCAAGACCAGGCATGGTCAAAAGATAAGGTCCCCAGTGTAGAAATGAGAGGGGGATAACGACCGCGACGCAAAATATTGCGTTCGCCACAACCGAAAGGAAATTTGGCTCGAATCTCCCGGCGCCCTCCAGGAGCGCCTTCTGCACATTGTTCAGTTCGCGGAAAGACTCAGTGAACCCGATCAAAAGGCAGAGCCACGCGGTCGTTCGCTGCCCCACTCTGAAGAACCAAATCATGACCAACCCGATGATCGCAAGCCGAACTGCGGCAATGCACCAACTAAAGCCAGCGGCGAGATGATGTAGACCAGGAGTTCGACCTGAATCGGCCACAAGTGTAGGGGCGAGACTCCACATTGCCGGTAGCAGCGCGAGAAAGACGGTAGCGAGTGCAAATCCGTAAGCCCCAAAATCAGCGGGCGTCAATATCCTGGCTAACACCACGCCGAAAATGAGACCGAAACCTTGCTGCGTATAGTTAGCCAGAGATTGCCAGACGTGGCTTCGCAACGTGTGGCGGGACCGAAGGCTGGTAAGGAATCTTTCAAGAAACTCGAATCCGCGCAGCCGCACTTCGTTAAACATCGCTCACAAGCGTAGATTGTACCCGCGGCCACGCTCACCTGCTCCGCGAGCTTAATTCCGCGGGCGTGCCGACAATCTTGTCGGTGCCGAATCGTCCCCCAGAATCTGAGGATGCGGCCACCTTGTGATCCAAAGCCACGTGCTTAAGACCTGCAGCTATACTTAAAATAACAGCGTACATCCACCACCGTGTGAATGGATCTTCTGCACTATGACCGCTCGTCCACGAACGTAGAATATCTTCGATAAAATATAATAGAATCATCATTGCCAGCGTTTGATAGACGCTTCCGTGCAGCGTCCTTCGATAAACTTGCTGCCCGATCGTGACACTCTGAATCCAAAACATCGCCCAGAACAGAACTGCTGGAAAGCCAAAGTCTGACCAAACGCCAAGCCAAGTATTGTGCCAGGATGAGCCCAGGGCGAGCGAAAGCACCGTAAACATATTCAAATCTCCTCGACCCACTATGCCCCAAAGCTCGTGGACATTTACCGCGTAACCCTGACCGACTAACGGATGTTGCTTTATGTTTTTCCACGCCAGGTCTCGCAATTCTTGCCGAAACGGATCGATGCCGCTTTGGAACTGTGATTGCACTTCCCAGTCCCATTTTCCGGGGAAATAAGAGAGCGAGCGCTGCGCTTGGAGCGGTAATCTGAACAAGGTCCCTTGCCCGAGGGTAAGGACAAAAATCAGCATCGCGGCTAGAACCGCGCCGAAAACCACATGAAAATATTCTTTCCTAAGTATTGCTGCGATCAACGGGGTCGCAAGCACCGAAGCAAGACCGGCCCTTTTGCCGCTAATTGCGGCCAGGACAACGCAGAGAATAAACAAGAACGGCGCCCATGGCCTGGCGAGGCTGAAGATTTCTTTTGTTTTATATCGCGAAACCAGCCAGAGCATGAAAAACATTGCCGGCCCCGACATCGTTTGGTGCCAGGTATAATACTCTTCCACATTAGCATTCGGGTCCGTGTAAACTGGTGACGGAAAGAATACATATTTAACAATGTTAATCCCCATACTGACGATTGACCCGATAAGTAAAAGACGAATAATCCATTTCGCGTCACGGTCAGTAACCTTCTGATTGGCAACAATTAGGAATGAAGCGAAGGCGAGCGCGATTTTGAAGTAGAACCTGGCTCCCCCGGACGAAGAACCCATTACCAAGAGGCCAACAGGATGTAGCGCAAAAATGATTCCCGCCCAAACGGTGTAGAGAATAACGCCGGCGTGTGCTGGTCGAAACAGGAACGCACCGCCGGGACGGAGCGCATACCGGCACGCGAAGACAATTGTGCACAATAGGATCGCAATTTCCGGCAATTCGAACGCCCGCCCGCCGAAAGGAATTGCCGGAAGGTCAAAGGAAAAGGCGATCGGAATTAGCAGCCAATATTTCGATCCGAATGCCAAAACTGCCGCGGCCCCAGCGAGTGCAAACAACAGGACGTAAACCTGATTGAATTCGCCTTGCCCAATCACCGAGCCGACAAGCAACATTCCGACGAATGCGCCTACGGTCGTGAAAACCAGTGGCAAGCGTGGAATGATCGATTGGAGCCCTGAATTCGAAGAGTGCATCGTGCGGTATTTGATGGATCAGCTGATTTTGTTCCGTTGACGCAATAACCAGAGAAAAGGCAAAATCATGGTGTCCGCGTTTATTGCCCACGACAATCTATCTATGATCCTGAGTCCGCAAGCCCGGTGTTTAATCTAGCGGGTCCGTCTTCGGCATCCAGCGGGGGAGGCCTGGGCGTTCAGGAATTTGATAGGCAGTAAAGGATAAAACGAGTGCCGGGAAGAAGACCTGTCATATACGACAAAATGGTTAACGCGCCGCCGTTTTAATCCATTTTTGTCGAATTTTCTGAAACTTCGAGGAAAAACAGCCAGCATTACGTTTCTTTTGCCCGAGGACGCATAAATCTTGCTTTATGGTAATTATGGCAATTACCCCGTCTTCCTGCCTGCGAACCCCTCCTCTCTGCCTGGCCCTCGGCTGTTTCGGTCTAATCGCAACGTCCCTGTGCGAACCGACCCAGGCTGCGGTGTCCAACGCCGACCGATTTCAGCTTGCTGCTGGCGCTTTCCGGACTCGGACGGCACCTAGCAATAGTGTCACCGCCACCTCCGTTTCAGTCGCCGCCGTTCTTCCTCCAGCAACACCTACTAACCTTACCGCGACTGCCGTATCTAGTAGTCAGATCTACCTTTCTTGGACCGATAATTCAAACAACGAAACAAGATTCCGGATCGAGCGCTCGCGCGATGGCACAACATTTTGGCGAATTAACGTCGTGGGTACCAACGTTACAGCTTACACTGACAGCGTTCGTCAGCCCTCAACTACGTACCTACTATCGGGTTTGTGCGGTTAACTCCGGCGGTAATTCAGCTTATTCGAACACGGTAAGTGCCACAACGGCGCCAAGTCCCCCTCCGACCCCTACGCCAACGGCAACTGCGACACCGAGTGCCACCCCGACCTCATCCCCAACACCGAGCCGAACCGCGACACCAACTCCTTCTCCGACACCAGCGCCGACTGCGACTCCAACCCCAACGGCCACACCTCTTCCAAGTGCAACGCCCACGCCGAGCCCGACGCCCAGCCGAATACCATCGCCTACTCCGACCCCCACACCAACACCAGCTCCTTCTCCGACACCAACGCCGACGCCTGCGCCAACCGCGACTCCTACACCGACGCCAACGCCTCATCCAACTGCAACGCCCACACCCACACCGGTCCCTACACCGACTGCGACGCCGAGCCCGACGCCCAGCCCAACACCAACGCCGACGCCAACCGCGACTCCAACCCCAACGGCCACACCTCTCCCAAGTCCGACGCCGACGCCGACACCAAGTCCAACTCCGAGCCCGACCGCTTCACCGAGGCCGACACCAGCACAGGACTTCTGGATCTCGGTGCGAACTGACGGATTACCCGGGTCGGGCACTCAAGCCGATCCCTACGATGGGAGCACGATGGCGAAGTTTGATGCTTTGATGAAGAGCTTCCAATACACTCCTAACTTGGGAATTCATCTTGGAGCCGGATTATTCCGGACCGCCGCTGTACGCCCTTGGCACGTCAACTCGGGATGGCTAATTGTTGGAGCTGGAATGTATGCGACCACTGTGCAATTGGGAGGAAATGCCTCGACAATATCTGGCTCAACTTGCATTCAATCCGACGCGACCGTTGCCGCGGACAATGTCACGATCAGTGATCTGACGGTGGATTGTAACTGGCCCGAACTTTCAGCCACTGCACCGATGGGCGCCGGGGGGGAGAAAAATTTTGTTCTCAATGGGGTCAACATTGGGGGGAACAACAACCTGATCCAACGAGTACGCTCCATTAACAGTTACGGGTCGTCGGCGAACAGCAGGGAACACTTTGCCATAGGACTAACAAGTCCCGGATCAGCAAATGGAACCAACAACGTTATCGATTCCTGTCGCGCTGAACAACCGCAGGGAAATTATGGAAGTCCATTCGCATTAGCCGGCAGGATTCCTTACCTGATTGTTAATTCCAAAGTTGTCTCCTCTACGGCTGTTGGAGTGAACAATGGGGGTCCGACCATATTTACAAGTGGCGGAGTGAATTTGACCAACATCAAGAATTGCCAGATCGACGGCAATACCTTTATCGATTGTCAGAGCGCGTCGTATCAGGACAGCGGCTCATGCGATGGGCTCCAGGTCACAAACAACACGGTGATACGAGGCTGGAAAGGAGTCGGGATGGCTAACTCGGTTTTGCCTAAGCAAAACATCACAATAAGCGGGAATAATTTCTCGATCCAAAATCGTATCCCCGGGGGAGGAGGCTTTGGAATCGTCACGGCCTACGCAGCAGTCACCAATCTCACCATTAATAACAACATCATCACGTTCGATAAAACCGGGTTGGGCATGTTGCAATTCTATGGCGTTTTAGTGCAACCACTCATTACTGCGACGACCTCGAACAATACAATTGGAGCGACTCCTTATGAAGACGCTAATATTGCGTCAGGTACGGGTCTGATAATGTTTAACAATCGCTCCTCGGACGGCTCCCTGATTCCCGGAATAAATAATCAGTAAGCGTCGCAATTGCGACGAGTTGAGATGTTGAGTAGTGGAGGCGTTGAGAGATTGAGCACGTAAAGGCTTTCGCCCACGTCTCAAGGATGTAAAAGGCTCTGCCGCTGCTGCAGCTTAAAAAGCGGAAATACTGAAACGCTGACCCGCCTTCGTTAAACTACGGCGTGGCGAGAAAACCGGACGAGGGACAAAGCAAAAACTCAGCACGTTAAAGGCTTCGCCCACGTGCCACGGGGAGGACGTAAAGGCTTTCGCCCACGTCCCAAGGACGTAAAAGGCTCCCGCTAACGTTCCCGGGGGAGGTCCGGGCTCAGCCAACTGCCTGGGACCGCTGAAGACTTTAGGGGTTGAAAGCTGAAACCGCTTCCCAGGAAGGCAATACGGGGTCAAAATTTCCGACGAAGTGGCTATCTGGTATTTAAGACGCAAATACTACGGTAAAACTAATGTAATGACACATTTATAGAAATATTTAGTCAATAAGAGCCTGTGGCATTAAAAACCACAAAAATTTGGAAAAGAAGCTTGCCTTTTTCCAGGTTGGCGATCTTAATGGCGCCCAGGGGTTTTCGAATTCAGGCCCTTTTATCACTCAAGCGGAAAATTAGCTGCCCTAGCGGGCTAAGATCATAACTTCTAATTCATACTATAATGAAATATCTCGCTGTGTTAATCGGCGTATTCTTGTGTTCTTCAGTCTCATTCGCGACAACCCTTCCTCCAGCGTCACCTACTAACCTCACCTCGACTGCCGTATCTAGTAGTCAGATCAAGCTTTCTTGGACTGACAATTCAAAGAACGAAACAGGATTTAAGATCGAGCGCTCGCGCGATGGCACAACGTTTGCGCAAAAATACGCGGTAGGCGTAAACGTCACTGCCTACACTGACAGCATGCGTCAGGCCTCGACTAAGTACTATTATCGGGTTCGTGCGTATAACTCGAGCGGTAGTTCAGGTTATTCGAACACCGCAAGTGCCACAACGGCGCCAAGTGCCGCTCCGAGTCCGACCGCTTCGCCGACGGCGACACCAACGCAGAACGTTTGGATTTCGATACGGACTGACGGTTTGCACGGATCGGGTACGCAGCTCGACCCCTACGATGGGAGCACGATGTCGAAGTTTGATGCTTTGATGAGGAGCTTCCAATACACTCCTAACTTGGGAATTCATCTTGGCGCCGGATTATTCCGTACCGCCGCTGTACGCCCTTGGCGCGTCAACTCGGGATGGCTAATTGTTGGCGCTGGAATGTATGCGACCACCGTGCAATTGGGAGGAAATGCCTCGACAATATCTGGCGCGACTTGCATTCAATCCGACGCGACTGCCACCACGGACAATGTCACGATCAGTGATCTGACGGTGGATTGTAACTGGCCCGAACTTTCAGCCACTGCACCGATGGGCGCCGGGGGGGAGAAAAATTTTGTTCTCAATGGGGTCAACATTGGGGGAAGCAACAATCTGATCGCGCGAGTACGCTCCATTAACAGTTACGGATCGTCGGCGAACAGTAGGGAGCACTTTGCCATAGGACTAGCAAGTCCCGGATCAGCAAATGGAACCAACAATGTTATCGATTCTTGCCGTGCTGAACAGCCGCAGGGAAATTATGGCAGCCCATTTGCATTAGTCGGCAGGATTCCTTACCTGATCGTTAATTCCAAAGTTGTCTCATCCACGGCCGTTGGAGTGAACAATGGGGGTCTCACCCTATTTACAAGTGGCGGAGTGAATTTGACCAATATCAAGGATTGCCAGATCGACGGCAATACCTTTATTGATTGTCAGAGCGCGTCGTATCAGGACAGCGGCTCATGCGATGGGCTCCAGGTCACAAACAACACGGTGATTCGAGGCTGGGAAGGGGTCGGGTTAGCTAACTCGGTTTTGCCGAAACAAAACATCACAATAAGCGGGAATAATTTCTCGATCCAAAATCGTGTCCCGGGCGGGGGAAGCTTTGGAATCGCCACGCGCTACGCAGCAATCACCAATCTCACCATCAATAACAACACCATCACGTTCGATATGTCCGGCCATGGTATGTTACAATTCTATGGAGTGTTAGCGTCATTTCTCAATACTGCGACGATTTCTAACAATACAATCGGACTGGCTCCTTGCGGCGTTTATAACGCTGCTTCGGGATCTGCTCTGACAATGTTCAATAATCGTCACCCGGACGGGACATTGATCCCCCAGCTGAATAATCACTAAATTGCAACAAGTGAGTGGTTGAGTTATTGAGATTAGTGAAAAGCTGAAAAGCGGAGACGCTGAAACTTTGAGCGGCCCGTCGCCTGCGGCATTGCCAGAATAGCAGAAGGTTGATGATGCGGCAAAATTTGTTGTGTGGTCTTCAACTCTGCCCAAAAATGTATGCTGCTGAGTTGATCATCGCCCGGGTTTTTGCGCCTTGGCTGCGCAACGCCTGTTGTTCCATTCTACAATTTTCAGGGTGACTTGAACTTGGTCGGGTAATTTCAACAGTTGCGCCAAGACGAACTGCTGCAAATGGGTTAAAATCAAAAACAACGGCTCAGCCCAAACAATCGCCAGCGAGTTCGTTGTAGTTAAACCCCTGCACGGTGAGAAAGCAAAAGTTTGGAATGGTCACGTCAATCGCAGCCCTCGCTGTGACCGGGTTGTCTATGCCAATCCTCACTTCCGGGCGGCAAATGCCGACGCCGCGCGAAGTGTGGATAGCCATTCGAACCGATGGCCGGGCCGGAAGGGGCACCATCGCCGATCCGTACGACGGCAGCACGCAGGCCAAGTTCGATGCGCGCTTAGCGTCCTTTGGACCCAACACCCGGATCCATCTCGGTCGGGGAACATTTCAAACTGATTGGAGCCACAGATGGATGGTGAAAGACGGATGGATAGTCGTAGGAGCAGGAATGTATTCCACCACCGTTCAGATCGTCGGCAATTTAAGCGGCCATCCTGGAACCGGAGCGGCGGCTTTTGTCACTGGGTATAACAGCGGTGCTGATGGCGCTGACCTTCAAGATTTCACGATTGACTGCAACTGGTCTGGTCTAGCCAACTCAGCAGATACTGGGTCGACCATTAGGACGTTTACGAACACGTCACCGGTTACAAATAGTCCGACGATCCTATCTGCCAACGGTGCATTCACGCTGTTGGATGTGGGGCGAGTAATTAGTGGCAGAGGCATTCCGGCAAACTCATGGATTGGTGTGGTGAATTCTTCGGACTCAATCGGGGTTTCTTCATCTGCTGTCTCCGACGTTCCAATTAATGCCAATATTCCGAAGGATACAACGATCACTATTGCTGAGAAAAACTGCAAGGTTATGGGGGCCTATATCTATGGAGCTACTAACTGCAGGTATGACCACATCCGTATCATTCACGGATATGGGACAGGAGCAAACAGCCAAGAAGCTTTCATGTTGGGATTCGCTGCTTCGTACGCGACTGACGGTCCGTACAATCATGACGCCGTTAACAATGTTATATCGTATTGTCTCGCTGAGAAGTGCTACGGTAATTATGGGAATCCATTTGCACTCCACGGCTCCGCCAGCGATTACGCTAACAATCGCGACTCACACCATATTATCGCCGATTCGCGGGTTGAATTTTGCACTGCTTACGGCGAACAGGGTCCATTTGGATTTCAATCGTGGAATGGTTTTCATCGCGTGCCGCTTCCCGGATCGGTTAGTCCGTTTACGCCTGGTGGCGTAAATCTGGCCGATACCAAGGACATCACCATTCGAGGAAACTACTTTGTTGACTGTCAGACGATTGCTTACCAAGACACCGGAGGCTTTGACGGGGTAGAAGTTTCGGACAACACCTTGGTCAGAGGTTGGACCGGGGTTAATTTCGTGGTTAACCCGACAAGCTTCCGAGATAAGTCATTCAAAGGCGCAAAGATTATCCACAATCGGATCGGAATTCAGCGCCGGACCTTAGGCGGAGCAAATTACGCAATCATAATTCGCGACGATTGCGGACCCGTCATTGATGGTAACACCATCACCTATGACATCACTGGCCCGGGCAACGATGTTTTCTGGCCTTTTCAGGTTTTAGGAACTAAGGGAACGATCGTCAACAACATCGTTGGTTACTCACAATATGTCCAAATTGGTGATGCAGGCGTCAAGAACGGCGCACCTGATTCGCGATACATGTTGTCCAATAATCGAACCCAGAACGGTCGCACAATTGTTGGCATGGCCGATACGACCAGATCTGCGCAGTAGCCGACAGACTTGTTGCACACCTCACGTTTCGCAAGATTTGCTTAACTTCTGCGCGCTGAATTTTTGGAGGCTCACGTTGCATATAACGAATTTTTGCAAACCATCTGTAAACTTCGAGGATGCCAGCTTGAGGTTGATGCGCGGCTTCCAACCGAGCGCGCGAATCCGGGTAACTTCGAGTAGCTTTCGCGCCATCCACTTGATCTCGCCCTCGAAGCCGATGACTTCACGTGCCATTTTGCTGGCTCATTGATCGTTCGATGGGCGTCCGCCCGATCTCGGTCGGTGTTGATTCACAGAGTTTTTCTAGCGGAACGGGCAAGCTTCGTAGATACTACCCTACATATTTATTCGTCTCGATGCATCCTTCTGACCAACCGAAAAAGGTTGATGATTCGTCAGTAGCTAACGGCGCGGCACCGCGGGTTTAGTTCCCACTCTTTTTCGATCGTCCCATGCAGACGGCCTTCGATCTCGGGCGCTTTCGCTAAGAAAAAGCTGAACACGTAAAAGGCTTCGCTCACGTGCTGGGGATGTTGAGTCGCTGAGATTTGTAGTGGCAGTCGTGTCGGCTGCGTTAATTTAATCGAGTTTCACGGGCGGCGCTGCGACCACTACGGATTTGCAGCCGACACGGCTGCCACCACAGTTGCCGTTTTCTGTAAAACGGCACGCAGCGCCATAACTACAGGCCTTTTCACTTTCGGACTGTTACTAGCTGTGGCCCGAAATCGGCTGATGCTTTGTCCCATGGCCAAAAAGCCAGTTTGGTTAGGGCTGCACTGGTTGATGCTGGGAGTGACAGCTGTGTTGCTCGTGCTGGTGGCTACCTTTGTCGATCTTAAGCCGGTCGTGGATGAGAATTTTTTCTTTTCCACCAGCGATCCCGGGTACCGCCAGTCGAAAAAGATCGAGCAACATTTCCCATCGCAGCCGGAAATCATCCTGGCCGTGTCGGCCAAGGATATTTCTTCGCCGGGATACCTGGGCCGAATCCAAAAACTCACGCAAGAGGTTCAGCAGATCGGCTCAGTGAGTGCGGTTAAGAGTTTGACCGAAGGGCCGAAGAGTTTTCAAGACGCGCTGGCCAGCCCGTTTTGGAGCCGCCTGCTGATCGCCAAGGACCGCAAGTCCAGCAACGTGATCGTGTTCATGCAAGGCAAGAACACCGAAAAGCCGATCAAGCGTCTCGAGCGAATTGTGCATGAGCTCGATGACAAAGACTTTCGAATCCACATCGCCGGTCCGCCCTACGTGGTGGAGATGCTTCGGCGCAGCCTGGCTCACGATTTTCGATACTTCAGCCTTACTGCGATCATTTTGTTTGGGCTCACAATGGCGGCGATGTTCCGGTCGCTTCGAGTGTTTCTGGGAATGCTCGCCACCTGCACGAGCGCCGTTTTGTTAACGTTGCTCTTACAATCGATGTTTGGACAGAAGATCGGGATTCTGACGGTTAATCTCGGCACAATCGTATTTGTCGTCGCGTTGTCGCACCTCGTTTACATGACCTTCAACTGGCAGACGCTGGCCGACCGCAGGCACCGTATGGATAAGGAGTCGCCGGACCTCGCGGCAGATGCCCGTCGCATGACGTTTCCCCCTTCGTTTTGGTCAATGGTCTGCGCGTCGTTAGGCTTCGCCAGTTTGCTGATCGTCCAGGCCAAACCGTTGCGCGAACTGGGATTTGGCGGCGTGCTCGGAACAATCGTGGGATTCATTTGCGCATACGTGATGTATCCGTCGTTTCTACGCTGGGCCGTGCCGCGCCAAAGCAAACTCGTAGAGAAAGAACCTCCCCATGCATTTTGGTCGCGCCAGTTCGTGCCGCTGTCGTTAGGCGTCATTGTCATTGGCATCATTTTGGGCTTCGGTCTCTCACGAGTAAACACCGACCCAAGTCTTCTTGATTACTTCAGGCCGCACCAGGAACTGCGCGACGGACTTGAATATGTGGACCACAACGGCGGTTGCAACCCGCTTACGCTCGTCGTGTCATCGGCAGACGGCAGCAAATTGAACACTGACGATGCCTACAAGAAAATGTGGACGCTACAGGGGGCTTTGGAAAATTACCGAGACGTTGGAACCGTCATTTCGCTTCCGACCCTTCTGGCCGAAGGCGACCGCACGCCGTTCTCGTTTCTGCTGAGTTACGAAAAGATGATGGAAATCATGGAACCCAAGTACGCGCGCGTGGCCAAAAGCTTTGTGACTGAGGATCGCACGCAGGCGGTGTTCCTGCTTCGGATGGTCGAAAGCCGCCGCCACAAACTTCGGCTCAACGTCGTCGATGATCTTCGCGCGATCGTGCGAAAGCACGAATTCAAGCTGCCCCTCGTCGGCGGGATTTACTACCTGCAAGGGCGATTGGCCAAGCTCGTCGCTTCCAGTTTGGTAACCGGTTTGTTCTGGCTGAATTTTTTGTTCATCGTGATCGCGTGGATCGTCGCACGATCCGTCCGCGGCGCGGTGGCGATGATCGTGAGCCTAACTCTCGTGCCGCTCTGCATGCTCGGCGGCATCGGGTGGTTGCATGTTCCAGTGGATATCATTTCGGCGCCGGCCACGAATGTCTGCATCGGCATCGCAATCGACTCGATGATTCATCTTGTCTTTGGCGTTCGCCGCGCCCAGCGGGACGGAAAGAAAGACTGGACAGCCTGGGTGGTCGCGCGCGAAGAACAATGGCGCGGCATTGTCTATTCAGACGTGATCATCGCCGCAGGCTTTGCCATTTTTGTGCTGTCAGATTTTCCGCCGACGCAGCGGTTCGGTCTCGTCGTCTTGGCCGGCTGTATTATCGATATCCTGGCAAATCTATTCGTATTGCCTCTACTCGGCGGCGCTCGTTTACGAGTTAAAAAGTTAAAGCGTTAAATTAAACCGTGAATCGTGAAGCGTTGAAACGCGAGAGCAGTTAAAAAGTTAAATTGTTAAATCGTGAAGCGCGAAGCACTGATAACGGACGACCGCGAACTGATAACTGATAACTCGGCGGCCTAAGCCGCTCTTGCGCTTTGTGGCGCGGACTTTAGTTTGGCGCGGTGAAAAAAATCGAAGCGATCGTCAAGCCGTTTAAAACAGAGGCGGTAAGAGACGCGCTCGCTGAAATTGGCATCGAGGGAATGACGCTGAGCGAAGTGAAAGGATTCGGGCGGCAAAAAGGTCACAGCGAAATCTATCGCGGCAGCGAATACACCGTCGATTTTTTACCGAAAATGAAATTCGAAATCGTCGTGCCGGACGATCGTGCCCAGCGTGCAGTCGAAGTGATTCTTCAATCGGCCAAGACCGGCAAAATTGGCGATGGAAAAGTTTTTGTGAGCGAAGTCGAACAAGCGATTCGCATTCGGACAGATGAGCGCGGAGCGGAGGCGGTGTAAGGGCGGGGCGCTTATCCTTATTTATCAATGAAGAAGAAAACGTCCAACGCCCAACGCCGAACGCTCAATATCGAATGGAGTGCACGCGGCGTTCGCCTCTATGAGATACCAACTGCAGAATATGGAGACAATAAGAGCCCGCCAAAATATGATCTTGAAAATAGACTTCTCGATTTCGCAGTAAACGTCGTCGAACTGACCGAATCATTGCCTAGTACGAGATCTGGAAATCATATTGCTGGCCAGCTTTTGCGTTGCGGAACGTCGCCTCTCTCCAATCACGGCGAAGTCGAGGCGGCCGAATCTCGGAAGGATTTTCTTCACAAGCTACGAATTTGCCTTAAAGAGCTGCGGGAAACGAAACGATGGTTGCGTTTGGTTGGGCGCCTCAACTTGACTCAAGATGCTCGCCTAAACGGCTGCCTGAATAAGGTCGAGGAATTAATCAGGATTTTCGTCGCTAGCATCCGAACTACGGAGAAAAACGCGAAATGATTTCACGACATAGTTTATGATTGGACATTGGACGTTCGGAGCGCTGGGCGGTTGGATGTTGGACGTTCGACGTTTGCTTCCCTCGTTTTCCATAAGCATGTAACGCTTCACGATGTTACCGCTTTAACGCTTCAGCGCTGCACGATCTAACTTTTTAACTTTTTTTATGAACGATTTTCTCTTGTCCATTTTACTCGGTGTAGTGGAAGGGCTGACAGAATTTTTGCCGGTCAGCTCGACTGCCCATTTGCGTATTGTCGAAGCGCTGTTGCATCTCGATCTTCACGACAGCTTTTGGAAGATGTACACGATCGTGATCCAACTCGGCGCGATCCTGGCGTTGCCGGTTTATTTTTGGAACCGGATTTTGAAATTTCTTTCAACCTTTCCGAGAGGCGAACGCGGGGATCGCAATTTCATCACGCATCCGCTCAGTCTCACGTTCATCGCTTTTGTTGTGACGGCCGTGCCGGCCTGGGCCCTGACCAAAGTGATCGGCAAAAATCTGGAAAGTCTATGGGTAATGACGACGGCGCTGCTACTGGGCGGAATCGTGATGTGGATTGTCGATGCAACTTTTACGCGCCCGCGTGTGACGCACATGGAGGAGATGAATTTGCCGCAGGCGGTCTGGATCGGTGCGGTGCAGATTCTTTCCGCGGTTTTTCCTGGCACGTCCCGCTCGATGTCCACAATCGCCGCCGGCCAGATAGCTGGTCTGTCACGTCCAGCCGCACTTGAGTTTTCTTTTTTCCTGTCGATGCCGACGATGGTGGTGGCGACCTTGTACGACCTTTTCAAAACGCTCGCGCCGAATCGCAACACCGCCGTAGAAGGTAATCTCGCCCCGCTCGCGGTGAACGCACACCAATGGATCGTGCTCGTGATCGGCTTTGTCATTTCCTTTGTCGTAGCGCTCGCAGTGGTCGCGTGGTTTATTCAATGGGTGCGTGCGCGCGGCTTTGCGCCGTTTGCGATTTATCGAATCGTGCTGGCGATCGTTCTTTCCGTGCTCCTGGTCCGTGGAGTAATTTAGGCGATTATCGGTGGAAACGACCGACACGATTCTTCCCGATTTGCAGAGTTGCGTGCTCTGCGAGGATGTACGCTGCGAATTCAACGGCATGCAAACCTTGGTCGGCGTCCTGAATGTGGTGGCCGCGCCAGCGTTACCGATTAATTATTTGCGCCTATGCATCTGGACGCGCTGGTGCAGCGGAGCGGGCCGATTTCGCCAAAGCTCGAGAATCGTTGGCGTCGACGAGCAGAATGTACTGGCGCAGGCTGAAGTGGAGTTTGAATTGAAGGAAATGGAAGGCCACGCGACCAACGTTCATTACTTCGGCGGCGTCCAATTTCAGCAATTCGGGTTGCACCACGTTGAGATTTATCTGGGCGATGAATTGCGGTTGCGTTTCCCGTTGCCGGTGATCCGGCTTGCGTCCAAGCAGTGAAGAACGCCTCGACCAGCCGTCGCATGAACTACGGCTCGGCGAGCCAGCGAGGCGGTTACAGCACGATCTAAAAAAGTTTTGCCAGGCCTGTAATAACTTCTTGTCAGAAAACAGCCCTTTGTTTAAGACGGGCGCTCCATGGGCGGAAGAAGTTTTGTGGCCGGAGCGTTTTGCGGCGTCGCTATCTTAACGCAGATACAGGGTCAGGTGGTAGAGGTTCCCCGCGACGAAGGCGCCAAGAGTGCGCAGCAGCACGTAGAGGCGGAAGGTCTGATTGAACAAGCCGAGGTGGTACAACCAGCGGATGCGCAGAACGCGATAGAGCAAACAAATTCCGCGCCGGCCGCAAAACCAGTGGTTGCTCAATCGGAGCCTGCTTCGGGCAAGCCGACGATTGAGCAAATGCGAAAGGCAGGAGCGCTGGCCGCTCAAAGAGTGAAGAACGAAGCTCGCACCGAGCAATCTCACACAGCCGATGTTCCGAGTTCGCAAACGAGTAAAATCGAAACTGCCGTCCCTCGACCGTTAGATCGGCCAGTGCGCGAGACGGAATCGATGTTTACTAAGGCTGTCCGTCTGCACAGCGATATGGCGTTTACAAGGCTGGCGGATGGCTTTGATTTTCCTGTGGGTAAACCCGACGCGAGGGGCTATTACAAAGCGCGCGGCTTCCGCTCAAACGGCCACCTCGGCGAAGACTGGGATGGAGTCGGTGGCGGCGATACTGATCTGGGCGATCCGATTTACAGCATCGGCGATGGCGTGGTCGTGTTCGCGCGCGATTGCCACATGGGCTGGGGCAACGTCGTGATTGTGCGTCACGCATATAGCGAAGCCGGGATGACCAGAAATATCGATTCGCTCTACGCGCATTTGCAGAAAATCCTCGTCCATCGCGGCCAGGCGGTAAGACGCGGTCAACAGATTGCGACCCTGGGCAATGCGCATGGGCTTTACGATGCGCATCTTCACTTTGAAGTACGCAAGAACATCGAGATCGGAATGAGCCGCGCGAAATTCGCGCAGGACTTCAGCAATTATTATGATCCATCGCAATTCATCCTTTCGCATCGACATCTCAAGGGGGGCGGCCGCAATTATCGCATTGCGTTGAATACATTCACGCGGGACGCGAGGATTCGTTGGGACAAGCTGCCCGATTATTCGCGGGCGCACACGGGTGGCGGCTCGAGCGAATCGGCTACCGCCTTGAAGAAGGCGCTGACCGCGCAGAGCGCTGTCGGGCCTTAAAAAGTGAATTAGTTAAAAAGTTACATCGTTACAACGCCCCACTTTCGTAACTTTTAACCCTATTGAATGCGCTGCCCTGCGGCTGATACAGCCGCCTCTACAGGCGTCGCGCGCGCGCGGGCGAGCGCTAACTGTAGAGGCGCGTGTCCTAACGCGCAGACGGGAACCCTTACGCCCGCCAAAGCAGCAAAATTAAGATAATCAGCAGGAGCAAGCCGCCACCGGGGTAATAACCCCAGCCACTACTGTACGGCCACGTCGGCAGAGCGCCAATCAGCAAAATAATAAGAATGATCAAAAGAATTGTTCGCATCATTCATCTTTCGTCGAAGAGCTGCTTTTTGGTCGCATTTTTTTATTCTCGATTGTGTCGACCGGTGTGCAACCAATCGCATATTACCGCGAAAAATTCTTGCAGCTGCCCGCGCCCTTTATATTGTCTGATGGCAAGTCCCGACTGCGTCTTGCTCGATGCGTCGGGAAATTTTTTGCCTAACCGATGGCGAACACAATTTTAATTGGCGCGCAATGGGGCGACGAAGGGAAGGGCAAAATTATCGATGTGCTCGCGGCCGCCGCCGACGTTGTCGTGCGCAGTCAGGGCGGAAATAACGCCGGCCACACCGTGATTCATGACGGTGGCACTTACGTGCTACACTTGATTCCGTCCGGCATTTTGCGCCGTAGAAAAGTCTGCGTCATCGGCAACGGCGTCGTGATCGATCCCATTGCGCTCATTTCCGAAATGGACGCACTGCGCCAGGCCGGGATCAAGATTGACAATCGAAATCTGCTCATCAGCGACTGCGCCCATTTGGTTTTGCCTTATCATCGCGCGCTCGATGAGCAACGCGAGCTGCGCAAAGGTCGCGCCAAAATCGGCACGACCAAACGCGGCATCGGGCCTGCCTACGGCGACAAGGCCGCACGCACCGGCTTGCGCATCTCCGACCTGATGCAGCCGATTTTGTTTTCCAAAAAATTGCACGCCAAGATCCGTGAGAACAACAGCATCCTGGAAGCGCTTGGCGCGAAGCCGATCAGTTATCGCGAGGTCAACGAAAGTTATCTGGCCGCAGGAAAAACATTGCGACCATTCGTTGAGAACACTGTGCTATATCTCCACCGCGCCTTGCAGCGTGGAAAGGAAATCCTTTTTGAGGGCGCGCAAGGCACATTTCTCGACATCGACCACGGCACTTATCCTTACGTCACTTCATCGAACACCACCGCTGGCGGCGCCTGCACCGGCACTGGGGTGCCGCCGCACCGGATGGATCGGGTGGTCGGGGTGATGAAAGCCTACACGACTCGAGTAGGCGAGGGGGCGTTGCCGACCGAAGACCGACAACTTGCGCAGAGGCTGCACAAATTGGGACGCGAATTTGGCGCGACCACCGGCCGGGCACGCCGCTGCGGATGGTTTGACGTCGTGGCCACCCGTTACGCCACTATGATCAATGGGATCGACGAACTGGCGATTACCAACTTGGACGGACTCGATTATTTTGATCCAATCCGCCTTTGCCTCGGTTACCGGCTCAATGGCAAACGCCTCGATGTGCCACCGTCCGACGCCACCCAGCTCGACAACTGCGAACCGATTTACGAGAAAATGCGGGGCTGGAATCGGTCTACCACTTCTGCGAAAAATCTCTCGCAACTTCCTTTAGCAGCAAGGAATTACGTCAAGCGCATTGCCCTGCTCACCGGCTCAAGATTATCGATGGTAAGCGTGGGACCAACTCGCTCACAAACGATTTTCTTGTAGCCGTAAGTGATGTCTCTTGTGACAAAGACCGTTCCGCGCCACATCGCCATCATCATGGACGGCAACGGCCGATGGGCGAGGGCGCGCGGTTTACCGCGAATTAAAGGGCACGAAGAAGGGGCAAAGGCCGCACGCGAATGTGTGGAAGGCTGTGCCGAGTTGAAAGTGCAGTATCTCACGCTCTATGCCTTTTCCGCCGAAAACTGGCAGCGCCCGAAGAGTGAAGTTTTCGCGCTGATGAAACTGCTCGACAAGTTTCTGACAGAGAAAACGCCGGAGCTCATCGAAAAAAATGTCCGTCTGCAAGCGATCGGGCGATTGACTGATCTGCCCGGGGGTTGCCAGCAGCAACTGCACAAATCGATCGAAGCGACCGCGAGTAATACCGGTCTGACCCTGATTCTCGCGCTCAGTTACGGTGGCCGCTTAGAAATTATCGATGGAATAAAAAGTCTCCTGCGCGCGGTCGAGCTGGGCCACATTGATAAGGCAATGATCAACGTCGAGATGTTTAGCAAACATCTCTACACGCGCTATTATCCCGACCCGGATCTGCTCATCCGCACCTCCGGGGAAATGCGCTTGTCGAACTTTCTCCTCTGGCAACTCTCTTATACCGAGATGTACGTGACGCCCAAGCTTTGGCCGGATTTCACAAAGAAAGATCTCGTCGCTGCCGTGGAGGAATTCGGGCGCCGACAACGCCGCTACGGCGCAGTGGAATAAGGAGATCGAAGGCTGCTAGCGTGCATTCGTCGGCAGCTTGTCGACGAAATTCTTTTCGGCAAAGTTGCCGAAAAGGACAGGCTGTGCTCCCCAGATCCGAGCGCTACAACTAAACAAATGCTTCCGCCACGGAATCAGCCAAAGATTTGCCGATGTGCGTGAGAATGAAACTGCCGTTCAATTTCTGAAGCAAACCAAGCCTAACGAACTCGCGCACTTCATTCGGGAAGGAATCGAGCAAATCCGCCGACACACCGCCGGACGTGCGCAGCGAGAGCGCGATTTTCTCGGCGCGTTTCATTGTCGATGTTAGCCTTTCCCTGGAAGCGATTGCGGATCGACAATCGAACACGCGTTCGATGTATTCGCGGTAATTGCAGACATTCTGCCAGCGCCACATGTCGATCGTTGAAAACGCGCTCGGACCGATCCCTAGATAATCTTGGCCCGACCAGTAGGCCTGATTGTGCACCGAAGCGAAACCGAGCCTTGCGTAATTCGAGATTTCGTAGTGCTTATACCCGCCCGCTGGCAAGATCGACATCGTTATTTCGAACAACTCCGCGTCGACGTCGCTGTCAGAGACAAATTCGCCGCGGGCGTGTCGCCGAAAAAATTCCGTATCTTCCTCATACGTCAGACAGTAAGTGGAAATGTGCTCCGGCTGGAGCGAAATGGTTTTTTCCAGTGTCGTTCGCCACTGCGCGCGCGTTTGTCCGGGCAATGCGAACATCAGATCGACGTTGATATTTGCGAACCCAGCTGCGCGCAGAATCCGAAACGATTCTCCGGCATGCCGCGCGTTGTGTTCCCGCCCGAGCAGTTTCAACAACTCATCATCCCAGGATTGGACGCCAAGACTGATTCGATTCACGCTGAACTTTCTCAGCACTTTTGCTTTTCTCGGCGATACGCTCCCCGGGTTCGCTTCGAAGGTCCATTCGACCAATTGCGAGAGATCAAGCTGCTCATGCAATCCGCGCAGTAACAATTCCAATTGCGACGTTGGGAGTGCTGTCGGAGTGCCACCACCGAAATAGATTGTCGATGGAACAAGATGCCGATATTGGCGCAGTTCGCGCAAAAGCGCGTCGCAAAATCGCTGGGTCTGCGATCGATCGAGAAGTTCCTTGTAAAACGCGCAGTAAGGGCAGATGCGGGCGCAGAACGGAATGTGAAGGTAAAGATGACGAATCGTGTCTTCTGTAGTGGCAGGCGTGTCGTCTACAGTTGTACAGTTGTGATTCGCCCTGTTGCTCATAAAGTCCGTTGGCATCCGCTCAAATTCCATTGTCGATCCGAAACGTAGCTCTTGTTTTTTTCTGCGCCATCGCTTCCGCGATTGGGCAAGTTCCCCCAGCGCCTACGCCATCAATCGTTTATGTGGCGCACAATCCGGACGCAATTCAACATTACAAAACCAATCGGACCATCGTCCACGCCATGGTCGATCGGCTTGTGATTGCGGCCACTGGACAACCCGACGTGGCCCGAGCCTGGGCATCGCTTGTTTCGCCTAACGACAAGATTGGAATCAAAATCTCGGCCGCAGGTGGCGAGCTTTTCACCACCCATCACGATGTCGTCAATGCGATTGTCGATGGACTAGTCGCCGCCGGACACCCGCGCGAGAGCATCATTGTTTGGGACCGCTCGATCGCCGGAATCAAGGACGCCGGTTATTCGCCAAAAGCCGACGGCTACCAAGTGCGCGCGATCGCGCCGCGGGATGGTTATGATCCAAAGGCGACGTTGTCGGCACCGCTGCTTGGACAATTAGTCTGGGGCGATCTCGAATACAAAGGCGACATTGGAAAAATGCCGTTACTCTCCGATTCGGAAAACACGAGCAACGCCAGCCATTTCGCGCGTATTCTCTCAAGTGAGGTCACGAAAATCATCAACGTGCCGGTGATGAGCAACAGCACGACCAATGGGATCGCCGGCTGTCTTTACAACGTCACTATTCCAAACATCGACAATTGGCGGCGATTTGCTCAAGGCTCCGGGTTTGGCGCGGAAAGCATCGCGGAGATTTACAGCAATCCGGTGATTGCGAAAAAAGTGGCGTTCAATTTGATGGATGGTTTGCTCGCGCTCTACGGAGGCGGCCCGCAATCGCAACCGAACTACGCGGTACATCACGCCACACTTTACGCGAGCAAAGATCCGGTAGCGCTGGACGCCATTGTGGTGAAGCGACTCGACCAGTGGCGCGCACGAGAAAATTTCCCTCCGATTGGTGCATTGGGTGCCTACGTGCGGTACGCCAGTGAACTCGGTTTGGGTAACGTCCAAAGCGAGCGGATAGAGATCAAGAATGTCGGACGCTGAGTCAAAGCACAGACTGACGCCATCCGCTGCTGAGGCGAGTGGTAACGCGTGAACGAGCGAGATCGCATTCCCCGAACCGAATTGTGCGGACCCATTCTGCGCGCCGTCTCGCGCTCGTTTTATATTTCCATTCGCTTCTTGCCGAGAAGGCTTCGCCAGCCGGTTGGACTGGCTTACCTGCTCGCACGCGCGACCGACACTGTTGCTGACACGGCACAAATTCCTGCGTTGGTGCGCGCGCAGATGCTGGCAGATTTGTCCTCCGTCGTTCAAGGCGGTGTATCGCCAGACGCGCTTGTCGATCTGATCAACTCGTTCGCCCCGCTGCAGAGAAATGAAGCCGAGCGACAGCTCATTGAATCGTTGCCCAATTGTTTGGAAGAGCTCGCTCGATCGAGCTCTGATGATCGCGACGACATTCGCAGCGTACTTCAAAAAATTACCAAGGGACAAGCGTTGGACATCGCGCGTTTTGGCGATATGGCGCAACCGCGCGCACTCGCTACGGATTTAGAGCTTCACGAATACACCTATCTCGTCGCCGGATGTGTGGGCGAATTTTGGACGCGGCTTTGCTTTCGGCACATCGGGAATTTTTCGGACCTGGCTGAGATGGAAATGGCTGAGCTGGGCAGACGTTACGGGAACGGTTTGCAATTGATCAACATTTTGCGCGACGCGCACTCGGACCTGCAGGCGGGGCGATGTTATTTTCCTATCCAGGAATTGGAGGAAATTGGGCTCGACCCGTCGCAAATTTTGCTGGAGCCGAGTCGGTTCGAATTCATTCTCGAAAAGTGGCGCGAGGAAGCGCAGCGCGGCCTCATCGCCGGCATGGGTTACGTACACGCGATCCACAACCCGCGCATTCGTGGCGCGACTGCGTTGCCCGCCCTCATCGGCGCGCGCACATTGTCGATGTTGCGCGCGGCCGGCCCGACTGAACTTCATCGAACGATCAAAGTCCCACGGCACGAGGTGCGTACGATGATTGCACGGTTAGCCATCACATTGGGGGGACGGGGGTCGGTCCAACGAATGTTTCAGCGCTACAGCGGGCACTAGGAAGAGCGGCTTCTAACCCGCCGCAGGCTCCAGGCTCTGTCGAAAAGTTAGCGAACACGGCAACGGTTTAAAGCGCCGTTAGGCGCGACCTGTCTAGCGTCGGGATAAAAGCCACCGCTCCGTTACAAGCGGCGGTTTGGAAACCGCCGCTCCTTGGATTTACAGAAAGTAACTGTACTGCCTTTCGCTGATCGGTTTCTCGAGCTTCTCCATCACCTGGAGCATATCCTCCCAGACCTTCCTTTTTTCCGAAGGCGATTGGTTCCGCAAGAGATACGCCGGATGGTAGGTGATCATTAGCGGCGTCCCGTCGAACGAATTCCAACGTCCGCGCAGTTCGCGCATCGTCCCCCGCGTGCCGAGCAGGCCTTCCACCGCCACCGCGCCGAGCGCGACGATCACTTTCGGTTGAATAATTCTGATCTGTTCGAGGAGATAAGGCCGGCACGTTTGCATCTCTTGCGGAGTCGGGGCGCGATTCCCGAACGAACCGGCCGGCACGTCCGGACGGCATTTCAGAATGTTGGCGATGTAAACATCTTCCCGCGCGAAACCCATCGCGCGAATGATTTTGGTGAGCAACTGGCCGGCGCGGCCGACGAATGGCTCACCTTGTGCGTCTTCATCTGCGCCCGGCGCTTCGCCTATGAAAATGATTTCGGCATCAGGATTGCCAACGCCGAAAACAGTTTGCGTTCGCGAGCTCGCCAGATGCGAACATTTTGTGCAAACAGCTACGCGCGACTGAACGGAAGCCAGCATGTCGATCTTCGATCCGCGAGAGTTCTCAAAACTGCCGACGTCGATGTTGGACGGCGGCGCGGTTAGATTAAACGCCTCAAGCGCGTTGCGGGACGCGCATGGACGGTGCGCACTTTCGCTGCGAATGCGCTCCAGCATTTGAAGAACCGTTTCGAGCGCCTGCGGAAATTGCATCGACCCATCTTGTGAAGTTGTGGGCGAATCGGCAAACACTTTGGTGATGCAAAAAGGAAGGTCGATTGACCTCAATTGCCCACGATGATGCGCGTCGCAAGCGGTTCCGCTTTCGGTTGCAAGGTCTGAAAACGTCCAACGCCGAACGTTCAGCGTTGGACGTTTTCTGCCTTCTGATGCCTGTTAACGTCCAAAAGCACACGGATGAATTCCAAGCTAAGCGACTACGATTATCCGCTGCCCGAAGAGTTGATCGCGCAGCGGCCGCTACCGCGCCGCGAAGATTCGCGCATGATGGTTCTGCATCGTGACGGCCAGACGATTCAACATCGACAATTCCGCGAGCTGAAAAGCTGTTTGCACTACGGAGATCTGCTCGTGTTGAACGATACGCGGGTTGTCGCAGCTCGCCGGTTTTCGGATGAGGGCGCGGTCGAGTTTTTGTTTATCGAAAAGCTGGGACCGTTGCGCTGGAGATGTTTGGTCAAGCCGGGACACAAAATGCGGATCGGCGCGACCGCCAAGATCGACAATGTATGTCTACGCGTGGAAGAAATTTTGCCAGACGGCGAGCGAATCGTCTCGCCCGATAAAGACGTGGATTTCCACTGCGGCGGCTCGATTCCTTTGCCGCCGTACATCGAGCGCGAAAGCGATGTCGAAGATGAGATGCGATATCAAACGATTTTCGCTCACGCGCCCGGTGCGCTCGCCGCACCGACCGCGGGTCTCCACTTCATCCGAGAAATTTTAAACGATATTCCGCATGCATTTGTGACGCTACATGTCGGCCCGGGAACATTTCGCCCGGTGCAATCAGAAAACATTTTGGAGCACAAAATGCATCCGGAGTGGTTTTCCGTTTCGGCCGCGGCCGCCGACAAAATCAATAAGGCGAAGCGCGTCGTGGCCGTGGGAACCACCGCCGTGCGTGTTTTGGAATCGGCCCGACGCGAGAATGGAAAATTGATCGCGCAAACTGGTTCGACTGACATTTTCATTCACCCGCCGTATCGATTTCAACATGTCGATCTTTTGTTCACGAATTTTCATTTGCCGAAATCGACCTTGCTAATGCTGGTAAGCGCATTCGCCGGTCGCGAATTCATCTTGCGCGCCTACGAAGAAGCAACTCGCGAGCGCTACCGGTTTTACAGTTACGGCGATTGCATGCTGATCGTTTAAACCCAAACCATGAATGGACATGAATAAAAATTTTCCAGGATTCGTGTCGATTCGTGGTTCATCTAGATTGTGTTATTCTCGCGGCCCATGGACAACGTCGATGTACCAAACGGCGAGCTCGTCATCCAGACAATCGCGATGCCGAAGGACACGAATCCGAGTGGCGACATTTTTGGTGGCTGGTTGATGTCGCAAATGGATTTGGGCAGCAGCATCTTGGCTGCGAAGACGGCTAAGGCCCGGGTGGTCACGGTTGCCATGGAAGGCATGTCCTTTCTACAGCCGGTGCGGGTGGGGGACAGAGTGGCCTGTTACGCTCGGGTCGAGAAAATTGGCCGCACCTCAATGAAGATTCCGGTGGAAGTGTGGGCGACGCGCTACCAAACTGGCGAGCAAGTGAAAGTGACCCACGGCGTTTTCACCTACGTCGCCCTTGGTGCGGACGGTAAACCGATTCCAGTGAAACGCGATCGCGATTAAGGTTTGGATTGCGCGTCGCTGCTTTCGCCGACTGTCGATGGAGAAACGCTTGTCGGTTCAGCCATCGGCTGGACCGGCTCAACGTTCGCGTTAACGATTGGTGCGCTTGGCTGAATAGAGCTGCGTTGGCGTTTCGGGATGCGCTCGGCCTGGGCGGTGGCCCGCGCAATCCGACGCTGCCGCTCGCGAACGTGTTTGCGCACATAATGACGATAGGCCATTTGCTGACGGCCGCTCTTGGTCATGTAAGCGCAGCTCGAACAGGCGAAGGAGATGAGAAGAATGGCCCCCAACGTCTTGATTATTTTCTCCCGCATATCTTAAGCAGGAGCACAACGCGTGCGAGAGCTATAGCCAGCTGTTAAAACAATTGGCGCACGCAACTGACTGCCCGGAGGTAAACACGATGGGGTGCGGCGCGCATTAGCTCCTGATTCATTAGACTCACCGGATCGTTGCTTTGCGCCGGCATCATCTGAGGAACCGGCTTTTCGTTTTGGCCGCCGCGCCAAATTTCCAGAAGATCGCCGCACCTGGCCTGCGCTATGACAAACTCGATCCCGCCCGAATTGAGAACAATCTTGCCGATCGGGGCGTCGCTCTGCTCGCGCAATTCAATATCGATCTTGCGTCCGCCTATGTCGATAAATTTGAAGTTGTTGCTGCGCTGCCCGTTTTTCACGCTCCAATTTAACTGCGCGCCGAGCCAGCCAGCCAATAGCAATGCGGTTGATCTGAATCCTGACGCGAAATCGATCTGCACATTTTCGATTTCGCTAAAGTGATGATGAGAGGCCGGGTGATCGAAAAATTGCGCGACAGCGTAACGGACCCGGTCGAGCCGCGTCCAATTCAAATCGCACAATACGATGCGTTGTCTGGCCTCGCACTGCGCCGTTTCGACCAGATGCATTTGCGCAGCGAAATCTCTCCAATCGTGGCTGTCGTAAATGAAACGGTCGACCCACGCCCAAAGCTGCGGATCCATCGGGTCGTGCAGCTCGCCCTGCCACCAAAGATAAAACGGCAGATCGGAATCGAGATGGGAGAAGACAATACTAGGCAATAGATTGGCGCACGCCCCTTCCAGACGAAAAGAAAGTTGTTCCGAGCAAATTTGCTTGCTCCCGGCGCGGCTGATGTGGCAGTGCGCGCTGACCCACGCTGCGACTCGGTTTTCCTTTGCCTTGCAATCGGCGCCGATGACAATGGCTCGGCAGGCGTGGTTTTCCGCGATTTTGGCGATGAGCTGCGTATTTTTTTCCAACGAACCAGGCTCTTCGCTGTAGACCGCCAGGTTGATCAGCGATGCACGTGTCATCGCGCCTGCGCTTTCCGCCCAAAGCTTCTTCAGCTCCTTGTCGATCTTGCCGATCTCGACCGGAAGACCTAACGAATAATTTTCAGCGACGGCAGGCATACGTCCTATCCGGGAAATTCCCTGTGCTCATAGTCTCCTCCACGCGCGACCATCGCGCGCGAGCAATTCATCCGCTTCTTCGGGTCCCCATGAGCCGGCCGAATAAAAAAATAAGGGGGGCGCATCTTTTTTTGCGGCCCATGCGTTTTCGATGATGTCGATGAACGCCCAAGCTTCTTCCACTTCGTCGCGGCGCGCGAAAAGGGTGGCGTCGCCGCTCATGGCATCGAGCAATAACCGTTCGTAGGCTTCCGGACTGGCCTTACCGAAAGATGTGCCGTAGTGAAAATCCATTTTTACGGGCTCGATGAGGAAACTTGTGCCCGGCATCTTCGCTTGCATGCGCAGCGAAATTCCCTCATCCGGCTGAATGCGGATGACGAGTACGTTTTCGCCCGTCGATTCCTTGTTGAAAAGAACGAGCGGCGCTTTTTTGAAGTGCACCGAAATCTCGGTGCCAGATTTCGGCAGGCGTTTGCCTACCCGCATGTAAATCGGCACATCCCACCATCGCCAATTGTCCATGTTGAGCCGAAGCGCGACGAAGGTTTCGGTCATAGATTTTGGATTAACCTTTTCTTCCGCGCGATAACCGGCAACCGATTGCCCATTGATCGCACCTTCGGCGTACTGAGCGCGCACCACGTCGATGGCCACCTGCCTTTCGCCCATCCGGCGCAGCGCACGAACGACCTTCACTTTCTCGTCGCGAACGCTGTCTGCGCTGAGATCGGTCGGTGCTTCCATCGCGACCAGACAGAGCAATTGCAGCAAATGATTTTGCACCATATCGCGCAGGGCGCCGGCGCCCTCGTAGTAACCGGCGCGTCCCTCGACGCCGAGCGTTTCCGCGGCCGTGATCTGCACGTGATCGATATAGCGCGTATTCCAAAGCGGCTCGAAAATCGCGTTCGCGAAACGGAGCACCAAAATGTTCTGCGCGGTCTCTTTCCCGAGAAAATGGTCGATGCGGTAGGTTTGCTCTTCGGTGAATGAACTGCGCACCAGGCGATTGAGCTCGCGCGCGGACGCAAGATCGCTCCCAAAGGGTTTTTCGACAATGACGCGCGCCCAACTTCCTTCTCGTGCTTCGTTCAAGCCTGCGCTTTTGAGGTGTTTGAGGATCGGTTCGAACTGGTCGGGCCCGACCGCGAAATAAAAAAGACGATTGCCGCGCGTGCCGCGTTCCTTGTCGATCTTGTCCAGCTTGGCGGCGAGCGATTTGTAGCCAGATTCATCGCCGAAATCGCTTTCGTGGTAAAAGATCGATTGCGCAAAAGTTTTCCAGATTTCGTCGCGCACGCTTTGGCGGGAAAATTTCCGTGTTGCTTCTTCAAGATCGCGTCGAAAATCGTCGTCGTTTTTTTTGCGCCTCGCAAAGCCGACCACCGTCACGGCCGGCGGCAATTCGCCATCGGCCGCCAGATTGTAAAGCGCGGGAATAAGCTTGCGATGAGTGAGATCGCCTGTGGCGCCGAAGATCACGATAGTGCATGGTTGCGGCACAGCCCGCGCGGAAAGCCCTTCGCGCAACGGATTGCTCTGCGGTTGCTCAGCTGGTCGATTCATGCGCTGATTGAAGTTAGCCAGATTTCGGCGAATTGCGTAAGTCGAAAATCAGTTGTTGCCTGAAATGGGCAATGCGCGCTTCCAGTTTTTTAAAATGCGAACCCGGCCAGTAAATCTGACCGCAGCTTGGACACCGCCGGAATTGCTCATAATAAATCTTCGTCAACGGCTCCAACTCCTGAATGATTTCGGCCTTTTCGACCGCTTCGACCAAAGTATTGCAGCGCAGGCAACGGGTGAATGGCGCCAGGGCTGAAGAAAGCTGAAAACGGCGCAGCACGTCGAGTGTTTGTTGGATCGGATCTTGCGATCGCAAATAATAGCCGTGGTCCACAACCGCGTGCATGAGGAGCCGACGATCCCGCGTAAGCAGAGCACGACTGCCGACCTGAGCAAGCTCGAGTAATTGCCGATCTTCAACGGCGCGGTCGTAGGCGATATCGATGCCGAGGAGGCGCAGGTTGCGAACGAGTTTTCCAAGATGAACGTCAGCCACAAGCTTTTCGATCTTTAGGACTTGCAATCGATTATTCGTAAAAAATGTATCTCGTTGCCAGCTTACGGGATAGATGTCGACTTTGGTCGGTTTGCTGACAACGTGGGCAAAATCCACCGGCTGATCATCCGCCAAGATCAAATCGACCTCTGGATGCGGAACGCCGCAGGATTCAATTACATCTTTGATCGAGGTTTTCTCCTTCAGGCGTCGTTCGATCAGCATCGCGACACCGCTTTTTAAGAAAAAGGCCAGATCGCCGTGAAATGTCAGTCGGACGATGAATAGGCTCACGTTACCTGGTGACCCGCGCATCCGAGTAAGCATACTCGAATGTCGTTCCACGCGGCCGCGCCATGAAGCGGCCTGGGCCCAACGGTTCGTCTTCGCCCCAATACAGATCGATTTGCCAGTGGCGCAGGCCACCGCCTGTATCGACAATTTTCCAGCGCGTGCTGCCGAAGATACGGTGCACCGTTCGATCGGGTGTCTCGATGATCACGCCATGGCGCAACCCGCCTTGGCCCAGCTTTGTGGCAGCGGAAAAGCGCGGGATGAGAGTGCCACCACCGCCTGTCGGCCGCGAGGCAAAACCAAATGAATTTCCGCCGTTGTAACGAATGTAATGGTAGCCGTTGACCGGCTCACGCACGCGACCGAAGCCCTCCTTTTTGACGGAACGAAGAAAATCGCGCGAATACTTGCGGCCATGCAGTCCTGGTTTTGTCACCAGTGTTGCGTCAAATCCGCGTTCAAATGTAAATCCGGTTTCCATTGGCGTGTAATAAAGAGTGCAGACGACGAAATATTCGCTGCTGTGACCCTGCGGCCGGCGCGAGAGTTTCTCGTTCTCATACGCGAGCCGCTGGACAACTTCCGGCCACGGGATATCAGCGCGAATATGCGCCAAGGCCGACAAAGACCAGAGCGCGATTGCGGCGGCGATTAATGGCCGAAAACGGAATTTATTGGGCCGCCAATTAAAATTTCGATGGGCAAGCGTTTCCATTCGTACTCGTAAGGTGGTTGCTTCCATTGAAATTGATCTCCACACAATTTGCGAATGTGTTTGATGATCTCGACACCGGTCGCGAAAGGCCGGTAACTGTTTCGATCGACAACGTGCAATTGCGCACCGCCACAGAGCTGGCCTGCGAATTTGTGAAACGCCGGCTGGAAATAGGCTTCGCGAAAAAAGACGCCGGGCAACTTTGAGTTGTTGAGTTCGCGACAAAGCTGCTCTGTTTCAATGAACGGCGCGCCGAAGATCTCGAAGGGGCGCGTCGTGCCTCGCCCTTCGGAGATATTCGTTCCTTCGAGCAGACACATTCCGGGATAAACGGCCGCCGTCTCGAGCGTCGGCATGTTTGGAGACGGCATCACCCAAGGCAAACCAGTTTCGTCGAACCACATCGCGCGTTTCCAATTTCTCACGGGCAAGATCGACAATCGACAATTCAGGAATGCCTCGTTTCGGAATTGCAGCGCTAATTCGGCAATAGTGCGGCCGTGTCGCACATGAATGGGATGCATCCCGACAAACGACCGATAATCTGAATCGAGTATTGGGCCTTCAATCGTTAGGCCATTAATCGGATTCGGCCGGTCGAGAACAACGACGTGCACGCCGTGTTTCTCACATGCGCGCATGCAGAGGTAGAGTGTCCAAATGAAAGTGTAATAGCGTGTACCGATGTCTTGAAGATCGATGACTACCGCATCGATATTCTGGAGCATTTCAGCCGTTGGCTCGCGATGTTCTCCGTACAAACTGTAAATGGGAATGTGCAGCCGCGGATGCTCGTACGTTTTCCACTCGGCCATGTTGTCCTGGGTTTGACCGAGAAATCCATGCTGTGGACCGAAGTACGCAGCGAGTCGAAACAGTTCGCCATTAAATCTCTCGAGAATACGCAACGCATGTTCGAGTTTTGATGAAACTGATGCGGGATGAAGCAGCGCGCCGATGCGTGCGCCGCGAAATTCTTCCGGCCAAAGCTCGTGCAAGTTATCGAGTGGAAGCTGAACAGCCACGCGGAAGTCTTAGCACAGCCGATACATTGCTGCGATTCGGTTGTAGCGGCGGCCATGTCGGCCGCCGAACTATCGAAAGAGGTGTTCGCCGCGGTGGGCGCTCTACAACTTTGCTCGGACCGCAATAAATACGATCGCGATCAGGGTGACGCCTGCGCAGAATTTCGCAAACAATTCACCGTGCTCCACATAAAACGTTAATTGTCGATTTTGCGGCACATCTACTTCACCGGTGAGAATACCTTCGGTGAATGTGCTGCCGGTATCATCCTGCAAGATTTGCGTAATGCGGCCGAATTCGTTCACGAAACAAGTGACGCCTGTATTGGCGGCACGCACCATCGGGCGCCGCGCCTCGACACAACGGAAAATCGAATTGACCAAGTGTTGCTGCGAGCCGATCGAGTGCAAAAACCATCCGTCGTTGGTCACGTTCGCGAGCAAATCCGCGCCTTTGAGCACAAATCGCCGGGTCAAGTCGCCGATCGTGTCTTCAAAACAAATGAGCGGCGCAACCTGCACGTCGCCTTTGGTTAGGCGGAAAACGGTGTGATCGTTGCCGGGATCGAAATCGCCCGGTACCCATTTACTTGCGACGGCCGCGAAAAGCGGAAACGAATGCCGCAGGGGAATATATTCGCCAAACGGAACGAGATGGAATTTGCGATAAATTTGCATTGGCCGGTCGCCGCCTGAGATAAGCACTGCCGCGTTGTAATCGTGTCGATTTTCAAAATCGATTGTCCCGAGCAGCAAATCCGTTTTTGCCGATGCGGAAAAGTACGTGACAAAGCGATAACTCTCGGTGTTTTTATCGCGCACAGGATCAGGCAACGCGCTCTCCGGCCAAATCAACAAATCGGGCGGCGGATTTGCGCGCAGCGCGATCTCGCTCAGTCGGGTGAATTTCTTGAAAATTTTATCTGTGAATTCGGGATCGAATTTTTCCCTCTGCGGAACGTTGGCTTGGACTGCCGCGACGTGGAGCGGTTTTGTCGGTAAAGGGTTCCTCACGCGATAAAGGCCGAATGCAAAGAGGGCGACAATGCCAATCATTGTGAGCGTGAGATCAAAGTGCGCGTGCATCCGATGAATTTTTGTCTCAAAGAACAACCGCACCGGCGTTGCCACCGCGATAATGTTCGCGAACACAATCGCAAACGATAGTCCGGTCACGCCGGTGAATTCCGCAATTTGGATGAGCGGCCAGTTCGCGTGCAGCGCGACACCGAGTCCGTTCCAACCAAATCCGGTAAAGAGCCAGCCCCGGATCCATTCATGCGCGACCCATGCGCTCGCGCTCAGCAGCGCGGCTAACAAATTTCGCCAGGAGCTAAGGAAATGTGTAGGGGCAATTAATCCAGTGAACCAACTCCAAAAAGCGAAATTGACTCCAAGATAAAATGCGAGCAGCAGCGACAAGCCGCGTAACCAGAAATTCTCGAATAAAATCCCAAGCGAGCCTAACCAACCGAATGTTACCGTAAAAAAAATGATTCCGGCGACATAACCGAGGAGTAAATTCCGCAACCATCGGCGCTTCGAATTCTTTCCGGAGAACCAAATTGCGGCAATGAGTGGAGTGAGCGCAAACCAGCAGAGCCATGCTTGATCGAATGGCGGAAAACAGGCCGTGCAAAGCAATCCGCTCGAAATAGCAGCCAACCACGGCCATGAATCCAGCGTTATGCGACTCAGTTTGCGCACGTCAACTCGCGACCGCTTTGGGAATCAACCGCGCCGGCGGCGACGCCGTTCCTGCTCGCGGCGCTGTCCAGGCCGGATCGCATCGCGCAACTCGCGCGCGTACGATGCATTCACTCGGAAAACGGCCCGCTCGACATCTTCCATCGTGCGCAAATTCACCTTGTCGGAAAGCACGTAGCCTAACGAAATCAGTCCTTCGAGCGTGTCGAGAAATTCGGCGGTCTCCATGTCACCAACTCGTTCGACTAAAAGCTTTCCGAAAACGGCCGCGCCGCTGAGACCCATGGTTTTTAGGAGCATGATCTCGCCTCCACTCAGATTAAGCTCGCGTCGCATGGAGAATTCTTGGCGACGAATTGACCGCTGTCGAGCAGCTTATTGCTACAGCCGTCTCTCTAATGGCTTATCGCGCCAGGCGAGCGCGCGCATCTTTTTGGATCCAATCCCATACTGCTTCGAGCCGCTCGCCGATTTTTACTTTGATTTTTGCAAGCTGCTCATCACTAAATTTTCCGTTTTCTGGCTGCGCCCGTCCAAAGATGTAATACTTGATCTTCGGTTCGGTTCCGGAACCCCGCACCGCAATCCGCGTCCCGTCCCCCAGTTCGAAGATCGACATCTTCTGTTTGGGAATTTTGTCGCCTTCCACGTCATGAATTGTGTCGGTCTCAAAATTCGTGATATTCGTCACTTTCGAGTCGAGGACTTGGGTGGGCGGCGTTTCCGCGTATGACGCCAGCAGGCGTTCAATCTTCTGCGCGCCTTCCGCGCCCTCGAAGTGAAGCGACGCGTTTTTCTCTGCGAAATAACCGAATGTGGCGAAGATTTCGTCGAGCAATTGATCGACCGTTTGATTTTTTGATTTCGCGTAAGCGGCGACTTCGCAAAACATGATCGCTCCGGCGTTGCCATCCTTGTCGCGCACAAAATCGGCGCCGCTATAGCCGTAACTTTCTTCACTGCCAAAAATGTAAAATGAAGAATGGGCGAAGCGTGCGGCGCGACTTTCTTCTTCGGAAAGTTGGCGATACCTCCGGCGAAGATCGACAGGCAGCGCCTGCTCGTATTTCTCCAGCTTGGCACCGAAGTATTTAAAGCCGGTCAGAGTTTCAACGCAGCGCACGCCATAATGCTGGGAAATCACTTTTTGAAGATCAGTAGTTACAAACGTTTTGATCGTCACGGCTCGTGATGCGTTCTCTTTATTGAGCACTCCTAGTTCGAAAAACTTTTTGATGCGATAGTGGACGAGCAACGAGCCAATCTGATTCCCGCTGAGCAGTTTCATCTCGCCTGTTGCACTGCGAACGGCCACTCCCAACCGATCGCAGTCTGGATCGGTCGCGATGACAAGATCGGCATTTTTCTTCCGCGCTAGCTCAATCCCCATCGTGAATGCCTCGGCGTTTTCAGGGTTTGGAGATTTCACTGTCGAAAAGCACGGATCAAATTTCTCCTGTTCGTTTACGATATCGAAATTGAACCCGAGGCGCTTGAGCATCGGTTTGAGAGTGATGGCGCCAGTCCCATGAAGCGGGGTAAACACGATCCGCAACGATTTCGCCGCGCCGCCTACGACATTTCGATCGAGAATCAACGTCTCGAGCCGCTGCATGTACGCTTCATCGACATGATAGCCGAGTGTTGTGACCGTTCCTTGTTGATCCTTCGGCAGGGGCTCGTAGCTCTCGCCCGCGATCGCGTTTACCTTGGCAATGATGTTACTGGCGTGCGGCTCAACTACTTGTCCACCGTCGGCGAAGTAAACTTTGTAACCATTGTCGTGCAGGGGATTGTGACTCGCCGTGACGACCACTCCCGCGCTCGCGTTCAGGTGTCGAACCGCGAACGATAATTCCGGCGTCGAGCGTGGGCCGTCGAAGACGAACGCGTCGCAACCATTTTCGGAAGCGACTTTGGCGGTGAGTTGGGTGAAGTCTGTCGAGAAAAATCGCGGGTCGTGGGCGATGACGAGTTTGGGGCTGTCTGAAACTGATTGTTGATCTTGCCACTCGTGTAAGTAGGCGACGAGCCCGCGCGTGGCGCGGCTCACGTTGTAGAAATTCATCGCGTTCGTGCCCACGCACGGAAATTCCGGGTGCTCGTTAGGCGCAGCGTTGCCGCGCTCGGCAGCAGTCACGATTTTTCCGATGGTGCGGCCACGCAGTCCGCCGGTCCCGAATTCCAGCGTTTTGTAGAAACGATCGTTCAGCTCATCCCATTCACCGGCAGTGAGGAGTTCGTCAATGACCCGCAAGTAAAGGCCGGAAGGTGCTCCAGCGAGCAGCGCTTCAATATTTTTTGCGGCGGACTCAAGTAGTTGGCCATGCCCAATGGCTGTGTCGAGCTCCGCGCTGAGTTTGGCACTCGCGTTCATCCGCGGAATGTCTCGACGCGGCCGGGGACAATCAAGTTACATCGAGTTGGTTCACGGACCAATCACCGCATTTATCAAATTTTCGATTAGCGTGAAACTTGACCGTTTAAAGCGGTCAAGTTTAGGGAGAGATCCGACTGGTGCGCAAAGCGCTACTCCTGCCGTCGTTCTGTCGTCTTGTGCGAACTGTCGAACGGAAAAATTATTGCGGCTTAAGCGGTTTCGAGCTTAATGCTCGACGACTGTCGCGATGAACATTCACGAGTATCAAGCCAGAGAGCTGTTGCAAAAATTCGGGGTGGCGACGATGCGCGGCAAAGTTGCCGCAACACCGGATGAAGCCGAGCAAATCGCGCGGGAGCTCGGAGGTACTAATCTTGTGGTGAAAGCGCAAATTCAAGCTGGCGGCCGCGGGAAGGGGTTTTTCACCAATGGGTTCAAAGGCGGTGTGCACTTGGTGAAGTCGGCAAAGGATGCGCGCGAGGTCGCGAGCAAAATGATCGGGCAAACTTTGGTGACGCACCAAACAGGGCCGCAAGGTCGTGTAGTTAGGAAGGTGCTTGTGGCTGAATCAGCCCAGATCGCGCGGGAAATTTATTTCGCCATTCTGCGCGATCGGGCGACAGCTGCGCCATTGATTGTGGCGAGCACGGAAGGCGGAGTTGAAATCGAAACCGTGGCGGCGAAATCGCCGGAAAAGATTATTCGAGAATCAATTGATGCGCTTGCCGGATTGCAGCCCTTTCAAACACGCAAGGTGGCCAAAGAACTTAAGATTGAAGCGTCACAATCGAAAGCTGCAACGAAATTGTTCGACGGACTTTACCGCGCGTTTATTGGCTGCGACTGCTCGATGGTTGAGATCAACCCGCTGGTTGTCACGACAAAGGGCGAAGTCGTCGCGCTGGATGCAAAATTTAATTTCGACGATAACGCGCTGTATCGGCATCCCGAGATCGCGGCCATGCGCGATATTACGGAGGAAGATCCGCGCGAAGTCGAAGCTTCCAAGCATGGGCTCAATTACATCGGCTTGGACGGAAACATCGCCTGCCTGGTTAACGGCGCGGGCCTCGCCATGGCGACGATGGACATCATCAAATTTTACGGCGGCAATCCCGCCAACTTTCTCGACGTTGGGGGTGGCGCCACCGAAGAACAGGTTACCGAAGCGTTCAAAATTCTGATCTCGGACAAAAATGTGCAGGCGATTCTCGTGAACATTTTTGGCGGCATCATGAAGGGCGACATCATCGCACAAGGAATCATCAACGCCGCGAAAACGGTGAAGCTCGGCGTTCCAGTAATCGTTAGGCTGGAAGGAACAAATGTTGAGAGAGGGAAACAGTTACTGAAAGAAAGTGGCCTGGCTTTGATCGCGGCGGACGATCTGGCTGACGCAGCGCGGAAAGCTGTCGGAGCTGCAAGCTCCAAATCCCAAGTAACGGAGCAAATCCCAATCCCAAAATGATTGATGGCGCCAAACCACGTGACGTTGAGGATCGAACGTTTCCGTTTGCCGAATCGGTGCGCACATTCGTGAAGCAGCTGTCGAGAACAATCAGTAATGCCGAAGACGTTCGGCAATTCGTGCGAGCTTCCGGTTCGGTCGCAGCCAATTGGATTGAAGCCGATGAAGCTTTAAGCAAAAAAGACTTTTTGATGCGTGCGAAGATTTGCGGGAAAGAAGCCAAGGAGAGTCGTCTCTTCTTGCGATTGATTGATTCTGTCTTGTCGAAAAATAATGCCGCGAGGTGCGACGCATTAGCTGCCGAAGCACGTGAGCTAACACTAATTTTTTCGTCGATCATCTCAAAGTCGAGCGGTTCATGATGTCCTCTTTTCTTAATTTGCTTAGGTTGAAATTTTGCTTGGTGCTTGGGAATTGGAACTTGGAACTTCTCGTTCTCCAAATCCGAGAAGGAGCAAAATGAAAATCAAAGCAATCGGCTTTGTCGGCATTCCGGTAACGGACGTGAAGCGCGCCCGCGAATTTTACGAGGGCGTTCTTGACTTGAAAGTGTCGGAAGAAATGATGGGCGGCCGATGGATTGAGTACACGGTCGGTGACGATACGCTGGCAATTGCAAACGTCGGCGAGCAGTGGGCTCCATCTGATCAGGGGACAGGCGCCGCACTGGAGGTCGAAGATTTCGATGATGCCATCAAGCGATTAAAAGATCGACATGTGCGTTTCGTTGCTGAGCCGTTCGAAACACCGTGCTGCCACATGGCGGTCGTCCAGGATCCTGACGGCAACAAATTAATCATTCACAAACTGAAACCCGAAAACGAGAAAGGAATTTGCACTTGATCACGAAAGAAGTCGCATTTGTCGCAATCGCCGTTTCTGACAAGGAACGCGCGCAAAAATTTTATCAGGAGACGCTAGAATTAAAACCGACTCACACCGCGATGGGAGACGCCTGGGTCGAGTACCGATCTCGGCGCGACAACAATCGGGGTCGGTTGTCATCCAGCTTGGAAACCGTCGCGCGACGGAACAACTGTCGCCTTTGAAGTGGAGGATATCGACGCAGCAATCGCCAAGTTGAAGGAGCGCGGTGTCAGCTTCGATATCGAAAAGCTTGAGACACCGGTGTGCTGGATGGCGCAGTTTCGCGACCCGGACGGAAACAAGCTTGTCGTTCATAAACGCAAGTCGGCCTAACGAATGTCGATCCTCGTCGATAAAAATACGCGGCTCGTTGTCCAAGGAATCACGGGCAGCGCGGGCGCGTTTCATACTCGACAGTGCATGGAATACGGCACAAACGTGGTTGCCGGCGTCACGCCAGGCAAAGGCGGACAGATTTTCGACGAGAAAGTGCCTGTGTTCGACACGGTCTGGGAAGCGCGACAGGAGACTGGTTGTAATGTCTCGATGATTTTCGTACCGGCCGCTGCGGCCGCGGATTCAATTTTGGAAGCCGTAGATGCAGACGTCGATCTCGTGGTTTGCATCACGGAAGGAATCCCGGTGATGGACATGATGCGCGTGAAAGCGCAGATGCGCGGCAAACGGACGCGGCTGATCGGACCGAATTGTCCGGGAATCATCACGCCGGGCGCTTGCAAGATCGGCATCATGCCGGGTTACATCCACAAACCGGGTAGCATTGGTGTAATCTCGCGGTCGGGAACGTTGACCTACGAAGCAGTGTGGCAATTGACTTCCCGCGGCTACGGCCAATCGACCTGCATCGGCATCGGCGGCGATCCGATAGGAGGTCTCTCGCATCTGGATTGCGTAGAACTTTTCGACGAAGATCGAAATACGGAAGCGATGATCTTGATCGGGGAAATCGGCGGCTCGGCCGAGGAAGAAGCTGCCGAGTGGATCAAAACGAATTGCAAAAAACCGGTTGCCGGGTTTATCGCTGGAATGACTGCTCCTCCCGGCCGCCGGATGGGACACGCGGGTGCAATCGTTTCCGGCGGTAAAGGAACAGCCTTAGGAAAAATCGAAGCATTAAAAGCGGCCGGGATCGCAGTTGCCGAAACACCGGCAACGATCGCTGACACGTTGATCGCCCGGATGAAAAGCTGAATCGATGAGGAAGCTGCTGTAGCTTCGTAAGCAGCGTGACGATCAATGAATTTCGCAACGTTTTGAGCACGGCGCCGTTTCGCCCGTTCAAAATTCGTTGCGCCGACGGGCAGATCATTCCGGTGCAACGTTGACGCACATCAAAACTGATTGTCGATCTTGCTGGCCGATGCCTATTCGCCGGCGGGCAAACGCGCGGCTTTCCAATCCATCGCCATGCGAATACGGGCGCGTCCGCTCGGATGATCGAAGAAAATGAATTCCTCGATTGGTCCCGGATCGAGCTTGCGATACTCACCGAGCTTCAGCGCCGCCATTGCAGCGCCATCGGGTTCGCGGCACGTATTGATGCCGAATGCGTCGGCTTCACGTTCGGTCACGCGGGTGACTGTGTTAATGAACGGGGTAAGCACAAAGACGTACGCAGAAAATATCAGTGTAAGTAGTGGGAGGCCCGCCGGGTCGGCGATACCGCGGACGCCCCAACCTTCTCCCCATTTGCGAACCGCGCTATCGAAAGCAAGGCGCGCTATAACAAATCCAACCAGCGCGAAAATACCGAAATAGATCGTTAGCTTCGCGCCATGATTCAGAACGTAATGGCCCATCTCGTGCGCCATCACTTCGCGAATCTCGGGCAGCGTGCATCGCTTGAGCAGATTGTCATTGAGCGCAATGCGCGTGGTACTGAAAAGTCCAGCAACGTTCGCGCTGATCCGCTTGGTTTGCCGTGAAGCATCGACCACGAAAACTTTGTCGACCGGGATTTCGTTGGCACGCGCCATCGTCAAAATCGGCTCGCGAATTTTCGGATCATCCAGCGGCTTGTAAGTGTTAAAAAGTGGTTCGACAAAGACCGGCGCGACAAAAGTTCCAAAGATCGACAGGCAAAGGGCAACAATTGTCCCCCAGATCGGCCACGTCCTCGGCGCTCGCCGAAAGACGGCATAAAGAATGACCAACGCAAGGCAACCGACGATCAGTAGTACCAAAAAGGCTTTGAGTTGGTCAGCGAGCCAGGGCCTAAAAGTTTGCGTCGCCATGCCGTACTGGTGCTCGCGGTAAAATCCCTGATAAATTTCGAGTGGAAAACTGAGCAACCCGACAATCGAAAAGTAGGGGACTGCATACAGGGCAACCTGTAATGCTTTGAAGCGTGTGATGCGTTCAGCAAAGTTACGCAGCCGCGCAGAGATGCGCGATTGCAAAAATAAGATCGAAATTGCGGCCGCGAGAAGAAAATTCCAAAGAATCAACCAGTAGCCGCCTTCAAAATATGCGTTCGACTTCGCACGCTGGTCTGCCGGAACAGTCGCCAGCCACGCCCGCGTCGCTTCGGCGGGATCAAAAGGCTTGGACGACAACTCACTTGTCGATCTTGTGAGCGGAGAGACCGAAGCCTCCTGGGTGTGAAGCGTAGTCAACGAAAACAGGCAAACCGCGAGCGCCAAAAAAATCCGACGATCGATCATCTCGCTTGGTTACTAAAATCTCTGCGAAAAGAAAAGCACACGCGCAAGAATGGTCAGAGAAATTAAGGATTAGAAATTGGAAGTTTAGAATTGAAAGATGGGAGGCACTCGATTTCTCAACCTGCCGAAAAAGAATGGGATAGAAATTCTTGAACGCAATCAAGGTGCACCGGCGCACCGAAACATTCCCGTGATTATTTTGACGGCGTCAAATCGCGATCGTCATATCATCGTCTGGCGTCGGTCGGCGCGCGGGTTCGAAAAGGAGTCATCAAACGATTGCCGATTTCGTAAAGCGGCTGTCGCAGGAAAAAGTGTCGGCCCAACTTTCGAAGATGGTCTGCACAATCAGCGGGTGCTGGACGCCGTTGCCCGCAGGGCGCGGTCACGATCCTGGTCGAAATCTAACTAGTACGGACAGGATCGTTTTCCTGCATAACGTCGTCGACGACGGTGAGGAGTAGTTCGGTTTCGAAAGGCTTGGTTAGGTAATTCCGTGCGCCGAGCACGAGTAACCGTTCGATTTGGCTTGGCGTTGCATCTCCGCTGATGACAACGACGGGAATGCGCCCGGTCGCCGGATTTTTTTGCAAGTGCTGAATCACTTCCGATCCGTGCATGTCGGGCAGGTCGAGGTCGAGCAAGATTAATTTTGGAGTGTGCGTCTGCGCCACGGCAATGCCGGTTTGACCGCTGGTCGCTTGCAACAGTTTGAGCGCGCGCTTGCTTTTGAGAAGCAACTTGACCGATGCAAAGTTTATCGGGTCATCCTCGATGTAGAGCACATCGCATCGCTCGTGGAACGCCGGTCGTGCGGCACCATCTCCATCGCGAGGCTCAGCCGATTCTCGATTAATGACATCAAGTAATCCGCGCGCGGCCGTTAGAAGCTGCTGAATGTTTTCATCGCTTTCTGACTTCATCTTGAGATGCTCGGCCAGTTCGATGACTGCATTGAGCTGCGGGCGCAGCTCCTGGGTCAAATGGTCCTCGGTCGCGACAGATGCCTCGGATTTGGCAGCATTTACTTGGTCGCTGTGAGATTCTGAATTTGTTTTCATTTGCTGGCTTAATGAACCGACGGCGCCGGTACTTTGATCGCGTCTTTCATGCGCAGACCGGATGGCGCTTCAAACGTTTTTCCTCTGAGCTTCTTCAACATGTCGATGTCCCGGCGCATTTTGTTTTTGTGCGCGCAAAAGATGATGGCGGTGTCCTCGGTGATGAGATCGGCTTCGTAAGCCTTGAGCAGCGATTGATCGAAGCTATGCCAGCCTAATGTGCTGCCCGCCTCGATGATTTCTTGATAGGTGCGGCTTTCGCTTTCGCCGTAAAGAAGTGTCTCACGCGTGCGCAGACTGTTGCCCATGATCTCTGTAAGCAGCAAGCGTCCGCCGCCGATTTTGCTCACGAGCCGCTGGCTAACTACGTAGCGCAAAGTATCGGCCAGCCGTTGGCGCAGCTGTTGTTCCTCATCGCTGCTGAACATTCCGAGAATGCGGTTGATCGTCTGACCGGCACTGACTGTGTGAAGGGTTGTAAAGACAAGATGGCCGGTCTCCGACGCCGTCATTGCGATTTCCATCGTCTCGCGATCGCGAATTTCGCCAACCAGGATTACCTTGGGTGCTTGGCGTAGCGCAGCGCGAAGACCTCGCGCGAAATCGGGAAAATCCTTGCCGAGCTCTCGTTGATGAAACACGGCGCGCCGGTGCGGATGCACGAATTCAATTGGATCTTCGAGCGTCACGATATGAATTTGTTGCGTGTGATTTAGTTCGTTGAGCATGGCCGCGAGCGTGGTTGTTTTACCGCTCCCGGTGGCGCCGGTGACGAACATGATGCCGGTTCTTTCCTTGATAATTTCGCGAAAAACCGGTGGCAACCCGAGCTTCTCAAGCGTCGGGATTTCCGATTGCAATCGTCGCATCACAATCGCATGCCGACCGTTCTGCTTGAAAATATTGACGCGAAACCTGGCGAGATCGTTGAGCGCATAACTGCAGTCGCATGAACCCCAATTTGTGAGATCTCGCCTGAGCCGCTCATCATTATTGATAATGTGATCGGCTAGCTGATCGATTTCTTCCGACCCCAAAGCAGGTGCCGGTGTTTTGATCGGGAATTCGCTCAGAGAACCATGCGCTTCGACGAACGGCGGCTTGCCTACAGTAAAGAGCAAATCGGAAACGCCGTCTTCGCTGTGGATCATAGCGGAAAGAAGTTCGTCGATGACTTGTTTGTCCATGAGAAACAACCGGCATTGCTCAAGTGCGAGCAGCCAGTGAAAGGAGCTAGGAATGTGCCGCTAATCGCTCGGTAGCTCATTCAGTCTTATTCAGTTTGGAAGTGCATTTTTTTCGAAATCTCTACAGAGCGCGTCAACATGGCGTGCTTGAGCCGGGCGTAGTGTTTCTCCGGAAACCTTATTCCCAGGCGACCCTCGTGCGTAAAGTGGGCGAAGTTCGGCGCTCTCTGAATTGAAGCGCGGAGATTCGAGATTCAGCCGCTCGGTTACATCGGTTTGGAGTCCAACGACGCTAATCAATTTGCCGGTGTTGTCACAAACCGGGCTGATGGTGAGTTCATTCCAAAAGGGCATTCCATCTTTCCGGTAATTACGCAGCACGCCGTGAAAGTTCCGCCGTGCCGCGATCGCCTCGCGAATCTCGCTCGTCACCGTCTGGTCGGTATCGGGTCCTTGAAGGAAGCGGCAATTCCGACCGACGATTTCTTCGTATTCATAACCGGTCATTTCGGTAAACGCCGGATTCGAAAAAACGATTGGATTGTCTGGTTGCGAGGGATCGGCCGCCAACACGCCGGAGCGCAAGTTATCGATGGCGGCGGTCTGTTGAGCCCGTTGGCGCAGCGCGAGGCGTAATTCAAGCTCATCGGCGATCATCGCGGCCAGATCCCGCAAAATCTTCTTTTCCTCCGGTGAAAACTGTCGCGGCGCGATGTCAAAGGCGCACAACGTGCCAAGATTGAATCCATCCTGCGCTTTTGAGTGGCGCTCCGGCATAAGCGCGAATGCGAGGCTCGCCGGTGACCCACGTGTTGTCGCTAAAACGCGGATCGGAGGTCGCATTCGGTACGGTCATTACGGCATCGTCGAGAATGGTGTGAGCGCAGAACGAAATCTCGCGACTGGTCTCACGATTCCCCACGCCGATTGTCGATTTAAACCATTGCCTCGCCTCGTTGGCCAGCGTCACGGTTGCGATCAGAACATTCAAAAGCTGCGCAGTGATTCGAGTGATCCGATCGAAGGCCTCTTCGTAAGGCGTGTCGAGCACACCATAGCGGCGCAGCGCGCGAAGACGTTTGGTTTCGTTTGGTGGCAACGGTGCATTCATAATCGGCAAAAGGTTGCGGAACATGGCGTAATTCCGACCGGACTGCACATGCTAGCGCAGTTCAAAAGTGGAAACGTGTTCGGAGAAGATTCGATCGCTGGCGGAGGTACAATTAAATTCAAGAAAAGCAGCCCACCGGCGATAAGTATTGCTCGGATGGCGTAATGCTGGCGCGCGCGCTTAGAAGATGAAACCCAATCTTCCAGTTATGGCCTTGGCACGACAGGGAGAACCGTTGGGTGCGGCGGAATTTCAAGCCCTCGGGGTGACAAATTTCCTGACGAAACCTTAAAACACCGAGGAGTTGCTTGGGACAGTTCACGAGACCTTGCAGGGTCATGAGTCGCTCATTTAGGAAGACGGTAAACTTCGTCTCGTCTGCGTTGACACGAACCATATTACCATCGCAGGATGCGCGGGCGTGAGACTGGAGAACCAAAATGCGATTGTCACCGGCGCGGGGCGGGGGATTGGATATGCGATCGCCGTGCGACTGGCGAGCGAAGGCGCGCGTGTTGCCTGCGTCAGTCGCAGCGAAGAGAACGCAAAACGTACTGCCGATGAATTAAATGCGGCGCGCTCTGATTCAGCAAAAGCTTACGCGGTCGATGTGGCAGACCGCGCTGCGGTGCAAAAGATCGGCCCGCAAATTCTCGAAGAGTTCGGCCAGATCGACATCCTGGTAAACAACGCCGGCGTAACGCGCGACGCACTCGCCATGCGGATGTCGATCGAGGATTGGGACATAGTGATCAACACGAACTTGCGCGGCGCGTTCAATTTCACACAGGCGATCCTGCGTTCGATGGTTAAGCGACGCAGCGGTCGCATCATCAACATTAGTTCCGTCATCGGTTTGATCGGTAACGCTGGCCAAACAAATTACGCTGCGAGTAAAGCCGGCTTGATTGGCCTAACGAAGTCGCTCGCGCGAGAACTGGCCAGTCGAAACATCACAGTGAACGCCGTCGCGCCGGGATTCATCACGACCAACATGACCGCGGGCTTATCGGATGAAATTAAAAACACAATTCAATCGAAGATCCCGCTTGGCAAGACGGGGACTCCTGAAGACATCGCGAATGCGGTCGCGTTTCTCGCCTCCGTTGAAGCCAGTTACATCACCGGACAGGTCTTATGCGTGGATGGCGGAATTGTGATGTAGCCACGGCTCTATGAGCCCCGGGCGCACCCGCCCAACCGCTTTCGTTAAACTTCGGTGAGGCAAGCGGGGCAGTGGCTGCCTACAGCCATCACGTACGCCGCATGATGGTAATTCGGCCGTCAGCCAAACAAACATCGCCGGCTGAGATGCAGCATTCATAAACTGCGTTGACCGCGTCTCCAAATAACCGGCACGCGTAGATCTGTAGCGGCGAGGAGATGTCATCCAGGCGCATCACGTGTAAACGCGCATCTCGCAGCGCGGCCAGGTAGCCCGGAGGCGCAGTGGCGCCTGCGGAGCGCGCTCGCAATCCACCGTGCACAGCGACGGCTTGCGCACCATATTCGAAGGCATGCAGTGCCGATAAGTGTCCATCGCGGCGCAATGGATTGGCCGAATCGCGATGCGTATCACTGATGCAGGCAATCGATCGGTCGTCCCATTCGATTACGCTATCCAGCAGGCACATCAAACCGGTGTGTGGAATGAGCGTGCGGATTTCCGACTTGTTGACCAGCATATCGTTAACGCTTCTCGGGCTTGTCATCCAAGAGGGCCGCTAATCCCAAAACGGGTAAAAGTTAAACCAGTTGTAAGGCGCAAGCCGCACGTAATGCTCCAACCGTTCCACATAGCGCTGCGTCCAATACCGGACGTCGCCGGCGCGGTGTTCGCGATCTAAATTTATCTCCTGGGCGAAGTGCTCGAACTGAATCTCGTAACGGTTCCCGCCGCGGTAGAGGCCAAAAAACAGGATAACAGAGCAACGCATGATAGCGGCAAGCAGGATCGGGCCAGCCGGGAACGTAGCGGGCGCACCTAAGAATTGGCATTGCGTGGTCCTACCCGCGCCCGAGACGCGATCGCCTAGCATTCCAATAACGAAACCGGCGTCCAAGCTCTCTTTAACTCTCAGCAACGTTTCCGGCCGATCCGGCACGATTACCGTGCTAGCGATCTCTTGGTTCAGATTGTCGAGAAAGCACGTGATTTTTTCGTTGTGTTCGATGTCCATCAACACCTTAAGCGGAAAATCGTGCGTTATTCCGAGAGTGCGCAGCACCTCAAAGCTACCCAAATGTGATCCCAAAAGGATGCAGCCTTTGCCGCTTTCAAGTTGCCGGTGCAAGATTTCCTTCTGATGAAGCGTCACGTCAAAGTGCTCGAATTCACCCCTGAGCAGATACGTGCGATCTAAAATGGTGGCAGCGAAGCAATGAAAATGGCGAAACACATGCCACCAGTGAGTCGAGCGGCCGCGCAGGCGTTTTAGGTATTCGTAGGAAACCCTTCGAGCTGAATTTCCGCTGATTAGGAAATAGAGCGTAATCGGATACAGCAGCAGCCTTGCTGCCCAACGCCCGATATGAACGGCGATCCAATCAATCAGTCGCAGCGACGCGGGCGTTCCACGCTCCGGCAAGTCCGCCCAACGTTGCGCGGGCAAGGTCTTAGCTGCGAAAGCTTTCGGGGTCATTCGTGGTGGCGGTGTTCTGCCCGCAGATGGCGCCAGTAAAAAAGTGTGGATAGAGCTGGCGAATGTGATCGACATCTGGCGCGATTTCGGCGCGCGCAAAGCCTGCGCGCGTAAATGCGCGGCGCCACTGATTCGCAGTTAGAAAACCCGGATTCGGACGAATCTCGGGATCTGTCTGGACATCGGTAAATGTTTCCAGAATCTGAAACATCAGTTCGGGATAGATTGGCTGATTAGGATATGGCCGCAGGCATTCGCCGATGACCAGCCAGCCATCGCTCGCCAGCGCAAACCGCGCCTGATTCAAGCTAAACAAGAGGTCTTTGGCGACATGCAGGACATTAACACCATACACCAGATCGAACTCGCCCGAAGCGACCCCACGAACGCCCCATGGGGCATTGATGTCGAACGCTTCCCATTCCAAGGGCAGCTCGCGATACCTAGTTGATAGGTCACGTTGATTGCGCCGCCGGAAAAAAGCATTCGGCTCTGTGATGAGGTAGCGTTCCAGGCGCGGGAGAAGCCCGCGTTCATCAAACCAGCCCAGCAAGATTTCCGTACCGCTGCCTGCGCCCGCGCCAAGTTCTAAAATTCGCAGCTTGGGTCGACTGGTTAGACAGCGGGCGGCGAGGACCGCACCAACCCAGTTGTTCACCGTGTATGTCAAATTGTCGTTGTGAAAATAATTCAGCCATAGTGGTACTCCTTGCGGTCCGAACAGGCTCTGTTCGCCGCTCTCCTCGCCGCGTGCCACTGCCGGATAGAGGCTGGCTGCACGGTCTAACAGGTCGAGAGTCCTGATATTACTGGGATCGATATCAAGTCCGATTGCGCGCAAGCGCGCAACTTCAGGTTGCCACGGCGCATGCCGGAGGCGGTACGAACGGGAGTCACCGTCAGTGCGTGCTTCAACACACCCTGTCTCAATCAGCCGCTCCAAAATCCAAGTTGTGGCAGAGCTGAAACGCGGCTGAAAGCGCAGGACGTGACAAAGCTCCTGCGCCGAGCGCCACTCGGCGAGCTCACCGATCATATCCAACCGGCGCAAGAGATCGATCGCCAGGTCGATGCTGTAGCGTTCCATGAATTCGATGCTTCGATACAAACGCTCGCTGAGGAGCGACGGCGGGTAGTCTTTGAGGCAATCCGCCAGGCGTGGATCGCGCGGTCGCGGATTAAAAGCTGGCGCCTCAGATGATACTTCGCTCACGACGTCAGCTTGCTGCACGATGAAGTTGAAGTCGGCCTTCAGCTATTACGCGGTCTTCGACGCGACAGCAAAAATCGATTTCACTCTCGGTGTTCGTGCCCGCGGAAAGGCAGATAGTGAACGGCTGCTCCGGCTTCAATGGCACGAGAAACTTGACTGCGCGTATAACGGCCAGCTGACAATCGCCGCGCCACTCGGCCAGAGCTGTTAGGACCTCATCTAGGATCACTACGCCCGGAACAACGGGCGTGTCGGGAAAGTGCCCGGGCAAGCTGGGATGCTCAGCCCCGATCCTGCAGTGAACCTCAAAGGTCATCCGGTAAAATTACAATCATCTCTGCGACCGCGGAAGCCAACGGCAGATGCGAAATCATTTCGAAACCAGCCGGTTCGCGTGCGGCGTCGACTCACTCGTAGCATGGCGCGACAAGTCGAAGCGATTACAGTACGCTCCGAAGTCTGTTTCGCGGTCCATCGTTTCCAGCCCGAATTGCGACGCGCGATAGCGATGGAAGCCGTTCTGTGCGGGTGGTTGTTCTGCCAAGCTGTTTCTTATGCGTTTTTCCGCGGCGGGCGCTAAGGGCCATCCGAAATAATCGTAGATATATCGAACCGCACTCATTGGATCGCGGCGGATGTCCGAGTATTTCAAATCACAAATTCGTTCCCTGAGCAGATAACGATCGCGGTCTCGCAGAAACTTCGTCATCGTCTCCGACCAATATCGCCATGCCTCGCGCGCGATTTCTCCTGGATCAACCTGGTCGCTAAAAACCCCCCGAAGGATCGTGATCAAGCTGGAGACTGAAGCAATCGCTTCGATCGGTTCGCGATGTGTTTGCACGAAGCGCGCGTCGGGATAGATCGACAATAGTGTTGGCAGAGCGAACAGATGGGCGGGCGCTTTCAGAACCCAACGGCGCGCCTTCTTGCGCTGCTGCAGATGTTGGAGGAAACGTCGGTGAAATTCGTAGGCTGGCCGCAAATCTTGTTGGAAAAACCACGCCCGATAAGACGGCACGTTGTACATCGTATCGAACTGATCGCTGAGAAAGCTCGGGCTCATGAGCGAAACACATTCCTGGGGGAGCTCGGCGCCGGTTGCGTGAACGTAGTCAAACGTAGGGGCAAGCCGACGCAGCGAGCGCAGGCTCTTGTCTGCGCGCTGGATTCTTTCCTGCTCCTGATTTCCAGCCGGTGGCGATGGTGACATCACTTCCCAACACAGCGGCGCGCGATGATCAGGATCGGCCGCAAGAAGCATGTGCAACAGAGTCGTCCCACTGCGGGGCAGGCCGACGATGAAAACCGGGTGCCGTATCTGCTGGTTCACGATTTCGGGAAGGAGCTGCCGATCGTGCTCGATCGATAATCGGTTGCACAGCGTGCGCACCACATCGGCGCGTAGCGCAAGTTTCCCAATCACGTTAAGGTGTGCCTCGCGCTGACAGGATTCCAGTAAACGAGATAGTGGCTCGAAAAATTCGCCGCTGCCGAAATCGTCGATACCGCAGTGGCGTTTGGCAGTCTCGATTAGGTAAGCCGGTGACCAAGCGCCCCATTTCAAACCATTTTTTTGCAGCACGGCGCCGCAATTGTTAAGAAGGCGAACCACGAGGGGACCGCGAGTTTGCTCAACAGTCGTGGATGCGCGCATAAGGTCGACAACATGTTGTTTCAGACGGCAGCGAAGGCAAGCAGTATCGAATCGTTAAAGCGGTTGACGCAAGGCTCCTGTAGCCATGGTACTGTACGTTGTCAGACCGCCTGCAAGGCGGTGGCTACACGTGTTGCGCTGCAATCGTTTCCATTGCATCATGCGGCATGACGGCAGAGAAAGCGACATTCGGTGCAGGCTGTTTTTGGGGTGTGGAGGAAACTTTTCGCAAATTGAAAGGCGTAATTTGCACAACCGTCGGTTATGCGGGCGGGAACAAAGACAACCCGAGCTACGAGGATGTCTGTACAGATGAGACGGGCCACGCTGAAGTGGTGGAAGTTGAGTTCGATCCATCGCAAATTAGTTATGACCAACTGCTCGACGTTTTTTGGTCGAACCACAATCCGACGACGTTGAATCGGCAGGGTCCCGATATCGGAATGCAATATCGGTCTGTTATTTTTTATCATTCGGCGGAGCAAAAAGCTGCGGCTGAAAAATCAAAGATCGAGAAAGCTGCGAAATTTCCCAGGCCGATCGTGACGCAAATTGAACCAGCACCCAAATTTTGGCGCGCGGAAGAATATCACCAGCGCTATCTGGAGAAGCGCGGTCAATCCCATTGCGCAATTTGAGCGATGGGCCGCGAAATCATTCGGACCAAAAATTTCGCGGCCGACGCGGCAAATTTTATTGTCGATCTTACCCACAAAGCGCTGGCCGAGCGAAATGAGTTCCGCATCGCGCTTTCTGGCGGAAACACTCCGCGGCCGGTTTACGCCGAGATCGCTCGGGTCGCGCATGATCTTCCGTGGGAAAGAATTTTGATCACGTTCAGCGACGAACGCTGCGTTCCGCCCGACGACGCGCAGAGCAACTACCGAATGGCGCGTGAAAATCTTTTCCTACCCGCGGCGGTTCCGGAGAAATCAATTATCCGCATGCGCGGCGAAATCGATCCGCAAATTGCCGCCCAGGAATACGAGGAAGAACTAGGTCTTCTCGGGACGCAGCGTGGCGAACAAATTTACCGGCATGATTTGATTTTGCTCGGGCTGGGGGAAGATGGGCACACGGCCTCGCTATTTCCAGGTACGGCTGCGCTGGAGGAAAGTATCCGCCCGGTCGTGGCAAATTTTGTTCCGAAACTCGATGCCTGGCGGTTGACCTTCACATTTCCGCTGATTAATCACGCCCGCCATGTCTGTTTTCTGGCCAACGCCAACAAGCACGCCGACCTGATCGAGCGCGTCTTAAGCGGCGATCCGCAATACCCAGCTGCGCGAGTGAACCCATCTCCGGGCGAGCTGACCTGGATTGTTGGGGAATGATTCGGCGGCACGATTGGCGCTGAGATCGACATGGTTCGTACGTTCATCGTCACAGGTTCAGCCGGATTGATCGGCTCGGAAACGGTGAAGCACTTCGCAAACGAGGGTGCGCGCGTGGTTGGAATCGACAACGACATGCGCTCGCAGTTCTTCGGCGCGGAAGCCTCGACCAAAAAGACGCGGGACAGTTTGGTCAAGGACGTCCGCGGCTACGAACATCACGACATCGACATCCGTGATGCGCATGCGATCACCGAGTTGTTCAAACAACACTGCGGCAAAATCGAGGCGGTCGTGCATACCGCTTCGCAGCCATCACACGATTGGGCGGCACGCGAGCCGCAGACCGATTTCACTGTCAACGCAAACGGCACTCTTAATTTGCTCGAAGCCGCCAGAAAATTTTGTCCAGAAGCGCCCTTTGTTTTTACCTCGACCAATAAGGTTTACGGCGACACACCGAATCGTCTGCCCCTGCGCGAGTTGGAGAAACGTTGGGAAATCGAGGCCGGGCATGAATACCAGCCGGGCATTTCTGAAACGATGAGCATCGATTACACGAGACATTCGCTATTCGGCGCATCGAAGGCCGCGGCCGACGTTCTTGTCCAGGAATACGGACGTTATTTTGAGATGCCGACGGTTTCGTTCCGCGGCGGTTGCCTAACCGGTCCAGCACACGCTGGCACCGAGCTGCACGGCTTTCTGTCGTATCTCATGATTTGCACCGTGAGCGGCCGGCCTTATCGCGTTTTTGGTTACAAAGGCAAGCAGGTGCGCGACAACATCCACAGCCTCGATCTGGTTGAGGCATTCGCCGAATTCATCCGTGCCCCGCGGGCCGGCGAAGTTTACAACATTGGAGGCAGCCGCCATTCCAATTGCTCGATGCTCGAGGCGATTGACCTTTGCGAAGAAATCAGCGGACGCAAATTAACCTGGAGTTACGAAGACGCCAACCGCATCGGCGATCACATCTGGTGGATCAGCGACGTGCGCAAATTTCAGGCGCACTATCGCGGTTGGAAATTTCGCTACGGGTTGACGGAAATTTTGGAAGAGATTCATCGCGCAGTCGCGAAAATCGAGATTGCTGAATCGATTTAGCGATTCAACCATTTAACGATTAACGATGTTCAGTACCTGCTCGCCTTCATCCGGCGTCGGGGTGACGCGATCTTCGATTCCCCAGACGTGGATCATCACAGCGAGCCAATAGAAAACGAGCATGCCGATTCCAAATCCGGCAGAAGCGAACGCCGCCAGAAGGCCAAACACGATGGCGATTGGCGTGACGAGAAAAAGCAATACCGCGCCCACCACTCTGTGACCTTTGTAAATATGCCCGAGGCCGGGAATGATGCTGAGGAGAATCGCCATCGCGTCGCTCGCTTTTGGTTCGGCCGGCGTAGTCGCCTCGGGCGTCCAATCGCAGCGGTTACACGCCTCAGCGTTCTTTGGCAGGATCGCGCCGCAATACGGACACGCCATGGTGTCGTTGCTGACTGGCTGCGATTGAGTTGGTGCGTCGGTGTACTCCATTTCGCCAAGACCGCCAATTGAACGTCACAAGGGCCGTTTAGTTCGTCAAGCAAACTCGGAGTCCGAAATCTCGCCGCGTTTGGCGTTTCGCGGAATGACCATACAGTTGCCTCATGCCGAAATCGAAAGCCTTGGTCGCCGTAGTCATGGGCAGCAAATCGGACTGGGAAACGATGAATTACTGCGTAAAAACGCTCGATGAGTTGGATGTGCCTAACGAGTCGCACGTACTCTCTGCCCATCGTACGCCGGACGCGACCGCTGATTTCGCGCGCAAGGCTGCGGGCCGCGGATTGCGTGTGGTTATTGCAGCGGCTGGCGGTGCGGCCCATCTCGCCGGCGTAATCGCCAGTTACACCTGGCTGCCGGTGCTCGGCGTCCCGATCGAATCGCATGCATTGCGCGGCCTCGATTCACTTTTATCAACTGCCCAAATGCCAGGCGGAATTCCAGTCGGCACGCTTGCGATCGGCGTGGCCGGCGCAAAAAATGCCGCGCTCCTCGCCGCGAGTATCATTGGGATCTCCGACGAAAAGATTCGCAAAAATCTGGAAGCGTTCCGTAAAAACCAGACCGAATCGGTGCTCACGACGCGAGTGCCGAAGTGAAAACGCAGATTGTTTCTTCGCAGGAATTTGCGAAAGCAGTCGCGCTTTTGCGTGCTGGCGAAACCGTGGCGCTGCCGACTGAAACCGTTTACGGACTCGCGGCTAACTCACTAAATCCACTCGCTGTCGCAAAAATTTTTGAGGCGAAAGGGCGGCCGCGCTTTGACCCACTCATCGTGCATCCGCCGGACCGCGCGTGGCTGGAAAAAATTGCCGATCTTCCTCAGCGAGATCGACGATTGACTTTGAAACTGGCGGAAACATTTTGGCCCGGCCCGTTTACCATGGTTTTGCCAAAACGTGAAATCGTTCCTGAAATTGTGACCGCCGGTCTAGACACAGTTGCAGTCCGAATCAGCGCCCATCCGGTTTTTGCAGAGATTGTTCGCGAGTTTGGAAAGCCGCTTGCCGCGCCAAGCGCAAATCGGTTCGGCCGAATCAGTCCCACAACGGCGCAGCATGTTTCGACTGAACTCGACGGGCGCATTCCACTGATTGTCGATGCCGGACTGACGGAACACGGAATTGAATCCACCATTATCGCGATTCGCAACGGCAAGATCGAAATCCTGCGTCGCGGGCCGATCACGTCGGAAGAATTGTCGACATTCGCCAAGATCAGTGTCGTCACTTCGAGCGAAAAGATTTCCGCACCCGGACAATTGGCGTCACACTACGCACCGAGAACACCGCTCGAGCTTATTGACGATGTGAAATCATTCTCGCCCAAGCCAAATCAGCGCTGTGCATTGCTGGCGTGGAAAGCGATTAAAAAAGACGAGCGTTTCATCGCAATTCACAATCTAAGCGAACGCAAGGACGTTCGCGAAGCGGCCGCGAACTTATTTCGGTATCTACGCGACCTCGACTCGCTGGGTGCCGATGTTATCGTTGCAGAACGAGTTCCTCCTCGGGGACTCGGCGCTGCGATAATGGACCGGCTCCAGCGGGCGTCGCGTGGCCCGGATAGGCGAGGCACGCTTGGATGAAACTTTTGAACAACGGATGCGGTTTGTTCGGCTTACTCTGAAACTCAGGATGGTACTGACAACCGACAAAGTAAGGATGATCGCGCAGCTCGATCAGCTCGGCCAGCGTGCCGTCCGGTGATGTTCCTGAAATCACAAAACCATTTTCATCCATCCGATCGCGATATTTCATGTTGAACTCGTAACGGTGCCGATGACGCTCCATCACTTCGGGCTGACCGTAGATTGTTTCCGCGAGCGTTCCTTTCACGATTTTGGTCGGCCAGGTCCCCAGCCGCATGCTCGCGCCCTTGTTGTGCACTTCGCGCTGCTCCTCCAGCAAAGAGATCACCGGTTCCTTCGCGTTTTTATCGAACTCGGTACTGTTTGCCTCGTTGACTCCGCAAACGTCGCGGGCGAATTCGATCGTGGCGACTTGCATGCCGAGACAGAGACCAAGGTAGGGTACCTTGTGCTCGCGCGCGTAACGCGCTGCTGTGATTTTTCCTTCCACGCCGCGCTCGCCGAATCCGCCAGGAATTAAAATGCCTGCCACATCCTTGAGCTGGCTATCGACGCGGTCCTGCAACGATTCGGCATCAACCAGTTTTAGATCGATCCCACAGTCCTGACTGGCCGCCGCATGAGTGAGCGATTCGTAAATGCTCTTGTACGCGTCCTGCAAATCGATGTATTTCCCGACGACCGCGATCTTCACGCGCTTCTTCGGGCTGATCACACGCTCAACAAATTTGCGCCAGTTTGTGAGATCAGGCACCGGCGTTTCGAGGTGCAACAGATCGCAGACAAGTTTGTCGAGCCCTTCGGCGTGCAACATCAGCGGCACTTCATAAACGGTATGCTCGACGTCGCGCGCTTCGATCACTGCCTTCTCCGAAACGCTGCAAAACATCGACAATTTCTGCCGCAGTTCACGATCGAGCGATTTCTCCGTCCGGCATATGAGGACCTGCGGTTGCAAACCGATTTCGCGCAATTTCGCCACGCTTTGCTGTGTCGGTTTCGTTTTTAATTCGGACGCGGCCTTGATATATGGCACGAGCGTAACATGCACGTTCACCACATTCTGCAGACCGACCTCGAGGATGAACTGCCGAATTGCTTCCAGAAATGGTAAACCCTCGATGTCGCCGGTCGTGCCGCCGATCTCAGTAATGACGATGTCGTATTTGCTTTTGTCAGAAAGTTCGCGGATGCGATGTTTGATGACATCGGTGACATGCGGAATGACCTGCACGGTTTTGCCGAGATAATCGCCTCGCCGCTCTTTCAAGATCACCGACTCATAAACCTGGCCGCTAGTGAGGTTGTTGTGACGCGAAAGGACGCAGTTGGTAAAGCGCTCGTAATGGCCCAGGTCGAGATCGGTCTCTGCGCCGTCATTCAACACGTAAACTTCGCCATGCTGGAACGGGTTCATTGTTCCAGGATCGACATTCAGATATGGATCGAACTTTTGGAAAACAACGCGCAGTCTTCGCGCTTCAAGTAGGGTTCCGAGCGAGGCCGCGGCGAGGCCTTTGCCTAACGAACTGACCACGCCCCCGGTGACGAAAATGTATTTCATTGAGAGACTCCGGTTCGTTTCGCGCGAGCGAGCTTTTGCTCAAGCGCTGTCGCGTCAGCCGGCGTATCTACGCCGGGGGATCCATGTTTCGTGACGAGCACATGAACCTTTACACCATTTTCAAGAGGGCGCAATTGCTCGAGCGATTCGGCGCACTCAAGCGGCGAAGGCTTCCATTTGACAAATTGCAGAAGCGCGTCGCGCCGAAAACCGTAGATGCCTTGATGCCGCAAATATTTGACAGGTCCTGAACGATTGCGCGGAAAAGGGATGGCAAAGCGCGAAAAGTAGAGCGCGTTGCCGCAAAGATCGATAACGACCTTAACCTGATGTGGCGAGGAGGCCTCCGCCGGATTTTGAAATGGATGTGCGGCGGTGACGATCTCGATGTTGCGATCTGAGCGCAGCTTCCCGGCGAGCTGGTCGATCAAACGCGGATCGACCAGCGGCTCGTCGCCCTGAATGTTTATGATGAAGGCGAATTCTTTCGCTTTGCGGACGACCTCAGCAATTCGATCGGTTCCACTTTGATGATTCGGCGAGGTCAAAGCGACTTCCGCTCCCCAGTCAAAAGCTGCATTGGCGATACGCATGTCATCTGTGGCAACGATTACCAAATCCAGTTTTCTCGCGCGCCGACAGCGTTCCCAGACATGCCGAAGAAGTGGCTTGCCGGCAATGAGATATAATGGTTTTCCCTGAAAACGCGTTGAAGCCCAGCGCGCTGGAATTATTCCGACAGCTTTACTCATTCTTGAACCCGGACAATCGAGCCAAAGGCGCATGCGTGTTATCCGCACAGGACCCAGGGATTTCAAACCTCCTTGGACGGCACCTCAGCCGCGGAATGTGTAATCCACCAGGCTGTGAGAGGCCCCTCGTCGACGTCTGCGCGGCTCGGGATGACTGCGCCATCATATGGTTGAATTCAAAATGACTTCCGCGGCAGCGTGCAAGTCTTCCGTGACCCAATCCGCGCTGCTGCCGTCTGTCATTTTATCGAAACCAGTGCGGACACGAATTGTACGGACGCCAGCGTTATGGCCGCATTGGGCATCGATTTCCTTGTCGCCAACGAAAAACGACCGGGCAAGATCGACATGATGGTCGCAGGCTGCGTCGAGAATCATTCCCGGCGCCGGTTTGCGGCATTTCGACGGTTCCCCCGGCACGTCTGGACAAAAATAAGTTGCGTCGATCAAATCGGGTCCGACTTGCCGCAATACTTCCGCTTCGACCGCGCGATACTGCTCGAGCGTGAAAAATCGCCGCCCGATCCCGCTTTGGTTCGTGATCACGATGATCTTATAGCCGCGCTGTTTCAGACGGCGCAAAGCTTCCGACACGCCCTCAAAAACGCACACTTGTTTCGGATCGGAACAGTAATCTGCATCGTGAATGAGCGTCCCATCGCGATCCACGAACACCGCGGGCCGTTTCGCCTTATTCCAAGTCATGTCCGAAACGTGCGATCAATTCGTCACGCCCGACGGTAGCTGTGCCCAGCTTGCCGACAACGACCGCACTACCGTGAGTGGCAATTTCAGCGGATTCGAGTGGAGTAGCTTTGCATGCAAGGGCGAGGGTGAAGAGCGCAATAGCGGTATCGCCCGCGCCGGAGACATCAAAAACTTCCCGAGCCTTAGTTGGGATGTGATGCGGCGGTTCGTCCCTTTGGAAAAGCATCATGCCATGCTCGCCGAGCGTGATGAGAATGCATTTGGCATCCCATTTTTCGAGCAGCGTTTTTCCAGCGCGCATTAGATCGATATCTTCTTCCGGCGGTTTGTCGGGATCGCACCAGACGATTCCAGCGGCCAGAAAAGCTTCCGTGCGGTTTGGTTTTACGACCGTCATTCCGCGCCATTCGATTAAGTTTCGTGGATTCGGGTCCGCCGCGATGATTTTGCTCGCAGCGCGTGCATCGCGTGTGATTTGCGAGACTAAGTCGCGAGCCAGGAAACCTTTGCCGTAGTCTTCGAAGATGAGTGCGTCGATTTCCGGAAGAACTTTTCGAACCGCCGCAACCACCCTTGCGATTTGCTCGTCGGAAGGACTGGCAACCTTCTCGCGATCAACGCGGACAACTTGCTGATGCCGTGCGATGATTCGGGTCTTGACGATCGTCTGAAAATCTCCGTTCTCGACGAGATGGGCGATGTCGATCTTTTCTCCGGCTAGCAAATCGCGTAATTGCGCTCCGCTCTCATCTTTTCCGACTCGTCCGACGATGGAGACGTGACCGACAAATTCGCACAGATTGCGCGCGACGTTGGCGGCGCCGCCGGGATAGAATGATTGACCGGTCACTTCCACCACAGGCACGGGCGCTTCTGGCGAGATTCGGCCCACTTTCCCCCAGACAAATTCATCGAGCATGAGATCGCCGATCACCAGAATGTGTTTGCGCGGCGCTTGGTCGAGAATTTCCTGCAATCGTCGGAGTTCCATATTTTAATCGGAAAATTGTTAGGCGCGCGGATTTGTGCGAAGCGAACTTCTGCTTAGAATGGCTCCATTAATCCTGAATACAGAGCTAAAATCAACAGTCGAAGCTTCGCGATGATCTCTTTTGGTAGATGTTTGAGGTTCGGCGCGATCGTCCTGAGCAGTTTGACGCTTTGCGCGCTAGCTGCCCAGGCGCCACAGCACATTGACGTAAAAAACATGTCGGCAAAGATCGAGAACGTAGTGGTGCCGCTGCCGGATGAGGTATTCGACGCGCTGAACAAGCTCGGCACGGTGAACTGGCGAGAACACGTCCGGACCGAAAAAAGTGCGAATTTCATGGACCGGCCACGAGTTGCGCTGCTATTGGGAACCGTCATCGCTGATGGGTTCATTGCGGTTCAAGCAGAAGACGCTCCAGCGGTGAAAGAAATTGGTCAGCGTGTGCAAACGTTGGCGAAAGGTATCGGCGTAGAACGCTCGATTACGTCGCATGCCAAGGCAATTATCGAAGCAGCCGACAAACGAAAGTGGCAAAACGTGCGGCAGGAACTTGATCGCGCCCAGAAAGGCGTTCAACAAGCGATGGATGAGCTGCATGACGAAAAGCTGTCACAGCTCGTGAGTCTCGGAGGGTGGTTGCGAGGGACCGAAGTGCTCACCGCCGTGGTGAGCAAGCGATTCTCCAACGAGGGGGCGGAGTTGTTGCATCAGCCCGACCTGCTTGTGCATTTCCAAAATCAACTACAGGAAATGCCGCAAAATTATGACGTGCCTATCGTGAAGCAGATCCAACAGGCCTTGGGCGAAGTGAAGCCTATGATTGATATCGGCAACGCACGCATCTCAGCGGCTTCGGTGAAAAAGATCAATGACATCACGACGCGGCTTGATGACGGGATCGTGACAAAAGATTAGGTGCGCGCTTGATGAACGGGCGATCTTTTCTGGGCGGCAGTTTAAGTTTTGCGGTGTTGCTTACCGTTCGGCTTGCCGTGTCCGGCTCGGTGGACGATGCGCAATCCTTTGCCTTGCAGGCGGCGGAACCGTACGTAAAGGAGGGTTTTCAGGTACGCGAGGATTATTGGGGCGGCGACCTTGGTGCCGGCGAAAAAAAAGCGGTGCGTCAGCAATTGTTCCGCGGCAATGAATATTGGTTTTGGATGGGCACGGAAGTCGAGCGGGCGAAAATCTCCGTCCACATTTACGATTCGGAAGGCAAATTAGCCGAGCAACCGGACAGTTGGGAAAAGGGGCATTTTGCCGCGGCCCACATCATCCCGAAAGCGACGGGAAGCTATTTCATTATCGTGGCCGTGGAGGAATCGCCTGAGGAGCGCACACATTGGGCGCTGGTTTACGGATTCCGCTAGTTAGGCAATTGTTGTTGTTGATGTTTGCAACTCGGTCCATGAATCCTGGTTATTTCGGGGTCGTCGATCTTCTCGGCCCGGCTCGGAAATGACGGAGACGCGCACCCTCCAGTTTGAGAACGCTCGCGATTTACAGTCGCTTTATGCAAACGATCTCAAGCTTTTGAAAAATCTTGAGGACGCGCTCGGCGTGAAAATAACCACGCGGGAGGGTTGGGTAAAATTAGAAGGCGAGCCGGAAAAGATTGACAAGGCCAAACGCGTTTTCGATCAACTCGAGCAAGCCCGGCAAAAAGGCGTGCCCATTCAAAAACATGAATTCCAATACGCGCTTGACTCAGTGAATGAGGCGCGCGGTGACGATATCAGTGAGGTGGTCGCGACTCGGGTTACGACGTCGTCGCGCAAACCGCCAATCGTGGCGCGGTCAGCCGGACAACGCGCCTATATCGAGGCAATTCAAAAACACGACGTCGTTTTCGGAATCGGGCCGGCGGGCACGGGCAAAACATACCTCGCTGTGGCCATGGCGGTGGCGGCCTTAAAAAAGGAGCAAGTCGTGCGGATTATTTTGACGAGACCGGCCGTGGAAGCCGGCGAAGCGCTCGGATTTTTGCCCGGCGTGATCGAGGAGAAGATAGCGCCCTACCTTCGGCCGCTTTATGATGCATTGCGCGACATGCTGGAGCCGGATGAAATCGAGCGCTCAATGGCGCGTCAAACGATCGAGGTTGCGCCGTTAGCATACATGCGCGGGCGCACTTTGAACCACGCCTTTGTCATTCTCGACGAAGCGCAAAACACGACTACGGAGCAAATGTTTATGTTGCTGACGCGAATTGGACCAAGCTCCAAATGCGTGATCACTGGCGACGTAACGCAGATCGACTTGCCGGCGAACAAACGCTCGGGGGTCGTAGAGGCATTGCAGGCGTTAAGAAATGTTCCCGGCATTGCAACCATTTACTTCACCGATCGCGACGTCGTTCGTCATGAACTGGTGCGCGCGATCATTAACGCTTATCAACAACACCGCACGCCCGAGACGCCTGCGCAGAAATAAATTTCGGATCGACGCGGTTTTCGCCACGACAAGCTCCTTGTGTTTGCACTCAGTGTTAATTCAGAGCATTTGTGTTAAGGGAGCTGACCGGCTGCGGCGAGAATCACAGGATCGACAATCTCTCTTATGCTTGACTTTTTAAGGCGTGGACGGCTCGTCAGGCGGGGGCTGGCTTCGCGCAAAACCCGTCGCCGCCGCACGCGCAACGAATTGCTGCAGAGCCTGGAGCAGGCCGTCTACGTGAAGGTGTTGATTTTCGGCGGCTTTATCGTTGGATTGGCATCCCTCGTTTTCAGGGGACAGACGCAGGAGCCGACCAAAAATTTCGTGATCGCACTGCTGTTTCTGGCGACGGCTATCACGCAACTATGGATCAATCAGCCGAAAACGGTGTCGCAAAACTCGCGCGTCCTTCTTGTTTTCGGAATTATCCTGCTGCAGCTGGCTGTGACAAAGCTCCTGTTGGCGATTTGCAACAGTGGCAATTATCGCTTTCTCACGCCCGAGATGGGCGGGTTGATTACGCCGTACGCTTTTGCGCCGCTGGTCTTGAGCGTCTTGCTCGGCCGGCACCATGGTCTTTTCGCTGCGGTCTTCGTCAGTTTTTGGAGCAGCATGTTGTTTGGAAAGATCGACGCGCCGCTGCTCGTGACCAGCTTAATCAGCGGCTTCACCGCGGTTTCGCTTACGTTGCAAGTGCGACGGCGCAGCAGATTGATCAGGGCCGGCTTCGGCATCGGTTTGGCCATCTGGTTTTTATCGCTGACCTTTGGCCTTATCGGACCGATTAATCTCTTTCCGCCAACAGCCAACGATTGGGGAATGATCGGCCTGCAAAGTGCGTTCGCTATCGGCAATGGAATTGTGACGGCAATGATAGTGGGCGGCGCGCTCCCGCTCATCGAACACCTATTTCAAGTCACGACCGACATTTCCTGGCTCGAAGCAGCCGATCTCAATCATCCCTTGCTGCGCCGCATGACGATTGAAGCGCCGGGCACCTATCATCACAGTCTAGTCGTCGCGAATCTGGCGGAAGCGGCCGCGGAAGCGATTGGCGCCAATGCCACACTTTGCCGCGTCTGCTCATATTTTCACGATGTGGGCAAACTGGTAAAGCCGGAGTATTTCACCGAGAACATGAACTTCGAACGCAACCCGCACGATGATCTCGCGCCGACCATGAGCGCACTCATCATCCTCGCGCACGTTAAGGAGGGTGTCGATCTTGCCCTCAAGTATAAACTGAACCAGCGCATCATCGACATTATCCAGGAACACCACGGCACCTCTCTCGTTTACTATTTCTACCAGCGAGCGATCCAGCAGCAGCAAGACGCGCGTGCCGGCGGGAAAATCATGAAAATTCGCGAAGAAGACATTCCAGAAGTTCGCGAAGAAAGCTTCCGCTATAGTGGACCTAAGCCGCAAACCAAAGAAAGCGCGATCATCAGCCTGGCTGACATCGTCGAAAGCGCGTCGCGTAGCTTAGAAAAGCCGACGCCGCAGAAAGTCGAGCAACTGGTGAGCGAGTTGATCGAAGAACGTATTGCCGACGGTCAACTGGATGAGTGTGATCTCACGCTGGGCGAAATAAAAATCATCGCGGCCAGATTTCGATTCACGCTCATGACGATGTTGCACACGCGGATCGCTTATCCAAAACAGGAGATGAAATTCACCGTGCCCCGCGACGAAATGCTGCGAGCTGACGTGATGGCGGAAAGACGCAAGCCTGCCTCGGCGCCGCCGGTTTCGGCTGCGTGAAGTGTTAGGATGCGAGGCGCGGCGGCCGCGCCGTTTGCATGGTAAACAAGAGTTCGTGATCGCGAAAACGCGATCACCAGCACGCGAGACCGGTGCACTATCCAGAACGTCAATTCAAAGTTCCGGTGGGCGGGCGCGCGGTTCGCGATCTTTTGCGGTGGCGGTGCTCGGTTGAGTGACGAACGGTCCACCTTCCAGGGCCGCGGATTTGGTGAATGCGACATCGGGCATCTCGCTGGGGAGCCCTTCTAGCGGAAATTCTTTGCGTAACGGAAAGAACGGATAGCCCTCCCACATCAAAATGCGCCGCAGATCGGGATGCCCCTTGAACTTGATTCCCATCATGTCGTAAATCTCGCGTTCGTGCCAATTTGCCGTCGGCCAAATGTCGGAGACGGTGCCGACTGCGCCTCCTTCTTCCGAAACTTTCAGCCTCAATCTCAAATGAACGGCGAGCGTCATCGAGTAAAGTTCGTAAACAATCTCGAAACGCGGTTCTTCACCGAAATTGTCAATGCTGGTGATGTCGATCAAATAGTCGAACGAAAGGTCGTCGTGGCAGAACTTGGCCACTTCGCGTAGATCGTTAGGCGAAACTGTGAAAGTCGTTTCGCCGCGAAATTCAGCTTTGTTTTGAATTTTAGGGCCGAACAATTTGCCCAGCGAGTCGAGAAGTTCCTGGCCAGTCATCAGTCAATCTTCATCCCAATCCAATCCTACTCTTATTCGTATTCATATGCCTGATCGAGTAGGAATAGGAATCGATCATGTGAGCACCTCCGTGAGTTTCTTCCTTAGTTCGGGCTTCTGCGCGGCGAACGATTCCTCGCCCGAGATCTTCTCCTGCAATTTCATTAAGCCAGCGAGCAACGCCTCCGGGCGCGGCGGGCAACCCGAAATATATACATCGACCGGCAACAGCTGATCAATGCCCTGAAGTACGGCGTAGGAACGATACATGCCGCCGGTGGACGCGCAGGCGCCCATGGCGATGACCCATTTCGGCTCCGGCATCTGCTCGTAGATTCGCTTCACCGCCAGCGCCATTTTGTAGGTTACAGTGCCGGCCACGATCATCACGTCGCACTGTCGTGGCGAAAAGCGCATTACTTCGGCGCCGAACCGAGCAATATCAAAGCGCGAAGCGGCAGTGGCCATAATTCAATTGCGCAACAGGCGAGTCCCATCGGCATCGGCCAGAGCGAGTTTTTGCGTACCCAATTGAGCGCAGCATCGAATCGCGTAAAAATTACGTTGCCTTCGATCTTTGAATCGTAAGCCGCCGAGCGAGTTTCTGGCATGGAGAATTGTAAGAGACGCGGTAGTCTCCGCAAGGACAAACGGGGCGACTAAGACAATGAAGCGCAGATCAGTCAAACGGCAGATCGAGAATTGGAAATGAATCTGTGTAAATCTGTGTTCATCTGTGGCTAAGTTCATGCTCATTGGTAAAAGGAACGCGTCATGACTCAATCGAGCCGCACTCATCTCGACGACCTCGAGAACCAGAGCATTTTTATTTTTCGCGAGGCGTATCACGCGTTCAAAAACATCGCCATGCCATGGTCAATGGGAAAGGATTCGAATGTGCTCGTTTGGCTGGCGCACAAAGCGTTTTTCGGGCGCGTGCCATTTCCCGTTTTCCACATCGATACGACCTATGAGTTCCCGGAGATGCTTGAGTTCCGCGCTTGGGCGACTAAGCATTATAACCTTAATCTCATCATCAAGATTAACACTGAGGCGCGCGAGCGCGGCATCGGTTACGAAACCCATGATCCTGTGACAGTGACGCACGAATTGAAGACTGTCGCCTTGCAACAAGCACTGGCCGAATACAAATGGGACGCGCTCATCACTGGCATTCGCCGCGATGAAGATCCAACGCGGGCAAAGGAACGATATTTTTCACCTCGCAACGCGCAGTTTGAATGGGATTACAAAGATCAACCGCCGGAGTTTTGGGGACAATTCGCGACTACTCCCGCGAAAGGCGAGCACGTACGCGTGCAACCGTTGCTCGATTGGACCGAGATCGACATCTGGCGCTATATCCAGCGCGAGAATATTCCGATTCCGCAGATGTATTTCGCGCGTAACGGAAAGCGGTTTCGTTCGTTAGGCTGCAGCCCAATTACGCACCCTATCGTGAGCGATGCATCGACAATCGATGAGATCATTGCCGAGCTCGAAGCAACAAAGACAACCGAGCGGTCCGGCCGCGCGCAAGATCACTACGAGCGCAACGCGATGCAGAAGCTGCGGGCACGCGGATTTTTGTAGTTGCTGATGCTGGATTCTGAATGCTTGAGTGCTCAATGAACTATCGCAACCTAGAGGTACGGCAGTTGGCGCGCGAGCTAGAGATCGCGATTCATCAAATGACACTGACGAAGCTCCCCAAATTTGAAATATTGAGGAGGGTGGCCGGATTCAGCGCGCGATTAAGTCGGTCAAATCGACGATTGTCGAGGGACATCGCGACCGACGCTATAAGCAGGGGTTTGACGAAATCGGACGGAAATTGAACCTGTTCTTGCAAAGCGTCTGGCGCTAACACCAACCGGAAAAATGATCGAACGAGTTTCTTCATCGAGAATCCAGCATCCAACATCCAGCCTCGAGACGCCGCTTCGCGTCGTCTTCGTGGGCCACGTCGATCACGGCAAATCGACTTTGATCGGGCGCATTCTTCACGACACCGATTCGTTATCCGAAGGAAAGATCGACATGGTGAAGAAGGCGTGTGTGGCTGAAGGAATGGAATTTGAATTCGCATTTTTGCTCGACGCTTTACTCGAGGAGCAGAAACAAAACGTGACCATCGACACGACCGAAATGCGATTTCAGACTGCGCGACGCAAATACGTCATCATCGACGCGCCAGGTCATAAAGAATTTCTGAAAAACATGATCACCGGCGCATCGCGCGCAGATGCGGCTATTCTCGTGATCGCGGCGAACGAAGGAGTGCGCGAACAGAGCCGCCGTCACGCATATTTGCTGAGATTGCTCGGGATCAAGCAATTGATTGTCATCATAAACAAAATGGATCTGCCTGATTTCTCGGAAACAGCGATTTAACGAGATCGAAAGCGAATACCGGAAATTTCTTGTCGATCTTGCGTTCGAGGCGAGCGCATTTGTCCCCGCTTCAGCGAGAAGCGGCGAGAACGTCGCGCAGCCGAGCACGAAGATGAAATGGTATCGCGGTCCGAGCGTGCTTGAGGCGCTGGACTTGTTGCGGCCGGAAAAGAGTGATGTCGATCTTCCGTTGCGCTTTTGTGTACAGGACGTTTATCGCTTCGATGACCGACGAATCGTCGCCGGCCGCATCGAAACGGGAACACTGAGAGTGGGGGACGAGCTGGTTTTTTCGCCGGCCAACAAAACATCCGAAAGTGCAATCAATCGAACGTTGGAACGTAGATGGTAACGAATGCGGCCATTGCGGGCGACTCGATCGGCATCACCCTGACCGAACAAATTTTCATCGAGCGCGGTTATGTCGCGTCTCATCAAACCGAAACCCCGATCGAGACGAATCGCTTTCATGCCGACCTGTTTCTGGATCGTGCACGAACCGTTGCGCGTCGGATCGGCTTTACGATCTGCGCCTTGCGACCCAGACGGTGAAATGCCAGATCGTCTCGATCGAACAAGTGATGGATTCGTCAACGCTGGAAGCCAAGATCGACAGCCGGGACCGGCTGGAGCGCAATGAGGTCGGCCGCGTCACGATCCAAACGCGCGGTCCGCTCGTCATCGACAATCACGATCGAGTTCCGCAATCTAGGCCGGTTCGTGATTGTGGATGACGGTCTGATCTGCGGCGGCGGCGACGATTTTCGGCGGTATTTATACCGATCGGCTGGTGGCTAAGAGCAAGAATATTTTCTGGAGCGAAGGTAAAATCACGGCGCGCGATCGGGCGGCGCGAAGCGGACATCGCGGGGCGGTAGTTTGGTTCACCGGGCTTTCCGGCGCCGGCAAATCGACCATTGCGCAAGCGCTGGAGCGCGAGTTGTTCAACCGGGGCATGCAGACCTACGTGCTCGACGGCGACAATATTCGACATGGTTTGAATTCGAACCTCGGTTTCTCGCCGGAAGATCGCGTGGAAAATATCCGCCGGGTCAGCGAGGTGGCGAAGTTGATGGCCGATTCGGGTGTCGTGGCCATCACGGCATTCATCTCGCCCTACCGAATGGACCGCCGTCGCGCGCGGGAAATGGCGCTGGAAGGAAACGCCGAATTCATTGAAGTCTTCGTGGATGCGCCGCTGGAAGTTTGCGAAGCGCGCGATCCAAAAAACCTCTACAAAAAAGCGCGCGCCGGAGAGATCAGGGATTTTACCGGAATCGACGCCCCGTACGAACCGCCTGAAGACCCGGAAATCGTGGTGCGCACCGACAAACAAACAGTGGATGAATCGATCGCGACGATTCTCGAGCAATTGTTACCGCGGCTAAGGCCGAATGAATTAGATGAGTGACGCGCAAGATGTCGATCTTGCGATCCGGGCAGCAGAATTGGGTGACGCCGATGCATTAGCTGCCTTGATGACGGAGCTGGGTTACAAGACGCGGAGCTCAGAAATGAGAATGCGAATGGAATCAATCTTGGTCGATCCACGCTACCGCACATTTGTGGCGGTCAAACAAGGACGCGTTTGCGGGATGATCGGAACGTTTTGCCACTACAGTTACGAGTACAATGATCCGTGCGGGCGAATTATTGCGCTGGTTGTTGCGAGCGACTCGCGAGGTCATGGTATCGGCCGGCAATTGATTGTGAGCGGCGGAAAATGATTTTGCGCAACGCGAAATTCGACGAGTGGCAGTAAACACGCGCTTCGAGCGAAAGGAGGCCCACGAATTTTACGAGCGCCTCGGTTACACACGAAATGGTTTCCGATTTGTGAAGAATCTGGCTACAGCTGCCGACTAGATCGACAACGAAAAGAGCCACGATTTCTAGGCCACGCGTGCGGCGAGCCGGCCGTCCTCGTAATGCTCGACGACGTTGACGTGACTGGAGCTGATGACATCGTGAACGATCTTGCCGAGCTCCGCTGCTTCGTACGGTTTGGCGATGACGCCGCGGAAACCGAAATCTTGATAACGGCTCATGGTTGCATCAGTAGCATAGCCGCTGGAAACGATCGCGTTCACGGTGGGATCGATCTCGATTAATTTTTTCAACGCTTCTTTTCCGCCCATGCCGCCGGGGAGAGTAAGATCGAGAATGACAGCGTCGAAACGTTCGCCCGCTTCGAATTTTTCCCGATAAAGATTTACGCCTTCCAGCGCGGTTGCGGCCTCCGTGACTTGATAGCCCAGTCGGGTGAGAGTGAAATCCACCAGCGCACGGATGATTCCTCATCATCGACAATCAGAACGCGGCCGGTTCCGGTAATCGCCGTCGCTGCCGGCGCGCGGCTGCTCGATCGGCATTTCCTGATGCAACGCGGCTGGCAGATACAAATTGAAAGTCGAGCCGACATGCACTTCGGACTTGACGGTCATGAGGCCGTTGTGGTTCTTGATGATCGAGTAGGCGGTGGCGAGTCCAAGACCGTTGCCTTTCGGCTTAGTGGTGAAATAGGGATCGAAGATGCGCTTGAGATATTTTTCGGGTATGCCCACGCCTTCGTCGCGGATGCTGATGCGGATGTAATCGCCGGGCGAAAGATCGGGAATGACCGGTGTGGTTGTCGATGTATAGCGGAAGTTTTCGCAACTGACGTGCAGCGTTCCGCCGTTAGGCATCGCTTGATCGGCGTTGACGACGAGGTTCGCGATGACCTGGCTGATTTGGCCGGAATCGATTTCCGCCGGCCAGAGATCGGCGCCGAATTGGAATTCGCTCCGGTTGTGGCTACCGCGCAGCGAGAAGCTGACCGTGTCTTGAATCAGTTTGCCGATGGAGGCGGCCTTTTTGATCGGCGCACCGCCGCGGGCAAAAGTGAGGAGCTGCTGGGCCAGATCACGCGCGCGCATGGAAGCGTTTTTCGCATCGTCCAACCGAGCTGCCATTTCGTCATTGGGCGGAAGAAGCAGAGAAGCGAGCGAAATATTGCCGATGATCGCGGTAAGAAGATTGTTGAAATCGTGCGCGATGCCGCCCGCGAGCAATCCGAGTTGCTCGAGCGTTTCGGCTTTGCGGCGTTCGGCTTCGTTGCGTTGACGCTCGGTGATATCGCGGAAAACGAGAACGACGCCGGCGACTTCATTTTTATTGTCGCGAATAGGCGAGGCCACTTGCTCGATCACGCGTTCAACGCCTTCACGCGAGGTGAGCGTAACACTTTCGGGAAGATGTTGCAGAATCGATTGCGCTTCGTTGCGAGATCCGCTTTTTTGCGTCTTCGCCTGGGTGGCAAGATCGACCACGACATCGAAGACCGATTTGAGCGGTTGACCGATCGCTTCCTGCGACGTCCAGCCGGTCAATCTTTCGGCTTCGTTGTTGATCATGATGATCTTCCCGTGGACGTCGGTCGTGATAACGCCGTCGCCGATGGAGCGAAGGGTCACAGCCAGGCTCTCTTTCTCGGCCGCGATTTGTTGCTCGAAGCGTTTGCGTTCGGTCACATCGCGCACCATCGCCACATAAAGCACCTGTTGATCGACAATCATCTGGCTGAGCGAAATTTCGACCGGAAAAGTCACGTGTTTGCGGGTGCGTCCCACCGCGAGCGTAGTGCCGCCAGTGCGTTTAATGATCTCCCCCCAGGCGCAGGGCACTGGCTTCCTGTCGTGCGCGCCAGCGTACCGCTTTGGAATCAATCGCGTGAACTCGTGCCCGAGCATTTCGTTGTCGCGGCAGCCAAACATTTTTTCCGCAGCCGGATTCATCGAACAAATGATGCCCGCCTCGTCTACAGTGATCATTCCATCGAGAATATTTTCGATGATCGATCGAATGCGCGTCTCAATTGCTTCAAGTTTGGCCACATGCCGGCGGACCATCACAAAACTATAGCTATTTGAAATGATGAGAAGCCCGACGGCAAGAAACGCCAGAAGACCGAGAGCGGTGGTCCTCAAAATTCGTTCACGGCTGGCGGAGCTGGTGCGCAATTCGTAAACGTTCAGCTCATTTTTCGCAAAATTCGTCAGCGTCTGGCGGATATTATCCATGAGTGCTTCGCCGCTTTCCTTTGAGGTGATGTCGGCGGTCTCTTTGCCCGTTCGTTTGGCATCTATTTCCGGCGTGGCGGAAGTGTTGATCCATCGCTCGACATTCGAGCGGATTTCCGCCAGCAACTGGGCTTGCCCGGGCGAACTTGCCACCAAGATCGACAAATACGCGTTGTAAGTATAAAAATCGGCGACCGCGCGCTTGTAAGCCTCAACAAAATTGTTTTCACCGGTCAGCAAGTAGCCGCGCTTTTCCTTTTCCATCTCGACGACCGCGCGCTCCAGCTTTGGCAAGAAATCGAGTATTTGCGTCGACTGCGTCGCCCATTCTTGATCGTGCATCCGCTGATTGAGGACGATTTGCTCTTCGTCCTGCAACGACTGGAGGATTTCGCGCGCCTGGTCCAGTAGGGAGTTTCCGAGTACCACCGTTCCGGCAGGTACTGGCGGGAAATTTAGAGGCGATTGCACCCTTCTTCTGGTGCTCCCTGATTTCGGGCATCGCGACTTTTTGAAGCCACTCTTCAACAACGCTCTTAACCTTCATGACCCGTTTGCGTTGCGTCGGACTATTCAGAATTAGCGACGTCAATTCCTCGATTCGATCATGAATCTGCGCGCGCTGACGGTTGAATGACGTCAAAAAAGATTGGTCGCCAGTTAACAGAAAACCGCGATGACGACTTTCCATCTCCGCGATATCATTCTCGATCAGCCCGCTCAATCGCATCACCTCGATCGTGTGTGTACGCAAAACGTCCTGATAATGATTTCGCAGCGTCAGGTAGAGAAATACCCCTGCTAGGAAAATGATAACGACCGCTCCGGCGGTCGTGCCGGACAGAAGCTTAAAATGAAAATGCTTTTGGCTGAAAAGCCATCCAGCGAGGTGGCGAAAGAAGGCAAAACGGGTGCGCTTGTGTGAAATAAGGGAATTGGCAGGTGTAGCCAGATCTACCATAACTGCAATAAAGCAGGTCTCCTGCCAGTTCCACCTAACAACGGCAGGGCCAAAAGCCAGTTCCGAGCCTAACCAACTCGTTCAATAGCGAACTCGAACAAGATACAATCCTTCCGCAGGCGCGACGAGCCGCCCGGGAGCGGCTCGTCCGGAAGTGACCTGCGTTTTGATCTCATCGATAGTCAATTTTCCCAGGGCGCAACGCGTGGCGCAGCCAATCATGAGGCGCACCATCTTGTAGAGAAAGCTATTGCCATCGAACTCGATCGCGATGCACTGGCCATGTCGGCGGACGCGGGCTGAGTAGATGGTTCTGATGGTATTTTCTTCCGGCTCGCCACGGGACGAATCCGTCCGATTGGCGGATTTGCCGCGGTTTGCTGCAAACGGCGCGAAATCGTGAGTGCCAATAAATTGCTTCGCTGCGGCGTTGAGAATCTCGAAGTCTAGCTCGGTTGGAATATGCCAGGCCCGTCCAAACTCCAGTGGTGGCAAAATGGGTGCCGACCAGATTCGGTAACGGTAAACTTTTCCCTTTGCCGAAAAGCGCGCATGGAATTTTGCAGGGGCGTAGGCGCATCGCAAGACACGGATCGTCGGCGGCAGCAGAGCGTTGAGGGCGCTTGTCCAACGCTCAGGTGCCAGGCTCTGCTCCGTAAGATCGACATGTGCGCACTGAGCGAGAGCGTGCACACCGGCATCGGTTCGTCCGGCGCCATGCACACGCCCGCGCTGTTCAGTCATTCGGCGAAGCGCGCGTTCCAAAACATCTTGCACGGTGTTGCGGTGCGCCTGGCTCTGCCAACCTGCAAATGCCGCTCCGTCGTACGCGACAATGAACTTCAGCCGCTGCGGCATTTCGATTACCGGGGAATCTCCTCTCCCGGAACAGCTTTGCGTTGGCGGTCGAGATAACTCTGCAAAATCATTTGCGCGGCGACTTGATCGACAACCTGACGAGTAGCGCGTGTTTTTTTCCCAGCCTCGTGTAACGCGCGTTGAGCGGCAATCGTCGTGAGCCGCTCGTCCCAGGTAACGACTTCGCACGGCAAAGCTGCTCGCAATTTTTCCACAAATGCAAAGGCTTCACTCGCTGATTTGCCGATCTCGCCGCTCATCTTTTTCGGGATTCCGACTACCACGATGTCGATCTTTCTTTCGCGGACGATCCGCGCGACCCGCTTCACAGCGTCGCTTGCTGCCGTTACCGTTTCGAGTGGGTGGGCAAGCCACTGCAACTCGTCGGAAATCGCCAGTCCGATACGTGCTTTTCCAAAATCTACTCCGAGGATTGGGTTCACTGCTATTGCAATTCCGGCGGCAACTTGCCGATCAAGCTTTTTATCTTTTCAGCCTGATGGCGATGGCAAACCAGAATCGCATCGTGTGTGCGTACGACAATGAGGTTATGGACGCCCAGCAGCGCAACGGTTGTGCCATCCTGGTTGAAAATGATGTTATTGGTGGAATCGACTGCCGTGACCGTGCAGTTTGCCGCGTTACGTTGCTCGTCGTTCTTAAAATAGCGCGCTACCGCCCTCCAGCTGCCCACATCGTCCCAATCAAAACTCGCTTCCACCACCAGCACGCGGTCTGCTTTTTCCATGATTGCGTAGTCGAACGAAATCCGCGGCAGTTTACCGAATTTTTCGCACAAGATTCTTTCAAAGTTTCCTGGGGCACGGATTTGCGAAATGAAATCGGCCAGCTCCGGGGCGTGACGATTGAATTCGCTCAAGACCGTCGGCACCGACCAGACAAACATCCCAGCGTTCCATCGAAAATTCCCTTTGCGCAGGAATGATTCGGCAAGATCGACATTGGGTTTTTCACGAAAACGTAACACATGATGAACGACGATTTTGTCCTGGCGATTGCGCACGCGAACTGAGTCGCCTTGCTCGATGTATCCGAAACCTGGGCAAGCCCAAGTCGGTTTGATCCCAATCGTCACGAGCGCGCCAGTTTCTTCCGCTGCGGCCGCCGCGGTTTTCATTGTTTCCTGAAATGCTTTTCGGTCCGCGATCACGTGGTCGGCCGGCAACACGAGCATTGTGGCCGTGTGATCGCGCGCTGCGGTCCAGCCAGCGCCCAGCGCCACAGCAGCCGCCGTGTCACGCTTATGTGGCTCAGCCACGATATTCTCTTTTGGGAAATTCTTGAGCAAATCGCGAACTGCGGTTTCTTGTTCGGTGTTGATGAGAATGAGAATCCGTCCAGGTGGAACCAAGCCTTCCAGTCGCTCGACCGTTTCTTCGAGTAGCGTTTTTTCTGAGACCAGGCGCAATAACTGCTTTGGACGAGCACGTCGGCTCACCGGCCAGAAACGCTCGCCGCTGCCGCCGGCGAGAATAAGCGCATAAATGGGATTAGACATTTCGATGCAACAAACAGCGAGCTGGCAAGAATACGCAGTTGGGCAGATTTCCCCGTTTCTTTTCCGTAAACGAGACGTATAAAGTAGGCGATGTCGTTCCCGATATCCATTCCAAAAACTTCCGAATCGCTCGACGGTCTGCTGGCGTTGACGCGCGCCGCTTTCGGCTTAGGGATCGGAATGTTGGTGGCGGATAAGATCAAGCGGCCAGCCCGGCAAGCCGCCGCCATAGCACTTGTTTCCGTTGGCGCTCTCGCTGCAGTTCCGTTCCTAGTCAAGGTTGCTTTGGAACGCATCAACCGCCCAGAATCAGAGCGCGGCAGTCGCGCTCGGCTTCGTTCTATTCGCGGGGATTCCGGTTATTCGACCGACCGCGACATTTACTGAGTCAACGCAGCCGCCTCGGCCGCGGCAGGCGATCTAACAAAACTGTAAGCGCGAGGCTTGCGTTACATTTGCCCGCGGATTAAGCGTGCTTCGCGCTATGTCCCTCCTATCAACGTCTTCGGCAGAGTCGCTGCGCGACCGCTGTCGCGAAATTTTGAAAGAGGAAGCAGTCCTGCGCCAGGGCGGTGGGAAAGCCGGTCTCGAACGTCAACGCAAACTTGGTCGAATGCCCGCTCGTGAGCGTGTCGCCGCCCTCGTCGATCCAAAAGCGCACTTTTTCGAGCTCGGTCTTTGGGCCGCCTACAAAATGTACGAACAGTGGGGCAACATTGCCGCCGCCGGGACCATCGCTGGAATTGGCAACATCGCCGGAATTCCGTGCATGATTATTGCCAATGACGCCTCTGTGAAAGCCGGCGCGTTTTTTCCACAGACCTGCAAAAAACTGCTCCGCGCCCAACGCATAGCCTTCGAGTGCTCGTTGCCAATTATATATCTCGTCGATTCTGCCGGGGTCTTTCTGCCGATGCAGGATGAAATTTTTCCCGACGAAGATGATTTCGGACGCATCTTTCGCAACAACTCCGTCATTTCCGCAGGCGGGATTCCGCAAATCGCGGCAATCATGGGCAACTGCGTCGCGGGCGGCGCGTATCTGCCGGTCTTATGCGACAAAATTTTGATGACCGAAGGTAGTGGCCTCTATCTAGCAGGCCCGTCGCTCGTTAAGGCTGCCATCGGACAGGTTATCGATCAGGAAGAGCTCGGTGGTGCTCGCATGCACGCGGAAATCAGCGGCACGGTCGATTTTTATGAGAAGGACGACCCCTCCTGTTTGAAACGGCTGCGCTCACTCGTCGCGCTTTTGCCCGAAGCCCAAGAGCATGGTAGGGCGCGGCCGCCGGGTGCGCTGATTGGCGGCAACACGTCCAAGCCGTCAAAAAATCCGGACGCGCTTTACGATTTGGTTAGCCTCGATGGTCAGAAGAACTACGACGCGCGCGATCTCCTCGCCTCAGTCGTCGATGCCGACTCCCTCGACGAATATAAAGCAGAGTATGGCAAAACGCTCGTGACCGCTTACACGCGCATTGGCGGGCAGGCCGTCGGCGTTGTGGCAAATCAACGTTTGCAGGTGCGCACAAAAAAGGAAGGGATTCAAATGGGCGGAGTGATTTATTCCGACAGCGCCGACAAAGCCGCGCGGTTCGTCATGGATTGCAATCAAACCGGACTGCCAATCGTTTTTTTCCAGGACGTGACTGGATTCATGGTCGGTCGCGACGCGGAACAAAGCGGAATCATTCGCAGCGGCGCGAAATTAGTGAACGCCGTCAGTAACTCGATCGTCCCAAAAATCACGGTGGTGGTTGGCGGCTCATTTGGTGCCGGCAACTACGCGCTCTGCGGCAAAGCTTACGATCCGCGGTTCATCGTCGCGTGGCCGAGCGCGCGTTACGCCGTGATGGGCGCAGCGCAGGCATCCGACACCGTTTTCTCGATCTTTGCGCGCGCCCGCGAACGCGGCGACAAAAAGGCGTCGCATGAAGAACTCGACGAGCTGCGCGCGAAGGTAAAACAAAGTTACGAAGAACAAACCGACATCCGCTACGGCGCCGCGCGCGGGTGGGTGGACGCCATCATCCAACCCCACGAAACGCGTAACGTGCTAATCAAACTGCTCCAGTTCGTCTCGCGCCCCACTCCGAAAGCGCGCTTTCACACCGGTGTAATCCAGGTCTGAATACATTTAGCGATTCAATGGTTTAACGAATCACGATCCATGCCCGTCGTCCTTATCGAAAAACAGACTCCGCAGATCACTCTGGTGACTCTCAATCGGCCGGAGCGCCGCAATGCGCTCACGATCGAATTACTCAACGAACTGATCGCCGCGATCAAAGTCGCATCAAGCGCGCCACACGAACGGGTGTTGATCTTGCGCGGAGCCGGTGCCGCGTTCTGCACTGGCTTGGATTTGAAACAAGCGGCTGATCAACGAAAAGCGCACGCCACTGCTGAATTGGTCGCGAAGGCCTTGATCACGCTCAGCCAAACGCGTCTCATCACGATAGCGGCAGTCCATGGTGCGGCCGTCGCAGGTGGCGCCGGAATCATGTCGGCGTGCGATTTCGTCGTCGCAACTGAGAAAACGAAGATCGGTTATCCGGAAGTGCGGCGCGGACTCGTAGCCGGTTTAGTGATGACTTTTTTGCGCCGGCAAGTGGGCGAGCGAATCATGCGCGAACTGCTGCTTGGCTCGGAATTGATCGATGCGGAACACGCAAAAGAAATTGGTCTCGTCAACCGTGTCGTTCCGCCTAACGAGTTGATGAATGAAGCACGAAAATTCGCCGATGCCGCTTTGCAAGGCGCGCCGGGTGCGCTCGTGCAAACGAAGAAATTAATCGAAGAACTTTGGTCAACGTCGGTGAAAGAAGATGTGGATCTTGCACTCAAATACCACATGCAAGCCCGCGAATCGGCCGAAGCGCGCGAAGGAATCGCCGCTTTTAACGAAAAACGAAAACCAAGTTGGGTCCTGTAGGCGCGCGTTTCCTCACACGCGATTTCTGGTTCTTTACGGCTGAGAACAGCCGCCGCTACACCTCATTTCGCCGACGCGCCTTGATATTGCGCGCTGCCAAAAGCCAAGATCGGCACAAAAATAAACGAGAGAAACGCCACCCCGAGTCCAAATCCCGTTCCTTTGCCAAAATTCTTGGCGATATCGATCGAAATAATGATCCAGATGACAAAGTTAACTAGCGGGATCAACATTAAGAGCACCCACCAACCGGGCCGTCCCGCGACCTTGCACAAGAAATAAGTGTTTACGATTGGAATGATCGCGGTCCATCCGGGTTGGCCCGCTTTGTTAAACAGTTTCCAAAGCGAGGCGATCATGAAGATGATGAAAGCAGCCCAAATGATCCAGAAGATGGGGCCGGGCGGCTTGCCTTCGGCACTGGTACTGTATTCAACCTGCGCGAAGAAGAAACTGTGTGCGAATGCGAGGAGCGATGTCATAGAGCCTAAGTCGTTACGGCCGTAAGGCTGAGCGAACGGCCCGTTAAGCAGCAAGAATAATACCGATGTTGTGGATATCGATCTTGCCTTCGCGAGATTGAATCAGTTAGCGATCAACTAATCTTCATCGCCCGTCATCACCGCCATTGAACCGTTTTCACGATCAGGCCGTAATCAACGTTAAAGGTTAGCGCGCAGCGACAACTGTCGTCGAGGGAATCTTAAAATTCTCGATCTGTCTTTTGATTTCGTGAACGAAATTGGCGGCGCCGGCACCGTTGACGACGCGATGGTCGAAAGTAAGCGAGAGCGTGATTACTTCGGCCGCTCCATTTTTGTCTCTCTTGTCTCCGAGCAATTCCCGATGAGCGGTGCCGATGAACAAAGTTCCGACTGACGGCGGAACGACAATTGGCGCACCGGCTTTCACCCCGAATGCGCCGAGACTGGTGATGACGACCGGTGCGTTCATCGCATCGACACGACCGCCGCGCGTCGCCGCGACCGTCTCATTGTAGACCTTCACGAACTCCGGCCAGCTCTTCCTGCTTGCATCGAGAATCACGGCTGTGGCGAGTCGGTCGCCCTCGAGCGCAACCGCGATGCCGAGATCGAAGCTTTCGTTCTCGATGATGCGATCGTCTTCGAGAATCAACCGGCGAAACGGCGCATGTTTCTCCATCGCCCTGACGACTGCCCACGCTATCATGACACTGGGCGAGAGGGCGTTCTTGCCATCTCTCTTTTTCGCGACGTCGCGCGCTTTGCGGATCGAATCCCAACGTACGTCGATTTGCAAGTTGGCCGGAATTACGCGTGAAAGTTTGCGCGTGATCGTTGGTGAAAGCGCCGGTTCGATACTGTGGGGGTGCCTGTCCTCAGGCGCAGACTCCATTCCTTTGCGGCTGGGGACAGCCGCCTCTACACCCGCAGCCGACACGGCTACCTCTACAGATTTTTCTTTCCCGTCGGCTGAAGGTTTTGCTGCGGCGTGAAGTTGATCCACCAAGGAAGTTTCGCTCGTCAGAATTGTTCCAAGTTCCTGTCCGATCTCGACCGTGTCGCCGACTTTCGTTTTCCAGTGGCCCATCGTACCTGCAAATGACGATTCGATTGGATAGACGGCCTTGTCGGTCTCGACTTCACAAAGTGGGTCGTCGAGCTCGATGGGATCGCCAGGTTTTTTCAAGAGCGAAACGATTTTGGCGTTGCGAATTCCTTCTCCCATAATCGGAACAGTGATGGGCTGAGAGTGTTGCTTGGCCTGCGCAACTTTCTTCGGCGCTGTTTCCATTGGCGCGCCCGCCGCTTCCTGAACTTCCGGGCCGGCAATTGTCAATCGTTGCGCGCGCATCGACATGGATGTTCGAATAGCGGCGACAATGCGCTCAACGTCCGGCAGCGCGGCATATTCGTAAATGGAATTGTATCCGATCATAACGTTGGCTTTGCTGACGAGAATCGGCGGGCTGACCATTACGTTCCACAAATCGGATTGGGACACGATGTGCGTGATGATCATCTGGCCGACGCTACAATTTTCAGTGTCTTCCTGCACAACGACGAGCCGCCTGGTTTTGCGCACAGATTCTTCAATCGCTGCTTTGTCCCACGGCACGATGGAGCGCAGATCGAAAAGCTCGACCGAAGCTTCGTTGTTCATCTGGGCAAGCGCTTCGAGCGATTTCTCCACCGTGTTGCCCCACGCGACCAACGTAACGTCGCGGCCATCGCGATCTTTGCGCGCCTGGCCGAATGGAATCGCACGGATCGCTTCCGCCGATTCGCGTTCTGCCCAAAACATGTGCTTCGGAATCAAGAACAGGACGGGATCTTCGCCGTGCATTGCAGTCCAGAGCAGGCCAGCCGCATCTTCTGGCGTACTCGGAATCACAACCGTCAAACCGGGATAGTGGGCGAAGACAGATTCGTTTGCCTGACTGTGCCACAAACTGCCGCCCGGAAGGAACGCTCCGTAAGGCGCGTAAATCACAGCGGGGCATTTCCAATTTCCAAACGAGCGCCAGCGCAGGTTCGAGATGTTGGTGACGAGCTGATTGAAACCCGGATAAATGAAATCGATAAATTGTAATTCGAACACCGGGCGCTTGCCGTAGGCGGCTAAACCACAGGCCACGCCGAGGATGGTCGATTCGGCGAGTGGCGAATTAAAAACCTGTTTGGGAAAATCGGTGGAAAGTTTTTGGGTGAGGCGGAAAACGCCACCTTTGGGATCTTCGATGTCTTCCCCGAAAATGATGCGATCCGGATTTTCTTCCAGGCCGGCGCGCAAGGTTTTGTTCACGGTATCGCCGATTCGATATTTCCCAGGCGGCAAAATCTCCTTGTCGATCTTTGGTGGCGGGCCAGTAACATTGGCAAGAAGTTCGTTAGGCGATGGATCCTCCTCTTTTTCAGCTTCCGCGTATTCCAGCCGAATTCGCTCCTTCACTTCCTTGTCGATCTTGGCGAAATCTTCAGCGGTGAGCACACCTTCTTCGATCAATTGATCTTTCCAAAACTTGAGCGGATCGAATTTCTCTAGTGCCTGCAATTCCTCCGTGCTGCGATAGAGCTTTTGGTCGTCTGAGCTGGTATGGCTGGAAAGCCGTTCCATCTTCACCCAGAAAAAAACCGGGCCGGTGTCAGAGCGAATCTTTTCGAAAGCGTCCGCCGTCGCATCGTAAATCTGTTGGACATCTTGTCCGGAAAGTTGTTGCCATTTGTTAGGCTCCAGAATATCAAGCACGAGCGGGTTAATTTCGCGTGTCGGGCTGCTGATCCCGTAGCCGTTGTCTTCAACAACAAAAAGGACCGGCAGCTTTTTCTCTTTGGCGAAGCAAATTGCCTCGAAAAAATCGCCCTGGCGCGTAGCGGCATCGCCCACGGTCGTGACAACGAGATTTTTTTGACCGCCGAGTTTAATTCCCCAGGCAATGCCACAGGCGGGAAGAAGCTGCGAGCCGGTTGGTGTGGGGACGCTCCAAATGTGGCGATCGAGGTCGCTGTAATGCGACGGCATCATGCGGCCGCCGCTGCCAGTCTTTCGCTTGGCGAAATATTCGAGCGCAAGTTCACGCGTCGTCATTCCGCGGCCAAGAACCAGCCCACGATCGCGGTAATACGGGACAATGTAGTCGGCGGCATCGAGCTGAACCGAGATCGCCGCGAGGGCTTCGTGGCCCATCCCGGAAACGTGAAAGTGCCCTTTGCCCTGGCGATTTAGATTTTGCTCGCGCAGATCGGCATGACGGCTTTCCAAGATTATTTTGAGGAGCCGCAGCTTCTCTTCTTTGCTGAGTGCAGGCATACGATGTCGATCTTATAATTGTCGCGCGAAGGTCTAGTTGCCAACGGAAAATGCGGGCGCATTTTTTGCCATGTCGAATTTAGAACAGGGTGGGGGAGTCATTGCACGTTACAGCGAATTTCTCCTCATTTCGGATTCGACGCCTGTTATTTCGTTAGGCGAGGGGAATACGCCACTGGTTTACGCGGCGAAACTGAGCGCGCGCATCGGCCGCGGCTGCGAAGTTTTTGTCAAAAATGAGGGGGTGAACCCGACTGGCTCATTCAAGGATCGCGGAATGACGGTAGCGGTTTCGAGAGCGCTAGAACGCAAAGTGCGCGCGTTGATCTGCGCTTCCACCGGCAACACTTCCGCCTCGGCAGCCGCCTACGCGGCACGCGCGGGAGTCCCGTGCGCAGTCATTTTGCCAGCTGGAAAAATTGCGAGCGGTAAGGTGCTGCAAGCTTTTGTCCATGGGGCAAGGATCATCGCAGTCGAGGGGAACTTCGATGACGCGCTGCGAATTGTGCGCGAACTCGGCACACGAAATGATTTGGCGATTGTGAATTCAATTAATCCAGATCGGATCGCCGGGCAAAAGACAGCGGCGTTTGAGATTGTCGATGTTCTAGGCGATGCACCGGATTTTCATCTGCTGCCCGTCGGCAACGCAGGAAACATTTCCGCTTACTGGGCCGGCTACAACGAATATTGCGCGCGACAAAAGTCGACAAAGCTGCCAGCAATGATCGGTTTCCAAGCAGCCGGAGCGGCTCCAATTTTTTACAACCACGCGGTCGAAAATCCTGAGACGATCGCGTCGGCCATTCGCATCGGCAATCCCGCGAGCTGGAAACAGGCGCGGGCCGCGATTGAAGAATCGCGCGGCGCAATCGACATCGTTTCAGACGAAGAGATTTTGGCTGCGCAAAACTGGCTGGCGAGAAATGAAGGAATTTTTGTTGAGCCAGCCAGCGCCGCATCGATTGCCGGGTTTTTTAAATGTTGCGACGCGAAAGGGGCAGCCTACTCACTTGAAAAAATTCCGGAGGGAAGCCGAATTGTTTGTACGGTAACCGGTCACGGGCTGAAAGATCCCGACGCGCGAAAGATCGATAACATTTCGCCGGTACCTGCCAACATCGACAATGTACTTCGCGCAATTGGATTTTGACTCGCAACCTCCAGTTGACAGCGGCCTGAGTTGAGCGAAAACGATTCGGTTTTGCATTCGTCCACTCTCACCGGCCGCGCGTTCCCGCCATGCGCTTGATTGTTCAAAAGTACGGCGGCACATCGGTTGGAACTCCCGAGCGAATTCGCAATATCGCCCAGCGGATCGCGGAAACGCAACGGGAAGGTTGCCGCGTCGTGGCCGTGATCTCGGCAATGGCTGGCGTGACAGACGATCTGGTACGGCTGGCCAGCGAGATGTCAGCCGAGCCGACCAAGCGCGAGCTCGACATTCTGCTCTCGACCGGTGAACGCGCTGCCAGTGCGCTTGTTGCCATGGGGATCAATGCATTTGGCGCAAAGGCGATTTCCCTGACCGGCGCGGAAGCGGGAATTCTGACCGATGGCGTTCACACGCGAGCGAGGATCGCCAACATCAGCTCGAAGCAGATCCAGGAACTTTTGGCCGAAGATTATATTGTGATCGTTGCAGGGTTCCAGGGGCAAACGGCCGAAGGTGAGACCACCACACTTGGTCGCGGCGGGTCCGATTTAAGCGCCATCGCGCTAGCCGGCGCACTCAATGCGGATGCCTGCCAAATCTTCACCGATGTCGATGGAGTTTTCACTTGCGACCCTCGTATCGTTTCGGACGCAAAAAAACTCGACGAAGTCGCTTATGACGAGTTGCTCGAGATGACTGGCGCGGGAGCAAAGGTCATGCAATCGCGTGCGGTCGAGTTTGCAAAAAAATTTGGCGTTGAATTCGAGGTGCGTTCCAGCTTCAACCCCAACGCTGGAACGCTCGCCAAAGAAGAGACGGCCAGCATGGAGGACGTTGTAATTCGTGGCGTGAGCATTGATCGCAAGCAAGCGAAAATCACTATCTCGGGAGTGCGCGACGAGCCTGGAATCGCGGCTCGAATTTTCTCAGCGATCTCGGCGGCGAACATCGTCGTTGATATGATTGTCCAGAATGCTTCGGTCGAAGGCGCGACCGATGTTTCATTTACAATTCACGAGGCGGATCTCGATCAAGCGCAGCGGTTGCTCGAGCCGATTGTCGATCAAATCGGTTCGCGCGGGATTTTTGCCCAGAGCGGGGTGGCGAAGCTAAGCGTTGTGGGGATCGGGATGCGCTCACACTCCGGCGTGGCTGCGCGTTTCTTCGAATGCCTCGGCAAAGGAGACATCAACATTCAATTGATCTCAACGTCGGAGATCAAGATCGCGGTGGTGATCGATGAAAAGAAAATCGACCGCGCCGCGCAATTGACGCACGAAGAGTTCGGCCTGGCCAAATTAGCGCCTGCAGAGAGCATGCGCGTTCTCAATTGACGGGTTACTCCTTGCTGCGCACCGGATTCACGTAGAACTCGGGCATACCCTCCACTCGCATTTTATAGCCAAACGGGCTACGCGAAACCAACACCAATGGATGATCGGTTACAACCGGCTGATAACGGTCGTCATGATTCGCCTGTTTCCACACCGTGCCGTCTTCCAGCTTGATCACGGTATTGCCAGTCAATCCACTAAGAGTGCCATCTACGCGGCTGACAACCTTATCGACCATTACCTTGGGCGCTCGCGCCTTCGCTTGCTCGGTCGCTTTCTTTATTTCTTCAGTCGCTTTTTTCTCGACCTGTTCGCTGACCCTTTTCTCGGTCGTCTGTCGATAGCCTTGCAACCAGGCATCCAGGTGCTGCAATTCGTCTTCGCTGAGCTTGTCCAAGCCCGCGGCCTTAAATTCATCGGGCGTCATCAACTCTTGAACGCTCCTGGCCGGCCTTCTGGAAGCCTTCTCACTGCCGGCGTGCTCGGTTTTCTCCGGCGCTGTCTGATCCTCGGCGCTGGGAATCGTGCTTTCTTGGACCGCCTCCTGCGACACCGCAGTTTCGATGCTGCACGCAGCCACGATAATAAAGCAGAGTCGAAGAATAGAATTGGAATTCATAAACGGCGCGGTCACGCAGGCTATCCAGCGCTGAGAGTTGGTCAAGAAAAGGAATGCCTGGCTGCCCAACAGAGATCTGAAAGCTAGTCAATCAGCGGTCGATGCCTTATTCAAAACGCAACGAACCGGTCGGTTTTGGTCCGGAAAAACGGTTTATGGGCTCGATAAGGGTTGGATGCAAAGATATTTTGCAAATCTGTAATTGACGTGAGAACAAGCGTTGAGTCCTAAAGCAGAGCTCTTTAGCTTTGTTGGAAGCTGTACAGAGAATAAAAGACTACGGTTTCCGCCGGTCCTGACGAATACTCCGGCGTGCGTTCGTCGAGCTTGGTGCACGCCCAAAGCGTCGCTCGCAAGAAGCTGCGAATAGAAAGCGACCGGCTGCTAAATACGGTACACGCCTGTGAATCCTTCTCGGCCCCCAATCGGGCCCTTTGCGATTGTCTTCCTATAACATCAGACAATATATGTCATATGAAATCGAGAGGTGTTACTGCCGTTTGGAAACGGCAGCAACACCAATCGAGAAGTGTTGCCTCTGATTGAGTACGGTTTTTACAGCTTCCGTCCTACTCACCCGATCTGCGCTAGCCAAGCCCCATGCGATCCGGGCATGATTCGCGGTTGGATCGATGTTCCTTGTGGGACGTGTCAGTGCACTTTCAGAAAGACATCGTGGATCGCCGAGTCGAGCGCCGTCAGCTTGAAGGGCTTGATGAGCACCGTCGCGTTCACTCGCCGGAAGAAAAACTCGATCGCCCGATTGTTCTGGTGGCCGGTAAAAAAAATGAACCGCCGAGCAGCAGCTGGCCGGACCCGCGTCACCGCCCAGTAGAACATCTCGCCCCCGACTTGCGGCATCATCATGTCGCAAATGATCACATCAAAGGCGCCCTTCATGATCTCGCGCAGGCCCTCGACACCGCTCGGGACGGAGGTCACCTCATAAGAGCGGAAGGCCAAGTGGTCGTGGAGAACCTCCCGGAAATCATCACGATCTTCTAGGAGCAAAACTCTCCGGACCGGGGCCGACCCCCTGAGCGTCGCCACTTCCTCGTCAATGTCGAGAGTGACGACCTTCTCTGGATAGGAAGCTTGCGGTCGCCGGCGCATGGTCCCAAGCCGATTAGCAAGACGGGTACCCTCGGGACAGTGCGAAACGCTCTTTCCCCACCGTTGCACACCGCTGCCCTACAATCGATTTCTGGCGCATTGAGCGCCACGGATGTAATAACATGATTCCTGGAAGATAAGGACGCCAGTCAAAAGGCTTTAGAGCAAGTCGAGAAAGCAACCGATTCCGACCGATGCCAAGGGCGAAGACCTTCTCGGCTCCGAAGAACTGAAGCGCCAACTGCGTGAGGCCAAGGCCAAAGAGCGGGACCGTTCACGCGAGACTCCAGATTCACATAGCTAGGCGCATCGTTTCGCCGAACTTCGGTGCGACAATATCGAGTCTCTGTTTGAATTCGTCCCATGTCTGGCAGCCCTTCATTAGGAACACCAGATTCGAAATGTACTGCTGCAATTCTGGCACGCCTATGTCTTGGTATTGCCTCTGATTGACTAGACTCGAATGTTTGGTCCGAGGCCTGATGCCCACAAGTAAAGAGCGATTACAATAGCGAGTCGCAAGCGTCAGTTTGGCACCGGCTTCACGTCGCCACTTCAAACATTGCTTCCGCTCCACTTTAACTTTTGTCGTACGACGCTGAAAAACGACATATCCGGTAACGCGGCCAGTTGTAATGTTGTCTTTGACTTGCGAATAGCGACGACCACACCGGTTTTCAGGCGGACCGACTCGCGTCCGTCCACACTAAGGAAAACGGGATAGTCGCGTTCGGTCGCCTCGATCTCGATAAGGGAAGATTCGGCCACGATAATCGAGCGATTGGTCAAGACGTGCGGACAAATCGGTGTGATCACGAGCACCCCCGACTCGGGGGCCAGGATCGGGCCACCGGCTGAAAGCGAATAGGCGGTCGAGCCTGTCGGCGTCGCTACGATCAATCCATCCGCATTGAATTCCGTCAGCGGCTCGCCGTCCAAGCGTGCACTCAGGCGAATCATCCGTGACTCTTCGCCGCGGCCAAAAACAGCGTCGTTTAAAGCGAGGCTCCTGGCTGCGGGTTTGTTCGCGCCGCGGATGGTGACATCGAGGAGCGTGCGTTTGCTAAATGTAATGCGGTCTCGCGCGATGGATTCCACGGCTTCCCGATAAGCTGACGAATTGACGCAGGTAAGAAAACCGAGTGACCCGACGTTGATTCCGAAAATCGGCTTGATCGCGTCACCGAGCTGGCCGGCCACATTCAGGAGAGTTCCATCTCCTCCGAGAACAACCAGCAACTCTGCCTTTTCAGCTACCCGCTTAATCGGAAGATCCGAACGCCGGCCCGCAATTTTTGCCGTCTCTTTCTCGACTAAGATTGACAGCTTGAAACGAGAAAACTCTTCTGCCACGGCATTGACCAACTCCGCCGCGCCGGGCTTTCCGGTGTGCGCGATTAAACCGATTGTTTTCGCAGGCATATGAAAAATTCCTGATTACCCTCTGCTCCGGCAATTGGCGACGGAACCAAACCATCGACGCGGTTTCGTGAGGCTTCGACGAACTTTATGATTTTTCGCTGCGCCTTCTCATGCAACGCCGGATCCCGCACAATGCCGCCGCGCCCGACATCTTTGCGTTGCAACTCGAACTGCGGTTTGACCAGCGCAAGGATCATTCCGTTTGGAGTTATCAACTGGAACGCGTTCGGCAAGATCAAAGTCAGCGAGATGAACGAAACATCGATCACGCAAAGATCGACAAATTCGGGAATGTGCTCCCGCGAAAGAAATCGCGCGTTCAATTTCTCCATTACAATGACACGCGGATCGTTCCGGATTTTCCACGCCAGCTGGCCGTGCCCAACGTCCACCGCATAAACCTTCGCGGCGCCCCGTTGCAGAAGACAATCCGTGAATCCGCCGGTCGATGCGCCAATATCGAGCGCAACTTTGCCGCGAACATCGACACGAAAAAAATCCAGCGCGCCAGCCAGTTTGAGCGCGCCTCGACTGGCAAATTGTGGACGCGGTGCAATCGCTATCGACGCGTCGGGTGCGACGAGTTCGGATGATTTTGTGATTGTGTGGTCCCCCACTCTCACTTCGCCGGCCATAATCGCGCGTCGCGCTTGTTCGCGACTGGGGAAAGAACCGCGCTCAACCAACAAACTATCGAGTCGCGACTTTTTCGGCATGCCCACACGTTTCCATGATCGACAATCGAATCGCTGCAATCGCCCGCTCCAACTCGTCTGGCAAAATGCAAAGCGGCGGCATGAAAACGACCACATTCCGAATCGGTCGCGTCAAGAAGCCATGCGTGCGCGCGGCTGCGCAAACCTTTGCCGCGAGATTTACATCACCGTTCTCGGCCAACTCGATTCCAGAAATGAAGCCGCATTGCCGAATCTCGTGCACGCCCGGCAACCCGCGGATCGACTCCAATCCCGCGCGCATTTGTTCAATTTTCGGCTGTAAATTTTCCAGGACACTTTCCTGTCCGAAAATTTCCAAACTCGCCAGCGCGGCCGCGCAGCCAAGAGCATTGCCAGTGTAGCTGTGGCCATAGGCAAGCGCTTTTCCAGCCACAACCGATCCATCAAAGCGCGAGAAAATTTGGTCCTTTACGAGCGTGATGGCCAAGGGTAGATAGCCGCCCGTTAATCCCTTGGCCAAAACCATGATGTCCGGAATCACCGACTCGTGGTCGATCGCGAACATTTTTCCGGTCCTGCCGAAGCCGGTCATTACTTCGTCAACAATTAACAGCGCGCCGGTTCGATCGCACCATTTGCGAACGGCGCGCAACGTCCCCACTGGCCACAATCTCATTCCGGCGGCGCCCTGAATGAGCGGCTCCATCACAACGGCCGCAATCTTTGCGCTTTCCGTCGGCGAAATTTGCTCGAGGCCTGTCAAATTCGGCACCTGGATCGCCGGAAAATTCCAATGACTCACTCCACTGTGAAACATCGCCGCAGCACCCAGGCTGGCTGCGCCCGCCGTGTCACCATGATAACCGTTCTTAAACGCGATGAACTGGTGTCGTCGCGAATTCTTCAAGCGCCAATATTGATCCGCGATCCGCAGCGCCACCTCGATGCCGGTCGAGCCATCGTCGGAGTAAAAGACGCGACTGAGCGTGTTCTTTGGGAAAAGATCGACAAGCTTCGCTGCCAGTTCAATCGCTGGTGGATTAGTGAATCCAAGAAAAGAGGTATGCGCGACGCGCTCGAGCTGTTGCCGAATCGCCGCATTGATCTGCGGATGGTTGTGACCGTGGATATTCGTCCAGATCGACGAATTGCCGTCGATATATTCGCGGCCGCGGCTATCACGCAGAATCGCGCCGCGTCCTTCGACTAACACCAACGGCTTGTGTCCGGGCGCGCGCCAGTCGCCCATATTTGTGAACGGATGCCAGATAAATTTTTTGTCCGTCGCCATCAGTTCATCCGTGTTCCAGGGAGTCATAATCATTTATTACTCGGATTGGTCTTCGCGCGCACAAAACCGCGCCGTAGCTATAGCGAAGGCGAGTCCTCACCAACCAACTCGTGCGTGTTCCATTCACTCATCACGGCTTCGCTCGCTGATAATTTTCTCGATCGACGTTGCATCATCAGCCGACGCGCGCCGCAGCCGGTATTTGCGCTGGATAATTTCTTTCAGTTTCAGCAAATCGGCCAGCACGGGGATGTCATGATAGGTCCACTGCTCGTCATCGGCGGACTTCGATCGAAAACGCCACGCGCCGCCAAATTTTGTCGCGCGCACTTCGCGCTTCCTTCCGTGTCGATCTTTCTCAGTCCATATGTGTTGACTCCGCATTGTGAAAGAACCTTACATTAGCCGCCTTGAAAGACGCCGCCAGACTGCTCGTTTACTTTGCGGGAACATTGTTGATTGGAGCATTGCTCGCGCCGCTCTTGTTCTGGGCCGCGCAACGCCTCGCCGGTCATCACATCCTCGTATCGCTCGGTAAGGTCGATTTCGAGTCTTTTTTCCATCGCGCGCTGCTCGTCGCAGCCCTGGGATTGCTTTGGCCACTGCTTCGATCACTCGGCATCGGCCGGTTGAGTGATTTGAAACTCGAACCGAATCCAGAATGGCTGCCACATGTTCTCACCGGCTTCGTTTTAGCTGCAGTTCCCTTGCTCTGTTGCGGCGCCACCCTCATTGCCCTTCATATTTTTTCTCTTCGTCTAACCGTCACCTGGCTTACCCTCGCCAAAATTGTGGCCACTTCTACCGTCGTTCCCGTGATTGAAGAAATCTTTTTTCGCGGGTTGATCCTGGGAGTCTTGTGGCGAAGCGGCGGCAAATACATCTCGATCTTCGTTACGTCAGCCTTTTACTCGATCGTGCATTTTTTGAAAGCGCCACAGCACACATCCGCAATAGTTACCTGGACTTCAGGTTTCAATTCCATCGCGCATTCCTTTTCGCAATTCGCCGATCCTCTTTTAGTCGCAGCGGGATTCACCACGCTCTTTCTCATTGGCCTTGTCCTGGCGGACGCGCGCCTAAGCACGTGTTCGCTTTGGTTGCCTATTGGCCTGCACGGCGGCTGGATTCTTGCGAACGGGCTTTTCAATAAAATCGCGCATCGCGAGATGCTGGTGCCGCCGTGGTTAGGCAAAAACTTGCTTGTCGGAATTGTGCCGCTGGCCATCGTCTGCTTGACGTGGGGACTAATGCGCGGCTGGTTGAAATATGGCGCTCGCAAAATTTAGCACGCTGCACGCGATGGTATCGCTGCTTTATCCGCCGGTTTGCGCCATCTGTTCGGCGGATGTCGGATCTGGCAAATATCTTTGCGACGAATGCGAAACCAAACTTGTGCGCATCAAACCGCCGTTTTGCTCGAAATGCTCGGAGCCGTTTCAGGGCGCGATCACGAATTCCTTCGACTGCGCCAATTGCGCGCACCGCACGCTTTATTTCGAAAACGCCGTCTCCGCGTTTCGCAGCGGCGGAATGGTGCGCCGCGTCATCCTCGATTTCAAATACGGCCGCCAAATACATTTGCGGCATCTCGTAGCGAGCTGGCTTTTTGCTGCGCTCGAAGATGATCGATTGCGGGCTCAGGAGTTTGATCTTATCATCCCCGTCCCATTGCATCCGGCTCGCGAACGCGAACGCGGTTTCAATCAAGCGGCCCTGCTCGCGGAATTGTTGAGCGCGCAGATGTCGATCCGAACCCGCCCGGTTCTCGAACGCATTCGTCCGACCACTACTCAGACGGCATTTGATCGCGCCGAGCGCATGAAAAATTTGCGGGGCGCGTTTCGTTTACAAAAAAATGCGGACGTGCGCCAACTACGTCTCCTTTTGATCGACGATGTCCTAACAACCGGGTCCACCTTAAGTCAGTGCGCCCGCATTTTGAAAAGAGGTGGGGCACGTTCCGTTCATGCAGCGACCGCAGCGCGCGGGTGATTTGATGGCTATTTTTAAAAAACCGAACCTGAAGCAGCAAACTCGCAAGAAACGCGATATCCCGCACGGGCTCTTCCAGAAGTGCCCGGGTTGCGGAGAGGTCGTGCACGAAATCGAACTCGCCCAAAACTTGCGCGTGTGTCCGCGCTGCGATTATCACTTTGGGTGGTCAGCCAAGGAGCGGATCGACCATCTACTTGATGCGGCAAGTTTCGTGGAAATGGACGCCGATTTGAAATCAATCGACACGTTGCACTTTCAAGGAATGGCCAGTTACAAGGAGCGCCTTAAAACTTATCAGGAACGAACCGGCTTGGTCGATGCGGTCATTAGCGGACATGGAATGCTTGATGGCTACAACATCGCGATTGCGGTGATGGATTTCGGATTTCTGGCCGCCACCATGGGCTCCGTCGTTGGTGAAAGGATCACGCGCACTATCGAGTACGGGACCGCCAAGCGATCGCCAGTCATTATCGTCGCTGCATCCGGCGGCGCGCGCATGTACGAAGGAATGTTGAGCCTGATGCAAATGGCAAAAACCAGCGGCGCACTGGCTCGACATGCCGAGCAACAGCTCGCTTACATTTCCGTGCTCACGAACCCGACCACCGCCGGCGTGATGGCCAGCTTCGCCTCCTTAGGCGATGTGATTATTGCCGAGCCGAAGAGCATGATTGGTTTTGCCGGTCCGCGCGTGATCAGAGAAACCACCCATCAGGATTTGCCAAAAGGATTCCAGACCGCAGAATTTCTCGAGGAACACGGCCTGATCGACATGATCGTGCATCGCAAAAAAATGCGCGAACAAATCAGCCAGTTACTCGGTTATTTCTCTTCGGCGTCGTGAATATGGGAGGGGCCTCCTTGGCACGCCGTAGTCCCGCCAACCGCGGGACGAAGGAGGCAGTGCCGCGACCACCTTTGTCATACAAAGAGGCGCTCGCCTGGCTCTACAGCCTTCAGCGCTTCGGCATCAAGCTCGGCTTGGAAAACATCCGACGCCTCATTGCCGAGCTTGATATTGATTTGGGGGGCGCACAGCCTGCCCGCCCGTGTGCGGGCGCCTCGCGTGCAACTTTTGCTGCGGCGCGCGTGATCCATGTTGCTGGCACCAATGGCAAAGGATCCGTTTGCGCCATGATCGACTCGATCTGTCGGGCGGCTAATTATCGGTACCGGACTGTTCACCTCCCCTCACCTCATCACTTTCCGTGAACGCATCCGCGTCAACGGCGAAATGATTTCGGAAGACGCCGTCGCCTCCGGCTTAACGAACATCCGCAATCTCATCTCTGATTGGCAACCGCATCCCACCTTCTTCGAAGTCGCCACAGCACTCGCCCTGAAATATTTTGCCGAAGCCAAGATCGACATCGTCATTTTGGAAACCGGTTTGGGCGGACGGCTCGATGCGACCAACGCAGTGCAATCAACCGTCGCAGTCATTACACCCATCGATTTCGATCATCAAAAGTGGCTTGGCGACTCGTTGGAAAGAATCGCGAGCGAAAAAGCGGGCATCATCAAATCCGGAGTCCCCGTCATCTCTGCGCCGCAGAAAGAGGAAGTCGAAGCTGTCCTGCGCAAACGTGCCGACGAATGCGGCAGCTCGATTGAATTTCTCACCGCACCTCATAAGCAATATTCGATCAATTTGTTGGGGGCTCATCAAAAACTGAACGCCGCGCTCGCGATCGCTGCGATTCGAGCTGCCAAGTCCGCCAGCCGGACGGACTCGTCCCGTGGCGAGATCGAAATCGACGATTCTGCGATTGCCCGCGGATTTTCGTCAGTTGATTGGCCAGCGCGTTTCCAAAGCTGGGATGCGCGCACGATCATCGATGGCGCCCACAATTCCGCTGCCGCACGCGTTCTCGTAGAAACCTGGCGAGAAATTTTTGGCGAGCAGCGCGCCACCTTGATTCTCGCGATTCTGTCGGACAAAGATTTGCGGGGGATTTGCCAAGAGCTCGTGCCAATCGCTGATTCCGTTCTGTTACCAAAAATTAGAAGCGAGCGTGCAGCCGATCCGAAGCAGCTTGCCCAGATCTTGTCGATCATTACTCCATCACTCCCCTGCTCCATTACTCCATCAATTGGCGAAGCACTCATGCTCACGCGCACAAAACCGAATCCGATTCTCATCACCGGCTCGCTCCATTTCGCCGGCGAAGCGCTCGCATATCTTCGCGGCGAACCTGCGGCCTTCGAAGAATGTGTGCAGTAGATAGCGAACGCCGGTTCTGAATAGCGCATGCGTCTCGCGTGTCGGTTTCGGCGTCGCGCCGAAACGAACTTTCGTTAACATCAGATTCAGACTCCGTTACATTGCAGAAAAAAGTTCGCGATGGCGAGACACCATCGCCAGCACGCGAGACGCGTGCGCTACCCGGAATTAAATCCGAATCCGCGCAAAGATGGATCGTGCGCTCCACGGGCGATGCTAATTGTAACAACGCGCTCGGAGAGCGCGTTCCACCTAGTTCGTCTCAATTCGCGGGAACAACGGCACCGGTTTACTGACGACATGTCCATCCGGCAGGCCACCCCACTTCGCATCCTCGAGACGAAACCGCTCCTCTTTTCCGCTCAATTCCATCTTCCAATTCAGTTGATCGAAAAGTCCATGCGCCGCCTTCGGCAACACCGGCGAAATCAAAATCGCGAGAATACGAAGAGATTCCACGCAATCGTAAAGCAGTTCTTCCAAAACTCGTCCGTCTTCTGTCTTTGACGATTTTGCGAGATTCCAAGGTGATCGCGATTCAACAAACGCATTGAAAACGGATGCGAGATAAAGCGAACGCTCAGTCACCACGTCCGGTCGGAGCGCGGCCGACGTTTCAGTATATTCATCGAGCAAATCCTTGTATCCATCGCGAACGTCGCTCGGTAATTTCCGAGACTCACGAGGTTTTTTTAACCGTCCATTTCGATATCGATGGAGCATACTGATGGTGCGATTCAGCAGATTGCCTAACGAGTTTGCGAGATCGGTATTGTAGCGAGTAATTAACCGCTCTTCAGAAAAGTCGGCATCTTTTCCAGTAACGATGTCGCTCATTAAATAATACCGGAGCGCGTCCGCGCCGTATTTGTCCGACAGCGCCTCTGGATCGACCACGTTCCCTGCGCTCTTGCTCATTTTCGAACCCGAAATGTTCCACCAACCATGGACGAGGAGCTTTGGCATTTGATCATCCGGAAAATCGAGCGACTTTAACATGATCGGCCAATAGACGCCGTGTGCGGGGACGAGGATGTCTTTACCGATAACTTGGAGCGCCGGCCACTTTTCGCGGAAAGTTGAAGGCTGATAGCCGAAAGTTGAGAGCGATGGGTCGTAGCCGATGAAGCTGATGTAATTGGTGAGCGCGTCGAACCAGACGTAATTCACGAAATTTTTGTCGAATGGGAGCTCGATCCCCCAATCCAATCTCGATTTCGGGCGCGATATGCAAAGGTCGCCGCTGAGTTTCTCCACGGCATTGATCAGTTCGGTCTGACGAAAGGCCGGCGTAACAAAATCCGAATGCGTTTTGAGAAAGCCGAGCAGCCAATCTTTGTGCTGACTTAGTTTGAAGTAGTAATTTTCTTCCTCCCGAAACTCCACCTGCCCCCACTCCGGTCCGAATTCGCCATCGGGGCCGCGCTCTTTGTCGGTGAGAAATTGCTCCTGACGGACTGAGTAATAGCCGGCTTGTTTATCCTTGTAGATTTGCTTCTCATTCCAAAGCCGCTGCAGAATTCCTTGAACGACTTTTTTGTGACGATCGCTTGTGGTCTCAGCCCACTCGTCATAGCGCACGTCGAGTTTCCTCCAAAGATCGACAAACTTTTGCGTGACATCTTTGACGAACTCCGATGGCGGAATGCCGGCTTTCGCAGCAGACTGCTGCACCTTCTGGCCATGTTGATCGACACCCGTCAAAAAGAAAACCTTGTCGCCTTTGAGCCGATGATAGCATGCAATTACGTCGGCCAGCACTTTTTCGTAGGCGTGACCGATGTGCGGAGGCGAGTTCGTGTAATCGATCGCTGTTGTGACGTAGAACGTTTTGGGCATCGGCGCGACAAACTGGCGGACACGCGGGCGAAGCGCAACCCGGTTGTTGCTCGGCAGAATGACGATCTTGCGCAGCGCCTCGCGAATTCTGCTATTCTCTGAGTGAACTGGATTTGATGTGAACTATCTCCGGACACCGCTCATTGTTATTGGAATCTTCGCGCTGTTGTTCGTGCTGGAGCGCTTTTTCCCTCTGCGGAAAAGGACATGTCTGCTGATCGGACGCCTGCTCGTAAATTTGTCGATGTCAGCCCTGGCATTTTTCGTCGCCGCTGTCTTGGTGCGGCCGGCCGCATTGGCGACGCTGCACTGGGCGAACGCGAAAACTTTTGGCGTAATTTATCTCCTGCCGCTGCCGCCGCTGTTTGTGTTCGCACTCAGCTTTTTGCTCATGGACCTCGGCTTTTACTATTGGCACGTCGCAAATCATCGAATCCCATTCTTTTGGCGGTTTCACAACGTTCATCACATCGATCCCGATCTTGATGTTTCCACTGGATTTCGTTTTCACTTTGGCGAGGTAACGATGTCGGTCGCTTTTCGCGTCGTGCAGGTGATCCTGATCGGCCTCTCGGGCTGGGCGTTCGCGGCTTACGAATTGGTCTTCCAAGCGAATACGCTTTTTCATCACAGCAATCTGCGGCTGCCGATCCGCTTCGAACGGCTGTTGAATAAGGTGCTGGTGACGCCGCGCATGCACGGCATCCATCATTCGCAGGTCAGGCGCGAGAACAATTCGAACTTTGGGGTGGTTTTTCCGTGGTGGGACCGGCTGCACCGGACGATCGGCCTCAACATTCCGCAAGCGGAGATCGCCATCGGCATTGCGGGTTATTCGCAGCCGCAGGATAACAAGCTTCGAAATGCGTTGCTCATGCCGTTTCGGAAACAGCGCGATTACTGGCGGGCACCGGACGGCAAGCTCGTGGAGCGTCAGAACGCTCTAGCTGAGAAAAATCCGGGGACGCTAGCGGAGTAAGCGCCTAACGAATTAAGCGCCGATACGTTTGAAAGCGAAACTTGTTTCCGGTTTTACGACCTTGCCGTCGATCTCGAGCAACGGATAGACGAGGAAATTAATCGGGCCGGTGGCCGGCGCGGGATCGACAACCAGGTCGCGTCCCCGTGTCATCTCAAATCTGTTGGCCGGGTTATGGCCGAAGTAGTAATCGGCCAGCGCGGGATTCTTCCATGCTTCACTGATATCCACCGGCACCCACCGGCCGGCGGCAAAAAATTCCGCCCAGCAATGATAGCCCTCAATTGCGCCTTCCTTTTTATCGGCCGGAATTGTCGCACCGATGGCAAAGCGCGCTGGTATCCCGCTGCTCCGTGCCAATGCGATGAAATAAGCGTGAAAATCACTGCAATTACCTGTCCGAGCGTCACATGCGTAGATAGCATCTCCCCTGCCCCACCCGGTGCCCGATTTATCGTACCGCATCCGACCGAGCACGTGTTGATAAAGCGCTTTGGCCCGTTCGAGATCGTCTTTTTTTCCGGCCGTCGCCTCCGCGGCGAGTGTTTTGAATGTCTCATTCACAGGCACCAATTTCTCCGGTCGCAGGAAACGCGCTGTCTCTTCGCCCTTCGCGGCATAAGCGGCTTTTTCTTTGCGGACGACTAGATATCGCAGCTCAATCGTCTTTCCGCTGTCAGCCGCTTGCGGATGCAGTACACAAATGTCGTTACCATAGTCGCGGTCTTGGACCTTCTCCCACTGGATCGGGATGTCGATCTTCTCCTCCGTGACCGTTTGGAACGCGTCCGTCTTCGCGAGTGGAATCCACAACCGCGCTTCGCCTTTGATCTCTGGCAATTTTACCCGATAAACAAACTCGAACTCGTCGGAGCCCTTGACGATACGGGGCTGATCGGCTGCCCGACTCGCCAACGCTCCGGCTAGAACAAGGGATCCGACAACCAGGTAGCGCATAGCGCAAATCAGCCTTTCGCTGAGACTTTCTTCCATAGGCCACCTTCTTCTTTCCAATTATAAAGCGGTTTGCCGTTGATCTTGTGAACGGAGGTCTCGGTGACCTTCATGTCGCCTGGCTTACCGGACATGAAGAAGTCGATATCATAGACAGTGCCATCGGCGGCTTTCATATCCACGCAGGCAAAATATTTGCCGTCGCCGAGACTCGAAAGCCTGTCGTCATGCACTTTGACCAGGTCGAGCGCGAGATCTTTACCTTCATGAGTGACGTGAAACTTTTGGTCGCTGGATTTTTTGCCTTCGCTCGCGATGTGTTTCTTGATTCCGGCCGAAATATCGGCCTTCGTCACTTCCTTCCCGCCACCCTTCGTCGGATGCTCCGGCTGCTCGCCTTTTTTCGCGTCTGCCTTCTTCGTCGGATGCTCCGGATGCTCCTGGGCAAGGATCGGCATCGCTGGAGTGAAGAACAACGCAACTGCTGCCGCAATAATAAGTCGTGTAATCATAGGATTTGAATGCTGAAGTTTCTCTACGTTAATAAAAAGCTCTCGATATTCGAGGATCAAGGCGCGTTGCGACGCAAGGGATTCCGCTAAGCTTTAGCTTTCTTCCAAACGCCGCCGTCCTCTTTCCAATTGTAAAGGGGTTTTCCATTGATTTTGTGAACGGACGTTTCTGTGACCTTCATATTGCCCGCGCTTCCGGTCAGAAAGAAATCGATGTCGTAAGTTTTGCCGTCGGTCGCTTTCATATCGACGCAGGCAAAGTATCTGTCATTGCCGAGATTGGCCAGCCGGTCGTCGTGGACTTTAATCAAATCGAGCGCCAGATCCTGGCTCTTATACGTGACGTGAAATTTCTTGTCACTGGCTCTCTTCCTCTCACTGGCGATATGCTTTTTGATTCCCACAGAAATATCCCTCGTGCTCACTTCCTTCGGCTGGGCCGGAGTCTGTGGTGCTCTATTCACTGGCATTTGTATTGTTGTTTGCGGAGGCGCCGCGGGATGCTGTGCACGGAGCGCGATGACAGGTGCGAACAACGACACAATCGCTGCTGCGATGATGAATCGTGTAATCATAAGTTTTGGATGTTGACGTTTCTGTCCCTTAACCGGAGGACACTCGGCATTTTGCTCTGCCCTTCGCACGGTTGAAAAGACAAAATTGTCTTCGCTGGCCGAAATGCGGAACTCGCGCGCGTAGCGGAATCGCTTATCTAATGTCAGGCGTCTCGATGTCGACCGTTATCTGATTTGCAAAACTCAAGTCGATCTTCATCGCAGACGAGCAGCGTGACCTGCCTGTTTTTTCTGGCACTGGAGGCTTGCGAGGACTAAAGATTGACTTATGAAGACTCACTTCAAAATCCTGTTTTCGATTCTGGCGGCTGTGATATGCACGACGGCGTTTGCGGCTGACAAGCCGAGCTGCAAAAAGACCGGAAAGAACTGTCTCATGAACGACAACAAGGAATGCAATTGCGGGAAGAGCTGCGACTGCGGCAAGTGAGCGAAGTCCGTCGCTCATAAATTTCTAAAGGCTTGCTCGTCGGATTTGGCGCGGCTCAAACCGCGCCATCGGTTACATATGGGCCAGCATCTTTGGTCCGCCTGTTTTCAGAAATCGGACGACGAGAAATGCTGCGAGCGCAAGGAAGATGATGTTCAGGATGGTCGTGTAATTGAAAGTGATGGACATCTCAACGATCTGCGCGGCTCGCTGGTGCGGGATTAATTCGAAAAACTGAAAGATAAATTCTACGATCAACGCCGCAACAGCCATCGCCAAATAAAAGACGATCACAATCAGCGCGGTCACCCTCCACCCGTAATATTTTCGGTAAATGTCGATAATCGGTAGGATGATCAAGTCGGCGTAAATAAACGCGATTACGCCGCCGAAGCTGATGCCCCCGTTCCAGAGCACGGCCGCAAGCGGGATGTTGCCCACCGAGCAAACAAAAGAAAAGACCGCGACAAGCGGTCCAACTATCGGCCCCCAGATTGTCGCTGCTACTGGATGCGAAGTTAAAAAGAAGTTTTTCCAAAAATCTTGTGGCACCCAGGCGGCGAGTGCACCGGCGAGCAGAAGACCGCCGACGATGTCTTTCCATACGGCGATTACGTCCATCACAAAATAATGACTCGTTGCTGTGATTCCTTCGGGCGAAGTGAGCCGTTGCCAGAGCGAACGGCCGTTCTCGACGCTCATGTCCATCTCAGCATGACCTTCCATGACGCCTTTGATTCCCTTGTCGGCTTGCTCTCTGGCATCTCGGACGAGCTTGCGGGAAAGAAAAATTCTGAAAAGCACCGCGATGATCGCAACCATCAAGGGTCCGCCCGCGAATTCAGCGAGCGCAAATTGCCAGCCCATCAGCACGATGAGAATGATGCTCAATTCCGCGACCAGGTTCGTGGAAGCAATTTCGAACGCCATTGCCGCCGTGAAATCGGCGCCCTTGCGGAAAATCGACCGCGCCAAGGCAACCGCTGCGTAGGAACAGGACGATGACGCTGCGCCAAGGCCGGTCGCAATCGCCAGCGTTTTCGGCGAATCGTCCGGCAGCAGTCTGCTCATCTCTCCTTTTGAGACGACCGCCTGCACCACGCCCGACAAACCGAATCCCAAAATCAGCGGCCACAAAATTTCCCAGAACATGGCAAACGCCATCCAGAGGGCGTGGCCGAGTGCAGGCAGAACATTCATCGTTTATTGACGGCGATGATACCGCGGCTGTCCATCGGCTGCGTGTTCGCACTTCAACTTTGGTGCCGAACCCGAACACGAGCGTTTCCAAAACCTCCGGAGACGCGGTGGTTCACCCAGCAGAGCGAACGCATTTCCAGAAAACGTTCAACCGGAACCCCGCCTGCGCCGAAACCTTCGGCGAAATGGAGTTCAGCGCCGAGCGAAGCGAGTCCGCTGCAATGACGGGTTAGGCGGCCTCTGTTGGGACGGCGTTCTTGCTCTTGCGCCCGAGGAGAAGAGCGATCTCGGACCCGTTGCGCGACCACATAACCAGGTAGACTTCCCTGATACCGTTCGTCGACAACAGAGTTAACACTTTGTTGAGTGGGTACGGATTCATCTGCATGTAAGGAGTGCTTGGTGCGCTGCCACGCAACCGATTGATAATCAGATGGAGAGGTTGGAGGGTAGAACGAAGCCAACGAACGATTCGATCCGCCGGACGAGATCTCGGACGCTCAAAGAGAAGGTGAAGCGATAGGAATCCATTCGGGGAGAGTTCCTGAAGCAATGTAGCCAGGATTGGGAGCCCTACACGCACCGGAATGTGCTGGAATACGAGGGTAGAGTTGACAAGATCGAATGACTCACCGGGCATCGGCGATTGCGCGAATGATACGTTCCGAAGCGCCGCACGGTCGCAGGCCGCGCGGGCGAGTTCGAGCATCGTAGGCGAGGCATCGATGCCAACCGCCTCGCGAGAGATACGGGCAAGGGGAACTAAGATCCGACCGACACCGCAACCGAAGTCAAGCGCGCGCGAGGGTTGGCACGACTCACCGAAATGCGTGCGGAAGAGGTCGGAAATGTACTGAACGTAAGCCTCGCCCGTATGCCAGAAGCGACGCTCTGCCTCCGGGGATAGGTTGGCTCGCTGGGTACAGCGGGTCCGCGAGAACCGCGAAGAGAGGGTCAGTCTTCGCAAGGAGCTCCCAGTCGTGTGTGTACGAATGTCTAATCATCAGAGGTGTATCTGCAGCAGGTCGTGCTAAGGCCGCCTAACGAGAAAGAGATAAGCCACGGGCGGGGTCGAAGGCAAACACGCTGGAGTTCTCTCGCCAAGGGGCCGTCGGCTTCGTCGATTGGTTAGACCGTTTGCGTTGCATCGCGCTTTGTATCGAATGAGAGATCGCAGGATGGGCAAGATGTGAACCATAATGGTATCCCCAGGGCGCACACCGAACGTACCCAGCGCCAGCAGGAGACGCGTCTTACAGCGCGGACAGCGAGCGCTGAGCATCTGGTAGGACGCAACCGCGAAAAGGATGCCAACGATGACCAACGTGAAAACCCGGACATTACCATGCCGACAGACGAACAGGCTGGCGAGCGCTAGGGGTACAGCAATCCAACAGCAAATGGTGCCTCGGCGAATGTGTTGGTTCAGAAACTCGGGATCGTCACTTGCGGCGTTTAGATCTAACGAGAAATAGATTGCATCTTGCAATCTATTTCTTGCTCATAGAGGCAATATCCGCTAAAAGGCTGCAAGATGACAAGCCCGGTGTCGCCCACTTCCAAACCGCTTCGATTATCGAGAATCCTAATTGCGAAATCCGACTACTGGTTGGGCCGCTGCTTTACTGATTGTCGGCGATTATTTGCAGTGCAGATCTGCTCATTTCAAGCTTTGCGCTCACCTTTTGAAGGCCTGTGCTGAGCGTTTCAATCTGCTTTTGCTGGCGCGCGATCGCCGCCTGGAAATCCTTCTGCTGCTGCGCAATCGTCGCGTCCTGTTGCTGAATCTTGTGGTTTTGCTGCTCGACTTTACGATGCTCTTTAAGAAACTCGTTCAGCAGCATCGCGTTCACTGCTTCGTAGCGAACAGTGTTAATCTTTCCGTCAGCGTCGCGAACTACCAGATCGGGATTCACCTTTTCCACTTGCTCAGCCACGAGGCCGAACTGCGGGATGCCTTCGGGGTCAAGCTCCTTCTTGTAGCGGAAGGTCACCGGTTTGAGCGCTAGGACCGCTTCGCTCGCCTTGTCCATCGGTTTGATCGCTTCTTTGAAACGCTCCGAGGAGGTAGCTGTGCCAAGGTGACCATTAACGTCGATAACCACTCCCACCGCACTTGCCACGGTGACTCCATGAATGCCGGCAATAAAGGTGTTCGTCTGAGTCCCCACCGTGCCGATGCGGATGCGACTGGCCTCCCCAGCTACACCAGCGTTGCCGATTTCGATATTGTTTTTGCCTGTGGTGAGATTTGCACCAGCTGAAACCCCCAATGCGATGTTGCTTTTGCCGGTTGTGTTGTTAAAGAGCGCATTAGCACCGTTGGCCGTGTTGTTGTCGCCATTGTTATTTTGAAGCGCACCAACACCATTTGCTGTGTTGTTGCTGCCACTTTTGTTCATTTCGAGTGCTAGAAAGCCGTTAGCCGTGTTCTGGTTGCCGGTTGTATTGTTAAAGAGCGCTACATGACCGTTGGCCGTGTTGTCGATACCGGTTGTGTTGCTGGAGAGCGCAGATTCACCGTTGGCCGTGTTGTCGTTGCCGGTTGTGTTAAATTGGAGCGCAAAAGCCCCATTGGCCGTGTTGAAGCTGCCGGTGGTGTTGCCACCGAGCGCATCAATACCGTTGGCCGTGTTGTCGTTGCCGGTTGTATTGTTAAAGAGCGCATCTTGACCGGTGGCCGTGTTGCCGCCGCCGGTAGTGTTACTAAAGAGCGCCTCCCAGCCATTGGCCGTGTTGTCAAGGCCGGTGGTGTTGGTAAACAGCGCATTAACACCTGTGGCCGTGTTAGAGCCGCCACCTGTGTTGTTGAAGAGCGCCTCAAAACCGATCGCCGTGTTGTCGGTGCCAAATGTAAGGCTCTTGAGCGCATTAGTACCCTCAGCCGTGTTGTTGTTAGGATAGCCTCCGTCGGGCGTCGGCGAGGGTAGTTGTGCTTGCGCCGTTGGCGAAAGCGCAAACAAGGCAAGCGCGAGGGCGAACGACAGGACAAGAAACCCGTGCCGCAAAGGCAAACGGCTAATTGACTTTGGTAGAGGAAGAGTTGCACTTTTATGGTAAATCGGCTTAAACATAATGGACTTTGCTCCTTCTCCCGGTTGCTCATGATGGGATTGCAAACCTGAAAAGGAGGGAGCTAGCTCCCGGGAGGAAACGCCCCGGCCTCATTCAGATTCTATTTGAGACCGGCGATTCTGTGCGGACAGCCGGCGCAATGTCAAGACGAAAACGTCGACTAACTAACGTCCTGACTATCTCAGCGATAGCAACCAATACCTGCAGGTTCACGCTACTAGCTCCATTTGACGCCTAACGAGAGAAGTGGGCCGAATTATTCGGCATTTTAAGGCGCAATGATTCGGCCTAATGTCGCCCGTTGCTTCGTGTACTTGCGACAAATGCCGACTAAACGGCCAGCGTTTGCGGGGCTGGCTTCGGTGTCGTGTTCGACCTACAATGAGGTCTAATAGGTTATTTTAGACCCTGATCGGTTGGGAACAAACCCCGATCACGAAAAGATTTGAATTGCAGCCAAAGCTTGCGGCCTGAATCAGCGACGGACTCAGGTTAGTGGCACGCCTCGCAGCCCGTATGCCGGTGCTCGTCGATCGTACGCCCTTGCTCGTAGGGCGTATGCCGAAGCGCGTAGGCTGTACCGCCTGACGCGCAACTCGCATCCAGTGATGCATAAGGTTAATTGCAGGCCGATCAGCACTGCTCGGCAAGCGACTAAGTCTAATCGCCTGATGATTAACGTTACTCGCCCTGCAATCGATGTTAAACACGCTCTAATGCGCCTAACCTGACATCCGTTTCTCTTTCATCGGCTCGCATTTAGCCTCGGTTGGCGAGCAGATGAGTCTAATCGCCGCGCATGAAAGGCTAATCGCGCCACGATTAGTATTACGAGCCGCGCGATTAATACTACAAATTGCGCGATTAGTATCATCAGGCCGGCCTTTTTGAACGGTAAAGCGCCCATTTTATATCATTTAGCCAGTGAGCTGCCGCGGCGCCGACTGCAGACTCAAAACCTAGTTGAAGCAACTTTCACCGAACACCGCTTCCCAACCTTCGCGAATAAGTAACGGAACAATCGCGAGCGACGCGACGGGATCAATCCACCACCAACGAGTCAGCGCGTTGAGAGCGAGACCAAGCAATAATATCCAAGCCAAGTAACCGCACGTTAGGGTCTCCATCGCATCGGCACGAAGTGACCGACTGTCGATCCGGCCCGCAACACGCAGTTTTGCTTTTGCCAATATTGGCATTCCGACGGCAGCGATCACCGCCACCGCTATGCCGATCGGCGAAGTCTCGGCCGCATGTCGTGTCACGAGACCAAAGGTGGCTTGCACTAGCACATAAGCAGAAAGTAAGAAGAGGAGGTAGCCGGCGATCCTTGTGGTTTTGCGCTCGATTGCTCCCGCGTCGTCCAGGTCGCCGGGAAATTTCTCGTGCGACTCGATTCGGAAACGCGTGAAAACGACAACCGCAGAGGCCAGCTCGATCGCGCTGTCGATTCCGAACGCAATTAGCAGCAAACTGCGCGCAACAATGCCCGCGGCGACCGCGACCGCGGCTTCAATCACCATCCAAACTACCGTGATTATTTCAAGCCGGAGCGCAGTTCGCAGGACCGAACTCGGTTCAAAGGCATGCGTACGCATCAAGCCGAATAACAACTATTTTTTGCAAGTGCAGTGGATCCGAGATTCGTCTTTCGCCACAAAAAGAAAATCACCGGATAAAGCAGCAGCTCAAGGAAAGCCGAGGTTACAACGCCGCCAACCATCGGCGTAGCGATGCGTTTCATGACGTCAGCGCCGGTTTGGGTGATGGGCGACCACATGATCGGCAGCAGGCCAAACAGAATCGCACACGCGGTCATGATCTTCGGGCGCAGACGTTGCACTGCGCCTTCGTGAATGGCGGCGCGAAGGTCGGTCATCGATTTCATTCGCCCTTCGGCGCGAAATTTTTCCCACGCGTGATCCAGATAAAGAAGCATCACGACACCGGTCTCGGCATCGAGCCCGGCGAGCGCGAGCAAGCCTACCCAAACCGCGACGCTCATGTGATAACCGAGCAGGTAAAGCAACCAAAACGCGCCGATCAAAGAAAACGGCACGGCCAGCAAAACAATGAATGTTTTCACAACCGAGCGCGTGTTGAAATAAAGCAGCACGAAAATGATCAGAAGCGTCAGCGGCACGACGATTTTCAATCGCTGTTCCGCCTGTCTGATGTATTGGAATTGGCCGGCCCATTCGGTGTAGTAACCGGCCGGGAATTTGACGCGCCCAGCAATCCGCTTCGACGCGTGGCGCACATAGTCGTCGATGTCGCTGGTCGCAGGGTCAACAAGCACGAAGCCAACAAGTTGGCCGTTCTCATTGCGAATACTGGGCGGACCGGTGCGATAGCGAATATCGGCGACAAGTGAAATCGGGATCTGCGCTCCAGTCGGCGTCGCAATGAGCACGCGCTTCAGTGAATCGAGATCTTGGCGGAAATCGGGGGCGTAACGAGCACTTACCGGATAACGCTCACGCGCTTCGACGGTTGTTGTAATCGTTTTACCCCCAATTGCGGTTTCAACGATGTCGTTCACGTCGCCCGCTGTAAGGCCGTAGCGCGCGGCCGCTTCGCGATTCACATCGAAGTCGAGGAAATAACCGCCGGCTGTGCGTTCGGCGAAAGCACTTCGCGTCTCCGGAAGATCGGCAATCGCCTTCTCGATTTCGATGGCGAGATTTTGGATGCCTTGCAAATCGGGCCCGAAAACCTTTATGCCGAGCGCGCTGCGAAAACCGGTGGTGAGCATCTCCGTGCGCGTCTGAATCGGCATCCAGAAAATGTTGGCCATGCCGGGAAAACGCAGGTTTGCATTCACTTCTCCGAGAAACTTTTCCCAAGTGACGCCGCGCGGCCATTGATCGAACGGCTTGAGCGAGACGATCGTTTCAAACATCGAGAGCGGCGCGGGGTCAGTAGGTGTTTCGGCTTGTCCGGCTTTGCCGAAAACGATCGTGACCTCAGGAAATTTTTTCAGTTGTCGATCTTGAATCTGAAGAATCTTCGTCGCCTCGGTGATCGATATTCCCGGCACAGCCGTCGGCATGTAGAGTAAAGTTCCTTCATTCAGCGGAGGCATGAATTCCTTGCCCAATTTCACGAACGGGAAAATCGTGAGGAGGAGAAGCAGCAGCGCGCCGAGCAGCACGAAACCGCCGAACCGCAGAACAAAATTCAAGACCGGCTCGTAAATGGAAATGAGAAAGCGATTGACCGGGTTTTTTACTTCCGGCGCAATTCGGCCGCGGATCAACAACGTCATCAGCACCGGCGCAAGGGTGATCGCGAGCATCGCCGCGAAGAACATCGAAAACGTTTTCGTAAACGCGAGCGGTTTGAACAGGCGGCCCTCTTGTGCCGTGAGCGAAAAGACCGGCAGGAAACTTACGGTGATGACGAGCAAGGAGAAAAACAGTGGACGGCCGACCGTTTTTGCGGCGGCGATGATCACTTCGATCCGTTCCCGATTATCCGGCTCGCGTCCATGCGCTTCCCTAAAATGCTCCAGGGATTTGTGAGCGTTCTCGACCATGATGATGGCCGCGTCGATCATCGCACCGATGGCGATCGCGATTCCGCCTAACGACATGATGTTGCTCGTGAGATGCGAGTAAAACATCGGCACGAACGACGCGAGGATCGCGATCGGCAGCGTGATGATTGCGACAAGCGACGACCGTACATGCCAGAGAAAGACGACGCAGACGAGCGCGACGATAATGCATTCCTCGATCAGTTTTTCGCGCAACGTGGTGATTGCCCGCAGAATTAATTCGCTCCGGTCGTACGTCGGGACGATGCGCACACCGGCCGGCAAGGACGATTTGATGTTTTCGATCTTGCGTTTGACGCCGGCGATAACATTGAGCGCATTCTCGCCGTAACGCATCACCACAATTGCGCCTACCACCTCGCCTTGACCATTCAGTTCGGCCACGCCGCGCCGGAGCGCACCGCCGAGATGAACTTTGCCGATGTTTTTGACGTAAACCGGTGTGCCGTTCTCCACTTTGAGTACGACGTTCTCGATGTCTGCGATGCTTTTGAAATAACCGCGCCCGCGCACGAAATATTCCGTCGTGGCAACCTCGAAAGTTTTTCCACCCACGTCGCCGTTGCTCGATTTCACCCGCGCCACGACCTCACTCAATGGAATGCCGTGCGCGAGTAACGCGTTTGGGTCGACATCGATCTGATATTCCTTTACGAAACCGCCGACGGGCGCGATTTCCGCAACGCCTTTCACTGATTCGAGCGCGTATCGCAAATTCCAATCTTGAATTGAACGAAGCTGGGCGAGATCGAGTTTGCCCGAATCGTCCACCAGCGCGTATTCATAAACCCAGCCGATGCCGGTCGCGTCCGGCCCGATTATCGGGTTGACGCCTTCCGGCAACGTGCCGCGGATCGAGTTCAGGTATTCGATGACACGCGAACGCGCCCAGTAGATGTCAGTTCCGTCTTGAAAAATGACGTAGACGAATGATTTACCGAACATCGATTCGCCACGAACGAATTTCACTTTCGGCGCAGCGATGAAACTTGTGGAGATTGGATAAGTTACTTGGTCCTCCACCAGATCGGGCGAGCGTCCTTCCCATTCGGTGTAAACGATCACCTGAGCATCGCTCAGATCCGGAATGGCATCGAGCGGCGTATGAATGAGCGCGTAGATTCCGGTCGCGACAGCGAAGATCGTGAAAATGAAAACGAGAAATTTATTCCGCGCACTCGCCTCGATGATGCGCTCAATGAAAGAGCGACTGGGTGACTGGGCGACTGGGCGACCAAAGGAAGTTTCCTCATCGCGACGTCGCTCTATCGCTCTCTCGCCTTGTCGCTCCCCGCCTAGTGCGTCGTCCATTTTTCGGGATGCTCAGCCATGTTGACAAGTTGGCCGATGATCTTGTCGTAGATGTCATCGAGACGCTGAAAGCCGGCACCGTCGAGATATCCACAGAGCGACGCGATTTCGATATGCACCTGAGTTTCTGCAGCTTCACCTTCTGCATCATTAAGTTTGGAAACAAAAGCCGCTGCATAACGTCGCTTTCGCCAGGCCTCCGAGATATTGGCGCAGACCGACCGAGATGATCGACGCACCTGATCAGCGAGAGAAAAACGCTCCTCATTTGGGAAACGTTTGCTGATCTCAAAGATCTCCATCGCTGCCTTCAGCGCGTTTTGGTAAACGTCCAGTTCGCGAAAATGTTTGATTTTCATTTAGCACCTCATTTGCGGTCTCGTTCGCCCGGTCGCCCCGTCGCTTTGTCGCCCTCTCCAAAGTTCCTTAGCGCGCCTTGCACTTTAGATTCGGCGTCGATGAGAAAGTTCGCGCTTGCGACCACGCGTTCGCCTTCTGCCAAACCGCTTTTCACTTCGTAGTGGTCGCCGATTTGCTCGCCCAACTCGACGACACGTGGCTCGAGTTTGCCATCGCCTTTATCGACAAAGGCGATCTCGCGTGAGCCGGTTGGCATGACAGCGCTGGCAGGAACGGTCAGGCCTTGGCCCATGTCCATGCCGAGCTCGACGTTCACATACATCCCCGGCCGCAATTTGAAATCGGGATTCGGAATATCGATGCGCACTTTTGAGGTGCGCTTTGCTTGATCGAGAAATGGATTGATCAGCGCGACCTGTCCTTCAAAGCGATCGTTGGGATAGGAGCCGGCCGTCACCGTCACCTGCTGACCGGTTTGCAGCATCGACAATTCGCTTTCATAGAATTCCGCCCAAACCCAAACAACGGAGAGATCAGCGATGTCGATCAAGTGATCGCCGACTTTCACGTTCACCCCCTGATGCGCTGGAACTTCTTGCACCACACCGCGAAACGGTGAGCGCAGCGTCAACAATTCACTCGGATTACGCTTTTGTTCGATCTCAGCAATTTGTTGATCGGTGATATTCCATTGATGGAGGCGCGATTCCGCCGCCGTGATCAATCGCTCGGGCGTGGCACGCGCCTCTTTCGATTTTGCTTCGTCGCGCATGCGCACAAGCATGACCAACTCGCGCGATGTCGTGAGCAGGTCCGGACTGTAGATCGACATAAGCGGCGTGTCCTTGTCGACGAGTTGGCCGGGGGATGGAACGAAGAGTTGTTGTACATAACCGTCCACGCGCGCAACGAACGCCCAATGGCGTTGCATGTCTGCATCGACCATTCCAACGGCACGAATCGTGTGATACAACGGCGCGCGCCTCACTGTTGCGTATGTGACGCCGATTTGTTGCTGCCGCTCGACCGGCACCACGAATTCGTGCGAGGGTGCAACCTTCGTTTTGTTGGCATCTTGCATTCCCGGCATTCCGGGCATGCCTTGCATGCTGCCGCCACCTGCCGACCCGGCTGCAGAAATGCTGGAATCTTTTTTCATCACGGGCACGAGATCCATTCCGCAAATAGGACAGTTGCCAGGCCCTTCCGCGTGCACCGATGGGTGCATCGTGCAGGTGTAATAATCGACGTCGGGTGGCTTGATTAATTTGCTGGATTTTGAGCAGGCGGGACTGACGAGCAGCACCGCGAGCACAAACAATTTGAGCGATATCGATTTCATTTGAATTCCGTTGTCTTGGCTGATGGAAAAAGATTCAGGTCGGCGCCGACGACGGCTTCGAGCCCCGCCAGCGCGGCCTGGTAATCGGTGAGATGCTGTTGCTCCATCGCCTCGAGATCGCGCAGATTGCGTTGCGCAGTGATCCACTCGAGGAAACTGGCTTTGCCGGTTTCGTAAGCGAGCTGATTGGCTTCAAATGCCTGGCGCGCCTGCGGAACATGTTTGTCCCGGAAAAGATCGACATGATGTTTCATCGTGTGGACTTTTTCGAGCGCGTCGCGCAATGCGCCGAGCGATTCAGCATTTGTGCGATCAAATTCATGTTGAGCTGCGGCCAGATTTTCTTTCGCTTCGCGGACAGCCGCCGAATATTTGCCCGGATTTACCCATGGCACGGTGAAAGAGACTCCGGCATCGACCTCACTAGCCGCTTGTGCGGAATCGTTGTAACGCTGCGCTTCAACTTTAATCGCAGGATCGGGAATCCAGTTTCGGCGAGACAATTCGAGTCGCGATTTTTCCATGTCGGTTTTCGTCCGCGCGATTTTGATCTCCGGACGGTTTGCGAGCGCAACCCCGCGCAGTTGTCCCATCGGCACATTGAACGATTTGACTGGCGCTTCTATCGGTGGGCCTAGCGAAGCGAAAGCGTCACGATTCATCAGCACGTTGAGCTGCGATTGTTCCGCTGAGATGTTTCGCAAAATGTCCTGCTCGGCTTCGAGCAGCTTGCTGGCTTCAACTTCAGCGGCGAGTGCCTCGGCCGCATTGGCCTGACCGACTTCGTAGCGAGAGCGGCTGATCTCGGCGATCTGGCGCAACGAAACGAGATTTTTTCGATTCAGTGCGAGCAGTGCATACGCATTGAATAATCGAAAATAAGACGCGCGTGTTTTCGCGAGCACGTCCAATTGCTCGCGGCGCGCCTGTTCAAATGTTGCGACCGCATCGGCCGCCGCGATGCGCGCGCGCACTAAGTTTTTTCCCGTGATGGGGATGAGTTGTTCGACCGAAACAATCTGATCGGTGAACGAGTTTGGCGCAACGTCGATAAAGCGCGCCGCGCGTGAGTTACCACTGACTCTGAGATCGTCCCATGCGGCTTCTTGCGTGACGCGCGCTTTTGCCGCGCTCCATTTTTTCAACGCCTGCTGGATCGCCGGATTATTCTCAAGCACCGTGCGCGTGACTTCGCCCAGCGAAATGCGAGCGGGTGATGCTTTGGTCCCGGCATCGCCGGGGTCCTCAGCGCGAATAATTGAAGTTAAAACTAAGTAAAAAAGTAATCGATAAATTGTTTTCATCTGTCCGGAAGAGCGTTTGAACGCGTGACGTGCCGGTGATTAGGCACACCTCGGGTGTCAGGCTCTTCGGATCAGATGAGACGGATGCAGTTGAGCGCAAGCGGCGCCGGCGAATGCGCGGCGAACTGTGCGCTCGAGAAAACGGACGATGCTGGCGCGGCGCGATCCAGGACTGCAATGCCAACCGTTGCAGGAAAGGTCGCGATGTTCTGCTGATCGGGACCGGACTTCGCCAACGGTTGCAGCGGAGACGCAGTGTTCCGATGTGATGTCTCGCAGCAAGTTTTATTTGCGCAGCATGCTGGCGCGCACGCCTTCTCGCTCGGAGTAGTCGACAGTGCGCATGGAGCAGCCGGCAGTCGCGTTGCGCTGACCAACAGCGCCGCAGCAAGCACCGTCGATGTGCTGATCTTACCTAGCATCGCGCTATTTTATAGCACAATCGGGGCTGCACGTCGAACTCGATAGGCAGCAACCAACCTTGAAGCAGTACGCACGCGATGGCGTGATGATCGGTGCGGCTCAGGGTGATGAGCGCGGCAGTCACGCCGCGGTTCACGGCCAGTTCTTGCGCGGCGGCGGAAAAGAAGGAATGGTGCGACGATAGACCTGCTATCGCTGCAGAGGCATTCTTCGTGCTGGAGAAAGCGGCTATGAAGGGATTGCACTCCGCCACCAAGGGACAGCGTGAAGTTGTCCGACAACTAGTCCATTCAGTGTTGCTCCGCGATATGAGCACTTTTAATCCGGAGCGATTCAAGGAATGGATCAAGGCAATGGACACGAATTTTCGCAAGGTGGGGTTGACCCTCACCTTCAAGATCCACGACCGCGAGGTGCACTTCGCGATCAAGGAAATCCGTAGCGGTCGCACCATGTATCATTTTAGTTCATCCACCTACGTGCGCTTCGACGATCGCGACGTTGTCATGACGGTCGATCGGATCGCGGGAATTAAGATGTAAAGGTCGGAACCCGATGGCTGAGAGCGCTGAGCAAGACTCCATTAAACCACAATCCATTTCAGGGCGCTGACGCCTCGCCAGGGGACGAGTCTGTCCGATCCGCCGCGGGACGGATTCATCCGACTGGCGAATTGGCTTACGCAACGCCCTCCAAGACAACGCACGCGATGGCGTGATGATCGGTGTGGCTGAGGGTGATGAGCGCGGAAGTCACGCCGCGTTTCGTTGCCAGTTCTTGCGCGGAGCCGGAAAACATAAGGAATGGTTCGCCACTCGGTTTTTTGCAGATGTCGATGTTGCGCCAGCCCATCGCTTTGCCAATGCCAGTGCCGAATGCTTTGGCGACGGCTTCTTTCCCTGAGAAACGCGCGGCGAGATGGCGAGCGGGAAATTTCATCGACATCGAATATTCGATTTCGCCATCGGTGAAAACGCGATGGAGAAAGCGTTCGCCGAAGCGGTCGATCGAGTGCTGGATGCGCGCGCATTCCACCAGGTCAACACCAATGCCGAGCACACTCATGAATTTAGCGCGACTTTGCCCCGGTCTGTTTTAACATCGGTGCGAGCCGCACTGGCATTTTCGGAGAACGCGATCCACCCCATTACATTCATCCGCGGTAATCTTCCATGGCGGTGAGCATTTCGCGCACGGCGGTTTCCAAGCTGGCAAATACGGCGCGTGAAATAATCGAGTGACCAATGTTGAGCTCGGTAAGGTGCGGAATGCTGTGAATGAGAGAAATATTTGTGTAGTTAATTCCATGGCCGGCATTGACCTGCAGCTTCAATTCCGATGCGGCTACGGCCGCGGCTTGGAGATTTTCGAGCTCTTGCTTTTCGATCTTTTCCGAAAATGCGTTCGCGAGTTTTCCGGTGTGAAGCTCGACCATTTCGACACCCATCTCGCCGGCGGCATCGATTTGCTCTAGCATTGGATCGACAAACAGGCTCACGCGAATGCCGGCAGTCTGAAGACGTTTGATCGTGGGCTCGAGCTCTTTGCGCTGGGCAACAACATCGAGGCCGCCTTCGGTCGTGACTTCCTCGCGTTTCTCGGGAACAAGGCAGACTTCATCGGGCACGATGCGCAACGCGACATCGACAATGTCCGGCGTGTTGCCCATCTCCAAATTCAATTTTGTCATAATATTCGCACGCAAGCGTTCGATGTCGCGGTCTTGAATGTGCCGCCGATCCCCGCGTAAATGCGCGACGATTCCTTTTGCACCGGCGCGTTCGCAAATCGAAGCTGCCGTCACCGGATCCGGCTCCACATTTTTCGACTCCGGCATGGTGGCGTAACGCGCCTGGCGCAAAGTTGCGACGTGATCGACGTTAACTCCGAGACGTAGTTGACTCATTCGGCGAGCAATAGGAACGACAACTTGGGGTCGTGCAAGCGGCGCGTTAATTGGGCAGTCGCGCTGGCTCGTCTGCGCGGAGACAAAGACGATCGTAAATCCGCGCCAAGATCGGGATCGGGACATGCCAGAGATAAAGCAGCGAGAGCAACAAGTATGAGGCGGTCAGCCGGTAGGGCCCAATCTCTTCGTAACGGCGCGGACTCGTGATGATCTTGCTTGATAGCTGTCGCGTTCGTCCACGACGGCGGATTGTCCGGTAAAACTCGGCATCTTCGAGAAGCGGTACATCAGGGTAACCGCCTGCGGCGATGAACACATCTCGACGACAGAAGATCCCGTGATCGCCGTAACATCGGCCGAACAATTCCACTGCGAGATTTCCGCCAAGATCACTCACGCGGTAAATCAACTCGCGTCGCGGCAAGCTTATTCGGAAACAGCCCCCCATCATCCGGGGATCCTCGAGCACGCGTGTGATCTGTTTCAGGCATCCGTGCGGCACGCGGCAATCTGCATGCACAAACCAGAATGCGTCGCCGCCCGCAACGGCAGCGCCGGCATTCATTTGCACACCGCGCCCCCGAGCACTGGCAAGTACGCGATCAGCCAATCCAGCTGTTTGTTCCTGCACGTCTTCCGAGTCCTCGCTGTGAACTAGAATTATTTCCGCGGCTGATGCACGCTCGCGCAAATGTTCGAGCAACTCGCGGATCAGTGCGCCCTCATCCAGGACCGGCACAATAATTGAGATGGTCATCTGTCTGCCAGCGCCTATGCTAACTAATTTCATTGCGCGAAACGGAGCAAATGTGCCAATTCTCTGCTCATTCTGAACGCGCAGAAGTCCATTTCTTCGAAGCAAGGCCCCCGTCGATTTTGCTGTGTTAGCCATATCAGCGTGATCATCCCAGTGTGGCGCGATGGCGTCGGGGTCATTCCATTGGTTCAGCGCTTAAGGTCGTTTCCAGAACTTCGCGAAATTATTATCTCAGCAGCAGAACCATCAGTGAATCTACGTAAACGCGTTGAGATGCTCGGTGCGATTTTTGTCGAGAATTCGAGGCCGAATCGCGGACTGCAGTTGAATCAAGGCGCACAGATTGCCACCGCTGATTGGTTGCTTTTTCATCATGTAGACACGGAGCTTACGTCTAGCCACGTGGCGGCTCTTGGCTCGCTTGATTCGGGCGATGCAGTGGGTGGCGCATTTTATCGCAGGTTTGACGAGCGCCATCCGCGCCTCCGTTTTTTGGAAAAGTTCGAGCGCTGGCACTGCCGTGTATTCGGCACAATTTACGGCGATCAAAGCATTTTCGTGCGGCGCGGAGATTTTCTGGGCATGGGCGGATTTGCGCCACTGGCTCTGATGGAGGACGTTGAGTTTTCAGCTCGCTTGCGCCGTTGGGGCAAAATCAAACTGCTCGACCCGCCGGTGCGGAGTTGTGCGCAAATGCAGATTGCACAGGGACCGTGGAAAGTTACTCTGCGCAATTGCCTTCTTCTTATCCTGTTCCGGTGCGGTGTGCCGCCGAAACGCTTGCACGCGTGGTATTACAACGGCAGCGCAGTGTAGGCCGCCCTAAAGGATCGACCGCGCTACAAACTACTTAAAGATGTTGTCGAAGAGCAACTGCGCGCGGCTGTAATTGCGACCGTGCGGGCCTTGATCGTTCAGGCCCCAGTTGTAGGGAAGATACTTCGTCTCGTACTTGCCGGTGGCGGCAAAGTCGCGGACTGATTGCGGCGCGTAGCAGCCCAGGATTTTCGGGACACCGCCGGCTTTGTCGAAATCGGCCTTGAACCACTTAAAGATACTGGAGACTTCAACCTTCTTTTCGTTAGGCGAAAACTTGTTCAGGTCTTCGCGCGCCAGCCAGGCGCGATACGCACGATCGTCTTGCTCCTCGAATTTGTCGGAGCTGTAGGCAAACCTTTGGAGCGGTGGACAACTGCGCGCCGCACAGACGAGCACGGCGTGCGCGCGATAACCGATCAATGGCCGGAGCGCCCCCGTGCTCGATGTCGTTCAGCGAAACTTTCCGGCCGCCGATTTCGTGGCGCTTGCCGGAAAACGAATCCTTCAACTGCCAGACGCTTTCGGTGGGATAGCTGGACAAAATCCAGCGGAGCACGAGTGCGTTGTAAACATTCACCAGCGAACCCGCTTTTTCACTGCCCTGCGCGGGGTTACCGATCTTGTCGGCGAACTGTTTCAGATAATTGTCCAGCGCCGAGAGATCGGCCTGGTTCCCCTTCCACGCGGCGTAGTTTACCAGTCCCTGGTCGTTCACGTATTTTTTCAGCAGCCGATCGTATTCATCGTGACTAATACCGGAGCGAACATCGACATTTTCGCCGGTCTGATTTTGCTGCGCTCGTGCAATCAGAGGGAAAAGCGCAAATCCAAAGACCAAGAGAAGAATCCAAAATTTGTTCATAAATTTAGTTCAAGCGCAAATTACAGCAGATAACTCTGGAGCCGATCGTGCCTGCGATCATTGTTCATCTCGGAACTTTTATCACAGGCGAGTCCGCGCAATTATTAAATGATCTGCGCCACGCCAACCCTAACCACCAAAATATGTCTGGCATCAAGAATCTAAGTGACGAGAAGAACATACACCTCGCGTTTGAGATAAGTCTTTTGTTGAAGGGCGTATTTGCCCTCGGCGAAATCATTGGAGGCGTCATTGCGTTGTTTATCACTAAGGAATTCTTGCTCAAGACTGTGGCCGTTTTAACACAGGAGGAACTTGCCGAAGATCCGCGAGACTTAATCGCTAACTATTTGCTGCATTCGACGCAGAACTTCTCCATCGGCACCCAATATTTCGTGGCGTTGTACCTACTCAGCCACGGCAGCATCAAGTTATGGCTGATTATCGGGCTTCTGCGCGAGAAACTTTGGTACTATCCGACCGCCATTATCGTCTTCGGCTTGTTCATCGGTTATCAACTGTACAGGTTCAGCTTCACGCATTCTCTGTGGCTGCTGTTGATCACAGCAGTGGATGTTATCGTCATAGGCCTCACGTGGCATGAGGAACAGGTACCTGCGCCGTCTGTCATCAAGCGCAACCTAACATCAATGATTTCCGGAAATTGGCGCTACGATCGCTTCAGCAGCGCCGAATTCATACGAGACCAGAACAAAAGTCGATCACCGTCAAGCAGACGCACACTAAGTGCCACTGCATGCTCATGTTCATCTAAATGCTTTCGACGTGCTGTGCTCGGCTGCGATCGTCGAGCGAATTCATTCGGAGAACTACAGATAAGCGTTAGATAGAAGCAAATGGTCTATGCTGAACCATCCAGGCCCTGAGAGAAATAGCCAGAACAGGATCACCAGATAAAGCACCTCCGGCAGATACAAAAACTCAGACAACCAGCCGGCCGGCGACGTTGCTTTGATGTTTTTAACTGCGGTGGCCGCAATGGTTACAATCATCACGCAGCCGAGCATCACGCAAGCCAGAGGTGTCGCGAGGCCGAGCACGAGAAGCAAGCCGAAGACAAACTCTACCGTCGAAACAAAAACAGTGTTGAAGTCGGGCAACGGAATGCCCGCCGCGAGCAATGTTTCGCGCATCTGCTGGCGACGTTCGGGGACAAAAAGTTTGCCGCGACCGGAGAGGAAGAAAAGCAAACCAACTGCCAACCGCGCGACAAAATTTCCGAGCCATTGCCAGGCGTGCAACTCAGTCAAAATTGTCCGCAACCAAAACATGCGTCGAAATCCAACCAACAAGATGACTCGGTGACGTTTTTATTCCTTTCATTAACCGGTCCGCAACGGAATAATCCACCGCGCTTATAACTCGGCTAAGTTAGCGTTTGCAATGACCCCTGCTGAAGAGGGAACAAAAGCTCGTCGCATGAAAAAAGGTGAAGGCATTTATAACGTTGTAGTGATCGGCGCGGGAACGGCGGGCTTGGTCACGGCGGCCGGCACTGCTGGACTCGGCGGGCGGGCCGCGCTGATTGAGCGCAACTTGATGGGCGGCGATTGCCTCAACTTCGGTTGCGTCCCGAGCAAGGCGCTCATCTCCTCGGCGCGTTTGATTCAGCAGATCCGCGACGCCGAGAAATGGGGTTTGGAACGACAGCAACCGCAGTTTGTTTTCGAAAGGGTTTTTGATCGAATGCGCGCTCGTCGCGCAAAGATTGCGCCGAACGATTCGAGAGAACGCTTCGAGTCGTTAGGTGTAGATGTCTTCCGCGGCGAAGCACATTTCGTTTCGCCACAGGAAGTCGAAGTGGATGGTCAAAGACTACGCACCAAAAATTTCGTGATCGCTACCGGAAGTCGTGCCGTGATTCCGAAAATCGAAGGCATCGCCGGGGTGCCGTATTTAACGAATGAGACGATCTTCGACGAACTGATTGAAAAGCCGGAGAGCATGATCGTGCTCGGCGGCGGGCCGATCGGTTGCGAGCTTGGGCAGGCGTTGAGTCGGCTCGGTGTCAAGATCACCATCGTCGAATATGGCCAACAAATTCTTGCGCCTGAAGATGTCGATGTTGCGGCGTTCATGCACAAGCGCTTCGAAGGCGAAGGGATCGTGGTACAGCATTGCACCGAAGCCACGCGGACTTGGATGCGCGATGGTGTGATCACGGTGGAAGGGAATTACAAATCGCCGGGCGCAACGGAAGGCCACGCCACCCAATTCAACGCGCATTCGCTGCTCCTCGCGGTTGGACGTTGCCCGATGATGAAAGCGGTAAACCTTGAAGCCGCCGGGGTGAGGTACACCCCGAACGGGGTTGAGGTGAACGATTATCTACAGACTTCGCAGCCGCATATTTATGCCGCTGGCGACATCGCGAATCGCCTCAAGTTCACACACACGGCCGACTACACCGCGCGCGTCGTCGTTCGAAATATTTTGATGCCGTTCCAATTTCTGCGGCAGAAAGTCGATTGGTCCGTAGTTCCGTGGTGCACTTACACCGATCCGGAGGTTGCGCACGTCGGTCTCGGTGAAAAAGAAGCGAAGCAAAAGGATGTCGATTATGATCTGTTTGTTGTCCGGCTCGAAGATGTCGATCGTGCAGTTGTCGAGAGCGAAGAAGCTGGTTTCGCGAAAGTTTTGACGGCGAAAGAGACCGACAAAATCATCGGCGCAACGGTCGTTGGGCCCCATGCTGGCGATTTGCTCCACGAATTTGTGCTGGCAATGAAAACCGGCATCGGTCTCGGCACGATTGCGTCGACAATTCACGCTTATCCCACATTTGCCGAGCTGGCGCGCAAAGCCGGCGACAAATACAACAAGACGCGCCTCACCCTGCGCGCGCGAAAAATTTTCACCTGGCTCTACCACCGCGCACGCAAATGAGCAAAACGAAAGGTGGATCGGCGTGCCTGCTCGCGAAAGCTTTCGGAGCTCCGCCAGACGATGCTAAACAAATGCGGCTCCGCCGCCATTCTAGCATCGAGCTCGGCGAGCTCGATCCACCTTCTAACAACTCAACGCTGCAATTGCCAAATGGCCCCTAACAAGAAAAAAAGCAGATCCAAAGCCGCCTTAGGTCGGCTTTTTTGGCTGCTGGCGATTGTGATCGCGCTTTTCGTTGCGATGAAATTTCTGCCTGTCCAGCACTGGTTGAGAGATTTCAACAACTGGGTTGGCCAGATGGGCGTGGCCGGGATTTTCATTTTCATCGGCGTTTATGCCGTCGCCACGGTTTTACTCGCACCGGGAGCCATTCTCACCATCGGTGCGGGATTCGCCTTCGGATTGTGGAAAGGGTTCGCGGCCGTTTCCGCCGGCGCGACGCTCGGCGCGTCTTTGGCCTTTCTCGTCGCTCGATTTATTGCGCGCGACAAAATCGAAGCGATCGCGCAGCGAAACGACAAATTCCGCGAGATCGACAAAGCGATTGGCCGGCAAGGCCCGAAGCTGATCTTTTTGCTCCGGCTCAGCCCGGTGATTCCATTCAATCTGAGCAATTATTTCTATGGACTGACCAGCGTGAAGTTTTGGCCGTACGTGCTCGCCAGTTGGATCGGCATGATGCCGGGTACGTTCCTCTACGTTTATATCGGAACCGCCGCTAAAGCCGCAGTTTCAGCCGGCGCCGGTGGCGAAGCAATGAAGCATGGCTGGCATTATTGGACATTCCTGAGCGTTGGTCTCGTTGCAACCATCATCGTGACAATCTGGGTAACGAAAATCGCGCGTGACGCCCTGCGGAAGACTGAAATCAGCGCGCCCCGACGAGCGAGTTGACTCACAGCCACAGAACCGGAGGGACACGCGCCATCGTGTTCCAAATTCTGAGGCACCGACAACGCGGGCGCCCTCAACTGCAGGCTTTTCAGGAATAAAACGGCCTGCTAAAACTTCGCATCAAAAATGAGTCATCGCACTGAAACCATTGTCCGCGAGCGATACGCCGCGGGAGCAAAAGAACGCGCGGACAAACTTTGTTGTCCGGTCGATTATGAATCCGAGTACCTCAAGGTAATTCCACAAGAAGTAGTCGAGCGCGATTATGGCTGCGGTGATCCGACGCGTTACTTGCGCAAAGACGATATCGTTGTCGATCTTGGCAGCGGCACGGGCAAAATTTGTTTCATTGCCGCACAAATCGTCGGCCCGAAAGGTAAAGTCATCGGTGTCGACATGACCGACGAGATGCTCGAGGTCGCCCGCCGTAATGCACCGATCGTTGCCCAACGCATCGGTTACGCGAACGTGGAATTTCGCAAGGGCCGCATCCAGGATCTTGCGCTCGATCTCGAACTATTAGATGGCCAATTAAAGCGCAACCCGATCACAGACGCAGCGTCGTTTCTCGCGGCTGACGGCCCCGCCGAAGAACTGCGCATCAAACATCCCCTGGTCCCCAGCGACTCTGTGGACGTGGTCGTTTCAAACTGCGTTCTCAATCTCGTCGAGCCGAAGTCAAAGCGGCTGCTTTTCGAGGAAATTCTCCGTGTCCTTAAAAAGGGCGGTCGCGCCGTCATCTCCGACATCGTCAGCGATGAAGAAGTGCCCGAGGAAATGCAAAACGATCCAGATCTTTGGAGCGGCTGCATTTCCGGTGCGCTGACCGAAGAGGGATTTCTGGCGGCGTTTGAGAACGCCGCGTTCTACGGAATTCAAATTCTCACCCGGGATGTCGATCCGTGGCGCACGGTCCAAGGCATCGAGTTTCGCTCCGTAACAATCGAGGCATTCAAAGGAAAACAAGGCGCGTGTTTCGAACGCAATCAGGCGGTGATTTATCGCGGACCGTTCAAGGAAGTGCTCGATGACGACAATCATCGAATGGAGCGCGGCAAACGTTACGCCGTCTGCGACAAGGCCTACAATATTTACAAGAAACCGCCGTATCAGGAGTTTTTCGAGTTCGTCGATCCGATTGTGAATGTACCGCTGGCCGAGGCGAAGCCGTTCGATTGTTCGCGAACATCGTTGCGCCATCCTAGGGAGACTAAAGGCCAGGATCACGACGTCACATCGGAAGCGAACAACAAATGCTGCGACGGTGGCAGTTGCTGTTGATGACGCTCGTTCTGCTTTTTCTCGCGACGTGCTTTCTCGCCTACTCCAACGGCGCGAACGACAATTTCAAAGGTGTTGCGTCGCTCTTTGGGAGTCGAACCTGCGATTACCGGACCGCGATCTCATGGGCAACCATCACGACATTTGCCGGATCGATCCTGTCGATCCTTCTCGCTCAGACGCTGCTCAAAAAATTCAGCGGCAAAGGCATCGTGCCTGATCACTTTGTCGGTTCGGAATATTTTCTGCTCGCCGTCGCCATCGGCGCCGGTCTCACGGTGATCATCGCGACGCTGGCCGGATTCCCAATTTCAACAACGCATGCCTTGACCGGCGCGATTATTGGCTGCGGGTTCGTCGCGGTAGGATCACGCGTCAATTTTTCAGCGCTGGCCAAAGGATTCGTGCTGCCGCTGCTACTCAGTCCGATCCTCGCGATCGCAGGCGCCGGAATGCTTTACATTTTGCTTCGCGCGCTCCGGATCGCCACCGGCGTCACCAAGGAATGGTGTATTTGCGTCGGAACTGAGGAAAAGATTGTGGCGATGGCGCAACCTTCTTCGGTCTTTGCGCTTCGCAGCGTTGGATCGATAACCACCCTCACAGTCGACGAACAAGAGAACTGTCACGAGCGCTACGCCGGATCTTTTCTTGGGATCGGCTCGCAACAGATCATGGACGCGTGCCATTTTCTCAGTGCCGGTACCGTCAGCTTCGCCCGCGGCTTGAACGACACGCCGAAAATTGTTGCGCTCCTGCTTTTGTGGAAAACGCTCGACATCCGCTGGGGATTCGCTGCCGTCGCGACCACCATGACCATCGGCGGGCTGCTTAACGCGGGAAAAGTCGCCGAGACGATGAGCAAAAAAATCACGACAATGAATCATGGCCAAGGCTTCACCGCGAACTTGACCACCGCAATTCTCGTGGTGCTCGCGAGCCTATTCGGACTTCCGGTTTCTACGACGCATGTTTCGGTCGGTTCCCTCTTCGGAATTGGCCTTACGACGGGCAAGGCAGATCTCCCAATGATAGGCGCGATCGTTCTTTCTTGGCTTGCTACGCTGCCCTGTGCCACAATCGCCGCCGCGGCGACCTATTGGCTCGCGACTCGCGTTTTTTAATTCCATGAATCGCTTTTCCGATCGACTGGCAGGCGAAGGTTTGGGGTTGCGTCGCGCACGCACGGAAATTCTCCAGGTCAACGTGGGCAAGCTTTGCAACCTTACTTGCATCCATTGTCACGTGAACGCCGGCCCGAAGCGCAAAGAAATTATGGTCCGCGAAACGATCGACCGCATCATGGATTGGCTGGCAAAGACCGACATTCCGATTGTCGATCTTACCGGCGGTGCGCCGGAAATGATCCCGGATTTTCGATACTTCATCCAGGGGGTGAAAACGCTGCAGCCCGCGCGGCATGTAATCGATCGTTGCAATCTGACCATCTTGCTTGAGCGCGGTTACGAAGATCTCAGTCAATTTTTGGCCAGGAAAAAAGTCGAGATCATCGCTTCGATGCCGTGCTATTCGCCAGAAAACGTGAACGCCCAACGCGGCGAAGGTGTTTTTGAAGGGAGCATCGCGGCGCTTAAACTATTGAATCGGTTAGGCTACGGCGTGTCCGGCGATCTGCCACTACATCTTGTTTATAATCCAGTCGGCGCATTTCTGCCGCCGCCGCAAGCGGAATTGGAAGCAGATTTCAAGCGCGAGCTGGCCGCGCATTTCGGCATCGTGTTCAACAAACTCTACACCATCACGAATTTGCCGATCGCGCGCTTTGCCGCGTATTTGCGGCACAACAACAAGCTCAACGAATACATGGAGCTGCTCATCAATGCGTTTAATCCGGCCACAATCGAAGGTTTGATGTGTCGCAACACGATCAGTGTCGGCTGGCGCGGCGAAGTTTACGATTGCGATTTTAATCAGCAGCTCGACATGCAGTGGGAAAATGGCGAGCCGATGTTCTTGTGGGATGTCGATCCGGATAAGATCGACAATCGCGAAATCATGACGGGCGATCACTGCTTCGGCTGCACCGCCGGCGCCGGCTCGACCTGCGGCGGGGCGATTGTGTAGGTGGATTGGCCTCTCCGAGGACGATGGTAAGATTAATGCGCCTGCGGCGCCAACATGAACAACGCGCTCGGAGATCGCGTTCCACCGACTACGCGACCCGGCTACAATTTACTCGAGCGGAAATTCGATTCGCTCTTCAGGTCCCCGTGAAACGAGATTGTTTCGCGCAATAATCCGCGCGCAGGTGTTCCAGCGCAGCAAAGCGTCATCATGCCCCGACGGACGAATCGTCTCCGCTTTTTCGAACCAGTTCATCGCCTCGTGAAAAAGATCGAACGCTTGAAATTGGCAGTCCGGAGTGTTTTGCCGCAGTTTCATTTTAGCGCGACGCTCCACCACGATTCCCGAGTAGTAAGCACGGTCATATTCCGATTTCATCTGCGACAGCAACTCTTTGGTTTGCGTGTCGCTGACGCCGTAACCTTTTTCGAAACGATCCGTAAGCGCGAGTAAAAGCGTGATGATCGCCTGCTGATTTTCTGGCTCGACCGCCAAGATATCGAGACAGATGCTCTCGGCTTCACCGGGCTCGTTCAACAAACGGTATCGCTCCGCCTTTTCCAGCGCCGCCGGAATTGCCTCTTTGGATAATTGTTTCAGTTCGGGCATGGATTGAAACGTGATCCGTAAATCGTTAAATCGTTACATCGTTGAAGACAAACCGATTCACGATGCTCGATTCTCGATTCTCGAATCACTGTTCCTCTTTAGCCATTTCCAAATCCAGCCTAACGGATCATAAAATTTATCCACCACACGCTCCTTCAACGGAATGATCCCGTTGTCCGTGATTTCAATACTTTCAGGACAAACTTTCGTGCAACACTTCGTGATGTTGCAATAACCGATGCCGTGCGCGTTTCGCAATTCTTCAATACGGTCTTGCGTATCAAGCGGATGCATCTCAAGCGCCGCAACGTGAATCAAAAACCGCGGTCCGATGAATTTATCGTGCAGCTGGTGGTCCCGCAGCACGTGGCAGACGTCCTGGCAAAGAAAACATTCGATGCATTTTCGAAACTCCTGCACGCGGTCGATGTCTTGTTGTTGCATCCGCCATGTGCCGTCCGGCGCGTCCGGCGGCCGCGGCTTGAATGGTTTGATTTTTTTCTTTACCCGAAAATTCCAGGACACGTCCGTGATCAAATCTTTGATCAATGGAAACGCCTTCATCGGCTCGATCGTCACCGGACGGTCGAGCGGTAATTCGCTCATGCGCGTCATACACATGAGCTTCGGCATGCCGTTCACTTCCGCCGAACACGATCCACACTTGCCAGCTTTGCAATTCCATCGACAAGCGAGGTCGGGGGCCTGCGTGCGCTGAATGTCGTGCACAGCGTCCAGTACGACCATTCCCTCCGCGCATTCCGCCGTGTAGTTGCGAAACTCGCCGTCCTTCGCGTCGCCGCGCCAAATTTTGAACGTAATGTTCATCGTGATTCGTCAAATCAAGATTCGTGAATCGTCATCGATCTCGTCAGTGTCATTATAGACCGGCGAGGGTTCTTGGACTGACGGAGAACCTCCAGAATTCTTTTGGTCACGCAGATAGCGGATATAACCATCAATCAACTGCCGCAATCGCCAGCCCTCTTGCTTTAGAGCAGCGATTTCTTTGATCGGCAGGTACTGCTCATCTTCACAGACGTTCAAATCATCAATCAACTCTTCGAGTGACCCGCGGGAGTGAAGCGTGAACTTGATCTGGTCCAGGTAATGGTATCGGCCGTGACCTTCGGCAATGTTGTTGGTAAGTGAGAGCGCTGCGCGGCGGATCTGGCCTGCTAAGCCGAACTTTTCGATGTCCGGCAATCGCTTGGCCACACGATACACCACTTTTCTGAACTCGCGCGCAACCTGATATACATCTAAATCTTCAAATGTGGAGCGTGGGTTTTGCTTTGTCATAGCGCAATTAGTCCGATTCACGATTCACGATTTAACGATTCAGGATTGTCACTCACCTATTGTCCTCAATCACTCGCTTCAAATATTCCGGTATTTCCGAGAGCGGTTCGAGCCGGATTTGCATCGAACCGTCCGGCGCTTTGGAAATCATCGTGTTCACTTTCGCGAAGCGCTCATCTTTGTCGGGATAATCTTCGCGGAATTGCGCGCCACGACTTTCTTTTCGCTCTAATGCTGCGCGCGCAATTGCTTCCGAAACGGTGAGCAGATTCTTCAAATCGAGCACGGTGTGCCACCCCGGATTGTATTCACGATTGCCCGTGACGGCGGCTCTTAAGGCGCGTGATTTGAGATTGCCGATCTTTCCGAGTGCCTGCTGCATTTCGCTTTCGTTGCGCACAATGCCAACTAAATCCTGCATCGTTTCCTGCAAATCTCTCTGGATTTGGTAGGGATTTTCGCCGCCGCCGCGCTCGAACGGAGCCACTGCTTCGCGCGCGACGATGTCGATCTCGTACGCCTCAGGCGGATCGATTTCGCCTAACGAATTCTCTTTCGCAAACTTCGCAGCGAATTCGCCCGCGCGTTTGCCGAAAACGAGAAGGTCGGAGAGCGAATTTCCGCCGAGCCGGTTCGCGCCGTTGATTCCGGCCGCACATTCCCCAGCAGCGAACAAACCGGGGATGCGCGACATCTGTGTGTCTGGATCGACATGGATCCCGCCCATGACGTAATGCGTTGTCGGTCCAACTTCCATCGGCTGCTCGGTGATGTCGATGTCGGCCAATTGCTTGAACTGGTGATACATGCTTGGCAGCTTGCGTTTAATGTAGTCTGCTGCGTTCGGAAGCTTTTGTTTGATCCACGCGATGTCGAGAAAGACGCCGCCGTGCGGGCTTCCCCTGCCCTCTTTGATCTCGCGCACGATGCAGCGCGCGATGTGATCGCGTGTTAAAAGTTCCGGGGGACGGCGCGCGTTCTTGTCCCCCTGACAATAGCTCCAACCCTCCTGTTCGTTATCCGCCGTCTGCGCACGATAATTCCCCGGAATCGAATCAAACATGAAACGCTTGCCCTCTTTGTTCGTCAGGATTCCGCCTTCGCCGCGCACGCCTTCGGTCACCAAGATTCCCATCACGCTCGGAGGCCAAACCATCCCGGTGGGATGAAATTGAATGAACTCCATGTCGATCAGTTCCGCGCCCGCTTCGTAAGCCAATGAATGTCCGTCGCCAGTATATTCCCAGCTATTGCTCGTGATTTTGTAGGCGCGACCAATTCCGCCAGTTGCAAGCACGATTGCTTTGGCGCGAAAGATTTTGAATCGACCGCGCTCGCGCTCGTAACCAAACGCGCAGACGACGCGGTCGCCATCCTTCAGCAACGAAAGAATGGTGTGCTCCATGTAAACTTCGATGCCTTGATGAACGCCGTGATCCTGCAAGGTGCGGATCATTTCCAAGCCGGTGCGATCACCGACATGGGCAAGGCGCGGATATTTGTGTCCGCCGAAATTTCTTTGCAGGATGCGCCCATCTTTCGTGCGATCGAACACCGCACCCCACGCTTCCAGCTCGCGCACGCGATCGGGTGCTTCTTTCGCGTGCAGCTCGGCCATGCGCCATTGATTGACGTACTGACCGCCGCGCATGGTATCGGCGAAATGCACCTGCCAATTGTCGCGATCATCGACATTGGCGAGTGCGGCCGCGATCCCACCTTCTGCCATCACGGTGTGCGCCTTGCCGAAAAGCGATTTGCAAACTAACCCGACCGAAACTCCTGCGGCCGACGCTTCGATTGCTGCGCGCAACCCAGCGCCGCCAGCCCCGATTACGAGAACGTCGTGCTGGAAAGTTTCATAATCAGCCATGCGTGGATTGAGCGTTAAAGCATCGAACTTCTAAATGCGAACTTTTATCCGCTCAACCGTTTATCACGCGCGAATTGCGCTCGACGAACGAAGCTTTCGTGTGAACACAATGGACGCTGATAATCGAGGACTTCTTATCACCTGTCCGAAGTGCGGACAGCGCAACCGTCTGAAGTATGAAGCGTTGAAGCGACCCTTTCGCTGCGGCAAGTGCCAGACAGAACTGCGTGCTCCAGGTGACCCAATGGACGTCAAAAGCGATCTTGTGTTCGACGCGCTTATTAGCCGCTCAGCTTTGCCCGTCTTAGTTGATTTCTGGGCGCCATGGTGCGGTCCATGCAAAATGATGGCGCCGGAAGTGCGCAAAGTCGCCAACGAAACGGCGGGTCAATTGCTCGTGGCAAAGGTAAATACCGAGGAAGTGCCGAGCCTCGGGAGCCATTATCGTATCACCGCAATTCCAACGATGGTCCTTTTCAGTAACGGACTAGAAGTGGTTCGGCAAGCCGGCGCCATGGCCGCGCCGGCCATCCGCAAATTTACCGAACGGGGACAGTTCAATCGAAAGTAGAGAAAACATGAGCATTCCGAAATCGCCTGCGCCTCTTCGAGGCACGCATCGAGAACCCAAAGAAGCGCTGGAAGCTTTCGCCGGCCGATCTCAAAGAGCGCGGGTTATGGGACGATTATCAGGAAGCGTATGAAGACGTGATCAACTGTTGCGCAACCGAATATGCGTCCTGGTACGTGGTTCCGGCCAACCACAAATGGGCGCGTGACCTCGCCATTGTGGAAGTGGTTTTACGAGTGCTTAAGAAAATGAAACCGCGTTATCCAAGGATTCGGTTCGATCCGGCGACTGCGACGATCGACTGAAGTGATCAGCGCAGGAGCGTGATCAACCGGCTGCGGCTCGGGACCTCGAGCTTCCGAAAAATGGAATAAAGATGTTTTTTCACCATGGCGAGGCTCAATCTTGCATCGTCCGCGATCTCTTGATTGCTGCTCCCGTCGCAAACTAGCCGCGCCAGTTGTTGTTCCCGCCTGGTGAGCTGGACGAGATGCGGCAGAGTGGCGACCTCGTGTTTCGCGTCAGCGCTGCGAAGGTTCTCGAACTCGATAAGAAAATGCGGCCGTGCCACGCCAGCCGAGCTGATTTGCTTCAGAGTAATCGTCGCCCGAAGATGGCGCCGCTTTGGATGATGTACAAGCTCGTCTTTGAAACCTGATGGTGGAAGGTTGAGAGCACCGAGCTGCTCCCAGCGCTTTTTGAGTATTCGGCATCGATCGAAAATTTCAGGCGGAAGCACGGCTTTCGTTTTGATTAGCCGGGCCCGCTCCGGCCCACGCTGCCACAAAGAGAGGAAATCAGAGGCGGCCTGGTTTTGATAAACCAATCTGAGGTTCCAGCGCAACAAGATCGTCGGCAGGGGAACGCGACGCATAAACTGTTCGAGTGCCACCCGCACTGTGTGGTCACGCTCCGACGACCGTAAGCGACCGAGTACCGTTTGAAATTGCGTGTAAAGTTGCCGGACGCGTTTCATTTCCGATTGGGAGAGAGGGCCCTGCTTCGCGCTGCGCATGACGACGATCACGGCAAGAAGGCGTCCGGCATTCCAGAAAAACAATCCGATGGCATATCGGCCATTCAGCGGCGCCATGTAATCCCGGTAAAAGAGCGACTTCTTTAACCCGTGCTCGTCGGGAAAAACGTCGGTGGTGAGGACAAGCCTGCTCCGCGGATGCGTGGCGAAATATGTCTCAAATGGGGCGATCGGAAAAAAGCCGCCCGGGTACTTTTGCTGTCGACCTGACGATCCTCGGCAAAATCGGAGTATGCTGGAGGGTGAGGCCGATGAAACAACTCGGCAGCGCTGCTGCGATTACCTGCTGAACAGCTTTCCAAAATGAATCGATATCGGTCGCACCATGCAAATGCAATAATGGCTTTTCCAAGATTGGATCGACAATCGATCGTCGTTTTGTCGAAGCTTTAGACCGCCGCTTCATTCGCCGTTCCGACTCTGAAGCTACAATCCTTTAATCGCAACTTGGAGTCGGGTTCGATTGGCGTACTCGACTTCCAAAGACGCCAAAAGCGGACGCCGCAAAATACAACTTAAGTTACCGAGCGCGCGGCCTCAGTCGTCCAATATTAAGAGAGTCGCCAACGCTGACGTTGCGATGAAAGACAATGGAAACAATCAACCTCTGCAATTGAAAGGAATCACGCATATGCAAACACTCACTCGCTGGGAGCCATTGAGAGAAATGGAAGACTTCCAAAACCGTCTCTCTACTCTTTTTGGCCGACCGTCTCTTCGCCGTCCCAATGGACATGGGCGAGAAGAGATCACTCTGGCTGATTGGACGCCGCTGGCGGACATCACCGAAGATGAGAAAGAATACCTCATCAAAGCCGAGTTGCCCGAGCTGAAAAAAGAGGACGTAAAAGTCATCGTCGAAAACGGCGTGCTGACCATCTCCGGCGAACGCAAGTTCGAGAAGGAGGAGAAGAAAAGGAAATATCACCGCGTCGAACGCGGCTACGGTACCTTCGTGCGAAGCTTCACGCTGCCTGATGATGCCGACGGGAACAAGGTAAAGGCTGAGTTCAAAAACGGTGTGCTGACTGTGCATCTGCCCAAGAACGAGCATGCCAAACCCAAACAAATCGAAGTCAACGTCGCCTAAGTAAAATTGTGACGACTGCATCGAGCGCGTGCGTCCATAATTAGGACGCGCGCGCGCGTCGGGCGGGGTGCGATCTAATAGAAAGAAGCTGTTATGGCAATCGCGCCAATCCGATCGCGGGAAATTCAATTATTCGAGCCGCCCGCTAATGCTGTTTACACGATCGATTCCGCAGCTGACTTGGCGCATGTGCCTCGCCGCACCATCGCCGTTTATTACAAGCACGCCCTTGTTTCATCGACCGTCGATCCCGCGCGCAATGGTTACTACTTCGACAAGAAGGCAATCCTCACTCTGCGACGCATCGAAGATTTGCGCACGGTGTGCCGGAATAATCTTGCCGTCGTCAAGATGATTCTCGATCTTACAAACGAGGTAGAACGCTTGAATTCCAAGATGCGTTCTCTCTCGCAGAATAGCTCGATGCGGAAGAGAAGTTTGAAATCCAACCAACGGAGGCAGACGAAATGAACGAAACTTATGATATGAAAACAAGCGGCGGTGCCACTGTTGTCGAAACACTTCGGCTTAACTGGTGGCTGCTCGCCTTGCGCGGACTAGTGGCCGTGCTTTTTGGCGTGTTGGCATTTATGTGGCCAGGCGTCACTTTACTCACTCTGGTCTGGCTGTTTGGAGCATTCGCACTGGTCAACGGCCTTTTATCACTCGTTCTGGCGGCCAAAGCTCCGAAAGGCTATCCGAGATTCGGCAGTCTAATTTTCGGAGGACTACTTGGCATTCTGGCCGGATTGGTCACATTCGTTATGCCGGGAATCACGGCGCTCGGGTTGCTGATTCTCATCGCTGTCTGGGCACTCGTGACCGGGATTTTGGAAATCATCGCTGCGATAAGATTGCGCAAGATCATCAGCAACGAATGGCTGCTGATTCTGGCCGGAATCGCTTCAGTTGCGTTTGGCGTCATACTCTTGCTTCGACCCGCTGCCGGCGCACTCGCCCTGATTTGGTGGTTCGGCGCCTGGGCTCTTATCTTCGGAATCTTGATGATCGTTTTGGCGTTCCGGATGCGGAGTTGGAAAGGCTTTATCGCAGTCGGGACGACCACACTCTAGACGAGCCGCAGATCGTGCCAGATGCCTAACGAGCAAAGCCTCACGTAGAGATCGGAGAAGCCGACCCAGAACAAACTGAGCCATGCCCACATCATGTGGCGGCGATTGAAACAGCTCACACACGCATAGGCGCGATAAGAGGTCGGCGATCTGGAAAGTTGATCGAGAAATCCACCGATCAAATGGCGCAGGGAGTGGCAGCCAAAAGTATAGCCACTAAGCAAGACAACATTGATGGCGAGGACGATCGTTCCGATTCCAATTCCAAATCCATCTGCAAACCACATCGCTTTCCAAACATCGTAAGATAAAATCGCGATGAAAATGAGCGCGAGATAAAGGAAGTAGCGATGAACGTTCTGCATGATGAGCGGGAAGGAACGTTCACCGAGATAAGTTTTACGCAGCTCACCAACTGTGCATGCCGGGGGATCGGCCCAAACTGCTTTATAGTAGGCGCCGCGGTAATAGTAACAGGTCAATCGAAATCCGCCCGGCGCCCATAGTATTAGCAGCGCGGGTGAAAAGATGAGCCAGCTCGGCCACCAATTTGGTTTCGATCCAAACCAATTGTGCGGCGATGATCCGAAAATTTCCGGGGAATAAAACGGAGAAATGTAGTTGCCGAAAAAGTAATGCGTTCCCTGAAACGCCGCCCAGGTCGAGTAAACGATGAATGTCGACAATCCGAGAAAGACGAGGAGCGGCTGAACCCACCAGACATCGGCCCGCATCGTTTGACCGAATGAGCGACGTGGAAACCTGGCCGTTGTCGATCCATTCATTCGCCGCTCGCTCCTTCCACGGGAAAGTCCGCTTTCCTCCAAGCTTCCCAGCTGCCCGGCACATTCCAGAGTTCGTCGAAACCTTCCTCTTTCAAAATGCTCGCAGCGATGCTGGCGCGATAACCGCTTCCGCAATAAACCGCAGTTGGTTTCTTTGAATCGAGTTCGCCGATTCGCTTGCGAAGCTCAGGCAGAAAAATGTGGCGCGCACCGGGGACGTGTCCCTTTTTCCATTCCCCCGGCGAGCGTACATCGATAATCTGCAAGGTCGCCCCTCGCTTGTTCAGTTCGTGGATAGTCATTTGACCGATCTCCTCGTGCGGAAATCCGGCCGCGTCCCAAGCTTTCATCCCGCCGACCAGATAACCGGCGAACTTCGTGTAGCCCGTGCGAATAAACAGCCGCACGATGTCCTCGAGATCGCCATCGCTTTCGAGCACGAGAAGGATCGGCTCATTGGAAGCGAGCATCCAACCTGCCCATATCGAAAGAACGGGCGACCCGCCGATGTTCATGGCGCCGGGAATATGACCGCCGCCAAACGCTAGCATTGGTCGTGTGTCAACGAGCGCGCCGGCTTTTTTCTCGATCGCTTCCTTAAACGCTTTGGGTGGAAGACCGGGAACGCGCGGCAAATTTCCAAGAATCTCCGGTCCTTTCGCGTTCACTTTTTTCATCACCGGGTAATAGTGCGGCACCGGCGGCGCAGTCTTTATCGCGTAATCGGTAAAAGCATTTACGTCGGGGAACTGCAGAAACTTATTGAACTTCCGTTCGTACCCGATCGTGCTGCTCAATCGCGCGCCGATGTCGGCCCCACATGGCGAACCGGCGCCGTGGTTGGGATAGATCATGACGTGGTCCGGCAGCTTGAGGTAAAAATCACGCAGTGTGTGAAATTGTTTCTTGGCGAGCTCGTCCGTGTGATCTGCGCCTAACAAGTCGGGTCGACCGGCAGAGGAAACAAAAAGCGAATCGCCCGTCAGCACTCCCCACGGTTCATCGGGATGATCGGCTTCCGTCAGAACGTAAGAAATGTGCTCTGGCGTATGTCCTGGGGTGTGCCGCGCCGTCACTACGACGTCGCCAAAAGTGAAACGATCGCCGTCTTGGACCTTTTCGTGCTCAAATCCGTAGTGGGCACCGCCTTCATGACTCGCGAAAATTTTTGCCGACTCGACGCGCGCGCATAATTCGCGCGAGCCACTCACCAGATCGGCGTGAATATGCGTTTCAAAAATGTGCGTGATCGCGAGCCCCGCGTCCCGCGCCATGTCGATGTAAACGTCGCAATCTGGTCGTGGATCGAAAACCGCAGCGACGCCTTCCTCATCGTCGCCTAACAAATAAGAGAGCTCTGCGATGCCTTCGGTTTGAATGGTTTTGAAGACGAGAGACATCGCAGAGATTTAACGCGAAGCTGCGGCAAAGTTCAACAAGATCGACATCGCATTTCTGGGTAGCGCACGCGTCTGGTGTGTCTGGTTCAGGCGTCTCGCCAAAACGAACTTCCACTCGACTTCGCATCTACTAAGTAATCCGAAACGTCAAAAACGTTCGCGATCGCGAGGACGCGCTCGCCAGCACGCGGGACGCCTGCGCTACCCAAGCCCAAATCAGCGCACTTCGACCTCAGTCGGTAGCAGATGATTGATCATATAAGTGCCGCGATCCGGATCATGCTCGGCTGGCTGCGTCCGGCCGCGCGAATCGGTCGCACGCGCGGTGAGCGCGTGCTTTCCCGCCGCGGCGGGCGTTTTCCAATTAAATTCCCACAATCGCCACGCGTTCGGTTTTGCTTCGCCTAACAACTTCGCGTCGCCCCATGTCGACCCTCCATCGGTGCTGAGTTCGACTTTTATAATCTCGCCGTTTGTCGTCCAGGCAGCGCCGTGGACGCGCACATGTGAATTTGCCGGAACAATTTCGCCTTCAGCCGGCCGCGCGATTTCGGCTTTCGTTTGCATTTCCGAAAGCGGAACCCGCTCAACCATATCTCCTCGCCTTTTCCAAAACGCATAATCGAGTGTCTGAAAATAACCGTTGAACGGCTCATCCGTCACGATGATGCGCTGCAACCACTTGATCGATGCCATTGCGTACCAACCGGGAACAATCGCGCGGACAGGAAATCCGTGCTCTGGGGGCAGCTCGACATCGTTCATTTTGTAAGCGAGCAAAACACTACTCGCTGTTTCCAATGGAATGCTCCGGGCAAATTTGAATTCGCCTGCGGGACTTTTCGGATCGTCAAGCTTCCCCCTGTCAGCACCTTCGAGAATGACTTCGTGCGCACTTGGCCTAACGATTGCGCGATCTAGTAAGATCGACAATACAACGCCGGTCCATTCGGCTGTGCCGACTGCGCCGAGTCCCCACTGGACGCCTTTGACTTTCGGCTCGAGGAAATTTCGATTGTTTCCCGCGCACTCAAGCGTCGCCGGAATTTTTCTCGATTCCATTTCAAGCACCTCGTCGTAGGTAATCTCGAAGGATTTCTCGACTTCGCCTTCAATCCGTAATCGCCATGTTTGTTTGTCGATCTTCGGAATCGGAAAATGCGTGCGGACATAAAACATTTTTGTCGGCGTGATAAAGCCGCCCAGCTTCTCGAACGGCATCTCCAGATTGAGCGGGTCTTCCCCGCGCACGATTTTGCCGTCGCGAAGTTCGGTGTGTTGCATCGCTGGGACTTGATTCAGGTGAAGACTAAATCCAAAATCGGCAATCTAAAATCGAAAATGACAAATGAACGCTTTGGCTTGCCGAGTCGTAGCTCGCTGCGTGTGCGTAGCAAGATGAAAAGTGTCCGCCTTCGCCAAGGCTGCTGCGCGACAGTCTTCGCTCTCATCTACGACGCGAGCGAAGACTGGAGCCGAGGGGATTCGAACCCCTGACCCCCACAATGCCATTGTGGTGCTCTACCAACTGAGCTACGACCCCGGCTGAAGAATTCAGATTGTAGGTTTTTGATTTTAGATTGCAACCACGAGCGCGATTCGACCGCCACAAGAATACGATTTGCCTGCACTGTATCGTTTTGCGATCATCGCTCGCAATCCGGGGTAAATTGTGCCGCGCTTGTCTCGATCCATTTGGCATGGGCTGCCCGTAATCGCGGCAATCGCCGGCGCTGCCGTCTTGACGCTTATTTCGCTACGCGATTCTTACCGCGAAACTCACTCGCCAGAGAATCGGCCGGTTCAGTCGAGGATTGACAACTACGTCACGTCAAACGCCTGCCGAGCGTGTCATCCAGGAAATTACGCGAGCTGGCACACGTCGTTTCACCGCACGATGACACAGGTGGCCACGCCTTCTAATCTGCTTGGTGTGAATGAGCAACATGGGTTTTTACTTGATAATCAAGAATATAAACTGGAGCGGGAGGGCGACGAGTTTTTCGTCCGAACGCGGCCGCTTGGCGGTGAGTACGGCCCGCCCAAACAAGTCGTTCTCCTCACCGGTTCGCACAATTTGCAGATTATGTGGCTCGAAACCGGCGAAGGCCGCACGCTCGAGCAATTTCCGTTCGCTTATATCATCGCCGAAAAAATCTGGGCGCCGGTAAGGCAGACCTTTCTCATGCCGCCCGATCTGAAGGAATATTATTCGATCGGCGCCTGGAACGGGGCGTGTATGGACTGCCATGTTACAGAAGGCCAATCGCGTTTCGTCACGGGAAACAAGTGGGATTCTCGCGTCGCGGAATTCGGGATCGCCTGCGAAGCGTGCCACAGTGAAGGACGCCAACACATTGCACTCAACCGAAATCCCTTTCGGCGATTCAAAATTCACCTAATGACCAAGTCGGATGCGACCGTAACGAATCCGGCTCGGCTCGCGGCCCCTGTCTCCGGCTTAGATTGCGGACAATGCCACAGCGTCTGGGCCTTCAATAACATGTCCGACAAAATTGATTTTAACCGCCAGGGCGCAAACTTTCGCCCAGGCCATGATGAGCTCGGCCAGCGCTTCGTGGTTCAACCAAGTGCCCCAGATCACCTCGAACAGAAAGATTTCATTCGGGAAACAGAGCCGGATTTTTTTTCAAACCGATTTTGGGGCGACGGGATGATCCGCGTCACAGGTCGCGAGTTCAACGGCCTGCAAGCGTCGCCTTGTTTCCGGGGCGGAAATTTTTCCTGCATCTCCTGTCATGAGATGCACCCGGCTAGCACGCGGCAGGTGAGTCTAACAAAATGGGCGCGCAACGGTCAGTTACGTCCGAAAATGGATTCGGACGAAGCGTGTTTACAATGCCACAAAACGATTGGCTCTAGCATCAGCGCGCATACGCACCATGCGGCCGATTCTTCGGGCAGTCGCTGTTACAATTGCCACATGCCGAACACGACTTTTGGTCTGTTGCGCGCGATGCGTTCACACCAAGTCTCCTGGCCGACCGTGCAGGAGAGTGTCGATTATGGCCGGCCAAACGCCTGCAATCTTTGTCACCTCAATCAAACCCTCGTTTGGACGGCGGAGAAATTGAACGATTGGTACAATCAGCCGATACCGCAACTTTCAGATGACGACAAAACGATTGCCGCCACCGTGCAATGGATTCTGAAAGGCGATGCCGGTCAGCGAGCACTCATTGCTTGCGGAATGGGATGGAAACCGGCGCAAGAGGTCTCCGGGCGCGAGTGGCTTTACCCTCACCTCATTTATGCCATGACTGACGAGTACGCCGCTGTGCGCTTCGACGCGTGGAAATCGCTGCAGACGCTACCCGGTTTCTCCAATTTTTCGTTTACGTACACGGCAGATGATCGCTTGCTGCGTCAAGCTGCTGGCCGCGCTCTCGACAAATGGTTGCGCGAAGTGCGTCCTCCAAATGCGACTTTCGAGCCACAGACCGCACTTGATTCCGATGGGCGTATTCAACACGATGTTTTTCAACGACTGCGAAGCGAGCGCGACAACAAACGAATCCTGCTCGCTGAGTAACTACGCTCGCGTGCTGTTTTCATGAACAACTTGGATCGTAACCTGTGTTTTGGCTGGTGGTCGCTCCTTGTTTTCCTGTCGTTAGGCGGCGTTCTAGAAATCCTGCACGGTTTCAAGGTCGGTTGGTATGTCGATGTTGGTAGCGACATGCGCCGGCTCATGTTTACCCTTGCGCACGCGCATGGTACCGCGCTTGCGCTGGTCAATATTGCTGCCGGCCTCACCGGGCGAAGTGTCAAAGCGCTCACGCCGCGAGCATCCGTTTGTTTCAGTTTGATTTGGGCAGGAATTCTTTTCCCGGTTGGTTTTTTCCTCGGCGGGGTCGTGACCTACGGCGGTGATCCCGGTTTGGGAATCTGGCTGGTTCCCATCGCAGCGCTGCTTCTCTTTTATAGCGTCGTGCGGATCGCTCTCGATTTATCGAGACCAAGCTAGCGTGTGACGTGACGCGACGATTTTTCGTTTCACGCTTCGTCACCGCCGACAAAGTTGCCGAGCAGTAAACCGGTGGCAGGCGCACGAACAGCAGTCAGAGTCATCATTGCCACGACCGCCAATGCTCTGGACAGAATTGTGAATCGAGAAACGCTCATCAGTTACCTGGCCCGTCCTAAGTTTGCGGTTTTCAATGATACCAGTCGCCTAACGATTCTCGTTTCACTAAATCCAAAATCATTGGGTTGCGGTGCACGATCTGGACGAGACGCGAGTGTATGGGCTAACGAGAGCCGGATACCGTCTCCACACGCTCAAGTCGAGGCTCCGCCTCACAACCGATAATAGAAATACCTGACTCCGCAGCCTGATGAATCACAGATTCTCTCTCGAGCAACAAAGTTCGGCCCGCCTCGATCGCGATAACGCGGATGTTCGCCGCTGTGGCAATCGCGATTGTTTCAACTCCGACGACCGGAACATCAAAACGCATATCTTGGTTTGGTTTGGCAACTTTGATCATGATCGCGGCCTTGCGTGCGAGCGCGCCTCCGCGTTTGATTGCGTCGTTTGTTCCTTCGAACGCTTCGACTGCGAGTATGGTCCCGTTTTTCACCAGAACAGTTTGACCGATGCTGAGACGCGCAATTTCTTTTGCGATTTTCCAACCAAAATCGATATCTTCTTGTTCGCGCCGCGATAATTTCGGTCCGGAAATCAATCCAGCTGGTGCAAGTTGATCTTCGAGGAAACTCGTGGCCGGCAAAAGATCGACATCGACTTTCGCGAGCTCGTCCGCGATCGCGCTGAAAATTGATTCAGCGTCCCGCTGTTTCAGCTTCGCGAGGAGGAGGAGTGTTTTCCAGTCTGGCCGCAGATCAAAAAGATTTCTCGGCGCGATTTGGCCGGCCATAATCGCATGCCGGACTTGTTGTTCTCGAAAAAACTTCAAGAGTCGGTTCAGTTGCCCGACGCGGAGCCATTCGACTAGATCGACATGTTGTATGAGCGCCGGATCCGTTTCATTTGTGAACGCTGCGGCGATAATCTTTTTCACGCCGGCTTCCCGCGCGGCGTGAGCGAGCGCTCTCGGATAAACGCCGTTGCCGGCGATGATCCCGAGAGTTTCCGGCGTTTGCAAGGTTGTCGAGTTTCGCGGTGCGCCGCGCGATTGCCGATCTTAGAAATGATGTCGGCGGCGTTTTACGCGCAGTTGCGCGAGCGCCTTTTGCAGCGACGCCTGAATGGCCGCGACTTCCTCGGCAGTATGATCTTCTTTCATCGCTGCTTTGGCGCGCTCAACAGCAGCCTCGGCCGCTGCCGTGTCAATTTTATCCGCCTCAAGCGCCATATCGGTCAACACTGAGACTCCATCGGCTTTGACTTCGACAAAACCTTCTCCGACGGCAAGAGAAGTTTCGCGGCCATTTTTTCGCACGAGCACCTCACCCGGCTTCAGCGCGGTGAGCAGCGGAACGTGCTTTGGGAAAACTCCGAATTCGCCCTCCGAGCCGGGCAGCGTCACCATGTCGACATCTTCGGAATAAATTTTTTCCTCCGGTGTGACGATCTCGAGTTTCAAAGTGACCATGGAATAAAAAATTAGATTGTTAAAAGGGTTACAACGTTAAATCGGAAGATCGAGAAGCTCGCGGCCATTGTAACGATGTAACTTTTTAACGTTTAACCTTCCTTAATCATGTCGATGTTGCCCTTCATGTAGAAGTTCTGCTCGGGAACTTCGTCATGCTTGCCATCGAGGATTTCCTTGAAACCGCGCACAGTCTCAGCAATGGAAACGTACTGGCCCTTGCTGCCGGTGAAAACTTCCGCCACGTGAAACGGTTGACTCAAGAAGCGTTGAATTTTGCGCGCGCGATAAACTGTGAGTTTATCTTCTGGACTCAATTCGTCCATGCCGAGAATGGCAATGATGTCCTGCAAATCTTTATAGCGCTGCAAAACGCTCTGCACGCCGCGCGCGACATTGTAATGTTCCTCGCCGACGATTTCGGGCGCGAGCGATTTCGATGTCGAGGCAAGCGGATCGACGGCCGGATAAATTCCGAGTTCGGCGATGGAGCGTTCGAGCACGATGGTCGAATCCAAGTGCGCGAAAGTGTTGGCCGGCGCCGGATCAGTGAGATCGTCGGCCGGAACATAAACCGCCTGGAACGACGTGATCGATCCTTTCTTTGTGGATGTAATGCGCTCCTGCAAATCGCCCATTTCTGCGGCCAGCGTCGGTTGATAACCAACCGCGCTCGGCGTGCGGCCTAACAAAGCCGAAACTTCCGAGCCCGCTTGCGAGAAACGAAAGATATTGTCGATGAAAAGAAGAACGTCCTGGTTACGTTCGTCCCGGAAATATTCGGTCATGGCGAGCGCAGACAGTCCCACGCGTAAACGCGCGCCGGGCGGTTCATTCATTTGACCGAAAACCATTCCCACTTTGGACTTCGACAAATCCTTTTGATCGATCACACCCGCCTCACTCATCTCTTTGTAAAGATCGTTGCCTTCGCGGCTCCGTTCGCCTACCCCCGCGAACATGGAAACACCACCGTGTTTCATCGCGATGTTATTGATCAACTCCTGAATGATGACCGTTTTGCCGACGCCAGCGCCACCGAATGCACCAACTTTGCCGCCTTTTGAAAAGGGGCAGACCAGATCGATGACTTTGATCCCAGTTTCCAGAATGGAAGCCTTCACGTCCTGGTCCATTAGAGCGGGTGCTGGGCGATGAATTGGATACCGCTTCGTGTATTTCACCGGGCCGCGACCATCAACCGGCTCGCCGGTGACATTGAAAAGGCGCCCGAGCACGCCTTCACCTACCGGCACGCTAATTGGGCCGCCGGTGTCGGTCACACTCATGCCACGCTTCAGGCCTTCGGTGGAAGACATTGCGACCGAGCGCACCCAATTTTCACCGAGGTGCTGTTGCACTTCGAGCGTGAGCTTGGTCGGATTACCATTCACTTCGTACTCGATTTCCAGCGCGTTATAAATTCTTGGCAGCTGCTTACCTTCCGGGAATTCCACGTCCACGACGGGACCGATAACTTGAACAATGTTTCCTGTATTCATAAATCCGATGACTAAGAGCCGAGTGACATTTGCGCGGTCGCAATCTCGAGCAGCTCAGTCGTGATCGCGGCCTGGCGAATCTTGTTGTACTCGAGAGTAAGATCCTTGATGAATTCGTGGGCGTTGTCGGTCGCGTTTTTCATAGCCACCATCCGCGCGCTGTGCTCGGAGGCGCGGGCATCGAGAATCATTTGGTAAACCTCATACTGAATGTAGTAGGGCAGCATGATATCGAGCACGGCCTCGGCGTTCGGTTCAAAAACGTAGCCGACCATTGGATCCACTTCGCTCGCGGCTGATTCGTCATGTTTTTTCGGCAAGTCAAAAGTGCTGATCGGCAACAAGGCCTGCACGATCGCCTTCTGGTTGATTGTATTGATGAAGTGCGTGTAGAGCACGGAGACCTTGTCCACTTCGCGGTTTAGAAATTTTTCCGCGCAGAATTTTGAGATCGGCTTGGTTTCAACAAAAGTTGGGGAATCTTTTAATTCGAAATCGGCCAACAACTCGCGCTTTGTCCGCACAATAAACTGACGTGCCTTCTTGCCGGTGACGACGTAAGCAGTCTTGGCCGAATCGAAATTCGACGCTTCGCGGAAGAGATTGGTGTTCAGCGCTCCGGCCAATCCTTTGTCCGTACTAATGATTAGGACGAGCTCCCTTTTGATCGGGCGAATGTGCAAGAGCGGATGCAACCTCGGATCCGTGCGTTTTTGGAGCGAAACAAGCACCTTGTTCATAAGCGCGGCATACGGTCGACCGGCCAGCGCGTGCTGCTGCGCCTTGCGCATCTTCGAGGCCGCGACCATCTGCATCGCTTTCGTAATCTGCGCTGTGTTACGGATTGATTTAATCCGGCGTCGGATGTCCTGTGTGTTCGCCATTGTTTAAACTCTTCGCTTGATCCGGTGATGCGCCGAGCGCTCCCGCGCACGGAAACCGATTTCGCGCCTTTTCTCGGGCTGGGGAAGCTCGAACAGTCGTGACGAGATCATCGCCAAATCGTTTTGAATTCTTCGAGCGCTGCTTTTAACTGCCCTTCGAGCTCCTCATCGAGTTGCTTCTTTTCGCGGATGGAGCGGAGTAAACTTCCCTTTCGAGTTTGCAACCAATCTTGCAGCTTGAGTTGAAATTCTTTCACGCGCTCAACTGCCACAGGATCTACATATCCATTTTGCAGCGCCCACATCACCGCAACCTGTTCTTCAACTGAGAGCGGGTTGTATTGCTTCTGCTTGAAAAGCTCGACGATGCGTTGTCCCCGATCGAGTCGCGCCTTGGTCGCGGCATCGAGATCGGAACCAAATTGGGCAAAGGCTGCCAGCTCGCGGAATTGTGCCAGATCGAGTTTCACTTTGCCGGCGACTTGCTTGATTGCTTTGATTTGCGCCGCGGACCCAACTCGACTCACTGAAAGGCCGACTGAGATCGCGGGCCGCACGCCTTGATAAAATAAATCGGTCTCGAGATAAATTTGTCCATCCGTGATTGAGATCACGTTCGTCGGAATGTAGGCCGACACGTCGCCGGCTTGCGTCTCGATGATCGGCAAGGCGGTCAACGAACCGCCGCCGTATTCCTCGGTGACGCGCGCGCTGCGTTCGAGCAAGCGCGAGTGAAGATAAAACACGTCGCCCGGATACGCTTCGCGGCCGGATGGACGTTTCAACACAAGTGAGACTTGCCGATAAGCGACCGCGTGCTTGGACAAATCATCGTAAATGATGAGCGCGTCCATCCCATTGTCCATGTACCACTCGCCCATCGCCGCGCCAGCGAACGGCGCGAGATATTGGTTCGTCGCCGTGTCGGAAGCCGGCGCCGAGATAATAGTTGTGTAAAGCATCGCGCCTTCGCGTTCGAGAACGTCGAGTGCCCGCGCCACATTCGAATTCTTCTGACCGACCGCGACGTAGATGCAATACAGCGGGCGATAATCTTTCACTTCGCCTTTCTCGCCTGCTTTGTTCAGACGCGCCTGGCTGATGATAGTGTCGATGGCAATGGTCGTTTTGCCAGTCGCGCGATCGCCAATGATCAACTCACGCTGGCCGCGGCCAATCGGAATCATCGCATCGATCGCCATAATGCCGGTCTGCACGGGTTGGCTCACGCCGCGGCGTTTGATGATGCCGGGAGCGATTTTTTCGACCGGATAAAACAAGTCGGTTTTAATCGGTCCTTTATCGTCGAGCGGTTCGCCTAACGTGTTCACCACGCGGCCGAGCAACGCTTTGCCCACTGGCACCTGCAACAGTCTGCCCGTGGTCTTGGCTTCGTCGCCTTCCTCGATCAGCGTGTTGTCGCCGAGCAAGATCGCGCCGACCTCCGTTTCTTCGAGATTCAGAGCCAGGCCGAAAACTCCGTTTGGAAATTCGATCATCTCGTTCAGCATCACGTCGCTCAGTCCTTCGATACGCGCGACGCCGTCGCCCGTTTCGCGCACGACACCTACGTTGCTCTTCGTTGTCGATGTTTTCAGCCCTGCAATTTTTGTTTCAATTTCGTCGAGAATGCTGCTCATGATTTGGTTGGTTAAATTTGTTGGGCCAGACGTTGCAGACGGTTTTGTACGCTGCCGTCCCACACGTTGCTGCCCAGGCGCACGCGCACGCCGCCGATCAACTGCGGATTCACGACGAACTCAGTCGTTAGGTCAGCCCCGTATTTTCTTTTCAAATTGCTCACGATTTGCTCTCTGATTTCCGGACTCAATTCCACCGCGCTCTCGATCGTGGCGTGACGTTTTTCAAACTCCAGCCGCAGCAGTCGTTTGTAATTTTGAAGGATGTCGATGCAATGCCGCAGCTTTTTTTCGATAAGCGATTGCACGAGCGATGCGATCTTGCCGCGGTCGAGCTGTCCATCCGTAAAACTTGCCCGCAACATTTCCCGCGAAAGCCGACGAATTTCTTTGTTGGTCTTCATGCCCCAAGCTGGCGCGCTGCTTCCTCCTGCAAGCGGCGTTGATCGTCACTCGTCAGCACCTTACCCGTGACTTTGGCGGTTGTCTCGACAACGAGATGGCCAAGCTCGCGCTTCAATTCCGCCATCGTGCGTTCATGTTCAAGCGCGCTCGCCTCTCGCGCCTTAGCCATAATCTGCTCGGCGGCAGCGATCGCTTCTTGCTCTTTACGTTCGGCCAAATGCACGCTGCTCTCACGTGCCTCGTCGATCATCTTCTGAGCGTCTGCGTTCGCCTTGGCTAGAATCTCCTGGTATCGCTTTTCCGCTTCGGCCAGTTCTTTTTTAATTTTCTCCGCGTTCAACAATCCTTCCTCAATCCGCCGCCGACGCTCCTCGAGCACACCGAGAATTGGTTTGTAGGCGAAGCGACGCAATAGCAACGCCACGATCACGAAGCTGATCACCTGCGACAAAAATAACCACGGATTCCAGCCGAACGTTTCGGCAGTTTCCTTGGCGGAATTCAAAATGCCGCTGCTAGACTGTGCGAGAATCAGAATCGAAGGCATATCAATTAAACGAGGAGCACGCAACCGTCCGCCGGTGCCCGCGATTTTAGTGAGGCAATAAGAAGAGGGCGTAGAAGACGATTGCTTCCGTGAACGCAATCGCCAAAATCGCTTGTACAAGAATTGGCGTGGCTGCGCCGGGGTTGCGCCCCACCGCTGACGCCGCGCCCAGGCCAGTCAGGCCGACGCCAATGCCGGCGCCCATCGCCGCAAGTCCCACGTGAATGCTTCCGCTCATCTCTGCCAATAATGGTAGTATCATATTTTTCTGTTTTTGGGTTTTTGTTTGGCCAGCGTCGCAAACCTACTGCGTCCCGCCGACCGAAATCTTAATGTTGTGGCTCGTGTCCAGGTTCATGTTGCGCAATCAAAAGCGTGAAGACGGCGGTCAACAGCATAAAAACCAGCGCTTGCACGATTCCCACGAGTATCTCCATAAAATAAAACGGAATCGGGATGAGCCAGGACAGCGCGGGTACCATCGTCGACATTGTTTCCAACATGTTCTCGCCCGCGTAAATATTTCCGAAAAGTCGAAAGCTGAGCGAGATCGGGCGGAACAAAATCGACACAATCTCGAGCCAGCCCACCATGAAAAAGATCACGACCATGAGCAGCTTCATAACACCGGAGGTCTCGCCTTTCGGACCAAAAATGTGGAGTAGAAATCCGCCCACCCCGTTCGCTTGGATCGCCCAGATAATCCAGAGAACAAAGAAAGTCACCGCCATCGCCGACGTCATGTTGAGATCAGCATTTCCTCCGCGAAGAAGAGGCTGATCGACATGGAAAACGCCATTGGCATCGTAGTGTCCCCAGCCGATCGTCCCGACTCCGGGGATGAGTCCGAACCAATTCACGTACAGAATGAAAATGAAGATGGTCGCAAAAAACCAAAACGTCTTCTTGACCAAGTCGCGGCCGATGATGCTCTCGAGAAAATTGTAAAGACTCTCGACCAGCCATTCCCAGAAATTTTGGATGCCGCTCGGCACCGGCTGGATATTTCGCGTCGCTAATTGCGCGAAAATAATGAGTCCCGCGGCGACAATCCACGTCACCAGCATCGAATTTGTAATCGCAAACTTGCCGATCTGAAAAAGCGGCGCCGGTTTCAGCGGCACCGCCGGCTCGGCTTCGGCCGCAAATGTCGATGTTGTGAAAGCAAATCCGCAAGCCAGGGCTAAGATCGACAATAGGAAATAACGACTGCGCATTTCGGTTGGTCGCAAAGTGGCACGCGCATCCCGCCCGTGACCTCTCGGGCTCGAAGCTCGAGCCACAAATCTTTGCGCGCCCTACCAAAGCCGGTTTTGCGCGGTTGACAAGCACGTTTCCAGAAATTTCCTGCCTTAGCTCGGGCTGATGGTGGATCGGCTGCTCCGCGGACGATGCCAATTAGTGCGGCTCCGCCGCCTCAATTTTAACATCGAGCAAGGGACTGCTCGATCCACCCGCGAACGACACGTCCGCGGTTACAATTTCAAGCCAACTCGCTAATTTCTTCTTCAAATCCTCAATCCCCTCGCCTTTTGCTGCGGAGACAGGGACGATGTCGATCTTTGGAAACTTTCCGCGCAGCACCTTCAAATTCTCCTTCGTGCCGGGCAAATCCATTTTGTTCGCAATCACAAACCAGGGACGCTGCGAAAGTAGCGGATCGTAAAGGTCGATTTCCCGCCGAAGATTCTGTAAATCTTCGATCGGATTACGGCCTTCACTTCCCGCAACATCGACAACGAACAGAAAAATGCGGCAGCGCGTGATGTGTCGCAAAAATTCGTGACCAAGTCCCAACCCGCGATGGGCGCCTTCGATCAAACCGGGAATATCCGCGACAGTCGCCCGGCGATAACCCGAAAACTCCACCACGCCGATGATTGGATGCAGGGTCGTGAATGGATACGGCGCAACTTTCGGTCGCGCTGCGGAGATTTTTCGCAGCAGCGTCGATTTTCCCGCGTTCGGATAACCGACCAGCCCCGCATCCGCGATCGTGCGTAGCTCGAGCAGAAAGTGTCCCTGCTCGCCTTCCTCGCCTTCGGTGTATTGGCGCGGCGCGCGATTGCGCGAACTCTTGAAATGCACGTTTCCTTTCCCGCCAGCGCCCCCGCGACAGAGCACGAATTCCTGACCGTCCCGCGTAAGATCGACAATTGGCGCTATCATTCCGAGCGAAGTGGAGGAATCCCGCGGCGTTAGCTTCGAGTCAGCATCACGGGATCCTTCGACTTCGCTCAGGATGACCGGATTCGATGTTCGGTGTTTGATGTTCGACGTTCGATGTTTCTCTTCGTCAGTCCGATAAACCATCGTCCCCACCGGCACCTTCACGATCTTCGGTTGGGCCGAGCGCCCATACATCTTCTTTCCCATTCCATGCCCGCCGCTCTTCGCCTTGATGATCGGCTCATAAAAAAGATTCGTTAGGTTGTCCACATGTCGGTCCGCGCGCAGAACTACGTCGCCGCCGCGCCCGCCGTCACCGCCATCGGGTCCACCTTTCGGCACGAATTTTTCGCGCCGAAAACTCACACAGCCTCGCCCGCCATTAGCCGGCTTGCGCAAAAATTTTTATCCGATCGACGAACATGCTGAGAGGTTAAACCGCTGAAACGTTACAACGTCGACGCTTACGCCCGCTCTGTCATCCTGAGCCGCGCAGACAAATGCCAGTCCGGCTCGGACCGAAGCTCGCAAATCGAAGCGGGCGACACACTGGCCAAACAGCGCGATCAATCAGCCTTTGCGAGATCTCTTTCCGCTTGCAAATCGCCGCTAAAAAAAAGCAAGCGACCGTCAGCGATCCTCTTGTTCGTATGATAGGATTTTAGCGTGACCGCAACCTCGTCACATCATCCATTGGTTCGGCTTGCCTTTGGTGTCGCAATTTTCCTGGCCGCGCTCGGGGTGGTCGCCATCATGTTCTGGCAAGGCGTAACCGCGCACGGCGCACCTGATCCGACGCTGTCGCACACGAGTGCTGCGGTGGCATCTCTGGACATCGGCGTGCTCGTGTTTCGCGAAGGGCTCGAATGCATTCTCGTTCTGGCCGCGATCACCGCCAGTATGACGGGCGCAAAAAAAATCCTGCGTCGTCCGGTCGCAACCGGCGCAGGCTTCGCGTTTTTGGCGACGTTGATTACCTGGTGCATCGCGGTTGGAATTGTCGGCTCGCTGAGTGAGAGCATGCCGGCACTCGATTTGCAAGCGGCCACCGGGCTTCTCGCAGTGATTGTGCTGCTCGTAATCATGAACTGGTTTTTCCACAAGATTTACTGGGGCGGGTGGATTCGGGCGCACAATCGCCGCCGCAAAGCGCTGCTGGCCAACGGTGCGGCTGCGGAAATCTCGCACGCGCGATTGTGGTGGGGATTGATCCTGCTCGGGTTCACCTCGCTCTATCGCGAAGGATTCGAGGTGGTGCTGTTTTTGCAAAGCTATAATCTGCGTTTCGGCGGCGGCGTTGTTTTCAAGGGAGCGCTTCTTGGGATCGCGCTCTCGGCCATTGTCGCGGTCCTCACCTTCGTTTTGCAGCAACGCCTTCCCTATCGAAAGATGCTCATCACGACCGGTATTTTGCTCGGCGTGGTTCTGCTAGTGATGGTGGGCGAGCAAGCGCAGGAGATGCAACTCGCCCATTGGATCCCGACGACCAGGGTCGATTGGCTGGCGAATCTAATTCCACCCTGGATGAACCTGTGGCTCGCAGTGTTCCCGACGCGGGAAACGATCATCGCCCAACTGATCGCCGCCCTGTTGGTGGTCGGGTCTGTACTATGCGGCGCGCCACTTGGGCGGAGGCGCTCCGGCCGAAAAACCGGGGCCAGACGCGGTAGTTGTTCGGGAACTCGAAACAGTTCCATAACGGCCCCGTTTAGCAATTCTCACTGCACGGATGCGGAAACTTGCCTTGTCGATCTTGGTCTTGTCGATCTTGGTCCCGGCAGTCGATTGTTTCGGCGGAGCGCGCCGTTTCACTTTTGTTTATGAGGCAACGACGACACCGCCGGGCGCGATCGAAGCGGAAAACTGGCTCACGTGGGAAACGCATCCGCCTAACGAATCGCATTTCAACGAAGTCGATTTCCGACATGAGGTTGAATTCGGCATCACCGACAATTTTCAGGTTTCGGTTTACCTGGCCGACTGGAACTACCACAGCACGTCATCGCACGGACCGGATGGTGTTAGTTACACCGACACCGCCATCGAGCTTATCTACAACTTTACGAACCCTCTAACCGATCCGATTGGTTTCTCCGCCTACGAAGAAATCCAGGCCGGCGACCGCCATGGCGAATTGGAATCGAAATTAATCGCGCAAAAAGATTTTGGACGCTTCGTCGCGTCTTACAATTTGACGCTCGATGCGGAATGGAACGGGGCAGGTTGGAGGGAACATGATGGCGAATTGCAGCAAGCGCTGGGTCTTAGTTACGAATTGAGCCTGCGTTTTTCTCTCGGCACGGAATGCCTGCATGAAGTGGCGTTGCCAAACTGGACTGATCACGGGCGTGCCAGTTTTTTCGTTGGTCCAAATTTTTCCGTTCGCAGCGGCCGCTGGTGGATGACAGTTACACCTTTGGCGCAGGCAACGCGGAATGGCAACGAGCCAGAACTACAGCTACGCACGATTGCCGGCTACACATTTTGAAATGAAACAGGTCGCCGCGGCGGGTTTATTATCAATCCTGGCCGCATTCAGTAGTTGCGAAACGGTTTCGTCAAGTGCGCCCACTGTGACTCCGATAATGCTCAGCAAGGACGTTGACGCGCAATCCTTAACCGAAGGGCGCAATCTCTTCGTCAGCCGTTGCATAGACTGTCATTCGCTGCCGCCGATTTCCAAATATTCCTCGAAGCGATGGCCCGGCCTCGTCGAAAAAATGTCGGGCCGTGCCCATTTGCAGCCGACGCAGCGCGACGCGGTCGTCGCTTACATTCTCACGGTGCGGGGACAGTCACGATAAAGATCGACATTCCGCCGGGTGGAGATCTCTCGTCAGATTCCAGTTGAACCCGACGTTAAGCTTTACACTTTAGGCGGATGATTTCGCCGCTCCTGCGTGTAGTTTCCTTCATTTTAATCGTTCTCGCTTTTGCTTGCTTGAACTTGTTTGCGGTTGGTCCCTCGCCGCGTGGCGGAGGACCGGGCATTTCAACCCCCACCCCGACGCGTGCGGCCACTGCCTCCCCGACGGCGACCCCAGCCGGCATGATTAACGAAAAATTGTTTAATGGAATGCGGTGGCGGCAGATCGGGCCATTTCGGGGCGGCCGCGCACTGGCGATTGAAGGCGTAATTGGCGAGCCGGACACTTATTACTTTGGCGCGGTCGCGGGCGGCGTATGGAAAACGGTCGATGGCGGTGCGAATTGGACACCGCTTTTCGACAACGAAGATATCTCATCTATTGGCGCGATTGCTGTCGCGCCATCCGACCACAACGTTGTGTACGCGGGCACGGGCGAGGCAGCGCCACGCGGCAACATCACTTTCGGCATCGGCGTTTATAAATCGATCGATGCCGGAAAGACGTGGAAAAACATCGGACTGAAAGATTCGCATCAAATTGGTGCGCTGATTGTTGATCCAAGAAACGCAGACGTTGTTTTGGTCGCCGCTCTCGGCCATTCATTTGGACCGAATCAGGAGCGCGGAATTTTTCGGACGAGTGACGGCGGGAAGAGTTGGACGAAAGTTTTGAGCAAAGACGAAAACACCGGCGGAATCGATGTCGTTTTCGATCCGCATAATCCAAACATTATTTTCGCGTCGCTCTGGCAGACGCGGCGGCAACCGTGGTTTTTCTCGAGCGGCGGACCCGGGAGCGGGCTTTATCGTTCGGAGGACAATGGCGTGACCTGGAAGCAGCTTGAGGGAAACGGATTACCGGATGGAATTCTCGGAAAGATCGGCGTCGCTGTTTCGGGGGCCGATTCCAACCGCGTATATGCGATTATCGAAGCAAAAGACGGCGGCTTGTATCGCTCTGACGATGCCGGCCAACATTGGACCAGGGTCAATGAGGACGGCCGTTTCCGACAGCGCGCCTGGTATTTCAGCAAAGCTTACGCCGATCCAAAATCAGCGGACACGGTTTATCTCGTGAATACCGGATTGTTTCGTTCGGTCGATGGCGGAAAAAACTTCACGCTGCTTCCGGCGCGACATGGGGATCATCACGGGCTGTGGATTGATCCGACAAATCCGGACCGCATCGGCAACACCAGCGATGGCGGCGTCAGCATTTCCACTGATGGCGGTAAGACCTGGACGACACAAGAAAATCAGCCCACCGCGCAATTTTATCATGTCGCAGTGGACAACGCCTTTCCGTATCACATTTATGGCGCGCAACAAGACAACTCGAATGTCGGAATTGCCAGCCGCAGTGATTCGGGTGTGATCGGACGCGAAAACTGGTTTGTCGCGGGCGATGGCGAGTGCGGGTTCGTTGTACCCGATCCACGTGACTGGCACATCATTTATTCAAATAGTGAAGGCTATGCGGTTCGCTACGACAAAAACAAAGGCGAGACCCAAGACATCAGCCCGGTACCGCTCGACAACTCCGGACACGGTGCTGTCGATCTTGTCCATCGTTTCCAATGGGTCTCGCCGCTCATGCTCTCGCCGCACAATCCTGACACGATTTACACCGCGGCAGAGTGCGTTTTCAAATCGACCGATCACGGCCAAAGCTGGACGCAAATTAGCGGCGATCTGACGCGGAACGACAAAAGCAAACAGCAGCCGAGCGGCGGACCGCTCACACACGACATCACTTCGGTTGAATATTACGACACGATTTTTGCGTTGGCCGAGTCGCCCGTGAAACAAGGAACGCTTTGGGCTGGAACCGACGACGGTCTCGTGCAGGTCACGACTGACGACGGCAAGAATTGGTCGAACGTCACCCCGAAAATGCCCGAATGGAGCACCGTCGATCTTATCGAAGCCTCCCCGCACGATGGAAACACTGCTTACCTGGCGGTGGACCGACATAAACTCGACGACTTCAAGCCGTACATCTTCAAGACGACCGATCTCGGCAAAAGTTGGAGCACGACTGTAAACGGGATTCCAGACGGAGCGTATGTGCACGCGGTCCGTGAAGATCCGAAAAAGCGTGACTTGCTTTACGCGGGCACTGAGCACGGCGTTTTTGTTTCGTTCGACGATGGCTCGCACTGGCAACCCCTCAAATTGAATCTGCCGCCGTCGCCGATTCACGATCTCGTGATCAAAGACGACGATTTGGTAGTCGCAACGCACGGCCGCTCGTTTTGGGTCCTGGATGACGTTACGCCGCTGCGACAAGTAAACGCGCCATCCGCTACGGCAGACGTGATTCTTTATCAACCGCAGATCGCCTTGCGGTTGCATTACCCGGAGGAATTCGACAAACGCCAGCCAGTTGGGGACAATCCGCCGCCCGGAGCGATCATCAATTATTACCTAAAAACCACTCCGCAGGACGAAGTCACGCTCGATATTATCGGTACGCAGGGTAAACTCGTTAGGCACCTCTCCAGCAAAGAGAGAAAGGACGGCGAACAACCTCCAGAATGGCCCGATCGCGTCGCGCGCGTGAAGACGATTCCGGCAAACGAGGGAATGAATCGCTTCGCCTGGGATTTGCGTTACGACGATCCTATTCAAATCCCCGGCGCGTTTTATTCCGGCAACGGTCCGAAAGGTCCCCTGGCTTTGCCAGGCGATTATCAGGTCAAACTCACGGTCGGCGGGAAATCGCAGACCGCACCGTTACATCTTGCCATCGATCCGCGGACGAAAGGAGCAGAATCCGCCTTGCAAAAGCAATTTGCGCTGGCCGTGCAAGTGAATGATCGCATTTCGCAGCTCCACCAGGCAGTCAATGAAATTCGCGACCTCAGGTCGCAGATTAAGGATTTGCACACGCGTTTCGGCGACGACCAGCGACTCAAGCCTGCATTCGATGCCGCCGACGGACTCGAACACAAAATGTCGGCCGTCGAGCAACAGCTTATCCAGGTTAATATGAAAGGTTCGGAAGCCAACCTCGCTTTTCCGAGTATGCTCAACGAGCGTTTCGACGCGTTCAGTCACGTGATCGACGCTGGCGACACGGCGCCGACCAAGTCCCAATTGAATATTTTCCAAATGCTCAGCGGGCAGCTCGATGAGCAGTTGAAGAAGTGGCAGCAGATTAAATCGGAAGATGTCGCGAGAGTCAGTGGAATGATTAAGCAAGCCAATCTCCCTGCGCTCATCGTAACAGAGAAAAAAAGTCAATAGTGAATGGGATTGGCGAGTGCCACCATTCACCTATCACTGATCACAATTCATTACCCCTTGTCGACGCTGTACTTCCCCGGCCCGATGAAGAGCAAACTCAACAGCAAGATCGTCATCTCGAGTGCGGGAATTCGCGTGTGAAAATCGCCACGGCTGCCCCAAACGACGATCAAATGAACTACCGTCACGGCCAGCGCGAACAACACGCCGATCCGGAAAAATAGACCGAGGATCATTAGAACACCGCCGGCGCAACCGAGTAGCGCGCCGAGAAATCCCCAGAATTTGTAGTGTGAATGAAAATCGAGATGCCGCATCGCGCTTCCAAAGTGTTCCCAGCTCCCCTGCCCGTTCCACAAAACCGGCGCGATTAGAATGATGAAGATCAACCCCAGACTGGCGCGAATTAAAAGGAGACCGGTCTCGCGGTATTTGCCGAGAAATTGCAAAGCAGCCATCAGCGCGACTGTGAGCGAGCGCGGCACGGATTTCAATGCAAAGGTGGATTGCGACGTTTTTCTGAGGAGAACAGGCCGCTGGCCTGTAGTTCGCGGCAGCTTGCCCGCGAACTGCTTTTGCCATCTCGCGCGTTAAGGTATCAAATGCATTCGGCGCAGCGGCCGAATGCTACAGGCTAGCAGCCTGTGCTCCCCAGCATGATGCGCGGCGACGATTTCTCAGACGAATCGACGCCGCCGCGAGTCGGTGCTAATCACAATTGATGACCCGAATCGACAGAGCAGTTCTGCTCGCAGCCGGGCGCGGCACGCGCATGCGCGAACTTACGACCGATCTTCCGAAACCGATGCTGAAAGTAGGCGGAAAGCCAATTCTCCTGCATATCGTCGAAGGATTACAGAGGGCGGGAATTAGGAATTTCTTAATCATTGTCGGTTATCACGGTGAGACCGTTCGAGAGTACTTTGGCGATGGCACGTGCTTTGGCCTGCGGATTAATTACGCGACGCAAATCGTGCAGGACGGAACAGGTCGAGTTGTCGATCTGGCCCGTGATTTTGCCGCCAATTCGTCTTTCATTTTGAGTTACGGCGATATCTTGGTCGATCCGGCAAACTACAAACGCATTGTCGACCTTCCGGATGATGTTGAAGCGATCATCACCGTGAAGCGTAATGAGAACGTAAGTAAGGGCGGCGCGGTATTTGTTAACGAACAAATGGAACTTGTCGATCTGCGCGAGAAACCGAACCCGGGAGAGCCGACCAGCCCATGGTACAACGCGGGCGTTTATACGTTCTGCCCGAGCATCTTCGAGTTCACAGCAAAACTGGAACCATCCGCGCGCGGAGAATACGAGTTAACCGATGCCATTCGCGATCTCGCGCTGTCGGGCAAAAAGGTGAAAGCGCTGGAACTAAGTGGCGAATGGGCTGACGTGCGCGACCCCGAAATTCTGGCGCAATTAAATCGCGGCGCTTAATCATCGTCCTGTCATTCCGAGTGGAGCGAGGAACCTCACACTCGCAGTTTGCTTCACGCCAATTTGAAAGAGTGGCGATCGGATTTCAACTTAGCGGCCATGTGCTTCACGGTCCCATCTTATCATTACAATCTCAAGGCGGCGACCGACTGTCGAGAGCATCATGAAAACGGGCACAGTCACGGCCGGCGAAGCGTTTTGAAATCAGAATGCGAACAGCGTCATCGCCATCACCGCCCGGCGATGTTGATTTCGGTATTTGTCAGATGATTGACATCGGTGACTGCGCCACAGCTTAACGCACCCATTGCCGATTGAGATGAATTCTAGGCATTAAAGTTTTCGCAGCAGTGCTTGGAATCGCGGCTCGCCGCGTATGGAATCCAAGCCCGAATCGTGCTCCATCCACTCGCGCTGTCCGAATCCATTCTGGATCGCTCTGTCCAAATAATCCAACGCTTCACTGCTCGAACCCGCCAGCGCGTAGGTGCACGCCACATTGTACAACACGCCCGCATCTTCGGGATCAATTGCGGATGCTCGCCGCGCCCTTTCCAGTGCCTCTTCAGCTCGACCCAATCGGACCAAGGCCGAAGCGCATGAGATACCATGCGCGTGCGTCATCCGGGTTGAGCTCTAAATGCGCGTCGGCCAGCTTGAGCGCCTGTTGTGCGGCTTCTCGCACTTCGTCATGACGGCCTAGCGTCGCAAGCGGGTCGACCGACAAGTAAATCGCCTGGTAATCCTCGGGTCGCACACGCCAGGCATCGCGGTAGTGTGACACCGCTTCCTCAAATTTGCCCTCAGTAAGATATGAGCGCGCATAAAAATAGTGCGCCTCATACAGCATGGGATTTAGCCGAAGCGCGGCCTCGAATTCGACGCGCGCCTCCTGGTAACGGCGATGCAGTGTCAAGGCGAGCGCGCGGGACGTATGCGCCTCAGCGCTAGACGGATCGAGCTCAAGGGCCCTTTGACTCGACATGTTCGCAGCTTCGAGGTTGGCCTTGCTCGCATCCCCGTATATGTAAAGAAACGACTGCAGTCGGCAATGCCGGCATGCGCGCGCGCGAAGTTCGGGTCGATCTCGATCGCGCGCTCAAACATTCGCCGTGCATATTGCAAGGCGGAGCGGCGCAGCTGATGGTGGATTTGGCGGCCACGGAGATAATACTCGTAGGCCTGCACGTTTTCGGTGGGTGTTTTTTCAAGTGCGCGCTTCTCGTCCTCACCTAACACCACACGCAATGCACGTACGATGTTCTCTGCGATCTGATCCTGAATCTCGAAGACATCCTCGAGCTGCCGGTCGTAGCGCTCCGACCACAAATGGTAGCCGTCGGCAACATTGATGAGCTGCGCAGTCACGCGCAGCCGATCGCCCGCTTTGCGCACGCTGCCTTCAAGCACAGTGTTTACCTTTAGCTTGCGCCCGACCTCGCCGATGTCCTCGTTTTTTCCCTTAAACGCAAATGAGGATGTCCGAGACGCCACCCGAAGCGCTTTGATTTTCGTCAGCGCGTTGATGATCTCCTCGCCAATGCCGTCGCTGAAAAATTCGTTCTCCGGATCGTTGCTCATGTTGACAAAGGCAAGGACGGCGATGCTTTTTTGTGCGGATGGGACACTCGGGAGTTTCGGAGCAGCAGCTGCAATGTGAGACAGTTTCTCGGGCGGTTGCGAATTTCCGAGTTCCGCTGTGTAAAGGCTCACAATCCCAAGCTTCACGCCGTGCTTCACCTCAATTTCGCCAAGCTCGTGCAAGAGCGGCTGCCAAAGGCTGTCTTGGGCAAGATCGTCGGCCACGCGCTTTGAGACCAGGATGTGACCAGCATCGCCGCAATCCATCAGGCGCTGGGCGAGATTAATTCCCACTCCAGCAACATTTGATCTGCCATTAACATCCTCGATCTGATCGATCGGACCGCTATGCACTCCCATGCGCAGGTGAATTTTTGGGTCGTTTCGCACCGCCCGCGCTATTTCCAACGCGCATTGGACTGGTTCTTCCGGACTGTGGAAGAAGACCAGCGCCATGCCATCACCCGACGGGATGCGGATCAGTTCACCGCCGCGTTCGCTCTTACGGAACTGAGGGGTTTTTCGCACGAATTGATTGAGTTGTTGCAAGATTTCGCGCTGCTCGTTGACGAGCAGCTTCGAATAGCCCACCACGTCGATGAACAAGACATGCGCAATCTCCAGATGGCGATCGGATTTCGACTTAACGGCCATGTGCTTCGCAGCTTCCAGGCACTATAGTGGAATTTCAAGACGGTGACCAACCGTCGAGATCAAAGCCTGAAACAGTGAATGGTGATCTGTGATCAGTGAATTAGTCTTATCACCTATCACCATTCACGGATCACTGCTTTATTAATCGCCCTACGGCCTTCCGCCAGCGTCGCGTGCCTCCCGCCGGATATTGACGATCTTCGCCGGGATATCTTCGGTTTCCATCGGTGCTTCTTCGCCGATCTCCTCTTCGATTTCGCGCCGCCATTCGCGTGATAACCAGGGCCGAAGAAATCCATATAGCAAATAGGCAAGAAACAATACGGCCGGCATCCATTCGTAGTTCATCACCGTGAAAAGCAGAACCAAGCTGATGATGAGAAAGCGTGGAATCGATTTCTTTGTTTTCCAACTGAGCGCCTTGAAACTCGGATACTGGAAGCGGCTGAACATCATAAACGAAAGAAAAAGCATCAGGGGTGGCAAAACGAATTTCCATTTGCCGAGATGATGTTCCCCCTCTGCCAGCCACAGTAAGAAAAGTGTGATCGAGGCGATTAATCCAGCGGCCGCAGGGATGGGAAACCCAGTGAAATTTTTTTCATTGCCGCCGCCGACCGCTTCATGATTCGCCGCCAGGCAGTTGAAGCGCGCCAGGCGAAGTGCGCCACAGGCGAGATAGATAGATGCAATAATCCAGCAAGCGCGCGGAAATTCTTGCAGGACAATGCGGTAAACCATCAAGGCGGGCGCAACACCGAATGAGACAATATCCGCTAGAGAATCGAATTCTCGCCCAAAGGCGCTGTCGTGTCCGCCGAGCCGCGCCAGTCGACCATCGAGGAGATCAAAAAAACAGGCACCGAGAATAAACCAGATCGCGATGTGAAAGAGATCTCCCGCTGCGTCGGGATTTGACGCTTGAAGCAGCGCTCCCTCAAGAATTTTTAGAGTGGCGGTGAACCCACAAAATAAATTACCTGCCGTCATCAAGTTCGGCAGCAGGTAAATCTTTGGATGTTGTTCGCTCATTGATCAGGCAGTCGCGCAATAATAGTCGCTCCCCCGGCGACATGATCGCCCACTTTTACCAGAACATTGGCGTTAAGCGGCAAATATACTTCGGTTCGCGAGCCGAAGCGAATCATTCCGAAGCGATCGCCTTTTTTGAGTTCATCGCCGATGTCCGACCAGGCGACGATGCGTCGCGCAATGGCGCCGGTCAGTTGTCTGACGACAATTGTAGCGCGCGAAGTCTCAAAGGCCCATGTCATCGCTTCATTTTTCTCCGAGCAATCGGGCCGGCGCGCATCGAGACAGAGCCCATGTCGATGCTCACGATAAACCACGCGACCACCGATCGGCGCGCGATTTGTATGGACGTCGAAGATCGACAAGAAGATTCCGACGCGACGCAGTTTTGTTTTCATAACCTCGGTTTCTTCAACCTCGGCGATATCCGTCACGGTTCCGTCAGCGGCCGCGACGACCGCGTGTGGATCTGCGGGCACCGCGCGATCTGGATCGCGAAAGAAGAAGACGGTGTAGCAAATCACCACGAGAAAAAGCAGCAACAACCAACCGCTAACCAGGCAGCTTGCGAGTGCGAGAAGAACCAGGATCGCGAAAATCCAGCGGGCTTCGAGAAGCGTTTGGAAGCGCATTAGTAGACATTTTCTGAGCCTGAAACGGCATGGTCAAGACGGTAAAAGGTCGCGATGTCAAGTTGAGTTCCAAAAATACAACATGGTGGGCTTGGCTCGGTAGCCGCCTCCAACCTGTTGCGGAAATAAATCTCGTGAAACCACAAGATATTAGTTGTTTCTGGGGCTATCCAGGCTAATTTTTTGCAGGGTGGTGCGACCCCAATTTATGCCCCAAGCTCAAGCGCGAATTCCGGAAGAAGAAATAATACAAAAACGCGCGACCGGAATCGGTGCTGCACAAAAATACGATGCCGCGCAGATCGATAAACTGGAAGGTCTGGAAGCGGTCCGGAAACGCCCCGGTATGTACATCGGCGACCCGGATGAGCGCGGTCTGCATCACATGGTTTACGAAGTCGTCGATAACTCGATCGACGAACATCTGGCCGGGCTTTGCGACAAGATCGAAGTGATTGTGCATGTCGATGGCAGCGTGTCCGTACGCGACAATGGGCGCGGCATTCCGGTCGATATTCATCCGAAATGGAAGATGCCGGCGGTCGAGTTGGTGCTGACAAATTTGCACGCCGGCGGAAAATTCGGCCAGGGCGCTTACAAGTATTCCGGCGGATTGCACGGCGTCGGCGCCAAATGCACAAATGCGCTTTCGGAATGGTTCAAAGTGGAGGTGTCGCGGGACGGCAAGGTTTATCACATGGCATTCGCCAAAGGGAAAACGACCGAAAAACTCACTGTTATTGGCGACCTCAAGAACAAGAGGATCACGGGCACACTCGTTACGTTTTTGCCCGATCCGGAAATCTTTACGATCACGACCGAATTTAAGTTCGAACGGCTTGCGACGCGGCTGCGAGAGCTGGCATTTCTGAATCCCAGCTTGGAAATCGCGCTCACGGATGAGCGCGGCGCGACGCCGAGGAGAGAAACGTTCCTCTATAAGCACGGTATCGAAGAGTTCGTAAAACAGCTCGGCGAGAACAAACAAGTGTTGCATCCGAAGCCGATCATGATTTCCCGGCAGCGCGACGAAGTATTTGTCGATGTTGTGCTGCAATACAACGACAGCTACAACGATCAGATTTTGCCGTTTGCGAATTCGATTCCGAATCCGGACGGCGGTACGCATTTGACCGGATTCCGAACCGCGCTGACCCGCGCCGTCAATCAATACGCCAAACAAAGCAATCTGCTGAAGGAGAAGGATCCTTCGCTTTCCGGAGACGACGTGCGCGAAGGTTTGATCGCAGTGCTCAGCATCAAACTGCCGAATCCGCGATTCGAATCGCAGACGAAGGTGAAGCTCGTCAATACCGAGATCGACGGCATCGTGAACTCGGCCGTTTACGACGGGTTAATGACTTATTTCGACAAGAACCCACCGATTGCGCGGCGCATCTTCGACAAAGTGTTGACCGCCGCGCGCGCCCGCGAGGCGGCTCGCAAAGCGCGCGAGACAATTCGCAAAGGGGCGCTCACCGGCGGCGGATTGCCAGGGAAACTGGCGGACTGCTCGGAGCGCGATCCGGAATTAACCGAGCTTTACATTGTCGAAGGCGATTCAGCCGGCGGCTCGGCCAAGCAAGGGCGCGACCGGCGTTATCAAGCGATCCTGCCGATTCGCGGAAAGTTGATCAACGTCGAGAAAGCACGTGAGGACCAGTTCCTGAAAAACAACGAGATTCAGGCAATGATCACGGCGATCGGCGCGGGCATCGGCAAGCCGAAGGACGAAGACGGCGCCGGCAACGGCAAGGACGAAGGACAATTCGACATGTCGAAGCTGCGCTACGGGCGCATCATCATCATGACGGACGCGGACGTGGACGGATCGCATATTCGCACACTGTTGCTGACGTTTTTCTTCCGGCAAATGACCGAGTTGGTGCGCGCGGGCAAAATCTACATCGCGCAGCCGCCGCTCTATCAGATCAAGCGGAAGAAGCGCGAAGAATATGTCGATGATGACGTGCAGCTGAACAAAATCCTCATCACGCTTGGCGCGGAGGACGTCCGCCTGAAAAACCTCGCTGACGAAAAGGAAATTACGGCGGCGCAGTTGAAGGACATTCTCGAGTCGTTGGAGAGACTGGCGAAGCTGAGCGAGTCAGTGCGGCGGCACGGCGGGGATTTCGAGGCTTATCTCGAGGAGCGTAATTCCAAGACCGGCAAGCTGCCGTCGTATTTAGTGAAGGTGCGCGAGGGCAACGATGAGACCGTACATTATTTTCACGACGAGAAGGCAGTCCGGAAATTCCACGAAGCGAATCTCGATCTTAATTTGTTCGACACGCAGATGGAGCAAGAGCTTCTTCCGCTGGGCGAAGCTCAAGCGCCGTCGCGAGCAAATGGTATTCGACGGCGCGGCAAACTGGTGGAGCTGCATGAATCGGCTGCGATTCAGAAACTAATCGCCGAACTCGCCCGCAAGGGCCTGAAAGTGGACCACTACGCGGCGAGCGATCGACCGATTTTCGAGCTAATCGAAGGCGAAGGCGAAAAAGCCGTTACGCATCCGCTCCTTTCGATTCCAGAAATTCTCCAGAAGATTTTGGACATCGGCCGGCGGGGCGTGCAGATCAAACGTTTCAAGGGTCTCGGCGAAATGAACGCCAAGGAATTGTTCGAGACCACGATGAACCCGGAGAAGCGTAAACTGCTCAAGGTCGATCTTAACGAGGACAACGCGGTCGATGCCGACAAGATGTTTACAATCTTAATGGGCGACGTTGTCGAGCCGCGCCGCCAATTCATCGAGGACAACGCGCTCAACGTGCGCAACCTGGATGTTTGAGAAATGACGAATGTCGAAGCAAAGATCAACAGGCGCATAGCCTCGCCCATCCTCAGTCGGGCTTCGTCATTCATTCGTCATTCGTCACTGAAGACCTGTGTTAAATCCAAACGAAAAAGTTGAGCCAGTAAATGTGGCCGAGGAAGTGTCGAGGTCGTTTCTCGATTACTCGATGTCGGTTATCATTTCGCGCGCGTTGCCGGATGCGCGCGATGGATTGAAGCCTTCGCAGAGAAGAATTCTCTACGCGATGCATGATTTGTCGCTCTTTCCGGGGCGGCAACACCGTAAATGCGCGAAAATCTGCGGCGACACGAGCGGTAATTATCATCCACACGGCGAAGCGGTCATCTACCCTACGCTCGTGCACATGGCGCAGCCGTGGGCGATGCGCGAACGGCTGGTCGATGGTCAGGGAAACTTTGGTTCGGTCGAAGGCGATCCGCCCGCGGCCATGCGCTACACCGAAGCGCGAATGACGCATCTCGGCGCGGCGCTCATGACCGACATGGACAAGGACACGGTCGATTTCGTTCCCAATTACGACGAAACGCGCACTGAGCCGACCGTTTTTCCTGCGGCGTTCCCTAATCTTCTTGTCAATGGCGGCACCGGTATCGCCGTCGGCATGGCGACAAATATTCCACCGCACAATCTCGTTGAAGTTGTCGATGGAATTTGCGCACAGATCGACAAGCCCGAAATCACGCTCGAAGAGCTGATGAAAATTGTAAAGGGGCCGGATTTTCCTACCGGTTGCACAATATGCGGCGACGCGGGAATCAAACAGTACTCTAAAGGAAGGCCGCGGCAGTATGAAAGTGCGCGGCAAAGCGGGCGTCGAGGAACTCAAAGGCGGGAGAGAACAGATCGTCGTTACTGAAATTCCGTTCAATGTAAACCGCGCGACGTTGGTGGAACGGATCGCCGAGTTGGTAAATGAAAAAGTGCTCGGTGACGTCAGCGCCATCCGCGATGAATCGGACGAGAATACGCGCGTGGTGATCGAGCTCAAACGCGACGCCAATCCGAAGATCGTCATCAACAATCTTTATAAACACACCGCGCTGGAAAGCTCGTTCGCTGTGATCATGCTGGCGATCGATCATGGCCGGCCCAAACTGCTCTCGCTCAAGGAAGCCAACGCCGCTTACGTCGAACACCGCCGCGAGGTCGTGTTGCGTCGGACGCGTTTCGAATTGCGCAAGGCGGAAGAGCGCGCCGAAACGCTCGAGGGTTACTTGATTGCGCTCAAAAATCTCGACGAATTCATTCGGATCATTCGTGGATCGACCGATCGCGACGAAGCGCGCGTCAAATTGCTCGCCTTCGAATTTACGAAACGGCAGGTCGAGCAAATTGGCATCATTATCCGCAACCCAGCGCGATTGGTGGAAGGCCGCTACGCTTTTAGCGAGCACCAGGCGAATCAGATTCTCGATCTTCGCCTTTATCAACTCACCGGCCTCGAGCGCGAGAAGATCGACAGAGAATACAAGGAAGTGATCGAGTCGATCAAAGACCTACGCGATATTCTGGCGAAAGAGCAGCGCGTTTTCAGCATCATCAAGAAGGAGTTGCGCGAAATTCGCGACAAGTACGGCTCGCCGCGCTTGACCGAGATCGCAGCCGACGAGGCCGAGATCAACATGGAGGACCTCATCGCGAACGAGGGTTGCATTATCAGCATCACCCACGGCGGGTTCATCAAACGCACCGCGGTAAGCGCATTTCGCGCGCAACGCCGCGGTGGCAAAGGTGTCATCGGCATGTCCACACGCGAAGGCGCGACTGAGGAAGAGGAGGGCGACTTCGTCGAGCATCTGTTCACCGCCACTACCCACGATTATCTGATGTTCTTCACGGAATCAGGACGCGCTTATGTCGAAAAGGTTTACGAGATTCCCGAGATGGGACGCGCGGCCAAGGGACGTTCTATCGTGAATATTTTAGAGTTGCGGGCCGATGAAAAAATCGCGGCCACGATCCGAGTCCAATCGAAGAAGTCTGGCACTGGCGCGGGCGCTGTCGATCAAACCTGGGATGAAAATTTACACATCGTTTTCGCAACGCGCTCCGGCATCGTGAAGAAATCAAACCTTTCGGATTACCGCAACGTTCGCAAAGGTGGCATCATCGCCATTCAGATCGAACAGGACGACTGCCTCATCGATGCAAAGTTAACGAACGGCGATAACGAGATCGTCCTCATAACCAAAGATGGAATGAGCCTGCGATTTCACGAGGAGCAATTGCGCGATCAAGGGCGAAACACTGTTGGCGTTTGGGGAATTCGTCCGGACAAGAAAGATCACGTCGTCGCGATCGCGATTGTCGACTCTGACGCGATGCTCTTGGTCGCCGGTGAAAACGGAATCGGCAAACGTACGCCGTTCGATGATTACCGCCGGCAATCACGCGGCGGCAAAGGCATCATCACCATGAAGACTGGCGAAAAAACCGGCGATGTCGTCGGGGCGCTCACCGTTCGCGAAAGCGACGGGATCATGTTGATCACGAACAAAGGCCAAATGGTCCGCACGCGCGTGAAAGAAATTCGCGTCGTCGGCCGAAACACCATGGGTGTGAAGTTGATGAATCTGCGCGAGAACGAAAAACTCCAGGCTATCGCGCCGGTCGTTAGTCAAGCCGAAGAAGAAAATGCCAGCGAGACCGCCCCGGTGGAAAACAAGTAACGCGACCGTCTCGCCTGCGCGCTGATTCGCCGCAAGCCAACGGTCGCGCCACAGAAAGGGGCTCGCCCGCCGCAAGTCCTTTTCAACACCAACCCGATTGTCGCTGCTAATAGCCTGTCGTAGCGTGTGTTGTGGTGGTCGTCGTCGCCGCTGGCTGCGTCACCGTCGTTTCGCGTGTTTGCGTCGTTGTCGAAGTTACAGGTCGTTCAGAGGCGCAAGAAGTCAGGAGGATCGCGCCCAAAGAGACGACTGCCATAAGGAGAATGGATTTTTTCATCATAAGATTTGACATTTACTGCCAAGAACAGTTCGCCGCAAATTTCTTCCACGGATCTATTAGAGTGAGTACTTATGGGCTACGCGATCGGCACCTCGCGGCCCAATTCGCTCGACGCATAAACACCGTCGATGATTTCCATCAAGGCGACGGCTTGCTCGGCGTTGTTGACCGGTTCCGCATCGCCGGCGATCGCTTCTAAAAAATTCCGCAACTGCAATTCGAACCCACTCGGCTCGTTCTCGGCCGCATCAAGCGGTACCGCGACAATTTCACCATCTCGATCTTCGAAAAGCGTCAGCGGCTTTAACCGCACCGAACCTTTCGTTCCGTAAATCGTGGAATTGACCAACTCCTGTCCGAAATATTTTCGCGGCGGGATGTCGTCGGTCAGGTTGCCCGCCCACGAAGTCTCCAGATGGACCACGGCGTCGTTCGCGAATCGAATGAACGCATATGCTGCGTCCTCGACATCGAACATCGGCACGTTCGCTAAGTGCGCGAAGTTTCGAAAAACTTTTGCACTGATCGACATTGGCCGCGGCGTGCCCATCAAATACCAAACCGCGTCGAGTGCGTGAATGCCGATGTCAATCAACGCGCCGCCGCCGGAGCGTTTCTTTTCCGTGAACCAATGCCCAATCCCGACCGGAATTCCGCGCGAGCGCACGAATATCGCTTTTGCGTAGTAAATGTTGCCTAGGTGGCCTGCTTCGATCACGTTCTTGGCTGCGCGCATCGCCGGGGTGAAACGAAACTGCCGGCCAAAATAGTAAATCAGTTTTCGTCGCGCTGCTTCTTCCCGCAGCACTTTCATTTCCGCCGCATTCCGCGTCGGCGGCTTTTCGCAAAGCACATGCTTCCCAGCCTCGAGCGCGGCGAGCGAAGCCGGGAAATGCAAAAAGTTTGGCAAACAAATGATCGCCGCGTCCACACGTCGATCTTGCAGGAGTTCTTCATAGCTAGCGTAGCTTTTCTCCGGCGCGTATTCCTTTTCGAACTCGGTTCGACGCGTCTTATCAAGGTCGGCGCAGGCATAGAGATTTGCTTGGCGAATTGCGCGCATGGCTAACGCGTGCTGCTGTCCAGGCCAACCCGTCCCGACGATCCCAAGATTCAATTTTTTCATGTGCTAAGGGTGGATCGAGCAGTCCATTGCTCGATGTTAAAATAATGCGTCCTCGGCGCCATTCTTTAGCATCGCCCGTGGAGCGGCCGATTCACCTCACGCAGCTCGCAGTTACATCTCTATTTTCGCGCGTTGTCTCTTGAGTTCGCCGCGCTTGCGTTTCGTTTCGAGAATTTTCTTCTTAAGCCTAGGGGGACGGGGCGATTTCCTTCGCCGTTCTCTTTCCCGGCGCGCGATCTCAGCGGCGCGTCGCTTTTTGTAAGCCTGTTCGATCGCGTCGAGCAATCGCTCGCGCGCGAGCTTTCGATTTTGCGCTTGGGACCGCGAATCTTGCACGGTCACGCTGATTCCGCTTGGCCAATGCCGTAATGTCACCGCAGTCGCCACCTTGTTTACGTTCTGCCCGCCCGGCCCGCTGGACCGTGCAAACATCTCCTCCAGATCAGCATCGCGTACGCCCAATCGCGCCATCCGCGCCGCGACAGAATCTCTCATCATTTAATAGGCAGCAGTAACAGGATTTTGCTGGATTCAATCAGCTAGCAATCTCTTCTCATCCTCTTGAGCCTGTAAATTCTGTCGTGTTCTAGTCAGACCGCGCGACGCTTTCACGCCCGTGTCGAAGCACGTGCGCCATCCAGATCAGTTCATCGAGAAATTTGTCCACACGCCTGATATAATTCTCATCGAGCAAATTGCCACGCTCATCGAAGAGTGTCCCGATCTTCCCGAAATTCACATCTTCAAAAATGGTCACCAGGCCGAGCTCGCGCATCACGGGTAACAAACTTTCGATGACGCGCGCACCGCCGAACGAGCCGGCCGAGACCCCACAAATGCCAACCGCTTTGTGAATGTATTCTTTCAAGCACATATCCAGCGCGTGTTTCAGTAATCCAGGATAGCCATGATTGTATTCCGGTGTCACGATGATGAGGCCGTCGCAACGCTCGATCGTCGATGCAAATTTCGGGTCTTTCATTTGCTCGCCGGCATCATCGACCCGCATTGGCAACGTACGCACGTCAATGAATTCCGTTTCCACGCCTGTGCGGTTTTTCGCCCGTTCAAAAACCAATCGCGCCGCGCGCTCGCTTTCGCGTCCCTGGCGCGCCGTACCGAGAATCAACGGAATGAAAAGCGGATGCTCCATTTTTAGACAGGATTTACAAGATTGAAGGGATTAAGGAAATTCGAATCCAATAAATCCATTTAATCCTGTCCTTCTTGCTTTGCCGTCTTGGTGATTGCCGATGGCCGGACTCGAACCGGCACGGGCCTGTTACGGCCCAACGGATTTTAAGTCCGTTGCGTATACCATTTCGCCACATCGGCAAACATGCGCGCAGACCCTCCGTTGCTACAAAATTGTGCTACAACGTCCAGTGCAGTTTCGCGACCCGCTATTTTTGACACGGCGCGAAATGTAGTGAACGACGACGCAACGCAGACGCAACAGACCGTCATCACGCGACCGAAGTTTGAGACGGTATTCGACTCGCGCAACCGTAAAGTTCGCGGGCTGTGGAAGCGGGGCGAACGTTACTACGCGCAGCTTCGCGTCGACGTTGGCAACGGCCGGAGCGTGCCGCGGCGCTTGCCGCTGGCCGCTGTGGATCTAACAACCGCACGTGCCGAGCTGGAGCGCAAACGAACCGAGCGGCTTGAAAACCGTCTGCGGTTGCCCGGTCGCCGGCCGACCTTCGAATCGTTTGCCCGCGAGTATTATTCGAGTCCGGCGTTCACGCAAAAGAAACCGCGCACACAGTACAGCCAGCGACAGGCGATTGAACGATGGATCAAGCACATCGGCGCGCTTAGCCTCGAGAAAATCTCGCTCAAAATGGTGGATAATTATCGGCGGATCCGATTGAGTGAGAAGAGGAGATCGACCGGCAAACCAGTTTCAGCGCGCACCGTTAACCTGGACGTAATCGCACTGCGCCAAGTGCTGAGCTACGCAAAGCTTTGCGGACACGTCGACAACATCATGCAGTTTTTTTCACCGCGGCACGGTGGTGGCCTGAAAGCGCTGCCTCACCGGCCGGTGCCGAAACGGCAGCTGCTAACAAAGGAACAATTTGAAGCGTTGATCGGTGCAGCGGCCGATGAAACGATCAGGAACAGTGCGGAGCTGCGTTTTTATCTGCGGTTCCTGGCGCTCACCGGCGCGCGCGAGCAAGAGGCGCTATGCGTTGCGCGCCGTGACGTAAATTTTGAGCGGCGATTCGTGACTGTCGGCGCTGATTGCGCCTCGAAGAACAACAGATCACGCGCTGTCGATTTCTCGCCCGAGCTCGAAACGCTCCTCAAAGAACTGGAGGCATGGCTACCGCCGGATACTAGTTGGCTCTTCCCATCGCCACAGCGCGGGAGCAGCGACGTTCACGCTAAAACGCTGCGCGAGTCGCTCAAACTCGTACGAAAAACAGCGGCGCTTGAATGGGTTGGGTTCCACACGATGCGCCATTTCTTCGCGTCGCAGTGCGTGATGACGGGGATCGATTTTATGACAACCGCGCAATGGCTTGGGCACCAAGACGGGGGAATTTTGGTTGGAAAATGTTACGGGCATCTTGCCGACCACCACAAACAAGAAGCAGCCCGTAAACTGAGGTTTTTCAAATGAGTAAATTGAAGATTAACAGGAATCTTTTCGTTGAGGTGCCGCGCGGGCTTTCATATTCCGCCAAGTGGATGGTCAAAGAAGCGGTAAGGCAAGCAATTGAAAACGGCACGTTCCCGAAAATCAACGTGACGGCCGAGATTATCGCAAAAGCCACGATCCTGAGAGACGTTGCCAAGGCTGACCAAGACGCTCGGATGGAAGCGAGAGCGCAGCGGGCGAAGAAGAAGGAGGGGAGGAACAAATGAAAACACGGCCGACTAACATTCTGCAGTTTCGAGCTGCTCCTGACGACGATTTGTTAACTAATCTCGACGAGGAGACGTGGCGCCGCATCAATGAGGTCGCCGTTCTCGACGGGATTACCGCCGATGACGTGATTAGGGCGGCTCTCCATTGCTTCCTGAGCGAGTTTAAGATCGGAGACCTTCTGCTGGTTTACCTTCAGCGACTCAGCAAGGTCGCGAAACCTCGCAGTGCTAAGGCCCGGGTGATCGAGCACTGGAAAGAGCGAATCCAAAAAATCTTGGATGATCTCGGGAAAAACAAAAAAGGCGACCCTCCAGAAAACGCCGCCTGATGAAATCACCTCAACCAGACTCTGAAGAACCGTGGGTCGTTGAATTCACGGCCGAGGAGGCAAAACAAATCAACGCACTACGGGACTTAGGCGTTAACGGCGCTCTTTGCGGGGCGATAGCGATCGGCAGGGGCACCGCAGGCGAATTTATCGCCACGTGGGAAGAGGAACACCCGGAACGCGGGTTCTTTGACGAATTTTACCCGCGCGACCACTTTGGTTTTGCCGAGCGTACTCCCGAACGGCAGCGAGAATGGACGGATTTAAGAGAACGGATGCCGAGCAAGGGATTTTCTGAAGAGATCACGCGGCGCGAAGCCTTTGAGATCATAGCTTCGCTGTCGCTGCCGTCGGAATTCCACGCAGATGCTGGGCTTTGATCACGTCTGCCTCGCGCAATTCGGCAGCTTTGGCCGGAATGCTTTGCCTGGCTCCTCTTTTTCGATCAAAGCCTGGCAAGGATCGAATTCGTGGGCAATACGCAGTCCTTCATGCACGTTTGGCAGCGCCGCCGAAGCTGCAGGAGATTCCGGGAGAAATGTCCCGCCTTTTTTTTCGCACCAAATGCGATTCTGCCTCTCACGGTAGGCTTGCGATGCGCGGGCGCTCTTTTGGCCAGGAAGTTGCGCGCCGCCCATCAATTTACTGATCTGCTTGCAGTGCGACGAGTGGCGCGCTGGGTCGAGGCCGAGCGTTTCCGCTACCTCTTTGATGCTGAGTTTGCAGATTCCATCCTCGATATGGTCGTCTCCTATTCCGCGAAGGAACGCAGCGAGCCAACCGGCAGCTGCTTTTTGCGCACCGTCGTTACACGAGCGCCCTCGCATCGCGCGTTGTTTAAACGTCTCGCAAATCCTCGCCGCCGTTTCAACCTCGTCACCGTTCATCAAGCTCCCGCGTTCACGAAGTTCATCGAGGCAATATCTCAGCAGCAAATTTACGGCGACGTTTTCGTTGAGTTGACCCGCGTGCTGAGCCATTCGGTTTCATCAATCCGTTATAGTTCAGTTCAGTGCAAGCCGTCTTTTTTGAGAAGGCTCTTTTAGTGTGAATGATGAACTGAAACTAACTCCCTACGATGATTGGCTGCGTCTCGTTGGGCTCTCCCGTGCTACCGGTTGGAGATACCGAAAAGATGGCTGGATTGCGACCGTAAATCTCGCTGGCCGACTCTACGTCACCCAAAAGGAGGTCCAACGCTTCTCGCAACGGTTAGAAGCCGGTGAATTTGCTCGGTCGCATGGTCGACGATTCACACCGCCGCGGCGAAATGGACGCAAAAGCAATCTACTTGTCGACCTTGCCAAGAGGCTGCTGCCCTTGTGAGCGAGCGGGAATCACGGTTTTTGCGGCGTGGTAGATGCGTCACGCGCGGCAAAAATGGCGATGGAAAGGCCGAGTTTTTTCCGGGTTCAGCAGCGGGACCTAAGATGTTTGAAGCCGATTCGATTGCTGGCGAATTGAGTCTTTGGTGGGAAACAGGTGCTGGCGAAAGATTTTTGGTGGGAGATCCCGAAACGAAAACTTGGAGCGAGTGGCCAAAGACGATGGTGATTAACTTGATGCGATCGCGCTCGGTTTACGCCAGGTCCAGGGAAGGTGAAGTGTTGAGCGAGGCCAACCGCGTGCTTCTTCATGTTATGCGGCGCCGAAGTGTCGCTCTGAATGCGCTGGCAGGATACAGCTCTGGCGTTCACGAAGTATGTGGGCAGAGAATCCTCGTAAAGACTTCACCGCTTCTGCTCGAGCCCAGGGAATGCGATTGGTCGACGGTCAAGGCGTTCATCGAAGCGAAGCTTGATCTGAGTGACGAGGGCGGTCCTAACCAAGCGCCGTACTTCCACGGATGGCTTAAAGTCGCGGCCGAAACGCTTTATCGCGGCGGTCCAGGAAATTTCCGGCCAGGGCAATGTTGTATTCTGGCCGGTCCACGCGATTCGGGCAAAAGCAGATTGCAACACCAGCTCGTGACACCGTTGCTTGGCGGTCGAAGCGCTGATCCAGGTCCTTACATGTTCGGGCGAACCGATTTTAACGCCGAGCTATTCGCGGCCGAGCATTTGCTAATGGAGGATCCGGCGTCATCTACATCGATGAAGGATCGAATCGCTTTTGGCGACGCGCTGAAAATGCTTCTTGTGAACGACACGCAGCGCCTTCATCGCAAAAACGTTGATGCGCTGACGGTCGAACCGTTTTTCCGGGCAACTCTGTCAGCTAACGACGACCCTGACAACATGCGGGCGCTTCCCTTGCTCACGCCGCCCATGCGGGACAAGCTTCTACTCTTTCGAGTCTCGTCAAAGCCTTTGCCCATGCCAACAGCGACGGCCGAGCAGCGAGCTTTATTTCGGCGCGCCATCAACGAAAATCTGCCTGGGTATCTGTGGTGGCTATTGAACGCTTACCAAATACCACGAGCGCTGCAGTCTGATCGATTCGGCGTGCGGGCTTGGCTGCATCCAGCTCTTTCGATGGAGCTATTCGAAGACACACCCGCAGGCGAACTGTTACAGATCATCGATGCCGCGCAATGGAGCGGTTCTGCATTGTGGGAGCGGTCCGACGCGGCAGAAGAAGGCGAGCTCTGGGAAGGCGGCGCAATTCAGCTTGAGCGGCTGCTCGGAGTTTCAACTGCCCGAGAGCAATTTTCAAGGCTTCTGAAGCGTTATCATCTTGACCGGCTGTTAGCTAGGCTCAGGGAGGATCAACCCGAACGAGTCTCACAGCATCGAATCAGCACTCAACGCCGCTGGCGAATTCGCCGGCCGTCCCTGTGAAGTGACGGATTGGCGTTGGCGAATTTCGCAGAACGCTGCCACGTTAAGCAGCTTTCCCTGAGACGGTTAAAGGCTCTGTGACGCGCGTGACAGTATTTTCGTATTACTCCAGCCCTTTTTGCCGGGAAGACTAGGTTTGTGTGTGTGTGTCTGTTAACCCATATCAAGCGTCACTCGCGTCACTCGAAAAGTAAGCCTTTGCATTACTAAGACTTGCGAGTGGCGACGGTGTCTAATAAGTAATCTCTTTCCCGTCACCTTCTCATGCATCGGTCAAGCGTCCCTTCGTGGGTTTTTGCGACAGGCCGCCGTTTTTTCCATGACAGTTTGACAGCTTTAGCACGTGACTGCGTTTCCGAGACTCGCGCATATCAACTTCTGAATTTTCGAAAAGGTTAAACTCGCGCTGGCGGATTCCACCATGGTGGAAAAACCGACTTGCGAAAGGGATGCTGGTCGATGCGAACCGCGCCCAGGAAAATGACGGCATTGTCGCTATTCAATAGCGTAAAAACTTCAAACCCCGCAGCGCTGAAAGAAACGATGTATTGAAGCATTCCTTTTTTGACACGGCGTACAGGTTAGGAATGAAAATTTTTTTGAGCTTGGCTGACGTTTCCAGGAGATGCGGGATTCCCTATCTTCGGGCCTCTCGGTTGCTGCGAGACGGGTTGCTCGTTCCTGACGCTAAGTGTGGAAGTATGGCGCTGTTTCGCCCGGCCCGGTTGCCGGCCATCCAGGTCCTGACCAGCAGATTGGAAAAATGCCTTCGCCCTGGCCGCGCCGAATGTCCACCGAAGGTAATGGCTCAATCAGAACTATGAAAAAAGAAACAAAAGAACAATGCGATAGACGGTTGGCTGAGTTTGGCTACTCACCCTTGCCACTGAGCCAGTGGGCAAAGGTCGAGGCATTCATGGCTCGAGTACAAGCGTTGGCGCGATTAGGACCCGCCGCTGATAGCAACGCCATCGGCGCGTGCACTCGCCGGATTGAGCAAATTTTTGTTGAGCATTGTAACACCTGCGAAAGGATCAGTCCGGTCCTTAGGGCAGCAACCGACCCGCAACTGCCAACCGCCGAATTGGACGTGTCGGATTGGGAAGCAAAAATGCGCGCCGCGAAAACACCGCGAGATCGTCGCCGAGTCGCCATCGCTTTTGAAAATGCCGTGCGAGCGAGATTGCCAGAAATGAGAAGGCGAGCAGCATCCTTTTCTCTTTACCTATGAAAAACCAGACTGACCAAATTGGTGCCTATCCAAAATTCGTTAGCGGCAGCGAAGCCGAACGGATTCGCTCGTTCCAAGAAGAACTGCAGCGGCTTCGGTTACATGCTGTTAGTTTCAGTCAATCGCGGGTCATGGCCACCTACAGGGAAGCGGCCGCCAAATATCGTGACAATCCCTCAGACGAGAACTTCTCTCAGCTCAAGGCAACGGCGCTGGAGACGTTTTATGCCGCTCAGGATCTGCGCGTTGCCAGCGAGGCGCGTCGGGCTGAACGAAAGTTCCTTCAGACGCAGGTTGTTCCTTTTCTCCGTGGGCTTGTTAGGCGCGGGCTGGACGAAGCTGCTAAAACTGCAGCCGAAATTCGCGAAGTAGAAGACAAGCGCTCGTTAGGCTTGATCGGCAAGGTACCGCAGAAGTCCGAGATTGCTGAGGCGGCGATGGTTCCTGTTCGCACCTTCGAGGGCTTCTTGCAGGTGCTGGAAAGCGACAGCGACACGGGCAGCGTCGTGCAGATGCTACTCGAACATTGCCAGAACGGGGCGGTCTCCTCGAAGGAATGAAAATTTTCTATCGGTTGCGCGTGCTGCCAGAGGAGATCTCTGGCGAAGGTCTAAAAAATTGGTCGATTAAACGGTTCTTGGTCGACCAGGGTTTTCTCGAACCTGACGAACCAAAGCTTCCGATAGAAAACTAAAATGTCCGACCTTGATATTTCCGCAGACGCAGATACTTCGCCGCCGCCGACGGCGGGCATGGCACTGCGGTACTGTGCGATTAGCGTTGAAGGCGCCTCTTCTAAGGCGCTTGTGAGGAAGCCTCCTCGCTTACCGCCGATCGTACGGCCCCCAGCGATACTTCCCCATGCCCTCCGACGTTGATATTTCCATAGGCGCAGATACGAGCGGCGCCGCCGCTGGTTTCGCGCAGCTCACTAACTACGTCACGAAAGCGCGCACGGACATTGAGCGCCAGTTCTCGAGCGCGATTTCGTTCGCCGGAATAACTGGCGGTCTGATAGGCATCGCGTCCGCGATCAGCAACATCGTTGAATATGGCGCGAAAATTTACGACCTTGGCCAGCGCTTCGCTATTTCGACGGATACCATCCAGCGGTTCGGGGGTGCTGCGGAACGAAGCGGCTCGTCTCTGGAAGGCGTTACGATGGGGTTTAATAAGCTCGACATCGCTACCTCAAAAGCGCTCGGCGGAAACAAGTCGATTATCGAAAGCTTCGCGAATCTCGGCGTCAGCGTGGAGGATCTCCAGAGCCTTTCCCCGGAAGAGATCATGGTGAAGATCGGCGGGTCGAGCATGAACGCGGCCGACATGGTGAAAATCCTCGGACGGAGTGGCACCGAACTACGCGAAACTCTGCGAAAGCTGGCTGACGGCACTGAGCAATTTAGTAAGACCATCGATCCGGGGCACATAAAAACACTCAAGGAGGCCGACGACTGGTACATCAAATTACGGCAAGACGCAGTGGTCTGGGGGGCCGACATGGCTGCTGGGTTCAAAGACGCGCAGGACGGCCTCAACAACTTTTTAAAGAGCTTTTTCACATGGCAAGGGCTAAAAGAAAATCTCTTTTCCAAAAGCGCCTGGACGCCGGGTGGCGGAATATTTCAGCAGCAGTCCGAGAAACCGCTTGGTCCAACTATCGAGGAAATGACAGGTCGGCCGGCGATCGGCGGTCGCCCGGCGGTCAGCCCTGAAGGTGGCTCGCCCATCGTCGGAGCGGAGGACGTGGGCGAAGCGCTTCGCCAAGCTGGCGGCGGCCCCGACGCCGAGCTTCGCAAGGAAGAAACGCTTCGTGAACGCATCGCAAAAATAGAAGAAGAAACCGCCGCGCGAGAGCGTAGTGATCAGGACCAATTGCTCACTCTTCAGAAGCAGAGAGCGCAGCTTACGACCGATATGCTCACTGCTCAGGGACACATCGGCGGGGAGGCGGCGAACGAAAAAACGCAGCTTGAAGCCACTCTGGCCGTTGCTGAAAAGAGTAACGAGATCGGCAAGCTGAGCGCGAAGATCGAGCAGGATAAACTGGATGCGGCCGACAAAATCACCAAAGAACGCGAAAAGGAAGCTGCCCAAGCGGAGCAAAACTTGGTCGATGCGCGCGAAGCTAACAAGGAAATGGCGCTCGAAGCCATCGGCCGCAAGGACCTGGCCGATCGCGCCAAGATCGAATACGATTACGATAAGCAGATCCAGCAGGCCAAGGCAGACAAGGCCGCAGCTGAAGAGCAGGGCTTCACTCAGGTTGCGAACACCAACGCCGCGCTCATCACCCAGCTTTCTCTCGAAAAGCAAAACGCGCTGGCCGCGCACGATAAGGCGGAGGCAGAAAAGCAAGCCGCAGAGGTCGCTGCTGTTGCCGGCAGGACAACCGAGGTCGCGGCGCGAAACGCTGAACTAGAGGCTAGCCTCGGTGGCCACAAGGATCTCTATGACTTCCTTAAAAAAGAAGGCGACCTGCAATTAGAGATCGATCAAGCGGTCAAAGACGCGAATGAAGCGTGGAGCGAAGGCAATACCGCACTTGCGCAACAAGATACCCTTTTAGCCAAGGCACTCACAACGCAGCAAGGGCTTCTCGCTACGGCACGCCAGGTAGCGCAGACCCGCGCGGCTAACGACGTTGCACAGCAAAATATCGCCCTGGGCCTCGACCAAAGCGGCCAGAGCGCTACTGCCAAGTCGCTCGATTACCAGTACGAGATGAACAAAAAGATCGTGGCTGCCCAGGCCGACGGCAATTACCAGCTGGCCCAGCAGTTGACCCTGCAGCGCGATCTTAACCAGCAGATGAGTCTCATCCCTGCTGTGCAAAAGCAGGGCTTCGGGATCACGCCCGGAACCGATGCCACAGCGCGCGCCGTTAGCGCTGGCGTCACTGGTGTAGGTTACAGCGATGTTGCGAAGCTCATGGCCACGAATGTTACCACCGGAGCAGTGGATCAGACGCAGTTAGAAAGAAATCGTGCGCTGGAACAGTTTTATTTCCTGCAAGGCAAAGGTCTCCCTTGGAGTTCGGTCGCTGTTATTGGGCGCCAGGAAGCGCTCGCAAACTTGTACAACAAACAGCAACTCCAGCAAGACGAGACCATGCGGGAGCAGACGATAAACCTGGAAAGCTACTATTCCTCCATTGCCAGCGGGATTTCTCCGCAGCTCGCGCTAAGCGCCTTAACCAGCCGCGTCGGCCGCGCCCAGGCTTTGGCCGATATCGGTGCTGGAACGGGCGTTGACGTGGGTCCGAGCGTGGGTACGCCAACTGCCGGACCCGGTTCTAGACCTGGCGTTGAAACTCTCGCTCAAGCCACCCAGTTACAACACGAAACCGCGATCCAGCGTCTCGGTGCCTCGATTCCGAGCTTGCTTGGTGCGTCGGTTCCAAACCTGGCCAGCGTAACCGGAGCAACCGCCACTGATAAAACGGTCGCATCATTACAACAAACGGTTTTCCTTCTTCAACAGTCGCTAGCCAGGCTCACGTCAATCGACGGCCGGCTTTCGCCGCTTCCCGGTAGCCACTGATGAAATTTCAACCGAGCGAACGTTTCTTAATCGCTCTCGCTAACCGCTCGCCATGGCTTTTTTTCGCGACCTATTGCCTCTTGAGGGCTTGGAACTTGGTTGCGCTCAAATTCATTATCCCGGCGCTTGCCGTGGTTCTTACGCCCGTCGTCGTGATTTGGAGGCTTGCCGTGCTTCTGGTACGAGAATGACCTATGAGCAGCGGCGACGAATTGTGCTACTTCAGGCGCGGTTTTAGCATCCTTCGGCAAAGTCGCCGTTAAACTCGATTTCGTCCGTTTTCACTCGCAAAAGCAGCTCGTGCGCACCATGACGAACGACAGTGGAACAAAGAGGATTTGACTTTTAAGTCCGTTGCGTCTGCCATTTCGCCACATCGGCGCGCGGGATCGGATTTTACGCGACATCCATTACATCCGCGAGTCTTCGGGGCAACGTAATTATTATGACGGGCTGCTTCACCGCGAAGCGGCGAAGTTCACATAATTTAACCGGAGAAAAGTTTTATGGCGCGAAAATTAGACGGGAAAAAGGTGGCCATTTTGGTGGCAGATGGTTTTGAACAAGTGGAAATGACTAAACCGAGAAAAGCGCTGGATGAAGCGGGCGCGGACACAAAAATCGTTTCGCCAAAGTCAGGGCACATCCAGGGAATGCATCACGCTGATAAGGGCGACAAGTTCGATGTCGATCTTACGCTCGAAGAGGCGCCGCCCGAGGATTTCGACGCGCTGCTGATCCCGGGCGGGCTATTCAACCCGGATGAATTGCGCGCGAACGCGGAAGCGCTCGAATTCACGCGTCACTTTTTCGGCGCCGGCAAACCGGTGGCGGCAATTTGCCATGCGCCGTGGGTTCTAATTGATGCGGGCGTTGTTCGTGGAAGGACGCTCACGTCCTGGCCTCATATCAAAACTGACATTAACAACGCAGGCGGCAAATGGGTGAATGAGGAAGTGGTTGTGGACAACGGTCTCGTCACGAGCCGTAAGCCAGATGATATTCCGGCGTTCAATCAAAAGATGATCGAAGAATTCGGGGAAGGGAAACACGCGGCGATGGCGCAAATGGCGAGTATCGAATTGGAAACGTAGAACTACGAAGACAAGCTCCAACATCCAACTCGCCTCCGTCACGGCAACGGCGGGACTACGCCCTGGCACGCGCTAACTGCGAAGGTCTTCGCGTGTCCGAAGCTTAACAACAATCAGGCGCATGCTGAATGTATGCGGCGGTCAGAGACCGCCGCTATACCAAGATTGGCGTTTCGTGGAAACGCCCTACTATTATTCGTTCGGAGTGCGCACGGCATGACGACCGCGAACAAAATTACCATCGTTCGGATCGCAATGATTCCGCTTTTCGTTCTCATGGCGATTTACTATGGTGAAAGCATTCAGCGCGGTTCGCCTCTCGAATGGCAGCGATATATCGCGATTGTGATTTTTCTTGTCGCCGCGGCGAGCGACGGACTCGATGGCTACGTGGCGCGACACTACAAGCAGCGGAGCGCGCTCGGCGCGATTCTCGATCCGATTGCAGACAAAGGACTACTGCTTAGCGGAATCATTACCTTGAGCATCAGCAACTGGAGCCAAGTCGATCCTGATTACGGAAAATTCCCGGCCTGGTTTCCGGTTCTGGTGATCACACGTGACGTCGTTATTTTGGTCGGCTCGGCTGTTCTGCAATTGCTCATCGGCAAAGTCAAAGTGAAACCGAATTGGACTGGCAAAGTTGCGACCGTTTGCCAAATGTGCGCGATCGCGTGGGTAATGTTGCAATTGCGCTTTCTTCCCCTGCTCTTCGTCGTCATCGTCGCCGGAATTTTCACGTTCATCTCCGGTGTGATCTACGTCCTCGATGGCGTTCGCCAATTGCAAGCCGAAGGTCACGCGCACGCCAGAGTTGATTGATCCGCCTCTGTGATTTGTTTTAGCAGCAGTTTCGTCGCCCCCTTGTCCAAGCGAGAGTAGAGTGAGGGTTCAATCATTGTAAGCAACGCGAATCCCCTCACCTCAATCCTCTCCCATTGATCAAGGGAGAGGCGGATTCAGCAAACAGTTACCTGTTACTAACGATGAGCGCCAAAAGCCAAACGCCTAATGTCACCATAGTTGGCCGGCCTAATGTCGGCAAATCCGCGCTCTTCAACCGACTCGTCGGTCGGAAAATCGCCGTCGTGCACGATCAACCCGGCATCACGCGCGACCGCATCTCTGGGTTATGCTCACGTGCCAGTCGGCCGTTTACGGTTTGGGACACGGGGGGAATCGCCGGGCCGGGCGAGTCGGAGCTGGCGGCGGAGGTGCAGCGCATTGTTCAGGAAGCGGTTCGCGAGAGCGATCTGCTCCTGTTAGTTGTCGATGGGAAACAAGGTCTTTCGCCGATTGATGAGGAGTTGGCGCAAATGCTCCGCAAATCCGGCAAGCCCGTGGTGCTCGCAATCAATAAAATCGACACCGAAAAGCACGAAAGTCTGGCCGCCGATTTCGATTCGTTAGGCTTTGCCAGCAGCGTCTCAATCAGCGCGGAGCATAACCGCGGCATTTCGGAATTGCTTGCTGCGACCAACGAACTTCTGCCAGCGGTTCCGTCTGAGATCGAGACTCAAGGATCGAAAATCGAAAATCAGCTAAGCATCGCGATTGTCGGCCGCCCGAACGTCGGAAAATCTTCGTTCATCAATTCCATCTTGCGGAGCAGGCGCGCAATCGTGAGCGAACTTGCCGGGAACCACGCGTGACGCGATCGACATTTCCCACCGGCGAGGCGGAGGGCAATTTGTTTTCATCGATACGGCGGGTATCCGCCGCCGCAGTGCGCATTCCAGTTCGGTCGAAGTTTTTAGTGTGATGCGCGCGGAGCGCGGCATCCGGCGCGCAGACCTCTGCGTGTTGATTGTCGATGTTTTAAGTGGCGTCACCGCACAGGACAAACGCATCGCCGGTCTCATCCAAAAAGCCGCGTAAACCTTGCATTATTATTTTAAACAAATGGGACCTCATTAAACCGAAAAGCGAAGAGAAAGCCGCCATTGTGGAGCTTGTCGATCAAGCGCGCGAACGCCTTTTCTTTCTCAACTACGCTCCGGTCCTGGTGGCCTCGGCGCTTACGCGAGAAAATGTCGATCGACTCTTTCGTTTGGCCGAAAAAATTCGTGGCGCCTCGCGCGAACGAATCGGCACCGGCATTTTAAATCGACGATTACGCGCCGCATTCGCGTCGAATCCGCCGCCGATGGTTGCGGGTAAGCGGCTAAAGTTGTTCTACGCAACGCAATCGAGTGGAATTAGAGATCAAAGTGTAGCGCCCCCGGAATTTGTCTTGTTCGTAAACGACCCCCGATTAGTGAGTGACGGGTATGCGCGCTATCTCGAGGCGCAGGTCCGCAAGGTGCGACCTTACACTGGGTTACCGATTATTTTGACTTGGCGCGCCCGCAAGACGTGATTGTTTATTTCCTGTAGTGAGCATCAGGCGCGCCCTAGCGCGTGACCTGCTGATCGAACATTTTCAGCTCGAATCTGTCTCAAAACACACATGAAATCCACTCAGGAAATTACGGCGGAAGTGCAAGAGCTAGGCCGTTGGATCCCCGCGGTGCGTGACCAGATTGGCCATGTCGTCATCGGCCAGAAATATCTCATCGATCGGCTCCTGCTCGGGTTGGTTGCCAACGGTCATCTTTTACTTGAAGGCGTGCCCGGTCTCGCCAAAACGCTCGCTGTAAAAACAATGGCCGCATGCATTCAAACCGGCTTTCAACGTTTACAATTTACACCGGACCTTTTGCCGGCCGACCTCATCGGCACGCTGATTTATAATCCGCGCACCGGCGAATTCACGACCAAGCTCGGCCCGATTTTTTCGAATCTCATTCTAGCCGACGAAATCAATCGCGCGCCGGCGAAAGTGCAGAGCGCGTTACTTGAGGCGATGCAGGAGCGGCAGGTGACAATCGGCGAACAAACTTACCCGTTGTCTGATCCGTTTCTCGTGCTGGCGACGCAAAATCCGATCGAGCAGGAAGGTACTTATCAATTGCCGGAAGCGCAGCTCGATCGGTTCATGTTCAAATTGAACATCGGTTACCCACTGAAATCGGAGGAGCGCATCATTCTCGATCTGATGGCTACTTCGGCGCCCAATCTGCAGGTGAACCCGGTGATCGACCCGAAGCAAATCATCTCCGCACGCGACGCGGTCAATCAAATTTACATCGATGATCGGGTGAAAGATTACATCGTAGATGTTGTTTGGGCTACGCGCGATCCAGCCGCTTACAATTTGAGACTCGAAGGGCTGATTCGTTATGGCGCCTCCCCGCGTGCAACGATTTACCTCGCGCTCGGAGCTCGCGCCCACGCGTTCTTAAACGGGCGCGGTTATGTTACCCCGCAAGATGTGAAAAGTATCGGACCAGATGTTCTGCGTCATCGCATCATCGTGAGCTACGAAGCCGAAGCTGAAGCGGTCACCAGCGAAACGATTATCGAAAGAATCTTTGCGGGCCTGCCGGTACCTTGATCGAGAGTGAATAGTGATCGGTGAATAGTGAATCGTATGGGTGGCGCGAGGTCGTTTCGTGAGTTGAAAGTTTATCACGCTGCACGCGAAACGGCCGGGCGCATTTTCGCGATGACCAAAAGGTTTCCACGCGAAGAACGATACGCTCTGACCGACCAGATTCGTCGAAGCTCTCGGGCGGTTAAAGCAATGATTACAGAAGTATGGGCGCGTCGTCGGTATAAGGCCGCTTTCATTAACAAAATCGACGAAGCTCTTGGCGAGGCGAACGAGACACAGTCTTGGTTAGATGATGCGATGGACGACGAGTATTTGTCGAAGGAGGGTTTCAAAGAGCTCGATGATCGTTACCAGGCGATCGGTGGAATGCTTTCGCGGATGATCGATCGCGCAGATGATTTCTGTAAGCACGCACCAGCGGCTGACTACCGCAGCGTTCTTCGTGTCGAAGAAGAATCTCCATTCACCGATCACTGATCACTATTCACACGTGGACACATCCGAGATTCTTAAAAAAATCCGCACGCTGGAGATCAAGACCAAGGGTCTGGTCGAGACCGCGTTCGCGGGCGATTACCACAGTGTGTTTAAGGGACGCGGAATGAATTTCGAGGACGTGCGCGAATATCAACCGGGCGACGAGATTCGCGCGATTGACTGGAATGTGACCGCGCGGCTCGGGACCGCGTTCGTGAAGAAATTCACAGAGGAACGTGAACTTACAGTCATGCTGATTGTCGATGTTAGCGCATCAGGGAATTTTGGCAGCTCCACGCAGTCGAAACGCGAACTTGCCGCCGAGGTTGCATGTCTGCTCGCGTTCAGCGCAATTCGAAACAACGATAAAGTCGGCTTGATCCTGTTCACGGATCGGGTGGAGCTTTTTATTCCCCCAAAAAAAGGGCGGTCGCATACGTTACGGCTAATTCGCGAGATTTTGTTTTTCCGGCCAAAAGGCCGCGGCACTAATCCGGCGCTGGCGCTCGATTATCTAAACAAGATTGTGACACGCCGTGCAGTCGTGTTCTTCATTTCCGATTTTCAAGCGCCGGATTTTTCGCATGCGCTGGCTGTTAGCGGACGCCGGCATGATTTCATCGCCATTTATATTCGGGACGAGCGGGAGCGGGCTTTGCCTAATATTGGCATCATCACGCTGGAAGACGCCGAAACTGGCGAGCAAATCGAGATCAACACGGCTGATCGCGCGACCCGGACGCGTTTTGCCGATCTGGCCGAGGAACAGACGACGCAGCTTTCGCGCATGCTGCGTCGAAATAACGTCGAGGAAGTTGCGCTGCGCACCGGTGAAGATTATCTGCCGGCCCTTCGGTCCTTTTTCAAACAACGTGAGCGACGGCTCTCAATTCGGTAGGCAAAAGTCGCATGTTTTTCTTGGCGATCTTGTTTGTGACGATCTTTCTGGCGCAGGGTTCGCGCGACATTGCGCCCCCAATTGATTATTCGCTAGTTCCGCCCTGGGTGATTTTCGCGGCGGCATTTACCGGCCTCACTGTCTTGGGCCTCATTGGCTGGTCGATCTTGCGCAAGCGTCCAGCGCCGCAACCGCCAAAGTTGCCGCGTGAGCGCGCGCTGGAAGCGCTGGAGCAAATCGAGAACGAGATTGAATCGCTCACACCTTACCGATTCAGCATTCGGGTTTCGGACATTCTTCGCCGTTACGTTACAGAGCAATTCGCTTTGCCGGTGACGCGGCAGACTTCAGTTGAATTTCTCACCGTACTCGCCAAGTCGTCTCCGTTTTCGGCCGACGAAAGGTCGCTGCTCGAAGATTTTTTGAACCGCTGTGACTTGATCAAATTTGCGCGCTACAACGCGACTGTGGCAGATAGCCGGCTGTTGCTCGAAGAAGCAATGCGTTTCGTAAAGGGAGGTGAACTTGCGACTGCTTGATTGGTGGCCGCAACACAGCCCGCTCAGCTTTGCGCGACCGTGGCTACTCTTGTTTTTGCTGGCGATTCCGTTGCTGGCATATTTGCGTGGAAAACGCGGCCCGGCCGCAGCGCTGACTTTTTCATCGACGACAACGCTCCGAGGGATTGGCAAGCAAAGCACTTCGCGCGCGGGTAAACTCCTACGCACACTCGCCTTGGCAACATCGGCAATCTTCGTGATAGCGCTGGCGCGGCCGCAGCTCGGAAAGAGTCTGACGCAATTCGAAGCGAGCGGCATCGACATCATGCTCGTGCTCGATGTTTCCGGATCGATGTTGAACAAAGATTTTACCATTGGCGGCGAGCCGGCCACGCGCCTGGATGCGGTCCGGGAAGTAACGCGAAAATTCATCGAAGGCCGGCCTAACGACCGCATCGGAATGATCGCGTTTGGCACTCAGCCTTACGTAGTGAGCCCGATGACGCTCGATCACGATTGGCTGCTGCAAAATCTCGAGCGCGTGCGGATTGGATTGGTAGAAGAAAACACGGCAATCGGATCGGCAATGGCGGCGGCTGGAAATCGCTTGAACGACAAGCGCTCGAAAAGTCGCGCGATTGTTTTATTGACTGATGGCGACAATAACGCGGGAAAAATTCCGCCTAACGCTGCGGCCGAAGCGCTAAAAACGTTGCACATTAACTTCTATGCAATCGGCATCGGTACGAACGGGATCGCGCCCGTGCCTGCGGCGGGTCGAGGGGGACATGCGCTGACCGATCCAATGGGCAACATCGTTTACGTAAACGGCCGCGTATCGTTCAACGAAGCGGGTCTGAAGGAAATTGCCAGGATTGCAGACGGAAAATTCTTTCGCGCAGCGGACACCAGGTCGCTCGAAGAAATTTATCGCGATATCGACAAGATGGAGAAATCGACGGTCACGGTGAAAAAATATCAACAGTACCGCGACCTCTTTCCAATTTGCATCATGAGCGGCTTGGGCTTGCTGGTCGCGCAGTTGGTTTTGTCGCAAACGATTTGGAAGAAATTGCCTTAATGACACGTTTTAACGGTTCAACGATTTAACGAATCCCATGAGCTTCGGGGCACCAGAATGGCTTTGGGGATTGCTCGCCGTGCCGATCCTTGTCGCGCTGTTTGCTCGCGCGGAAAAACGCGGCACGGAACGATTGCGCGAATTCGTTTCTCCTCGCTTGCTGCCACAATTAGCCGCGACGGTGGACCGGTCTCGTCGTGTATTGCGTTTCGTTTTGCAATTGCTCGGCTTGATTTTCGCAATCGTCGCGCTGGCTCAGCCGCGGTGGGGTTACACATTCCAGAACGTACAGCGGAAGGGGCTCGATCTACTCATCGCGGTGGACACATCGCGCAGTATGCTTTCAAATGACGTTCCAACCAAACCGTTTGGAGCGGGTGAAATTGGCCGCTCAGGATTTGATCGACGAGTCACAAGGCGACCGGATCGGCTTGATTGCGTTTGCTGGTCGGGCGTTTCTTCAGGCGCCGCTGACGATTGATTACGATGCTGTCATCGAATCTATCAACGACCTGAATACAAAGACCATTCCGGAGGGCGGCACCAACATTTCCGAAGCGATCGTACTAGCGGCACGCACGTTTGGAAAAAGCGCGACGGGAAATCGCGCGCTCATCCTGTTTACGGATGGGGAACAATTGACCGGCGACGCGGTTAAGGCGGCCAAAGATGCAGCGGACGCGGGTGTTAGAATTTTTGCCATCGGCGTCGGCACGCCGCAGGGCTCGCTCATCCCAGTCAATGACGACAATGGCGGCACTTCATTTGTGAAAGATTCGGGAGGACAAGTGGTCAAATCCAAGCTCGATGAAAATCGTTTACGAGAAATCGCACAGGCCACCGGTGGAATGTATTTTCATCTCGAATCTGGTCCGCCCACCACGCACGAGCTTTTCGCCGAGGGACTCGCGAAAATGAAGGCGGCCGAGATGGATGTGCGGTTATCGCAGAGGCCGATCGAGCGTTATGAATGGCCGCTCGGCGCCGGACTTATCGCGCTCGCGTTGTCGATCTTGCTCGGCGAGCGCAAGCGTGTGCGCGTTTCCGCGCCTTCGCCGTTTCCGCAACCAGCAAAAATCGCAGCGCCTGCGGTGGCTGCGGCGATGCTGATCTTTTGCGCGCTCGCAAAAAGCGCTGTTCCTGGAATCGATCTTTATCAGGCCGGCAAGTTTCCCGAAGCGTACAACAGCTTTGAGGAAGATTTGAAGAAGCATCCCGACTCGGGTGTGCGTGACAAAATGCACTTCGATGCCGGGACGGCTGCCTACAAAATGCGAGATTACAACAAAGCGCTCGAGTCGTTCAGTGGCGCTTTGCTTTCAGCCGACAAGGGTCTTCAGGAAAGCAGCCATTACAATATCGGCCGCACGTTGGAAGAGCGAGCCGACATGGACAAAGGAGACGAGGAATCGCTGAAAGACCTCGAGGACGCCCAGTCGCATTACGAAGAAGCGCTCAAACTCAAACCCAATGACGATGCTGCGGAGGCAAATTTGGAAGAAGTAAAGAAAAAGATCGAGCGATTGAAGAAACGTCGTAAGGAAAGACCAACGCCGCCTCCGCGATCGCCGGAGCAAAAAAAAGATAAAGATCAGCAAAGCTCCGACCAGAAAAACAAGCAGAACCAGTCTTCGCAGCAAAATCAGCAACAGCAGCAACAACAACAATCACAGGATCAATCGCAATCGCAGCAGCAATCGCAAAGCGCGCAGAGTCAAAAATCACAGCAAAAGCAGAATCAGTCGCTAGCGAAAAACGAGCCGCAAAAAGACCAGCAGCAACAATCCGGTCAAGGTCCCTCCCCTTCACCCTCGCCAGGCAAAGAGAAGAGCAACACGCAAGACCGACAATCACAACCTGGTGAATCGCCCACTCCATCAACCAGTGGCGCGCAAATGCCTTCGCCATCGCCTGGTGAAGGTCAAGATGAAAACAAGGCGCCGAGCGCGGCCCCGGCTGGGACGCCATCACGAAAGCTTGCGGGTGAAATAAAAGGCTCGTCTGACGAGTCGAAGAAACCACCAGAACAAAACGCGCAGCTTGCGCAGGCCGAATCCGACAACGAAGACCAAATGACGGAGCAGCAGGCCGAGCAGTTATTGCAATCCACCAAGGACGAGGAAGCACGTGTGCAACTCGATGAACGCAGGGCAACGCGCCGTGTCTATAACGATTGGTAAGGACGAAGAGTTTGATGGTTGCTAGTTAATGGCTGATGGGTTTCTCGATGTACAGACGGCCTCGTGTAATTTTGTTCGCCGCGCTAGTCGCGCTCGCGGGGAGCGGTTACGCTCTGGCCGATTCGCCTAGTGTCACGGCGGTACTGAACAATGATCGAGCGAGCGTTGGCGAAACAGCCCAGTTGCAGATCAGGGTCAGTAACGCCCGCGGCGCGGAAGCGCCTGACAATATTTCAGTGGATGGCCTGGAAATTCATCGTACAGGCACCGAGCAACACGTCGAAATGAATAATTTCAATGTGACCTCGACCGTGATTTACAACTACACAGTCTTGCCGATGAAGGCAGGCACATTCAAAATTCCGCCACAAACCATCCGCGTCGCAGGCAAAAATTTGACGACACCAGAACTGACTTTGCACGTCACGAGCTCGGGTGGCGCCGCTTCGGGTTCGCAGCCGAATGGCGCGCAGCAGCAAACGCTAAATGCCAAAAACATCGGCTTCCTCGAATTCGTTGTCCCGAAACGCACCGGTTATGTCGGAGAAGCTCTGCCGGTGGAAATAAAGATCGGATTGAACAGCCATGTGCAATTTCAAGGCAGGCCCGAACTGCCCGACCTCAACATTCAGGGCGTCACACTGCAACGCGCACAGCAGGGAGAACAAAAGATCGAGACGATCGGCGGCGTGACTTACCAAGTGATTACGTGTAAAGGCGCGCTGGCGGCAATTCACGCAGGCAGAATCGAACTGCCTCCCTTGGAAACGGCAGTCATCGCGCTGGTGCGACGCAGTGCGCCACCTTCGAGTAAATCACGCAGCCGCTCACCATTCGATGTTTTCGGCATGCGCGATCCATTCGACGATCCGTTCCTCAGCGATCCATTCGGAGTGTTTTCAGGCGAGCCAACAAAGCTCTCGCTGAAGAGCGAACCGGTAACGCTTGAGATAAAGCCGCTTCCGGCCAATTCCCCGGCCAGTTTTTCCGGCGCTGTCGGCCATTTTGCCATGACTGTGGAAGCAAAACCGAAGAACGTGCAGGTGGGCGATCCAATCACGGTAACATCGACAATTTCCGGCCGCGGCAATTTCGACCGCATGGGCGCTCCTTCCCTCGAAGACGAGCGCGGCTGGCACAAGTATCCACCGTCGGCGAAATTTAAACAGGACGACGACGTTGGGATCAGCGGCGCCAAGACTTTCGAGATGGTTATCTCCCCTAACGAGAAGAAGTCGAGCATTCCTCCACTTTCATTCTCTTATTTCGATCCGCTTAAGGAAGATTACGTCACGGTGCGCGGTGATCCAATTCCTGTCCAAGTGGAAGGAAGCGCGGTCGCAACAGCTCAGCCCGCGCCTGGAACACCGGCTTTCCAACCTAGTTCAACGGCCGCGGTTACAGCAAAGCCGCAAGACATTTTGTATCAACTTACGGACTTGGGCCCTCCGCAATCCTTCACTCCAATTTACGCGCAGCCGGTTTTTTGGCGCGCACAGGTTGTTCCGTTCCTTATCCTGCTAGGACTTGCGGGGTGGAAAATTCGCCAGGCCAAGATCGACAATCGTCAGGCGCAGCGGACGGCAGCACTGGAACATGAGTCAGCCAAGCTCCTGCGCAAGTTGCGACGAGGAGACCTTTCGCCGCAAGAATATTTCAGCAACGCTTCGCGGGCGGTGCGGATCAAGGCAGCGCTGGTTCGGAACATCGATCCAAACACGGTGGACGCGGAGATGGCGCAATCGGCGTTTGGGCTTGACGAGAATTCGCGTGAACAACTGCGCCGTTTATTTCAACGAAGCGACGAGCTGCGTTACAGCGGCCACCCCAATGGCGTGGAATCTACTTCGCCACAGGATCGCGAGGAGGTTTTGAATCTCATCGAGAATCTGCACGCATGAAATCGCGAAATCTACTTGTCGATCTTTGCTGCGCGACCATGTTCCTTTTCATCGGCTCGTCTGCATTAGCGCAAACTGAGCTACAATTTAGCAAGGCGAACCGGGAATATGCGGCCGGTCATTTCAAGGAAGCAATCGATGGTTACGAATCGCTCGCGCACAAAGGCCTCTGGAGCACAAATTTATTTTACGATCTCGGCAACGCGTATTTTCACACCGGCGACTTTGGACGAGCCATCTTGAATTATGAACGCGCGCTCGTCTTGGATCGACATCATCCAGAAGCGCAAGCCAATTTGCGCATTGCGCATGATGAAGCACGGGCGCTGGAAATGACGCCAAGCAAGGGCGAGCGCTTCGCTCAATTTGCCGACGCTAATCAGTATGCGATCGCGGCCGTCATTGCATTTTGGCTCAGCCTTTTCTCCATCGCCTGGTGGATCTTCTCGCGACACTCCGGCGGCGTCATCTTGTTGTCGATCTTATCATTATCGATGTTCGGCCTCGCCACTGTGTCGATTTTTTGGCTCGACCATGGAACTAGGGGGCGGGCCTTGGCAATCGTGACGGAAAATCACGTCGAGGCGCGATTAGCGACGGCGGACAATGCCCGGAGCGTACTGGCGTTGCCGCCAGGAAGCGAGATTAAGATTTTGAGTAAACGCGGCGATTGGATTTATGCCGCGTTGCCGAACGATCTGCGCGGCTGGATTCCGGCGAAGAGCGCGGAGCAAGTGCGTCTGTAACTGCGGTGCTGCGCGGGTAAAGACCCGCCCCAACGCTGGGGCTACTACGGGATTTGCGACGATCAGAGATCGCCTTTAGAGCATTTGTATGAAGCCGGAAATGGACGTCGGCACGAACCGGAAGGCGTTGCAGATTAATCTCGACACTAAAAGGTACGGCACGTTCGCCGAGATCGGTGCGGGCCAGGAGGTGGCGCGGCGATTTTTCCAAGTCGGCGGTGCCGCGGGCACAATCGCCAAAACGATGTCTGCTTACGACGTGACATTCAGCGACGCGATCTACGGGCCGGCCGATCGGTATGTGAGCCGCAAGCGTCTCCAGACTATGCTTGATCACGAGTACCGTCTGCTACTCGAGCGGCTGGACGCGAAACTCGGCAGCGAGCGAACGTTCTTTTGTTTTGCAGACACGGTGGCGGCGCGCAGTTTTAAGCAACATAACGAGTCGCACGGCTGGTTAGGGGTTCGCTTTCAAACACAACCACGCAGTGAACCGAGCCAGATCATCATTCACGTGCGGATGCTCGACGAAGCGAATGTCGATCAACAAGAGGTGCTCGGCGTCATCGGCGTGAACCTGCTCTACGGGGCATTTTATCATTCGCAGCCGGAGAAATTAATTTCCTCACTGCAAGAAAATCTCGCACCCGGCCGCATCGAAGTGGACATGATTAAATTTTCCGGTCCGGCGTTCTATCATGTCGACAATCGTCTGATGAGCTTGCAGCTGGTCAGCCAGGGCCTAACAAATGCGGTAATGTTCACGGCCGACGGCGAGACAGTTCAGCCGGCGGAAGTTTTTTATAAGAAAGCGATTCTGGTGGAGCGTGGAAGTTTCCGGCCTGTGACTTATGCGACTAACGACATGCTCGACGGCGCGCTGCGGCAATTTCTTAAGGAATCGGGTTGTTCGGAAGAGGAGCTGGTGGTGCTGATGGAAATGACGCTGGAGAACTTACTTTCCGAAGGGCAGCTTGATCACGCCGATTTTTTGGCACGGGTGGACATTCTGGGAGCGCTGGGCCGCACGGTTTTGATTTCCAGGTTTGGCGAATATTATCGGCTGGCTGGTTACCTTGCTCGCTACACGAACAAAATGGTTGGCTTGGTAATGGGCGTGCCAAGCGTGATGGAGATTTTCGACGAAAAATATTACCTCAATCTGGAAGGCGGAATTCTCGAGGCGCTCGGTCGTATGTTCAAGAGCGGCCTAAAACTTTATGTGTATCCGATGATTGATGAGACGAGTGGAAAAATTGTGAAGGCAACAGAGCTGAAGGTGGCGCCAAACCTGCGCTCGCTTTACCGGTATTTGATCGACAATCAATTCATTCGGGAGATCGATGATTATGATGCGGAATATCTGCGCATTTATCCACCAGATGTGCTGGCCAAATTACATGCGGGCGACGAGAGCTGGGAAAAAATGGTGCCGCCCGAGGTAGCACAAATTATCAAGGAACGGGAATTTTTCGGCTATCGCGCACCGGTTGCGGCGTGATTCGGCCAGAAAACGCGCACTGTCGGCACGTTTCCCGCTACATCGGAGTTTGGCATCATGGGCAGACGCGCAGATTCTGTTATCGGCATTGATTTAGGGAAGCACGTTTTCAAAGGTGTAACGCTTCGTCGCAAGGGCGATTCGCGGTTTGTGTTGACAAGCTTTGCCTCTCACCAGGTACCGGAGGAATTCGCTTCAGCCGATGACCTTGCCCGGGAATTGAAGTGTCTGTTAAAAGAGTTGGGCGGCGGCGCCAAAGCTTGTGCGGTTGCCATTTCTGATCCTGCCGCGCTCCTTCGCATCATCGAGCAACCGGATACACCGGTGGAGTTGCTTCGCAACGCGCTCCGCTTAAATGGCCTAGCCGTGCTTAACCAGGAATGCAAAGATTTCGTGCTCGATGTCGCCCGGGTGCTGAGTCGCAACGCGAGTGTCAAATCCACAAGCGGCGGCTCGGGCAACGTCGCTGTGCAGAGCAGCGTTGTGACGCAAACAAAATACCTCGTGGGCGGAATGTTACGGCCGACAGTCAAACAGATTTCAGCCGCGATAAGTAAGATCCGCCTCACGGCCGACATCCTTCAACTGGCGCCAATTTGCTCGTTTAATGCGTTTGAACTCGCTTACCCGGAAACTTTTGCCAACGAAGGGTTTCTCCTGCTCGACATGGGACATTTGCAGAGCACGGTGCTCATTGGCAGCAAAGGCGAGCTCGTCCTTGTACGCAGCATCGATTATGGTGGCAAAGCACTCATGCAAGCGCTGACCGCCGAAGGCGCACTCGAGGCCGACGCCGCCTGGCTCATGATCCAGCAGGGCGATGAGGGAATGGCGGAGATTTGTCGCAATTCGCTCAGTCGTCTCGCGACCGAGGTGCGCAATTCAATCGGCTTTTTCGAAGGTCAACGCGAGGAAAGCATCAACCGGATTTTTGTTTCGGGCGGATTGGCGCGTGCCGAAGTCGTTCTTCAGACGCTGAGCGATGAGCTTGGATTGGCGTGCGAGATTTGGGACCCGCTCGAGACCTGTGAATTAGCATTGCCAGCTGCTAAACGCCAGGCGTTGCCTAACGAATTCGTGTCGCTCAACATCGCCTGTGGAGCGGCTTTTGAATACTTGAAGAATTGACTCAGAGACGATGGCTCTTCAACTCAACCTCCTGCACGAGGAAATTCTTGAACAGCGGCAGCGGCAGCGTGATCCCCTCAAGATCGGCCTGATGCTGCTGGCAGGCTGCGGTGCGCTGCTTTTTCTTTATTACGGCTGGAACGCTTATCAAACACTCCAGGCCAAGGCCCGGCTGAGCGCCGTTGAGCGCGATTGGGCGAAGGTCGAGCCGAAAGTGACGGCGGCGCAAAAACGCGCTGCCGAATTGACGAACATAATCAATACGACGCGCGTCCTCGATAGCTACATTGATAATCGTTTTTTATGGGCGCCGTTGCTGGAAAAGATTTCGCATTGCGTCGCGCCAAACGCGCAGTTGACCGCCATCGAAGGAGCGATGCAGGATGATGATAAAGGCGTCACCCTTACCATCGAAGGGGTTGCAGCCGCACACGAACCGCGCGCTGCCGCAGAAGATTTCCGTGAATTGTTGCTCGAACAACTCGGGCAAAGTTATCACGAAGTAAAAGTGGAGTTTAAAGCTCTCGAGGACGTTGAGACCGTGACGAAAATTGACGGAGCCGCTATGCCGATGGCGCACTACACGATCGCGGTCAGTTTCAAAGTAAATTCGTTACCGAAACCCACACCCACTCCAGGGCGACCGAAACCGAAAAAATGAATCTTCCTAAGCTTAATCCAGACCAGATCAAAAAGCTGGCCCTTAGCGCGATGGGCTTTGTCTTTTTGCTGTATGTTTATTCCACCTTCTTTCTGGGACCGCTGAACAAGAGCCACCAGGCCGCCCTAGCCGCCATCGCCGATCGACAGCATAAGATCAACACGTCAAAAAGTGAGATGAGCAAAGCCACCAATCTCGAAGGTCAGGCAAAAGACGCGACCGGCCGCTTTAGCGCTCTGAAAACGCTTAGCCCGGAAGGCGCGCCGATCGCCTGGTTTCCGCCACGCATCAAAAGCTTTTTCGCCGGGCAAAACATCGACAAAGCGACAGCACGACTCGACAGCGCGACAACCCCCAAGGAGGCCGAGCTTGCAGGTTGGACTAAATACAATTGGCTAATCGATTTGCCGCGAACGGAGTACGCTTCGCTCGGTCAAGCCATCGCTGCGCTTGAGAATACGGAGCCGTTGCTTTGCATTACCAAGCTGAGCATTCATCTCGCGCCAGATCAACCGCAGTTTCAACAGGGCGCAATCGCTGCAACCACTGTGATAGAAAAACGATGAGGTCACTTGCGCTTATCTCCGTCTCGATCTTGACCGCGATCTCCGTTCGCGCGGACGAACCGGCAAAGATCCAGGTGAAAAACAAGTCCTCTTTCAGGATGGACGCCAGCAGCCGGAATCCATTCTGGCCTATAGGTTGGAAACCACCGGCCAAGCTTTCCGGTGGCGGTAGTGCCGATCAATCTGGCGATATTCCGGCGAGCGCCTTTTCCGTTACCTCCATCACGCTCGATCAAGCAACTCATTTTGCCATCATAAATGGCAAGATTATGCAAGAGGGTCAGCAATTCGCATTGGTTTTAGGCTCGCAGACTTATCAGATCGTTCTCAAGAAGATTGAAGACGGTCGCGTCGTTCTGGGTCGCCACGATGAGGAAATCGTCGTCCCGTTGCGACGGAAGTGACGCCTCGACGTTGCGATTGATTTTTTTGTCGAAAAAACGCAACATCATTGGTCATTGAGCGCCGACTCAAACGCAAATCGACTTCAATGCCGATGAATAGGCTGCCAATCTTCCTTCTTAGTGCAGCCGTTTCCGTTTCAGCCTTCGCCGCGGATCAAAAATTTCAATCTGACTTAGGCCTGCGCTTTAACCCCGGCAGCGCAGTCACTCGGATTGCCCCCAAGAAAGGGCTCGACACGCTTCATCGGTGAATGAAATCGCCCTCAATGCCACTGGCCTCGATCATACACCAGTTGCGCCGGGCGAGAACCGAATCCTCGGAGAACAATTTGGACCCGGACGCTCGAGCCGAGCGATGGCGATTGTCCATATCGCCATTTTCGACGCGGTGAACGCAATAGTTGGCGGTTACAACAGTTGTACGGGCGTTCAGGCAACGCATGGTCCGATCTCTATGGACGCCCTGATCGCTCAGGTGGCGCATGACACATTGATAGCACTGTATCCATCGCAGACCGCCGGTTTTGATTCCTGGTTGGCTGAAGATCTCGCTTCCATCTCAAACAAGAATAAAAAGGCAAACGGAATCGAGCTTGGCCATCGCGCCGCCGCCGCCATTCTCGCGACACGCGCGAACGACGGCTCGCAAGTCCCAGAGCCGCACCTGGGCGTCGATTATTTCACGAGCGATCTGCCGGGCCATTGGCGGCAGGATCCAATTAGCCAAATCCCGCTCGCGCTGGGCGCGCATTGGGGCGAATGCAAAACGTTCGTGCTGCAGTCGTCCACTCAGTTTCGCGTTCCGCCGCCACCCGCCATGAGCAGTGCCGAGTACACGGCTGCCTACATTGAAGTGAAAAGCATCGGCGGTAACGGGCTGGTTACACCGAGCTCACGCACTCCAGAGCAGAGTTTCATTGGCACGTTCTGGGCGTACGATGGAACGCCGAGTCTGTGCGCTCCGCCGCGATTGTATAATCAAATTACCGTGGAAATCGCCGAACAAATGAAACTGCGCACCGTCGATCTGGCGCGACCCCTGGCTCTCATCAACACGGCGATGGCCGACGCAGCTATTTCGGTTTGGGATTCAAAATATTATTACGATTTTTGGCGGCCCATCACCGGCATTCGCGAATCGGACCTAGGAACGGGGCCAACGGGCCTCGGCGATGGCAATCCATCGACAATCGGTGACCCGGCCTACACGCCACTCGGCGCGCCCGCCAGCAATCTCAATGGCCCGAATTTCACGCCGCCATTTCCTTCTTATCCTTCAGGCCATGCCGGCTTCGGCGGTGCCCTTTTCCAAACCCTCCGGCGATTCTACGGCACTGATCGCCTCCCATTCATGTTTGTCTCCGATGAATTCAACGGCGTGACAAAAGACAACAGCGGCAATGTGCGCCCGTACATGCCCCGCTATTTTTCTTCTTTCTCGCAAGCCGAAGAAGAAAACGGTCAAAGCCGAATTTATCTCGGCATCCACTGGTCATTCGATAAAAAAGGCATCAATCAGGGCCGCAACGTCGCGAATTACGTCTTCGACCACGCCTTCAGGCCACTCGCCCCACCTGATTGTCGTTAGAAGTTCGCTGTTCCAAGTTGAGCAACCGGCACGAACTCGCTCTCGCGTAACACCACCGGTTTCGCTCCGCGGACGAGTTGCCACCATTGAATCGCGGAGCCGAGCACGATCAAGAACACGAGCAGGAGAAACAGCCCGGCGACCACTGCGTCGAATCGCCAAACATTTATCTGACGAATCAGCTCGGCCGCTTTGGCTGGATCGACAATCCCCTCAGCCTGGAGAACGAGCGACTGCGCGCCACTCAAGAAGCCGAGTCTCGGATCAGCCGAAAAAATCTTCAGGTAACCCGCCGAGAAAGTGACCGTGCACATAAACGTGAGCGGCACGAGCGTGACAAAAAGATACCGTGCCTTGCGCATCTTGATCAGGACTGTCGTGCACAGGCACAACGCGATCACGGAAAGCAACTGGTTGGCGAGACCAAAGAGCGGCCAAAGTGTGTTCACGCCACCGAGCGGATCGACAACTCCTTGATACAGAAACCAACCCCAGGCCGCGACCAGTAAGACACTTGTGAAGAAATTCGCACTCCACCCGCCGGTATTGCCAAGCGGCGCCCACACGTTGCCTAACAAGTCTTGCAACAAAAATCGACCGACACGGGTCCCGGCGTCGATCGTTGTCAAAATGAAAAGCGCTTCGAACATGATCGCGAAATGATACCAAAGCGAAAGCGCCGTCCGACTAGAGGACACGCGCGCAAACATGTGCGCCATGCCGACGGCGAAAGTAGGCGCCCCGCCGGCACGGTTGAACATCGTGGTTTCACCCAAGTTGTGCGCCAAGATCGACATCTGATCTTCCGTAACTGGAAATCCCGCGCTGGAGACTTTCGTCACAACCTCGGCAGGCGTTCCTTTTGAGTTGATCGCCAAATATTCGCCCGGCTGCAGCACGCAGGCCGCAATCAATGCCATCAGCGCAACCATCATCTCGGTAATCATCGCGCCGTAGCCGATGTCACGAATGCGCGACTCGCGTTCGACCATCTTCGGTGTCGTGCCTGATGCGATGAGCGAGTGAAAACCAGAGACCGCGCCGCATGCGATCGTAATGCAGACGAACGGAAACACCGGGCCGGCAAACACGAGCCCGCTACCGTTGATGAAGGGCGTCAGCGCCGGCATTTGCAACGTCGGGTGAATGAGAATTACCGCGACCGCAAGCGCAGCTACCGTTCCCAATTTCAAAAACGTGCTCAGGTAATCGCGCGGCATGAGCAACATCCAGACCGGCAGAATCGACGCGGCCAGTCCGTAAATCATGATTGCCCACGCAAGCCAGATCGCATCGTGCCGAAACCACGATTCAATCGCCGGAAAATGCGAAAGAAATTGTCCTCCCCAAACACCAAACGCTAAACCGAAAAGACCAAAAATCGTGACCGCAGTCACACTTGCTTTACCAGTACGCAATCCAAAGCCCATGATGAGGGCGACGGGAATCGTCACCGCAATGGTGAACACACCCCACGGACTTTTTGCCAGCGCTTGGACAACGACGAGCGCTAGCACTGCCAAAAGAATGATCATGATTGCAAGCACGCTGATAAGCGCGAGCACGCCCACCCCGCGACCAATCTCTTCTTTCACCATTTGGCCGAGGGTTTTGCCGCCGCGTCGCACCGACGCGAAAAGCACGATCATATCGTGCACTGCGCCGCCCAGCGTCGCACCGATCAAAATCCAGAGTGTTCCCGGCAAAAAACCAAACTGCGCGGCGAGAACAGGACCAACCAGTGGGCCCGGTCCTGCGATCGCCGCGAAATGATGGCCGAAGACGATCCAACGATTTGTTGGCACAAAATCTTTGCCGTCGTTTTTTACCACGGCCGGCGTGGCGCGCTCATCGTTGAGCGCGAGCACCTTCGCCGCCAGCCATTTGCTGTAGAACCGGTAACTGATCGCCGCCGCGCAAAATCCAGCGACGATTATCCAAAGCGCGCTGACCTGTTCGCCGCGCGACAGCGCCAAGACCGCGAGCGCAGCCAGCCCGAGAAGCGTGACTGCGAACCAAAGCAGTTTTTTCCAGACGCTCATTCGTTATAGGAGTCTAGGCGAAAGAGCAACACGTTGCCAATGAAGAGGCTATTCGATCTGGCTGGGTCGCGCACGCGTTTCGCGTGTTGGTTTTGGCGTCTCGCCAAAACCAACTTCAATTTGCGCTTGGCGAAACCATGAAAGCGTTGCTCAACAAAAAGTGTGTGATCGCGAGGACGCGATCACCAACACGCGAGACGCGTGCGCTACCCAAGGCTGACGCGTGCGCTACCCAAGGCTCTCGCGTGCCTGTTTCAGCTTCGCGAGCTGCTCAGCGAAATTTTTCTTCCGTTGTCGATGTTCCTCGACGACCGCCGCCGGCGCGCGATCAACAAACGATTTGTTTTTCAATTTTGCCTCGACTGCTCGCAATTCCTCTTCCAATTTCGCGATCTCTTTATCGAGCCGGCCGCGCTCCGCCTGTTTGTCCATTTCAAAATCGACAAGAAGAATTTCTCCTAACGTCGTAACAGCGACAGGCGTTCCGCTTCGATGGCGTTCGTGCGTTGCAAAGTCGAGACGACCGGCATTCAGTAGCCGGGAAATCGTGGGCACTTCATTTGAAGCCTCGGCATTCGAAGTCACCAAGATAAAACGCGCTTTCTTGTTCGACGGAATTCCAGCTTCCGCGCGCAAATTGCGACCTGCCTGCACGGTTTCATAGATGGCCGCAACAAGTTTTCTGTTCTTCACAAAGTCGACACCTTCCATCGCGATCGTTGCGGGCGGCGCTTCGAATTGAATCGTCCCTTTTCCGAAACCAAACATCGTCCAAAGCTCTTCAGTAATGTGTGGCATGAATGGATGCAGCAATCGCAGAACCGCCGACAAAATGAAATCCATCACCGCAAGCGTGGATTTCTTTTTCGCTTCGTTCTCGCTGAAAATATCGGTCTTAGCGGCTTCGACGAACCAATCGCAGTAATCGCTCCAGATAAAATCGTAGAGCTGTTGCGCAACCGTGCTGAACTGGTAATCGCGATAAGCGGCTTCGATTGTGCTGATCGTCTCATTCAACCGCGTCAAAACCTCGAGTGAGAAGATCGACAAATACTGACTATCGATCTTCGGCGTAGCGTCACTTGGTCCGTGCATTTGCCGAAACCGCGCAACATTCCAAAGCTTCGTCGCGAAGTTGCGGCCTTCTTCGATCTGTTTTCCGTCGAAGCGAATATCCTGCCCGCTCGGTGCGATGCGCATTAGACCAAATCGCAACCCGTCTGCGCCGTATTTGTCGATCAGCTCGAGGGGATCGGGCGAATTGCCTAACGTCTTCGACATCTTCCGCCCTTGTTTATCGCGGATCAACCCGGTGAAATAAACGTCACGGAAAGGAATGTTGTCTTCGACGCGGTTCGACTTGCCGGGCTGGAATTCGAGTCCGGCGATGATCATGCGCGCGACCCAAAAGAAAATAATGTCCGGTCCAGTCACCAGCACGCTCGTCGGATAAAACTTCTCTCGCGTCGCCTTATCCATTGTCTCATAGGCCCAAAGCCAGGATGAGAACCAGGTGTCGAGCGTATCGGGATCTTGTGTCCAATCCTCCTGATCGGGGGGAGGCTCGATGCCAACGTAGATTTCGGGAATATCGGACGTTTGACCTCTGACTTCTGACCTCTGCTTCCTATACCAGGCCGGTATCCGATGTCCCCACCAAACCTGGCGACTGATGCACCAGTCCTGAATGTTTTCCAGCCATTGTGCGTATACTTTTTCCCAATGCGCAGGAACAAATCGGATAAGATGCTCGCGCACAACCAACAACGCCTCATTCGTCTTTGGGTAACGCAGAAACCATTGCTCGCTTATGCGCGGCTCGATTGGCACTTCGCTGCGTTCGCTGAAGCCGATATTGTTTTCATACGGCTCGGCCTTGGAAAGCAATCCGAGACCCTCCAGTAACTCCGCGGCTTTCTCACGCGCTTGAAATCGATCGAGTCCATTCAGCTCCGGAACGGCAGGACAATTGATCCGGCCATCGGGATGCAGAACGTCGATGATTGGCAGGTTGTGGCGTTGGCCGACTTCAAAGTCCACCTTGTCGTGCGCAGGTGTGACTTTCAAAACGCCGGTGCCGAATTCCGGATCGATCGCTTGGTCCGGGATGATTGGAAGTTTTTCGCGCGCGAGCGGACGCCAGACGTGTTTGCCGATAAGATCGACATATCGTCTGTCGCTCGGATGAACGGCGACGGCCGTATCGGCCATGATTGTCTCCGGCCGCGTGGTCGCGACCTCAAGGAATCGCCCCGGCTCTTCGACAATCTCGTAGCGGACAAAATATAGATTCCCCTTCTGCGATTTGTTGATGACCTCCTCATCTGAGAGCGCAGTCTGCGCCGCCGGGTCCCAGTTGATCATGCGCCGCCCGCGATAGATCAGGCCCTTTTTATAAAGATCGACAAAAACCCTTTGGACCGCGCGCGAATAAGCTTCGTCCATCGTGAAGCGTTCGCGCGACCAATCGCAGGAGCAGCCAAGCCGTTTAAGTTGCTCGATAATGATGTGACCGTGCTTCTTCTGCCAGTCCCAAACCCGCCTAACGAATTCGTCACGTCCGAGATCGCGCCGTGAAATTCCTTCAGTTTTGCGGAGCCATTTTTCCACGGCCGTTTGTGTTGCCAGCCCAGCATGATCGGTTCCGGGCAACCAAAGCACTTCGAATCCCTGCATGCGCGCGCGGCGCGCGAGAATATCCTGAATCGTGTTGTTGAGAACGTGCCCCAGCGTTAGCACACCGGTGATGTTCGGCGGCGGCATCACGATCGAAAACGGCGGCTTGGCCGACTTCACATCAGCTTGGAAATCGCGGTTGTCGATCCAACACGCATACCACTTCGGCTCAACCGATCTCGGGTCGTATGTTTTTGGAAGCTCTGCCATTGCGATGAAAGTAGCGCAAGCTCCGGGCTTGCGAACTGTAAGAAACGCAACGCAGAGACTTGCGCTACTCTATTCGCTCCGCCAATTTCCGCCGCATGCAAGACTCACGCCCCATTGGCGTTTTCGATTCCGGGATTGGCGGACTCACGGTCGTCAAGGCGCTGCGAGAGGCGTTACCTAACGAATCGATTTTTTATCTCGGCGATACCGCGCGCGTGCCTTACGGGAATAAAAGCGCCGAAACGGTCGGCCGCTACAGCGTTGAGATGGTGGAGATGCTGGTGAGCGAAAACGCCAAAGTCATCGTTGTCGCCTGCAACACCGCTTCGTCGTTGGCGCTGCCAAAATTAAAGGCAGACTTTTCTCTGCCCGTAATTGGTGTAATCGAGCCAGGTGCCCGCGCGGCAGTTGCTGCAACGCGCAACCGTCATGTCGGCGTGATCGGCACGCGCGCGACTATTCGCAGTGGTTCTTATGAGAAAGCCTTGCGCTCGCTCGATGCCGATCTTCGAGTCAACAGCCGCGCTTGTCCCCTACTCGTGCCTTTGATTGAAGAAGGATTGCTTGATGACGACGTGACTGATCGCGTGATCGCGCGATATCTCGAGCCAATGATCACCGATGGAATCGACACCCTCGTGCTGGGTTGCACCCATTATCCATTGCTCGCCCGTGCAATCGCGCGTTTTCTCGGCAATAAAATTGCCATTGTAGATTCGGCGCGAAATTGCGCGAACGCCGTCCGTGATTTGTTAGACCGGGATTCGTTGCGCGGGCTGGAGAAAAATTCCGGCCGTTTGCAGGTTGCGCTCACCGATTCGGCCGACAATTTTCTTGGGATAGCTCGGGAAGCCTTGCAACTGGAAATTGGCAAGGTGCAACTGCGCGAAGTGCTGCACGGAGTGCGAACGCGGTAGGGGCGTCACGGCCGCCTCTACCACAGTTTCGCACGCTTCGCTTTCGGCAGGCTCTTTACCACCAGCTCGTAAGAGTGATCGAGCATTTTGCGCAGCTCGGCCTCCGGAATCTGGCTGTCGATCTCGACCGTGTTCCAATGTTTCTTGTTCATGTGGTAGCCAGGACGGACTTGCTCATATCGATCGCGCAGCTCGAGCGCTAAATCCGGATCGCATTTCAAATTCGCTGTCGCCGGAACTTGATCGAGTGGTGCAAGCGCAAACATTTTTCCAGCAACTTTGAAAACCAAAACATCTTCGCCAAAGGGAGTACCCTCGGTCGCGTGAGGTTTGTTCAGGCACTACTCGCGAAATTGTTCCAGATCCATGCGCTGTTTGGTGGCGCAACTTTGTAAGTTGCGTCTTTTCCCAGCAAGTTAGAAACGTGCACCACATTCTGCAGTCACAGACGGCCGCTACAAAACCCGCGAGCCTAGCACCTCCGCCAAATCCTTGATGAGCGACGCTCTCCCGCTTTATCGAGTTCCCTCCATGTTGGCACGCCCGTATCACGTAATCGGGGTCACTAAAAGCGGGATCGAGGCCTCATGTCGATCGTCCACAGCCAGATCGATCGAATACTCCGCAAACGACGGTAGCTTCAGCTGCTGGATGACGAGAGCAAGCGAAGCACTAGCAGTCGAGTCATTGGGCCCAAACCGCACTTGAGTGGTGGCGTTCAGAGTCGGCATCACCGACGCGCCATCCGGATCGACAAACGCAATCCGCATGCGTTTCTGTCCCTCTTCCACACGTTCGAAACGCAATTTGATGGCCAAGGCGCATTGGGGATGTGTCACGGGCGCCTCCTTCGCGTTCAGTCGATCGAACGAGCCAAGGATGTTCAATTTCCCTCCAGCATCAATCGTAGCCGCATCGCACAACGTAAAAATTTCAACTTTCATTGTTCAGGTGTAATAGCGTGCGCCACCCGCGGGAGATCGCGACCACACAATTTGATGAAGCACTGAACCAATGATCGGACGCAAGGGAAAGCCAAATCGGCGGGTCTCTTCAGTTACGCAATTCGTGTCAAGAGCAGCTGTGTTAGGTCGGACATTTCAACCCGCTCCTGCTTCATGCTGTCGCGGTCGCGCAATGTAACCGTGTCGCGCAACATTGGATCTTTCTCGCCGAGTGTTTCGAAATCAACAGTGATGGCGAAAGGCGTTCCGATTTCATCCTGCCGGCGGTAGCAACGTCCGATCGCACCGCTCTCGTCGTAAAAGATGTACATGTGCGGCCGCAAAAGCTCGACAATCTCTTTTGCTTTCGCGACCAGCGGCTCCTTGTTTTTGAGCAGCGGGAGAACCGCGCATTTGATCGGCGCGACCCGGGGATGGAAACGCAAAACGATGCGTGTTTCCATGTTCCCTTTTTCATCCGGTGCTTGATCTTCGGAATACGCCTCGCAAATCAGCGCAAGCACAGTGCGATCGACGCCCGCGCTTGGTTCGACCACATGCGGGATGAATTTCTGTTTCGTTTCTTCATCAAAATATTCGAGCGATTTGCCGCTCGCCTTTTGATGCTTCGACAAATCGTAATCGGTCCGGTAGGCGACACCTTCGAGCTCCTGGCGGCCAAAGGGGAAATCGTATTCGATGTCGTAGGTCCCTTTGGAATAAAACGCGCGCTCTTCGTCCGACACAGTTTTCACGTGCAGTCTGTCGCGCGGGATGCCGATGTTCTTGTAGAATTTGAGTCGCTCTTCCTTCCAATATTCCAGCAGTTCCATCCCCTGCTCCGGCCGGCAAAAATATTCCAGTTCCATTTGCTCGAACTCGCGTGAGCGAAACGTGAAATTGCGAGGATTGATCTCGTTCCGAAATGCTTTTCCGATCTGCGCAATCCCGAACGGTAACTTCTTGCGTGACACTTCGAGCACATTCTTAAATTGAACGAAGATTGATTGTGCAGTTTCGGGGCGAAGGTAAGTGACGCTTGATTCATCCTCGGTCGCACCGACGAAGGTTTTGAACATCAGATTGAACGGGCGGGGTTCGCTGAGCTGAGCACCAGTTTCCGGATGGAAGTCGACCGAGTCTTTAACGGCACCGACCTTTTCCTCGCCGAGCAGTTCGATCTCCTCGGGTTTGCCTGAGATTTTATCTGCCTTTTCCTTGGCGGTTTTGAACTCCGTAAATTTGCGTACATCTATATTCGGCGATCGGTCTGCACCTAAAAGCGAACGTACGCGTTTCCGGAAACTTTCAATGTGCTCGTTCGGTCTCATGAGCACCCTAAAGGTGCATTCGAGTGACCAACCCGCGGGTGAACGCGCTCCGGTAAACTGCATTACAGTGCCGCTTTGCGGCTCCACTTGGTCGACACGTACGCGCTTTTTTGTAAATGGGCACTGACGCATCATGTCAATGAACGTGTCTTCGTGGCCACTCGCTTTCCAGACCGCGCGATTCATTAAAATCGATCCGTCCACGCCAACGACATCCTCCCGCTCGTGCACCATCACGCGCCACCAATAATTTTTCAGGTTACGCTTCAACTCCACCCCGAGCGGTCCGTAATCCCACAGCCCGTTGAGGCCGCCGTAAATCTCGCTCGATTGGAAAATGAACCCGCGCCGCTTGCACAAGCTGACTATCTTTTCCATGCGCTGATTGTCAGACGCTTTGTTCATTATTTGGGCCACAGATTAACGCAAATTGCGCAGATTCAACGCAAACAAATCTGTAGCGGCGTTCTTTGACGGTCATTGTAGCCACGTTGCTGTGCAACGTCCCAGGATCGGCTTCGCCGTACGCACGTCGTCTGACCGGCCACACGGCGGTGGCTACAGCTTCCCGATGCGACGCAAACTGTGTCCCTACAAATCCCTATTCTACGTTCAATGTTGGACGTTGGACCTTCGACGTTCCGCGGTCAACGACCGCGGCTACAACACTGCGGCTACGTCTGCGGCTCGACCTTGATCTCGGTTTTCACCGAGCTGGCAATGAAACAGTTTTCGTGAGCGGCGTGATGCATCTTATCGAGTTCTTCCTTCGTCGGTCGCTTCTCCCCCGAAAATTTGATCCGGGGTTTTAGCGTCACTCGCGTGATCGCCAGTTTACCTTCGGTGTTTTTTTCCATCACGCCGACTGCTTCATCGACATACTCATCCATCACGAACTTCTGCTTACACGCGATCGAGAGAAATGTGAGCATGTGACAACTCGAAAGCGAAGCGACGTATGCCTCCTCCGGATCGACATGTTTTGGATTCCCGAGATAGGCCGGCGCAGCCGAGGCTGTCATTTCGTGACCGCCGTCAAATTTCCAAGTGTGATCGCGCGGATATTTCTGGTATTCGAACGGCGCATCACCCCGTTCCCAAGTCAGTGTAACTTTGTGTTCGGACATGCTTCTGTATAAAACCGCGCCAAACGTTTTCAACCGGGGATTACGCGGATTTCGCAGATCAAAGAGGAAAAGCGAACAATTTGTAGGGCAAGCGCTCCGCTTGAAGAGACGTGCGCGATGCTGGTTTCGAACCAGCGACCCCTTGCGTGTGAAGCAAGTGCTCTACCCCTGAGCTAATCGCGCTCCAGGAAGGCACAAATTAGAGAGTAGAAGTTAAAAATTACAAGTCCGGGAATCCCTTCCGATTTTCTCTCCGACAAGAGCGGTCGCCGCGGCGACGGGTCGCAGGTTCGAACCCTGCATCGCGCATGAGTCGCCTTCGGTTTTGCCGAGACGTGATCCGTCAACCGCCGGTTTTCGCTTGCGCGACGTAGCGCTTAACCTTTTCAATATCACCGCCGACAACGGTCCCGACGAGACGGCCGCCGCGATCGTAAACGTTGATCTGCGGAATCGAGTGGATGCTGTATTGCCTCACCACCGCCGTTTTCCAGTCGACGATGTCGATCTTGCGCAGCACAATTTCCGGATCGGTTTTTGCCATCTGCTCCAAGATTGGCGAGACCTGTCTACATGGGCCGCACCAGTCTGCGTAAAAATCGACAACGGTCACGTTGCCGAGTGCGAGATGTTTTGTGATATCCACCTGCGCGCCGTGAGTGATCACTTCGACTTGTTGGCCGCGATCAGCCACCAACGCACTAGAGGCGAGAAGCTTGTCCTGCTGGTTTTTGGCTGATTGTTGGTCGGTCCAATATTTGTTGTTCTTCTCGGCTAGTTTCCGTTCCAATTCCGCTTGCTGCTTTCGAAACGCCTCCTGATTGGCAGCTTCCCAGGAGGAGTATGCCGCGGCCTTCGCCGCATCGTAATGAAAACGTTCCCGAACCTCTTTAGGCAACTCGGTGAAGTAAATTTTCGAGATTCCCGAAGCGGTGATAAGCACAATGCCGTCGGGTTCGACTCGGCTTAGCCTGACGTTTTTGTAGTCTTTTCCATCAATCGTCTTGAAATCATCGCCGAAAGCGGTTCCCACGATTAGAAAGACTCCAGCGATCAAATTCCACGTCTTCACATTCGGAACAGTGAGCCAAGGATTATAGTCAGTGGACGAATAGTCGCTAGTCGAAAACACTCGGTGCTGGTAAAACGATTCGTCTGCAAAAATTTTGGACTGCAGAATTGAGCGCGGTTACAAAAGCGCGTTTGACCACAAGAGGTCTTCGCTCGCCGCGTGAACATAACCGCAGTCGGGGAGGGGCGGTGGAGCGAGGCGACATCCCTGGGGTGTCACGGAGGAAAATCGAAGCCGGTTGCAGGACGCGAGCCGGCAGGATCAAAAAATAGTCAAAAGTTTACATCCGCCGGGGCTGCTTTTTTCGAATAGAAACGGATAGAAGTCAATTCTGCCATTTCCTGCCCAAAACCCCAAATGCCATGAAACTAATAAAATGCCTTGCCATCTGCCTGGCCCTGTTATGCGGCTCAAATGCCTATGCAACCACCATCACCTACACATTTACGGGCACAGATAGTGCGGGCGACCCCACTAGCGCATCGGCTACGTTTGTTACCGGTAGTGGCACCATCAAAGTCACACTTAATGACTTACTTTCAAACCCGAAAGATGCCGGTCAACTCCTCAGTGACATATTTTTCACACCCAGCGGTGGGACGACCAGCAGCGCTTCGATAAGCTCTGCTAGCGGCACTCCAGTGACAGTAGCTTCCGGCGGGTCGTATACTGTTGGTTCGCCGGTGACTCCGAACTGGAATTTATCATCGCCAAGCTCTGGCACGCTCCTTCTCACGTTCGCTGGCGGCCCGCCAGATCACCTCATCATCGGCACATCAAGCAATGGAACCTACACTGGTGGCACCTATTCTAACGCGAACGCGTCGATAGCGGGAAACGGTCCTCACAACCCGTTCCTCGAGAGCGGTGTGACGTTTAACCTCGCGGTCCCTGGTATCACTGCGACCAGCATGATAACAAGTGCAACTTTCTCACTCGGCACTACCGCAGGCGACAACCATCCAGGAACAGCCGTCCCGGAAGCAAGTGTCACTATGCTCATTCTTGTGGGCGCATCGCTAGCCGGATTGAGTTACGGCGCCGCTCGCTCTCGAAACCTCAAGTAGCCAAGGTTGCGATCGCGGTGACCGTAGCGAGAGCCAATTGACAACGTTACTGCGCGATCGGTTTTGGAAACAAGTCGCTGCCGCCAAAAATCCTGGCCCAGCGATATTCAAGCGCGGTAGCTAGGCAGCCCAAACCATAGTATATGCTCCGTCGAAGATTAATCGAAGAGGCTTCCGGTAAATATCTGGCCGGACAAGTCACTTCTCCGATTGGGCATCCGAGCCAAAGCACTTGCGCCAGGATTTGATTGTCGAAGACGAAATCGTCCGAGTTTTTTTCCAGGGGCAAGCGTTCCAGAAGCTTGCGCGCAAAAGCACGATAGCCAGTGTGATATTCCGATAATTTCGCACCGAGCAGCACATTTTCCACCAAGGTGAGAAAGCGGTTCGCCACGTATTTCCACACCGGCATCCCACCTTGCAATGCGCCTCCTCCGAGAATGCGCGACCCCAACACACATGGATACAAACCGCTGGCCACTAGCGATGCCATGGCGGGAAGCAATGACGGCGCGTATTGATAATCGGGGTGAATCATCACCACGACGTCCGCGCCCGCGGCAAGCGCGAGTTGATAGCAGGTTTTCTGATTTCCGCCGTAACCGCGATTTTCGGGATGCACTTCCACTTGCACGCGCGGAAGAGTCCGCGCGATCGCCACCGTTTTGTCGCGGCTCGCGTCATCCACGACGATCACAAGATCGACAATCCCCTGCGCCATCACCTCTTCATAAGTCCGGCGCAAAGTCTTCTCGGCATTATATGCCGGCATCACCACAACAATCTTCTGGCCGTTTAACACGGCTCTTCTTTACATTGGCTTGTCTGGAAGAAGCAAACCTTGCTGTCCATGCGAAACTTCTTTTTCCGTCGAACGTTCGCTTCGTAACAGATGATCATCTTTCACGACCCGCATTGCGCGGAATATTCGGCGCCGGGATATCCAGAAAGGCCGGATCGGATTACGCGGACGGTTCCGCTGTTGAAAGATCGACACTCTGACTGGGAGTGGCGCGAGCCGCGCGCGGCCACGGGTGAAGAATTGCTGCGTGCGCATTCGCGAGAACATCTTGCGCGTATTGCCGCTGCGACTAACGACTTCGACGGCGACACGCCGGCTTATCCGAAGATCGACAAGTACGCACGGCAATCGGCCGGGGCGGCGATCGAAGCAGCGCGCGCTGCTCTGGGAGGAGAACACACATTCTGCTTGATGCGTCCGCCGGGACACCATGCCACGCGCGATCGTGCAATGGGTTTTTGTTATTTCAGCAACGTTGCGGTCGCGGCAATGAATGCGCTTGCTGTAGCTGGGCCGCGGTCAACGACCGCGGCTACAACGGAGACAGGAGTTGAGCGCGTTGCCATTTGGGATTTCGACGCACACCATGGCAACGGCACGGAAGCAATTGTCGCAAATAATCCACGGATCAGATTTGCCTCAATCCATCAATTTCCCGCCTATCCGGGAACTGGCGTGAAATCTTTCGCGAACATCGATAATTATCCCGTGGCTCCCTTCACACGGCGAAATGAACATGTTGACGTTGCGAAGCGTGCGCTCGAGAAATTGGTCGGATTCAAGCCCGAACTCATCCTCGTCTCGGCTGGGTTCGACGCCTACGCGCGCGATCCGCTTGTGCAAATGACTCTTGAGCGCGAAGATTTCGCGACGTTTGGCGAATGGTTGCGCAAGATCGACATTCCCACCGCCGCGATCCTGGAAGGCGGTTACAGCAACGAACTGCCGGAATTAATCGATGCGTTTCTCTCGAGCTGGATGGGTGAAGGTTGAAAACGCCCAACGTCCAACGCTCAACATCCAACGTCCAACTCGGATTTGCTGAATTGAGCGTTGAGTGTTGGCCGTTAAGCGTTGGACGTTTGCGGAGTCAATAAGGTGTGGGCATAGAAAAGGTTCGAATCGACCTGACGCATTACTTGGTAATGAACATTCCGATTGGCCGATGATGCAATTAAAGAAATGTGGGGCCGTCAAAAGTGAGACCGATCAGCGCCCTTTTTTCTCTATATCTCGAATGAGTTCCATCGCTGCTTTCTCAACGTCATAATGTTGGTACTGTCGAGCTCGGTTTCTTGCAGCCAGAAGAGCGCTACGGTGGACATTTTTGAAATCGCCGTAGGGAAATTTGTATCTGGCCTTCGTATTTTCGGCGTGAGTGTCGTCGATTCCTAAATGCCATTTCGCGTATTCCTCGAACCCATGCTGACGAATGAACTCATTCTCCTCTTGCGCCGAGGGCTGGTGCTCGCTCCATGCATTTCTTTTGTCCACGACGAAGTGTCCCTGTTGAATCAGGTTTTTTGCATGCTCTTGCGCAGCGAGGTTGACTTTGATCGGATCAGAGTTCTGTCGCTCGTTAGCGACCGTGAGCGAAGTGCCGTAAAAAACCACAAGTCCAGCAGCCACAATCAACAGCATTGGCGGTTTTATTTTCATGGGGATTGAACAGGCCATTGTGCGAGATTGCACTCTGCTCCTCAATCAATAACGGACGCCGTTTGTGCTGAATAAGGAACCGGCCCTTCCAGACGAGTCACGCCTGAAAATCTGTGCTCGCGGTGGTTTGATGTCTGGCGGTTTCTGCCAGTTGGTGAATAGTTCGCAACAAATCGGGCCGTAGCACAGCTTGGTAGTGCGCTTGAATGGGGTTCAAGAGGTCGCGGGTTCAAATCCCGCCGGCCCGAGAAATTTTTTTCCACGGATCAACACAGATGAAGCACAGATTATTCGTGGCAAAGATGGACATCCAACCGTGTAAATCTGTGTTTATCTGTGCTTAAATGCTAAGCGCAGGAATCGTCGGATTGCCAAATGTTGGCAAGTCCACACTTTTTAACGCGGTCACCCGCACGCATAAAGCGCCAGCGGAAAATTATCCCTTCTGCACGATCGATCCCAACCTCGGTGTTGTCACTGTGCCCGACGCGCGACTGGCAAAGATCGCAGAAATTTCGCGTCCCCAAAAGATTGTTGCGACTGCGATCGAGTTTGTTGATATCGCCGGGTTGGTCAAGGGCGCGAGCGCGGGCGAGGGGTTGGGCAACCAATTCCTCAGTCACATCCGCGAAGTGGACGCCATTGTGCAGGTGGTGCGTTGTTTTGAAAATGCGGACATCCACCACGTGAGCGCGACTATTGATCCCATCCGGGATATCGAGGTGGTGAACACGGAACTGGTGCTGGCTGATCTTTCTTCCCTGCAAAAACGCCACGACCGACTGCAAAAAGAAGTTCGGGCGGGCGACAAAGCCGCGAAGATCGAAAGCGCGATTATCGAAAGACTCCTCCCGCATCTCGATGCGGGGAAGCCAGCGATCACAGCTGAGCTGACGCCGGAAGAAAAGGCGATCGCGCGCAATTTCTTTTTGCTGACCTCCAAGCCAATGATTTTCGCCTGCAACGTTGCGGAACCGGATCTCGCTGCTGTCGCCGCAGCAGGCCCAAAAGCCTTCGGGGCAAATCGCGCAACCAGGGCGAGCGACCCGAGCTACAACAAGGCGGTTCAATATGTCGATCTTGCCCGTGATTATGCGAGACATCACTTCGGGACTGAAGCCGTGGTTATCAGCGCGCAGATCGAGAGCGAGCTTGTCGATCTTAGCGAAGAAGAAGCGATGGAATATTTGGGCGGGATAGGGGTTGAAGACAGTGGCGTGCACGCGCTCATTCGCGCGGTTTATCATTTGTTAGGCTTGCGCACTTTTTTCACGACCGGTGAGAAAGAAACGCGTGCCTGGACGATTCACGCCGGCGAGAAAGCGCCGGCCGCGGCCGGGGTGATTCATTCCGATTTCGAGCGTGGATTTATCGCCGCCGAAACAATTGCGTGCGACGATCTAATAGCGCTCGGTTCATTCGCAAAGGCGCGCGAGGCGGGAAAGCTGCGAATCGAGGGAAAGGATTACGAAGTGCGCGACGGCGACGTGATGACGTTTCGGTTCAATGTGTGATAAGATTCGTTAAAAGAGTTACCAGGTTACAAAAGTCACAAAGGCCGCGCGTTCCACTCTCGTAACAATGTAGCTTTTTAACTTTTGTAACCGTCCAGCTTACTCCGCGTCGTAGAGAATCCGGCCGCATTGTTCGCAGCTGACGATTTCCTTACCCGCTTTCACACGCATGGCCGTGGCGGTGGTCACTTTCATGTGGCAACCGGTGCAAACTTCGTGCTCGAGCGCAACGACGGCGGCGTCCCCTTTGCTTTTAAAAAGACGGTCGAAGCGGTTGAGTAAATCTTCGTCGATCCTGGTCGCCAGCTCGGCGCGCTCTTTCGACAATCCTTGCAATCGCGACTCGAGCGTTTTGGATTTCTCGTCAAGATCCATGAGTTGGCGTGAGATCGAATCTTTCGCCGTTGCGGCTTTCTTTTCCTCAGCAGCGAGCTGGAGCTTGAGCTTGTCGCCTTGGTCCATCAACTCAAGCTCATCGTCCTCAATCTTGCGGATCTCGTTTTCGTAACGCTCGATTTCATGGCCGAGCGCCTGGAATTCATCATTCTTGCGAGTCTGATACTGCTGCGTTTTTAAGCGGGAGACACTCTCCTGGCGCGTGCCAACGTCGAGTTCGAGCTTTTTGCGATCGACTTCCACGTGGCGGGCCCGTTGCTTCAGTGCTTCCACAGCGGCGGCGCTGGCGGCCAGCTGCCCTTCGAGATTTTTGCGCTGCAACGGCAGCGTTCTTACTTCATTTTCGATCTGCCTGATTTTTTGTTGTCGATCTTGAAGAACGAGCAGTTGTTCCAGCTCCGGATGCACGAGCGGCCATGTTATTGGCTGCCCGGTGCGCCGTCAATTGTTCACATGAAGCAGACCGTGCGTGGTAACTATAGTGCTCCCGTGGCGCGCAGTTCATCGAACGCTTTCAAAACCTGTTCCGGACGGGCACGAACCGCCGCGCTTTCCGTCAAGTTCATCCAGCGAACTGTTCCACTCGGGTCGATCAGGAACTCGGCCGGCCGAGCAATATCGCTGTGACGCGGACCCCGCCAACATGTAGAAGATCGTAGCGCCGAATGACTTCCGCGTTTGCGTCGGAAAGAAATGGATACGTGAAGCCCATCTTTTGACAATGCGCCCGACTTGTTTCGATCCGGTCAACACTGATGGCGACCACGCGAATACCGCGCGATTCAAAATCCGGCAGGCGCTTCTGGAAACTCCGCAACTCGGAGTTGCAGAGCAGTCACCAATGTCCGCGATAAAAAATCAGAAGCCCGCCACTGTTGTTCGAGAGAAGATCGGCAAGCGCTACCGATTTTCCATTTTGGTCAGGGAAGTGAAATCAGGTGCTTTTTGCCCGACCCGAGGCGCTCCCGTCGAAGCAGGCATTTGCCTAACGACATAGAAGACCGCGTAGGCAAAAACTGAAAGCCAGTAAGCTCAAAATCGTGAATATCGGGCCAATGATTTTGCCGCGATAAACTCTTGGATTTCCAATGGCCCGGACGAACCCAAGCACGAGCAAAATTCCGCCGATCGCGAACAACAAAAGGTTCGCCCATGGAAAATCCCGCGTCTCCGGAAACTGCGCGAAGAACTCGTAACTGAACATAACGGCAACGACAAGCCCGACCCAGAGCGACCAGTTCCATTTTCGTTTCATGTCGATCTCGCTGTGGCCATCCGCAAGATCCACCGGTAAAGCACTACCGCGATAGCTGCGAAGGCCAGGCCCCCGATGATCTTCCCGGCCGTTTCAAAACCTGGCCCAACCAACGCCAGCGGTGCAGCTACGCCGGAGAACACGACGATTGCGGAGATCACCACACCGATCACGCTCTCGCCGACGATCAACCCCGACGCGAGGAGCACGCCCAACTGCTTCGTCGCTTCCGGTCGGGGACCGCGGTTAGCTCGCTGGTCGAAGAACCAGCCGGCGACCGCGCCGACGATAATCATGAGCGTGCTTTGCGTGGGCAGATAAATGCCCAGACCGACCGCCAGCGGCGGAACGCGCAAGTGTCGCGTCGTCCGCGCGAGAATCTCGTCCAGGAAAATGATACAGATGCCGATCAATCCCCCCGTGCGGATCAGACTCCAATCGATCTCACCGGTGATGACGCCTTGAGCCAGCGAGGAGATCAGGCCCGCTTGAGGTGCTGGTAATGGATTCGGACGCAGCTCGGCGCCAGGCGCACCGACGAAACCGTAAGCGTGATTCACCAGATCGAGCACCGGCGGAATCACAAACGCGCCCGCGATGACACCGATAACGAGCGCCACTTGCTGCTTCCACGGCGTCGCATCGACGAGCTGACCAGTCTTGAGGTCCTGCAAATTATTGTTAGCGATTGCGGCAACGTTGAAGATCACTGCGGTAGTGAAGAGCGCGAATGCCATCAACGATTTGCCCGCGTCAGGCCCGACGTATGGCTTTACGCCGAGCACGAGCAGCAACGCAGCGCCGATCACTACCAGAATTCCAATGCCCGACAGCGGGCTGTTGGAGGAACCAATCAGGCCCGCCATGTAACCGCACACTGCTGAGACGAAGAAGCTCATCAACACAACGTAGGCGACGCCGCCGATGATGAGTGTTGGTAGATGCGCGCCGAGGCCGCTGGTGATGCCAAAATAGCCGAGCAGCCAACCGATCGGAAGCATGCAGACCAATGTGACAATACCGACAATGCCGATTGGGATGTCGCGCTCGGTGATCGGAAGCGTGTCGGCTTTGCCGGCCTTGCGCGCACGCGAGGCAGCCATCGCGCCGGCGAGGCCGCTCGCAACCGGCTTTACCAGTTTTAGCAGCGTCCAGATCGCCGAGACGCCGATCGCGCCGGCACCGAGGAAACGCACTTTGTGGCTCCAAGTAGTTTGCGCGAGCGCGGCGGCGCTGCTGGCGACATCGGACACTAGCGAGGAATAGTGCGGCACGCCCCAGCCCCAGCCAATCAATGTGCCTATGAGCATCGCAATTCCAACTGAGAGACCAACCAGGTGCCCGATTGCGAGCAGCGCGAACGACAATGAAAAGTCATAACCGCTCACGGCACCGTTGCGGCCGATTCGAAAGGTTTGCGCGACGTCAGAGGCGAACATTTGCGTGCCCACGACGACCGCAAAGACAGCTGCAGCGATCGATCCCCACAACACCGCGAGCAGACCTGCGCGGCCGTGTTCGATGTCGGAAGCGTTCTTGGCATCGCCGCCACTGCCGACCTTCAGCACTTCGGCGCAGGCGACACCTTCGGGGTATGGCAGGTCGGATTGCGTCACCAATGCGCGGCGCAGCGGGATCGAGTACATCACGCCCAGAATCCCGCCCAATGCGCAGATCGCGAATGAGATCCAGAAAGGAAATCCGGTCCACCAGCCGATCATGATCAAACCCGGCAGCACGAAGATAATGGACGACAGCGTGCCCGCGGCCGAGGCGACCGTCTGGACAATGTTGTTTTCCTGAACTGTTGCATCCCGGAAACCGCGCAGGATCGCCATCGAAATCACTGCAGCGGGAATGGATGTAGAAAAAGTGAGGCCGGCCTTGAGCCCAAAGTACACGTTAGCCGCTGTGAACACTAATGTGATCATGACGCCGATGATCAGGCCCCGGACGGTAAGTTCGGCGCGCGCACTCTCCCGCATTTGTTGGTTGGCGTTCACGATGTGATTTCCAATTCTTCGACACGTGGCCGGCTCCCCGACAACGCGAGCGGAGGATAGTGTGGAATCGGCGGAGGGGTCAAGACGGCGTCGCTCAATCGGCACCGCGGGCTCAGTGCGCCCACTCTTAGCACCCTATTCAGTACACTTCGACCGGAGAACGGTTGCATCTTCGGTGCTCTGTTGCCTGGCGCGTTACGAAATGGTGTCGTGCCTTCACATGCTTCGGCATTCCAGGAATGCGGACCGGCTCGCGGATACGACCCCCCGTCCCCCCCACCCCTTGCCCCATCAGCTTGCACATCTGGCCGGTTATCGGGATTGTCTGTGTTTAGATGGCGGCGATCGATACTGTGAACCCACCACAAGAATATCCGGACATCGTGGGCGCGCGCCCAACGAATCCACTCGCTGCTAACTTCAAGCCCTTCATTCCGCCGTCGGCGCAATTACCCGAATTGACGCTGCCGCACTTAATCACCGGCACATTTCTGGGAATGATTTTCGGCGCGTCGTCGCTCTATCTCGTGCTCAAGGTCGGCTTGACCGTGAGCGCTTCGATCCCGGTGGCCGTGATTTCCATCACGATCTTTCGGATTTTCTCGAAGTTCGGCTTTCGCGACGCGAACGTTCTGCAAAACAACATCGTCCAAACGGCTGGCTCAGCCGGGGAATCGATCGCGTTCGGTCTTGGAGTCACTATGCCGGCAATCATGATTCTCGGCTTCGATCTCGAGATTACGCGTGTAATGCTCGTAGCTATTCTTGGCGGATTGCTAGGGATCTTGATGATGATTCCACTGCGGCGCGCGCTGATCGTTGCTGAGCACGGGATTCTGAAGTATCCGGAAGGAACAGCCTGCGCTGAAGTCCTCAAAGCAGCCGCCTCCAAAGAATCGCTTGCTGTTGCAGACCAAACACATACGACCGCGAACGCCGAGATCGTTAACGAAGAGGCGGCGAGTGGCGGCAAAGTGATCTTTAGCGGATTCGGCATCGGCTTTCTCTACCAAGCCGCCATGGGCGCTTTCAAAATGTGGAAAGATACGCCCGAGAAAATTTTTGGCGCGCCACTAAAGGGCGGCTCAATCTCGGCTACGATCGAGCCGGCGCTTCTTGGTGTTGGTTACATTATCGGGCCGCGGATTGGGTCGATCATGTGCGCCGGGGGCGTGCTCTCGTATCTCGTTCTGATCCCGGCAATCAAGTTTTTCGGCGAACACGCTGCGGCGCCGATCGCGCCTGGAACGATCCCAATCAGTGAGATGGGGCCGGATGATATTCGCGGCGCTTACGTTCTTTACATCGGCGCAGGCGCGGTCGCGGCGGGTGGAATCATCAGCCTGTTTCGTTCGATTCCTACCATCTGGCATGGATTAAGAGGCGGACTGGCGGATTTGCTCGGGCACCACGGACCGCGCGAGAACGCACCGCGCACCGACCGCGATTTGTCGATGCGCTTCGTGATCATCGGCTGCCTCGCGATCATCGCCGTTATCATGGCTGTGCCGCAATTGAATCTGCGCGGAAATCTGCTCGGCGCGTTTTTGATTGTGCTGTTTGGTTTTCTTTTCGTCACTGTATCGTCGCGATTAACTGGCGAGATCGGCTCGTCTTCAAATCCGATCTCGGGAATGACGGTGGCGACATTGCTGCTCACCTGTTTGGTATTCCTGATCGTCGGCTGGACCGGGCCTCATTATTTCGTCACTGCGCTTTCGATAGGCGGAATCGTCTGCATCGCCGCCTCAAACGGCGGCACCACGTCCCAGGATTTGAAAACGGGTTTTCTGGTTGGATCGACACCGAAGTTTCAGCAAATCGCAATCCTGTTCGGCGCGCTCGCTTCCGCTCTGACGCTTGGTTCCGTGCTCTTGTTCTTAAACAATGCTTACACGGTTTATGTGCCGGCGGCGACTTTTACCGAAGTCGCAAATCGAGTGCCATCGCCGCCCGGTGTCCCATTGCAACCATTCGACGAAAAAGGTAAACCGAACGGAAGCTTTCGGCTCCTCAAGGTCACTCCGAACATCCCAACCGCCAATCTCGAGCCTGGTGAATACTTAGTCGGCGAGGATGATAAGGTTTCCTACAAGGTCGACAGCAACTTCCCACCGGAACTGCGCGCGCCAGTCAATGAAATTGGACGACCAGAGAAACTGCGCGGTTTGCAAGGTTTGTACGATCAAAATATGTATCGGGGCTGGCAACGGGCCGACCCGGCCGGCGGAGACGCTCAGCGCTATTTGGTGAACGAGGCGGGCGTTCCCGTTTACCTTGTCGATCCTGGAATTAACGGCAAGCACAAAACCCGTCCCGATGGATCGAGCGTAACAAAATTCGACGCGCCCAAAGCCACCCTGATGTCTTACATCATCAAGGGAATCCTCAGCCGCAAACTACCGTGGGCGCTCGTTCTCCTCGGCGCCATGATCGCAGTCGTCCTCGAAATGAGCGGTATTCCGTCGCTTGCCTTTGCCGTAGGCGTTTATCTTCCGTTAGCTTCTTCCAGCCCAATCTTTATCGGCGGAATGATCCGCTGGCTGGTCGATCGGTACCTCCGCATAAAATTCCGCCACAGAAGTCTTTCCGAAACCGAACTCATTGCCGAAGGCGACAAAAGCCCTGGCGTATTGCTCGCTTCCGGTTACATCGCCGGCGGCGCAATCACGGGAATTGTAATTGCTGCCAAGGAATTGCTGCCTGAATGGGTACCAGTCGTTGCTGGGATCGATCGTCGAATTCAGGATTGGCAGATGGCGCACAATCCATTCCTTAATGGCGCATATTCCGATCTGCTCGCCCTGCTTCCTTTCGCCGTGCTTTGCGTTTTACTTTATATGGTTGGCCGCGACGTGTTGCTCAGGCCGTCAAAGCCAGCAACAATAAGATAAGGAATCTTAAAAACCCGACGCCTTCGACGTTCTCTCCGTATCCAATTTTCGGTCCGGACACGCATCCGAATCATGTTTATGCTCCTTGGGCTCGCGTCGGAACTATTGAAGCGTGTGGCAGTCGCCTAACCGAGAACCGCTCAGCTACGACTGAGCGAGAGCGCGCTTTCGTTCCAACTTTCTACTTTCTAATTCCACCTCTCTACTTTTACCTGCTCCTGTATACATCGGTATTTAGGTACTTCAGACCAGAATCGGCCATCAGCGTGACCACCTTGGCCTCTGGCCCCAGCGGCTCTGCTGCTTGAATCGCCGCGACGACATTTGCTCCGGAAGACGTTCCTGCGAAGAGACCCTCCTCCCGCGCGATGCGCCTCGCCATGTCCTTCGCGTCGTCTGTTTTGACCGGCAGGATGTCGTCCACGAGAGTCGGGTCCCACAGTGGAGGAATGTAGCCAATTCCGACACCTTCGATCTTATGAGGCCCTGCCTGACCTCCCAGCAAGACCGACGACTCAGCGGGTCGACGACGACAATCTTGATGTTCGGATTGTATCGCTTCAGCACGGTGGCGACCCCTCGCGAAGAAGCCGCCGTACCCACGCAGTGAACGAAGGCGTCGATCTCTCCCTTCGTTTGACTCCAGATCCCCTCGCCCAGCGAGTAGTAACCCGCGATGCTGTCATGGTTGTTGAGCTGGTCGGTCCAGTAAGTGTGCGGCTTTTGGCTCAACTCACGGGCGGCCTCGATCATGTCCAGGATGAGTTTCTTGGTGGTGCGACCTCCCTCACTTCGGACGAGCGTGAGCTGGGCACCCAGCGCCGCCATTTGATCCAGCTTCTCCTAGCTGAACGCATCGGAGGTGACGATCTGGAGACGATAGCCTTTGACGGCGCAGACCAACGCAAGCGATGCCCCGGTACTGCCACTTGTGTACTCGACGACGGTGTCTCCGGGCTTCAGTCGACGGTCCTCCTCCGCCCGCGAAATCACGGCGTGTGCCATTCGATCCTTGACGCTGCCGGTGGGGTTCTCCCACTCGAGTTTCACGAAGACGTCCGCACATTTGGCTGGAACGACCTTGCGAAGTCGAACCATCGATGTGTTTCCGATAGCGTGGAGAATGTCCGTGGGTTGATCTCTTGTGCTGGCTGGTTCTCTCGACTTGCGCAGCCTACCATGCACGGAAGCGCGCCGGCCAGCGGCTGCCTGCGTGTTCATATTTTAGGCTGATTAGCTGTCGCGATTTGTTAGGCGTCACCTATTCTCCAACGCTATCTTCAGTCCCAATCCAACAAACAAAGCACCTGCGGCTCGCTTGAGCCACGACTCCAACGAGTGTCGCCGTCGAAGCCGCTGACTAAAGATGGATGAAAACCATACAACCAACATGCACCAAATAGTGCCGTTGAAGATGAAAGTCAGACCTAAAATCAGAAACGCCACTACCTTGGTGTTGCTGCCTGACTCAATAAACTGTGGCAAAAAAGCTAAAAAAAACAGAGCCACCTTGGGATTCAAAACGTTCGTAAGTATCCCCTGACGGTAAATTATCCAACCTCGCGCTGGTTGGCCGGTCGCAAGCTGTTTGGGTGCAGAAGCACGACTGAGGATCATCTGGAAACCAAGATACACCAGATAGGCTGCCCCGATGAACTTAACAACCATGAAAGCCTCACTGGAAGCGGCCAACACTGCCGATAAACCAAATGCTGCCGCAAGCGTGTGGACTAGGCAGCCCGTGCTGATTCCAAGAACGGAGAGAACGCCCGCACGGCGTCCCTGCGAAACGCTCCGACCGACGATGTAAAAAGTGTCCTGTCCCGGAGTGATATTGAGCAGAAGCCCGCTCACGATGAACAACCAATAGTTGTGAATGCCAAACATTACCTGATCACGATGCCTAGCGAGAGAGAGGTCAGCCACCGCTGCCGGGAACGAGCTTTCGTCTCCAATTTCTACTTTCTAATTTCACTTTTCTCATTTTCAAATCGGCCAGTGTGCCTGCTCGCGAAAGCTTTCGGAGTTCGCCGGAGCGCAGGGTTAAGAGTTTTTTCCGCGGACGAATTGAAGTGTCATTTCTGCAACTCGCCAGCCATACATCTCCGCCGTCTCAAGGTCGCCTTTGCCCGGTGCTCCCGGTGGGTTGACTTGGAAACTAGCAGACATCGGTCCTACGAACGAACCAACGCGATTGTGAGCGTCGGGCCCCGGGCCTGCAATCTGATTCATATCTTCGTGCTGGGCACGCTCTGCGCGCCGCGAAACACGGCCTCGGCCTGAAGTTTGGTGTGCCCGTAGATAGAATGATAAACGATGGCGATTTTACTCATGGTGTTTGTTTAGCTATTTGGTTGAGTGAGGGATTGAAAGTGAGGTCACGTAGAGAGTCGCCTAACGAGAATAAGATCAGCTACTCCGAATGTTTTCGGAGTTTCATGGAGCGACTGGTTAGGCAAAACCTCTCTCACACGACGATATCTGCCCGGGTACTGCCGACAATGGCTTTCAGCTCTGCCTGCTCCGCTTGGGGCACACTGAACTTGTCGAGTGTCTGCTGGAGGTCATCCATGAAAGCCTCCCACTCGCCAGCCGTAATCCGCAGATCCTGATGCGAATCCCGCATGGAACGACCGGTATACTTCTGAGGCCCACCCGCCGCCCCGCAGACCATTTCGGTTACGTAATATTTGAACCCGGCTGGCGACACACGATGATGAGCTTCGTCCACCAGCGGGTTCGCATTTAGACGCGCATCGGTCATAACGCGGTCGATGAGGTCGTCCACCACGGTGGCAATGCTGTAAACGCCGCCAAGACGCTCATAAAGCGTTGGTTGATTGTCATTAGTCATACCAGTTTTCATCATGTTGAAGGGCTCGGAAAAGGCAAGCGCTGGTGATGCTTGTGCAACAGAAGGCAATAATCACGTTTCCGCAGACATTCAGAGGCGGATCCGATCACGAGAGGGCGCGCCTGCGTGGGCGCCTCAGGATCGGAAACTGAACGGAAGCCTCACACGCACGACGAGCGGGTTCCCATTCTTCTGTGCCGGCTTGAACCGCCACTCCCGCACGGCAGAGATTGCCTCGTTTGCAAAGGCATAGCTCGTCGCTCGTATGCCGCGAATATCTCTCGTTGTGCCATCCGTTAGCACGTTGAATTCAAGCAGCGCATAACCCAATTCGTTCTTTTTCGCCTCGTTCTCAGGATAAAAAGGTGCGTAGCCGTCTGAAAATTTCGGCGGAGTATCATAGGCAGCCGCAGGCGTCAGCACCTCCAAATAAGTTGCTACTTGCGTTGCGGGCATGGGGTTACCTTCAAACGCTACGTGCGGTGATAAGCTCGCGCAGCTGCACAGGAACAACCCGGTCAGACAAAGTGTTCTGGCGGCTCCGTCGCAAACTGTGGAGAATGACATCGAGAACAACATCGTTAGGCGCAGCTATCGCGCCTTTGCTACGGAGTGCACAACTGTGACCCCCTCCCGTCCTGTGTTACCCAAACACGGGCGGACAAACAGAGTGCGACGACCGTTTTAGGATTGAGAATTGATGTTGCCATTAGCGGACCTAACGAGAACAAGATCAGCGACGGGTACCGGGAGCGCCAATCGAAGTGGAAGTGTCTTAATCATTGGAAAACGTGATCGCGAAGTGGGTAGCCGTTGGCTGACGGTATGGGTTTAGGCATGCGTGAAGTTGAGCTGGACGGGAGGCGAGGCCGGAGCTTTCGATTGGCTTGCGATGGGACTGGAAAACAACAGAACCAAGAGCGGAAGCGCAATACCGGCAGGGACTCGAGCGCTGCAGTGGGGTAACTCCCCGATTGAAGGCTGAGTGAGTCCTGACGGATGAACCCTCCTGGAGGTGCAGTGGCTTTGGACCGTTGCAGCCCCGGATGTCTGCGTTTGAGGTATTCGTCGGGAGCCCGGCCGCGCCTTCCGTTCAGTAAAGAGCAACAGCATACAAAGAGAAAGGAAACCAAAAAAATGAAGAGAAGCAATGCGGATCGAATCGTTGGGCTGGATGTGCATCTGGATAGTTTTGCCGGAGCCATCTTGGAAGGGAGGGATCCGTGGAAGGCGCGGGTAGTCAGCACCTCTAGTCGGGTCGCGCTGCCCGTTTTGGAAAAATGGGCGCTGCGTCACACGCGGGCAGAGAGCGATTGCCTGGTTTTGGAAGCCAGCGGCAACGCTTCTGCCGTGGCCGAGCGATTGCCCGGGCTAAACAGAAAGGTGGTGATCCTGGACAGTCACAGTGCCGGCAAAGTGGGAAAAACCTACTGTGCCACCGATCGGCTGGATGCGATTAAGATTGCACGCATTTTACTTGAGCGCGCTCTCAGCGCTGGTGTGGCAACCGGATCAAAAGACGCGGGAGCGTCGTGAGGTGTTTAGTGCCTACCAGGCGGTGGTGAAAGAAGCCACCCGGCTCAAACAACAGATTAAGGCGATGCTCAACGAACATTGCGTACGTCTGGAGAGCGGCTTCCGTTTAAGTCATCCCAGTGCGATTGGGCGACTGCTCCAGCGACGCAACTGGACTGAAGCGCAAAAGATGTTGTTGCAACAACTCCACGCCGGACTGGTCGGAGCACGCGCACGGCGTCAACAACTGCGCCGTTATATGGCCCGGGAGATTGTGGCGGACAAAGAGTTGCCTCGTCTCACCCGACTCTGCGGCATCAATCTGATTACGTTGTATGGTTTGATCGCCGCAATTGGTGACATTAAGCGCTTCGTCACTGCACCCAAACTGTCGGCCTACTTTGGTTTAAATCCCAGTGTCGAGCAGAGCGGCAACTATGAGGGTCCCACCTCGCTTAAACGTCATGGTCGTGGAGCGATGCGCGCCCTGCTCGTGCAATCGGCCAAAAAGCTTCTTCAGGTCGATAACCCACTACAAAAGTGGGGCCTGGCTATTGCCATACGGCGTGGACGCAATAAGGCCGCCGTGGCCGTAGCGCGCAAACTGTGTGTGGCCGTGTGGCACGCGATGCAAGGCCATGCTATCGGAGCGATCGAGCGCATGGATACTCTACACACCAAACTCCACAAACTAGCCACTGAGCTCGGCGTGCCCACCATCAAACAACTGGGCTTCCGAACCAAAGAAGCCTTCGTCCAGAAAAAACTCTATCTCTTACGAACTTACCCTTGACCTAACCACATGTCTGCAGCGCCTGGTTAGGTTTCATTTCCTAGCCTGAGTTCCCTGTTTGTTCGATGTTAAAAACAAGACCGAACGGATCCCGAATATAGCAGCACGGAACAGTAGGATTCTCCTCTACGACCGTACAGCCGGCGGCGACTAGTCGGCTCTTTGTGGCGTGCATGTCTGACACAAGAAAGTCGAAGAACCGGTCCAGGCCGATTCCCCTTTTCAAGATAAAGGCAGAATGCACCGGTCTCAAAGTCCATGAGAGTCGGACTTCGGTGGGTGACGGGAAATGCTAAAATCGTTTCGTAGAATTCAATTGCTTTGGCCCAGTTGTCGGTCTGGATAATAACGTCGCGCGAGGATTGAATTGTTTTTTCATTTGTATTGGCCTGTAAGCTCACATCGTCGGCCTAACGAGAGTTATATGAAAATTTTCGTCTAAGACATTCAGTAAATTTCGACGGGCGAGCGTTTGCCGTCTTCGGTGCTGCGAGTGCGAGCGCGTTCTTCGTCTAACGTCGCCACGCGCAGGTCCCAAATCTCGTTGTCGATCTTGCGGAAGGCTGCTTCGGAAAAGTCCTTAGGCGGGGAGAGCTGTTTCTTGAACCGCGCCACGCTCGCAAGTGCGCGCTCCGTCTCGGCGCTAGGAAGGGCCTGTAGAATTTTGTGCACGTTCTCGATCTCGGGAATGCGATGGCAGATCATCGCGAGATCGTTTCCAGCGCCGATGGCGAGGCGAATTGTTTCTTCCAAGCCGTGCTCATTCAGGATCGCGCCCATGTCGAGATCGTCCGTCATGATCAAACCATCGAAGCCAAATTCCCCACGCAACAATTCCGTGATGATGCGGCGCGATAAACTGGCGGGAGTCTTTTCGCGCTCAAAACACGGATACCAGCCGTGGCAAATCATCATGCTATCGATTTTTTCGACGAATTGCCGAAACACCGCCAGCTCGTTTGCATCCAGCTCTTCGCGCATGCGCTCGATTTTCGGCAATTCGTAGTGCGCGTCACTCTTGGCGGCGGAATAACCGGGAAAATGTTTGCCGCAGCTCATGATCCCCTGCCCGCGCATCGCGTCGTTGAATGCAGCCGCATTGCAGACGACTTGCTCGGCCGTCCTTCCGTAGCAACGGCCACGCAACGAGTTATCCGCATTGTCGTCGAAGGAAATATCGAGCACCGGACAAAGGTCGAGATTGAAACCAAAAATGCGCAGCAACCGGCCAGTGATGTCCCCATGCCGACGGATAAGATCGGCATCGTTCTTGTCGCGCAACTGCTGGGCGTTGGGCGGCTCGTTGCCGATGAGACGTAGGCGAGAAACGCGTCCGCCTTCCTGGTCGATGGTGATGATCGGCTCGACCTTACTCAGCTCGCGCAAATCATCGATCAATTTGCGCAATTGCACCGCGCTCTCGATGTTGCGCCCGAAAAGAATGAAGCCGCCAGGTTGTACGCGCTCAAACAGCTTGGCCGTCTTCGCATCGAGCAGCTTGCCGGGCACGCCGGTGAGGATCAGTTGACCGAGCGAATCACTGTTCATACAGGTTTGTCTTCAAGGATATCTAAATAGTGCGGCTTCGCCGGTATTCGCTAGCATCGTGCCCGGAGGTCACGATCCACCGGTCAGTTGACCGAGCGAATCGTTCTCCATATTTTGCACGCTAAACTGAATGGTGCGCAGGGGAAGTAAAGTTGCAATCGCGGCCGCGTTCTTGGCCGTTACCTCGACAATCAGCGCTGCCGTCGAGCTCGGCATCGACGTGTTGAAGCAAAACAATTATGCATTATTGCGGGGGAAGCGCGTTGGATTGGTGACAAACCAGACAAGCGTCGATTCGCGTGGCAATAAAACACGGGCTTTGTTGCATCAGCATTGCAATCTCGTCGCGCTTTACACGCCGGAACATGGCTTGAGTGGAACCGAAAAGGCCGGCCGTTATGTGAAATCGAGAAAAGACCCTCTGACTGGTCTGCCCGCTTACTCACTCTACGGGCCGACGCGAAAGCCGACGCCGGCGATGTTGCGCGGCATCGACGTACTCGTATTCGATATTCAGGATATCGGTTGTCGATCTTACACTTACATCAGCACGATGGGAAAATGCATGGAGGCAGCTGCCGAAAATAATGTTGATTTTGTCGTGCTCGACCGGCCAAATCCGCTGGGCGGTGTGCGCATCGAAGGGCCGTCCGTCGAACCGAGTTGGATTTCCTTTGTCGGACAATTTCCAGTTCCTTACGTCCATGGTCTGACGGTCGGCGAGCTGGCTAAGATGGTAACGATCGCGGCTGGATTCATGGCCATTGCAATCTGACGGTGGTGCCGATGCGCGGTTGGTCGCGCTCGATGACGTGGAACGACACAGGGCTTCGTTGGATACCGACATCCCCGAACATTCCTTACGCGAGGACGCCGGCTTACTATGTAGCTACGGGAATGGTCGGGGAATTGAATGGAGCAGACACCGGCGTCGGTGGAAGAGCACCGTTTGAAGTGATCGCGGCCAACTGGGTGAACGCGCAAGATTTCACTCGCTATCTGCGTTCGCTCGATCTTTCGGGAGTCATCTTTACGGAATTTGATCATGGACACGTCCACGGTAGTTCGATGCGCATTTCGCCGGACACTCAGGCGAACTTGACCGGGCTCGGAATTTATATACTGGCAGAATTAAATTGCTCTTCCGGCTCGAATCTGTTCCACCGGAGCAACCACAGCAAGCTCGACATCTTTTTCAAATGTTACGGCAGCCCTTTAATTCGCTCGCAACTGGAACGCGGTTTGTCTCCCGCCCGCATCGTAGCGTCATGGCAGAGCAACGTGGCAAGTTTTCGCGCCGTCCGCGCACCGTATCTTCTCTACTGAATTGAAAAAGATCGGCATCTACGGTGGCACATTCGATCCGATTCATCACGCCCATTTAATCCTTGCGCGCGACGCGCGTGAATCGCTCGGCTTGGAAAAGGTGATCTTTGTTCCGGCAGCGACTTCGCCTTTCAAAGATTCACCGGTCGCGAGTATGGAAATGCGACTGTCGATGTTGCAAGCGGCGATTGAAGGTGAATCCGCATTTGTGGCGGAGGATTGCGAACTGCGCCGTTCCCCACCCTCCTACACGATCGATACCGTTGAACAAATCCGCCGGCGCGAAGACGGCGCTGAGATTTATTATCTGCTCGGCCAGGACAATATTGAGACGCTCCCGAACTGGCATCGTTTCGAGGAACTCGCGAGATTGGTGCGTTTCGTTGTGCTGGATCGCACAGGATCGGAAGCGAAACACTCCTATCAGGTCGTGCGGCGCAAGATCGACATCTCCGCCACGGAGATCAGAAAGAGAGTTGCGTCAGGTCAATCGATTCGCTATCTCGTACCAGCGGCCGTTGAAGAGATGATCCGCCGAGGAAACCTTTACCGGAAATCAGCGAAATAATCGCGGAAAACCTAGCCAAAATCTGCGCGGAACTCGCCTCGAATAAAAAGGCGGAAAAAATCGTTGTCCTGGATCTGCGGGAGATCTCGACCTTTACAGATTTTTTTGTGATTTGTTCGGCGACTTCCGAACCACAGCTTAAAGCCATCGCCAACGAAATCGAAGCCCGCTTAAAGGAAGATCACCATATTCGGGCGACGGCAATTGACGGATTTCCGGCGAGCCAATGGATGGTGCTCGATTATCTGCAAGTAGTTGTGCATGTCTTTCACCGCGACAAACGCGCCTTTTACAGCCTGGAAGATCTTTGGGGCGACGCTCCGCGAATCGAGTGGGAGAAAGTGGCATCCGCATAGATGCGGATCGGGCAGCTGGCAGCCGCTTGTCGCGACCTTACTAGCGCGCGATCTGTTCTGTTTCTGGGGAGCATCCCGCGACTGCGGGAGCGTGTAGTTCGCGGCAGCTTGCCGCGAACCGCGTGGCCCGCGCCTTCGACATGGCAACATCGATTCGGCAAGCTGCCGAATGTCACAAGCTGGTCCCGCAGTCGCGGGATGCTCCCCAAACATAAGCAGACAAAAATCTGCGGCTTCGCCCTCTGTTGATCGCTATTTCGCTGATGGGGAGGCGGAGGCACCGGGACTGGGACTTGCGCCCGTACTCATCGGCTTCACGTCGAGCAGTTCGACATCGAAGATTAGCATCGAATTCGGTTCGATATCGCGCCCGGCGCCGCGCTCTCCGTAGGCCAGGCCCGACGGAATGAAGAGTTGATACTTCGAGCCGACTTTCATTAACTGAAGCGCTTCCGTCCATCCCTTGATCACGCCGCTGACCGGGAACGTGGCTGGTTGTCCGCGTTTGTAGGAGCTGTCGAACTCGGTTCCGTTGATCAATGTTCCGCGATAGTTCACGGTGACCATGTCGTTCGCTTTCGGCTGCGCGCCTTTGCCTTCCTTCTCGACTTTGTACTGCAAACCGCTGGCCGTTGTCTTCACCCCCGGTTTCGCTTTGTTCTCGGCCAGAAACTTTTCGCCTTCCGCGGTGTTTTTCTGGGCCGCCGCTGCCTGTTTTTGTTGCATATCTTTTTCCAAGTTCGTCATCGCTTCCCTGACTTCCCCGTCGTTTAACAGCGGCTTTTTCCCGCTGAGTGCATCCTTCATGCCGGCCAGCATTGCATCAGTGTTTAGATCGATACCCTGCCGCTTTATATTAGAACCGATGTTCAGCCCGATGCTGTAACTGGCTTTGTCTTTAGTGTCTTTTAGTTCAATCGGCTTTTCCTCAGCAAAAGTAGCGACGGCAAGGAAGCAAACGGTGATGATAGTGGCGAAGATTTTCATAATGGCAGAATTGTGATTGCGCTTTGGATTTCGACCGCGCAGAAAGTGGGATGCTAGTGGATAAACGTGCGCCGTCAACTAAATGGAAACATCTTTGGCCTTTGGCCGTCTGTTTTCTTTCGGTTTGCCCAACAGGTTCAGCGCAGACGAATTCCACCATCAATCTCTCGAAGGATCAAGCGCGTCGAATTGGTCGGAAGATTTGGCAAAACGAGTGTGGTGGCTCCGTGGCAGGACTTACTTCGTGGAATCAGGGCGAAAATTTTGCGTCGCTCGGTATCGGCCATTTTATATGGTACCCGCAAGGCGTGCATGGTCCGTTTGAAGAGAGCTTCCCCAAGCTCATGAAATTTATTTCCGGTTATCCGATCGATGTGCCGGCGTGGGTGCAACACTCCACAGTGTGCCCGTGGGATTCACGCACTGAATTTCTTCGTGCCGAAAATTCCCGCCAGATGATTGAGCTGCGGCAATTTCTCGTCCGCACTGTCGATCTTCAGGTGCAGTTCATGGTGGCGCGATTGCAAGATTCGCTCGCGAAAATGGTCGATGAAGCCGCACCTGCGAAGCGGGCGAATGTTCGCCAACAATTTGCTCGCGTTGGCAGCACGTTCCAGGGCTCCTACGCGCTCATCGATTACGTGAACTTCAAAGGCGAAGGCACCTTGCACACCGAACGTTATCATGACCAGGGCTGGGGTTTGCTCCAGGTTCTGGAACAAATGCGCGGCGCCACAGATGGCCCGAGTGCTGTCGATGAATTTTCGCGTTCCGCCGCGGCCGTATTGAGACGACGCGTGCAAAATTCTCCACCCGGGCGAAAAGAATCACGTTGGTTGCCGGGGTGGATCAATCGCGTAAGCAGTTACGCTGGCAATTCATGAAACCAACTTACCCGGGGATCATCGGTGCGAGCGTGGCCCTCGTCGTCATTGCTGGAATCACTTCCGGCCAGGCTCCCCAAACGCAGATGCGAAAACCGTCCGAGCTCATCCGTAAACAAGAGCCTTTGAAAGTGAATCAAGCTATGCTCAAGCAAGCCACCGCGGACAACACGCATATCGTTGTCTCCATTCCGAAACAACGTGCCTATCTCATGATCGGACGACAAATCGCAGCCGATGGTCCAATCTCATCCGGCAAACGCGGCCACAATTCGCCTACCGGTCACCTCCACGTTCTCGAAAAGGACCCGAACCATCATTCGAATCTCTACGGTGACTTTGTCGATCATAGCGGCCGCATCGTTCGTGCGGGCGTAAGTGCGCGTATCGACGCGGCGCCCAGTGGAACGCACTTCGAAGGTGCAGCCATGAAATGGTTCTTGCGCCTGACCGAGGACGGTGTGGGGATGCATATCGGGATCTTGCCTGGGTATCCGGCCTCGCACGGTTGCATCCGCCAATCCTCCGAAGGCGCAAAGTTGTTTTACGATCACGCCAAAGTCGGCACACCTGTGGACGTGGGCGATTATTAACAGTTCCGGTGTAGTGGCGGCTGCCTGCTCGTGAATCCTTTCGGAGTCCTCAGCCGCAAATCGAACCAAAGTCTGCGGTCGCCGCGGCGAGCGCCTCTACACCTACCTGATTAGTTTCCGCCGCAACAACTCAAAAGCTGCCTGCGCGACTAGCTGCTTAAACGTCTCGCGATCGCTCGGCAAAAATAAACTTTTCACTACGGTTTCATCTGGTGCAGCTAACCCGATGCAGACTGTGCCGACCGGTTTTTCCCGTGAACCGCCGCTTGGTCCAGCGATTCCGGTTGTGCTAAGGGCATATGTCGATCTTGCCTTGGCCCGCACACCTTCCGCCATCGCGCTCGCGACTCGCTCGTTGACTGCGCCGTTTTGCTCGATCAACTTTGGATCGAGATCGAGCAGGTCGATCTTCGCTTGGTTTGCGTAAACGACGCAGTCGGCCAGGAACACTTGAGACGATCCCGGAACATTCGTTAGGCGATGCGCTAGCAACCCACCCGTGCACGATTCGGCAACCGCAATCGTTTCTTTGCGCCTGGCGAGCAATTTCACCAGAACTTCTTCGAGAGTTTCATCACCCGTGGAAAAGATCGACAATCCCAGCTCGCCGCGAATTACTTTGTCCGCGCGCACGACAGGATCAGCCGCGCCGACAATACGCACATCCACTTCGCCTGGCCGTGCGCAGTAACCGAGCTCGACACCAGAAATGGCCAGGATTTTTGCGCCAATGACTTCTTCGACAATCGATTCGCCCACGCAGGCGATCTTGTAAATTCGTCGCTCAATTGATCGGCTAGGAACAATCGAACGCAAGATCGGCATGACCGAATCGCGCAACATCGGCTGAAGCTCACGCGGCGGGCCTGGCAGCAAGAAAAGATGCGGCGAAAGGACCGCCGGATTGATGTTCGATCTCAAATATAACCCGGGCGCGCTTCCGTTTTTGTTTGGAAGAATTTGCGCGCCGGCCGGAACATCAGCCTGGCGTGCAATGCTTGGGGCCCACTTGATTCCGCGCGTTTTCAATCGCCGCTTAAGCAACGCCAATGCCTCCGTATTTTGCCGCAATTCCAAACCAAGCAGGTCGGCGGCGATGTCTCGCGTAATGTCGTCACTGGTTGGACCGAGCCCCCCGGTTACAAACAAAATTTCGGCGCGCGGAAACAATTCTTTAAGGGCCGTTCCAATAAGTGTGTTATCCGGGACGGTCCGCTGCTCATTAATCCGCAATCCAAGCGGAAAAATTTCGCGCGCGATGAAAGCCAGATGCGCATCCTGCACATCACCGAGCAGAAGCTCCGTGCCGGTATTGAGAACAACAGTTCTCATTGCGAGTTCACAAGTTCAACGCCACAAAGCAAAACATCCAATGCTGAACGCCCGACACCCAATGTCGAAGTCAGAAAACGAAATCTGAATTCAGCGTTGGGCGTTGGATGTTGGACGTTCGACGTTTTCGGCCAATTTAAGCCGCGTCTTTGTCCTGCTTCTTACGAATGAGCGGGATTTTTTTGCCTTCGACCACTGCGCGATTGATCGTGACCTCGGCGATATCCTCGCGGCTGGGCACGTCATACATGATGTCGAGCATGATCCGCTCGATCATAGAGCGCAACGCCCGTGCCCCGGTGCCTTTGGTAACAGCCCGCGCCGCCAGCGCGCGCAAGGCGTCTTTTGTAACGGTCAAACGCACGCCTTCCATCGAAAACAGCTTGGTATATTGCTTGATCATTGCGTTTCTGGTCTCGGTCAAAATCGCAACCATTTCATCTTCCGTCAGGGCGTCAAGCGAGCTAACGACTGGCAGTCGCCCGATGAATTCTGGAATCATGCCGAAAGAAAGCAGGTCTTCCGGCTCGACGTGCCGGATCGCTTCTTTCCGCAGCACCTCTTCGACTTCCAAGGTGGGACTTCCGAAGCCCATCACTTTTTGACCAATGCGCTTTTGGATGATTTTGTCGAGGCCGATGAATGCGCCGCCGCAAATGAAAAGAATCTTCTCCGTGTTGACTTGAATGTATTCCTGATGCGGATGTTTTCGGCCGCCTTGCGGCGGGACATTGCAGGTGCTGCCTTCGAGAATCTTCAGCAGTGCCTGCTGCACGCCTTCGCCCGAGACATCCCGCGTGATCGAGACGTTGTCAGTCTTGCGTCCGATCTTGTCGATCTCATCGATATAAACGATGCCGATCTCGGCGCGCTTCACGTCGTAGTCGGCGTTTTGTAGCAAACGCAAAATGATGTTTTCAACGTCCTCGCCCACGTAACCGGCTTCGGTCAACGTGGTGGCATCGGCGATGCAAAATGGCACATCGAGAATTTTAGCCAGCGTCTTGGCGAGCAGCGTTTTACCCGAGCCCGTCGGCCCGATCAACAGGATGTTGCTCTTCTCAATCTCCACATCAGCCAGCGGATCGGGCTGAAACGCCGCAGAAGAATCGGTTGGTGTCGAAGTTTGCAACACCCGCTTGAAGTGATTATGCACTGCCACCGATAACGTTTTTTTCGCGACCTCTTGGCCGATCACGTACTGATCAAGCAAACGACGGATTTCCGCCGGTTTGGGCACGCGAATAGTCGAAGACTGGCGGCGCGCATCTTCGTTGAGCTCCTTGTCCAGGATGCTTTTGCAAACGTTGATGCAGCTGTCGCAAATGTAAACGCCGGGACCGGCGATCAGCTTCCGGACCTCGGCGTGGCTTTTGCCACAGAACGAGCACATAGTGAGGTTAGATGCGCGGGCCATAATATCTGGCGCTTAAAAAGCAGCTTTTATTCCTCGACCTTTCGCCCGTGCGCGACTTCAGCAGGGCGTTCACCTCCGGGCGGCGATGCGCCATCGAGCGATTTCAGTTCTTTCAGTTCCTTGCGAGACTTGATCACTTCATCGACCAATCCGTAGGTCTTCGCCTCCTGCGCCGACATGTAATAGTCACGGTCGGAATCGATCCGCACCTGTTCCTCCGGTTTCCCGGTATGTAGGGCAATGATTTTGATGAGCCGCTTCTTCAATTTAAACATGTAATCAACCTGGCGCTCGACATCGCTGGCCGCGCCCTGTGCGCCGCCCGATACCTGATGAATCATGATGTCAGAGTTCGGCAGCGCGAACCGTTTCCCCTTGGTGCCGGAACAAAGTAACACCGCCGCCATACTCGCCGCCATGCCGAGGCAATACGTCGTCACATCGCAGGTGAGAAACTGCATCGTGTCGTAAACCGCCAAACCCGCGGTGACCGAGCCACCCGGCGAGTTGATGTAAATATTGATGTCTTTCTTCGAGTCCTCCATCTGGAGGAAAAGCAGTTGCGCAATGACCAGATTGGCGATGTGATCGTCCAGCGGCGTGCCGATGAAAACAATGCGGTCTTTGAGCAAGCGCGAATAGATGTCATAGCTGCGCTCGCCACGTCCGGTTTGCTCCACCACCATCGGGATGAGCACTGATTGGGAAACATTTTCCTTGAACTTACTCATGAATTCTTCTCTGAAGCTGTCGCTTCAGCTGATGTTTCGATGGTAACATTCGCCCTCAGGAAATCAAGAACCTTACCGAGTAGAATCTGTTCCGCGAGATTGTTCAGACCGTCGTGTTCCTCGATCTCTTTTCGCATTTTCTCGACGGGCACATTATAGCGGGCCGCTTCTTGCCGCACGCGAAGATCGACATCCTCCTTCGTCACCTCGATCTTTTCACGCTCCGCAATCCGCGTCAGAATGAAATTTGTTTTCAACCGCTGCGCTGCGAGCGAGGCGGCCCCCTCGACTAACTCCTTCTCTTTGCCTTTCAGGATGCCATCCGGTACACCGCGCTCGCGGTTGCGGTGCACGAGCTCGTTCAACGCCCGACGCGTCTCGCTTTTTAAAAGCGGCGACGGCAAATCAAAGCTCGTGTGCTCCTGCAAGAATTTGGTGATTTGCGATTCCTTCGCCCGCTCGACTTCGTGCTCTTTTTCGTGCTCGAGGTCGTGTTCAATCATCTGACGAAGATCGACCAGAGTTTTCCCCGGGAGAAGCTTGGCAGCGAATGTGTCATCGATCTCCGGCAGCACTTTTTCTTTGATTTCATTTAACGTAACCGCGTAATCCGCTTTTTGGCCGGCTAGCTCCGTCACCAGAAAATCGGCCGGAAATTCAACCTGGACGCTGCGGGTCTCGCCGCGTTTCATGCCAACAATTTGCTCGCCAAAACGCGGTAAGAAATTTCCCGGCGCAACATGCAACCAGAATTTCTTCCCGCCATGCAGATTCTTGCTCGCGCTGGACGCAATCTCGCGGATCGATTTTCCCGCGAGCGCGCCGTCAAAATCGATCACTGCGAAATCTTCCATTTGCAAGTCGCGCTCGGGCGCATCGACAAAATCAGCCGACTGCTCGCGCAATCGTTCCAGCGCAAGATCGACATCTTCTTTCCTCACCTCAGTCGGAGGCAACTGCACCGGAATGTTCTTGTATCCCGGCAAATCAAACTCCGGCGCCGTCACAACCGTCGCCCGGAACCTCATTGATTTGTCGTCTCCCAACTGGACGTCTTCCAAGTTCGTCAGCGAGACCACCCGCAGCTGCTTTTGTTCGATCGCGTCCCGATAACTTTTCGAGACAAGCTTCTTCGTCACCTCGTCTCGAATTTCCTTGCGAAATCTTTTTTCGATCACCGACCGTGGCGCTTTACCGGGGCGATAGCCTGGAATCTTCGCGAACCGCGCAAAGCTATTCGCGATCGCGTCCCATTCCTTTGACACCTCCTCGGGCGGCAACTCAATTCGCAACGTCGAAGTTGAGTCGGGCTGTTTTTCCACGTCGACTTTCACGAAAACAGACACGGTTGTAGCGGCGCTTGTGTCAAGCGCCGAACACGCGTTCCCCCCGCACGTAAACCGAGGACGCCTGCGGAACCCCAAACCAATACGCGAGTTCGCGGTAATCTTCGCAATCGAAAACTGAGAAATTCGCCAGCTTCCCAGGTTCGAGCGATCCAATTTTCTCTCCGCGGCCTAACGAATACGCCGCATTAATTGTCGATGCGGTAATCGCTTGTGCCGGCGACATTTTCATTTGCGTGCAGGCGAGCGAGAGAATCATCGGCATGCTCGGCGTCGGCGAGGAACCAGGATTGAAATCGGTCGCAATCACGACCGCCAGACCGGCCCCGATCATTTCCCGGGCGCGCGGATAACCTCTCGATCCTAGTGCGTAGACCGATCCCGGCAGCAAAACTGGCTGGACGCCTGCCGATCTCAGCGCCGCGATCCCCTTCTCCCCCGTTTTCTCCAGATGATCCGCGGTTGCGGCTTTCGATTCGGCAGCCAGCTTTGCCGCGCCTGAATTGCTCAGCTGATCGGCGTGAATCCGCAGTTTCAAGCCCAGCTTTCTTGCCACATCTAAGATCCGCTTTGACTGCTCGACGTTAAAGTAACCGCCTCGCAAAATACATCGCAAAATTCGGCCAACTTTTGTGATGCGACCTGGGGCAACATGTCGTTGATAACAAGATCTAGGTATTCATCCGCGCGTATCTCGCGTGGAACGGCATGCGCGCCGAGGAACGTCGGCACAATTTCCAGCGGTGTTGTCTCATTCAGCCGCCGCATCACGCGCAAAATCTTCAATTCATCTCCGAGCGTGAGTCCGTAACCAGATTTGGCCTCAACAGTCGTTGTTCCACAGCGCAAAAACCAGTGCGCGTGCTTTTTGGCTTGCACGAGCAGCTCGACATCGCTGGCCGCGCGCGTTTTTTCGACTGTCGACCAAATCCCGCCGCCAGCTTTTGCAATTTGCTCATACGTTTCGCCGCGTGCGCGTCGCTCGAAATCGTCCAGCCGATTTCCGGCAAAAACCAAATGCGTGTGCGCATCAACAAATCCCGGCAGCACAACTCGCCCGCCAGCATCGACAACCTTCGCGTTGCCTGTCTTCTTTTCGATTTCGTCGCTCGTGCCGACGATGCCGACCCTGCCGTCCTGGATGAGCACCCCGCCGTTGCGGATGGTCGCTAGCTCCAACATTTCCGCGCCACTACGCGGACGTTTTGGGCCCGCGAGCGTGACCAATTGCGAAGCGTGAAGAACAGCTAGAGAACTCACAACTCGTGAAAGCGTTGAAGCATTAAAGCGTTAAAAAGCGTTAAAGCGGATTCAAATCGCCGCTTCAACGCTTCAATCCTGCCACGCTTCAACGAAGCTTACTTTCCACAACTTGCTGGATTTTTTTAAACTGGGTCTCCGAATCCGCTTTGATCTGCCGAACCTTTTCCATAAGGGCGGATTTGAATTTTTCATCCTTCAGTTGGCCCAGATTGATTCGCACATTCAACGCCGCTCCTTCGATGCAGGCGTGCGTAGCCAGAAGGCCGACGCCGACATCTGAGATGGAATTCGGATTTCCCTTTTCAGCCATTTCGGAAAACACTTGGTAGGACTTAGAACTAGTTTCCATCACCTTCAGTGGAATTTCGGCCGCATATTGCGTCGCCGACTCGATTGCCGCTGAGCGTGTCTTCTTTTCTTCCAGTGATTCCCTAGGCAAGCCGAATGCGTCCATTACTTTGTTGAATGCGGCGGAGTCTTCGTCGACAAGCGATAGCAATTCGTCTTTCAACCGTTGCGCCTTCACCGCCCAATCGCTGAAATACTCGATCTTATCGTCCCAGCCGCGTTTTGCCGCCGAAAGGTTTGCCACCATTCCACCAAGCGACGCGCCCAGTGCACCCATCAACGCCGCCACGGAACCGCCGCCTGGCGCGGGTGAATCGCTCAGCGTCTCGTTGCAGAACTCGCGCAGGTTCATTTTCAAAAGTGACTTCTTTGAAGGCGATTCGATCTTGAATTCAATCACCTTCTCTTTCGGGCCGAAAGGCTTCAGTTCGCTCAGGCCCATCGAGCGGACCGCGATGTCGATCAACTCTTCGTCGGACGCGCCTTGCGACCATTGCTGTTTGCGCAGAAAATAACGGCCACCATCGACCAGACATTTCTTTGGCACCATGCCCACGATTTCCGAGCCGGTCACGCGTAAGCCACGTTTAGCCGCCGCCTCGACACAGGCATCGAACGCCAAGTGCAACGGCGTTTCCTCGATGTTCGTCAGATTCATCGAGACTTGCGCGATCCCGTATTCCTTCACAAACCAGCCGATAGCCTTGACGTGTTTCAACATGCCGGGAATGCGAACCGGGTCACCGTTTGCATCGAGGACCGGTTTTCCATAACGCGTGCCATTTTCTGTTTTGATTCTGCCCTGCTCTCGAACATCGAACGCGACGGAATTCGCACGCCTCACACTTTTCGTGTTCAAATTCACATTATAGGCAACCAAAAAATCACGCGCGCCGATCACCGTCGCACCTGATTTCTCGTTAAACAGGGCCGGACCAAAATCCGGTTTCCACTCGGGCTGCTTAATTTTCTCAAAGAAACCTTCGTATTCGCCCGCGCGGATGATCGACAGATTCGAGCGCGCAATATCTTTGGCCGCTTTTTCGTAGAGATAGACCGGAATATTCAGCTCGTCACCGACGCGTTTTGCTAATCGGTTCGCGCAAGCGATGGTTTCTTCCCAACTGACGTTGCTAACCGGAATTAATGGGCAAACATCTGTCGCGCCCATGCGTGGATGTGCGCCCTTATGTTTGCGCATATCGATGAGCTCGGCTGCCTTTTTTATTCCCCGAAAAGCGGCCTCTATCACAGCTTCCGGACTGCCGACAAATGTCACCACCGTGCGGTTCGTGCTCGCGCCGGGATCGACATCGAGCAACGAAACACCCTCTACCGATTCAATCGCATCCGTGATTTGCCGAATGACATGCGTATCGCGCCCTTCGGAAAAATTGGGCACACACTCGATCAATTTTTGCATGGCATTCGGCCCAGTCTGGAATTATCGGTATCAGTCGCGCACGCGCGGCTCCATCGGGATGTTAATCTTTCGCGCGCCGGCGAATTCGATCGCGCGCGAATAACCTGCGTCGGCGTGACGAAGCACGCCCATGCCGGGATCACTGGTCAGGACACGCTCGAGGCGGCGTTTGGAATTTTCGGTGCCGTCGGCGACGACGACCATCCCGGCGTGCTGCGAGAAACCGATGCCCACGCCGCCGCCGTTGTGAATCGAAACCCAGGACGCGCCAGCGGCGGTGTTGATGAGCGCGTTAAGCAACGGCCAATCGGCGATGGAGTCGCTACCATCGAGCATGCCTTCGGTCTCGCGATTGGGCGACGCGACCGAACCGGCATCGAGATGATCGCGCCCGATCACAATCGGCGATTTGATTTCGCCGCGGTTCACCAGCTCGTTCATAGCTACGCCGAACTCGGCGCGTTCGCCGTAACCGAGCCAGCAAATCCGCGCGGGCAATCCTTGAAATTGAATCCGCTCACGCGCAAGTTTCATCCAGCGCGCGAGCGTTTTGTTTTGCGGAAATAATTCAAGCGCAAGGCGATCGGTGCGCGCGACGTCTTCGGCGTTGCCGCTCAACGCCACCCAGCGAAACGGGCCACGCCCCTCGCAAAAGAGCGGACGAATGTATTCGGGAACGAATCCCGGAATATCGAAGGCAGTCTCGACACCAGCGTTCTTTGCTTGTGCGCGAATGTTGTTTCCGTAATCGAACGTGACGGCGCCCTTCTTTTGCAACGCGAGCATAGCCTGGACATGCACGGCCATCGAATGCATCGACCCTGTCGATGTACTCCTGCGGATTTTTTGCACGCAGCGCGAGCGCGTCTTCGAGCGGCAGCCCGTGCGGCACGTAGCCGTTCAGCGCGTCGTGTGCACTGGTTTGGTCGGTCAGCACGTCGGGAACGATGCCGCGCCTAACAATTTCTGGGAGCACATCTGCGCAATTGCCAACCAGACCGACGGAGAGCGGTTCTCGATCTTTGCGCGCTGCATCGATCAATTCGAACGCTTCATCGAGAGACCAGGCGATTTTGTCGCAGTAACCGCTCTTCAATCTTTTCTCGATCCGTGCCGGATCGACTTCTACGCCGAGAAAAACTGCGCCGTTCATGGTGGCGGCAAGCGGTTGCGCACCGCCCATTCCACCGAGGCCGCCGGTGAGAACGAACCTTCCTTCCAGCGATCCGCTGAAATGTTTGCGACCGGCCGCGGCAAAAGTCTCGAATGTCCCCTGAACGATCCCCTGGCTGCCGATGTAAATCCACGAACCAGCTGTCATCTGGCCGTACATCGTTAGGCCGACGCGTTCGAGCCGATTAAATTCGGTGTAATTGTTCCATTGCCCGACGAGATTTGAATTCGCAATTAAAACGCGCGGCGCTTCATCGTGCGTGCGGAATTTGCCGACTGGTTTGCCGGACTGAACGAGAAGCGTTTCATCGTTTTCGAGCTCGCGCAGCGACCGAACGATAGCGTCGAACGCTTCCCAGCTTCGCGCGGCACGACCCGTTCCGCCGTAAACGACGAGCCGGTCCGGAGCTTCAGCCACATCAGGATCGAGATTGTTCATCAGCATTCGCATGGCCGCCTCCTGATGCCAGCCTCTGCAGCTTCGTTCGTTACCACGCGGCGCATGGATGATTCGTTTCTGCGTCATAGTTCGTCGAAACTCCCGTTGCGAATTTCCTTGGCCAGGGCTGCAATCTCATTGGACAAAGGGCGATCCTGCATCAGCGGCGGTGCAACTTGCCTAACGATTTCAAAAGCGCGTTCGGCGCCACGACCGGCTTTAAGTGGATGCCGATGTTCCAACGCTTCCGCGCCGGCGAGTAATTCGATTGCGAAGAGATTCTCGGCCAGATCGACAATCGATCGCAGTTTAAGTGCGCTCGTCATTCCCATGGAAACGTGGTCTTCCTTGCTACCTGACGTTGTGATGTTGTCGACGCTGGCGGGGTGCGCGAGCACGCGTGCCTCGTTAACTAACGAAGCGGCCGCGACGTGCGGAATCATAAATCCAGACTGCAACCCAGGCTGGCGCGCGAGAAAGGCCGGCAGCCCTTCACTTTTGTCTGGATTCACGAGCCGATCGATGCGGCGTTCGCCTATATTCATCAGATCGACGATGGCGATGCTGGCGTAATCAAGCGCGAGCGCGAGCGGCGCGCCGTGGAAATTTCCGCCAGAAATCACGTCGCCATTTTCAAAGACGAGCGGATTGTCGGTTGCCGACGCGGACTCAATCAGCAACACATTTTCGCAATGCGCGAGCGCGCCGCGAACGGCGCCATGCACCTGCGGCATGCAACGAATGCTGTAGGCATCCTGCACGCGCGGATCGTTCTCGCGATGCGATTCCCGGATCTCGCTGCCCTCAAGCAGCGAAACCAAATGCGCCGCCGCGGCTTTTTGTCCCGGATGAGGCCGCGCATCTTGCAACCGTGAATCGAAAGCCGCGGGCGTATCGCGCAAACCCTCAAGCGTTACGGCACCGGCAATATCGGCCACATTCGTTAGGCGCTGCGCCCGCAAGATCGACAGTCCCCCGACGGCGTGCATCGCTTGCGTGCCATTGAGAAGTGCGAGGCCTTCCTTGGCTTGCAGCTCGATCGGCTTCAAACCCGCGCGTTGAAGCGCTTCGCTGCTGTGCATTCGCTCTCCATCAAAAAATGATTCGCCTTCCCCGATCAAACCGAGCGCGAGATGCGCCAGCGGAGCGAGATCCCCGCTCGCTCCGACTGATCCTTTCTCCGGAATCACGGGATGCACTCCGCGGTTCAACATTTCACAAACCATCTCGATAATTTCGCGGCGGACGCCGCTGAAGCCGAGCGTGAGCACGTTAGCGCGCAATAACATCATCGCGCGAACTTCGGGTTCGGAGAGCGGCGGCCCGATGCCGCAAGCGTGACTGCGGACGAGGTTGAGCTGGAGGTGGCGCAATTCCTCGCGTTCGATGCGCACGTCGGAGAGTTTCCCAAAACCGGTGTTAACGCCGTAAACGACGGCGTCACGCGCGACGATGTCATCGATGATTTTGCGGGAAGCTAGAATGCGCGGGTGCGCCGACGAAGAAACTTGAACGATTTCACGGCCATATGCGACTCCTGCGATCTCTGTGAGTGTGAGCGGCTGGCCGTTAAGTTGCATTGGCGAAGCTTAAACGTCCAACGCTCAACGTCCAACGCCCAGCGCTCAATGAAAAGGGAAAGGCCAGGTCGCGATTGACCTGGCCCTCGGGTTAAAGCTGTCCGCGGACGGATACCGTGTTCTATTTTGAGTATCCGTGAGTGGAGCTCGCCGTGGTGCTGGTCGTGGCGCTCTCGTTTTTGTGAGCACAGGCTCCCAAGCTGAGCGCGCTGGCCAAAATGGCCGCAATCGTAATCGCTTTCAGAAATTTCAATCTATCTCGCCTCCTTTCGCTGCTGGTTGCTTCGCTTGTTTAGGCAAGGAACTACATGGAAGCAACGCTTTTCTCGACTTTTTTGGATGTGCATAATCTGGTTATTCCCGAATGACGACAGGTGTTTCCGCATCCACCAGGTCAAACAACTCAATCACATCCGCGTTGCGCATGCGAATGCAACCGTGGCTCGCCGGCCTGCCGATTTTGTCTTCGTGCTTGGTCCCGTGGATGTAAATGAAGCGGTCGCGTGTATTGGCATTGTCTTGGTCCAAACCATCAAGCCAAAGAATGCGCGACATCACCAAGTCCTCTGTCGCAGGCAGCGGATCGTTAGGCTCAAGCGGCACGCGGCCGCGAAAGATCGTACCGTTGGGTGTATCGCCGCCGATTTTTTCTGCGACGCGAAATCGGCCAGTTGGCGTCTTGAAACTGCCCTCTTCAGTCCCGACGCCGAAACGGGAGGTGGAAATCGGATAGGAACGCAATGTTGCGCCGCCTCGTTTCAAAGTGAGGCGCTGTTCTGGAATGGAGATGTCTATCTTAATGGGTGCACTTTTCATAAACAGAGAGCGGGGCTACAATCCGCCTGCCGATGGGAAAAAGTTATCACATCGCCGTGGCTGGCGCGACTGGCGCGGTTGGTTGCGAGTTCCTGCGCGTGCTGGAGCGGCGCAGTTTTCCAGCGGCCAGTTTGCGGGCCTTGAGTTCGGCACGATCCGCAGGGAGAAGCGTTCGATTTCACAATGAGTCCATCCCCGTCGAAGAGCTCACCGAAAACTCATTCGCCAAGATCGACATCGCATTTTTCAGCGCGGGCGGAGAGGTTTCTCGAAAATTTGCGCAGCGAGCGCGCGATGCCGGTGCAATCGTGATCGACAATTCGTCGGCTTTCCGAATGGAGCCGGACGTGCCGTTGGTCATTCCAGAAATCAACGGCGAGGACGTGAAAGAACATCGCGGCCTCGTTGCCAATCCGAATTGCACGACGGCGATCGCGCTGATGGCGATTTATCCTTTGCACCGCGCATTTGGTGTCCGGCGTGCTTTTGCCTCGAGTTATCAGGCGGTTTCGGGAAGCGGCGCGCGTGCGATCGAAGAATTGAAAAAACAAACGGAAGCCGCGTTGAAAGTCTGCCAGTCGGACGGACTCGTCCAGTGGCGAGATCGACAAGTGCCACCGCAAGTTTTCCCGCATCCCATCGCGTTTAACGTGCTGCCGCAGGTCGATGCTTTCCTTGACAGTGGTTACACGAAAGAAGAAATGAAGCTCGAGAATGAAGGCCGCAAGATCATGCACTTGCCGGATTTTCGCGCATCGATCACGTGTGTCCGCGTACCAGTCTATCGCGCGCATTCGGTCGCGATCAGTGCTGAGTTCGAGAAAAAAGTGTCAGTGGCACAAGCACGCGAGGCTTTGGCGAAAGCGCCTGGCCTGGAACTCGTGGACGAACCACAAAAAAATCGATACCCAACGCCTTTGACTGTTGCCGGCAAGGACAATTGCGAAGTCGGCCGGCTGCGACTCGATTGCGCGCTGGAAAACGGGCTGGCCTTTTGGGTGTCCGGAGATCAGTTGCTCAAAGGCGCAGCGCTCAACGCCGTGCAAATCGCCGAGCTGCTGTAGCCACGACGCTCTGTCGCCGTGTTCGGGTACACCCTCGACCCGCTTTCGCTAAGCTTCGGCGTGGCAAGCAGAGCGAGACGGCTACAGTAGTTCTAGATGTTGCTAACCGGCGATCTGCTATACAACACGGCCTCGGATAAAATCCGAGGCCGCGGTTTTCTGAGTTGTTCGACAGTTACTAGGGCGTAGGAGCGGGAGATCCTTTCTGAGCCTTTCCTTTCGCTTCGTGTTTGGCTTCACCAGCGGCGCCGGTTGGGCTTGCACCAGTTGGCGGCGCGCCGGCTCCCTCGGCTCCGTGTTTGCCGCGACCTTCACCGGGCGGCCCGCCTCGCGCCCCGGGTGGACCCCCACCCTGCGGGGTCGTGGGTGTGACACCAGTTGGCGGCGCGCCAGCTCCCTCTCCTCTGTGTTTGCCGCGGCCTTCACCGGACGGCCCGCCTTGCGTCCCGGCTGGACCGCCACCCTTCGGGGCCGTGGGTGCAACACCAGACGGCGGTGCGCCGGCGCCCTCTGCTCTGTGTTTGCCACGGCCTTCACCGGACGGCCCGCCTTGCGCCCCGGGTGGACCCCCACCCTGCGGGGCCGTGGGCGTCACACCAGGCGGCTGCCCATGTTCATGTCTTCCGCGCGTATCGTTTGGATTTTCAATGGGACTTCTAGCGCCAACTGGAGTTGGTCCAACGTTGCCGCGCTCAAATCCTTTGCGCTTGCTTTCGGGCGCGGTTATACCTTCGGCTCCAGCGGTTGGAGGTGTTGGCGGTGTAGCCACTCTACCTTTCTGCCTTCCGCGTTCCGGAATTGCCGGACTGGCGGCCGGGGGGGCCAAAACTCCGGCTGGACTCGCCGTGGCGCCGGGTTGGAATTGCTCGGCTGCTTTGCCTCTATGTTGGCCTCGTTCAAGGGGCGAAGCCGCCGGCGGCGGCGGAGCCGAAGCAGCGGATGAAGCGCCAGCGGCCGTGGGCGGCGGGACTTTCTTTAAATCCTGCGTTTTAATTTTCTCTTTCAATTGATTCTGCGCATTTGCGTCGCCAGCGACAGACCAGCCGTGCTCGATTTTTGCCTGTGCGACTTTTGCTTTAACCGCGGGCGGCGCCTGCGGCCTGGCCGGTTTCGTAAGCTTCTGTGGAGCAGCGACGACGAGTGCGTTACCCTGCACCTTAGTCAGTCCGCCGGATTTCGCGGCAGCGTTTACATCGACGTTCTGCTGCCGTTCAAGTTTGAGCCGTTGGATTGGCCGGCTGGAATACCGATCGACCACATTGATGTCGGGACCGTAATTGTAAACGGTATTGTTCTGGTAAGTGATGTTCGTCACGTTCACGGTTTGGTTGATGTAAGTGACATTTTCCGAAACCGGAACGATTCGGGAGCGAAGGACCGGCTCACCGATGTAGCGGATATCGCAGAAGTTGTAGTAGGCTGGTCCTATGTCGAATTCGATGTCCACGTTTCCACCGATCGCCTGTCCCTCATAAACAACCCCCGGACCGCGCGGAGGTAACGGCGCCCAGCCGATGTGATCGCCGCCTGTTCGCCACGAAACCCAGGCTGGCCCCCAATCGAGATCGGTCCCTGGCACCCAAACCCAGCCGTAATCGGCCAGCCTCGCCCAACGGCCGTAATGGTAAGTGGCCCAACCAAAATCTTCGTAGGACACCCAAGTCCAACCATCATCGGTGTAAGCCCAGTACCCATCAGAGTAAGGTCGCCAACTGGAATCGTTGACCGCTACGTCCGGCTGCCAACAATACCCATAAGGATCGACCTCCAGCCAGCTTCCGCCGCTGAGATTGTTGTAGAAGAAATCAACTGAGACGTCCTCGCTCTTTGCCAGCGGTGCAGCCAACCAAACGAACGCGGTTATCGCTGATGCAAATAGTAATTTTTTCATAGGTGATTGAGATTTGCGCAATTTGACTTTGGCTCGCGGCAATTTATTCATTGCCGCTTTCGGCTGTCCCGAATGCCGATCTTATCGCGGGCGCAGTACCAGAAACGATCGCACACGATGGCGGCAAACCGACAGCACCTGGGCCTGGTTTGGATCGAGCGATCCAACAATTTTTTCGTAGTCCGAAACCGACGTGACTGGTTGTTGATTGATCTCTTCGATCACGTCGTCTTTTTGCAATTCCGCCATACCGCCGTCTGGGTCGACATTGGTCACGATCACTCCGCGAACTCCGTTTGGCAGATCGAGTTTTCTCGCCAGTTCCGGCGTGAGCTCTCCGACGTGAACCGATGCCAACACGCTGCCTCCTTGCTGTTCATTCGGTGGCGCGGGTTGTTGGGGCGGCGTTTGTTGCGGCAATACCCGCCTTGCTTGATAATCGACCGGCTGTTCCTTGATCTGCGCGGTCAGTTTCACTGGCTTGCCGCTGCGCAACACATCGAGTTCCACTTTTTTATCCAATTCCACTTGCGACACGAGACTGCGCAGTTCGGCAAAACTTTTCACGTCATGCTGATCAAACCTGCGGATAAGATCTCCTTTTTGCAGCTGTGCGTCTTCAGCTGGCGAACCCGGTACCACTGCATCAACGACCACTCCTTCCTCCGAGTTGGTTTGACCGGGCTGCGGCACGCGCGCCTGGATGCCAAGATAGCCGCGAATGATACGGCCATGTTTCAACAAACTCTCCAGCGCAGTGCGAACGGTGTTGGAAGGTATTGCAAAACCGATTCCTTGCGAGCCGCCGCTGCGCGAAATGATCGCTGTGTTAATGCCAACGATTTCACCGCGCAAATTGACGAGCGGGCCGCCGCTGTTTCCGGGATTGATCGCCGCATTGGTCTGCAGCCAATCGCCAAACATATCGCCGCGATTCGGTCGACCCTTTGAGCTAACGATTCCATCTGTCACTGTTTCTTCGAACCCGAATGGGTTCCCGATCGCCAGAACGAAGTCACCGGCCTGCACCGAATCCGAATCGGCCAGCTTGAGAGGTTTCACTCCGGGATTGTCGATCTTGAGTACAGCCAGATCGACCTGCGCATCGGCACCGACCAGGCGCGCCTTCTTTGTACGTCCGTCGCTCAGTTGCACGTCGATCTCGTCCACTTGGTCGACCACGTGGCTGTTGGTAATGATGTGGCCTTCCTCGGTGACGATCACCCCCGAACCGAGCGAGTTTTCCACGAGCGCTTCTTCATTTGGATTACGAAAGTTGCGCGGCCGGCGAAAGAAAAACCCAAACGGATCGAGCTCATTTTGTCGCTGAATTGCAATTTTCTTTGAGGTTTTCACAGCCACGACCGACGGAACGACAGCGCTAACTAACGCCCGCCGTTCGCGATTGAGCGCTTCCAGCGAAGCAATTTGTTTCGAGTCGATCGTCGCATCGCCCGCAAGCGTATATTTTTCGGGTATGCGGCGGCCAAGGGAGCCAAGCCTGCCGTGGCGCAACTGGTAATCATAGAGCGCCGAGATCAAAAGGCTCAGCACCGCGACAAACAGGAAAAATTTGAGGAGGTTCTTCATTAACTAACGTGTGAAAAAGTTCGCCCCTGTTCTTGGACAATCAACTGTCGGAAACGTTGATTTTCTGGCCACTCCAACGAAGGATCCATCTCGAAGATCGACACTGCTGCGTTGCGGGCCCGCCGCATCAAATCGGCGTCGCGTTTTAAATCGCCGACCTTGAGCGCGGGAAGCCCGCTTTGCGCTGTCCCGAGCAAATCCCCAGGCCCGCGCAGGTCCCAATCTGCTTCGGCGACTTCGAAGCCGTTATTCGTTTTTTCGAGTACGGCGAGCTTCGCCGCCGTCTCAACCGACTTCTCCGACGTTAATAAGATGCAATATGACTTATGCTGGCTGCGGCCAATCCGACCACGCAGTTGATGCAGTTGCGCCAGGCCGAATCGTTCCGCATTCTCAATTAACATCACACTGGCGTTCGGAACATCGACACCCACCTCAATCACCGTGGTGCTAATCAACACTTGTGTCTCACCGCGCCGAAAACGCTCCATCGTTTCCTGTTTGTCCGCCGTGGCAATCCGGCCATGCAGGAGTTCGCACCGATACGGTTGCAATCGTTCGCGCCATTGCTCGAATTCCTTCGCGGCAGCTTTCACCTCGAGCTTCTCGCTTTCGTCGATCAGCGGATAGATCACATAAGCTTGCCGCCCCGTTTCGAGTTCCGTCCGCATAAAATTGAGAACTTCGCCCAGTTTGTTTTCCTGACGCACAGCCGTGATAATTTTCCCGCGATTGAGCGGCATCTCGTCGATGATCGAAAGATCGAGATCACCATAAACCGTCATCGTGAGAGTGCGTGGGATTGGCGTTGCCGTCATGACCAGCACATCCGGCACCGGCTCGCGACTCGTTAGGCGGGCGCGCTGCGCCACACCGAACTTGTGCTGCTCGTCAATCACCACCAGTCCAAGATTGGAAAACGAAATGTTTTCGTAGAGCAACGCGTGCGTGCCGATAATTACCTGGGATGCATCATCGCGTATCCGGGTAGCGCACGCGTCTCGCGTGCTGGTCGCGCCGTCCCGGCGCGAGGAGCTTTCCCTACGAAATTCATCTTCCTGGGTCCAAACCCATGGATAGTCCTCATTTTGCTTGGCAACGCCCGCGTCCCACGGATTTCGCATGATATAGTGAAATTTCTCCTCCAAATCGCGGTCTGATCGAACGTAGCGATCGAATCTTTCTTTTTCCCACACTGTTCCGGTTTTGTCTTCGACCTTATTGATTTCGTGCGATGAAAAGGATTTGATGAAATGCAAGAGTTCGCTTAACGGCCAGAAGACCACGTTTTTCTCATCATCGTTTTTTTTCGGCCATGGCTGCATTAGCAAATGCACGTGGTCTGACATCACACAAGCGGCGAACAGCTCGTAGCGTTTATTATGAAAATGCCGCAACGCATCGAGAACGATCGTGCGGGCCTTTGGCGATAAACAACGATGCGATTTCGTGCCAATGATCACCGCGTAAATCCCCCAGGGTTTTTCGAAATGCGGAAGCCGGCGGCGAGAATATCGCGCCTGAGCTGACTGTGTAGTTTCCAAGGAAGTTGGCGACGGCGGGACACCATCGCCAGCACGCGAGACGCGTGCGCTACCCAGAGATTCCGCGCCCGCAAACAGCGGCAATGGCCCACTCTCCTCCTGTCGCGCGGCAGTTCGGATCGACAGTCGCACGCCCAGCGGTTCGAGCCAACGCCGGAGCACGTCGTAATGTTGCTCGGCCAAAATTTGGGTTGGCGCCATGAAAGCGGTTTGAAAACCGGCCTCCACCGCGAGCAGAATTGCCGCGCTTGCGACAACCGTTTTCCCGGAGGCGACATCGCCTTGCAGCAAACGATTCATCGCCTGGGTCGAGGCGAGATCGCGCCGAATCTCCGCGATCACTTTCGATTGGGCAGCGGTCAACTCGAACGGCAGCCCGCTTAGAAACTCCTCCAGTAGCTTGCCAAGACCGCAATGTGCGTCGCCATGTCGCCCGCTCGATTCCGCGCGGCGTGACGCGATCAACATTTGCATTGCGAAAAATTCCGAAAGCACGAGATGCTCGCGCGCTGCCTTCAGCGCCCCCCAATTTTCCGGAAAATGGATCGCGCGAAGTGCGTGCCGGCGTTCGCCACGAACAAGCTTCGGCGGCGCAAGCGTTTCCAGCCGGTCGGGTGATAATTCGCCTAACAATCGATAAATGATGCTGCGCAACAACCGCTGGGAGACGCCTTCGGTCGCGGGATAGACTGGCGTGATCCGCCGAAAATGGATCGACATCTCCTCATCGTTCTCGATTACCTCAAATTCGGGGTGATCCATGCAGAGGCGATGCCCGCGCAATCTCGGCTTGCCGAAAACAACCAGCCGCTGCCCGGTTGCTATCATTTTTTGCACGTAATGCAGATTGAACCAACGCAATGTCAGCGGCTGGCTGAGCGCGTTCGAATTCGATTCTTCCAGCGTTGCTTCGAAGATTTTTTTCCATCCACCAAACCTGCGCAGCGCCGTCTTCACCACTTCGCCACACAAACAGATCGCCGTGTCGGATTCCTCGCGCGGGAAATGCGGAAACTCATGCCGATCTTCGTAGCGCCGCGGATAATGGGTCAGCAAATCTTCCGCCGTCTGGATGTCGAGCCGGCGCAGTGCCAGAATTTTCGGCCGCGCGATCCAGTCGAGTTCGATCAGCGGTTGCGAGATTTTGATCATCTGAGGAGCGGACGCGCCTCGCGTGTCCGCCAGTTCGCCGGTCGGACGAATCCGTCCTGTGGCGGATCGGACGGACTCGGCCCGTGGCAAGCCGGCGAAGGGGCCATCGCCTTTGCGAACTTTTCTGTTCCTGATTTGCTCATTACTCGACGCGCTCCGCCGCGCGCACCGCTTCGATCTGCATCCCGACCAGAGTTTCGCCGCCGGCGAAATTGTCAGCCCTGATGCGAAACGCGATATCCCACGGCGGCGCTGGCAATGGCGCAGCCGCGCCGTCGAAATAGACGGCCCGACGGTGATAATTCCTTTGCCCGATGCGCAAAATAAGATGCTTATCGTTGATCACGCGCGGCGGCGCGACCGGATGCACCTCGCGCGCTAGAAACAGCGGCTGCGGATTTCCATTGCCAAACGGTTGCAACATTTCGTGCCAGCGCAAAAGATCGACATCGATGTCAGCCAGACCCAGCTCATGATCGAGTTGCAAGCGCGGCTGCAAATCATCCTCCGACAATAGCGCTCGCGCGGCGTCGCAGAAATCTTGCGCGAAAAGATCGAGATCTTCTTCTCGGATCGTTAGGCCGGCGGCCATTTCGTGCCCGCCGAATTTTTGCAAACGTCGGCTACAACCCTGCAACGCTGCCACCAGGTTGAGCCCTTCAATGCTGCGCCCGCTTCCTTTGCCGATTCCATTGTCGTCGACGCCGATCACGATCACGGGCCGATGATATTTCCGGACGATGCGCGAGGCGACGATCCCCAAAACCCCAGGGTGCCAGCCGCGTTCACCCAAAACAATCGCCGCGTGTTTCGCCAAGTCGTATTTCTTGTCGATCTTTTCCTCAGCCGCGATGAAGATTTCCTTTTCCACTTGTTGCCGCTCGCGATTTTGCTGGTCGAGAAAATCCGCCAGCGTGGCCGCTTCGATCTCGTCGCGCGTCAGAAGAAGGCGCAATGACCTCTCGGCCGTGCTCAGCCGGCCGGCCGCATTGAGTCGCGGCCCGAGACGAAAGCTAATATCCTCCGTCAAAATTGGCCCGCTCACCCCGGAAACGTCCATCAATTTCTTCAAGCCAGGCCGCTCTCGGTTCGCGATTTTGCGAGCACCGCGTTGAACAAAAATGCGGTTTTCCCCGCGCAGCGGCACGATGTCGGCCACCGTACCTAACGCGACGAGATCGAGTTGCGATTTCAGATCGAAATGCGGCAATGGGCGGGTTTTCAAAAGCGCGTGGCAGAGTTTGAAGACAATGCCAACGCTGCAGAGATACTCCAAGTCGCCGTTTTTGGTTTTCGGATTAACGATCGCGACACAATCGGGCAACTCTGACTTGGGTTCATGATGATCGAGCACGATCACGTCCACACTGCGCCTGGTAAGATCGACAATTTCCTGACACGACGATGTGCCGCAATCGACCGCGATGAGAAGTTGCGGGCGATGGGCCTCGAGACAACGCTCTACGCTCTCGCGGCTCAGGCCATAACCCTCTTCCATCCGCAAGGGCAAAAACAGTTTGGGCGCGCCGCCATATGCACACAACATCTCGCCAAGCAACGCGAGCGAAGTCACCCCATCAACATCGTAATCGCCGAAGAGCACAATCTGTTCATGTTGTTCGAGTGCTGCGAAAATTCGCGAAACCGCAGCTTCCATTTGAGGCAGCAAAAACGGATCGCCTAACGAGCTTAGACGCGGGCGAAGAAATGCATCCACGTCTTCAGTGCGGGTAAAACCTTTGCGCGAAAGCAATCGGGCAATGCACTCGGAGCCACAGAGTTCACTCCAGGGAATAGCGTCGCCATTCAGCTCCTCGCGCGGCAACAGGATCCACCGGGTTTGCACCGATCATCTTATTCTCGACCTGATTTGCTGACAAGATCGACAACTGGCTGTGACGGCATTTGATTTCTGGCAGGTTCGTTTCATGTTCTCAAACTTTCCGGCCATGAAGCGCGTTTTCGTTTTTATCAATCTGATGTTGCTCCTTGGATCGACATCGTATGGTCAGCAGGACACGCCACCGCCACCACCGGGCCTGGGCAATCTGCCACCAGGCGCCGTTCAAGCTAAACCCACTCCAGTCCAGCAGGCCGTCGTGGCGGTGCCCGTGGCGCCACCGAAACCGAACGGCCCGATTCAAAAAAGTCTGGTGCGAATCACTTCGACGGAAGTTGAGCCTGATTATCGTGCTCCGTGGAACGCAGGCGCATTGCAACGTGGGGTCGGCGCGGGCTTTGTCGTGGACCGTAATCGCATCATGACCAATGCCCACGTGGTCAGCAACAGCCGTTTTCTCACCGTTGAGCGCGATGGCGACCCGAACAAGTATCCGGCCAAAGTGCTGTTCGTGGCGCACGATTGTGACCTTGCGCTCATCACCGTAGACGCGCCGAATTTTTACAAGAATATGGTGCCGCTAAAATTCGGCGGAATACCTGAGCTGGAATCCACGGTCTCGGCTTACGGTTATCCGATCGGCGGCGAGCGCATGTCGGTAACAACTGGCATCGTATCGCGCATCGATTTTCAGCTTTACACTCATTCCTCGATCGATTCGCACCTAGCGATTCAGATCAGCGCGCAGATTAATCCGGGCAACAGCGGTGGGCCGGTGATGCAAAACGCACAGGTGGTGGGCGTGGCGTTTCAAGGTTACAGCGGCGACATCGCGCAAGGTGTTGCCTATATGGTACCGACTCCGGTGATCCGCCGTTTCCTCAAAGACATCGAGGATGGGCACTATAACGGGTATGTGGATCTTGGCGTCACTTACACGAAATTGTTGAATCCGGCGCAGAGAAGATTTCTCGGGTTGAAAGATGACGACCGCGGCGTGCTCGTGGACACGGTGGTGGCCGCGGGGCCGTGCACGGAGGCGCTTCGTTCGGGCGACGTGCTGCTTTCAATCGATGATCACCCGATTGCGAGCGATGGGAATGTAGAATTGGAAGGGGACCGAGTCGAGATGCCGGAAGTGGTTGAGCGGAAATTTAAGGGCGACAAGGTCAAGTTCGATGTCTGGCGCGATAAGCAACCCCTGACCGCGAGTGTGCAACTTCACACCGTGCCGCCGTATCTTATCCAAGGACATACTTACGACGTGCGACCGCGATATGTCTTGTATGGCGGCCTGCTTTTTCAGCCGTTGAATCTCGATTTACTTGAAGCTTATCAGCCGGCCGATCTGCGCATTCGACATTTCTTCGATTATTTCGTCCTCGACCAGATCTATCTTCAGCATCCGGACGTGATTATCCTGACGAATATTCTCCCCGACCCGATCAACACGTATCTCGCGCCGTATCGCGGGGAAATTGTCGATGAAATTAACGGGAAGAAAATTCGTACACTCGAGGACCTGGCGAACACGTTTGCTGAACCGGCGGATCGTCTCGTGGTCAAAATGATCGGCGACGGCCCGCCTTTGGTGCTCGATCCGAAACAAGTGGAAGCGGCGCGCGAGCGGATCAGAACGCGCTATAACGTCGTGCGCGAAGAAAATCTTCAGGAGCGCCCAATTGCTCAAGCTTCGGAAGATCAGAAGAAATTTTAAGATGCGAACGAACTTGATCATCGCCGTTGGAGTTATTCTTCTTTCCGTCACCGGAGCGATCGCTAAGAAAGAACCAGCGGTCCCGACGCCGCTCGGCAAAGAAAAACAACTCGCGCTCGTGCGCGTGAATGTGACGGGTCAGCCCTACGATTATTTTCGGCCGTGGCAGAAGAAAGCGCCGCAATCAAAACGCGCGCTCGGTGCTGTTCTTTCCAAAGGTCGGGTGCTGGTCACGGCCGATTTGGTGGCGAACCAAAATTACGTCGAGCTAGAGCGCGCGGAGTCGGGCGAAAAAAGCGCGGCTAACGTCCAGGTGATCGATTATGAAGCGAACCTGGCGTTGCTCGAACCTGTCGAGAAGAATTTTCTCGACGGCATCACCCCGCTCGACATCGCTGCGGACACTGTCGTGGGCGACCGGCTCGCGGCCTGGCAGCTCGAATCCACCGGCGCGCTCGTTGCCACGGAAGGTCTGGTCACGACCATTCAAATGACGCAGTACCCCGTCGGGGTTGGCCAGTTTCTCACCTATCGCGTCAGCCTTTCGATGCAATATCGGGAAAACAGCTACACCATTCCACTGGTCAAAAGTAACAAGCTGGCCGGCTTGTTGCTGCGCTACGACCCGCGCGCACAACTGGTCGATGCCATCCCCGCGCCGATCATCACCCACTTTCTGAAAGAAGCTGAAAGCGAGCATTATCGCGGCTTCCCGTCGGTCGGGTTTTCGTTTTTTCCAACACGCGATCCGCAATTGCGAAAATACGCAGCGGAGACAGGCAAACCAGCCGGTGTTTATGTCACCCAAGTCGAGCCGAACATGCCCGCGATGAAGGCGGGACTGCAAGTCGGCGATATCGTCACTTCGATTGCCAATCGCGAGATCGATCAAAACGGCAACTATGTCGATCCACTCTATGGCAAAATCGAGTTTACAAATTTGATCACGGCCCGCGCCTACGCCAGCGACGTCGTGCCCTTTCAAATTCAGCGCGAGGGCAAGCCAATGCAGTTAAACGTAACGCTCGAGCACCGTGATCCGAAAGACTATGTCAGCCCGCCTTATGCTCTCGATCAACCGCCCAAATATCTCGTTCTCGGCGGCCTCATTTTTCAGGAGCTTTCCCGTCAATATTTAAAGGAATGGGGACCGAACTGGCAACGCGAAGCGCCACAGCGTCTGGTTTATCTTGACCATTTTCAGTCGGAACTTTTTCCCGAAGGGAATCGTCGCATCGTCATTCTGAGCCAGGCTTTGCCATCGAATAACACCATCGGTTACGATGAACTCGCTTATTTGACCGTAACCAAAGTGAACGGGAAACAAATCAACTCGTTAGGCAATCTCGCTGAGGCGGTCAAACAACCAATCGAAGGCGGCTTCATCAAAATCGAGACTGTCGAAGATCCAAAACAAATCGAGCTCGACGCCGCGCAAGTGGAACAAGAGGCGCCCTCCCTCCAGCAAAACTACGGCATCCAGTCGCTGCAACGCCTCGATTGAGTTTCGGCGATTTGCTAACTGCGGTTGCCGAAAATGGGTCGCCGCTAGCGCCATGCCGACCAGCAATACCATCCACAATACCCGTCGATCAGCGTATCAAGAATTTTCGGAATATCGCTTCCTGTCGGCATGCTTCAAAATTACTGGACGGTAAAGGAGATGGTAAGACCGGTGCCCGCAGTTCCGGTTGCCGATTTATTCGTATATGGAGTGCCCATCAGGGTGTGCCCGCCAGTGGATAGCGTGCCCGCATTATAATTTCCGGACACGTCGCCGAAAAGCGCATACGGCGCGGCCGATTCGATCCGTGCGCTAGGATTGCCATCGAAGCCGAAGCGCACACTTCCGACAGTAGCTGGGCTTGTATTGGCGCGGATGTTGAGGTGTGTGGTCGGGAGCGAAGCGGAATTGATAACTGCTCCATTGTTTAAAACCTCGTAGCCAGGCACAGGCTGATCCGTGTCAGCGTTGATAAGCGTAAAGCTGATTACGGCCTGAGTCGGAGTCGGTGTCGGTGTCGGCGTCGGAGTGGCTGTTGGCGTTGGCGTGGAAGTTGGTGTCGGGGTCGGGGTTGGCGTTGGAGATGAAGTTGAAAACATCTCGAAAACGTTTGAAGACGAAGTCCCCGAGTGCACGCCGCCGCCAGCCACCAGAATCTTGCCATTTCCGACGACCGGGAAAATGCCATGCCGCGCCGTAGGCATTGGCGTGTCAAGACGCCAACTCCGAGAAACCGGGTTATAAACATCCACCCGGTTATAGACGTTACCCGCCACCTGCCCCGTGCCGGCATTGGTTGTCTCCCCTCCTATGACGTAAAATTCGTTTCCGTAGTACGCCGCTTTGCCCATTCCACCTCGTGGTTGCGGCAAGGGAGGAATTGTTGATCCACTCTGGCCGCTCCACTGCCACGTGTTAGACACCGGATCATAAATTTGAACGTCGCTGAAACCGACTGACGGCACATTGCCCCCGATTCTGCCGCCGAAGATGTAGAGCTTCTGCCCATCGGTGCTGGCCGCCGTGTGGTTCCGTCCCGCTGGCATGGAAGGCATCGGCGCCCATGTGTCCGTGGCCGGATCATAGACAGCGGCTGTAGCAACGGTCGTGCTGCCGACGATGCCGCCCGCCATGTACACCTTCCCGCCGATTAGTGCGGTGGCAACCGATCCAGCGGCGTAAGGAGCCGATGTTCCCAGGCTCCAGGAGTTTGTCACAGGATCATAAATTTGCACTTTACCGGCCGACGCTCCTCCTCCGTTTAGTCCACCAAAGAGGTAGAGCTTGCCGTTAATCACTTCAGCTCCATGATGATCACCCAGTATCGGACGCGGTGCTAAATCGCTGCGCCAAATGCCTGTGCTTAGGTCGTACGCAAAAGTTGCGTTGGTAGAGCCTCCTACAAGGTAGAGCACGCCGTTAATTACCCCAGAGGAGACTTCACTCACTGCGATCGGAACGGCTGGACCGATCTGCCACGTCCCGGAGGTACCCGTCGTGCTCGTCACCCATGTCTGGTTCTGCAAACTCTTATTTAAGCCGCAGGTCGCCACCATTTGATTACCTGCCAATCCCGATACAGGCGACTGACGCCCACTAGGCAGCGGCGGAAGCTCGTCCCAGGTATTGGTTGATGGATCGTACTCGATGACGTTGGCTATCGGGACCGAGTTTGTCGTCAACCCCGATACAACAACAACGTGGCCGTTCCGCACAAAAACATTAGCAGTCACATGTCCTATCGGGCGCGGCATGGGGGCGGCTTGCGTCCAGGTGTTGGCCGCAGGATCGTAAACGTCCACCTCATTTTGGGGAGCACCGCTTTGCTGGCCCTTATGCTGCCCACCAATGGCATAAATCTTCCCGTTAAGTACCACCCCGCCCATGTGATTGCGAGGATTAGGCATCGGCGCCAGGACTTGTTGTCCGTCTGGTGTCGTGGCTCGCCAAGCTGTGCCGCTGTCCAGATCAAAAGCCCAATGCGTTCCGTAGTCCACCCATGTTGAGCCATTATTTGTCCGGATTGTGCCGCCAAAATAGTGCAACTCGCGTCCTAACTTTACGAGCGCGCCGGCAGCACGCAGAGCCGGCAATGGAGGGCCGGCAGCCCATGTGTTATTATTGATATTGTACTTCCAAACCTGGTCGGTCGTCGGCCCCGGATGGTTGCCAACAAAGCCGCCAACGAGCCAAAAGATTTGGTTATTTGGGTCATCCGTGTCAGCAACTTGCCCGCAATGAGTGACCGCTTGCGGAATGCTGGCAAGAGATGTCCAGGTGTCAGTCGCAGGATCATAAGCATCACATTGCGGAGTCGCCAGGATTGAGGAGCAGCATGTGTAGAAACCGCTGAATTGATACAGCTTGCTGCCGGCGGCTCCCCCGACCGCCTCAAATCGCACCAGCGAGTTAGGTTTCTTTGTCGTCCAAACGAACGGATCCGCAGAGAGACTCGACCCTGCCAGCAAGAACAAGACAGCAATAGTAGGGCGTGAACGCCATAGTCCAAGTCGGGCCAACGGCGTTTGAATCGATTTCATACTTTGTTCCTTCCTCTTTCGTTGCAATATATTTTTTCTTGAGTTGTGAAAGTAATTAAGTCGGTGACTCATCGGCGCCACCTAACGTGAAAATATCTGGAAAAGGGTTGAAGTTCCTAATTATAGCGAAATGCTTGAGAAATGGTCGATGTCTTACCTGCCGATTGAACAACGACATCGAGTAGCTGAGCCGTTGGTGCGGAGTTGACCGGGATCACCCCTTTGATCCTGGTTGGCGAGACCGAGGTTAAGGTCGCCGAGACCCCACCAATCTTCACGGTCGTGCCTGCAAGGGTACCGAAGCCACTGCCGCCGATGGTAAATGTTGGGGAACCATCCGCTCTCGCTCTCCATGGGAAAATATCGTAAGCTACCATGCTTGGGGCGGAGTTATCGATCGGCTTTATCAGGACGAGCCTGTTGTTTGAATAGTCCATGCTCAAAATCGCGCCACCCGGGCCAGCCACCACACCAAGGCCAAGGGTGCTGGCCAAGGCAGTTACGCTCTGCAGTGATTGCCCATTGGCTGAAAGCACGCCTCGATAAAGGGAGCCGTTCCAGTGTTGCGCGAGCAAATTTCCGCGCATCTGACTGTTAAAGGTAGTCGCCCGATACTCATCAATCCCGTCAGTCGACGAAGGAATGGTCGCCATCGGGCTAGTATAACTTGAGGTCGTCGGATCCGTCGGGTAATGGTAAACGTTCTGGCGGCTATCGTAGCGTCCCCGGTTGCGATTCGGGCTGCCATAGTAGTTTCCCTGAACCAAATAGTTAATTTTATCAGGAACATCTTTTGGAGGCACTTGGGTATTCGCTGATGTTGAGACGTCACCGAAGTTAGCGTTCATGCCATTATCGGTTCCGTATAGCTTGCCGCTGGTAGTCCAGACGATATCAAATGGATTGCGCGTGCCTGGGACAAAGACGGAAACGTCCACGCCGGGGACCACATCCACTCGATCCCCATATACCTGATCGTTGTTAGGCTTACCAGTCGCGGTCTCCACATAAGTGATCGTTCCGTTGAAATTAGTCTTTGTGATAAGTGCTTTCAAGATGGCAGCATCCAAGGGCGAGTTCGGCAAGAGTACCCATGGGGATACTTGGAATTCCCGCATTGGTCATACTTCCACTACAAATCAGGAGATTTCCGGCGTCGTCGATCGTCATCCCGTTGATGGCGTGGTCACGATTTGAAACCGGCAACCCCGTGATGAGCGGCTTCACCGTAGAGAAGGTTGGCCCGGTAAGGATCGACACTTGCCCGTTGTACGGCGCAGGTCCGGTGAACGATCCACCGCCTTCAGCGTAGAGCTTACTGTGAGCGACGTACATTTTGACTGGGCTGGGCGGATCCCGTGGATTGAAGGTAATGCCTAGAATGGCGTTGTTTGAAAGTCCGGCGATTGTCGTTACGACTTGCGTGTTAGTAACTGTATAATCATCCGCAAACGTATAGATCGTGATGTTTCCCGTGGTCGAGCCAACATAAAGCCGGCCATCCGGTCCCCAGGCCCCTTGTGTCGGTGAGGTCACAATACCGAGGGTCGTTGGAGCAGTGAAGTTGATCGGCACCACGCCTTGGAGGTAATTAAAATAGGCCGTGTTGCTCGTTCCCTTGGGCGTCTGCACTGTGACCGCAACGTTTCCGACACTGCCGGCCGGGGTGACGAGTTGGATTGAGGTCGGCGTGCAGGTGATGTTTGCCCCCGTTAGGTTCGTGTTTCCCCAATGCACGGTTACAGAACCGGACGGAAAGAAGCCGATACCGCTGATCGTAACCGAGTCAGTGCCTTGCGGCGAACCCGAAGCGGGCGTGAGGCTGTTTATGAACGGCTTCAGATTGGTCTCGTCGTGGGTGAGGTTGGAAGGATCGATCGGAATGGCGGGTCCGCTATTAATACTAGCCATGACGGTCGCTGGTAGGACCGAAGTATTGTCGAGAACAAAGCGAGCCTGAATTGTATAGGTGCCTGCGGCTAGCGAAGTAGAACCCGAGACAAGGCTGCCGTTAACGAGGAAGCGAGTGGTATTGCTGCCGGTAAGTGTGAAAAGGTAGGTAGCCGCGGTCGGAACACGCAATTTGCCATCCATAGCAGCGACGACGGATGTCGAACCGCCCATTTTCCCTGCCAGGTTGTTGATTTGCGCTGAGAGAAGGACTTCCTGAAAACCGGGCGCCGATGGTAGAGCATCGATGAACTGCGTCGGTGTGATACCATTGGGCACCGGATAGTAACTAGTGAGGAGTCCAGGGACGGTGCTCACCCCAGAGACGGTGAAGGTGCCGCTGGCAGAGGTCGTTCGCGGAGGAGAATTGTCGTCCGTGATTGTTAATGTGACGGTGTGCGTGCCGATTGGAAATGAAACATTGATATCTGCAGCTGTCCCGAGCACCTTGGTCCCTTCTGTCCAAGTCCAGGTTTTTAGAATATGCCCTGGCTGGTGGGTATGGGAAGCGTCACCGATTAGTGGAACCACTACACTGCCGGTGCCGTTGTAGTCCACCGCGTAGCTCGGCAGAGTGAGCACAGCATGCAGATATAGGTCGCCTGTTTTTTGGAGGATTTGGATGGCCGAGATCTTCGCACTATTCACGCTAGCCGTGGCCACGATATTAAGCACTCCATTACTGACGGCGACTGCAAATGTACGCTGCACAGCCGCGTACTGACCTGCCACAGACCAAATATCGAAATTTTGCAGCACCGTTTGCCCCTCTAGGTTGACGCTAAAGACACGCTTGCCCGCAGCGGTAAAGTACATTTCAGCAAAATAGAACGTGACTTCATAATTGCCGTTGGGCACCGGAACATTGTAGGTCAGCGTCGGTGCGTAGCGTTCGGATTGGTACAATGTTGTATCTGCGGTTCCGGACACCGTATGGGTATATGTTTGCGCCGTTCCGCCGACGAAGTCGGTATCTGCTGACCAGACCTGTCCAAGGCTATCGGTGTAAGCGGGGCCGCCGCAGTTAATCATTACAGCGGCCAGAGGACCAGGTGTGGGTGTGGCCGTAGGTGTAGGTGTGGCCGTAGGTGTAGGTGTGGCCGTAGGTGTAGGTGTAGGTGTAGGTGTAGGTGCCGGTGTTGGGGTTGGGGTTGGGGTTGGAGTTGGGGTCCCCTGCACGGGCTTTACTTGGATCGCCGACAACTTGGCACTGTCGACAGTCGCCGTCGCGCCAATCTTCAAAACGCCATTATTAACAGTTACGGCGAATGTTTTCTGCAAGGCCGCGTATTGCCCGACAAGCGCCCAGATATCGAAATTTTGCAGCACAGTTTGTCCTTGCAGACTGACGTTGAAGACACGCTTTCCTGCTGCGGTCCAATACATTTCAGCAAAATCCAGGGTGACGTTGTAGTTGCCATTGGCCACCGGAACGTTGTAGGTCAGCGTCGGTGCGTAGCGTTCGGATTGATACAATGTCGGATCCGCGGTTCCGGAGACCGTATGGGTATACGTTTTCGCCGTTCCGCCGACGAAGTCGGTGTCTGCTGACCAAACCTGTCCGAGACTGTCGGTGTAAGCGGAACCGCCGCAGTTAATCCTTACAGCGGCCTGAGGAGTCGGAGTGGGTGTTGGAGTTGGCGTCGGCGTTGGATTCGGAGTTGGTGTCGGAGTTGGCGTTGGCTTCGGTGTTGGACTTGGTGTCGGCGTTGGTGTTGAAGTCGGTGTTGGCGTTGGGGTTGGTGTTGGTGTTGGTGTTGGCTTCGGCGTTGGCGTTGGGGTTGGGGTTGCAGTCGGCGCTGTCGTAGCACTTGCCGTGTTGGTGTAGGCCGAATTGCCGACCGAGTTGTAAGCACGAACTCGGTAGTAGTACTTGGTCGAAGCGGCAAGTCCGCTGTCATTATATGCTTGGATATGTGCGCCTACCGTCGCAACTAGCGTAAATGTAGTGCCATCGGTCGATCGCTGGATTTTGAACCCTGTTTCGTTACTCGAATTATCAATCCATGATAGGTTGATCTGACTCGACGATACTGCAGTCGCTGTCAGGTTGGTCGGTGCCGCAGGTGTCGCTGTTGGTGTTGGCGTCGGTGTCGGTGTCGGCGTTGGTGTTGGTGTTGGTGTCGGCGTTGGTGTTGGTGTTGGTGTTGGTGTGGGTGTTGGTGTCGGCGTTGGCGTGGGCGTTGGTGTCGGCGTTGGCGTGGGCGTTGGTGTCGGCGTTGGTGTGGGCGTTGGTGTCGGCGTTGGTGTGGGCGTTGGTGTCGGCGTTGGTGTTGGTGTGGGTGTTGGTGTCGGCGTTGGTGTGGGCGTTGGTGTCGGCGTTGGTGTTGGTGTTGGTGTGGGTGTCGGCGTTGGTGTGGGCGTTGGTGTCGGCGTGGGCGTGGGCGTTGGTGTCGGCGTTGGTGTGGGTGTGGGTGTCGGCGTTGGTGTTGGTGTTGGTGTGGGTGTGGGTGTGGGTGTCGGTGTTGGTGTCGGCGTTGGTGTGGGTGTCGGTGTGGGTGTTGGTGTTGGTGTTGGTGTTGGCGTTGGCGTGGGCGTGGGCGTTGGTGTCGGCGTTGGTGTTGGTGTGGGTGTGGGTGTCGGTGTTGGTGTCGGCGTTGGTGTGGGTGTCGGTGTCGGTGTGGGTGTGGGTGTTGGTGTTGGTGTTGGTGTTGGCGTGGGCGTGGGCGTGGGCGTTGGTGTCGGCGTTGGTGTGGGTGTGGGTGTGGGTGTTGGTGTTGGTGTTGGTGTTGGTGTTGGTGTTGGTGTTGGCGTGGGCGTGGGCGTTGGTGTCGGCGTTGGTGTGGGTGTGGGTGTCGGCGTTGGTGTTGGTGTGGGTGTCGGTGTTGGTGTGGGTGTCGGTGTCGGAGTCGGTGTCGGTGTCGGTGTTGGAGTTGGGGTCGGATCACTCACGGTGAGAGTGAAGGTCTGAGTTGCCGAGGAACCAACACCGTTCGAAGCGGTGATCGTGATGGGGTAGTTGCCTGCTGTGCCAGCTGGCGGTGTGCCGGCGAGCGTGGCCGTGCCGTTGCCGTTGTCGGTGAAGGTGACATTGGTCGGTAACGCGCCGCTTTCAGCGGGAGCTGCTGCAGGGAAACCGCTTGAGGTCACAAGAAACGTCCCAGCTTGAGTGGTCGTAAAAGTAGTACTATTGGCACTGGTGATCGCAGGAGCCTCGTCAATGGTTATAACAAAGTTCTGTTGCGCATCGGGCGGAACGCCATTGGAGGCGGTAATAGTAATCGCGTAGCTCCCGCCAGAACCCGACTTGGGCGTTCCCGCGATTGTCGCCGTTCCATCACCATTGTTGGTGAAGGAAACTCCGCCCGGCAACGTACCAGTCTCTGTGAGAGTGGAAGTAGGCGAGCCTGTGGAGGTAGCTGTGAACGTGCCAGGCGCGCCGACCGTGAAAGTGGTGCTATTCGCGCTCGTAATCTGCGGAGCGATTTGCGGAGTTGGAGTTGGTGTTGGTGTCGGAGTCGGAGTTGGTGTGGGGGTCGGAGTTGGTGTGGGTGTGGGTGTGGGGGTTGGATCACTCACGCTAAGAGCGAAGTCCTGAGTCGCCGGGGAACCAACACCGTTCGTAGCGGTGATCGTGATGGGGTAGTTGCCTGCTGTGCCAGCTGGCGGTGTGCCGGCGAGCGTTGCCGTGCCGTCGGTGTTGTCGCTGAAGGTGACATTGGTCGGTAACCCGCTGTCAACGCCGCCCGTCGCGTTTTCGCTGAGAGCTGCTGCGGGGAAACCGCTTGAGGTCACAAGAAACGTCCCAGCTTGAGTGGTCGTAAAAGCAGTACCATTGGCACTGGTGATCACAGCCACTTCGTCAATGGTTAAAAGAAAGTTCTGAGTCGCATCAGCCTGAACGCCATTCGAGGCGGTAATAGTAATTGCGTAGCTCCCGCCGGAACCGGACGCGGCCGTTCCGGAGATTGTCGCGGTCCCATCACCATTGTCGGTCCAGGAAACTCCGACAGGCAGCGCACCACTCTCTCTGATAGTCGGCTGAACAACAAGGAACCCACTGGTGGTAACGGTGAACCCGCCAAGTGCGCCGGCTATGAATGTTACATTATCCGCGCTGGTAATGCTGGGCGCTTGGCCGAAGGCGGTTGAGCCCGTCGCGAATAGTAATACCAACAAGGTCGGAATGCGTCGCAGCGCGCACGTGAATGAGTTCGATGCAAACTTCTGGGTAGGCATGAGGAGCATGAGGGAGGACGCGGTGCGTCCTTGGTATCAATACGCTTCCAGGGTGTAAAGAAAATTTGCACGCAATCAATAGATAAATATAATAATTTCTATAGATATTCCGGAAGCTATCAGCCCGAAAAACATTGCGTTTATTGTTTTTGTGAAGTATCGTAGTAACCACAACCTCGCCCTGGGTGTGTTCCGGCGTCGGCCACATGCAGCATGCGTTGGGTTGCGAACCGTCTTGGCACAATGCGATTGAACCGGCTCCTCCTTCTCCTGCTGGCAAGCGCTGCGATATGTTTTGACGGAGCACCGGCGCAGGCAGCAACGAATGGCAGACTAGCTCTTAGCTGTGACGGTAATTTCCATGACCACGATGATATCAACTCATCTGCTTGGGAATTGGCAATGTGTGCCAAAGCCGGACGCGTAGCTGATCTGGTCTATTTTGGTTATGCCGACCATTACTGGAAGAATGACCCCACCATGGAGGGCCAGATCACAACCAGCGTAATGACAGCAGTCAATGATTGGGGATATAGCCCAAGCGTTATTCATAACGCCCATGCTGATCCTACCGGGGCGGTTAACGCGCTCAGCGCAGCCATCAATGTCTCGACGGTCAATAACCCTTTAACGATCATGGAAGCTGGTCCCGCAGAAATAATCGGTCGCGCTCTAGCTTTGTCGAAGTCCACCAATCCTAACGCGCTAAAATTCGTCACGGTCATATCCCACTCTTCATGGAACAATACGCACGCCGCCCAGGTCGGCCCTAGTGAAGGTCTAACCGAGACCACCTATTCCTTCTCTGACTTTGGAACGGGCGGGAAAGCTTTGGGAGCAAACACACTTCAGCTTGTCTTCCAACAGCAACTGAACGATGGCCCCTACTCCGCGTATTCCTGGGCACAGAACTCGTCTGATGTTAAGTTGCAGCATCTCTACGCAGCCGGTGTGAGAGCCAACAAACCCGCCTTTGACTGCTCAGACTCGGGCATGATGTTTTACTGCGTTACCGGCATAAGCAATCCAAGCCCATCGCAGGTTCAAGCCTTCTTTACCACAACTACCCCAACCCCAACACCGACACCTACACCTACACCGACTCCTACTCCAACACCGACTCCTACTCCAACACCTACACCTACACCTACACCGACTCCTACTCCAACACCGACTCTTACTCCAACACCTACACCTACACCTACACCGACTCCTACGCCAACACCAACGCCAACTCCGACTCCAACTCCATCGCCTACTCCAACGCCGACAGCAACGCCGACAGCAATGAATGGTCAATTTCTTTATGCGATGCACGATGATGGGACAATTACTGTCCATGACATCAATAACTTGCACAGCTTGGTCAAGACCATTCGGGTATTTTCGGGGACCGGCGCCGACGTACCGAGGGGCGGCCGTAGCCACATCGACAGGCCGGTTCTACGCGTTCTACAATCAAAACAGTCAAGGTCATGTCGCCTGCATTAATTTGAGCAACGACTCAGTTTCGTGGGATAAAGTTGTGCATACTCCGGGCGTCGATCGTGGAGATGTAACGCAGGACGGAAAGAAGCTTTACGTACCTACTTGGGAGGCGGATCTAAATTCTCCTTATGAGCTCGTGGTAGACGGCAATACTGGAAACATCATATCGACGATCGTGATGCCCGTAGGGACACACGATACCTTTTGCAGCGTCGATGGGACAAAAGTTTTCATGGAGAACAAAGACGCCTCCGACCACAGGGTGCGTGTTATTTCCCCTGCCACGGATCAAGTGATCCTTACTACAGACCCCTTCAACGGAAAGGTTCAACCGTTTACGGTTACAAGCGATAACAGATTTTTAATTGCGAACGTCATTGGCACCTACGGTTTCCAGTATGCCGATTTGAGCACAGGGAAAATCCTGGGCACAGCGCCTTTTGTTGGCACCACCTGGAACGGTCCCGGGCTAACAAATCCCCATGGCATCGGCATGACGCCGAATGAACGCGAGGCATGGACATGTGATCGAGGCGCGGGAAACCATTTCGTTCACGTTTTCGACATCAGCGCGCTGCCTCCAACGCAAACCCACTTAATTACCGTCACAAACGACGACCCACACTGGCTCACGTTCACGATTGATGGGCGCTATTGCTACGTGGCGGGAGCGAAAGGCACGCGGCAAAACACTGATATCGTGAGCACCGTGACCTACGCCCGGGTCGGCATAATTCCTCCCTCCGAAAGCCTCATGGAAGTTGATTTCACCAACGGAGTCGTGACCGCGGTTGGAAGCCAGTTCGGAGTAGGTCGTGTTACAACACCAGCTCCGAGTGCTGTTCGAATCAACTGCGGCGGGCCTGCTTACACCGACAGTTTGGGACAGCTGTGGTCGGCGGATAACTCCTTTGTAGGCGGTTCCACGACGACCTATCCGGCAACACAGAGTGTCTCTGGGACGCCAGATGCAACGTTATATCAGTCTGAACGTTTTGCCAAACAACTGATTTATAACATCACCGTGCCCAACGGAAGCTACAACGTGACTCTCTCTTTTGCTGAAATGTATTTCAATGCGGCGGGGAAGCGTGTCTTTAGCGTAAGCTTGGAGGGACAAACGGTACTGCAAGATCTCGACATTTGGGCATTGGTTGGCCAATTCGCAGCTTTGCAGCGGTCATTCAAGGTCACCGTAAACAATGGCGTGCTGAACATTGTCGGGACAGCCAGTATAAATAACGCTCAGCTGGCAGCCGTAGAGGTCACGCCGATTCCACCCCTTGCAAGTGTGGTGTCTCGCATAACCCACGGCAGCGCTGGAACGTTCGACATTAACTTCCCGCTGCCATCGATGGCATCGCCGCGTGGAGTTGAATGCCGGAGCGGCGTCGGCGGCGTCAGTGGCAATTACACGCTCGTCTTCACCTTTGCGAACAATCTCACAAGCGTCGGTGGTGCCAGCGTCACGGCCCATAACCCAACGAATGGAACCGGAGCGGTGACGAGCACCTCCTTGGGGCCAGGCGCAAATCAATGCACGGTGAATCTCAGCAATGTGAGCACTGGACAGTACGTCACGGCCACGTTGAATAATGTCACGGACATGGCAGGCAACAGCGGCAACGTTATCAGCCCGCAAATGGGCGTGCTTATCGGTGATGTCAACGCGAGCGATCGGGTTGATTCTGGCGATGTGTCCTCGGTGAGGCAGCAGACGCTTCAGCCGGTGACTGCTTCTAACTTCCGGGAAGATGTGAACACCGATGGATTCATCAGCAGCGCGGATATTTCGCTTGTAAATTCTAAATCAGGCACCGCACTGCCGTAGTGTCCGTAGCGGTGCGATGTACAAATGATGGCAGCGCTCCGAGCGTGACAGCAGGCACGCTCTCGCCATTTAACGCAACCAGCACACCAAGCGCCACGATTCAACTTCCGTGGCAACAACGACATTAAAGGCGATCGGGTGCGACCAACTCGGCTCTGGCGGGCGCAAGTGGCGGCTCGCGGAAGCGCACTAGCTAGGATCGACATCAAAAACATAACGCAGTGGAGCCGTTGTCTGCAGCGAAGGGTTGGGCTGCAACGCGATAAAAGTGAATGACAACCGCCGACAGGCCGCGGTCCGGCTAGGGGTTCGGCTTCCTGCTGCGCGTGTTTACGATTGTCGCATGCAAGGTCGATCGGGCTCGGACTTTCGCCGCGCTCGTCCCCTCCTCTCCGACCTCTGACCTTCTGTTCTCTCCAACCTCCGTGAGCAGGTGCCTGCCAATTGCCGGAAGCAGAGTCGGATCGTCCGCGGCGCCACGAGTTAGGACGACAAGAATTAATTTTCTACCGTCCGGGAGCTCAACGTAGGCAGCATCGTGTCGCACTTCGCTTGTGTCGCCTTCCTTCGACCACAACCGCGATCCTTCCGGGAGAGCTGCACCGAGATATTCTTTGACCTGATTCTCAGTGGGACGCGGCGGGACAAGCGGGCGCTCGAGCAACGCGAGCATTGCTTCACTGGCTTGCGGAGAGATGGCGTGGCCCCGAACAACCCACAGCAGCAGCGACGCAACCGAATTCAACGTCACCCGATTTCGGTTCAGCGCCTTGCCCGCCATCATCTGCATGTCACGACCGAAGGGTCCGAAACTCCATGGCTTGATCATCACGCTCACGTCGTAATCGAGAGAGGCGAAATAGCGATTCAGGCTTCGCCGACGGTCAATGAACGTTTCGAGCGCTTTATCATCCAACTCCGGGCCACTTGTAGTATCCGTCAGGACATCAAGCAAGAACGCCGCGGCATCGTTATCCGACACACTAATCATCTCATGTAACGCGCGGTCGATTTCTGGAGTGATGCGCCCCTGATGAAACATCGCTACCATGAAAAAGAGCTTCACCACTGAGGCGGGATAAAACGGAGCGTCCCCGTGATAATCTGCCCGAATGAGCGAGTCCGGTTTTGTAAGATCGACAGTGCTCATCGCCAGATTGTCCGCTGTTAATTTCGGAAACTCCTTTAACGTGGCATTCGCAGTGCGCGTGAGAGCTTCAGCGATCGCTGAGTCGACTGGAACCGCACGAAATTCACGATAGTCGCTGTATGCGGCGATCGGCTCGACCACAATGAGTAGAGCAATCAGTAAGCGCTTCATCTTCAGCGGAAGCAATCATACCAGCTTCTGCGTGGACTGCTCACAGCCCGAATTTGACGCCTATCCTATTGAAACAAACTATTCCTCAGCAGATGGGTCGCCAGGCAGTCGCGGTTTGGAAAGGAAGTTGCCCACTTCGTCATTGTACGTTTCGAATGGGTCGCCCATGACAAGGACGTCGCGGCTGTCGTGCGCGATAGAGTCCCAGTTGATGACGTAGGGTTGATGTCGATCTTGAAAGTAAGCGACGGCACGGGCCCGGCCGGAGGCGCGCGTGTTGGCAGGTGGTTTGTGCGTCGCTTCCAGTGGCCGAATGCTGTTGTTCCATTCACCGATGCGTTTGCCCGGGGTCACGCCAAAGAACAATCCGTTTTCCGGATCAATGTTGTGGTATTCAAGATCGAGACTGAGTAACCAGGGATTATCCCACTCGAGTTTTTCGGCGTTCATAAACGTTTCGAGCAACCATTTTTTTGTAATCCAATCCACGCCGCCGATGAGTTTTTCGGGATTTTGCTCGAGCGCCTCGAGCGTGAAGCTCCAGCTCTCGAGCAACCAATCGGTTTCGGCGTCGCGGCCGCTGAGGTGGCGTTGGGCCAATTCGTGAAATTGCCATTGCACGTCGAGTGCGCCGATGTTCTTGCCATTTTCAAGATCGACAAGCCAGCGCCCGGTCGGATCGCGTGAGATATCGCGCGTACTTCGGACGGCGTCGCTCAAGACGAGATTGCGCGGGAGTTGGCGCGCTTCCAAAAGGGAAAGCACGCAGGCCGTGGTGCCGATTTTTAGCGCGATGGCGAAGGGGCTCATGTTCGAATCGCCGATGAGCAAATGCAGTCGCCGGTATTTGCGATAATCGGCCAGCGGCTCGTCCCGCGCGTTGATGATCGCGCGATTGAATTGCACCCACTGGTAAATGTCATTGACGATGTGATCGGCGCGCTGGCTAAGCTGAAACGCGACCGGCGTTTCCTGTTGCGGTGGCTCGAAATCGAAGGCCAGCGGATTAGCCTGGCCGACGCGTCCCGCGCCAGTGAAAATCTGCCGGGTAGCCAAAAACGTGAGCAGCGTGCCGAGGATCGAAGGGGTGAATTGCGCTTCGCGTTTCATCAAATAATTCTCGTGGCAACCGAAGGTAGCGCCGGTATGATGATCGACATTGTTCTTGATAAATGAGATGCGACCGGCCGCGTCCAGAGCGGCCAGCGAAGAGCGCAGCAACTCGTCACCGGCCGCCTCGTAGGTTACGAGATCGTGCAGATGCAGACACTCGGGAGAGGCGTACTCGATATGGCCCATGTCGAGATAGAGGCGTCCGCCATTGAGGAGGAATCCGCCGTTGCCCGGTGGTTCTTCGTAATCGCGATAGTGAAGGTCGATGGTTCCGACGCGTGCTTTTTGAAATAGATAATTCTTCACCTTGGCCGGCCAAACCTCGGAATTGCCGCGCGCCTCGTCGTGGCTGGCGAGACAGCCGTATTCGGTTTCAACCCCGACGATTCGATCCATGGCGACGCAAGCATCGACTGGGAGAACGGCTCGAACAAGGGCAATCCACGAGGAAAACACGCAGCGGGCGCGTGGCCGCAAGGCGGAAAGATACGCCCATCCGCTTCGCTTGCCGCGGCGACCTCCGGCATGGGAGCCATAGGCGTGGCTGGAAATTTGCTCAGCACATCAAGCGAACGCGTAGATTGTCACCAAGCATGGAAACGAAAAATGTCGCTCGCGCGCCCGATCTCTCTGACGGCCCACAGGCCCGCGGCTACAGGATCGCGGCTACAGCAAGGCTTGAAAATTTGCGGAAAAATGCCCAGATTGACTTCTCTGTGAGCGACTTGTCGATCCGCAGTCCTTTCGCTGAAGTCGGAAGTCTTGTCTATTTTGGCCGCATGCTGGACAAGATTCGTGCACACGCCAAAGAGCAGCTGCCACGGGACTATCAGGCCAACCTCGGAAAAGGTTTTGATGCGAACTGTACCCGGTTTCTGCGTGTCGATTACGACCAGTTGGTCAAGCGCGTAAAAGAGGGCGGGACCGATGAGGAGATCTTGCAATGGTGTTTCGACGGCGGCCGCCGGCCGACCGAAGACGAGATTTACATCTGGAACGAATTCATGCGGAAGCGTGGATGGAATGACGAGATTTCCGAGATACTCGATCGTCGCAAAAAGGAAGCCCGCATGGCTGGCCGCTCGGAAATCAAGACCATGTTTGCTTTTATCGATGCTGATGAAGGGCGTTCCCTAATCGGCAGTCAGCGATAACGGATTGGCGTCTGGCACAGACGCCCTACAATTTACGGGGACGGGGCGGGCACCGGGACGACGATTTTGTTCGGTGGCGGCGGTGGCTGCATCCGCCAATCGATAAACTTCCACACCGCGATCACGACGAGGATTACGGCCGCGGTCGCGATCCAAAACCGTGTTACACGTTCCTTTGCACTAATCACCTAGCGCTGACTACCAATCGGTCGCTCATTCGGCCAGGGTGTCGATTCGTTCGGCCAAACCGAAATCGAGTTCGGTCACACCGCCCTTGCTGTGGGTGGAAAGCACCAGCCGCACCTTGTTGTAGCGGATGTCGATGTCGGGATGATGCTCTTCCTCTTCGGCGACTTCGGCTACCGCATTCACAAAATCGATGGCATCGGCAAAATCATCGAACTCGAAAGTCCGCTCGATGTGTTTCTTCTCAAGCTCCCACTCCGGGATCTTTTTCATGCGGTCCTTCAGTTCCGCCGCTTTCATCAGATCGGCCATAACGGGACAACGAGTAACATTCGAAATTCGTTTTGCAATGCGAAATCGCGCGTCTTTTATCTACCCAAATTTTTGGCTCGCTGCCGCCGAATGGCGGTCTGCCCCGAAAGCATTCGGGGCCTACAGATTAGAGATCGAGAATCTTGCGCAGGTTTTTGGCCGACTCGAAAACTTCTACCGCGCAGCGGCGGGCTTGCTTCGAGTACCGCGGCCAATCTACCAGCACCTCCTTCACCGCCGCTTCAGCTTCCGCCGCGCCATCGACAAAGCGAAAGCCGTTTTCACGCGGAAGGTATTTCGCTGCGCCAGTATCTTCAGTGATTACCGGTCGGCCCGTCGCCAGAAAACTCGCCGCCCGATCGCTCAACCAGCCCGTGCGCCAAGCCACATCCACGCCTTTAATCGCTGTGAACTCTGCTAGCGCGTTTGCAATGTAACGCCGGTACTTGCGCGGCGTCCGCGCCACCCGGTGTGGATCGACAATCTGCCATCCACGTTGGCGCAAACGTAATCGTTCCGGATCGTCCGCATTGATATTCATCGCGAGCTCAAAGTTTGCGCCGGGAACGCGTTTCGGAAGATCCAAATATTTTTCGAACGCGAATTTTTTCGAGAGATCGGGAAATTCGCCGTTCACTTCGACCGAACCGTCCCAATACCATTGCCCAATCGTTGTAAATTTCGGATTGCGCGGCCGCGGTTGCCGGCGAACGAGCTGGGTCTCCACGAGCGGATAAAACGTTCTCCAGTCGATTGTCAATTTCGGTAGGCGACAATCGCGCCCGTGAGCATTCAAACCGATGGTCCAAAATTCGTGATGGGTCGATTGGCCCATCTCGATCTTGGTCATCCAATAAAAAATTTCACTCGGATCGAGATCGCAGAAAATCCTTCGTTCAAATTGCAGAAGCAGCGGCGGATGAATTGAATAACTAAGATTGAGGAGCGCATTTGGACCAGCGAGGCGATCGAGCAGCTCCCTTTTTGACATTCCGACGCACCGCATAGTTTCAAGGTCGTGCACATCGTTGGCTGGGCTTTGGTGAAGAAGGCAATAATGATTAGCGAGACCGTGCGCACATAATTGCCGCTGAAAATTGTCGATCTTAGCCTGATCTTCGCGCGAGTTTTTCGTGCCTGGCAAAAACTCCAGCCAAATCGCGTCCAGTTTCAATCGGCGCAGCCCAAGCATCCATTGCAGCGGCACCGAAAAATTCCCACCGCCCTGGAGATATTTCGCCGCGAAACCGCAGCCGAGGAACACTGTCATCCGGAGAACAAGCAGAAGAAACACCGAACGTCCAACACCGAACGCCGAATATCGAATTCAGAAGCGACTTTCTGCATTAGACATTGGATGTTGGACGTTGAGCGTTGGGCGTTTTCTGCGGCTACGGCTGATTTGACGCTCCGCGCTTCCTCCGCAAATTAGGTCGCTCTCTCGAGCGCCCGTAGCTCAACTGGATAGAGCATCTGACTACGGATCAGAAGGTTAGAAGTTCGAATCTTCTCGGGCGCGCTTTTGATTACAAGGAACTTACGCCGATTTCACGATATGAAGAAAAAGACTGTTTGCCACTGGCTTGCCACTTTTGAGGCGAAAGGTTGGAATCGCCGCTGGTGGTTTTTTGCGCGCTTTTTCGTTGCGTTTGCTGATGCAATGCGTATTCGCGTTGGCATTCATTAGGGAGATCAGGCACGCCCATTGCGGGCTAGCGGGATCGCGGAAAGTCCGGGGCCGCGCACAAGTGTTAACTCGGCTCTATGGCGAATCACGCGAGGCCAAATCCAGAGGAGATAAGCTCCGCCGGCAAAGAGCAACGCTGTCTCGATCAAACCACCGACCAGCTGACCAATCGGAATAGTTCCTAGCATCATAGCAGACCTAACGAGAATAAGCTCAGCCGCCGCTGACGGAAGCGAGCGTCGCTGTGAATTTCGATGTTGAATGTGTCATGTGCAAATTTTCTAGCCCGTCAGCGGTTGGCTGGAACGATTAGATGACATGTAAAGAGTGCGGGCGAGTTGTTAGGCTCACCCGCACTATGAATAAGTGTCGTTTAAACACTCAGTTGTCCTCACACGAGGGAACCCGCAGCCAGTTTAATGGCAGCACTGGAGCGATCAAGCTTGGGATTGATGTGCACCAGGACTTTTATGTGGTGGTGATGGAGCAAGGCGGGAGTAATCCCAAGCCGCCGCAGCGTTTTGCGAAGGAAGCGTTTCTGTATTGGGCGGCCAAGCTCAGGCACTAGACAGAGCAAGTGCACGCGGTCTAGGAAGCGTGCGGCTTTGGGTTTAGCCTGCAGCGGCGGCTCACTGCGCTCGGGATCGAGTGCCAGGTGGTCTGTCCGCAAAAGTTGGATGAGCAAAACCGGCGGATAAAGACCGACGGGCTCGATGCCAAGGCGCTCTGTTTAAAGCTGGATCGTTTTGTTGAGGGCAACAGCGATGCGTTGGCCTTAGTCCGAGTGCCAACTGAGGAAGAAGAACAGTTGCGCGCCATCCACCGGCAGCGGGAGCAGTTGGTCAAAACGCGCAAACGATTGGAAGCCCAGGGACGCAGCCTAATGGTCAATCACGGGATCGAACCGGTCCAACAATGGTGGAAGCGCCGCGCTTTTGCTGCGCTCAATGTGCCCGCCTGGATGAAAGAGCTCCTCGCCAACAGCCAACCGATCCTGCTCGCATTGGAAGAGAAGATCCACGCCTTGAGCGTGCAACTGCAAGCCGCCGCTCAAAATAGGCAACCGCGTGGCTTTGGTGCGCTCACCAGCGTGGTGATCGATCGGGAGATCGGTAATTGGCACCGCTTCAGCAATCGGCGGCAGGTCGGCAGTTACACCGGTTTATGTCCGGGCGAATACAGCAGTGGCAACACCCGACTGCAAAGTTGTGTAACCAAACACGGAAATCCGCCCCTGCGTGCCGCGCTAGTGGAAGCGGCCTGGCGCCTGGTCCGTTTTCAACCCAGCTACAAACCGATCATCAAATGGAATGAAGTGCTGCGCCGCGGCGCCCTGGCCACCGGAGCGGCGCGCAAAAAAGCCATCGTGGCGGTCGCGCGCCAACTCGCCGTTGATCTATGGCGCATCCGCACCGGCCGAGTCAGGCCCGAGCAGTTGGGACTCAGCCATTAAACAAATGTGTTCGAGGGGAACAGAAAGGAACAATATCGTCTAACGAATCGCCAACAAACAACATCACTTTGGAACGTGGGCCTGCGCCCGGTACCTAACCTGATGCGGCAGCTGTCGGATCGTCGGCTTAGATTGGGCGCGCCCAAGTTCCTCTTCCACGCTGATCGCATTGATCAAATTGCTCCCGCGCTGCGGGACGGATAGGAGTACGAGCCGCTGGAGATCCAACGAGCACAAGGAAGAGGAAGCGTCTCCAAGATAACCCTCAACCTCAATCAACAACCTTATGACCTAACAAACCACCTACACTCTCGCCCGCCACACTTGACATCTTACATAGGGGTTAGGTCTTTGGTGGCCACTCGAATCCTTCTGTGATCAGTCCAAGCTCCGCGTTACGCGGGATACCGTATAACTCCACAATGATGCTCGTGCCCAAGCGATCGAGGTCTCGACCCTCGGTCCTGAGATAGTGCACATCGTTCATCACGCGCTCCGACATGGGATGCCCGAGCTGTGATGCAAAACGGGAAATCTGGGCTTGCAAAAGGTGAGCGCGCAAGTCGAGATAAGCCGCCCTGCGCCACAAATGGTTCTCAACAATCAGTAAAGCAGCGCGCCCAACCATCGCTTTATTGCGTCCGTCCGCTCATTTCCCTAGGAGTGTGGACGGATGGACAAAGAACGCTATTTCAAAAACGGCATCAATTGCGGGATTAACCGTTGCGTTCGTGCTAGAGCGGCCTCCTCGGTCAGGTGGTAATTAGTGTCAAAAAACTGTTCCGCCGGAAGCAGTGACTCGGTATAGTCGCCGATCACCGGCACCTTGAGCGAGGCAAAGGAATCGTGGATCGTTTTGGCGGTTTGCCTGGCTATTGGAAGATGGTATTCTGGCTGATCGCAGAGGTTCGGATACGTGGCTAAGACACGAATCTGCCGGGTCTGGGCCCATTTGCAAAAGGATTTGACGCTCGCGAATGCCTTGGGACGTTTAGGCAGCCCGTACATCAAACGACTTTTGCGTTGCACACTCGGGTTTCTTTGTGCAGGTCTATCCGCTTCCCTTTGTGCAGGTCTATCCGCTTCCGCGTGGTGCGTTTGGTCTCCCCAGTCGTTGACATAACGCACGTCGTAAATTCCCACGTCTCGTCGAGGAGCTTCCGGCCGCCCCCGATTTTCGAGACCTTCCAGCAGGCGTTGGTTCGAGGTCAGCATGAACACGTTCCATTTCTCCATCGGCGAGAGACTAAGGAAGAAGTCTGGATCCCGCGACACTATGTAGTCCATCTGGACGGTGTCGGCTCCGATGCGTTCCACTTTCCCTACATTGTAGAGCTCGTATTCAAAAACCACCAAAATGGTGTCTCCCGATTTGGCCGCCCTTTGCGCTTCGCGGAGCATGTAACTCGGCGCCAAAGCGCCATGATTGGCAAGATTGATGGAGCGGTACCCCGTTTCGCATTCAATTTCCTTCGCGCTTATACCGAAAAGTGTCGCAGACCCTCCAACGAGCAAAAGTTTCGGGGAGCTCGCTTGGGCCGCCAACGCACGTTTCTTTTGAGTGAGCTGGAACGTCCAACTCGATAAATCACTGGGCACGCCCAGATTGAGATAGAATGCGGCGACCGTCGCGCCAAAAACCAGGAGGAAGCCGGCCACCAAACCCGCGAAATATCGCCAAGGTGCGTTCATGCGGTTAAAAATTAAAATAAAGGAATGGGCTGGGAGCCGCGATATAAAAGCTGCGCAACACGAAGAAGAACGCGCCGCCGAAGAACACCGCGCTTCCTAAACCAAGCTTCAGGCGAAATAACCCCGCGTGTTCTACTGGCTCGAGGGCGGGGCTGTAGGCCGCGAGCATCTGCTGCGCATTGGGCAGCAAAAACACGATAATCAACATTAGCAACATCAACGCCATCACGAATCCGTAGGATTCGATCGCAAATGTCTCGGGGACGAAGCGGACTCCGAGTTTCACGCACCATAGGCCTGGAAATTTCGCGGGGTCTGTTACGGCATCCGTCATCGTCAAGCCATGCTGTCCGACCATGCTGGAAAGCACGTCGCTCGCGACGCCTAAGGTCGCCGCCCGAAAAAAAACCCAGGCAAAGAGAACCACCAAGAATGTCAAAGCGGTAGATGGGAAGCGGTACCACCAATTATCCAACCTCCAAGCGCGCGACGTAATGAATCGCCGCCATTGATGAGCCACCACCAGATAGGACCCATGCAAGCTCCCCCAAATCACGTAGGTCCAGCCCGCGCCGTGCCATAACCCGCTCAGGAACATCGTGATTAGGATGTTAAGCGCCTGCCTCCAAGGGCCGCGCCGATTTCCGCCCAGGGGAAAATACACGTATTCACGCAAAAATCTGGTCAGCGTAATATGCCATCGCGTCCAAAACTCGCTAATAGAACTGGCCTGATAGGGCGAATCGAAGTTAATGGGGAATTTGATTCCGAACAGCCGTGCCAGACCGATAGCCATATCCGAATAGCCTGAAAAATCAAAATAGATTTGTAGCGCAAATGCGAGTGTGCCCAGCCATGCGTCGAACCACGTTAGAGTCAGCCCTTTGGCGGCCGCGCCGTACACCGAAGCCACGTAACTAGATAAGGGGTCAGCCAGGAGCACCTTTTTGTAGAGGCCGATCAGGAAGAGCGTCAGGCCAACGCTGGTGTCCGTTAGATTGACCTTTAGCGTCCGCTCCGCAAATTGCGGGATAATTTCCCAGTGGCGCACGATCGGGCCGGCGATAAGATGCGGGAAGAAGACGACGAACAAGCTGTAATCCAAAAAGCGGTAGTGGAGCGATTGGTTGCGATACACATCCACGAGATAACCGATTTGCGTAAAAGTAAAAAAGGAGATGGCCAGGGGAAGAATGATGTCGAGCCGCCCGAAATCGTGATTACTGACCCGTCCTAGAATGTGAATGAAGAAGTTTGTGTATTTGTAGTAGCCCAGGAGGAGGAGATTGAGCGAAATTCCGATGATAAAAATCGCCTTGGCCGGACGGTGATGGCGATAGCGGGTGATCAGATCCGCGACGGTGTAGTTGCAGACGATTGAAAACAGCAGTAACGGGACATATTCCGCCTTCCAGTATCCATAGAAAAATAAGGAGACCGTCAGCAACCACGTCTTTCGTGGCCAGGTTGGCCTGGCGGGAATGAGGAAGAAAATGATTAGGGCAATGGGCAGAAACAGGAAGATGAACTGCCAAGAACTGAAAAGCATGGTTCAACGCTTCGTCCCAACAGATACACAGCGGATGCGGATCAGGCCGTTAATAGCCTTGTATTTTGAATCGCTTGGAGGATAATTAATTTTTCCGCGCCCTTTATCGGCCGACCGCATCTGAGAGGTACAGTAATTTGCAACATTGTCTTTCGAATTGCGACGTTGAATTTTCCACCCCGGTCGCAACTTCTTAGTCACTGAGGCAATGCACCGCTCTCTTAAGCTGAATATGCAATTGGGTGAAGGTGGGCAACTAAATTCTTTACGTGTTTCGCGGGAACCGTCATCGCCTGCGACCCCTGCTTCCATTTTGGAAGAAGTCCCATCGGTGCCATAGTAGTCGCCGCGTGCTCTCGCCGTATGCGGTGGGTAGCGCGGACGCAGCGGGGCCGCTGCAAGAGGGGCCGCTCCACTGGACAGCGAGACATGTAAGGCAAGCCGCCGTGGAGACAGGAGATACGTTATCGAACGTGGCGCGGACGACGGGAAGAACGATCCATCACGGGACGAGAGCCGTTCGCCAAGCGTCCAGGTGGCCAATAAACCCCCTTGCTCAATGCTTCCCGGAAGCCCCGTACCCTTTGTAGCCGGGTAGCCAAGATAGCTTGGCAGCAGGGCGAGAGGGAATCGCGTAGAAAGGCCGGCAGTGAAAGCAGCAGGCAATTTTGCCGCCCTGCTTCTCAAAGCGCTTATCGAGAGTATCTCAATGTTTCAAGCTCCCTCGTGGAGGCTACATGGTCTGGCACCTTTCTTGTGATATTAAGCTGATTTTCAGTCGAAATGGCAGCCGGTTTCGTCCTTACCGTGGCGAGATGAGCGCATCCGCACCCATCCAGACAAAAGTAGGCGAAGCCAAACCTACAAAGACTCAATTTTGGGCTATTGGCGATTGATCTTTCGGTCGAATTGGGCGCTTGCGCGATTCCAAGAAAGCTACCAGTGCGTCGATCTCCGGCGGTTTGAGCGAACTGCCGAACGCAGGCATGTTGTTTCCGCCATTGACGATGCGGATGACCATATTGTCATGGGTCAATTTGTCTGCGATGTGGGTGAGATCGGGCCCGCGGCGACCGCCGTGACCCTGGATGAGGTGACAATTAAGACAAGCTTTGTCGTGAAAAAGCTGCGCGCCTTGGAAAACCGGCCCGCTTGTTGCCCCGACAACTTTTTCGCTGAGCGGCAACGCTTGGAAATTTGGCGACCACGGCGATTGCTGCCCTTGAATCCAGAGCGCCCCGATCATAATCACCGACAGACACACGACCGCAATCGCCCACGGACGTCGAGAAGCGGCGCGTTCTCCCTTATGATTCAGGACGGGAATAATCAGCAACAGCAGGCCGAGAAGCACCGGCATCAGAATCATGACGTAGCCCTCAATTCTGACCGGGATCAACGCGAGGAGAGCGAAGTACCAGAGAAGATACCAATCGGGACGCGGATCGGCGTCGAGTACGCTTGGATCAGGAGGCTTGTCGAGCGTGGGCGGCCCGATGAAATGCGCAAGCAGCGCTATGGTCAGGATGAGCGCGGTGCAAACGATAACATCGCGCCAGGCTAGGTCGGGCCAGAATGGACGCCCGCTTTTTTTTAGCAGTTCATCATATTCCTTACGATACGTCTCCGGGTTAACCGGTTTGCCCGCAGTCGGCGGCTCGGAAATTCCGTGGCGCAAGACGAGCCAGAGATGCAGACCGATGAAGCCGAACATGATTCCGGGGAGGACAAAAACGTGGATCGCAAAAAAACGGCTCAAGGTCGCGCCGCCAATCGTGTTTCCCCCCAAAATGAAATGAGCCAACCATTCGCCGATCAAGGGAACGCGACCAGCTTGTTCAGCTGCTACTACTACCGACCAGGCCGCCGTTTGATCCCAGCGCAACAGTTGGCCGGTGAATCCCATGGCCAGCGTGAAACCGAGCAGGCACACACCAGTCGTCCAGGTCATCTCGCGCGGGAATTTGTAGGAACCAAACAAAAAAGTTTGCGCCATGTGAGCTCCGACCATTAGCACCATGGCCGAAGCGCCGTAGTAATGGAGTCCGCGCAGAAAGCTACCGAAGGGCGCGTCGTTCGTGATGAAAACAAGCGTCTCGTAGGCTTGCGAAGACGAAGGGATAAAAGAAAACGCCAGCGCTACGCCGCTCGCTACTTGCACGATGAAAGCAATCAGGGTGGCGGTTCCGAAAACGTACCACCATTTGGCGTCCTGCGGCGCGATGTGCTTCATCGGCTTGAGCAGGACGCTGATCCCGATGCGATCGTCCAGCCAAAGCCAGACTGTTCGGAAAAGTTGCTTCATAAAGTGGTGGAGATCGGCACCACAACCGGATTCATTTTCACTTCACCATTTTCGACCCGTACCTGGTAACGAACGAGCGGGCGAGGTGGAGGACCGGCGGCCACACTTCCGTCTTTATAGTAGACTCCGCCATGACAGGGGCACATAAAAAGGTCTGCGCCATCCATCCAGCGTACCGGACAACCAAGATGAGTACAGTTGGCCGAAAATACGACGAAGCTGGAGTCGTTCTCGCGTCGTAGCCAAACCGCATTCTTGGCTGTAATACCGGCCCAAGGCAAGGATGAGGAATCGACCACCGGCACGCTAACGGTCTTGCCAATCTGGAACTCGTCAACTTTGCCAAGAGTTACCCATTTGGCGGGTGCTTTGCGAAACAACGGCGCGATCACGAAACCAATGACTGGGAGTCCTATGACGGCGGCGCAAAGGCCGCCGAGGGCGATCGAGAGCTTCTCCAAAAAACGGCGCCGGCTGAGGGCCTCAGGCGTTTCGACGCGGACCAAAGAGTGGTCAGTGATGTTTTCGTTCATAACGACGGATTTCCGTGATCCATCCAGCGAGCGACGCGATGAAGAGCGCAAGACCGACAACGAAAGTGACCCACGAAGTGATCAAGCCCCAAAAGAGAAACGCGATTCCCATCGCCAAACCAGCGGGGAAATAGGTAGGCCGCGGCAGATGTTCCGCCGGCAGCGGCTCCCACTTCGGACGTGCCATGAGTGATTGTTCGTCAGGCATTAGATTTCTTCGCGTGCGGGGCAGGATCCGAATGCCAGCGAGCGAACTGCGCCAGAATTGCGGTAAGATAAATCAAGCACATTGGAACCCACATCAGCAGTCCGCCGATTTGCTGATCCCTGTCACTCGTTAGGCCCCAGCCGCCGCGAATGGTGCCAAGCATCCCCAAACGATCGACAGGGTGTTGATAAACCGAGCAAATCGAAACCGGCGCGAAGGTCAGGATGATGCCCAGGATGCTGCAAGCGGTACACGCGGTAAACAGATAAACAATCCCCGCAGCTGGCGAGAGCCGGTCGTTGTCGCGCGGAGCGAGCACCTGCCACCAGAACACGCTTCCCATTAGCAGCAGCGAGGTTGTTTGAATCGCGGAGACGGCCCGCGACGTTGTCGCCGCGTTGCAGAGAGCGGGCGCGTGCCAGAGCCACATCGCACCAACGCCGGCGATCCAACCGATAAACGGATGAGTCAAGGCCATGAGTGGGCGCGGAAGCGAGAACGACCGCGGCAAACTTAACAACAAAAGCGCGGGGACGATGAGCACGAGCAGAATGTGCTGAACCATATGCGCGCTGAAAAGATAACCCTCGGCCAACGCACTCACCGGCGAGATCAGGGCGAAGAGAAATATGACGAGCGCCCCGCCAAAATAGGCGGGGCGGCCCTGTCGCCGGAAGGCGAGAAAATATCCCACGAGAGCGAGCGCGCTAAAAAGCAGGAGAGAGGAATTCCACCTCCAAGTGGTAGTGAGGAACTGGTATGTAGTCATCGAAGGAGCGGAAGGATGTAAACGGTGAGCAAAACAAAAACCCAAACGATATCGACGAAATGCCAGTAATAACCCGCGGCTGCGAACGCGGATTCGCGGCCCAAAGCAAAATCACCTTGCCAGGCGAGCCAGAGAAAAATCAGAAGCGCGACCAGACCGAAGAGCACGTGCAAACCGTGAAAGCCGGTGAGAGTGAAGAATGTGGTCGCGAACAGGTTTGTGCTGACATCGACTCCGGTCTGAAACAATTTCCAATACTCGATTCCCTGCCCGACTAAAAAGACACCGCCAAGCGCGATCGTAAGCGCGAGCCAACCAAGCATGGAGGCGCGATGCCGTTTGCTCAGGCCAATCTCGGATCGCCAAAAAGTGAAACTGCTCGCAAAAAGGCAAAGGCTAAAGACCAGGGTCCGCCCCACCGCAAGTTCCCTCGGACCGGGACCGGGCTGCGGCCGGGCGTAGAAAAACAAATACGCGAGCAGGAGAACCGCAAAGAACCCAGCTTCGGAAAGGATGAAAGTAAGAATGCCCACCTTGTTCTTGTCCGGAGTCTCGATCTCCGAGGTGTTCTTGCCGACCACAGGATCGGGCCGTTCAGGATTCGCGATATCCCATAACGGCCGGCGGCTACGGATCGGTGGCAGCGCGTGAAAATTTTCATGCGGCGGCGGCGAAGTCGTAGCCCATTCCAGCGTCCAGGCGTTCCAGGGATTATCGCCCGCTACTTTTCCCCGAAAGAACGAGACAACGAGGTTCCAAACGAGAATGAGCGACGCTGCGCCCATAAAGAAAACGCCGACGGTCGAGAGCATGTTCATCCAACCCCAGTGCGGCAAATCCGGATAAGTGAACACGCGCCGCGGCATCCCCAAGAGACCAAGAAAATGCTGAATAATGAACGTCATGTTGAAGCCGATGACCATCAGCCAGAAAGTCCATTTGCCGAGCCGCTCCGAGAGCATCCGACCGGTCATTTTCGGAAACCAATATTGGACGCCCGCCATGAGAGCGAAGACGATCGCGCCCACGGCGACGAAGTGAAAATGAGCTATGAGATAATAGCTGTTCTTTGTTTGCCAATCGAGCGGCACGACAGCATGGCTGATCCCAGTGATTCCGGCTACAAGGAATTGGATGAGAAACGCAATGCAAAACAGCATTGGCACTTGAAAGCGAATCCGCCCCCCGAGCATGGTCGCCGTCCAATTGAGCACTTTCACGCCGGTCGGAATTGCGATCAGCAATGAAGAGATGGCAAAAAACGAATCGGCTGCGCGGCCCATCCCCACCGTAAACATGTGGTGCCCCCAAACGCTCATACTCAGGATGGCGATCGCGACACTCGAAGCAGCGACAAATGCGTAGCCGAAAATCGGTCTCCTGGAAAAAACCGGGATCACTTCCGAAACAATTCCGAAGGCTGGAAAAACGATGATGTACACCTCCGGGTGACCGAACGCCCAAAAAATGTGCTGCCACATAACGGCTGACCCGCCATGAAAAGGCAGGAAAAAATGGCCCTCGAGCTGTCGATCGATCAGGAGCATCGCCAATCCGGCGTTTAACACCGGCAGCGCGAGAATGATGATGAATGCGTTGACGAAATTGATCCAGGTAAACAGCGGAAGACGCCGCATCGTCATTCCCGGCGCGCGCCGGGAGATCACGGTCGCGATGGTATTGATGGCAAAGCTGATCGATCCGATACCGAGCACGAATATAGCAACCGCCCAGTAATCGACTCCGGGCGTTGAGGAATACGGCGTCTCGCTCAAAGGCGCGTAGGAAAACCAGCCGACCGCGGGAGCCCCGCCTGCGAGCACGCTGAAATGCAAAAGAATTCCGCCAAACGGGACCAACCAGAAGCCTAACGCGTTCAGACGTGGGAAGGCCATATCGCGGGCGCCGATCTGCAAGGGGAGGAAATAATTTACCAAGCCGAACGACAGCGGCATCACCACGAGAAAAATCATCGTCGTGCCGTGCATGGTGAAGAGTTGATTGAAGGTGTCCGGCTGAAGAAAATGGTTATTGGGCACCGCTAGTTGCAAACGCAGCAAGAGGGCTTCGACTCCGCCGACCATGAAAAAGAACGAACCGGTCAGGAGATAGAGAATGCCGATGCGTTTGTGGTCAACTGTGGAAAGCCACGCTAGCCGGTGATGCCCCCGCTCAGCAGGGTCTAACACCGTTGCCAGGGTGGTTGCGGCTGTCGTGCCATTCATCGTAATGTTTCTAGATATTCTCCGAGTTGGTCGAGCTCCTGGTCAGTGAAATTGAAATCGGGCATGAGCGAGCCTGGCTTAATGTGCTGCGGGTTTTTGAGCCAGCGCCGCATATTTGCCGGGGTATTTTCCAGGATACCCGCGCCGAGTTGTCTTCGGCTGGCGACATGCGTGAGGTCCGGCGCGACGCGCGAATCCGCACCGGTCACGCCGCCGATGGCGTGGCAGTTCATGCAGGTCGACGTTCTGAAACAGCGCCAACCCCTTGGCGGCGGCATCACTCGTCGGCGTTCGGCTAGGTTGTAATTGAGCCCGTTGCCATTCTTCGAACTTCGAAGGTTCTTCCGCGACAACCAGGATGCGCATCCAGGCATGTTGCGTGCCGCAAAACTCCGAGCAAGTGCCAATGTAAACGCCCGGTTTATCAGCTTGTAACCAAATGTGATTAAGCTGGCCCGGCACCGTTGTCATTTTGCGCGCCAATTCGGGCACCCAAAATTCGTGCAACACATCCTTCGAATCCAACCGCACCGATAAAGGTTTGCCGGCCGGAATATGGATTTCGTTCGCCGTCACCACTCCCGACGCCGGATACTGTGCCTCCCACCAGAATTGATGTCCTGTCACAATCAAATCGGGTGAAGGCGCTGGCGGCGGATCAGCGCGATTCATTCCACGCAGCGTCAGCACAAAAAGGAACACGACAATCAGGAACGGAATCGCCGTCCAGATGATTTCCACTCTCTCGCTTCCCGCGAACTGTTTCGGGTCGGGTTCGCCCTCACGCCCGCGGAAGCGAAAAATCGCGTAGACGATCGCGCCCGTCACGGCGACAAAAATGAGGACGAAGATGATCGTTGAAATGATCCCCAAATCGTAAATCGCACGTGCCTGTGGCGACTGCGGATTCAGCGCATTTGAGGCATGCATCGCAGAAACCTACATTTTTCCTCGTCCTATCTCCTCAAGGGTGGTGCCGTCGGCGCGCTCGCCGATTTGACGAACGAGCGGCCATTTGAAGAGCAAACCAGTGAACGATTGCATAGCGTTTATTCTTCGCTTACGCAGCCATTTCCCGTGCTACTTTTTTTGTTCGCAGCCGTAAAGCACAAAAGATTCGCATCCGATGGAGCAGAAGTTTCATCGGTTATAGAATGGCTCGGCTAGACGAAAACGCTGAAACCGCTGATGACGTTGCCCACGATGAGAGTGTTCATCTCCTGCGTGTCCTCATACGAGTAATAGCTTTGGAGCCGGCGACGAACCGATGGCACGTCTTGAAGCCGCGGAGGTTGTTGAGGCTCAAGGAGTCGATAGGCGATCATGATAGACCTCCTTGCGCAAAGCTTTCGACAGATGGTCGACGCTTGCCGCGTCTAGTAATGTGATAACAATTTTTTCATATTGATTTGCGGCGCGGCATTTTTGACTTGCGGAGCGGCTGCTCTTGTCACCTAAACGACTTTGCTCACCAGCGGAGCAGCATCGTTTGTCGCCCGAACGATGATACGAACCTGCGGAGCGGCGTGTCTAACTCGCGAAACGGCATGCGGGGCCAGCAAGGTAGGACTTCAGATCGGCGAAATCATTCGGCACGCTGCGGCCTTTGTCTTGCAGGTCCGCGGAAATGATTTTCGGGCTGCGAAAGCGGCGGCGAAGCATCGCAAGGCCGTTTTGCAAGGTTACTGCATCATTTTGCTTATTTGATGAAGCATTAAGTTAACCGGCAAAATGCTTTTGCAGGTTGGAGAAACAATTTTGATAACCGGAAGAATGATTTTGCCGGTTGGATGAATGATTTTGAAGATTTGAAAAATCGTTTTGAAGATCGGGGAAACGGTGTTGCTGGTCAGAGAAACCATTTAGAAGGTTTGAAAAATGGTTTTTCCGGTTAGCAAAATGATTTTGTTAACCTGAGAAACAATGCCGCAGATTAGGGAAACGATTTATCAAACCAGCGAAACGATGTCTCTAACCAGCGAAACGATGCTTCTTATCTGGATTGTCGTGTTGCTGGTTGGAAAAACGATTTCTCTAGCCAGCGAAACGGTACTTCTTATTAGCATGGTCGTGTTCCCGGTTCGGGAAATTGCGCTTTCTGCTAGAAAAGCCGTGCCGTGAGCCAGCTCAAGCGCGTCGCGATGAGACAGAACGGTGTTTCAAGTCAGCGAAAGCAGTCTCAGTTACTCGCCCACGACGGTTTTCGTTTCGATTTCCGTGCCGCCTGCCGGTTCCGCCGTTGTTGCGTGCTCAGTCGCCGCGCTGTCAGGCTTCCGATAGACTGCCGGTGTTCGCCCACCGCCACGTCTAATCTCGTCAATCTCGCCGCGTTTTTTCAACCGCGTCAAAACAACTGAAATCTCCGCATGCGGCATTTGAAAACCTTCGCGTTCCAGCAGGGCGCGAATATCGTGCAATGTATAATCGCCAGTCATCTGCGCTATCGCCCACAAGACAGCTCTGCCATTACCCCCGTGTCCCGAGCGGAGCGCAGGCAACGCAGGGTTGATCTTGGGCGCGATAGGCGCGGGCGGGTTTATCGGCGCAGGCGCCCAAGAAGACTCCGCCGGCTGCACGTTTGACGCTGCCGCCGCCGGAGGGGCCACAGCAGCTACGACCGGCCCCTCGGTTGAGTTCCAACTCTGGTGATTCGCGGCATCGGCGCGAAGGAGTTGATAAGCTGCGAGCAGACGTTCCCGCTCGGCGATCTCTTGCCGAAGGCGTTCTTCGCGTTGTGTTATTTCATCAAATGTGAGCGGCATGATTGACAAGCATGAGCAAGTGCAATGCTAGAGAAAGAATTGAATCGATTTATTTCATTCCTTTCAGCCGACTGCGCCTTACCCGGGTTGCCCCAAATGCCTGCAGGATGAGGGCTGACCAACACGTTTGAGATTTGGCCGGGCGTCACTTCCTCTGCACCCATCGCTTTGGGGTGTCGCTTCCCATGAAAAAGGACGAAACGCTTAATCCAATCCAGGTAAGTCTGCTCCGTGCGCAACGAATAATGCTTGAGCCGTATCACCTCCCGCACTTGGTCGAGCAGTTTGACCTTGCCCTGTTCTGGCGCCCCCGATAACATGCTTTGCATGCAGGTTTGTAAGGCATTATCCGAGGCAAAGGCAAGAAATAGGCTGCAGCATGCCGCCTTTTTTTGCGACATCTTGCAGCCCAATTATAGTTAGGTCTAACACGTGCCGCGTCATGCCGATCTTGATGCGTTATTGAATGACCTGCTTCCGTTTGCCCGCCATTTGGGCCCGAAGAATATCCGACCACGTGCCCGTACTTGTTGATGCCAAGTCCCTGGCCGCACAGTTATCGCCCGGGAGCAAAGAAATACGTTGCAAGCCACCCGTCGTGTTCCAGATGAATGGAACAATGGAGGTGGCGGTGTTTGAGGCTCCAGCGACTTCTCCCGCGTCGTTGATAGCGAATCCCGAACTATACTCGCCTCCGAGCAAAACACCCCAGATGCCTTGGTTTCAAGCTGCCATGGCTCCATAGCATGGCGCCGGAATCGCCTGCTCTTCCAACAAAATCGCCCAAGTTGTTGAGCCGGCACGGAACTAGGCCGACATCCGCCGCGGAGAGCTCCACTACCGTGTACGTAGTCGCTTGCGCCAATGTGTGCTCGCTAGAGACCAATTCCGCCATCGCCACCACTAATGCGATGATTAGGGCAATATCTACGTTCCTCTTACGTCTTGGCATAAGGATTCGCCTCATGGATTTGTCATGGCAGTGGCCGTGTTTGAATAGGCGGAGTCGCCCACCAAATTCGAAGCGCGGACTCTGTAAGAGTACGGGGTCAATGGGGTAAGCCCGGTGTCGGGGTAGGTAGTCACATCTGCGCCTACTGTCGCGATTTCAGTAAACGTTACGCCTGCATCGGTGGAGCGTTCGATCTTGAATTCTGTTTCGTTATCTGAATTATCCGTCCACGACAGGTCGATTTCACTCGACGATACTGCGGTCGCAGTAAGGTTGCTCGGTGCCGTAGGAGGCGCCAAGGTGACACTGGCCGTGTTTGAATAGTCTGAATTGCCGCCCGAGTTGTAAGCAGAGACTCGATAATAATAGGTTGTAGATTCGGTAAGGCCGGTGTCGGGGTATGTTGTGACACTTGCACCTACAGTCGCAACCTGCGTAAACGTTGTACCATCGGTCGAGCGCTCGATATTAAACCCTGTTTCGTGACCCGAATTATCAGTCCAGGAGAGATTGACCTGAGTCGATGACGCTGCGGTGGCCGTAAGGTTCGTCGGCGCCGCAGGGACTGTCGTGACGCTCGCAATGTTTGAATAGGCTGAATTGCCGCCCGAGTTGTAAGCAGAGACTCGATAATAATAGGTTGTAGATTCGGTAAGGCCGGTGTCGGGGTATGTTGTGACACTTGCATCTACAGTCGCAACCTGCGTAAACGTTGTACCATCGGTCGAACGCTCGATATTAAACCCTGTTTCGTCACCCGAATTATCAGTCCAGGAGAGGTTGACCTGACTAGATGATGCTGCGGTAGCTGTAAGGTTCGTCGGCGCCGCAGGAGTCGGCGTCGGTGTTGGCGTCGGAGTCGGAGTCGGAGTCGGAGTTGGTGTTGGTGTTGGTGTTGGTGTTGGTGTTGGTGTTGGTGTTGGTGTCGGAGTCGGAGTCGGAGTCGGTGTTGGGGTTGGAGTCGGAGTTGGTGTTGGTGTTGGTGTCGGAGTCGGCGTCGGTGTTGGTGTTGGGGTTGGTGTCGGTGTTGGTGTTGGTGTTGGGGTTGGGGTCGGGGTCGGGGTCGGTGTTGGCGTCGGAGTCGGAGTCGGCGTCGGGGTTGGCGTTGGTGTTGGAGTCGGCGTCGGCGTTGGAGTCGGGGTAGGTGTTGGAGTCGGCGTCGGGGTTGGCGTAGGTGTCGGGGTTGGGGTTGGTGTTGGCGTTGGCGTTGGTGTTGGTGTTGGTGTAGGTGTTGGTGTTGGCGTTGGCGTTGGTGTAGGTGTTGGTGTCGGCGTTGACCCCGGCGCCGTCGTAGCGCTCGCCGTGTTGGAAAAGGCCGAATTGCCGACCGAGTTGTAAGCACGAACCTGGTAGTAGGTACTTGGTCGAAGCGGCAAGTCCGCTGTCATTATACGCTTGAATATGTGCGCCTACTGTCGCAACTAACGTAAATGTTTTGCCATCGGTCGAGCGCTTGATCTTGAACCCTGCTTCGTTATTCGAATTATCAGTCCACGACAGGTTGATCTGACTCGACGATACTGCAGTCGCTGTCAGGTTGGTGGGTGCCGCAGGTGTGCCTGTTGGCGTTGGTGTTGGGGTCGGTTTGGGTGTAGGTGTAGGTGTAGGAGTTGGGGTCGGGGTCGGTTTGGGTGTAGGTGTAGGAGTTGGGGTCGGGGTCGGTTTGGGTGTAGGTGTAGGCGTGGGGGTCGGGGTCGGTTTGGGTGTAGGTGTAGGAGTTGGGGTCGGGGTCGGTTTGGGTGTAGGTGTAGGCGTGGGAGTAGGGTTCAAAAGGCCAAAAACTCCAACTCCGCCGCTGTGGGTGCCGACATAGACTTTCCCGTTGGCCACAGTAGGCACAGCGAAGTTGGTGCCCGCACCGAAATGATCGCGTGAATTTGCCGCTTGGTTGCTGTTGTATAGTTCATGGCTGAGATTGCTCGCATCATACGCATGGAGAACGGCAACCGATGCAATCTCCATTGCCCAAACAATCCCGTTGCTCGACCCATTGGCTGAAATGCTCGGCGTCGTCCCCGGGTAAGGAAATTTGACCGCGGTTGCTGATGCCGCGCTGGCGTCCAGACGCGCATTGGCAAATGTAAACGCAAGGAGGGGCTCTTTCTGCACTCCCACATAAAGTACGCCATTAAAATAGGCTGGCGAAACCCCGCCCGCTGAGAACTTGGCGAAGGCGCCCGGCAGGTCTTGGTAAATCGTGCTGTTCGAGGCTGCGTTAAACTTTCCCATATTCTCTCGATCCACAATGTAAATATGGCCATCCTTACCCACACCCACCGCGAGATGTCGCACAGCGCGGTTGCTGTCGGTCATATCGGGCAGCAAGAGCGCTCCGCCCGAACCCAGGTCCAGGTCCGCATTCGATTCAGAGGTTGTGTTAAACATCGTCCAATAGTCGGCTACCTGGAGTGTGTTGTTTTGCCCGGAAAGTTTAACAAAACAGTTTCCGTAATCGCCTTTGTTGGGAAAACCATTGGCATCGAGCGTGGTATCGAACGTGCCGTTGCCTGTCATTGCGTAAATGAAGCCACTCGAGTCCGCGGCCGGCGCTGCGCCGCTCATCCAGATGGAGCCTTCACTGCCATTGGGGGTAAGATTAAGAACGCTTACCTGCGCCAGGGTCGCTTCCCTGTAACCGATCACCCACCCGGTGAAGGGCCGGTAATCGCAGAATGACGCCCAAGTCGTGTAAACGACGCCACCGCTCAAGAGAAGACCAGCACGATCTTTATATTGGGCAGGATCAAAAACGACGTTACCTCCACTGCTGTTGTCGCCGCTACCAGAATAAGTCGCGGCGATCGTGGTGGGACCGCCAAATTCCTCTGCCCCTGTGGTCAAATCGAGTGCATGCAAACGCTGGAAATAATGTCCGGAACCCTTGCTCATCGCTACCACGTAAATCGTGCCATGGGGCCCGCTCGCACGATCGATTACCGGCGTCGCCGTCACCCCTACCTCTGGCTTTATATTGATGCAATTGCGCGAATCCGAAGGAGTTTCCCCAGGCAACAACAGGGACACGTGCCAAAGCTCTTTTCCGGTGCTAGCATCACAGGCATAGACGCTATCATGCTCGGTCGCAATGTAGACTACGTCGCGTACGCCTGCTCCCGGAATAGTTAATCCCGAGACGACGAGCGGTTGGGCGTAAACTTGTCCATCAACACTGATGACAAAAAGCTTCCCGAATTTTGTCGAGTTAACGTTGGCAAGGGTGAGGGTCGTTTCCGCCAGATTTTGACCCGTGCGCGCGACATCATTGTGCCAGGTCAAAACATCCACTGCTAATGCGCTCTGCCCGATCGCAACGACTGCCGCGATGGCAACCCGGGCTGAAACACGCCGTGTCCTATGCGCCGAGGGGAACATGACGGTCACGCTATCAAAGCCATCAATTCGCCGCTCTTCAACACGTGGCGAGCGTGTCAGAGATTCCGCCAAATCGTCAATACAGAAAACTAAAAATCTCACGGCACGCGCTCGGGCAGGAGCACTTGCAATGGCCTGCTGCAACCAATTGCTCCATTTTACACTGGGAACGAGCAGGGCAGGTGTAACCAAGGCGAGGCAAGCTCCCGCGAGAGCGCCCACCGCGACCCGCGTGATCTTGCCCCATAGCCACCCGCCTATCCATACAATCGCCGCGGCCGGCAGAACTGTGGCTAGATTAGGCTTGAGGGCGATGCCGAGAGCGAGGACGGCACCGCTTACGTGCGTCGTGTTGGGATTCACCATGAGGCTGATGAACTGGATGGAAAGGTTTCCGACCGCCAAACGAGCTGCCAGAAGCCGTGCCCAGATTTACTCCTGCTCGATCAGATCGCGCCCGCGTAACACGTGCACTCGAACGGGGCCTCGCAGCGTGCTTCATTGTGGTCACATTCTTAAGCTGGAAATACCTCTTCATAGTGCCAATAATCTTCTCCGGCGTCGTTACCGTCTGCCTCATCTTCGCGGCTTGGATCGCCGGAAGGCCCTAAGTCCCCGGGGCACGCCAGGCCGTAGCTCGTGCCACACAGCCTAACCAATTCGATGAAGCCAACGGTCCCATTGCGAGGCAACTTCACCGTGTTTGCCACTGACCCCGCCCGTGGCTTATCTCGTTCTCGTTGGGCTGATTTTCAATCGAAACGGCAGCCGGAAACGGTGGTTTCTCACAGGACCGGCCCCATTTGGTAACTTTTTGACATTTGCGCAGGCGCGCTCTGGTAAACTTTAGCGGGATCTGAATCTTTTCGGACAGTCACGGGTCTCCATTTGAGACTTTTTTGACACCCTGCCCAATGGTTGGGTTCGTATCGGCCAACTAACCGCATTCGCAGGGATTCATTGCGTTTTGTCCGACAAAAGACCCTGGCGGCACTTCCTGGCGCATTTGAGCAGACAAGTTCGATTTGTTGTGTAGAAGTCGAGGCCGTGAGGATCGCACGTATGGCGTCATTCATGTTGCTCCTGTCGGCAACTGTTCATTCGCAGGACTTTCTTTCTGGTGAGCTTTCATCGGATCTGTCCCTTGCACCGATTGAGCGCCAAGATTCCGATTCGAAAGAGAGTGCCTCGGACAATCAAATCCAACCCCCGGAGCATCAGAACTGGCTTTTTCATATGCAAGGAACGGAGATCGCTCAGGGCCAGCCCGGGTTTCATTCCCCCTATGCGGGAACGAACAGTCTGAGATCGGAGGATACCTTTAAGCAATCGTCATCCGTTGACATTTACTTAGGCGCTCACCTTTGGCCGGGGGGCGAGATTTACTTTAACCCCGAATACTACCAAGGGTTTGGTTTAAGCAACACTCATGGAATTGCCGCCTTCCCCAACGCGGAGAACTATAAGGTCGGCCAAAAGATCGGAGATATTTTCAACGCGCATTTATTTCTTCGGCAAACCTTCGGCCTCGGAGGCGAACAGGAGGATGTTCCGGGCGATCAGTTGCAGCTGGCCGAACGAGTCGATATCTCGCGGCTGACATTTACGGTCGGCCGCTTAAGCGTTGGTGATCAGTTTGACACAAACGCTTACGCACACAGCGCGCGCACGCAGTTCCTAAATTGGGTGCTAAATGACAACGGAGCCTTTGATTACGCTGCCGACGCTCTCGGTGTGATCGAAGGAGCGACGGTCGAACTCAATCAAAAAACGTGGGCGTTGCGATATGGAATTTTCGACGTGCCACGCGTATCGAACGGCTTTGCCAAAGATGGGCACTTCCTAAAAGCGTGGCAACAAATGATGGAACTGGAGGAACGCTACTCCATCGGGGATCACCCAGGGAAAATTCGTTTGCTTAGCTGGTTGGAACGCGCGCACATGGGAAGCTATCGTGAAACACTCGCCGACCCTTCTTTGATGGAAGACATCACACTGACCCGACGTTACCGTTACCAGTACGGCTTTGCTCTAAGCACCGAACAAGAAATTACCAAGGATCTGGGCGCGTTTCTTCGCGTCAGCTGGCGCGATGGACAATCGGAAGTGTGGCAGTTTACAGATGTCGATCGAAGCCTCTCCGGAGGTTTGCAGCTGAAAGGAAGTTCCTGGAAGCGCCCGGGTGATACGGTCGGTTTAGCCGGGATCATTGATGGCATCAGTTCGGCCCATCGCGATTTTCTTGCTGCAGGCGGGCTGGGCGTCACAATCGGGGACGGGAAATTGCCTAACTACTCACCGGAAGGTGTGCTGGAAATGTATTACGACGCGGAAATAATCAAGAACGTGCACCTGGGGATTGATTACCAATTTGTCGGTAATCCCGGTTACAATGCGGACCGCGGTCCGGTCAATGTCTTCTCGAGCCGGTTTCACTTTCAGTTCTAAATAAATATCTTTGCGCGTGACTGAAGCAGAGTCGTCTTCAAAAAGAGCTGAGTCCCCAGGTGTCGAGCGCGGGACATGGCCATTGTTTCGCTTTTTGCAAAACCGATCACAGCCGTGGTTGATCGTAATGAGCTTTGTCCTGCTCGTCATGGTTGGAATTGCGGATTACCTCACGGGATTCGAACGCTCACTGCTAGTGTTTTACCTGCTGCCGGTATCGCTTGCGGCGTGGTTGGTGAGTTGGCGTTTTGCGGTCATCATTTGTCTCTTGAGCGTCGCTGTGTGGATCGCTGGCGACATTGCGGCGGGCGCGATTTACTCGAGCGCGTTCGTTCCGCTCTGGAATGCAACCACGGCGGTTGCTTTTTTTCTCGTCGTGATTTGGTTGCTACAAAAGTTGCGCTCACTGCTCGATGAATTGGAAAATCGAATCCGGCAGCGTACGGCCGCGTTACGTCACGAAATGAAGGCGCGCGAACGGCTGGAAAGGGAGGTAACAGAAGCCGCTGAACGTGAGAGCCAGCGGATCGGCCACGAACTTCATGATAGCTTGTGCCAACATCTCACCGGCACGTCGCTCGCGTTGCAGGTCCTCAGCGGCAAGTTAACAGATGCATCCTTGCCGTTCGCGCGGGAAGCCGATGAGGCGGCCGAGTTAGTCGAGGGCGCGATTGATCTAACACGGAGTATCGCGAAAGGCTTGTTCCCTTTGGAATTGGAGGGCGAAGGTTTGCCAGCGGCCTTGATGGAACTCTCCCGAACAATCCAGGAGCGACACCGCGTTGTTTGCTTATTCAAGTGTGATTCCCCCGTGCGCTTGCCAGACTCGACGGTGGCAACGCATCTTTATCGTATAGCGCAGGAAGCGGTGACGAATGCGATTAAGCACGGTCATGTGAGCCGCATTGTCATTGAACTCTCCGTGGCTGCCCCCGGTTTAACGTTGTCGATTAAAGATGACGGAATTGGTTTGCCCGAAAGCATGCCGCAGAACCGTGGTCTCGGCCTTCGAATCATATCCAGTCGCGCCGGAATGATCGGAGCGACGCTTTCGATTAGCACCGATCCCGCGGGCGGAACACTCGTGACATGTCGATTGCCACTGGAGAGCAGAGCAATAAAAGAAATATCGTGAGCGTGGCAATTTCCAAAGCGGACAAATCGCGAAGCCGGATTTTTCTCGTGGACGATCATCCGCTGGTCCGGGAGTGGCTGACGAACTTGATCAACCAACAAAAAGACCTCGTGATTTGCGGCGAAGCGGAGAACGCCGCCCAAGCGCTCGCTGGGATCGCAGCGACGGCACCCAATCTGGTCATCGTCGATATTTCGCTAGATGCCGCATCGGGCCTGGAATTGCTAAAGGACCTTCGGATCCAACATCCTTCTATCGCGCCGCTCGTGTTGTCGATGCACGAAGAAGAGCTTTACGCTGAACGCGCCATGCGGGCCGGCGCGCGCGGTTACGTAAGGAAAAGAGAGACGAGCAAGAATATTCTCGGCGCGATCCGCCGCGTGCTCGAAGGCGGCATCTACGTCAGCGAAAAGATGTCGAATGCAATGGCGCTGAAGTTTCTCCAAGGACAAGAGGCGGTCGGTGTCGCCGCATCACGCGTCACGCAATTGAGTGACCGCGAGCTGGAAGTGTTCCGCATGTTAGGCCAAGGACGCAGCACATCACAGATCGCGGATACGCTCCACATCAGCCTAAAAACCGTTCAGGCGTATTGCGTCCGGGCCAAGGAGAAGCTCGGGCTCACGACCGCAGCGGAACTCGTGCGGGAAGCCATTCTCTGGGAAGAAAGCGCGCACCTAAGATAAAGCTCAAGATCCTCGCCCACTTCCTGTAAGGCTTCGCCTACTACAGAAATGTAGGCGCAGCCCAATTGCTGCTGGCGAGCAACCCTTGTAATTCTTTTCGCGCCTAGCTGCGCCGAACCGTGCGGTTGTTACCTCACGTGTGCCGACACGGATATGAGGTGCGAACCTTTCGTTTTAACCCGCGTTAGTTGAAGATGGTCAAACTGAAACAATCGTCGCTTAAAACGCATGCAGCGGCGGTTGTTGTGCCGTTCGCCGCAATCATTATTGCAACGAGCCTGCTGCTGTCGGGGGGCGGTCGAGCTGCAAACTCAAATGTATCTCAGGGTTCAGCCTCAAACGCTTCCCAGGCCGAAGCGGCAGTGGACCTATCGCCCAGCCAACTGCCTGCGATCAAAATCCAACCCGTGGAAAGCTACCTGTTTTCTATTGAGAAGAAGGGGATCGGTAGCATTGATTTCGATAACAGGCTGTATTTTGATAATACCCTTTCTGTCCAAGTTTTCCCGCCCCGGGAAGGAAGGATCGTCAAAACTATCGCTGAGCTGGGCGATGAGGTTCAAAAGGGAGAACCGCTCTATACCATTGCTACTACCGATGACCCAGCCTTGGTGGTGCCCAGTCCAGTCAGCGGTCAAATAACATCGGTGAATGCGGTGCCGGGGCTTTTCGTGCAGCCGGCAAAGGCTCCGGCGCCTTACGCCGTCGCGGATGTCTCAACCAAATGGATGGTAGGAAACGTCCCTGAAAGCGACAGCCCCGCGTTCCATATCGGACAGGCGGTGAAAGTTACCGTGATGGCCTACCCTGAGCGCATCTTTGAAGGCAAGATTACCAAGATTTACCCGACCATTGATGCGAGCACTCATCGGGTAACGATCCGCGCCGAGGTCGCCGATCCCAAGAATGAGCTGCGTTCCGGAATGCTTGCTGAATTTTTAGTTCGCGTCCAAGACGCAGTGGAATCCATAGCCCTCCCAGCTAATGGCGTGGTCCGCGAAGCAGATGGCACAATGACCGCCTGGGTCACGAGCGATCGCCATCGCTTTTCACAAAGAGTCGTCAAGACCGGTCTGCGACAGGAGGGCCGGGTTCAGATTCTTGACGGTTTGCAGCGGGGAGAACTAGCCGTTACCGACGGGGGGATTTTCCTGACCAATATGCTGCAAGCTCCGCCGACGGATTAGAGGGTTCTTTTTCCGAACCAGGTTTCGTTCAAATAACGTGCTCAAGTCTGTCGTTGCATTCTGTCTCAGCCGCCGGGCGATCATCGTTTTTGGCTTGCTGGCGTTTGTCGTAGCCGGGTTCGCCGCTTTCAAGAAACTCAACATTGAGGCGTATCCAAACCCAACGCCGGTCATTCTGGAAATTACCGCGCAGGCGCCGGGCCTGTCTGCTGAAGAGATGGAGCGTTACTACACACGCCCGATCGAGATTGGACTATACACAACGCCTGGCATCGATGTCATCCGCTCGACTTCCTTCTACGGGCTGTCGTTTGTCCGTGTCGTTTTCAAGTATGGCGTTGACTTTCACTTTGCCTACAGCCAGGCCGCCACCGCGCTCCAACAAAATGTGAGTCTGCCCGGCAATCTGGTGCCCACCATCCAACAAGGCAGCACGACCGGAGAGATTTTCCGCTATCAGGTCGTTGGTCCACCGCATTTCGGGCTGACGAATCTTCGCACCGTTCAGGATTGGATCGTGCGGCGACGGCTGCTGACTATTTCGGGCATCGCGGCCATCAACAGTTGGGGCGGCACCACCAAGCAATTCCAAGTCGAGGTCGATCCACACAAACTCGAAGCCTTCAACATCACGGTGCCGCAAATTCTGACCGCGTTGGGTAATGCGAATCTCAATGTCGGCGGACGTGAAATCCGAATTGGCCAGCAGTCCATCAACATTCGCGGCGTCGGCCTGATTGACGACGGCGGCACTGATGATCTGACCCAAGGTTACAAAGTGGACGACATCGAGAACGTCGTTCTTACCCAGCAGAACGGGGTTCCCGTGCTGGTGAAGGATGTTGCGAAAGTGAACGTGGGCTATGTGCCGAGGCTCGGCATTTGCGGCCGCGACAAAGATGACGACGTAGTGGCAGCGATCGTAGTGATGAGCCGGGTCGAGAAGACCCGCAACATGCTGCCGAAGGTAAAGGCTGAAATTGACAAGATGAACCATGAGGGAGCTCTGCCACCAGGAGTTACGATTGTGCCGTTTTACGATCGCGGCTCGCTCGTTGGCGTTACGACCCGTACGGTTCTGCACAACTTGATTTTCGGATGCTTGCTGGTGTTCCTGATCCAATGGATTTTCCTCGGAGATCTGCGCAGCGCAATAACCGTCGGAGTGAACATTCCGTTAGCGCTGTTCTTTGCCATCATGCTGCTGGTGGTGACAGGTCAAAGCGCCAACCTGCTTTCGGTCGGCGCGGTGGATTTAGGCATCATTGTCGATTCGGCGGTGATTGTTGTTGAAAATGTCTTCCGAAATTTTCAAAGAGATTCGGAAGAAAAACAGAGCCTGCTGCAACGGCTGGCGGACGGCTTTTATGGGCCAGACCCGACGCGGACTTCGCAATCTTCGCCTGAACAAGAATGGACTGATCGCCTGCGTCTGATCCTGATCAGCGCCATTCAGGTGGACAAGCCGGTTTTCTTTTCAGCTCTCATCACCGTGGCCGGATTCGTACCGCTCTTCACGATGCAGGGAGTGGAGGGGCAGATCTTTGGTCCGATGGCGCAGACCTACGCCTATGCCCTGGCCGGTTCGTTGATAGCCACGTTCACGATTACACCTGTGCTCGCGTCATTCTTCCTCCCCAAACATGTTAAGGAGAAGGAGACAATTATCGTCCGCCTCTTGCACCATCTATACGATCCGGTGCTCCGATTCACCCTCCGTCATCGTGCCATCACGATTGCGTTTGGCCTGGTCTTTCTCGCAGCGGCTGCGTTCCCGGCGATGCGGATTGGGAGCGAGTTTCTGCCGCACTTGGAAGAAGGCAATTTTTGGATTCGTGGCTCGATGCCGATGACCATCTCGCTGCAAGACGGGGAAGCTGCGACGCGAAAAATGCGGATGATCCTGCTGCGGCATCCGGAGGTGATAACGGTAATTTCGCAGCATGGCCGGCCGGACGACGGCAGTGACGCCTCACCTTTTTCGAACGTGGAACTCTTTGTGCCGCTCAAGCCATACAGCCAATGGTCGAAAGGTCTAAACAAGGACAAATTGACGGAGCAAATCCAGGAGGAGTTCCAGAACGAATTACCTGGAGTCAGCTTTAACTTCTCTCAGTACATTCAAGATAACGTCGAAGAGGCAATCTCTGGCGTCAAAGGCTCCAATTCGGTCAAGATCATTGGCCCTAATCTCGAAAAATTAACGAAGTTAGCAACGCAAGTCAGGGATGAGATGAGTCTCGTTCGCGGCATTGCGGACCTAGGAATTTTTCCGGTCCTTGGACAGCCGAATCTGAACATCAAAGTGAATCGAGCCAAGGCGGCGCGTTACGGACTAAATACGGGCGACGTGAACTCGGTCATCCAAGCGGCAATGGGTGGAGCAGTCGCGACAACGGTGTTGGAAGGAGATCGACAGTTCGACTTGGCCGTGCGTTTCGCGACAGAACGCCGCGACAGTGTCGAAGAGATTCGTAACATCAAGGTGGCCTATCCGACAAGCAGCGGCCCCAACGGTTACATCCCGTTGAGCGAACTGGCGACCATTACGCTGGATACGGGAGCGGCCTGGATTTACCACGAGAGCACGCAACGCTTCATCCCGATCAAGTTCAGCGTGCGTGACCGCGATCTCGGCAGCACCGTTGCGGAAGCGCAACAACGCATTGCGAAGAACATAAAACTGCCGAGCGGCTATCGAATGGTCTGGGCTGGCGAATTTGGGGACCTTCAGGAAGCCGAACACCGGTTGGAGATTGTCGTGCCAGTTAGCTTGCTGCTCATCATCGGCTTGCTCTACTGCATGTTCAATTCACTGCGGGAGTGTTTGCTAACGCTTTCCGGGATTCCCTTCGCGATCGCCGGCGGTGTGCTGGCTCTTTATTTCGCCGGTCTGAATCTAAGCATCTCTGCCGCCATTGGCTTCGTTTCGCTGTTCGGGGTATCGGTGATGAACGCGATTCTATTAATCACATACTACAACCAGTCCGCGCTGCGCGGAGGGAAGCCGGTCGAGGCCATGTTTCGCGCGGCCTCAACTCGCTTGCGGCCCCTGATGATGATGAGCCTCTCCGCGTGCATCGGGCTGTTTCCCGCGGCCATTTCGAGAGGAATTGGGAGCGAAGTGCAGCGACCGCTCGCCACCGTAATTGTTGGTGGCATGTTGGTCGGCCCGATCATGCTCCTCATCGTTGTGCCGGCGCTGAAAATGATCTTTCTGGGCCGCGAGAAGAACTTGGAGCCAATAGTTGAGTCAAAATGAAGACCGCCACTCTCCTTCTCGCGATAACCAGCTGTGCCACGCTCATGCGTGCGACATGTATTGCCGAACCATCGAACTCGGCAATGGAACAGCGACCCTCAGAAAATCGCCAGAAGACCATTAATGCGAAAAACCCGTCATTAACTGTTGATCTTCGCCAGAATAAAGCAGCAAATGATCGAACTCTCCGCGTTCGTTCGCCGGCTATTGATCTACCTAACAAGTTATCCCCGAAGAATCTGCGCAGTCACAGTCTAAGCCCGGCAACCATCGGTGGCCCCGCAAACACATTCAGAAACACTGCCGCGATCAACGGAACCGGCATGAAGCGCAAGCCCTAACGACTTGATCTGTATGACTCGATCTCGCAAATCGTGCGTCGGCCGTTCCATCCTGACCTCAGCCGTGCTGCTGCTCATTGCTGGTTGCGCAGTGGGACCGAACTTCAAAAAACCCGCCGCTCCGGAAGCCAGCGGTTATACACCTACTCCGCCTTCGAGTACCAGCAGCACTACGAATGCTCGAGGCGGTGAGGGGCAACGCTTCGTTGAAAATCTGGATATTCGTAGCCAATGGTGGGCGTTGTTTCAATCAAGACCCCTTAACGATTTGATCGAGCGCTCGCTCAAGGCCAATCCCGATATCAAGGCGGCGCAAGCGGCATTAAAGGTCGCGCGAGAAAATGTCCTGGTTCAAAAAGGCGCTTTCTGGCCAACCATTACCGGCAGTTTTTCTGCGACCCGTCAGAAGACATCCCAGGAAATTGCTCCGGTGCCGTCTAACAACGCTTTGTATTTCAATCTCTACACACCCCAGGTCAGCGTGTCTTATGTGCCGGATGTCTTTGGGCTGAACCGTCGCACGGTTGAGTCATTGCAAGCGCAGGCGGAACAAGCACGGTTTGCTCTGGTAGCCTCGCATATCACGCTGAGCTCAAACGTTGCTGCTGCAGCGATACAGGAGGCGTCATTGCGCGCGCAGATTGATGCGACACGTCAACTGATCGCGATTAGCTGCAACTTAGTGCAAGTAGTTCGCAACCAACTTGCGAAACATGCTGCCACCAGGGCTGATCTGGCCGCGCAGGAATCACAGCTCGCGCAGATCACGGCCACTCTCCCGCCTCTGCTTAGGCAATTGGCGCAACAGCGGGATCTTTTGGCCGCGTTGTCCGGTGGCTTTCCCAACCAGGAAATGGCTGAAACGTTTGAGCTTTCGAATCTGCAATTGCCGCAGAAGGTGCCTGTGAGCCTTCCTTCACGGCTCGTCGAGCAACGTCCTGACGTGCGCCAGGCCGAAGAGAATATGCATTCGGCGTGCGCTCTCATTGGCGTTGCCGTGGCAAACCGACTGCCCGCCTTCGATTTAACGGCGGATGCCGGTAGCATGGCACTGAAGGCCAGCCAGATATTCTCCGGACCGGCGAGCTTTGTAACTCTGGGCGCGAGCGTGACGCAGCCGATATTTCAGGGCGGCGCCTTGTTGCACAAGCAGCGCGCTGCCACGGCCGCATATGTTCAGGCCGCGGAACAATATCGCAGCACGGTTGTAACAGCGTTCCAGAATGTCGCTGACACGCTGCATGCGCTTCAACACGATGCCGAGGGTCTAAAGGCGACCGCCGCTGCTGCTGCCGCTGCTAAGATCACCCTTGATCTTACCAGGCTTCAAATGGGGCAAACGCCATCCAGTGACACCAGTCAGCTGGCGCTGTTAAACGCGGAGCAGACATATCAGCAAGCGACGATCAACCTCGTTCAGGCCCAAGCCAATCGCTATGCCGATACGGCAGCGCTGTTTCAAGCTCTCGGTGGCGGATGGTGGCATCGCGCGGAGATCGTCAAGAAATGACTGACCGCGGGTCGTATCCTAATTTGATCTTGCTTGCAAGCTGCTTCGTTGATCGTGGAAACGCTCCAAAGATATGCGAACAGCTTTCGTGGAAGCTAAAAGGGGTCATGAAAAGATGATCACCTTTGCGACAAACGGCGGGTCCTTTTTCAAAAAAGACAGTCTGCTTTGCATAATTTCGGGTCTGCTTTTGTAAAAAGCGGGTCGCTTTGAGGGCAAACTGGCTGGCTTTGATGGCAAACCGGGTGGCTTTGAAGGCAAACCGGGTGGCTTTGAAGGCAAACCGGGTCGCTTTGAGGGCAAACCGGGTCGCTTTTTCCCGTTGCAGGTGTGCTTTTTTCCCGCATAATAGACTTCGCCCTATGCGGCGATAAGGCAATATGAATGAGACCCATCATCGTCTCGTTTCATTTTGATAGGCTTGGGCGCTTTGATTCCAATCACAAGCTTTCAAATTAGGACAGCACCTGGCCGCGGTCGCATGATTCGCCAAACTGCCGCTTATTTGGTTGTAGCGTTCCTGCTCGGCCCATTGCTCAATCATGCTTTCGCGCTAGGCCGTTCTTTGCCGATCGAAGTGACAGGACCGTTACTAGCGTGGGCAAGGCGAATCAGACTCAGACTCTTCTTGAGGCAAAGTTGAAACTTGTCGCCCCTGTCAGACTCTGTTACGCTCAGCGCTGATGAAGAGATTCTTTCTGCTGCTTTCGGTTGCTGGATTTGCGGGTGCAATTTTCGCCGTTGACTTCAAAAGCGTGATCATCACGACATCGGCTCTAACAATTAATGTTCCGGACGGCCACATTCTACACATCCGAAACTTCACGCAGGAAGGTGGCAACGAGCGAGGTGTAGTGACGGTGACAATAAATAATCAGACGGCAAATGTTCTAAATGCTGCGATCATCGATAACACAGCGGTTACATCGCCTGGAACGCCTTCACCCACTGTTCCGCCAGAAATTATCAATGAAATTGTGATAGCAGGCCCCGCGACGGTAACTGTCCCGCCAATTCCAGGCGCAACGCTCTTCATCAGTTTCAGAAAAGAGCAAGACTGAATGGCGTCACAGGGCAGGATCAGCGCAGGCGTATCGCGGTGGAAAGGAATTCTATGAACAGATGCGCCACGCCACTCTGGATTGCCTCTGGGGCGTGCGTTCTTCATTCTCTTGCTTTCGCCGGCGCGTTCACAAGCGACATCATCACTCCAACAAGTTCTCCGCTGACAATCTCTGTCCCTGACCAACATTTCCTACGAATCCGAAACTTCACGCAGGAAGGCGGCAGTCAGCGCGGTGTAGTGAGCGTGAACAGCAACGGTCAAACGAGCAATGTTCTCACTGCAACCATGATCTTCGCGAACGGGTCCCCCACTCCAACTTCGTCCATTCCGCCCGAAATCATTGAACCAGTGGTGATAGCCGGTCCGGCTCAGGTGACGGTAGCACCCGTGCCTGGAGCAACGCTTTTTATAACTTACAGACAACGGGTTCAACCGACGGGCCTAACATCGCCAACGCCAACCCCAGCCCTTACACCTACAGCTACACCTACATCTACATCTACATCTACACCTACACCTACACCTACGCCCACACCAACACCTTAGGGTTAATTCCATAGTTTCCCAACAGGCAAGCACCTCGCGGAAAATCGCTAACGTCGCATCACATTGCTGGTGGGTCGCAAACTTGAACGCTCGCGTTCAGTGGCAATCTTGCATCGTTCGCCCCACTTGACATTACCATCGAAGTGAATTTCTCGGGATGAGATATTGTGTCGAGCGAATCGGCTGTCATTCTGCGCGCACGTTGCGTCGTCCTGTAATGACGCCTCAGGGGCCAGGCGCCTGACCGGACAGAGAACTAAACGAACAACGCTCGAATCACGCCGAGACTTCGAACTGGTTCATTAGTTTGAACATCTCGTAGCGCTCGTTGATTTCTTCCAGCGACAACGTACGCAACCGTTCCATACTGAATGCTTCCACACAAAAACTCGCCAGCACGCTGCCGTAAATCATTGCTTTGCGCAGGTCCGTGAAATGCACCGTACTCACTGTCCCCGCAAGATAGCCGGTAATGCCGCCCGCGAATGTGTCCCCCGCTCCAGTCGGATCATGAATGTCCTCCAGCGGATATGCGCCGCAGCTGAAAAATTCGTCCTCCCCGAACAGCAGTGCACCGTGCTCACCTTTTTTGATTGCGACGTACCGCGGACCCATTTTGCGAATCTGGCGACCGGCTTTGATGAGACTTGTCTCCTTGGTTATCTCACGCGCCTCGCTGTCGTTCAAAATCAAAAGATCAATACGCGGCAGAAGCGTATCCAGATCCTCTCGCGCCGTCTCGATCCACAAATCCATCGTGTCAGCCGCGACAAAGCGCGGCCGTTCCATTTGATCGAGCACATGTGACTGCAATGACGGCGCGATGTTCGCGAGCAAAACAAAATCGGTTTTGCGATACGATCCCGGCAACTTTGGCTTGAAATGCTCGAAAACGTTGAGCGCAGTTGAGCGGGTCTCTCGTGTGTTCAAGTCCCATGCGTATTCGCCCGACCAGCGAAACGTTTTGCCATTTACGCGCTGCACGCCTTCACTGTCGATCTTCCGCGATTTCCAAAAATCAAATTCAGATTCGGGAAAATCGCTACCAACGATCCCAACTAATTTGACTGACGAAAAGAAACTGGCGGCGAGTGCGGCATAGGAAGCCGATCCGCCTAACAAATCGCTGTGCTCTTCCACCGGGGTTTTGACCGTGTCCAGCGCGATGGAACCGACGACGAGGACGGACATGATAGAAAACGTTGAAAGGTTGAGAGGTTGAAGCGTTAAAGCGGGGAAACCAACGGCTAAAAAATAGAGTTCGGAGGAGGTCAGGGTTCCGGTTTAGAACTGAGCAATTTTTTGCAGGCCTTTGCGTAGCCAGCTAAGTCGGGAGCTTTGAGCAAACCCGAAACAATAGCAACCCGACGCGCACCGGCGGCAATGACTCCCGCGAGATTGTCGATCTTTATTCCGCCAATGCAAAATATCAGGAGGCTAACATCGCCATGCACTCGTTTTATGTCTTTCAATCCGATCGGTTTGTAGTCTGGTTTCGTCGGGGTAGCGAAAATTGGGCCGAAACCGATGTAGTCAGCACCTTCACGTTGCGCCGCTATCGCTTGCTCGACGCTGTGTGTCGATTTTCCCACCACCACTGGCCGCCCCACTTTTTGCCGGACGGCTGCGACCGCGTCGTCATCCTGGCCAACATGCACGCCTTCGACCGGTACATGCTTTGCGATTTCGGCGTAATCGTTCACGATCAAGGGGACGGAAAACGGGGACGTAATTCCGTGAAGCCGTCCAGCAAGATCGGCAAGCTGGCCAAGGGCCTGCCGTTTTCCGCGCAGTTGAATAAGGTCGACATCTCCATCAATCATTGACTTGGCCACACGCGGCGCATCTAAGATATCGATATAACTTAGGTCTAAGATACCGTAGAGCCGGCAATCGCCTAGATTTCGCAAGGTCGTTACTCGTGCAGTCGACGACCGGGCCCCTGCGCCAACTCGAAATTTCCCGAAGACATTACGCGTTCGACAAAACCGGTATCGTATTTTCCTTCGCGGAATTCGGAGCGACGCATGATGGCAGCGTGAAATGGAACGGTCGTCTTAATCCCCGTGATATAATATTCGTCCAAAGCTCGGCGCATACGATCGATCGTTGAAAGGCGCGTCGCGCCCACCGTGATTATTTTTGCGATCAGCGAGTCGTAATCCGGCGGCACTATGTATCCGGTGTAGGCGTGTGAATCGATGCGCACGCCCCGTCCGCCCGGCGCATAATAAAATGCGATTCTTCCAGGCGAAGCCTGAAAATCTTTCGCTGGATCTTCAGCATTGATCCGGCATTGAATTGCATGGGACCGCGGCGTCGCGCGCGCCACATGCGGCGAAAGTCGCTCGCCGGCCGCGATGCGGATCTGCTCCTTCACCAGATCGCAACCGTAAACTTCCTCTGTGATGGTGTGCTCCACCTGGATGCGTGTGTTCATTTCCATGAAATAAAAACGGCGATCATCATCGACTAAAAATTCGATCGTGCCGGCATTTTCGTAACCGACAGATTTGGCCAGCTTCACCGCGGCGTTGCCCATTTTTTTGCGCAAGCCCGCGTTCACGAGCGGTGAGGGACATTCCTCGATGACCTTTTGATTTCGCCGCTGAATCGAACAATCGCGTTCGCCAAGATGAACAATGCGGCCATGGCTATCGGCCACGATTTGAAACTCGATGTGGTGGGGATTAACGATCAGCTTCTCGATATAAACGTCGCCGTTTCCGAAGGCTTTCTCGGCTTCGAGGCGAGCGTTGTGAAAGCCAGTAATGAGGCTGGGCTCGTTGTGCGCCGCGCGCATGCCGCGGCCGCCTCCGCCGGCCACTGCTTTAATCATCACCGGATAGCCAATTTTCTTCGCGACTTTCACTGCGTCGCTTTCGGCATCGACCACGCCTTCGCTTCCCGGCGTCACCGGCACGCCGGCTTTGCGTGCAAAGGCCCGCGCCGAGTTTTTGTCGCCCATCGCGTGCATCACGCGGGCGGACGGACCGATAAACTTGATGTTGCAACTTTCACAAACTTCCGCGAAATGCGCGTTCTCGGCCAGAAAACCGTAACCGGGATGAATGGCATCAACGTCGCCCACCTCGGCTGCGCTCATGATCCGGTCGATCTTCAGGTAACTTTCCAAACTCGGCGGAGGGCCAATGCAAATTGATTCGTCGGCCAGTTGCACGTGAAGCGAATCGACATCGGCTTCCGAATAAACCGCGAGCGTACGAATCCCGAGTTCCTTGCAAGCACGAATGACGCGGAGCGCGATCTCGCCGCGATTAGCAATCAGAACTTTTTCAAACATGTGCGACGCGAAATCCGGCGTGTCCGGCGGGTCCGAGCCGGACTGGCATAGCGCCCTACCAATGCCTCAGCGAACCCTGAACAGCACCTGCCCAAATTGCACCGGTTTTCCATTCTCGGCCACTATCTCGGCGATGACTCCACTGGTTTCGGCTTTGATTTCGTTCATCACTTTCATCGCCTCGATAATGCAAACCACCGTGTCTTCATCCACCTGCTTTCCAACATCGACAAAGGGCGGCCCATCGGGGGAAGAGGCGCCATAAAATGTTCCTACCATCGGGGAAACAATGTCTTTGAGCGGCCCGGCGTCTGGTTTTTCCGCGGGGGGAGCTGGTTCGACGGCGCCTTGGGTTGCCGGTGCGGAAGGGGTTGACGGCGCAAGCGCGATCGGCGCGGTCAAAATCGGCTGGCCGTTGGTTCCTTTCTGCAACTTCAATTTAAAGCCATCCTTCTCCAACTCGAAGACCGAGAGGTCATTTTTCTTCATCAAGTCGATGATGGCTTTGATGTCTTTGAGGTCTTTGAGGTCTTTGAGGTCCACGGCGGTTTCGGTGGTCGCGTGAGGCGTTAGGTAAAGCGGTTTTGCCAGCCAGGTCAAGCATCAGAATGGAGTAGCGGAGTATTGAAGGTTGGAACAATGCAAACTGTGGGATTCATTACTCCATCACTCCATTACTCGAGATAAATGGTGATCCCGTCTCAGACCTTCACGATTGTTGACGAAACCGAGGATTACCTCGTGGTCGATAAGCCGCCGTTTCTTCTGACGCATCCGACGAAACCGAGCGACCAACCAACGTTATGGGATGAGCTGCGCAAACTCCTCGCGTTCGAAATTGCGAACTCCGGCCAGGTTTCAATTATCAACCGGCTCGATCGCGAAACGAGTGGACTAGTGTTAGTCGCGAAAACAAATGCGGCCGCGCAGCGGTTTGGACTGTTGATGCAGCGAGGCAGGCTGCACAAGGAATACCTCGCGATCGTTTGGGGCTCGCCGGCATGGGAAGAGAAGATGGTCGATGCGCCGCTAGATCGACAAGGCAAGCATCGACAATCAGCGATTTGGCTCAAGCAAGCAATTCATCCAGCCGGGGCGGCTGCACGGACGCGGTTTCGGGTTGAGCGTCGCTTTGTTAGGTCGATAGGCAGGGACGGACCGCCAGAACAATGCGCTAGCAGCGCGCCCGGGTCCAAGCCGGATGGGTGTTGTCGCGCTCTACCAATCGAGAAACTCAGTTTAATCCGCGCAGTCCCGCTGACTGGGCGGACGCACCAGATTCGCGTGCATCTGTCTTCGTTAGGCCACCCTATTGTGGGAGACAAAATTTACGGGCCTAACGAACGATTCTATCTCGAGTTCATCGAAAACGGCTGGACAGCTACGTTGGATCGACAGTTACTCTTGCCGCGCCAGGCTTTGCATTCGGCGAAATTAGCGATCGACGACGACTCTGGATGGACCAGCCCGCTGCCTGTCGATCTCGCGGAGTTTGCCCGCGTCCCTACCGATTGCAATTGACCGAACTCACCCTATCGTTCGCGCGGCATGAAAATTTGTCGCGCAGCCTGGGTGGTTTCGGCTACGCTTTTTCCGTTGCTGGCGTTCGCTGGTTCCCAGGACGCGAGCACTGCACGCGAAGAGCTAAACCCGCCGCGGTTCGAGATCGCGGCTGAATCCGGCTACTTGCTAGGCGCGTTCAATAACCCAAATAGCTACGAGATTGGCGCGGAGTTCATAGCTGGCCGGGTCCGCTGGGGCGTCAACGACAACGAAGGTTGGTTGAGAGGTTACAATCAGTTCTGTATCACAGCTATGGCTGAGCCGATTTTCCGCGGCATCGAGAATCATTACTTCGGTGTGAATTTCGGGGCGCGCTACAACTTTGTGCAGCCAAACAGCCGGCTGGTCCCTTATTTTTCCGGAGGCCTAGGTTTGGGCTGGATCGACAGCCACCCAAATGTTCCGGGTGCGCAAGGCCAGGATTTTACGTTCAATATTTTGACGGCGGCGGGTCTAAGTTATCAATTGACCGAAAATTGGAAAATCAGCGCCGGCATTCTTTATCAACACCTTTCCAATGGCGGCCAAACCGATCCCAACCCGAGCTTGAATCTGTTTGGGCCACAAATCGGCGTGAGTTATTCGTTCTGATGTGGTGCGAGTTTCCCAACTTGCGCTGGGCAGAATTCGCAGGTCAAAAAGGTTCCGCTGTGACATGAACACCCCTAACGAGAATGTCTTGGTCATCAGGCGAAGTTTGTTCGACGAACTCGGGAGTTTTCAGGGGCTGAACTTTGCCCCGCACAGATATCTCGATGCAATTTTGTCGCGCGGAAACAATTTCTTTCTGCCTCGCACCCAAGCCGAGAACGATCCGTTGCATAAACAGATCATTCCGTACGCACTGCTCGCGTTCGACGACAAGGTTCTTTATTACGTGCGTGGAAAGAAGGCAGGCGAGCAACGTCTGGTAGCGAAAGGATCCATCGGCATCGGCGGGCACATGAACGAGAGCGACGAATCGCTCTTTGTCTTGGATGAAGCGGCCTATCGCGCCGGCGTCGAGCGGGAAGTGAACGAGGAAATCACAGATCGACGCAAAATTCGAAGATCGCATTGCGGCTTTGTTAAACGACGACACGACCGAGGTGGGCCGGGTTCATCTCGGGATCGTGCACGTTTTCCGGTTGGCGGAACCGAAAGTCGAGAAACGCGAGGCGATGATCACGAATTTGTCGTTTCTCGACAAAGGAGAATTGCTCAAGCGCCGCGACACACTCGAGACCTGGTCGCAGATTTGCGTCGATTCGCTCGATCGCCTGCTTGCCTAACGCACGCGCGGCGGCACGAACGTGTAGTTGATCAGCTGCCACTTGGCCACCGGATGATCAACACGGCGATTCTGGAGCGTTGCAGGGCCGGCTGGATAGTTGAGGTGCGCAGTGAAAAACCCCTTTGGCTCGAAAAATTGCGATTCCCAAGTGATATTCTCGTCGATCTGGATCGGTTGCGCGGGCGCGCCCAATTGTTGGAGCTTCGACATTTCTTCCTGTTGCTGCAACGGTGGATAATCCAGACGGGCTTGCGGGCTGAGATGGTTGGCAAAAAACGCCGCGTCGTGATCCACTGCAAGTCGCTTGATCGTCTCTCTCCCAAATTCGCGCGCCTCTTTGTCCACGGCCTGCTTGTGCCAAACGAGCCACCATAAGCCACCGCCGCGATCAAGATGAGCAGAATGATGACGACTACCAGCCCTTCGCCCGAAACGTTAGATCGATAATTTAGTTTTTTCATTGGTAACCAAATCCGAGACCCTTAATCACCTTCCCGTCACGAATGAGCGCGCCGTGTTCCTGTTTTCCGGTAAAAGCCCCAAAACGATTTCGCGCGTTCACCTTGAAATGCACGAGGTAGCCGTAAAGATGTTGGCCCTTCTGCCCAAGATCAGCTGGTTTGGGGTCTCCATTCCATTCAATGCGCGCGCTGGCCGCATCGATCAGTTGCGTTTCAAGCCACTTCATCACGATCTCTTTGTAATTGCTCGGGTACGGCCCGCACAGCGACGGATCCGGTAAAGGATTTTCCGCACATAGTTGCGGGGCGGTGCTCATTAACAACAGGCACGCCAGCAACGCAAGCGTTTTCATGTCCTCACTTTTCATCGATCTTATTTGTTAGTCCAGTGCAATGAGACCCGATTTCAAATCTTTGCCTGGCGTTTCGTCTGCGCACTTTTCATAGCCGCATCGAGCACGCGCTGGTTTTGCAAACCATCGTGGAAAGATGGCTCAACATTTTTTCCAGCAACAAGGGCTTTCACGAAATCGGCAATTGCGTGAATGAACGTGTGTTCGTAGCCAATGATGTGCCCCGGTGGCCACCACTTGTCGATGTAAGGATGAGTGCGCTCGGTTACGAGTATGTCGCGGAAACCTTGTCGATCTTGCGGGTCGCGACGGCTGTAGAATTTGAGACGATTCATTTCTTCGAGATCGAAAAAGAGCGAGCCGGCTCTGCCGTTGATCTCGAGCGTCATGGAATTTTTGCGGCCCGGCGCGAAGCGGGTCGCTTCCAATGAAGCGAGCGCGCCATTTTGAAAACGCCCAGTCATCGTGACAGCGTCGTCCACGGTGACCTTACCACGGCGCGCCCGGGTCCGAGCTCGCCGCGGGACGAGTCCGTCCCATTGGCGGACCGGACTGGCACCTTCGCGCCCTACCAATGGACGTTGCCTAACGAATGTCTCCGTGATGGCGCAAACTTCCTTGAATTCGCCGATCAGATAGCGCGCAAGATCGACAATGTGCGAGAAAATGTCGCCGAGCGCTCCGGAGCCGGCGATCTTTGATTGAAAACGCCACACCAGCGGAAAATCCGGATCGACGATCCAATCCTGCGCATACCGCGCTCGAAAATGAAAGATGCGATCGCCGATCTCGCCGCGCTCGATCATTTGCTTTGCCAGAGCAACCGCTGGGATACGGCGGTAATTATGGCAGACCATGTTCACAACGCGTGCTTTCTTGACTGCTGCGACCATGTGCTTCGCCTCATCGACATTTCGGGCGAGCGGTTTTTCGCACAGGATCGCCTTGCCGGCTCGCGCCGCGGCAATGGCGATCTCGCAGTGGGTGTCGTTAGGCGTGCAAATATCGACGATGTCGATATTCGGGTCAGCAACGACATCTCGCCAATCGGTAACCGAATTTGCCCAGCCAAATGCTGCGGCAGCTCGTTTCACGGCTGCGCGACGGCGGCCGCAAATGGTTTTCATTTGCACATCAGCCGGCAAATTGAAAAACCGAGGCGCCTGCCGCCACGCATTCGAGTGAGCCTTACCCATGAATTCGTAGCCGATTAGGCCCACGGCCAACGTGCGTTTCGCGCGCATTCGCAATCAGGATCCGAAGATTTCGAGGCAGGCAACTTCGATGGCGAGCGCTTCCTGGATATTGCGACCAAGATAATCGCGCAGTTGTTCGAGCCGCCGAATCCGGCTCAACACTTGCGCGGCGGTAAAACGTTTCGCGACCGTGTTCGTCTCTTTTTTTGCGGCCGTCAGAATGCGAAAATCGACATCGGTGCGCGCGCGCAGAACATCCGACCACCACTCGAACAAAATTTCAATAAGCTCGCTGCGTCTCTGGATGTATAAGCTCTCGGTTAACGCCTTGTAATATTCCGCGCGCTCATCAAGCCACGCTCCATCGGTGGAATTCCGATAACGCAATTCCTCCTTGTTGAGCGCTTCGGCGCTTTGCGCTCGGATTTCTTCCCGCATTTCGCCAAGTAAGGCCTGCAGACCACGGGCGATTCGGTAAGCAGTCTGCACGCTCCATGTTTTTTCCGCCGCGACTTCGGCAAGCAATTCCAGAAGCTCAGGTTGTCGGCCCAGCCTTTTTTCCCCGCCATCTATTGCGAGAGGAATGGAGATGCACCGCGAGAGAATCGTATCCGGCAGAGCCTCGGGCAACGCGCTCAGCAGAAGCAAAAGTGAATTCCTCGGCGGTTCTTCCAGCGTCTTCAGAAACGCGTTTGCCGCCTGAGGTTGTAACCGATCGGCCTCGGAAATGATCGCGACTTTGTGCCGGCCGTTCGACACCTGCATCTGCAAAGTGTGTTCCAACTCACGAATTTGCTCGATGACGATCCGGCGAGATTTCGACTCCGGTTCGGCCAAAAAAATCTCACGCGCCTTCGCGGAGAAAACGTCGGCCGGATCTGTTCCGTTTACAAGGCTCGCCAGCTCAGCGGCGACATCGCGCTTGCCACTTCCCGGTGGGCCCGAAATCAGATAAGCGTGCGCCAGTCGCTTTTGCTCGTGTGCGCGACGCAGATATCCAAGCGCGGCTGTGCGTGAAAATGCCATCTTAAATTTCTGACCTCTGCTCTCTGACTTCTGATTTTAGGAGCGTTGGAAAACGCGAGCAAAGAATCTCCCAAATCTCATCCTTGATCTTGTCGGCAGCGCGCGTGCCATCGATCAATACAATTCGATGAGGCTCGCGTCTGGCGAGTTCCCGGTAACCTTCGCGAACTCTATCGTAAAATTTAGCTGATTGCTGCTCCATGCGGTCGGGGCGCCGAGGCGCTTGCATGCGTGATTGCGCGGTCGCGGCATCGACATCGAGGAGAAAGGTGATATCCGGTACGCAATCCCCGACCGCGACTCGATTCAGCTCTTCAACAATTTGTCGATCTAATTGTCGCGCCGCGCCTTGATAAACGGTCGTGGAATCCAAAAAGCGGTCGGCGATGACGCAAAGACCGCGCTCAAGGGCGGGTTCGATAACTTTGCGCACAAGCTGACTGCGACTTGCCTCAAAGAGCAACAACTCTGTCTCTGCGGTCATGCTGGCGCTTTGCGGCGCAAATTGTAAAAGCTCACGAATCGCCTCGCCGATTGGGGTGCCACCTGGTTCGCGTGTCAAAAGAAACGGAATGGCGAACCTTTCCAATCGCGCGGCCAGTCGCCGCACTTGGGTCGATTTTCCGCAGCCTTCCGACCCTTCAAATGTAATAAACGGCGGACGCGGCATGATTTCGATCTTGAAGTAAAGATAGTTGCTTGTCGAATGCGAGGTGGATCGCGCTCTCCGAGCGCGATGTTGAAAAATAAATGCGGCTTCGCCGCCTAGTTTAGCATCGAGCTCGGAGAGCTCGATCCACCTTGATTGCACCGAAAATAAGCTAGCTTTCCTGGGCATGAAAAATTTCTGGCTCGTGAAACAGGAACCATCCTCCTATTCGTGGTCGGACTTCACGAACGATCGCGGGACGAGCTGGACCGGAGTGCGCAATTACGCGGCACGAAATAATCTGCGCCGGATGCGCAAGGGCGACGAAGTTCTTTTCTATCACAGCGGCGAGGAGAAGGCGGTGGTAGGGATCGCGAAAGTCGTGCAAACTGCTTACCGTGATCCGACGGCGCCGGATGAAGACTGGAGCACTATCGATCTCGTGCCGGTGCGTCCGCTTGAGCACCCGGTAACGCTGCGTCAGATTAAGAACGACCCTTCGCTGAACCAAATTCAGCTCGTTCGACAATCGCGCCTCTCGGTCATGCCACTCGGCTCCAAAGAATTTCGCGCGATCTTGAGAATGGAAGAGCTGTAAGGGCCGCGCGTACAGGCGGACCGGCCGCTACGTCGGATAACGCTGCTGAATACGCGGCTCCGCCGTAATTTCCGGACATCGAGGCTCCCCACCGGACCAGTCCGTCCCATTGGCGGACAAGGGACTGCCCCATCCGCCTGTTTAATTTGCTCTTGTTCTTCCGGGGCCGCTGCCGAGAATTTGGCAGAATGACGACAATTGCGGCCACGGAGTTTCTTCCGGTCATTGCCGCGGCAAGCGCAGGGCAGGACGCACTCATCGTGTCGATCCACGACGTTGCGCCTTCCAATCGGGCGACTGTTGAAAGGATCATCTCGGACGTGTCGCGCAAAGGGGCGCGCGTTTGTTCGCTTCTCGTCGTGCCGGATTACCATCACGAGGGCCTCTTTGCGCAAGATCGACAATTCGTTTCCTGGCTGCGCGATTCAGAAGCAGATGGACACGAAATCGTCATTCACGGCTATTTCCACGAGCGGTCCGCCAGCGCGAGAGAAACGTTGCGGGATAAGTTCGTCACCCGCTTCTACACGCGGCGCGAAGCAGAGTTCTACGATCTCGATTATGGCGAGGCGTTTGACCGCATCACCAAAGCACGCAACCAATTCCGCGAAGCGGGCCTGACACCGCGCGGTTTCATCGCACCGGCCTGGCTGCTGAGCAAAGAAGCCGAGCGCGCCGCGTGCGACGCGGATTTGGAGTACACGACGCGGCTGCGGACAGTGCGCGACCTGCGCACAGGACAGAATTTCGCGGCGCGCTCCGTCGTTTACAGCGTAGAGAACAGCTGGCGACGGGCGGTCAGTCTGGCCTGGAATGGCACGCTCTTCCAGCTAATGAAAACAAGGCCACTATTGCGGGTAAGCATTCATCCGCCCGATTTTCTTTGCCCGCGCATTTGGGGACAGATTCTCGATTCTTTAGATGGTATGCGAGACGTGCGGACATCGACGACGTATCGCGACTGGATCGCGGAACAGCGGGTGCGCACCGCTGCCACTTAGCCATGAGCAACTGCGATCTCCATATTCATTCACGCTTTAGCGCCCGTTCGGAGGAATGGCTCTTTCGCCGCTTTGATTTTCCGGACAGCTACTCCGACGCGCGTGAATTGTATCGAGAATTGGTCGAGCGCGGGATGGATTACGTGACGATTACAGATCACGACACGATCGCCGGTTGTATGCAAATAGCAGATTTGCCTGATACGTTTATTAGTGAGCAGGTTACGACGTATTTCCCGCAAGACCCATGCAAAGTCCATGTTTTAGTCTGGGGCATTACCGAAGCGCAGCACGCCGACATTGTGATCGCCCGCGACAACATTTTTATTCTGCAACGGTACCTTCAGGCCGGCCAAATCGCCCATGCCGTCGCGCATCCTCTTTACAGCATCAATGGCAAGCTGGAAGCATCGCACCTTGAGCAGCTTATTTTGCTTTTCAAACATTTCGAAGGCATTAACGGCTTGCGAGACGCACTGCTAAGCGAGCTGGCGCAGAATCTTTTTGGCTCGCTCAACCCCGACAAGATCGAGAAATTGGCTGAGCATCACAATCTTGCGCCCACTCACGCCGAGCCGTGGAAGAAAATCTTTGTCGGTGGTTCGGATGACCACGGCGGCAAATTTATCGCCTCTGCTTACACGGAAACTCCGGCAGTTCGTTCCGCCACGGAGTTTCTGAAGTTTGTGCGCGAAGGAAACTGCTGTGCCCGCGGTCACGGCGGCACCCCCCTCACCCTCTCACATGGCTTTTACAACACCGTTTCACGTTTTGTTCAGGATCGCTTCCACGAGAAACTCGGACCGAGCGCGGCTCTGCTCGAGCAAATGTTTTCGCGTTTCATGGAAGGGCGCGATCCGACTGAATTCACGCTTGCTGAAAAGCTGAGCTTCGCGGCGCAGGGAGTGATGTCGGGAAAAATTTTCGAGCTGGTCAAACAGGCAAACACATCGCTTTGGAAAGAGCTTTCCGGCTATTTCGCGCAACCGGAAGTAAAAATGAAACTGGCCTCCGAAATGGAGGCAGTCGCTGGACCGGAACGTCGTACCTTTTTCATGGCGAACATGGTAGCCGAGCAATTGGCATATCGTTTTTTTCAAAGATTCGTTCAGCAACTTACCAACGGGAACATTGTCGAGAGTATCCAAGCTCTGAGCGCTATCGCGCCGATCCTCCTCGTTCTGTCGCCTTACATTTATGGTTTCCACAGCCAGGCGCCGTCACGCAAATGGCTGCGCGAGATTTTCCGGCACTTCACCGGCGCGGTTCCGCCCGTGCTGCAAAACCGCAAGCGCGCCTGGTTCACGGACACGCTCGAAGATGTCAATGGCGTGGCCACTACGATTCGCAAAATGGCAGCCGCAGCGGCCGCGGCTAACAAGGAATTGGTTGTCGTCACTTCGCGCAGCGACCTGAACATCGACGACATCCCGATTAAAAATTTTCGACCGATCGGTGAGTTCGAACTGCCCGAATACGAGCTCCAAAAGCTTAGCTTTCCGCCCATCCTGCAAATCCTCGATTACATCCAGCGGGAACGATTTACCGAGATCATCATCAGCACGCCTGGCCCGATCGGATTGACCGCATTGCTTGCCGCGAAAATGCTCAATCTTCAAACCAGCGGCATCTATCATACCGATTTCCCGCAATACATCCGCATCCTCACCGAAGACAGCTTTCTCGAAAGCGTCGCTTGGAATTACATGCATTGGTTCTACGGCCAACTCGACACCGTCTTCATCAACTCGGAGGAGTATCGCCAAGGCTGGATCAAACGCGGCTTCGACCCGACTAAGCTGAAAATTTTCCCACGTGGGCTCGACACCGAATTTTTTCGTCCAGCGCGGCGGGACCCAATCTTCTTTGAAAAATTTGGCACGCCCAACGGACAGGTGCGCTTACTCTACGTCGGCCGCGTTTCGCGCGAGAAAGATCTCGATGTTCTGGCGAACGCGTACCAGCGTTTGCGAGAGGAAAAATTGCCGGTGCAACTTTATTTCGTAGGTGACGGACCTTATTCGCAAGCGCTTTCTGAAAATCTGCCGGAAGCCTGTTTCACAGGGTACCTTCGCGGAGAACAACTGGCGGCGGCGTACGCTTCCGCAGACATTTTCGTCTTCCCAAGCACTACCGACACATTCGGCAACGTGATTATCGAGGCCCAAGCCTCCGGCGTCCCGGTCGTCGTTTCCGACTCGGGCGGACCAAAGGAATTGGTCGAAGACAATGCCAACGGTCTTGTGACCAAGTCGCACAACGTCGAAGATTTCACGCGTGCCATTCGCAAACTCGTTTGCGACCCGGCATTGCGTCGGCGCATGGGCGAACGCGCACGTGAAAGCGTGGTCAATCGCACTTGGCCGAGCGCGTTCCGCAAATTCTGGTCGATGACGGAAATCTGATTGCTGATCACGTTTACATCGGGGGCGGACTTGGCGGAATCGGCAATGTCGATGCTGGAAGCGGCGGCGGCGTTTGGGTGATTCCCGCCCAAACATCGTAATCGGGACCGAACTGCCGGAGAAAGAGCAATAGGAATTCCTGAAAGAAAACGTGCATCGGCAACAAAATCACCGTGCCGACGTAAGGAATCGCGACGATGCAGCAAGTCGCGCACATCAGGAACATTATCGGAAAAATCAAGACGAGGCCCAAAAACAAGCAAAACAGACAATACAAAACGATCGGCCCTGGATATTCATCGACGATAGAGATCACGCGGCGCAATGCGGTCAACGCTTTGCAACGCTGCCGATACATCAGCGGTGTCAGGAAGTGCGCGGTGAACACCCACGCCACGAGCAGAGTCACAAACAGTGGAACAAAAATTGCAAGATCGACAATGAGACCCACGGGCACGCCTTCATGATAGCCGCGCATGGATAAAACCGCCGGCACCGTGCCCGCTATGATTAGAACCGCAAAAATCAACCCGACCAAAAGGGTAAACAAAAATAGGCTATTCCCCTCCTTGCGATACTCTTTCCACGGTTCAACGATCGCCCCCCGATTGCGCACGACGCAATCAATAAACATAAAACGGCCACGCGCGCCGATCCAGAGCAGAACCACCGCGACGGCAAATGCAATAATTGCTCCGACGATCATCAACGCGATCGCCCAACCGGGGAATTGGCCAGTGAGACTGCCTCGCGCTGCGTTCCACCACTTCGACCCAGGATTGAAGCGAAAATTGAATCCGACGCCAGAAAGATGGGAGAGAAACGCGGCGAACCCGATGACGCACCATTTGCCAAGATCGAACGGCTGAAAAAGAATTTTCTTCATCAGCTCAAACGCTTCACCGAAGGGCTTGAAGATCTCGATCTTGGCTTCGCTTCCGTTCACGGCGTGATTGGAGTAAGTCCGAGCGGCTGAATCAAGCTCGCAAACGGGTTGCTATCCTGTTCCGAAGCAGCGGTCCCCCGCGTCACCCAAACCAGGCACAATGAATCCGAATTTGTTTAATTCCGGATCGAGCGTTGCCGTGATAATCGCGACATCTGGATGCGACGACTGGACACGTTCGATTCCCCGTGGGCGCGCAACCATGCAAACGAATTGAATTTTCTCTGCGCCCTGGTCTTTCAACAGCTCAAGAGCTTCGCGTGCGCTGTTTCCAGTGGCAAGCATTGGATCGACAAGAAAGACCTTGGAGAAAACCGGGACTACAACATCCCCGCCTTCAGCCAGTCGTAGACGTTGCACAGCGACGTGGCTACATCATTCAATGCAATCGGAACTCTAGGTAGCCATCGGCCTGTGGCCGGTTATGTAACAGGCATGTTTACTTATTCACCAGTGTCCGCATGTTTGCTGTCGATTTTGCGATGAAGAGTGAAATTACTGATGTGCACGACCGCGGCAGCATTCACCAGCGAACGATTGGCGTGCAACGCCGTTATCCGATCGGAGCGGAATTGATCGCGCCAGGTCAAACGCACTTCCGGGTTTGGGCGCCCAAAGCGCAACATGTCGATCTTGTCCTGGAAGAGAGCGAGGAAAAAAATGCGCACCGAACCTTTCATCCGCTCGCGCGCGAGGAGGGCGGCTATTTTTCCGGCGTTGCAGGCGTCGGCGCGGGATCACTCTATCGATTTCGCGTTAACAACGCCGAACATTTTCATCCCGATCCGGCCTCGCGATTTCAACAGCACGGCCCGCACGGTCCCTCCCAAGTTGTCGATCCAACGCAGTTTCCATGGACGGATTCAGAGTGGCCCGGCGTGAAGTTGAAGGGCCAGATTATTTATGAAATGCACATCGGCACATTCACACCCGAAGGCACCTGGCGTTCCGCGGCCGAGCAATTGGCCGAATTGAAACGCATCGGCATCAGCGTTATCGAGGTGATGCCGATTGCGGATTTTCCTGGAAAGTTCGGATGGGGCTACGATGGCGTCGACCTCTTTGCACCGACACGCCTGTACGGAACTCCGGATGATTTGCGCAATTTCGTCAACCGCGCGCACGCGCTGGGTTTGGCTGTAATTTTGGATGTTGTTTACAATCATTTTGGCCCGGACGGAAATTATGTCGGCGTTTACTCCGACGATTATTTCAACACTGAACGCGAGACCGACTGGGGCGGGTGTATTAATTTTGATGGCCCGAACTCGGGACCTGTGCGCGAATTCTTCATCACCAACGCGGGCTATTGGATCGAAGAGTTTCACTTCGATGGATTTCGCCTCGATGCAACGGAAAGCATCTTCGACAAATCGGGCGAACACATCCTCGCGGCCGTCGGCCGAGCTGCCCGTAGTGCCGCAGCTAGACGTTCCATTATTCTGGTTGCGGAGAATGAACGGCAGGACGTTAAATTGATTCGACCGCGGAGTGAAGGGGGCGACGATCTCGACGGCGTTTGGAATGACGATCTTCATCACAGCGCGTTTGTCGCGCTCACCGGCCGACGCGAAGCGTATTGCACGGACTATTTTGGGGCGCCGCAGGAATTTATTTCCGCTGCGAAATACGGTTACCTTTTTCAAGGACAACCGTATTCCTGGCAGGGAGCACCTCGCGGAACACTGGCTCTGGGTGCGCCTCCGGAAGCGTTCGTCGCGTTTGTCGAAAACCACGATCAAGTTTCGAACACGCTCGCCGGGCGTCGAGTGCGCTTTGAAACTTCACCCGGACGATATCGCGCCATGACCGCGCTTCTGCTGCTCGGTCCCTGGACGCCGCTACTTTTTCAAGGCCAGGAATTCGGAACATCGAAACCGTTCCTTTATTTTAGCGACGTGGGCGACGACAAACTTCGGGAAGCCGTTCGCAAAGGTCGCTTCGAGTTTCTCTCGCAATTTCCGTCGCTTGCCAGCCCGCAAACTCAGAAGCAACTGCCGATACCCTCCGACCCGGATAGCTTCACTCGTTGCAAGTTAGATTTCTCGGAGCGAGACAAAAACAGGCAACTCTACGATCTACATGTCGATCTTATGAAACTGCGTCGCGAAGATTCGCGTCTTCGTGAACAAAGAATCGGCGGCGTGGATGGCGCTGTCCTCGGGCCGAGAAGCTTTGTGCTTCGCTATTTTTCGGAAGAGAATGACGACCGTTTGCTACTGATGAATCTTGGCGAAGCTCAGTTGCTCGAGCCAATGCCGGAGCCGCTGCTTGCGCCGCCGGTTGGATTCGAGTGGGCGACGCTTTGGTCGAGTGAATCAGAAAGGTATGGCGGACCAGGCGCCGTTGCATTTCCAACGCAGGACCCTTGGACTTTGCCAGCGGAAGCAGCGGTTGCGCTGAAACTCGTGCGCGAAACTGCGGCGCGGCGCAAACCGAAAGTCAGAGAGTAATCGACAACGTTGGATCGACATTATCGATGAACACACGCGCTGAGAGTCTGCACGCGACCGTCGTTCGCGCGATGCCTTGGGACGGTGCACAAATGTCGCGCGAGCTCCTGCTTAATCGTGAGTGGCTCGTTACGAATGGGCTTGGCGGCTACGCGTCGGGCACCGTTTCAGGGGCGGTCACGCGTCGTTATCATGGATTGCTCATCGCGGCATTGCCGGCGCCTCTCGGGCGCATTGTGATGTGGAGCCACGTATCGGAATTTCTCCGTTTCAGTGATGATGATGTAGTTTCTCTCGGCGCGGAGGAACGGGCTGGCGGACAGCTTGATCTGAAAAGCGCCGACTACCTAACTGAGTTCCGGCTCGAGGACGGGCTTCCCGTTTGGACTTATCACGTTCGCGAAGTCGTGGTCGAGAAGCGCGTTTTGCTTCCTCATTTGCAGAATACGGTTCATGTCAGCTACCAGGTGATCTCAAAGGGAGTTCCTCCGCGACTGGAGTTGCGTCCCGCTTTTCATTTCCGACATCATGAATCGCCGGTAGATACGGACTTGGGCGCACCTTACAAACTCACTGCAGTCGATGGTCGTTACGAAATCGCCGCCGCGCGCCGAAAACTACCGCCGCTCCGCATGCAGCTCCATGGCCGCGAATCCGCTTTTACGATCGCTCCATCGAAAATTCCTCAAGTCGTTTACCGCCTCGAACAGCAGCGAGGTTATGCCTACGAAGGTGAGCTATGGAGCCCGGGATTCTTTCGAGTCGATCTTACCGAACGAAGCACGGCGACGTTGGTTGGCTCAACTGAGGTGTGGGACATTATCGGCGTCTTGAGTCCCGAAGATGTTCTGGCGGCTGAGCGTGAGCGGCGCGCCCGCCTTCTCCACGACGCGATCCCGAAGGTGCGCCAAAGTTTTCCAGCGGAACTGGTTTTTGCGGCTGACCAATTCGTCATCACGCCGGCGGGCCGGTTTGAGGAAGCGGCGCGCGCTCATGCCGCCGGCGACGAAGTCCGCACGGTCATTGCCGGCTATCACTGGTTCACCGATTGGGGACGCGACACCATGATCAGTCTCGAAGGTTTGACGCTTATCACCGGGCGCTTTCTCGAAGCCGGTTACATCCTGCGCACGTTCGCGCACTATGTCCGCGACGGTTTGATCCCAAATATGTTTCCCGACCGCGCGAAGGAAGGAATGTATCACACTGCGGACGCAACCCTATGGTTTTTTCATGCGCTCGGTCGTTATCTGAAACGCACTAACGACCGCAACACCCTGCAACATCTTTTGCCAATTTTGGTCGACATCGCCGAGCACCATTTGCGCGGAACAAAATTTAATATTCACGTCGATCCAACCGACGGCTTGCTCGCGCAAGGCCAGGAAGGATATCCGCTCACTTGGATGGATGCGAAGATGGGCGATTGGGTGGTTACCCCGCGCCGCGGAAAAGCAGTCGAGATCAACGCGCTTTGGTACAACGCCCTTCGGCTGCTCGCCAGTTGGTTGCGCCAAAGCGGCGACGAAACTTCCGCGCAGCTTTACGAGGAACATGCCGAACGTGCGTGCGTTTCATTCAACAACCGCTTTTGGTTCGCAGAGGGCGGTTATCTTTACGATGTTGTCGATGTTGATGGCGGCAGTGCAAAAGATTCGTCCTGCCGGCCAAATCAATTGTTCGCCATCTCGCTCGATCATCCGGTTCTCGACGCAAAACATTGGAAATCGGTTCTCGAAGTTGCGGAGAAAAAATTGCTCACGTCGGTCGGTCTGCGCACCCTTTCGCCAGATGATCCAAATTACAAACCAATTTATGGCGGTGACCTTCGTTCTCGAGACGGTGCGTACCACCAAGGCACGGTTTGGGCCTGGCTGATCGGGCCTTTCATCGATGCATGGTTGAAAGTCCATCCGCACGATCGAGCCGCCGCGCGTAAATTTCTCGAAACTTTCCCGGTCCATCTGAGCGATGACGGGATTGGCACTATCAGCGAGGTTTTTGACGCGCGCGAACCGCACATGGCCGGCGGCTGCATCGCGCAAGCATGGAGCGTCGCGGAAGTTTTGCGCGCTTGGGCGAAGACCGCCTAGCCCGGAGTAGAGGCGCGTGTCCTCATGCGCACCTCCTAATTGCACGGTCGCCTTACTTGCGGCTGAGACAGCCGCCGCTACAGCCCGGCACATTCGCCAACTGCATACCGATCAAGAACATGCGCTCGTGCGATTTATAATTGAGCATTATGCCTGAAACTGCAGGAGAAATTTCTGAGAAGCCGGAAGTCCGAAGAGAACTGGAGCGAACCACCGGCGAGAAGAACCGAGGCGAAAAAGTCAAAGCGCGCGGAACGGACAAATTCTGGTTCGTTACGCACGCGCTTTTACTCATCGGTTTCGTTGTCCTTTATCTCCTGCTCGGATCGAAGGTAATTCCGATCGCCATCCCGCATGTCGATCTTGGTCAGCGCGTTCTGCGCGGCGCAACGCTCGTCGTGATTCTGCTCGCGCTGGCGAAGGCCATCTCGGTTTACGCGATCGGTCGCATCGAGGACGCGGCCACGCGTTTCACCTTGAAGCGTATCGAGCGTCTCATTGTCGCGATCGCGATCGCTGTCATCGCTGTGTCGGTGATTTTCGTGAACTGGTATGCGGCGCTGACGGCGCTCGGAATCGGGTCAATCATCGTTGGTCTCGCCGTGCAAACACCGATGAAAAGCTTCATCGCCTGGATCTACATTTTAGTGCGACGCCCCTATCAAGTCGGTGATCGCATCAAAATCGGCGACGCCACCGGCGATGTAATCGACGTTGGCTACCTCGACACAACGCTCTGGGAATTTGGCGGCCAATATCTTTCCACCGATCACCCGAGCGGCCGCGTCATCCGTTTTCCGAACGAGAAGGTGCTCGACTCAATTGTGTGGAATTATTCCTGGCCGCTTTTCCCCTACATTTGGAACGAGATCAAATTTCAAATCGCATATCAGAGTGATTTCGAATTTGTTGCCGCAACGATGCAACGAATCGTCGAAGAAGAAATTGGCGAGGAAATGATGAAACGCGTTGGTGTTTACCGCGATTTGCTTGCGCGGACACCAGTGGACGAGTTGGAAGTGCATGAGCGTCCGCGCGTTATTTTTCGGGTCGATGAGGCGACATGGATTAACGCCATCGTACGTTATCTTGTGCCGCCGCGTGAAGCTGGTTCTATCAAAACTCGATTGATACCAAAGCTGCTTGCGGCGCTCAACACGCGCCCCGAGCGCGTCATGTTTCCAAAAGGCGACGCACGATAAGTTCGAGGCGGTTGCATCGGGCGGCTTCACAGCGCATTACTTCGGTCGATGAAATCGGGGGCCGCTGCGATCGTAATAACCATGTCGGTTTTTCTCCGCGCCCACGAGGCGCACGCTCAGGAGCAAGTCTACCGTGCGGTTCCGATGCCGACCCGCGTCCCAACGCCGAAACCCACACCCGAAATCATCGTGGCGTTGCCGAATTACGATGAGGAGACGGCGACGCGACTTCAGATTTTTCTCGATAACAATGACTTCGGACCGGGAAAAATCGACGGCAAGATGGGAGAATTTTTTCGGAAGGCGCTCATCTCTTACAAGCACGCGCGTCGCATGCGCGAGACCGGCGCAGTCGATCAGTGGCTTCTCAGTCAGGTCCCGATCCCTTTCACGACATACACTATCAGGCCGGATGATCTGAAATTTATCGGGCCGGTTCCAAGCAGCCATGCCGCGCAAGCAAAATTGAAATGGCTGCCCTACACATCGCTGCTGGAGTTTGTAGCAGAACGTTATCATTCCGCCGAGGCTTACATTCAAAAACTGAACCCCGGTAAAAATTGGGAGCACTTACAACCCGGCGAGGTGTTGAATGTGCCGAATGTTTTGCCATTTGAGGTCGAAAAATTCAATGAGGGAAAAGTCCCTCCGAATCCCGCCTTTGCCGCTCGCAAAATTTTTGTCGATACCAAAGAGCACTTACTCGAAGTCTTCGACAACGATCAGCTCGTCTGTGTATTTCCAATCACGCCGGGTTCGAAAATGTTGCCCGCACCGATCGGCACCTGGAAAATTCTCGGCGCGACCATCTGGCCGTGGTTTCGTTACGATGAAGGCATGCTGAATTACGGCGTGCGCACGGAAAATTATTACAATCTCCCGCCTGGACCGAACAATCTCGTCGGCGTTTTGTGGATGGCCTTGAATAAACCGGGCATCGGAATTCACGGCACAAATAATCCGGAGACGATTGGTCGCGCTGCGAGTCACGGCTGCATCCGTCTCGCGAACTGGGACGCCGCGCGTCTCAAAGACCTCGTCAGCGTCGGCAACACCGTGATCATTTTCTGATGGCGGAGCCGGTCCGCCGCGGAGAGGGCCTTCTTCTGTAGCGGCGGTCTGTGACGGCCGAATCTTGCAGGTAGGGGACGCCTCTCCGAACTGTCCCACTAGCTTGCGCTCCGCGCCGGCGCCGCGGCAAGTTTACCACCACAACGACCGACAGCATAGCAACTGCGGAGCTTCCTGATCTGCGGAAAAAGGGGCCTAATATCTTGCCATTCTGCGCTTAGCGTGCCATTCTCGAATCCGTTGGGGATGGGACAGACGTTATATAGGATCGCGGTTACGGCTCGATCCGGGACTGTCGCACCCATCCTTAGGTGTGATTTCTCCATGCCTTTTGGGTATCTAAATCGCAGAATTGTTACCGCATTCGTGATTGCTGTCCTTGCGGCTGCGATGCAGACCGGCTTTGCCGGTACTGAAAAAAGCTTCTTCCAAAACAACGATCTGAACGATGGAAATAATTACAACCCCACAGGCTTACCGTCGTCGGCCAATGATGTCCTTCTCACAACGAGTGCGGCGGCCCTCAATCTAAGCGGTGCCAGTCTGAGCATGGGATCTTTGAATCAGACAAACACGGCAGCATACACAATTTCTAATAATGCTTCCGATTCGACGGGCAGCGTTATCGTATTGGAAGGGGGAACGAATACAGTAGGAGCGGATCCGAACGATTTAATTTATCTCGGCGGAGCAACATCCAGGCTCACGCTTCAAGGCGCCAACGGTGGCACTGGCAGCGGCATACTCGTTCTCGGGCTCAACCAGTCAGGTGGTAACCTTGATGTCGCTCAAGCTAACGCGACGCTGAATATCTCTGCGACTTTCAATACCAACCAGCAGAGCGTAACCAAAACGGGTGCGGGCACATTGAACGTCAGCGCCTTGTTTGGTGGGATTGATGGTTTCGTCGAAGTGGACGAAGGCACGATGAATTTTCTGCCCGGGGCAAGTATTTCCAACATGAGTATGTCTGTTAATAATCCAAATGCCGGACCGGCATCTGCCGTAATGGTAAACATGGAGACTTCCATTTTTGCTCGCGGACTAACTGGTAATATCGTTGCGGCGTCGTCGGGAACGAACACCGCGACGATTAATCTGATCGGAGCTGCTACTCAGCTAAATCTGTTCGCGAGGTCCGCCGGTGCCACCTTCCAATACCAAGGGAATATCACCGGAGATGGAAGCGTGACCGTTACCGCCCCAGATAGTTCCGGCGAACAAATCTTCGCGGGCCACAACACTTATACAGGAACAACTACAATCTCAGGCGGAACGCTCAGAATCGATGGAAGCACTAGTGGACAGGGAAGTTATAGCGTTCTAGGGGCCGGCCCTTCTCCAACCGCCACTCTTAGCGGATCAGGAACCATCGGCCTCGCCGTTAACGGAACAATTACAGTCGGCGGAGGTAACTCCGAGGGCTCCTATCTGATGGCAGGGCCTAATTCTGGCATTGGCACTTTGCATATCATAACAAGTGGTACCGGCAAGGTTGTTTTTAGCGACAACAGCATTTTCCTGGTGAATATCGGTGCGACCGGGGCCAGTGGTTTACTAGCGATCACTGGCGGTGGGATCGACCTAACGAGTTCGACCGACACTCTCTCGTTGAATAGCCTGAGCGGCGCTTTTGACGGCAGCAACTACACCATCGCAACTTTTGCTTCGAGCACCAATTATGGCGTCTTTAACACCGTTACTGGATTACCCGGCAACTACAACGTCGTTTATAACCCGACGGATATCATGCTCGAGCCAGTCCCAGAGCCAACCGTCCTAACGGTATTCTGGTTTGGTGTTACATTAACGTTTGTGCGGTCCTTTTGTCGACGAATTGCAAGAACCGACACGTGATCTAAAGCACTGGAAGGTGAATAAAGAATGCGATCAAGCCGCGGATTGTGCGCTCATTTGCACGGGTCAAAAATCTCGTCAGCGTCGGAAATACGGTAATCATCTTTTGATTCGTTCTGCCTGTCATCCCGAACGAAGGTAAGGGATCTCACAATCGAAGACAGTCCGGTCGCCCCAGCTTGGGTGATCCATCAGCCAATGGAAGTCCCTCGCCTGCGCCTCGGGATGACAAAAGAAAGCAAAATATTTCGCGCGGAATCGCTACCTCACGAGTCTAGGCTTTAGATCGACATGATGGGTGCCAATGAGCGCGAGATGTATCGAGCGGCCATTCACGGCGATCGGGAAGCATTTGAAATGATCATCCGCACACAAAGTCGTGCCCTTTTCGCCATCGCTTACGGGATTCTCCAAAATCACGAGGAAGCCGAAGACGCCGTGCAAGAAGCCCTGGTCAAAGCTTGGAAATCGCACTGGCGCGTGCGTGATCCTGAAAGATTTCCCGCCTGGCTTTGCATGATCGCACGACACCGCGCACGCGACGTTTTTCGAAGACGGCGCACCGTGCCATTGCCTAACGAAGCGATCGAATCCCTCGCGAGCGAAACGAATGGGAATAGCAATACGAATAAGAGCGACGAGTTGTTAGATCGACAATTACATTCCGCGCTTGCTGCCTTACCGGAACTTCATCGGAGCGCACTGATGCTGCGTTATTTCGAAGAGATGGATTACCAATCGATAGAACAACTGCTTGGCCTCACGAATGGCGCGCTTCGCGGAATTCTCGGACGGGCGCTTGCCACCATGCGCAAACAACTTAAACCCGCTCTCGCCTCACTTAAGTAACCATATGGCAACAATTCACGACGAAATCGACAATTGGCTCGCCGCCGATGTGCACGATCAGCTTTCGGAAGAGGAGAGAAATGCGTTGCACACCCACCTCGTCGAGTGCGTGGCCTGCCGGCGGGCTCATCAAGAAAACAAAGTTATGAATAAGATTCTGCAAGACACACTCGCTACCGAAAGACCAGACCCAGCTTTCGAACAAAGAATGGTCGGCCAGTTTCGCAAACGCGTTCCGGAGAAGACGAACATTGCAAAGTTAATTGTCGGTCTCATGCATTTGCGCGCGACCCAAATCACAGGGGTCGCCGTCGTCCTTCTTGTGCTCGTGCAAATCGGGCGAATGCTAACTGGTGAGGCTTTTCGGCCCAATCCCGCGTACCAGGTGGCATCGGCGACTAGGGATCTCTCGGGGGCTGTGAAAAATGAGGAGGCCGTCCCGATGCGCGGCGCCAGGGGTTATGCAGGCCCAGGCGATAAGAAGTTTGACATCGCGTCTTCTTCACAACGTGCAGGGTCGAGTCTAGCCGGTGCCGTGGCTGTCACCCCGGCGCCAGAGGTCCAAGCCCAACTTGAATTTCACGAAGAGACCGTACCCGCGGCACCCGCCGCCAAGGGTGCAGCTCTGGAAAACAAACGGGAAAATCCCACGCAAGCTGCGGCGGAGAGCCCCGAAGCAGCGGCTCCCGCGCCTATCCCCTCCGACCTAGCCAACCGTAAACTCATCCGCAACGCGAATGTTGAGATCGAGATCGCTACTTTTGATGAAGCGATCCAAAAGATTACGGCCTTCGCAAACGAGAATCACGGGTATATCGCGACAACCAGCTCGGAGAAACAAGAGAACGGAAAGTTTCACGGCGAAGTTGTGGTCAAAGTATTGCCGGGAAATCTGGATCGATTTCTGCAGAAGGTTCGCGGCCTGGGCGAATTGAAGAACCAGACGCTCGGGACCGAGGACATCACGAAGGCATATTTTGATACCGATGCGCGATTGAAGAATGCGCGCGTGATGGAGCAGCGTTTGATCGATATGTTGAAGACGAAAAGCAACGACGTTAACGATCTGCTCCAGGTCGAGAAGGAGCTCGGGCGCGTCCGTGAGGAGATCGAGAAGATGCAAGGCGAACTGAAGTATTGGGACTCGCAAGTGCAATTCGCCACTGTGACGATTTCGCTGTCGGAAAAGGAGATGGAGGAGCCGGCGGCTTTTCTGTTGAAGGAACGCACCCAGCTTGCGCTCTATGCGCCGGAAGTTGAAAAGATTTACAACGGCGTCAAGGCGCTGGCTTCGCCGAAAGTGCAAATCACGAACGCACAGCTTGATCGCGACAACTCCGGCCACATCTCGGCGCGCGTGAGCATGTTGATCGCGCCGGAAGAAAGCGACGACGTGATTGGTCGCGTGAAAGCCCTGGGACGCGTTGAAAATTTCCAAGTGCAAACGGAGCGTGTCGCACAAGGCGGCACTGGCATGTCGGAAAATGCCAAGACCAAGCGGGACAAAGTAGAGTTGCACATCACGATTTCGCGCGACGAGCGGGAACAATCTTTCCAGCAAACCACCTTGCGCATTCGCACCGGAGCAGTTGACGAGAAAACGAAAGAGCTGCGTAACCTGGCAGAAAAACAGAATGGGCGCGTGCGCAGCTCCTCGTTTTCGCGTGACCCGGATGGACACGAGTTTTCGAGCGTTTCGCTGCGTGTGCCAATGAAGAATTATGCCGCGCTCATGCAGTCGCTCGATGCGCTCGGAAAGGTCGAGAACGTCAGCGTGCAGCGAGAGGACCGTACGGGCACGCAAATCGATGAAGCAAACGCGCCGGCCGATTTGTCGATCCAGGTTTACAGCCAGGGCAACATCGTTTCGCGGGAAAACGGATTGATTGCGACGTTGCGCCGGACGCTCGCGCAAAGCGCATCCGCGATCATGTGGAGCTTGCGCATGATCGGCGTAGCGATCGCGTTTCTCGGGCCGTGGGCGATTGGGCTGGCCGGTTTAATTTGGATTGCGCGGCGCGTTATACGCGCGCGACACTGAGTGGATCGCGATCTCCGAGCAGATGTTAATTTAGGCACGAGCGCGCTTGTTTTAGCATCGTCTTCGGAGAAGCCGATCCACCTGCGTGCACCGGTGATTTGGATTACGCGGCGGATCGCGCGCGCGCGGAATAAAACCTAAATTGTAGCGATCATCACTTTGGGAGAAAGTTTGCGACGGTCATAGACCGCTACTACAGGCGACGCGAATGACTTGCCCGCCTCGCAAACGAGTCATAAGTTATATTTACTAGGAGGATGTCGATGAAATCTCAAGGTGGGATCAGCTACAGCAACGCGGCCGTCGCCGCCACCCCAAAGCACCTTTTGCAGTTCGCGGTCGATCAGCGTTACGATGATTATACGCCGGTCGATCACGCCGTATGGCGATTCATCATGCGGCAGAACACTTTTTTCCTGCGCGAGTACGCCCATAAAGTTTACTTTCAAGGACTGCTCGACACCGGCATTTCATTCGAGCGGATTCCCCGCATTGAGGAGATGAACGAGATCCTCGGCCGTATCGGCTGGGGCGCGGTTGCGGTCGATGGGTTCATTCCACCGGCGGCATTCATGGAATTTCAAGCTTACAAGGTGCTGGTGATCGCATGCGACATGCGCCAAATCCATCACATCGAATACACCCCGGCTCCGGACATTGTGCACGAAGCCGCCGGCCACGCGCCGATCATTGTCGATCGCGAATACTCAAACTATTTGCAGCGCTTCGGCGAAGTCGGCGCGAAAGCGATGTCGTCAAAAAAGGATTTTGAGCTTTATCAGGCGATCCGCCACTTGTCGATCTTGAAAGAACAGCCGAACAGCAACCCGAAGGAAATCGAAGAAGCGACCAAATTGGTTGAGCATCGGCAGAAGAATCTCGGTGAGCCTTCCGAGATGGCGCTGCTCTCGCGTTTGCATTGGTGGACGGTCGAGTACGGACTCATCGGCGCACTCGAGAATCCAAAAATTTACGGCGCGGGTTTGCTTTCATCCATCGGCGAATCGGTCTCATGCCTCGAGCCGGGGGTTAAGAAGATCCCCTATTCTATCGAGGCGATGGACATGCCGTTCGATATCACGACAAAACAGCCGCAGCTCTTTGTCTGTCGCGATTTCCAGCATCTCCGCGACGTGCTCGAAGAATTTGCCGGCAAGATGGCCTATCAAGTTGGCGGGCTCGAAGGCATCAATAAAGCAATCGAGTGCAACAACGTCGCGACGTGCGAGTATTCGTCCGGCCTGCAAGTGACTGGCGTCTTCAACGAGGTCATTGTCGATCGTAACAACAATCCGATTTATCTGCGCACCGCTGGACCAAGCGCGCTCGCCTATCAAAACAAGCAGCTTGCCGGTCACGGACGCGATTATCATAAAGACGGATTCGGGTCTCCCATCGGCAACTGGAAACCCACGGAGATCACCGAAGGAAAAAAAGCGAAGCTCGAATTCGAAAGCGGGATCACCGTTGAAGGGAAGATCGAGAAGGTGCTTCGCCGCGATGGCAAAATTCTCCTCATTACATTCTCCAATTGCACCGCGAAATACGGCGATCGCGTATTATTCGATCCGAGTTGGGGAGCGTACGACATGGCGGTTGGTGATCGAATCAGTTCCGTTTTCAATGGCGCGGCGGATAAAGATTCCTACAACCAAGTTGCGCTGGTGCCGAAAGAACGAACCATCAAGGTTCCGTCGGACACGAAACGGAACCGACTCGAAAACCTTTACGCGCAAGTCCGAAAGATTCGCGAGAACAAAAGTGGGTACGAGCGCCTCGGTGAAATCTGGGAAACACAACAAGCCGAACATCCGAACGATTGGTTATTGTCGATGGAAATTTTCGAAATCCTCGATGCGACCAACCAGCAGCCGGAGTTAAAAGCAAAAATCGAGCGGTTCCTCAACGAAAAGAAAACGAAGACGAAAGATCTATCGACTCTAATTAGCTGGGGGTTCCGTTTGGTTGAGTATCACAAAAAGCCTGAGTACCAAGCAGCGCTGCACGCTTCGCCGAAGTAGCGCAGCGCAAGCGTTTCGCTTGCGTCATTCCGAGCGAAGCCGAGGAATCTCGCGAAGGGACTTTTAAGGCAGCACCACGGGATTCTTCGACTCCGCTTCGCTTTGCTCAGAATGACACGCGAGTAGAGGCCGAGCGTCAAATCGCGTCGTCTTTGTAGTGGCGCTTGCCTTTGAGCGCTTTCGCGTACTCGTCCTTGCTCAAGATATTCTCATCGAGCTGCATGTCGGTGCGGCAAAAATTTCTGAACCAATCTTCGATACGCTGTCGATCTTTCATCACTTCATCCGTGAGATAGTTCGCGTCGACGTTGATGCAGATCGCACCGACAACTCCAAAGTCTTTCCGCATGATCGGAATCGTTGTGCACTTGAATTTGCGGGCGCCGAAGTTCAGTTCGTAGTTCAATTTATCTTCATTCAGCAGCTGTCGCCTTTTCAGGTCGATCAACAGATTAGTCGTGCCGTCGCGCAGATGCCGACCCGTGACGCTGTTTTCCAGTGATACCAGCGAGTGCGCTGGATCGGCCAGATTATGCAATAAAATCTCGATCCCGGTGTTCGGGAATGATTTCCCGATCAAACGCACAACTCGCACGTAATTTTCGAGAAACTCATTGGTATCATCGGCGATTTTCCTGCCGTCGTACTTTTCGAACAGCTGCACGTAAACTTTTTGCTCAGCCGGTTCGAGTTTTTCTTTCACATTATTTTGTTCGCCAATAAAAAGAAGTTGCCGCGCCGCCGTATGATCCTCGTTCTTGAGGAGATAGTGCATGCCGAGCCGAAAATCTTTCAGGCTGAACTCGCCAAAATTTTCGCGCGTAACCGTAAACGGATAGAAGTCGTATTCTTCCAAGTTTCTTCCGAACTTCCGTCGGCGCTCCTTGTATTTTCCCCAAACAAAACCCGCTGCTAGAAAGAAGAGCGAAGCAATGATCGAGGCGATGACGTTAATGCCAAGCTCACTTTGAAAAGCGTTAATCATGGAAGTTGGAACATAGGCGGCATTCTCGCCGCTACTGGACGAACTCGCCGACGCGAGCCTACGCAGTCAGCCCTGGCCGCGTTCGGGGCTGTGCGCCTGCGGGACGAGCAGGTTATAAACCTGCCTGGCACATATATTGGAACTAAATGTCTATGTTCTGACGACAATTTGCGCCGCGCGCTCACAAATTTCCGGTTGCGCTTGAGATTGTGATATTTTCCACAGTAACATCGGCCGGCAAGGAGAGCGCATAGGCCACCGTGGACGCCACCTGCTCGGCTGAGATCATCTTTTTACGCGGCCAATCGCCCTCAATGCCGCTCCAAATATCGGTGTCGGTCGCGGCTGGATAGATATTAATCACGCGAATCCTACGGTCGCGCAATTCTTCCCGTACAGATTGGAAAAAACCTTCCAGTGCAAATTTGCTCATGCAATAGGCGCTCCAGTTTGGGAAGCCAGTCTTCGCCGCAATTGATAAAATATTCACGATGCTCGATCCGGGTCGCATGCTTGGCCCAAAATGCTGGGTCAGCAAAAAAGGCGCAGTGACGTTCACTCCCAGCGTTTGCTCCCATTCGATCTGCGTGATCTCGGTAAACGGTTTCACGATCGCTATCCCGGCGTTGTTGACCAAGAGATCGAGACGATTATCGCCAACATCGGATACCAAATCTGAAACGCCCTCTGGTGTGGCGAGATCGTGAATCAGAGGAATGACTTTCGCGCAGCGTGGTCCAACTGCTTTGCGCGTTTCAGCTAACGCGATCGTATCGCGCCCATGCAAGAAAAGCGTAACATCGTCCGCCGCCGATTTTTCAGCAATGGCGCGACCAATACCGCGGCTGGCACCTGTGATCAAATAGCGTTTCATCTGTTACAGCCGAAACGTCCAACGTCCAACGTCCAACGCCCAATCGCGGAAGCTGTAGTGGCAGGAGTGTCGCCTGCGAAATGGCAAAACTGCAACCGGCGCGGTTGCCTCTACAGATGATGTGGTCCGCGGCTAAAACTACGTTCTCCGCAGTGTAAACCGGTTGTTAGCAGTTTCCCACAATCGCAAGCGCACCAACTGTTGATGCACGCGATTGTCGATCTTCGGCCAGAGGGCACGCACAATATTTTCCCCGGTGGAAGGCGTTTCACGGAAATCTTTCGTCTCCAAATCGAGGTGCCGATTTTGCCAAGGCTCGAGGGAATCCTTGAGCGCGTCTTGCAGCAGCGTGAAATCGCAGAGGGTTCCGCTTCGCTCATTATAGGTTCCGCCTACCGTCGCCTCAGCCACATAACGATGACCGTGTCCGAGCGGATTATTGCATTTCCCGAAGAGCGCCGCGTTCTTTTCGTCTGAAAAAGCCAGCACGTGCAACCGATGTGCAGCGCTGAACGACGCTCGCATTCCAAGGAAAACACTTTCGTTGCCCCAGACTTCCGCGAAAAAATCTTCGCTTTCATGCAAGCGAATGCAATCAAGCGGGACGAGCGGGTGAATGCGTCTATAAATATATTTCGCCAAGCTTTCCGTCGTCACCGGACGCTCCTTCAAAGCCGGTACGTCTCTGTTCAGAAATCGATGGTCGAGTTCGCTGCGCACAGACTGAATGCAATCTTCGATCTTGTTGTGCAGGACAAATGGAATTTCTGCATCCAATTTTTGCGGCGGAAAGGTCAGGCGCGCGCGATAATTGTGTCCATGGATTGACATCGCCTCGCCGAAGAGACGTTTATTTTCGGATGTGCTCAAATGGGGCGACCTCGTTTGCCGTACAGCAGAAAAGTCGAACCAGAAATTTGCTTCGCGTCCGCCATCGGAATAAAAGGTCGCACTTCTATCCGGCGATTCGATCAAATGACACGCGACCAGTTTTGCGTCGACATCGGAAAAAAACGGTGCCACATCGATGTATAGCTGCCGCGCTATGTTCTCCGCCGTCGGCGGTACATTAGCGAACGACGGGTTATCTTGGTTTAGGAATTTGTGATCGAAACGTTCGGCGATGACTTTGCCTGCACGCTCTTTTATTTCACTAATGTTAATCAGCATCCCAGTAGTGGGATTGACCGGGCCGGCAAAAATAAAATAAGCGACGTAATTGCGACCAGTGCCGTAACGCGCATGTGTTTCAGGCCCAAACGCGGCCAGATTTTCCTCTTCGCTCCAGTGACGAACAAACAGCCGTCGCGAGGCAGAGAATTCAAGGCGTTTGCCGACTGTCAGAAGCATGAGGCAGCAAACATATCACAGATGCTTTCGCAAATTGAGCATGCCACTTTTCCACAACGTAGGGCCATGTCCTATGCGGACTGCCGAACCGAACTGGAAGCAGTCAATCTACGTTCCGATGAAGCTATTCTTTCAGGAGCGAGAGAAATTCGGACCGCGTGCGCGCGTCGTCCTTGAACGAGCCCAGCAGACAAGAAGTTTTCATGACCGAGTTCTGCTTCTCAACTCCGCGCATCATCATGCACAGATGTTTCGCCTCCACTACTACAGCGACACCGTTGGGCTCGAGACATTTCATGAGCGACTCGGCAATCTGCGTGGTGAGATTTTCCTGAATCTGCAAACGCCGCGCAAAAACATCGACGATGCGTGCGACTTTTGAGAGACCGATCACTTTGCCGCTCGGAATGTATGCGACGTGGGCGCGGCCGATGAACGGCAACAAGTGATGCTCGCATAGCGAATAAAGCTCGATGTCTTTGACAAGAATGATTTCGCTGGCTTCCGAATCGAAGATCGCGCCGTTGACGATCTCATCGAGATTTTGTCGATAACCTTGCGTGAGAAATTCAAGGGCGCGCGCCGCGCGGATTGGCGTCCGCAGCAAACCTTGACGGTCTGGATCTTCTCCGATCGCTTCGAGAAGATTGCGGTACGCGTCTTGCAGCGCCTCACGACCTTGATTGTCGATCCTTGCCTCGGCCGGCAAACAATCCTCAGTGAACGCCACCTCTCTCGCGATTTCGTCTTTTACATGCACGTATTTCTTCAGCGTAGCATCAAGAAGTGGCCGTCTCCAGACCGCTGTTTAAAGGTGGATCGTGACCTCCGGGCACGATGCCAGTTCTACGCGGCTGCGCCGCCATTCATTTAACATCGCGCTCGGAGATCGCGATCCACCTTAATCGAGCCAGCTCTGCGGATATTTCGGATCGTCCAACGCGAGCGATTCCTCGGTCAGCTCGAGCGTGTGTTGCGTGTCGAACATGACCGCCAGCTCTTCCGTGCGCGTCGCGTTTTTGCTCGCCATGATCGTGCCGGGATGCGGGCCGTGCGGAATTCCGCGCGGATGCAACGTGATCGAACCGCTCTCGATTCCGCGCCGCGAACCGAAATTACCACGCACATAAAAGAGAACTTCGTCGGCCTCGACGTTGTCGTGCACCCACGGAATTTTTACCGCTTCGGGATGGGTATCGAGAAAACGCGGCGCAAAGGTGCAAACAACATAGCCACGGATCTCAAATGTTTGGTGAATCGGCGGCGGCTGATGCACAGTTCCGGTGATCGGCTCGAAATCCTGTGCGTTAAATGTGAAGGGGTAAAGATAACCGTCCCAGCCAACGGCATCGAAGGGATGATGCGCGAGTGTCACGCGCGTAAAACGCCCGCCGTCCTTCACCAGAACATCGACATCTTCCTCTTTGTCGATGGTGATAATCTCACTCGGCCCATGGAGATCGCGCTCCGAATAGGGCGCCCCCATTTTGATTTGGCCTTCGTGATTCAAGTAACGCTGCGGAATTCGCACCGGCCCGACTGATTCGAGAATGAGATAATCCTCTTCTTCGACCTTGTCGGGGACGAGTCGATACGTGATTCCGCGCGGAATGACGATGTAATCTTCCGCGCGATAAGGCAGTTTGCCGAAAACCGTTTCGAGCGTGCCTCCACCTTTGAAGACGAAAATAATTTCGTCCGCGCCACCGTTTTTATAGTACTCGAACTTGTCGTACGCTTTCGCCGGTCTGGCGCGGTAGGCGGTCATATCCTGATTGAACAGCATGGGAATCCGGCTGGTGTAAAGGTCGCCCCGACGGGGGATCGTTGCCGTCTTCAAATGATGATGACGCAACGGGCTATCGGTGACTTTTTTCGGCTCCCAATATTTGATCAACTCGACGTTGCGAACGCGCGTGGGCGGGCGCAGATGATACATGATCGAATAGGCTTCGTCGAATCCCTGGGTGGTGAAGACGTGCTCGTAAGCGATGCCTTCGTTTTTGTAACTCGGCGCCGCGCCGTTGCGATGAAACCAGATGTGGTGCTTTCGCGGAATCTGACCTAGCCTCTGATAATGTGGCATTTCGACTTACCTCCTTTTACAAATTGCCTCGCCGTTCCTGCTCTTTTTCAAGCGCTTCGAAAAGCGCTTTGAAATTGCCTTTGCCGAAACTCTTGGCGCCTTTGCGCTGAATGATTTCAAAAAAGAGCGTCGGCCGATCTTCCACCGGCTTGGTGAATATTTGCAGCAAATACCCTTCATCGTCGCGATCGACCAAGATGCCGAGTCGCTTTAACGGCTCCAGGTCTTCATCGATGTGGCCAACGCGTTTGGGCAACTCATCGTAATACGTTGATGGAATATTCAAGAATTCGACGCCGCGTTTCTGAATCTCGGTCACGGTGGAGACGATGTCCTTGGTGGCCATGGCGACATGCTGGACGCCTTCGCCGTTGTAAAACTCGAGATACTCTTCCACCTGCGATTTCTTTTTGCCCTCGGCCGGCTCGTTGATCGGAAACTTCACGAAACCATTTCCGTTGCTCATCACTTTGCTCATGAGCGCCGAATATTCGGTCGAGATGTCTTTGTCGTCGAAGCTGAGGATATTGCGGAACCCCATCACATCCTCGTAAAATTTCACCCACGGATTCATTTGGTTCCAACCGACGTTGCCCACGCAATGGTCGACATATTCCAGTCCGGTCTCGGATGGGCGGTAATCCGATTCCCATTTCTCGAAACCGGGCATGAAAACGCCGCTGTAATCTTCTCGCTCGATAAAAAGGTGAACGACTTCGCCGTAAGTGTGAATGCCGCTCATGACCAACTGTCCGGCATCGTCCTTGAGCGTGGTCGGCTTCATGAAACTCTTGCCGCCGCGTTTTGTCGTTTCGTTCCAGGCCGAAGTCGCGTCCTTCACTTTCAACGCAATCGCTTTCACGCCATCGCCGTGTTTGGAAATGTGATCGGCAATTGGATTATTCGAGCGGACCGGAGTTGTGAGGAGGAACGTCAGCTTGTTCTGACGAATGGCGTAGGTGGCTCGATCCTTCACCCCCGTTTCAGGTCCGGAATAGGCAAGGCTTTGAAAACCGAAAGCCGTCTTGTAAAAATGTGCCGCCTGTTTGGCGTTGCCGACATAAAACTCGACGTAATCAGTCCCCTGAAGCGGCAAAAAATCTTTCTCCGCTGCCCGAGCTTTCTCTGGAGCTGCAATTGTTGTTGTTGGCATAATGACCTCCGCGTTTTCTCGCGCTGAGCGCGCCTTCAAAATATAAGATCGACAATCGCGTCTCGCAAGGGTAGCGCACGCGCCTCGCGTGCTGGCGAGCGCGCCCTCGCGATCGCGAACTTTCTCTTTGGCTTCTCATTTCCGCCACGGGCTAAATTCAAAGGAAAGACTGTTTCGGCGAGGCGCCGAAACCAGCACGCGAGGGCGCGTGCGCTCCGCAAATTATTTCGGCGCCTGTTCGGTGACGAGTTTTTGGAAACGCGGATCATTCCGGAGCGGGTCGAACATCGGATCGAGCCGAAGCAGCGCGGGAGTAAGCGGCATATTTCCACCCAAGGACCCGCCGGACGGTATCGAGAGCAATTTTTGCAAAGCACTCATGGCGCGCTCGGGCTCTGCTGCTTGCGCCGCCACCCGCGCGAGCACCTCAAGCGAAAGAGGACCGTACACGGCATCTTTCTCGATCGGCATCATGGCCATAGCCTGCTCGACGAGTTTGAAAGCGGCGGCTTTGTCACCGAGGCACGCATCTGTGAGCGCGAGATCCTCAATCAGGGCATCATTTTCCGGCTGTTCTTTGAGGAAAGATTCTAGCTCGCTGCGCGCCTCTCGCCAACTCTCCTCGGCAGCAGGGTCGGCGCCGACGTGTTGCGCCCAGCCCAACCAAAAGCGCAGTTCGCCATTGAGGTAACCCAATGCTGGATCAGGCTTGGCCAGTTCTCCCTTTAGCCGAGCGATCATTTGTGCGGGGCGACGCTCCAGGATTGCCTGGTAAACTTGCGTTGGCAAACCGCCGCTCTGGGCGGTCGGATGCAGCGGAGTGAGCAGTGTCGAAGCACGCGGAAGGTCGCCCTCGGCTTGGGCGATAGCCGCCTTCGCTACGAGCGTATCCAAGTCGTCCGGTGTGATATTGAGAACCTGATCAAACTTTCGCAAGGCTTCGGGGAAACGGCGAAGCAGGGCATAGTAAGACGCGTGTTGGCCGAGCAGGTAAACGTTACGCGGGTCGAGCTGCTCGGCTTCGTTGAAGTAAGACTCAGTCCGGTCCCACTGCCCCCGCCTCCGCGCGACATAGGCCAGATTTTCCGGAATCTGGCTGCTATTGGGTAGAAGCGGACGTGCTTGCTCAAAGTAACGGACCGCGGTGTCGTAATCCTTTAGACAAGCGTAGTGGTAATTGCCCTTGGCCAGTACGGCCTCGCCGAGGTTGGGCTGAAGAGTCACGGCCGTTTCGGCTGCCTGCCGTATCTCTTCACGTAGAGCGACCGTCGGTTGAAGATTGAGTGTGATGTAGCCGCGTGCTTCAGCGTATGACAGTCGCGCCCAGGCAAGGGCGAACTGCGGGTCCAACTGCACCGCTTCTCTGAGATATTTCTGTGCGCTAAGGATGTTGGCGGGTGTATTGAGGGTCTTCAGCGTATAAGCGAGGCCACGCAAATAAGCATCGTAAGCTTCAGGATTGTTCGTCGGTTTATCAGTTATGACTTGCTCTTCCTGGCCGGTGAGCTTGGCGCGAAGCTGATCGGCAATTGATTTGGCGATGTCGCTTTCCACCGAGAAGATGTCGGTCAGTTTGCGATCGAAGGTATCGGCCCAAAGATGCGAGTCGTTAGCGGCTTTGATCAACTGCACGTTGACGCGCACGGCGTCCGCGCTCTTCTGCACACTGCCTTCCAGGACATTGGCAACGCCAAGCTGCTTCGCGATCTCACGCAGGTTCTCCGGCGCGCTCTTGTAGTGCTGCGTCGAAGTGCGCGAGATCACCTTCAGATCAGCGATCTTGGAAAGACGAGTGAGAATTTCATCCTGGATGCCATCGGCAAAGTAAGCATTCGCTTTGTCTTCACTCAGGTTCTCGAACGGTAGCACCGCCACGCTTTTCTCCAGAACGGATGGGACGGGTGAGCCAGAGCGGCGGAACAACAGCACGCCGCCGATCACAAGAGCGGCAACTAGCGCCAACGCGATGGGAATCATCCAAGCCCGGCTCTTCTCCTCGCGAACCACCGGCGCAGGTTTGTGCCGCGCATGGAGAAATTTCTGCGGCACTTCGGGGTTGCCCAGCTCTTCGGTATAAAGATTGACCACTGAAACGCGGACGCCGTGTTTCACTTCAATGTCGCCGAGATCGTGCAGATGGCGTTTCCACTGGCCGTACTGTTCCAGGTCTTCGGCGATGTGTTTGGAAACAAGGATGTGCCCGACATCGCCGCAATCCATCACTCGTTGCGCCAGGTTGATGCCTGCGCCGGCGATGTTGGCTCGACCACTTACGTCCACGACACCACTGACCGGCCCGCTATGAATACCCATGCGCAGCTTGAGCTCGGGGTGTTCGGCGCTGCTAATCTCGAGCGCGCATTGCACGGGTGCTTCAGGTGTGTTGTAGAAAACCAGCGCCATGCCGTCGCCCGTCGGCACGGTAATGAGCCGGTGTTTCGCCTCGGCGGCGCGGAAGTGTTCAGATTCGCGCACGATCTGGTTGAGCAACTCAAGCAGCCGGCGCTGTTCGTGCGTGACGAGCTTGGAGTAGCCGACAATGTCGATGAAGAGCACGTAGGCGATTTCCAGCTCGATCTCCTTTTTAACTTCGGTGGCCACGGCGCTGTTAAGCTTACGCGTTGTCGGTAGCAATCCTACATCAATCCCTCGGCGCGAGGGAGGCGACGATTTTCTCAAAGCGCGGATCGCCGCGGAGCGAGTCCCACTGTGGATGCAGTTTCAGTTGACCGTACGTCGTGGTCGTTACGCCGGTGAGCGGTATCGCCCTTGCAAGCTGTTCGCAGGCAAGATCTTTCTCGCCGACCCATGCGGCGATTATTGCGAAATATTCAATGACGTGAGCGCCGTTGATGGAATCTTTCGCGACCGGAAGCAGCTCGATCGCACGCCGGCCTTCGCGCAACGCTTCCTCTTTTCGTCCAAGACCGGCATCGATCAAGCCAAGCACGCAGAGTGCCGGGCCAAAATTAGGCTGGGCTTGAACAATTTTCTCCTGCTGGGCACGAGCGGCGCCAAAAGCGGCCCGCGCTTTGGTTTCGTCCCTCGTCATTCGTGCGATGAGACCTTCGCCAAAATCACGTCTAAACTGGATGGCATCGACGCCAAAAATATTGTCGCCCAACGCCACAAGCGCGTCAGCGGCTGCCGCAGGGTCGCGTTCCGCCAGTGCACAGACAAACCAGCTATCGGCCGCACTCTGAATTGCCTTGGGATTTTTTTCCCGAATGGAATCAATCGTCCGATGCAAAGGGCGCGTATCGGCCTTCCAATCGAAGTCGACTAAAGCGCGAATCACCCTTGCGTCCACGTCATCAGGTTTGACTGTCAGCGCTCGGTCGAGAACAGCCGCCATCTCGGGATAACGCCGCGCGTTGTAGTAGCTGAACGCGATTTGCTGGAGGGTCAGGAAATTACGTGGATCCAGCTCCAGTGCTCGTTCCAGATTGCGCAATCCTTCCGCGGCCTTCCCCTGGCGACGGGCGATATAGCCCATTAACTCGAAAACACGAGGATTGTTAGGCAGAGTGCGCCCGGCAATTTCCAGCTCAGCCAGAGCTCCATCGTAGTCGAGATAGCCACGGTAAAGATTTTCCGCGCGCGCGAGGTGCGCTTCGCCTGCATCTGGACGGAGGCGGAACGCTTGCTGGATGGCGGCCTCGGCCAAGGCCAACCGTGCGGTCGTATGATCAAGCCCGAGAAAATACAGCTGGCTATGATTAGCGGCCAGTTGGCAATAAGCCTGAAAAAAGGAAGGATCCCGCGCGACTGCCTGATTCAGAAGATCGGTAGATTGCCGCAGAGTCTGACCACTCGCTGCGCTAAAGCTGAAAAAGTCCCGAAGAGTCTTAGCACGCGTGTAGAGCTCAAACGCGGTAACATCCGCTGTTGGCGGTTGCTCGATCGCAATTTTTTCCATAGACGAAAGCTTCGCCTGCAATTGGTCGGCAATGGCCTTGGCAATCTCGCTTTGAATCGCAAAAACGTCAGCCAGATCGCGGTCGTAGGTTTGCGCCCAGAGATGCGCATCGTTGCGTGCATCAATGAGCTGCGCATTTACCCGCACCTTATTTGCCGCACGCTGGACGCTGCCTTCAAGCAAATGCGCCACCCCAAGTTGCTGACCAATTTCGCGAAGATTGCGCTGAATGCCGGTCTTGTATTGCATCACCGAAGTACGACTGATCACCTTTAAATCTGCAATCCTGGCTAGGTGAGTGAGAATTTCATCCTGGACGCCGTCAGCAAAGAACGCGTTCGCTTTTTCTTCGCTAAGGTTTTCGAACGGCAGGACCGCGATGCTTTTCTCGGGTGCGCCCGAACTTGGAACCGTTCGAGCGCGCGAAAACCAAACCGCGCCGGCGATAATCGCACACACGGCGATTAGCCCGGTGGCAATGGCCAGACTTCGATGCCGCGCACGGCGCTGTTTAATCAGCTGAAACGCTACCGGTAGTTCGGGATTGCCGGCATCGTTTCCATAGAGATTTACAATGGAGACCTCGGCGCCATGTTTCACCTTGCATGCGCCCAACTCATGCAGAAGCGCTCCCCATTCCTCGAACTCGGCCAGATCTTCGGCCACGTGCTTGGAGAGAAGGATGTGTCCGGCGTCGCCGCAATCCATTACTCGTTGCGCGAGGTTGATGCCCGCGCCGGCGATGTTGGCGCGACCACTTACGTCCACCACCCGACTGACCGGCCCGCTGTGAATACCCATGCGCAGGCGCAATCGCGGGTAAGCCTTGAGCGCGCGGCTCAGCTCCATCGCACAGCGAGCCGGCGCTTCCGGGCTGGTGTAGAACACCAACGCCATGCCGTCCCCGGTTGCGAGTTTAATCAACCGATCCGACGCGTCGGCTTTTTGAAATTGCTCGGTCGCGCGAACGATTTGCGTTAACTCATCGATAGCCGCGCGTTGCTCGTTAATGGAAAGTTTTGAGTAACCGACGATGTCGATGAACAAGACATAAGCGATCTCGAGCTCGATTTCTTTCTTGATCTCGGTGGCCATCTAAGAGCAAAACCCCATGTTCGTTAGCGCCAATTATTTTGCATTTCGTTGCGACCGTCGAGACGAAACTCCCGATCCCTGAATCGCCGTAGTCCCGCACGAAGGGCGGCTGCAAGCCAACACAAACCAATCAATCTACGAACACCTCGCAACATCGTGGCCGGGTGGATCGAGCAGTCCCTTGTCCGCCGGTCGGACGGACTCGTCCCATGGCGAGCTCGATGCTAATATGGGCGGCGTAGCCGCTGACTCGTAACATCGCCCGACGGAGCGGCCGATCCACCTTTCTGCATTTGAGCTTTTCAGACGCTAACCGCTCTCTGTTCGCCATATCGTTACGTCGTAGTTCGGTAGATGAAAGGACGAACCCGCCGTGGCGAGCTCCCTGCTCCGCGCTTTCCTTCCCACTCCGTTTTTGTACTTTTTACTTTGCTTGGGTGACGTACTTTGCGCGTTATGAATCGGCGAAAGTTTTTGGGCGCAGTTTCTGCAGGCGCGGCTAGCGTTGTTACCGGAGGATTACCGAAACTTGTGATGGCGGCGCAGCCGAGCATGAGTAAGAGCGAGAAAACATTTTTGTTAGGCGGGGATCTTTTGGTGAATCGCCTTGGGTTTGGCGCGATGCGCCTAACCGGCGACGGGATCTGGGGTTGGCCGGCCGATCGGGATAACGCCAGGAAAGTTCTGCGTCGCGCAGTCGAGCTGGGCGTCAATCTCATCGACACCGCCGATGCTTACGGCCCGGAGGTAAGCGAACTTCTCATTGCTGAAGCACTCCATCCCTATCCGAAAGATTTGGTGATTGGGACGAAGGGCGGTCTCACCCGACCCGGACCTGGCCAATGGGTGCCAAACGGTCGCCCGGAATATTTATCACAGTGCGTCGACAAAAGTCTGCAACGGCTAAAGCTCGACCGGATCGATCTGTATCAATTGCACACCATCGATCGCAAGGTGCAGGTGGAAGAATCGTTAGGCGCGCTGAAGAAGGCGCAGGACGCCGGCAAAATTCGGCACGTTGGATTATCGAACGTCACGACGCAGGAAATCGAGCGGGCGCGCAAAGTTCTACCGATCGTCAGTGTCCAGAACGAATACAACATCGCGGACAGGAAATCGGAGAAGGTCCTTCTCTTTTGCGAGAAAGAGAACTTGGGATTCATCCCCTGGTTTCCACTTGGCGGAAACGGAAGTTCATTGCTCAAGCACGGGACTCCGTTGGAGGCCGAAGCTAAACGTCACAATGCAACCGTCGCCCAACTTGCGCTCGCCTGGCTCCTGCAAAAATCGCCGGTCATGCTCCCGATCCCGGGGACTTCCTCACTCGCGCATCTCGAGGAGAATATGGGCGCCGCGAAACTCCATCTCACTGCGGACGATTGGAAGAGAATTGAAGATTTAGCGCGTACCGGTTGATCCGCCAGCGGACGGACTGGCCGTCGCGTAGGCGGGTCGATTTCCGGTGTGGTAGTACGCGTCTCGCAGCTGGTCAGGCTCAACCCGTAATATTTTGCTTGACATGGGTCGGCAATTCTTGGTGCGGTAACGGCTAGACGAAAGCTGGTGCGGCTTCTGATGCCGCCTTTGCACCAGGATCTGCGTCGGGTTTCGCCTGAAAGCAACGAATCTAAATGCAACCGACGAGATTTGACGAGCTGACCAAAGCGCTGGCCAGCTCCACGTCACGGCGGCACGCGCTGAGAACCATCGTCACCGCCTCCGTCGGTAGCTTCATCGGTCTGGGCGGCATTCGGAGCCTTTTCGGTGGTAAGCGCCCGCCGCCCAATCCCTGCCAGAGTTGGTGCAACAGTGTCTTTGGTAGCGGTACGGCAGCGGCAAACCAATGCATTAATTACGCTGCCCAGCACCAGGGCCTCTGCTATCAGTGCGGCACTACTCCTCCCCGGTCCATTTGCTGTGTCAGAAACCGCAAGGGCTTTTGTACCAGCTACACCGGTGCGAACTGCTGCTCAACGACCCAGGTTTGCCACAACGGAGTATGCGGACCGTGCTTTCCGGCCGGCAACAACTGTAGCAAGAGCACTGACTGTTGCTCACACAATTGCTGTCATGGGGTTTGCTGCGATTCCGGCCAGACCTGCGTGAATGGAACGTGCTGTTCCAGTAACCAGGTTTGCAACTGCGGCTGCTGCCCCTCGGGTCAGAGTTGTTTGAATGGGAGGTGCTGCCCGACGGCCAACATCTGCGGTTCAGTCTGTCTTACTACTGCCTGCGATTCCAGCAAATGTGAGCACTGCGATCAGACAACCGGCCAGTGTGTCGGTTGTCCCGCAGGCTACACCTGCAACAACGGCAACTGCTGTGAGGATACCGGCGCAGTGTGCGGTCGGAATACTGATTGTTGTTCGAACAATTGCTGCGACGGGAAGTGCTGTGATGCCACCGACACCTGTCTCAACGGCACAACGTGCTGCCCGGCTGGTCAGGCGTGTGGCCCCGTCTGCGGTTGCCTCCCCGGCCAAAGCTGCTGTGCTGAAGCGTGCACGAACACGAACACCGACCCCAACAACTGCGGGAGCTGCGGCAATGTCTGCTCGGGCGGTACGTGTATCAATGGCTCCTGCTGTCCAACTGCTCAGGCGTGTGCCGGTACTTGCTGCGCCAGCGGCCAGATATGCAACAACGGCACCACCTGCTGTATCGCAAACAACGGCGCTTGCACCAACGACGGTGAGTGCTGCTCGAAAATCTGCGACTCGACAACCAACACCTGCGTCAGCTGTATCCCGAGGGGTGACTCCGGTTGCGGTAGCAACAACGACTGCTGCTCGGGACTAGTTTGCGACACCACGACGTCAACCTGCGTCGCCTGTCTTGTGAACAACGATTGTAATTCCGGCCAGACCTGTCTTAACGGCGGTTGCTGCACGCCTGACTGCACGAATAAGACGTGTGGCGATGACGGCTGCGGTGGGACCTGCGGGTCCCCCTGCTCCACCGGCCAGACCTGTATTAACGGCGGTTGCTGTACCGCAAGCGGGGGCACTTGCGTGAACAACGGCGACTGCTGCTCGAATCTCTGCGTCGCGAGCGCCTGCGCAACCTGTCTTTCGAGCGGTGGCACCTGTACTCTGCCCGCTCAGTGTTGCTCGGGCAACTGCTCCAACGGGATTTGCTGTGATTCCGGCTACACCGGCTGTGGCTCGACTTGTTGTGCACCAGGCGTGAGCTGCTCAGGCGGGCAGTGCGTAGGCAGCAGCGGTTGCTTCGTCGCGGGCACGCCGATTGTGATGGCAGGTGGATACCACCAGTCCATCGACAGTATCCAGGTTGGGGACTCGATCCTGGCGTGGAACGAGGACACCAGGCAAATATTCCCGACACCCGTGGTCGAGGCTCTCCATCACGAGGAAAGGATGCAAACGTTGTTCGACATCGAACTTGAAGATCGCCGCCAGTTTACGGTCAACGATAACCATCGTATGTATGTCGCCGAAGATGAAGGATTCATCGTTAGCCGGGAATTGGCGGGCAGGTTTGGTAACGGCAAACCAATTACATTTCTCGGTAATAACAATGAGCCGCTTAAGCTGGTCAGCCTGCGAACGCGCACGGAAAGATGCAAAGTATATAATCTTCACGTGAAAGGGCAGGGCGGGAAGGGCCATACCTATTTTGCCAACGGCATCTTGGTTCATAATGTTAAGCACGAATGAAATTAGGTGCTCTACCGGGTAACGAGGCAGACGTTCGCTACTATTGCCGCAGAGCGGCTGTAGAGGCACTCGCCGCGGCTAGCGCCTCTTTAGTTTGATGTCAGTGCAATGTCAGTCGGATGTTGCACCGACGCTTGATACAATACCGCCGCTCTGCGGCAAACTACATACCGGGTTCATTATCGATGCACTAGCGGGAGCGTAACCGCCGCTACAACGCTTGTTCGCCCACTGAGAAAAGGTTAAAACAGAAGCTTCGCGAGTATGGCTCTGTTAATTTTGATAGCACGGCTGCTGTTGTGCGCGGTGTTCCTCGTTGCGGGTCTGGCCAAGCTGGCAGACCTCGCTGGTTCGCGGCAGGCGATGCGCGACTTTGGCGTGCCAGGTAAATTAGCTGAGGCGTTCGGCCTGCTCTTGCCTTTAGCTGAACTCGTGGTGGCGATCACACTACTCATTCCGCTCACGGCCTGGTGGGGAGCTATTGGCGCGCTGGTGTTGCTGCTCATCTTTGTCGCTGGCATCGGCTATAATCTTGCGCAAGGGCGCACTCCCGATTGCCATTGTTTCGGTCAACTGTACTCGGCGCCAGCGGGTTGGTCTACACTCATCCGCAACCTCGTACTCGCCGCCATCGCCGGTATTGTCGTCGGCTTTGTCAGAGTTAGTGCCGGTCCCGGCGTACTGGAATTGTTCGCGCAACTGACGGTAAGCCAAAGACTCGAATTGCTCGCTGGCGTGCTGCTGCTCGCGGTGCTGATCGGCGAAGGCTGGTTGCTCATGCAAACCATGACTCAACAAGGCCGATTGCTGTTGCGGATCGAGGCGCTCGAGACTCGGCTGGGCACAGCGCCGCCACAAGCCGGTGCACGAATCATGGGACTTGCAGTCGGTACTCCAGCTCCCGCGTTTAGCCTGTCCGGTCTGCACGGCGAGACGATGACGCTGGAAGCCTTGCGCGCAGGAGGCAAACCACTCCTGTTATTCTTCACCGACGCTGGTTGTGGGCCGTGCACGGCACTGCTGCCGGAGATTGGCCAGTGGCAGCGCGAGCATGCGGCGAAGATGCAGGTCGCGCTCATCAGCAGGGGCACCGTCGAGGCCAATCGCGCGAAAGTCACCGAGCCTCGGGTAACGCAAGTGCTGCTTCAGAAAGACCGCGAGGTCGCGGAAGCCTACCAGGCGTACGGGACACCGAGTGCCGTGCTTGTGCGGCAGGATGGCACGATTGGAAGTCCATTGGCCCAGGGCGCCGATGCAATTCGTGCGCTGGTTTCCGCAACCCTCAATGGCACAGTCCCGATGACCGCTGCCAATGGCCAGGCGGCGGCCGCTGCTCCGCGACCGCCTGCTGGTCTCAAGATCGGCGAACCGGCCCCGGATTTCAGCCTGCCCAATCTCGCTGGCAAGACAGTCAAGCTCTCGGATTTTCGAGGCAGCCGAACGCTGGTGCTCTTCTGGCGACCTAGCTGCGGCTTCTGCGAGCGTATGCTCCCCGATTTGAAAGTCTGGGAGAAAAATGCGCGCAACGGCGCACCGAAGCTGCTCGTAGTTTCAACCGACAGCGTCGAGGCCAACAAGGCGATGGGATTGCGCTCGCCAGTTTTGCTTGAGTCGTCCGGCATGGGCGTCGGGAGACAATTTGGAGCAGGAGGCACTCCGATGGCCGTGCTGGTTGATGCAGAGGGCAAGATCGCCTCTGAATTGGCAGCAGGCGCGCCTGCGGTGCTGGAACTGGCTGGTCGGGAGCAGGCCGATGCTCCAAGAATACCAGCGCCTGGATGAAACAGCTTTATTTCGCACGATCTAAAACCCGCCAAATCACAAATACCACACCTTCAGCGTGAGCGATCTGGCGGCGAGCGCGACCGACGATTGCGACGGCAATGTGTTGAGCAACGTCAAGATCGTTAGCGCTAGTAGCGATGAACCGGAGGACGCCCCGAGCGGTGACGATGGCGCGACCAAGAATGACATCGTGATCGCGGCCAACTGCCAATCGATTAAGCTGCGCGCCGAGCGCAATGAGACGGCAACGGCCGGGTGTATCGCGTGAACCTGCGCGTGACCGACAGTTCCGGCAATGTGACCCGCGCCGTCTATAAAGTTTCGGTGCCAATCGGCAAGACACCAGCCGTCGATAGCGACGTCCACTATACCGTTCTTAGCAACTGCCAGCTCTAGCTGAACGTTCAACGCTCAACGCTCAACGCTCAACGCTCAACGTCCAACGCCCAACGCCGAAGTGAGATCTCAGATAATCAATAACGAACAACTAATAACCGATAACTGCGTGCATCGCGCCTTATTTCGGCGCGAGCGACTCGACGATTTTGTCGAAGCGCGGGTCGCGGCGCAGGGGATCCCAGACCGCGTCCAGCTTGAGTGACCCGTAAGTTACTCCAAAAGGAATCTTGATGACCTTTCCCAGTAAGTTAAAGGCCCGATCGGTCTCACCTGCCTGAGCATAGACGCCAGCAAGCTGGTCGAGCAGTGCGTTTCCGATAAGGGCGTCTTTCGTAACCGGAATGAGTTCAATGGCGCGCTCACCTTCGCGGAGTGCGTCTTCTTTACGACCGAGCACAGCGTCGATCTGAGCGAGGACAATCAACGGCTTTCCATCTTCGGGCTGATCGCGCACAGCCGACGCGACTCGTTCACGAGCGGCTAGGAACGCCGCATGCGCTTTCGGCTCATCGCCAAGTCCCAGGGCAACGATACCCTGATTCAATTCCCTGGGAGTAAAGAAACCGTTGTCGTCGAATTCTGCTCCCCCACCAGCAGCCAGCGTTTGTTCGGCTTGATGATAATCGCGTTCCTTAAGGGCAAGATTCAGCCGGGCAGTAATCAAATCATTCGCGTCGGCAGTCTTGCCGGCTTCACCAGAGACGACGTCTTTCCACCGTCGGAGATCGGCCTTCCAGTTCATATCAACATCCGCACGCATAAACTCCAGGCTAAAATCGAGAGGCTTCCACGCCAGAGCACTATCGACCGTTTTTGCCGCGTCGTCGTATCGGCGCAACATCCAGTATGTAGCAGCCAACTCCGAGACATTTGTGATGTTGTGCGGATCCAACACCACTGCCTGCTCGATATGACGAGCCGCGTCGTCCCAATTGCCCTTTCGTCGCTCGATGAAACCGATCAATCCAAAGATTTGCGAGTTATTGGGCAGACTGCGTTTGGCCAAAGTAAGTTCGGCCAGTGCCGCTTCATAATCCCGGGCACCCCAATAGTAATAGAGCGCTCGGGTGACACGCACTTCGCCTGCGTCGGGTTGAAGCCGTGCTGCCGCATCGAGCGCCTTCCTGGCCATATCCAGACGCGCGGGCGTATGATCTACGTTCAACCAGTATAAGTAGAGATGCAGACTCGCCAACCTACAGAGCGCGAAAACGAACGCTGGATCACGACTGATTGCCTGCTCCAGCAGCTCGATTTCGCGTCTGGCTCCTTCGGCCCCTCCACTGCCGACCGAGCTAGCACGGCTTCGGTCAATCTCCAGCGCTTTCAGGTAAAGGTCGTGGGCGATGATGTCATTTGTCGGCTTCTCTTGCACGGCAGCTTCCTCTCTAGGTGAAAGCTTCGCCTGAAGCTGATCGGCGATTGCTTTGGCAATCTCACTCTGAATCGCAAAGACGTCCGCCAGATCGCGATCGTAGGTTTGGGCCCACAGGTGCGCGTCGCTTCGGGTATCGACCAACTGGGCGTTGACCCGCACACGGTTGGCGGCGCGCTGGACGCTGCCCTCGAGGAGATGCGCTACGCCAAGTTGCTTTCCAATCTCACGCAGGTTTCGCGCGAGGTTGCTCCGGTATTGCATCACGCTCGTTCGACTGATCACTTTCAGGTCCGCAATTTTGGCGAGGTTAGTGAGGATTTCGTCCTGCACGCCGTCGGCGAAGAATGCGTTTTCCTGGTTGGCGCTCAGATTCTCGAACGGCAAAACAGCGATACTTTTCTCGGGAACTGCTCCGGCAGTGGTCGCCGTCTTGGGCCGGTGGTTAGCCCGGAACACGAGAAGGCCGAGCGCGAGCGCACCCATAATCAGAGCCACTGTACCGAATAGGGCCCAGCTGGGTACGGCTGGCTTGGAAATCGAGGGAGGAGTTGCCGCCGGGAGGCCGGTCTCTAAAGGCACCCGAGAGATTTTTTCCGGCACCTCAGGATTACCAAGTTCGTTCGTGTAGAGATTCACGATGTGAACACGGCTGCCGTGTTTCACTTCGCATTCGCCGAGGTCGTGCAGATGCGGCTGCCAATGTCCATATTGTTCGAGGTCTTCGGCGACGTGTTTCGAGAGCAGGATGTGACCGGCATCACCGCAATCCATCACGCGCTGCGCGATGTTGATTCCGGCACCGGCGACATTGGCTCGCTCATTTACATCGACGACTCCGCTGACCGGGCCGCTATGCACGCCCATCCGCAGCCGCACTTCGGGATGATTCTTCAGTGTGCGGCTGATCTCCAAGGCGCATTCGACCGGCGCTTCCGGACTGTTGTAAAAGACCAAAGCCATCCCGTCACCCGTAGGAATCTTGATGAGGCGATGGGCCGCTTCGGCGCTCCGAAATTCCTCCGTGCCACGGACAATCTGATTGAGAGCATCGAGCAAAGCCCGCTGCTCATTCATTAAGAGCCTGGAGTAACCGACGATGTCGATAAACAGGACGTGGCCAATCTCAAGCCCGATCTCTTTTTTAACTTCGGAAGACATTTGTTTGCACGGAACAGTGCGCAAATCCCTCTCTTACATCAAGCTGGGAGCGGAGCGCAGAAGCAAAGCGCGTGATTCGTTAAATCGTTACAACGTTACACCGGAGGTCGGGAGCGAACGCTCGAACAGCCGGCCCCGAGCGCAAGTTGAAGCAAGCGATGCGCTTGCCTTACAATTTTTTGCGTGCGGCGCGCTGCGCGCGCACTTTCAATCGCAATCCGCTCAGGCGAATAAAGCCGCTTGCGTCACCCTGGTCGTATTTTTCTACTTCGTCACCTTCCATCGTCGCGATTTTGGGGTCGTAGAGGCTCTTCGGACTTTTGCGGCCGGCGACGATGATGTTACCTTTGTAAAGTTTCAACCTAACGACGCCGGTAATGTCCTGTTGCGTTTCGGTCACGAGCGCCTGGAGCGCTTTGCGTTCCGGCGAAAACCAAAAACCGTTATAAATAAGCTCGCTGTATTTTGGAATGAGACTGTCGCGCAAATGCATAACCTCGCGGTCCATGGTCAGCGTTTCCATTTGTCGATGCGCAAAGTGCAAAATGGCGCCGCCGGGAGTTTCATAAACTCCGCGACCTTTCATTCCGATGAAGCGATTTTCGACGATATCGACCCGGCCGATTCCATGTTTGCCTCCAAGTTTGTTAAGCGTCTGCATGACGCCGAGTGTCGAGAGCTTCTTACCGTTTACTTCAATGCAAATCCCGTCTTCGAACACAAGATCAACATGTTCCGATTCGTTAGGCGCATCTTCCGGCGCGACACTCAGTTTATACATCCCGCGCATTTCCGGCGAACTTGCGTCAAACCACGGGTCTTCCAGCAGACCACTTTCGAAACTGATGTGGAGAAGATTGCGATCGGTCGAATACGGTTTTTCGGCGCTCGCTTCCACCGCGATATTGTTCGCTTTTGCGAACGCAATCATCTCCGCGCGACCGGGAAATTGATTACGAAAACGTTCCTCCCGCCACGGCGCAATGACTTGGAGCTCAGGGGCCAGCGCAGCTGCGGTTAGCTCAAAACGGACTTGATCGTTCCCTTTCCCTGTCGCTCCGTGTGCAATGGCATCAGCTTTTTCGCGGCGCGCGATCTCGACCATGCGTTTGGCGATGAGCGGACGCGCGATGCTCGTTCCCAAAAAGTATTGACCTTCGTAGATCGCGCCGGCCTGAAACATCGGAAAAATGAAATCACGGGCGAATTCTTCGCGTAGATCTTCGATGATGCATTTCGAAGCCCCGGTCGTTAGGGCTTTTTTCTCCAACCCTTCGAGTTCTTCCTCCTGGCCGATGTCAGCACAGAAGACGATGATTTCAGCCTGATAATTTTCTTTAAGCCAGCGGAGAATAACAGACGTGTCGAGACCGCCGGAATAGGCGAGGACAATTTTCATTGAGGCTTGATGTTCGGTCCGAGCCGGACATGCACTATCTGATGTTTGATTTCCAGATCAAACATCGGCCCCGGCCAACATCGCGGTCTTAATCGCCGAAGGATATTTCGACGTCACGGGCCGTCTGAACCATTTCCCCGTGCGGCGGGACGAGACGGAGCCGATTGACAGCTTCAGCGATGGGGACGTGGCGCACCTGGTAATTTTGATAACTCACCATCGAGCCGAAGTGGCTTTCGTTAGCCAGCTGCACGGCTTTCACGCCGAAGCGTGTGCCCAGAATACGATCCAGCGTGGTCGGCGCACCGCCGCGTTGCAAATGGCCGAGCACGCAGCTGCGCGTTTCTTTACCGGTGCGTTGCGCGATCTCACGCGCCACAATGTCGCCGATTCCACCGAGGCGAAATTCGCCCCCTTCGACATCTCGTTTGATCTGCTGTCCATCTCTCGGTCGCGCTCCTTCCGCTACTACCACCAGAGTGCCGAGATCACCGGCGGCATCCCGTTTTTTTATCGCGGCAGCGATCTTATCGTAATCAAACGGGATCTCGGGAATCAAAATCACATCAGCGCCGCCGGCGATTCCGCCGTGAAGCGCGATCCAGCCGGCGTGACGCCCCATCGCTTCAACGACCATGACGCGTTTGTGACTTGTAGCGGTGGTGTGCAAACGATCCAGCGCGTCCATTACCATCGCGACCGCGGAATCAAATCCGAACGTCATGGCGGTCGCTTCGATGTCGTTATCAATTGTTTTGGGAACGCCGATGCAGTTTATACCGGCCTCTTGCAATTGCATGGCCGTAGTCATCGAGCCATCGCCGCCGACGATGATGAGCGCTTTGACTTGAAGTTCATCCAAAACTTTCCTGGCGCGCCCAATGACTTCTGCTGCGACGATCGCACGATCGCCGGCGCCCACTTTGGCGATGAAATGGCCGCGATTGGTCGTGCCGATGATCGTACCGCCCATCGCCATGATCCCTTCCGTGTGCTTGCGATCGAGAGTGACGTAATCGCCCGGCGGAAGCAGTCCCTCAAATCCGTCGCGAAAGCCGATCACTTCCCATCCAAGTTTCTCCGCCGCGAGCGCGACTCCACGTAAAACAGCATTGAGGCCGGGGCAATCGCCGCCGCTGGTCAGCACACCAATTCGCGTCTTCATTTATCAGGCGCGCTCAAAGCATTTTCTTTGGATCGACAAGACGGCCAGCTGCCGCCCACTGGTCGTAGAGTTGCCAACCGCGCGCCGTCAACTGCGTCCCCTCCGCAAAACGGTTGGGGCTTCCGAGCAAAACAACAATGATGTGACGCGGGAAAATCGTAACGCCTTGTCCTTGCGTGATGATTTCGGATTCGCGATTGGCCGAGAGCACAAGGCAATCGCCCGCGCGCGCGGTGCGGCCGGTCTTGACCCCGTCAATGCCCCGTGTGCCGAGGAGCTCATTGGTATTGCGCAAAAGATAATGAAGCTCGCGACCGCCACGACGAAACGAAATCTGCCGTTCCTTTTGCGAGACGTAAAACCGGAAGCTCGCTTTGTTCATCGCATAACGTGTCAGGCGCGCCACGTCTTCGGCGGTCGAATAGGGCATCGGCTTGACCTTTTCGTCGACGCCATGCGCATTAACGAAACGGGTCCGTTCCATTTTGAGTTGCTTGGCCAGTGCGTTCATCTGGCCAACGAACACATCCATCGGCGCGACTTTCGATTCGCCCGCCGCCGGCACGCTCGACGTGAGAGTCGATCCAACGTAATCCGCCAACGTGTAGGCGGCGATATTGTCCGATTGGACGAGCGCGGCATAAAGCAGGTCGCGCAGCGCGATGATATCACCCGGTTGAAATCCGATGTTGTTCTCGAGTGTCCCCACAAACGCTTGTGGCGAAATGACCACGGCTTGATTGAGATTGCCTCCTTTATGCTCGGCCCAATCCAACACGACCACGGCAGTCGCGATCTTGGTTAGGCTGCCGATCTGCCGTTTGTCCTTTGATTTCTGTTCTTCCAAAACGTAACCGGTCTGCGAATCGACAATAATAAAAGCCTGCGCTGCAATCGCTGCGCGGATGTTTCCGAGCAGCGCCAGCGCAAGAAGTGCGATGAAAAGTCGGCGCGTAAAGATCACGGCGGGTTTGGAACTGTAGTGGCAGGCGTGTCGCCTGCAATTTCTAAATGGCGCACCGCGATCGACACCCGGAAAGCTTCCGGGGCTACAGTTATTCGGCGTGTTCCGATTGGCAACATTTCAATCTGTAGGCGCAGCGCTCTGTCGCCGTTAAATTCCAGTCCGGCTCGACCGCCCCGACAGAGCGAAGCGGCTACGACAGCCGCGTTTACTCGGGCAAGCTGACGTTGGCGCGCTCACCGTAGCGATACGGATTCGTGCTCAGAGTCAGATAAATTCGCTCAGCAGCGTTTTGCAAATCGAAGTGCGTCGCGCGACCCAGCCCGCTCGCTCGCACGGTCCCGAGCTTGCCTTGCAAACGGCTGCCGCCGGCCATATCAAATTCGTAAACGACTGCGCCGCGTGTGACATCGGTCACCCTTACGTGGAGCGCGAGGAATGATTGGCCCACGCCTAGATTTCCAAGAAAGAACCGGCCAAGCGGACTGCCGCCGTCAACCACTTGAAACTGTCCGTCCACCAACCAGCCAACGCGCGGCGCCTCGGAGTCCTTGAGAATCCGCGTGGGCGCGATTTTCTCAAGCTGTTGTTTCAGGTCTTGTGCAAACTCCACGGGCGTGAGCGCCTTGCGAAGCGGCATTTCGCCGTCGGTCAACGTCTCATCGCCCTTGAAAACCGCCGTGTCGATGCAGAAAGGCCGGATGTAGATCGCGCTCGGATTGCTCGCACCTACCCCGCAATTCGTAACGAAGTGTACGCTTTTATCAAAGTCCTTGGCGTCAATGGGAGCAGCGCCCCGGCCGCCTGGCGAAGCCACGTCTGTTTTGGTCACATACATGTCCGCGCACGCACAAAGCAAGATACTCAAAGCGATAACGATGAAATGTTTCATAATGTTTTGCCAACCGCCGCCCACCTGCTCATCGAGGCAAAAGGCCAGTCGCTCAGGTGTATGATGCAACTCTCGTGCCGTCCTGAGGAGAAAAACACGCGTCCCGATCGTTAAGACGCCTTGGGAGACTCGCGCTCGCGGCTAAGCAGCATTCGCATCAAAAAATAAACGATGATCCCAGAGGGCAGTGCGAACACGAGCGAGCCGACAAATGCCGGCCAAATAACGCGCAAAAACAGGTTCCAGTTCAAATAATCATGCAAGCTTAGATGCAATCGCACCCGATGCTTTGGAAACGGACGATGCAGAATCCAACAACCGATCTTGTATTCGGCGAAGTAAATCGCCGGCATCACGAAAATCAGCACGTCGTGCAATGTGACGGCAATCGCAGCCGCAATCTTGTTGCATCGACATGCCCACGCCGTCGCAATGGAGAGCAAAGTTTTCAAGCTCCACAGTGGCGTGAACCCGAAAAAAATTCCGATGGCCGAGCCGAGCGCGATTGAATGTGGCGTGTCGGCAATCGCCATGAGCGTCATGTGGTGCTCATTCAGCCAATGCTTGAGCCGCACCAACGACTGGGGCAGTCGTGGGCCATAACTTGCGGCAGTTTGCTGCACAGCCTCGAATCTAATCTAAAATAATTCGGCTGTCTGTGGCGGTTCGGTGACCAGTTGACCGAGCGCTTTTCGCAAGCGCAACGCAGCGCGTGGCGCGTAATCAAGATTGTTGTTGTTGAAAATGACGTGCACTTCGTCTGCCCCGCCTGCGAGACCTTTCGTCCGTTCCGCAACATCGGAAATTTCCTCGTCGCTGTAATCGTAATCGAACCGTGCCGCTACTGTTTTCCCGATGAGATAACCGTGAGCATTGCGTCCGTGCAGACGGAGATAGGTCAGGTGCGGATTGGTGATTTCGTCCAAATCCGACGGCATGATCGTGAAATGCTCAGCCACCGGCGCATCAACGTTAACGAAAGCCACTCGATGTTTCCTGAGAAATGCGATTGTCGATCCGAGCCTTTCGCCTACCACCCAATTGCGATTTCGGAATTCGATTGCTAACTCATGATCACGCAGCATTTCGATTACGAGGGAAAGTTCGCCCAGTTCGTGCTGGCGTGGAGAAAATGCCGGGGAAAGTTGGAGCAACAAGGCCCCAAGCTTGCCGCCCGCGCGCAAGATCGATATCGAGTGTAAAAAAGTTTTCATCAGCGTCTCTTGCAGCGCCGGCGTTGGCTTCACCTTGCCTTTTGCGTCGATTTCCGCGCGCCGCTGCAAATCGGGAGGCAATAACCTGGCGGACGTTGAGTGAAACGAGAAAAGTTGATGCAGCTTTACGTCAAACGTGAACTGATCTGGCGTAGCAGCGGACCAGCGTTCAACCATTCGAGCGTCCGGCACCGAATAGAACGTGGAATTTACCTCCACCATTTCGAAGTGTTGCGCATACCAGCCCAGCCGATCCGTGGCCCGCATCTTTTTCGGATACCATCGCTCCACAAAGCCCGGGTCCGACCAGCTGGCTGTGCCGACCTGAATTTTTTTGCTGTTTTTCCCGGGAAAGGACTTCATTTTTTGGTTTTTCAATTTGCGTCCGTTCGCGACATTGGCATAATTAAATCTCTCAAGACGCGGGGTGGAGCAGCCTGGTAGCTCGTCAGGCTCATAACCTGAAGGTCGCGGGTTCAAATCCCGCCCCCGCAACCAAATTTTCCTGTGGCTTTAGGCTATCGCGTTTACGTGCTGCAAAACCCAGCACGAAAAATGTATATCGGTTTCACCGAAAACGTGGCTCTTCGGGTTCAACAACATAACTCAGGAATGACTCGCTCGACGCGAGGCAAGGGGCCATGGAAAATTGCATGGCAAAGCGATCCTCTCGCATTACCTGATGCGCGAAGCCTCGAATTAAATTTGAAACGGCAAAAGGGCGGTAACGGTTTTTACCAGAAGACCGATTTGCGGAGATTATGAAGGGTCGCGCCCCGTTATGGCGGGGCCGCCCCCGCAACCAAATCACTTGCCGCGCCGACGGATAAAATTCACGCCGCCCAATCGGGCGGCGAATAAAAATTCCAGCGTAGCTCAGTGGTAGAGTCCCGACAAAGTCGGGATTAACCGATTGGCACTTGCCTCGCGATGATGCGTGGGCAAACTGTACGCCCGCTCAATCGGGGAACGAACGAGAGAATCCAGCGTAGCTCAGTGGTAGAGCGGTCGGCTGTTAACCGATTGGTCGTAGGTTCGAATCCTACCGCTGGAGCCATGTTTTTCGGCGATTATTTGGTGCCTTTATCCGATTCGCCAATTTGTTTTGCGCCGTAGTAAACGCGATTCAAAAAATCTGAACCGCTTATCACAGAAAAGAGTGCAGCTACTATTTAGGTAAAGCCTGGGCGCTCTTACCAGACTGGTCACCATTTCTCGCTCACCTCCAACGAAAATGCGGCTGATTTGGTGTGCCGCTTCAATTTCGTTGGAAAAACCTCGCCCAATCTTCTACTGCGTGGTTCGTGGCGGATGAATACGAGGCGATCGTAGTTGGCTCGGGGCCAAATGGTCTGGCGGCTGCAATCACGCTGGCCCGCGGCGGCGTTTCGGTGCTGGTCCTGGAAGCAAATTCGACAATCGGCGGCGGCGTGCGTTCTGCAGAACTAACGCGGCCAGGATTTGTACACGATATTTGTTCGGCAGTGCATCCCCTCGCCGCGGGCTCACCCTTTTTCAAAACGCTTCCGCTCGATCGATTCGGGCTCACCTGGATTCAACCGGAAATTCCCCTGGCTCATCCACTTGATGACGGAACGGCTGCGTGCTTGCATCGCGACGTTGATCTTACAGCCGATTTGTTAGGCTCGGATGCGCGCGCCTATCGACGACTAATGAGGCCGCTCACGCGCGATTGGGAAAGATTGGCGAACGAAATTTTGCAACCGATGCTGCACTTGCCGCGACATCCGTTTCCGCTTGCGCGTTTCGGAATTCCGGCGCTCTGTCCGGCGACCCTGCTGGCTAAGACTTTTTTCAAGCAGGAGTCGGCGCGAGCGCTCTTCGCTGGGATCGCCGCGCATTCTTTTCTTCCGCTAGAGGCACCGGCCTCGTCTGCATTCGGATTTGTGCTCGGAATAGCAGGACACGCCGTCGGCTGGCCAATTCCGCGCAGCGGATCGCAAGCGATTGCAAACGCGCTGGCCGACTATCTTCGCGAGCTCGGCGGTAAAATCGAAATCAACCGGCGCATTGACCGCTTCGAGGACCTGCCGAAATCACGCGTCCTTCTTCTCGATATGTCAGCCTGGCAATTCGCGCACATGGCGGAAACTCGCTTGCCGACGCAATATCGCCGACGTTTAGAAAATTTTCGTCACGCCCCTGGCGTTTTCAAAATCGATTACGCGTTGAGCTCTCAGATTCCATGGAAAGCTGAAGCTTGTAAGCACGCTGGCACAATTCATCTCGGCGGCACAATCAATGAGATTGCCAGGACAGAACGCGAAGTCGCGAATGGCAAAATTCCCGAGCGCCCGTTTGTGCTCGTCGCTCAGCAAAGTCTTTTCGATGAAACGCGGGCTCCGCGCGGTCAGCACACGCTTTGGGCTTACTGTCACGCTCCATTCGGTTGCAAGATCGACATGTCTACGCGGATCGAAGCACAAATCGAGCGGTTCGCCCCCGGTTTGCGTGATTGTATTCTCGCACGGCATAGCTCATCGCCCGCGGACTTGGAAAGATCGAATTTAAATTTAACCGGCGGCGACATTAGTGGCGGCGCAGCGAATCTCCTGCAATTGATTGCACGGCCAATTTTCAGTCCAACGCCTTATCGAACTCCACTGCCTGGAGTTTATTTGTGCTCCTCTTCAACTCCGCCGGGAGGCGGCGTTCACGGCATGTGCGGATATCACGCGGCCCTCGCAGCATTGCGTGAGGTTTTTGACAGGCGATCACATCCGTAAGTGTTAGTAACTTAAATTTCTGTGTGATCGATCGCATAATATCCAAAAACGGATCACCTTTTAACAAGGATCTCCAGCAGCGCGAGCACGTACACGCGAAGGTTGAAAACTGATGGCGCAGGCAGTTGCATTCGATCAAGTAAGGATTTCATTCATGCGGACACTAAAAAAATGAAGACAGAATTGCGACCTCAGCTGGAATCCACAATCGCCGCGCTGATTGCTCCGGGGAAGGGCATCCTGGCGGCGGATGAAAGTTTTCCGACCATAGAAAAAAGATTCAAATCAATCAACATCCCGTCCACGGAAGAGAACCGGCGCGCTTACCGTGAAATGCTGTTTACTACTCGAGGGCTGGGCGAATTCATCAGCGGCACGATTCTTTTTGATGAAACAATTCGGCAAAAAACAAAAGACGGGACGCCGCTGGCAGAAGTCCTCGCCAGGGAAAACATCGTTCCTGGCATCAAAGTGGACAAAGGGACTTCCGCGCTGCCTAATTTTCCCGGCGAGAAGATGACGCAGGGGCTCGATGGTCTGCGCGACCGGCTCAAGGAGTATCACGAACTCGGAGCGCGCTTCACCAAATGGCGCGCAGTGATCACCATCGGCGACGGTGTCCCCAGCCGCGCTTGCATTCAAACAAACGCCGCGTCGCTTGCACTCTTTGCGGCACTGAGTCAGGAAGCGGGATTGGTGCCGATCGTTGAACCGGAGGTATTGATGAACGGCGGTCACACCATTGCGCGCTGCGAGGAAGTCACCACTGCGACATTGCAATCCGTTTTCTCCGCATTGTTCGATCAACGGGTCACACTCGAGCGCCTGCTTCTCAAAACCAACATGGTGCTCTCCGGCACGGAATGCCCGGAACAGGCAGGCACTGACGAGATCGCGCAGTCGACCTTGCGTTGTTTTCGCCGATCCGTCCCGGCTGCCGTGCCTGGAATCGTGTTTCTTTCTGGCGGACAAAGTGACGAGGATGCGACGGTGCGGTTGAACGCCATCTGCAAAGCGGGCGCCGCTCCTTGGAAGCTGAGTTTCTCTTACGGCCGCGCGCTACAGGCGCCTGCGCTAAAGGCCTGGAAAGGCTCTTCCAGCAACATCCCTGCGGGCCAGACCGCCCTTCATCATCGCGCACAATGCAACGGCCTGGCTCTGCAAGGCAAATATTCTGCCACAATGGAAACAGCGATGGCAAGCGCCCGCAGTTAAGGCGTGGGTGAAGATCAAACTCAAACGCGCCTACGACCCGCCTACGCCAAGCGACGGACTTCGAGTGTTGGTAGACCGGCTTTGGCCCAGAGGCGTGTCCAAGAGTTCGGCCCGGATTGATCTATGGCTCAAGGAAATTGCGCCGAGCAGCGCGCTGCGAAAGCGGTTCTGCCACGATCCGTCGAGATGGAGCATGTTTCGCGAGCATTACTCGCGCGAATTGGATAAAAATGATAAAGCAGTCAAGCAGCTTCTCGATCAAGCACGCGATAGCACAGTGACGCTCGTGTACGGCGCGAAAGATAAAGAGCACAATAACGCCGTCGCGCTCAAAGATTATCTCAAATCAGCGGGGAAGCGGCGTTGCGTAAACACACGAGCTCGGTAAGGCGCAATCTTATCGAGGCATACGGATTTGCCGTTTGAGGGAAACTTTCGCCGTCCGTGCGATTTCGATGAGCATGCTCATCACAGCGCTGCGTGTCCGATCACGCAAAACATGGACGACCGGTCTTGAGTCTTGCCGTGACACTGTCGAGAATGCATCGATGAAGCGGATTCTTCTCATCGGCTTGGGTCGCTGGGGCGCGAACCATCTGCGGATTCTAAAATCAATGCCGATCGAGCTTTTCGTTGCCGACCGTGACGAACAGCGGTTGAATTCAGCCGAAGTTCCGCAAAGCCATCGGGGTACAGACGCAGGCGCGCTTTTCTCCAAGATTGATGCGGCGGTGGTCGTTACGCCGGCAGACACACACTTCGCAATCTGTCGGGAGTTGCTAGGAATGGGGAAAGACGTGTTCGTCGAAAAACCGATCAGTTTGAACTCGATGGAAGCGAAGGAAATAACGGGGCTGGCGAAGAGTTCTGGCTTGGTCCTGCAAGTGGGACACATTTTCAGGTTCGATCCAGCCTCGCTTTGGATGCGCGAAGCAATAGCGCGGAAGCGGTTCGGCAAACTCAAGATGTTACGCGCAAAATTCAGCGGCTTTAAACGTCCCCGGCAGGACACGGGTGTTACGTTTGCCGACAGCATTCACTTTATCGATCTCTTCAACTTCCTTCTCGGGACCTCGCCGCGTCGCGTCCATGCTGTGTTACACGATTTCTTGGGGCGCGGCATGGACGATGAATCCCTTATTGTGCTCGAATATGAGTGTGGCGATGGTGCTATGATATTGGCGACGGTGGAGGCGGGCTATCACGCGCCGGGCAAAATGCGGGAAGTCGTAATCGTCGGTGAAGATTCATCGGCGGTGTGTGATTACAATGTAGCGCAGTACAAGATCAGAACATTCGACAATCGCCACGTTGCCGATGGTTCAGAAATAAAAGCCCTCGAAGGAACGGTGCGTCAACTGGAGTTTCCACCAGAAGAACCACTTCGCGCAGAGTTGCGCGCCTTCCTGGATGCGATTGAAAAGCGAGGCCAGCCGCTGGTTGACGGAATAGACGGGCTTGAGGCTGTTCGTGTAGTCGAAGCCGCTTTGGAATCGGCGCGCACCGCGAATTGGGTCGATATCGCCCAATGAATCGCGCCCGAAAAATCATCTCGCAAACAGCGCAAACAAGTTTTTATGAAAAAGAGACATCTTTCCCCTGTCGGTGTGAGAGGGCCATCGGCACCGGATTGGGACCGTACGCTTAATTATAAGGTCAGTTGTGGGGGAATGAAAAAGATTCCGCTTTCGCGAGTTTTCCTGAACGAAGAGGTCCGAGAAGCCGCGCTCCGCGCGCTTGATTCGGGGTCATATATTTTAGCTAAAGAATGCGATGCTTTCGAAGCCGAGTTAGCCAATTACATCGGCACGAAGGAGGCGGTTCTTTGTTCATCGTGGACGGCGGGTGTTTCCATGCTTTATCACGCGATGGGAGTGAAACCAGGTGACGAAATCATCGTCCCCTCTCATACCGCATTTCCATCAGTTGAACCGATGATTCATCGGGGCGCGAAGCCGGTCTTTGTCGACATCGACGAGACGTATTGCCTCGACGTTGACCTTATCGAGGCATCGATCACTTCGCGCACGGTCGGCATTCTTCCCGTCCATCTCTACGGCCATCCGGCAAATCTCGATGGAGTTTCGGTGGTCGCCAAGAAGCACGGATGCTGGGTAGTGGAAGACTGTGCACAGGCGTATGGCGCACAACTCAACGGCAAGCGCGTGGGCTCAATCGGCGTGGCCGGCGCGTTTTCATTTTTTCCATCGAAAAATCTCACGGTGATGGGCGACGGCGGTTGCATCACGACTAACGACACGACGGTTGCGGAGAAGCTTCGGATGCTGCGAAACCACGGGCGCAAATCGAAATACATCCACGAGTTTGTTGGTTACAACTTTCGCTTCAACGAAATCCAGGCGGCGATTGGCCGAGTCGAGTTGCGTAACATCGACAAGTTGAATGAGCACCGGCGACTGGTTGCTGCTCGCTACAAGGAGCGTCTCGGCCAAATTGTGCAAACGCCTCCTGAAAAGATATGGGCACGCGCTGTTTACCACATGTACGTCGTGCGGACCGAGAAACGCGACGCGTTAGCGGATTACTTGCAGAGCAAAGGCATCGGTACCGGTATTCATTATCCGGTGGCGAACCATCAGCAGCCGGCTATCACACGGATCTATTCGAATTTGCCAAGGCTTCCAAAGACTGAAGCCGTTGTGAAAGAAATTCTCTCGCTTCCAATTTACGGCGAGTTGCCGGTCGAGGATGTCGATTATGTTTGCGATTCAATTCTGGAATTCTTCGGTAAGAATGAAGCATCTATTTAGCGGCGGAGGCTGCAAGCATAAGGACAGTGCGCCTTCGGCGATTTATTTCGCATCGTGCTCCGCCACCGCGGACAGGTCGGAGGTCACGATCCACCTTCGCGTTCGATTGGTGAGCGAACGCGATCTCCGAGCGCGTCGCCAACAAAACGCGCTTTGCCGCCAAATTTTAATACCTACGTATGACCGCAGTGGAGCTTAGCCTCGTAATTCCGTGTCACAATGAGGAAACGAATTTGGAGCCGCTGCTCTTGGCGATTCATGCGGCCATGGATCCGCTTGGCATTAATTATGAGGTCGTGATTACCGATGATTGCAGCACCGATAACTCCTGGAGCGTCTTGAAGCGGCTTGCCGCCAACGATCCGCGCCTTCGAGTCCAGCGTTTCAAATTCAATTGCGGTGAATCAGCCGCGAGTTGGGCAGGGATGCAAATCGCACGCGGCCGCTACATCGCCACGCTGGATGCCGACCTGCAAAACGACCCCAAAGATCTTTCGGTCATGCTCGACGCACTCAAGCACGCGGATTGCGTTTGCGGCACACGGGTCACAACACGCGGCACAGGAGATAACTGGATTCGGATCGCCTCGTCACACATCGCTAATTGGGTGCGCAACAAACTCTCCGGCGAAAATATCACTGACGCTGGTTGCACCTATCGAGTGTTCAAACGGGAGTGCATAGCGCATGTGAAATTCTTCAACGGCGCGCATCGTTTCCTTCCCACTTTGATCAAAATGGAAGGATTTCGCTTGGTCGAGGTCCCGGTCTCGACGAATCCGCGTTTGTCGGGTGCGAGCCATTACGGTATCTGGAACCGTTTGTTCAAATCGTTCCGCGATCTGCTTGCAGTTCGCTGGATGAAATCGAGAAAAATCCGATACAAGATCGACGAATCGCTCAATTGCCTATGAATATTTACTTCATCATCGCTGTTACACGGATCGGCCTGGAACATCGCTTTCTCGGTCTCGACTGGAGTTATCTGATGATTCTCGGCTTCATCGGGAACGCGACTTTCTCGATGCGTTTCTTGGTGCAATGGCTTGCGTCGGAACGACAAGGCGAGAGTGTGATTCCAGTGTCATTCTGGTTTTGGAGCATCGCCGGGAGCGTCATGATGTTTCTGTATTTTCTTTTCCGGCGGGATCCCGTCGGCATTCTCGCTTATCTGCCGAACTCCATCATTTACATCCGAAATTTGATGCTTATCCGGAAGCGCAAGTTTGCGCTCACTGCCGCTGCTCCCTCGCAAAAACCGCACGAAACCGGATAACGAGCGAACGATTCCAGCGCCAAAGATCGTAGCAATGCTGATAAGCGATCCCGCTGATTGAAGCGACAATCGCGTGATTACGATAGACGTTGCCGCTGGTGAGGAGCGGCCTCACCGGCGGGAATTGAGTAGGTCGAGCCGCGGAGAATTATTTCAGCGTGATTTCGCGCATGAGCTTGTTGCCTAATATCTCGCGAAGTTCGACACGCTGCGTCGCCGTGGAGCGTTGCTGATCGGGTGTTCCCTCGATTTTTCTGGCAATAGGGTCGAACTTTTCGCGCGCGTTATCGAGCGACGCCATGTTCTTCTGTTCGACCATGAGCAGGATGTCGAAATCATGAGGGGAGGAGGCATCGCCGAGAAGGATCTTGTAATCCACTATGAGATTCTGCTTTTTCGCCTCATCCAGTGTGCCTTTGAAGGTCTTGGCGAGACCTTTGAGGTAATCATCGGTCATGCCGTATTTGGCTTTGACCATGGTTATCAGCCAAACTGGCCCCTCGGTGTAAGGCGCATCACTTTGCGCGCGACAGAGCCCGGTGAATGCGGCGGTTAACACGATGCAGACAATAAGACTCACAGACTTCTTCATATTGGTACCTTTCGTTGGTTATTTTTTGACTTTGGTTGTGCCCGGGATTTGCCCGACCCGCGAGGATGACGAAGGCAGGGGTTCGGGTCAATAAAATCCGCGCGACCGATTTGCGCCGCGGCTTCGGAGTTTGTCTATTACTTTCGCATGCCAGAAGAGAGAACAAAAATTGAGGACTACGCCTTCTTGAGCGACACCCAGACTGGTGCGCTGGTGAGCCGCGACGGATGCGTTGATTGGCTTTGTCTTCCGCGGTTCGACTCGGGCGCATGTTTCGCATCGTTGTTAGGCACGTCGGAGAACGGTCACTGGCGATTTTGGCCGAATGATAAGATCGACAAGTTAAGCCGCCGCTATCGCGACGACACGCTAATCCTCGAAACGGAAATTGAGACGGCAAGCGGTACAGTTCGTCTGATCGATTTCATGCCGCCACGCGGCGAAAATCCCGACCTTATTCGAATCGTCGAAGGAATTCGTGGCGAAGTCCCGATGCAAATGGAGCTGATCGTTCGCTTTGATTACGGCCACATCGTGCCGTGGGTGCGGAACCGGCACGGTGGCCTGGAAGGGATCGCCGGACCAGACGGTTTGATTCTGCGAACGCCAGTCAAAACCCAGGGAAAAGACCTAACGACAGTCGCAGAATTCAAAGTGAAGAAGGGAGATCGCGTTCCGTTTGTACTCACCTGGTTTGCGTCGCATGGCTCGCCGCCAAAACCGGTGAATGCCGATCATGCATTGCGCGACACGGAAAAATTCTGGAGTCAATGGGCAGGGCAGTGCCATCGGAAAACAGCGTGGGACGAAGCGGTCGTCCGATCGCTCGTCACTCTCAAAGGTCTCACTTATGCGCCGACCGGTGGTCTGGTCGCGGCCGCCACGACTTCCTTGCCGGAGCAGATCGGCGGGGTGCGCAATTGGGATTATCGCTACTGCTGGCTCCGCGATGCAACGTTTACTCTGATCGCGTTCATGAACGCCGGCTATAACGAGGAGGCAAAACTTTGGCGGGAATGGCTGTTGCGGACAATTGCCGGCAGTCCGTCGCAAATGCAGATCATGTACGGCGTTCGCGGCGAGCGCCGCCTGGAAGAATTCGAAGTGCCATGGCTGTCCGGTTATGAGAACTCCAAACCGGTCCGCATTGGCAACGCAGCCTCGCGGCAGTTTCAGCTCGATGTTTTTGGCGAGGTGCTTGCTGCGATGTACCTCGCTCAGGTCGCGGGAATCGCGACCGACGAGGCTGAATGGGCACTGCAAGAAGGGCTGATGAAGTTTCTCGAGTCGAGCTGGCAAGAGCCGGACGAAGGCATTTGGGAAGTGCGCGGCGGGCGGAAACATTTTACTCATTCAAAAATGATGGCGTGGGTGGCCTTCAACTGTGCTATCAGGCTGGCGGAGGCGTGTAAGTGCGCGGTCGGCGAGAATCTCGACCGCTGGCGCAAAGTTCGTGACCGCATCCACCGAGAAGTGTGTGACCGCGGATATAACAGCCAGAAGAAAGCCTTCACCCAGTACTACGGCAGCGATTCGCTCGATGCCAGCTTGCTCATGATGCCGCTAACGGGATTTTTGCCAGCAAAGGATGAGCGTATCATCAATACGATCGAAGCAATCGAGCGCGACCTGATTCAAGACGGTTTGGTTCTTCGCTACCGACCGGACAAGGAAAATGTCGATGGCTTGCCGGGGCACGAAGGCGTCTTTCTGCCATGCTCATTTTGGCTGGCCGATTGTCTGCACCTTATCGGCCGCAAAAAAGAGGCACGTGAGCTGTTCGAGCGCTTGCTCGCTTTACGCAACGATCTCGGCCTTCTTTCCGAGGAATATGAGCCGGTCGCGCGGCGGCAGCTCGGAAATTTTCCGCAGGCGTTTTCACACGTCGCCCTGGTCAATAGTGCGTTGATTTTGAGCGATGAACATCCAGCCATACGCCTATTCGGCGACACCTGATCGCTTAATGCTTACTGCCTCCAAACAATTTTCCTAGCAGACTCGTCGACAGGAGAACGCTGCCACTGCGAGTAAAGTGCGATGCATCGTCGTCCAAAGTTGCGGGTTGATCCTTGACGTGCTGTCCCCAAAGTTCGCGGAAGCCATTTAATCTCGCACTGTTTTCTGGCAGCAATGAAATTGTCGCGTAAGTTTCGCAAGCTTTTCTCGCGCGAAGCGCTGGAGAGCGTTTACGAACATGCCAGCCGCTCGACTCATCCGGTCAGCGCCCGCCGCATTCTGGCGACGCTCGATCGCGCCGAAGTAGCCAAACTGCGCGAGCACTATCCGGGCGGACCGAATTTTCCGAAGATCAATCGGTTCGCCGACGTTCCATACTGGATCAAGATCAATGTGGAACGCGCGCAGGATCTCTGGCTCGATCGCACTCCGCCGCGCCGCATTCTCGATCTTGGCTGCGGTGGCGGATATTTCCTTTATGTCTGCAAGTATTTCGGACATGAAGTCCTTGGACTCGACCTGGACGACCAGCCGCTCTTTCGCGAGACGCTCGCCCTTCTCCAAGTGCCGCGGGTGATTTCACGGATCGATCCCAACGTTCCCCTGCCCGACCTAGGACGAAAATTCGATCTCGTGGCTGCGCACCGCATTTGTTTCCAGCGCATCGAAGGCGCGTCCAGTGGCAAAGAGTGGACACCGCTGCATTGGAAATTTTTCATCGACGACATCCGCTCTCGTTTTCTGAATCCAACCGGCCGCTTGCTCCTGGATTTCAATCCGCGACCCGACGGTTCGTCCTTCTTCACGCCCGAGTTGCGCTCCTTTTTTCTGTCGCAAGGCGCTCGGATTCGCCGCTCAAAAGCGTTGTTCGCAGCCAATCCCGCGCAGCGGCCGCGTTTCAGACAGACGAATCACCCGTGATAACCATTGCCCCATATTAAATGTTCGATTTGACCCCTTTCTAAATCCTCCACAGATTGCGCAGATTTTCTGCACCCTGATTGCCCCAGAATCTGCGAGGGATCCGGCAGCTGCCGGAGGGCACCGGAAATCTGTGGACCTGCTCATACAAAGTCCACAATCGGGATCTTCTCTGTAACCGTGGAACCTGGCTCGCTGTCTTGGACTATGGATGAGCTTCGCCGGAACGAAATTCGCGCGAGCGGCGTGCACGCTGGTCGAAATCGTGATCGTTATCGCAATCATTGCGCTGCTGGCGGCCAGCGCCCTGCCCGGCTTCTTGCGCGCGCGCAAGCGCAGCCAGACCGCGCACATCCCCAACGATTTGCGATTGACTAAGGCCATGGCCGATCCATGCGCTATTGACGAGAGCAACAAAACCCGTAACCCAGTCGGCACGTAAAGTTTCGGCGTCGCGACGCTGAGTTGTCGCGTGCCACCGCGCAATCTATGCTGCGGCCATGCGCAACATTTTACCTCGGCTGTTAGCCTATTCGATTTTGGTTGCCGGTCTTAGCGATCGCGCGTTTGGCGACGAGGGAATGTGGCTTTACAACGCGCCGCCGCTGAAACAGCTCAAGGAAAAATATCATTTCGAGCCCACGAAGCAGTGGCTCGACCATTTTCAAAAAGCAAGCGTGCGATTCAACTCCGGCGGAAGCGGCTCGTTCGTTTCCGCCACCGGGCTCGTCATCACAAACCATCACATTGGCGCAGATGCGTTACAGAAGTTCTCTGACGAACAGCACAATTATCTCCGGGACGGTTTCTACGCAAAAACACGCGCCGAAGAAAAGAAGTGTATCGATCTTGAGCTGAACGTTCTCATGTCGATCGAAGACGTGACCGCGCGCGTCAGCGCCGCGGTGAAGCCGGAAATGACGAGCGAGCGGGCGACCAATGCGCGCAAAGCGGTCATTGCCGCGATCGAAAAAGAGAGCAAGGACAAGACCGGTCTGCGCTCGGATGTCGTCACCCTTTACCAGGGCGGCGCTTATCACCTCTACCGCTACAAACGTTACGACGATGTTCGACTCGTTTTCGCGCCCGAACAACAGATCGCATTTTACGGCGGCGATCCGGACAATTTCGAATATCCGCGTTACAACCTCGATATTTGTATCTTCCGGGTTTACGAGAACGGGCAGCCGGCCAAGATCGACAATTACTTAGAATTCAATCCGCGCGGCCCGACTGATGGCGAACTGACATTCGTCAGCGGGCATCCCGGCAAAACGGACCGACAACTGACGGTCAATGAGCTGGCGGACATGCGCGATCGCGAGCTGCCGCGCATTTTGGGAATGTTCAAACGGCGCGAGATCTTGTTGCACAGCTTCGGCGAACGAACGTTCGAAAATGAGCGCCGCGTCCGGGACGACTACTACGGCGTGCAAAATAACCGCAAACGCTATGACGGGTATCTTGCCGGGGTTCTCGATCCGCAAATTTGGCAAGCGCTGCAGACGCGCGAACAAAAATTGCGCGACGCAATCTCTCGAGACCCGAAGCTAACTCCGAGCACGAGCGCATTCGACCGCATCAAAAAGGCGCAGGCTGAAATCGTGAGCAACGCACCGGTTTACCATTATCTCGAAGTGGAGCGGGTGAAGTTCGGCATCTATCAGCAGCCGCGCGCTCTTTACAGCACGTTATTCAAGTATGCACGATTGCTGGTCCGTGCCGCGGATGAACGCGCAAAACCAAACGCCGAACGCTTTGAGGAATTTCGCGATAGCAGCCGCGAATCCCTCGAATTGGAACTTTTTTCTACACAACCGATCTATGACGATGTCGAGTTGCTGACGCTAACTGATTCGTTCACCGACTTCGCCAACGCATTTGGCGCGCAACATCCGCTAGTGAAGATGGTTTTGGGCGACAAATCGCCGGTCGAGCGCGCATCAGAGTTAATCAAAGGAACGCAACTGAAAGACGTCGCGCTTCGGAAAAAACTTTATGCCGGCGGCAAAGCGGCCATCGACGCTGCGCACGATCCGATGATCGACATCGCGCGCGCCATCGATCCCACCGCGCGGCAGGCGAAAAAAGTCTTCGAGACGCAGGAAGAAACCAAGCAGCAAGCCTACGCTGAGATCGCGAAGGCACGCTTTGCGCTCGAAGGAACGAGCAACTATCCCGACGCAACCTTCACTCTTCGCCTTTCCTACGGAACCGTGCGCGGCTACGAAGAAAGCGGGAAACAAGTTCCCGCGTTCACAAACTTTGCCGGTCTGTATGAACGCGCCGATCAGCACAAAAACAAGCCACCATTCGATCTGCCCCAGCGTTGGATCGAAAAGAAAGACAAGCTCGCTCTGACGACGCCTTTCAATTTCGTCTCCGACGCTGACATCATCGGCGGCAACAGCGGGAGTCCAGTCGTAAACCAGGCCGGCGAATTCGTCGGCATCATTTTTGACGGAAACATTCAATCCTTGGTGCTAGATTGCATTTTCACCGACAAACAAGCGCGCGCAGTCTCAGTGGATGCTGCCGCCATCATCGAAGCTTTGAGAAACGTTTACGACGCGCAACCGCTGGTGGACGAACTCTCAAAGCCGAAATAGAGAACGGAAGATTGTAGGGCGTTTCTGTGAAACGCCGTTAATGCTCACCGGCAGAGATTTCTTGGCTGTAGCGGCAGCAAATTCCCGCTGATGTCCCAGCAGTCGCAGTGACCAACGGCTGCCATTCTAATTCGACAGGTGCGCCTGGCCTACAATGAGTTCGACAAATTCGACGGAGGGCTCGGAGAGCCATCCCTCCCATTTTCTCACGGCGGCTGCTTGTTAGGTCGCTTTTACTGATTGTTGCCGACCATTACGGCGCCGGTTTGCTCAGCACAAGCTCGTCGTTCACTTTCTGGAGGTCGGTGAGAGTGAGTCAAAGCCGTGCGACTGTCGCGGCAGGGTAATTGCGATCAGCGCGTGCAGATGATCAGGCACTAAAAGGAGCAGTCTCAAATACCAAGACTATTGGTGTTTGCATCAGTGGTGTCGACCGCTTTAGTTTTGAAGCAACGTAATTTTCGAATGAAACGAAACATCCTAAAACTTGTCCTGCCTGTTACAACTTTGCTCCTCGCTCTCGGTGTGGTCGCCTTTGCCGCGGATCATCCGGAAGCTTCTTTGTCGCCGGATGCCGCGTTGGTCAAACTCACCAAAGGGAACAAGCGCTTCGCCGATAGCAAGGTTAGCACAAGCAAACCGACCGCGGCGCGGCGCACTGAAACGGCGCAAGCGCAGCACCCATTCGCGGTTGTCGTTGGCTGTGCCGATTCACGCACCGCTCCCGAAATTGTATTCGATCAAAACATCGGCGACCTGTTCGTTGTCCGGACCGCCGGCAACCTGGTGGATGATTACGGTTTGGGCAGCATCGAATATGCGGTCGAGCATCTTGGCGCGCGCCTCATCGTTGTACTTGGCCACAAACGCTGCGGCGCGGTTAAGGCCGCATTGGAGAGCGATTCTGCTCCCGGCCACGTAAATGCTCTGGTTCGCGACATTCAACCAGCAGTCCAGGTCGCGAAGAACAAGCAAGGCGACGCCCTGGAGAACGCCGTTCACGAAAATGCCGTAGAAGTGGCCGAAAAAATTCGCAAGAGTGCGCAGCTTGGCGAACTCGCCTCTCAAGTCCGCGTGGTTAGCGCATATTACGATCTCGATACTGGCAAGGTTGAATGGGACAAAATGTGAACGGTGCCGAAATGTAGGCCGCCCATTTTGACCGCCATGTTTGTCGCGGCAAAGATCGTCGCGTTACAATTCCTTCAGTAATGTTTTCCAGCGCGCCCAGGCATCGTCGCGCGCTTTTTTGTTGGGTTCGCTCGCGTTCGGGGCTTCGCCTTCGCGCATGAATCCGTGGGTCGCCCCTTTATAAATCACCGGTTCGTATTTTTTGCCGGCAGCCTTCATTAGCTCCTGCGCTTTTGGAATCGTGGCATCCACGCGTTCGTCGTTCTCGGCGTAAAATCCGTAAACCGGACACATTATATTCGCGACCTTGGACGCGTCATCTGGGGCGGTGCCGTAGAACGAATACGCCGCTTTCAATTTTGGATTTTCATTCGCATAGGCGAAAGTCACTCCACCGCCCCAGCAAAATCCGCAGACTGCCAGCGCTCCGTTGCAGGCCGGAATCTTCAGCGCGTAATTGGACGCTGCATCGAGATCAGATTTGATCTGTTCTTTCGGCAAAGCCGAGATCGCCTTCCGCGCTCCATCGGCATCTTCAAACGTCTGGCCGCTGAGCAAATCGGGCGCAATCGCGATGACGCCGTTCTCGGCCAGTTGGTCGCACACACCGCGGACCCAATCGGTCAGGCCGAAAATTTCGTGAATGACAAGCACGACCGGAGTTTTGTTTTTCGATTCCGGATAAACAATGAACGCTTTGATCGTGCGTTCGCCCGATTTGATCTCAACCCATTCGCCGTGTCGTGGCGATTTGTTGAGTCGCTCCTTCGCCCAGTCCTGGGCTTTGGCGTTACAAATGGGATCGCACATAACGACAGCGATGAAAACTCCGATGAGAAATCGTCCGAGCGCGCATTTTGGTTTCATTCACCAACTAGATGTCGATATTTCCGGTTCGATTATGCTGCGCCAGCCGTTGCAGCTTTTCCTTTTCCGATCAGCGCGTCGATGCTCCAGCGTCCAGGGCCATAAAACACGACGAACAAGAAAAACCAGCAATAGAAGATAGCCAGTTCGCCTTTGTTCGAAAATTGCGGTCCGGCGCTCGAGATCGGGAAGAACTTCGCAATCGGAGTAGGGGCGTTGGCCACGTGGATCATGAAATAAGCCACCGCCATCTCGCCGCTGCAGATGAATGCGGCCAACCGCGTTAGTAACCCGAATGCAATCAGCAAGCCGCCTACAAGTTGAATCCAACCGCCGACCTGCATCATCATTTCGCCTGAACCCGGCATCCCGCCGAACATGCCGAACACTATTTGCCCGCCGTGACAGGCAAACATCAAACCGACAATCAGCCGCGTAATACAGTAAAACGGGTCCGCAAATCGATTAAGAGAGTTCATGCGTTGTTAGGCTGCACGATCTCGATCTAGTCTGTCAAGGCTGTAGCCGCGACGAACAGTGCCCAATTTAGTCCCCCGCGCAGAGGCAGAATCCACAGATTACACAGATTAACACAGATTCAGAGATCAAAGAAAAAGCTGCGACAATCTGCGCAATCTGTGGATGAAAATCCGACTCTATGAGCGCCGATACCAAAATCGAGTGGTGCGATACCTACGCGGCTTTTTTGTGCCGCTGCGGATGTTTTGGCGCACGCTTTGCCGTCGATCTTTTCTTGCCGGCCCCGCTTTGTTCCAGGCTCTTCTGCAAAACCTCGACAAGGTCGATCACTTTGGTGGGCTTCGGCGGCTTCTTTGGCTTCTCTTCGATTTCTTTTCCGCCCGCTTCGACTTTTTCCTCAATGACCTCCATGAGCGCTTCACGATACTCATCGCGATATTTCTCGGGGTTCCATTTCGAGCTCATGCCGTCGATGAGCTGTGTTGCCATGTTCATCTCGCGCTTCCCGACCTCCACTTTCTTCGGGATACAGAGTTTGCTCGTGTCAGCGAGTTCCTCGGCAAAGTGCATCAGCTCGAGAACCAGTGCGCCATCTTCGGGTTTCACCCCTGCCAGATATTGGCGAGTCTTGATCACCACCTTGGCGATGCCGACTTTTCCGCTCTTCTGGAGCGAATCGCGCAAGAGCACGTAGGCTTTGTCGCCGCCTTTCTGCGGTTCGAGATAATACGGTTTGTAAAAGAACATCGGATCGATCTCGTCAAGATCGACAAAATCCTGGATGTCCACCGTCTGGGTCGCTTCGAGATCAACGCGCTGAAAATCTTCGTCTTTCAGCACGACGTATTTTCCTTTTTCATACTCGTAGCCTTTGACAATCTGGTTCCATGGAACTTCCCTGCCGTCCTTTTCCGCGACGCGTTTGTAATTCACGGGACTCAAGTCGCTCTTGCGAAGGAGACGAAACTTGAGTTCCGCCTCCCGAGTCGCCGGATACAAGGCAATGGGAATGTTAACCAAGCCGAAACTGATGCTCCCTTTCCAAATCGCACGCATACAAGACTATTTCGCACGGCGCGTCCCGCGTGCGGGTGAAGACGTCGACCTTCGAGGCGGAATGCCTTCTCCGAAGGCGTTGTTAGGTTTAGGCGGCGAAGCCGCTCTAGCTTAGCACCGTCCTCGGAGAGGCCGATCCACCGTCACGCGGCGAGCTCGAGCTGCTCGCGCGCAATGCCGCGGAGCTCAAAGAGACGAATCAGCGTTTCTTCGATCAGGTTGTTCGGGCAGGAGGCACCTGCCGTAATGCCAATAACGGCGCGACCGCGCGGGAGCCAATTGCGCGCGATTACTTCCTGTTTCTCATGCAGATTGTAATGTTTGATTTCGTCGTCCGAAACTAGACGTGACGCGTTGAGCACGAAATAGGTTGCCAATTTCTCCTCGCCCATTTCGGCAAGGTGCGATGTGTTCGAACTGTTGTAACCACCCACCACAAGCAACAAATCGAGCGGCACATTGAGCAGCTCACGCAGCGCGTCCTGCCGTTCTTGCGTTGCACCGCAAATCGTGTCGAAGAAGCGAAAATTTTGCGCGGCAAGCTCAGGACCGTCACGATCGACAATTGCCTGGCGGATACGCCGTTGCACCTCCTCGGTCTCGCCCCGCAACATTGTCGTCTGATTGGCCACGCCGACCGTTTGCAAATGCACGTCCGGGTCGAACCCGGGCGAATAAGCGCCGCGGAATTTATCCCAGAATGCCTGTTTGTCGCCGCCGTTGCGGATGTAGTCGCAAACGTAGTCCGTATCGGCGAGGGTGAGGACAACAAGGTAGTGACCTTTGCCGTCGCCGAGCGCGCGCGAGCTGGTCGCTTTGGTCTCCTCATGTTCGGCCTTGCCGTGAATAATGGAAGTGGCCGATTCGCTCGCGTATTTACGGACCCGTTTCCACACGCTCATCACGTCGCCGCAAGTCGTATCGACAATCTGGCAGCCGCGTTCCTTGATTTGCTGCAAGATCGACAATTCGGTGCCGAACGCGGGCACGATCACAATGTCGTCCGGCTGCAACTCGGAAATATCGGCCTGCTTATTTTTACCGGTGAGATTCTTGATGCCTAACGACGCGATCTGCTGGTTGACCTCGGGATTGTGAATGATTTCGCCTACGATAAAAAGCCGGCGATCTTTGAAAACCTTGCGCGCGGCGTAAGCGAGATCGATCGCGCGTTCGACGCCGTAACAAAAACCGAATTGCTTGGCCAGACGCACTGTCGTATCGCCGGCCTGGATGATCCCGCCGGCGCGGCGGATTTTCTCGACAATATCGCTACGATAATGTGACTCGACTTGCTCCTGGACAGCGGCCATCACATCCGGCGTGCGCAAATTCACTTTCTCGCGCGCCGTCGTTCCGCTGGAGATAAGGTTTGTGCTCACAAAACAGGCGTTTCGCCGCTCCGACTACTGAAGCAATGGGCCGCTCGGTTTGGTGAACGCCGCTTCCGTGATCATCAAGCGCGGATCAGGATCGGGCGCGCGCGAATCATCGACCCGTTGCACCTTCGGTCCGATCGTCGAGTCCTCCGGTTGCGTAGTGGCGATGTTCACAGGCGTTCCGATGCTCACCAGAGCAAAGAACTTCGGTGCGGCCTCGCCGTGTAATCGGATGCAGCCATGCGTGCGCGGGTTGGGATGGACAAATCCCTGATGAAACCCGTAGGCGGGCGCAAACTCACACCAGTACCCCATGGGATAACCAACGTAACGCCCGGCTCCGCCACCTGTTGAGGGAACAACGTGATCACCTTGCACACTGAATCCGTATGATCCGGAGCGCTTATGTTCCTGCTTTGAGTAAATGGTGAAGCTGCCCTTGGGCGTCGGCTTCTCCGCGATGCCGACAGAACACGCGACCGCCATCAAACAGCGATCGCCTTCCATCACGTAAATGTTTTGCTTCGACAGGGAAACCTTCACGCGTACAGCGGAAGGATCGTTAGGCCGATACGCGGTCACGTGGTAAGCCCCGCCGCCGCCAGTCAGCAATCGCCCTGTCTCACAACCAGTCAGCAGCGAGAGTAACCCAGCTGCCGCAAGCAGATTCAAGCGGTGAACAGTTCGCATAATCGTTATTTGAGAAGCGCGCAGCGATTTTGTCAAACTTCACCCCGTCGGGGTATTCTCCGGTGCCGCTTCTTCAGCTCTCTTCACCATTTCATCAAAACGGCGCCATTGCTGCGCATAAAATGGATATGGCCGACCCGGGTGCGCGGGTCTGTAGCGCCAATGCTTGTACATCCAAAGCCAGGGTCCGGGATTTTCCCGCACGTAATGCTCAAAAGAATTCCAACAAGTCTGCGCGATCTGTTGTTCGGTCATTCCGCCTGTGTCGTCGATCGTTGGATGAAAAATCAGGCGATAACGTCCGTCCGGGAGCGGCTCGCAATGCGCCGGCACAATCGGCACGCCGGTCTGCTTATGTAGCCACGCATGCGCCGAAGTCACACTTGTTTTCAATCCGAAACACTCAATCGCGACCGCCCCTTGAGTCGGCGGTACTGTAAGATCGACAAGGAGCGCCGTGCGTCCTTTTCGCCGCAGTGTTTTGTAAAGGCGAACGATGCCTCGTTCGCGCGGGATCAACTCGTGCCCGGACTGTTCGCGAATCTCTTTGAATATCGGATCGAGCAGCGAATTCTTAAACTCCTGCGAGATAATCGTGCCGGCAAAATCGAGAAAGCCACACGTAAGGCTGAGCCATTCGAAGTTGCTGTAGTGATAACACGCGACCAAGACACTACGCTTCGGTCCAGCGCTCCGCACCAGTTCGTCGAAATTTTCGAGCTCGATGTAGCGCGAAAAATTTTCGTGCGTCAACCGCGGACTCCACAAAAGATCGAGCATCGTCCGCGCGAAGTGTTGAAATGATTTACGAACAATTTTGCGCCGTTGCAAGATCGACACCTGATCACCTAACGCGGCTTCGAGGTTTCCAAGTGCAACTTTTCGCCCTTGCCGATCCAAGATCGACATCAACGCGCCGAGGGCCAGCGCCAACCGAAAGCAAGCCTTACGTGAGAGCAACGGCACAAGCTTCGCCACAGCTAACAATCCGAGCCATTCAAGCTGGTAACGAAGTTTCTTCCACAGTCGGCGCATCGTGCGACTCTACTAAAAGGGGCGCTTTGCCGCTAATTCCGACTCGATTGACTTGGTTTCGTTCGACCCTACGTTATTTCTGCGTATGCTCGCGCGACGCGTATTGTGAAAAGCGTCCTCTTTGTTTGCACCGGTAACATTTGTCGCAGTCCGATCGCGGAGGGTCTCTTCCGACGACTGATCGGGAACCGCAAAGATATCGAGGTAGCGTCGGCCGGCGTGCACGCGGTGCGCGGGCAACCGCCCAGCCTTTACGCAGTGCAGGTTTGCGAAGAAGAAGGCGTAAGCATCAGCAATTTACGCAGCCAACCGCTCACGTCCGCCCTGGTCGACCGCGCGACTCACATTTTTGCCATGACTGGCGCGCATCTGGAGACGATCCACATGCTCTTTCCGCACGGCGCTGAAAAGACTTTTTTGCTGCGCGAATTTGAGGAGCCGGGTGCCACCGTTTGGCGCGATGTGCCGGACCCCATCGGTCTTGGCCGGGAAGTTTATGAAGATTGCGCGCGCACGATTGAAAACGCCCTGCCAAGCGTGCTGGCATTCGTAGAACAAAGCGAATTGGCGCCGGCGTCGGGCTTTGGCCGAGGCTCTTATTTCATGAGCGACGTCCCATCACAATTTCACGGCGAAGCCGCTGGATCGACATTTTCCCCCGGCGGCGATTTACAGAAAGTCGATCCCGAGATTTTCGACGCCATCCGGGCAGAAGAAAAACGGCAGCGCGAAAATATTGAGCTGATTGCGTCCGAAAACTTCACCAGCCGCGCGGTGATGGAAGCGCAGGGCAGCGTGCTCACGAACAAATACGCCGAAGGTTACCCACGCAAACGCTGGTATGGCGGCTGCGAAAATGTCGATGTGGCCGAACAACTGGCCATCGACCGCGCGCAACGACTCTTTGGCGCCGAGCATGTCAACGTCCAACCGCACAGCGGCACACAAGCCAACATGGCGGTCTATTTCGCCGCGATTAAACCGGGCGACAAAATTCTGACGATGAATCTCGCGCACGGCGGTCACCTCACCCACGGACATCCGGCGAATTTTTCCGGGAAATTTTATCAGGTCACGCATTACGGCGTGGGCGAAAAGACGGAGACTCTCGATTACGATGCGCTGCAAAAGTTGGCGGAAGAAACCAAACCAGCCATGATCACCGCCGGCGCGTCAGCCTATCCGCGCATATTCGATTTTCCGCGGCTCCGCCAAATTGCCGATTCCGTTGGCGCCATTCTTTTCGTCGACATGGCGCACATTGCCGGCTTGGTCGCGGGCGGTCAACATCCCAGCCCGATTCCGCATGCGCAATTTGTGACAACCACAACGCATAAAAGCTTGCGGGGCCCGCGCGGTGGGGTCGTAATGTGCGAAGAAAAATTCGCAAAGACGATCGACTCAACACTCTTCCCGGGCGTGCAAGGCGGACCACTGATGCACGTCATCGCAGCCAAGGCGGTTTGTTTTCACGAAGCGCTCCACCCGCAATTCCGCGAATATCAGCGGCAAATCGTGCTGAACGCAAAAGCGCTTGCAGCCGGAATAGCGAACCACGGTTACCGAATTGTTTCCGGCGGCACCGACAATCACCTCATGCTGGTCGATCTTCGTCCGAAAGAAATTAACGGAAAAGAAGCTCAGGAAGTTCTGGATCGGGCCGGAATCACCGTAAACAAAAACGCGATCCCATTCGACACGTATCCGATTTTCAAGCCGGGCGGCATCCGCATCGGAACGCCCGCAGTGACAACTCGCGGGATGAAAGAAGAAGAAATGCTCGAGATCGCGGATCTGATCGTTGAGGCATTGAGCAATCGCAATGATGAAAGCGCGTTGGCGCGCGTGAGCGAAAAAGTGCGCGAGTTAACGCGACGATTTCCACTCCCGTAGCGATTTGTTGGGGGACTTGGCATTGCTGGCGTTGAAAAGGCTCCGAGCAATTTTGGGTATTCTCGTAGCCTGCATTCCAGGAGCGCACGGCTACGGTCCGATCGGTCACGAAATCGTCGGCGGGATCGCAGATCAGCTTCTCGCAGGCAAGCCTGGGGGTGCGCAAATCAGTGCGTTGATCGACGGGATCACGCTCGAGAAAGCTTCTGTTATTGCCGATGAAATCAAGGCTTGGGACAAAAACGGACCCGACGACACGAACCAATTTCCGCGTTACTCGGACCACTTGGAGATCGATAAACAACTGCGCGATTTTTGGCGGGCCAATCCGCCCAGGCATAATCCAAACTCGGCGCTGCCGTCGCACCATTGGTTTCACTACACAGACGTGCCGGTGTTTGGACACGCAAAATATTCCGACGGCAAAGTTGGGCGGAGCAAATGGGACGTCGTCCACATGATTCCGTATTGCATCAGTGTCCTACGAGGGGAAACTCCGGGGGCGAACGAGCGCAAAATTACAAAACCAATCGCGGTGATTTTGCTGGCGCACTACGTGGGCGATATCCACCAGCCCCTCCATGTCGGTGCCGAATATTTCGATTACTCCGGGCGCGCTATCGACCCGGATAAATGCGACACGATCACTTTAATTTTCTTCGCCTCGATCAATTTCGTGATTTCGGCGAGCTCGTCCGAATTCGGCGCCACCGACAGAGACGAACCGCGGATGCTATGTCTTTCCAACTCCGCGGGATCTGGGCGAGCAACGATCGTGACCAGAAAACCGCCTTTTTTCACCACGCCATAGGAACGTTGCAGCGTGTCTTTGCCGACCGAATCGAGCACGACATCGACATCTTTCGCAACGTCCTCAAATTTTTGTTTCGTGTAATCGACCGCCACATCGGCGCCAAGTTGTTTGAGCAAATCCTGGTTAGGCGTGGATGCAGTGGCGATCACCTTTGCGCCACGCGCTTTCGCAATCTGAATTGCGAAAGTCCCTACTCCGCCAGAGCCGCCGTGAATTAAGGCCGTTTGACCGGCGCTTAACTTCGCCGTATCCACCAACGCCTGCCACACGGTCAGCGCGACCACCGGGACCGCTGCAGCTTCCTCGAATGTGAGCGACTTCGGTTTGGGAGAAGCTTCCTTGTCTTTCACAATCGTGTACTGCGCGTAACCGCCGCATCGATCCAAGTCCAGGTACGCATAAATAGCATCGCCGGCTTTGTATTTGTCGATCTTGCTGCTCTCTACCACTCCGGCAACGTCAGCACCCGGAGTGAACGGCGGTTTTGGCCCGAAAAACTTCGAGTAATGCCCGGATCGAATTCCGGCATCCACCGGATTCACGCCGGCTGCGATCGCCTTGATCAAAATTTCGTTCTCTTTCGGCTCCGGCCGAGGAAGATCTTCGACTTTCAAAACATCCGGACCGCCAAAGGCATGCACCACAATCGCCTTCATCGTCAGTCCGGCCGACTGCGCGAAAAGTGCTGCTACGGCCAGTGTTGCGACCAAAACTGTGATTTTCGGTCCTCATCTTTTTTATTATTTCCACGGTAGCCCGTCGAGATCGATGTTACCTCCAGTCAAAATAATGCCGACGGCACGGCCGACGACATCGATCTTCTTTTCCAGAACCGCAGCATACGGAACCGCTGCCGACGGTTCGATAATAATTTTCATCGTCTCCCAAATAGTTCGCATCGCGGTCACGATCGCTTCTTCGCTCACCGTTACAATATCGTCTACGTAACGTTGGATGATCGGAAAGGTGCATTGACCGACATTCGTGCGAAGTCCATCGCCAATTGTGAATTTCTTCTCCGTCACGATTCGTCTACCGGCGCGGAAAGATTGAGCGGCGTCATCCGCGTTTGCAGGCTCAGTCGCGATCACTTTGATTAGCGGCCGCATTGCTTTCGCCGCAATCGCACTGCCCGAAAGCAAACCGCCACCGCCAACCGGACACAATAGAAGATCGACATCGGCTTGTTCGAGAAATTCGAGTGTTGCTGTCCCCTGCCCTGCCATCACGTCTTCGTTTTCGAACGAGTGAATCAGCGTCGCACCCGTCTTCGCAATCACATCCGCGCAAGCAGCCTCGCGCGACGCGTCGTTTGGCTCGCAAAAGATTATGTGCGCGCCGTAGCTTTCGACCGCATGCACCTTCACTTTTGCTGAGTTCGACGGCATCACGATGTGCGCGGGAATGCCGCGTAGCTTCGCCGCGCGTGAAAGCGCGGCCGCGTGATTGCCCGACGAGTGCGTAGCCACGCCACGACGCGCCGCCGCTTCGTCGAGCGCGAAGACGGCATTAGTCGCGCCGCGGGCCTTGAACGCACCGACTTTCTGAAAATTTTCACATTTAAAGAACAACGACCCGCCGCTTGCCGCATCGAGACGCGAGCTGGTCAGCACAGGCGTCCGATGAATGTACGGTCGAATCCGCGCATGCGCCCCATGAATGGCGTCGAGGTCTATCGTTCTCATCAGCGTCTATCAGAGCCAATTCGCGCGAGTCAGTTTGGAACCGACAAATAGATTCTCGCGTATCTGGCGCTAGTTTATCAAGCTGCACATTTATGAATACAAGATTGTTAATTATCAGCGCTTTTTCCTTTGTCGCAGCGACCGTTTGCTCAGCGCAAACGTCCACTTCGACAACTTCCACGACAACGACGAAAAGCACTAGTGGTGCGCCTTACGTCGAGGGTCCGGTTTGGACCATGACTATGGTTAGAACCAAAGCGGGGTTGGGCGATGACTATCTAAGGCAAATAAGTGGAACGGTAAAACCGGTTTATGACGAGGAGAAAAAGCAGAAGATCATCCTCGATTATAAAATCCTTCAGGGCGACGCGATGGGGCCTAACGACTATAACATTGTCATCATGGTCGAGTATCCCAACATGGCCGCGCTAGACGGCTTGCGCGACAAGATGGATCCGCTCATCGAAAAGGTCATGGGCAATGAAGACCAACGCCGCGCCACCGCCGTGAAGCGCCTCGACATCCGCGAAATTCTCGGAACGAAAACTTTGCGCGAGATCACATTGAAGTAAAGATGGGTAGCTGCTGGCATTTGCGACTTCGGTGAACCCAGCGCAAACCGCCCTGCGCCAACGCCGCTCTACAACACGCGCGAGCGGAGACACGGGCAGGCGTTAAAGCAACTAGGGTAGCTAGCGCGAGCGCGGGCAGTGCGAGTGACTAATACCCTCCAAGAGGTCTGGCGCTTCGCGAAAATCCCGCCCGAGCGTCAGTGAGGTGGATCGAGCAGTCCCTTGCTCGATGTTAAAAAAAAGCCTACGTGCGCCAAGCCTAGCATCGCCCGATGGAGCGGCCGATTCACCTTCCACGCTAACAGAGCAACTCTTTGACGCAGTTAATGAGTCCTCCGACGACAAAGGGTTTGACCAGGTATTTGACGTCATGCTCGGTTAAGAAGAGGGCGATTTTCGGATCCGTGGCAAAGCCGGTAATGAAGATGAACCGATCTGCCAGAGATGGGCGTATCTCTTTGGCCTTGAGGTAAAACTCGTCCCCCCGTAGGTGCGGCAGCTTCAGGTCGCAAATCACGGCGTCGTACTCATGGGCTTTAACCTTGAGGAGGGCCTCCTTGCCGTCGAACGCGACGTCGACGAGAAAATTTTCGTCGGCCAGGATCCACTGCAAAGCCGAGGCCAGCTGCTGGTCGTCATCCACCACCAAAATGGCTTTGAGCTCAAGAGTGTGGACGCGTGGTTTAATTGCAGCCATTTGCGGCTTAGATTTCATCGTAACGTGAACCTTGGTTCAGCAGCCGCAATGCCAGGCAGATGTCCATCGCAGATCAGATTTTCACAGGTCAGAGCTATCCTCGCCGCCAATTTTCTGAATTCTTGGTAAATCTTGTGCGAGCCGACCGACTTATGAGATCCGCGTAACCTGTCACGCCGTAGCCTCGGCGCAGGTGGATTCGCGGTCAATCGTTCAGTTTCTCGTTGTAAAAGGAAACGGAGACTGCCGTTTTGGCAGCGGCGGTCCGGGCCGCACATCCGAGCGGTTCGTTCTCGCGCCAACCTGTTCATCGGATGATTTAATTCGCCATGGCTTGCTGCCAAGTAAGTAGTAGTCTTGTTCGATCATTTTCATGAGCTAATTTTCTGAGCGCATATGGAACGCCGTCTGACCGCTATCCTTGCCGCCGATATGGTCGGATACAGCCGACTCATGGGTGCTAACGAGACCGGCACGCTCGCCGCACTGAAGACACTTCGGACGGATTTCATCGACGGTAAGATTGCCGAGCATCAGGGGCGCATCGTCAAGCTGACGGGTGACGGCATGCTGGTGGAATTTCCAAGCGTGGTGAACGCGGTTGCCTGCGCCGCCGAGGTTCAGCGCGGGATGCGCCATCGCAACGCCGGTGTGCCACAGGATCGCCGCATCGAATTCCGTATCGGCGTTAATCTTGGCGACGTGATTGTCGAAGGCGAGGACATCTTTGGCGACGGTGTCAACGTGGCGGCGCGCTTGGAGAGCATTGCCAAACCCGGGGGCATCACGATTTCCGGTTCCGTCCGCGATCAGGTAGGCAACCGGCTGGACCTCGCGTTCGAGGATATGGGCGAGCAGGCCCTGAAGAACATCGAGAGACCGATTCACGTCTATAGCGTCTCTCTGAGCAGCCACGCCGCTTGGGATACTAAGGAGACAGGGCCCGCGCAACAGGAACAGCTGGAAAGGCCGTCAATTGCCGTCCTGCCGTTCGACAATATGAGCGGCGACCCGGAGCAGGAGTATTTCAGCGATGGCATCACCGAGGACATCATCACCGATCTGTCGAAGGTGTCCGGGCTCTTCGTTGTCGCCCGCAACACGGCGTTTACCTACAAGGGCAAACCCGTAAAGACGCAGCAGGTAGGTCAAGAACTTGGGGTTGCCTTTATTCTGGAAGGAAGCGTTCGAAAGGCTGGGTCGCGTGTGCGGGTCACCGGACAGCTCATCAACGGCAAGGACGGCGGCCATGTTTGGGCCGACCGTTATGACCGCGACCTAACCGATATCTTCGCTATCCAGGACGACATCACTCACGCCATCGTCGAGCAGTTGAAAGTTAAACTGCTGCCCCAAGAGAAAAAGTCCATCGGACAAACGCCAACGGACAGCGTCGAAGCCTATACTTATTACCTGCGAGGTCGACAGTTCCTGCACCGGCACTCGAAGTCCTATTATGAATTAGCGCGGCGGATGTTCGCCAAAGCCGTGGACTTGGACCCACTTTATGCACGCGCTTACGCCGGGATTGCTGACTGCGATTCTTTCCTATTTCTGCACTATCATATGGATGTTGCGATCGACAGCATTCTGGCTACGAGCGCGAAGGCGCTGGCTCTGGAGAACGGGCTCGCCGAAGCGCACGCCTCCCGAGGGCTCGCGCTCTCACTTGGGCAACGATACGACGAAGCGATGGCGGAATTCGAACAAGCAATTACGCTCGACCCGAATTCGTTCGAAGCCCATTACTTCTGTGCCCGTGCTTGCTTTGCGCAGGGCAAGTTCGAGCGGGCAGCCGGGCTTTTCGAGCATGCCGCCGAAATTAAGCCGGACGACTATCAATCGCTAATCCTGTTGCTTCAAATCTATCGGTCGCTTGGCCGCGATGGGGATAGAGAGGACGCCGCACGGAGAGGTATCCAACGAGCAGAGCGCGAACTCACTCTTCACCCTGAGAATCCGAGGCCGGCGTATCTGGGCGCTGCTGCTCTCCTTGCGCTTGGCGAAACGGACCGCGCCAAGGAATGGCTATCGAGAGCATTAGCCATCGACCCTGACGACGTTCTCACTCAATACAATGTTGCCTGCGTCTACTCGCTCATGGGCGATATCGAACCGGCTTTCGATTTGCTGGAGCGTTTGCTCCCGCACGCCAATCACGAGACTAAGGCGTGGATCAAGCACGACTCCGACTTCGACCCACTCCGAAGCCACCCACGCTATCAGAAGGTATTAGAACTGATCGAGTGACGTGCAGAGAGGCGCCAAATAAGCCACGGATTGGTGCAGGCCGCGGGCCTCGAACCTACACGTCCAGCCGGCCGCGCACCGCGTTCCGACATGACCGCGCTCACGATAATCTCCTGGAATCTCGAATCCGACGTGGCTTCCCTCATCTCCAAATAACCCGCGAAGACTTCCCCCCTTCGCGCGTCGGGTTGAACCGTGAACGACCACCCAACACGCCAAACTACCAGAGTCTGTTTCGCCGGTCGAGGTCCCTCCAGGCTAATTCCGCGGGTTCTATGTGAATGGATTCATAAACCGGATCTGATTTTCGCTGCAGCTCGCTGACGCGAATATGTTGAGCGCGTGCAGTATTGATAACGTCCCAATATTCTGATCCTGAACCTCTCGCGACGATGAACGGCTTGCGCCAGCCAATTTCATCTATGATAAGACCACCGCTCTCATTCGGTATTGTAAGAGCAAATTGGTTGGCATCGCCGCCTCGTTTCAAGCGATAGCCGCCAGCAATCTCCTTCAAATCAGGACCGAAGAGATTGGCCTCGCATGAGCAAAGGCAAACAACCACGGCCAGAAATGCGATGCGACAGAAGTTTGAAGACAAACGCCTATTCGACATATGCAAAAATTCTCGTCAGAACTAACCAATCTGCTTCTCAAGCTGATGTTGAAAATAGCCCTTCCAGCTCCCAGGAAGCGCGTCGACCCCGATAGCTCGGCGCAACCCTTTCACATCGCCTCTTTCGAAGGCATAAAGACGAATGATGTCGGCCACGCTAATTTCTTGCTGGTCCCGTCCGATGAATTCGACAGCGTCGCCAGCACTCAGCGTCCCCTCGCTAGCCACGGCAAAATAGAAACCGGTGCGGCGGCTGGCCAGAAACCGCTTGATGATATCAGCCCGGCCAAACTTGATGCCCAGTTTGTAGCAGGGCATTCGTGGTTCAGTGACAAAGACTTCAGCGTCGCCGATTCGAAATCTGTCCCCGATGTAGACAGTTTCCTCGAGTAATCCCTCAGTGGTAAAATTTTCTCCGAACATGCCCCAGGGCAGATCAACTCCTGGCAACTCAATTCGCCAATAGCCGTAATGCTCCGACGGGTAAGCATAAACCGCCTTACTCACGCCGCCGTGAACAGTGAGATCAGCTTGTTGATCGCCATCCACGTTTAATCTGCGCAACATGATCGGCCCTTCGATCGGTTCTTTGAAAATCCCTGTTGTGACAAGCTTCCCTTGCCATGTCACTCCCCTCGGCAATGCAACATTGACTGACAGGATCCTCATGACGCTTTAGCCGTCCGACATCTGATTATGGCAAAGATTTTAGCGGCAAATCCAGCGTATTGAGTCAGAAGATGCGCTGCTTCCATTGAGCGTTGGACGTTAAGCGTTGGGCGTTGGACGTTTCTGCTCTTACCATGACTGACGCTTTGACGACAAAAGTCACACATGTTTTCGGCGAGTTCGCTACCTGACCGATGAACCCAAAATTCACCCTCATCGGCAGTGGCCTAGCCGGGGGACTGCTCGCCGCGTACTTGGGACGGCGCGGATACGAGGTCGATCTTTATGAACGCCGTGCCGACCCGCGCGCGGGCAATTTCGTTGGCGGACGCTCGATCAACCTGGCGCTCTCAACGCGCGGGATTCATGCGCTCGAGCAACTCGGTATCGCTGATGAGGTGCTCAAGCACGCGATCCCGATGCGCGGCCGAATGATCCATCCCGCAGGCGCGGGCTCAGGCACGCTGCATTTCGCGCCGTACGATGTTGATCCGAACAAGTGCATTAACTCGATTGGGCGCGCGGCGTTGAACACAACCGTCATCGAGGCTGCACAGCGCTATCCGAATGTGCGCGTGCATTTCAATCATCGCTGCACCGACGTCGATCTCGATTCTGCAACCGCTCAGCTCAGCACTTCCTCTGCTCAATCGCTCAACTCCTCAGCTTCTCAACCGGTCGTCGCCTCCGGCGACGCAGTCATCGGCGTCGATGGTGCGTTTTCGGCGGTCCGCCAATCGATGCAGCTGCGGCTGGACCGTTTCGAATACGACGAGAGTTATCTCGCCCACGGCTATAAAGAACTGACCATCCCGCCCGGGCCGGATGGTTCATGGCAAATGGAAAAGAACGCCCTCCACATTTGGCCGCGTAAAAGTTTCATGATGATCGCGCTGCCGAACCCCGACGGCTCGTTCACCTGCACGCTCTTTTGGGAATTCGAAGGGCCGCGCAGCTTCGCGACCACCAAGACCGGCAACGACATCCGCGCATTCTTCGACGAAGAATTTCCCGACGCCGTGCCGCTCATGCCGAATCTCCTTGAGGAGTTCTGCAGTAATCCAACCGGCTCGCTGGTTACGATTCGGTGCGCGCCCTGGTTTTACAAAGACAAGGTCGTGCTCGTCGGCGACGCTGCCCACGCGGTCGTGCCGTTCTATGGCCAGGGAATGAACGCCGCGTTCGAAGATTGCGTCGTGCTCGACGAATGCCTAGCCCAATTTCCGCAAGATCGACAACGCGCCTTCGCCGAGTATTTCGAGCAACGGAAAGAGAACGCCGACGCGCTGGCTGATCTCGCCGTCGAAAATTTTATCGAGATGCGCGACAAAACCGCATCCAAAGCATTCCGCGCGAAGAAAAAGCTCGATCACTTCCTCGAGGCTTTGCTGCCCGGCATCTATCTGCCGCTCTATACCATGGTCACCTTCACGCGCATTCCCTACGCGGAAGCCGCGCGCCGCGCGCGTCTACAAGACCGCATCGTCTACGCCGGTCTCGTTCTTGTGACGATGTCGATCTTGGCGTTGATCATCTTGCTGCCTCGCTAGTTCGAGGTGATCTCTTACCTTGACAGTCTAGGGAAAAGATTGAACGGTTCCTCACCAAGACTGTCTAGGTTTAAAGATTTATGGCAAAAGAAAAACCAGACCTCGTTTACGGCACCCTCGACATGTTGATCCTAAAAGCACTCCAGCACGATCCGCGACACGGGCTCGCAATCGCCGATCGAATCCGGCAAATGTCCGAGGATATCCTTCGCGTGGAGCAAGGCTCGCTTTATCCAGCACTTTATCGTTTGGAGGCGCAGGGTTGGATCAAAGCTGAGTGGGGCGTTTCTGATAACAATCGCAAAGCTCGGTATTACAAATTGACCGCCGCCGGCCGTAAACAATTAGCGGCCGAAAAGGAACATTGGTCTCGCATCACCAAAGGAATCGATCTCGTTTTCTCCGGAGCCTAACAAGTATGCCGCAACTGCGCGCCTGGTTTTCTCGACTGCTCGGTCTTTTGCGAAGAAATTGCGACGCCGAGATAACCGAAGAAATCCGGCAACATGTCGATCTTTTAATCGAGCGAAACATCGCTGCGGGAATGTCGCCGAACGAGGCGCGCACCGCCGCGCTTCGCGAGTTCGGGGGAGTCGAACAGATCAAGGAGATCGCGCGCGAGGAGCGCATCTGGTGTGGCCGGAGGAATTTGTCAAGATCTCCGCTTCGGCGTTCGAATGCTTTGCCGCAATCCGGATTCTCGATCCTGGCAATCCTCTGTCTCACACTTGGAATCGGCACAAGCGCCGCCGTCATGAGCTGGATCGAAGGAATTTTGATTCGCCCCTACCCCTGGTCGCACACCAGGACCGAATGGTCGCGCTGTTTGGTACCAGGCAAGGAACTACGAAAGCGAAGGCCTTTCTTATCCCGACTTTCTCGATCTCCAAAAAAATTCAACTCTGTTCGAGTCATTCATTGTCGATCGGATCATGGGCACGACGCTCAGCATGGCGATCGGGCGGAGCGGGCTTCGGGTGGAATCGTTTCGGCAAATTATTTCGACGCGCTCGGTGTTCGGCCGATGCTTGGCCGCGGTTTCGGCCGGAAGAAGGGACGGACGCAATGCACATCCGGTCACGGTAATTAGTTACCTAACGTGGCAGGACCGCTACAAGGGCGACCCGGACGATCATCGGCAAAACGCAATATCCTCAACGGCGTTCAACACACGATCATTGGCGTCGCGCCGGAAAAATTTCACGGCACTTTCATCGGATACTCGTTTAACTTCTGGGTGCCGACGTCGATGCAGGAGACGTTCGATTCGACCGGCTACAAACTCGAAGACCGCGGGGCGCGCTGGATTGAAGGTTACGCGTTTTTAAAACCAGGCGTTACCCGCCAACAGGCGCAAGCCGAGCTTTCATCGATCGCGCAACGCCTCGAGAATGATTTTCCGGAGACAAACCGCGGGCACGGCTTTGAATTTTTCCGCTCTGGAAAACGCCATTCAACGCCGTCGGAAATCTGTCGCCCACGCTGGCGATCACAACCGGGGTCGCGTTTTTCGTTCTCTTAATCGCCTGCGCGAACGTGAGTAATCTGCTCCTCGCTCGATCGTTATTGCGTCGTCATGAAATGACAATGCGCCTGGCACTCGGCGCCGGACGCCGGCGTCTTGATTAAACAACTTTTCACCGAAGGCGTGTTTCTTTCTCTGATCGCAGCCGCCGGTGGAATCATGGTCGCGTACTGGTGTCGTAACGCTCTCGTGCTGATCTCTCCGTCCCGCACTCCAGGCATCACAATTGATTATCCCGGACAGCTCGACTGGCGTGTTCTGGCTCTAAGCGTCGCGGTTTGCATCGGATCGACAATGCTGTTCGCATTGATACCTGCGATTCAAGCGAGCCATGTCGATCTTTCGGGCGCGCTGAAAAGTGAAGGCAGCGGAGTGGTAGGCGGGAGCGGCAGATCGCGACTGCGCTCGGTGCTTGTGTTCGTTCAAGTGGCGCTGAGTTTTGTGCTCATTGCCGGAACTGGATTACTGCTCCGAAGCCTGGTGCAAATGCAAAATTCCGATCCGGGATTTTCGACGCGAAACGTCGTCGTGTCGGCGGCAGATCTTTTTTCTGCCGGCTACAAACCCGATCGGGCCAAAATTTTTTACGAACAATTGCTCGAGCGAATCCGGGCACTTCCCGGCGTTCAATCGGCAGCATTGGCGCGGGTCAGGCCGTTCAGCTATGCGGTTTACTCATCAGCACCACTGGAGATCGAAGGTTATCAGCCGCCGCGCAATGAGCAGGTTGCGGCGGATTACAATCAAGTTGGCGAAGGATACTTTGCCACAATCGGGATTCCGATTGTTGCCGGTCGGGAATTCACCCGCAATGATGACGAAAACGCGCCACCGGTCGCGATCGTCAATGAAACGATGGCGGCAAAATATTGGCCGGAGAAAAACGCGATCGGTCAACGACTCAAGGTTAAAGACAAATGGATGGAGATCGTCGGCGTGGCAAAAAATGCGAACTACCGCACGAAACTCGAGCAGCCCAATGCCGTTTTTTTACGTGCCGGTTCGCCAGAACTTTTTCGTCCAAAACAGCTTCATCATTCGGACGGACCAAAGCGCGGCCGCGATCATGAACGCGCTCGCCCGCGAAATCCACGCGCTCGATCCAAATCTCGCGCCGCTGGACGCAATCAGTTTGCAGCAGCAAGTCGATCTCATGAGTTACACGCAACGCCTGGCGGTAGCGTTGCTGGCAATTTTCGGTGGAATGGCGCTCTTCCTCGCTGCAATCGGGCTTTATGCAGTCATGTCCTACTCCGTTTCGCAAAGCACGCGCGAGCTAGGGCTGCGAATGGCACTCGGCGCTCGGCATGAAAGATCTTTTGCGACTGGTCATGTCGCGTGGCCTTCGACTTACGGCCGGAGGCATTCTCCTTGGCGCCGGGGCCGCGGTGATCCTCACGCGTTTAATGGCCAATCTGCTTTACAAAGTTAGTCCGCGCGATCCGCTCGCATTTGGCCTGGCCTTCATTGTAATGACGCTGGTTGCGTTGATTGCCTGCTTTCTGCCTGCCTGGCGCGCAACGCGCATCGATCCGGTCCGCGCCCTGCGAACTTAATTCCTCGACCGCGCGACCAACCTCTTGGCCATCCTAAGGCGCTTATGATGCATGAAATCACCGTCGCAGTCAGACATTCCGCGGCACGCCCGTCGTTCGCCGGGCGTATACATTAGCGGCGTTGCGCGCGCGTCCGCTGATCGGCTTCCTGTTCCAGTGCCGCCACAACTTTGTTAAATCCTCTCATGTCGGCAGCGCTCACGCGCCGCACGACGGCTCGTTCCAGATCGGACAAATGGCGGCTGACGCGCCCGGCCAGCTTTCGGCCCTTCGCTGTCAGCATGATGAGGAATGTGCGGCGATCCGTTTTCCCTACTTCGCGCGTGATCAAACCACGCTTAGCGAGACGGTCGAGGATACTGGTTAAAGTCGATCTTTTGTGCGCGAGGCCGCGATGGAGATCGGCCACGTTCGCCGGCGCCGAATGCGCGAGCAGCGCCAGGATGTGCGCTTCGCCCTGCGTCAATCCGCGTTCGCGCAGATCATCAAGATAAAGCCCGATCCGATGTGTGGCCCGCTGAACTGGATGAACAAAATGCAGTGGCATCGACGGAGAGCGGTCTCAGGTCTGGCTCCACCCAGGAAGTCCGCGCGCTTTCGCTGAAGAGCCGCTCCGCCGAATAATAAGCGAGTGGAAAATTCTTTTCCAGCAACCTCGGATTCGCATGAACGATTTCCTCCAATGTTTTGCCGGAATCGGCTGCGTGCGCACGCGCGAGGAGATGCACCCAAAACAGCGTGATCGTCTCGTGGTATTTTTCCAATTTACCGGCAGAAGACGCGAATCTTCGCAGCGTCTCGCGCATTTTACTGGCGGCCTCTTTTACGGATGACGATTCAGAGAGATAAACCCAGGCAACATGTAAGTGCGAAGCATGATGGAAGTTCTCGTTCGCGATCTCGCCCCGCTCGAGAGCGCGCGCTAATTCCAAATCAGTCATGCGCGCCTCCCTTCGCTAACGCCTGATTAATTGCTGTCTCCCAGTGAACACGTTGTTGTTCTGCCCAATGCGCGTCCAGTTTCGCGACCTCCTTATTCCCTTCCGGCGCGAGTGCAGAATGCCGATACGTGATCGTTGCTTTGCACTGCCCCTCGCCGGTGGGAATTACTTGGATTTTGATCTCGTTAGCCGTGAAACCCGGCACCACGAACACGTACTCCACCCGGCCGCCTTTAGCGTCATAGGCCGTGAGCAACCAAAGTCGGTCCTTGCCATCGGCGCTTGTGGTAGTAAACACGACCCCCTCCCGTTGCGCGCCCTCCGCCGGGTGAATGAAACGCGGTGTCCAAGTTGGCGCCCATTCCGCCTCGCGCACCGGCCCGAAAAATGGTGTCACGTCAGCGACCGCGCCTTTCAACATAATCGTGAACGATTGCGTCCGTTGTTCCAGGGCGGCTGCTCCGGCAGCACCCGCCGCCCCAAGCTGAATCGGCATCAGACCGCATCCCAAGATCATTAGAAGCGTCTTCATTAGAACATTACGATATCGGAATATCCGAAAGCGTCAAGATCATTAAAAGCTGGTTTGACTTTCCCAAAGCTCGCCAGTTCGAGGGCACGGTATTTACCAAGAGGTTCCCTTTACACCCGTGCCTTTAGACTTGACTGGTTTAACCAGTCGAGTTTGAAGAATGCCTTGATTGCCGATGAAAACACAGTTTGGAGTTCTGGACCTGTTATTTCCAAGGGTTCGCGCTGAGATCTTGAGGCTTCTTTTTACTAATCCAAAAAAGCAGCGGTACGTTCGCGAGCTGACGAGCATGAGCGGCCTCGCGCTTCGCACGGTTCAAGAAGAGCTGGCGAACCTGAGAGCGATCGGTGTCGTCACCAGCTGGTCCAATGGATATCACCGGTTCTATCGCGCAAACCGGGAGCACTTGCTCTTTTCACATCTGTTGAACATCGTCCAAACAAGCGGGCGGCTTCCGCGCGTCCAGCTTCCGGCCCACCGACGGCGACGCAAGTGATCTCGATAGGCCTACAACGACGATCGCCGGCTGCGATCGCCCAATGCGCGATTGCGGACTGCATTGCATTTATTTACTGCCACGAAGAGGGATACTTAACTCGACTGGTTTAACCAGTCGAGTTTGACCAAGCTGTGATCTTTGGTCGTAAAAGCGATTCCGCGCGATCCAATCGCGTTCGGCGTAGCCCTGATTATTTTGATTGCCGTCGCCCTCATCGCCTGCTTTCTCCCGGCTCGCCGCGCCACCCGCATCGATCCCGGTTCGGGCATTGCGGATTTGAATTCCGCGGCGCCCCGGCAGCATGTGAGCACCGCCTACCGCTGCGTAACTTTCCATCGGGGACTAAATGACCTAGATGTCGATCTTGCGGTTTCGTTTTGGAGCCCATTAATTATGTCTGGAGATGCCTCTCAAATCCATCAGCGACGGTGGCGCCATAATCTTACCGTGGACATCGTACGAAGAGTATTCGGACTACATCCAAGCGCAATACGTCGAAAGAAATCTGTTCCGTCACCGCACATCACAAAGTCTTCTCGATCAAATTACGGAACTTCAACGAAGCGCCGACACAATGTCTGCGGCAGCGCATCAGTTAAGCGAACTTGGATACGATGGCGACCGCGGGAGGCCTAGTGAAGACTCGGACTCAGCTCTCCCATCGGCTCGTGGAATCTGCATCGATCTTTGTCAGCACGGCGAAGAAGTCCTCATGTATGCAAAAGGTCTGGCCCAATCATATGAGGCGGACGACTTTCTTCCCGAGAAGGACATTCTAGAAAACTGGGATAGGTACGATGGCAGCGATAGAATTCACGATGAACTAAATGAGTTGGTGGCCCCGGCGTGGACACTTTACAACGGTTTGCAAAATGCCATAAACGGCACGGAAGAGTTCCTTTTAGACCAACTTGATCGCGATTTTCCTGATGTCTTAAAGCGCGACTTCATTGTTGCAAGAGATCAGTTTTCTGTCGGTCTCGAAGAAGCGGGTTTCTTAAGCGCGGGGCGCGGGCTAGAAGGCGTGCTCACGCCGTTGCTCAGAAGAAGCTACTCTTGATTGACACACGAGGCGTAATCAAGCCAGCGGCGGAAGAAGACTTCTTTGATCTAATAGAATGTCTCTCGCGAGCTCGTTGGAGAACAGATAAGAGTCCAATTATCAGCCAAAGCATTAAAAGCCTATTACATCATATAAGAACATCTCGTAATGCTGTTGCTCACCCGGCGACGGTACCTATCCAAGAGAATTGGCGTGAACTAGGCGTCATCGTGACCTCGAACGCCAATAAAATTTGGAAAGTCGCCCAGCGTCGATACGTGGGACTAATTGAAAAGAAGATTGTGCGCTCTTGGTAGGCCAACGGCCTAGAGCAAGAAGGAATTACGTTTACTGACGCATAAAATATGCGTTGATCCACATCGCAGTAAGTCTTTGTCGGATTGGCCCACCACAAGCTATCCTTTTACCTGTGAAGAGTTTTAGGATTCTTGACGATTACATCTCAGCGGCCTTGGAAACCGCAAAGTATCAGACAATCGACAAGGGCGCCAAGGTATACGCTGAGGTGCCGGCTTTTCGTGGTGCTTGGGCTGATGGGAAAACGCGGGCAGAAGCTAAAAGGGTGCTTCGCCAAGTTCTAAAAGGTTGGATCGAGCTTCAACTTGAGCAAGGCAAACCCTTGCCAGCTTTGAGAGGCGCGCGAAAACCGCAGCTTGTATTGGCTTAACGCGTTTGGAGCCATTCGGTTCGGGAAATTCCGGCCTGTCTCAGAATCTTAGCGAGTAAATCCACCGAAACGTCTGCGGAGTGTGGATTAGGAATCCTTAGCGGCGGATGTCCTTTTTTCAACATGTAAGGATGGTCACTCCTGTACTCGGGACCTTCCCAATCCAACATCCGAAGACGTTTGACCAGATCCTTTTGCGAAACAGGCGTTAACCGCATAAAATTACGATGGAGTTTCAACGTCCTTATTCTCGGCGGTGCCAGGATCGTCCAGCGAATCAACAACGTGAAACTGCACCGCCAGCCAATTCTGGATGCGCTTTAGTTCGGATTCGGTAATGATCGGCGGAGCTTGAAGCACCACGCGCCGGCCATGCTTGGCGTCGAGCGTCAGAAAATGCGATTCTGAATCCGTTGACGGAACAATCGACGGCGCGTTCGGAGACGGGCTTGATCCTCGTTCAGGAGACAATGCGGACGAAGATCGTTGGGCCAACGCCATCGACAGCACGCCGCCATCTTTTACGAGCCCTGCTCGTCGCGCACTATTCACGAACACTCCAGCGCACACTTTTGCAGCATCAGAACTTAGGGCGAACTCTCGCTCGATGAGATTTGCGAGGATGTCTACCTGCGGCAGTCGCTTCTCAGAATAACGCTCCAAAATCTTCTGGTACGCTACGACGTTTTTCATAGCAGTAGCCAATGTAGCCACCTTGGATTCGTCATCCGTTGGCTTGAAATAATCCAGAGCCAGTTTCGTCAGGTTAACGCCTTGCGTAGTATCAAGCAGACCGAATAACTTTGCGGCAACCGTACGCCTGTAAAAGGGCGTCGACGTTGCGGAAGCAAAATCCATCCTCCTGGCGACTTCCTGAGCGGTCAGAGTCTGAAGTCCATCGGCTTCAATTTTACCGACGAAATCAAGCACGACGGCCAGATCGACCATCGGCAACTCATTGGTTGACGCTTTTTTTGAGGCCTTTTTATCGGGCGTTTCCGCTTTTCCAGGTTTGTCCACGTTTGTATTCACGTGAGTAATTTAATCGTTTCGAAGCATAAATCAAGCATGAAATTCGCGCCTGACGCAAATTTTATGTATTGCGCCTGGTGACTGCCAGACTACTGGTTTGACGATAACCCAGTCCCAGTGCGAGCATCCCTCCGTGCCATCGATCGCGCGGATTAAAACGTCGCCGGGTTTTCCCGACAAACTTCAACACTTCGCGCCCAACAGAAAGTCATTGCCACAGAAGTATTTTGTGTCGCCGGAAATCTTTGCCAAGGACCAAGCCGAGGTTTTTTCCAAAGAATGGCTATTGGTCGGGCATCAGAGCCAATTGAAAAAGTCGGGAGACTTTTTTCTAGCCACGATTGCAGGTGAAAGCCTGATCGTGGTCAGAGATCAGAAGTCAGAGGTCAGAGGTTTTTACAATGTTTGCCGTCATCGCGGGACGCGCTTGAAGGAACACCGAGCCGGTGAGGCATCATCTTGCGGACACGCGTCGACCATTCAGTGCCCGTATCATGCGTGGACCTATGCGCTCGATGGCAGATTGATTGGCGCGCCGCATATGGATGAGGTGCCTGGCTTCGATAAGGCGGATTATCCGTTGCATCGAGTGAATCTCGGGCTTTGGGAGGGATTTATTTTTGTGAATCTCATCCCGAAGCGGGACGGCTATTTATCAGAACAGAACGCCTCGGCCCGCCTTCGCTCAGAAGCTACGGTGCGGCAACGCTCGGGAGATTTCATCTCCCTGGAGAGTTGGTTCGCGCCTTTGAAGGGAAAATTTTCGCACTGGAACATGTCGATCTTGCAGCCGGCGAAACGGATCGAGTACGACGTGCGCGCGAACTGGAAGTTGATGTTCGAAAATTATTCGGAGTGCTATCACTGCCCCGGGGTGCATCCGCAGTTGCAGAAAGTTTCACCCTACGATTCGGCGGAGAACGATCTGTGCGAAGGACCATTCCTAGGCGGATTCATGAAGATCAATCCCGGCAAAAGTCTAAGTATCAGCGGGAACACGTGTGCTTTGCCAATTAGAGCGGGCAACAAAGAGCTCGCCACGGCGAGTCCGTCCGATGGCGGACCTGACCATGATTACCAGCAGGTGTTTTACTATTCGATTTTCCCGAACATGCTCCTGAGCCTGCACCCGGAATACGTGATGGTGCACCAACTCTGGCCGCAATCACCCGATCGCACATTGATTGTCTGCGACTGGCTTTTTCACCCGGATGCATTCGCGCGAAAAGATTTCAATCCCCAAGATGCGATCGAATTTTGGGACATGACCAACAAACAGGACTGGCACGTTTGTGAGCTGAGCCAACAAGGAATCTCGTCGCGCGCCTACGAACCGGGGCCTTACTCGTCGCGTGAATCAATTCCGGCCGCGTGGGACGAGTATTATCTGCGAATCATGAATTAGGTAGCGGCGGTTCACCGAACCGCCATGGCGATTGAGGTCAATCGCCCCTACCTGAGTTTTCATTTCGGCGAGCCACCCGACATTTTTTGTAGCGGCAGGCGTGTCGCCTGCAAATCTGCGGCCGACACGGCCGCCTCTACAACATCATTCCTTCGGTGCGAGCGAATTTACGATTTTTTCGAAGCGCGGATCGCCGCGGAGCGGGTCCCAGTAGGGCAGCAATTTTAAGCGCCCGTAGCTGGTGTAAGTGCCGAGCACTTGCACTGCGTTCGCCAACTGTTGACAGGCGAGATCTTTTTCCCCTGCCCATGCCGCAATGATGGCGAAATACTCGATCATGTGCGCGCCGTTGATGGAATCTTTCTCCACCGGAAGCAACTCCATGGCACGGCGACCTTCGCGCAATGCGTCCTCTTTGCGGCCAAGGCCGGCGTCGATTAAGCCAAGAACGCACAGCGCCGGTCCATAATCCGGGTCACCTTGCACCCGCTTCTCCTGTTCGCGCCGCGCGGCGGTGAATGCAGTGCGCACCCTCGTCTCGTCGTTTTTCATTCGTGCAATCAGACCTTCACAAAAGTCGCGATAGAGCCGCACTGCGTCGTCGCCGAAAGGATTGTCGCCCAGGGCAACGACGGCGTTTTGCGCGGCGGTGGCATCTCGCTCTGCCAGTGCGCAGAACAGCCAAGTATTGGCCACGCTTTTGATCGCGGCTGGATCTTTCGCTCGAATCTCATCCAGAGCCTGATGCAAAGGTCTAGTGTCGCCTTTCTCCTCCAAAGGAATCAAGGCACGCGCTACTTTCGTGTCGGCGTCATCCGGGTTGAGCGACAAGGCACGATCAAGAATAGCAGATTCCTCGGAATACAGCCGCAACAACGCGTAGCTGAGCCCAATTTGTTGGAGAGTGTAGAAGTTGCGCGGGTCCAGCTCCACCGCTCGCTGAAGATTGCGCAAACCTTCTTCACGCTGACCGCGGCGGCGCAGGATATAGCCGGTCAACTCCAAGACACGAGCGTCATTCGGGAGCGTCCGCCGCGCGATTTCCATTCAGCCAGCGCTCCATCGTAGTCGCGGTATCCCCGATACAGGTGTCCGGCACGTGCAAGGTGCGTGTCGCCTGCGTCGGGGCGAAGGCGAAGGGCCGCCGCAAGAGCGGTTTCTCCCAGTGTCAGCCGCGCCGGAGTATGATCGATGCCCAAAGAATAAAGGTTATCATGCGCGCGGACCAGTTCGCAGTGCGCGAGAAAAAATGAAGGGTCGCGCGCCACCGCTTGATCAAGCAGATCAATCGCCTGTCGCAGGTTTGGCGCCCCCATTGCGCTAAAGCTCGTCGTGACAATAAGAGTCTTGCCGCGGCTGTAGAGATCGAAGGCAGTGACATCCGTCGTGGGCGGTTGCTCGATGGCTTTCTTCTCGTTAGGCGAAAGTTTGGCCTGAAGTTGATCGGCGATGGCCTTGGCGATCTCACTTTGGATTGCAAAAACGTCGGCAAGATCACGATCGTAGGTCTGGGCCCAGAGGTGCGCATCGTTGCGCGCATCGAGTAACTGTGCGGTGACACGGACGCGATTGCCCGCGCGCTGCACGCTTCCTTCCACGACGCGGCCGACACCGAGCTGCTGCCCGATCTCGCGCAGATTCCGCTGCACGCCAGTCTTGTACTGCATCACCGATGTGCGGCTGATTACTTTCAGGTCCGCGATCTGGGCGAGGTCGGTCAGGATTTGGTCCTGCACTCCATCGGTGAAGAAAGCATTGTCCGGATCGCGGCTTAGATTTTCGAATGGAAGGACCGCGATGCTTTTTTCCGGCACGGCCGCGAGACTCGTCTTCGTCGATACCGGAGCCTGAACAATATCGGCCGGTCTTGATGGAGCTCGACGCGACCAGAAGAATGCCCCGATTGCGAGCAAGAGAACAAGCGCTACACCAACCACAATAGGCCAGCGTTTTGCACTTGGCTTTTGCTCGCCAAACTGCGATGCGGCTGCTTTGTGGCGTGCCTCTCGAAATTTCTGCGGCACTTCAGGATTGCCAAGCTCAGAGGTGTAAAGATTAACGACCGAAACGTTTGAGCCGTGTTTCACCTCGGTCTGACCCAGATCGTGCAGATGTTTGTGCCAGTGGCCAAGTTGTTCCAAGTCTTCCGCCACATGCTTGGAAAGCAGAATGTGCTCTGCGTCCGCGCAATCCATCACGCGCTGGGCAATGTTTATTCCGGCTCCGGCAACGTTGGCTCGGCCGCTCACATCCACGACCCCGCTCACCGGCCCGCTGTGAACGCCCATCCGCAACTTTAGTTCGGGATGTTCCTTGACCGCGCGGCTAATCTCCAGCGCGCATTCCACGGGCGCTTCAGGTGTGTTATAAAACACCAGGGCCATCCCATCGCCGGTCGGGATCGTAATCAGACGGTGGTTCGCCTCCGCCTTTTTAAACTCGTCCGTCCCCCGAACAATCTCGTTCAGCAGTTCGAGCAGGCGCCGTTGTTCGTTGATCAGAAGTTTGGAATAGCCAACGATGTCGATGAATAGGACGTACACGATCTCAAGCTCGATCTCCTTTTTGATTTCAGAGGCCATCTCTTCGCTTTTGATACTGCGTAAGTTGCTGGTTTAGATCAAGCGAGTCAGTCTTTCGGTGCGAGCGAGGCGACCCGCCTTTCGCCAAGGCTCCGGCGTGGTTGGCAGTTTAATGATCATTTAGGAGCGAGTGATTGAACGATTTTTTCGAAGCGCGGATCGCCGCGGAGCGGGTCCCAGAGGGGGTGCAGTTTTAAGGCGCCGTAGGTCAGCATGAGCGATGCGGCGGGAGCACGCAGCCCAGTTTCCAGCTGCTGCAAGGCAAGCTCCTTGTCGCCGGCCCACGCTGCCGTGATTGCGAAATACTGAAGGACGCGGCTGCCGCTGTTGACATCTTTTTCCACCGGCGTGAGCGCGATCGCCCGCCGGCCTTCGTCCAACGCCAGGTCTTTCCGCCCAAGAGCAGCGTCGATTAAGCCGAGGGCGCAGAGCGCCGGGCCGTAGTTCGGCTGCGCCTGCACGATCTTCTCCTGCTGGGCGCGAGCCGCTTCAAACGCAGTGCGCGCTCTTGCCTCATCTTTGGTCATGCGCGCCAGCAGCCCTTCACCAAAGCTGTGGCTCAGATAAATCGTCTCGCCCCAACATTGATTGTCGCCCAGCGCGACGAGCGCTCGTTCGGCTGTAGCCGGATCGCGTTCGGTCAGAGCGCAAAAGAACCAGCTGTCCGCGGCGGTGGCGATGGCGCCCGCCCCTTGGGCGAGGATTGCATCAATTGTCTGGCGTAGCGGCCGGGTGTCCGCTTTCCAGCAGAGATAAAATAGTCCACGATTGGCCCGCGTTTCGACGTTGTCGGGCACAATCGCTAACGCCCGATCCAGGGCAGCGATTGACTCGGCATAGCGCCCCAATATTTGATAACTAAGCGCGATCTGCTGCAGAGTATAAAAGTTGCGCGGGTCCAGCTCCACCGCGCGTTCCAGATTACGCAGCCCTTCCTCCTGCTGGCCGCGGCGCCGCACAATGTAGCCGGTGAGTTCGAAGAGACGCGGATCATTGGGTAAGGCTCGCCGCGCAATCTCCAATTCGGCGAGGGCGCCGGCATAGTCGCGCAGCCCGTAGTAGAGATATTGTGCGCGCGCCAAATGCGTTTCGGCAGCATCCGGCCGCAGCCGTGTCGCGGCTTGCACCGCAGCTTCAGCCAGCGCCAACCGGGCGGGAGTATGATCAGTCCCACTTATTGCATAAAGGGATTCGTGCACATAGGCGAGCTGGCAGTAAGCGTCGAAAAACGAGGGATCGCGCTTCACCGCTTCATCCAGAAGTTCAATTGCCTTCCGCCGGTCTGGATCGTTCGTCGCGCTGAAAGCTGCCGTGAGGAGAAGTGACTTCGCCCGGCTGTAAAGGTCGAAAGCCGCCAGATCAGTGGTGGGCGGCTGCTCGATGGCTTTCTTCTCGTTAGGCGAGAGCTTAGCCTGCAACTGATCGGCGATCGACCTGGCGATCTCGCTTTGGATGGCGAACACATCGGCCAGATCGCGATCGTAGGTTTGTGCCCACAGATGCGCGTCGTTGCGCGCATCGATTAACTGCGCATTTACCCGCACTTTGTTGGCGGCACGTTGCACGCTGCCTTCGACCAGGTGCGCCACTCCCAGCTGTTGACCGATCTCGCGCAGATTGCGCGGCGCCCCCGTCTTGTACTGCATCACCGAGGTGCGGCTGATCACCTTCAGATCGGCGATTTTCGAAAGGTCAGTTAAAATCTCGTCCTGCACGCCATCCGTGAAGAAGGCGTTGGCTTTTTCTTCGCTCAGATTTTCAAATGGCAGAACAGCCACGCTTTTTTCCGGAATGGCTGGTCCGACCGCAGACGCTTTCGGTTTTTGATGCTGCCAGACGAAGTAACCGCCGATGGCCAGTGCTGCGATTACTGCACCTGCGCCGATGATTAGCAAAGAATTGCGTGGTTTCGGGTGCTCGATCGAGACCGGGAGGCGCTCAGTTTTCTCGAGTGGCCGGGTGAGGCGCTGCGGTCGGTCGGAGTTTCCCAGTTCGGTCGTGAAAAGATTCACGATTTCGATTTTTTCTCCGTGTTTCACCTCGCATTCGCCAAGCTGATGGAGATGTGGCCGCCAGTGTTTGAATTGCTCGAGGTCTTCTGCGACCCGCTTGGAGAGCAGAATGTGCCCGGCATCGCCGCAATCCATCACCCGTTGCGCCATGTTGATGCCGGCGCCGGCGACATTGGTGCGGCCGTTTACATCCACTACCCCGCTGACCGGGCCGCTGTGCACGCCCATGCGCACCCGCAAATTTGAGTGCTGCTCTTTTATGGCGCGACTGATCTCGAGCGCACATTCCACCGGATCTTCCGGACTGTGGTAAAAGATCAGCGCCATGCCGTCGCCGGTCGCGAGCTTGAGCAATCGGTTCTCGCTTTGAGCCTGACGATACTCATCGGTTGACTGGACGATCTGATTGAGTTCGTCGATCGCAGCGCGTTGATCGTCCGTCGCCATTCTCGAATAAGCGACGATGTCGATGAAAAGGACGTGCGCGATTTCAAGCGCGATTTCCTTTTTCACCTCGGCAGCCATCGTTGACCGAATAGTCGCAAATCCCTAACTTACATCAAGCCCGCCACGGCGGGTTCGTCCTGCGGCGAACTAGGAGCGCGGAGCCCGGCGGTCAGAGCATCTGTGGCTGTCTGGCCAAACGCCCCGGTGAGTATCACGCCAAAGCGGTCTGATTCCGCCGCCGCCTGCGAACCATAACTATTCCGCGCACGAGCACTGCGCCGAGTACGAGTGCACCGCCAACAATCGCCCAGGGGCCTGGGCGCTCGCCCAGCGCGAGCATCACCCAGACCGGATTCAATACCGGCTCGATCAGCGGAATTAACATGGCTTCCAGTGCGGTAACGTGTTTTATCGCTTCAGCGTAGAGGGCGTAAGACAAACCGAGTTGCAGAACGCCTAGCACCAGCACAAGCCACAAAGCGCGTGGCTGATATAGCGGCGCCCGCAACAGAAACGGCGCACCTGCAATCGCAACGATGATGTTCCCCAGAATGACGCTATTGATCGGCGAACCGGTTCTTTCTTTTCGTAAAAAGATGACCAATGACGCGAAGGCAAGAGCACTCGCAAGCGCGACAATGTTTCCCCAAAATCCGGACGTTGTTAGCCGATCCACAAAGAAGAGAGCGATTCCACCCAGCGCCACCGCGATGACCCACCAGTCGATCGGCAGTGGCCGTTCACCAAGATACCAGCGGCCGATGATCGCGACGTAGATTGGCGCCGTGTATTGCAGGAAAATGGCGTTAGCGGCGGTTGTCATCCGGGTGGCAAAAACGAACAGCGCGACTGTGGCCGCGTAGGCTATTGCCCCACCAACCTGAGCAGGTGAAAATGTGAACCGCTGCCTGCCACCGCATGCCAGCAACACCGGAATCGCAGCAATACTTCGACCGGCGGCAATCGCCATTGGCGGCCAGTCAATGGACTTGATCAACACTCCTCCCAAACTCCAGAGCAGCGCTGTTATCACCAAAAGAACTGGAGCGAGGAAGCGTTGTTGCATTCTTGCTGCGCGCATAGTTTAGCAGCATCGCAGGCGCGCAGCACGGCAGATTGCGCGGTGAAACATTTGGCTTCGCTCAGTGCAGGCGACGCACCGTGGCACAGGGCGGCAAAAATTCCACTCGAAGGTAGGGGCGATTGACCTCAATCGCCCGCGGGCGGTTCGGTGAACCGCCCCTACCAGATTATTTCGGCGCTAACGAGGCGACCCGCCTTCGCCAAGGCTCCGGCGTGGTTGGCAGTTTAATGATCATTTAGGAGCGAGTGATTGAACGATTTTCTCGAAGCGCGGATCGCCGCGGAGCGGGTCCCAGACCGGGAACAGTTTCAAGGCGCCGTAGCTCAGCATGACCGATGCGTTGGGAGCACGCAGTCCAGCTTCCAGTTGTTGCAAGGCAAGGTCCTTGTCGCCCGTCCACGCTGCCGTGATCGCGAAATATTGAAGGACGCGGCTGCCGTTGGTGACATCTTTTTCCAGCGGCGTGAGCGCGATCGCCCGACGGCCTTCGTCCAAGGCCAGGTCTTTCCGCCCAAGAGCAGCGTCGATTAAGCCGAGGACGCAAAGCGTGGGGCCATAGTCCGGCTGCGCCTGCACGATCTTCTCCTGCTGGGCGCGAGCCGCTTCAAACGCAGTGCGCGCTCTTGCCTCATCTTTGATCATGCGCGCCAGCAGACCTTCGCCAAAGCTGTGGCTCAGAACAATCACCGCGTCGGTCCAGCATGGATTGTTCGCCCAGCGCGACGAGTGCTCGTTCGGCCGCAGCTGGATCGCGTTCGACCACAGCGCAAAAGAACCAGGTGTCCGCGGCGCTGGCGATGGCGCTCGGTCCTTGAGCGAGGATTGCCTCGATCGTCTGGTGGAGCGGCCGAGGGTCCCCTTTCCAGCACATGTAATATAGTCCACGATTGGCCCGCGTTTCGACGTTGTCGGGCACGATCGCTAACGCCCGGTCCCACGCAGCGATCGCCTCGGCATAGCGTCCCAGGTTTTGGTAACTGAGCGCGATCTGTTGCAGAGTATTAAAGTTGCGCGGGTCCAGCTCCACCGCGCGTTCCAGATTACGCAGCCCTTCCTCCTGCTGGCCGCGCCGCCGCAGAATGTAACCGGTGAGTTCGAAGAGACGCGGATCATTGGGTAACGCTCGCCGCGCAATCTCCAATTGGGCGAGGGCACCGGCATAGTCGCGTGGCCCGTAGTAGAGATATTGTGCGCGCGCCAAATGCGTTTCCGCAGCATCCGGTCGCAGTCGGGTCGCGGCTTGCACCGCAGCTTCAGCCAGGGCAAGCCGGGCCGGAGTGTGATCAGACGCCACTACTGCATAAAAGTATTCGTGGGCCCGGGCGAGCTGGCAGTAAGCGTCGAAAAATGAGGGATCGCGCTTGACCGCATCATCCAAAAGCTCGATTGCTTTCCGTGTATCTGGATCGCGCGTCGCGCTGACACCTACTGCGAGGAGAAGTGACTTCGCCCGGCTGTAAAGGTCGAACGCCGCCAGATCAGTGGTGGGCGGCTGCTCGATGGCTTTCTTCTCGTTAGGCGAAAGCTTCGCCTGCAACTGGTCGGCAATCGCCTTGGCGATTTCGCTTTGGATGGCGAAGACATCGGCCAGATCGCGATCATAGGTTTGGGCCCAGAGATGCGCGTCGTTGCGGGCATCGATCAATTGCGCATTCACTCGAATCTTGTTGGCGGCACGTTGTACGCTGCCTTCGACGACATGGGCCACGCCAAGCTGCTGGCCGATCTCGCGCAGATTGCGCGGTGCGCCGCTTTTTGTACTGCATGACGCTCGTGCGGCTGATCACTTTCAGGTCCGCGATTCTCGAAAGGTCGGTCAGAATTTCATCCTGCACGCCGTCAGTGAAGAAGGCGTTAGCTTTTTCTTCGCTCAGATTTTCAAACGGAAGCACGGCGATGCTTTTTTCCGGAATACCCGAGGTTGTCGATCCCGAATGGCCCGACCGATGAAACCAGAGAAATGCGCCACCAATCAGCGCCGCCATGAGCAGCACGCCGATAACGATTTCGTGCCAGGGAATGGGCGCGCGGGTCGTTACTTTTTTTGGCGTTCGAGATTGCGACTCCCATGGCAGCACGATGCGAAATAAATCCATCGGCACCGAAATGTTCTTTAGCTCCGTCGGCGCGAGCTTCTCAAAGCGTGCCTCCAGCGCGTTGCGAATCTGGCGTTCCACGTCCATCGAGATACAGATCCCGCCCGCCGCGGCCAGCTGCTCGATCCGCGAAGCGATGTTCACGCCATCGCCATAGACGTCGCCACCGCGATGCACCACGTCGCCAATGTGAACGCCGATTCGGACCTGGATTTGGCGGTCCGCAGGCGCATCGGCATTGTGTTTGGCCAGAGCGCGTTGAATCGCCATGGCGCATTGAGCCGCTTCCAGTGCGCTCTGGAACTCGACCAAGAAAGCGTCCCCGATCGTTTTGATCTCGATGCCGTTGAACTGAGGAAAGATTTCCCGAAGCAACCGGCGATGTTCTTCCAATAATTCCTGGGCAAGCTCGTCGTCGCGCTGGCTCAACGCGCTGTAGCCCACCATGTCAGTGAACATGATCGCGGCCAGTTTGCGTTGTTCCTCGGCGCTCATTTTTGAATTACGGCTTTCATTACCTACGCCGGGGCTTCAAACGTCGGAAACAAAATCGACGCTGCCTGAATTAAAAGCCACGACACCACCACGTAACCTACTGCGACCTTGTAAACATTTCGTCGCTTCAGCTCGGCGAAGAAATTGTCGATCCTCACTTTGGTTTGTCTTCGCAGAGTTTCTGGAAGCGCGGATCATTCCGGAGCGGATCGAACATCGGATCGAGCCGGAGCAACGCAGGAGTGAGCGGCTGGTTTGAAGCTAGTAGGCCTTGAGACGGTCTCGAGAGTAGTTTCTGTAAAGCGGCCACGGCGCTGTCGGGCTCTGCCCCCGTTTGCGCCGCCACCCGAGCGAGGATCTCGAGGGCACTGCTACCATCTATCGCGTCCTTTTCGACGGGCATCACGGCCATGGCCCGTTTCGCCAGAGCGAATCCGGCGGCTTTGTCACCGAGAAACATATTGGTCAGCGCGAGATCTCCAACGAGGAAATAATTTTCCGGCTGTTCTTTGAGGAAAGGTTCCAATTCGCTGCGCGCCTGTCGCCAACTTTCCTGCGCGGCGGCATGATCACCGGCAACTTGTTGCGCCCAGGCTAACCAAAAGCGCAGTTCGCCATTATAAAAGCCCAACGCTGGGTCAGGCTTGGCCAGTGTTTCCTTTAACCGAGGGATGATTGGTGCAGGGCGGCGCTCCAGGATCGCTTGGTAAACTTGTTGTTCCAAGGCGAGAGTGTCGCTGGCAAGCGGGTGGAGCGGAGCAAGCAGCGCAGCAGCCCGCGCCAGGTCGCCCTCGGCTTGTGCAATAGATGCCTTGAGCACGAACGTATCGAGGTCGTCCGGTGTGATGTCGAGAACCTGATCAAGCTTTCGCAGCGCTTCGGGGAAACGACGAAGGAGCATGTAGGAACTCGCGTGCTGGGCTAGCAGGGTAACGTTGCGCGGGTCGAGCCGCTCGGCTTCGTTGAAATACGCCTCGCTCCGGTCCCACTGACCTCGCCTCCGCGCAACATAGGCCAGTGATTCAGGAATCCGGCTGCTGTTGGGCAGAAGCGGACGTGCTTGCTCAAAGTAACGCACCGCGGTGTCATAATCTTTTAGACAGGCGTAATGGTAATATCCCTTGGCATGTAGCGCCTCGCCGAGATTGGGCTGAAGAGTGAGCGCGGTTTCGGCTGCCTGCCGTATCTCTTCACGGAGGGCAACCGTTGGTTGAAGAATCTGTTGGATGTAGCCGCGCGCTTCCACGTATGACAGCAGCGCCCACCCAAGGCCGAACTTCGGGTCCAACCGCACCGCTTCTCTGAGATATTTCTGTGCGGCGAGGGCGTTGGCTGGTGAGAGTTGCGTTCTCAGACTATAAGCCAGCCCACGCAGGTAGGCATCGTATGCTTCGGTATTGTCAGTCGGTTTGGCGGCGATCACTTGCTCTTCCTGGCCAGTGATTTTCACTCGTAATTGGTCAGCGATGGCTTTAGCCACTTCACTCTCGACCAAAAAGATGTCGGTCAGCTTCCGGTCAAACGTCTCGGCCCAAAGATGCGAATCATTGGCTGCTTTGATTAACTGCACGTTCACCCGCACGGAGTCGCCGCTCTTCTGGATGCTCCCTTCGAGGATGTGAGCGACGCTGAGTTGCTTTGCGATCTCGGACAAGTTGTCCGGGGCACTTTTGTAATGCTGTGTGGAAGTGCGCGAGATCACCTTCAGATCAGCAATCTTGGATAAGCGGGTTAGAATCTCATCCTGAATGCCATCAGCAAAGTAGGCGTTCTCTTTGTCGCTACTCAGGTTCTCGAATGGAAGCACCGCGATGCTCTTTTCCGGAATACCTGACGCTGCGGCAGATGTCTTTGGCGCATGCCGCTGCCAGAAAAGAAAAGCAGCAACGGCCAACGCTGCCACCGCTAGACATGTCGCGATGATGAGAACCGGTTTGCGCAATGGCGCGCGCTGTTTTCTAACTGGTCGGAAGTCGGTTTTCTGCGCAGGCATCGCCATGCGTTTCGGTCTCTCGGAATTACCAAGTTCAGCGGTGAAAAGATTTACGATCTCGATCTTGTCGCCGTGTTTCACTTCGCATTCGCCGATATGATAAAGATGCGGCCGCCAATGTTTGAATTGCTCGAGGTCTTCGGCCACCCGCTTCGAGAGCAAGATGTGACCGGCATCGCCGCATTCCATCACCCGTTGCGCTGTGTTGATACCTGCGCCCGCGACATTGGCGCGGCCGTTGACGTCCACCACCCCGCTAACCGGGCCGCTGTGCACGCCCATGCGCAATCGCAGGTTTGAGTGTTGCTCCTTAATCGAGCGACCGATCTCCAGTGCGCATTCCACGGGATCTTCCGGGCTATGATAGAAAATCAGCGCCATACCATCGCCGGTCGCGAGTTTCAGCAATCGGTTCTCGCTTTCCTCTTTACGAAATTCGTCCGTTGATTGGACAATTTGATTCAGCTTTTCAATGGCAGCGCGCTGATCGTCGCTCGCCATCTTGGAATAGGCGACAATGTCGATGAAGAGAACGTGGGCGATCTCGAGCGCGATCTCTTTTTTAACTTCGGCCGGCATTGGCTGTCCGATACTGCATAAGGCCTCACCCTACTTCAAGCAATGAGGTCTGGAGGAAACGGCGCCAAAGAAAACACCGAACGCTCAACGTCCAACATCGAACGTCGAAGTCAGGGTCCCTGATTTTTCTGGCTCATCCCGTTTCAGCTTTTCAGCGTTTCAGTTTTCAGCTTTTCTTTGTCCATGAGCAATACTTACGTTCCAATGATTAGTTCCGGCACGGCCGGTCCACTCGGCGTTCTCCATCTGCCCCGGATGTGGCAGAAAGTTTCGCTCGAAGCGCAGGGCAAACTCGCCGCCGGTTATCCCGGAATCGGCCGAGGCTTCGACGCGATGACGTGCGCGGCGCTCGGACTCGACGAAGACGCAGTGAAAAATTTCATCAAGAAAAACAAGCCGACCTACCCGCAATTTGAGCTATGGGTGAAGAAGAACGCGAAATCACTCAATCCGCAGGCGATCGAAAAGCATAACTCGGCGGTGCGCGGTTACAATCATGATGAGCCAACGCGGAAAGGCGTTCTCGGCACCTGCGGCATCCCCGATGATGCTTCCGCACCAAAAGACGCCGTGAATCTGAACAATCTCGATGACTGGTACGAGTTCCACCAGGCGGTGCTAAAATAAGCGACAACCGATAACCAAGAACTGATAACGGATAACTGGTACACCGAACGTCAATTCTTTGGCGCGAGAGATGCGACGATTTTTTCGAAGCACGGATCGCCGCGCAGCGGGTCCCACAATGGCAGGAGCTTCAGTTGGCCATAGCTGAGATGGCCAGGTAAGCGCGCCGCAGTGGCAAGCTGCTCGCAGGCAAGATCTTTCTCACCGACCCAGGCGGCGATGATTGCGAAATACTGGATCATGTCCGCGCCATTTAACGAATCTTTTTCTACGGGAAGAAGCTTCACGGCGCGTCTTCCTTCCTGTAGAGCTGCCTCTTTGCGCCCCAAACCGGCATCGATCAAGCCAAGAGCGCACAGGGCCGGCCCATAATCTGGCTGGGCTTGCACGGTCTTCTCCTCCTGTGCGCGAGCGGCAGTGAAAGCACTGCGCGCCCTTGGTTCATCTTTCACCATCCGCGCAAGAATACCTTCGCAGAACTTAGCACTTAATTGGGTTGCATTATCGCCCACAGTGTTGTCGCCAAGCGCCACAAGCGCAGCTTCGGCTGCGGTCGCGTCACGCTCCGCCAGCGCGCATAAGAACCAATTGTCGGCAACGCTCTCGATTGCTGCAGGGTTTTTCGTGCGGATTTCGTTGATCGTTTGGTGCAATGGCTTCGTATCGGCTTTCCAGTCCAGTTCGACAAAAGCGCGGGCCGTTTGCGTTACAGCATCGTCTAGCTTGATCGAGAGCGCGTGGTCCAGGCTTTGAGCCATTTCAGGATAACGCCGCAAGTTGTGATAGCTGATCGCAATTTGTTGCAAGGTGAAGAAATTGCGCGGATCGAGCTCAAGCGCCCGCTCGAGGTTACGTAGCGCTTCTTCTTGTTTACCTTGTCGCCTCATGATGTAGCCCAGTAGCTCGAAAATACGAGGGTCGTTTGGCAGAGTACGCCGCGCGATCTCCAGCTCAGCCAGCGCGCTAACGTAATCGAGGTATCCCTGATAAAGATTTTCGGCGCGCGCAAGATGCGCTTCACCTGCATCAGGGCGCAGACGGAATGCCGCCTGAATGGCCGCTTCCGCTAATGCGAGCCGTGCCGGAGTATGGTCGTTACCGAGAAAATAAAGAATATCGTTAGCAAAGGCCAACTGGCAATACGCCTCGAAAAAGGAAGGATCGCGCGCTACTGCTTGATTCAACAAATCAACTGCTTGCAGCAAATTTCCCCTCGTGTTGGCGCTAAAACTTGCCGTTAACGAGAGATTTTTGGCGCGGGTATATAGATCGAACGCGTTGAGATCGGCAGTAGGCCGCTGCTCCATGGCGGTTTTTTCGCGCGGGGAAAGCTTGGCTTGCAGCTGATCAGCGATTGTTTTCGCAATCTCGCTTTGGATCGCGAAGACATCGGCCAGATCGCGATCGTAGGTCTGGGCCCAGAGATGGGTATCGGTGCGAGCGTCGATGAGCTGCGCGTTGACCCGAACGCGATTGACTGCCCGCTGCACGCTGCCTTCTAGTAAATGGGCTACGCCGAGTTGTTGGCCAATCTCGCGCAGATTGCGCCGAACGCCGGTCTTGTACTGCATCACTGAAGTGCGGCTGATCACCTTTAGATCAGCGACCTTGGCAAGGTTGGTTAGAATTTCATCCTGTACACCGTCAGCGAAGAACGCGTTTGCTTTTTCTTCGCTTAGATTTTCAAACGGCAGCACCGCGATGCTTTTTTCGGCAGCCGGTAAGGACGCTGCCCCGCGGGGTCCTTCTTCTTCGGCGCCTGCCCGGACGGCCCGGTGGTCCGCCCCTCCCAATCGGAACAAGAGAGCACCAAGCGCAACGGCAGCGACGAGCAGCGCACCGATAAAAGCCCACCTTGGAATGCCAGGTTTGGTGGACCCCTTCGTTAGGGCCGAGTCGGCTGCCGTTAGACCGATATGGGAAAACTTTTCTGGCAGCACCGGGTTGCCGGCTTCCTCTGTGTAAAGATTCACCACCGACACGATAACGTCATGCTTCACCTGGCAGTCGCCGAGGTCATGCAAGTATGGCTGCCAGTGGCGATATTGCTCGAGGTCTGCCGCAACCCGTTTCGACAGAAGAATATGTCCAGCATCGCCGCAATCCATTACGCGCTGGGCCATATTGATGCCGCCACCGGCAACGTTTGATCGGTCGTTCACGTCTGTGATGCCACTAACCGGACCGCTGTGGACGCCCATTCGGACTCGAAGTTCCGGTCGGCTTTTCAATGCCTTGCTAATTTGGAGCGCGCATTCTACCGGAGCCTCAGGTGTCGCGGCGAAAACCAAGGCCATGCCATCACCGGTGGGAAGACGCGTCAATTTGCCCGCCGCTTCGGCTTCGCGAAACGCATCCGTACCGCGAACGACCTGATTTAATTCTTCGAGCGACTCGCGCTGCTCATTGATGAGGAGCTTCGAGTAATCAACGATGTCGATGAAAAGCACATGCGCGATCTCAAGTCGCAAATCGGGTTTACTCTCAGCGGGCATGTTCACGAATGTTGCGCAAAAAGTTGCCTTACATCAAGCCAGGAGCGAGCAGGAAGGCTGGAGATTGCAGGTGGAGCTGGAAGCCAGAGCTTCTTCTCTTTGATTCAGCATTGGATGTTGAACGTTGGGCGTTGAGCGTTTGCTTTAACTTTTGGTAACGTGGAGCGTTGCCACATGCCGCCTTTGACCTATGCCAGTTACTTGAATCTGGAGAAGCTGCTCACGCTGCAGAAACCGCGCTCAGCTCCGGCCGAGCATGACGAGATGTTGTTCATCATCATCCATCAGACTTATGAGCTCTGGTTCAAGCAACTGCTCCATGAATTCGAAAAAATAAAGAAAGATTTCTCCGCCGGCGATCTTTTTGGTGCCATCCATTCGTTCAAACGCACCCGGACGATCATGAAAACGCTCGTAGCGCAGGTCGACATTCTCGAGACGATGACGCCGACGTCGTTCTCCAGCTTTCGCGACCGACTCGAGACCGCATCGGGATTTCAGTCGGTCCAGTTTCGAGAAATTGAATTTGTCCTCGGGTACAAGCGCGAATCGACCCTGAAGTACGTTAAACCGGATTTTCCGGGCGCTGACCGGCTCCAGCGGCGGTTCGGCGAACGAACGGTGATCGATTATTTCTACGATTTTCTCGCCACCCACGGCGTAACCATTCCCGCGGAGCTAAAGAACCGCGATCTCACAAAGGCCAACGAGCCTAACGAACAGGTGCAGAAAGAAATTCTCCGGCTCTATAAAAAGGCGCCGGAGTGCTCGATCCTCTTCGAATTGATGACTGACTTCGACGAGGGACTACAGGAATGGCGTTATCGCCATATCAAACTGGTTGAGCGCACGATTGGCGCAAAAAAGGGCACGGGCGGATCGCCGGGCGTTCCATTTCTGAAAGAGTCACTGTTCAAGCCCATCTTCCACGATCTCTGGGCGATTCGTCACGAAATGTAGCGCCTGACGGTCGTGAAATCGTTGAAGCGTTGAATCGTTAACGTGAATCAGAGGCCAAGAAATTCGCGCGCGGTGCCGGAGAACAGTTGTGCCTTGCCGTCGGCGGACAGCTCGTTCATCGATTCGACGAGTTCGCCGGCATTCGCCTCGCCTAACGGAAAGGGATAATCAGAACCGAGCGCGACGCGCCGGGCGCCAAACAATTTGATCAACATTTTCAGCGCTACCGAATCGTGGACGAGTGAGTCAACGTAAAACCGCGCCGGCGTATCGCCATTGGCGAGATAGCTTCGTGGATTCGTTTGGTTGTCGATCGCAACCAAGTCCGGGCGCGCGTAAAAGGCGTGCTCGATGCGCCCGATTGTGAATGGAAACGCGCCACCGCCGTGCGCGAAGGCGACGCGTAGCTTCGGAAAGCGCTCGAACACGCCACCGAACATCATCGAGCACATCGCCAGCGAACTTTCGGCCGGCATTCCAACCAGCCACGGCAACCAATATTTCGGCATCCGCTCCTTGCCGATCATGTCCCACGGATGAACGAAGATCGCCGCGTTGAGCTGCTCCGCGGTTTTCCAAACGACGTTCGAGCGATTTGTCATCCAGGTTTCGGCAACCAGCTCCGTGGCAATACTCGTTGGCGTCCACATGCGTGCCGATTTCCGCGCCACGCAGGCCCAATTCACGAACACACCGCTTCAACTCGCTCGCCGCAAGATCGGCATCCTGCAACGGGATCGTCCCGAGACCGTGGAATCGCGTCGGATATTGGCGAACAATTCCCCCAATGTGATCGTTGAGCAACTGCGACAGATCCAGCGCGTCCTTCGGCTTCGCCCAATAGCTGAACATCACCGGCACAGTCGAAAGCACCTGTATTGAAACGTTCGCGCGATCCATTTCCTCAATCCGCCGCTTCGGTTCCCAAACGTTATCAGTGATCTCGCGAAACACTCCATCGCCGATCATCATCCGCGCACAACAGGGCTTGTAGTGTTCCAGCCTAACGAATCCGCCGTAGCCGTATTTTGCGTCGAGATCGGGCCAGTCGTGCGGCAGGATATGCGTGTGGATGTCGATCTTCATTTGTAGGGCGTCCGCCGCGGCGGACGCCATTTTCCCCGGACCGGCGTTTCACGGAAACGCCCGACAATTGTTTCCACCTTAGAATGGCTCCACCGGTTCTGGCTTTTCGACCTTCTTGCCGCACTTCTTGCACGTGCGCCGTGCGTCGTCGTTCCAGAAATCGAGCATTGCTTGGCTGAAGTGTTGGACGATGTCCGCACAATCGAAGTGAATGTCTTCCACGAGCGCGCCGCAGTTGTCACAGTAAAAAATCACGTGCTCCTTTTCGCCCGGCGGACGGCGACGCTCGACGACGAGGCCGATTGTGTCCGGCGGCCGTTGCGGCGAATGTGGCACGTTCGGCGGAATGAAGAACGTCTCCCCTTCCCGCACAATATAATCGACGATCCGATCACCCTCGCGGATGCGCACTTTGATGTCGCCCTTTTGCTGGTAAAAATACTCTTCCGAATCGACTAGGTGAAAATCGTTCCGAGCGTTGGGGCCTTTGATTACCATCACGAAGAAGTCCCGCCCGTCGTAAAGGTAACGGTTACTTACCGGAGGTTTGAACTTTTCGCGGTTCTCCTCGATCCAGTTTTTTAGATTGACCGGCGGTTGCACGACCGGCGTTGTGCGCGGTTCTGACGATTGTTTTGTTCGAACAGTTTGCGTAACGATGATGGATCCTATTTGTGCTCGGCCGTAGCGTCAAACCAATCGGCCATTGCCGACACGACCCTGATTTCAACCCACATATTTTTGGGCAATTGGCATGCGACGACCGAGGCCAAAAGCCCGCGTGGTCACCTTCAAACCCGGCGCCGCTTGCTCGCGCTTATATTCATTGAGATCGACCCGTCGCTGCACCCAACGCACCGTCTTCTCGTCGAAACCGTGGGCGATGATATCCGGCGCACTCAAGTTTTCTTCGACATACAAGCGCAGGATCTCGTCCAGAATGTCGTAGGGCGGCAGCGTGTCCTGGTCCTTTTGGTTCGGTTTCAACTCGGCGCTCGGCGGCTTTTCAATCGTCGATCTTGGGATGATTTCGCGCTTGCGATTTATCCAGCGAGCCAGTTGGTAGATCATCGTTTTGGGCACGTCGCTGATCACCGCGAGCCCGCCTGCCATATCGCCGTAGATCGTGCAATAGCCGACTGCCAGCTCGCTTTTATTTCCGGTCGTCAAAAGCAGATGGCCGAATTTGTTTGAGAGGGCCATTAGCGTCATAGCGCGCAGGCGTGGTTGCATGTTCTCTTCCGTTTCGTTTTCCGGCAGACCGGCAAAAATTTCGCGAAACTGATTTTTGAAAGCAGCGAACGTTTCGGTAATTGGAATTTGCAGACATTTGATGTCGAGGTTTCGCGCGAGAGCCAACGCGTCCTCGATGCTGCCGTGCGAGGAATACTGGCTCGGCATCGATACAGCCGTTACGTTCTCCGCGCCGAGCGCATCGACCGCGATAACCGCCACCACCGCCGAATCGATTCCGCCGCTCAAACCGAGCACGGCCGACTTGAAATTGCATTTTCGCAAATAATCGCGCAGGCCTAACGATAACGCGGCGAAGAGTTCTTCTGGAGTTTCGTCTTCGCGGAATTCCATCGCGCCGGCTTCGTTCGTGCTAATGATCGCTTCGTCCTCTTGAAAACTCGCCAGGTGCGCAATCAATTCGCCGGACGAATTCACGGCCATGGAGTTGCCGTCGAAAATGAGCTGGTCATTGCCGCCGACGGCGTTGCAATAAAAGATCGGCCGTTGATAGGTCCGAGCCAGGCCGCCCACCATTTCATATCGAATTGCGGGCTTATGCAAACCGAACGGCGAGGCGCTCAAATTCACAATCAACTCCACGCCTTGCTCGATTAAACTCCGCGTCGGTTCGACATCATAAAGCGGCCGCGGCAGATAGTGCTCCGTCCAAATATCTTCGCAGATAGTGATGCCGATTTTATTTCCGCAAACTCCGAACGGTTCGACCCGGCGCGCGGGCTCGAAGTACCGATCTTCATCAAAGACATCGTAGGTCGGCAAGAGCGACTTGTAAGTCTTGCGGATCGGTTGGCCCGCCTGGAGCAACGCGGCTGCATTATGAAACGGTTTGCCGCGTCCTTCGTTTCGATCGACAAAACCGACGAGCAGGGCCGCGCGTCGGACATGAGCGTGAAGTTGGTCCAGCTTTTCCAGCGTTTCGGGGACGAAGCGTGATTTGAAGACTAAGTCCTGCGGCGGATACCCCGTGATAGCCAGTTCCGGCGTGAGAACCAAATCCGCGCCCCCTGCGTTGAGACGATCATAGGCGCCAGCAATCTTTTCACAATTGCCTCGCAAATCCCCTACCGTGGTATTGAGCTGAGCAAAGCCGATCTTCATGCCGCACCACGCAGGTTATGCACATGATAACCGCCAGCAATCTCTCTTTTGTCATCTTACCGTTTCGCCACTTCTGCTCGCCCGGCCGCAATCGGATTGACATCGTCGCGCTAAATAGCCAAACATGCATGCCTATGACTTGATTTACTGAAAACGCTTCGTTTCCTTTGCGCAGCAGCGGTCGTGGCCGGCCTTTCGACCCTGGCACGCGCACAGGCCACCCGAACCTGGGTCTCCGGCGTCGGGGACGACGCAAATCCATGCAGCCGGACGGCACCATCTCTCATTCAATTGTCGATTCGAACAGCAGTTTCGCGGTGCAGGCCAACGGCGCTAGCAACGCGATCGGGCTCATGGCGAGCTTTCTCACCGGCAGTCCGGCGGGCATCAACGCGTTGAATGGTGCGGCGGTATCTCGGGAAGTGGCGCCCCGACCTCAACGATACAGCTACAGTAGATCGCGCACTGACCTGCAAGCTCGCCGTTCAGATAGTTGCCTGCACCGAATTGCGGTCGGCCTATTAGTCACTGCAGCGGATTTTTCCCGGGAATCCTGGCGGATGCGTTCATCCGATACCGGACGGTCATTATTGCGCCGAGCCAATCAGGAAAATACCTCTTCCAAACGACCGTGATTCAGAGCGGCTGGTTCGAGTCGGTAGAACCGAAGATTCTTCACGAATTCGATTTGATAGTGGTCGCATATGAGAACAAGCCTGTCGCTCTTGCTAAAACTAAGGCTTGAGCGGTTCCATCACTCTATGATGCTCGTAGCCTTTGTTCAAAGCATCGTCGGCCCCTACGATAAAGACTCTTCCCCACTCGATGAGCGCCGCCGCGAAAAATGCGGCAATCGCGCAGAGAATCACCTTTTGGAAAAAAGTCGCCTCCACCGTATTTAAAAAAGCAGCGATAGTGCCAGCGGCGGGGTGAATTACCAAAAGCCCCATTGTTTCGTCGCCATAATCCAAAGGCCGAGCAGCAAGTTGGTGGTGGCGTGCGCCAACACACACGACCAGAGACTTTTCGTCCTATAAGCGACGCTGTTATAAATTGCGCCGGTGAGCAATGCCGCGATCCAATCATCCGCTGAGTGCGAAAAACCGAAGGCAGCGGTCACGACGACGAACGAAACCCAAGAGAACGTTCCAAATGGGACGCGCTCGAAATGTTCATCGGCTAGAAAGCGCAGCAAAAATCCGCGCCAAAAAATTTCCTCGATAAGTGGGACCACAACCACGAGACGCAGAAAACGAAAACCGACGGTTGGCCAGTAAAACAACGGCTGATTTGCAAAAACATCCGGATTAAAACCGGCGTTACGCGCGGGAAATCCCAAAAATTGCTGCGGTGAAATCCAAAGAACAAAAACGAGCGCCCCAACTAAAACCGTAAACGCGATTTTTCGCAGTTGCTGGAAATCGTATTCGTGACGATACCAGGTCAGCAAGCCGCCGCACAGAATCGTTTGGAGAGGATAGATCCAGTATTCGGCCGAGGCGAGCCAAAATCGGTTGTCGATCTTTTTTAATGCAGCGTTGAGCGACAATAGGACCGCGAACACGACCATCGGCGCTACGTAAGCGATTAATTTCCTTCGGCTCGGCATATTACTTGCGACAAATCTTTGCGTGATTCCGCATGTTCCCGGCAAGCCTGAATTAGCCGACAATGACCCCGAGAAAATCAGCCAACTTCTGGAATTGCAGCTGGCGCAGAAACGAGCTGAGTGGAAGCGGGCCGGCGCGCGCTACCGCACGCTCCGATCGCTCAGCTTTTTGTTTTTATTTCTCATCATCGTCGGCGGCCTGTTCGCATTTTTTCTGATCTTTTCCCGGGTCAATGAAGGGCATGCGAGCCGGCCGAACGCGACAACGACCGCCGTTTCGCACCGATGATGTCAGTCCTGTTTACTTTCTGTAACTGACGCGCCAGACGGTGCCGTTGCCGTCTTCACTGAACAGCACCGCGCCGTCTTTCACGACAGTAAGCCCGACTGGCCTACCCCAGACACGGCTATCGCGCGTTACGAAACCAGTAACGAATGGGCGCTAAAAATTGGAGTTATCGTCAGCAAAACGATCGGCGCGAGGCCGCCGATCGTTCTATCTCTCGACGGCCGTCGATGGCGCTCTCGAAACGGAAACCACGCGTTCCTCTTCCTTACGATCATTGATGACGAAGGTGTTGTTTTCCCCAAATCGCGACCAGGGACCGCGCGGCACACCGTTAGAATTGATAAACTGCCAATCGGTTACGTCGGTTTGCTTCAAGCCGAGGTAATCCCGCACTGCCGGCGAAACATCGAGGCCGGCTCCTTTGTTGAGGTTCGGCTTCGGACGCTCGTTGCCGAAAACGTACTGCCAATGGTCGGTGCGAAACGGGCCGGCATCTTCCCATTGTGCGTAGGCGATTCTGTCTCCTTTGCGAATGGCAACCCAGCGGCCTTTGCACACGGAAATGCCTGGCCCTTGATACGCTTCGTTGAACCACGGAACGACGCGCGACGCTTCCGGGCGATGACCGGTGGCGGCCTTATCGTTGTAGGGCAGCGCGCAGTAAAACGGATTTTGGCGCGGCGTGAATTTGACCGGAACGTAATCCTGGCGCCGCACCGGGTTCGGATCGTCGAAGCCACCGTAACTTCGCGCCCAGTTTTTATCCCAGGAACTCGATCGATTCGGCACTGGGTTGTTTGCGGTCGGTGTCTCACCAATCCAAAAAACCGTCGTCACAATGTCGCGCTTCCACGGATAACGTTCGCCGGGCGAGGGCGACGCCGATTGCAAATGCCGTGGTGCAAACGCAATCAAATCGAGGCTGACCAAAGTGTCGTCCGTCGATTTTTCAGATTTTTTGCTCAACTTGATCTTGGCGGGCTCTGCTTTTTCGGCGACGCCATGCGCGAACAGCGACGAGATCGATGATAATAAAGCTGCGATCGTGTGCGTAATCTTTCCGGGTTTCATAACAGGAATCAGCGCAACGCGCTGAAAAATTAGACGCAATAGCTCCTTAAATGATTCGAATTAAATCGCGCCATCGCGCGTGAGCGAATCGAATGTCAAGAGCGTGCAAGTGGTTCAAGTTGAAAGGAAATCAACCCCGAAACTTTTCGGGGTCAAGGAATTTTCCTGGATTCAAAATTCCGTTTGGATCGAGAACCTGCTTTAGCTTGTTATGCAGGTTGCGTGAGATATCGCTGGTCGCCTGCGGCCACCAGCGTCTTTTCGCTAGACCAATGCCGTGCTCCCCCGTGATGACTCCGCCCCACTCCAGCACCTGTGCGAAAAGTTCGTCGAGCGCGCGCTCAACTTTATCGCGCACGGCCGGGTCGCGATTGTAACGCTCGGCCATGATGTTGACGTGAATATTGCCGTCGCCAGCGTGACCAAAACATGCGATCGGGAACCCGTGCTTCGCTTGCAACTTCTCCGCGAACTCGACAAGATCGACAATGTGACTGCGTGGCACAACCACGTCCTGGTTTAGTTTGGTCAGGCCGGTGGCGCGCAATGAATTGCTAAACTGGCGGCGTAGCGTCCACAGTTTTTCGGAATCCTCCTCGCCAGTCGCCAGCTCCAGCGCATTCGGTTTCTTACTGGCAAGCAATTCGCGAATCGCTTCCGCTTCGCACCGAACGCTCTCTTCCTGTCCGTCAAGATCGACAAGCAGATGAGCGCTCCCCAGCGGCACGATGGCTTTGCCAAGGTCTTTTCGCGCCGCTTCCAGCGTGAAGCCATCCGCTATTTCAAGCGATGAAGGCAGAAATCCTTGTGCAAAAATCTCCTGCACAGCGGCGGCCGCTTGCGACATTTCTGCGAATGCGGCCGACAACGTAGCTCGGGCCGGCGGAAGCGGCAGCAAGCGCAATGTGACTTCCGTCGCCACGCCAAGCATTCCCTCCGAGCCGACGAAGAGCCCGATCAAATCAAAACCGGTTTTGTTTTTGTGAACGCGTCCACCGGTCCGCACGATTTCACCATTTGCGAGCACAACTTCGAGGCCGATCACATAATTGCGCGTCACGCCGTACTTCAAACAGCGCGGACCGCCTGCATTTGTGGCGACGTTGCCACCGATGCTGCAATCTTTCATGCTGGCCGGATCCGGCGGATAAAATAGTTTCTGTGCGCGCGCCGCCGCTTTTAGATCGGCCGTGATCACGCCCGGCTCGACGATTGCAACCGCGTCCGCAAAACTGATTTCCTTGATGCGGTTCATTCGCATCAGCGAAAGCGCAATTCCTTTTCGCACGGGAACACAGCCGCCGACATAACCGAATCCTGCACCCCGCGCGGTGACAGGAATGTTTTCCTGCGAAGCAAACTTCAGCAGTTTCGAAATATCCGATGTCGATCTTGCGAAAACGACGACTTCCGGCGCTTCCGCCGCAAACCATTTGTCGCCGGAATGGGCGGCGAGGATCTCGGGATCGTCGGCAACAATGTTTGCGCCTAACAAATGCCGCAGTTCGTCCGCGAGCGACATCACACAGCGATTCGGTAATGACGCGAACGTTCCATTCGCGTCAAAAGCGGTTCGGCTTTCGGATAGATCACCGGTTTACTTTTGTCCGGTCCGGCGAATTCTCTTACCCCTTCCAGCGAATCAAATCGTAACAAAGTTACGAACTCAACTTCCTCGCCGTCTTCCCGAATGAACAACTCAGCTCCGCGATAACCGCCAATGTTTCGGGTCGCAATCGCCGGAAAAATCTCATCACGCAAAAGCTTCTCGTAAGTCCTCGCATCCGCGCCTGTCGTCCACCCATGCCAAATCCGCGCTATCATACTTCAATTGTTGCTGTCCTCAGTTTCTAGCCGATAAAGATTTCTCAATTTCCTCCCGTGCGGAGCTCCCTGCGTGGAACAGGCTTCCAGCCTGTGCCACCTTCACATACCCATAATTTGGTAGCCGCCATCGACATAAATCACCTGGCCGGTAATTGCCCCCGCCGCGTCGCTCGCCAAAAAAACGCCCGTTGTTCCGAGTTCGGCTGGATCGCAGCTGCGTTTCAACGGCGCGCGTTCCTGATAGTGTTTTAGCATTTGCGTGAAGCCGCTGATGCCGCGCGCCGCCAACGTCTGCACTGGACCAGCGGAAATGCAATTTACCCGAATTTCTTTCGGGCCGAGATCGTACGCGAGATAGCGCACGCTCGCTTCCAGGCTGGCCTTGGCCACACCCATCACATTGTAATGCGGCACAACTTTCTCCGAACCGTAATACGTCATCGCAACAATGCTGCCGCCATTCGTCATCATTGGCGCCACTTCGCGCGCGAGCGCGACTAACGAGTATGCGCTGATGTCGTGCGCGACGCGGAACGCTTCGCGGGTCGTGCTGACAAAATCTCCCTCGAGCGCTTCCTTGGGCGCGAACGCGACCGAGTGCAGCATAAGATCGACACTTTTGGTTTCGCGCTTCACGTTTTCGAAAAAATTCTTGATCTCGGCGTCACTCGAGACATCACACGGAAAAAACGGCGTTTTCTCTCCAAATTCGCCGACCAGTTCCTCGACGTTTTCCTTCAGCCGTTCGCCTTGATAGTTAAAAATCAAGCGCGCGCCCGCAGCGGCCCAGGCTTTCGCGATTGCCCACGCGATGCTGCGTTTGTTTGCGACGCCGAAAACGAGACCGACTTTTCCTGCCAGGGTTCCGTCTTGCATACGCCAATGGATAATAGCCAGCTTCGACAAGCAACAAAGCAAGACCAAAATTGTAGGGCAGGCGCTCCACCTGCCACACCGTGGATTTCGCAAGCGAGGCGCTTGCCCTGTAACATGTATATCGCGATGATCGACACCATGATTGCTCGATCCCTTTGTTTCCTTGTAGTGTTGTTTTCATTCAACCTGTTGTCGCTGGCGCAAGAGGAAACTCCGCCAAGCGCCTCGCCGGTTGGCGGCGCGTCGCCAAGTGACTCGCCCGCGAGCACGATTCCACCTTTGTCTTCGAGTGTTACACCGGCGCCCGTGCCAGGTACGCCGCAGCTCACGGATGTTCTTTTCAAAAACTTGAAAGCGCGCTCCATCGGTCCGGCGGTAATGGGCGGTCGCGTTTCCGATATCGCGATCGATCCGCGCAATCCATTTGTTTTTTACGTCGGCCTCGGACACGGCGGCGTTTTCAAATCCAATGATAACGGCGTGACCTTTGATCCGATTTTCGACAAGCAACCCGCGCTCTCGATCGGTGCGATCGCAATTGCGCCATCCGATTCGGATGTGGTTTGGGTAGGCACGGGCGAAGCCAACGATCGGAATTCGTCCGATTCGGGCGATGGTGTGTATCGATCCACCGATGGCGGCGAGCATTGGCAGAATGTCGGCCTTAAGAACAGCCGGGTGATCGCGCGGATCGTTGTCGATCCAAAAAAACCGGAGGTCGCGTACGTGGCGGCAATGGGTCATTTATGGGAAGATGGCGGTGAGCGCGGTCTGTTTAAAACAACCGACGGCGGTAAGAACTGGAAGCTGATTTTGCAAGCGCCGGCTCCGCACAACGCGCGCGCTGGCTGCGGCGATGTGATTGTCGATCCAAGCAATCCTCAAATCGTTTACGCAACGCTTTACGCGCGACAACGGACGCCGTGGAGCTTCAATTCTGGGCCGAGCCTGACTGGTGGTGAAGATGTGAGCGGAATTTTCAAAAGCACGAACGGCGGTGCGACCTGGAAAAAATTGAGTGGCGGTTTGCCCGGGCAAACCGGGCGCATTGGTCTCGCCATCAGTGCGAGCAATCCAAAAGTGGTCGTGGCAGTGGTGCAAAGTTATGAAGGCGGTTCGGGAATCCTTACCGATTTGCGCAGCAAAAGCGGCGGCGTGTTTCGATCCGAGGACGGCGGTGAAAAATGGACGCGCATGAGCGCAATGGATCCGCGTCCGTTTTATTTTAGCCAGATTCGCATCGATCCGGCGAACGATCAGCGCGTTTACTTGCTCGAATTCGGAGTCCTCGTTTCCGATGACGGCGGAAAAAATTTCCGCGAAGATCTTTCCGAAAAAGTCCATCCAGACTGCCACGCCCTGGCGATCCAGCCGGGCACGGTTCCACCGTCTAAACCACCAAAGCCTGAGGATAAAAACAAACCGCCAAAACCATCGGTTTGTCAGCGATTGCTGCTCGGAACTGACGGCGGGCTTTATCAGAGTTTTGCCGGCGGAAAAGGATGGGATCACCTAAATAAATTTCCGGCCGGAGAATTTTACCGGATTAGTTTGGACGATACGAAGCCGTACTTTCGCATTGCCGGCGGACTTCAAGACAACGAGAACTGGGTCGGGCTAAGCGGCGTCCAAAGCAAGGAATTGATTCGCAATTGCGACTGGACCGCGCTTGCCGGCGGCGACGGTTTCTATGTTCTTTTTGATCCAACCGATCACGACACGTTTTACGCCGAAAGCCAGGAAGGCGAAGTGCACCGGATCAATTTGCGCAATGGCGAGTTGCGCCGCCTGCGTCCCCAGCCACCGGAAGGTCAGCCGCGATATCGGTTCCACTGGAACTCGCCGATGGTCATGAGCCGGCACAAACCGGGCGTCATTTATCTCGGTGGGAACTGCGTCTTCAAACTAACGGAGCGCATGGAAAAATATTCCGTCATTAGTCCCGACTTGACCCGAAATGATCCCAATCGTGCCAACGCCACCGGAAGCGGTGCGGAAAATTACGGCGTCGTGTTTTCGTTAGCCGAATCACCGAAACGCCCGGGACTGCTGTGGGCTGGAACAGATGACGGGCGTCTGTGGATGACCGAAAACGACGGCGCCCAATGGACGGAGCTGACGAACAATTTGCCAGAGCCCGCGCGTGGCCAATGGATCGTCCGCATCGAGCCTTCCAGCAGCGATCCAAACGTCGCGTATGTAGCAACGAACGCATACCGTTCAGGCGACGATCGGCCAACGATTCTTCGTACTGCCGATCTCGGTAAGACGTGGCAACCAGTCACCGGCGATCTTCCCGCCAACGATCCAATCGAAGTTGTGCGCGAAGATCCGGCGAACCCGAAATTACTCTACGCGGGTACTCATTTCGGAATCTTTGCTTCGTTTGATCAAGGCACACACTGGGTTCGCATCGGCGACATCCCGCCCGTGCGCGTAGATGACATTCAGATTCATCCGCACACAGCCGATCTCGTCATCGCCACTCACGGTCGCAGCATCGCCGTGCTCGACGATAGCGCTCCGTTTCGCGAGTTCACTCCCGAAATTGCGGCCAAACCGGCGCACTTATTTAGCGTTCGCCCGGTTGTCGGCGCATATCTCCAGCCGGGGTTTGCCGACTGGAATGGCAAAGGTGTTTATCGCGGTCAGAATCCGGCCGAAGGCGCGCTCTTGACCGTCTGGGTGCGCGAATTCACTGGTGACGAAATTAAAATCGCTGTCACGAAATTGACCGGAGAGCCGGTCGCAAATCTCAAGGCGCCTGGCGCGCCCGGTTTCACGCGATTGAATTGGGATTTGCGACCCACCAAAGACGTGAGCATCGAATATGGCGGCGAAGATCCGAAGCGGCTTTTGCCAGCCGGAGATTACAGCGCGGAACTAAGTTTCGGCACAACAAAGGTAAAAAAAACCTTCCATGTTGATCTCGCCGAGGGGATCACACCCAGGTAAGGCCGTTTCCCCAAACGTCCGACGAAATTGTAGGGCCCTCTGTGTCAGTCCCGAACGCTTTCGGGGTTCGCACAAACGCCCCTACAATTTCAGGACGCTATCGCGTGCCATCGGTAAACACCAGAGAGCATCTCCCAAAGGGCGTCGAGAACGCGGCGGACTGATGCGCGCACACTGTCGATGTTGTGACTGTCGATATACGACGCAAGTATTTTGCGCTCAGCCGCGGAATGTTCACGGTCTGCTTCGATATGGACGCTGAAATACTCGTAATGCTTCGGATTCCTGAAGCCGTAATGTTTTCTCAGGCCGTCGATCTTGGATTCACAAATCGCCGGAATCTGGCTCTCGTAGGCGTAGAGCGCGGCCATGCCTTGCGCGGTCGACCCTTCGCCGCAAACCGAGCGAAACGTGCCGATCAGATTTTTCGTTTCCGGCTGTTTTTCCATCTTCGCGAAATCGGTATGGTCAACGCCGAGGCCCTCGGCGAATTTCTTCCAAAGCTCGGAATGATTGGGCGAGCCCGCTTCCTCGTCGATTAGATTAAGCAAAAGCTGTCTCCGCGTCACTTGATCGTTGCACTTAGCGTGCACGGCCGAGAGATACGTCGGGAAGGCGGCAACGTGGTGATAGTATTGCTGCGCATACTCCCTTAGCGCCTCCTTCCTCAATTCTCCGCGCGTCCACGCAAGATAAAAGGGATGCTTCAAGAGATGTTTCTCCGCGATGTCATTGTCGATCTTTTCGAGATGCTGGTTTATGGTGTTCAAATTTAGCCTTTCTTATGGCCACAGATTTTCACAGATGAAAAAATAGAATTCTTATCTGTGTTTCATCTGTGGCGAAATCTCAAGCAGATTTCAGAATGTGTTTGATACCGCGGATGGGGATTACGACCCAGTCGGGGCGATTGTTTAGCTCGTAGCCGATTTCGTAAACGGCTTTGTCCAGCAGGTAGGCTTCGAGCATGATTTGCAGGTCCCCGCTGTTTTGCGGGACAAACATGGCGCCAGCCGTAGTGCGCAAATAACTTTGCAGAAAGACGCTGCTCATCTGGCGATACCAAAGGTCGGCCCATCGCTCAAGGAACGGGACGTCTTCGGCGCGCATGGCTCGTTGCCAAAGCGCGCTGTAGGCGGCGTATTGAAATGAACGCATCATGGCAGAAACGTCGCGCAGCGCGGAGCGTTTGAGTTTTCGCTCGCTCAGCACGCGCGCAGGTTCGCCTTCGAAGTCGAGAATGACGAAATCTTTTCCAGTGTAGAGGACCTGCCCCAGATGGTAATCGCCATGAATCCGAATCTTGGCTGCGTTTGTCTTCCGATCGAGCAGACGTTTTTCGCGTTCGAGGATTTGTTTTTCCGCGCCAAGAACTTCGCGTGCTTCAGCACGGAAGTTTTCCGGGAGATTGTCGATCTTTTTCTCGAGCAGCCCAAAAGTTCGCCGCAACAAAGTGCGCATATTTTGATAAACGGAGCGTTGGGCCATGGCATTGAATGGCTCGGGCCCGAACAGCCGGTCGTCAGGCGCTGATACAAGTGCAAGATGCAGTTCGCCAGTTCGTTGCGCTAGTAGTTTCGCTTTTTCAGGGTAAATACCACCGATCAGCTCATCGAGAAGCGCACCGGGCGGCGCAGTTCGATTCAGCAAATCGGCCTTGCGACCGAGCACGCGCTCGTAATAACGCCCGACGGCGTCGAGTGTTATGGTCCAGGCGTCGGCTTCGCTTGTGATGGCCTCCTGCAGCAAACAAACCACCATCGGCGCAGCTTTGCCGCGACGATACTCGATGGCGCCTCTAAATGCGGGCACGTTTGCAAAGTTTGCGCGCTCGGTCAGGAAACGGGTTATTTCTACGTCTGGGTTCACGCCGTCTTCGAGCTTTCGGTAAAGTTTGAGAAAGAATTTATCTTCGAAGAGCATCGACGAATTGCTCTGCTCGGCGCTAAGGACGTGTGAAGGCGGAACAATCGCGATCTCCCCAAGATGCTGACTGATCGTGCCAACGAGATTTCCATTTTTTCCGCTCGCGCGTTGCCGATCTAACATAAGCCGAAAAAGTTTTTCCCGGAAATCGGCGTCCCAAACCGCGTCGAACAAAATGGATTCGTCGCCATCGAACCGGGCAATGACAGCGTGCGGAGCAGATTGCGAAATCGCGCGTGCCTTGTCGCCGGAGGCGATCTTTACCGGTAACGCGTAGGTTTCGTTAGGTGCGTCGAGATAGCTCACCTCAACAAACCAAAACATCGCCGCATCAGCCTCTGGAGAAATCGTTGTTTGCTCGACTACCCGCATGTGGCGGAGATTTCTCGCCTTTGCGCCAAACCAGCGGCAGGTTCCGATGTATTTGGGCAAAATTTCGTTTTCGATGCGTGCGCCCTCGCGACCATTCAGCAGCGTCTGCAATTCGGGCCGGCTGTACACCGTTAGCAGCGTACGTTTTTTCTCGAGTCGGCGGCGCTCGCTCTGCGGCTGCAGGACAAACCAGTAATGCGAGTGTGGTCCGAGTGCGAGCACATAGCGGGATTTCTTGATCGTCGGAAACGGATTGCGGCTAAAAACTTCGACGAGTCTGCAACCGCTGAAGCGAGACAGATCCAGTTCGACCGACTGCGCGAAGCGGGAAAGATTTACTACGACCAGAACCGTCTCATTGTCGGTCTTACGCAGAAAGGCGAGCACCTTCGCGTTGTCCGGGTAAAGAAATTCGAGTGTGCCGCGCGAAAAGGCACGGTGGTTTTTGCGCATCCCAATCACCCGACGCATCCACCAAAGCAGCGAAGACAAATTCTTCTGCTGATTTTCGACGTTGATCGCTTCGTAGTGGTATTCAGGATCGATAATGACGGGCAAATGCAACTGCTGCGGGTTAGCTCTTGAAAAGCCGGCGTTGCGGTCCGGGCTCCATTGCATTGGAGTGCGGCAGCCGTTTCGATCGCCGAGATAAATGTTGTCGCCCATACCGATCTCGTCTCCATAATAAATAATCGGAGTGCCGGGCATGGAGAAGAGCATGGTGTTGAGCAACTCGATTTTGCGACGGCTGTTGGCGAGCAGCGGTCCGAGGCGGCGGCGAATGCCAAGATTGATACGGGCGTGCGGATCGTTCGCGTAAACGCGCCACATGTAATCGCGCTCCTCATCGGTGACCATCTCGAGCGTGAGCTCGTCGTGATTGCGCAGGAACATCGCCCACTGGCAATTTTCCGGGATCGGCGGTGTTTGATCGAGAATGTCAATGATCGGAAAGCGGTCCTCCATCTGCAGCGCCATGAACATGCGCGGCATGAGCGGGAAATGGAAACTCATGTGCGACTCGTCGCCGTTGCCGAAATAAGCGACGGCATCTTCCGGCCATTGATTGGCCTCCGCCAGCAACACGCGACCCGGAAATTTTGCATCGACATGTGCGCGCAGTTTTTTCAAGAACGTGTGCGTCTCAGGTAAATTTTCACAGTTGGTGCCTTCGCGTTCGTAGAGATAGGGCACAGCGTCCAGCCTCAAACCATCGACGCCCATGTCCAACCAAAAATCGCAGACCCTCTCCACTGCTTCGTGCACGGCGGGATTATCGAAATTGAGATCAGGCTGATGCGAGTAGAAGCGATGCCAGTAATACGCTTTCGCGCCGGGATCCCACGCCCAGTTGGACGTCTCGAAATCTTTAAAAATGATCCGCGCTTCTTGATATTTTTCCGGCGTGTCGCTCCAGACGTAAAAATCTTTGTAGCTAAGGTCGTCGACCTTGGCCGCCGAAGCGGATCTTGCCCGGCCGGGGTCACCCAGCCCGGCTGCAGCTACAGCCTTTCTCGATTTTTGGAACCACGGATTTTGATCCGATGTGTGATTGATCACGAGTTCCGTGATTACGCGCAACCCACGCTGGTGCGCTGCATCTAAGAAAGCGCAGAAATCCTCGAGCGTTCCGTAGCTTGGATTGACGTCGAAGTAGTCGGCAATGTCGTAGCCGTCATCCCGTAGCGGCGATGGATAAAACGGGAGCAACCAAATGGTGGTAATGCCGAGCTCCTGAAGATAATCAAGCTTTTCGGTCAGTCCGCGAAAATCGCCCATGCCGTCGCCATCACTGTCGTGAAACGTTTTGACGTGCAGCTCATAAACGATCGCGTCTTTGTACCACGCTGAATCTGTCATTGGTTCGCTGGAATTCCCCGGCATGCCCCTAACTCTTGCGCACAAATCGCGCCACGCAATTAGGGCGTTTGGCAGCTGGCGCTAGATTGGCAATCGGCCGGCGTGTTCGAGCGCAAGCAAAAGGCGGCCACGTTTTAACGTAGCCGCCTCCAGGCAAAATGCGCTGTCAGCGCAAAACTTATTAGCCCTTAAGCTTCATGACCTGGCTGGCCACGCATTGCCACTGACCATTTCGCTCCACCCACGTGTCGGTAAAGCGGAAAGTGCGATCGAACGCTTTCCCATCCTTGGCAGTCCCCTTTTCCCGTGCTGTGCCAACGACGACAGCAACGCTCGGACCGTAGGTGTGCACAGCCAGTTTCTCATTCACCGCGGATTTAAAGGTGTCTTTATCCTTTTTCATCTCGCCAATCATCCCGGACTTACTCATAACTTTTCCGTCCCAATAGACTTCGACGAAATCATTGGCCACAAGCGTCTGAGCAACGGAAGGATCATGCGCGGCATAAGACGCTTCCCATCGGTTCTCGTTATCTTTTAAGGCGGCTTCCACACTCATTTTCTTGGCCGGAGCTTTGGCAGCGGCGGGCGAAGCTTCCTTCTTCGGAGTCGTCGCCGCCAGCGTCTCTTTCTTTTGAGCCGCGGGCGATTCGGCGGGTGTGGCCGTGGTGTGCTCTGTGGGACTCGCTGCGGGCGATTCTTCCACGGTGGCCGAAGCTTTTTCTTCGACGGATGGAGAAGGCGACTCTTCCTGCGCAATCGCCGATGCGATGAAGCTGATAACTACGACAAACGAGATGATCGATTTCATTTGGATTTTCCTTTCGTGATTTGGACTTTGAACGCCGGCGCACACAAAACCCACTCCCCCACTTTGGCGGCCACCCGGCGCACCATGCGCTGCGATTCGCGTTACGAATCGAATCGTATTTGGGGAGCAATCTGGCGGTCAAGGTTTATCGCGAGCGGTAAAAAATAGATTGTGCGATTGCGCCAAAAGCAGTGGACGAACATGCGGTCGAATGAATAGAATGCTTCGATGCTTTGTGCGCCCGCATGAACCAAGAATCGCAAACGGGGGCATTCGTAGATGGCGAAACCGCTCTCGAGCCAAGCACGGTTAGAGCTCCGGCCTCTAAACCGGGCGAGACAAGTGATGACGATCTTATGCGCGGTCTCCAGGCCGAGGATCCGGAGGCGCTTTCTCAACTTTATGATCGTTACAATGGAATCCTCAAAGCACTGATTTTGCGCGTTATTCATAATGAAGCAGAGGCGGAGGATTTGTTGCAGGAAGTGTTTATGGAGATCTGGAACCAGGCGAAGAATTTCTCTTCGAAAAAGGGTAAGCCCCTTGGCTGGATGGTGACACTGGCACGTCGGCGAGCGATCGATGGATTGCGCAAGAAAAAGGCCTACGTACGCGCCGAGGAGCGTTTGCAAGCCGAAACTGAGCAGCAGCCAGGTGCCTGGGTGCAAAATGTGACCGAGAACGCAATTCACTCTGGCGACGCCCGTTTACTTATGGGCCAGGTGATCAATTCTTTGCCGGAAGCCCAGCGAACCACCGTTGAACTGGCATTTTTTTACGGTATGAGCCAGCGCGAAATCGCCGCAAATACGAATACACCATTAGGGACGGTGAAAACCCGGCTTGAATTAGGCCTGAAAAAAATCTATGACGCGCTTAAGGAATTACGGCATGAATTTTGAGGAATTCCAGAACCGCTCACGACTCTACGTGATTGGCGCGCTTGAGCCAGATGAACTGGAGGAGTTCGAAGCGGCCCGTGCGGAATTTGGAACGAAGGGCGAGGACTTCATCAACGAATGCTATGCTTTGCATGAAGCCTTTGCACTGAGCCTCAAGCCCGCGAAGTCGTCAACCGCCTTGAAGGAACGCCTTATGTCGATGGTAAAAGAGCGGAAGCGGCGGGAAGATTAGGCGGCTGGCTCATCCGTGACTCCGCTGGTCTCCCGCAGAATAAATTCCTGTAAAAACGCGTAGAAATTTATCTGGAATAAACTCAGGTCGCGTCGCGATCCGATCGGCGAGCGTTCGTGATCGCACAGTTCGGTTTCGCTGAAATTGCATCGGGCCGCGATCGCAAGCCGGGCTTGATTGAGCGCGTTCAACCAGGCATCGGCGTGTTGCGTCGGGATTCGCAGCGTGCAATTGCTGACCGACTTTTCCTTGCCGTTTAATTGTTCCAAGTCGCTTGCGACGGTTTCGGTGGCGCTTTGAAATAAACGCCGCAGCTCCGGTTCGACATACAGTTTCCACTCAGCGCGAATTTCCTTTTCGCTGGCACTAGTCGGCGCGCTAAAGAGCCGCTCACGCGCCGCAGCCGAGTCTTCCGTGTTCGTGCTGGCGGGAATCTGACGCAATAACTCAGCGAGGAATGGATCGAGATCAGATATTTCGAGCTCGTCACCTCGGCGGCAAATTTCCATATTAGATTTTTTCGAGCGTGGCGAGCAAGAGATGGCCATGAAGCTGTTGGACGTATAGCTCGGCCCGTTCCCGCGCGCCGCTCCAAAGAATAGAACGCCCTTTGTGATGCACTTCCAGCATGTGGCGCTCGGCTTTTTCGCGCGGATAGCCGAACACCCGCTGGAAAACCATGGTCACATAAGTCATGAGATTGACCGGGTCGTTATGCACGACCACTTGCCACGGCGCGTCCAGCTCCTCTTCCCCGCGCGTTTCCTTTTCCAGCCCAGGTTGCTCCACTGTTACAGGACTGGCTTTCTCGTCCAGAACACGCATCGAGCTCGCACGCCAGCTCATGCAAAAATGCTAACACACCAACCGGTCAGTTCAAACGACCTGCGCTTTGCAAAATCCGCTGCTGTACCACTTCCATTTTCCGCGCCTCACTTCTCCCTCGATCGCTAAAGCCGTGCAAATGGAGCAATCCGTGCACGATATAGAGCCGAAGCTCTTGAGCGAGGGAATTTCCAAAACGTCGAGCATGCCGTCTCGCCGTCTCAACGCTGATAAAAATTTCGCCGTGTTGAAATGTAAGCACGTCGGTCGCCCCTCTTTGACCGAGAAATTGTCGATGCAACCACGCCATCCGCCGATCGGAGATGAGCAACACCGAAATTTCGTCTAATCGACGCAGTTGCGTGCGCCTGCCGGCGCGAATCCGCAAAACCAATTCGAGAATTTTCTCCGCGGATTTTTGTAGCGCGGGCAGATCAATCTGCAGCGCTCGTTGGAAGTTGTGAACGAACATCCGTGGCCGCTTTAAGTCGAGCAACCTCATCCTCCCTCAGAAACTTGACCGCTTAAAGCGGTCAAATTTGCACACGCGCCTAATTCGTCGGTAGCGCGGCCGCCGGCGGTGCGTTGGCGCGCAAGATCGATCCAGCAACGTTGAAGATTTGTACGCACCCATTGTTTGGCCCGATAATTCGCAGCCAGCGTCCTATCCTGCAACTGTCTAGCTCGATTGACTGAATTCATGACTCAATCGTTAAATCACTAATTCCTTAACTCGTAACTACTTTCACGCTGGCGGCCTCTGTTCCGCTTGGAAATTTCGCGTAATCAGGCGCGCGCCTTTGTTGAAACTGAAGTAGGCCCAGGCCCATTGAAAAAGCACAATCAATCGATTCCGAAAACCGACCAAAAAAATGATGTGCACAAACAGCCACGCCAGCCACGCCGGGAGGCCACTGAGGTGCAACAGCTTCAGGTCTGCGACAGCTTTGTTTCGCCCAATTGTGGCCATGCTTCCCTTGTCCCAATACCAAAAACGCTGCGGCCTGCGACCGTCGATCATCGCCAAAATGTTGCGCGCGGCGTGGCGACCTTGTTGCATCGCCACCGGCGAAACGCCGGGCAGCGGTTGGCCTGTTTGATGGGAAAAATTCGCAAGGTCACCGATCACCTGGACTTCAGGGTGACCGGGAATCGTCAGATCATTGTTAACTAAAACGCGACCGACGCGATCGATCGCCACGCCAAGCAAACTGCCGACAAAAGATGCATTGTTGCCGGCCGCCCAGATTTTCACGCGGCATGGAATGAATTCATCGCTTACGTATAGTCCCTCCTCCGTCAGGTTAGTCGCGTAAATGCCGGTGCGCACTTCCACGCCAAGATCGACAAGTTGTTTGACAGCGCTGGCCTGCAAATCTTCCGGAAACGCAGCCAGCACGCGCGGCTGGCTTTCGATGAGAATGATGCGCGCACTCGAAGGATCGATGTGTCGAAAATCGCTGGCCAGCGTGTAACGCGCAATCTCCGCGATCGCGCCTGCCATTTCCACGCCGGTCGGTCCCCCGCCGATAATCACAAAAGTCATCGCGGCTCTGCGGGCCGCTTCGTCATTAATTTTTTCTGCATACTCAAACGCCATCAAAATTCGGCGTCGAATTTCGATCGCGTCTTCCAAACTTTTCAGACCCGGCGCGAGCTTTTCCCATTCCGGATGCCCGAAGTACGAATGGCGCGCGCCGGTTGCGAGGATGAGAAAATCATAATCGATGTCACGATCGCCGATGTTGACCTTCTTTAGATTGACGTTCACCGACTGAACATCGGCCAGAATGACCTCAACGTTTTTGCATTTCCGCAAAACGCCCCGCACCGGCGCGGCAATATCCGCTGGCGAAAGCGCCGCCGTCGCGACTTGGTAAAGCAGCGGCTGGAAAAGATGATAATTGGTCCGGTCAATCACCGTTAGATCGACATCTTGGCAAGCCAGTTTCTTGGCCGCTTCCAAACCGCCGAAGCCAGCGCCAACAATAACGACACGCGGCTTCATTGTGGGCACGTTTTTCATGCGGAGAAAATGTTCCAGCAACTTAACGCGCTGAAAGCTCCAAATTCCAAGCTCCAAATCCCAAGGAAGCTCCAAATTTCGAGATCGAAACAAACGCGCGCACGTTTTTGCTTTTCGGAATTTGAGCCATTGAAATTTCTTTGGAGCCTGGTTTTTGGGGTTTGGAACTTTGCCACCGGCCGCGTACGTCAAGAGCGTCTCTACGAAACAGAAAGGAAAAAGAATTTGTGATTCCGGTAGCGGCAAATATCTTTCGCGGCTCATGCCGAAACCCATTGCTCGCAGCAAGACCAGGAAATCCGTCGCAAAGCGTTTTAAGATCACCGCACGCGGCAAAATCTTGCGCGCGCAATCGTCGCGGCGTCACTTGCTCTCGGCCAAAAATGCGAAGCGCAAACGACAGTTACGCAAAATGGCGCTTGTCGATAAGACGGATGAGGCCCGGATTAAAGCAAACCTGCCGTACGCGTGAAACTGTGGCGGCAGTCAGCGACCGCCCGAAATGTCGTGCAAGTTTTCAACTTGCGGCTGCTCAAATGCGCAACTTGCAAAGCGGCGCCACTCTAATCTCGGGCCTCATAGGGCGCCGCTAGAGCGGATGTCAATCTACCGGAACTGGGGCGCTGATAACGGCGGACCTTCATCGCGTTCGGTCGGATAAGCCCGCGTCGGCGTGGTAGTCGTCGTAGTGGTACCTGCCAATTGCCGTCTTGCCTCGAAGGAATCCGGTCCTGGTTCCGGACTGTAAAGATCGCGGCGAGTTACCGGCGTCGTGCAGGAGCATTGCAGGAGAATCAAAGCAACCAGCGCAATCCATTTCACGCGCATGATGGAATCAGAACCGCGGCTACCTGTCAATTGCGTCCTCGGCTCGTCGTTCAGCGGAGCGCAACTTCCGCTGGCCGCATAGACCAAAGTCCTATGTTTCGAAAACGCAATTGCGCGATGTCGATCTTGCAGCGAAATTTTCTCTCCGTCAGGGGCTATGGATTGAGAACTGACGAACCCCGCCAGGGCAGGAATGCAGCAACGGTAGTCTGATTCTCCTTGCCGTGGTTCCCTGGCGGACTTTGTTTGAGGTGGATTGCGACCTCCGGACGCGATGTTACTCGAGCGCCGCTTGCCGCGGATTTGCTTAGCATCGCGCTCGGAGAGCACGATCCAACCATCCATGTTGTTCAAAAATGAAGCTTCTCAAAGTGAAAACCGCGCGGTTTGTACAAGTGGTAGAGAAATGCGGCGAGCCGGAAGTTTACACGTTATGGCAAAAACCGGCGAAAGATCGACATCTGCAATCGCAAATTAAAAACAATCGCGTGATGACAATTCAAAAGAACGAGGGCGGCGTCGAATTCGGCATAGTCGGATTCAAGGAGCGCAAGCGCGCAACTTATCTGATCTTTCCGAAATCGTTGAAGCGTTTTGAAAACAAGCGGATCATTGGAGTCAAATGGGAGCTGGTGCCTTCACTATGACTAACGACGAGCGCGTCCGTTATTCGCGTCACCTCATCATGCCGGAGGTAGGGGCCGAGGGACAACGCCGTTTGAAGGCGGCGCGAGTTCTGTGCATCGGCGCGGGCGGGCTGGGATCACCGGCTGCGCTTTATCTGGCTGCGGCCGGTGTCGGAAAGATTGGGATTGTCGATCTCGACGATGTCGATCTCAGTAATTTGCAGCGGCAGATTTTGCACGGAACAAGGGACGTCGGCCGAAAGAAATTAGATTCGGCGCGTGACCGTTTGCGCGACATCAATCCAAACATCGACATTGCACCGCACGAGTGCCGACTCTCCGCGGCAAATGCCGCCGATATAATCGCAGATTACGAAATCGTGATTGACGGGTCGGATAATTTTCCGACGCGTTACTTGTCGAATGACGTGTGCGTTTTTGCGCGGAAGCCGAACATTTACGGCGCGGTTTTTCGTTTCGACGGACAAAGCGCGGTTTTTGCGCCCCATTTAGGGGGTCCATGCTATCGCTGCTTGTTTCCTGATCCACCGCCGCTGGGAAGCGTTCCCAATTGCGCGCAAGCCGGCGTGCTCGGCGTGCTGCCCGGAATCATCGGAATGATCCAGGCGATTGAAGCGATCAAGCTGATTCTGGGCAAGGGCGAACCGCTTATCGGCCGCTTGCTGCATTTCGACGCGCTGAAAATGAAGTTCCGCGAATTCAATGTGCGGCGCGACCCGCAATGTCCGGTCTGTGGCGATCACCCCACGATCACAGCGCCAATTGACTACGAACAATTTTGCGGGGTGGCCACAGATGTGCCAGCAATCTCCGTCCAGGAATTGAAGCGAAAACTCGACGCTCGGGAGCCGATCCAACTGATCGACGTCCGCGAACCGTTCGAAAACGAGATCGCGAGGATCGACAATGCGCGGTTGATTCCGCTGGGCGAATTACCTGGTCGGCTCAACGAGCTCGATCACGAGAGCTGCCTGGTGGTGCATTGCCACAGCGGTACGCGCAGCGCACAGGCAGTACAGTTGTTGCGAGGATCGGGTTTCCGGAATGTTTTCAATCTCGAAGGCGGAATCGACCGGTGGTCGGACGAGATCGACCCGACGGTGCAAAAGTCACTGAATCCTACTTTAGGACCGAGGCGAGTTGCTCGGCCTCGGGGACGTCGTCCCATTTTTTCAGTAACGCCCCGTTTCGGCCGAAAACGAACACTCGAAACACTGCGTCCCCTTTCGATGAGCCGAGTTGTGCCGCGACTTCGCCATCAAAATCGGCAACAGCGTGCACATCAAGACGCGCGTTGCGCGCGATTTTCAGTTGGTCATAGCGCTGTTGAAGTCTCTGCGCCTCCGTATCGAGCCGACGCCGCACCAGCACACTCAAAATCAGGCGAACAGGTTTGCTGTGTTTCTTCTCGAAACCCACAACAGTGATCATGCGGTGGATTGGATTCCCCAGGCAATAATCAGGTGTCCGGTCGCCAACTATGCGCGCTCGATCAACATCCGATTCTTTCGTTAGGATAACCGTCGTATTATGGCCGTCATCGGTGCTAAACGTGTTCCCGTCTACATCCAAAAATTTGAGCGAGTATATCTGACCGACCGACAGATCGGCGATCGCGGCAGCTGGAATAAAAACAACTGCCGTAGCCAAAAAAAATTGGAGTGGGCGCGATTTCAAGATAAGCACCTTTGCGATGATCAGGCGCGGTGACAAGCTCGGGGTTTGGCTGTCGATCTTGTCCGTTGTCGCGGTGGCTGGTTGCGATCGAATGGTGACATCGCGGGAAGCTCAGCTCGTTAAAGAAGCAGACGCGAAGGCAGCGCAGGGCGATTTTTTGTGGGCGATTAATCTTTATGAAGCGGCGCTCGACGGCACCCCGCAATCGGCAGAGGTGCATTACAAACTTGCTTTACTCTATGACGATAAAATGAACGACCCGCTCCATGCGCTGCATCACTTCAAGCGCTATTTGACGCTGAATGCGAACGGCAAGCACGCCGACGAAGTCCGAGGTTTCATGAAGCGCGACGAAGTCGTATTAGCCAGCAGTTTATCCGGCGACTGGGTGCTCACGCGGGAGGATGCAGCGCGGCTGCGCAACGAAAACCTGAGCTTGCGCAAACAGGTGGAAGAACGCCAGGCCAAACCACGCTCCGCAACTGCAGAAAAATCGCCGTCTCGACATTCGGAGTCGGAAAAAAAGAAATCGGGCGCGCACACTTACGTTGTCAAGAAAGGTGACACGCTGGCTTCAATTTCGAGGAAGTTTTATAAGACATCATCATGCTCGACGGAGATTCTCGACGCAAACAAGAAAAAGATCGATGATCCGGACAATTTGAAAGCCGGACAGAGATTGAGCATTCCGAAGGAGTAAACCAGACGGGTCGAAGATCGACAATCAAACGCCGAAGCCATCCACGAAAATGACAAAACTTATTACGCGAATCGCGCCGGATGTCGGTTGGCTGCCAGTGAGTTTTGGCAATGTCTATTTCATCGGGCGACCCGGTGGGAAATGGGTGTTGGTGGATACCGCGTTCCCTAACCACGCAAGCGAGATCGTTGAAGCCGCTGAAGCGCGGTTCGGCGGCGGAGCGCGGCCCCAATCAATCATTTTGACCCACGGACACACAGACCACGTTGGTTCAGCGCTGAGTCTCGCCGAAACGTGGGACGTTCCGATCTATTCGCACCAACTCGAACTCCCGTTCTTGACCGGCAAATCGCCTTATCCGCCGGCGGACCCAACGGTTGGCGGCGCACTCGCGTTTCTCTCGCGGTTTTTTTCCGCGCGCTCGCGCGACTTAGGGGAATGGGTGCGCGAACTGCCGCCAGGCAAAGTTCCCGGAGCAACAAATTGGGAATGGCTCTCCACCCCTGGCCATTCGCCCGGTCACATCTCACTATTTCGAAGTTCGGATCGCGTCCTTCTGGCAGGCGACGCTTTTGCGACAGTAAACATGGATTTGTGGAGCGGACTAATCAACGGCCGGCAAATGCTGGCACGATCCGGGACGCCGTTCACTACGGATTGGGAAGCGACGTGCGCATCGATCAAAAAGCTGGCGAGCTTGCGGCCGAATGTAGTCGGTTGTGGGCATGGCGTTCCGATTTCCGCTTCCGATTTGCCGGGCCGAATGAAGATATTTGCCGAAAATTTCCATGCGCCGCGCCGAGGTCGTTACGTGCGACGGCCAGCGCAAACTGACGAAAACGGAATTGTCGATCTTCCGCCGGCACCCCTTGATCCGGTCCCGTTGGCAACGGCAGCGGCCCTTTTCTTTCTTGGCGTCGCGATCGGAGCTGGGTATCTCGACGAAAAGGGGCGCTGAATCCCAAATCCCGATTGCTAAAACTTGGCGGTGAGGGTAATCGCGCCGCCTACATTCGCCACGCTATAATCAAAGACTTCGTGATTCGAGTCGCTGCGCGTCAATGTGGTGATGGCGCTTACGCTCCACCAATTTGTCAACTCATAACTTGCCGTCAGGAAAAGGATCTCACTCACATCGGTGCGATCGTTCTGATGATAATCGCGAACCACCACCCGTCCCACGGCGTTCAGAGAAAGTGCCCGCGTGGCACGAAGCGTGTATCCCGCATACGCCTCATAATCATTCCGGCGCGGCTCCTGGTGATCGGCCGCCACGCTGATGTTTACGTCCGCGCCTAACGAGAGCTGTTGCGCCCGGCCAAAGCGAAAAGGAATCTCGGCATTGAAAATAAGACCGTGGTTCGTGAAGAACTCGTCCAGCACGCGATCGGAAAAAGTGAGTCGATTAAAATCGTACTCGCCTCGCAGAACGAGATTGTGAAACTGAGGAAGGAAATAAATCAGACCCGCCTCGACATCGAGACTTCCAAAATCAAAGTTGTTGTAATGGTTGTAGTAAAAGAATTGCTGCCGGACATCGGCGAATCCGTAAAGCGTGTTGATGATGCGCGGCTGGTAATAAACCGCGGCCACCGGCGCGCTGAGGATGTCGTGTTTTTCTCCGTGATCAGTCAGGGCCACATTCGTGGTATAAAAAACCGGTGAAGCGATCGAGACTGTCCAAGGTTCATAACGCTCGACTCGCTTGAGCACTTCCTGCTCACCCAGATCGGCGTCGTTCGGACTGGGCGCTGTCGTGCTCTCCGGCGAAACGGCTTGAACCAATGGCGATTGGGCCTGGTTCTGCGTCAGTTGCGCTCGATCGGCCTGCACGGTTTGTGCCTGGGCGCCACGCTGCGCTCCGATGAGAAACAAAACCAAGCCGTAGATCAAGGAAGCAAAGATTTTGAGGCGATGCAGCTCTGACGACAACGTCGGCCGCATCTGAATTCTGTCGAGGCAGTCGTGTCGCCTGCAAAATCTGATCCAGCCGACACGGCTGCCACTACAGGGATGTGACAAGACGCCTTTCGACAAAGCCAGATCACGTGCAGCCAAAATAAAATAATCCACTTTTGGGTAGGCTATGGTGCAAATGACCGCGCAGTTGCGAGCAGTCGCGGATTGTCGGCGCGGTCGCGCATGTGCCGCGGGTCCACGGTACCGCCATCCGCTTTCAACCGACTATCGGCATTGATCCGACTAGAGTTCTTCGAATGGGTGGTCCGGTTGGATGGCGGAATTGTGATCTTTCCGCCAGGAGCGGGGGCAGCGGTATCGAGGAGGTCGAGCAACTGGCCGGAGTTAGCGACATTAATTACAGCGGCGCTTCCCCTGCCGCTGCCGATACTGGGATTACTTCCCTTGGCTGACGAAGCTTGAATTCGGTCGGTGACGGGCATCCTGCCTGCCGTCAAAGGAGGATGGACAGGCCTGTTGTTTCGGTTGGACGCCGGCATGCCGTCGTTCCCAATCGTTCTTTCACCTTGTACTCCGCCTTGGGCCGGCTGCTGAATAACGTTAGCACTGGAACTTGGGGCGGCACCGAACGGCGGTGCAGATGACAGCGGACTGGTTGTCGCTCCATTGCCACCAAACATTCCAGTCGTGCTGCCGTTGCCTCCTGATCCGGTATAATTCGCAATGTTCGTAAACACGGACGCGGGACCGCCCGAACCTCCGATCGTTACCACCACACCATTAGCGATAATGACTTTGTTTGCGGCGATGAGCACCGCTGAGGCTTGATTACTCAGGGTGCAGTTTGCCACAAAATCGATGATGCCGTTACTGCCCGGTGCATAAAGTTTCAGTAGTGTGTTGGCGGAAATGGTGCCGCCACCGATGGTGAGCACACCGTTGGTACCGAGCGCGCCAACTTTAACGGCGCTGGCATGGACGCTGGCATTGTTGAACGTGATCGTTCCATCTCCGTCTATCATGCCAAGAAACGTCCCGCCCACAGTATACTTACCGCCGGTGAAATTGATCGCAGCGCCCTTCCCGACTCCGCTGCTGCCGAGAATATCAACAGTGGCATCGCCGGTCACATTGGCGCTGCCGGAAACGTTCATATTGATCGTAGCGTTTCCGCCGATGCTGCCGCCGCTGTTATTGATGAAAGTGTTCAGCGAACCGCCTACCGAGATGTTGGTGGCGGCGACGTTGACCGTGGCATCTGTGCCAATTGTTCCGCCGGCTGGTCCATTGCTGAAAAAATTATTAATACCAAGATCGGTGTCGCTGTTAGTGGTGAGATTCCCGGAGAGAGCAAGATTCACGACGGCGTTCCCGCCGATATGGCCGCCACTGAAGTTATCGATCTCGGCATCAAGCAGACCTCCGGTGGAAGCGCTGGCGGCGCTCAACTGGATCAAGGCATTTCCGCCGATCGTGCCGCCGGTAGTAGCGTTGTCCTGGCTGACGGCGCGGAGTTGATTAAAGATGTAAAGGTCAGCCTCGCCCGGTACGGTCGAGTCAAAATTTGGATTCCCCGGATTGTTTCCAGGAATGGAAAAGTTCCCAGTCAGATTAAAAGCGATTGTCGCGTTGGAGTCGATCCTTCCAGCATCGCGGTTGTCGATTAGAGCAAAGAGCGCGTTGGCAGTGAAGTTGTTGCAGGCGACCTGTAGCGTGGCGCTTCCGTGAATCGGCCCGCCAGAGGGGCTACCTGAGTCAGCATCATTCAAGATCTCTATGTCGGCTTCACTTTGAACCGAGAAATCATTCATGACGTTAACGCTTAAGAGCGCGTTTCCATTCAGTGTACTGCCGCTGTTGCTGATGATCGCTTTAAGCCCCCCGCCGATTGAGGCGCTATCGGCGCTCACGCTGAGAGTAGCGTCGCCATTAATAGAGGACGCACCCGCTGGGTTTCCCTGCGTGTTATCAAAACGATTAGAAATCACAAGGAAGAGGCTGTCGGGAAATCCAAACGGGTCGGTGATATCGGCCGAAGTGGTGAGTGCGCCGCCGATGTTCAAAGTAAGACTAACCGGAGAATCAATTTGGCCGCCACTGCGATTATTGATAAGCGCGATGACCGATTGCGCGGAGAGATCTCCTCCCGTCGTAAGGGAAATGTTTCCGCCCGTGCCGATGTGGCCTGGAGTCCTGCCACTGAAATCATAATTCTCAACGAGGAGGCTAAACGGCCCCGAAGTAGAGATACTGCCGCCTACCGTGAGTGTGATGTTGCCGCCGTTGTTTATCGTTCCGGTGGTATTCTGGACTGTAAGGGACAAGCCACCGCTGCCATTGACCGTCAGATTCCTACCTGTGTTCAGCGTGATGTTGCCGCCGGTGTCAAGGCTACCGCCCATTGAGTTGTCAACGGTGAGGGTCAAGTTGCCTTGCACGGTGAGATCGGTGCCGGCGTTAAGCTCGAGGTTCAGCCCCGAGCTGTTGGCCGCACTGTGCCTAGTGAAGTTCAGATCATTGGCAATGTTGATGTTGTTATTGGCGGAAATTAGGACGCTGCCGTCCGAATTATTCGCGGTTTCGTCGGAGGTTTCGCCATTCCAGGAAAGGTCATGGAAAGCAGTCAACGTTAGCATCTCGGCCTGAATCGTCGTCGAACCGAGCGCCATATCGCGGCCGGCAACGGCATAAAATCTGTGCGGCGACGTGATACTTGACGAGACTGACATGTCACGCTGGGCAAAGAGGGCAACGTGACTTGTGGTGTCTATATTCGAAGCGAGAGTCAGGTCGCTGGTTGCACCCCGCGCGTAAATGGTCAGGTCATGCAGGCCGGAGAACGAAATCTCCGGGCCGAGATTGATTGAACCCTTTTGCGTGGCGAGCAGTAGTCCGCGGATTCCAGCAAAAGTGAGCACGCCGCCAGGAGCGCCGGAAGTAATCCCGTCGACGCCGATAAGGCCGAGATTGATTTGGCCGTTTGCCGTGTCGACGGTTGGATCGCCAGCCAATTCCAATGAAGTAAACTTGAAACCGGCGCCAGTCCCGCTGCCGCCGAGGCCGTTGCCGCCGCCGCCGCCTATCATTGTGTCGAATCCGCTCGCGGTATCGAAGGCTGAAGTAGAGCCAAAAAGAAACGCAGACAACGGACCGTCAATTGCTCTTCCATGATAAATTACACCCTGACCAGTGACGCCATTGGTCGTAATCGCGGGGATGCGGGTCACAATGGTGGTTCCGTTGTTTATCACATAAGGAACGGACGAGCTGATTACCGGAGGACCGACTGTCGACGGCGGGGCCGTGAAGGCTGCGATAGCCGGATTCGCCGTAACGTTTTGACTGACCACATCGATCACATCGACCACCGAGTTCTTTGAAGGAAGCGGGTTGGCTGTTCCAGCTGACTGTTCCGCCAACTGCTGATTTATCACTTGCAAAATCAACGGTAGGTTTGCGAGGGCCGGGAAATCGATGATCAGGTGCGAAGTTTGGAGGACCAGTTGTACATTAAACTTCGTCGGCTGAGTGATGCGGCCGTCTGCCGTCATCGTCACCATTTCTCCCGCGTGCACTGTCACAGTTCTCTCGGGGTGGCCGGTGGGATAAAAGGTACCGATCCCTTCGAGCATCATGAATTTTGTTGGCGGACCCGTCGCAAAGAGGGCAGTCGCACCCATAACGCCAGCTGTGACCCCTGCCGTGGTTATCTTGGCAGCGGGAGCTTTCGAAGGCACCTCCAAAAGAATGGCGCCCTTGGTCACGTTTACCTCACGAGCTGCTTCGTTGAAACTGAAGATCGTGTTTTCGCCGAGCCGGGTGACGGTGAGATCGGCAAAGGTCAACTCCGCACGGGACTCAGTACCGGTCCGCACGGCAGTCCCCAGACCAACATTCTCGTTTACGGCAGCGGGTCGCGGCGCTGCGTTCGAGGGAAGCAACCGCACGTCGCGGATCACCGCTGAGACGCGCGCGGATCTCAAAGGCGCCCCGTTCGATAATTGTCCCGCTGCCAGAAAACAGAGCAAGAGTAAAACGCCAACTCGCGCTTTCGACGCGCTGCCGGCGAATATTCGAAATATTCTTTTCATCGTCGCATCTCAGCCAGAGTTCGGGCCGGTGCCGAGTTCGGGATTGGGCTCGAGCCGGATAACGTTGAATCAGAAGCTGCCCCGCCCGTGGCGGTGGTTGTTGTCGGATTAACAAGCGTGACGGCCGTTCCACCGCCAAAAATGACTAGATTTGTGTCGATCAAAATCTTTTTAGACTTCTCCCGTTGCTGTTGCTGGCTTGCAGCTGCGATCGATTTTTCGCTTTGCAGCGGCGGGAAATCGCAAATGAGCAGGCACGTTCTTACAAAGCGGTCCAAATCAAAATCCACTGGATCGCTCAGAGCGGCATTTGGATTTCCAAATACCATTTGCCCTGGTTGAACAAGGACCGAATCGCCGAGATGGCCAGGGCGATAAAGGCGCCCTGTGCCCTCAAGGACCAGGAGCTTGAAAACTCCCGGGTGGTACTCGAGGACTGCGGTAGCACCAGATATGACCGCGGCGACACCGGCCGCGTGAAGTCTTACGGCGTTAACACCTTTCGGGGCCTGAATAACCACTGCACCTTGAATCAAATCGCAGTCGCTTCGGCTTTTGAAATTGAAGAGAGCATTCGCGTTTAAGCGGGCCACGATCTGGTTGTCAAACGTTAATTCCGCCCACGAATTCCTCCCAGTCCGCACAGCGGTCCTTTCAGGCACGTCAGCCTTCAGTGCAGCTGGGCGTTGAGCCGCGCTGGCCGGCAGCAAATCGACCTTGTGAATGATTGCCGTCACGCGTGCGTGGTTAAGAGGACCGCCCCAGGTGCGAATCGGCAGCGAAATCGCGAAGATGCAGATTGTCGCGATGCGCTGGAAGCTTCCTTTTGGCAAGGTCTTGTTCACAAGTGTGGACACCTTTTTGAGGCTTGGCAGTTGTTAGGTCAAGCTTTTTTGAAAGAGAGAGTAGCGCGAGCCTCTGGCTTGCGAAAGAGCGGTAAAACAGGTTTCGTTAGGGTAGGCTTTTACCGGAGCGAGCTACAAGCAAAAAACCTACATGAGTTACAAAGGTGAAACAGTTAGATAGAAGGTTACAAAACCATAACGTGGTAACGATGTAACCTTAACCGTTTAGCTCTTCTACTTACAAAATTCCAAGCAACTGCTGCTGCCATAACACGAGCAGAGTGCTCGCGCGCGATTCATCCGCTGCGATGCTCTCAAGGGCGCCGCGCGAGGCAATGAAGCTCGGTTCCAAGTCGTGTTTCTTTGCCGCGCGATCTCGCCGCTGTTTTAGCTCCTCTGCTCTCCGGATAACTTCCGCGGTCGGCCGAACACCGGAGCGGCGGCGCAGGATCGGCCAATCTTTTTCCGGCAAATTCAGCGCTTGTTCGCCGGCCTCGCGAAATGCACGCCGGCGACGCACCGAAAAATGTTTATAATCCGGAACGGTACCGGCCGCAAAACTCTCAGCTGCGCTCAAGAGTTCCGCATTCTGCAAAATATGAAAGGGAGGACGATCAACTGCTTCGGCTTCATTTTCGCGCCACTGCCAAAGTTGTCGCAACACTGCTGCCGCCCGGCCGCGCAATGCACCTGCGCCGGGAATGCGCCATGCTTCATCGGCATCGCGCGTACGCGACAGAGCGCTTTGCTCGAGAGCGCGCCGGCATGATTGCCGAAACCAATCCGATCGACCTTGTCGATCTAACTCCGCCTCCAAACAATCTGCCAACGGCAACAAATAATGCGTGTCATTGATCGCATATTCTTCCATATGCGCAGGCAGCGGACGCCGGCCCCAGTTGGCCTTCTGCGAACCTTTCGTGAGCCGAATTCCGAAATAACGCTCCACGAGTGCAACTAAACTAAACTCGCCAATCCCGATTAGTCGCGCGGCGATCACTGTGTCGAAAATTTGTTTCGGCACGAAATTCAAACTGCGCCGCAGCAACCGCAAATCGAAATCGCCGCCATGGAGCACAGCTTCTTTGTTCTCGAGGGCAGCGCAAAGGGGCGCAAGATCGACGTTGGCCAATGGATCGACAAGGTAATCATGGTGGATCGCGCTCTCCGAGCGGGATGTTAGTCGAGGCGCCGAAGGCGCACTTATTTTAGCATCGTCTTCAGAGAAGCCGATCCACCTTAAGCTAATCTGAAGCAGACAAAGCTTCTCCCGATAAGAATGAAGACTATCCGCTTCAGTATCGATCGCGACCCGATCGACCGCTTCGAGTTGTGAAAGCAGTTGGGCAAGCTGCGGAGCAGTCGCGATCAAATTTCGTGTTTCAAACTTTTTGAGCAACATCTCTTAAGCTCCAAATCCCAAAGCTCAAGCTCCAAACAAATCTCAATCACCCAAACTCCAAAATACCAAAGCGCGATCTTCTTTGGGCATTTGAAGGTTGAAATTTGGAGTTTCCCTGGAACTTGGAGCTTGGAGCTTGGGATTTGGAGCTTTTCCCTGCGTCACCGCAATCCACTCAGAAGCAGTTCCGCGTTGGTCTTGGTTGCTTCGAGATTCTCGATCAATTTCTCCATCGCTTCGATCGGCGGCAACGCAGCCATGGTCTTGCGTAACACCTGTACGCGTTCCCATTCATCGGGATGATACAGCAAATCTTCGCGTCGGGTGGCCGATTGCAAGACATGAATCGCGGGGTAAAGCCGCTTCTCTTGCAGCCCGCGATCGAGATGCAGCTCCATATTTCCAGTGCCTTTGAATTCCTCAAAAATCAATTCGTCCATGCGGCTGCCGGTTTCGATGAGCGCCGTCGCCAGAATGGTCAGGCTTCCGCCCTCTTCGACGTTGCGCGCTGAGCCGAAGAACTTCTTGGGTTTAATCAGCGCCTTCGCTTCGACGCCGCCCGACATGATCCGGCCTTTGCCCGGCTGCAGATTATTGTAGCCGCGTGACAACCGCGTGAGGCTGTCGAGCAAAATCACAACGTCTCTTTTTAATTCCACCAAGCGCTTGGCGCGCTCCAAAGTTAGCTCCGCTACTTGGACATGCCGATTTACGTTCTCGTCAAAGTTGGAATAATAAATCTGACAATCAATCTCGCGCTTCAAGTCCGTCACTTCTTCCGGACGCTCGTCCACCAGCAGTAAAATCAAAACGATGTCCGGATGATTTACGCGAATCGCTTTGGCAATTTCCTTGAGCAAAATCGTCTTGCCTACGCGCGGCGGCGCCACAATCAGGCCGCGCTGGCCGCGACCAAGCGGCGCCAAAAGATCGACCGCGCGCGCGCTGATCGAATTCGTCTCGGGGTTTTCTAGCATGATGCGGCCCTGCGGAAACTGCGGCGTCAGTTTCTCAAAATCTGTCGGTTCGCTCCATTGCTCGGCCGATTGCCCTTCAATCGCCGTAACTTCGTCGAGCACCAAGCCTTTCTCGCGATCGCGCGGCAGGCGTACGTTCCCAGCGATCTGTTGCGCCGGGCGCAAATGGAAACGTTGGATGATCCCGCCTGGCACACAAACATCTTCGGGCACGGCCAGGAAATTCAATTGCGGCGAGCGGAGCAAACCAAATGAGTCGCCAACTTGATCGAGGAATCCTTCCGTCGTGACAGTCGAACCGCGACCTAACGCTGCGCGGATAAGATCGACAATGTGGTGATGCCGACTGCGCGCCGAATGCAGATGTAAGCCAAACTCGCGCGCGATTGCTGCGAGATCTTCCGAGGAAAGCGCTTGCAGCTCGTTTAAATCGAGCGCGCGCGGTCGAACTGTAGCCGCCGCGAGTTTTTTTGGAGCTGACTCAGGGGCCTCTTTTTCTGTGGTGGCAGCCGTGTCGGCTGCGTGGTTTGACTCTGAAGGCGCCACGGTCCGAGCCGGACTGGCATTTGCCTCTACAGCTTGCGTTGCCGCGGCTGGCTTCTCGCCGGGCCTTTCACTCGTTAAGCTTTCGTCCATTTTTCCTGACGCCAAAGTTCGACCAATTTTTCCGCCTGACCTTTGAGCACGGATCGATCGCCGTTGTTCCAAACAACGTGATCGGCCTTCTTGATTTTCTCTTCCAGCGGCATTTGCGATTTGATCATTTCCTTGGCCGCGCCGCGTTCTATTCCACTGCGCGCGAGCAGGCTTGCGAGCTGGATGCCGGGCGAACACGCCACCACCACCACACGATCACAGAGAGTTTCACCGCCGGTTTCATAAAGAAGTGGGATATCTGCAAAGAAAAAATCAGGAGATTGGCGATGCTTGTTCGCTTCAGCACTCCATTGCCGGCGAATTCGTGGATGGAGAATTTTCTCGAGCGCGTTTTTTTTCGCGGCGTCTTGGAAGATTATCGCCCGAAGTTGCTTTCGATTCAAGTCTCCTTTGCCTGAAAAAGCCTCGGCTCCAAACTCGGCCAGAAGCTCCTTTTTAACTTGCGGATCAAGATCGATAAGTTGATGCGTAGCTTTATCGGCATCGAAAAATCTCGCCTCGGGGAGAATCTCGCGCACGCACTGGCAAAAAGTAGATTTGCCGGTGGAAATTCCACCCGTGATCCCAATCGCAGGCATAATACAGGAACATAGACATTCTGTCTGTGCGGCAAACAGGCATGTTGCCTGTTTAATCCACGAACAAAGCGCGGGAATCGACCTTTGGGGGCGTGTGGGTATTTGTTTAGCGCGCTAAAAGCGCTGCATTATATCAGCCTGGGGCAATCGCCCCAGGGATTACAACCACATCGCAAACGAGCGCTGAAAGCGCGACTCAATGCACCGGATTCGTTGTCAATCCCACACATAGCACTCATCGAACTCGACGCCGTGCCTGCGCAGTAACTCACGGTATTCCTCCTGAAAAGTGCGGGTGCGATGGTGCTCTTCCTGCGTCTCCCACGTATTGCAGCACAACGTCGAACTGGCTCGGGCTTACCGAAAACGTCCCATACCCGCGTTGCCAGAAAAAGACGCGATAGCGAACTTCAAGGGTCTTGATCCATCTCGATGATGGTTTCTTGATCCCTTCGATCATCTGAGCCTGGGAAAGAGTTCGCGGCAGTGTCGTGACGATGTGAACGTGATCGGCAACACCGCCCACGCGCAAGGCTTCTCCACCCAAATCGCGGCAGATCGTCGCCAGATAGGCGTGCATGCGGGGTCGTATGACGGAATCGAGCCACGGCTCGCGATTCTTCGTGCTAAAGATAATTGTGAACGATGACTTTACTGAGCGATTGCGACATGAACGCAAAATAATGGAGCAAAAAACAAATCCCTGGGGCGCTGCCCCAGGCTGCTATGAACGCTGCGCCCTTGGCGCTAAGCACATATCCGGCGTATTGCCTGGTTAATCTGGGAAGCACTCGCGTACAACGACTCAATTATAGACTGAGGAAGAAAAACCAACTTCTGCAGAAGGGGACTCAAAAACAGATCTTCGTTACCTTTGTTTCCTTCTGTTATCAGAAATCAAGGGGGACCACAGGCGACGATGCGCCCAGCGCGAGTAGGGTCAACGCCAATCGTTACGTTCACTCTCATGCCCGACTTGAGGTCCGCAATCGTCCCTTTTTGTCCATTTACATTGATCTCGATAAACGGACTCACGATGAACGTTCTAGTTTCCTTTTGGTTGGTCACCGTAATCGAGTTTGCGGTGACGTTTGAGATGATATGGTCGCGCTGTTCCGCTGGAGGCACTTTCTTTTTCCGGCCGGCTGCAAGACCTGGATCCGGCGCAAAAATTTGAATCAACGCACAAGTGAAAGCCACGCAAATAGCTAATCTTCTCATCCCACATTGTTGTAATACCGTATCTGACAAAAGGAAGGGATATTTTCTGGTTGTCACAGGCGTGACCGGAGCGAACACAAAGGTTTCCGTCTGTGCGGCGAACAGGCATGTTACCTGTCTGATCTAAGCGACAACGGGCTACAAGTCGTAACTGTTTAGCGCCAAAGGCGCCATCTCATGGCAGCCTGGGGCATCGCCCCAGGACTCTAACCGCATCGCAAACGAGCGCTGAAAGCGCGACTCAACGCACTTATTCGTCCTGAAAAGTGCGGGTGCGATGGTGCTGGGGGGGGCGCACGCGCCTCGCGTACCGGCGATGGCGCCATCGCCGTCGCGAACTTTTCCTCCCTGGGCATTCCGGCGAGGACGCCGCAATAAGCACGCGGGGGAAGTGCGCTCCCCGAACCAGCTGCCGCTTTACCGCATGGCAATATGGTTTCTTTATCCCTTCGATCATGACTTTACTAAGCGATTTCGGCATGACGCCAATGATGGACCGAAAAGGCTCCGGAATGAATCGCGCTTTCAGCGCTGGCACTTTTGGTATTACGGCTTCCTGGGGCGCTGCCCCAGGCTGCTATGAACGCTGCGCCTTTGGCGCTAACCATGAACAAAAGGATGTCGTCGATGAACTTTCGGTAGAAAACACCAAAACCAATTATCTCATAACTGCCGATGTCTCACTCATCCCTTAATTTTGCCCGTGCTTTGACCTCTGCTGCGACCTCGCGATTTCTTCGATCACAGTCTTGAGTTTTTCAGTCGCGATAGGCTTGGTTACGTGGAGCAAAAACCCAGCTTCCATACTCCCAGCGGCGTAGGTGGCTGCGTCGAATCCACTTAATGCGATTCCCGGGATGGCCGACGACGTTCCACGTATTTCGCGCATGAGGTCGCTGCCGGTTCCATCCGGCAATTCCACATCAGTCAGGAGTAGGTCGAAGTGCTGCGATTTCACAAGCTGCCGACCTTGAGCGAGAGTTTCAGCTTCATGGACGGAATGTCCCCAACCCTTGAGGAGCCGCACGAGCGTAGCCCGAGTGTCGAGATGGTCCTCAATCAGCAAGATCCGTAATCCGGGAGCAACCGACGGGACGGGCGGCGTCGCTGCTGCCGCACCTGTAGCAGTCAAAGCGTCCTTTTCTTTCCGATCCGTAATGTCGTGGAGGAAAGCATTAAAGATCCAAGTATCTGCCCGGCGAACGGGTGAAATCGTCAACCCCACGGGGAATTCGCTGCCATCGGCGCGAAGTGCGGTAATTTCCACCGGCTTGCCTATGAATGGCCCTTCGCCTGTTTTCAAAAACTGTTCCAACCCCAATCGGTGACGTGTGCGATGACGCTCCGGAATGATCGTTTCGATGAGTTTTCGACCGACCGCCTGGGAACTTGGAAAGCCAAAGGTTTTCTCCGCCTGTTGATTCCAGTCGATGATAACGCCCTCTGCATCCATCGCGGTGAAAGCGTCGTAAGCCGATTCGATGACGAGGCGAGCTCGTTGTTCACTTGTTCGCAGTGCGTGCTCAGCGACTGCTCGCTCCACGTCGGCCCGATTGAGCGCGCGCACGGTCCACCACACAAAAATCGAGAGCACGACGATGGTGGAGACCACCATCAAACTGACTCCGAAACCGGTGCTATAGAATCCCGCCCTCTCGCCTTGGAGTCTCAGCCAGCCAAGGACTAGCGGAATTACAATTACGGCTGGTAACAGGCGTGTGAGAAGGGTCCTTCTGATTGGAGCTACGGGCCCCAAATCGGACCGCACCTTATGCGATAATTTCGACATGCTCACTCGTGTACTGGGTGCGGCCACGCCGGTTATTCGAAGGCGGCAACGGGGGTAAGGCTTTCGTTAAAATCGAGGAGCATACTGTTGGTTACGCTGACATTTGCCAAGAAAATTCGTAACGGTAACAAACGGGCGCGATCGCAAGAAATAGTCCTTAGCTGTAGCGGCAGGCGTGCCGCATTCCCACAATCAAGCCTCCCCGAAAGCGTTCGGGGCTGCCTCTACAGTCTGAGTATCAACAGAAGATAACAAAGGAAATGAAGCCCTTGTGAAGCTACCGCTGGCATGAAAAGGAGAAGAGCCCTTCGTTAACTTCGTTTCCTTCTGTTTTAACTTCTCTCAGAAGAACGAATTGAAATCTACTTCTTATACATCGGTGTCTCCGGCAATAGCGGCGGAGTAACCGTTTCGTGTTCCTCTTCTTCCTCCGTCACATTCGTCGGTTGACCGGCAGGGTTGACGAGGCGCGCAGTCACGAAAATAACGAGATTGCGTTTGATGTGCTGATCGACATTCGTGCGAAACAATCTGCCGACGATCGGAATGTCGCCGACGATCGGCGTGCGATCTTCGCTCTTCTGCACGTCTTCGCGCATTAAACCGCCCATCACGACAGTTTGGCCGTCCCAGACACTTACGCTTGTCGTCACTTTGCGCGTGCTGAAGATCGGCTGATTGATCACGTTCTGGGTGAGAAGAACGTTGGGTGAGGTTAGTAGGCTTGTGAGTCCCGTTATGGGATTAAAACTAACAACAGGAGCCTGTATTCCAAAGATGGGACTGCCGTAATTGATGAAGCCCTCGAATTCAACAACCTGTGGAACCAAGTTCAGGTCGATGGTCACGCCGTCGGGTCCTACAACTGGTTCAACCTCCAGAGTCACGCCGGTATTTCGTGTTTCGAAGGTCTGGGGTGTTGTCGGCGTCACGACGTTAATTGAAACCGATCCAGTGCCACCCGTTCCCCCAGTAATACTGGGAACCTGCGGCGGAGTGAACGTCGTCGGATAACGAAATTCGCGCACGATTTCGATGACCGCGCGTTGCCCGCTCTTCGTCGTCACTTTCGGCGCCGAGAGAAGATCGACGCCTTTCTTCTGATTGAGAGCGCGAATCACGACCTGGAATTGTGGCTGAGTAAAAACGCCCGCCAGACTAAAAATTCCCGGCGCCACTGAAGTCGCTCCCATACTAGGAAAGAGCAGCGCGTCGATCGCGTTGGCACTAATCGCGAAATTGCCATTGCGGTTGCCCGCGGTGACTGGGAACTGTCCGGCAGTCGAGAAAGGAAAATCAGCCTGGTCGACTGGTGTTCCCGTTCCCGAAGTCCCACCGGCCCCAAAGACCTTGCCGTTACCGGCGTTAAACTTGCCAAGCAGCCAGTCAAAGCCTAGTTCTTTAAGGTTGTTTTGCGTGATCTCGACGAATTTCGACTCGATCTCGACCTGTCTTGGGCCAGTAGTAGCCGCTTGTTCCACTAGCGCATCCACCAACTCGAGATTGTCGGCGGTGTTGCGCACAATAAGCCGGCTGCCCTGCGGCAGGAAATTCGCGCTCGCGCCTGGCGGAAATGGCACACCCTGGCTCTCAAGAAACTCTCTTGCCCCTTCGCGATTCACAAGTTGACGGCCCCCGGTTGATTCCTGGGTGTCTTTTCCCGTGCCGGTAGGTGCGCCCGGTGCGGTCTTGTATGCCCCCTGAGCCAAAGCCGAGACACCTACATTCACCGAGGTGCTAATGAAACCCGGCGGCACTCGATACTCTTTGGTGATCAAATCGTTACTTTGCTCACTTAAAGGGATGATGGACACGGCGTACGGTTCCACCTTCACTTTCAGTCCCGCCTGGGCGGCGATGTAGCGCAGCGCTTCACCAAGCGGAATTTGATTTAAGGTAATGGTGATGCGCGCATTCGCCGGCGAAATAGCTGACGCTGCCACCACAGCAGGCGCAACAGCCGCCGGCGCGGGAATTGGAGTCGCCCCGGGTGCAGCGGCGGTTTCGGGCCCGCCAACGGCGGCGGCCGCGACCGGCGATGCAGCCTCAACCGGTATGGGGGGAGGAGCAACTTGTCCCAGGGGCACAATTCGCAGCACGATATCGACCCCTTTCTTGCCCTCAGTGGCGGGATCATTAGCCGCTGCTTGCTGACGAATAAAATCAATCGCTTCGCGGATGCTCGCATCGCGAAATTCAACGCGCGGAATAATGATGGTCTCCAGCTTGGTCCTGATCCGCGCTGTACCGGCGGCTTCCTTTTGAAAAGCTTCCCCGTAGGGGCCAACCGTCACGCCGTATTGCTTAACGGGTTCTTCCCAACCTTTCTCCACCTGCCAAAGCGACCGCGCGCGCGTCTCGTTGTACGCTTCCTCGTTGTATTTATATTTTATGTTGTCGAGCTTTTCTTCGCCGCGCCGGGCCGCGGTGTTATAAGGGTCGAGCGCGAGCACCTGTTCGTACTTTTTGAAGGCCAGATCGTAGCGACCTGAGTCGTAGTAGCCTTCGGCATCGGTCAGAAGCTTTTTCACCTCCTCAACCTTGGCGATAAACTTTGGCCCCATCGTCTTGTTGTAGTAACCGGGCGTTCGCAAATGCGCCAGCAACTCCAACGCTGGCCGGCAATTCGGATCGTAACGCGGGTCCAGAACCTCCTGAACGATTTCTTCCGCTTCGGTGTATTGGCCTTGGGCGATTTCTTCTTCGGCCAATTTCACTCCGCTCTTGCAGAAACCGTCCACTGCTTCATCGTGCCCGGCGCCGGGCAGATAACGCATCGCAATGCGAAATTGCTCGTGCGCAACGGCGTAGTTCCTTTCTTTCATCGCGACTTTTCCAGCGGCCAAGGCTTCCTCCCCATGCGGCATGGCCGCCTCGCGCCGCCTCTGCTCTCTCGTTTCGATACGCTCGACGTTTTGCGCAACGCTCGTTAGGCAAAAGATCGACAATGAGGCAATTGTAACAGCGAGGTGGATCGTGCGCTCCGCGCGCGATGCTAAAATAGTCGTCATGGGCAAGGTTTACTGTGTAAGCAAACCGATCTCGATTCGCTCGTTAGGTTTTTGCATGTTCACGATCACTGCCTTGGTCGGCTGAACGTCCACCAGCTTATACTTGATCTCCTCTTGCGGTTTCAAGGAAAATTCTTGATCTTTCCTTACCTCGAATTCGCGGACAGGCTGACCGGCCGGCCACGAATACACAAAAGCCGCAACCGACTGAGGCGAGATCGCGACCTTTTCCTTCACTAGCATGAGCTGCTCCTGTGTTTCCTCGTGCTCGAGCGTCAGCTCGGAAACATCCACATTGGTGCCGTATTGGTTTCGTTGATATTTTTCCTTGAAGTTGACGATCTTGAACTGCGTGCCAGCAATGGTGTCGCCGATTTTGAGAAACTGCGTTGGCTGCGTGAAGTCGATGGTGTTGATCGCGAAGGTGTCACTCACCCACGAAGAGAAAACGAGCCGGAACGGTTCCCGCGTGAACGATTTCAATTTCAGCTTCGTGAGATAATCAGGATGCGACTTCGGATCGATCGGATTGGTGTGGCCCAGCCATTCATCGAGATTGGTGAACCCATCGCGATCCGGGTCTTGATCGAGAACATCGGCATCGGCAATCGGCAGACTGAACTGTTCGAGCCACTCGTTAGGCACGGGCGGATGCACCATTGTCGTCTGCAAAGTCGCGGGAAGTCCGTCTGCGCCGATGAAATGCTTCTCCGGAACAAACAGGCCCGAGCGACCGCTAAATGTCCATTGCGGCGGCTGATGAAGTTTCTGCGCAGCTGCGTTCAATTCGACCGCTTTCGGCAGCGGCGATGCTCCTTTTAGTGGCGCTCCGGTCGGCCTCACCGCGAAATTTTTTCCAAATCCCACCGCGCTGCACCAAATCGAAATCGAGCAGACAAACAAAAAGGCGGCCGCAGCAATCAGTGCCACTTGGTCATAATGTGCGCGGATCCAGTTCATGGGCTTTGCCTCGTCAAATCGTTAAATCGTGAATCGTTAAAACGACCGATCTAACGATGTAACGATGTAACGAATCACGAGTCACGTGTGCGCTGCTCCCCGTGTTCATTTTCAAAATGTGAACCGCACCATCTCGATCCGGGCCGAGGTCTCGATGTGCTCATTGCCGACGATAAACTTGATTGCGCCGCTCGCCGTCGGCTTGGGAGCCGCGGCGGCCCCACCCGCTTCCGCTGCTTCGCGCAGCGGCCCTTTCTCATGTTCATTTCGCACGTGCAGGGTGCGAATGATATAAAACTGCTGGCTCGTGCTTGCGATCTGATTCAGCACCTTTCGCGCGGCGGACGGCGACGAAGTGAAAGTGAGATCAACAATTCCCCGCTCGAGCATTTTCGGTCCGGTGGTTGCTTGACTTGCCGGTTTCCGCCCAGGCGCGGCCGCCGGGGTTGTGCTCTTTTCTTCCGGCAGCGGTGCGCGCTTAAGCGCCGTCAAGGCATCCACGTGCGCATCGATCACAAAATTCATGAGCAGCTCAACTTGGGCGAGCTCCTGACCGAGCAGCGGCGCCGCCGCCGTGTTCGGCAACGCGGTCGTGAATTCATCAAACCCGAGGTGGAAATTGTCCGGTAACTTCACCCGGTTGGCCCGCGCTTTTTCCGCCGTCTCGATCATTGCCTGGCGCAAGCGCGATTGAAACTCGTTAGGCGCAAACGGCGTCACTGGCAGCATCTGCGTTTTCAATTCCTCCTCCAACTTGTTAAGCGCTGCACCATAATCCGCGAGGTAACCTTTCATCTTTCGGTAATTAGCCTCGCTCGGAAACGGATTGAGATGTTCGAGGCGATTTCGCTCAGCCGCCGCCTTGTTGAAACGCGCAGATGCTTCTTCAAACACGCCTTTCGCTCTGAAAAGAAAATAAAGAGCAAACAATGTGGCGATCGCGAGGACGATTACAAATGTGCCCAACCACCGATTTTCGCGGAACCAGTTCATGGTAATTTGAGCGGTTTGCGCAAGTCGAGCCACAGTTCGTAGGGAAAGGCCCAATCGGTGTTGTTCGGCGTGCTCGGTTTGATGTAACGCGACTGATTATTTGGATCGAGCTTAAAAAAGGGCGAGTCGACCAGGTTGCGAAAATAATCGACCACCACTTCTTGTTGCTTCGGATTAAATAAATAAAGGCCGCGCACAAACACTCCATCAATCACCGGCCCGCCCGCTTCCGTTCCGCTTGCCGATCTTGCCGGCGCTGCGCTCGGCGCGACCTGGCCAATCGCTTTCTCACCCACGCCGACTGGTTTTCCGCCGGAAGTGGGAGCAAGTTCCGTGATCCAGACATCCTCTTTCGGTAGCCGCGCGTTCAGATCCTCCAAAATTTCCACCCAAAAAAACCGGTCGTTAATCGCGGAGACGAGCGGCGTGGCAAAACTGTCGAGGGAAGTCGCCTCTTTGCGTAGCTTGTCGATCTTGATTTCAGCCGCGCGCATCGGGGCATTGACCGTTTCCTGCATCACCACTGTGCTGCGGCCAACGACTTGTGCGCCACGCGTGTAATAAATGCTCCAGCCGACCAAGGCGAGAATGAAACACGCAGACGCCATGACAAAAAATGGCCGCCTTTTTTCCAGCTCCTGCCGGCGAACCACGCTGGCCGGCCGCAGGTTCAATTCCATCGGGCACGTGCTGGCCGTGCGAAGCGCTAAACCAACCAGTTCGCCAAACAAATGTCCCGAGCGCGCAATTTCCGTGACCTGCCCCCACTCCACCACCGCCACGTTGCGCAAGGAATTAAAAAACTCGATCGGCACCTGCAATTTCTCGTGGAAAAATTCGCGCATGTAGGCCGTGCTCGCGCTCCCACCGCACAAAAAAACTCTTTCTGGCGCGCTGCCTTGCTGTTGCGCGCGATAGTGGCTGATCGAGCGCATCAATTCCGCATGCAAGCGCGTCATGGTGCTACGGATGATTTTCGAAACGCGCGCAACATCGGCATCGGCCGGCTCGGCATATGCGCCCCCCAAACTCACGAAACCATCGCGTTTTTTCCTAAGTTCGGCGGCGGCAAATGGCTCGTCGAATTCGCGTGCGATCGCCGCTGTGATCGAGCTGCCGCCAATCGGCACGCTTCGCGAGAAAATTTTTGCCGGCTCTACGAAAAGCAGATTCGTCGTGCGCGCACCGATGTCGACGAGCAAGGAGCAACCCGTCAGGTCGCTGTAGTTGTAACGAAATGCATTGTAGAGCGCCATGGTGGCAACATCAACAATCGACGTGCGCAGGCCGGTCTCCTCCACCGCGCCGTTGATTTCGTCCAGCAAATCGGCCTTGATCGCGACGAGCACGACCTGGATTTGTTCGTCCGCGCCGCCACCCACCAGTTGGTAATCCCAGACCACTTCGTCCATCGGAAATGGGACGTTCTGTTGCGCTTCAAACGCAATGATCCGTCCGATTTTTTCCTCCTCGACTGAGGGTAATTTCACGAAACGCGCGAAAACTGATTGCGCGGCTACGGCGTAGTTAACAATGCTGGGTTTGATTTTCAGCTCGTTCATCAACTCACGCAAGGCCGGGAGGATTTGCGCACGCCGCATCCCATCATCGACTGAATCAACCACCAGCTCACGCAAGCCGCAGCGTTGCAAAGCCAGCCCGCCGTGTGCTTGAGTGCGAAATTCCGCCAGACCTATTGTCTGGGAGCCGACATTGAGACTGATGATGCGGGGCGCTGCAGGCATTAGATCGACAATTGGGTGGATCGCGCTCCCCGAGCGCGATGGGTCGATGGATCGGGTTCTCCGGGCACGATGCCAAAAAAATCCGCCGCCAAGCGGCGCTCGAATAACATCGCGCCCGGAGGTCGCGATCCACCCGCCTCGCGCCTCAATTCCATCATGTCTCGAACTCGATCAATCATTCCATGGACAATCAGCGCGCGGTCTTGATTTGCTCGTAGCGGTCCCAGTAAAGCGGCGCGAACGGCGTTTCGTTCTTATTTAGAACAAATCCGGAAATCTGCGGAATGGTTGCAAACCATTGCGCGGGAGATCGCGTCAGGCTCAACTCATCTTTCGCCACGCCCTGCTGTACGATTTGCACTGCGATGTTTTGAAACGAATTGACCGTGAACGGCCGATTGTCGCCGAAGCGTGCCAGCGTCCGCGGTGAAACGTAGACGACAGAGCGGTTATTGCGTCCCGCGGAAATATTCGTATGCGTCACTTCGCCGGTCAGCAGTTTGCCGTTGAAAAGAATGTAATAACGGAACGTCAACTCGTCCGTCCATTGCGGCGCCGCGGCAAATTCCACTTCCACTTCCAACCAGCGGTCACGCTGATTTGTCTGGTGTTGCTCGGGGCCCGTGTAAGCGAATTGCGGCGTCGAAATTAGGTTCTTCGTGATCTTCGTGATCTGAAAATCGCTGGGCGCCCGCAGTTGCGCGAGGGCGATCGGCGGCGTCAAAAACAGAACCAGCAGAGCAAAGCGAAGACTTACTTTCATGGTGTTAATCTTGCAAATGAACCAATTGATTAAGCAGGAGCTGCAAGGATTCCACAACTTGACGATTTAATTCCAGCGGAAACGCTGAAAATTTATCATGCTACCGCTGAATAACTACTCAGGGGAGGTTGTCTAACCTTACAACGGAAGATGGAGGGTAATGTTATGATGAAACGCATTTTATGTTCACTATGCATAGGGAGCCTTGCGCTGGCGGTAACGGCATGGGGCCAAGAGGTTAGCAACACGAAAGCAAAATCAGGCAGGGCAACGGCCGTGAGAGCGTCGGGGAACACCAGAGCCACGGCAAGGTCGACGGCTCACGTTTCAAGCCGGCCAGTGAACACACGCGCATATAATATGACACCGCGTACTGGTTCGTCTGGCGTCGCCTACCGAAACAATGTTCGCCGCACTGGCGCCATGACAGCGCGAGAGCGGAACGTTCTGGCCGCTAATCGCCAGCGGAACTTGAACATCAATAATCAAAGCAATGTTGTGAATCCGGGACGAAACTCGGCGGCGATCAACCGTCAAAGGAATGTCGCCATCACCAACAATTGGCGGAGTGCCCAGTTTAGTGGCCAGCGCTACGCGGCCTTCCACAATTATCAGCGGCAATGGCACGATAGGACGTGGTGGAGGAGTCACTTCAACACCATCGTCTTCGTAAACGGCGGCTGGTACTACTGGAATACTGGCTATTGGTACCCGGCTTGGGGTTACGCACCGTACGCTTATTATCCGTACGACGGCCCGATCTACGGCTACAATAGCTTGGCGCCAGACCAGGTAATTGTGGATGTGCAGACGCAACTCCAGCGCGACGGTTATTACGCTGGGCCGATTGACGGGGTCCTCGGTCCGATGACCCGGCAGGCAATCGCAGCTTTTCAGGCGGACCACGGATTAGCGATCACTTCGACAATTGATGAGCCGACCCTCGCCTCACTTGGTTTATCGTAAAGCGTGAGAACCATTGGAGGAGCCGCATGATGGAAACGTGCGGCGCCTTCCTGTTAGGCCCACGATTTCAAAAGCAACGTTTGCAAAAAAACCGGGTTGAATAAGTGTAGATTTAGAAAGTCTAACAACCCAGGGGACACTAATTTATGAGAATCCTTTTTGTTTTAACGTGCTGTCTGACACTAGCGGCATTCGCGGGCGCCGCGGAGCAGCCGCAAGAGAATCCGCAGTCCAAGAGGAAGGGGCAGCAGCCGCATACGCAGGCGGTCGTAAAGCCGCATACGCAGGCGGTCGTAAAGCCGCATACGCAGGCGGTCGTAAAGCCGCATCCACAGGCGGTCGTAAAGCCGCATACGCAGGCGGTCGTGAAGCCGCATGCGCAGGTGGGCGGAGGAGCGCAGTTACAGCCGCATCACAACGTGCAAACACAGCACAATGTGTCGACGGCGCCGTTGCGAACAACGACACAGGGCCAAACGAAGACGCAAACATTCCATCCACAGCGCTTCAATCTGGCAAATAGACCAAATCCATCGATCCCGAATGTCACGTTTAGGGCAAATAATCACATTCAAGGCAGCGAACGTTGGCAGGGCCAAAACTACGCAGCCTTCCGGTCTTACAGCTCTCAATGGCACGACAGGGATTGGTGGAGGAGCCGTCACAACCGCATCGTTTTTGTATTCGGTGGCCCCTATTACTGGGACGCGGGCTACTGGTATCCAGCTTGGGGCTACGCTCCCAATGCATATTATGCCTACGACGGGCCAATCTACGCTGGTAATGCGGGCATGGATCCCGGTCAGGTAGTCGCCAATGTGCAGTCCGCGCTGCAAGCGCAAGGTTATTATGATGGGGAGGTCGATGGAATTCTTGGCCCGGTTACCCGCGCTGCGATCGCGCGGTACCAGCAAGATCACGGCTTGTACACAACATCCGCAATCGACGAACCGACGCTGGCCTCGTTAGGGATGGCGTAAATTAAGTTTGGGATAACAAAAAGCCGCTGCGGGCATTTCGAGGCGGCTTGCGTACAAAGATGTTCCCCTCGGACCCGGCCAAGCCGGACAGCTCCGTTAGCAGAAACGAGTCGATTGGCCAAAAGCAAAATAGAAGGAGCCCGCCGCGGCGAGCTGATTAATCCAATCGGCTCCGCTTGGGCGCGGAGCGGGTCGATCTTATCTTCGACAGAATGAAGAGGACATGAGCGGAATTGAAGAGATTCCAATTCTTCGGTATTTGTCTTCGTTAATCTTCTAAATCCTGTCTAAAAAGACTCGATGCAGTCAGCGCAATCTCAACTTGTCGCTCGGGATTTGTTCCAATCGTTCCAAATGGGCGCGCGGCGGATCGAAGTGTTGCGCGGGATCTCGCTCGAGGTCACGCATGGTGAAGTGGTTTTTATTTGCGGCGCGTCCGGCGCAGGCAAGACGACGCTGATGTACACTTTGGCCGGGTTGGAGCGGCCCAGATCGGGCGCGGTGGAGTTTGAGGGACGGAATCTTTACAACGGCAGTTCATCTTCGCAGGCGCGTTTTCGAAATGAAAAAATGGGTTTCGTTTTCCAAGGGTATTTCTTGCTGCCGGAATTGACTGCACTGGAGAACGTCTCACTGCCCGGCAGGATTGGGCGAAGATCGACAATCAAAAGTGCGGAAGAAAGCTTGCGCACAGTGGGCCTGGCCGACCGTCTGCATCATTTACCGCCGGAACTTTCCGGCGGTGAGCAGCAACGAGTCGCCATCGCGCGGGCACTAGTGAATGATCCGGAAATTATTTTTGCGGACGAACCGATCGGCAATCTCGATTCCAAGACCGGCGATGCGATTGTTGATCTTTTGCTGACGCTGGCGCGCGAACGTAAGAAAACACTGCTCGTTGTGACGCATGATGCCCGCCTGGCTTCCCGTGGTGATCGGACCCTGCAGATTGTCGATGGAGTGATGGAGAAGTGATTCGTAACCCCCGATCGACATCACTCCAAAACTCCCGCAATCCATTGCCCGATTGTTTTGTCGCTTGAATTGTCTCCTCATTCGCGGGACAATTTTCTCGTGCCTATGAAAACTGCAACAGGTGGTGAGATGGTAATCGACGAACCAGAAACTGAAACGGCGGCGAAACCTGCAGTGGAAACACGCGCGAGTGTGCCGCAGCCGATAAAGGAATCGAAAATTTACATTGACGGAGAATTTTATTCGGAAGCCAACGCCAAGATTTCCGTGTTTGATCACGGCTTGCTCTACGGTGATGGAATTTTTGAAGGAATTCGCTTTTATAACGGCCGCGTTTTCCGACTGGAAGAACATCTCGAGCGGCTGTGGGATTCGGCGCACTCGATTTGCCTCGAAATTCCCATGTCGGTCCGCGAGATGGGCAAAGCCGTTTTAGAAACCATACGGCAGAATAATTTGCGCGACGGTTACATTCGATTGTTGGTGACCCGGGGAAAAGGCAATTTGGGATTGAACCCGGTGCAATGCGACCAGCCAAGCGTGATTATCATCACGGCGCAAATCGTGCTTTATCCGGAGTCGGTTTATCGGAATGGTTTGACGGTGGTGACGTGCGCGACGCGACGCACCAATCCAAGCGCCCTTAACCCGGCGGTGAAGTCACTCAATTATTTGAACAACGTGATGGCGCGGATTGAAGCAAACTTGGCCGGCGCTGATGAAGCGCTGATGTTGAACGATGCGGGCAACGTGGCCGAGTGTACGGCGGACAACGTGTTCACCGTCAAGCGTGGTCAGATTTTTACCCCTCCAATTACCGCCGGCGCACTGCGCGGAATCACGCGATCTGTCGTGTTCGAAATTGCGGCCGAGTTGGGCATCAAGGTCACGGAAACTGACATCACGCGGCACGATGTCTTCATCGCGGAGGAGTGCTTTCTCACCGGCACCGCAGCGGAAGTCATTCCCGTAGTCCTGGCGGACGGTCGCGCGATCGGGAATGGAAAACCAGGGCCGATCAGCGCGCGCATCATCGCACGGTTTCGCCAACTAGCCGGCGAGAGCGGCACCCCCATATATTCATAATCACAATCAAGATCGCCAGGCGTGGAAGGTGCTCGCCAATACAGGGTCTGAATGTTTTGAGCAATTCGAGGTCTAAAAAGGAAGAAATGTTGTGCGACGTTTGTAAATGCAATGACGCGGCAGTTTTTCTGACGCAAATCGTGGAAGGCAAGATGCAGAAGGTGAATCTGTGCGATGCTTGCTCGAAAGAAAAAGGCGTGCAGGACCCAACCGGCTTTGCGCTCGCTGATCTGCTACTTGGGATTGGTGCCGCCGAGGAGATTGAGAAGGGTGGCGCCACCCAAAAATGTTCGGTATGCGGCTTTACCCAGGCGGATTTCAAGAAAACCGGCCGCCTCGGTTGCAGCATGTGCTACGCGACGTTCGCCGAAGGGCTTGGTTCATTGCTAAAAGCGATGCACAAAGGTACCGAGCATGTGGGCAAAGTGCCGGAGCACGCACAACGCGCCGCCCAGTTGAACGACCGCATGCGCACCCTGAACGAGAACCTGAAAAAAGCGGTCGCGGAAGAAAATTACGAAACGGCTGCATCGTTGCGCGACCAAATCAAAGAGCTCGAAAACGATCTTGCCAGGAAGTTATGAAATTTTCGAATATCCTATCCACCCAAGGGGAATGGTTGCGCGGCGAAGGGCCACATCACCAGATTGTTATCAGCAGCCGAGTGCGGTTCGCGCGGAATCTGCACAATCGCGCTTTTCCCGGCTGGGCAAAAAAAGCCGAGCGCACCGCGATTCTCGAACAAATCAAGCCGCGGGTGGAAGAACTGCCCGAGATGCAGGATTCCTTTTCAGAACTGCTGCAGGATCTTTCCTCACTCGAAAAACAAGTGCTGGTCGAGCGGCATCTCATCAGCCGCGAGCACGCGGCCAAAGGAGCGGGCAGCGCCGTGGTGATGAATCGCAAACAGACGCTCAGCATCATGATCAACGAGGAAGATCATTTGCGCATGCAATCGATGCGCGCCGGTTTGCAATTAAAACAAGCCTTCAAACTGGTGGACAAGATCGACAGTGCGTTGGAAAGCGATCTGGAATTCGCTTTTGATCCGCACCTCGGGTATTTAACAGCCTGCCCTACGAATGTTGGCACCGGGATGCGCGCCTCCGCGATGTTGCATTTACCCGGGCTCGTCCTGAGTGAGTTGATCAACCAAGTGGTACAAGCGGTCAGTAAAATTGGTCTGGCCGTGCGTGGACTTTATGGCGAAGGAACCGAAGCGATGGGCAACCTTTTCCAGATCTCCAACCAAACAACGCTCGGCGAAAAAGAAGACGAGATCATCAGCCGGCTCACCAAAGTAATCGAGACGATCATCGACAAGGAACACGACGCGCGTCAGGTCTTGCTTCAGAAAAAATCGAACACGCTCTGGGACCAGATCGGCCGGGCCTACGGTGTGCTCACTTATGCTCACGCCATGACTTCAAAAGAGGCGCTCAATTTGTTGTCGATTATCAAACTCGGCGTCGATCTGGGCGCGTTTCCAGAAGATCGGCGCCTGCCCATCGACGAATTGTTCATCGACACGCAACCGGCGCATCTCCAAAAAAGTTCACAACAAAAGCTGAATGCCGAGGAGCGCGATCATTTGCGTGCGCAAATTATTCGGGAGCGTTTGAAACTCTTTCCTAAACCTGATATTGGTAAGTTGGCGAGGGAGTCGGGCAACGGTTCGGCTGCAAAGCCACTAGAACATGAATAATTTCACCCCACGCGCCCAACAGGTTCTACAGCTCGCTCGCAAGGAAGCTGATCGGTTTAACCACAATTACGTTGGGACCGAGCATTTGCTTTTGGGTTTGATCAAACTTGGGCAGGGCGTAGCCGTTAACGTTTTGCAAAAAATGGGGCTCGACTTGGAGACGGTGCGCATGGAAGTCGAGAAACAGGTCGGCTCAGGGCCAGAGACAAAAATCGTGGGCAACGTTCCCTACACGCCGCGGGTGAAGAAAGTGCTGGCCCTCGCCGGTAAGGAAGCGAAAGCGCTCAGTCATTCTTACGTCGGCACCGAACATATTTTGCTGGGCCTTTTGAAGGAAGGCGAAGGCGTCGCGGCGCGCGTGCTCAAGAATCTAGAGGTGGATATCGAACGCACAAAGAATGAAATTCAAAAAGAGCTCGACCCCAATTTCACGCCGGCGGAGTCAGAAGAAGGCGGGGGTGAGCCATCGAGGAAGGACGTCAAAACTCCAGCGCTTCGTGCGTTTGGTCGCGATCTGACTGAGCTGGCCAAGAAAGGCGAGCTGGATCCGGTCATCGGGCGTCGCAACGAAATCGAGCGCGTTATTCAAGTGCTCTGCCGGCGCACGAAAAATAATCCGGTGCTGATTGGTGAAGCGGGCGTTGGCAAGACCGCCATCGCCGAAGGATTGGCACAAGAAATCGCCAACGGCAATGTGCCCGAATTGTTGCACGACAAGCGTGTCATCACTCTCGATCTGGCGCTCATGGTCGCGGGTACCAAATACCGTGGCCAGTTCGAGGAACGCATCAAAGCGGTCATGGATGAAATTCGCCGTTCCAAGACCGTGATCCTGTTCATCGATGAACTGCACACCATCGTCGGCGCCGGTTCGGCCGAAGGCGCGATGGACGCGTCTAACATCATTAAACCGGCCTTGAGCCGCGGCGAATTACAATGTGTCGGCGCGACGACAATGAACGAGTATCGCAAATACATCGAGAAGGACGCCGCGCTTGAGCGCCGTTTTCAAACGGTGAAGGTGGACGCGCCGACTATCGAGGAAGCGATCGAAATTTTGAAGGGACTGCGACCGAAGTACGAAGCGCATCATAAAGCGAAATTGACCGACGAAGCGCTCGAAACCGCTGTGCGTTTTTCCGAGCGCTACATCACGGGCCGTTTTCTCCCGGACAAGGCGATAGACGTGATGGATGAAGCCGGCGCGCGGGCGCGGATCAATGCCATGACGCGCCCCCCTGACGTCAAAGAGATCGAAAAAGAGATCGAAGAGATTCGACTGGAAAAGGAAGCTGCGATCAAAGCCCAGGATTTTGAAAAGGCAGCTTCGTTGCGGGACAAGGAAAAACAGACCAAAGAAAAACTCGACGCGATTTTACAGAGGTGGCGCGAGGAGCGCGAAGAAAAAGAAGTGCTCGTCACGGGCGACGACATGATGCACATCATCTCCAAGGTAACCGGCGTTCCGCTGCAAAGGATGGAACAAGCCGAGACTGAAAAGCTCCTCAAAATGGAAGAGGAGTTGAAAGGCAAAGTGATCGGGCAGGACGAAGCCGTCACGGCGATTTCGAAAGCGCTACGCCGCAGTCGCGCCGATCTCAAAGATCCCCGCCGGCCGATCGGCTCATTCATTTTCCTCGGCCCAACCGGCGTCGGAAAAACGTTTCTCGCGCAACAGCTTGCCGAATTCATGTTCGGCGATCGCGACGCGCTCATTCAGATCGACATGTCCGAATATATGGAAAAGTTCACGGCCTCGCGTCTGATCGGCTCGCCGCCTGGCTACGTGGGATACGAGGAAGGCGGCCAACTTTCCGAAGCGGTGCGTCGCCGACCCTATTCAGTCGTGCTCTTCGACGAGATCGAAAAAGCGCACCCCGACGTGATGCATCTCCTTTTGCAAATTCTCGAAGACGGAAAGATCACTGATTCGTTAGGCCGAAAGATTGATTTCCGAAACACGATCATCACAATGACCTCGAACGTGGGGGCGGAGACTTTGAAGCGTCAGACGACGATGGGATTCGGAGCGGTTAAGCCGCTGGGCGAGCACGAATATGACGCTATGCGCGACAAGCTTCTGGAAGAGGCAAAAAAGACATTCAAGCCTGAGTTCATCAATCGACTCGATGACATCATCGTCTTCCATCAGCTGACCAAGCCTGACTTGATGAAGATTGTCGATCTGGAGGTCGCGAAGGTTCTCAAGCGGGTCAAGGCCAAGGATGTTCACATTGAACTGAGCGACAGCGCCAAAGAATTTCTCATCGAGAAAGGCTACGATCCAATGTACGGTGCGCGGCCGATGCGCCGCGCCGTGGAAAAGTACCTGGAAGATCCGCTGGCGGAGGAGTTATTGCGCGGCAATGTCAAAGCCGGCGACACTGTGGAAATCGCCTCTGTTGATGGCAAGCTCACGTTCCATGTCGTCGCCGCCTTGCCGGTCGGCTCGACGAAGGCGAGCTGAGTTTGCGGCTGCAATTATCTTAACTTCGCCCGCGGAGCTCCGAAAGCTTTCGCGAGCAGGCAGGTCGATCCAGCTTTAATTGTGCGCGCGATCGTCGATCTCACGCGCGCGGATGCGCATCCGCGTAGGCCTTTTTCAAACGCTCGATCGTAACGTGCGTATAAATTTGCGTTGTCGAAAGACTGGCGTGGCCTAACAAGGCTTGTACGCTGCGCAAATCGGCGCCGCGATCCAGCATATGCGTGGCGAAGCTATGCCGCAGTTTGTGCGGGCTGATCGAAATCGGTATCGACGTGTGGCGCAGATAACGTTTCAAAATCAGCCAGATCGAGCGTGTTGACATTCGTTGGCGCGATTTGTTGATGAACAATGCTCCCGCGTGGATCTTCGCGACCGAGCGATATTTCGAAACGGCTTCCAACGCCGCTGCGCCGACTGGACAAACGCGTTCCTTTCGGCCCTTGCCAAACACGCGCACGGACTCCGTGTAAAGATCGAGATCGGCCACATCAAGCGCTGCGAGTTCGCTCAAGCGTAAACCGCTGCTGTAAAAAAGCTCCATGATCGCGGCGTCGCGCAACGGCATCCAGGCAGGCGCAGCTCGATTTTTATCGATCTTGAGCGGTGCAGCCAGGAGTTCGTCAACCTGCTGCCGTGTGAGTACGAGCGGCAGTTTTTTGTCAATCTTGGGCAGTTGCAGCTCACGCACCGGGTCGCGCTTAAGATTTTTTCGCTCGACGAGAAATCGATAAAACGTCCGCAGCGCGGAAAACTGCAGTCGAACATACGTACGCGCCTGCCCGCGCTTCATGATCGCGAACAGATAACCCCGAAAATCCTCGGCGCTGCGTTTCTTCCACGGCGTTTTGCTCGTTGCGTGAAAGTCTTTCAAAGCTTGCCGGTAAGCCTTCACCGTTCGCGGCGATGTATTGCGCTCGATCGCAAGATAATGCAAAAATTCTTCCGCGAGCGGATCGCGCGACTTAGGGACAGCCAATGTATTACTCCGGCTTCTCGATCGTGTAGCGGGTCACCGCGGCTTGCGCGCCTCCGCTGTACTGGCTTTTAAAAATCGGTGGCGGATTCGTAGAAATCAGCTCGTAATTTTTGAGCACGAACTCCGGATACACTCCGTTGCTGGCAGGCTCGTAAACTTTGTCGCCGCTGAAGTGGCCGTACAATTTGTATTCGTAGTTATTGTCGTAGCCGAATCTCAATTCCGCCCGATCGGGCGCCAATTTTTCTCTTTCGTTCAGCATCACCAGCACGGCACTGCTCCAAGGCTGGCCCGGGCGCCGCACATAACCCCAAAATTTAAAATCAGGTTTGAAATAACGCCGGCCGATAAAATAATCGCCAGTCGGCTCGCCTGCGATTTTTCGCGCCATCTCGATCTTTGCTTGCTGAATCCCGTGTGGCACGGTCTCGCAGCCTGCGAAAAACAGAGCGCCAAGCAAGATCCCGATCGACCAAAACAACCCAACGGTCCCTTTCATTCGCAAGATCGACATCTACTCGGCTCAACGCGCTGCGCAATCCAAAGCTGACTTGCAGCCATCACGCCGTGCTCGGTCCCGTATTCGATCGGAACCGGCCACAGGCCGGTGGCTACAGCCGCTTGATCGTTTGGCGTTTCTCTTTGCATCCTCGCGATGCACTTCGTAAACTTGCCCGGGATGATTGAGCTGGAAGTTTATGCGACGGGACTGCGCGATCTGAATAAAATCCTCGAGCTCGATCACGAGCTGGAGGCAATCCCCAGCCTGCGATACAAGGTCGATCGTAACCACGACCTCGTTTATCTCGAACTCGACGGACCCACCATCACTTTTCGTGAGATTCGCGCGCTTTTTCGCAAGCTCAATCTCGACCCACGCTTCGTCGGCGCGATTCCGTCCGAGCTGCGGTCGAGAACCAAGACACAGCTGTTGAGTGTGTGAACCGCCTTCACGTGCGCTTTACAAGGTGACTGGTAATTAGTGATTGGTGAATAGTAGAAGAAATCGTCGCGACATTTCGCCATTCACTGATCACTAGTCACAATTCACTGCCACAAATGATCGTTCGATTCTTCAACGCTCTCGGAAGACCCCTGCTCGCTTTTTGGCAATACCTCGGCGAAGTCGTCCTGCTCGCCGCCGACACCTTCGTGTCGATCTTTTTCCACAAAGTGCGGTGGAAATTATTTCTCCAGCAAATCATCGAGGTCGGGTTGCTCTCGCAGCTGGTTGTAGTTATCACCGGAGCCTTCACCGGCGCGGTTTTCTCCGCGCAAACATTTTTTCAATTCAACAAGCTTGGAATGGGGTCGGCCGTGGGCGCAGTTGTTTCGGTGGCGATCTGCCGCGAATTGGGTCCTGTGTTGACCGCCTTGATGGTGGCGGGTCGCGTCGGCGCAGCTATGTCGGCCGAAATCGGGACAATGAAGGTAACGGAGCAGATTGACGCGCTGCGTGCTCTGGCGGTTTATCCCACCGATTATCTCGTCGTGCCACGCGCGCTGGCTATGATGGTTTCGATGCCGTTGCTGGTGGCGGAGTGCATCGCCGTTGGCATTGCTGCTGGTTATTTCATCGCGATTTTTTTGCTCGAGATTAACGGAACGTATTACATGGCGAACATGGTGAAGTGGACGCGGAGCCGCGACATCATAATGGGCCTCTCGAAAGCGTTTTGTTTCGGGATACTCATTGTATTCATCAGTTGCCACAAAGGATTGACCGCGCGGGAAGGCGCAGTAGGCGTCGGGCGTGCCACCACCGAGGCGGTGGTCAATGCCTCCCTCGCCGTGCTCATCTGCAATTTCTTCCTGACAATGACGCTCAACATCATTTACCCGGCGGGTTACCAATGATCGACGTTGAATCGTTAAAGCGTTAAAGCGGCAGGATTGGAGCAGCGGAGCATGCTGAATTGGACGTTGAACGTTGAGTGTTGGACGTTGAACGTTTCACCTCGGGCGTTTTCTGATGAACGAAGTGCCGCCAACCTTGAAATCATCGATTAGCTATCAGTCGGGTGCCGCGCGGGAACTGCGCGAAGGCGGGTCACTCATCAACTCATCAATGGTCACGGTGCGCGGTCTGGTGAAGCGCATTGGCGCACAGGAAATTCTACGGGGAGTTGATCTCGACGTCGGCCATGGAGAAACGCTCGCAATTATCGGTCGCAGCGGCGGTGGCAAGAGCGTGTTGCTCAAGCACTTGGTCGGTTTGATGCGGCCGGACTCAGGCGAGATTTGGGTCGAGGGCCAAGACATCACCATCCTGAAGGAGCGCCAATTGGCAATTATTCGCCAAAAAGTCGGTATTCTGTTCCAAGGCGCCGCGCTTTTTGATTCGTTGACTGTGGCAGAAAACATCGCCTTTCCGCTACACGAAGCGGGCGAACGCGACCCGAAAGCAATTCGCGAGAAAGTGCGTCAGATGCTCGAGGTGATGGAACTGGAAGGGGAGGAATCGAAAATGCCGGTGAATTTGAGCGGCGGAATGAAAAAGCGTGTCGGCCTCGCACGCGCCATCGTTCGGCGGCCATCGTGTATTCTTTACGACGAGCCGACCTCTGGTCTCGACCCTGTTGTTTCCGATTCGATCAATCGGTTGATTCGCCGCTTGCAGGAGCGGTTTCACGTCACCAGCGTGGTGGTGACCCACGATATGAAAAACGCCTTTCACGTGGCCGATCACATCGCTTACTTGCACGATGGGCGCATTTATTTTAATGGAACGCCTCAAGAATTGCAGAGATCGAGCGATCCGATTCTCCAGGATTTTTTGCTCGGACGCTCCGAGGAGTCAAGGTAGCGCGAGCGGGACGAGTCCGTCCGAATTGGCGGACCGGAGGCTCCCACTACTTTCCCGTCGCGAAAACGCTGCTAAGATCGACAATAACTATCTCAAGATGAATCGGCACGAGCGAGGTTTGGAATTCAAAGTCGGCGCATTCGTCTTTGTCGGCTTGGCGATGCTCGGCGCGCTGGTCGTGCAATTCGGCCGCCTGGGTGAAGGATTCAAAACTTATTATCCGCTCACGATCAGATTTACCGATGCAAGCGGCCTTTTAAAAGGGTCCGATGTTTTGCTCGCCGGCGCGAGAATTGGAAAAGTCGCAGGCGGCCCGCGTATGGTTCGTGAAGGCCACGGCGTCGAAGTGCCACTGAAGATTTATGATTACATAAAGATTCCCGACGGCAGCAAGTTCACCGTGGGAAGCTCTGGGTTGCTCGGCGATCGTTTCGTCAATGTGACAATGCCGGCTGGACAGCCGAAAAATTTTATCGCGCCGAATAGTTATCTGAGCGGTGCCCGCGAGGCCGGCATCGACGATCTCACACGCGAAGGTGGTGCGCTGGTGAACGATCTGCGCGGGACGGTTCATAATATCGACGGCACCATCACGCGACTCAACGAGCAGGCGTTGTCGCAGGCGAACATCGACAATCTGAAAGCGAGTATGGCGCATTTGCATGACGCAACCGGCGCGCTGGCCGAATCGTCCAAAAAGTTGGATAGCGTGGTCCAAAAAGCTGATTCAATGATGGATTCGACGAAGAAAGCAGCCGACGATCTGCAAAGCACCATTCTGGAAGCGCGCAAAGTTTTGCAGAGTGCCACGCAGGGGAAAGGATTGCTTGCGACGTTGCTAACTAATCAGGAGCTGGCGAACGATTTGCGGACGTTAATTGCCAATTTGCGAGCACACGGTGTGCTTTTCTATCGCGATACAGCCCCGAAGATCGAGATGAACCAGCAAAACAAACCGCCGCAGCAAACGCGAGCACGCTGATGACGCCGCTGCTCACCGTTAATCTACTGCGCTTTTTGTTCGTTACCTTTTGCGCTGCGATCGGCGCGAATATTTCCTCAGCATTAGTTGGGAGTTTATGGCTCGGTCTGATGTTGGGAACTGTTTTTGGACTGCTCGTCGTGTTGATCGACCGGTTGCTAAAGGGAGTTTCCCTGCGCCTGTTTTCATCGGCCACCTTCGGTCTGTTGCTTGGGTTGGTTTTCGCCAATCTGCTTATGGCGTCGGATCTCTTGCGTTATCAACCGGAAACAACGCAATGGGCCGCGCGCCTGATTGTTTACGCTGCCTTTGCTTATCTCGGCATGATGTTGGCAATGCGGAGTAGCCGTGACGAATTTTCGCTTATCATCCCGTACGTCCGGTTTGCCCGCGAGACCACCCAACACGAACCGCTCGTCCTCGACAGCAATGTCATCATCGACGGACGCATCGTCGATCTTTGCGGGACGGGTTTTCTTAGTCGCTCGCTCATTGTGCCGCGGTTTGTGCTGGATGAATTGCAAATATTGGCCGACTCGCGGGATCCGATCAAACGCGAGCGTGGCCGGCGCGGTCTTGAGATTCTGAATGGGTTCCAGCGCTCACGTGAAATCGAATTGAGCATTCACGAAACGAGCGGGGACGATGCCGATCTTGCGGTAGACGCACGGCTGGTGCGCACGGCCAAAGTGTTGAAAGCCCGGTTGCTCACGAATGACTACGCGCTTTCGCAGGTCGCCCGTTTGCAACAAGTCCCCGTGCTCAATCTAGCCGATCTCGTGCGCGCACTGCGGCCGAACGTCGCGACCGGCGACGAGATCGAGCTCAATCTCATCAAAGAAGGCCGCGAACCGCATCAAGCCGTCGGCTATTTGCCGGACGGAACCATGATCGTGGTCAATCACGCTCGCCCGTACGTGGGCAAGACTGCGAGAGTAATCATCTCAAGCGCACTTCAAACTTCCGCCGGCCGCCTCATCTTCGCCGAACTCAAAAACGGCACAGAAACCGCCTGAATTAACGTCGGCAACCATAGCTCCGAAGTTCGCTGAAATACGTCGTTAGGTAAACAGGTGGGGTTGAACGTTGTTCGGCAAAATTAAACAGGAGCAAACCAACGTAACGAAGCTCTTCGGATGTAACGCCAGCTAATCTTTGTTTTCTTCGTTGCCTTTTGTTCGCAATTTAACTGGGCCCGCTCCGAACGCTTTTGAGCTACGAGCTGGCCCTCATCGGGTCACCGGCAAAATTCGGGTGCGCAGTTCCGGCTTCGTTGGCGCCCGCTGGGCCGCTGTTAAAAGTACCACCTTACCGAAGCGCTGACGCCTCCGGCACAGCATTTTAGAACGACAAGCTGATCAATATGACCGCAGACGAATTTCGACGAATCGCGCTCAGTTTTCCTGAAGCAATCGGGTCCGCGCACATGGATCATCCCGATTTTCGGGTGCGTCGGAAAATTTTTGCCACACTCGGATATCCTGACGGTGACTGGGCGATGGTCAAATTGAGTCCGGAAAAACAAAAACAATTCGTTCGATCGGATCCTGATATTTTTCGGCCGGTCAAAGGAGCATGGGGACGACGTGGAAACACGAACGTCTATTTGCCCACGGCCAAGATCGATATCGTGCGCGAAGCACTCGCCCTGGCATGGCGCAACACGGCCCCGAAACGACTGACGAAGATATTAAACAGAAGCAAACGAAGGCAACAAAGCTTCTTTGGACCTTAGTGCCGGCTAACCTTTGTTTTCTTGGTTGCCTTCTGTTTGCAATGTAGCGATCTGAGGGTTTCGGGGTTACCGGCTGGCTTGCTGGCGCCGAAGCGTTCGCTGCACAACGAGAAGCGCCGCGACTGAGCCGAGCAAAAGCAGAACTGTGCCACCGGAGTCGGGAGCCGCTCTGATCGATATTTTAAATTGTCGTAATCTGGCTCAAACCTTACATTGTTGACGAAAACTTGCGTAATCTGGCCAACGCCGAAGAGCATCGGGTCACCGCCGAAATTCGGATGTGCGGTGCCAAACATGCCCGTGGAAAAATCAAACTGGGCGAAATCAGTGGCAACGAGACCGGTTCGTGAAATGGTGCTGTATCCGCTGCTGCCGCCATGGTAAGTGGGGCCGGGAATCGCGGCGAGGTAGAACAGTCCATCCTGTTCGATCAAGGGCCGGAAAGTATTAGTGAATGTGGTGTTCGGATTGACGGGCTGGTTTGTGATGTTGTTTTTGTCCACGGAGGCGTCGATCGTGGTGATGACACCCTGGCTCAGCGGGTTATATCTGAAAGTGTTGTTCATGAATCCCATGGCGGCGAGGTCTCCGGATCCAGGGAGCGTCATCAGGATTTGCAGAGCCTTTTCAGGATTGCCGCAAGTGGGGCATTGGTCCCACGAGACCGTATCCGATCCGCTACTTTTGAAGACGGAGGTCTCAGAGTAATTGCCGAGGTTGAACGTATGGTCAGTGAAGACAATGGTGCTGGCGCGTGCCGTTAAGGCGAACTACAGGCCAATTGCATCGCGCACGCGCGTCATCACCTTGTCGGCAATTTCGTTTGCGCGCTGGGCGCCGCGGCAAAGGACATTCTCGATGTACGATTTGTCGGCTAGGATTTCCTCGCGGCGTTTACGCATCGGCGCAAAATAGTCCCAGAGCTTCTCGAAAAGCTCCTTTTTGAAATCGCCGTAGCCAGTGCCGCCTTTCTGAAATCGGTCGCGCATCTCTTCAATCTCTTCTTTCGACGCAAACAGCGAGTAGAGCTGGAAGATTGTCGACCTTGAAGGATCTTTCCGCGCTTCGACCGGTGTGGAGTCGGTCACGATGCTCATCACGCGTTTCCGCGTTTCTTTTTCGTCCCCGAAAATGTCGATGTTGTTGCTGTAGCTCTTGCTCATCTTCTGGCCGTCGATTCCGGGGACAACTTCCGTCGCCGTCTGGATGCGCGGCTCCGGCAGTTTGAAAATAGGCCTGTCCGGCTCGGCCCCGTACGTCTCGTTAACTTTCACCGCGAGATCGCGCGTCATCTCGATATGCTGTTTCTGATCTTTACCGACCGGAACGATGTCGCTGTCGTAAATCAAAATATCGGCGGCCATCAGCACCGGATAATTGAACAATCCCGCGGTCCGCGCCAAGCCGCGCGCGAGTTTGTCTTTGTATGAATGCGCGCGCTCGAGCAAACCCATTGGCGCGACCGTCGATAAGATCCACGCCAACTCCGTGACTTGCGGCACGTCCGATTGTCGAAAGAGCGCAGCGCGTTCCGAATCGAGCCCGCACGCGAGAAAGTCGAGCGCAACGCGGCGTGAATTCTCGCGTAGGGCCTTCGGATCACGGACGCTCGTCAACGCGTGGTACTCAGCGATAAAATAAAATGCTTCCCCTTCCTCCTGTAGCGCGATCGCCTGCCGCATCATGCCAAAATAATTGCCGATGTGCAGCACGCCGCTGGGTTGAATGCCGGAGAGGATTCGCATTGATTTAACGCTCAACGCTCAACGTCCAACGTTCAACTGCGAAAGGTGTCTCGCCGTGAGCCTCTTCCAGAAATTCGCTGCAAATTGGCACTGCATCGAAATGTTCGTCTGTTTGCGCAGCATCCGTGTGTGCTTCACATCAAACAAGGTTCCGCGCCTGCCGAGAAACTTCAGGGGGACGGATGTACCGGGCCGGCCATGGGAATTATTCCCAGAGGGAGCTACAGCACTTTCATCCGACCCATGGCGAAAGGTGATCTGATCATGCCAACGGGTTGTTCGAAGTAGAAGACCAATCCGGAAATGTATTTAGTCAGGAACAACTCCACACTACCGTGAACCGTCACGCGGCGCTTACGCCGGAGGAATTCTACACGCGTGTTCTCAATGACATCCGCCGCTTTTCCAAGCAGGACCTTTCAATGACGATGTTTGCGTTGTCGGAGTACAAGTCCAGCATACGGGGTGAACGACGGCTTTCGCGGGGCGCAGGCTGCCAGTCCGCAAGTTGGGCGGACTCGTCCCGCGGCGAATCTGTAATGCCAGTCCGGCTCGGACTCACCGAAATCTTACTAGCAATTTGGGTTTCAGCGGCTAGATAAAACCGCAAATGGCCGCTCGCGCGCATCCCGTCTCCGTCGTGACCGGTGCCGCGGGGTTTTTGGGATCACATTTGGTCGATCGATTGCTCTCTGAAGGTCATCGCGTGATTGCGATCGACAACCTGGTGACGGGCAACACGACAAACATTGGCCATCTCGCGGGAAACGAGAACTTTCATTTCATCAAGCACAATGTTTCCAATTTCATTTTCCTGCCGGAAGACAAAATCGATTTCGTCTTCCATTTTGCATCGCCGGCAAGTCCGATCGATTATCTCGAACTGCCGATCCCAACGTTGAAAGTGGGCGCGCTCGGGACGCATAACACGCTCGGGCTGGCCAAGGACAAAAACGCGTCGTTCATTCTTGCATCGACATCGGAGTGCTACGGAGATCCGCTGGTGCATCCGCAAAAGGAAGATTACTGGGGCAACGTCAACCCGATCGGGCCGCGCGGGGTTTATGATGAAGCGAAACGGTTTGGCGAGGCGATGACGATGGCGTATCACCGCTACCACAAAGTTGACACAAAAATCGTGCGCATCTTCAACACTTACGGTCCGCGTATGCGATTGCGCGACGGGCGCGTCGTGCCAGCATTCATCGGCCAGGCATTGCACGGCGAGCCACTCACAATTTTCGGCGACGGCACGCAAACGCGCTCGTTCTGTTACGTTTCCGATTTGATCGACGGAATTTTCAAGCTCGCGATGAGCGATTTTCACGAGCCCGTCAACATCGGCAATCCACGCGAGATGACGATCAAACAATTCGCGGACGAAATCATTCGCATCACCGGAACCAGATCGACGATCGAGTATCGGCCTTTGCCGGTGGACGACCCGAAAGTGCGTCAGCCCGATATCACCCGCGCCAAAAAAATTCTCGGCTGGGAACCGCGGATTCAGTTTGACGAAGGCATCAAGCAGACAATCGAATATTTTCGGGAGTCGTTGGCTGCATCGCGTTAAATCGTAAATCGTTACATCGTTGAAGCGTTGAAGCGGCGTTTTCGGGGAGCGCACGCATCTTGCGTGCTTCGTTCGGCATCCTGCCGAACGATCTGGCCTTGTGATGCAGCTTTGCGCATCGAATTCGGTGCAGGATGCCACGAAGCTGCGCTGAAAGCATGCGCTCCCCCAGCAGGCTGCGAAAATTTCGCTGGCGTTCGGGACTTTTCGGTTGTGAATTGTCTCATGATTAACCGGGCACTGCTTGCCGCTCTCGGCTCTGTCGCCCTTTGCTTGCCGATTGAGGCGCAGCAGACAAGTCGTTTGGAGCAAACCGAAGATGAAACCATTACGCTTGAACAGCTGTCTCTGTATCAGCCGGAAATTTTCAGCACAGTGGACAGTTCACTTCTGATTCACGATCTCCCGATGCTGACATTTTTGGACGGGCGTTTGCCGGTTTCGAGCGAGTTGGGCCGGATGGGAATGGTGCCGCTCGATGTTTTTCGCATTGCGTTTGTGAGTGCGGCAGAAACGCACAAAGCAAACGCGTCCTTGCCGTCCCCGGCATCCGGAGCGGATTCCCCACGTGAGGTGACAACCTTGCGGTTGAATCCGGAATATTGGAGCGGCGAAGTCGGCGTGTTCTATGGTAGATCGAGCGGCAAGTTCGGTCGCGAGGACTTCGGGAGCTACATCGTGGGCGGCGTCGGCAATGACAAGTTCCAAATCACAGTCGGCGCGTCTTACGAAGAGTCGAACGGGCGCGTTCCGCGCTGGGTTCGTTAACGCTTCCAACGAAGTCCGTGGCCGACGGACTGCGAGTTGGCTTCGAAAAAGGAATCAAAAGACGATCGAATATTTTCGAACATCGTTAAAGCGGGCGAGACAAAGAATTCTTCGCCGGGAACTGCACGTCGATTTTGAAGAAGGATCAAGCTAGCGGAGATGCTTCGGCAGCCTCGCGCATTAACTGCGATTGCGTAGCGAGGTTCATCATGCGTTGCAGGTCGTACTCTCCAAGGGCGGTATCGCTCAATGCGCGCTGTGCTTTAACGAGCGTGGCGTGTTGCTCCGCGTCGAGATGCGATCCCCATTCCACCGCATACTCCGTGCTGGCGAACGTTGGGATGCAAAGTTTTTCTACTGGCTTATGCCTGCTCATCGGCCGTTATTTCGATGAAGTCGTCGCGCGATGTATGCATCGCCGAACGTCAGTTGCCGCCCACCAAGACGATCCTTTCTGGCTGCGATGCGAAACGGCCGGAAAAGAGCCGCCCGACGTTTTGAGGCCTTATGTTGCGCAAAGTAAAGCGCGCTGTTTTGCGTGAGTGTTGGTTGCATATTCATTTCCCTTTCAGCTCTCTCTGATCTGAAGTGGTACGATAGAGATGATTTTACTGTATTTGGTTGGTGCAGAGGGAAGGGGCCGCACCCGAGCGGTCGATTGACGCTGCGATTGTTAGATAATCAATATACGGCCGAATTGCGGATACCCTAATTATATTTTGCGTGAAAACCGGACAAAGAGCGCCGGTATCGCAACGAGGAAAACGGAAACGGCAAATAACTTTCTGGCCCGATACAACTCTGTCAACATGTCACATCGCGTTCCGATAGAGCGACACCGCCGTAGACAAATTTTCGGCGTTTCCAGCATTGGACCCGACAATTGTAGAATTGCTGCGGCTTGCGATCTTGAGTCGCTTGGTTCTTTGCAAGATCGACATCTAATATGAAAGCTGCCTTGAAGCGTACGGATGGATGCTGAATATTGGACGCGAACCAGCTTTTGGTGAATGGCTGGCCAATGACTTAAACGCAACCCACCGTAATACTATGAATGGCGAACAAGTTCAGGAATCGCAAAAGCGGGAGAACGCGGGCGAAGAAGACCGCAACGGGCGAACGGAGGATACCGGCATAGTCGATCGGATTCGCGATATTCTCGTCGGATCGCAAATGCGCGATTATGATGGCCGACTTCAGCACCTCGGCGAACGGCTGGCCGGAGAAGCTGCGCAGGCCCGCGCGGAGGCACAGAAGCGATTCGAGGCTTTAGAAAACTCCTTAAAGGGCCAAATGGAATCACTCACAAATCGCCTGAACACAGAACAATCAGAGCGCCGCACGGCAATCGAAAAATTGGGCCATGATCTCGCGGAAACGGCCAAGGCATTCGAACTGAAAATCAAAAATTTGGACGAGTATGCCCGTGAGATTCACGATCTGCACCGCCAACTACTCGAGCAATCGAAAGCTTTGAGCGCAGAGGTCAAAGAGAAGCACGAGCAAACGCAGGCAGGTCTGATTCGTCAGGCGGAACAGATCCGTGGATCGATGATAGGCCGCCAGGCGCTCGCGGAAATATTGAGCGAGGTGGCCGTGCTGCTCAAAAACGAGCCTCGCCCGCCGGGTACATAAGCCAGCGGCCCGCTCATGCACCGATTTCCTCGTAGTCCGGGAGAGGAGTTCGAGGAACTTCGCCGCCTCCTTCTCGGCCGGGAACGGGAACAACTGCGCAATCTGCGCGATCAAATCACTGATAAGGAGCGGCGTTCGAGTGATGTCGCAGCGGTCCTGCCGGAGGCAGTTAAGTTAAGCCGTAACCGCGGCGATGAACTTTCGCGCGCTTTGCGACCCGCATTGGAAGATTCGATCAAGCAATGGATCGAAAAACAACCGGAAGCCTTTATCGACGTTCTGCGCCCGATCACTGGACGTATTGTGCGTCGATGGATCACCGAGAGCCTCCGGCGTTTGTGGCGATCGCTTAACCAGGCGCTTGAGAACATTTTTTCCTGGCGGAGGCTGGAATGGCGATTCGAGGCGCTGCGGACTGGCAGGAGCTTTGCAGAAGTGAGGGCGCTACGAAGCTTGGTTTATCGCGTAGAGGAACTGTTTCTCGTCCATCGTGAAACAGGTTTTTCATTGCTCCATCTCAGCGCCGACCCAGCCAGGGTCGCACATTCGGACGTAATCGCTAACATGCTCAGTGCGATTCAGGAATTCGCGCGGAAATCGTTCGGAGTCAGCGCGGGTTCAGCCTTGGTAGAGTTTCGAGTTGGCCAATTGCAGGTCTGGATAGCACTTGGGCGCTACGCCTATCTTGCGGCGGTGATCCGCGGAACTCCTTCCCGCGAATTGCGTTCGGCTCTAGAGAAAACGATTCAAATCATTCATGTTCTCAAGGCCTCTGCACTTGCCAGATTCGACGGCAATGCTTCCGCTTTCCAATCGCTCCGGCCGGAATTGGAATCGTGTCTTCACTCCCAATATGGTGCGACGACGGGCAACGGACGCACAGCTCGCGCCTGGGCGCTGCTCGCAGCCGTGGCTGCGCCCGCAATTTTCGGGATTTTCCTCGCCGTACGAAGCCAATCGAAGTGGGAGAACTTTCTTCTCCGGCTCAACTCGCAGCCGGGTCTTATCGTAACCGAGGCGCGGCAAGGATGGTTTTCCAGCTCACATGTGAGAGGATTACGCGACGCTTCGGCGGCCGACCCGGTAGCCATCGCGCGCGAGGCGAAGCTCGATCCGGCGCGAATTGACTTCCAGTGGAAGGACTATCTCGCGATCGATCCGGCAATTGTTACGGAACGTTTCAAGCATCGCTTCGGAATGCCGCCGCAGGCGCGCGCGATGATCAGTGAGGGTGTGCTGATGCTTTCTGGCTCGGTGCCATACGAATGGCTTGAGCGGGTGCGTCGCGAAGCCACACTTTTGCCGGGTGTCATGTCTGTCAACGATCGCCATGTGCAGGTGACCTACGATCCAGGCTCCGTGCTGGCGCGTTTCGAGGAGAAGTTTGGTGTTCCGGAGTCGGTCCACCCCGTGTTTGCTCAAGGAGTCCTCACCCTTTCCGGTGGAGCGCCTCACGGGTGGTTAAGCCGTGTGCGTTCTGAAGCGAGCAAAGTTCCGGGGATTACCTCCGTTGACGAAGGCAACGTCGCCGATCTCGACCAGCGGGCGTTTCAGCAATCTAAATCAATCCTCGAAGATGCGTCCGTTTATTTCCTCGCAAGCAAAGACGAAATCGCGCCGGAAGGTTTCACCGTATTGGCACGTTTGCCTGACCAAATCAATCGCTTGGCAAACTCGGCCAGGGAAATCGGTGTGGATATAACGCTTGAGATCCATGGATATGCTAGCTCCTCGGACGAGGAACGAAACCAGGCCGATCTGACTCAGCGGCGTGCAAATAAAGTTCGCGATTTTCTCGTTTCATGTGGTTTCCAGTCCACTGGACTTATGCCGATCGGAATGCCACAACCGCTTAAGGGAGCAGAAGGAGAAAAATCCGTTCCCGGCCAATCTGGAGGACGCGTCTCCTTCAAGGTCGTATCTCCCGAATCAGCCCGGTCGCAATGATTCGTGGAGACGGCAGACGCTTAGCGCTTTCCATTTTGCGCCCGCAATGGTGAGTCCAAAATTGCGACGCAGACTGCAGATTTAAAAAAACACCTGCGGGCGAGCAACACTACGCGAAATTATTGGTGGCAAGGTTACTCACTGGCTCGCGAAGACACTCGGAGTGGGCTCCCGAAAGGGTAGAAACAATGGAGGACCCTGCTCCTTTTTAGTTGGATGTTGGATGCCTGCTCGCGAAAGCTTTCGGAGTTGGACGTTGAACGCTGGACATTTAGAGGCTGGTGATGGCTGTGAGCAAAAAAGCATCGAAACGATCAAAAAGCCGGTGGTCAGCTCGCGTCACGCAACGCAGCAATGCGCTCGACCTTGAGCCGAAGGTCTTCAGATCAACAAATCCGAGAAAAATCGCGGTCTCGCTGAAACGCTCTGCCGAGCGTAGCAAGCGGCGTAAAGCCAAACCATATCAATCGGCGATGTCGATGTTGAACTTTTACATCAACCGCGCCGGCAAAAATCTTCCTCAAAAACAAAAACGCGTGCTGGAACGGGCCAAAGACGAATTGCGCGACGTCTTTGGCCGAACGTGAATTCTCACGGAGCTCTGCAGTCTTCGCATAGTACGAATCGTTCCGCCAACATAATTGGGTCGCTGGCCCCCAGTAAATCCCCTCTGTCACACAGGCGACCTGGCGTTTCCTCTTGACGTTCGCTGCCCTGCGCGGAGTGCATAACGGTGGGCGTCAATGGGGCTGCAAATCAACCGACGACTACACATCCAGACACTTTCCGTCGACTCAGGTTTTGGGTGTGGTTCCAGGAACGTGCTCGCCCCAGCGACCTTCAGGTCACGCTCATATGGTCGGGCACGATCGGCTTCTGCGGGGGCGTTTGTTCGATCCTCTATCGTCTCGCTACGAGCAGCGTTCACAAGATTTTTACGGGCAGCTCAGCCCCCGGTTTGGTCGAAAGTTTTGCTCAGTTACCCTTGCTGCTCCGCTTGGTCATCCCTGCAATCGGCGGCCTCATCGCGGGCGCCATTATTCAGTTCGGTGCGCGATTCCACGGCCAGGTCACCACCACCGATTACATGGAAGCGGTCGTCCTCGGTGATGGAAAAATCTCAGCCCGCCTGAGTCTGGTAAAATGTCTCTCCGCACTGTTCACGATCGCCTCCGGCGGATCGATCGGTCGAGAAGGCCCGCTTGTTCAGCTATCGGCAGTTGTGGCGTCGCTGGCCGGTCGTTTGCAAAAGTGGACGACTCCACGACTGCGACTGCTTGTCGGCTGTGGCGCAGCAGCGGGAATCGCGTCCGCTTACAATGCACCGATCGCAGGGGCTCTCTTCGTTGCTGAAATCGTACTCGGCTCGGTTGCGATGGAAATTTTCGGCCCGCTCGTTTTCTCGTCGGTGATCGCGACGCTTACGGTGCGCGGATTTCTTGGCGCGGGTCCACTCTACGAGATTCCGCTGTTCCGGGTCAACGGCAACTGGGAAATTGTGCCGTATCTTTTGCTTGGACTCAGCGCCGGTTTCATCGCGCCTTGGTTCATCCGGCTCCTGCGCACAAGCGAAGAATGGGCAGGCCGTGTCAAAGCACCTGTTTCCGTGAAGATGTGCGTCGGTGGTTTAATCGTCGGCGCGCTCGCAGTATGGCATCCGGAAGTTTGCGGCAACGGTTACAGTGTCGTGAACGGCATCTTGCGTGGTCAATGGCTCTGGCAAACGGTCGCGGTCATTCTGATCTGTAAAGTTTTGGCAACAACGGCCACGTTCGGCTCCGGCGCGGTCGGCGGAGTTTTCACGCCTACGCTTTTCATCGGCGCAAGTCTCGGATTCCTTTTCGGTAACGGCACGCAACATCTGACTGGCTCACTCGCAGTCAACCCCAGCGCCTTCGCGCTTGTCGGCATGGGTGCGTTTCTGGCGGCCGCGACTCATGCGCCCATCATGGCCATCATCATGATCTTCGAGCTCACGCTCGATTACCAAATCATTCTCCCCCTCATGCTAGCCTGCGTCATCGCCTATTACACGTCCGTCAGGATCGAGAAGCGTTCGATTTATGCCGAAGCGTTAAAGCGAAAGGGAGCGGGCGACTATCGCAAACAGCTTTCCGAGCTTCACGTTCGCGATTTGATGAAATCGAACCCGCTCACCATCTCGCGCACCGCTGGGTTCACCGAGATCGGCGAAAAATTTATCGCCACACGCTTCAATTACCTTTACGTGACCGACAATGGAAAATTTGTCGGCGCAGTATCGCTGCATGATATCAAGAATTTCCTCAACACGCCCGAGCTCGCAAAAGTAGTTATCGCTGGTGACATCCTTCGCGATTCATTCCCGACCATCGGTCCAGATGCCTCACTCACAGAAGCGCTGGAGCGTTTCAGTCAGCACGACGGCGAACGCCTGCCCGTGGTGACCGATTCCAATAAACAAGGCTTGATCGGCACTGTTTCGAAAACCGACGTGATCCTCGCTCTCGCCGGCAGCACCACTCGATCCGCTACCATGGCCGGTCCGTCCGCGCCTCAGTAAACACTGGTTCGTTTGTCCACGGAGATGTCGATCAAACGATCGTGTCGATCAAACCACCACTCCGCGGTGACTTCTTTACGGACGATCATAGGCGCAGTTAAAAAAACCGCCCCGAGATGCTTATAATACTGGCCCAAGTAAACGCGGATTGTTGTTGCCACACGCGGTTTTGAAACATCCTGGGCAGACTGCACTGTCACCGCAGAAACGTCTCCGGAGCGCTGCAATTGCCTTGAGATAAACTCCTCCACCTCTTTGATGCTTGAGCCAACCGGCGTACGCTTTAACAGCACCGCACGAATCTCTGCGCGAGGAGCATAAAGATCGATAATCAGGCGCGGCTCATTCACTTCGCCCAGAAGAGGCTGGGTAGCTATCAACCAAATGAAAGAAACAATCGTAGACCCTCGCATCGGCGTTCAGCTAAAAGCGCACGATGATAACGGATTACGCCACAGAGTAAACATTAGACGGATCGTAGCCACTTACTCCCAGGAATCGGTCAATAGAGCGCGCGTCTCCTCCACGCCCACACGCCAAATTTTCACCATCTCTTCGTCGCTGCGCTGATATCTGCCTCCGTAGTTGCCGTCCTTCAAATAGGCGCGCAACGATTTCGGATCCAGTCGGCGCAAACGTTCCAGATCGCTCATCGGTTTTTGCTCGGACGGCATGTCGATTTTCTCCAGGCGCGTCCAGGGAAAATTTTCCATCCACGATGCGTGCGACGCCACCGGATCGATCGCCTGCACTTGCGCCCAAACTTTTGGCGCGTTCCACCAATTGTGAAACTTGATCCTCACGTCGGGATGATCGGCCATCCATTCGCCCACCAGTCCTTGCGCCGGGGTGTTGCCGCCGTGACCGTTGACAATCAGGATTCGCTTGAACCCTTGCTCCGCGATCGCGTTGAGAATGTCGCGCAAGATCGACATGTACGTTTCCACGCGCAACGTGATCGTTCCGGGAAACGCGCGAAAGTACGGTGTAATCCCATAAGCCAACGCCGGGAACACGGGCACGCCCAGCGGTTGGGCCGCCTCGGCTGCTAGGCGGTCGGCCAAAATGCTGTCCACGCTCAAACTCAAATAAGCGTGTTGTTCCGTGCAGCCGAGCGGCAACACCGCGCGATCGTCGCGCTTGAGAAACTCCTCTACCATCATCCAATTCATTTCGCTGATGCGCATGGACAAAGTTTGATCCACGGATTTCTTGGATTCACGCAGATTCGTTCCGAATCCGTATAAAATTTCGCGGTGGAATTTTGTCGCAATCAGTGCACGCTCGGTGGCATGAAGGTCCTAACTATCGTCGCGCGCATTCTGCTCGGGTTCATTTTCGTCGTATTCGGGTCGAATGCCTTTCTGCATTTCATTCCCACGCCGCCGCCGCCGCAAAATCTGGCCGGTGATTATCTGCGAGTGTTCGTCGCCAGCGGTTACATTTACGTTGTGGCGATTCTTCAAATCGTCTGCGGCTTACTACTTCTGATTGGACGATTTGTGCCGCTTGGGTTGACCATCCTGGGTGCAATCATTGTCAACATATTGCTTTTCCACGGTCTCATGGCGCCCGAAGGTTTTCCACCTGCCCTCGTCGTAACGGCGCTTGAACTCTTTCTGCTCTGGCAATACCGAGCTGCGTTCGCCGGACTGCTGGAGCCGTAAGATTTTATCTTGCCGGTCTCGCGAAAAAGTTTACGCGCGTCAACTACGCCGCGGCCGTGCGTTCAGGATTGGAATGCGCTTCCGTAATCAGTGGAATCGGTTCTGGTTCTGTTGGCGCTTCTAGAAAACGATCACGATGAAGATGACGCCAACGCGACGGGCTTGCGATTGGTTGGTTTAAACCAAACGCAAGCCAGCGTGGATCGTTTGGCGCAATGGCGGAGTCGAGGGTTCGAATGACTTGATACATCGTGCATCGAAGAACGCGTTTCGCTGCGTTGCGGAGGCGTTTTTTCGTCGTGCAACTACCCGCCGCAAGTTCCGACGCGGCGCGCGCTTGGATTATCCGCTCGTAAATGGAACGCCCTCGGACGGCCGTTACATCCGCAAACGGAACTCCGTATTCCGGATGTAAAGCGAGAAAAACTACTACTTTCCGTGCCAGCTTTATTCTCGTGTCGATCCGCTTTGGGACATTCGTCGCGCGATGCGCAAATCCAGTCTCGATCCAGCGCTCCGACCACTTCTCGCCGCGGGCGAGCATCACCACAAGCCGCGCCTTTGCCAGCCAGGCCGTGAGATCTTCATTCGCAGCCGCCATCCGAGCTTCTGAGTGCACTCTTGTATTCTCAGCGTCCGACCAGGCAGCCTCCGCTTTCTCAGTTTCGTCGAGAATTCGTCTGAATTCACTCGACGGAGTCTGCGTCATCCCGAGCCAGAGACCGTGCATTTCCAGTCCACTCGCGACATGTTGCCCAAGTGACAAAAGGTCTTTGACTACTGTTGGAACGGTCTGCATTCGCGAGTAGCATGAGCAGGTCGAATGCCGCCGAAAGATTGAAAACTTAATGCCATTAATCGTTTCGCGGATGCCGTTCCATTCACGGAAATCAACGAGACATTTCGAAGCGCTGAGTCATAGCAGCCAAGCGCTTGCCAAGCTGAGCCGGACGCAACAATCTGCGGCTATGCATAACACCGAAGATCGCAGTTTCATCGGCCATCCGCGCGGTCTCGCCTATCTCGCCTTCACCGAAGCTTGGGAACGCTTTTCCTACTACGGAATGCAATCGCTGCTCGTTCTCTACATGGTCAACCGGCTGCTGCACCCCGGACACATCGAGCGCATCGCCGGGTTCGGTCCATTTCGCCACCTGCTCGAGACCGTTTATCGCGGCCCACTCTCGGTGCAGGCGCTCGCCTCGGCAATCTTCGGCCTCTACACTGGTTTGGTCTATCTTACGCCGATTGGCGGCGGATTGATCGCCGACCGTGCGCTCGGCCGCACCCGCACAATCACAATCGGCGCACTGCTCATGGCGGCCGGACATTTTCTGATGGCCTTCGACGTGACGTTCCTCGCCGCGCTGACTTGTCTGCTCACCGGCGTTGGTTGTTTCAAGGGAAACCTCGCCAGCCAGGTCGGTGCGCTGTATGCAACGGGTGACAACAGGCGCGCTGACGCTTTTCAGATTTATTACATATTTATCAATGCCGGAGTGATCGCCGCGCCGCTGATTGCTGGCACACTCGGCGAAATTTACGGCTGGCACTACGGCTTCGGTGCTGCGGGCGTCGGCATGTTGATCGGCCTAACGATTTATCTCTCTGGCCGAAAATGGCTTCCGCCCGACTCGCCCGTTGTGGAAAAGAGTAAGCGCGCGGCGAAGATTCCCCTGACCCATCGTGAAAAAATGGCGATCATCGCGCTGCTCGCGCTTTTGCCGGTGCTGACGATCGCCGTCATCGGCAATCAACAAATCTTCAACGCGTATCTCGTCTGGTCACAGGACCACGCGGACCTCGTCTTTTTCGGCCGCAAAATGCCGACGACATGGCTGATCACTCTTGACTCGATCGTATCGGTAAGCTTTCTCGCGGGCGCGGTCGTGTTCTGGCGACTTTGGTCGAAAAAATTTCCTGAGCCGGCGGAAATTACGAAGATGGGAATCGGCAGCGTTGTCGCCGTGACCGGGTTCATCTGTCTCGCAGTGGGCGCAGCGGTCGCGGCTAGTTCCGGAGAAAAGGTTCCAATTGGTTGGCTCATCACCTTTCACGTCTTGAACAGCATTGGTTTTGCAAACGTCTTTCCCGTCTCGCTCGCGCTCTATGCGCGCGTCGCTCCACCCGCCTTATCCGCCACGATCATTGGCATTTTTTATCTGCACCTGTTCGCGGCGAACAATCTCGTCGGCTGGCTCGGCGGGTTTTTAGAGAAAATGTCGGCGACGCATTTCTGGCTCTTGCACGCGAGTTTATGTGGAGTAGCGGGCATCATCTTCCTCATTGCCGGGCGGCTCTTTGGTCACCTGTTCGCACCCGGTGACGCCGAAACTAAGCCGCAATAAATGGCTCGATTCTACGTTGGGCGTTGGGCGTTGAGAGTTGGACGTTTCTTCTATTCTCTTTTCTAGAGCCGCAGCCTAACCGGCAAACGGCGCGCGCCCCATCATCTGCGCGCGATTCGAAACACCCCGCGACTTTGTAGCTGCACCGGATAATAAGATTGCGTCAACATGGTGTTATTGCTTCTTTAATTTCTTTCACGAGCTCACGCGGACTGCGCCCTAATTCGATCACAATCGCGTCCTCGGTTGGCTGCGGTTCTTCCAAATCGCCGAACTGGCTTTGCAGCAACGCCGGATTCATGAAGTGACCGCGCCTGTGGTGTAGCTGGTTGGCAATCAGCGCATTGTCTCCACGCAAAAAGACGAACTTCACCTCCCCGCTTACCCGCAGATATTGGCGATATGATTCCTTGAGTGCAGAACAAGCCAAGACCATGCTCTGGTTCGTCGTAAGACATCGTTCGATCAACTCTCGCAAGCTCGTTAGCCACGGCCACCTGTCTTCATCCGTGAGCGGAACGGCCGAGCGCATCTTCTTGATGTTAGCGGCCGAATGATAATCATCCGCTTCGTAAAATCGCCACCCAAGCTCCTGTGCCAGCAACCTGCCGAGTGTGGTTTTACTGGCACCGGAAACCCCGAAAACGATTACAACCACGCTACCGCATTACGAAATCGAATGCGATTAGTCGAGCTTTCGCTGCGATCGATAATCGCGCCGCACGACACTTTCACATCAAGACAACGAGGCACAAAGAACGCTGCCACCGAGCAACCTTATCAAAACAAAACGCTCGCAGCCCTAGAAGCCGCGAGCGTCCTTCGAATTTTCTGAATATGGTGCTGCCAGTCCGGCTCGGACCTATTCGTCTGATAAATCGTCACTCGATTCGTCGTCCGCGTCGCCTTGCGCTTTCCCGGGTTTGATCGTGAATTTAACTGAGGTGGCGAGTTCATCGCCGTTGTAGATGTCCACACGATATTTGCCCAACGGCCACCCTTTCGTCGGCTTGGTCAGCGAAAACGCACCGTAAAAATCATCCTGGTCCGCAGTGAGCGTGCTTTCGTCGATCTTTGTGTTCGCCGGCGCGGCATCGCCCACGTCAACAGCGATCCACACCCCACGCAATCTGTCGCCCTCGTGCGTGCCTTTGGACCTAAAGAAGGCATAAAGCTCCGGCACATTCGCCGCGAACGTCGCCGCCGGCTTCGTGTCTTGATCGACAGCAATAGCTGCTTCGATTTTGGATGTTCCGGCATGCGCTTGCGCGACAAGCGCGGCTGCTGCGACAAGCAAGATGAGTTTCAAAAGAGTTTTTGTGTTACGCATAATGAGCGCGTGAAAGGAGCATGCCTTATGCCGGCCGTTTCTGATAAAGGACGAGGTCCTTCTAAGCGTGACTGCCGCGAGCGTCTTGACCCGGCCGCTTTGACCCTGTTAAGCGGAGGAAGTGAAACGGCTGCTCTGGATCGACATCTCCAAAGCGGTGGCGATTTGTTGGGTGGTTTACTTTCATTTTTTCAGAACGTGCTTCGAACATTATCAGCCTCCGAATAACGACTGGAGCGGATTCGCCGCGAGCATCATCACGGTTTTTCGATTGGCATGGCTCAGAGTCTCCGGCCTCGGCTTTCACGCGGTCGGTGTTTTCATTGTCCTCAGCGGCTGGACGCTAATGCAATCCACCATGCGCCGGGCGGAGTCCGGCTCGGTGCCGTGGGGCACGTGGTATGGCGCACGATTCGTTAGGCTTTACCCAATGTATTGGGTTGCGCACTTGGTTTACCTCACCTCGCCGTTCGTCGCCCGCCTGGAGCCGGTCGATAGTCGGATCGTCCTGAGTCTGCTCGGTCTCCGCTTCATCGATATCACGATGAACTTCATGTACCTCAACGCCGCATGGTGGTACTTCTCGATGCTCATTCAATTTTATTTGATCTTTCCTCTGCTCTTCTGGGCGGCGCGTCGGTTCGGGCCGTGGATGTTTTTGTTAGGCGCGTGCGCCCTCGGATTTCTCACGCGCTATGTGATGCTCGACGTCTATCCGCAACATGGATTATGGATTCTCGGCGGCTTCGCCATCTGCCGCTTGCCTGAATTCGCATTGGGAATGTCGCTGGCAATGTGGCACCGCCAATCGCCCGCGCGCGTGGAATGGTTTCTCCTGCGCGGCGCGGGATTCATCGCGGGGTTAGTGTTGTATCCAGCGGCCTTAAAGCTTTATGAGAACGGCATCGCCTATGTCTTTTGCGACTTCGCCACAGGCGCGTGTTGTTTCCTTGAAATCGTGGGCGTTGCTGGAATCATCTCGCGCTTTGCCGTCTTTTCTAAAATTTTCTGCCTTATCGGCGCGTACTCCTACGGCATTTATCTCATCCACCAGCCGTATGTCATCTGGCTTGGACTTCGCATCCGGCCGCAACCGATCGCGATGTTTCTTTTGATTTTTCTCGTCACACTGGCCGTGCTCACCGCGTGGGGAATTGTTTTGGAAAAAGGCACTAACAAGCTGGTAACCAAATTGATCTGGCCCAAGAAAGCGGCGCCGGCTTAAACATTTCCAAGACCGACAATCATACTTGATGATTGGAATTGTCGCGATATGGAGCGCGCGAAGGTTTTCCGCGCGCGCTCATCAAAGGCGCGGTTCGTACAGGAGAAAGCCCCTGCCATCTGGATTATTTAGAACGTCGAACCGGTCAAAGATTAACCTTGCGCCGGGCTGCGTTCAGCCCGACGCGAATAACGCGCATGTTATCGGACGCTTGGGGAGCGAACTGCGGGAATTCTTTCGGATGCAGGATTCCAGCGAGTAATTCCAAGCTATCGACGATGCGCGGACCCGGTCGGGCGAAGTAAGCACTTGCGTTTACGAGATAAATTCCACCAGCGCACGCCGCCCGAAGGGAATCGAAACCGGGCAATTTTTTCAGCAATTCGTAATCTCGGTGGGCAAGATCGACATCGTAGCCGCAGAGCGCGAGCACGATTATCTCTGGCTGCGCGTCGAGCACTTGCTGCCAGTCAATCTGCACTGAGGGTTGATGCTTCCGGCCTAACGGATCGTATCCACCAGCGATCTCGACAAGCTCCGGCACCCAATGACCGGAACAAAACGGCGGATCGACCCATTCCATCACGAAACAGCGCGGCCGGCGCGGAATGCGGCTTGCCCGCAGTCGCACCGCTTCAACGCGCTCAGATAGTTGCGTGACGACTTCCTTGGCGCGCTCGGGAACGCCACACGCATCCGCCACGCGGCGGATGTTATCAAAAATATCGGACAGACGTGTGGGCTCGAGATTCACTAGTTGTGGCGGACCCGGTAACGTTTCGGCCAGAAGAGCCACTGTGCTGTAACCGACCGCACAAACGTCGCATAATTTTTGGGTAAGGATCACATCCGGACGCAGCTCGCGCACGAGGGACTCATCGATCGTATAGATCGTGCCGTTCTCGCGGAGCGCGCGCCGCACCCATTTATCCACTTCTGCGCTCGTTAGGCCAGTGTTGTGAACCGGACAATGCGTGACGCGCGGTTTCTGAGTCGCTTCCGCCGGGCAATCGCACTCGTGCGAAACACCCACTACTTCATCCATCAACCCGAGCGCGGCCGCGATCTCGGTGGCAGCGGGCAACAGGGAAACGATTTGGCTCACTCGTTACTCAATTCGGAAGGACAAATGAGACGATTGTGTCCTCCGCGCGGTAGTTCGTCCAAAAAACTTCGCCGTCGAAAGTAAGTGAGCAACACGCGAACGGAACGACAGCGATATCTTTAGTGTCGGGCTTTTCCTCTCGCGAATCGAGTTGTGCGATCGTCCAGCTTTCGCCATCCTGTTCGGTCCCGCGCAAGACGTAATCGAGCCATCGACAAACACGTGGCCGCAAATCTCCGCGCCAATCTCGATGATGCGCATGATGTCGCTGCTTTCGTCGAGCTTCAAAATTCGATGTTTGTACCATTGACTCAGGTAGAGATGCTTACCGTCATAACTGAGATATGAGCCGGTAAACTCCGGACAGGCGAATCGGTCCTCCTCGGGAAAGCCAACATCGGGGATGAATCGGCGAATGTACCGGTCGTCGTTCGGGCCCTCTCCAATTGTAAAACGAAGCGTGCCCTTGGTTGACACTGCCGCCCACGGAATGCCGGGCGCTTCTCGTTCCTCGAGCACCGTCCACTTCTTTGCATCGATCGCATAAATTCGACGCAGATCGCGGGAGCCCATCCACAAAGTATTAGAGTGCCAGGCGAGAGCTTGAGGTGTCTGTCCTGGCGAGGGGAACCGTCGTCGCTCTCTGATCGTTTGAAGTTTCAAGTTGCCTCAATCAACATCGGCTCAGGCCCAAAATGGTGCAAGAGAGCACCCAGTTCAGGCTTTTGCGGCAGCTGCCGCTGGTTTCAATTCTAATTTCGAATTCTAATTTCTACCTCCATTCGATGTGAGCGCCTCGACGCTGACAATCTCCTTCGAATCCAAACTCTCCAGCGCTTCCTTCCAAGCCTGTTTGCGCGTGAGTTCGACAACTTTCCTGCGACTTCTTCGGTATTCCTATTTCCTCCGTTTATTTGAGTTTAATTATTTGCTGAACAGTTTCTCCAATTTGTCGAGGGCGCTGTTCCAGCCTCGCGTGTGGCTGTCACGCGACTCTTCGTTAGGCAATTGCTCGTGCGTCAAACGGAGCTCGGTCCCACCGTCTGCATCGTCGAGTTCCACCGTCACGATGCTGATGTGGTTTTCCCAATCTTCATCGTCTTCCCAATTGCCAGGTGAACACGATTTTCTTATCGGGCTGTAGCTCACGGAATTCACCGCGGCACGTCATCTTCTCGCCTTCCGAATTGATAAGGTCCCAGCGGAACGTCCCGCCCGCGCGCGCATCAGCGATAAGATCGCGAGTCTGGACATTTTCCGGGCCGAACCATTGCTTCATTTGCACGGGATCGGTCCAGGCGGCGTAGACGCGATCGCGCGGAGCTTTGATAAAACGTTTGATTTCGAGCGAGAGCTTTTCTGCTTGGGCCATAGATTTCTTTCGTCAGTAAAATATCTGTGTTGTTACCTTAACCTTGGTCGGCACGATCGCTCTCGACAAAGTCTTTGAGCGACACACCAATGATTTCCGTCCAACCCTTCATGAAGTTCTTGCGCGCAAACGCCGGAAGTTTCGGGAAAGTTTCCAAACCCACATGAGTCAGTTTCATCCGCGTTTTCTCACCATCGGCGAACAATTCGAAGGTGACCAGTGAATCGCCCTCGTGTCCCTCATACCGCCAGGTGTAGGCAAGTTTCTTTTGCGGAATCACCTCGGTGATCTTGCAAAGATGGGAATACTTAAAGCCTTCATGCTCGACAGTGAATTCAAATTCAAAACCCACCTCGGGCTTGAATTCCTTCAGGTTGAAATACCAGCGCCGCATATCGTCCACATCGGTAAGCGCCTTCCAAACCTGCGCGATAGGCGCGTTGAAAGTTCGTTCGATGACCATCGCTTCCGCCAAATGATTCTTCGTAGTCATGTTTTCCTCGCTTTCTGCTTAGGAAGGGTACTGATCGTAGCGGCGAACCCAATCCATCGTTGACTCGGGATCTTCGTTCCGGCCTTTCGGCACGAAATCAAGGAAGTTGTACGTGCCAACCAGGATGTCGAGACCGCGCGCGTAAGTCGAGTAGCTGTGGAAGATGTCGCCGTTTTCATCTTTATAAAACACGCTCAGGCCAGGAAGTTCGTCGCTCACGAACTCTCCCATTCCGTAGTTGTAGTAAACTTTGCCCTTCGCCTCGTCGTCCTTGGTAAACGATACGTGATAGTCGAAGTTGAAATCGTTGTCGTGCGATGACACCCACTTGAAGCGCCAGCCCATGCGCCTTTTGTATGGTTCGAACTCAGACAGCGGCGCTCGCGATACAACTACGAAGGTGACGTCGCGATGCGGCAGATGCCAGTTAGCGCCATCAAAATGATCGGCCAGATATGAGCAGCTTTTGCAACCCTCCTCCCAGCCCGGACCAAACATGAAATGATAAACGATCAATTGACTGCGCCCGTCAAAGAGATCGGCCAGCGTCTCTTTGCCGTCCGGACCGTCGAAGATGTATTCCTTGTCGATCTTGACCATCGGCAGCTTGCGACGCGCGGCGCTGAGCGCATCTCGCTGCCGAGTGAATTCCTTTTCTCGCGTCAGTAAATCCTTCCTGGCAGCGAGCCATTCAGCTTCCGTTCCGATCACTGGATGATGCATCTTGGTTTTCCCTTGTGGACGTTCCATTTCTTCTAGTTTCATTTTGGCCTCCTCTGGTTTGTTTCATTTGTCTTCTTCTATAAAGCTTGCCTGCCGCGAACGCAGTCAGTCCTCCGCTCGAGGTCGCGCTGGCCGCAAGCAGGGCAATGTTTGCTACACACACGGGACACATTATCCCCTTCCCTTCTTGCCGGCTTGTTTGCCCGCCCTTTCCAGGTAGTCCGCCAGGCGATCGAGCGATCCTTCCCAGAATTTCCGATACTCTTCGATCCAACGAACGGCTTGCTTCATCGGCACGGCTTCCAAGTTCAATTGATGAATACGTCCGTACCGGCGGCGTCTGATCAGGCCCGCCTTTTCCAGCACTCGCAAATGCTTCGAGACCGCTGGCAATGACATCGCATGCGGCCGCGCCAAATCAGTGACGCATCGGTTGCCGCGCGCCAGATGGGCCAGGATACGCCGCCGGGTCGGATCAGCCAGGGCGGCGAATGTGCGATTTAAGGTTTGCGATGAATATTTAACCATTTGGTTAAATATGTAGCGCGGGCGATTTCCGAATGCAAATGAAATTTTTGATCAATCTTTAGTGCTTGTGATCACGGCGGCCATCGAGATCGCCCAATAGTACTCAGCCGATCCCAGCGCGAGTTCGGCACAACACCATTAATTCAATCTACAAACGTTTTAAACACTCCATGGCTGTCACCCGTCGGCCGCTATGAAACGGGGTCTCCCTCCAAAGGGGGAGTGCCACCTCCCTCACATGCATTATAGATAGTTCGGCCTTTACATCGGACAGGGGAGTGTGTGGGAATATTGAACGCCAAGTAGGCAGCCGAGAATCGCTTTATTAGAAATGACGTTCTGTCCGCTTCGGAAATTCCTGCTCATTACGTTTGCGAGCATTCTCTTTTTAGAACAGGGCCCCTTATTCTTAATGAACTGGCCAAGAAGTGGAGTGAGTCCTGCGGATGATGCAACTACCGGATTGGACCAATGAAAAAGACTAGCGTCGTTATCGCGGGCGGCGGATTTGCCGGGCTGTACGCGGCAATGCATTTCGACAAACGTCTGGCGCGACGACCGGACGTGGAAGTGACATTGATTAGCCGCGAGAATTTCATTCTCTTCACGCCGATGCTGCACGAAATTGCCGCAGGCGATCTTTCTCCGAGCGACATTGTGAATCCGCTGCGGCGCATTCTTCGGCACGTGAAGTTCGTCGAAGCTGATGTCCGTGATATCGATGTTAACGCCCGAAAAATCCGTTGCGTTCATGGAATCGGAGACGTCGATCTTGAGCTGGAGTATGACCATCTGCTTCTCGCACTCGGTTCCGAGACGAACTTCTTTGATAACCAGGGGGCGCGCGATTGGGCGGTAACGATGAAAAACGTGATGGATGCAGCTCTGCTGCGGAATCGCATGGTTGCGTTGTTGGAAGAGGCCGCGCTGGAAAAAGATGAAGCCGCTCGGAGTGAGGTGCTCACATTTGTAACGGCCGGCGGCGGTTTCGCCGGTGCGGAAACGACCGGCGCGGTCAACGACTTTCTTCGCGAAACGGCGAGGTTTTATCCCCCGTTACGCGAGAACATGATTCGAGTCGTGGTCATTCATCCGGGCCCCTATTTGTTGCCGGAACTTGGCGAAGAGTTGGGTCGCTATGCCGAACGGAAGTTGATCGAGCGCAAAGTCGAAGTGATCAAAGGCGCGAAGGTGGCGAGCTACGACGGTTCGATCGTAAAGTTGAATGACGGCAGATCGATTCCGGCGGCAACACTCATCTGGACAGCGGGTGTGAAACCGAGCCCTGTGATCGCATCGTTACCAGTCGCGAAAGAGAAAGGACGCGTGCGCGTAAACGAAAACCTCGCCGTTCCTGGAGCGACTGGATTGTGGGCAGTTGGCGATTGCGCAGCGGTTCCCGATTTGCGGAGCGGCCAATTTTATCCGCCCACGGCGCAACACGGCTTACGCGAAGGAGTGATCGCAGCAAAAAACATCGAGCGCACGATTCTTGGCCAGCCGTTAAAGACATTTCGATTTCAAACACTCGGATTACTGGCAGCTATTGGTCATCACACTGGTGTGGCTATGGTATTCGGAATGAAGTTTTCCGGCTTCATCGCCTGGTGGTTGTGGCGATCAATTTACCTGGTGAAGCTTCCCCGTCTGGCCAAGAAGCTGCGCGTTCTAATCGCGTGGACTCTCGATCTTTTCTTCGGCCGAGACATTACGCAGATAGTCACTTTGCGCGATGTGTGGGAGATCAGCGATCGACTGGGCCGCGTTCGAGCGCACAGGAAGCAGTCGGCGCCGGTAACAAAAAATTCCGTGCTCGACACTTCATCCCAGCCGGTCATAACAAAATCATGAAACCGCACATCATCACAGTGTTCGTCATTGCGGCACTGGCGTCCGCAAGTTGCTCTCGCAAAGCACCGCAAGCTGGCCCGCCTGCGCCCGAAGTTTTAGTGACAACTGTTCAACCGCGCGATGTGCCTCGGATCCTGGAACGGGTGGCCACGCTGGATGGTTTCATCAATGCGAACATCAATGCCCAGGTGCAAGGCTATATTGTTTCGCGCGATTACCAGGAAGGCAGCGTGGTCAAGAAAGGCGACCTCCTTTTTCAGATCGATCCGCGGCCGTTCGAGGCTGCATTAGCACAAGCGAAGGGCACTTTGGCAAGAGACCAAGCCAATCAGGTCAAAGGTGACGCGGACGAAAAGCGCGCCATTGATTTGTTTAATAAAAAAGTAATCAGTGATCAGGAACGAGATACAGCCGTTGCCGCTGCCGGCTCAACTAGAGCAAATGTGGAAGCGGATGACGCCGCGGTGAAACAGGCGGAAATCAATCTCGGCTACACGAAAATTACTGCGCCGATTGATGGTCTTGTCGGGTTTACGAACAATCAGGTAGGCGATCTGGTCGGGCCAAGTACGGGACCACTTACAACCATGTCGCAGATTGACCCGATAAAAGCCATCGTAACTGTGGGAGAAGGTCCGTTCACGGATTTCTTTTCGCGCTATCCAGATCCTGTTCAACGTGAAGCCCTGCTTAAAAGCATCGATTTCGAATTAATTCTCGGCAACGGCAATGTTTATCCAGGGAAAGGAAAATTTTATGCGCTCGACCGTAATCTAGATATAAAGACCGGCTCTATCCGATACGAACTGACGTTTCCAAATCCGGGCGCCATTTTGCGGCCCGGACAATTTGGAAAAATCCGCTTCGTACCGGACACGGTGCATAATGCGCTCGTTGTTCCGCAGGAAGCAGTGAGCGAATTGCAGGGCAGTTTCCAGGTCGCCGTCGTCGATCAAAACAACAAGGTGAGCATTCGTGCGGTGAAAATGGGCGAACGCATCGGCGCCATGTGGCAAGTAACCGACGGACTAAAACCGGGCGATAAGGTCGTTGTCCAAGGAATCCAAAAAGCGCGCGAAGGAGCGACCGTCACCGTGAAAGAGTGGACGCCACCGGCGAATCAAGTGGCGTCAGACGGTTCGCCGGCACAAAAAACACCCTGACCCGCCATGTCGGAGTTCTTCGTTAGGCGTCCAATTGTCGCGATTGTCATCGCGGTCCTGATGACGCTGATCGGCGGCGTTTGCATTCTCGCCTTGCCGATTGCGCAATATCCGCAGATTGCGCCGCCGGAAATCCAGGTGCAGACGCATTACACCGGCGCGGATGCGATCACAATCGAGCAATCCGTGGCGGCGCCGATCGAGCAGCAAATGAGTGGCGTAGACAACATGAATTACATGTACTCGATCAACGCCAACAGCGGTGACCTTCGATTGATCGTCGATTTCGATGTCGCGACCGATCCGAACATTGATCACGTCCTCACGCAGATTCGAGTATCGCAAGCGCAATCGCAGTTGCCACAAGACGTGATCAACTACGGCCTGACTGTTAAGAAATCGACTACGGCGCCGTTGATGCTCGTCGGGCTTTATTCCCCAAAGGGGACCTACGATGGAGTCTTTCTCGCGAACTACGGCTACATTAATTTGTTCGATCAGCTCACGCGCCTGCCGGGAATTGGAAATGTTCAGATTTTCGGCGCCGGCCAATATGCGATGCGTTTGTGGGTCAAGCCCGATCAACTGGCGAAGCTCGGGATCACGGTGCCGGACATCATCACCGCAGTTCAGAAGCAGAACACGGTGAATCCCGCGGGACAGGTTGGCGGCGAACCGATTCCGAGCGGGCAGAAATTCACCTACACGGTTCGCGCGCAGGGACGATTACAAACGCCCGAAGAATTCGGCGAAATTGTCGTTCGTGCGAATCCGGACGGCTCGTTTCTGCGGGTGAAAGACATCGCACGGATTGATCTCGGCGCTCAGACTTACAATTTGAAGAGCCGTTTGAACGGCCAGCCGTCGGCAATTCTCGCTCTCTATCAACTGCCGGGAACCAACGCGGTCAAAGCCGCGCAATCGGTGCGTAAGTTAATGGCGGAAGCGAAGCAGCGGTTTCCGGCTGACATCGATTACGCTATCTCGCTCGATCAGACACTCGCCGTCACCGAGGGAATGAGCGAGATCGTGAAAACGTTGCTCGAAGCGCTCGCGCTCGTTGTATTAGTCGTCTTCATTTTCTTACAAGGATGGCGCGCGACGCTGATTCCATTGTGCGCAGTGCCCGTTTCGTTGGTTGGCACGTTTGTGCTGTTTCCGCTGTTTGGATTCTCCATCAACACGCTCTCACTATTCGGCCTCGTCTTGGCAATCGGTTTGGTCGTCGATGACGCGATCGTCGTTGTTGAAGCTGTAGAACGTCACATCGAGGAAGGCATGTCTTCACGCGACGCGACTCTTCAAGCCATGCGAGAAGTGTCCGCTCCGGTCATCGGCATCGCGCTTGTTTTGTCGGCGGTTTTCATTCCCACAGCGTTCCTGCCCGGCATCACCGGGAGATTGTATCAACAGTTTGCCCTGACGATTGCGATTTCGGTCATTTTCTCTGCATTTAACGCGTTGTCACTTAGTCCTGCGCTTTCGTCGCTATTACTGCGGCCGCGCAAGAAATCGCGTGGGCCGCTCGCGTGGTTCTTCGACAAATTCAATCGTGTCTTTGGCAACGCAACCGGCGGCTACGTGAACTGGTCCCGGGTCGCGATTCGAAAGGCCGTGCTCAGCTTTGCGTTGCTGGCCGTGCTTGCGGTCGGCGCGGGTTTTTTCGGATCGAGATTACCGAGCGCGTTTTTGCCGGAAGAAGATCAGGGCTACGTTTTTCTAGCGCTGCAGTTACCCGACGCGGCTTCGCTCGAGCGCACCGACAAAGTTTCTCGAGAGATCGAAGATTTTTTGAGCAAGACTCCCGGCGTGCAATACACCACCAGTGTTATCGGTTTCAGCCTGCTGAGCCTGGTGTCTGACACTTACCACGCGTTTTTCTTTGTTACTTTCAAGCCTTGGAACGAACGAACGAAGCCGGAGGAGCAATACGACGCGATCAAAGCGCGACTGAATAAGTATCTCTCAAGTCTCAGTGAAGGGATCGCGTTTGCTTTCCCGCCACCAGTGATTCCAGGCGTGGGCACTTCCGGCGGATTCCAATTCATATTGGAAGATCGCGCAGGGAAAGATGTCGGCTTTCTAGCGCAAAATATGAAGACGTTTCTCGACGCCGCGCGCAAGCGTCCCGAACTCAGCACTCTCATTCCGACATTCCAACCGAGTGTGCCGCAGGTTTTCGTGAACGTCGACCGCGACAAAGTGATCAAGCAGGGAATCGATCTGACCTCGGTATATCAAACGCTGCAGACATTCATGGGCGGATTTTTCGTGAACTATTTTAATCGCTTCGGCCGAACCTGGCAAACTTACATTGAGGCGGAAGGCGAGTACCGCACCGATGCCAAGAATGTCGGTCAGTTCTTCGTTCGCAATGCGAACGGCGACCCCGTGCCGCTTGACGCCATCACGACGGTCAAAGACATCGCTGGTCCGGAATTCACGTTGCGTTACAACGAATACCGCTCCGCTCAAATCAACGGTGCCGCTGCTCCCGGTTACAGCTCGAACCAGGCGATGAACGCATTGGAAGAAGTTTTCCGGCAAACCATGCCTAAGGAGATGGGCTACGACTATCTCGGCATTTCGTATCAGGAAAAGAAAGCGCAACAAGGCGTTCCGCCAACTGCGGTTTTTGGAATGTCGCTCTTGTTCGTGTTTCTGATTCTCGCTGCGCTTTACGAAAGCTGGTCATTGCCGTTCAGCGTGTTGCTCGGTACACCGGTCGCCGTGTTCGGCGCGTTCTTAACGCTTTGGCTGCGCGGAATGCAAAACAACATCTACACGCAAATCGGTTTGATCATGCTCATCGGACTGGCAGCGAAGAACGCGATCCTTATCGTCGAGTTCGCCAAGGATGAATACGAAAAAGGCAAACCGCTTCTCGATGCTGCACTGGAAGGAGCGCGTTTGCGCTTGCGTCCGATTCTCATGACGTCATTCGCATTCATCTTCGGATGTTTGCCGCTTTGGTTCGCCAGCGGCTCCGGCGCCGTCGCCCGCCGCGTGCTTGGCTCAACCGTGATCGGTGGAATGATCGCCGCCTCGGGCATCGCGATCTTCCTTATCCCGGTGACGTTTTATGTGATCGAGCGGATTTCCGGCGGTCGAAAAGAAAAGACTACCGCGGCGGAAAGTAGTAAAGCGCAGCCCACGCTTGAAGCTTAACGAATTACAGTTTCGCAGGTTACTAAATGAACGCGAATCTGATTACAGCACTGGCCGGAGTGCTCGGCTCGGTAAGTGGCGCTTCCGCGGCCATAGCCACCACGTGGATCGCGCAGAAAGGCCAGACAGTCCGCGAGCGGGCGAAATCGGAAACTCGCAAGCGCGAGATACTTTATGGGGATTTCATCACCGAAGCGGCGCGCCTGCTCGCCGATGCTTTTGATCACTCGTTAGACCGGCCCGAAACGCTCGTAAACCTTTACGCAAATCTTGGGCGGATCCGCCTTTTTTCATCGGATGACGTGTACAATGCCGCCGAAGAATGCTGTAACCGCATTCTCGACGTTTACGCCGGACCTAACCGGACAGCCGATCAGCTTATCGCCGCGATTCGCAGTGGAGACCTCGGGTTTTTTCAGAAAGTTTAGCGACGCTTGTCGCCTTGAGTTGCGCAATTATACCGCATACTGAAAGCAGACTTGGGCGGTAAAGATTTTACAAATTAGCCTCCCAGATCCCAACGTTTAAGCCGCCTAAAAAATTTGCAAAAAATAGTTGACTAGTTGGTCTAGTCGATGTAAATGTGCTGTATGCCAAGAACGAGTGACATGAAGGAGCGCCTGACCGACGCGGCGTTGGATTTGATGTGGGAAAACAGCTACGGCACCACTTCGGTGGACGCGATTTGCGAGCGCGCCGGCGCAAAAAAGGGGAGCTTTTATTACTTCTTCAAGTCCAAGTCCGAGCTCACCGCCGCTGCATTGGAGGCAGAATGGAATAAAAACAAGGCGAACATGGATGCTCTTTTTTCTCCAACAGTTCCGCCTCTCGAGCGGTTCGATCGCTACTTCGATCATGTGCACGACCGTCTGGCCGAACTTCAAGAAGCGTGCGGCTCCATCCTCGGATGCCCTCTCTTAAATATCGGGAGCGAAGTGAGCACGCAAGACGAGGTGGTGCGCGCTACCGTTGACCGCATCTGGGATCGGAAGATAAAGTATTACGAGTCCGCTATCCGGGATGCGCATGCGCAAGGATTGATTGAGGCACCAGACCCCGAAGCGAAGGCCAGGGCGCTCTTTGCCTGCTATCACGGGACGCTCGCCCAGGCCCGAATTCAAAACGACCTTGCGTTGATCCGCGATTTCAAGCGGGTCGCGAGGGATGTTTTGGGCGTGAAACACGCGCATGCTGCTTCTTCGTAACCCTTTTTTTTGCCAATTTTATAGACGACTAGTCAAGTATAAACCCACACAAACCGAAAAAACTCAGCCCTATGACAACTGACCAGCAATCAGACGCAGCAACTGCAGTTTTCCCCCAGACGGTATCGGCCGCGGTTACGCAGCTGAAACAGAAGCTACAACGAGATTACGAACAGGTTTATCCAGGCCTGCGCGACATTATCCATCTCGTCCTCGACGAAGAAGAAGCAAAAGCGTGGGAGTTATCGTTCTTCCCGCATCTACTTTTTCCCGATTTGGTCGAGGCACATGTCGCCACGCTCGGCCTTCAACCCGCGGAGACAAAACATGACGATGTCCTGGTTCCGCATCGTTTCCTTGAGGAGCCACCCTACGAACCCGCTCTCGCTTTATGTGGATAGTAAAATTAGCGCTGCGGCGTCCATACACGTTTGTCGTGATGGCGCTCTTGATATTGCTGCTCGGTGTAGTGTCGATCAAAAACACGCCGACGGACATTTTTCCTGAGATCGACATCCCCGTCGTGACGGTTGTCTGGCAATACACCGGGCTTTCGCCGGATCAGATGGCGAAGCAGATCACGACCTTCAGCGAATACACCATTTCATCTGCGGTGGATAACGTGAAAAACATCGAGTCCCAGACGCTTGCCGGCACCTCGGTCATTCGCATTTTCTTTCAACCGAATGTGCGCATCGATGCCGCGATCGCGCAGGTGACGGCAGTGTCGCAAACCATTTTGCGCCGCATGCCGCCGGGCACGCAGCCGCCATTTATCATTCGTTACAACGCCTCGAGCGTGCCGATTTTGCAACTCGCGCTCGGCAGCAAGACCCTGAGCGAAGCTCAACTTTACGACTACGGCATTTACCGTGTGCGCCAGGCAATCGCGCCGGTGCGCGGCGCCACGCTGCCGCTTCCGTATGGCGGTAAGCCGCGCCAGATCATGGTAGATCTCGACCCGCAGTTGCTACTCGCGAAAGGTTTGTCGCCGCTCGATGTCAGCAACGCGGTCAACGCGCAAAATCTTACGCTGCCGACTGGCACAGCAAAAATTGCCGACCGCGAATTTATCGTCGGGCTTAACAGCAGCCCCGACACCGTCGCCGAGATCAACAACGTTCCGATCAAGGAAGTCAACGGTTCGATGGTCTACATCCGCGATATCGGCCACGTCCGCGACGGTTTCGCCGTTCAGACGAATGTTGTGCGTCAAGATGGCAGCCGCTCAGCGCTGCTCACGATTTTAAAAAACGGCGGCGCCTCGACCCTCGACATCGTGAATCAGATCAAAGCCTTACTGCCTGGTATGCGCGCGGCCGCGCCTCCCGGGCTGGAGATGACCGAACTGTTTGACCAATCGATTTTCGTACGGGCGGCAATCAGCGGTGTCGTGAAAGAAGGCGTCATCGCCGCGTTGCTCACAGCCACGATGATCCTGCTCTTTCTCGGCAGTTGGCGAAGCACGTTTATCGTGATGGTTTCGATTCCATTGTCGATTCTCGCGTCGCTGTCGATCTTGAGTCTGCTCGGCTACACCCTCAACGTGATGACGCTTGGCGGGCTCGCGCTCGCCATCGGCATTCTGGTAGATGACGCGACGGTTGAGCTCGAAAACATCCACCGAAATCTGGCCCAAGGTAAACCGATCCAGCGCGCAATCCTCGATGGCGCACAACAGATCGCCGTGCCGGCGTTCGTTTCCACACTCGCCATTTGCATCGTCTTTGTGTCGGTAGTCTTCCTCACTGGGCCGGCGAAATATTTATTCACGCCGCTCGCGCTGGCGGTCGTGTTCGCGATGCTCGCTTCGTATCTCCTCTCGCGCACCCTTGTGCCGGTGATGGTGAAATATCTCATTCGTGGCCACGAAGGTGAAAAGCCGCGGCGCAATTTCTTCACGCGCATTCAGGAATCGTTTAATCGGCACTTCGAGAATCTGCGTCAGCGTTACGTGAACGGGCTGGCCTGGTCGTTGCAGAACCGCCTGACTGTCTTTGTTCTGTTCGCGGTCCTGGTTGGAAGCGCCTTCGCCATCCTGCCGACCGTTGGCCGCGACTTTTTCCCGACGGTCGACGCCGGTCAGTTCCGCCTGCACGTAAACGCGCCAGCGGGCACACGGCTGGAGGAGAGCGAGCAGATTTTCTCGCGCGTCGAGGACGTCATTCGCGAAGTCGTTCCGCCTAACGACCTCGCAATGGTGTTGGATGATATCGGAATCCCGCAGGGAATTAATCTCGCGTTCAGCGACAACTCAACTATCAGCTCCGCCGACGGGGAAATTCTGGTTTCGCTCAAGCCGAACCATCGCGGTTCGACTCCTGCCTACATGAAAGCGCTGCGCGAAAAACTCGCGACGCGGTTTCCAGATTTGAGTTTCTATTTTCAGCCCGCCGACATCGTTAGCCAGATACTGAACTTTGGTTTGCCGGCGCCGATCGATGTCCAAGTCGCGGGCTACGCCGAGAAACCGAATTACGACATCGCCCGCGCCATTGAAGCGCGAATGAAACAGATCCCGGGCGCGGTGGACGTTGGGTTCCATCAGGTCACGAACGCTCCGGAAATGCTGGTGAAAGTCGATCGCACCCGCGCACAGGAACTCGGGTTTACCGAGCGCAACGTCGCCAACAGCTTGTTGATCTCACTCAGCGGCACGGCGCAGGTCACACCAAACTTCTGGGCCGATCCGAAAACTGGAATTAATTATCCTGTAGCGATCCAGACGCCACAGCATCTGGTCGATTCAGTCGATGCCACGCTTTCGACTTCGCTCGCAGGCAAAGATCCGGCGCATCCGCAATTGCTCAGTAACGTTGTCTCGCTCGAGCGCGCCGAGACCCCTGCTGTCGTGAGCCACACCAACGTGCAGCCGGTGTTCGACATTTATGCAAACGTGCAAGGCGCTGACCTCGGCCGGGTCTCGGACAAGGTAACAAAAATCGTCAGCGAATTTCGCCCGAAGCTCCCGCCCGGGAGCACGATCAACGTGCGCGGCCAGGTTGAAAGCATGAACAGCGCGTTCAGCAAGCTCGGCCTCGGCCTCATCTTCGCGGCCGCGCTCATTTATTTCCTAATGGTCGTCAATTTCCAATCGTGGACTGATCCCTTCATCATCATCACCGCATTGCCCGGCGCGTTCGCGGGCATTTTGTGGATGCTGTTCCTGACCCACACGACGTTCAACGTCGAGTCGATGATGGGCGCGATCATGAGCATCGGCGTCGCCACGGCGAACAGCATCTTGATGATCACGTTCGCGAACGAACAGCTCCGCGAAGGCAAAACCGCGCTCGACGCCGCTATCGTCGCAGGTCACACGCGTTTGCGTCCTGTGTTGATGACCGCGCTTGCCATGATCATCGGCATGGTGCCGATGGCGCTCGGGCTGGGCGAGGGCGGCGAACAAAACGCGCCGCTCGGCCGCGCAGTGATCGGCGGTTTATTACTCGCAACGGTCGCGACGCTGTTCTTCGTCCCCGTCGTCTTCAGCATGATTCGTCACAAGGTGCGGCCGCGCGCAATGGATGACGATGTCGATCTTGCCCAAACACAACTCGAACCAGCCATTCAGCATTAAGGAGAACCACATGACCACAACCGATCACATTGAAACTTTCAAAGCGAACTTCGGATCATCTGGCAAAAAGATTCGGCTTGGCCTGAGCGGACGTGCCGTGCTTGGCACTCTCGTTGTCCTCGCCACGTTGTTTCTTGTAGGAATGTTCCCGCGCTGGCGCGCGAATGCTGCGCTGACAAGTGCGGCGCGCGATCAGCGCCCGACCGTGAGCGTCGTCAAGACGCAACGGCCCGACGGCGCCGCCAATCTTGTTTTGCCCGGCAGCACTCAGGCAATCCAGGAGGCGGCGATTTATGCGCGCACGAACGGCTACGTCAGCAAGTGGTACACGGACATCGGGGCAAAAGTTAAAGCGGGAGAGTTGCTGGCCGAAATCGAGACCCCGGAGATCGATCAGGAACTGAATCAGGCGCGCGCGGCGGCGCAGCAAGCGTCGGCCAACTCCGAACTCGCGCAGGCGACACTGACGCGCTGGCGGGAACTCGTCGACAAAAAGGTCGTCTCGGCGCAGGAGTTCGATGAGAAGAAATCCGCACTGGATGCGCGCCGTGCGGATCTCACTGCGGCCCAAGCGAACGTGGCCCGGCTGGAAAAGTTACAAGGCTTCCAAAAAGTTGTGGCGCCATTTTCCGGGATCGTGACCGCGCGCAACATCGATAACGGCGCACTCGTCTCCTCCGGCAGCGGCGGTCAAACCATCGCGCTGTTTCACGTCGCGCAGACTGACACGCTCCGCATCTACGTCACCGTTCCGCAAACCAACGCGCGCTCGGTTGCTCCCGGACAAAACGCGGCCGTCTCGTTCCGTGAAATTCCGGAGAAGACGTTCGACGCGAAAGTGGTCCGGACCGCCGGTTCGCTCGATCCCGCGTCGCGCACGCTGCTGACCGAGCTACAAGTCGCAAACGCTGACGGCCAATTGTTTCCGGGGATGTACGCCGAGATCAAATTCGCCTTTCCGCAGGACGGATGCACTCTGCTCGTTCCCGGCAACGCCGTAACGGTCCAATCCGACGGCCCGAAAGTTTTGACCGTCGACGCAAAGCAAATCATTCGCACGCGCGCGGTGAAACTTGGACACGACCTCGGCGACAAAGTTGAAATTCTTTCCGGCCTCGATCCGACTGAGCCAGTCGTGGCGAATCCGAGTGGCTCATTGCGTGATGGTGTTGAAGTCAAAGCGCAAATGCCCTCAAAAAAGTCCTAACAAACAAAGCAACTAACCAATAGAACGAAACAAAAAATGAACACAAAAACTCGCAGGAAAAATCGCGGTCGTAACGGGCGCGTCGAAAGGGATCGGCGCCGAAATCGCTAAACATTTAGCCACCGAAGGCGCGGCCGTGGTCGTTAATTACGCTTCCTCAAAGGAAGGAGCAGATCGCGTGGTTGACGAAATCACAAAACGCGGCGGCAAAGCGATCGCCGTGCAGGCCAACGTCGCGAAGAAGGCGGAAGTCGAACGACTCTTTTCCGCGACGAAGAAAGCGTTCGGCAAAGTCGACATCCTGGTCAATAACGCGGGAGTTTACGACTGGTCGCCACTTGCGGAGATCACCGAGGAGCAATTCCGCAAACACTTTGACGTGAATGTTCTCGGTCTCCTTCTCGCTACGCGGGAAGCGGTCAAGCAATTCGACTCCAGTGGCGGGAACATTATAAACATTAGCTCGGCCGTTACTTCATTGACCCCGCCGGGTTCGTCCGTTTACACCGCCACGAAAGGCGCGGTCGACGCCATCACCAGAACGCTGGCCAAGGAACTCGGTCCGCACAAAATCCGCGTCAACGCCATCAATCCGGGCCTGGTGGAAACCGAAGGAGTGCGTGCAGCCGGCTTCGACCAGGGCGATCTTCGCAAAAGCATTGAGGCGCAGACTCCGTTAGGCCGCATCGGCCAACCAGAGGACATTGCACCCGCGGCGGTCTTTCTGGCTTCGTCCGATTCCGCGTATATCACCGGCGAGACGCTGCGCATCGCGGGCGGGCTTCGTTAATCAGGTGACAAACAATGATTCAAAAACAAAAGACAAAGGAAATCCAAATCATGAAAACTAAATTCTATTGGGTCGCGCTTCTTGCGAGCGCGGCCTTGATTGCACAAGCGCAAGGTGGTGGCCATTACGGAGGAGGAGGCGGCGGCGGCGGACACTTCGCCGCGGCCGGTGCCGGTCCGGCGCGAGGCGGTGCTGTTTCATCCTTCCATTCCATGCCGATGCGAAATTTCGGCGGCGGCGGAATGATTTATTCGGGCCAACGCTTGTCGCCGGTCGGAATGCATTCGCCATCGTCCGCGGCGTTTAGTCAGCCTTACATGAACTCGAATGGGCGCGCTTCTATCGGGACGCGTCAGTTCACGCCCGCAAACGGAAATATTAATCGCAGTGATCGTCTCACCCGATTCTCGACCGGAGGAAATCAAGCGATCACCAACCCCAGCAGCGAAAGGACTGGAGCAATCCAAAACCAAAGTGGCGGAAATCGTCTTATGCGATCCGGGAACAATCCGCCTCTCGCGCAAGGCGGGAATCGTTTTGGGCGGGGTAATGGAGCGATTGGGAACCACGGAACTGGCGCAGGCCAGATCCGTCACGGCAACAATCTCCCGGCAAACTGGCGGAATCATGTCGTCGAGCACCATTCGGCCGATTGGCACCGCGATTGGGACCGGCATCAGGACCATTGGTGGCGTGGCCATCGGTGCCGTTTCGTTAACGGCGAATGGTTCATATTCGATGTCGGATTCTATCCCTACAATTATTGGTATCCCTACGGATACCCGTATGACGAATACGCGTATGATTATTCGCCGTACGGGTACGACGCGGGCACTTACGAAGGCGATACGGGCTACTACAATCAGGGCCCCTACGATTCTTCGGATCAAAACGCCGACTCGACCGTTGCCACTGCCCAGGAGCAGTTAGCGCGACAAGGTTATTACCGGGGAGAAATCGACGGCGTCTTCGGCCCAGAAACCCGTCATGCAATCATGCGGTACCAAAATGACCACGGCTTGCGCGTGACCGGGCGTCTTAATCTGGACACGCTGCACGCTTTGGGGTTGCCACGAGTGGCGAGCAACTAACAAGGAAACCAAGAGGATGACTAGGACAAAATCTAATGCCATCACCGACTGAGGCTGGGACGTCCCATTTTGGTTCGCGGTTCTCAGCCCCGTGGTCGGGATTCTGATCGGCTTTCTCGCGCTTCACTTCTTCTACCACTGACAAAAACGAAAGGAAACGAATGGACCCGGTTCTATCTCCGAAGAGGGAGTCGCGACCACTCCTTCAGTGGGATGGCAAAATCCCACGGACGCGCAATGGCGGTAGATGGTGGAGCGCGGACAGCTTTGAGCGTTGAAAAACTCATCTCATGAAAGGCCATATGACTACCAAAACTAACGATACCGCAATGAAGCTTTATCTGCGCGAGATCGGGCGCATCCAGCTGCTGACGCCGGCAGAGGAGATCGAGCTCGCAGCCAGGATTAAGCAGGGCGATCGCAAGGCGCGCGCGCTCATGATCAGTTCGAATTTACGTCTCGTTGTGACGATCGCACAAGACTACGCGAATCTCGGTTTGCCGCTTCTTGACCTCATCGGCGAAGGAAACATCGGATTAATGATAGCGGTCGATCGGTTCGATCCATCGAAAGGCGCAAAGCTCAGCACCTATGCAGCGTGGTGGATCAGGCAAGCCATCAAGCGCGCCCTCTCTAATCAGAGCAAGACAATCCGATTGCCTGTTCATCTCGGCGACAAAATTGCGAAGGTGCGCCGCATCGCGCTGCAGATGAGCGAGGAGCTTGGTCGCGAGCCAACCGATGATGAGCTTGGAGGAGAGATCGGCATTGCCAGTGGAAAAGTTTCGCACTTGAAAACTGTGTCGATTCGACCTGCATCGCTCGACGCGCCAATTAGTGACGATGATTCGACGGAGTTTGGCGAAAGTGTTGAGGACGAAGAGGCACGTACGCCGTTTGAATTGTTGCGCGACAAAGACCTGCACAACGATGTCGACGGCTTGATCAAAGAGCTCGACGATCGGGAGAAGAAAATTATTTTCCAGCGATTTGGTTTCGATGGCGGAAAACGGAGGACGCTGGAAGAAATCGGCAAAAAATTGGGCGTCTCGCGCGAGAGGATCCGTCAATTGGAGAATATCGCGCTCGCGAAATTACGCCGCGCGCTTAGCCAAAAGGAGCATCCGATCGGGCTTCCGGTCGCAGCTTAAAAAAAGCATCCATGAATCGAATTCCGAACAGTGATTAGCTGCAAATATTACGACCACCTAAAAAACATTATGAATAGAATTATAGAAGCAAACTTTCGGAACCGCCTCGTTTACCACCGGTTCGACGCCTACGACCTGGAGGAGGAAAGCCTTTAGGAAACTCAACAACAGCGAAAGGAAATTGTATGAACACAAAAAAACTCTCAGACAAAGTCGCACTCGTGACCGGAGGGACCTCCGGCATCGGTAAGACGACCGCCACCGAATTTGCCCGTGCTGGAGCCAAGGTTGTCCTCTCTGGCCGACGTGAAAAAGAAGGCGCGAACGTCGTCGCAGAAATCCAACAGCTCGGCGGTGCCGCCGCGTTCATTCGCGCGGAACATCGCAAGAGATGCCGACGTCAAAGCAATGGTCGACTTCACCATCGCCACTTATGGCCGCCTCGACATCGCTTTTAACAACGCCGGCGTTGAGTGGATAGGCCCATTGGATCAGGCCACTGAGGCCGAATACCGCCGCGTCTTCGACATCAACGTTTGGGGCGTTCTGAATTCGATGCGTCACGAAATCCCTGTCATGCTAAAAAACGGCGGTGGGGCAATCGTCAATACCTCCAGCGTGGCCGGGCACATTGGCATGGGTCAGGTCAGCATCTACACCGCGTCCAAGCATGCGGTCGAAGGCTTGACCAAGGCTCTCGCGCTGGAGTTCGCCAAACAAAATATCCGCATTAACGCAGTGGCCCCCGCCGGTGTCGCAACCGACATGGTCGATCGCTTTGCCGGAAAAGAAGGCGAGATGCGCGATTACCTCACGTCTCTTCATCCGGTCGGGCGCATTGGCACCAGCGAAGAAATCGCCGCGGCGGTTCTCTATCTCTGTTCCGACGACGCGAAATTTACCACGGGCACTTCCCTCGTGGTGGATGGAGGAATGCTGGCCCAATAAAGAACACATGTAGAAATCGAAACATCATGAGTAGAACTATCGAAGTGGATTTTCTCCCGCAGGCCTTTGAAGAGGCCAAAGAGAAACCGCGCATCTTAATCATTGATAACAGCCGCGATTTTACTCACTCTGCCAAGCTGGCACTGGAGAGGACCGGGCGCTACTCCGTCTGGGAAGAAAACGATGCAGCCAGGGCTCATCAAACAGCGCACGACGTTAAGCCCGACCTTATTCTTCTTGATATTGTGATGCCGGAGACCGATGGCGGCGAAGTGGCCGCGCGGATTGAATCCGATCCGACATTGCACCAAACACCGATTGTCTTTCTGACGGCTCTCGTGACGAAAGCCGAGGCGAGATCGGGTCTGCATATTCAAGGACATCCGTTTCTCGCCAAGCCAATCAGCGTTCCAGAGTTGGTTGCAGGCATTGAGCGAAATCTGCCTATGCTCATCAACCAAGTGAACGGCAACCATTGGCTGAACGACAAACTTGTATTCATCTAAATAGCCGCTTTAGGAGAGCTGAAGCTTTTACTATAGAACCCAGACCGATCGAAGCAGCAAACGCGTCGCTTCCCGGCAGCGAGCATCGCGCAGGCATTGTCGACCCGACGCGCGCGAGTCTCCGGCCGCTTGGCGGAGGCGATCCAATGGATCCAATCTCTGCGCGCGATGGGCGTGATGTCCGACCACAACGCCCGCGCTTTCGGGGCGGCCGCGAGAGCCTTCCGCAGATCTGCCGGCACCCTGGGTTCCGGTTCCTCTCCCGACGGCGCGATCTCCAGCGTGACGACGTCGCCTGCGTCTGCGTCCGCAGCTTCGCGCATCTTCCGGTTCACTCTGAGCCAGTGGCTTCTTTGGCCGTCTGGCTCGAGCGTGGCTCGAAAGGGGAAGCCATTGATGGTGCCTTCGACCGTCGTCATTCCCCGCGAGGGGAGCTTCGCACTGGCGTCCTTTGGCAGGGCAAGAAAGGTCCAAGAGCCGACCTTCGCGGGCGCCGCCGGCCGGAAGAGTTTCGCTCTGAAACGGATCTTAGAAGCGGTTTTGGTCATTTTTGCTCGGTATCACTGATACCCGAATTTGCTTTTTGGACGCTGCGCGGTGCGTCGGTGAGACCTCCTTTCAACCTCTAGGATTTCCTTCAGCGCCTTGACGTTCTCCCGGAGGTAAATCAGGTCGGAGTGGAACATCACGACTCCCCTTCTCAACCGTGCAGTCTCCCGCGCGAACTTCGGCGATCGAAGCAATCGCTCGAGGGACTTCACGTGGTCAAGCAACGGCTCGATGCGCAGCTTCGTCCAGTCTGTTGTTGAAGCGACACTTGAGAACTCCTTCTTCAGTTCCTCAAGTGCTCTTCTCGTGCTCGGAATGTCTTCCTTGTAGGTTCTGTCCATAAAGCTTCTCCTAACGAGACGGAGCTGAGCCACCGCTATCGGCACCGAGCTGCCGCTCCACCTTTCTACTTTCTAATTTCACCTTTGTAATTTTCTAAACGGCCAGCGGTTGGCTCCATCGCATGGTTAGGCGTTGCGGATTTTGGAATAGGAGTAGCAGTCGCGTGGCGTCGCTGAAATGTTCGGGTGAACCGCCCACGAGCGTAAAACGCCCTCCCGCTCGAAGCCAGCTCTTTCCAGCAGGCGCGCCGAGCGCTGATTGTCGATATCGCAGACAGCGCCGATGCGAAGAACAGATAGCTCGCTAAACGCCCAGTCGACCACTGCTGTCACCGCTTCGCTCATAAATCCGTAGCCCCAATGTCGCCGCGCTAGGACATATCCAAGCTCAAGCCGGTGTGCTTCTCTGCGGACGCCAATAGCACCCATGAGCTTACTGCCGCCGTATTGGAACAACAGCCGTGGAACCCGCATCCGTCGCGCCACAAATCAAGAAAGCGGTCAATGACGGCCTCGCTATCGGAAACGCACGTATGTGGACGCCACGTAACGTAGTGCGCAACCTCATGGTCTTGCCCGTAGGCCGCGAACATTAGAGTCGCATCCTCACGCGTGGGCTTCCGCAGAACCAACCGCGCTGTGCGCAGAGTTTCCGGCGGTGTCATAAGGCGGATGTGCGCGAGCACCATCTAACGAGACACAAGATCAGCGACCGCGAGCCCTGTAAAGCGTGCCACGCAGCCGAAGTGTGGATGGCAAACACTCTGAAGGTAGATCACAGGCTGGCTTGCGGTTCGCTGCATCGCTGGGTTAGATGTTTTGTGTGCCATAAAATCAGGGCTTAACATCTTGCGACGATTGGAGCGCTTCTCTCTCTTCGGCGATGTATTGCCTAAGGGTGGTCACCAGATTGGCCGATGCGGCGTTGTGCTTGGCTTCGGCGGCGAGTCCATCGAGAAAGGACCTGTATTCTTCCCCGATACCACCCCGCGCGAACCTCCAAACCGCTCGATATGCAGGATTGCCGAGCAGGCGTCTCAAGGTGGTAACGTCGGACGCCCAGCTCTTGGCGTCGAGCATGCCCGAGTGAAACTGAAAGAAGCAGTCTTCGTAGCTCCAGAAAACCGACGCCATGTAGCCGTACAGCACAAAGTAGCCCGTATCTGTCAGACTTTCGCCGTTGGCGACGCGCAACATTATGTCACTGAGTCGAGGATCGGTTAGGCGAGACAGGAGTTCGACGTTTCGAGCGCTTCGCCCCTGCTGCATCAACGATCTTTGATTGCGATTGGATTGCCTTATCTGAAGGCCGATAAAGAGGAGCGAAACCAGAACGGCAACGCTGCTGACAAGGCTGGCAAGCGATGTGAGATCCGTAAGACTCATGAATGATCTTTGGTATCTACTTCCAATTCCATGCCGATCTTAGCTCTTGCTGCCCGAACTCGAAGTGGTAACAAGACCATAACAAGTTCTTCGCCATCATCGCCATCGCACATATCCTCTCGTGCAAGTTGGAATCCGCATTTTTGTAAGACACGTATCGAAGCGAAATTGTGCTTTGCCACGTGCGCGTAAACTGGCCGCGCCTCTATCTTGGTCAAGAATTGGGCCAGGGCCGCGCTAGCAATCCCCTTCCCCCAATGTGTCTTGCCGAGCCAGTAGCCGATGTTCGGCTCCCCCGCCGCTTCCCAATAGACGACGTTGCCAGCCACGGTGTCGTCCGCGAGGATGGTGTTTAGGATTCCGGTCTCGTTACTCATGATTCTGGCCCAGTGCGCCATAAAGGCGTCGCGGTCGCGGCTGGGGAACGCCGCCATACGCGTCGCCTCGGCATCCAGCTGATGCTCAAAAAAAATCGGAAGATCTTCCTGGGTCACTTCGCGGAGTGTAACAGTCATCTGATCAGACCTAACGAGAATAAGCTGAGCGACCGCCGCCGAGAGCGCAAGTTTTCATCTCAACAACTAAACGACTCAACATCTCAACTTCTTTTCACGCCGGCCAGCGGTTGGCTGGAGTGATTGGTTAGGCTGCACGTCGGCATGGAGGATACCAAAGCGAGCTAGCGAAGGCCAAGCCAACAGGCAATAGGGAAGAGAGTGTGAGCCACCAAAAGAGATTTTTCGCCCGCTTTCGCTTGAAAACCCACTCGGGCCATGCAGATCAACATTCTGAGCTAGGTGCCCATTGCAGCCGCTGCCTGATCTGGCTTTATGTTCTGGTTGAGGCGGAACAAATTAGAAGGATCGTATCTGTTCTTCAGCGCTGCCAGTCGCGCATACTTCTCGGGGCCGTACGCCGCCTTAATGCGTTCTGGACCCTCATCGGCCTCCCGCCCCAAATAGTTAACATACACGGCGCCGGTTGAGTAGGGTTTCATGGCGTCCCAAAACTTCCGCGCCCATTCGACGCACTTCTGGACTTCGGCCGCGGCGGCACACACACCTAGACTCATGAAGCTGTACTCTACATCCCTGTGGGTGAATGCCGTAGCCCCGCCATCTACGCGGCTCACTGCGCCTCCCAACTGGTGTTCGATGAGCCCGTGGCACATCGGCGAGGGCCGCTTGGCGCAGTACTCCACCATAATATCGATCGCCTCGTCGCTAATCTTCTTAAGGAAGCTCGACTTCCAGTAATTCTGGAGCCCCGAGGGGTAAAATCCATCGATCAATTGTTGAGCGGTTGTGTATGGGATGACCCCAACCGTGTCCAGAAGAGGTGGCCCAAATGTTCTAAGGGGTTTCAAGAGGCGCTCTCCATCCGATAACGGTCCTATGTAGCAAAGGACGACACCTGTAACAGCCGTGCCGTCAGGGAGAGTAATGAGCACAATCGCGGAGGCAAGCTCATCAGGGGCAGAGATGGTGAGCTCGCGGAAGAGGTTGAGGACTTCCTTCGCTTTTTGAAACGGGTAAGCCACTATTCCAGCGAGCACCGGACCGACCGGATGGAGCTGGTACCTGAAGGAGGTAGCGACCCCGAAATTTCCGCCGCCGCCCCGCACGCCCCAGAAGAGGTCCTGATTCTCCCTAGCACTGGCTATGAGTAACTGGCCATTAGCTGTCACGAGATCGACCGAGAGGAGATTGTCGCATGTAAGGCCGTACTTGCGTGCCAAATAGCCCCAGCCACCGCCCAGGGTTAGCCCCGCGATGCCAGTCGTGGAAATCTGACCTCCGGTGGTGGCCAAGCCGAACGCCTGGGTTTCGCGGTCAAACTCGCTCCATGTTACGCCAGGCTCCGCGCGCGCTGTCCGACGCGCGGGATCGACGCGTACACTCTTCATCCGAGAAAGGTCCATCATCAGGCCGCCGTCGCAGACGGCATTGCCGGCGAGGTTGTGACCACCCCCGCGCACAGCCAGCAGTAGATTGTTCTCGTAAGCGAAATCGACGCAGTGGACCACGTCGGCAACTCCCTCGCAGCGGGCAATCAGCGACGGGCGCTTGTCAATCATTCCATTCCAGATCTTGCGAGCGCCGTCATATCCGGGATCGTCGGGCCGCAGCAATTGGCCACGCAGGCTCGCTTTGAGCTTTTCGACCGTGGATTGATCTACCATCGTGGCCTCCCAGGAGTTGTGCTGTTCCGAATAGGTGCTTGTCGCCGGAGGGAACGCGAGTGAAAATCCCGACACCTGATTTGGTCGTAGAAACCCTCGGCCATAAACTGGGTAGCCATTAGCTCCAGCGCCTGGTTAGGGTGCAAAACGTGATACGATCCCAGATGAAGCCGGGAGAAAAGGTGTGAGACGGTGCGTCCAAAGAAGTAGGCGCTCCAATAAACAGGATTCATGGCCGAAGCGACACCCTGACGCCCTGGAATAAAGACCTCGAATCCAGAACATGGGTCAGGACTGCACCACTCATAGAACGAAGATATCGTGAAGGATCTCGATGGGGAAGCACAAATTCTCGTGGTTCGACGGCGCCTCTGCACCTAACGAGAACAAGATGACCTGCGCCTTCTGACAGCGAGGCTGAATTGAAACGAGGGTAAACTAGTCATCGTGAAATGTGAACGCGGTACGGGAAGGCGTTAGCTGCATCGTTTTGTTAGGTCTTTGTAATCAACGCCGATTTCCTTCAGTGATAACTCAAGACTGGCCTCAAAGTCCCCAACTTTGGATTCAAGGTTCGCTCGAAGTGCGCGTGTGATAACAACGCCGGCTATGTCGCAGATCTCATCGTGGCTGTAAATCCCGCAATTACCCCGCCAGAGGCAGGCATGGGCGGACCCTCACGGTCAGGAATTGATCAATGAGGGCCACGAGGTTTTTTTAAGACTCATGCAACTTAGCTGAGACACGCGTCCACACGCCTTCCAATAGCGCAGGCACCCACTTTTCGGCGGGACAGCGGCTCCAACTCTGACTGAGGAAGACGAGGTCACGATTCGCTGCGCCTTTGCTCGCGCTTCCCAGCTCAAGGATGAAGAGCGAGCCTCTTCTAAAGGGACAACCGCCGACCTCGCCGGAGGTTTTCGCCTGGCGTACAACGGTGGTTGGTGCAAAGAGGCATTCGTCCACGGCAGCATCCGTCGTTATTGAAGACCGAAGCGCTGGGTCGGCAGCAAGTTGCCGCATTTTATGCAGGCCATCAACAATGAGCTGCCGACCTGCAATCATCGCGATAACGCCAGCCAGATCGCCATTCACCGTGGAGGCAAGAAGCGTTTTGGCCCGCTCCAGCCTGCCGCTGATGCGCCACCCCAGCATTCTCAGGACATTGGAAGAGCTTGCAGCCTCAAGCACCATACGGGCCGCTGCCAAACTCTCCTCAGTGGCCGTGAACGTTTCCACGAACAATCTTCCTATGCTCTGCTGCACAAGCAGACCGAGCTTCTCCGCAGTTCCGATCCCTCTGACCCATTCGGCCAGGGGCTCCAAGTGAGCGGGTCCGTGTTTCACCTCGTCGGCCTTGACGTTTAGTCTCGACCACAGTTCGTCTTGCGCGGCGGCGCGGCTGGGGTTGGTGCGCGGCAGCATAGTTGGGAATAATCTGCCGTTGAACGAGAAAATACGGAGCATTTTCCGGAGACGCTGCACGTTGCGAACAGGACCATGTCCTATGAAGTCCCGGTCGAACCTTGAATCGTTTGAAATTGTCCGGATCTCTGCCGGATCCGTGACGACGACAATGTCAGTGATACCGGGAAAATACGTGCGTTTCATGCCGTGATCACTCATCCAAATTTGCGTGATAGTAACAAGAGTTTCGTTACTTTGTCAATCCGGACGCAGAAGTCGTAAGACATCTTGCGAGGAGGTAGGCGACGTTGCTCCGGGTTCATAGACCTAACGAGACAAAGATGAGCCACGCCGCCGAGAGCGCGGCTGGCAGCGCGAAAAAGGTATAACCACGAACGATGTCATAAACAAGTCGGGCGGCGTTGGCTCCATCGCCCGGTTAGATGATTGCGCCTCATCACGCCAAATTCGTTTTCATCGAGGCAGAGAGTCGCGAACGAGCCTCATCCTTCAGGTAATTTGAACGGCGGATGCTTCAGCTTGCTTATGCAGCTGGTGTCCAGGTCCTTTGTACTGCCTGACCGAAAGAGGGCATGTCGGATGGTCTGAAGGCAATCATTATCGCCGGGATGACCGACGCCCGGCACGGTGACATGCACGTTGGTCGGCATGATTGAGGCGATCTCTTTATCCCATCTACCCCGCGATGAAGCGGGGTCGGCTTCTGTCGAGACCACCACCACGGGTATTTCTAACCGGAACGGTTCATAGTAGTCGGGAGGTAGCTCGGTTTTCGGCCAATCCTCGCAGGCTTCCATCTGGTCATGCACTCTCCAGGAGCCAAGAAAGGTTCCACGGGTGGCGGCTTGCACCTCCTCGGGGCGAATGCGGCTAACGAATTCATTGCAGGTGATAGCGTAATAGAGGCCCAATCGGCCACCTGAATAAATCGCGCGGTTTACCCGCACGGCCTCCTCGGCGAACAGACCGAAATTTCCTGCCTTTGCCTGCTCGAGGAGGAATGGAATCTCGTACGGGTTGTGATACATCATGAGGCGAAGGGCGTCGCCGAAAGCGCGCTCGCTCAGGTGAACCTCAGTGCGCGCGCCGGTAACGGGGTGGCGGACGAAGGTGAGAACAGGATCCGCGTGCAGCTTCGTCAGCAGATCGGCAAAGTCCTGTCGCAAATGCGGGAAGGCGGTATGACATTGGGTATCGCGCTCGCATTCCTGGAAAAGCTCATCAAGGGCGAGCTGCGCGGCCTCAGGGAAGTAAAGTGGCACACGATCCGATGGAGGCGTGACGCTTGTTAGGTATGCAGTGCGCACATGGTCGGGATGCCGACGCATATAGATCATGGCGGCATAGGTGCCGAACGAACCGGCGCTCAGGTTAATCTTATCGTAGCCCATCGCGCGGCGCACTTCGTCGATGTCTTCCACAAAATTTGGCGTGCTGTATTGCGTCAGGTCGTGTTCGCGCTCGAGCGTGTTGCGGCAGGCTCGGGCCGCTGCCGGATCGAACGGCCCATTGAGATAAGATTGGAGGTTGTCGTCGGAGCCAGAAGGATGGCAGTCGAGCTGGTTACCTTCGCCCGTGCCGCGCTCGTCCACGAGCACGACATCGTGCTCGTCCGCATCGCCCGACTGAATCATCAGACTTGCCAGATCGGTCGCGGCTTCACCTGGCCCGCCCGCCATATAAAAGATGGGACCGTCTGCGGAATGCGGATGCCTACCCGGGATCAGGACGATCTTTAATGACAGCATTCGCCCTTTGCGAGTCCGTCGGTTTTCGAAGACTCGATACACTCCGCAACGCACTTCTTCTTTCACCCCCGTCACATGGCAGGGTAGCAGGTTCACCGTTGTTACTGCCTGCGCTGGATCGGAGGCGACGGCCAATGTCCCTAGTAAGGCACTGACTCGAATGGCCAAGAGAATCGCTGTGGCAATGCGCGCAGCCATACATCTAACGAGAATTAGGCGTCCGGGGGCGCTCCGATGCCGGACGGCTACTTTTTGAGATGTCGCGGATCGTCTGCTGGGTTGACGTAGATAATTTCCCACGGCCCCATGCCGTGAAGTTGGATGACCGTCTCCCCTTTGGCCCAGGCAAAATGCTTCATAGTGGGCGGCAGGAAACCGAAAGTTCCAGCGGGCATTTCGTGTCCGGCGGTCTCATCAAACTTTTCTCCCATACCGAGATTGAAGGTGCCGGAGATGACCGTGACGTGCTCTACTTGCAGATGATGATGGGGTGGAATCTGGTATCCGTCAGGCATCTGAAGACGCATCGTGTAGAGTCCCTTTTTGGTAGGATCGCCCTCCAGAACAGCTAGTTTAGCTCCCGGCGGGAGAGCCGCCGGCGCATCGGTCCATTTAATGTCTCCTGGCGTGAAGAGGCCGTGCTCGGCCGTTTGCGCCGCGGCCGACTTTTTCGTGACTTCTTTTTCAGTGGCTTTCTTCTCACCGCCCGCGAAGGCCGCTATTCTCAGAGCCAAGATAGATGCAATAACTAGACCAGGAATGATCTTTTTCATAATATGCGTTCTCCTTGTTTCATCTCTCGGTGAGCTGTCCAGAACTCGGTGTTGACACTGTGGAAAACTATCTGGGCCGCTCGACCGATCGTCAAGTCGGTTTTCGGACTACACACGCGCCGGACGCCTAACGAGAATTAGACGAAAGTTCGTAATTAAAGGCGAACATTTGTTCGTCTACAAGGTTCGCAGTTGGGGCTTGCATCTGGAGGGGTTACGGCTGATCGGGCGAATTGTGACAGAGCTTGCCAGCCGCGCCAAGTTCTTTCAAAGCAAAACCGCCCGCTGATTTTCACCAGCGAGGCGGTTTGACTCGCTTCTTACTCCGGAAGCTCACCTCGCCCCTCGGTTTTGCAACCTATGTCGCGGCGTCCCCGCTCGCTCCATTGTATCTCGGCAGCTCCCGCTGCGCTCGACCGCTAAACACTCCTCCCGGGTCGTGATCCCAACCCACCGGCCATGTCGCTCATCCCATTCGCTCCATCCAGCTTTTCTATCCGAGCCGTAGGCTCTACACGCCGGAGGCAGCGTTTCAGCTGGTCGCTTCACGTTCACTATGTAATGGATACTACAGCGGGCACAAACTACGCCAACAGTTGCCAAATCCTTGACGGACTACCTCAGGTGTATGGTTAGATCTTAGCCCGCTCTCGCGCAATACGCGCGGCAGTAAAAGTAACGGCCGCCACGAAAAAAAGCAGGATAGCGCCGACAGCTAGCCAGATCGCAGGTAGAACGGGTGCCACCCAAACGATCGTTAACCAAGCCCAAAAGATGAAGAACGCGAATAGAGCTTCAGACAACGCAAGCACAAAACAAAACCAGGCCATATTGCGAAAATATCGGCGCCGCGTTTCACTCGGCATCTGCTCGATGCGAGGTGAAATTGTCCAATGGATTACTCGGGTCGCTAAGTTACGGAACATGGATCTAACGAGACACAAGATCAGCTACCGCGCCCGAGAGCGAGCGTGGCTGCAAGTTGAAGGTTGTAGCTACTCTCGACGGGAAAACAGAACGGGGCGCGGTCAGCTGCATCGCCTTCCATGAGAAGGCATTCAAGTTAAGAATGAAATTCATTTCATCGCTTCGTTAATAAGGTGGGGTAGCGGTTGGGATCGGGCTTCCATGCGGACTCGCGGGTCGGTCCATGTTTAGATCCAAGTTACCGCAAAAGGGTGGAACGTTGCCATCTGGTTATCGAAGTCGGTTAGGTGCTTCCATGCGATGCATCGCAATCGTTCCAGATCGTCTGTCCTCGAGTTGCTCTCATCAGGCCGGGTGCGGAAATGGCTGATATGGCGTTTGGTTTTTCCACAAACTCAACAGTAGGATGGAGAGCTTTCGCGCTACGGCCACAACGGCCCGTTTCTTGGCGCGTCTGGTCCCGTCGGCCGCGAGCATAAGGCCATATTCACGCAGGGCACTGGCGGGGCCGAAGGGCCCGAGGATGTATTGCGCGGCACTCACCAAGAGTCGCCGCAGGTAGGCGTCGCCACGCTTGGAAATGCGCAGTTGAGGATCGCTCTCACCGCTTTGATCACGTCGCGGACATAAGCCGGCGTAAGCTCCGATATCGCGTACATTTTCAAAGCGGCTCGGATCCTCAATCTTTAAAACGAAGTAGAGAGCGGTAATCGGTCCCACGCCAGGGATCTGCTGCAGCCAAAGTGTTTGGGGATATTTCGTCTGGGCCAGGGCGCTGATTTCCCGGTCGAGCATCTGGATTCGTGCGCTGAGCTCAGCCAGAGCCTGCACGCTCGGGGCAATCATCTGGCGAAGCATTTCGGGCAACGCCTCCATCGCCACCTTGTGAAAGTATCCACTGGAAGGGTTGCGCACCGTGTAACCCAGGCTCTTCAAGCTGAAGCGCACGGAATTGATCAGGCCCACCCGCGCGCGCACCAGACTGTCGCGCAGCTTAATGCGCAACAAATCCTCCTGTGCCTCCTGACTGCCGTGGCGCACCGGATAAAGCAGCGCAGGATCCATTCGCCCAATACGCGCCAGCATCAGCGCGTCACGCCGATCGCTTTTGCGCTCGTGCTGATAAATCGCCCGCACCTTGCGCGGATTGGACACCACCACCCGCCAGCCCAGTCCTTCCAGCAATCGACTGATCCAGGGACTATGCGCTCCCGCCTCCATCACCCCGAGCGCGCCGTGATAACGGCCGGCCAGCTTCGTTAGGGAGTCTCGATCGTTGCTCAGGCTGCCTTCTTCAACTACTTCGCCTCGCTCATCCAGCGCACAAAATCTGTGCCGACGATCTCCCAAGTCCAATCCTACCGTAATGTTACTGCTCCTGGTATGTTGCTTCATAGGCGTCGAGCTTACCCTGAGCGCAATCGCTCAGACGCTCTTCGCCTTCTCATCTAATCTGGTTAGGCGTTAACGTGGCTTCGCCAGCAGCCGTGGAACGACGCTGCACGAGGCGCATACTAACTAAACGGCGACTAGCTCGGCGAGCTTGGCCGCGACGACTCCCATCGGCTCTTCTGTGGTGCTCAGGCCGGTTCGCGAGGCCAGCAGGGGACTGACATCACGGAGAGCTTCATACGTCGTTTCGTGCACGACGGGGACGAGCCGCTCACGCGCGAGGAGTGCCGAAAGTTCTTTGTCGGCGATGCCCTCTGCTGGGAGGCGGCGCAGCAGCGCGGGGGTCACCAGCACGATCCCGACTCGCGAGTTCGCCAAGCCCTTGTCGATGGCGCGCATCAACGGCACGCCGAGGCCAACGTCCTTCTCGCTGAACCAAACGGAGACACCACGCGACACGAGCAAATCGTGCAGCTCCTTGGCAGCCTCCTGCCGGTCGTCCCACGCGTGGCAGAGAAAGACGTCCCGAAGGTCAGGCAGCTTCGCTAAGTTCTCGACGCTGTTGCGGACCGGCGTGAGTGCCCGCACCTCGGCAGGCGTGTAGACCACGGACGAACCGGCTCGCGACCAGCGCGGCCTTCCGCTGCTGCCGGACCCGCCGACACTGCTCGGGCTGCCGCCGCTACTCTGCGGCGGGGAGTAGGATGGATACGAATAAGACGGATACGAATACGCCCTGTAGCCGCGAGAGCGGCCACGACATGCGGGGCAGGCCTCTGCAGCGCTCGCTGTTCGATGACCATATACTGGGGCTGTGCATTGTGCCATGTAGTCGATGATGCCAGACATCATCGCCGCTTTCAAGCGCTAGCACAAAGCGATTTCGCCCCGGATGAGCCGCTCGGCGCGCCCGGCGCTAGAATACGCCTAACGAGAACAAGATGAGCGACGGCGGACGAATGCGGGCGTCGTTCGCGGTGGAAATGTGGAGTCATCTTAAAAGTGGAGCGTACGGCGGTCCGCTGTTCGCTCCATCGCATGGTTAGGCCCTTTCTCTCCATTTTTTGGTCCGCGTGAAGTCTCGCTTCTCTTTGTCTTCAGTCCAGCACTCCAACCCATAATTCAGGAAAAATACCAACTGATTCCCGTCCTTTTCGGTGATGCATTGATCGTAGTGAACGGTAGTATCGAAAAAGTAGCGGTTAAGAAGGTTCAGCGCGTCGCGAACCAACGCTAGCGCTGATGTCAGCTCCTTGATCTGAATCGGAGGAACTGGAGCGCTTTTCTTCAGAAGCCGCAGAAGATCATTATGAGCCAGCTTTTTGTCCCGCCATCGTTTAACATCCCGCGTCTTCGCTCTTATCTGGGATTCTAAAAGGATAACCTGCTCCCTCAACTCCTGGTCTGAAATGTCCACCGCGAGACTTTGTAGTGACAGGTTCTCCTGATTTCCTGATTTTGGCGGATCTACCAGGCGAATCAACGTGAGAAGAATATCGGCAAGCATAGCCTCCTCGATCACGCTGAATATGGACGGCGCCGTCGCGTTGATGACCGCGAGATGCTTCTCCGTACCGAATAGCTGCATGAGATGTATCCATTTGAAGTGAAGCAGAACTACTTCATTATCGATCGCAGTCAGTTTCTCTTTTAGGGCATTTGGTATTGACGGTATACTTTTCAAAGGTTTAGACCTAACGAGTATTGGGTCGAATTTTTGGGTCTTTCAAGGGAAAGACCCAAATTTTCGGCCTAATCCAATCGCTTTCCTGGCGAATAATCCGAAAAATGCCGAACACGGCTGTCAGTTTAGCGGCTCATGTCCGGCGGAGCAATTCTAAACCGACCCTTCAGTCAAAACGGCCAGCGCTTTCGCAGCTGCGCAATCGTACCGTTGAACTGGTTGCGGTCGCATGGGCCAATGCCCGGAACATTGTGCGGTTCGGAGCCGTCAGCTATTGGTTTCCGTTATTCGGCGTCAGTCGTTACGCAACGAGCTTGCGTCGCAGCAAGCCGATGCCGGCGAGCGCCATCCCACTCAGCAGCAGCGTGGAGCCGCTTTCGGGAACGGAGGCGCCGGTAATAAAGTTATTCACGGTCGCGAAAACCTCGTTCGCGCCCGAGGGCGGCGGTATAAAGGTAAGCGAGTGGATGGGAGAGGATGTGGTAAATCCCACGAAAGAGGTGGCGCTCGGGTCCAAAAGCGAGAATATGGCGCCATTATCCAGCGTTACCATGATCGTGCCAGCAACGACGTTGCCAGGGATATCAGTAAGAAAGAAATTTCCTCCCACTGCCGTGACGTTGTTGCTTGTGAAGTTGAAAACGATGTTGGTGGAATGGTCGAAGGTCCCTAACCAGACATCGCCCGGTGTACCCACGTTAAAGAATTGGTTGTCCGGGCTCGGCGCACTCGCAGTATAGCTGAATCCGTTCTTAGAAAAAGAGAGCGGAGAGCTAAGAGGAGTGAATTGGGGAAGAGAGTCAAATGTCTCCAGGTAATACCCTGGCTGAGTATGGGCGAGGAAGGCGGCCTGACTCGTGTAGATGGTTGTTGCGGAAGAGTGCGAGATCATTGCCATGGCGGCAAGAGCTACGGCAGCGCTAAGCTTGAACATTTTCATCGGATTTTTGGCCTTTCGTTTTAGTTCTGACGATGACGTCAGGCGACGTAATCGAGGGCGATGCTTTCCGTTTCACGCCCAGGTGTCAAGCTTTTTTGAGCCGCTGGCGCGTGATACCGGTTAGGTCTATTTACGGTGATTCCCTTCCCAGTGACTCGCTGCCATTGAACGTCCAACGCCTACGCACCGCAGCGAGCGAAAGGAGACCGATGAGAGTGAAGATGATCGCCCGTACCCCGTTTGACCAGAGGAGGCGAGCATGCAGATCATGCGAGAATCCCTCCTGGAACATCTGATCCTGGGCGCCCGCAGCAATAAATGTGACCGCTACGAAGGCGACGCAAAGCGCGATGATGCTCCACACAATGCGTGTTGGCACATTGCGGCACGGCAGCCACAGCAGGAGCGCCCAGGCCAAGCACATCACTCCGGCGGGCAAGATGATGATGGGAAGCCGCGAAAGATAGCCGTGACTGAAGCCATGAAAGGCTTGCGGACCGTAGACGTTCATGTCGGCGTAGATGGGATAGATCGTGAGCTGCGCTATCCAACCGGACGATACGTTGTACCAAGCCATTGCTACGCCAAGGAGCAAGAGGGCATCGGCAGCGCTGGACTTGCGCGGCGACTGTTTGGGCGCAAGATGCGCTGCCGCTGAGGGGCGGAAACGAAGCCAGATGGCTCGAGCCGCGGCCGCCAGAGAAAGCAGCAAGAACGCGGCTAACATCAGAGGAAAGGCAAGAAAGATGGGCGACATAGACCTAACGAGAACAAGATCAGCCACCGCAGGCGAGGGCGCGCATGGCGGCGGGAGGAAAGGTTGGAGTCACGGAAAGCTTGTTCGTACGCCAGCCAGCGGTTGGCTGCATCGTTTGGTTAGGCTTTTCGTGATCCATGCTTTCAACCGCCGCGATTGCCGCTTGGACGGCGACTGGATCAAGTGTCAGTGAGATATGATCGATCCCCGGGAGAACTGTAACAGGAACATCTTTGCCAGCTGTCTTGAAAACGGCTGCAAACCGATCGGCGTAGGACACGTCATCGTTTTGACCGACGAGCACCCGAAGAGTTTGCCTAATCGCTCGAATGTTTGCCTGGTAATCGCGCTCAGGCCTGAAGTTCTGCGCGAGGGCGAAGGAATATTGCGGGGTAAGCAAACCCTTATCCCTCTCGTCGACCGCGAATCTGACCACCGGCAGGTCGTCAAACGCGTGCACGCCAAACCCGTTGAGCACAGCGATCGCGATGATGCGCGGAACCCCCACGGTAGCCCAGCCGCCGTTACCCGGACGCAACGTTGCTGCGTCCTGACTGATCCAAGGAGAAAGAAGAAGATAGTTGGAGAATAGTTCCTGACGTGGACTGCCCGCGAAGCGAAGCACAAATCCGCCGCCGGAAGAAAATCCGGCGAGCGTGGAAGGCTGAGCCAATTTGGTCGAATGGATAAAGTCTTCGAGGTCGTCCTCCAACTGTCCGATATAGGCAATGTGGCCTTTGGTGCCTGATTTGCCGTGTCCGCGGATGTCCAGCGTGTAAGCTGCATAGCCGGCGGCGGCAAATCCCTTGGCCATCGGGTGCATGCTGCTGCTATTGGCAGACGAGCCGTGCAGGAGCACCACGCTGCCTTTGACCGCGCCACCGGCATTCGGGTAGGCCCGAAAGGCGAGTTTGGCGCCATCGCGAGCCGTAAAGTAACTCAGCTCCGGTAAATCGGAGAAATCCACGTTCTTGAAAGGGTCACTAATGCTCGACATTGGCGGCGGCGCCTTGCCCGGTCCGCCAAGTGCGATCGCGAGTCCAAGGGCCGCCACAAGAACTGCGACAACAATAAGGATGGTGACGAGAAGACGCTTCATGCGATGGGCCTAACGAGAAGTAGGCCGGAAATTCCCGCCTTTAATTACGGGTTCTTCCGGCCTAATCCGCTTGCTTTCCCCCGCGTCGTCCAGAAAAATGCTGGTCATGGCAACGAGTCTGCCTGCACAAGCGGGCATCCGGCAAGACTCAACTCCCGACCAGCTCGCGAAGTTTGGAATTCGGCAACGCAAAACCAAATCCGGAGCCCGATTTGACTCGTTCAGTGCCCACTCTCTCACCCTTTCACGTTCCGCCGCGTGTCGGCCTTTTTGTTTGGTTTGGGCGCAGCAGGTTTTGTCGATTCGGATTGACAAACTCGGCCCGACTGATCAAATTGCCGCCGCTGAATAGATCTGGATCGGGCGTGAGGACGCTTGCTGCCGGATGGCTTCTTCCCCACCTTTTTCAGACCTGCGGTCACAGGGTCAACCATCCGGGAGGAAAGAAGAAACGTCCCAAAGTATGAGTCAGCCTATTAATCTCAAAACTACTACTCGGGTTCAGCGGAGAGCCTCAAATCTTGTCTTACCCATGAAATGTGCAACAGCCATCGCACTAATAGTATCAGTGATAGTCACTTTTACGGCACCGTCAATCATTGCTGCCGCGGGTGATCTCTATGAAGCGGACTTCGGCTCTGGAAATGTGTTTCGGTTTACGCCGACCGGGGCGGAAACTACATTCGCCAGCGGGTTGGGCAATCCAGCCGGAGTCGCTTTCGATACCCAGGGCAATCTCTTTGTCAGCGATAATTTGGACGGGCTAATCATTAGAATCACCTCGGCGGGGGCGAAGAGCACGTTCGCGGCCGGTCTGAACAAACCTTTCGGTTTGGCTTTCGATGCTAATGGTAATTTATTTGAAGCAGATGAAGGCAGCGGCAGCATTTTAAAATTCACACCTGCCGGAGCGAAGACGACGTTCACTACTGGGCTCAGCAGCCCCGCCGGCTTAGCCTTCGATCGGTCGGGCAACCTCTTTGTCAGCAACTTCACCGCCGGACGTATTGATAAGATCCTGCCGAATGGTGCAATGACGGCCTTTGCGATGGGATTGTCATTTCCTAACGGTCTTTATTTGAACTCATCCGGTAATTTGCTCGAGTGCGACTCTGGAAGCGGCAACGTTTACTCGTTTACACCTGCCGGCGTAAGAAGCACGTTCGCGAATGGCTTCTTCCAGAACCCGGGCGTGATTATTGATGCAGCTGGAAATGCTTTTGTCACTCAAAATGCTGCAGGAACTATCACCAAAATAGCACCCGGAGGATCGCGCAGCATTTTCGCTGCTGGCCTGTCTAATCCTCAATACCTCGCCTTCGAGCCAGCAATTGGGCCGGTGGGGTGGACCGTAGCTGGAACCGCCGATTTCAACGGCGATGGTAAACCTGACTACCTACTGTTGAATCCAAGCATGCGTCAGACTGCGATTTGGTATCTCAATAACGCCACAAAGACTGGAGGCGCCTTTGGGCCGACCCTTCCGGCTGGCTGGACGGTCGTTGGGGCGGCCGATGTGAACCGTGATGGAAAACCCGACTACCTGCTTTTCAATCCGGGCACTCGGCAGACGGCCATCTGGTATCTCAATAACGCTACACTGATTGGAGGCGACTACGGGCCGACCCTTCCGGCTGGCTGGACCTTGATTAGCGCGACTGATTTCAACGGCGATGGTAAACCTGACTACCTACTCTTGAATCCAAGCACGCATCAGACTGCGATTTGGTATCTCAATGGTCCCACTTACACAGGTGGTGCCTTTGGGCCAACACTTCCGGCTGGCTGGACGGTCGTTGGGGCGGCCGATGTGAACCGTGATGGAAAACCCGACTATCTGCTTTTCAATCCGGGCACTCGGCAGACGGCCATCTGGTATCTCAATAACGCTACACTGATTGGAGGCGACTACGGGCCGACCCTTCCGGCTGGCTGGACCTTGATTAGCGCGACTGATTTCAACGGCGATGGTAAACCTGACTACCTACTCTTGAATCCAAGCACGCATCAGACTGCGATTTGGTATCTCAATGGTGCCCATTACACAGGTGGTGCCTTTGGGCCAACACTTCCGGCAAATTAGTCTCTCTTCTCGCTGGAACATTCGCCGGCGCCGCGAACCAGCAAGGCGCTTGCAAAGCGTAATACTGAAGGCAACGGCAACGTAGCGGAAGGTGATGAGGCCCTCAAAATCAACAGCGGCTCATACAACATCGCATTGGGCTTTAATGCCGGCGACAATCTCAGCACCGCCAGTAACAATATTGATCTCGCCGTTAAGGACAAATTCCGCTTTTAAATAAAGGGCCGGGGGTAGACCGGTCACCCGTCAGGAGTCGTGGCAGTCGCGCAGTTCCCGCTATCACAAATCCTTCTGCGAGAATCGGCATGAATGCGGGAGAGCTCTTCGCGTGCAGCGTCGACACCGCGCTCGTTGTCGGCAGACCACCCACGCTCGAGCGCGGCGACGTAGCTCGCAAGGTGTTCGAGACCGGGACGGACGAGCTGCATGCGTAGGCGCCTAACGAGACACAAGATCAACGACCGCACCCGGGAGCGCGCGTCGCCACAAGCTCGATGAACTAACTACACGAAAGCTACACATCGGAGCAGGGCGCGGTTCGCTGCAAAAGAAGAGAAATGTGTCGCAGCGGGCAAGCCTCCATTATGCTACAGCTTGACGCCACCTATTGAGTCACGCCTCGGATGGTCGACGACGATAGCTTGCACGTCGCTGAGTGCTTTCACGGAGTGAGCCGTGTCCGGGGGAACAATCGCCGCGCAGCCCGGACCTGCGATCCAGGTCTTACCGGCAATCGTGATCTCAAGCTGGCCATCGATAACGTTCCAGACCTCGTCGTGCGGATGGGAGTGCTCATGAATCCAAGCACCGGCCTTAACGGTGTAGTAGGCAAATGTCATATTGGGCGAATGGAAGAAACGCCCTCTCCAGCCCTCCCGAGGCTCCTTAACGCTCAATCGCTCTGTCTGAACGAACATCACAATCTTACCATCTAACGAGAAAGAGATAAGCCACCCAGCGCTTTGAAAATCGCCGTGCGCGTCGACCCAAAGCTTACCACAAAGTGCTGGGTTGGCTTCATCGATTGGTTAGGCCTGTGGGCCGTATTTCCAGCAGCAACACTTCAGGGCGTAGATTGAGCTTGATCGATTTGGGTGTAGTAGCAATTGTGTACGCTGCGGTCGGGTTCACACCTGTAGCATCATTAGGCGCGTACACGATAAAGCGTCGCTCCTGCGGTAATGTTACTGTGACCGGAATACTGTTCGGATAGAGATCTTTCCCCGGCTTCTGTTGCGTCGCGATTTGGTAAACGCTAACGTCGTTCCAGAGCGCCAAGTAGTACACACCGGTTGACTTCTGCAAAAGCGTGTAACGCATGGTTGCCGGAGCGCCGGAAAATGTCACGGTGAGCAACTTCGTTCTGAAGTCTTCTTTGCCTGGCTCTCGCACGATGGAGATCAGATTCTTCAGCGCCGTATAAGCCGGCTTTGGACTGCCACCATAGTTCAACAGTCCATAGTGACCTTCTCCCGAGCCACTTGTGAGGTGGGGATCATCGACTTCGTCGATGAGCTCATAGGAAAAGGTTCGCAAAACGCCTCGCCTGAATTCGCTCAAGAATGCGACAGGCAAATAGATCGCAGCAGCTCGCTCCGAAACCCCTTGCTGCTCACCATCGCTCAAGTAATCCGTGTTGTTGTGATAGCCCATCTCCGTTGTCCAAAGGGCGTCACTGCCGGTCAGATCTTGGGAGTAAGGGATGTACCAATCGGCGAGGAGGTTATCGCCAACCCCGCCGCCTTGATAGGCGTGCATGTTTCCGTAAGTCGCGTAGTCAATCGGCGGCGGTGTAATGGCTGCCAACTGAGTAAAGTCCTGTGCGTTCCCCTCCGACATCACGAGCACCGGCAAAGAGCTGATTTCGGAGCTACCCTTGACGATATTCCAGAGATCCTCGGACTCGTTGATCGCGCCCTGCGGATAGGGCACTCCCCCATTTGGGCCATAGACGAAGCCACCGTCGTCTGGCTCGTTTGGTCCCTCCACCGCTTCAATGGTCGGCTGTAGATTCTGAATCATCGGCACGACGGCACTCGCCTCTAGTTTGGTACCGAGTGGTGGGTAGTCATTTCCGCCCTCGATCAGACCGCATAGGGAATAGCCCAACTCGCCGATCTGTTTCATTTCGTTTACAAACGATGGGTCAGTGTCGTTTATCTCGTCGCGAAAATGCCGCATGCCCAACTCTCGCAGCCTGGCATTGATCAGCGGATAGTTACTATAGGGAGGCTGTGAAGATTCCATGTGAACATTGATCCCCATGCTGTCGACAAATTTTTCGGCGACTCTCGCTTGAATACGGACTTGCTGGAGATGGTCCCGTGGAGTCTCAGTCTGAGCCGTCGCCGTTGTGCTCAGGGTCACGGAAATCGATAAAGACAAACTCGCCAAGACCGCACTGAGGCTCACGAGTACCCTTCCCACAAAGCGACGGTCGACGTTTTTTCGCATCATTCGCTCGACTGCTGGCGCGTTCACTAGACCAAAAGATTGCGCGCAGGGAGTTGCGGCATTCCATACCGACGCGTTACCTTCATTCCAATTGAATTGCATGCTGTCGATCCCAGTTCCAACCTAACATTTAAACGCCATAGCCTACAACGGCCAGCGGTTGGCTGCATCGGGAGGCTGTGTGCAAAGTATTTTTGTTTTCCGACTGGTTAGGCCTTTCGGGTGCCATTTAATGGTGACGTAAAGCTTTTCCATCTCCTTGCCATCTCATCGGGAGACACATCTTCCACATGGGTGGCGATATACCAATGATTTCCCCAGCGATCCTCAACAGCACCCTCGCGGTCCCCGTAGGGCATATCTGCGAGCGGATAAAGTATCTTCGCGCCTGCTTCAACCGCGCGCTCGTACGCCAAACGTGCGTCTGGGACGTACAAGTGAAGTGCAGCTGGCCTTGTACCCCATTGCTTCAAGACTTCGATCTCCACGAGAGAGTCACCGAGGCGAAGAGTGGCATGGCGAAGAGATCCATCTTCAGCGGCAGTGCGGCTCACTTCCTCTGCTGCGAACGCCTGCTGGAGAAAGGAAACCAGACCTGCTGGATCGTCCACTATCAGTGTGGGAGTGACAGTGTGGAAGCCGCGCGGCACGAAGGAAGGTGAGCTCATGGACCTAACGAGAAAGAGATAAGCCACCCACCACTTTGAAAGAGAAGCGGTGCATTGTCGAGAAAGTTATAACAAAGTGCTGGGTCAGCTTCATCGAATGGTTAGGCTCTATGGTCACCGCCCTATGGCATTCAACGGCAAGAAATTATGATTGACGGCGCGGCTGCTTTTTGTTCTAACTTCGGCGTCGCGGGACTCGCACATTTCTCCGCCAGACGGGGATTGCGAGTTTTCGCAAAGCCTCGAAAACCCTGGCCCTATGAAAACCAAACATTCACTCAGATTCTTCCCAGCCGCTGTGGCAGCGACGTTGGCGATCGTACTCGCCTGGGCATTCTCCGTGTGGCCCGCGCAAGCAAATAGTTACGTGGTCACGCTGGAGCAGGTTGGGTCCAACGTTGTCGCAACCGGAAGCGGAGCACTTGACCTGACTGGTCTGAATTTTCTCGGGCCCATAGCGGAGGACTCGGGCATGCAGCCTTTCTCGGGCATACTAATTACGGGGAGCGCTGGGACTGGGGCCCTTTACCTTGGATCTATCAGCGGACCGAACAGTTTCGGCGGTGGGTCCGGTACTTCTGCGGATAGCGGGACCGGGGATCTTGTAGGTATCGCTTTCGGCGGTCCCTTACCCGGGCTTATTGTGCCACAAAGCTATGTCTCTGGCAGTGCTCTGTCGGACAGTGCCGCCTACGACAACGCGACCTTCAGCAGCCTCGGTGTGACGCCTGGCACGTACGTGTGGAGCTGGGGGACTGGAGTAGACGAGAAGTTCACGCTCAAGATTGGAGCGGCTGCCGTCCCTGATCCGGGTTCAACGTTCGGCCTATTGCTTGTAGCGTTGAGCGGCTTATTTGGCGTAAGCCGTTTCAGGTTATCCCACTTGGCCTAACGAGACAGAGATAAGCCACGGCAGGGTGTCGTGGCAAATATGCTGAAGTTGTTTCGCAATGGGGCTGTTGGCTTCATCGATTGGTTAGGCCTCCTTTGCATGTTAGCCTCTCTTGGCGAGACGGTGAAACGAGAAGCCGAACGCAATAAGCGCGATACCGCACGCCGCGGCCATGGGATGAACAACGCGCATGCGTGGGTAAAGAATGTAGCCGTAGATGCCAACTGCGAGAAATATAACGCCGAGAATATAGAGGTAGTATGCGGTGATACGAGCGCCCTGAATGTGCTTAGTGAGAACGAGATTCATCGCACGATCGGCCTTCGCGAGTGCATCCGCGCACGCTTGGGAGCAAGCTGTACGCGGTGATGAGGTCACACGCTCGCACTCCGGACACAGAGCGCGACCGCAGTAAGTGCACACTGCTGTTGCTTCACTACTGTGTGCTTCGCATTTCATCGCGCGCGGTTAAGACCTAACGAGAATTAGACGAAAGTTCGTAATTAAAGGCGAACATTTGTTCGTCTAACAAGGTTCGCAGTTGGGGCTTGCATCTGGAGGGGTTACCGGCTGATCGGGCGAACTGTGACAGAATTTGCCAGCCGCGCAAAGCTCTTTCAAAGCGAAACCGCCCGCCGATTTTCACCAGCGAGCGGTTTGACTCGCTTCTTACCCCGGAAGCTCACCTCGCCCCTCGGGTTTTGCAACCTATGTCGCGGCGTCCCCGCTCGCTCCATTGTATCTCGGCAGCTCCCGCTGCGCTCGACCGCTAAACACTCCTCCCGAGTCGTGATCCCAACCCACCGGCCATGTCGCTCATCCCATTCGCTCCATCCAGCTTTTCTATCCGAGCCGTAGGCTCTGCACGCCGGAGGCAGCGTTTCAGCTGGTCGCTTAACGTTCACTATGTAATGGATACTACAGCGGGCACAAACTACGCCAACAGTTGCCAAATCCTTGACGGACTACCTCAGATGTATGGTTAGATCTTAGCCCGCTCTCGCGCAATACGCGCGGCAGTAAAAGTAACGGCCGCCACGAAAAAAAGCAGGATAGCGCCGACAGCTAGCCAGATCGCAGGTAGAACGGGTGCCACCCAAACGATCGTTAACCAAGCCCAAAAGATGAAGAACGCGAATAGAGCTTCAGACAACGCAAGCACAAAACAAAACCAGGCCATATTGCGAAAATATCGGCGCCGCGTTTCACTCGGCATCTGCTCGATGCGAGGTGAAATTGTCCAATGGATTACTCGGGTCGCTAAGTTACGGAACATGGATCTAACGAGAATAAGATCAGCCACTGCTGGCGAGAGCGAGCGCGATCTGCAATAGACGTGTTTTCATAATCTGAAGCGCGGCATCGGAGCCGCCAGCAGTTGGCTGCATCGGCCGATTAGATGTGAATGCGATTCATTTTCTGCGATGAGCCCACCGACCTACCACAACTGATATTATGACCGCTGGCAGTAAGAACATCAGAATGAAAGGGACGATGAGATAAGTCGAAGCATTAAAGTTGTCAGCAAATGACTCACGGAACGAAAGCGTTCCGTTCCAGAACCGCATCAAGACAAACAGGATAGCAACGACAGCGGAGCTCGCGATAATCCTCCGGTGGATTCGACCGCGACAGAGAAATCCCACGATCCCACCCACCGCAGCGGATATCAATACTGACGCAGCAATCGTCCTGAGCGTCTCATTCCCCTGGTTGAAGCTTATGATCGCGACTTCCATCTAACTAGAACAAGATGAGCGACGGCGGAAGAGACCGCGCGTCACTCGAGGCAAACGTGTGGAAGTCATCTCAAATGCGGACGCACAGCGGTCCGCCGTTCGCTCCATCGCATGGTTAGACCGTTGGGCGAGGTTCTCATGATCTTGGAGGTGGTTCTTCGTTTGAAATATCTACGACACAACGCCACTGACCATCGGAATCGAGCCGCCAGATCGATATGCCGCGGGTGTGCAAAGTCATGGTGCTTCCATTTGGCGCCGGAACCGTCGCTTCGTCACTCCCACGCATATAAGCAAACTTGCCGTCCGGCGAGAAAGTGGGCTTCTGCGAAACCCAGTGAATCTTAAACCCCGGAGTTTGAAAACAGGCCGCTACATAAGCGCGAATTGCCCGCTTGCCTTCCAGCACAGGCTGCCCCGGAAAGATCAGGATCGCATCATCGCTCCAATACGAGACAACTCTATCGATATCTTTGCCAGCCGCAGCAAGATCAGCCCACTCCGCGTCGCGACGAAGTAAGTTCTCTCCTTCTGCCGCGGCGTCAAAGGGCCGTTGCGAGCAGCTTATAAAAGCGAGTGGGATTACAACGAACAACAGGCAGCGAGGTGATGTCATAGGTGATGTGTAGGTCTAACGAGAAGTAGGCCGGAAAATCCCGCCTTTAATTACGGGTTTTTCCGGCCTAATCCGCTTGCTTTCCCTCGCGTCGTCCAGAAAAATGCTGGTCATGGCAACGAGTCTACCTGCACAAGCGGGCATCCGGCAAGACTCAACTCCCGACCAGGCTCACGAAGTTTGGAATTCGGCAACGCAAAACCAAATCCGGAGCCCGATTTGACTCGTTCGTGCCCACTCTCTCACCCTTTCGGGTTTGCCCATCGATGTCGCTTGCTCCCCAGCGGCTCCTAAATTCTTTTGGAGCGCAAAAGCACCGGTGGCCGTGTTGCTGTTTCCGGTGGTGTTGCTCAAGAGCGCACCATCCCCGACGGCCGTGTTATCGGTGCCGGTGGTGTTGGTAGTGAGCGCCAACGTCCATTAGATGATCACTGCTGCAGACCGATGCGCTTCAGGATGGCGACGAAACGCGGATTGGAGCGAAACGAATCCCATTTCGGATCTACTTTTAGCAAGGTCAGTCGCACATCACGTTCGCCGCACGCTTTCTCCAGCCAAAACAACGCTTCGCTTTGCTCCCCCAGTCCGTTGTAAACCAAAGCGATGTTGTGAGGAGGAATGCAATGCTGACCGGACAGAGTTTTCAGTTCGCCGAGCACGGCGCGAGCTTTCGAGGCATCACCTGCCAACGCCGCGACATAACCAATTGACGCGATCGCTTCCGAATTTCCATGCGATAATTCTTTCGCCTTCTCGAACTCAACAATGGCCTCGGCATATTTTCGCTGCTGGATCAAAACTTTTCCCAAGGTGAGGTGCGCAATCCAAAAGTTCGGCTCGAGCTCCAGCGCCTTTTGCAATCTCGCGTAGGCTTTATCATTGTGTCCGGCGTGATGCAAAAACATTGCCCCGATTGCACGAAATAACGGAAAGACCGGCTCCAACGCGATTGCTTGCCCGCCCTCCGACGCGGCTTCATTATGGCGTCCCAGATCGGAGAGCACGTGGGCGTAAGCGAAGTGGGCCATCGCAGAATTAGGGTTTAGCACCACGGCCCGTTTCGCCTCCCTTTCAGCGCTAGTCCAGTCCCAATCAAAGGAAGCGATACTAAACGCGAGCGAGGCGTGAGCTTCGGCAAGCGACTCATCAATTTCCAAGGCCTTCATCGCGGCCGCTTTGGCCTGAGGAAGGCAATCTTTGGAAGGCACGTCGGCGCTGAAGGCAAGAGATAGATTCGCGTCCGCTAATCCGAAATAGGCGAGTGCATAATTTGGATCCAAATCGATCGCCTGTTGATAAAAACCGATGCTCGCCCAGATGTCGGACGAAGTGAGTCTGGCGTAATGGTAACGTCCTGTGAGATAAAGTTGATAGGCTTCAATATTTTCGGTGTAGCGTTTCGTTAGGCGTTGTTGCTCCTTCCCGCTTAGACGCAGCGCGAGCGCGTCCGCCACTTTTTGAGAGATCGCATCCTGTACCCCAAAGACGTCCGTAAATTTCTCATCGAATGTGCCCGCCCAAAGCGAAGAACCATCGGCCACATTGATCAGGCGCGCGGTCACACGGATTCGGTCGCTAGATTTTTGAACATTGCCTTCGAGAATCGAGTTTACCTGCAACTCGCGCCCCGCCGCCACTGGGTCTTGCTCCAGACCGCCGTACCTCCGCACCGAGTTTAGCGAAGAGATGATGATTTGCCGGCTGTTGCTAAGCTTGGTAATCAGCGCATCAGCCATTCCGAGCTCGAGAGCTTGGTCCCGGTTCTCGGGAGACAGTGGTTTGAACGGCAGCACGGCAATTCGCTTCTTTCGTTGAGGTTTTGATCCAATAGTTCCAACATTGCTGGCTTTTCTTCGTTGCTGCTTCAGCTTTTCGGGCGTCGCCGGATTGCCCAGCTCGTCCGTGTAAAGATTCACGATGTCGATCTTGGCGCCGTGCTTTACCTCGCATTCGCCAAGATCGTGCAAGTGCGGCTGCCATTTGCTATATTGCGCGAGATCCTCAGCGATTCTCTTTGAAATAAGAATGTGTCCCGCATCGGCGCAATCCATCACCCGCTGAGCCATAGTTATTCCCGCACCGGCGACATTTGACCTGTCGTTCACATCGACAACCGCATCGACCGGGCCGCTGTGAACGCCCATCCTTAGTTGAAGTTTGGGATAGTTCTGTAAGGCTTTGCTAATTTCCAACGCACATCGCACCGGCGCTTCCGGACTAGTGAAGAAAGCGAGTGCCATCCCATCGCCGGTCGGAAGTCGAATCAACTTTCCGGCCGCTTCCGCAGTGCGAAACTGTTCGGTACTTCGGACGATTTGGTTGAGCCCTCGCAGTAATTGGCTCTGCTCGTTGGTCAGCAGTTTCGAGGAACCCACTATATCTATGAATAAGACATGTGCGATCTCAAGTTGAGGATCCGACTGTAATTCGGACATAAGGCCCGACAAGGTTCTTAACCGAAGAATGTTCAACGCTCAACGTCCAACGTCGAACGTCCAATGCAATATTCCGGGGGAGAGAACGAACCGGGGTGAGCCGAGCGACGCGGACGAAGCCCCCAAGGTTCGCCAGCTGGAGCGAGTGGATCAATTAACCCCCAACACCCGATGGAGCAGTGGAATCGGGTTGCTGGATTAGCAATGAAGCATTGAATCACCTGAAACATTGAAACCTTTTGCGGTGTAGCAGTGTAGCAAAGATTCAATGTGGCAGTGCTTCACGCAGCCTTAGCCGCCCGAAGGCAGTGAATCATTGCTGCTCGATTATCAGGAATCAAGATCGCAGGGTTGCAGTGTCGTAGGGGCTGTACTATGGCTATTCAGGGCTGCACTACGGCTATTGAAAGAGTGAAAATTCTTGACATTCGTAAGCCGAACTCGCAAAGATCGAGGCACATCCGAATAGGCCAAGGTGTTCCGGCGCAGGGTCGCAGCGGGTCATGCTGAAATGACTTTTCCCCTTCGGTTTCGAAAGGAACCCTATAAATATACGATTGATGCTTTCTGGCTTGGCTGCGTCTGCGGCGCCCTGCGCCATGCCCGCAACCGCCCACGCGCAAATCTTTGCCACGAACTTTAGCGGCAACACGATTGGCGAATATACGATTTCCGGGGCGACGATGAACCCCTCTCGGGAGTGAGAGGCCCCACTCGCATCGCGGTGTCAGGTGGGGATTTGTTTGTCACCAACGCAGACGCAGACGGCAGATTCGCGAATACACGATCTCGGGAGCGATTCGATTCTGTAGACGAATCGACGACGCGCTAACGCCATCCTTGCTATGCCTAATCCTTCGCCCGACGACGGTGAGCACGCTTACGAATGAGCAAGCAAATTACGCCGCAATTCGCCGTTGGCGCGCGCGTGAGGATAGTGCGCGTGACATTTCCGGACTCGTCATCTCACGCGGAATTTGTCGGCAAAACCGGCAGCGTGCAGACGCATGTGACCTCGTTTAACGCCGTCGTAGTGTTGGTCGACGACGGTTCGACGCGGGTTTGCTCTCCCGAAAATCTTGAAATGATCGACCGAGAGTGAGTCGCTCGCCTAACGGTTCGCCACGCGAAACGCTCGGTCAGTCCTACGGAGAACTTGTCCGGCTGGTGGGCCCGCATCAGCAACCATACGACTTTGGACACCGTGCTGGGGTGTTGGGCCACGAGGATGCATTGTCGCCCGACGGTATCGCCTAACTAATCCAATGGTGCAGGGCATCAGGGGGGCATGGTTCTGGGCACACTTGGTAATAAAACAGCGCACGGAGGCGACCGGTTTGTTCACAGAATTCGAATATAGAAATAATGTGGGCAACGAGAGAGTTTCAACTGGACGACTCCGAAAGCCTTCGCCCGCCACGGCGGGCAGGCTGAGCAGGCGGCGGCTAGGAGGTTTTCCTTCCTTCGGACCTCGGACCTCGGACATCGGACCTCGGACATCGGGCAATCGGACCTCTGACATCTGACATCTGACATCTGAGGTCAGAGCTTAAAGTCAATTGGCGCGAAGCGGAATCACCTACGAGCCAATAAGGGCAGGATTGCGATCACGGCGAGCAAGCCGAAGATTATCCAGATGATCGCAAACATTACGTCGGGTGACTCGGGCTCGGGTTTAGTCGAACCACGTTTTGAAAGTCTTTTGTTCATATCGGAAAAGAGCGTTCTGTTTGTTCAGGGGCCATACCGCGGGGGATTGTACTTCTCCCTCCACGGTATCTCGCCGAACGTTTCACGAGTTCTCCGGTGCCAGTCCGGCTCGGACCACCTACAGCGCCATGTTCGGCCCGCTCGTGGTCCAGTCGCTCTGCCCATTGCTACCACCGACGGCACACAATTGCAGAACGTAGCTCACTCCCGCGGTCAGGCCGTTGAACAGGATCGACTTTGAGTTCTTGAACGAGATATTCGGTCCAAACTCGCTGCCGCTGGCCTGTTTGACCCGACCCATGAACGATTTCACGGTCGAATCAGGCTCCACTCGCACTTTGAGCGCGCCGCTACCGGCGTTCTCCACGCGCAGGATGACCGGTGCCGCGAGCGTGGTTTGCGCGCGGTTGGTACTCACTGCCTGGTAGCCGGAACTCAGAAGAATGGCCAGGTCACCATCGCAGTTGATGTCCACATAGCTGGCGTTCTTATCGAGCGCAGCCATGACGGCCATCCGGGCGGCGTTTTTTAACGCCGTCTCTACTGGACCGCCTGCCTTCGCCTTAACGATGGCCTGATCAAAGGCCGTCCTCAGCGGAGTCAACGCGGCCGGAAGCACCGGCGGAGTCGGCAGATCAGGATTGCTGGTCAATCCGTCGATCGTTCCTCCGAAGAATCCCAACAGCTTCGGATCAGTTAACTTACCGTAGCTTCTGCTTGTTCTTATTAATGGCATAACTTTTCCCTCCTTTCTTTAGGATTTAGCAAACCCAGTTTAACTCTTACGCTTAACACAGGTATTTGCTGGCGTCAATGTAGAGCAATGCCCGTGCCATGATTGCGACCTTCACTGTCAAGATTTAGCGCTATGTCGTCGTAAGTTACAGCCGCCAAGGCACAAACGGCGGATCAACCCCGATGATTTCCGCCTCTTGCAAAGCGCCTAAAAAGACGGGCGCGATAGCGATTTTCGCCATTTTGCTAACAAGCAAAGTCATTTCGCTAACAAGCAAAGTCGTTTTGCTAATGAGCAAAGTCATTTTGCTAACAAGCAAAGTCATTTTGCTAATGAGCAAAGTCATTTTGCTAACAAGCAAAGTCATTCTGCTAACAAGCAAAGTCATTTTGCTAACAAGCAAAGTCGTTCTGCTAACAAGCAAAGTCATTTTGCTAACAAGCAAAGTCGTTCTGCTAACAAGCAAAGTCATTTTGCTAACAAGCAAAGTCATTTCGCTAACAAGCAAAGTCGTTCTGCTAACAAGCAAAGCGACGCGTAAAGTTAGCAAAACCCCTTTGCTAACAAGCAAAACTGCCGGTTTCGTTAGCCGAACTGCCCGAACTGGAAGGTTTCCGGGGCGGGTTTCGTTCCTTCTGACATCTGACATCTGAAATCGGCCATCTGAAATCGGACCTATGACCTCCGATTCAGTCGCTGTCTTCGAGTGATTCATCCTTGGCGGTTTGGCAGATTCATCCGGTGATGAAACTGATGCAAAACGAGCCCTGATCTGGCGGCGGCGCCTTTGCAGCGCTACAGAATTCCCTCTATTTCTTTAAGTCAGATGCGATTTGACTCAAGCGCTCCCGTTCTGTCGCGCCGTAGCCTTGCGCGTAGGCGATCTTTCCGGCCTCTCGGCTTAACCCATCTATGTCGTCCGGCAGCTGCCCGACAACTCCAAAAGCGTTCGCGAGCCCGCTGCGGCTTGGAGATCTTTCTCTTCAACGCTTCAACGCTTCAACGCTTCAACGTCCACGAAGATACCCCAATTCCCACTCCAACTGGTGCGACGACAGAACTGCTGCCGCGGGACAGGTCACTAAAAAAGCGGACATTTCTAATGATGCTTGACACGCGCGAACCCGCTTGATTTACAAACGTAGCAAGATGAAAATCAACTTTGAAATAATGTGCGCAGCAGTTGTTGCGCTGCTCGGTACCCTGCTTTGGGGACAGCCGGTAAACGCTCAAGAACCAGCACCCACGGACCTGGCGTCTTTTGTCAAATATGTGCAATCGCACCATCGGGCGCCGTTTGATCGTGATGGTGCCGTGCTTCCCAAGGGGAAAGTGCTGAAGATCCAAACCAACGCGTCCCTCCTCAAAGGGTCAAACGTTCAGGTAAATCAAGACCGCAATCCGTGGCCGAAAGCCGAAATTGCGGGCGCTGTTTCCCCCACGAGCGGGAATGACTATGTGGTGATGTCGAATGACTTCCGCGAGAACTATGACCACATGTTCTACCACGTCTCAACGACGAATGGGGCAACCTGGACGGATGATTCCATGGTGGGGGGAGCTGACCCTGCCACCGGCTTTCTTCCTCTCAGCTTTCAGAGTGATCCGGGCGTGGCATTTGACATGGTAGGCCACAGCTTTTTGTCTACCATAACGGGCAACCTAATTTTCGACTTTGCAAACAACTACATCAATATGGACACTGAGATCGAGCTGACCCAAGGCTTTGCTAATGGCACCTACACCTCTCTGCTCCCGACTCCCATCGACGATCAGCCCTGCAATGGCAATTTCACAACCGTTAACTGTCCCGGCACGCTCGATAAGCCGCTGATCACCGTGGATGACGTGCCCGGCAGCCCGAACAAGGGCACGATCTATGTTTACTACACACTCTTTTGCAATGGAAAACGTTGCGTGGACGGGAATGCGACTGTTCCTCCGTTCTCCTCAGCGATCCTGGAATCGCATTCTCGTGGCGCAGGGTTGCCCTTCTCGGCCCCGAGATTGGTGAGTGGCTCGCTGACACAAGAGCAGTTCTCTGACATGGTCATCGATAGCCATGGCACGCCACACATTTTCTTCGACGATTTTTCCGGCCCCTTTACCACGATGTGGGAATCCACGCTGCAAGGTGGCAAGTGGGTGGTTCGCAATAAACCTGTCGCGACTTTCGTGTACAATGGACTAAACAATATCCAGTGGAGCTTCCGAGACGCGGGCGCAATAGCCCCTGGATGCGGAATCAATGGTGATACTGCCTATTGCGCCTTCTCGGCGAGTCACCTTGCTGGCGGTTCGCTCGAGAGCACTCCTAGCGTTTACCTTGCCGTCGTGGACACGCTCACCGGCGCATCCTCGGTTCACCGTGTCAATAATGACCCCTTTAATGACGGCAAAGATCACTTCTTCGCTTGGGCGACTGCGACCCCGAGTGGCGCGGTGTACACGGGCTGGTATGATGACCGCAATGACCCGTTTAACACCAAAGTGGAGTATTTCGTCGGTAAATCCATCGACGGCGGCAAGACATTCCCGACGCAGGTGGCTGTCAGTGACACTGCATTTAACCCCTGCGTAGGCTTTCCGAACTGCGGTTTCTTTGGCGACTATACTCAGCTAGTGTCCGGACCCGATGCTGTAGTACATGCCGCCTGGACCGATACCCGTGATGGGGCGAGCATGCAGATCTTCACGCAAGCGATTACCTGGTAGTTCTACTCCAACGAGGCCTGTCGAAAGGATTTCTGATGGGGGTCAGAGTTCCTTTCGTCACAAACTGTCAATAGTAAGCTCCGACCCCGATTTGCTTCCAACTCCGCACGGCGGTGTTTGCCTGGACAAATGCACGATTCACGCTTCTTCCGGGCGACAGAGATACAATGCACGTGACCCGACATCCAATCGTGACCGTAGTCGGAAGAGCCTTTTACGACGTTGAACACGCCAGCCGCAACCCTCACACCAACCGACGCGATTACGATCGCCGCCTTGCCGTCTGGGAGATTCATCCGGTGATGCAACTGATGCAAAACGACTCCTGAGCGGCGCGGCGGAGGCGCGGGTGCCGCAACTGTCGCCTTATTTGGCGGACTCTTTTAGGTCCGAAGCGACCTCTGCAAATTGGTGTTACCGCGTTGCCGCTCGGACGTGGAATATTGACAATGATTCCACGGTTTCTTACAAACGCGTCACCACTCACGACAACCTCAACCAGGAGAACATCCATGTATTCACGCATTCTAGTATTCTTCGCATTCCTCGGCCTCATTAGCGCAAGCGCGCTTGGGCAAAGTTCAGCCGCGGCAAAGCCCAGTTCGGCCGCCGCCGCGCCCGCTCGAACGGAAGTTTACCACGTTCATTTTAATCACGCTGCGCCCGGCAAAGCTTCCGAGCTGGCGAACTTCCTAAAGACGCCGGCTTCGGATACGCCGATGGCAGGTCATCTATTGGTGCTTCGACACGAAGATGGCGCGCCGTGGGATTACGTCGCCATTCAACACATGGGCACCAAGACAACGGTGGAAGCTGCCGGCAATCCACGGGGCGCAGCCATGAAAACGCTGAGCGATTGGCATGACGATACCTTTGTCAATGGTCCATCCTGGGCAGAATTCACCAAAGCCATGGGTCTCGATGATGAGGGCAAAAGTAATAGCGCGGGATCGGTGTATGTCGTTTCAGTTTATCGTCCGGTGCCCGGCCACGAGGATGCGCTGGAGAAATTCCTGAGTGAACCTCCATCAGCCTCGAACGATCTCGCCGTTGGCGCAGTTCTGATGCAGCATCTGGAAGGCGGGGCGTGGCGTTACTTTACGATCTTGCGTTATAAATCGTGGCAAGATTATGCCACGAGCGAAATCAACAGCGTGGCACAAACTGCGAAAGGCCAGGGTGGCTGGCTCCAACTGCGCGAGCACAGCTCCTTCCATAACGACACACTCACGTCCCGCATAGCGCCTTAAGGTACGCATCTGCATCAGCGCCGAAAACGTGTGGCGCGAATCGGAGGGAGCAAGTGCGTACCGTCGCGCTTGAGCTGCCCCCTAGAGCGGGCTGCGATCGAATCAATCCGCGCTGCGGGCGGCCGGATCGGTTAATGGGGAAACGCTTTCGCGTTTCGGTTAATCGTTATCCGTTGTCGGTTAATCGGAGCGGAGCCGAGGGAGCGGGCGCTAAACGCCAGAGGCCATGAGATTTTGAACTTCACATGGGTCAGCGCTTCGGACACCTTGGGCGAGAAAAATAAACAAACTTTATGACTGGAGTCGCAACTCGGGACATTCCGTTCTTGTAAACAACGAAAGGAGAGACGCGCATGATCTACCTGAAAGCATTCATCGCCGGTTTTGTTTCCACACTGGTGTTTCATCAAGGTGTGCTGTGGCTGCTCTACGCGGGCGGTGTTTCGCCGCGAGCCCCCTGGAACATGACGCCAGTCCCACCGCTAAATATACCTGCGGTGATTTCCCTGGCATCTTGGGGCGGCCTATGGGGAATCGTGTTGTGGGCCCTGATCGGTGCTTCGAGTGGTGGCGCCTATTGGATCAAAGCGCTCGTGATCGGTGCGCTGGGTCCGAGTGTGATCGCGTGGTTCGTAGTAATGCCGATCAAGGGCTTGGGCCCCGCTGGCGGCTGGGACCCGAAAGTCATCGTCGGCGGACTGCTGCTGAACGGCGCTTGGGGACTCGGCGTAGCGGTGCTGATGCGCCTACTGAACCGAGTCAGTCTTGGATAAAGAAATGGGTAAACCGTCGATGGCTGTTTCCCCAAGTGTGCAGTACCCACACCAAGGAGGCACAATGCAGGAATCCCATTCTCTCGAAGCTCCACCAGCACCGCTCATCGCCTTCGAGCAGTTTCTTGCCGTTGACATACGTGTTGGCACGATCGTCGAAGCGGAATCGTTTCCCGAAGCGCGGAAACCGGCTCTTAAGTTGCTGATCGACTTCGGACCAACAATCGGCCGGAGAAAGTCCAGCGCCCAAATCACAGCGCATTACAACGCCGAAGATATTATCGGCCGGCAAATCGCCGCAGTCGTCAATTTCCCGCCTCGACAGATCGGGAAGTTTATGTCCGAGGTTCTGACGCTCGGCTTTCCTGATGAGAAAGGTGCAGTGGTACTCTTCAGCCCCGATCGCGTCGTTCCAAACGGCAGCCGTCTTTTTTAGAATCGTTCCGCAACGACGAGGCCGGAAGTCACACGAGGCGAGGCACGCATCTGGGGAGCGCACGTGCCTCGTGTGCTGGCGATGACGCCCTCGTCATCGCGCACTTTTTTTCTTCCCAGGGGCGTGGGGTACTCCGGTGCGTGCCAAGTTGGTTTCGGCGAGGCGCCGAAACCAGCACGCGAGGGCGCGTGCGCTCCCCAGAACACTGCTCGCCCTGCTTTTCGTTCAAGTGATACACAATGCACTAGTCGGATTACCCAGTGACACAGCGCAGTATGACCGCCGCACTAACCGCGATATTTAAAACGGCGGCCAACACTCGACGAAAGCACCATCCACAAAGGAGCGCGACGCGGCATGTGCACCACGCACAAAGATAACTAAGAATTGCTTGCGTTCATCAAAGCGTCGCGCCACAAAAGGGAGGAACGTATGATACTGCAGATCTACACAACAATTCATACGCTCATCAGTCTTGTCGGAATTTTTACCGGCTTCGTCGTGCTGTTCGGACTGCTTGCCGGGAAACGCCTCGACGGTTGGACGAAATGGTTCCTCATCACCACAGTGCTGACAAGTGTGACCGGCTTCGGATTTCCGGCCCATCACTTCATGCCGTCCCACGGAGTCGGTATCATATCACTGGTGGTGTTGGCAGTTGCGATTTACGCACGCTGTCGGCGTGAGCTCGCCGGCGCGTGGCGCTGGATCTATGTGGTCGGCGCAATGATCGCTCTCTATTTAAATGTGTTCGTCGGAATCGTGCAGGCGTTCGAAAAAGCGCCTGCCTTGAAAGTACTGGCGCCGACGCAGACCGAGCCGCCATTCAAGCTCACTCAGCTTGTGGTGTTGGCGCTGTTCGTTGTGCTTACCGTTGTCGCCGCAATCAGATTCCACCCGGAACCGTCCCGCGCGGTTTGAGAAAACACCGATCGCGCATCGCCTTCCTTGTCCTTAGGCGCCGTGGTGATTGTTTTTGTGATCATCCCGCGAATTTTGGCCTACAATTGTTCTGCGTGTTCAACTTGAAGAAAAAACTCGACAGCGCCAACATCGCTAAGTTTCAACCTGAGCTCGGTGCAATGGGCTACAAATTTCAGCTCGTTACCCTGGCTGATTTTTACGCGCTTAACTCCAGGATGTTTAATCTCGCGCGTGGAGCCGAGCAGCTACCGTGAGCGCAAAATCGACATCGAGTGGCGATCCGGTTACGACCGATGTCGCCGCCCTAACCGACAGTCGTCTCGCCGCCCATTGCGCGGAGAATGCGCAGCGAGCCTTCTTTGAATATCAAGCGCGTTTCGATGCGATTACGCGGCGCGCGCGCGAACGTTTTCTTGCGCGCGACTGGGCCGGCAGCTTCGACGATGCGGCCGAGCGTCTACATTTCTACAATGACGTGCTCGATGACCTAACGAATCGAATCAAAAACTTGATGGGCCCGCGCCTGGAAGAGCGCAGCATCTGGGCGGCGACAAAAGCAGTGTATTCTTCGCTCATCGCAAAATCGTCGACTTGGGAAATCGCGGAGACATTTTTTAATTCGTTAACACGCCGTGTGTTCGCCACCGACGGGGTGGATCAGGCAATTGAGTTCGTCGATACCGATTTCGATGCGCCGCCGACGAACGCGCCAACCGACGTGGCGCGAACGTATCGTGGCAACGGTCTGCCGGATCTGTTGTTCAGCGCGCTGACGGATTCGTTCGCCGAAGATTGTTGGAGCGATTTGCGCGGAACTGTGGAATTAGCGGCGGCACGAATCGAAGCATTGTCCGGGAAGAATATTTCGCGGTACGAACTGGAAATTATCCCGAGCGTTTTTTATCGAGGGCGTGGCGCATATCTTGTTGGACGCGTTTTGCGCGGTGACGAATCGCCATTGCCGATCGCGCTTTGTCTCCACCACGAAAACGAGTGCGGGATCACGCTCGACGCGGCTCTGCATGGAGACGTCGATCTCGCAATTTTGTTCTCGTTTACGCGCTCCTACTTTCGGGTCGAAATCGAATGTCCCTATGCGCTTGTGCGTTATCTCCGGCAATTGATGCCGCGCAAACATCTTATCGATCTCTACAACGCGATCGGTTTCCATCGGCACGGTAAAACGGAATTCTATCGCGATTTTATCGCGCATCTGCGCGCGTCCAGCGATCGCTTCGTTAATGCCGAAGGAGTGCGCGGAATGGTGATGGTTGTGTTCACCCTGCCGAGTTACGACGTTGTTTTCAAATTGATCAAAGATCGGTTCGATTTTCCGAAAGACATCACGCGCGAAAAAGTGATGCAACGTTACCGCTTGGTTTTCGAGCATGATCGCGCCGGGCGTCTGGTCGAAGCGCACGAGTTTGAGCATCTACGTATCGCGCGCGATCGTTTCGAGCCCGAACTCCTCCACGAACTTCTCCGCGAAGCTGCTTCGATTGTAAAGATCGACGGTGCCGACGTGGTGATCGCGCACGCTTACGTCGAGCGCCGCATACGTCCGCTGAATTTGTTTTTCAAAGAAAGTGATTCCGGCGTTGCCGCGGTGGCTGGTCGCGATTACGGCCAATCAATCAAAGATCTCGCTGCCTCAAACATTTTTCCCGGCGATTTGCTTACGAAGAATTTTGGCGTCACGCGTCACGGTCGCGTCGTTTTCTACGATTACGATGAGCTTTGCTTTCTGACTGATTGCAAATTCCGCGACTTGCCCGTGGCGAGAACGCCGGAAGAAGAAATGGCAGCCGAACCGTGGTTTTCGGTGCACGAGAATGACATTTTTCCCGAGGAATTTTTGCAATTCCTCACCTTCCCAGATTCGGCGCTCGCCGCGCTTCTAGAATATCATGGCGAAATTTTTCGCGCAGATTTCTGGCGTACAATGCAGCAGAAGATCAGAGACGGCGAAATCCCAGAGGTATATCCCTACCGGCCAGAGCGGCGATTTGTAAAAGTCTAGACTCCTGTCTTTTCAGCAGCGCGCAATCGGTTTCGATTGGTTAGGGGTTTGCTGCGGGCAAATCCATGTTGTGCATGACGGTGATAAACCATTGACCGGCTTCTTTCGTCATCACGAAATTTAACAGCCCCTTCCTCAATGGAATATCTTTACCTTCTTGAGTCTTGGCTCCTGTCATCTCCCACCAAGCATCAACCGCCGCCACGTCCGGCTTAATGAATCTGATCTTGGTGTTGGTAATCTTCAGGTGCGTGTCTTTGAATCTGGTTGCGAACATCGGCGCATGAAATTTTTCGATTTCGGCCCGCCCGTGCGCACTCATCCCGACTACGTTCGTGAAATCGGCATCTTCAGCAAAGACCATGGAAAAGGCTTTGGCGTCGTGCCGATTCCACGCCTCTGCTTGCTGAGCTAACACCTTTTGGATTTCTTCCTCGTCTTTAGCGTTAGCTGTGGATTCCCGCTCGCGACCTGTCGTCTCAAGTTGACCAAGTGAATAAGTGGAGGCGATGAGGAAAAAAGAGAGCGTAACAATGGCATTTTGCATTTGCGAATCTCGGTTCTGAACTGTGATTTCGCAAGAGGGTCGATCAATACCCCTAACGAGAATTATGCCCAAAAATTGCGTCTTTAAAGGCGTATTTTTGGGGTCTAATCCGTTCAACTCCCCTTTTCGTAGCACCGGTGGTTTCAAGCAAAGCTCGCGAGGAGTTCGGCGAAGGCCGGCGTGAAGCGGATGGTGTACGCAACAGGCGGTCAATTAGAAAGATAGACTTTACGCGTATTGAGGTCGGGTCGATCAATGAGATCACTCCATGGATATCAAAATTCGCGGACTTCATCATGTCACTGCGATCGCAAGCGATCCGCAACGCAATCTGGATTTTTATGTGGGACTTCTCGGTCTGCGTTTCGTCAAACGCACCGTCAATTTCGACGATCCGGGAACGTATCATTTCTATTTCGGCGATGGACGCGGGACGCCGGGGACCATCCTGACATTTTTTCCGTGGCCGGGCGCACAGCGCGGAATTCGCGGCACCGGCCAAATCGAGGCGACGGCGTTCGCCATTTCACCGAGCTCGATTAACTACTGGCTGGAGCGCTTTAAGCAGCATCAAGTTCCGGCAGAAAGGACCTTGCTGCGCTTCGGAGAAGACGTGATTCGGTTTACCGATCCAGACGGACTTTTTATCGAGTTAATCGCTTCGAGTTCTCTCGCACAGATTGAGCCGTGGCCGGACAGCCCCGTTCCATCAGAGCACGCGCTTCACGGCTTCCACAGTGTGTCGGCCGCCTTGGAAGGTTACGAAAGAACTGCACGATTACTCACGGACAGCTTCGGTTATCGTTTGATCGAGCAATCGGGGAACCGCTTTCGCTTCGCCGCGCCGGACGACACGTCACCGGGCAGAATCGTTGATCTGCTTTGTTTACCCGATACTCAGATGGGGCGGGTCGCTGCGGGTTCGGTCCATCATATTGCGTTTCGCTCGAAGGGCGATGCCGAGCAGCTCAAGTGGCGCGAACATCTGGTCAACCTTGGTTATAATGTAACGCCAGTGATTGATCGCACTTACTTTCATTCCATTTATTTCCGCGAGCCTGGCGGCGTACTTTTCGAGATCGCGACCGAGCCTCCCGGTTTTAGCCTGGACGAAAAGCTGAAAGAGCTCGGCACGCACTTACAGCTTCCCCCCTGGATGGAATCCTCGCGTTCGCAGATCGAAAAAATCCTTCCACCGATTCAAGCGCCAGGTAAATCATGACGCCGCAGCCAGATTTCATTCACGAATTTGTTCCCGGCAGCTCGGAGCGCACGCTGTTGCTTTTGCACGGCACCGGCGGAAACGAGCGCGACCTCATCCCGCTCGGACGCGAGCTCGATCCGAACGCTTCGTTACTTAGCCCGCGCGGGAAGGTGCTGGAGAGCGGGATGCCGCGATTCTTTCAACGTCTGGCCGAGGGCGTGTTTGATTTGGAAGATTTGCGAACACGCACGCATGAATTGGCCGACTTTGTGGTCGCCACGGCGCAGTTCTACAAGATCGACATGAAAAAGATCGTTGCCGTCGGCTATTCTAACGGCGCCAACATCGCCGCGAGCATGCTATTGCTTCGTCCGGAAATATTGTCCGCTGCTATCTTATTTAGAGCGATGGTGCCTTTAACTCCTGAGACCGAGCCAAACCTTTCTTCCGTGCGCGTATGGATTGGCGCGGGAACAATTGATCCGATCGTCTCCGCATCCGAGACGAAACAGCTGGCAGAACTCTTGCGCGCCGCGGGAGCGGATGTCACGATCCGTTTTTTCGAAGACGGCCATGAATTGACGCAGGACGACGTCAAAACTGCGCGGGAATGGTTAGATAGGCTGACAGGATAAAGGCCCTCCTTCGCTGAAACCTCGGAGAGCATTCAGAGCGGCTTAGGAAAACTTTGCGCAGTGGATTACCATAGGTGCTTACGGGCGAATGCGTGGCCCGACCCGGATTTAAGATAATGCTCGAAAGCTTCCGCCTTGGCCCGATCAGTGAACGCGATATACGTCTTCAGCTTCCATGGCCTGAATTGTGAAGTATGGGAAGATTTTCCGGCGTTGTGTTCTTGGAGACGCTGTTTAAGATCAATGGTCATTCCCAAATAGCGCTCACCTTGCGCAGAAACGCTCTCAATAAGGTAGACGTAATACAATGGCCGCCCTCCTTCGCTGAAGCTTCGGAGGGCATCCTGCTTCGCGCAAGGAATCAGGGCAATCCTGCGAAGCGCATCAGCGCGAAGCAGGATGGCTGATGAAATTGAAATGATTAAGGGCAGCGAAATTCGAAAGGCAGATCACCAGATCGAAAGACTTCTGCTCGATCGCTGGTCGCCGCGCGCGATGTCCGGAGAAGAAATCTCGCGAGAGGAACTGATGCGACTCTTCGAAGCGGCACGCTGGGCTCCATCTTCATTCAACGCCCAGCAATGGCGCGCCCTTTATGCTCGTCGCGGCACAGAGCATTGGCAGACGTTCTTGGATTTACTCGTCGAAGGAAATAAAACCTGGGCAAAGAATGCTGCTGTCCTGGTCGTGTTCATTTCGCGAAAGATGTTTGATCACAACGACGAACCGTCGATCACGCATTCCTATGATACCGGAGCGGCTTGGGAGAATTTCGCGCTTCAAGGTTTTCAGCAAGGTTTTGTGGTGCACGGAATGGAAGGCTTCGATTACGAACGGGCGCAAAAAGAGTTGCGGATACCCGAGGAATTTCAAGTCGAAGCGATGGCTGTGGTCGGCAAACCGGGACCGAAGGAATTGCTCCCTGAAAAATTGCAACAGCGCGAAAGTCCGAATGATCGCCGTAAACTTTCGGAAAGCGTGCTCGAAGGGCCCTTTAAATCTTAACTAAACAAGAATCCGCGATGGCCCCGCCGATCATTGAAATGCCGTTGACGCTCACAAATCGCGTCGAGCAAGTGTTTCCAACACTAACGGAGGCGCAGATAGCGCGCATCGCTTCGCGCGGGCACAGGCGCCGAGTTCAGCCTGGCGAGGTTCTATTGAACGTTGGAGATCAAGTCCGGTTCTTCGTCGTCACCGAAGGTAAAATCAACGTCATCAGCTCGTTAGCTCCAACCGAGTCACTCATTGCGACTCTTCAGCCCGGGCAGTTCACCGGCGAAGTCAATCTCCTCTCCGGCCGGCGCCAATTCACTCGGATCCGGGCGAGCGAAGATGGTGAAGTAATCGAAGTCGGGCGCGAACAATTGCTCGCGCTAGTGCAAACCGACACCGAGCTGAGCGACATTTTGATGCGCGCGTTCATTCTCCGTCGTGTTGAGCTCATCGCGCATCAAGTCGGCGATGCGGTGCTCATTGGCTCGGACCATTCCGCCGAGACCTTGCGCATCAGGGAATTTCTCACCCGCAACGGTTATCCGCATGCCTATGTCGATCTTGATCGCGATCCCGACGTCCAGGCTTTGCTCGATCGTTTTCAGGTTAGTCTCGACGACATCCCTGTTGTGATCTGTCGTGGCCAATCCGTGTTGCGCAATCCAACCAATCGGGAAATCGCCGATTGCCTCGGGTTCAATGAAGCGATCGATCGAACGCATGTGCGCGATCTCATTGTTGTAGGCGCCGGACCATCTGGACTGGCCGCGGCGGTTTACGGCGCGTCGGAAGGATTGGACGTACTCGTCCTGGAGTCCGAAGCGCCGGGCGGTCAAGCGGGCTCGAGTTCCAAAATTGAAAATTATCTTGGTTTTCCGACAGGCATCTCAGGACAGGAGCTCGCTGGACGCGCCTACACGCAAGCTCAAAAATTCGGAGCGCAGATCATGATCGCGAAGTGCGGCAAGAAACTCGCGTGCGACCGGAAACCGTACGTGCTTGAAATGGACGATGGTCAGCGCGTGCCGGCACGGAGCGTTATCATCGCCACCGGCGCGGTCTACCGGCGGCTGTCGATCGACAATGTCTCGAAATTCGAGGGTGCAGGCATTTATTACGGCGCGACGTTTGTCGAATCGCAACTGTGCCGGGACGAAGAAGTCATCGTCGTGGGCGGCGGCAACTCCGCGGGCCAGGCCGCCGTGTTCCTCTCGCAGAGTTCCAAACGTGTCCACATGCTGGTGCGGTCCGACGGATTGGCCGCAAGCATGTCGCGATATCTCGTCCGGCGCATCGAAGACAACCCGGCAATCGATTTACGGACATGCACCGAGATCGTCGCCCTCGAAGGAAACGATCATCTCGAGCGCGTGCAGTGGCGCGACAAACGGACGGGGAAAACCGAGACGCGTGACATTCGCCACGTCTTTGTTATGGCTGGCGCAGAGCCAAATTCTAAATGGCTCGATGGCTGTGTTCTTCTTGATGCAAACGGATTCATCAAGACGGGCACAGACCTGTCGCGCGACGACCTAACGACTGCGCATTGGCCACTGGCCCGGTCGCCTTACCTGCTCGAGACAAGTTTGCCAGGAGTATTCGCAGTCGGCGATGTTCGCGCGGGTAATATTAAACGAGTCGCTTCGGCGGTGGGCGAAGGATCCATTGCCGTCGCCGCCGTTCATCAAGTACTGCGAGAATAAGATGATGCCTGACCGAGGTTGTTCTCATCTCAACGCGATCACGGCGGTTAAGCAGCCGGAACACCGCGAATGCGCTGAATGCGTGAAGATCGGCGCGCAGTGGGTGCATCTGCGCACGTGTCAGCAGTGCGGCGTGACACTCTGCTGTGACAGCTCGCCGAACCGGCACGCGAGCAAACACGCGCACACCACCGAACATCCGGTCATCGCGTCCGCCCAGCCCGGCGAGCGCTGGTTGTACTGCTATCCTGACGAGGCGTTTTGCGAATATTAAAGTTAGAAAGCCGTGCAAGTGAGAAGATGGTTTGGCGATGATAAGCCACCAATATGTGGGCAGTTGTCCGAGAACCTTGTGACGAGAACGTAATCCGGTCGCGGCCGGCGACAGCGCCGTGTCCGAAATCGCGCGGTCGCTGGGTGCTCGCAGCCACAATTCTGGCTTCCAGCATGGCCTTCATCGATAGCACCGTCGTCAACGTTGCGTTGCCCGCGCTGCAAACGAGCCTCAATGCGACCGCCGTGGACATGCAATGGGTGATTGAAGCCTACTCACTTTTGCTCTCTGCCCTCCTGCTCGTTGGCGGTTCGCTCGGCGATCACTACGGGCGTCGCCGCGTTTTTGTGATTGGCGTTGCGCTCTTCGCGTTGGCTTCGGCCGCGTGTGGGTTTGCGGCGGATATTCGTCAACTGATCGCCGCCCGTGCACTTCAGGGACTCGGCGCAGCGCTGCTCGTTCCAGGCAGTCTTGCTATTATCAGCAGTTCCTTTTCGGAGAAGGAACGTGGACGCGCCATCGGTACCTGGTCGGGCTTTAGCGCGATCACTACCGGCATTGGGCCGGTGATCGGCGGATGGTTGATCGAACATGTCTCATGGCGCGCCGTGTTTTTCATCAATCTTCCGCTCGCCCTTGTCGTCATCCTGATTTCGCTTCGGCACATCGCGGAAAATTCGGACAAGGAAAACACGCGAGTTGACTGGTTGGGTGCAATTTTGGCCGCGGTCGGTTTGGGCGCGCTAGTTTACGGGTTAATCGAATCTTCGCGACTCGGTTTCACCGATCGATCAGTCGTTGTTATCCTCATCGCTGCGGCTGTGCTTATCATTGTCTTCCTGTTCGTCGAGGCGCGACTTTCTCAGCCGATGTTGCCGCTCCCGCTATTCCGCTCCCGCACGTTTACGGGAGCGAACCTGCTGACGTTCTTGCTCTACGCGGCGCTCGGTGGGACGCTGTTCTTCCTGCCTCTGAATTTGATTCAGGTTCAGCAGTACCTCAGCCACCGCTGCAGGCGCGGCTCTGTTGCCCTTCATCTTGATCATTTCTTTCCTTTCGCGTTGGTCGGGCGGGCTTGTTGCAAGATACGGGCCGAAGCTTCCGCTCATTATCGGTCCGTTGATCGCCGCGTTTGGCTTTGCGCTTTTTATGGTGCCAGGCGTGGGCGGCAGCTACTGGACAAATTTTTTCCCACCTACCGTGGTTCTCGGGTTAGGCATGGCGGTAAGCGTGGCTCCTCTTACCACGACGGTGATGAATTCCGTTGCACAGAGCCGTGTCGGCGTTGCATCCGGCGTCAACAACGCGATCGCGAGGTCGGCTGGGCTCCTCGCCATCGCGGTTCTTGGAATCGTGATGCTCCATGTTTTCAATGATGGGCTCGACCGGCGAATGGCGGGATGGAAGCTGCCGGCCGCAGTGTCGCAATCGTTGCAGGCTCAACGCACGAAGCTCGCAGCCGCCGCCCTTCCGGAAAATCAGGATCCGGCAACTCGACAGCTAGTCCGCCGAGCGGTCGATGAATCTTTTGTGTCCGGCTTCAGAGCGATCATGGCGATCGGCGCGGCGTTGGCCGTTGCAAGCGCGGGCACAGCATTGACGCTTATCGGCACAACACGGCGCGACGATAGCATTGAGAAATATCCGTCACTAGCGCGCTCCTCTGTCTGAGTTCGACATTGGGTGTTCGGCGTTCGGTCTTTGGTTTACAGGAATTTCACCAGCACGTCGGTCGTTCCGTCGCCGCAAAAGGCGCCCACGTCGCCGCGGAATAAATTTCTCCAGCGGTGTCCGCAGCGGGAACGCTTGCTCTATGGCGCCTGAGAGGCCTGCCCAAGCGTAAAATCGAGACTGCTCGAGGTGTCTTGCGGATTCGCCTCAGCCGCCGCTCTCTTGGCCGCCCACCGGGCTTTCATCGCAGCCGCGAGTTGCGCACGGCGTTCTGGTGAGAGATTGAGTTTTCTTTTCACTTTTTTGGCAGCACTCGGTCGTTTCGCGGCCGCCGGTCTCACTTGAGGCTTTGTTGTTAGGCGGCGTCCCTTTTTTGGCATTGTTGTGGAAGACCTACCAGCCCGGCGAGCCGTCGATTTCTTTTTGCTTCTGCTCACGCCTGTTTTCGTTGCCGCACCGAGTTTTCGTTTCAGCTTGGCAAGCCTCTTCGCGCCCTTTTGCAAGCGCGCTTCGAGCAACCGGATCTTTTTCGTGAGCTTCTTAAGCTTCATATGACATCAATAATGCTCCCTCCTACCGCGATCACAAATCGCGGATTAGGTTCCGAGTTAATTACGAAACTTCATGAATGTCACGTCATTCTTACCGACTCCCTAATCTTGTCGATCTTAATGCGGCTTTTGCCCGAATTCAGCGCCAGAGGCGGAGGCTCGAAAAAAGAGCTGTTGCCGGCGACGCGCCGCAGGGCGGCCCCGAAATCGCCATCTATGCTTGTCCCGAACTCACGGCTTACCCGCGGCTCCGGGTTACTTAAGAGTGTCGCACTTCGCTTGGTAAGTTTCGATGAACGCAGCGATCTTTGAATGAAAGCCATCTTGCGCCGAATAGAGAGCTCCAATTGCTTCCGAAAACTCTCGCTGTTTTAGCTGTTCTTCAATCGTCAAACTGAGCTCCGCGAGCGTCTCGATATTGGCGCGGGAATGAAATTCCATGTCCTTGAGCTTGGCGAGAACGGCCAGAGACTTTTCCAAATCGCCTGGCTGATGCTCCCTTTTCGCGGCTTCTGTATTTGCCGGGGTTGATGCGATTTCAGCATGCTGATTCTGCGGCGCATCTGAGGTCTTTTTTTCTTTCCGCGGTTTCGCAGGGGGCTTTGCCTCGTGATGATGTTTCTCCTGGGTGACTTTCTTAGCATGGGCAACGTTTCGGGGATCTGACATATGTACTGATACACTTCTTGTCCCCCGTCCGAAAGGAGACTTCGGCCTTAATGCCAGTCGGGTCCGGTAGCCTCGGCGACACGGACTCGTCTCGTGGCGAGCTCGAGAAGCGCTTGCTGATTATTACGGCGTCCGATTTCTCAGCATAGAAAGGTTAGCTTCCCCCATTCACCGAGCGGCCAAATTTTTTCTTGCGACCCAGCGGCACTGACCACGGAGGAATCGCTCAACCCCAGCGGGCACCGCCATCAATGAGCATTTCCGCGCCGACGACGAAGCTGGAATCGTCGGAAAGTAAGAAGCGAGCGAGCTTGGCAACCTCATCGGACTTTCCCCAACGTTTCAGGAGAGTCTTGTTCGCGAACTCATCCTTCCCTTCGTCCGAAATGCCAACTTTGTTGACGATGGGTGTAGCAACCGGGCCCGGACTCAACACGTTGACTCGAATGCCACGGGGGGCGAGCTCGGCGGCAAGCGTTTTCCCAAAAGATACAACCGCGGCCTTCGTCGCGGAATAGAGAGACGTCGCAGGAAGGGCAAGTGAAGCGGCAGCAGACGAGGTGAACACCACAGCGCTGGGATTGCTGAGGAGCGGCAGCAGCGATTGCAGCTGAAAGAACGGCCCGCGCACGTTGATATTGAACATGTCGTCATATTGTTGCGGCGTCATCGCTTCGATCGGACCGAACTGAGCGACGCCGGCATTCAGGAACGCGCTGTCGAGACGGTCGGTGTGCTTCTTGACTTCGTCCCCGAGTGACTGAGCGGCGCTCAGGGAAGCGGAGTCAGACTTAATGACTGCCACGCCGGGCATTTTCTTCTGCGCCGCGGCCAGAGTCTCCGGGTTGCGGCCGGTGACGATGACCTTGGCGCCTTCGGCGGAAAGGAGTTGAGCGGTGGCCAGACCGATTCCGGTCGTGCCGCCAGTGATGAGGATGGTTTTGTTTTTCATAGGACGTTTTGTTTGTGTTTATTTAAGAACGGTTGTTCAAATTTTTTAATCCAGAAGCTGCAAGGCCAAGCGGGCGCTATCGCGCAGCGTCTTGCGTTCGTCCAGAACGTTCATTCTGGAAAGATCAACTAAAAAATCAACCGAGTCCGCGCGCGACTCAATTTGCTGTTCACCTGCGGCAACAATCGCGCATGCTCGGCGAGTGCCGCGTTGTCCTTGGGCCACTACTGAGCCAGCCATCGTCTATCACGATGAGGAATGGGGCGTCCCTGTGCACGATGATCGGATGCTCTTCGAGTTTCTCACCCTCGAAGGCGCACAGGCGGGCCTGAGCTGGATCACCATTTTAAAGAAACGGGAGAACTATCGGAAAGCGTTCGATGGATTTCACGCGGAAAAGATCGCCCGCTACGGCCCGCGCGATGTGAAGCGGTTGCTTGGCGACGCCGGGATCGTGCGCAACCGACTGAAGATCGCGGCCACCGTCCAGAACGCAAAGGCGTTTCTCGCAGTGCGGGAAGAAACGACTTTCGACGCTTACCTGTGGAGCTTTGTCGGCGGCAAACCAAAGCAGAACCGCTGGCCAACCCTGGCGGAGGTGCCCGCGCGCACTGCGGAATCCGACGCGATGAGCCGCGATCTACTGCGGCGAGGATTCAAATTCGTGGGCTCAACGATCTGCTACGCATTGATGCAAGCAACCGGCATGGCCAACGATCACCTCGTGACATGTCCGCGATACGCGGAACTGGGCGGCTCGCCGCGGCGCAAGTGACGAAACGCGCACCGCTGATAAGTTCCGGCATGAATGCAACATTGAATCACGCCCCGAACCTCACCCAACGTCCGCCACGCAGTCCGCGGGTGCGTCTCGGCGGCTACGTTGTGCTCGCCCGCATCCTCGATAAAGGCCGCGCCGAGATCGCCGGAATAGCGGGTGAATTCAAATACAACAACCCAGCCGACTATCATTGGTTTCGTTTCACCGGGATAACCCCCGAAGCTTTGAAAGCCGAACTCGCGACGGGAAAAGGCGACGGCGAAATGCTGGCGTGGATTGAGCAGAACGCGCCCCACAAACACACTCCATGGGAAATCCAGCAGTGGAGCGCTTACTTCAACGAACGCGGTCCGGACGGCGACGTGGAAACGCTGGAGTTTTTCGCCAAGCGTGTCGGTGAATTCAGTAAGACCCGCGAAGACGTGAAAACATGGTTCGACTTACTGGACCTCGACGATCACGTTACCTTCGGCGGCGAGGCGTAACCGGCTTCTCGTGTGCCGAATTCGTCATCGACGGAGGAATTCTTCGGTGACCGCCTAACGAGTCTAAGCCTTCGCCATTCGACATTGAGCGTTGAGCGTTGAGCGTTGAGCGTTGGGCGTTCGGCGTTTTCTTAATTTTAAGTCTTACCGACTCAATTGCCTCGTAACTCGCGAAAGCTTTTGCAGCTGTCGATAATTGATGCCAATCCTGTAGGAAGTCTGGCTTCAGTTATTGGGAAAATCCGGCTATGAGTTCCTCTCGCGGTGTGGATTTCACCTCGCGAGAGAAAGCGGTGAAACTGGCACGACTTTTCATCCTGACGCTGCTCGCGATGATCGCGTTCGCGGCTAACTCGCTGCTCTGCCGAGCGGCGCTCAAACAAACCAGCATCGACGCGGCGAGCTTTACGTTCATCCGCATCTTCTCTGGCGCAGCGGCGCTGTGGTTCATCATGAAGATACGCAACGCGGCATGGAAGGAAGGTGGCGACTGGCCGTCCGCGCTGGCGCTCTTCGCTTATGCCGCTGGTTTTTCGTTCGCCTATAATAGTCTCTCTGCCGGGACGGGCGCATTGCTTCTCTTTGGAGCGGTTCAGGCCACAATGATTTTGTGGGGCTTGCGCAAAGGCGAACGGTTACATGCGATCCAAATCGTCGGTCTTGTCGCGGCGGTAAGCGGACTTGTCATGCTTTTGTTCCCCGGCCTCTCCGCTCCGCCGTTGATTGCCTCGAGTTTGATGCTCGGGGCTGGCATAGCTTGGGGCATATATTCGCTTCACGGGAAGGGCGAGAAAGATCCGGCCAGCGCTACCGCTGGTAACTTCCTGCGCGCCGTCCCGTTCGCTGCCGCGCTCAGCGTCATCATGCTGCCTTGGATTCAACTCGATCGCAACGGAATCACTTATGCCGTGATCTCCGGAGCAATCACCTCCGGTCTCGGTTACGTCATTTGGTACAGCGTGTTGTCCGATTCAATGCCAGTCCGCCTCGGACGGACGAGTGCCGCAACCGTCCAGCTCAGTGTGCCAGTCCTCGCGGCCACTGGCGGAATCCTCCTGCTCGGCGAACCGGTTACACTGCGGTACGTGTTCGCGTCAGTCGCCGTGTTAGGTGGCATCGCGCTCGTCGTAACTGAGAAGCATAGCGCATCATGATTCACGTAATTAGCGAAACTCGTCACGAGACTAAGCTGGCAAAAGCGAACCGCTTTGGCAATCCAGCCAAACCTGAGTGGGTGCTATTGGCTTGACAACACGAGTTGGAATTTGCCACAAAGGCACTCCGTCGAGATTGGCGGACAAGATCCAACCCGAGGGAGGAAGTTATTTCGCAATCTGCAAAAGTTCTGTGTCTGCATTCTTTCAGTTTTACTCGCTTCATCAAAAGCGAAGAGCCGAGACGATTAGGTAAACAACTCGTGCGCAACCCGTGGCATAATCGTCTGGTGCCGCGTATATCTTGGATCTTGATCTCACTGTTATTCGCTGCCGATCTGCAGGGGGCAGCCATAAGCGGCTTTGCCGCCGGATTTGCAAATCAGACGCCTGGTTTTTGGGGTATTGAGTTCCAGTCCGGCGCGCCCGACGAGCGAATTGCCGCTGTCGTGCTGAAGATGCCTGGACCGGGCTTTTTCGACCTTGATGGAGTGGGGAACTATCACAATCAAACCGCGCCTATTTTCGATCCTGGCTCAAGTTTTGGCTTAAGCGCCGCTGAGGTATTCTTTTCGTTTACCGGTGTGCATCCCAAAGCTTTGAAAATCACATTCGCTCCGGGCGCATTCGCGCTAGGGGACCGGCTGCAGTTTGCTGCCGATATTGATGGGCTCGGTAGTAAGGTTGGCGGGGCGCTTGGCGGTTACGGAGGTGTCCGAATGACCGTCGCACTCTCCGGTGGACGGACGGGCGTGGCGAACTTCAGAACCGACACTGAGGTCCTATCAAGGGCGACCGTGGACATTGCTCCCTCTGCCGTCCCAGAGACTGGTAACACCTTCTGGCCGCTACTCTGCGGAGTGCTGATCTGTTGCATCCTAAGCACTCCGCTGCGGACTACGGGCAAGCGATTGTCTCGGGATGACGAATGAAGCCGCGAGCAAACAAAAAATAGCCGATGAGCGGCGCCATTGAGGTTCCGACCCAGATGGAGCACGTTGTCGTCAGGATCCTCAATTTGCATTCATGGTGCAGACTCCACGATGCGTTTCGTAAAATGAAGTGAGGGGCTGGGCCCTGTACGTTGTCGGATGGACTCGTCTCGTGGCCGAATCTGCGACGGCCTGTTTCGGCCTTGGTTTCCGCCGGAATTGCCATTTTGCGCTCGTATCGTGCTCTCCCGATTGCGCGATCAGCTCAGTGGTAGAGCGCCTGCTTCACACGCAAGAAGTCGCAGGTTCGAACTCTGCACCGCGCATTTTCCGCGGATCGTCAAATTGACCTCCTGCTCGGCGAACCGATTACGCTGCGTTACGCGCTCGCGTCAGTCGCCGTGTTAGATGGCATCGCACTCGTCGGAGCTGAAAAGCATAGCGCATCATGATTTCACGACCCGTCGTCGGGGTTCGTCTCTTAGGAGCGTGGCAGGAGAAGGCGCATGGCGCCGTTGCTGCACCCGCATTTCCAGATGCGATTGGTATAAAATCTTCTGCATCAAGTATGACGTGCGCGTATTGATTGCCGAGGACGATAAAGGGGTGGCGGGGACCTTGGGTGAAATGATTAACGTTTCAAATCATGAGGTAGTCGAAATCGTAGGATCCGGTCTGGAAGCAATTCGTGCTTACGAACGTCACAAACCCGACGTTGTGGTGATGGATTACCTGATGGACGGACTCAATGGTGTGACAGCATGTCGCAACATTTTGGCGAAACATCCAGGTGCACGAATCATTCTTGTTTCGGGCGCGCTCGCCCCTGGGGAATTGTCCCTCATCCACTGCGGCGCGACTGCTATATTGCAAAAACCCCTGACTCTTCGAGACCTCCACGATGTGCTCGATACGCTGGTGACACCCCCCACGCCGACCGACGCCGACGAAATATAGTCGCACGTCCAAAGCGTTCCGTTCGCGCGCTAGGTTTTCGCAACGTAACAAAGGGCTGTGATTTGTTGTCCACAGACGCCCAACCGGTTAAGATTTAAGATCACTTGTTATGAAGGACGACAAAGACAACATCCAACTCAGCGCAGTAGAAGATCACGATGGGATATTAACCATTCGTGGCGGCGGCGCTCGCAGGGATTGGAACGGCATTCACTATAAACAGGGCATGTCGGCCAAAAACGTGGGCACGACGAAATTATCCGCCAATATCGCTACGATACCCCCGGGTGGGGTTGCGTATGCCCACATTCATGTCGGCTTCGAACTGATCCTTTATATCGTCGAAGGAAAAGTGCGCCACGAATTCGGACCCGGGCTCAAGCGGGTGTTGGAGAACGAAGCCGGTGATTTCATTTACATAAAACCGGGCGTCCCTCACGAAGTCTTCAACATGAGCGATACCGAACCGGTTGTGGCCTTTGTCGCCCGCTCGTCTGCGGACGAGTGGGACAATATTATTCCTTACGACCGCAATCAGCCGATCTGAGGATAAGACATCTCAATAACAAGCGGCGGCATTTCTTCGCCTTTTCTTTGTCTTCTTAATTCTACGTCTTTCTGTCGTCGTAATCGAAGAGAATCACCCCGACAAAACAAACGACACGATCTCGTTTGCTATGATTCGTCTAGAAGTTCACGGCGTCGAAAAATCTCTTGGTTCCTCTGTAACTCAAGCTGTTTTGCTGCGATACAGTTGCACGCCGGCACTGAAGAACCAGATTGCCTGACCAATCAGGACCATGACGAAAATGTGTGGATCTTGCTTTAGCCAGCCGGTGAACTGCCCAATGACAGTTCCTGCTCCTAACAAGCCGCCGAAAATCCCGAGCGCGCGCGCCAAAGCACCTTTGCGCACGATGGCCAACGACCAGAGCCCAATCGCCACCGAGGAAGCGACCAGGAATACGCTCATGAAGGCCTGATCCAGGAGAACGTTATGGTTAAACGCAATTTTCCATTCCACCACCTTATCAGGCGTCGCATTCACAATAGACCGCGCCAAACCTGACGTGGCTAAACCGTCTATCACGACAGCGTTCATCATTGCGACGAGGGCGAATCCATATATGACGAAACCCAGTTCCCCGAGCCAGCTGTCGGAACCAACGCGTCGCGAGAGGCCGCGTGCGCCGATAAACCAAAGCGGCAGGCTAACAAGCGCCAGCGAATGCACGGCAATCATTGTCCGCGTTACCGATTCAACTTGAGCTGGGTCAAACAACCCGCGCTCAGTTGGGTGCAAGATAAGAGTTACCACGACAACCACCGACCCGGCGATTAGCGCCCATCCACTGACGCGAACGTTTTCACTCATAATGGGTCTGACTCTAGGAATGAGACATAAAGTGCTCAAGGCTGGTTCGCCGAAGATGCCTGGAAACCGGACAAAGCACGCCTCTATGTCCGGAAACGACGCGCGACCGCGAAAGAAAATGGACCGTCGCGTTCTCCGGACGCGCGACGCCCTGGGCGATGCTTTGGTGGCGCTCATTCACGAAAAGCCGTTTGCCGAGATCAGCGTGCAGGACGTACTCGACCGCGCCCAGATCAGTCGTTCCACGTTTTACACACATTACAGCGACAAGGACGATTTGTTCCTGAACGACGCCGAAGATTTCTTTGAGATGATGGCGTTTCACATTTCGCGAAAGGACGAGCGCTCGAATCGAGTAGCACCGGTGCGCGAGATGTTTGCTCACATCGCCGGCGTGCGCGAATTTTATGCGGCACTGGTTGCCTCAGGCAAGTTGCATGACATCTTGGAGCTTGGGCAGGGATATTTCGCTCGCGGCATCGAGCGGCGCCTGAATTACTTCAAGCCCGATTTCGCGCCAAGCCAGCGCACGGCGCTCGCTCACGCTTTCGCCGGCGCATTCATGTCGCTTATGTCGTGGTGGATTCATCACGGTATGTCCCCTTCTCCAGAACAGATGGATGAGCTATATCATCGCGCGATCTGGTGCGGAATCGGCGCTCCAACTCGCTAGCTCCTTCCGTCAACGCACTCCAACCTCGGCTCAGCTTGTCTTGCAAAGCGAACGACACAATCGGCTCTTACGGCGCCTTCGTCTTGAAGGTAAGATTTACTTCCCAGGTTTGGCAGAACGCCTCCGTCTTTCCGTCCGTCGCGATCTTTCCTGAGATCTGACCGCTCTCGCTCTTGAACTCGTTCATCTTGACTGACGAGGGCGAGCTAATTGGCTTCTGTTTGTGCGCGTCGTGCGCGATGTCGCAGGTCATAACCTTTCCGTCCGGCTCAATTCCAATGACGAGAGCGCTGCCATAATCGCCGAACAATGCTTTCAGCTCCGGTCGCTCATCTTTGGAATGATCCTTCTCGGTAAACACCAGCTTGATCGTTTCCTTGCCGCTAACCGGCGTGCCTTTGTGCGCGGAAACAAAAGCCAGTTTTGCCGGCTGATCGTTGCCCTTAAAAATACCGCTCACCTACGAGTCGGCAGCGCCTAGTTGTGCCGCAGTCAGAACGACCACAAGAAGAACAGAAAAAATAACTAACCGTTGCATCGACATTTTCTACTTTCTCCTTTCTAATTTCTAATTTCCCCACCGTGAAGCAATTTTTTATGGCCTTTCTCTTACCAGGATTTTTAGCAGCTCAGACCGCGCAGCTGACCGGCCAGCTGGGAAGAACTGTTCTGTATGGCGACATTGCTCTTTCTCCCGACGGCATACATGTCGCCTGGGTGCAGTCCACGGCCGCGACTACGTCGAAGTATACTTACACCCAGAGAGCGTCAGGAAATACGCCGGCCGCGATGGTTATTACCGGAACCACCGGCGAGAGGACCGACTTCGATCCCGCCTGGTCTCCTGATTCCAAAACGCTCGCGGTTTTTTCCAGCGCCGGAGAGAAAGACCAGCGGCAGCTCTGGACAGTGAATGCGGATGGTTCCAATCCTAAAAACCTTACGCATCTGAAGGGATACGCGGCACGCCCCCGTTGGTCACATGATGGCAAACAGATTGCCTTTCTATATATAGAAGATGCCCCAGGGGGCGGTCCGTTAACGGCGGCGCCCGCTACAACCGGCGTGATCGACACCGCCATCCATAATCAGCGGATTGCCGTCCTCGAAATTGCGAAAGGCCAGGTCCGCCAGGTTTCGCCGCCTAACCTCCATATCTACGATTTTGATTGGTCCCCCGACGACCGGACTTTTGTAGCAACTGCAGCTCCAGGGCCGGGCGACAATAATTGGTGGATCGCGCAGATCTATACGATCGACACAGGGAAGGGTAACGCCACATCCATCTACAAGCCCTCTCTCCAGGTGGCGGTTCCACGTTGGTCACCGGACGGTAAATCTATCGCCTTCATTGAAGGCCTAATGAGCGACGAGGGATTCCATGGCGGCGACCTGTTCACTGTTTCGGTTAACGGCCGCGACCTGTTGAATCGCACGCGAGGCCACAAGGGCTCGGTAAGTTCACTCTTCTGGCAGACGCCGGATCGCATGCTTATCACCGAGACAATTGGCGGCGGAAGTGCCATCTCTGAACTGACGCTCGCCGATGACTCCCTGCGAGCAATCTGGAAAGGCGCAGAAGGCATTCACGCTTTCGGCAACTTCCCTAACTTTTCCGTCTCTAAGGACGGCAAATTCGCAGCCGCAGCCCGGAGCAGCTTTGAGACGCCGCCCGAGATCTGGGCTGGACCACTCGGTGAATGGCGTCAGCTGACGAGCAACAATGTTGCTCAAGCGGTCTCGTGGGGCAAAGCCCAGAACTTGGAGTGGACTAACGACGGTTTCAACATTCAGGGCTGGCTTCTTCAGCCCAGGCAAGTGGAGACGGGAAAGAAATATCCAATGGTCGTTCTAATCCACGGCGGACCTTCGGGCGCAGAAATGCCGGAGTGGCCGGCTACGTTTGGAATGCCGAGGGCTATCGTCGCGGCCCTGGCATCACGAGGTTACTACGTCCTGATGCCCAATCCCCGTGGAAGCTACGGCCAGGGAGAAGATTTTACGCGGGCCAATGTGAAGGATTTTGGCGGAGGTGATCTTCGAGACATCCTCGCCGGTGTCGATGCCGCCATCGCACACTACCCGATCGATGCTCAACGTCTGGGTGTGACCGGATGGAGTTATGGCGGCTACATGACCATGTGGACGGTCACGCAAACTAACCGTTTCCGCGGAGCGGTCGCGGGCGCTGGGATAGTCAATTGGCAGAGTTACTATGGCCAAAACCTGATCGATCAGTGGATGCTACCGTTTTTCGGTTCATCGGTTTACGATGATCCCGCAGTTTACGAGAAAAGTTCTCCCATCCATTTCATCAAGAATGTGAAGACACCGACGCTTGTGATTGTCGGTGAGCGCGATGCGGAATGTCCGGCTCCGCAGTCCTACGAATTCTGGCACGCTTTGAGGACGCTCGGCGTGCCGACGCAACTCATCGTCTATCCCGGAGAAGGGCATCTCTTTGTGAAGCCGGAGAACCAGACCGATCGAATGGACCGCACGGTCGCCTGGTTCGACAAATATTTGAAAAACTAGACAGAATTCACCGGATTGAATGGACTAAATGCCAGTCCGGCTCGGGTCTCGTCCGGCAGCCGCCGGATCGGGCCAATCCTGTGAAAATTTCCTTTGATTGGAAGGTTGCTCAGCCCTGCCAGCCGCGGCGGGCGAAACTTTTGGGAGTTGCACGTTTGATTTTTGTCCTGTGTCCTCTGTGCTCTGTTCTCTGACCGTTGAGCTCTGATTTCAACGTTGGGTGTTAGGCGTTGAGTGCCTTGCTCGCGAAGACATTCAGAGTTGCACGTTTGCTGCTCCCTTGCTGCCCTCTGATTTCTGTCCTCTGACGTTTGATTATTCTCGCTTTCGTCAGTCGCAGTTGATCTTCTTAGAAGGGTTAAGCAATGAGCATCATCGGAAAAGTAGAAAGCCTTTGGCGTTATCCGGTCAAAAGTATGCGGGGTGAAGAGTTAGACGAGATGTTCGCCGGCTACGCAGGAGTTTACGGCGACCGCCTCTTTGCTTTCACAAGTTCTGCCAGTTCAAAGGGATTTCCGTATTTCACCGGCCGGGAACAGTGCCAGATGCTGCGATATCAGCCTCGTTTCCGTCATCCGGACAAGGCTGCTCGCCCAATTAATTTGACCGAAGCGGAGAGTATGCCGCCCGGAGTGAATCCCGTCTCGGCCAATCCCGCAGAGCTGATGGTCGATGTCGAGACAACAGACGGAGAAACTCTGGCAATCGACAACCCTGCCTTGATCGACATGCTCCGCGCCGGTCTCGACGAGAAGCACCAACTCACATTGCTTCGTTCGGACCGCGCCATGACCGATTGTCGTCCTCTGTCGCTCTTCGCCGTGCAATCGGCACAGAAACTTGCAGAAGAAAGCGGCATCGCGGTCGACAAGCGGCGGTTCCGGGCAAACGTCTATTTGGATCTAGCATCCACCGACGGCTTCGCCGAGGACGAGTTCGTCGGCCGATCCTTGCGCATTGGATCAAAGGTGATCGTCTCGGTCCTGGAGCGTGATCCGCGGTGCATGATGATCACACTCGATCCCGAGACGGGAGAAAAAGCGCCGGCCTTATTGAAGAAGGTCGCGCAAGCCCATAGCGGCATGGCCGGTGTGTATGGTGCCGTCCTGGTGGAAGGCACATTGCGCAAAGGCGACGCCGTCGAGTTGCTAAACTAGTTGGCGGCTTGGTGCGACTTACTTGATCTCGACGATCACATCACCTTCCAAAGCGTAATTGCAGACGAAGGCATATCGAACTTCAATGTCAGTCGCAATGAACCACACCACGGTGCTGTCGCCCTCCGCGCTCACATCGACCGCCGAAATCCGCAAATGTTTTCCTGCGCTAGCGCGGACTCATAACGGTTATCCGGTTGCCTATTTCGACGGGCCCGGCGGCACCCAAGTTCCACGGGCGGTGGTGGAGGCGATGAACGACTATCTTTATCGTCACAACGCCAATACTCATTGGGCCTACCCGACAAGCGAGGAGACCGACGCGATCATCGATTCGGCCAGGTGCGTGCTGGCCGATTTTCTGAACGCAGCGCCGAACGAAATCGTGTTCGGCGCTAACATGACGACGTTAACCTTTCACCTCGCCCGCGCTCTTGGTCGCGGCTACGAACGCAGCGACGAGATCGTGGCCACCGAGCTTGATCACCATGCCAATATCGCGCCATGGCGAGCTCTGGAGAAAGGATGCGGCGTGAAGGTGCGCATTGTGAAAATGATTTCTGAAACCGGCGAACTGGATTGGGACGATTTTGCCCGGCAGCTAAACGAGCGCACAAAGCTGGTCGCTGTCGGTGCGGCATCGAACGCGCTCGGTACGATCAACAACGTGCGGCGTGCCGCGGAAATGGCGCATTCGGCAGGAGCGCAGATCTTTGTCGACGCCGTGCACTACGCACCGCATGAATTGATTGATGTTCGCGAGTGGAACTGCGACTTCCTCGCCTGCTCCGCCTACAAGTTCTATGGCCCGCACATCGGAATTCTCTACGGCCGGCATGATCTGCTCGGATCGCTCGATTTTCCGAGACTGATCCCGGCGCCCGATACTGCGCCGGAACGGGCCGAGACCGGCACCCAGAATCACGAAGGAATCGCAGGCGCGGCTGCGGCGGTGGATTTTCTCGCCTCGCTCGCTTCGGGCGGAACGCGGCGCGAACGCTTGCGCGCGGCGCTCGATCAACTTCACGAGCGAGGCGGCGCGTTGATCACACAAGCGTGGGAAGGTTTGTCGGAAATAGGGCGTGTCCGTCTCTACGGACCTCCAACCGGCAGTGCGCGCACGCCGACGATTGCATTCACCGTAGACAGCGTGCCATCGATAGAGGTTGCAAAGAAGTTAGTGGAGCGCGGAGTTTTCGTTTCACATGGCGACTTCTACGCGATGACCGTCGTCGAGCGATTGGGGCAAACCGCGCACGGACTGGTCCGCGCGGGCTGTGCCTGCTATACCACACCGGAAGAAGTGGATCGGTTGCTTGCCGGCGTGCGCAGGTTGTAATCAGCCGCCGATCTCCCGCTGGTTGTCAAAGGATCGAAGCCACGTCTTCCCAGAGTCTCTGCACTCGACATTCAACGCTACGGAGGTACCGGACTTTCGCCGACGGACCGTGGCTGATGAAGAAAAGACATGGAATGGCTTTGGCGCGCGCATCTGCCGGATGTGTCCAAACGGAAAGAGATCACCGCCAGACCGCTCGACGCTTCGCTCGATCAACTAAAGGGGTTGCCGGACGCGTTGGTCGCTGTTGATGAAAACGATGTGCTGCGCGACGAAGGCGAAACGTATGCGCGCACAAACTATCGCAAGCTGGCGTAGGCGTTACGTCGGTGCCTACAACGGCACGATCCGCGATTTCGCTTTGCTCAACGCGATCACCAAACACACGGGCGGTGCGAGGCGCTATTCAGCAAGAAAACGACGCGTTCAAGGTCGCGCTCCAAAGATAAATAAAAGTCACTTCGCAAATCGGCTGTGCCAGTCCGGCTCGGACCGTTTTTCGCTCCGTAATTTTCGGCTTCAGAAAAGTGTAGAGGCTATCGCCCCGGCGAGCTTCTTCCGTTCGTGATCCTTTGCAGAAGCAACCGCAGTCCGTTGAAGTCGACCGGTTTGGTCACATGATAATCAAACCCCGCCTCAAGGCTGCGCCGCACGTCTTCCTCCGTCCCGAACCCGCTAAATGCGACGGCTTTCAGCGGCTGTCTCAACTTCCCCTCGCGCACCAGATTGTAACCGTTGCCGTCCGGAAGGCCGATGTCGCTGATCAACACATCGAACCTGTCGCTCTCCAGGAGTTTCAGTGCGGCTTGTGCAGAATCTGCCGTAGCGACTTTATGTCCGCACTTGGTCAGAAGGCGAGAGAGCACGGCGCGCGTATCTGCGTGATCGTCGACCAGCAGAAGACGCAAGCTTCTCGAAGTTGTGACGTCACGTCTCGCCCCATCAGTCGGTGCGACCAGAGGCTCGCGGAGAAGATCGAGACAAACGCGAAATGCCGTACCTCGGTCTTTTCCTTCACTGTGAACACTGATCGTCCCGCCGTGGAGATCGAGCAACGTTTTCGAAATGGTCAGACCGAGACCCAGTCCCCCGAATTGTCTGGTAATAGAACGTTCGCCCTGGTCGAAAGCTTCAAAGATGCGAGTCTGCCGTTCCGGCTCGATGCCAATGCCCGTGTCGCTGATTTCAAATACAAACTGCCCTCCATCGTTTGACGAGCGGATGGCGATGCGACCTCCCTTTGGCGTGAATTTGACTGCGTTGTTCAGCAGATTCCAGAACACTTGCTGAATTCGGACTGGATCAGCCCAGATGTAGTGGTTGGGCGCGCTTAGATCGATCGCAAGGTCGATCTGCTTTTCCAGTATGTCTTTTTGCAGAATCTGCACGGCATCATGCGACAACCGGTGCACATCGATCGCGGCATGGTGCATTTCGATCTTGCCCCGCGTGATCCGCGTCACGTCCAGGAGATCGTCGATCAAGTGTGATTCCAGTTGCACGTTTCGCCAAATGGCGGTGACTTCCTCGCGCAGCTCAGGCAACAGGTCCTTGTGTTCGGCCAGATAATTGGCCGCGACCAGCGCCGGGGTCAGCGGTGTTCGCAGCTCATGGCTCAACAAGGCGAGAAAATCGTCCTTGGCCTGGCTGGCTTTTTCGGCGGCTATCTTCGCCGCTTGTAGTTTTTCTTCGGCGCGCTTGCGCTCGGTGACATCGCGAAAACTCCAGACCCGGCCCACGCTCCGCTTGTCGATGGATTGGATTTTTGAGTATCGCTCCAAAACACTTCCATCCTTCAATTCCAGAACTTCGAAACTCTCTGCCGGCGCCGTCGCATAGATCTCCATCACCCGCGACATGAATTGCTCGGGGTCCTTGAATCGCTGGCTGAATTTCTTCCGTAATTTTTTGACGTCCGCAGTGTTTAACTGCTCGCGGGTCACACCCATCATCTCCGCGTACTTCTCGTTGAAATCGCGGATGTTGCCGCTCAGATCCGTGACCACGATTGCGTCTGTCGTGGAGTCGAGTGTGGCCTGCATCATCGAAAGCGAAAGAGCCAGCTCCTCCGTCTTGCGCTGCAGCGCTTCCTTGGCCCGGATGAATTCCTGCTCGGAGCGGCCGCCGCCTGAGTAGCCGGTACTTCTCGATTTTTGCTTTGCAGCAGACCGCGACCGTTTCTTCGTACCTTTAGAAGGTTTCACTTCTCGGTGTTCGATAATTCTGCCCCGGTCGGGATTGTCATGCGCCTGTCCAGCGAAGGATGCTGGAACGCTTGTTTATCCTCGTCAAGCTGCGCCGTAATCAATGCCTGTCCGGTCCGCTGTCTGCATTCAAAGTTGGACGTTGAGTGTTCAGCGTTGGACGTTTTTCCTCTGCTGAACTTCTTTCATGAAAGGTTGGTCATCAACGATGTCTTCGATACGACCTTCTCCGCGGACGGCTTGTCGATGAAAAGTTGCGGAAACTCCGTCCGCCATGCCGGTGGGCCGCGTCGCCGCTACCGTGCATAGAGTTGCCGGGTAATTTGGGCTCCAATTTCTGCGGTGAATGCCGGCGTTCTCCCCTGCCCCTTTCGTCGCGCGGCGGAGCAGCCGCGTCGTAATCGAAGCCTTCCGCCCGCTTTCGCACAATGCCGCGACCAATGAACCGTTCGAGCGAACGAAGCGGTCCTTGATCCTCCGGGGTGATAAAACTGATCGCGTCGCCAATGGCATGCGCGCGGCCGGTGCGTCCAATGCGGTGGACATAATCCTCCGAGTGCATCGGAAAATCGTAGTTCACCACATGCGAGATTCCATCCACGTCGATGCCACGCGCGGCGATATCGGTGGCGACGAGGACACGGACAGCGCCGGACTTGAAATCCTTCAGCGCGCGGAGCCGCTGGTTCTGCGAGCGATTGGAATGGATGGTGCCTGTTTTGATTCCGCTGCTTTCAAGACGACGCGCGATCCGGTCGGCGCCGTGTTTTGTGCGTGCAAAAACGAGAACGGTATCGAACTCCGGGTCGGCCAGAAGATGAAGCAGTAACGCGGGCTTCAAGTGCGGGCGTACTTCGTAGGCAAATTGCGTGACCGTCTCGGCCGGGTTCGCGCGCCGGCCGATCTCAACGATTTTGGGCGAATGTTGAAACTGATGGGTCAACTGCTCGATTTCACGCGAAAGCGAAGCCGAGAACATGAGGGTCTGGCGTTTTTGCGGCAACGCTTTCACGATCCGGCGAATCGGGGGAAGAAAACCCATGTCGAGCATCCGATCAGCCTCGTCGAGCACGAGAAACTCGATGCCCGAAAGGTTGGCTACGCGTTGGTCCATCAAATCGATCAACCGCCCGGGTGTGGCCACGACCAGATCAACGCCAGAGCGCAATGCCTCGATCTGTGGACGCTCGCTTACGCCGCCGAAAACCGTGGCCATGCGCAACGGAACATGTTTCGCATACGCGCGCACGTTCTCCTCGATCTGCACTACGAGCTCACGCGTCGGCGCGACCACCAGTGCTCGCGTGCCGCGCCTCTGCCCGTCGTGCATCGAACCTGCCAGCTTCATTAGAATCGGCAGAACGAAAGCCGCGGTTTTTCCCGTGCCGGTCTGGGCGATGCCGATGACATCGTGTCCTGCGAGAATAAGAGGGATCGCCGCGACCTGAATCGGAGTCGGCTCCGTATAACCGGCCTCGTGAACGGCCTGCAAAATTTGGGGTGAGAGATTGAGTGCGCGGAATGGCATAAGCACCGGTACTATCGTCTGTTAGGCGCATTCCGCATCTGTTCTTCTGTGCCTTCGACACCGGATGACAGCTCGCGAAGACTTTCGGAGTTCGGCGTCTTCTTCAATCCGCTGACCAGAGATCGCGCAATCAAATCATAAGTCGCTTACGATGCATGAAAGAGGAAACTTCTAGCATCTGCCCCTCAGTTGCTATTTCAGCGCTCACGTCTTCCGTGGATCGGAATGATTGATCCACAGATTACCAAATCCATTTTCGCAGATTCAAAGTGCATGAACCAATCTGCGTCAATCTGCGAAATCTGCGGATAGATTGCCTTTCTTAATTCTCGCGAGCTCTGCTTCGAGGCGGTCGAGGTTCTCGCCTGCCACGTCGAAGACTTGGCGTAGGCGATCGCTTCGGTAATGAACGGCTTGACCTGATTGGAAAGCTCAGCCGACGCGAATTGCTGACCTCCGACCTCTGACTTCTGACCTCCGATTCTTTCTACTTTCTAACTTCTACTTTCTACTTTCTTTTGATCCGGCGCTCCAGCGCGTAAAGTGTTCACAGATGACGCCGGACGAACAAAGGGACGAACAGTTCTATCGCGACACCGAAAGCATCGCGTTTCCGAAACTGAACGATCACCAGCTTTCGCTACTTGAGCCTTTGGCCGAACGCCGCGTGATGAAACGTGACGACGCGCTTTTTAAAGCAGGGCAGCGCGATTTGGGATTAACAATTGTTTTGCGCGGTGAAATCGAAGTCTTCGAGACGCGCGATGGCACCGAACAAATTCTCGCCACCGCCCACGAGCGCGATTTCGTCGGAGACGTCGCAATGCTCCAGGGCACATCGGCGCTGGCCTCGACTAGAGTAACATCGGAAGAGGCCGAGATACTCTACATTCCGGCAGCCGAACTCCGGCGCGCGCTGGCGGAAATTCCCGCCGTGAGCAAAACAATCGTCGATGCGTTGATCATGCGACGGCGACGAATCCGCCGCGATCGCGAATTTGCGGGAATGCGTGTTCTGGCTAGCCGCGGTGCACGTGACGGACATCAGCTCGATGATTTCCTCGACAAGAATCGCATCCCGCATCGGCTCGTGGAATTTGAGAGCGAACAGGGGCAGGCGCTGAGCGAACGTTTCCACCTAACAACTCGCGATTTGCCGGTCCTGATCACCCCGGCCGGTGGTCGGCTGCGCCAGCCTTCGTTGCGCGAGGTCGCCAGGGAAGCCGGTTTGCTGCGCTCGCTCGCGGAAGAAAATGAGGCCGAAGTTTTCTGTGACCTGACCATCGTTGGAGCCGGACCGGCCGGCCTGGCCGCAGCGGTGTATGCCGCATCCGAGGGATTGAACACGGTCGTTTTGGAAAGTTATGCTCCGGGCGGACAAGCCGGTTCCTCGTCACTCATTGAAAACTTTTTTGGTTTCCCGACCGGCATTGGTGGCGGCGAATTAACCTGGCTCGCTCAGCTTCAGGCCTACCGATTCGGCGCGAAATTTTCCACACCAGCCTCGGCACTCTCACTGCAATACAACCCTGATGGCGAGTACCGCGCATGCCTCCAGACGGAAGGTTGCTCTGCGGTGCTTCGCGCAAAAACTGTCCTCATTGCAACTGGCGCCGATTATCGCCGACTCGAAGCCGAGGGGCGCGAACAGTTCGAAGGTGCGGGCGTTTATTACGCTGCAACCGCGCTGGAAGGTCAGCTTTGTCGCAACGAAACCGTTGTTGTCGCGGGCAGCGGCAACTCAGCCGGCCAGGCGGCAATGTTCCTTTCCGAGGGCGCGGCCAAAGTGTTGCTCGTCGTTAGGGGAAATAATATTAAGATGTCGGACTATCTTTCCCGTCGGGTACAAGCCCGCGATAACATCGAGATTCTCTACAGCACCGAGATCCGCAAAATGTCTGGCGGGAAAATGCTCGAAGAAGCCGAGCTGGAAAATACGAAGACGGGCGAGCGACGCGCCGTCCGAACCCCCGCCATTTTTTCCATGATCGGCGCCAACCCGTGCACCGATTGGCTGCCACCCGAGATCGAGCGCGACGAAAAAGGATTCATCAAAACCGGATCACTCGTTGCGGATGCGCCCGCTTGGAGAGAGAGTAAACGCCCACCCGGCCCGCTCGAGACCAGCCTTCCCGGAATTTTTGCCGCGGGCGATGTCCGCTCCGGTTCGGTAAAACGTTGTGCTGCTGCTGTAGGCGAAGGCGGCATGGCCGTCGCCGGCGTGCAAATGGCCCTCGCCGCGTCGGCTGATCGCGGTTAGTCGGTGGATTGCTGCCGTTTTGCGGTGCTCGACAAGAAACAACTACTTCTCGAACCCGCCGAGCTGACGCAATCCGCTCGTCCAATCCTCGGTATGCCAGGTCCGATAATTTTGCCGTCGTTGACGTTATGGATGTCTCACAACCTGGATGTCGATCTTGCGGTTCTTTGGCGGGAAAGCGTAGTCTGATCTCCGCCATGAAACGCTTCGTATTTCTTTTGCTCGTTTTCGCGGTCTGCCTTTCTGCAGCTCCCGCGCAATCGACTATCTTCATCGTGCGCCACGCGGAAAAAGCGGCGAGCGCTGGCAAAGATCCTGACTTATCAGAAGCGGGTCATGCCCGCGCGGAAATGCTGGCGAAACTGTTGAAGGACGCAAAGATCGCGGCGATTTACGCGACCGAGTTCAAGCGCACACAACAGACGGCCGCGCCGTTGGCGAAGGCTCTTGGCATCAGCGTGACGAATCTTCCGGCAAAAGACACCGCCGCGCTAACCACAAAACTGCGCGCGTCGAATGGCAATGCGCTGGTTGTCGGTCACGGGGATACGATTCCCGACCTGATCAAAGCACTCGGCATCTCAGCGCCGATCAACATCGCGGAAAACGACTACGATAATCTTTTCATCGCCGCGCTCGACGAAAAGCCGCGGCTGATATGTTTACATTACTAACTGATCAACGGAGCGCTGAAGTAAACTTGGTTTGCCTCTGACTTCCAATCTCTGATCCGCCAAATGACGGATTCGCCGTGGCGAACCACTGTCCTCTGCCTGCCGACTTTTTCTACTTTCGACTTTGTCGCCCGCTCGTCCGCCGACGAATGGGATAATATTATCCCTTGCGACCGCAACCAGGAGGCTGAAGACAAAGGCGTTTCAAGACCTTGCTCTGGCCCCGGTTCTTTCTTGTAGAACCTGACATCGGATATTGACCCCAGTGCCGCTCGTCAATCGGAGGACGCCGGCGCGCAGCGTAACGTAAGGTTACGTCTGTTTCGCGAAAACGAGCTTGATCGTCTGTACCGCGTTCTTACTCGCACTTGCCTCGGGTCCTATCGTTACGATAGAAAACTGTGCTTGGCCGCCTGCGCCTATCTTTTTCTCAACGCCGAACTCTACCTGAATCGTCACGGCATTTAACGGGATGTTGTTAAAATCGGGGACTGCGTCGCGGAGCGCTTCGTGGATGGCCTTGGCTAATTCACTCTTAAGCGATGGCTGCAACGCCAGCAGGTTCACTTTGGGCTTTTCGTACCTGTAAGTGACTTGCCGTGTCCGTTGTAGAACCCCAGCTGAGTTCTTGTGCGAGAAGCTCGCCGATTACGGTCTTTTTCCACACCCGAGACGCCAAGGATGATCACGACCACATTAGACTATTATCCCGAGGTAAAATTGGCAGGCCTCAAGGGCAAAATATTAGCAGCAAGAACACGGCGAAGAGCAGGAGGTGAATGCAGCCCTGCAACACGTTCGTTCTGCCACTGCCAAAGGTGACCACGCTTACCGCCAGCGTGAGCACAAGCAGCGGAAGATTGCCGCCTTCGATGCCGAGCGTCACCGGCCGCTTCGTTGTCATACCAATTACCAAAACGGCCGGAATGGTTAGCCCGATGGAGGCGAGCACCGAGCCGTGCAGCACATTCACCGAGCGTTGTAGTTGATTTGCCATCGCTGCTTTGATGGCGCTCAATGCCTCCGGTGCCAGTCCCAGACCGGCGATGATCGCGCCACCAAAAGCCTGCGGCATTCCGAAGCGCTCGATGCAATTATCCAGCGGAATGGCGAGTTTTTCCGCCAACACCACCACTGCGATGAGGTAAAGGAACAACATCACTGTGTTAAAGCCGATTGACCGCACTTGAAAGTCAGGATGATGACCGCGATCCGCGCTTACCGCTGCCCCGTCCGGCTCCATGAAGTACTGACGATGTCGTCGAGTCTGAATTATGAGAAAGATCCCATAAAGGCTGAGTGAAGTGACTACGAGAAATACTTCCTGCACGAATGAAAATCGCGGCCCTGACAGCGAAGTGGTGAAGTTCGGTAGCACCAATCCAAGCACGGCCAGCGCCATAATAGTATTGAGATAAGCGTTGGTTCCTTGGAGATTGTAATGTTGCTCATGGTAGCGCAGTCCCCCCAGCAGCAGAGACAATCCCACCAGACCGTTGAGCGTGATCGCAACCACGGCGAACATCATATCGCGCGCGAGGGTCGGGTTATTCGCCCCATGTAGCATTGCAGCGGAGATCATCACCACTTCGATGGTGATGGCAGAAAGCGTCAGGATGAGTGTGCCATAAGGCTCACCGCACTTCAGCGCGAGACCGTCCGCGTGGCGCACCACTGAAATCGCCGACCACAGCACGCCGATGAACAGCCAAACAAAAACCCCCGCCAGCGCGAGCGGATGATCAACGTTCTCCACAGCCTCGCTTCCAAGCGCAAGGAAGATCGCCGCGCTAGCCAGCCCGATGAAGAGCGGAAATTCCGCGCGTAAGAACACACCGAAACCCCTCGCCGATCTCGGAGCACTGGTCGAAGCGTCCATTGCTGGGAGCTTATCCAAAGGGACCTGCATCCCGCAACCTTAACGCGCATCAAGGCCACACGCCGCACGCGTATCCGTGGCGTTGCCAGCCTTCGGCCCACTGGAAAGAATTGTATTTCGGGACATCGACCTCCATGTCTCTGCACCCGATACCGGAGCGAAAGAGCCGGCCTTATTGAAGAAGGTCGCGCAAGCCCACGACGGCATGGCCGGTGTTTATGGTGCAGTGCTCGTGGAAGACACATTGCACAAAGGCGATTCGGTCGAGTTGCTAAACTAAAACGCGCTCCGACTCCCTGACGTATAACGGCTGATGTCTGACTTCTGACCTCCGACTTCTGACTCCTTTTGCCCGCTTCTTTTCCTTCGACGTTCGATGTTGGACGTTCGGCGTTTTCTTCTCTTCTACTTTCTAATTCCTACTTTCTACTTCGCGACAGGCTTCCCTACGACCGCAATCAGCTGGTTAGGCAAATCGAATCAGCGACTCTCGGAACTGACTGGCGATTGCGGCGGGGCCGTCACCGAAGAGTCGCTTGAACTCGCGCCTGAACTGCGAGGCGCTCTCTGAGCGTAAGTCGCACGCATTTCTGCCGTGCGCTCGCGGACAGCGTCCTCGAAAGCAGCGCGTTGATTGTCCAAGAGCAAGTGCGCGCGTCGGCTCTCGAGAAGGTTGCGAATACGCAAGCACACTTCCGTGTGATCGAAGGGTTTGCACAAAAAGTCCGTCGCGCCGACAGTGAGGGCGCGCCGCTTGGTTTCTTCGTTTACGTCCGCGGTCAGCACCACAACCGGCAAAAATGCTTCGATCTCCTGTCCGGAGCGGACCGCTTCCAAAATGGCGAAGCCATCAATGTGCGGCATCATCAGGTCGAGCAGAATCAGATCGGGCTGAAACGTGGCAAACGTTTCCAGCGCGGTTCGTGCATCAGTGACGGACTGGATGCGACTGTAGCCATTCTCTCGCAGCAAGTATTCCAAGAGGGCGACATTGCTCGGCTCATCATCAATGATGAGAATCTTCATGCGATGAAGAAGCGGGTTGTGGAGGTTCATGCGCCGTTGCCGTTGCTACTGACTGAGGTTGCCTCGCGAAAGTTTCTATCGATCACTTTCAAGAAATGATCTACGTCGAGTGGCTTGGTTAAGTAATCCTTTGCCCCAGCGGCGAGCAACCGGTTGATTTGCGATTTTGTGGCATCCGCACTTAGTACAACTACTGGGATGTCGCGCGTTAGCTGTTCCGCTCGTAATCGGGCGAGAACTTCCGCGCCGCCGATATCGGGAAGATGTATATCGAGCAGGATCAGGTCGGGTTTATGGCGCAGTGCTAACTCAAGACCGAGCAAACCTTGCATGGCACTGATTAGTTTAATGGGCGGACATTGACCGAGCAGATGCTCGACCAGCGACAGATTAGAAAGATTATCTTCGATGTAGAGCAAGGTTTTCACTTCGCCATCGAGAGTAAGAAGTTGCGCTCCCGCGATGCGACTGGAGTCCGAACGATCCGCGACACCTTTCACGAGCGGGAACTCGATCCAAAAGCAGCTCCCGCTGGCCGGCGCGCTCTCGCCGATGGTTCCGCCCATCGCTTCAACAAGACGCTTGGAAAGGGCAAGTCCGAGGCCAGTGCCCTCACTACCCGTTGCCTCGGCCCCAAGTCGATCAAACGGCGAGAAGAGCCGACTACGCTTATCCGCGGGAATGCCCGGACCTTCGTCGCTGATAGAAATGCGAAATCGCTCATTAGGTTGCCGGGCAAGATCGACAATCACCCGGCCAGCATCGCGATTATATTTCACGGCGTTGGCGAGAAGATTGAGCAACACTTGTTTAAATCGTTGACGATCAGCCAAAACGCTTGGAGATGAGCCGATCAAATCAGTCCGCTCGATTTTAATTTTACGTTCAGCCGCAAGCGGTCGAACCAGATCGATGGCTTCATCCACGCCTTGTTCCACTGACACCGGTTCCAGCGAAAATTGGAAACACCCAGATTCGACGCGTGCGATATCGAGGATTTCATTTATCAAATTTAAGAGATGACGGCCGGCATTCACGATGTGGCTGATGCAGTCCTTCTGCACTTCGCTCGGTCTGTATCTTTCAAGGAGCTGGCCGAAGCCGAGAATCGCATTGAGAGGCGTGCGCAATTCGTGGCTCATCCTCGAAAGAAATTCGCTCTTGGCACTATTTGCGCGCTCCGCTTCTTCTTTTGCCTCACGCAGCGCTTTTTCCATTCGCGAACGCTCGGTTACGTCGTGCGCGACGCAGAAATGTTTCTTGTCGGTCTCCGACCAAGATGCGGACCAAAGCACGTCAACCAGTGTGCCATCTTTGCGGACGTAACGGTTCACGAAATCAGTGACTTTCCCGTCGATCTTTATCTCTGCCTCCGCATGTTTACTTTTCGGCCGATCTTCCGGATGAACGAAATCGATATAATGATGCCCTACCAGCTCAGCAGGCGTGTAACCCCAAAGCTGTTCGCACGCGGCGTTGATCGTCACAAAGCGGCCTTCTTCATCCACAGGTCCAGATAACATCCTGTGAGTTGTCCATTATGAGCTGATTTGCATGCAGCGCGGTTTCGAGTTCGCGCTTATGTTCGCGCAACGCTTCCTCCGCGCGTTTCCGCTCCGAAATATCTTCGAGCATGATCAGGAACTGCTGTGGTTTTCCGATTTCATCTCGAATGATGCAACCGGTGCGCGTGGCCCAGAGGACGTCGCCGTTCTTATTTATGTAGCGTTTTTCCACGCGGCTGTGCCCTGTGTCGCTGCGCATCTCCTGCGCGAGTTGTTCACTCAAGTCGAGGTCGTCGAGGTCGTCGGGGTCAGTAATGTCCAAGGGTGTGCGCTCAATCAGCTCTTGCTCGGAATAACCGACCATGTCGCACAGCACATTGTTCGCTTTGGTGAAGCGCTCATCAAGACCCACCACCGCCATACCGATTGGCGCTTCCTCGAAAATCTGCCGGAAGTTTTGTTCGCTCATTTCAAGCGCGGCAGTGCGATTTGCGATCGAACGCATCTCGCGAATGCTGCGCAAACATGAAATGACGAGGAAAATGTCTTCGAACACGACCCAAGCCGCATGCTCGATCGAACGCCATGGTGACGCGGTAAGGACCCCGTAAACAGAATAGGGCCAGTAAATTCCACGGATAAAATGATCGAGCCCGACAACGATGGTCGCAGGAATGAGCACGCGCCAGTCGCGATAAAATGAAAGAATGACCAGCGAGCCAAAGACGTGAAAGTGGGTTTCGATTCGTCCGCCTGTAACACTGATCAAAAGCGCTGACATAAGCATTTGCGCCACGGCAATGACGTAACGAGTGATCGCGGCGCCAGGCCAGGCGCGGGTCATCCAGATTGGAAAAATGCTGATCGTGCCGCCGAGAAAGATTGCCGCCCAGACGTGAATGTGAATCGCACTGGATTGGCCAGCCCAGGTGTAAGGCGAAATGACCAGCGCCATTACTATGGCGGCGAGCCATTGGAAAAACATAAGTCTCGCAAACAACTGATCGGTGTTCCGATAAATCTCGTCTCGTTGTTTCTCAAACAACTCGTCGGCGCGTACCGCTGACGATTCGTGCTTGGTGAGTTTGCGCGCTACTTCAAACATGTCAGATGGGTTCCCGTTTTGCGCTGGTTACCAAGCGAGCAGCCGAAGACGAATGTCTCAACTCGTTCGCTGACGTGATTGGTTACCAACGACACAATTGCATTTTCGCCGGCGTTGCCGCCCGAGTGGCCGCGGGACTCGGTGATGCCGCCGTTGAATAACAAGCGTCCCGCGGAATCAAAAAGAAATGTGTGCCCTGACGTTTCCGCACCGAAACGACGCGCTTCCGCACCATCGATATCGGACAGCACAGTCACGCCGGGAATTTGCGCGGCGCTTCGACGCAAATCGGTGTTCTTCCAATCGGCGCCAGAATTTTGCGGTGTGTAAAATAACACGTAAGCGCTCACCCTGCCTTGGATCCGTGCCATGACTTGCGCCAATTCATACATGCTCGCACGGGTGCACGGGCATTGCGGATGCGCCAACATTACCAATGTGGGACGATCATCAGCGAGATGGATAGCAGAATCCGCGGGCCATGACTTAGGCACAGAACCGACCCGGCCAGGCGAGCTTTCGTAGTTCAATAACGTTCGCAGACCAAAGCCCATCGCGCCGATCCAAGCGATGCCAAGGAGCGCCGTTGCCAGTACAGTTTTCGTTTCTTTTTGCAAAAGGCAGAAGTCCTCGCCTCCTAGAGGGAGCACGGCTTGTTCCAATCAGCAGAAAATGCCGCTACCGGGGGAGCAGTCTTACGCCGCCGAAACAGGTCGGAACCAGCAGATACCGATCTGTGCCCAAAATACGCGCTGAGCGACGGAACGAACACCGGTCTGGTGAGCATTCCGATGGGGTGTTGCTGGGCGATGTGAACGCAAGCGGTCGTGTCGACGGAAATGATATCTCTGCTGGGCAGAGTCGGACGCGCCAATCGGCGAGTAGTACGAACTTCCCCTACGATGTGAGCGCCAGCGGCTTGATCGACGGAAACGATGTATCGATAACGCGAGGGGTTCGATAAGGACAACTCAAAGGCAACACTCCTTGGTGCAGGCAGTGCGGTCTCCAGAATTTGCGGCTGGCACAGCCGCCTGTACATTTTGTGTGTTTTGAAGCGCTGCTTGCCTTTCATCAGTTTCCTTCTTGTTCTGCTCGTCGCCGTGCTCGCCGTGCACATCGACTGGACTTGGAAACGAAAACTCTCCCCGCGCGGTGGGGTTATTTTTTCCATCGCGTCGAGCTGGCGGTGCCGCCGTTCCGCCAGTCCGATGAAAAATGGCGCGGCGATCCGTTTTTCTCATTGCGAGGCGCGTTCGTGAACGGCGAGTAGAAGCGTCGTCGTTCTAGCACAAAAACGCGCCAGACGTCGTGGCTGGTTCGGGCATTTGCTTTGCTTTTCTTTATGCGATGGCCATCGTACGGGCTCTGCGTAACCCGGCGCCTTACTACAGATAATGATCAGTTACTCGACGAACAAACCTTCACTAGAACTGCACCTGCACGCGGGCGATGACTTCGTTGAACTCATCATCGCCAAATTGCGGGTGCGCCTCCCGAAACCTCGACCAGGTGTGAATGTAATTGGCCATTAGCTTGATGGAGTCGCCGTGGATGTAGTAGTTGAGCCCGGCGGTAATGGAATGGATGTTATCATCATCCACTTGGTCTGGCTCTAGTGCTTCCCATTTCACAACCCCTTGCAGTTTCTTGGGGATTATGTAGTAACTGCCTTGAACGTACCAGCCACTGGGATCGAAATTCTTGAAGCCCGGTGCTACTCCAGCCACCGTGCGACCATCGACGTCTTCGGCCAGATATTCGCCGATTAAATCAAATGGCCCGATGTTGAGCCAGGCGTCCGCACTCCACGCCGTGCGCTCGTCTGCTCCAGGCAAAACGAAGGGCGAGAGCGAACCATCCTTGTTGACGAGCAAGTTCAAGGTTTGGGAGATATTGGTTCCTTTGTCGTCGCGGCTGTTGAGCACGTCGCCGCCCAGCTTCAGGCTAACATCCTGCCCAAAGATCTTTCCCTTGTAGGGCAACAACTCCAGCCGGCCGACTGTCATGAAGTTGTTGTTATCGTTGACGGTCGTGTTGCGCCCGTTCCCGTTAAATACACCGACGTAGTAGGTCAAAAGATCTTTCTTTTCCGGCCAGAGATGGGTCAACGGCATCCCCCAGAGTTGGACGCCAATCTGCCGCTCGGGCGTGATCGCACCGGTAGGCAGGCTGCGCTCGATTGTGAACACACTCTCGTCGGGAGTAAGTTGTTCGAGACCGAATGGCGCCTTCCACTGACCCACCTTGATTTGCGCTTCGGGGAATTGATGCCAGTTGATGAAAATGTCATTTCCAGAGAACGCGGTGCGCGACGAATTAGAGGTCGTCGTGGTTTTGATGCTTTTGATGTCTCCAGTCTTTTTGTCGATGGTTGTGGTGATCGACTGCAAGGCGGTGATCGCCGTGTCGCTATACTCGAAGTTGCCTTCGATTTTGAAATCGAAATGCTCGCCAAACTCGCCCGTCAAACGGATTTTTGCCCGGCGAAGACGGAACCGGTCGTTCTTCTCGTTTAAACCGAAACTCCCTTCGAAAGCGGAGACATCACCATCTTCGAAATTGGCTTGAATGACTCCGCCCAGCGTCAGCGTAATTTCCGGACCGCCGGGACCGACGTAAATCGGTGGTTTCTCCTCGGCCAGGACGTTCTTTTCGACGTAGGTTTTTCCGTCGGAAATGATTTTCGTCTTGGTTTCCGCCTGTCCGCTAATTTCAGGCGCAAACGAGCTCATTTTCTTTAAGCTTCTGATTTCCTCTTCGAGCTCGGCATTGCGCTTTTGCAATTGCTGAACGGCTTCTTCAAGTTTGTTGAGTCGTGCCGATTCGTCGGACTCAGCCGCTTGTCCACTGTGGCAAATGATTAACATCAAACCGGCCAATATCGCGCTCGTTCTAACGTAATTTCTCAATTTGTTTCTTGCTTAAGGGCTGTCCTTCGCGGAGCCCAGCGTCGCTTCGGGCACCATACTGGCTAAAGGGTCGCAAACATGTTGCAGATGATCTGGAAGGGCTGCCTTCCCTGCACCAAAATTCCCGGCCGATGTCAAGGCATATACGTGGCATCGACTTTGAGGCGGTTCAAAACCAGGCGCGGTGCCTGCATGAGATCAAGGCGAACTCCGTTTCCAAGCATCGGCGCAATCCTGTATTAGCCAATACAGATTCAAACAGCGGAAATACTATACTCAGTCGATTGCTAAAGCGGAGGCGAGAAAACCTATCCTGAAAATGTCCCGAACTTACTTCGGTAATACTCGTATTTTTTCCGTTCGATCGCCATGATCTCACGGAAGCGCGAATCGTTTCGGACGTTATCAAGACTCGGATCCTTTTCAAACATCGGATAACAATTAAGTCCGTCCCCCGTCGCCTTCTCAAACCACTCGACCGACTTCTCGGTCTTGTGCATCAGGGCATAGGCGCAGGCGATATTGTATTCGGTGTGATGAAAATGGCCAAAGCCACGCCTGGTTGCCGCCGCCGCGATCTTTGTTTCGGCTTCTGTCTGCTTTCCGGTGGCAGCAAACATCATGGCCTGCACGCTAGCGAGGAGACCACCTCGGTCCTCCGGGTGCTGCTGCAAATAGTTTTGAACCCGGCGGATCGCTTCTTCAGTTTGACCGCAGGAAAACGTTGCCCAAGCCAATTGAGACTCCTTCAGATCGGGGTTGAAATCGGCATCGATCGTTTCGAGGACGTTTCGCGCTTCCCTGAATTTGCTTTCATAGAACAGCGTTTCGCCCAAACGATATTGCGCACCATTATTACTGGGGTTCAACGCAACCGCTGCTTTAAACTCCGCCCGCGCCTCCTCGATTAACCCGACATGAAGAAAGACCAGGCCCAGATAGTGATGGGCCTCGTCCAGGTTCGGATCCAAGGCGAGCGCGTGTTTGAAATCATTGATCGCATCCTCATGAGGAAAATGATTAAAAGGGGTCCACTTCAGCCGACCGCGAGCGAGGTAGGCTACCGCTAAGTTTGGTTTAAGAGACAAGGCGCGGTCGACGGCCAAATATGCCTTTGATTCCAGCTCCTTCTCCTCGGGAGCGTACAAAAACAGCCGGATCACATAAGCCAGCGCTAACTCGGCGTATGCTTCGGCGAAATTCGGGTCAGCCTTCACGGCTCTCTCCAACAACGCAATGACTCTTGGATTATTGCGCCGGCCCTCCAAATGTGAGGACGAATGTGTCGCAAGAACTTTGGCTTCTTGGAAAAGCGCGCGCGCATCAGGCTGGCTTCTCAGATGGATTTGCCAAACGACTATCCCCAGGAAGAGAAGGACCAGCGCGGCCGCCGCTGCCGCGCGAGTTTTCTTCTGCCTCAGGCGAAAGGTCAGTTGATCAGTAAACGGCCAGCGCCCCTTCTCCCAGGGCAACACAAGTCGATAAACATTCAAGGGCGCTTGAATATTTTTGAGGTTCACAGCTCCGAGTTTAATGAACTTGGCGGCAAATTTGTTGTGGACTTGATCGTAAACTTGCTGGCTAAGACAAATCCCGCCCGGCTTTGCCAGCGGCTCAATCCTTGAGGCAATGTTCACTCCATCGCCAAAGACATCGTTCTCCCGATACACGACATCACCCATATGGAGGCCAATGCGGATTTGGATTTTGAGGCTTTGACCAGACGACGCATTATAGTCCTTCAAAATCCTCTGTATCTCTGCCGCGCAACGGATCGCATCCAGGGTGCTGGTAAATTCGACCAGGAAAGCATCGCCAATAGTCTTGATTTCCCTTCCTTCGTGCTCGCGAAACAGAGGTCGCAATAACTGCCGATGCTCCTCCAACTGTTTGAGCGCGAGAGACTCGTTTTTCTGCGTCAGCGCGCTGTAGCCGACCATGTCGGTGAACATGATGGCTGCGAGCTTGCGTTGCTCGGTTCTTTCCGTGGGCATCGGATTTGTTAAGCCGAACCGACTTCGATCTTTTCCTAAGCCTCCTCCTGCTTGGGCAAAGATTCAACCCAAGGTAGCGGAAATGTCATTCCGTTTCCGTTTTGGAACGAAGTCAACAAGTCACAAGATTTTCGGCGCCACCGGTATCGATGGATTCTAAATCATTGTCTCCGCATTCGTCCGTTGAAAACCTCATGGGGGAGCTCTCCAGAATTTGCGGCTGAGACTCCGAACTCCGAAAGTCTTCGCGAGCATGGTGCTTTCGCGAGCAGGCAGCCGCGGCTATAGTTTGGTGCTTTGAAGCGCTGGTTGCCTTTCATAATTTTCCTCCTTGTTCTGCTCGTCGCCGCGCTCGCCGTGCACATCGACTGGACCTGGAAACGAAAACTCTCGCCGCGCGGCGGGCGTTATTTTTTTCATCGCGTCGAGCTGGCGGTGCCGTCGTTCCGCCAGTCCGATGAAAAATGGCGCGACGATCCGCTGGGTGGGATCGCGACCAAAGGCACCCTGGGCGGTGAAGGCTGTGCCGTGGCCGTAACGGCGATGGTGCTCAAGTTTTATGGCGTCAACACCGATCCGCAGCAGTTAAACTGGTTTTTAACATCTGTTGACGGATACACCGAGAGCGGCTGGATTTACTGGGATCGCGCGGCGTGGTTCGCGCCGGACCGCGTCCGGCACGCATACGAAGACCTAGCCTCGTACCAGCTCATCGATTCGAACCTCGCTGGCGGAAACCCCGTCATTGTGCGGGTGCGCCTGCCAAGCGGCGTTACGCATTTTGTCGTCATCGCCGGCAAAGACGGGTTCGATTACCTGGTACGCGATCCTGGCGCCGGCTCTGCGAAAGGTCTTTACCCGTTGCGCGAGCTTGGCAGCGACATCGAAGCGCTACGATTTTACGAACCGATCGCGAATGCGCGTTTCCAACTCTCCGTGCAGCGGTGAGCGTAAACTTCTTCCAGATCGCAAACAGGAATTGCGGATTGCACTGACATTAACCACCCGCCGTCGCCGAGGCTATGGCGTGGCAAGCGAAGGACACGGAGAACACGAAGCAAAAAAGTGAAGCGTGATCGGTGAATCGAGATTCGTGAAGCCTACGCGGTTTGCAGATCGGCGGCAACGTCGCGGGTTTGGTTGAGCACGGCGTCGCTCGCTTCAATCCGCGCCGGCAAGGGATCAGTCCGAGCGCGACTGGCGGAGGACTTCCTGAACGGGCGAAGGTAATTTGTCGGCGTTCTGCAGGAAAAGGCTCACCTGCCAGATCTCCGCGTCGGTCAGTTTTCCCTCGTACGAAGGCATGGCGCTGAACCGGACGCCGTTCTTGACCACCCAGTGAGTAGCACCGACGGGATCGTCGGTCACGCCTTTGCCAGGTGACAGCAACGACGGCGGGTGCGGATAAAACCGTTTCGCTAGAGCGGACTCGGGCTTATCCAGCCCGCCATGACAACCGGCGCAGTTCTTTTGATAAACCTGAGCGCCCGCCTGAAGATTGGTCTCGTCGGCGGGGAGCGGCGACTGATCGTGCGAGCTTTGCCCAATCGACGCGGAAATAGCCTTTTCCGTAATGGATTGTTCCAGTGGCAACGGGCCGCCTTCCGTACCCATGAAGATCCCGCCGCGAGTAGCGAAAAGATAACCAGCCAGCAAGACCAGACCGATTCCAACAACAAGACCGAGGAGAAATTTGATCATAGATTAATAAGGCGGACTCAGCAGGAGAAGTGAAGGAGTTTCGTGCACATAATTATAGCTGGCTGATGCGATCCGGTCGGCGTTAGCTGTAACAGCCGGCATCCTCTTTCTCATCGCCGGCCGCATCTTCGGCCATCCCCTCGCCCGGGCGACAATGAAATTACTACGCCGTCTGACCTCCAACGTCTGATGTCTGACATCTGATCTCTGACTCGGCTTACTCCTTTTTTGTATAGCCGAAAAAGCCGCGCTGGCGGATGATCTCCGCCACTTGCGGTGGCACCATTTCATCCCAGCTCTCGTCGCCACTGCCGATGCGCTTGAGCACGTCACGCGAAAAGATCGGCAGATATTTCGGATTGAAATTATCGAGCTGCACGAAGCTGCCGCGCCCTACCAGATAACCATAGAGCGGCTGCAACTCGGGTTTCACCTTGAGCGTGTGGATGGTTTGTAACTCGTCCCCTTCACGACGCTGCAGCGGATAGACATAGACTTTCAGGTCATTCTTAAACAGCCGCCCAAAATTCTCCAGGGTGCCGCCGGGCAGTTGCGCGTAATACTTTTCGTCAAATAACTCGGATACGCTCGGCAGTCCCATGACGACGCCGATGCGTTCCTTCGTGCGCTCGGCGAGATAGGCAGCGAGCCGGTAGTATTCGAAGTAATCGGAAATGAGCACAGTCATGCCACAGGCCGCGAGCAGCTCTGCGCGCGCGAGAAAATCGCGACGGTCCACGTCCGTGCGCCCCTCCAGCAGGTTGTGCATGGTGAGTTCCATCAACGGCAGGATCGGTTTGTCAGCGCACCCGGGGTCCTCTTTGAACTTTGCCAGCGCGCACTCCAGCATGTTGAGATTGACGTGCGTGGGCGGGCGAAAACTGCCGCGCTCGACCAGGACCGCTTTCTTATGCAGCACGTCTGACGGCTGCAGCACCTCGCGGTTCGCGCCAAACATGGCCGCGCCGCTCAGTCCCAGCTGCACGAGCTTGAGCGCCATGATGCGATTGTCCACGTTGCGAAATTCAATCCCGCTGAGTTCGAACATGTCGATCTCGACGCGGCCGGTGGTCAGCTTGTCGAGCAGCGACTCGATTAACTCCTCCGGCACGTGGCTTAAAAAAAACGCGCCGTAGCAAAGATTGACTCCCACGATGCCGAGCGCTTCCTGTTGCAGCGATGCCTCCGCGTCGAGCATCCGCACGTGCATCACGATCTGACTCGGCTGATCGTTGACGCGGCTTTGGAACTTGATTCCCATCCACCCGTGGGTTTCGTTGCCGCCGCGGTAGCTTCGAGCCACCACCGTATCGGCAAAGGCGAAGAACGAGGTGTTATCGCCGCGCTCCTTCCCGAGCCGCTCCACGTCGAGATCGAACTCCCGGTCGAGCATCGCTTGCAGCCGCCCGCGTGAGACATAACGCTCCGCGTGTCCATAGATAGCGTCGCTCACTTTCATGTCGTAAGCCGACATGCTCTTCGCGATCGTCCCCGCCGCGCCGCCGACCCGGAAAAACCAGCGCACCACCTCCTGTCCGGCGCCGATCTCCGCGAACGTCCCGTACCAGCGCGGATCGAGATTGATCTTCAGCGCCTTCGAATGCGTATCAATCGTTTCCTCTTTCACGTCGTAGCAGACTTAGTCCGTCCGGTCATGAAACGCGAGATTTTCATTTCTGAATGCGGCGCGACGGCGCTTGTGTTGGCTGCTCAATAACAATCTTTTTTGCTGCTCGTTCCACCAAGCTCTTTTCGATCGCCGGCCATTCGTCGTACGACCTGCCGCCTTTGTGCAGGTCGGCGGCGGTAAGGCCGGTGGGCGCCAGATCTTCGCCGTAAATGATCATCAGTTCTTTGCGCTTCTGTCGATCCAGCAGATGCACCAGACGGACATACATCATTCCCGCTGGCATTTTGTATCCGTGTCCGTGGATCAGTGTCTTGATGTGCTCCGCGTCTGAGCCTGCCTCCGCCTTTTTTTCGTTAGTGCTTGTCCATGTATCGACATAAAAATCCAGGCCGCCAAGCGTTGCGTGTCGCGGGGAATCGTATCGATGTTTCAATTTTGGCTTGGTCGGAAGATAGCCTTCGAACTGCACCCAATAGAGCCGCTGAACATTCTGCTCCCTGTCCGCCTCCACGAACACGTGCAGTTCGCAATCGGCAATGCCAAAAAGCACCCATCGGTCTGCACCGACGTACCGCACCGATTTGGGCAACTCGATCCGGGCCTTCGGGTCGCGCTCCGAGTTGATTACATTGTTGCTTTCAACTTTTCTCTCCGGAGCTTTGGCGCTAGCGACAAGGGAACACGCAAAAAGGACGACGCTTAGGATTCGTTTAAGGAACATACTGAACGATCTCCTCCAATTGTTGATTGCCACCAGCACGTAATCAAAGTGCGTTTCGGCGAGACGCCGAAGCCAACAGGCTAGCAGCTTGTGCTCCCCAGATAGCGGATCCGTCGACAGAGCGACGCGGGTACAATTCGTCGGCCCGACGGGTCGTCACGCCATACCAGCGTAAACTTAGTGCCTCATTGTTTCGAAAGTCTCGCTTCTTCCAGCAACAGGGTCTTCACGTCGGCAAGCACGAGACGAGGGTCGAGCGTGCCAGAACTGTAAATGTTCCGGATGCGCCCCTGGCGATCGATGAGAAAAACACGCAAGGTGTGATAAAGAGGCCCTTGTGGATCGGACGCGTTCGCTCTTTTGTCTACGGCCTGATCGTAGGCGGCGAGGATGGGTTCTAATTCCGCGCGCGATTTCGCAGTAACAAAGCGCCATTCGCAGCCTGATTTTTCTTCGCGAACATTTTCGGCGTAGGCAGCAAGGCGCTGCGGAGTGTCGTATTCGGGATCAAAGCTAATACTGACAAGACGCATGTTCTTTGTCAGTGTCGCGTCCTTTGCGCTCAGCTCGTGAAGCTGACCTAAGACGCCAGTCGCATAAGGACATGCCTTCGGCGCCGCGCAGCGAGTGTAGATGAAACTCAAGACCGTAACGCGTCCGTGTGTAAGATCACGAACGTTCACGACTTTGTTATTCGTATCGAGTAACGCGCCGCCAGCGGCAAGCTTTACCACCGGCAGAGTGTAACTGCCGGGCACCGGCGGATCATAATCGTGGTCGCTGTCCCGCGGAAGATCGGCTGCGCTCGTTAGGCCAGCAATCGATAAGACAAATATGAGCGGAAGTATTTTTAGTATCGCGCGCGCCGCCTTCGCCTGATGACTACGGCGCGCCAAGGGAGCGGCGGATCCACCTTTTGTTTCTAATATCAGTCGCGGCGCTGAGGCCTCCCCCACATTTCTTATTTGGCGGCGACGGTGCGCGGTGAGCCAATTTTCGTTGAACCAAAGAGCATGTGATGCGGACGACCCAGCTTCAGCGCCGTGAAATCGAGATCAAATGCCGGCTTTAGTTCTTTGCCGTCCCAAGCGTAACCGCGAAGAAACTGTTCGTTGTCGGCACCTTTCTTGTCCCAGTTCGCCAACAGCGAACTGGTGAAGTAGAGGCGCCTCCCATCCCAGCTCTGCGACACCATGTTCACCTGCCGGCCAATCGGCTTCTCGTAAATTTGTTTGGGTTTGTGCGGGTCGGAAACGTCGAACACGCGGCACTTGCCGTCACCGAAACAATCCACAAACAACGTCTTGTCATCAGCGCTCAGGCTGATGTCCACCGGAAGCACGCCGCCCTTAACGTCGCTGATCGGCGTAACCTCCGTTGCCTGCCATTCGCCCTGGTCGTCCTGGTAGACGAGCCAAAGCTTTGATGTCAGTGCGGTCGCCGTGAAAGCGTAATTGTGCTTGTCACCCCAGGCCCAGCGGATTTCGAGTGGCGCGCCCGGCACTTGGAAGATCTTTTTCGGCTGGCGGGTGTGGAAATCCCACAGCACCATGGTTTGACCGAAATGCTTCATCGCCTCGGGATCGGCGGTCAATTTTCCGAAGTCCATTGTGTAGTTGTTCCAGCCCGTAAATGACGAAGTAAGCAATGCATTTTTACGCGGCAACACGCGCGCATCATAGCCGTAGCCGTCAGCAAACTTCGCGTCAGCCGCGCCGCCCGCGTCGTCCGTTGTCGGAAGCCAATGTGTAGCGATGTAGTTGCCGTCGTTTCCGTATTCGACCAATGCGGTCCGACCGCCTTTATCTTTTGCGTTCGAGAGACACGGAATGAGCACGCGTCCGGGCAAGGCATACGCGCCGTGCGGTCCAATGGCGCCGCCGGTGGTTTTCTCGAAGTTGTCGATGGTCTTCACCAATTTCGGCTTCGCCGGATCGGTGTGCACATCGAAGATAAAGACACGGCTGTTTTCAAGACCGGCGAGCCAGAGTTGACGCCGGTCATCGGTGAACCCGCCGTGGTGCGCCTCATTGCGTCCCTCCACGGAATAGCTGCTGATGACTTTGCCGTAGTCGGGCGAGCCGGGCTTCACGTCCACGGTCACAAGTTTGTCCGAGCCGTCGCCCAGACCTTCGACACCGAGCGTCCAAACATAAACGAACTCCTCCTGTCCCTCGATGCGGACGAGGTAAGGTGAGGAGCAGGTTTCATCAGCGCGCGCTGTCGTTAGGCCAAAAGTGAAGATGAGCGCGAGCGCGCTCGCCAGAATCAAACGAGAAACAATAGCGGCTTGTAGGAGAGTTTTCATGTTAGTGGGTGAATTCGTTAGGCAGAGATTAGTTATGATGCCCTTCGAGACAGCGCCGGCGCTCGCCTTCTCTCCCACTCTTGCCCGCCGCCGCTCGCGGGATTTCGTTGAAATGATTACGCCTGGATATAAACCTCCGCGCCTTTTCCGACAAACTTTTTTGTTTGAACGACAAGGCCTCTACCAAAATTGTTTCGCCAATCGAAGGCGATCAGATCGGCGCGGCGCTATTTGCCGATGAGAATAAAAATGCCTGCGGCCAGTGCTACAATGTAGAGCAGGAAAATGGCTGGTCCGATGTTCAAGCCGAACCCTAAAAGGCCATCAACGATCAAGTAAACCGCAAGCAGAATCATGCCGATGTTTTTGGTAATTTTCATGATGTCGATCTTGCACGCTCAGCACGTCGATTACTCGCTCAAAAACAACCAAGCACGTTCTTCCACAGATTCCGTCGGTCCCGATTGCACAGATTCAGCAAAACAAAATCTGCGAAAATCTGCGGAAATCTGCGAAATCTGTGGATGTCATGTAGACTTCCGCGATGAGCTTCATCAATCTCGAGCAGCTGCCGTTCGTCAGAATATCGTATGAATTCCACGGCGAGAAACACGGCGCGCCTTTCTCGGCCTACATCGTCAATCGCTTGCCAAGCTGTAGCGCCTTGGCGTAGGCGGGTTCGGCGTTTGCTGCTATCGCATTTAAAGCTGTGACTCCCGTCCTCGACGCAAACGGACAAAGCTGGCCTCTCGCCAAACCTTTTCGCATTGCTCGCGGCAGTCGTACCGAAGCACGAGTCGTAGTTGCGACGGTGACCAACGGAAATTACGCCGGTCGCGGTGAAGCAACTCCGCTCGCGCGTTATGGCCAAAGCGCGGCCTCCGTTTTGGCGCAGATCGAATCCATGAAAAGCGAGAAAAGTTTGGATCGCCAGCAAATTCAAAAGTACTTACCAGCAGGCGCTGCACGCAATGCGTTAGACTGCGCGTTGTGGGACCTTGAAGCGAAGGTCTCCGGCAAACGCGCCTGGGAACTGGCGAATATCCCGATCGTTCCCGAAGTTGAAACCTCGTTTACGATTAGTCTGGATGCGCCGGCGGCCATGGGGGCTGCAGCCAGGGCGAATGCAAACGCGCCGATTCTGAAACTAAAACTTGGAGGCGACGATGTCGATCTTGCGCGCGTCGAAGCCGTGCGGGAAGCCGCGCCCGCGGCTCGTCTGCTCATCGACGCCAACGAGTCATGGTCTCTTTCGCACTATCGCAACACTGCGCCGGCGTTAAACGGATTAAAGGTCGAGCTGATCGAACAACCTTTTCCGGCCGACGCCGATGAAGTCCTGGAAGAACTTGATCACCCTGTCCCGGTCTGCGCGGATGAAAGTTGCCATACCAGTGCCGATCTTCCGCGACTAACGAATCGCTACGAAGTGTTGAACGTGAAACTGGACAAAACCGGCGGGCTAACCGAAGCGCTGCTCTTGACGAAGCGCGCCCGAGAGGCCGGGTTCAAATTATTGATGGGGTGCATGCTATGCACTTCTTTAGGGATCGCTCCGGCGCGCCTTCTTGCCAGCGCCACGGATTATGTGGACCTGGACGGTCCATTACTCCTGGCCGGCGACCGCCATTACGGACTCTCTTATAAAGGTGGAAAGATCGGCCTCCCGTCTCAAGAACTCTGGGGCTAAAATCCGAAGCTGGTCAGCCGTGACTTCGACTTGATCGACATTGCGCGAGCCCAATTTCCTTTTGCTGGCCTTTTCCTTTAATGCGTGAACGCTAAGTAAAAGGCGTAAATGACAAAAAGGTACCGGACCCCGTAGGCTCCGGGATTTTTTGTATAACAAAAAGTCGCGGACTCGTTAGGGCATTCTAAAGCTCATTATTCTCTCGAAGTCGCTTCCTTCGCACGCTTCGCAATTCTTATCGCCGCGCACCCAACGCCTTTGGTCGCGGCGCAGGTGACGCGGTTCCACTCCGAGGTGCAGTATGCCTGTTGGGCATGCTGAGAGAAGAAACATAGTCTTTCCCGAAATGGCCTCGGCGGTCCGATGGTGTTGTCATGAAAACTTTATGGAACACGGCCAATAACATGAGCAGAACGATTAAAGTTAATGAGCATCAGGTTATGTCGCGAAGGAGACCTGGCGTCGTTCAACCTTCCGCGCCTGGGCTCATTGCCGAGTGGCAGCAACGCGGACCAGAAACGCTTTCTGGATACGCACTGCGAAAGTTGCGCTTATCCTTTGCGGCACCGCAGCCCGTGACAACCGCGAAGGTGGCCGCTTAGGAGGATCGGCCATGATCCTGACGGCAATCTTCTGGGCGCTGGTCCTGGGGCTCTTCGGCCTCACGGCTGAAAAATCTAGCGAAAGGCGATTCTCACGATGAACTCAACAAACCTTAAACAGATGAACGCTTCACGCGCTGGAAACTTGCGGAAGCTCCCGGCTGACGAAGCGGTGGACGACAATCGACGAGCGGACACCGGTTTAGCGTGGCGCGAAATGACCGCGCAATGGGACTACTTGCCTCTGCAGATGCCGAGTACAGACGAAAAAGATTCGCATCGTTATCGCTGGCGGCGGGTTTGCCGGTCTCTATGCCGCCAAGTATCTGGATAAGAGATTGGCGCGCAGGCCGGACATCGAAGTGACGCTGATCAGTCGCGAAAATTTTATTCTCTTCACGCCGATGCTGCATGAAGTGGCTGCGGGCGATCTTTCGCCCGGCGACGTGGTCAATCCGCTGCGGCGCATCCTTCGCCACGTCAACGTCGTCCAAGCTGATATTCAAAACGTCAACCTAACGGAAAAAAAGATTCGTTGTCTGGCTAGTGTGCGTGGCATCGAGTTGGAGTTCGAGTTTGATCATCTGCTGCTCGCACTCGGTTCAGAAACGAATTTCTTCGACAACGCCGGCATCCGCGATTGGGCTGTAACGATGAAGAATCTTAGCGACGCCGCGCTGCTGCGTAATCGAATGGTCGCTCTCCTGGAAGATGCCAGCCTGCGGACGGATGAGGCATCACGGCGCGAGTTACTCACGTTCGTTACCGGAGGTGGAGGTTCTCCGGTGCGGAGACGACCGGCGCAGTGAACGACTTCGTTAGGGAAACGGCGAAGTTTTGTCCAGCGTTGAAGGAAGCATTGATTCGTGTCGTCGTGGTTCACCCCGGCAAGTTTATCCTGCCTGAACTCGGAGAAGAACTCGGTCGTTATGCCGAGAAGAAATTAAAGCAGCGGAAAGTGGAAGTAATCAAAGGCGTTCGCGTCGCGAGCTTCGACGGTTCAACAGTTAAACTAAGCGACGGCAAATCTATTCCAACAGCGACGCTTATTTGGACGGCCGGAACCAAGCCCAGCCCGGCTGTCGAAGCGTTGTCTTGCCAAAAAGAGCGAGGCCGTATTCTGGTTAACGAAAACCTCGCGGTGCCTGGAGTTCCCGGGCTTTGGGCGGTTGGCGATTGCGCTGCGGTGCATGACACCACAACCGGGGGCTTTTATCCGCCTACGGCGCAACATGGTTTGCGCGAGGCAGTGATCGCAGCAAAGAACATTGAGCGTGCAGTTCTGGGCCATCCGCTAAAGCCATTCCGCTACAAAACAATGGGCATGCTAGCCAGCATAGGTCATCACACCGGCGTAGCTATGGTTTTCGGAATCAAGTTCTCGGGATTCATCGCCTGGTGGATGTGGCGGGGGGTATACTTAATGAAGCTTCCTCGCCTGGCGAAGAAACTGCGTGTCCTGACAAATTGGACACTCGATCTCTTCTTCGGAAGAGAGATCGAGCAGATGGTCACGCTGCGTGACATCGAAGCCGTAGCGGATCAGATCGCTCGGATTCGTGCGCGTGCAAAGCAATCCTTGCCAGCGGCTGCAACGGTTGGTTTGAATAGCTCGACTCAACCAACTCTCACAGCGAGCTAGAAAGGATGAACTATGTTGATCCGCCTCTTAAGTCTGCAATTGTTTGTGGCATTCGCAGTCGCGAACGCACAGAATGATCCGCCGCCAACTTCTGAGCGAACGTGGTCCCCACCGAACCTGCCAAATTACGAACGCGAGCTTTCCGAATATCATTCCAACGAGGGGCAAGGCAGCTCTCACGTTTCAATTAATTCACGAAAGATCTACAGCCTCGCCGAGTTGATCGACATCGCCGAGCGAAATAACCCGGATACGCGGGTCGCCTGGGAGCGCGCGCGTCAGGCAGCGGCCGCGGTTGGTTTAAGCGAGAGCGCCTACTATCCGTTTCTGGTTGCATCCGCGGCCGCAGGTTACGACCGCGCTTTCATTCCGTTTCCAACTTTGACCGCAAATCCGACGCATCCGAGCCTTTCTAACGTAAGAATTACCGGCGGCGGCTCGTTAGTCACCGAAGCTCAGGTCTATCGCGGGGAATTAAGCGCGAAATGGCTGTTGCTTGATTTCGGCGAACGCAGCGCCGTCGTCGCAGCGAGTAGAGAACAATTGATGATGGCGAACGTCGGCTTCAACGGGACTCATCAGAAAATCGTTTTCCAAGTCACGGACCGCTTTTACCAACTTGGGACGGCGCACCAAAAAGTTCTGGTTAGCCAAAGCGCGTTGGAAGCTGCGCGAACGGTGGAGCAAGCAGTGCAGGCGCGTATCGACAACGGCCTTGCGACTAAGCCTGAGCTCCTCCAGGCACAACAGCAGACTGCGCAAACCGCGTTCGATGTTGAAGCAATGACCGGCGTGGAGAGCGATGCGCGAGTTGCGCTGGTCGAAAGCATCGGGCTTCTGCCAACGGTGCCACTAAAGGTCGCGGATCTCGGACAAAGATCGACATCGGAGCAAACAAACGGTTCGGTAGATGAATTGATTGTGAAAGCGTTGTCGCAACGGCCCGATCTGGTGGCGAAGCTCGCTAACGTTCGCGCGAAACAGGACGGGATTCGCAAAGTTCGCGCTGAGTATTATCCGAAAGTTGCGATCGATGCTCACGCCACCGAGACCGAGCTCGATGTCAGCATTGATCACTCAGATTACTTTGGAGATCATCGTCCGACGTACGGAGTTTTTCTGACGGCCAGCGTTCCGATATTCGATGGATTCGGGCGGCGCTACAAAATGGAAGCAGCCGAAGCGGAATTGCACGGCGTGGAGAACGAACTCGACGGAGCGCGCGACTCCGCCGTTCGCGAAGTTTGGAAAGCCTACACGGATTTCAAGACCGCGCTCCGCAAACAGGACTCTGCCGCCAAGCTGGTCACCGCTTCACAAAATGCGTTCGACGCGGTGCTCGAATCTTACAAGAACGGGCTCAGCACCTATCCGGAAATCGTGAGCGCCCAGCGAAACCTCGCATCCGCGCGGAGCGTAAGCCACGACACGCAGGCGGCCATTTTCACAACCGCAACTGCCCTTGCGTTAAGCACCGGAGATTTGGCCCGTCCTTCATCGAGCGCGGTCAGCCCGATCCAAAAGTCGCCGCGGGCAATCCAAGCAGTGACGCCGTTCAGCAGATGAGAACCCTGATTTTCAAGACCGTGGCTGCAGGTGCTGCGCTGTTTGTTTTCGTTTTCCTCGCGGTGCAGTTGTTCAGCTACCACTCGCCAACTGTCGATCTTCTTGGCTCCTATTTTCCCGCGTGGATGGTCTGCATCATCAGCGGACTGACGCTCACGCTCGTCGCGCATTGGATTGTTCAAATTTGCAACCTGAAACCGTACATTGGTCCGGCGCCGCTCATCTATTCGTCTCTGATGATCATCTTCACGTTCGCGACCTGGATTCTGTTTTACCAAAACTGACATGCATCAACCCGCCATACCTGGAGAAAGCGTCGTCACTCCGGCGGACAACAACACCGCCGCGCGCAAATTCATTCGCAAGGTCACATCCGTAATCATCGTCGCCGGCGCGATCGTAATCACGCTTTACGTCTGGGGAATCATCGAACGACATCCCCGGACCGATGATGCGACAGTACGAGCGAACGTTGTGGGCATTGCGCCGCGTGCGGCTGGTCAAATCATCAAGCTGAATGTGCAGGATAACCAGGCGGTAAAGGAAGGCGACGTGCTTTTCGAAATCGATCCCGAGGATTACCGACTCATCCTGGAAAAGGCTAAAGCGGATTTGGCCAATCTCGATCAACAGCTTGCACAAGCCCGCAGCACCTTGCAGCGCCTGGAACCGCTCCTGCCCAATCGATTTACGACCCCCGACGCCGTCGATAAAGCTCGAACCGCAGTGACGAGCCTGGAAGCTCAGCGCGAAGGTGCGGTGGCGACGATCAATCTCGAGCAACTCCATCTCTCCTATTGCAAGGTCATCGCCGCTTTTTCCGGACGAGTCATCAATCTCAACATTTCGGCCGGCGCCCATGTTTCCGCTGGGGTTCCCGTCTTCTCCTTGCTCGACACGAGCAAATGGTACGTCATTGCAAATTTTCGGGAAGCAGAAGTCCGACACATTTCTCCGGGCAGCGAAGCGGTTGTTTACCTCTCGTCTGCGCCTAATCAACGCTTCCGTGGAAAAGTGCAGGGAATCGGATGGGCAGTTAAGCCCGAAGGCGAGATTGATCTGCCTCCCTCCGGGGTCCCCTACGTAAAACGCGAACTGAACTGGGTGCGCGTCGCGCAACGCTTCCCGGTGCGCATCGAAGTCGAAAATCCGGATCAAGATCTTTTCCGCATGGGGGCGTCCGCGGTCGCGATCATCAAAGGTCCGCCGCCGCGGAAATAAATCTCATGAGCGCGACATTTCGCGAAGCATTCCGCCAGTCCGGCTCGGACCCACTCGATTCCGATTGGATTGGATGGTTAAAGAGCGAGCTAGCGCCAACGCACCTGCGCAACATCAGAACGGGCATCATGGTCGCCGGCGCGGTCTTGTGCGTGATTATTTCGATGACGCTGCAAGTCCCGCAGTTGGCTACCAGCGCCTACATGGTTTTCTTCGCCTCGAAGGAGAACAAGCGTCTCACCACGATTACCGGAGTCGGCGGGATTTTCGTCCTGACCATCGGGATTGCGGGCACTCTGCTACTTTACAAATTCACTTACGGTCATCCGGAACTGCGCATTCCCGGAATGGCAATCGCGCTCTTTCTCGGAATGTGGTTGTCCCGCGTTCTTGTGATCGGGCCCCTTGGATTCCTTCTTGGCTTTGTTGTCGCTGTCTCGCAATCGGTTGGCGAAGCGATTCCGTCACCTGAATATTTGGTTCGTCAGCTTCTGTGGCTATGGGTGGCCTTGGTTTACGCCATTGCCCTCACCGTCGTGTTGAACCGGTTGTTCTTGCCGGACTCGCCAGACGCAGTGACTGAACCGCGACCGAAACCCAAAAGTCTTCTTGTTCCCGACGCATTCACTAATCCCGCACACGTTCATTTTGCGCTCAAGGTCACTTTCGCGGCGATGTTCTGCTACATCGTTTATGAGGCGATTGACTGGTCGGGAATCCACACCGCGTTCATCACCTGCACCTTCATTGCGCTCGAAAGCACGGAGGCGACGCTCTACAAAGGAACGTTACGAATCGTCGGTTGCGTGATTGGGGGAGCGCTCGCGCTCTTCTCCATCGTGTTTCTCATGCCGCACATGGAAACGATCGCCTCGCTCGTTGTTCTTATTGCTTGTGCCGCTGCCATCGCGGGCTGGGTCGCGACGGGAAGCGAACAGATCAGTTATGCTGGGCTGCAGATTGCCTTCGCATTCTTTTACAGCGTCTTTCAGGGATACGCGCCCGACACCGACCTGGATAACGTCCGGGATCGTGTTGTTGGAATTCTTTTTGGACTCCTCGTCACCGCATTCGTCTTCAATTACATCTGGCCCGAGCCGGCTCGAATCGCGGTTCGCGGGCACGAACTTTACGGCGGGAGGCGGTAAGCTTTTGCGCATCCGCCTAGGGAATCACGCCGCTCTGCGGCAAACCGAAAGCAGGGAACAAAATAGATGCGCTAGCGGGAGCGTAAGCCGGCGACTCGGTTTTGGCGAAAACCGAGAACCGCGAACCGCACAATGAAGTCGTGGAAGAAGACATTCGTTGCATTGTCGATCGTCGTATCGGTCATGCTTCTACAAAACGATAACCACATCGCGAATCGGTTGTGAGCAGCAAATCAGAAGGTTTCCGTCGGCTGGCTTTTACTGATTTTGCGACGCCTCAGGCGGTCTTAGCGCCGCGGCTCCGAAGTTCACACTGAATCGTTTGCACCAGATGGACACTGCGCGGTATTTCGCCAGATCCAAGTCGCTACCAAGGCCGTAGTTTTGGTCGCCGATGTTGCCCTTGAGGACTCCCAGATCGATGAATCCAGCTTGTTGCACTGTCGCGACGTCCTTGGCATCGTCGGCTGCAACCATATAGACGTGGACATCCGGACCGTTTGATGTGCTGAAACTCGTTAGGCGGAGAATACGACTGCCATCTCCCATCTGGAAGATGGTCGCGGTACCTGCCGTCGGGTGCAAAATGCTATAGAAGCGCCCGGATTCGAGAGGCTGCGCGGGCACGCCGCCTTGCGCCATCGGCATCGCTTCGTCAACGCGGCGATTGACCACGAGGCGCTCTGGTCGAAATGCATACCAAGCGACGAAAGCCGCGACCGCGGCAACTGGAATCGCAACTTTTATCCACTTTTTCATTTTCGTATCTCTTTCAGTTGAGGATCTGCTGCTGTCCATTTCGTGCTTTCGGGAAATGGCATCTGCTTTTCCTTTACCCGAGAAAATCTCGGATGCTCTCCGCAATAAATTCGCTCGAATCCTCAAGCGCGAAGTGGCCCGTGTCGAAGAAACGAACCGTCGCTCCGGGAATGTCGCGTTTGAACGCCTCGGCGCCCCGCGGCAGAAAGAAGGCATCGTTCTTTCCCCATACGGCTAGGAGACGTGGTTTATGTGTCCGGAAGTAATTTTGGAAAATTGGGTAGAGGGCGACGTTACTCTTGTAGTCGCCGAACAGATCCAACTGAATCTCGTCGGCGCCCGGGCGAGACAAATAGAAGTTGTCGAGCGAATAGCCGTCCGGAGAGACCGCGCTCACGTGGGGCACACCATGTGTGTACTGCCAGCGCGTCGTGTCGGGCGCGAGGAAACTGCGAAGCGCGTCTCGGTTGGCCTGCGACGGGTCTTGCCAATAAGCCCGAATGGGATTCCAGCCGTCGCTCAGCCCTTCCTCGTAGGCGTTGCCGTTTTGGGAGATGATTGCAGTGAGACGGTCCGGATGCCGAACGGCGAGACGGAACCCCACCGGCGCGCCGTAGTCGAAGACGTAGATCGCGAAGCGAGAGAGACCGATCACCTCGGTGAAGCGATCGATGACGTTTGCGATATTCTCGAACGTGTAAGTGAAAGTATCGCGCGCCGGCATGTCGGACTGGCCAAACGCCGGGAGGTCGGGAGCAACGAGGTGAAACCGGTCCGCGAGTTGCGGGATGAGCTCGCGGAACATGTGGCCGGCAGTAGGAAAGCCGTGCAACAAGAGGATCGTTGGCGCTTCCTTCGGCCCGGCCTCGCGGTAGAAAACGCCGATGCCGTCGACATCCACCTTTTGGTACGTGACCATGCTCAGGAAAGATCCTTTCGCTCTATATATATAGTATCGCAACCGTCGCGTAGACCGGACGCAGTGACGACTAGTGGCGCTGTCGATTCCCGCAGACAATTGGCTGCAGCCATCCGGTTTTCTACGCCGAGCTTTCGGTAGATGCGTTGAAGGTGCTTCTTCACCGTTTGCTCGACGCAACCGAGAATCTGCGCCACTTCCCAGTTCGACTTGCCCTGGCTCACCCAGTGCATCACTTCGCGTTCGCGCGGAGTGAGTAGATGGGAGAGCCGCGCTACCGGACTAACGAGACGATCCATTTTACTTGGTTATGCAAGAGAGAAGGCCGCGAGAGTCCGAGCCGGACTGGCATTGACCTCGCGGCCTTGCTCATCAATCGTTCGGCATTGGCCTTGTCTATCTTGCAATCGCCCGTGCGGCTCGGACTAGACTGCGATCTTGTTGACCGGCGCACTCCAGTCGCTCTGGCCGGTGCTGCCGCCTAGTCCGCAGAGCTGCATCACGTAAGTCGTCCCGGCGGTCAATCCTTTGAAAAGGATGTTCCGGGAATTCTCGAACGTGATCACCGGACCGAAATCGCCGCCGGTGATCGGCTTGATCCGGCCTTGGATGGCTTTCCGGTTCGGATCGCCCGTGACCCGCAGCTTGATCTCGCCCGCCTGACCATAACTGGCTTCGATGATCTCCGGGGCATCGAGCACGACCTGCGCGCGATTGGTACTGACCGGCTGATAACCGGAGCTGAGCAGGATCGTTAGGTCTTCGTCGCAATTGATATCGACGTAGCTGGCATCCTTGTTCAGTGCCGTCACCAGTGCCGCGCGCGCGGCATCCTTCTGCGCGGTCAGCAACGGTCCACCCGCGGCGGCCGCGACAACCGCGTCGTCGAAGGTCTTCTTCAATGCTGTTAAGTCGACCGGTATCACCGGCGGATCGTTGAGATCGGCGTTACCGGTCAATCCCGTGATCACCTTGCCTGCGAACTTACTTACATCGAGGTCGGGCAAGCGCGCGAATAACCGGCTTGTTCTTATTTGTGGCATCTTATGTTTGGCTTTCTTTTTATTTTCTTGGCGAATCTCCGCTCACCGCACTTCGGTGAACGCGCTCGCTGTTGCCTAACGGGATTGAGCATTGCCGATACCCGGGCATGGGCTACTAAAGAGGTACGACTCCGCCTGAAATGCCAGTAGGTCAAGGACTCGCTTCTGAGAGCTCGGTAAATGCCAGCGGTTCGCGGGTGCGAATGGAGCGATGGGGAATTGCGACATGGCCGGCTAAGCCGTGAGGGTAACGGTCGAGAGTCGCGGGCAGCGACCGAGATACAACTTTACGGCGGGAGGCCGCGAGCTTTAATGCCAGACCGGCTCGGACGAGAACCGGGCCGCATCAAATCTGTTCGTGCGCGGATCGGGTTTGTTGGGGGTCGCATCAGGGGAGAGGCTTGAAACAACAAGCAAGATTCGCACCGGATAAAACCTTACGTTCGCAGCATCAAACAAGATCCGACCGGGATCAAACCTGATCGATCGATCAACAAACCTGATGGCGCTACCATCAAACAAGATCCACCAATCAACAAACCTGATGCTCCGGCCATCAAATAAGATTCACCTATCAACAAACCTGATGGCGCATCCATCAAACAAGATCCACCAGTCAACAAACCTGATGAGGCGTCTATGCGCCGTGCAGCGACCTAAGTTGTTCGGCGCATGGCCGTGGCCAGGCTCAATCGTGAAATGCCGCTAAAGATAAGGCTCACGCCCACCAGCATTCCCAGCACCCAGGTGGAGCTCGATGGCCATTGCGCCCAGATGAAGATCGCCAGGACCAGCGTAACGATCGCGTCGAACAAAACCCAGCCCGCCTTCGTTCGCCGGCGAATGGCGAAATAGAGCGCCGTTTCCAACGCAGCTTCGATCAGCAGAAAAATGGCAAGCACGAGCGTGAGCGTGACCAGCCCGAGCAAGGGATGCATCAGCATGTAAATGCTGGCGAACCCATAGACGATTGCCAGGAGCAGTTGCCACAGGACCCCGCCGAAACTGTGCGAATGAAACGCGAAAATTAAGTGCCACACTCCGGCCAGCAGGATCAGCCACCCAATCACAATGACAATGCCAATTGACGAAGCCAACGGCAGCGCGATCGCGAAAATCCCGCAGATCAACATCAGAACTCCCCAAACCACCGACCAACCACTCCCACCCGAGCCAGCCGACAAGTTATTGTTGTTCATATTAGACGGATCCTAATAAGCCCGCGCGCGGCGCAACAGCTTTATTGGTGACAAAAAGAAATCGCGGTTCGCATGTACGAATGGAGCGATCGGGAATCGCGACATGGCCGGCTAAGCCGTGAGGGTAACGGTCGAGAGTCGCGGGTAGCGACCGAGATACAACTTTACGGCGGGAGCGGTTTTCGGGAGAAAACTTTACGATGGGAGATCGCAACCGCCGGTTGTCGATCTAGGGAAATCGGCGACATGCCCTGGGAAGGCATGCGTGAGCGCAAAGCCGCGAATCGCACTAGGAAGCCGGGCAGCGAGATCGGGAATACGCCGTGGCGGGAGCCCGGTGGATAGACTGCATTGGTCGCCTGGCGCGGTGACCGAGCGACCGGGAAGATCGCGAGTCAATCTCGCTCCGCCCGAGCGAGCCGACAAGTTATTGGGTGGCGTCAATTGTTTTGTGTAAAAGCTGCAAGAGGGTGTTTTCTCCAGTGGGTATTCATTCGGTCAAAAACGCTATGGCGCGCGCTCTTTGAACACGTATAACAATTTCATTTTAAAATAATTTCACGAATCAATTCAATGCCCAGAACTTTTCTGTATTCACTCCGTTCCACTCTTTTCTTGTTCTGAAACTCGGTGCTACCGATTACCTTCCTGGCCACATATTCTTGCTCGATGCCTTTATCGCCGATGTTCCCACCATAAGCCGCCATGTTTTTAAAAGTGAGATATAAAAATATATTGGGCTGATCCGGTGATTTTGGACTGGCCTGGAAGACCTTGTAATCGATGATTATTCCAGCTTTCTTCATGGCTTCCATGGTCGGCTTCCATGTCGAATTTAGCCAATCGATGTACTCTGCGAAATGTCCGTACTCAACTTGGATGTAGTCCACCTCAGTGACCGGGCCGTCAGTATACTGGCGGTCATTCTGGGCAAGTGCATCCCGAGTAAGTGTATCCTGAGCACGTGCATCCTGGGCACGTGCATCAAGCGAAAGTAAGGAAGCTGCGAGAGACATGGATAACATAATAGTCTTAATCATTTTTCTTCACCTGTTGTGATATTTCTCTACTCGGCTAACATCCGGATTAACCTGACCTGTCCCGAGTGTTTCGAAGTCGATATTAGCACCTCCGCAACGTTCACAAAGTTCATTTTAATCACTATGATATTGCGATTGCGGTAGAATCTTCCTATTCTTCAAGCCTCGGGTGACCGCCATGTTCGAAGACATTCATGCATTGGTCGAATTTGCCGAAGCCGGATCGATCGCGCGCGCGGCAAGCCGCCTGTACCGCACGCCCTCCGCCATAACGCGCCAAATACAGAGGCTCGAGGCCGAACTCGGCGCCCAACTGCTCGACAGATCCGTCAAGCCGCCGCGGTTGACGCCGCTGGGCATCCGGGTCGTGGAACAGAGCCGTGATGTGCTGAAGCGCGTCGACGACCTTAAGGCTCTCGCTGCAACGGATGCGGAGCCTTCGGGGCTATTTCGCATTGGTGTTTCGCACGCCCTGGCCGATGGCGCGTTGGTCAAGCCGGTGCAGAGGCTGACAAAGCGCTTTCCGAAACTCAGGCTTAGTCTTCTGAGCGATTTAGCGGGCGACCTCATCGCCAAGGTCCGAGCAGGTCAACTCGATCTCGCGGTCGTGCTGCGACCGGATCCCCATGGTTTGCCTCCGCCGCTCCTTGCCGACATTGTCGCCACGGATCGCATGGTAATCGTCGAGAAAGGTCGATCGAGGGGTGCGCGGACGCCAACATGGCAGGCGATGTCCGCGTCGCAATGGGTTCTCAATCCTCCCGGCTGTCTGCTGAGGGCCGCGCTTCTCGGCATTCTCGACAAAGCCGGGCCACCCGCGACGATCGCAGCCGAAATCCACAACATGCATTTGCAGCTTGCATTCATAAAAGCGGGCTATGGACTGGGCCTGCTTCCGGAACGTTTCGTTAGGCGCTACGCAGGAGGCGCCATTCGCATGATCAAGCCGAAAGACCTTAAGCTTCAGATGACAATCGCCATCGTGCGCGCCGGACCTTTAGGATCGCTCGAAGCTGTGGCCGCTCAATTCAAGGATCATCTCGCGACGGCATTCGCGAAATGATCGCACTTCGCCATGACTCACAGGGTGCTCGTCGGGCCGAACTCCGTCGTCAAATCGCGGTTTTGATTTGATTTTCAAACGGTCTTGCCCGTTAGGAGCTGGTAAGTTAGCGTGCCGTGACAAGGAACGCACGGAGACTCAGTAATGCCGCACATCATCCTGGAGTACTCAAGCAATCTCGGCGACGCCGCCGGCCTCTCGCATCTCCTCGACAGACTCCACGACGCGCTCGGTGATACGGAGAGCTTCGAGTCCGACCGGATCAAGAGCCGCGCCGTACGGACTGACACGTATCACGTCGGTGCCGACCGCCGTGGCTTCGTGCACGCCACGGTCCTCTTTTCGCCCGGCCGACCGGAGGCTCTAAGGCGCCAAGTCGGCCGGCGCCTGCTTGACATCATGAGGAGCGATGCCGCGCTGGGGGGGCCCAACGTCGCCACCAGCGTCGAGATCCGGCAGTTCGAGCCGGGGATGTACATCACTGAGCGGGATCGCTGATCAGGTGGCCTGTTGCGCTGGCCGTCTCAGAGCACCTTGCCGTTGTGCGTCGTTCGCTCACCTTTCGTGCCGCAGACCGTGTTGCAAAAGACATCGAGACGTTCACATGCTTGGTAGCTTACACCATTTCGGCCTAACCAGCTGGAGCCAACGGCTCACACGGCGTTGTTTTTTCATGTCAAGCATAGCTAGTGTACCACAGAGGCTTGCCACTTGCGGTTCCCTGGGCCGTGGCTGAGCTTGTGTCTCGTTAGGCGCTAGCCAGTCCACCGATGCCTCAGTTCAATTTGCAGTTGTCCGACAAGATGCTCCGGCCAGAGGACCAGGCGTCTAACCTAATGCTTGGGCCGTCTAACCTGATGGGACGTCCATTAAACAAGATCCGAGCAAGGGTTAACCGCGAAACCGCAGTGTGTCTTTCACGCGTTGGAGACAAGCCGGCCTTCATGCTGCGTTGAACGAAGCGAGTGGCACGTCCCCTTGACAAAACAAGATTATCACCACTTCTGGCGAACACGGCCAACCCGAAATTCGGTTCATAATTTCGTTTATGAGTGCGCCGACCAGCGTACCAACCGCTTTTCATAAGCACGACTCATCTATCAATTTTCCATTCTGGACGGAGTTTCAGGATTTCTTCGCGCAAACCGTGATTGAGACCGCCGAGTCCCCAATCTCGTCCAGCCGGAATGCTTTCGTATGCGTACCTGAAATCGACGAACGCATTTCGACCTCGCTTGAGCAAAGAATCCAAGTCCAGCTTGATGCCCTTTTGCTTTGCCGCTTCAAACTCGGGCTTCCCGCTAATGTAGTTGTCGTGATAGGCCCGGAGTGCAGACTGTGTCTCGCTCCTCAGCTTCCGAAACAATTTCAACGTATCGTGGCCTCGAAGAAAGACACCGCTCTCCAATGCGACAAGGCATTTTAAGTATGTCTCCAGAGCGAATGACGCATTCATCACAATGGCTATGGGCAAAATGTATTTGTGTCCCTGCATCGCTGCGCGATGTAACACACGTGCCACTTCATCAAAGGCTTCTGCCGAGTGGAATGCTAGCGCTAGATCGAACGGCTGCGCCTCTTTCGTGCGAAAGGAATTTAGCTTGTGGCGAAGCCATCTGCGCAGCTTCGAGAATCGCATGGAGGGATGTCAGAAACGTTCGCTACAGCGGTGGCTCAATACCGCGGTCAAGCGTCGCTCGCGCCCAAATCATTTCGGCATCTGGTGACGAGTGCAGTGTCGCAATGAATTTCTCTTGCTGCCTAACTAGCGCCTCTGAGTCGCGGACTTTGTGAGTTCGACTGTAGGTCTCGAATTCTTCGTCATGCGGGCGAGTGACCCGGTAGTAATAAAGCACACGCAGCTTATCTACGTTGTCGAGCTGTCGAAACCAGCTACTCGATAGAGTGTCGCCCATTGTGCCAAGCATCTTGAAGTCGCGCCCACCTACGGCAGTGACCTGTTGATTCCATTCATCGATATGACGCAACACTTCGGGAAAATCTTTGAATTCGACGCTGAGGTCGATTCCCTCTACGAGGTCGCTGAGAAAACGGCTCGTGTTGTACGACATCCCTGACCACCTCTGGCGGAGTTCAATAGGGTCGAACGGCGGATCGCCAACTAAATGCGCTCTGTACACGCGCCAGGCGTCATCAAATCTGCCTTGGGCTACGAAATACACCGCGAGCAGTCCGCCGCTGTAGTGCGAGGCTGGACAGTCCTTCAAATCCCGCCGCAATATTCTCACTGCTTCATCCAAGTTTCCGCGGTCCGCAGCGGCGATGCCGAGATACTCCCACATCGAACTGACCTGACCTAAAAATCCGCCGTGTAGCTTTTCACTTTCGATTGGATCAGCGACCGGAGGCGTGAAGCTACTCTTGGCAGAAGGAAAGAACGTGTTTGCATAGCCGCGCGAAGTACGCGCGAGCCCATCCTTAAACACGTCATCGCGGGATTCCCATTTGGCTAACGTCTCTAGATACTGATGCAAATCAGTATCGGGATTTCCGGTGATCGAAAAACTGAGGCGAATAGTTGGGCGCTCCCGCATTTTTTCTAGCGCTTGCATTTCAGTCATAGTTGGCAGGCGGCCATACTTTAGAAACCAGTCCAAGTGGTACCGAAGATCTTCGAATCGCGCGACCCAGTGATCTGCGCTGATGCGTGCGAGCTCCGGCAGCATCTTTGGCTTTGCATTTATGCCATCGCCGAGCTTGAACGAGCGCTCGTCTTTCAAAAACTGTGTAAGTAGCGCATCGTTGCCGATGCCCGCGAATGCGGCCGGTAAGCCGTCGATCCGCGCTTCACATTTCTTAAGAAATTCAACCCAACGCCTAACGTTGTCGCGGACTGAACCATGATTTCTTTCCCAAGCGCTACGTTTTTCTGTCCACTGAGCGACCTTCTTTTTGAATTCCGGCGTAGCCGTATTGCCCGCGTTACCCTCGTGTGCCAGCCAGTCGTGACTCAACAGCTCACCTAAAGTGAGAAAATCGCCGTCCAAAAACCCTTTCTCGATAACAAGCTGCGTTTCACGGATTCGATCCGATACGTTGCTGATCCTAATCAGCGGATCAGTGAAAAGTTGCAGCCGCGGTACAGCCGCGACGCGGATTCCCACGTTGAGATTTTGAACGACAGCCCCATCTACGCCGTGCGAGCCCATCGTTGCTACTCCAATAACCTCACCAGCGCGATTCACGACCGGGCCACCACTGTTGCCGCTGGAAATCGGAGCATCAAATAAGAAATACTTATCTTCGACCGCGCCAACGATTCCGCGACTAATCACATTCGCGATTCCGAGCGGATAACCCAACACGAATACTTCCGCCCCCGGATTCACTTCTCCTTTCGCGAGCGGTAATGGCTTAGCCTCTAAATCGCTCGGGCACTCAATGACGGCGAGATCGAGATCAGGTGAAATCTTGTAGCTCCCGGCTCGTTTTGGATTTTTGCCCTCAGGCGCAATGGCGACTTCTTCCGCACCGTTTACGACATGTCTATTGGTGAGGATCCATCGCTTTCCTTCGAGCTTAACAAAGAAGCCGCTGCCTTGCGCGACTTTGCCGTCAACACCTTGCGCCGTCACGTAAACAATCGAACTTGATGAATCCTTCCAAATTTGCTCGGGCGATTTCTCCCTGCTCTGCTGCGAGCACGAACCGACGGCGACCAAAAGCAGACAGACTATAACGGTCCGATTCATCGCTCTTGCGCAAAATTAATTTATCGTGTGCAAAGATGTCGAACTGTTTCTGCCGCTCCAATTATAAGCAACGCTATCGTGAAAATGATTAACCATCGCGTGAGCCGAATGATGGCTTCGGATTGTTTCTCAGCCAACTGGCTAATTCGAATCAGAATGGCGCTAAATTTTCCGATAACTCTCATCGTGTGCAGGTCGCGTTGACCGGGAGTGGTCATGCCCCGCGCGAGACCGTAAATCTCGCCTAGTAGATCCTTCAGCTGTTTCTTCTCGCTAAGATCAGCTTCCGTTTCTTCGTCAGTTGTCATGTCTGTAAACCTAAACTTTACGAGCCTTAAGACGGTTTCGGCGAGCGCTATTCCTAACGCGGGGATTTCTTATCCAGAAATCATGTCGATCTTAGGGAACGTAAACTTCTGCGCCCTTTTCAACGAACTCCTTTGCTTTCTGTTCCAAGCCAATCTGGAGCGCTTACTCTTCGAGAATTTTTTTCTCGACAGCACTATTGATCCAAAATGATCGTCCACCTCGTCGACGGCACCTACGAACTTTTCCGTCACTTCTACGGCTTGCGCCGGTTTAACAAAGGCAAGGACCGACCCTACGGCGCCGTCGTCGGCGTGCTGCAGACCGTTCTCCAAATGATCGAGAATGGCGACCGCGTAAAAGGCCCGGCCTCACGCGGCCTCGTGGGCACGTACCTCGGCGTCGCTACCGACCACGTGATCGAGTCGTTTCGCAATCGGCTTTGGGCGGACTACAAGACCGGCGCCGGCATCGAGCCCGCGCTTTTCTCGCAATTCCATCCGCTCGAGGAGGCGCTCGCGGCGATGGGCGTTGTCGTCTGGCCGATGATCGAGCTCGAAGCGGATGATGCGCTCGCTTCGGCCGCGCATCTCGCGTCGAAGGACAAGAAGGTCGAGAAGGTGGCCATCTGGACGCCCGATAAAGATCTGGCGCAATGCGTGCGAGGCACGCGCGTGGTGCAGATCGATGGCCGGCGCAACACCATTCGCGATGCGGCTGGGATACGCGAAAAGTTCGGCGTCAGCCCACAGCTCATTCCGGATCTGCTCGCGCTCGTGGGCGATGCGGCCGACGGCTACCCCGGCATCCCTGGGATCGGCGCCAGGACCGCCGCCCAGCTTTTGAACCGATACGGTCCAATCGAAAAGTTCCCGTCAAACATTCTTGGCGAACAGCGCGATCTCGCGCTGCTCTTCAAGAAGCTCGCGACACTGCGCACCGATGCGCCGCTCTTTAAAAAGGTCGAGACGCTGCGGTGGCGCGGTGCGACGCCGGCATTCGCGGCGTGGGCTGATCGGATGGAGTCGCCGCGGCTGCCGGAGCGTTGCGAGAAGGCTGCGGGGCGAATGATGATGGGCTGTTAGCGTCGGGACCCAACTTTAAGCGCTAACGTATTCGGTCGCGGTGCGGGAGACGCAAGAAAACAGAAGTCAGGCAAACAGAGGTCAGAGAATCAGAGGTCAGCGCGGAGACGCCGCTCGGTTTTGAAACTCGTTCCCAGTCCATGCTCACTCGCTCCTACCCTCGTCACTTTACCTTCTATGTCGCGCGGCCCACGCGCTCCATTCACCAAAACCGAGTCGCCGGCTTCCCTAGTGCGAGTCGCGTCTTCCCGCTCCCGCATGCCGTCCCAAGACGTGTCGCCGATTTCCCTAGATGGACAACTTTCGGTTGCGATCTCCCATCGTAAAGTTTTCTCCCGAAAACCGCTCCCGCCGTAGGGTTCGCGCCTGCGAACCGCTAGCTAGTCGTCGGGTTTTGGGGATCGAAGCCGATGGCGGCGTAGAAAGTTGTCGGGAACCGGTTAAAGAAATCGCGGATATACGCTTCGTTTTTCTCGTCCAAGGCCGTGATGGTGAATTGGTCGCCGGGCTTGGCCGCTAACTGAACGACCATCGTTAGCTCGTGGCGAAGTTGTTCGTTAGTCGGATTCATTACCACCAGAAAGACGTAATCCGGTTTGTTGCGTTGGGCGTCCTCAGCGGTGCCGAGAGTAAAAACCCAGGCAGCCCGAAAGGCGGAGTGCTTTTTCATTTTCTCGAATGCCGCCTGGACAAGGTGGGTCGGGTAATCGGCCGGATCGATCGTGGTGATGGTCAGGTTTTTCGTTTCAGCCGGGCCGCTGCCAGGACGCAACGCGCTGCCGTCAGCCAGATCGCGCATGATCGCATCATTCAAGGTGATCTCGCCGGTGCTGCACGATTTGTTGATCACGGCGCGCATTTTCATTACGCCGAGTATTTCGAATATCTCGCGCCCGTTAATATCCGCGGGGAGATAAGTGTTCTCGCGGACCTCGCCTTTGCGAAAACCTTCTTCCATCCGCTCGATCGACGTGAATAGCGGGACGACCTCGCCCTCTTTGTCTTTTAAAATCGAAAATGGAAATGGCGCGCCGTTCTCGATCTTAAGCTGCGCTCCTTCTACTTCAGGATGATACGGGACTAGGGCGATGAGTTCAGAGCTGACGAGCTGTCGCAACAGCTCGGGCATGTGCGCGCGCGTTTTTTGGGCGGCGAAAATCGCCTGGTCAAGATCGCTCCAGTCTCGCGGGAAGCTCACGAGCGAATGCTAACCGATTTTGATCAACACACAAAACCCGCCGCTACCGAGTCGTGCGTGCATTTCCATTTTCACGTGCATTTACAAGTTCATTCGTCTACTTGATTCGCTCATGCCATCCCCTCACCCTTCGGGGAATCTGAGCTGATCAGTTATTTTCGGTTCCATAGATTTTAATCTTGGCGTTCCTCTTCTTTCATCTTGTGACCTCGAAAATAATCTCCAGCTCGACGGGCGTACCGAGCGGAAGGCTTGCGACGCCATACACCAAACGGCACGGGCTCTTGTCTTTTCCGAAAACGTTTTGCAGCAACTCCGAAGCGGCGTCAGCGACTTTCGGCTGATCGCGGACATCGCCCGAAGTAGCCACTGACACGCCGAGCCGGACGATCCGCGTCACTTTGTCGAGCGATCCCAAATATTCTCTGACGACAGCGAGAGCGTTCAGTGCGGCCAGACGGGCGGCTTTGCGTCCCGTTTCCACATCGAGTTCTGCGCCGAGACGTCCAACAAATTTCGGTTCACGGCCTTCCGTCGGAAGCATTCCGGTAAGAAAAAGGAGATTTCCCGTCTGCACCGCTTCCACGTAAATGCCGAACGGCTGAGGTGGCGTTGGAAGGGTCACACCGAGTTCCCTCAACCGCTGTTCGGCGGTCGGCGATCGAGAATCTGCGTCGCTCACCATTTGCCAAGATGCGCACCGCCATCCACGTGCAGCACTTCTCCTGTAATTTGCCGAGCTTCCGTCAGATAAACGACCGCGCTGGCAATGTCTTCGACGGTGGAGATGGTCCCCATCGGCGCCTGGCTTCTCAGCGAGTCTTTCGGATCGTTAGCGTGAAGCGGCGTATCGACAGCTCCGGGAGCGACGGCGTTGAATCGAATGTGTTGTTTCGCGTATTCCATTGCAAGATGCCGAGTAACGGTTTCGAGTCCGCCTTTTGTGATCATGGCAACCGATGCGGTAACGCCGGCAATCGGGTTATCAGCCAGCGCCGCCGTGATGCTGACGATGCTGCCGCCAGTCTTTTGTGCTTGCATTTGTTTGACGGCAAGCTGCGTGACGTGGATGAAGCCCGCGAGATTCGTCGCGACGAGCGCATCAAAGTCTTCCGGCGTATACTCGATGAAAGGCTTGACCAGGAAAATGCCGGCGTTCGCGACAACCGCATCGATTGAGCCGAACTTCTTGACTGCGAGTTCTGCAATTTTCTGCGCCGTCTCAAATTGACCTATGTCGCCGTCGATCAAGGCGAGGTGGTCGGAAGCTGGAAGCTCCTTCGATTTCGTCGCGCTCCGCGCGGTTCCTACAACATCGTAGTCGCGCGCGAGAAACGCTTTGACGACGGCCGCGCCGATGCCTTGCGAGGCTCCCGTAACGATCACTGTTTTCTGTGTACTTGCCATTTCCAAACTCCTCTTATTAACCGGTCACAAAACGGTCGCATGAATAGTTCGCACGCAACGAGCTAGCCGAGCCTATTTTTAAATATGCGACGATCTCCTACGGTGCTCGTCGATCTTTCGATCCTCTGACATCTGATCTCTAACGTCGGATCTCTGATTTCTGACCTCTGTCTAAGGCGAAATCGTAAACGAAATCGTCTCGTTGGCCGCGCGATGGTTCGACCAGAACTTTTCGCCGTCGTGCGTGAGTGACCGCGATGCGAACGGAATCATCGCGAGGTCGTCGACCTCCGGTACTTCCCCGCGAGGGTCGAGCCGCGCGATTCGCCATTCCTCGGTTTTGTTCGGAACGTCCTTGTTCTCGCGGCCGCGAAGCACGTATAGAGTTCCATCGACGAAAGTGTGGCCGCAGATTTCCGCGCCGACGTTGATCGTGCGGAAAACTCTTCCGGAATCATCCACCTTATGGATTAGCCCTTTGTACCACTGGCTAAAGTAGTAATGCTCCCCATCAAAGCTTAGGTATGAGCCGGTAAAGTCTGGACAAGTAAACAGCTTCGTGAAGCCCTCGTTAGGCACATAACGGTAAATGTAACGGTCGTCATTCAGCCCTTTGCCGATGGTAAACCGCCAACCATCGTCCGTTAACGCCGCCGCCCACACCACTCCGGGCGGATCGATTTCCTCGACGACCTTCCACATGTCGATATCGATCTTGTAAAGAGTTCCTAGGTCGCGCGAACTCATCCAAAGGTGCTTTCCGTCCCATCCCAGCGCTTGCGGCGTGATTGTCGGTGAACGCATTCGTCGTTGTGTTTTGATTGTCGGCAAATCGGATTTCGTCATTTCGTTCATCGTCCCCTCGCTTTCCTGAACCTTTGATTTCTATCGCTCACTTTCGTTTTTTTGCCAAACAGCTCTGGTAAACCCAGGAAAAGATCTGTTACCGAAATGCGTCCTTAATAGTATTTCTTCGGATGCGGTGGGTCGTATTTCTTCGTGCGGTGAACGTCGGTGGAACCAACCGATGCCAACCGGCGCTCATCGCCAAGCAGCTAGCTAAGTTCGATATCGTCAACATTGGCGCCGTCGGTACGTTTGTTGTCCGGAAAACCGTGAGCGAATCAGCTCTGCGTGCGGCGTTCGCTCGGAAGTTGCCGTTCAAATGCGAGATCATGATCTGTCCCGCACGCGAGATCATTAAACTCAGGGATCCATTCTCACGACAACCGTCTGGGCCGGACATCACGCGGTTCGTCAGCGTGTTACACAAACGACCTCGCGCCCTCCCAGCTCTTCCTCTCAGTCTGCCTTCCGATGAGGACTGGCTGCTGAAGATTATTGCGATCCAACACCGATTCGTCTTGGGCCTGTATCGTCGGCAGATGAAGGCGATTGGCTACCTCGGCAAGATCGAGAAGCTCCTCGGTGTGCCGGTCACCACTCGCAGTTGGAACACGATCGAAAAAGTCGTGAAAATTCTTAGACAGGATTGAAAGCCTGGCCGTCGCTTCGCGTCTGTTGGAGCACAGGATTAAGCAGATAGCAGGGTTTCGTAGAAATCGGGGAAATCCTGTCTAGTTTCTTTCCAGATTAAGTCCACAGATTGCACAGATTTTCGCAGATTTTTCTGAATCTGTGTCAATCGGGACCAAGGGCATCTGCGGATAAAAAGATTCGCCTTAACCAAACGCCGGTCCAACGCCCGTGCGGCTCGCACCTCGGACTCAGCGACCAGTCATTTGCTCCAGTTTTTCTGGATACCGAGCGCCTTGCACGGTGATCTTTGAGGCGGCGTTGTCGATCTCTCGCAGGTCATCGGGCGTAAGTTCGATTGCAACTGCCCTGATGTTCTCTTCCAGGCGACGCAACTTGGTGGTGCCTGGGATGGGAACGATCCACGACTTTTGCGCGAGCAGCCACGCGAGTGCGATCTGCGCAGGTGTCGCTTTCTTCCGTTCTGCGATTCTGGCAAGCAAATCAACCAAAGCCTGATTCGCTTTTCGAGCTTCGGGCGTAAAGCGAGGGAGGGTGTTGCGCAAGTCGGTGCTGTCGAATGCAGTGTTTTCGCTCATCTTTCCCGTGAGGAAGCCCCTGCCCAGAGGACTAAATGGAACAAAACCGATTCCGAGTTCATCAAGTGTCTGTAGCACTTCCTTTTCAGGCTGTCTCCACCACAGCGAATATTCGCTCTGAAGTGCTGTAAGCGGCTGAACGGCGTGTGCGCGACGAATCGTTTGGACTCCTGCTTCAGAAAGCCCGAAGTGCTTCACCTTGCCTTGCCGAATCAGCTCTTTCACCGCGCCGGCGACATCTTCAATCGGCACGCCGGGATCGACGCGATGTTGATAGAATAGATCGATAACATCGGTCCTGAGCCGTTTCAGCGAATCGTCGCCGACCTGTTTGATGTGCTTCGGCCGACTGTCGAGTCCAATCTGCTCACCTTTAGGACCAAATTTGAATCCGAACTTGGTGGCAATTACGACTCGCTCACGCATCGGAGCGAGCGCTTCGCCCACGAGTTCTTCGTTCGTGAACGGGCCGTAGGCCTCGGCGGTGTCGAAGAATGTGACGCCTCGTTCCACCGCTGAACGAATTAGGGAAATCATCTCCTGCTTGTCGTGAGCCGGGCCGTAGCCATAGCTCATTCCCATACACCCGAGCCCGATCGCCGAGACTTCCAGATTGCTCTTTCCAAGTTTGCGCTTCTGCATACTTAAAGATCGCAGCTCACACCTCAGATTGGCTCAACAGAAGACAACGAAGCAAACCAAGATCGAACCAAACCTTTGTTGATTCGTTCGTTCCCACTCACTCACCGCCTGCCTCGGCGGTCGGACCATCTACCCAGCGGCCTCCCAGCACGCCGTGTTCTCTTTATTTCATTCTGGTCGATAACGAATAATTGATAACCAATAACCAGCGATCAGCTCCTGGCTCTTTTATCCAGATGAATCCGCACCGAAGATCAGGCGCGGCGCACGAGGAGATCTCGTGGCGCCTTCCGGCTCCCAACTTCCTTGTGGTATCGGGCCGAGAGCTTTTCTCGTTTTTTCCCCACGCAGCCGGTTTATCGGTTGTTCCAACAACCGCCACGACAACGCCGCGGTGAACAGCGTAACAATCCCGAACACGACCAAACGCACAGAGGGTATCGTGATCAGGAATCGCATTTGAGACGGCAGCCAACGATTGAAAACCATCGCCACCAGGATGTGGTAGATGTAAAGTCCGTAGCTGATTCGTCCAGCAAACACGAGACCCGTATTACGCAGGAAACGCGCGATGCTTCCATCAAAGCCTGTCGCCGTTCGCGCAACCAAAATCACAAACGCAACGGCCTCGAGCGGTTCTACCAAAACCGATTTCAGTTTCGTCGGGTCGCTGTTTCGCAAGACCGCAGCAACAGTTAACATCGACAAACAGAGCAACGCCAGCGCCCAACCACCGCGCGATGCTCTCAGTCGTCCGTTACACCAGCCCAGCGCTGCGCCGGCCGCGAGCGAGTCGAGGCTGCCGAACGGCAACACCCATCGACCAATGATCGGCGCTGAAAAGATCACGCAGCCGATTCGAAACGCGATGCCGGCAAACGCAACCGCAATAATTGCGGACAGCATCCATCTGCGTGGCAGCAGCAAAATGAGCAGCGGCCACAGCAAGTAGAATTGCTCCTGCACGCAAATCGACCACAGATGCGAGATCGCCAATGGCCATTGATTTTCCCAGGCAATCAGCCAATTCACCGTGCCGGTGAAAACCCACGGCCAATTGTGACGGATTGCGCCGAGATTGAGCAGTAACGCAATCGACGCGAACACAAGGTAGGCCGGGCCGATGCGAAGCAAGCGGCGCCAGTAGAATGCGGTAATCATTTGACCGGCCGATAACTCGCCCGCGTCCATTCGATCTCGCGCGCGCCGTAGTGACGCGGTGATAAAGTAACCGCTCAAGACCAAAAAGAGGCGCACACCAGTTGCGCCAAGATGGATCCAGTCCGGCAATGGGAAATTCGGAACGTCCGCGCTGAAATGATCCACCATGACCGTGAGCACCGCCAGCGCTCGCAGTCCGTCAAACTGCGGCTGATAACGCTCCGGCGCGGGATCGCGCGCTAAGGTCTGCCCCGACGTGAAAACATCTCTCCGAGTCGATCCGACACCAGTCCCAGCCCAGCCCATGGAATATGTGACCGCCTCGCGGCGATCTCGTTACCAACTTTCTTTGGATGAATGACGAATAACTGATCACGAATAACCAGCGATCAGCTCTTGGCTCCGAGGTGATATTGCTGATCGCTGACCTTTTCCATCCAATCGACCGGTTTGCCGTTCAGCGCTTCTTGAATAGCGATATGAGTCATTGCGGTCGTCGGCGTAGCGCCGTGCCAATGCTTCTCACCGGGCGCAAACCAGATCACGTCACCTGGCCGGATTTCTTCGATCGGGCCGCCCCAACGCTGCGCCCAACCAAGACCGGACGTAACGATCAACGTCTGGCCAAGGGGATGTGTATGCCAGGCAGTGCGGGCACCCGGCTCAAACGTGACGCTTGCACCACGCGCACGTGCCGGTTCGGGTGCCTCGAACAGAGGATCAATTCGAACGTTACCCGTAAACCAATCAGCTGGCCCTTTGTTCGAAGGCTGTGAACCGGATCTTTTTATCTCCATTTTGTAACTTGATTGCTTCTCGTCATCTGTCACTCGTCACTTTCTTTGGCACGAATCACTCAGATTGAAATCGCTCATCACAAACCTCTCGTTCGAGGTTCCGGAGCGCCGCTCAATTACTGCTCGAAACTACTCGCCGACGGATTCGGGCAACGGCGGGTCTCGGTGGTGGTGCTGGGTGTCGACCCGCCGGCGCGCAACATCCAGCATTCACCGAGCGTGGAGCAGTAACAGATCTCGACCGTCACGTGTTCGCGATCCTCGTTCATCTTCACGTAGAGCGGGTTGGACTTGTCAAAAAGGAACGGTTTCCCGGTGCCGGGATCAAACGGAGTGAAGATGGTCTTCGATTCACCCGCCGCGAGCACATAACCACTCATGTCACTTTCGGAACCATGATGCTCCCCCGGTCCGAGCCATATTTCGAGCACCTTCCACCAATTTTTCACCGGCTGCCCGTCCACTTTCACAATGACGTGTCGGATGATCGCGGGACCAACTCCTTTGTTTGCGAGAGTGAAGTGAATGTCGGGGTCATTGCTAGTCTGATACTCGAGGATTGGCCACACCGCCGCGCGCACCTGTTGACGCTGCATGTAAGCGGTGTAACCGGAAACGCACAGCGCGCAAACTCCCACAAAGGTCGCGATGACTGCATCATATCGGCTGGCGCCCCGCGTCTCCCTGTGTTCCGGCACGCCGCCGATCATATTGCTGATGGCTTGAGTGTCAATCAGTCCGGGGGAAACAGCGAACTTGATATCGGCCACCAAATGCTCAAATCACAAAGGAGCAGCGATGTCGTTGCCGCGAGTCACTCATCACTCGTCACAAATGCCAGTCCGGCTCGGACTCAGGCACAGCAATCTTTTGACGCGCCCTTGTGCCGGAGCGGCTCGCTCTGGTAATCGTCGTGGCGGCGCCACCAGACGCCGGTCTCGTTGCGCCCTTTTGGTGCGCGGTCGAGCCACTGGTACATCCCCCACAGACCGTCCAGTCCACGCGAATATGCGGAATAGGTGTGGTAAACGATGCCGTCCTCGAGCGCGAACGCGCTCATGCCCGGTCGTTCGCGGATATACGTGTTCACGTCGGTTCCGCACATGGCAGCGAACTTACTGGCCCCGTCGGATGTCGAGCGCGAAGATATCGGGGCGACAGGTTCCTCGTGCTCGTAATTGTATTCGATCCCCTTGCGCTGTTGCTCCTCCGTGAACGAGGCGCTGAAGTCGGAATTGAACTCGCCGTCGACCGACGACGCCCACGGGAAAGTCCACCCCATTCGCTGTTTGTACTCCTGCAACTTCGCGAGCGGCGCCCGCGAGACCGCCCAGAGCATCACGTCATGGTTGGCCAGGTGAATCGCGAACCCGTTGAAGCCGTCCGCGATCGCAGAGCACGACGGACACCCCGCTTTGTAATCGGGCCCGAACATGAAATGATAGACGAGGAGCTGCGAGCGTCCTCTGAAGAGATCAGCGAGGGACGCTTTTGAAACTCGTTCGCTGCCGCGCTTACTCGCTCCTACCCTCGTCGCTTTACCTTCTATGTCGCTCAATCCCATTCGCTCCATTCCTTTATCGGTATCGAAGCGGTACTCCTTGTCGATTCGAACCCAGGGCAACTCCTGCCGCCGCCGCGCGACCTCATCGCTCCGCCGAGTAAGATCCTTCTCGGCCTTGAGCAATTTCTTCCGGGCCGCAAGCCATTCAGCACGCGACACCACTCTCGGATGCTTCCGTTGTTTCTTCTCTGTTTTAGTTTTCATTTTGTTCTCCTTCCGCGACGCTTAATCTTTCCTTCAGCGTTTCAACTCTCAGCGCTCAACTATCAACCATCAACAACCGCCAGTCCGGCTCGGACCAACCATCAACTTCCGAGCTTAATCCTCATTGCGCCGAGAACAGTCTCCACTCGCCGGGAATCCCTTTGAGCCGGTGAACTCCGTGATCTTGAAAATTAATTCCGGACCCTGACACGAGATCTTTAACGGTTCCGGAGACAAGCACACCGCCCGGCTGGGCTGTCGCCATGATGCGCGCGCCGGTGTGGACCGCGATGCCGCCGACATTGTCTCCCATCAACTCGCATTCGCCGGTGTGCACACCCGCGCGTACTTCAATACCCAGCTGTTTCACAGCGACCGCGATGGCGAGCGCGCAGCGCACCGCTCGCGCCGGGCCGTCGAACGTCGCGAGAAAACCGTCGCCCGTAGTGTTGGTTTCCTTCCCGCGAAAGCGCGCTAGTTCTTTTCGCACAATCGCGTAGTACGAGTTCAAAAGATTGCGCCATGGCGAGTCGCCAAGCTCTGCTGCGCGCTCGGTGGAAGAGGCAATATCGAAGAAGAGCACGGTTGCCAGTATACGATCGGAGGAATCGATTGGTCGCTCGCCTGTAATGAATTCCTGAATGTCTGAGAGCACGGTTTCCATGTCATCAAGCATCATCGAGTGGCTGTTACCCGGATATTCCTTGAATTTTGCGCCTGGAATCCGTGATGCCATGTCGCGCGCGGCTTCGACCTTTGCGCACGGATCACCGGTGCGATTCATCACCAACGTGGGCGCCTGGATGGATGGGAGAATCGGACGCGTATCGATTTGCCCGTTCATTTTTTCGTAGGCATGGACAGCGGAAGGATTCGCAGCGGCGCGCATGTAGCGAGAAATGGATTCTATATAGGCGGGGTCCGCGCCCTTGCCCACACCCGCGCCGGGTCCGGTGATGTATTCAAAAGAAGGCCAATCGTCGTCAATCATTGCGATCATTTGATCGTGCTCTTCTTGCGTCTGACCCCAGGGATGATCGGGTGAGGCAATCCAGCGGGCCTGCGCGCCCCACACCAGAAGTGAATTTACTCGTTGCGGATAAGTGGCAGCGAACAGACATGCCATCGAGCCGCCTTCGGAAACACCGAAAATGTTGGCGCGTTCGATGCCGATATCATCCATCACTGCGCGAATGTCGTCGGTGCGCTCCTCCAGCGTCGCCATTTTCACCGGCCGATCGGAAAGGCCCGTGCCCCGTTTGTCGAAGCGAATGAGGCGGCAAAATTGACTGAACCGTTCGAAGAAAAGGGCCCGCTGTGGTATTTCCCAATCCAGATCGAGATGCGACATCGTCCCAGGCGCCCACACCACGTCGAACGGTCCGTGGCCGGTAATTTGATAAGCGATGCGCACATCATCGCTGCGCGCGTACTTTGTTTTCGGCAGCACGTAGCAAGCTAAAAGGTGGCAATGTTTTTTGGCAAACCTGAAATGCTCACGTCGATTCTGAACTCTGACCTTGTCCTCGTCACTCGCCCGCCACGCCGAAGCCTCGCGCGTAGGCGGGTCACTCGTCACTTCTTGTACTGTTCGTCACCGACTTTTTCCATCCAGTCAACCGGCTTGCCGTTCAGCGCCTCTTGAATGGCGATATGAGCCATTGCGGTCGTAGGCGCAGCGCCGTGCCAATGTTTCTCGTTAGGCGCAAACCAGACCATATCCGCCTGGCCCTCTCTCCTGGAGAATTTCCCTTATGCTTTCTTCGTCGACTGGACGAGAAAGGCCTTACCACAATCTTCCAGATCAAGACATTTACAGCGATCCGCCTTTTCGAGCAGGCATTTCATTTTCTTCGCTCTCGCGATCAGATCGTCCATTTCGGCTATCTTGCATTGCGCGAGTAGTTGCCAGCGGCGGAATGCCGGGACCCCTTGCCAAATCCGTGGAAGAGATGCCTGATCTCGTCAATTCGGAACCCAGCTCGCTTGGCCACATCGATGACCGCTAAATGGTTCAAAACACCGGGTTCGTAACAACGCTGCCCGCGCATGCGCTGAGTTTTGGGCAGCAGGTCAATCTTCTCGTAGTACCGGATTGCAGAAGCTTGCAGACCTGCCCTGCGCGCCACTTCGCCAATGGTGATGGTCGCCATATAATAAAAGTCGCTTGACTTAAAGCGCACTTCAAGCCCGAGCGTCGCAACCAAGTATGAACAAATCAACAACGCTTCCTTTACCGCTGATCGCCAAGATCGCCATTGCCATGACAGTCCTTAACACTTGGGTCATCTTCGAAGAGACGGTCGTAGATCGACACGGCCTCTGGCGCTACATGCCGTTCTACCGAGTTGGATTATTCTGCGTATGGGATGCCGCGGTGCTCGCGGTCACTCTGCTACTTCTTCTCGTAAGCGTTGCGCCGTTACGTCGTCATAGCAGCCCGACGCTATCGACAACGCTTCCTTTACCATTGATCGTCAAGATCGCGATCGCGATGACCTTTCTTAATACATTGGTCATTCTTTTCGCCTGGCTCGGCGTGCTGATGCGAGTCTGCTTCTGATCAGGGCTCAGCTCGTCAAGTTTCCGTCTTTCGCTTTCCGGATCTTCCTGAATCCAATGTCCGCGATCGAACCGTTACTATTGAAGGGAATCTTAAAGCAGAAAGAGAAAAACATATGAATAAGAAAATGAAAATCGTGGTCATCGGAGGCACTGGCCTCATCGGAACAAAACTGGTAAACAATCTTCGTGAGCGCGGCCAGGAGGTAGTGGCGGCGTCACCTTCCTCGGGCGTCAACACCTTTACTGGTGAGGGACTGGCTGAAGCGCTGAAAGGCGCTCAGGTAGTTGTTGATCTCGCGAATGCGCCATCATGGGAGGACAAGGCGGTCATGGAATTCTTCCAGACGGCAGGTCGTAACTTACTTGCTGCGGAAGCGGTTGCCGGCGTACGGCACCACATAGCGCTGTCAATCGTCGGCGATGACCGGCTTCCCGCGAGCGGGTATTTGCGCGCGAAGGTGGCTCAGGAAAACCTGATCAAGGCATCAGCGATTCCATTCACCATCGTTCGCTCGACGCAGTTCTTCGAGTTCGCGAAGGGCATCGTCCAATCGGCCACCGAAGGGCAAACCGTTCGGTTATCACCAGCCCTCTTTCAGCCCATCGCGGCGGATGACGTCGCCGCCGCCCTGACTGACGTGGCACTCGCCGAGCCATTGAACGGTACAATCGAGATCGCCGGTCCCGAACCGATCCGAATGGATGAATTCGCCCGGCGTTTCTTGAGCGCAACGCGAGACCCACGGAAGGTGACCGCGGACGTCCACGCCCAGTACTTCGGCACAGAGCTGAACGATGAAAGCCTTACTCCCGGCCATAATGCGCGCCTCGGCCGGACGCGTTACGCGGACTGGCTCAGCCGCTCCACGGCGCAAAAGGCAGCGTGAACTTAGGACGCGGCGGCAGATCGCATGATATTGAGCGGTCTGCCGCGCATCCAGGAGCCTGTTGAAATAATGGAGCTGCCCGCGTTGCTGTGGATTTTGGCGATGGCCAAGGCGCGAAGCGCAGCGCCGATATCCGCAGTGATCTCGGCCAAGCGAGCAACGCAGGCCAACGCCAAAATCAACGCAACCGTGGAAGGCGCGAGGCAGAAGGGCAGCTGGCGGCGTCGCTCGCTCGTTACAGGCCACTGCGGGGATGCGCCTCGCTCGCTTCTTGCCATCCGCCCTTCTGCCTCTACGCGCGGGCTACTCCAATATTTCAACAGGCTCCGAGAAAAGCACCTCGGATGAACTCTTCCCGAACATCCCCAAAAACAAGCAAACCACATACGAGAAAGAACATCACAATGAAACGAATCCGAACTTCAAAACCATGCGGGCTACCGCGCTTCACCTACGCACTTATTGTTTGCGCACTCATCCTCGGCACTATCGGCGTGGGCTCAGGGATAGCCGCTGACAAAAATGCAAAAGTCACGCTCGTCTACGAGCACGCTTTGCCAAATGTGCCGGGCAAAAGCATCAAGGGTGTACTCGTTGAATATGGTCCCGGCGGTACGTCGCCGGCCCACACGCATCCAAAGTCAGCTTTCATCTATGCGACCGTTCTCGAGGGAGCCATCCGAAGTGCGGTCAATGATGGGCCGGTTGTTACCTATCGCACCGGCGAGAGCTTCTCCGAGATGCCTGGTGACCGGCACAGCGTTAGTGAGAACGCGAGCAAGACCGAACCCGCCAAGCTGCTGGCTGTGTTCGTGGTCGATACGGACGAGAAGGAACTGACGATCCCGTACGAAAAATGAGACGACGGGATCGCGAATGAAGACACCAATTCGTATTTCTCGGTATCGCTGGCAGCCTGCGGCGCGGATCATACAATCGCGCGGCGCTGCGGGCTGCAACTGAACTTGCGCCCAAAGGCGCAACTGTCGAAACGTTCGAGCTTGATGGCATTCCTCCGTTTAACCAGGACGAGGAGCAGAATCCGCCGGCCAAAGTCACGGAGTTGAAAAGACGGATACGCGAAGCGAATGCTATTCTGTTTGTTACGCCGGAATACAATTGGTCCGTGTCCGGTGTATTGAAAAATGCAATTGATTGGGCTTCGCGTCCCCACGGCGACAGCGCCTGGAATGGCAAACCGGCCGCGATCATGGGTGCATCCACAGGAGCCGTCGGCACCGCGCGTGCGCAAATCATCTGCGGCAGATTCTCGTGTATCTCAACATGTTCCCAATCAACCAGCCCGAGGTGCTGATCAGCCTCGCCATGGACCGCTTTGATCAGGAAGGAAATTTGACAGACGTGCCTACGAGGGAACATATCATCGGACTTCTACAGAATCTCGTGGACTGGGCCCGGCGCATCGGACCGAAAAATTTTGCGAATCATCCTAGCTGCCCAGGCAAACGCCGTCTGGTCAACCGACAACCGGGCGCACACCAACCTGTTGGACACTATTCGTAAGAGCAGACTGCACCTCTGGATTTTCCAACAGCAACTGGCTAGGCAGTTCAGTGCTTGCGATTCAGAAGCTTGTCCAACGTGAATCGGTCAGGCTCCCAGAACGCCAGTAAGAATGCTGCAGCGGCTGCCGAGAAGACCGAATAGTCGAATGGCGTCTTGATGCCAAGACCTGTGACCATGCCTATAGCAAATGACAAAAGCAGAAGACCGGAGAGGACGGAGGCCATTCGTATTTTGAAGCCTGCGATAAGCAATATCCCAAAGAGGGTCTCCGCGACGGTAGCTGCCCACGCAAACGACACTGTCGATGAACTGGGGAAGAGAGACGTCACCGCGCCCGTGTACTCCACGAAATGAGCGAAATTTCCCCAGGATACGTTCTTTGCTCCATATGGCCCCCACAAACCAAAACGATCAGCCACAGCGGATAGAAAGGAAGCTCCTAGCGCAAACCGTGCGAACAGACGGACAATCTCTGTCCCATTCTCTCTGAGTTGTGCGGCTTTTGAATTCATACGTGCCTCCACGTAAGGAATATTGCTTTATGCAAAATGGTTTCATCGGAGAAATTCAATGCTCCGAAGCTAGTGAATGGGAGTGAGAATCGGTGCTCCTTCATTTTTGATAAAAAATACGACGAACTTCGCTGGTTTCGTCTTACTCGCGTTACGGCTTACGGTATGAACGTCTTCAGGTGATTCGTAAAATACCTGCCCGGGACCAAGCCGGTGAAGCGTGCCTCCGCGAACTTGCATCTCAACTTCCCCTTCGAGAACATAGACAACCGCATGCGCATCATGCCGGTGGATCGTGTCGACGGCTCCTGGGGCGTAATTGACAGTAATGACTTCAATCTCTTTACCCGGTGCTTCCGGAAGCTTTTTCGTAAGGAGCGTATTCACTTGCTGGGCATGCGTTGCCGTGGCAAATCCGAAGGTAAAGATAAATACAGAGAGGATGAGCTTCTTCATGTTATGTATCGCTTCTGTCCTTTCGGTGATGTGGTGCGATAACCGGCTTAACCGATCTTGTGTAGCTGATACTCACCTGGGATCTTGCGGAAACCTATCGCAAGTTGATTCCAATCGTTGATCGTGATGATCGCCAATGAGAGGTTGACCAGACCCAAAATCAAATAGATCTCTTGGCAACGCCCTTTCAATACTTATTTCTTGTTTATTGTTCGTTCGAGAAACTCATGCATTAACGACCCAATCCGATCCAATTCTTCTTCCAACGCGAAATGGCCCGTGTCGAGAAGATAGAGCTCTGCGCTCGGAATATCTCTTTTGAAGAGTTCAGCACCCTCCACCGTGAAGATTCCATCGTTTTTGCCCCACGTGATCAGCGTAGGGGGCTGATGTTTACGGAAGTACTGCTGCCAATCGTCGAAAACATCGAGATCTCTCTTCGCATTGTAGAGGATTGAAAGTTGGATTTCCTTGTTCCCCGGTCGGTCCTGATAAGCCTGGTCGATCACCCAATTGTCAGGGCTGATCTTCGACGGATCGCTGGCACCATGCAGATAATGCCACTTGGTTCCTTCAATCGTCAGAAGCCAGTCGAGTAGAACTTGAGCGTTCTTTTCGCTCCGTTCTTCCCAGTAGTCAGATAATCCTGTCGAGAACTTCTTATTTCCCGTCAAGAACTCCTTATCTATGGCTTCAACATGGGCGCCCCCGTTTTGGATGATCATAGCGGTCACTCGTTCGGGATGCATGACAGCTAACCGGAAACCAATTGATGCACCTATGTCCGAGAGGTATAGCGCATATGAAGAAAGATTCAGCTTTTCGGTGAACTTTTCGGTCACAGTCGCTAACCGCTCGAAGGAATAGTCGAAATCGTTGACCGACGGTGCTGAGCTTTCGCCATATCCAGGGAAGTCTGGGGCAACGACATGATATTTATCCGCAAGCATGGGAATCAAATTGCGGAACATATGAGAAGACGACGGAAAGCCGTGCAAGAGCAGAACGGTGGGAGCATCGCGGGGACCGGCCTCGCGGTAGAAGATTTCCAGCCCCTCCACGTTAAGCGTGCGATAGAAAACGGTCGGCGTAATCGTGTTCGACATCTAAACTCTCCTTAGGCGCGTGAATTGCACCTTCGTGGGCGTTAGGCAATCCCGAGTCCTCCGGATGAACGCGGATGATCGTCTTTCCCTTGATCCGCTCGGTCCGGTTGAAGGCGGCAACCGCATCGTCGAGGGCAGCCACGTTGCCGATGTTTGTCCGCAGCCGACCAACCCGAAGCCGCTCGACGAGCTCACTCAATTGGGCGCGATCGGGTACGACGACGAAGTCGATAGTCAGGCCGCCAGAGGGCCGCGCCTCGGTCGGGCCGGTGACGGTCACTAGGGTTCCTCCGGCGCGAATCACGCCCGCAGACCGCTTCGCGATGTCGCCGCCGAGGACATCGAAAACCAGATCGACTTGGCCAACGTCTTCCAGGGCGTCGTTATCGAGGTCGACGAACTCCTGTGCGCCGAAGTCGAGAGCCGCCTGACGGGCGCCAGCCCGCCCGGTGCCGATGACGTACGCGCCGGCCTCACGTGCGAGCTGGCTCGCCATCGAACCAACCACGCCGGCCGCACCGTGCACGAGGACGCTCTGCCCCGCGTGAAGGCGGCCGTGCTCGAACAGCCCCTGCCACGCGGTCAGGCCCGGCATCACGAGGGCCGCGCCCACCGTGAAGTCAACGTCGCCCGGCAGCGGTGTGAGGTTGCGTGCCTCGACGGCCACATACTCCGCCAGCGTGCCATCGCGATACCAGTCCGTGAGGCCGAACACCCGCTGTCCAATCGACAGCCCCGTCGTGCCATAGCCGAGAGCGGTGACCACTCCGGCCAGTTCGTGTCCGGGGATTGAAGGCGTCCGGTCACGGCCGACGCGATCGGTCCAGGTCGAGGGCCACGTCAGCTCATCCCCGGTGAATCCCGACGCATGAATCTGAACAACAACGTCGTTTATCGCCGCCTGCGGCTCGGGCCGCTGCACCAGCTTCACCCCGGCCGTTCCCGCAGCCTGATCCGTCGCCACAATCGCCTTCATTGGTCACCTCCCTGTGTCGAGTTCTTGCCTGTAAGGTAGCCGCTCCATCCGAGCCGTGAGCTTGCCCTCGCCGTCGACCGTCATCAGCCTGATGTGGTCAGGGCCGAATGTTTCAGGCCAGTAACCACTAGGAGTTTTTTCGTTCCTTCTGGTTACTAATCCCGACTAATTACGTTATAAGTATTTGATCCGGTATTTTCTGGAGAGCGCATCGTTTTGCTCTTGTGATGGTTCTCCACGTGTGAATAGGCCCGCCAATTCGACAAAGTAATTATCAAACTGACCCGGCAATATCGTATCTAAAAGCCGGCTCGGCTTATTTCCAACGTTCGTGAATCCATGAGGAATTCCCCTTGGCAATAATGCCATCACCCCTGGAACCGCTTTCATCTTTTGGTCTCCAAGCGTGACCTCAATTTCCCCTTCCAACAGATAAACAAGTTCATCCTCACGTTCGTGAACATGAAGAGCTACACCTTTTCCCGGCGGCGTAACAAACTCCATAACAGAAAAGACTCCGTTCGTGTCCTTGCTCTTCACTTTGTGAGAAATTGGACTGCCTGCGATGTTTAGTTTTTCACCTCCACCCCGGCGGGACCAAAATTGGTTTCTGCATCGTCTTCTGTTGCGTTTTATCAACCGTGAGCGTTTCCATACAGGTAATTTCCTTTCGATTGTTGGTTGTTGAACTTTTTAGTTGTTTTATCGCAGCATGAGTGCTGACAATCCTAAAAATCGAACGCTTCAGAACGCGCGTTGCAAGGTATCTTAAGTTGTATTTTTGCTTTGCTCAGTTTTTCGCCCAAGAGCGCGCATTCAGCGTTTGGTTTGCGATAAATAATCGCAGCTTAAGAATGCAACGAAGCAATGAAGCGGCGATCCAAAGCGACTACCAGACTACAATCGGTTCTCCATCCCACACTGGAAAAACCGCTCTTACATCTGCACGCGGCGATCGATGTCGATTCGTTTTGGAAAGGCGTTCAAGATGTAATCGAAGCGGCGCTTCCCAACTGTTTCATCGGCCTCACCTTGCAACACAGTCCTATTTTGCCGCGAATCGCCAAATCGACGCAGAAACTTCCAGGTAGCTTCTTCCCGATCATGCCGATCAAGAAATATTTCAGCGCTCATCCGCACCGGAACGTCCTAGTCATTAACGATTTTTTTTCAGACGAGCGCCATTTTAGGAGGTCTTCGTTTTATCGGGACTGTATCGTGCCAATAAACGGCCGATGCGCCATTGGCTTATTCTTCTGGGAAAGCAGGCGCCTCCTCGCCGCAATCATTGTCGTGCGCAGCGAGCAGCAGGGCGAGCTGTCACCGGGCGAAATGAGAGTGATTCGCTATCTCCACGCTCAATTTCAAACGGCACTTCGCGGGCTGCATTCGCGCTCGCGCGAACGGGCTGTACCAGTAGCCCTTGAACAATTCATGCGCCGAGTCCCATTACCAACAGTTCTGTTGCGATGGAATTTGAGGCTCGCCTATCGAAATCAAGCCGCAGCCGAGTCTTGTGCTGTATGGCAACGGGGGCCGTCGGAAGCGCGCTTTATCAAATTGGAAGCTCCACTTCCTCCTGAGGTTCTCAATCAATGTCGCGTTCTCAAAAAGCGATGGGAACACCTGACTCCTCTTGGTCTCGCGCCAGCCAATTTTTGGGACGCGACAGTTCGGCATCCGACGCGACGTGATCTTCGCGCGACGATCAGTTTGAAACAGATTAGTTCGGCCGCCTTCGCGCGTCCGCATTTTCTGATCGAGTTCGAGTACTTACGTGGGAGCGGCGGAACGGGATATCAAATCAGCTGCGCTTCCTTGTCGCACCTGGTTCGGCTCACGAGTCGAGAACAGAATTTGGCACGTTTAGTGTGCGATGGGCGCAGCAATCAGGAGATTGCCGATGAAAGCGGCTTGAGTCTCGAAACGGTGAAAAAACATCTTCATTCCATCTTCTGCAAGCTGCAGGTACCCAGTCGCAGCCGATTGATGGCGCTGATGCGATAGGTGCGTGCCAAGATATTTCCAATTCAATTGGCCGATTGGCCGATTGGGGTCAAATCTCAACATTTGACATTCCAGGTGGAAGCCGATTGCCCAAGCAAACGTCGTCTGGTCAACCGACAACCGGGCGCACACCAACCTGTTGAACACTATTCGTAAGAGCAGACTGCACCTGTGGCTCGCAGATTTTCCAACCGCAGACCGGCCGGGTAGTTTAGTGTTTACGTTTACATTCTTTGGAAATGACTGAGGCCGAGAAAACGCATTCTTATAAAAAGGAGACAGCTTTGACACAGCCCCGGGTCGTCATAGTGGGCGGCGGCTTCGGCGGACTCTATGCGGCGCGCGCTTTAGCTGGCGCTCCCATTAGCGTAACGCTCATCGACAAACGCAACTACCACCTCTTCCGGCCGCTGCTATATCAAGCGGCTACTGGCTTACTTTCGGCAGACGAAATTTCTGGTCCGCTCAGGTCCATACTCAGCCGCCAAAACAACATCGACGTTCTCCTGGGCGAAGTGACCGGCATCGATACGCAGAAGCGCGTTGTTCGCCTTGAGCAGCACAACGTCCCATACGATTTCCTTATCCTCGCCACCGGCGTCCAGTATAACTACTTTGGACACGACGAGTGGTCTCGGAATGCGCCCGGCCTGGTGTCGCTGAGCGATGCCGACCGCATCCGCGCAAAGGTACTGCTGGCATTTGAACAGGCTGAGGAGCTCGCCGCACTCGAGTTGGCCCCGACTACGTTTCCGCAAATACAAAAGCTGCTTACGTTCGTACTCGTCGGCGCAGGTACGGTGGGAGTGGAGATGGCCAGCACGCTGGCAGAAATGTCGCGCATGGCTCTGGCACATGACTTTCATCATATCGATGCGCGGTCTGCGCGGATTCTGCTGTATGAGGCGGCGCCGCGTGTGCTTCCCTCGTACCCTGAAGTTCTCTCGGCCAAGGCTCAGCGCCATCTGGAACAGTTAGGCGTCAAGGTTTATACGAGCACTCGCGTCACCAGCATAGACGCCGACGGAATCATCGCGAATGGCCAACGCGTCCCGGCCGCCACCGTGCTTTGGGGAGCGGGCGTTCTCGCTTCTCCTGCGGGGCGATGGATAAATTCTGCTACGGACAAGTCCCGCAGAATCATCGTGAATTCAGATCTGTCGGTCCCTGGCCATCCTGAGATTTCTGCAATTGGCGACACAGCCCACGTCGTTGCCCATTCACGCAATCTCTTGGGCGTCAAATCAAGCGAACCAATGTTGATGCCAGGCGTGGCTCAGCCCGCCATCCAAGAAGGTCGGTACGTGGCGCGCCTGATTCGTTGTCGCGTTGCCGGAACCAAACCGCCAAAACCATTTTGGTACTGGGACAAGGGAGACCTCGCGATCGTCGGACGGACTTATGCCGTTGCCGACCTACGCTTCCTGCGCTTTTCAGGATTCCCCGCCTGGCTGATCTGGGCGGGGGTCCACATCTATTTCCTCATTGGGTTCGCTAATCGCTTCTTCGTCTTAGTACCAGTGGGGACTCGCATTCTTGACGAAACGACGTCGAGTGCGAGTGCTTCCTGAATAGGCACCCATGTTCGGCAATGGAAGTTGGAACAGTTGTTATTTGTTCTCGCTTCTGAATTTCCTCACTTGTGCTAATTCCTTCACTTTAGAGAGAAGAGATCGAGTCGACGATCTCATTTGTAGTGAAATGGCGCTGATTGCGGATTGAGGTCAAATCTCAACATTAACGGTTGTAGGAACCCTAAAAATTGTAGACGACCGTAACTCGAGCGGAGGTATCCCGATGGCAACTAAATATGATGCGATCGTTATTGGCACTGGCCAGGCAGGACCATCTCTTGCGGTTCGACTGGCAGTCACAGGAACGAAGGTGGCGATTATCGAGCGCAAAAGGTTCGGCGGCACCTGTGTCAATAACGGCTGCATCCCAACGAAGACGCTAATAGCGAGTGCGCGCACAGCTGATGTCGCGCGTCGGGCCGGCGATTATGGCGTGACGATTCGAAGCCCGATCGCCGTTGACATGAAAAAAGTCAAAATGCGCAAAGACGCCGTGGTCCGTCAAAGCAGTGAGGGCCTGGAGAAGTGGCTAAAGAACACTCAGAACCTGACCGTTTATGAAGGCCACGCACGCTTTGCCGACGCGCATAGGGTTCGTGTCAGCGACGAGCTTCTCGAGGCGGACAAATTCTTTATCAACGTTGGCGGACGCGCGTCTATTCCTCCGCTCCGCGGCATGGATCAGGTGAGCTATTTGGACAATTCAACGATGATGGCCGTGGACTTTCTGCCCCAGCATCTGATCGTCATCGGCGGCAGCTACGTGGGATTGGAGTTCGCTCAGATGTATCGCCGCTTCGGCAGTGAGGTCACTGTTGTGGAGAGAGGGCCACGACTGATTCACCATGAAGACGAAGACATTTCTGAAAACATCAAAACAATTCTCGAAGGCGAAGGTATCAATATCCGTCTGGGCGCTGAATGCATCGGCTTTGAAAAACGCGGCGACAAAGTGGCTGTGCAAGTTGATTGCAGCAGCGGCGATAAGATTGTCATCGGCTCACATACGCTTCTCGCAGTCGGTCGTGTGCCGAACACCAACGACCTCGGTGTGGAACACGCCGGGATTAAAGTCGATAAGCGCGGTTACATTCAGGTTGATGATCAACTTCGCACCAACGTGCCCGGCATTTATGCGCTGGGTGACTGCAACGGACGAGGCGCCTTTACTCATACCGCATACAACGATTATGAAATTGTCGCCGCTAATCTTTTAGACGGCGACCACCGCCGCGTGAGCGACCGGATCACAGCCTACGCCCTTTACATTGATCCGCCGTTGGGTAGAGCAGGAATGACTGAGGCGGAAGTGCGAAAGTCAGGACGGAAAGCTTTGATTGGAAAGCGTTCGATGACGCGAGTCGGCCGTGCGGTGGAGAAAGGCGAGACGGACGGATTCATGAAAGTTTTGGTGGATGCCGAAACGAAAAAGATCCTTGGAGCGTCGCTCCTGGGGATCGAGTGCGATGAGGTAATTCATTCGATCCTCGATGTGATGTACGCCAACGCGCCATACACGGTGATTCAGCGCGCCATGCACATTCATCCAACTGTCACAGAATTGATCCCGACTATGCTCAGTGAGCTGAAGCCGTTGGAGTGAACGAGCTCAAAAAAATTTGCGAGTTTGCGCATTCCGTCGCGCGGCCAGAGGGCGAAATCGGCCATGGCGTCGCCATCTTTGTAGAAGACCGTTTCCCAAACTTCGTTGTTCCCACGCCAGGTGTTGACGATCAGAAAATAAAAATCTTTTCCGCACCGGTCCAGAATGACAAAGCCAAGTCCCTTTAACTGCCAGTCCGGCTCGGACCTACTGCAGGTTTGAAAAGCTAGTCGGATCCATGAAGTAGCTGTCGATATGATCCGCGAGCGGCCCGTTCTTCTCCGATTCGGCCTTCACCTTGTTCCATTCCGGATCTTCATGAAACGCGTCCCAGTTCTTTTTCGCTTCCTCGCGGCCGGGATGCTCCAAAATGTAAACGAACAGATTCTGCGAGCTCGGCGCATCTTCGGGCTGCCAATAGCCGATGCTTTTCATGTTATGCCGTTTGAAAATCCCATCGGTATGATCGCCAAAGCGCGCTTTGAGCGCATCCATCTTGCCCGGATTAACATGATACATGCGCAGTTCGTAAACGTGGTGTCGAGAGTTGGATCCGCCGAGCGTGGTGTAGCCGAGCATCACCGCGGCGCCGCAGAGAAAACATAGAACATAGGATGCTTTCATATCGTTCCATTCAAAAAGCTTCGACTAGCGCAGCGATTTAAATCCCGCGCGCATTTCACCGACGAATAGCTCCGGTTGCTCCCACGCCGCGAAGTGCCCGCCTCTAGGGAGCTTGTTGTAGTAGATCAGTTTGGGGTACGCGCTCTCCGCCCAGCTCTTGGGAGCTTGATAGAGCTCGTCGGGAAATGCGCTCACCGCTGTTGGAACGGGGACGCCTTTTGGCGCGAAAAAGGCAAGCTTGCTTTCCCAATATAGGCGCGCCGAAGAGACCGCCGTGTTCGTGAACCAATAGAAAGTGACATTATCGAGGACATCGTCACGCGTCAGTCCCTCGGATTGACCGTCAAAAACCCGCGACATCAGCGCCATGCTGGCTGCATCGTGATCGAGCATCCAGGCGGCGAGGCCAATGGGTGAATCCGCGAGCGCGTAGAGCGTTTGCGGGCGGTTCGCCATCTCCTGCGCGTAGCCGAGGCCGTGCTTGTAGAAATAGGCAAGCTGATCGTACGCGTGTTTTTCATCGGCGAAAAGACCCGATGGTGCCGGCGCGCCGGCAAAAGCCGCCTTGTCGATGTCGGGCGGTACGGTGGCAGGCATGTTGGTGTGAATGCCGATCAATTCCGGTGGCGCCAACAGCGCCATCTGCTCGGTGACCGCATTCCCCCAATCGCCGCCTTGCGCCACATATTTTTTGTATCCAAGTCGCTTCATCAGCTCGACCCAGGCGCGCGCGGTACGGATCGGGTCCCAACCCGTCGTCGTCGGCTTGCCCGAAAATCCGTAGCCCGGGAGCGACGGAATCACGACATCAAACGAGTCCTCCGCTGTTCCGCCATGCGCCGTTGGATTCGTTAGGGGATCGATAATCTTCAACTGCTCAATAATCGAGCCGGGCCATCCGTGCGTGATGATCATCGGCAGCGCGTTCGGGTTTTTCGAGCGGACATGGATAAAATGAATATCCAGTCCATCAATGTTCGTTACGAAATGCGGCAACGCTTTCAATTTCTTTTCGCACTTGCGCCAGTCGTAATCTTTTGCCCAATAGCTCGCTAGTTTTTGCATCGTTGCGAGCTGCACGCCCTGCGATTGATCTGCGACAGTCTCTTTCTCAGGCCAACGCGTGGCCGCAATGCGCCGGCGAAGATCATCGAGCGCGGTCTGAGGCACAGCCGGAACGGTGAACGGCCGGATCCCTTCGCGGTCCTCGGTCGTGCTAGCCGCGTGCGACCTGGTAATAGGCATGAGTGAAATCATAGCGATTGTGAAAGCGATGCTTCCGATGGTTAGGTTCTTCCTTTTCATTGCCATTCCTTTCTCGAGCTTCTGTGGGCTCATATCTCACACTGCCAGTCAGGCGTTGTAGCTAAGAGCTTTGATTCCGCGGGTCGTCGTTGGCATCGATGTATTCAAGGCCAAGCGGCCCAATCGCTGTTACCTGCGTGATAGTACTCGCCGGATTTTGCCCAGTGAAAGTGGGATGTATTACCAGGCAGGATGATAACACTGCCCGGCGGGTAGGCCTGTAACTTCTCGGCATCAAAGTTGTCACCCAAACCGATATAGAAAATGCCGGAGATAACTGTGTACATCCGATCCTCGGGATGACTGTGTGGCATCATCTTCGTGCCGTGAGGTAGTTTGACTCTGATCGTATAAGGTCCTTCGCGAACAGGGTCACCAACAACAATCGCAAGGCGCGCCGCAGGTGGGAATGCGGCGAACGATTTCCATTCGATCTCTTCCGCGAAAATTGCTTTGAAATCAGCCTGCCCCGGTTGATGAGGCCGAACTGGTTCTCTCCCTGTTTCCGCCGCCGGCGCTATTCCTTCGCGTGACATTTAAGCCGCCTTTTCCGCAGTCAGCACACTTAGGAGATCTCGCGCCGCGGAAGTGGACGATGCTGGATTTTGTCCAGTAACGACACGCCCATCGATGATTGAGAAGGGCGCCCAATCGGCGGCTTTTTCATACCGGCCACCTATTCGCTTGGCGACGGCATCGCCGTCCGTATCAATCTTTAGCTCGTACCGGGCCTCGGGCGCGAAGGGCTCGGCAGTAGTAGGTCCCGGCGGATTAAGGCCGACGGACGGATGAAGGTTCATAATGAGGATCGACTTGTCGGGGTCTCCCGGCTTGGGAAAGGCATAGAGATCAGTCAAGTCGAGTCGCGCGTCCCCGCGCGGGAATCCGATGTTGGGACCCGAGTAATGGTGTGACATCGTCTATCTTCTCAATTCTTCGCGTTAGCCACTAACCGAACATCCGTAAGCATTTAAATCCGCATCCCATCCGGGCGGAGCGTTAACCGTACGTGAGGTCGGTGCTCTGTCCGACCTCGATAATGTAACCGTCAGGATCGCGGATGTAGCAGCGCGTCTCGCCGTACTTGGGGATCGGCTCCGTGATGAACTCGGCTCCTCGACTTTTCCACGATTCGTAGCACGCTTGAATATCCGCGACGCGGATATTCATAAAGCTGTTGATGTGATTCGGGTCGGGGACGGTGAGGGTTACAGACGGCTTGTCAGGCGTCGGCCCGCCCCCGACGTTGACTAGGAGCCACGTATTCGCGATCTGAATGTACCCAGGTGCGCCCGAGCTGTCGCCTCTGCTCAGAATGCGACCGCCGAAGACGGTTTCATAGAAGCGAGCTGATCGGTCGATATCGGCGACGGTGAGAAAATGTGCGATGCTGATTCCCTCCCGCGGGGGCATCTCATAACTCCTCTGCTCGACTTGTACGCTGTCCATTGACGACTCCAATCCCGATCCCGTCATGAGTTTCAGAAGCGCCTGAGCCGCCGAGGTCGACGATGCGGGGTTCTGCCCGGTAACGAGCCGGCCATCAACGATGGAAAACGGCTGCCAGTTCGCCTTCTTCTCAAAGACGGCACCGAGCTGTAGCAGTTCATCTTCGACGAGGAACGGCACGACGTGAGTCAGCTGAACAGCTTCTTCTTCTCCATTGGTAAAGCCCGTGACGCGTTTACCCTTCACCAGAGGCTCGCCTTTGTAGGTGACCTTGTGAAAAACGCCCGGTGAATGGCAGACTGCGGCGACCGGTTTGCCGGAGTTATAGAAGGACTCGATCAACGCGATCGAGACAGGATTATCGGCAAGGTCCCACATGGGGCCGTGTCCGCCGACATAGAAAATCGTGTCATAATCCTCCGATTTCGCGTCGGCCAGTTTGATGGTCTGCGACAGAGCCTTCTGCGCTGCCGAATCTTTTTTAAACCGCGTCATTGCGTCGGTCTGATTTTCAGGCAAGTCGCTCTTGGGATCGATCGGTGGGTGTCCGCCTTTCGGAGAAGCGAGCGTCAATTGAACGCCGGCGTCTCTGAAGACAAAGTAGGGCGCGGCAAATTCTTCCAGCCAGAAGCCAGTCGTTCGACCAGTGTTGCCGAGTTGATCATGAGAGGTTAGCACCATCAGTATCTTCATTGTTTGCTCCAGTTGTGCGAGCGGACCCAACGTCGCGGCTTCCCGGCGCAAAGCGGGTCAGGCGGAGCTCTTTTTGCGCAGACGCTAAACGAACTTGGCGCTGAGAGAACTCTCCAAACCTTACTATGAAAGTAAAGTTACAATTGCGTTACGGGAAAATGCGGACCGGCTCGGCTCCGCTCAGCACTCGTCGCTCCGAGCGTTTGGAAATGTCTGGGCGAATCACGGCGCGCGCGCGACCCATTGGGCGCGCCAGGCAGGAGCATCAAATGAATCGGCGAAATATTGTGTCTCGTGCGACACTCTTCCGTCTCGGAACTCCATGACACTCACGGTAAAGACACGTTTGCCGCCGTAGTTAATCACATATTCGCTAACCCAGAGCTTACCTTCCCCTACGATCCGCCTGACGGTAAACTCGGATGGCTTATCAGGGTGGTGGCTGCGCAGCGCCTGCAGATTTTGGCGACCGTAAATTATCTCGCCTGACTGTGGGTACTCGCAAACAACGTCATCATGATAGATTTCGTGTTCGCCAACTTGATCACCCGCGGCGGAGGCCGCCCAATGTCGATCTATCGCCGCGCGAATATTGTGCTCGTCCATCTCTTCGATAATTAGTCCCCTCTCATGACATCAGATATTACACCTTCGGGTAAACCTCGGCGACCGGTCATTGCCTCCAATTTTTTCGGATACCGAGCCCCGCCAGTCCGGCTCGGACCGAAGGCTGGTCACTTGTTACTATTTCGCGTTCGTGTCTGGCTCCATCAGTCCGGAGACATTTCCCTGCGGATCTTGCGCGTAAGCTAACCAACCCATTTTCGGGATCGCCAATTTCGGCACGCAGATATTTCCGCCGCTTTGCTCGATTTTCTTAGTCGTCTCATCCAGCGACGGAACCGCTATCGTATTAATCGTGCCGGGACTTTGACCTTCGCGTGGACGCAGGAGCCCGCCGTTGATCCCCGCTTCCTTGTCATCGCCCGTCGTCACGAGCCAGTATTCGACCGGACCGCCTTCGAACTTCTTGAACGTCCAGCCAAAAACATCCCGGTAAAACGGCTGCACCGCTTCCAGATCATCCGTGTAAATCTCAAAGTGAACAACGCGTCGCATCATCGCCTCCCATAAATGTTCGACGCTCATCGAACCGTCGCGCGGGTTTTCTATCGGGCAGATTACTCGTCACGAGAGCCTTGCGCCGAGCGAAAGTCGATTGGGTCAGTCGGCTTGTCACTCGTTCACCCCTGCGCCTCCGCTCAGTGGCAACACGAATCGGCGTTCTGAGGAGCGGACTTGTATTCGTCGTGGCGGCGCCACCAGAGATTGCCATCCTCGTTGCGCCCTTTGGGTGCGCGATCGAGCCATTGGTACATTCCCCAGAGACTGTCCACTCCGCGCGAATAAGCAGAGTACGTGTGATAAACCGCGCCATCCTCGAGCGCGAACGCGCTCACGCCCGGCCTCTCGCGCGTGTAAGTGTCCACGTCGGTCCCGGACGCAGCCGCGAATTCGGTCGGTCCGTCGGGAGCCGAGCGCGACAGCTTGGGTGCTTCGCCGCGTGATTCCGACGGCGGCTCGCGCCGGTAATTGTATTCGATCCCCTTGCGCTGTTGCTCCTCCGTGAACGACACGTTGAAATGGGAAATTGAAATCGCTGTCGGCCGAGGACGCCCACGGGAAATCTGAACAGAACCGGTGGTGATGATAGATGTGACCGCTCCAGCCGCAGTGTTGATAACAACCTCCGACACAACCTTATCCGAGACGATCTTCTCGATCGTTCCCGGCAAGCGATTTCGAATGCTAGTGCTCATACACGTTTACAGAACCGGCAAATCGAAGCGCGTGCAAACTTCTCTAACGCGGGGCGACGCACCATGAGCCGGCGCGGACAATGCGGCCGGAGATGCAGCGCTGACACGGCACCCAGACGAAGCACTCCCAGCAGCAGCGGGGCCATGGCAGCCAGCGGATGCGGCGAACGACGCCACTGGGGACGACGGCGCCCGCCAAGCTCGAATGGGCTGATGCCTACGGGACGCGGCTCTGCTCTGCTGCTGTGAGGAACGTAGACTCTCCGTGTGCTCATACCTTTTGTGCTGAGGACGGACGCGTGAAATGCATAGGGCGTGACACGCTCCGCTTGCGGAGACGGCGTTAGCCGCCAGCGTGGCGCGACCTGTGCAGGGCACGCGCTATCCGCAAGCACTTGAGCACACGGAGCGGCTGCGCCGCGGCGGAGCAGAGCCGCGCCTGCGTGTGCGATTCCAAGCGTTGTAGAGTCAGCGTTTTCACGCCTGAGCGATTACTACGCGCCGGAGTCGAAAGGGTTTCGAGCCCTGTAGGCTCCGAGGACCTTCGTATTACAAAAATTCTTCGTTAGGCAGCTTCGTTCGATTGGCGGATCAAATTTTCCATCTGCTTTCTGATCTTCGGTCGCGCCGCTCTCACAATTTCCAGAAACGCCGGCAAGGCGCGAATTCCGGAAGATTTGCGCCAGGCAATGCACAGAGGAATCCGAGCTGATTTTGGGATGATGGAACGAATAACAAGCGGCCGTTTCAGGCTTGCGACGCAACGAGGCACGATTGAGACGCAAAGCCCGCTCTCTACAAGAGTCAGCACGGTCGCCATAAAGTCCGGTTCGTTTACAATGCGCGGCGAGAAGCCAGCTCGCCGGCAAACCGAGATGACCTCGTCAAACAAGGTTCGGGCACCTTTGCGGTGGAATTGAACGAACGGCTCGCCCGCGAGGCTCTTTAAACGCACTACTTTTTGCTTTGCCAATCGGTGAATAGCGCAGAGCGCAATCCCGAGTTCGTCCATGTAGACATTTTCTTCCTCGAATTCTGCGCGGCGGTCCGGCGGAAGCTTTCTCGAGAAGCCCAGGTCTAGCCGTCCGTCGTCGAAGGCGGCGAGCTGCTGGTCCGGAGTCATTTCATAGAGCTGTAGTTGGACGTCAGGAAATTTCTGCCGATACGACTGCACAAGGGAAGGCAAAAACGGACTGGAGGCAGTGCCGAAAAATCCTATGCCCAAACTGCCGGTCTCCCCGCGTCCGGCGCGCCGCGCGATCTGCCCAGCTTCCTTTGCATGACTCAGTGTCTGCTCCGCCTTATGTAAGAAGGCGCTTCCTGCAACGGTGAGTTGCACAGTTCGTTTTGTGCGGAGCAGCAATTTAACGCCGAGTTCCTCTTCGAGATCGAGAATGGTTTGGCTGATCGCAGGCTGGGCAACGTGCAGGCGGCGGGAGGCTTCGCTGTAGTTCAAGTGATGAGCTACACCGACAAAGTACCGAAGATGTCGAAGCTCCATAATAAATGCTTATCGCGAAATCCGATTACTACAAGCGAATCATACGATTTCCGCGATGGCAAGAAAGGAGCGACAAAACAGGCAGACAAACCAGAAATGAAAACGGATGACGGATCACACGGACAACAAAGGTGGGCCCCGGCGCCTAAACCGATACCTTCTGTCCGAACCTATCGCGAGTTACAGAGGCAGCTGCACAAAGACCTGCTTGCGCAGCACCCGGAATGGATCGACGCCGACGGCAACTGCCCTGCCTGCAACGACTACGAACGTCGACTCGCCCAGCTGATTTCAATTTTCAAATCCCAAGCAAAATTACGTCGGGTCAAAAAGCCAGCCCGAGAAAAGGAGTAGAACTCGTATGAAGTTAATCGTTAACTCGTTAATCAAACTCGGAATTCTGAAAAAGGATCTCGATTATCACCTGATCCGCATCTCGCGTAGGCTCCGGGGTTTTTGTATTACAAAAATCTTACCTCCAGATGCGAACCAGAATTCGATACGAATACGGGTGAACGCAATCAGGGCAACACAGAGAGGAGAATCCTATGCAACTTCAAGATGACTACTTCACTGCTTATCACAATGTAAAGCTGACTCGAGACGCCAGCGGTGTGCTGACAGTTCAACTTCACAGCAACGGCGGGCCGTGTCTTATGACCGCACAAACTCACACGGAGTTTGTCGAGGCCTTCTACCGTATTTCGCAGGATCGAGCGAACAAGATCGTAATCCTGACGGGCGCAGGCGGAGAGTTCATTACGGATGTCGATTGGTCATCTTTCGGCGACGCCGCCGATCCTGGCGTTTGGAGCCAGGTTCACGACGAAGGTGTTCAGGTTTTGGAAAACATAGCCAACATACGCGTGCCGGTCATCGCGGCGATCGAGGGACGCGCGCATATTCACTCGGATTATGCGCTGCTCGCCAGTGTCATTGTGGCGGCGGAGGGCGCAACTTTCCAGGATGTGGGCCATTATGCCGCTGGGGTTGCTCCCGGTGACGGCATCTTTACGACCTGGAGTTACCGCGCTGGAGCGGGACGAGCGGAGGCGTTCCTGCTGAACCCACAGCCGCTGGCGGCGCGTACCGCATACGAATGGGGAGTGGTTGCCGAAGTTGTGCCGAACGGTAAGGCCCTCAGTCGGGCAGGGGAATTGGCGGAGTTGTACTTGAAGGCTCCCGAGGTGACGCGCCGCAACACCCGTATCCACTTTATTCAACCGTTGAAGGAGCGCATCGTGCGGGAAGTTGGCTATGGACTGTCGCTGGAAGGAGCATCGTCTGCCGCCCTTATGAAATCAATGCAAGCCAAGAGTGAACCTGTCGCCCGGAAAGGAAAAGTCGCATGAAGTGGACCGAAAGCACCTCATCGGCTCAGATACTTAAGAATATAAAAACTCAAACCAACCAGAAATAATAATATGAATCCAACAACATTTAGATGGGAAGCGCGGCATTCGGGAGTTCGTGGAGAAACTTACGAGCAAGGTTTGGATGGATGGTCTTCGAAAGTCCCGCTTTGACTCGTCGTGCAATCTCGTCAGCGAGCACCTCGGTGTCTTACTGAAAAGCCCGCTTTAGGACGGACAGCTTATGGAAATCGGAACCATTGGAGCAGGAGATTTCGCGCAAGCGTTCGCAAAGCGGGCATTGAAGGCAGGCCATAAGGTAAAGCTTAGCAATAGCCGAGGTCCCGACAGCCTCCGAGAAATTGTCGATCAACTTGGTCCTGGAGCAATGGCTGCCACCAAGGAAGAGGCAGCGGCTTGCGAAATGGTTCTTCTTGCTGTGCCTTGGGACAACGTGCCCGAAACACTTGCAAGTCTTCCCAAGTGGAAAAATCAGATTCTGATTGATGGGACCAATCCTTTTCATGGTCAGGCCGGAAATTTCGCACCGCCGCTGTTGGAAACTTGTCTACTAGCCAGCTTGTTGCGGGGCTAGCCCCTGGAGCGCGAGTGGTTAAGGCACTAAACAATATGACCGTGCCTAACTTCGGGGCGGATCCGGTCGTGAACGGGGCGAGACGAGTTGCGTTTATTTCGGCAGACGATGACGGCGCGAAGAAGCGGGTTGAAACCTTACTAAAAGATTTTGGCTATTCGGTCGTTGATCTTGGAAATCTTCGCGATGGAGGGCTGATCCAGCAGGCAGGTGGTCCTCTCGCAGGCCGAGATTTCTTGGAGCGAGGTGAATCCTAGATGAAAGCCATTCATCTCACTGCCTACGGTAATCCAGCTCAGAACTTAAGGATGGTCGAAGTTTCGGAACCAAACGCGCCGTCTGCGAGCGAAGCTCTGGTGCGCATGGAGTATGCGCCGATTGATTACAGCGACCTCCTTTTAGCCAAGGGAGTTTACTTTTTAAATCCGAAGCTTCCTTCTGTCATAGGAGGTGAAGGTGCGGGAATTGTCGAGGCGATCAGGCCGGGAGTCACCAGCGTCAACGTAGGCGATCGTGTTACGATGCCATTTGGAACATTCACCTGGTCTGAAAAAGTCCTTGCCCCAGCCCAGGGTCTTTTCGTCGTTCCTCCTTCAATCGATGCCAAAACGGCCTCGATGTTAAACATCAATCCGACGACCGCGGTTCTTCTGTTAGACGAATTTGTAAAGCTAAAGGCGAAAGACTGGATTGCATTAAACGCAGCAAACTCCCACGTTGCGCGATGCCTGATCGCGATTGCAAAATCGCGCGATCTCAAGGTTGTAGGTATTGTCAGGCGGTCCGAGCTTATCCCGGAGATTGAAAAACTGGGCGTTGATTTCGTAGGCGTGGAATCGCCGGACCTCCCAAAGCAAATTCAGATTGCAACCGGCGGAACACCAATCTCTCTGGGTCTTGATGCCGTAGGTGGTCCAGCGACAGCGACGATGGCAAGCGTGCTTTCTCCGGGCGCTCATCTCGTCAGCTATGCGTGGCTGAGTGGGTTGCCCATTCACGTTCCGCAAGGCGATCTCATTGGCAAGAGGTTAAACATACAGGGCTTCTGGATGTATTACGAAGAGTACCTCCCCAAAATGCGAGCGGCACTGGCTGAGGCAACGAAAGTAGTCGCTTCCGGCAAATTAACTTTACCAGTCACCACAACATACAAACCATCCCAAATCAAAGAAGCAATCGAACACTCCCAGCGTGGTGGCAAAGTTCTATTGGATTTCAATCAGCCAAACTAGCGCCATGTCCTACAACATATCGACCTTGCTGACCCGCAATCTTCAAGACGTCTTCGGTGAAAACGACCCGGCGCGTCGGCGCGCGGCTATCGACGAGATCTGGACCGAACATGGCGTGTTTTACGACCCCAAAACAGGCGTCCACCGTGGCCGCGACGAGATTGATCGTGTCGCAGGCGCGATCAGGGCTACTCACCCTGACTTTCAATATCAGTTAATTGCCGAGCCGGAGGAGTTGGGCAATGCCGGGCGGGTGAAATGGGTAGCCGGCCGGCCTGGTGAAGCGCCAGCCTATGCCGGGACTGATTTCATCATTGTCCGGGATGGCCGGATTGCCGCCGTTTATCTCTTTTTCGACAAGCTACCCTGATGAAAGGAAATCATAGGACAATCAAAGAGTGGTCCGGCCATGTTTGGCGAAGAGTTTTCAACAGAAGGAGAGGTTAGATGATAAGTAAAATCGAAGTAGAGCGATTCACCCTGAGCTTCTCCAAACCGTTTGATCAAGTAGTTGCGGCTCTCAATTCCGCAGTCGGTCACCCGGACATGTCGGAATTCTGGAAATCAACTCATCGGGCGCAGTCCGTCGCGCAAGTCGCTCGAAAAGTTGAACTCGCTAGAAAACGACTTCGAATCATCCAAGAGCTAGGGTTTGGGCCACGCGCGCAATGCGATTTGTGCGACGCGACGTAGTTGATCGTGACTGGCGCCGCCAGCTGACTGGACTGCCATTCCGCGCACGACAGTCATCACGTAATGGGCCAGTTCGGCTGCGTCAGCGTTTTTCGGAAGATCGCCTTCGCACTTTGCTCGTTGAAGGCGATGACGCAACGCTGCTTCGCTGGCGCCGCGGCGCGCAGCTACTTCCTTCCGAACGGACGCATCTCCGCACGCCAACGCGCCTTGAACCATGAGACAGCCTGCTGGAATCCTGGAATCATCCGCCATCTTGGCTGTGCCGAGGAATATTTTTTCGACCACATCCCGCGCCTTCGGTGCCGCCAGAGCTTTGCCAAAATAGGCGACTGGCCCGTCCATGTATCGATCGAGAACTTTTCGAAAGAGCTGCTCCTTGTTGCCAAATGCGGCGTAAAGACTTGGTCGATTGATGCGCATGGCCCGTGTGAGATTGGAAAGCGAAGCGCCTTCGTAACCTTTGGCCCAAAAAACGTGCATGGCGCGATCCAGGGCCGCGTCTGGATCGAAGGCGCGCGGTCGTCCGCGCTGTGCTGGAACCGTTTCTGATTTCATACCGATGGGTAAATAAATCACTTGACGTGCTTTTGTCCAGGATCGAGTTTTATATCTATCGATACACAATTAAAACAAATGGGAGAAAAACGATGACTAAGAAACTGGAAGGAAAGGTTGCACTTATTACCGGCGGCTCGCGCGGCATTGGTGCCGCAATCGCCAAACGTCTCGCTGCAGACGGAGCAAAGGTCGCCATCACGTACGCGAAAGGTGCCAATGCGGCCGCGTCGGTCGTCAAGGAAATTGAACGCGATGGCGGAAAGGCGATCGCGATCCAGGCGGACGCCACTGATGCCGACGCCGGCAAAGCCGCGGTCGAAAAGACCGTGGGGACCTTCGGCCGCCTCGATGTCCTTGTAAACAATGCCGGCACTGCCGTTCCGAAAACGTTTGAGGAGACGACGCTGGAAGAGATGGATCGCGTGCTCGACATTAACGTCCGTGGCGTGTTCATCGCGACGCAGGCGGCGCTGAAGCACATGAAGAGCGGCGGTCGCATCATTATGATTGGTTCGTCCGTGGGTGAGCGTGTCCTGGTACCTGGGCTTGTGCCCTACTCGGCCACAAAGGGAGCGGTCAAGATGTTCACTCAGGGGTTGTCAAGAGAGGTCGCGAGCCGGGGCATTACGGTCAACAATGTGCAGCCGGGTCCGATCGACACGGAGTTGAATCCCGCCGCGAGCGAGTGGGCGGTACCGCAGAAAGCCGCTACAGCACTCGACCGCTTCGGGCAAGTTGATGAGATCGCTGCAATGGTCGCGTTTATCGCCGGTCCGGAGTCTTCATATATCACCGGAGCAAATCTTACCGTGGATGGCGGAATGAATGCGTGAATCAAAGGAGAAATGATATGCGCGCAATGAGAGCCGAAACATTTAGTGGTTATCAAGGGCTGAAGCTCGTCGAACTTCCAAAACCGGCGGTTACAAAGGGGAAAGTACTGGTGCGAATCACCGCAGCCGGCGTCACGCCGCTCGATTATACGATTCTCTCCGGCAATTTCGAAGGAGCGGGCGTGGTGGAGGACGGCGGCGGAACGGACTTTCCCGTCGGATCACGCGTGATGTTCTTCGGCGCCTATGGTGCTTTTGAGGACGGAACCTACAGTGAGTGGGTTTCCGTGCGGAAAGAAGACCTTTGTCTGATTCCTGACAATGTCGACGACGTGAGTGCCGCAGGTATTCCGGTCGCGTATCTGACCGCGCAGGTCGCTCTTACTCTGGCTGGTTTTCGGGCAGGCAAAACTGTTCTGGCACCGGCGATCGGAGGATCGATCGGCAATGCAGTGACGCAACTAGCGCGCGCCTCGGGCGCAAAGCACGCCATCTCAAGCACGACCAATCACACAAAAGCCGAACAGGCGAAGGCGCTCGGATTCGACGAAGTCGTCGATACCTCGTTGGAGAAGTTGGGGGACGGCGTGCGTCGCATCACGGGCGGTTACGGCGCAGACATTGTCGTCGACGGGATCGGCGGTGAAGTCTTGAGCGAGGCGCTCGGAGCGCTCGCGTCGGAGGGACGCGTCATAACACTGGGATATTCCGCAAGCCGTAAGGCAACTATTGACGTGACAAATCTCATTGTGCCACAGGCCAGCATCCGAGGTCTCAACATGTTCGCTCAGCCGAAGGCGGCCATCACTGACGCTTGGAAAGTTATTGTCTCTCTACTTAAATCCGGTGCGATCAAACCGATCGTGGCTAAGACCTTCCCCCTGGTAGAAGCGGTTGATGCTCTTCGTTACCTAATTGAGGGCCGCCCCTTCGGCAGAGTCGTCCTAACAATCTGAGGAGTTCCAAAAGGAAAACAAAACATGAAAGAAAAACAGATTAAGACTCCAGGTCCGGATCATCCGATTTCCATCCAGCACAATCCGGCTCGGGTCGTCGTATCGGTGGCGGGCCAAGTGATAGCCGATACCCACAATGCCCTAACGCTTCGGGAAGCGGACTATTCCCCCGTTCAATACATTCCTCGTGAAGATGTCGATCCTTCCCACTTGGAACGGACAGATCACGCCACCTACTGCCCGTATAAAGGCGATTGCAGTTACTACAGTGTTCCTGCTGGAGGAAACGAGTCAGTCAATGCGGTGTGGACGTACGAGGAGCCGTATCCTGCCGTTGAGCAGATCAAAGGGCACGTCGCGTTCTATCCCGACCGAGTCGATGAGATAGCAGAGCGACTTCCAACGACGCGTGAGTCGTCAAAGAGCAATCGTACCTAACGAATGGAGGAATTATTATGAGCCAAACGATACAGGAGAAAAACAAAGCGATGGTGCTCGACGCCTTCGAGACGTTGTTTAACAGGCGAGACTACGCGGCCGCGGAGAAGTATTGGTCGCCTAACTACATCCAGCACAGCGCACACATTGAACCGGGTCGCGATGGATTGTTCAATTTGATCCGGAGGGCACCCGATACGTTGCGTTACGAGCATCAACTCATCGTCGCGGAGAACGACTATGTCATTGTCCACGGACGTTTTTCAGGACATGGCCCGCCGGTTGCTTGGATCGCCGCGGACATTGTCAGGATCGAGAACGGCCGCCTCGCTGAACACTGGGATGTCCTGCAGGATGAAGCGACCAAAGCTGAATCGAAGAGCGGTTTGCCGATGTTTGGCGATCACTTCACGGCCTGATCCACCGTGCCGGTTCGGGTGCCTCGAACAACGGGTCAATGCGAACTCTGCCGGTAAAATATTCCGCGGGCCCTTCTTGTCCGCCGTGGCCACGGCAAAGGAGGATGCTGGAGGCTGTGAATCACTTCTTTTGATGTCCATTTCTCAATTGCTCCACGTCGATTCTAATGCCAGTTCGCTCGGACTTGAAGGAGAGTTCGATTTGCCACTCGAACCGATAGGCAGGAGAATCCACGCCTATGGGTAGAATCATCGTCACTGAATTCGTATCGCTGGACGGGGTCATGGAGGCTCCGGGCGGCGGTGAGGACTACAAGCACGCCGGTTGGACGTTCGAGATTAACCGCGGCGAGCGAGGTAACAAGTTCAAGATCAAAGAGACGTCCGACTCAGAAGCACTGTTATTGGGACGCGTTACCTACGAAGGTTTTGCCAAGGCCTGGCCATCGAGGGAGGGTGAGTTCGCGGACAAGTTCAACCGTATGCCGAAGTACGTGATCTCGTCGACGCTGAAGAAAGCCGACTGGAATAATTCAACAATTTTGAGCGGCGATGTGACCGAAGAAATCACTAAGCTGAAGAAGAAACTGAAGGGCAATATCGTCGTCCACGGGAGCGCCCAGTTAGTGCAGGCGTTAGTAGCGAATGATTTGATCGATGAGTTACGGTTGATGGTCTTCCCGGTAATCCTAGGCAGCGGCAAGAAACTCTTCGGCGGAATGGATGAGAAAAAATCGATGAAGCTAATCAGCTCACAGACCGTTGGCGACGGCGTTGGGATCCTGATTTACGAGCCGAAGCAGGCAAAAGACTACTCCCGCCGGTGAATGCCGATGGCCAGTAGTTAGCCCGGCTTGAGCACGGAAAGAATGTTGCCCGCCGGATCCCTGAACCATGCGATCGTCGGACCCGTTCCCGCGCATGATCCCTTTTTGTCCGTCTTGATCTCAGGTCCGTCGTAAATCTCGAAGCGCACGCCACGCTTGCTCAATTCGTCCACTGCAAGATCGACATCGTCCACCGGGAAAATTCAGGACAGTGAATGTCGCCGGGACATGATTCGGCTTGGGATAAATGAGAACGTTGTTTCCGCCGGCGAGATGCCGCACAATCGAAGGAGAACATCATGAAGAAGGTAGTTTTTGTAATCGCATTCGCGGCCGTGTTTCCTGCCTTGTCACAAACAAACGACAGCCACGCAAAGAAGAATCAGTTAGATGGCACCTGGGAGCTGGTCTCCGGACAGCCGCGCACAGGTAGTTAAGAGTCGTTCCTTCCTTTGCTTCCTTTGCTTCTGTGAAACTTCTCCTGTAGCCACGATCGGTGATCGCAGCGCCGATGAACTGGTTTTGTAGATCGACTTTGGCTTTGCCTCGGTAACGTGGCGTTTTGAGACTCGGTCGCTGCCCGCGTTGACTCATGTGCTCCCGCCCATTTCGACCTCTCGGTTTGCCCATCTATGTCGCGTGCGCCCCCGCGGCTCCGTTCACTCGCTCCTACCCTCGCAGCTTTACGTTGATCGCTCGCACTGCCCACGTCCTCACGCCAGCTACCTAGCTGGTTTGCCGTCTACCCGCGCGATTTCCCAAGCGCGCGCGTTCCATGTCGCTCATCCCATTCGCTCCATTGAAACTCGCTCGGCTCCCGCCTTCTCTCGCTGCTACCCTCGCAGCTTTACCTTCTATCTCGGAAAACCCATTTCCTCGATTCAAGCAACGGGAACGACGGTAGCTGCTTCGACGGGAGGCGTCTCGGCCTTGTCGGTGATCAGCTTGCGCAGGAACGGAATCAGCACGACGAGCGCGATACCGACAGCGAGGCTGCCGGCGCCGAGCTCGGCGAAAAGCTTGGCGTACCCGGCGTTGGTGGCAATCGCCGTGGTGCCGGTCGGCTCAGGGATCATTCCCGAGAAGTCGCCGGCAAAGAGCGACGCCAGGCCGGTCACGAGCATCCAGCTGCCCATCATCACGCCTTGGTACTGCCTCGGCGCGAGCTTGCCTATCATCGCGTATCCGATGGGAGAGATGAGCAATTCACCGACGCTCTGCAGCACGTAGCTTGCAAACAGCCACACGAACGCACTTTTCCCGTCCACGCCGGCCAGCTTGATGCCGAGCGGGAGAATGAGAAAGGCGAGCGCCATCAAGAGCAGCGACGCCGCAAACTGCTTCGGTATGTCGATTCGCCACCCGTGCGCGCGCATGCGGGTGAAGAGCGCCGCGAGCACCGGCCCGCCAAGCACGATGCAGACGGTGTTGATGTTCTGAATCCACTGCGGCTGAATCCTCATGGGACCGACCATCAGGTCGACGTTGTTGACCGCGAACAGCATCAAGCCGTTCGGCGCCATCTGGTAGAGCGACCAGAACATCAGTGAGCCGATGGTCAGAATCAGATAGGCGGTCATGTTCCGCCGCTCGCGGCGATCCGAGTGGCGAACCGTGAGATAGATCAGCGTGACCGCAACCGCGCCGCAGATTCCCTTGATTAGCGTCTCGGTCCTGCCCGGCCGCTGGAGCATGAACCACACGACCGGGACGAGGCCGATGAGAATGCCGATACCGGCGAGCTGGCGCAACCGGAACTGCTTCGGCGTCGCGTCGAGCAGCGTGGTGTTGCGGTCGGTCAGCGTCTTCCAGTTGAACAAGGCGAGGATAATGGCGACAAAGTTGCCGAGCGTCGCGAAAATGAAGAGGCTCGAGTAGCTCTCGGTGGCCTGGAAATGGCCGGCGACGCTGAACCCGACGAAGAAGCCGACGTTCATACCGGCGTAGTTCCAAAGGAAGGCTCCTTCGCGGCGCGGGTCCTCCGGAGTGAAGCGCTGCGTGAGCATCATGTTGATGCAGGTGACGTTGAGGCCGCTGCCGGTGAGGAACAGGGCGAGGCCGACGTAGAACAACGCGAGCGTGCCGGTCGCGATACAGGCGCAGCCGGTCACCTGGAGCGCCATGCCTCCGACGAACAGGTTGCGGTTCGAAAGGAAACGGCCGCCCAGGTAACCGCCGAAGAGGTGCAGCCCGTAGTTGAAGGCGCCAAACACACCCATCAACGTGGTCGCCTCTTTCACGCCGAGATGCAGATGCTTCGTCGCGTAGAGGACCAGCGTCGAGTAGAGAACGGCGAAGCCGAGCGTCGCGAAGATCTGAATGAAGAACAGCGCGGCCGTTCCCTCCGGAGCCGCCGAGAAAAGACGAGATTTGACGAAGCTGATGCCCATCACATCATCTTCGCTCGCTACCTCGCGAGCTTGACGGTCTATGTCGCCTGATCCCAGTCGGCTCCATTGACTCATTCACTCCCGTTCATTCGGCTCTTCAGCTTGCCCATCTATCTCGCTCAACTCTCGTTGGCTCGATTCATCATGCGCTCCTTTGTTGCTCGACGCGCCGGGTCATATCAAGCCGTGCCTGGGTATTGTCCTAATTTGAACAGCGGGACGGCTAAGGTCACCTAATCCGGTGCCCATCTGGTGGCGGTTTGTCTTCGGTTTTTAAGCCCCTCTTTTTTGATCTCGCCGCGATTGCCACTTTCACCGCAAACTGCGGCGAATCCACAGGCGGGATTTCCAAGATTGTGACGCATCGTGTTATATTGCCCCCTGCGCGATACCTCCAAGCGTACGCGCGTTTGGCCTTCGGATGGTCAATCAAGCGAAATACTTCAACTGTTCCCTGCCAAGCGATCTGGCCTTCGAATTCTTCCACTACTGGCACCGATTTGACGTGCTCGGAATCGCAGCCGTGAGTTTTTCGAATCGCTTCTTCAAGCTCTCTAATCGATTCAGGCGACATTTATTGCTTTCTGAAACAGCGGAATATCCTTCATGTTTGACTTTCCCGCGAGAGGATTCGAACCTCCATCTCGCCCTAGGTTGCCTTCGCGAGAGGCGTGGCGGCGGCAGTCTCTTTCATCTCGTCCATTTGCCTTTGGACCTCCCGCTTCTTAAAAATTAATTCTTCGCGTGTCATATGCTCGTTTCCGCTTATTCAAATTCAAATTGGGACGCTGCCCGCGCCCGCGATGTTAGCCGCGTCGTTGCGGCTGACGTTTTCTCTTCTCAACATCTCACCAACTCAACTTCTTTTGAAATGTTGAATGTTTAGATTTGACCCCATCTTTTCCCTTTCTCGCAAACTATGGTGTCAAAAAAATCTTTCCCGTATACGGGTCTCTGACCTGGCTTCCGGGCGGGAAGTCCCGCACGTCAACGTAACCGCTATCGGGCGCGAACGGACTGGTGATAAATCCTTTTTTGCCGGGTACGGGAGTTCCGTAGGGTAGATCGCTCGATGTGGCTTTTTTTGAATGGGCCGCGCTCGCCGCTCGAGTGTTCCGTTCGTCCGGCGGCTCGGCCGTTGTCCGATTTTCGGCAATTGAGCCTGCACTCGAGTCTCCCGGCGGAGTGTCATTCGCCTGTCGACGGACGGTTTTGTGCGATTGCGGCGCCTTTTTCGATTGAGTGAAGGTGCGTCTAACTTTACTGAAGAAATCTCGAAACGGACCTGCTTCCGTCGTGGACGCGAGTCCTATTACCAGCGCCAATAAAGTTACCGCAAGGCGCAGACTTGGATTCACCGTTTTCAAATATAGCAAACGGGATGCGAGCTCGCGCTTTAGAAAACGGCTTCTTTCAACTCCCTTAGTAATTCCAATCCGGTCGGAAGCTTTTCGCCCCTCAACAGCTCAACATCTCACCAACTCAACTTCTTTTGAAATGTTGATTGTTTAGACGCGACCCCATTTCTGACCACCCTGAGGTTAGTAGCAAACGTGCTCTCAGTTCCGTCCGGTGCAAATACTAAGATCGCGTCACCGCCCGAGTCCCGGATGCTTATCATGACATTATCGCAGACATGAGCGGCGCGTTGCATGATACCGTTAGCAGGCCGGAAATCGCGGCGAACGTCGATTCCACAGGGCAAAACAAAAGCCGCCACGCGGTAAAACGTGACGGCTCATTGTGAAATGCTGCTGCTTGCTAGGCTTTGCTGATTTGTTGGCGACTTACTTGCGGTGCAGGTTTGTCCACTTCCAAGTCGCCTTACAAAGCCTTCAACTTAATGATCGACTTCGCCAGACAAGCCTTCAACTACGAAGCCGTGTGTCACACTGCTCCCGTCAATAGCCTCTCCGGTGATCGCTCCTCGGTTGTTGTTGTCCAAGGGAATGGTGCCCTGACCTGCGCCTGTGCCCATGCCCGGAACATCGAACACGCTAAACTTGCCTTGCTTATTGAACAGGAAGCCGTGATCCACGCTGCGTCCGTCGAGGTAATTTCCCGCGATCGCCCCCGGGGTGTTGTTGCTTTCCGGGAGGGTGCCTTGGCCTAGGCCTGTGCCCGCGCCCGGAACATCGAACGTGCTGAAGGTGCCCTTCTTAGATCGCACGAAACCGTGAAGCACACCATTTGCGTCGACATAGACTCCTTCGATCTCCCCGCTCGGAGTGAGGCCTACGCCGAACGTGCCGTTGCCGCTGCCCGGGGTAGTGTCAGCGCCCGGGGCATCGAACGAGGTGATGGCGCCCTCGGGTTCGCGCAGAAAGCCGTGACCCACGAAGCTTGCGTCAAAGTAGAATCCCGTGATCGCACCCGGCGCATCGATGGCGTTGGGGTTGGTCAATATGGAGCCCGTGGGATCGAACTCGGTGATTTTGCCGCCAAAAGCGCGCACGAAGCCGTGCTGGACTGAGTTCGCGTCCACGTAGAATCCGGTGATCGCGCCTGCTGGGTTGATACCCATTGGAGTGAATTCTGAGGGAAAGGTCCCCTGGGGAAACGGACCTGTGCCCGCGTCCGGAGCATCGATCTGGGTGAAGGTGCCGTTAGCAGCACGCACATAGCCGTGACACCGGGCGCTATTGTCGGTGTAAAATCCCACGATCTCCCCAGATGGGTTGATGGCGTAAGCACGCGTACCCTGGCCGTTTCCGATCGTTCCACAAGATATTGAACAAGTGCCCGCGTTCGGATCGTCGAAGATGGTAAAGGTCCCGTCACGAGCGCGCAGGAAGGCGTGCCGGGCAGAGTTGGCATCCCGGATGAATCCCGTGATCGCCTCTGAATCGTTCATGCCGTTAGCGAAGGTGCCTTGGCCTGGCGCTGTGCCCGCGCCCGGTGCATCGAACGTGGTGATGGTCGTCTTCGTTTCGCCAGCATCCACGGAAAGGCCTAGCCCCAACGTGCAGAGGACCAGGCAAAGCGCTATTGGTAGACGCGGGTAAACGTTGGACGTGCAAACAGATTTAAAGATTTTGGTGGGATTGTTAGGCAGGGTATTTTTCATAATTCATTTTTGTTAATTACTCAGGTTATTTCATTGGAAAGAGGCTGGGCTATAACCAGATCGCGCTAAAAAGGCAGACCAGTTTCGCTTGTCGCGGGAACCAAGGGCTTTGAGCTGCGCAGCATTTCTTGAGAAATCATTCTCTGGATGCGAAAGTTGCGTCGTGAAAATGAATGGCGCGATCTACGGGCGCACATTCTCATCGGTCCCAAAGCAGCGCCAACGTCGTTTAGTCATGTCGTTCGAAATGGTGCGGCTGGATCGCGCGTCGTCCGAGCCGCTTTACCAACAACTGTATCGTCAAATCCGAGAAGAACTTGAGACCGGCAGTTTTGATTCAAGCGCTTCCCGTGTGCCTTCCTCACGAGTTCTTGCTGCAACTCTCGGAATTTCGAGACTGACCGTAAACCAGGCGTTCTCAAAGCTTCTCGCAGAGGGATATCTTCAAGCGCGGGAACGGTCTGGTATCTTTGTCGCCGATCATTTACCGGCAACTTTTCTGAAGGCTGCCCTGCCGGCGACGACCGTGCGCACCGAGCATTCCCCGCGAGTGGCCCGACGAGTGACCAGAATGACAGATTTTCGCAGCGGCCGACAACTCGATGTCGGCGTTGGCGGCCCGCCGAGCGTCACATTCGTCGCGGGGTTGCCGGCCGTGGACGAATTCCCGATTGCGGTTTGGGAACGCTTGCGCGAGCAGGTTTTGGCGAAAAAGGGAGCGCACCTATTGCGTTATGCCTCGAGCCGTGGCGAGATCGAACTGCGAAAGGCAATCGCTGCTTACTTGTGCGACTTCCGTGGCGCCAATTGTCATCCCGACCAAATTGTAGTCGTGGGCGGCATGCAGCAGGCCATGCTGGCGTGCGCGCTCGCGTTAATCAATGAGGGTGAAGTGGCATGGATGGAAGATCCCGGTTTCCATCAGGCACGTAATGTCTTGGCTTTTGTCGGGGCCAAAATGGTCCCGCGCCCGGTCGATCGTGATGGGCTGGTAATCGCGAAGTGCTCACGGCAAAATTCTCCCAGACTCATTTTCGTCGCACCGTCGCACCAATTTCCCCTCGGTGTGACGATGAGCCTGAAGCGGCGGAAAGCTCTCATCGAGTTCGCAGAGGCGCGCGACGGCTACATCCTGGAGGATGACTATAATTCCGAGTTTCGTTTCGATGGGCCGCCGCTGCCATGTCTTCAAGGTTTGGACCATGCCGGCCGGGTAATTTATGCCGGCACGATGAGCAAGATCCTTTACCCATCGTTGCGCCTCGGTTTTGTGATCGCACCGCCACAACTTGTCGACACCCTCGTCAAGGTGCGCGCCATCATGGACCAGCATTCCCCGGCGATTGATCAAGCTACCCTGGCGCGGTTCATCACCGAAGGATTTTTCCTCAGTCATGTGAAACGGATCCGCGAACTCTATGCCCAGCGACGCGTGTTCTTTATCGAACAATTCCAAAAATGGCTGGGGGACTATTTCGATCTGGAAGTAACGCCGGCCGGTTTGCACTTCGTCGCCTGGCTGCGGCGCAAAGAAGATTTTCCGTTATTCATGCGTGCTCGTCAGGAAACGGGCGTTTGGCCCCGGCCTCTTTCTTTCTTCTGCATCAAGGCTCAGTTGGATCCGGCATTCGTCTTTGGATTCGCGGCCTGGTCGCAAGCGCAAATTGAACAAGGGTTGGCAAAACTAGCATCGGCGGTTAAACAACTGAAGCAGCGTGGCGCGGGAAAGGGTTCGTCGTTTCAAATCCACGATTTGTCACCTGCTACGAGCGAATACTGGCCATCGACAGCTATCAGATCAAAGTAACTGGCTAACGAAAATTGGGATTGAGCAAAACAGCCGGGCCCTTTCGAGCCCACGCGACAATCAGAAGGACTTGCGGACGCAACCGCTCGCTTGTGGCTCGTTCGCGAAACGCGCCGTCGTCCACCTGATGAGCAGCTCCTCAAGCGGCGCACCGGGCTGGGCAATCGTGAAGTGGTCGCGCCCCGCGAATGTCCAATACTCGAGTCGTTGACCAGCAGAGCAGCGCTCTTCGACATACGCGTCGGTGGCAGACGGCGGCACGACATTGTCCGAGAGGCCTTGTGCGATTACGACCGGAGCCTTTATCGGACCGTCCGCCGTGTTCTGCTCAAGCCGAGCTTGAAGCGCTTTGTTCGAACTCGTCGCCAATGCCGGTCCGTCGAAAGTCGCAGCCAGTGCCTCAATGCGTTCCGGATCCTCGGGCGGGACGAAGTCGCATAAGTTTACTATCTGACGCGCAGCATCGAGCGCCTCGGGCCGAACCGCTTGCTCGAATGTGATGTCGGGGTAAAACCGGCTGTAGGCCAGCGCGAGATACGCTCCAAACCGCTTGTCCACCTCGACGTTCATTGCGAGAATGTTCTTAATGTTCGCGGCCGGTGCGATTGCCGCGACGCCGAGGATTTCGAGGTCCGGCGCGTAGCGCAGCCCGATAATGCCGGTCCAAAGCGCTGCGTGCCCCCCCTGCGAGTAACCCCACGCCACCATGCGTTTGTCGAGCGTAAGCTCGGACATCTGCCGCGCGGCACGCACCGAATCGAGCGCCGCACGCGCTTCGCCTTCGCCGATCAGGTACGGATGCGGGCCACCCTTCTCTGCGAAGGAGTAATCTGTCGCGACCACGACCCAGCCAGCCATCACGATCCGGTCGCGCGCGGGAATGCCCGCGGTCGGCGCCGACAAAAGCGACGGCATGCATTTCTGCAGCAGGCCAGTCGTGGCGTGTTCCCACGCTATGACAGGACGCGAGCCTGCGGGAGGATTGGTCGGCGCGAACACGGTCGCGACCGCCGTCGCTTGCGTGCTGTCGTCTACGGTGGTTGCATAAAGGATGCGCCAGCCTCGCATACCGGCTGGCAGTATCACGTCTTTGAGCGGCTCGCTCCGCAGTAACGCGCCAGGCTGGTGCGGCAGGTCCGACGGCGGATCGTAGAATGCATCTGGCGCGTGCGCAGTAATGCTGGCGCGAACCCCTTGGGGTGTCGGCGCGGCGCTCGAGTCTAACGACGCTCGTTTGGGCCGATTGCAGCCAGCTCCGGCGAGCAAAACAAGCAGCACCGCGGAGCCAATCGAACGAAGTCCGGCGATGTTCATAAGCCCCTTCTCCTAGCAAGCTGTGATCCGCTGTCCATCGGGCGGGTGAGACGACCAGCCGCCGCAAACCTGCGGGCCCAGCAATCTGCACATTTTTGCACGCCCGGGTGACACAAAAACTAAGCGACATTTTTGTTTCCGGGCAGCCATGAGGGCACGCGCTAGCGATTGCAAAACATTACAGCTTCAGCTCGGCGACAAGATTGATGACCTCCGCCTTGACTTATTTGTTCGCTTTCGGCACGGACGAGGCGACGAGTTTCTCGAAGCGCCGATCGTTCCGGATGGAGTGTTCTCCCTCGCCCGTAGCCATTAATTGGGAAGGCCGTAGGACCGATTTAACCCAGTAACCTGTCTGCCAATACGTCCGCCTTCTCAATCTTGGGTGGCTCTGCCAGTAGCTCGGGCGCTTTCTCCATCAGCGCCTTGGCAACTTTCCCCGACAGATGCGCGTCACGTCCGGCATCATCCGGAAACGCGTCGAAGATGGCGAAGGTGGTTGGGCCAAGTCGAATGCCAAACCAGGCGATTGTTTCGGGCTCTTGTTGCACCAAGCCTTGCCCGTCGCGCAGGAATTTGGCCACTTCGTTTTCTTTGCCCGGTTTTGCTTCCAGTCTAACAAATAATGCTTTCGTGGTCATGTCGTAATCTCCTTGCGACTGTTTTGCTGTCCAGCTGCGGAGATGTATCTTTGTTTCAGTTTAAGTCGAACTGAATCAGTCCTCAGGTCGTAGCAGTTCGTCCCAAGTGACGGCGCCTCTATTTATCAATCACTTGCCGCTGATTCACACATCCTACCCCTGTATCTCTGCATCCCTGTTCCCTTGTTCCCCTGTGACTCGGGCTCGTTAGCTACGGGAAACAGCGGATAAGGGCGGCAATCGCTGCCCGGGTCCATAAATGGCAAGGATCAAATGGGGCCCGGACCTGATTGGACTTTGGTCCCATATGCGAACCCTCATTACGCAACCAAATTCAAACCTACGAAAAACATCCGACTCATTCCCGAAACAGAATTCCGACTCGGAACCGCCATCGCCTTTCGACAAACTTTGGTTACGGCGGTGGCCTTCGCCTTTGCGGTGACAGCGGGACAAGTACGAGCCGAGAATTCATTTTCGATGGTTGTCATCGACCCAGGACACGGCGGCTCCGATCCAGGAGGGATTCGCGGCCAAATAGTGGCGGAAAAAACGGTTGCACTCGATACGGCATTGCGTCTGCAAAAGCTTTTGCGACGCGCGGGCTTGCGCACGGTAATGACGCGCTCCACGGATATTTTTGTTCCACTGTCTGTGCGAAGCGCGATCGCCGACGCGGAACGCGACGCAATCTTCGTCAGCATCCACTATAATGCCTCGCCGCGAAGTAGCGCGCACGGTATTGAGACTTACTCCGAAAACAATCGCGGTGCAGTGCTCGCCGCGCGCATTCAACAGGAGATTATTGATCGCGTCAGCACCGAGAACCGTGGGACCCGCTCGGCCGAATATTACGTGCTTCGCAAGTGCCGGTTGCCGGCGGTTCTCGTTGAATGCGGGTTTCTTACCAATCCGACGGAAGCTCAATTGGCACTGACAACTGCCTATCGGGAGCAAATTGCGGAACAGATCGCTGCCGGAATAATTGAGCAACGACAATTCGCTTTTCCTTCGCTCGCTCCAACTCATCGAAGTTGGCACTTAGTGCACAAAAACAAGAAGCACCGAAAAATCGTCGATTTGGAACATGCAAAGCCCCCCTTCCAGGCGTTCTGCAAATTCTTGGGGAGCTATCAAATATTATTTCCCGCCTTCGGGTTATTCATTGTCCCGCCAGAAAAACCATACGGATATCCGCTCGGATAGACTACATTGTTCCAGTGGCTCGTGTCCGTCCCTTGTGGGATATTGCCAGTATAAGTCCCATCCGGCAATTGATAGATGCCATTGCCAATGTAAGTCATCCCGGCAGGGTGCGGGTAGCTTGGCCGTGGTGCGGTGTAATTCAACACGCCGAACCATAGCCCGAAGCCGAAGCCTAGCGCTATGATGATGGCCGCCAGTTGCTTGATATGAGCGAAGAAGAGCGGAGAATGTTGAGGGCTTACATCCCGTATCCACAGCGGCAGGCCGGCGTGAATCTGCTGCGTAAGGGTCGCGGTTGATTTTGTCATAACGCAGTTCTTTCTGTTTATCTTGTCCGAAGACTAATTTTCACAGTTCGCGCGCTGTACCCATCGGACCTTAGTCCAATGAGGGGAGCAGCTTCATGCGCCCAAAAATCAACACGATGCCAAGGCGCGTGCTCTTCGGGGACTGTGAATTGCGGTGCATTTCTTGTCCGCGTGGAATTGCTTGGCGGCAAGCGGCTGTGGATGTCAGAGCGCTCTAGCGGTCTCTTACGCGACAACATTTTTCGGGCACAGAAACCTTGCAACCCCGATTCATTAGTGCCGGCTTACTTCTTACTTAACTGTGTCTTCATGTGGGCTTCCTTTCGGGTTTTGACCCTTAGCCCACTGTCCGTCAAATCAATGCAACCCTAAATCTAAACGTTCCGGTTCGGGTGCCTCGAACAGCGGCTCAATGCGAACTGTCCCGGTAAAATATTCCGCCGGCCCTTTGCCCGAAGGCTGTGACCCAGATCTTTTATTTCCATCTTCTGAACGTCGTTCTTTCGAGCTTGCTCTCAACCCTCAACACTCAAGTCCGCCGCGCTGCGGCAAACTATAATTCGGGCACATTTTGCTGCACTAGCGGAAGCGTAACTCTGTTACGGGAAAGCTGCCCCTCAGCATTTCAGTTTTCAGCGTTTCAGCTTTTCCGGATGTCAGTTTTTCGCGAACCAGACTGCTTCGCGATTGTCATTTACTGAGATAGTCAGTAAAGAGGATGATGCCGACCGAAGAGGGCAAGCTCGCCGCCATTATCTTTACCGACATGGTGGGCGATAGCGCCCGCTGCATGGCGCCGACAGAAAATCTCGCTCATGGCTGATCAACGCACAGAAACTCCGGTGCGGTTGGCTCGGCCGACGGAAGGTAAGGTCCTGAAGCAGGCCGCGCTTTCCCCTCTGCGTTTCTGGCTGCTTGCGATGCTGATTGGTCTGGTTGGCGGATGCGGTGCGTTCATTTTCCGGGGGATGATCGCGTTCGTTCACAATCTGTTATTCCTCGGAAAGATTTCCTTTTTTTATGAATCAAATGTCCACACGCCACCTAGCCCGTGGGGACCGCTGATTATTTTCGTGCCGGTCATCGGCGGCATGGGGGTGACCTGGTTGGTCCACACGTTTGCGCCGGAAGCGCGTGGCCACGGTGTGCCCGAAGTGATGGACGCAATCTATTATAACAAGAGCGTTATTCGACCGGTCGTCGCCTTAATCAAGTCGCTCGCCTCCGCCCTGTCCATCGGCAGCGGCGGATCGGTCGGCCGCGAGGGACCGATCATTCAGATCGGGTCGGCTTTCGGTTCAAGCATTGGCCAATGGTTGCGAATCCCGGCGTGGCAGCGCACCACATTGATCGCAGCCGGTGCCGGCGCGGGCATCGCCGCGACTTTCAATACACCAATCGGCGGCGTTCTTTTCGCAGCCGAACTGTTGCTCCACGAAATCAGCGTCTGGACCCTTGTGCCGGTAGTCATTGCGACCGCCAGCGCCAGCTATGTCGGCCGTTTTTTCTTTGGACCTAATCCGGCCTTCGCCATTCCTGAATTGCGCATCAGTTATTTCCATCTCACGCATCCGATACTTCTTCTAGCCTACATGGGGCTGGGGCTGCTGATCGGTCTGGTCTCGGTCGTTTACATCCGGTCGATCTACGCCTTCGAGGATTTCTTCGATGCAAAAATTCGCAATCCTTACCTGCGTCACGGCACCGGCATGCTTTTGCTCGGCATCCTCATGTATGTAGTCCTCCTCCAAACCGGCGCCTATCACATTGAAGGGGTAGGTTATGCCACGATCCAGCAGGTCCTTTCCGAGCACGCTCACTTCTTTCTGGCTGCTCTTACTCCTTTTCGCGCTAAAACTATTCGCCACTTCGCTCACCCTCGGCTCTGGCGCATCAGGCGGCGTCTTTTCTCCCGCACTTTTTCTCGGCGCGACCTTGGGCAGCGCCTATGGAATTTTGCTCCAGCACATTTTTCCAGGCATCACGATCAGCCCGGCCGCGTTCGCAGTAGTCGGAATGGCCGGGATCGTTGGCGGCGCCACCGGCGCGGCCATCACCGCAATCGTCATGATTTTCGAGATGACCCTCGACTACGGAGTCATCGTCCCGATGACAACCACGGTCGCGATTGCCTACGGGGTGCGGAAAATGATTTCCAATGAAAGCATCTACACGCTCAAGCTCACCCGGCGCGGTCACCGCATGCCGAACGCAATGCAGGCCAACATCCAGTACATGAAACCCGCCCGCGAGTTGAACCACGCCGGCGTCGTTAGGCTGCCGGCTGACATGACCTTGCCGGAGCTGGCGATCATCCTGCCTTCTTATCCGGCCGATGCTTGTTTCACCGTGATGGAGCGAACCAAAATCGCCGGCGTAATCACCTTCAACACGGCCTTGCAAGCCGTCCGTCGTCCGCGACAGGAAACCACCGTTGCCGAGATCGCGTCCCAGGATTATGCCGTGATCAGCGCGGACACATCCGTCTTCGAGATCCTGACCAAGATACGGGTCGACGGCACCCAAGTCTTTCTCCTGGCGCCGGGACAGAACGAAAATGCGGCCGACGGTTTGCAGCGCTGGATTTCAAAGGAATCGATCGCGGAATCATTGATCGACGCGATCCAACTCTTTTCTGAGTAGTTAAGTGAACGAGCTTGCGCCGTCGTTTTGTTAAGTTGCTTTGCCGCTTTTCTGGTCCGTCGCTCCTCACATACGCCCGTCCGGCTCGGACCGGCTAGCATTGCACTTGCTTGTCTTGCAATGCATGTCACTCACTCTTGATGAAATAGTAGAACACGAGGAGCGCCTCCGGCGAGAGATCGTCGAGAGAGAATGCCTCCTCGCCGCCTTTAAGATCCTTCGCGGTTACGCGGCCAACGGCCAGGGCCCGAAGTCCATGGAGTTAGGTTCGCTTGTCTCGGCCCTTCTCCCCTCTACATCTGATGTTTCGTCGAAAGGGCTTGGTGCCCCGCCGCCACCACCGCCAGCTCCAGTGACCCGTTATATGCACCCGGAACTGCGCGCGATTGGAACCGGATATGGGAACAACGGCCCGATTGTCTGGTGGGCGATCCAGCGAATGACGCACGATTATTCATTGCGCGACATCGCTGCGCTGCTCGAGCGCGAAGGCTCCTGGATCAAATCTTCCGAGATTTCGGTTGTTCTCACTCGCTTCAAGCGCCGCGGCAAGATCAAAGAAATCGAGCGCGGCCATGGACCGATACCCGCCGTCTATCGCAAACCCGAGAGCACGACAGTTCCAGCGACAGAAACAGCCGACTCGGTCGCCGCGTCATAAGCGGAAAAGCTTGGGGAGAGAGCGCGCGCGCGTGCGTGCAACCGCCAGTCCGGCTCGGACTTTCGGCGCCTCGCCGAAATTATCTTCGAATTAAGAATGTAATCGCGAGGGCGCGATTACGAGCACGCGAGGCGCGTGCGCTCCCCGGAGTGACATCGCCAAGCGGAGAAGATATTCGTTAAACTATTCCGCTGGCAGCCTGCTGCATTTTGCCGATCAGCAACATCACGGTCCTGCCAGGAAACGTCAGTCCGTTCGTTAACGGCATCGCTTCGCTGACACGCAACACGTCAACGATGATGAGAAACGTCGATTCGTCGAGCAGAAGCAACGTTTATTAAATCAGGAACACGACAATGCTAATAAGCAACATCGCTTCTCTTGTTAGCAGAATCGTTTTGCTTGTTAGCTGAATCGTTTTGTAAGTTATCAGAATCGTTTTGCTAACAAGAGAAATCGTTTTGCTAACCTTCAGAATCGTTTCGCAAATGAGCAGAATGATTCTTCCAATGAGAAACATCGTTTCTCTTGTTAGCAGAATCATTCCTCTAACAAGCACCATCGTTTTGCAAACAAGAGAAACGATTCCTGAAATGAGCAAAACGATTCTGCTAACAAGCATAGCCGTTTTACTAATAAGCAAAACGGCGCCGCAACCCTGCCAATCGGCCTTGCAATGCTTCCCCACTGCCTTCACGACTTGGGAATCATTTCAGTTCAATGCGCCAGCCCGCGGCATTGCTGCAGACGCCGGCGGAGAGACTGTAAATCCGATCGGCAAGCTACGGCCACCGGGCGATCACGGCCAGAGCGGCGAAATCAAGCTCCGCGTTGCCGCCGATCCCAACGTGAGGAGCTTCGTCGGCCGCATCAAGAAGGCGACCGATGGCGAGTTCGGACCGACGCTGTCGTTCCAAAGCTCGCGAAAGATCCAGTTTCAGGGTCTCACGGCCGGCGTCACCTATGTGATGGAGCTGTGCGCCATCGGCGCCAGCACCGGCAAAAGCGACTGGAGCGAACCAGTCTCGAAAATGGCGATGTAGTCACCGTCGTCGTCAACTACCGTTGGCGGAGGGGTACAACCCGCCCACGGTATGACGCCCGCGCCAGTCGTGATCTATCCAGACGAATCTCGCCTGAATATTTCAAAGGGTTGCCGTTTCGCGGCAGCCCTCCGTACCAGCTCGGAATCGTTAGGCCAGAACGGCTCCCTGCGGCGGCTCTTGTCTTCTCTTTTCGACAGATGATTGCGAACGTTGGGCTTGGTTGCGAGAAACGAATAAGTCATACTCACCACAATGACATTCTGGAACATCCTTCAATCGATTGGTTCCGCGCTTGGTGGAATTACGTTCCTTCTTGTCATCATAGCCGTGCTCTTCAATGAAAAACTCAAAGATTGGTTTGTCTCACAATCTGAGCTGCGCAGACATCGCCTTGATGTTGTGCGCGAGCACGACCGGTCGAACACCGAATTGCGGTCGAAAGTGGTATTGGAACTTTTCAACCGAAAGATAAAAGCCCACGACGCGCTCAGGTCGCGAGCCGTAAAGCTTGTTGAAACGGCAAGTCTGACGCGGGTAGTAGCTTCGGATCAGTCACAACCAGCAAAGCCCGAGAGCGTCGAGGCTCTTAAACACTCTTTGATGGACCAGTTAAATGACTTTCACTCTTCCTACAGGGCATTCGAAGCGGATTTATCAACAGCGACTATCAAGAAAGCGACTGCCTTTGCATTGGCTATTTCATTCGAAGTGTTCCCGGACTTACATGAAAAGTACGCCGAGCGTCGGGACGACACCGTTCCTTCATCAGGACAAGCAGTTAAAGAACTCTTTAAGGAGCTACGCATCGAACTTCACGAACTTTATTCTGATGGCTTTGAGAAATTAATTAAGCCCAACTAGGCGCAGTCGCCAAATTGTCGCCGTGCTGATAACTTTCCTTAACGCCCAGATCGCTCTTCAGAATCTCTGCGATCTGCTCATGAAAACCATTTATCCTCTTTCATGACTTCTTAGCCTAGCGAGCGTTAAAAGTTCTTCGCTTCTTCGGCCAAGTCCTCAAGGGCCTTCCGGCTTTGAGCCAAATTGGCGAGGTAGTTTTGCTTTTGTTCATCATTATGCAGTTTCTCAAAAGCCTCGAGCTCATCTCGATTCAACAACACCGTTCGTGTTAGAGATTTGCCCGTCTCCTTGTGTGTCAGTACAAGATTAAGCGCAGCCGGTTTATAGATTTGGAAGTCCATCTTAGTGCCAGTCAGATCAATTGGCTTCGTTGAGCCCGTTTCGTAATCGTAACGCATCAACTGCCAACGCTGCCTGAATCTCACTCCCTGAATTATTTCCAAATTGGGGGAGACGCTCTCCTGACGGGATATTGGCTTATCCTTTGTCGGCAGGAGAAAGGGTTTCGGCTTCGGCAAAATCTTCATCGCGTGGAGCTCAATCAGCCAAAAATTTAGGACGTTCGTTATTACGTCACCTAGCTCCCGAACCGACTTGTCCGACAGCGTTACAGAAATAATCTTTTCGGCGTCACAGTATGTACCTTGATCGTCTTTGTACTCAGTGAGAACGACCCTTTCTTCAATATCGGTCGCGCGGCGAACGCGAGGCGTCCCTAGCGTCAACTCCCCGTGTTTGGATGCATTTACAACATCGCCTAACAGGCCGTAGTCTGCGCACTTTTTTTCTAAGGTTGCGCGTGAACGTCGGAGGTTTTTCGGGAGGTGTTCGCGGAAATGATAGAGTGCCGCGGCGACGGTCAAGGCAAGTCGAAGGTCTTGACTTCGTCCCGTCACAGGCGATGTGCGCGCGTTAATGAAATCCTGATATGCTACGATAACATTCTCGTGAAATAGTGCCGCGGTGTCGTCGAACATCGTGCTTACCGCACCTCGCTAGTTAGTTTGCCGTGGCAATTCTTAAACTTCGCACCGCTCCCGCACGGGCACTTTTCATTCCTTCCAATCCTCGGTAGAGAACCGACAAAGGTTTGTTGGCCGATTCGTTTGCATCCACCATTTACCAACGCCCAAAAATCGTCGGCGAGCAACGTGGAATAGCCAAACGATCTATTTTCGCTGGCGATTTCAACCCTGAGTCGGAGTCCAGCGCTGATGCGCTGGACTCCTACAGCACCTCGCACTCGATCGTTGCCGACCGAGCTCAGGGATTTGCTCCTTATGATCTAGTGGTGGGGATTCGGTTGAGGCTGGGCATCCGCTTTACGCTTCCCAGTTCGGCCATCGCACCGCTCAAACAGCTCATTTCTCCACACCAAGTGATCAAAGCCTGAAAGTTCATCGATCGGCGCACCCAAGTAATAGCGACGCCCTTGCGCAATAACGCCGTAATAAATCCCCGTCGAGGCAGGTTTTCGGATTAGACCGGCCAATTGCGGGGCACCGCCCACAGTTGGTTCCTTTGTATTAAATAAAGAATCGCAGAAACAGTGGAAGACATTTCGACTGGTTTCAGCATTTGGCCCCTTTTGATATCGTCTAAAGTTATTTTCGAATTCTTGCGCACCCCGGCCGCGTACAAATAGTGGACCAGATTTTTTGGGAAGCTCGATGCTCGAACTCTGCCAGCCAGTTTTTCTTGTCCACTTGAGCAAATTGCAGGCGAACTGATTCATGCGCGCTGGATCCCGACAGGCATGGAGAACCTCGAGGGTCTCACCTGTAATAGTTTCAACCTCATGGGGGTACTTTGAAAATTGGTAGATTAGTTTTTGCTTAACCGCGTTGAATCTGGTCTCGGAACTAATGCCTTGATCAAACAGAAGGGATGAGTCGGCCATCTCCAAGATTTGAGATAAGACGAGCGATGGGAACAAAACATCGCCGCAATATCCAAAGATGTCCGGGCTCTGCTTCAGAGCGAAAACCTTTCGACCATAATCATATTTCTCCTTTGAGCCCCACGAGATTCGGCTGTCCGAGGCAATGTAAATCGATGAAGGGCCGTGCGTATCGATGCCGACCCAAGAAGCAAGGAGTGTCATTCGCGTCCCTCTAGACCTACTTGCAATTAATTTGCCGTCAGATCAGCCGAGCTGCCTGAAGTTCCGCTTGGATACCTCGAAATTTATCCTCAACGTCATTCTGGAACTGAACCCTATTAACGCCATCAAAATCGGAGTGAACCTTTACCCCCTCCTGAAGGAGAATTAGTACGCGCTCTCTACCCAAGCGCCCAACGAACCAACCCGTTTCGAAAATTACGTTAGGCCGCGGTTGCCAATACTCCTCGCCATTCTTGCCCACAACTTTGTCGTCTCTGGAAAACAGCGCAATGGCGTAACTGCAGGATTTTGCGTTCTCTTGAAATTTTTCAATCGTTGTCGCAGAGCGACCAGGTTTGTTGAGAAGTACAATTGGTGTGAGTTTAAACTCATCACTTAGCAGAATGCGGAGCCGCAGTTGATTCGCTTCATCATGCCCATGAATTATGAAGACATTCTTCGTAGCCGGTACTAAAGACGAACGCGATGCGACCACGAATGAACCGGCCGCCGCTGGCACACTTATCGACTCAAGAAAATGCTCGACTTGTGCTACCCGCGCGTTGAACTCGTCGGTTGGAAGCTGCGATTTAGAAATTTCTTTGACCCATTGGTTCAGCGTCACAAGTAACGCACTTTTTTCTCCATAGAGAGGCTTGAATGCGTCCCTTAATCGGGCCGCCCATTGAAGCTGCATTGGCTTCGTAAGTTTACCTTCAGCGATCGGCTTACGAAGAGCGACCGTGGCATCTCGAACCCGGTCAAGAATACTTTTTGATGGAACCGAAGAGGTGGGCGCCGGCTGCGAAGCGGGGGTTCCCAAATCTTTCAAATATTGGGCCACCACCTCAGAGCTTATGCTTGGCGTAGGTTTTGGCGCAATGAATTGCTGATACCAGGACGGGAGTTGGGGAGGATCGTCAGCCATTCGGGAACATTAGTAGCACATCGCTAGAGTATTGCGCACAACATTACGCGTTTCATAAATAAGCGCCTCCTTCGTGTCTACGCCTTCGCGTAAATCTCAGCTCCGGCTTCGTTGAACTCCGTTGCCTTCTGTTCCAACCCCTGTTTGAGCGCCGCCTCTTCTGTTATTCCCTGTTCTGCGGCGTATTTGCGAACGTCCTCGGTGATGTTGACAAGCTTCATCAGCCCCCGAAGCTCGCCTAAAGGCAGCCACTTCGTGCTGTCTACCCGAGCGCTCCCGCTTAATCTCGTGTTGACTCGTTCGCTCCCGCTCACTCAGCCGTCAGGCCTGCCCGTCTATCTCGCTCCATTCCCATGGGCTCGATTCATCGAAGAAAAATTATCCAGCGGGAATGTGGAGTTTGTACTTATGCCAGAGCCACAGCACCAGCAGCGCGCCGAGGATCGACACGATAATCCCGGCGGGATGAAATTGTGCGCCGGGCTTTGGACGCGAAAAGATGTGCGTCACCAGTCCGCCCACAATTGAGCCGACAATCCCGAGCGCAATTGTCCAGACGAGCGACAGGTGCATGTGCATGAGCGATTTCGCCGCCCACCCTGCGATCAAACCAACGATGATGTACCAAATCAGATGAAGCATGATGATGTTTCCTCCTTCTTTGAAATTGGAACCGGTCGGAAGGTTATCAGGCCAACAGGACAGAAAACAATGCGGATTTCGGAATGCGGATTGTGGATTGTGAAGCCTGGATTTCGGCGGCGGTAAATCCTGTGGGCGCCAGGAACCTCCGTCCGATGATTTCCGACCTCAATTCGTCTTGTCGAGACCGATCCAGTTTGATAAAGCGCTGGTGGTTTTCCGACGAGACCGCGATCATCGAGGGTTCGCAAGATCGGTGGCAGCGGTTCCGGTTTTTATCGTTCCGGATTAATTTTGACCAACACTCATGTCGTTCACAATGCGACCCAGATCACTTCGCGGTGATTTGACGCAAATGACACGTCAAAGCACGCGGGATTAAGTCCAATATGGCGAACATCAACACCAAGAAGGGCGTGATCGGTATTCTCACCGGCGGCGGGGACGTGCCGGGGCTGAATCCCGCGATCCGCGCGGTCACCATTCGTGCCCTGCGCGAAGGCTACCAGGTCATTGGTCTCCGCCGTGGCTGGCTTGGCGCGATCAGCATCTTGCGCGATGAGCACGCCGACAACAGTGAGCACGTTCAAATCCTGACGGAAGAGATCGTCAATCGTGCGGCACGGACCGGCGGCACGTTTCTACATACCTCGCGGACGAACCCGCCGGCAGTGAAAAAAGAAGATGTGCCTGAGCGGCTGCGCGCAACCTATAATCAAGACAAGAACGATCTCACCCCCGAAGTCATCAAGAACCTGGATTGGCTGGGCATTGACTATCTGATTCCGATCGGCGGCGACGACACGCTTTCTTTTGCGACCCGCTTGCACAAGGAAGGCGTCAAGGTCGTCGCGATACCCAAGACGATGGATAATGACGTGCCGGGCACCGATTATTGCATCGGATTTAGCACCTGTGTCAGCCGCACGATTGAGTTATCGAATCGCCTCCGCACGTCGGCCGGGTCTCACGAACGATTTCTCGTGATGGAAGTATTCGGACGCTACGCGGGGTTCACCGCGATGTTGCCGACGATGGCGGGCGCGGCAAATCGGTGCGTCATCCCCGAATACAAATTCGACATAGAGCATTTGACTGAACTGTTGTGCTATGATCGCGCGCGCCATCCGAGCCAATATTCAGTCGTCATCGTTTCAGAAGGGGCAATGTTCGAAGGTGGCGAGATGGTGTTCTCCGGCAAGACGACCGACGCGTTCGGGCACGCGAAACTCGGCGGCATCGGCGACCTGGTTTCGGCAGAACTCGACGATCGTTCCGCCAAATACAACAAGGGCAAGCCGATCCATGTCATCAACCAGCGTCTCGGATACATGGTGCGCGGCGGCGATCCCGACGCGATTGATTCGATTGTACCGATGGCCTACGGCAACCTTGCCCTCGATCTCATCCTGCGTGGCCTCCAGGGTCGCCTCGTCGTCTTGAAAAATGGGCGCTATGACAACGTGCCGATTGAAGTGGTGACCAGCACCAAGAAAACGGTCAACGTCGACAAATACTATAACAAGGAGCGCCTGCGTCCGCTCTACACCGATTTCGAAATGCAGCCGCTATTCATCATGGCAAGTGATTAGAACCCATCTCAAGCATCGGCATCCCAAAGACGTTTGCGAAAATATTCTTTCCAGCTTTGCGGCAGAGCGGGTAGCTCGGTTGCGCGGCGGAGCAGCTCCTGGTTTTCAGAATCCGTCGAGTAGAGGTTCACAATGTCGGTGATCGTCACTCCACTTTCCTGCTTCTCGGTGAATTCAATCGCATCGCCGTAACGACGGCCGTTGAGAATCTAAAGGTCCGGAGAAATTTGGGGAGTCAGTTTCCTTGATGGGCGCGGTTCAGATTCGCGATGTCGAGCTTGTCCATCTTGAGCATCGCTTGCATTACACGTTGTGCTTTGTCCGCATCTCGATCGGCCAGCAGATCGCGAAGGATGGCCGGGTTGACCTGCCACGAGACACCGAATTTGTCTTTGAGCCAGCCGCACCGCCCGGTCGATCCGCCGTCGGCGGAAAGTTTCTCCCAGAAATAATCGATCTCATCCTGGGTCTCACAGTTGACCGATAGCGAGATCGCTTCGGTAAACTTGAATTGCGGGCCACCGTTCAGCGCCACGAACTCGATGCGGTCGAGCATAAACTCCACGGTCATCACGCTGCCACTCGGCCGCGGCCCATTCTCGCCGTAATGCGTGATTCTCTCGATCTTCGAGTTTTTAAAAATGCCAACGTAGAATTTGGCCGCCTGCTCCGCTTCCGAATCGAACCACAAAAAAGCGGTTATCTTCTTCATCTCGATTTTTTTCGGCTAGGCACAAGCATTAGCGGGTGATCGAAGGCGCGGCAAGCACAAGGCTTTGGCTTGCTTATTAGCGTCCGGCGCGTAATGGGCAAGATCGACTTCGCAATCGGCATTGGCGGTGAGAACGGTCAGGGGATCGCTTCCACCGGAAACATTCTCGCGGTGATCTTTGCGCGACGTGGACTCCATCTCAACGCCTACAACGCGTATCAATCAATCATTCGTGGCGGTCATACTTTCCTGACAATTCGCGCCGGCAACGAGCCGGTCCGCAACATGGGTGACAAGATCGACGTGTTCATTCCGCTCAATCAAGACACGATGGATCGGCACCTGCATCTCCTGAAGAGCGGCGCGTGCGCGATTTTCGATAAAGACAAAGTCACGCCAGGTGAGGCGGCCGACGGCGTTCAGCTTTGCCCGATGCCGATGAAGGAACTAACCAAGGGCAACAAGCTTGCCGTCAATACCGCAGCGCTCGGCGCAACCTTGCAGCTACTCGGGATTGAATCGGAGCCGTTAGAGACGGTCATTGCGCGACAATTCAAAAAGAAAGGCGACGCCGTCATAGCCGAAAATGTGGCCATCGCTCGCGCCGGCTACGATTACGCCGCCCAGAATTTTACGGCTTTCTCCTGGAAGATTTCTCGGGGATCTAAACCGCTGGGAATAATCACTGGCAATCAAGCCATCGCGATGGGCGGCGCGGCCGCGGGCGTGAAATTTTATGCGGCGTATCCGATGAGCCCGTCCACAGGCGTGTTGATGTGGATGGCGGCGCACGCGCGCGACCTCGGGATCATGGTCCGACAAGTCGAAGATGAGATCGGCGTGATGAACATGGTGATCGGCGCAGCCCACACCGGCTGCCGCGCCATGTGCGCAACCAGCGGCGGCGGCTTTGCGTTGATGACCGAAGCCGTCGGCATGGCGGGAATGATTGAAACTCCGATTGTTTGCATCGATGTCCAACGCGCCGGACCGGCGACGGGCGTTCCGACCAAGACCGAACAAGGCGATCTGTGGCAAGTGCTCGGCGCGGGCCAGGGCGATTATCCGCGGATTGTCGTCGCGCCAACGAACCAGTTGGATTTGTTTCAGACCATTCCGGAGTTGTTCAATCTTTGCGACAAATATCAATGTCCCGGTCTGGTTCTGTCCGATCTCCTGATTTCCGAAGGAACCACCAGCATCGATCCGGATGATCTGGACTTCCAAGTGAAGATCGACCGGGGCGAATTGATTCTGCCTAACGGCAACGGAAACGGCGCGAATCCCGCCAGCGGCTACAACGACAAGGCGTATCTGCGTTATCAGAACACGCCGAGCGGAATTTCTCCGCGCGCGGTCCCCGCCGTGGCGGGTCACATTTTTACCGCCGCGACCGACGAGCACGACGAAGACGGCACGCTCATCAGTGATGAATTCACCAATCCGCAGAAACGGCGGATGATGGTGGAGAAACGCGCCCGCAAAATGCAAGGCGCAATTAAAGACATCGCGCCGCCGAAACTCATTGGTCCGGAGAAAGCCGATGTCACGCTGGTGGGTTGGGGCTCAACCGAAGGCGTAATCCGGGAAGCGGTGGAAAAACTGGCGGCCGAAGAAGGCATCGTGGCCAATCAGCTCGCCATTAAATGGATTGTGCCGCTGCACGCCGTAGAGATCAGCGACATTCTCAAACGCAGTAAAAGTGTGATTATGGTTGAGAACAATCAGAGCGGCCAGTTCGCCCGTTATCTCCGGAGCGAAACCGGTTTCAACGCGCACGGTCACATCCGCAAGTACGACGGCGAACCGTTCATGCCGCACCACATTGTCGAAGCCGTAAAAGAGCAACTGGCCGGCACGACACGGCTTTCGGTTCCTGTCCATGAGGTCCTGGTCTAACAATGAAGGTTAAAAAGGTTACAAGGGTTACAACGTTAAATAGGGAAGACATCACGTTAAATCGTTAAATCGTTAAATCGTTAAATCGTTAAACGAACCCATGAGCGCTACAACTGAGCCCACAACAACAACGCCGACACCGACTGCCGTCACTGCGCCTGCAACGGAACAGGGCCAGTTAACGAAAGAGAACTATCGCGGCCGGATTCATCCTGATTGGTGTCCCGGTTGCGGCGATTTCTCCGTGCTGGCCGCGCTTCAAACCGCATTGTTCGAGCTCGGCCTTCAGCCGCATCAGGTCTGCGTGATCAGCGGCATCGGCTGTTCTTCGAATTTGCCGGGCTACGTGAACACTTACGGAATGCACACCTTGCATGGACGCGCGTTGGCAGTCGCGACGGGCGTAAGATGTGGCAACCACGATCTGAAAGTCATTTGTACCGGTGGCGACGGCGACGGTTACGGAATCGGGGGAAACCATTTTGTTCACACCATGCGGCGAAACGTCGACTTGACTTACATCGTGATGGACAATCAGATTTACGGTTTAACCACTGGCCAATGTTCGCCCACGAGCGTGAAGGGGATGAAAACCAAGAGCACGCCTTACGGCAGCGTTGAGAACCCGATCAATCCGATCCCGATGGCGATGGTCGGCGGCGCGACCTATGTGGCCCGCGCCTTCAGCGGCAAGCAGAAACACATGGTCGAAATGTTCAAAGGCGCGATTCAGCACAAAGGCTTTGCGCTGGTGGATGTCTTCAGCCCATGCGTCACTTACAACAAGGACAACACCTATCAATGGTTTAATCCGCGCGTGAAAATTCTGGAGGAACAGGGCCACGATCCAACCGATTTCCACAAGGCGATCGAGCGCGGTTATCAGTGGGGCGAAGAAATTCCCATCGGATTGTTCTGGCGGCGGACCGACTTGCCCAGCCTGGAAGAACTGGAACCGGTGTTGCACACCGGCGAAGGCCCGCTCGCCTTCCGCAGGCTCGGCGTTTCCCCCGACCACGCTAAAAGTCTGATCCAGGAATTGCTGTAGACAGCGGTTTGGGGAGCGCACGCGCCTCGCGTGCTGGCGATCGCGCCCTCGCGATCGCGAACTTCATCGCAATCACTCAACACTCAACTCTCAACCGGCTGATGATCTCAGCCGCCTTGATCGAGTGCTTCTTCGGTTCCGAGATTATCTCGTTCTCCGCTCAGTTCGCCCTGCGGTGCAGGCGCACCCGAGCGCTGTTCTCCCGGACGTGGTTCTGCTCGGGTAAGCTTTTGGCCCTTGCGTGAGAAGCCTGGCTTCCCGACAGCGACGCATGTGCAACCGGTACCTTCTGCGCAACCCTGGCAGCAATACGTCTCGCCCTCGTGCGTATATCCTTCTCCCGGCCACTCATTTTTAACCATTCTGCAACCGGGACATGCCGGTAGCGGAACCGAGTTCGCCGACTGATCATTTTGTTCTGTTTCCATCAGTATAGTTTTACTGTGCATTAAACTGGTGGGTCCTCCACCCATAGTATCGATTTTGTTCGCAAAATTGCGCGTATCAGAACAGGGGTCAGAGCTTACAATCGTCGGCTCGGCATCTAAACGTGGAACGTGCCTCGGGCCGTAATCGCCGATAAACCAAGGAACGCTTTCTTGGTCGGCTCGACATTGAGCGAATGCGCGGAAATATCCACGTCGAGTGATCTCACCCAGTGATCAATAGTCTTCAAAGCTGGGAATTCGTTGTCGATCTTAAACAAAAGTCCGCGACTCGCGAAAGCTTTCGGAGTCGCCAGCTCGCCACGGGACGAGTCCGTCCAATTGACGGACACGCGAGACCGCCCACCACGGCGGGCAGGCAGCGCGCTCCCCAATCAAAGAGCTACTTTGGCTCGGGAGCAATCTTGAGCACGATCTTGCCGGGGGTGTGATGCGTCTCTATTTGTTGATGCGCCTGGGTGACGTCCTTCAATGGAAAAGTCTGCGACACAATGGGCGTGACCTTGTTCGCTTCGATTAACCTGGTCAGTTCCTCTAGCACTTTGGCATCGGGATGTGCACCGACTCTCGAACAACGGATATCATGCTTCGCGCATTCGGCCGCGTCGGGTTCGTCCGTTATCGAAACGATGATGCCGCCTTTCTTTACCACGCCGTAGGAGGGCGGGAGCGTTTCTGCCCGGACGCAATTCAGAACAAGATCGACATCTTTCACAACGTCCTGGAATTTCGTGGTGGTGTAATCGATTGGCTGATCGACCCCGAGTTGTTTCAGCAAATCCTGGTTCGCGGTCGAAGCGGTCGCAATCACTTTGGCGCCGCGCGCCTTGGCGATTTGAACGGCAAAAGATCCGACTCCGCCCGAACCGCCATGAATCAATACGGTTTGGCCCTTGTCGAGCTTAGCCGTGTCGACGAGCGCCTGCCACGCTGTCGTTGCCGCCAATGGCACCGCGGCGGCTTTTTCAAAATCGATGTTCTTCGGCTTGAGCGACATCTCGTCTTCCTTCGCAACCGCAAACTCCGCGTAACCACCGCCACGCATTACAGGCAGATAGCCGTAAACCGCATCGCCAGCTTTGAACTTTGTGATCGTGGCTCCGGCTTTTTCGACGACGCCAGCGATATCGTAGCCAATAATCACCGGCCTTTTATCGAGCCCTCGTTTCGCCAACATTCCCTGCCGCACGTAGGCGTCGACCGGGTTTACTCCGGCCGCAATCACACGGACGCGGACCTCGTCGTCCTTCGGCTCCGGGCGCGGCACGTCTTCGAATTTGAAAACTTCCGGACCACCGTATTCATGAACGACAGCCGCCTTCATCATTGGCTGCGCTGATTGAGCAACAGCCGCAATGATCGGAAGAGAGCTGATCAATAGAGTCGCAGTAAGCGCTGGAACGAATTTCGTTTTCATAGCGTCGAATCGGAAACGATTTACAAGATTACGGACGGACCGCAAATCAACCGCAATCGTGGTTAGAACGCGGTTGCCGATTCCGAAGAACCTTAGACCGGAACTTTCACGAACTTTTCCGTCCTTCCAGATAATCATCGGCACGCCCACGCCTTTGCAGCGGGCAATCAGGTAAATTCTAGGTTTGGAGGCGGGCATCGGTTCTTGCGGCTGACCAGTCTTCGCCAAGGCTCCGACTTGGCAAGCACGGCCGCCTCTACACGAGTCATCACGCCTTCGAATAAATCTCGGCGCCGGCTTCGTTGAACTCCGTTGCCTTGAAACTCACTCGCTGCCCGCGCTCGCTCGCTGCTTCCCTCGCAGCTTTACCTTCTATGTCGCTCAACCCAGTCGCTCCATTCTGTTTTACGCGAACCGCGCGCTAGCTGTTGACATAAACCTCCGCGCCCTTCTCAACGAACTCCGCTGATTTTTTCTTCAGTCCTTTCTCAAGCGCTTCCGACTCTGTGATTCCCTGCTCCGCGGCGTACTTGTGTACATCCTCGGTGATTCGCATGGAACAAAAGTGAGGCCCACACATTGAACAGAAGTGGGCCGTTTTCGCTCCCTCTTGAGGGAGCGTCTCGTCGTGGAAAGAACGCGCGGTCTCGGGGTCTAACGAAAGATTAAACTGGTCCTCCCATCTAAACTCAAACCTGGCCTTACTAATGGCGTTGTCGCGGTATTGCGCGCCCGGATGGCCTTTCGCTAAATCGGCGGCGTGCGCGGCGATTTTGTAGGCGATGACGCCGTCCTTGACGTCTTTCTTGTTCGGCAATCCGAGATGTTCTTTCGGCGTGACGTAGCACAGCATGGCGCACCCGTACCAGCCGATCATGGCCGCGCCGATCGCGCTGGTGATGTGATCGTAGCCGGGCGCGATGTCGGTTGTTAGGGGTCCAAGTGTGTAGAACGGCGCTTCGTCGCACCACTCGAGTTGTTTCTCCATGTTCTCCCGAATCATGTGCATGGGAATGTGGCCCGGGCCCTCGTTCATCACTTGCACGTGCTGTTTCCAGGCGCGCTGGGTGAGCTCGCCTTGTGTGTAAAGTTCGGCGAACTGCGCTTCGTCGTTTGCGTCCGCGATTGAACCCGGACGCAAACCGTCGCCGATGGAGAAGCTCACGTCGTAGGCGGCCATAGTCTCGCAGATCTCGTCCCATTTTGTGTAGAGAAAACTTTCCTGGTGATGCGCGAGACACCACTTCGCCATGATTGAGCCGCCGCGGGAGACGATGCCGGTGGCGCGCCGCGCCGTCATCGGGATGTAACGCAAGAGCACGCCCGCGTGAACAGTAAAATAGTCTACACCTTGCTCAGCTTGTTCGATGAGGGTGTCGCGATAAATTTCCCAGGTCAGCTCCTCCGCGCGTCCCCCAACCTTTTCCAAAGCTTGATAAATTGGCACCGTGCCGATCGGCACGGGCGAGTTGCGAATGATCCATTCCCGCGTGGCGTGAATGTTTTTGCCGGTAGAAAGATCCATCACCGTGTCGGCGCCCCACTTGGTCGCCCAACGCATCTTCTCGACTTCTTCCTCGATCGACGACGCTACGGCGCTGTTGCCGATGTTGGCGTTGATCTTTACTAAGAAATTGCGGCCGACGATCATCGGCTCGCTTTCCGGGTGATTGATGTTGGCTGGGATGATGGCGCGCCCGCGCGCAACTTCGCTTCTCACAAATTCTGGTGTGATTTCGAGCGGAATGTTCGCACCGAAGGATTCGCCGGGATGGGCGAAGGCTAACGAATTTCGTGATTCGTGATTCGTGAAGCGTGAATCGTTCCGACCGAGTCTCAATTCTCGATTTTCGATTCTCGATGGCGTTTCTCGCCCATTCTCTCGAATGGCAATGAACTCCATCTCTGGCGTGATGATTCCCTGGCGAGCGTACGCTAACTGCGTGACGACTTTGCCGGGCTTTGCTCGCAAAGGCTGGCGCTGCAATTTCGATTCACGATTCTCAAATCTCGAATCTCCATTTCGCGACGCGGCCGATTTGGCGTGAGCTTCTGAAAGAAAACCGTCGTCGCGAAATGTCGCGGCTCTGCCGCTAATTTCCTCTACATCGCCGCGGTCGCGGATCCATTTCGCGCGCAACGGCGGCAAACCGCGCGTAACATCGACATCTACATCCGGATCGCTCCACGGACCGCTCGTGTCGTACACGCGTACCGGTTCGTTCACCTCGATCTCGCCGTTCATCATTTTGGTCGGCGCGAGCGAGATCTCGCGGAACGGCACGCGAATATCGGGATGCAATTCCCCGGCAGCGTAAATTTTGCGCGAATTCGGAAGTGGCGTTTCAGCCGTTGGATCGATGTTTTCTTTTTTCGCGATCATTTCAGAAGGGATGAATTAGGAAGAGAGGAAAAAAGGAAACAGAAAAAGCACAAGGCCTTTCCTGAGTTCCTGTTTTCCTGATTCGTTGTTTGGGTCGAATTCAAAACAAAAAAGCCATGCGCGGAAAATCGCATGGCTGAGATGCCAGTCCGGCTCGGACCTCCCTTCGTCGGCATTACCCGCATCAGGTTCAAGGGGTCGTCCAAAAGTCGGACCTCTCAGCCACGCGGCTCCCCCGCACTTTCGTTTCAGAATAAGACTCGGCTAGGCGATGTCAATAAACTGTAGAGGCGGCCGTGCCGGCCGCGTTTTCTTTAAATCGCTGTCTGGCACAGACGGCCTACAAAAAGGCCAAGACGCAGGCGACACGCCTGGCGCTACAGAAGATGTCGATCAAACGTTAGCGTCGGTTATTGAGTGGCCGCCGGCTTCTCTTCTTTCATGTTGGTGTGAAAGATCGGGTGCCATTCGCCCTTCTTCATTTGCCAGATCGAACCGCAATTGTAGTCGCCCGACATGTCTTTGCCTTCCATGGTGCCTTCCATCTTCACGTGGTAAGTCACGAGCGCGGTGTCCGCATCGGTCATGACAAGGGTGAAATCGCTAAGAGCGAACGACTTTATGTCCCACTTTTGCATCGAATCTATCTCCTTTTGCTTCGTCTGGATCCCGTCGCTGTAGACGGCCATGAAGTTGGGAGAGAGGAGTTTCTTAAACTCGTCGCTCTTCTTGTCTTTGAAGGCCTGCCAGGCAGCTTTTTCCTTCTCCATCATTGCATCCTTGTCCGGAGCGGCGATCGAAACCGCGATCGTCGCGAAGAAGGCGGCCATTGCACATGTAATATATTTTTTCATAAGTCCTTTCGGTTCGGTTTTGTTCGATTCGAGACTAGGGGGACTCCCAGGGTGGTCAATCTAATAAAGAGGCCACCGCTGCAGAAAATGTGGATCTTGGAATACACGCAGCTGGCACCTCATTTTCGATTTAAACCATTTGATGAAAATGTTCCTCTTTAAAAGCCAGCATCTCGGCTGCTGCCTTACGATTATCGCTGGCTGCGCATTTGCCTCCCCGACGACCACAAATGCGGCTACCTGCTGCGTGTGGCGAGTGACCAACGCTCCAGCACCATGTTATCTGGTCGGTACGATACACGCCCTGAGCGGTAATGATTATCCATTGCCCGCAGGTTATAATCAGGCGCTGCGAGACTCGAAGCGCCTGGTTTTTGAAATGAACCCGGATCTAGGAAGCAACTTCCATGAGAAATTCTGCAGAGCCGCGGCTTATCCGAAGGGCGACGACATCCGCCGCCATGTTCATCCCAAAACCTGGCAAATCCTCGAGGTGAACTTTAAGACCGCGCGTCTTTTCGGAAGAGCGATGAAGGTCGGTGACTATTATTTGGAATACGGGATGCAACAACTTCGGCCATGGGCGATCGCTGAATTTTTCTATGGCGTCCGCGGTTACAGCGACATCCACAACAGGTACGGAGTGGATAACTATTTCGCTCGACAGGCAAGGCGTTCGGGAAAAGAGCTCGCCGGGCTCGAAAGCGTGGATGAACACGTTGAAGTGCTCCACGGAATGAATGATGTCGAGTCCGAGATTATCTTACTCGAGACCATCGTTTTCCGCGACAAAACGCGCGACGAGTTCAATCAGACTCGCTCCGCATGGCGCCGCGGGGACACCGCGAGTTTGTGGACACTCCACCAGCATTATCGCAATCTGAATCCCGGCGCCGACGTTAGACTGCTTGATATGCGGAATGTGAAATGGGTGCCAAAAATCCGAGCGGAATTCAACAGTGGAAAACCGACGTCGATCGTTGTCGGCGCCAATCACATGCTCGGGCCCAACGGCTTGATCGCGCTCTTGCAGCGCAACGGCTACAAGTTCGAGCAGCTCTAGACAAGATCGAGCTTTAGCCTAAGGGACGCACCCATTGGACAAGCGCGATCCTTTCGCGTTCCTTCTGCGATGGTCAAGTTCTTATGTATCGTCGTGACTGGCTTGCTCATCGTATTTATATTGCGTGCCGAGTCAGCAGTGAGCTCCGATAAAAATCCACCGCCATCGCGACCGATTGATCCAAGCAGCATGGATCCGTCCGTCAAACCCGCCGATGATTTTTTTCTGTACGCCGACGGCGGCTGGATCAAGCGCACGGAAATTCCGCCGGAATATTCGCGTTGGGGCAGCTTTAACGAATTGATCGAGAGGAACAACGACGCGTTGCATGACATCGCGGAAAAGGTCGAGAACACACACGTCGATCCAAAACTCGCGCCGGAAGTCCAAAAAGTTGGTGACTACTACGCAAGCGGCATGGACGAGAAAACCATCGAGGCGACACGCACGAAGCCACTCGATGATGAGTTCAAAAACATTGACGCAGTCAAAGATCGTAATGATCTGCTCAAGGAAATCGTGCACCTGCACACCATCGGCGTCAACGTGCTGTTCAATTTTGGTTCCGGGCAGGACGCCAAGGACAGCGCGCACGAGATCGCGCAGGCGGTTCAGGGTGGACTCGGATTGCCGGACCGCGATTACTACACGAAGACTGACGAGGCTTCGAAAAAATTGCGCGACCAATATGTCGATCATGTCGCGAAGATGTTGACACTCCTAGGGGAGCCGGCCGCGACCGCCAGTGATGACGCAAAGAAGATTCTGGCGCTCGAGACGAAGCTCGCGGAGGCCTCGCGCACACGCGTTCAACTGCGCGACCCGCAAAAGAATTATAACAAAATGCCGCTTCGGCAGCTCCAGGACCTGACGCCGGATTGGAATTGGAGCGACTATTTCAAACACCTCGACGTGCTCGCACCGGCGGACGTCAATGTGCACCAGCCGGAATTCTTCAAAACCGCCGACAACGTCTTCAAGAGCGCATCCATGGATACCTGGAAAGCGTATCTGCGCTGGCATCTCATCAACGCGACCGCAGCCGAACTCTCAAACGACTTCGTGAATGAGAACTTTAACTTCAATGACCGAATTCTTCAGGGCACCGAGCAAATCAAACCACGATGGAAACGCGTGGTCGCTTCTACGGACGGAGCAATCGGTGAAGCACTCGGAAAATTGTATGTCGCATTTTATTTCCCACCGGAAGCGAAGGCCCGCGCTCTTGAACTGGTCAACAATTTGAAAGAAGCCCTCGCCGACCGGATCAAGACGCTCAATTGGATGGATGAGGCAACTAAGAAGGAAGCGCTCAAAAAACTGGCTGCGATGGGAGTAAAAATCGCCTACCCGGACAAATGGCTCGATTATTCCTTGCTACGAATCGATCACGGACCGTTCGTCTTGAACGCGATCCGCGCCGAGAAGTTCGAATCATTGCGCGACCTAAAGAAGATCGGCAAACCGGTCGATCCAACGGAATGGGGCATGACGCCGCCGACGGTGAACGCCTATTACAATCCCAACATGAATGAGATTGTGTTCCCGGCTGGAATTTTGCAGCCGCCGTTCTTCTACGCCAATGCGGACGATGCCGTGAACTACGGCGGCATCGGGGCAGTCATCGGACACGAAATGACGCACGGTTTTGATGACCAGGGACGTCAATTCGATGCAGTTGGAAATTTGCGCGACTGGTGGTCACCCCAATCAGCGGCCAAATTCAAGGAACGAGCACAAGCAATCATTCAACAATATAACGAATACGAGCCGCTCCCTGGGCTGCATGTGAATGGTGAGCTGACCCAAGGCGAAAACATCGCCGATATTGGCGGCGTCAAACTCGCCTACGCTGCACTGCAGAAGGCGCTGGATAAACATCCACAAGAGCGCGAGCAGAAAATCGACGGCTTCACGCCGGAGCAGCGTTTCTTTTTGTCGTTCGCGGCCATTTGGAAGTCGAAACAGCGGGACGAAGATTTAAAATTGCGGCTCAATACCGACCCGCATTCACCCGCGCATTATCGCGTGAACGGACCGCTCTCGAATCTGTCGGAGTTCCAAAAAGCGTTTAATGTTCCGGACAGTTCGCCAATGGTTCGCGCCGCCGACAAGCGCGTAAACATTTGGTAAGGGCAAAACCAATCAGGTACGGGCGATTGACCTCAATCGCCCGGCAGCATGAATCACGTTAGGATAGGTCGACCCGTTCGGACCCGACTGGACCATGCAATCGGGTATCACGGACGATTCGGTGCAACATTTTTCATTACGGTCTGCTGCCAGCGGTGCCGCATAAATCAGCTTTGCCGAAATGATGTCAAAAATGCGATTTTCGAAACAGCGCGTCGATATCATAAAGCGCAGCGATGGTATCTAAAGTTGCTTGTCTTAATGCCAGATCATCTGCACATGCTGATTGGCGTTTCCGGTGACACCATTCTTTCGAACTTGATTCGCGACTTCAAACGAATCACTGCGCGAACAGCAAAAATCGAATGGCAGCGAAATTTCTTCGATCATCGAGTACGGCACGACGAGAGCGAAGATGAGAAGGCGACCTATATTCGACAAAACCCAATGCGAGTTGGGCTGGTCCATACGGATGAGCAATGGCCATACGTAATGGATCTAACAGATCTTCAATGATCCGGGCGGTTCGGGTGAACCGCCCCTACCCGTTCCGGCATACAAAACCCCATTCACTCCTTCGCGATTTTTCCACCCCAAGACAATATCTTCGCTTTCGTGCCAGCTGCTTCAGCTTCCTCGATGTTGCCAGCGCGGTTGTAGAACAAAGACAAACTCGTCCAACCGATTTGGTCGTTAGGCCGAAGCTGGACCGCTTTTTTTCCCGCTTCGATTGCTTCGTTAAATCGGCCGAGCTTCATCAGCGCCATGCCGAGCGCGTGCCAGCCATCGAAGAAATCTGGATCGAGATCGACACACCGCCCGTACTTCTCGACCGCGCTCTGGAGCTCGCCTACAGCGAGATCCCCATTCGCGTCGTCAAAAATTTGGTCGCGCGTTTCCATTGCAGAACGTTTTCTAGACAGGATTTGCCCGATTTTTACGAAAGCCTAATCCTTTGAAATCCTGTTAATCCTGTCCTTCTTTTCTATTCTACGATGTCGATCTTAGCCTTTGGTGAATTGCACATCTGCCGCGCGCTGGCGATCATGTAACCATTCGTAGAAAACAATCCCGCGCTTGTTGCGCAGGTAACGTTCGTCGAACGCGGCCCTGTTCGCTTGATATTTCGCCGGGTCTGGCGGCTCGCGCTTTTCAAGAATAGCGATGATGCCACCATCTTGCGACGGAACTAAATCGCTGACCTCGCCTGGTTGGAGCTGCGCTACCGCATTTTTTATACTAGGCAGATCTGGCAGTTGTGCCTTGGCCTTCTGATCATCCGAGGTTTGATCGTCGGCAATCATGAACGGCTCCAGCTTTTCTGCTTTCACACCGGCTTGTTCCCACGCGCGCGGCAGCGGTGTGCCCGCTTTCAAGGCTTCACGCAAATCGTGCACCATCTTCGCTCCCTTGGCCGAAACCAGATCGCGTTCGCGCTGCGTTCTGAGCGTATCCACAATCTTCGGTTTCGCCTCCTCCAAAGTAAGAGGCCGCGCCTCCACCACTCCGGCCAGATGCAAAATGTAATAGTCGCTGCCTTCTTCAATCACATCGCTGTTCGGCTCCTGCTTGGTCAATTGGAAAGCAGCGCCACTCAGTTTCGGGTTCGACTTAAGCTTCTCATCCGGCGAGCTGGCCGAAAACTCGCCCGTCGCTTGCACGGGCAGTTGAAGCTTCGCAGCCGCCTGTTGAAAATCCGCTCCCTTCTCTAGCAACGCCTGCGTAAAATCTTCCGCTCGATCAGACAGCTTCTGTAGCGCGTCGATCCGCTCTTTGCCGGTCAGCTTTTTCTGTTCCTCGCTCAAAGCCAACCTAACGAACTCGATCTTGCGCTTCTCCTCCGTCTTAAATTCCGATTTATGCGCGTCGTAATACGTTCGCACATCCTCATCGGTGATTTTGACCTCCTTACCGAAATCGGCTGCGCGCAAGCGGACCACGCTCACGAATGATTTGCCATAAAGCTGTTCGAATTCCGTCTTGCTGTCCGCTTCGGGAATCGAAACGCCGGCACTTAGAAGCTCCTTAATTCTGTTCAAGCAAAGTTCATCCCGCGCCAGTTCATCAATCTCGGCGTCGGTGAAGCCGTTCGGCGCGAGTACGGTTCCGGAAAATTCCTCGTATTTTTTGGGATCAAAACCGGACGGACCGCGAAACGTCGGCAGATTTCGCACAAGATCGACAACGTCTCCTGTAGTCGGCTGAATTCCGAGCTGCTCCGCTTCGTGCCGCAGGACAATGAGATTAATGGCGAACTCTGCATAGCCGTTGTTGCCCGGCTCGTTGACCGACAGCGTCTGCCACAAGCTAGTCATTCCGAGCGCCTGCGCGATGTTGCCGAGCCGCGCGTTGTGTTGAACTTCCACCCTCGAAACGCTCCGGCCGTAAGCGCGCGCGAACTGATCGCGGCCCATCGCGCCGTAATCCGGCTTTTGCACAAAATAAAATACGAACGGGATAGCCAAGATCGCGATCACGATCATCAGCCATTGCCGATGCTTGCGCAGAAGCCTCATCATAACTTTGAAGGCCAACTGTAGAGGCGGCTGTCCTCAGCCGCAAATTGCGTCACTCCAACCGTATCGAAAGCTCCGACGGTCAGCGGAAGATGAGCTGCATGGGGGGAAGATAGGCGTCTCGCCTGTCAGAGCAGACAGGCTTCCCAGCCTGTCGATTCTTGAGCCGACAGGCAAGATGCCTGTTGGGCATGACACACGAGATCCTCACATATACTGAAAATTAGGCCCGAAAGCTTTCGGGGATTTATTTACCAACGCGTTGAGGACAACGCGTTGCACCCAGCTTAACAGCTGTCTTCCGATTACAACTCGCTTGCCGTTGCTTGGATCATCTCCCAACCCTTGCGCAAATGTTGCTCGGTCGTGAGCACGTTTCCCAAACCGATGCGCATGACCGTCCGGCCACGCAATTTCGTTTGCGTAAGGTAGGCGCGACCAGAGGCGTTGATCCGCTCGACAATCGCGCTGTTCAACATGTCGATCTTGCTATCGTCCGCCCCAACGAATCGGAAACAAACGACAGGCATCACCACCGGTGCGGCCAGCTCGAAACGATTATCGCCTTGGATCCACTCCGCGAGCAAATGCGCCAGACGCAGATGTTCGCGAATGCGAGCACACATTCCGGCGTGGCCAAACGCGCGAAAAACCATCCAGGCCTTAAGAGCACGGAACCTCCGGCCGAGTTGAATGCCGTAGTCCATGTAATTCTTCTCCGCTTCCACCGTGTCACCTCGCAAATATTCCGGCACCAACGCAAAGACACGGCGTAACCGCTCAAGATCGCGCACGTAAAGCACGCTGAAATCAAGCGGCACGAAAAGCATTTTGTGCGGATTGATGATGACCGAATCAGCTTCGTTCCAGCCTGCGGTCACCCATTTGCATTCCGGCAAAAGCGCGAGGCCACCGCCATAAGCGCCATCAACATGCAGCCAGATTTTCCGTTCCCGGCAAAGATCGACAAGCTCTTTTACCGGATCGACGCTGGCGGTCGATGTTGTGCCGACGGTCGCAATCACGGCAAGCGGCTTAAATTTCTCGCGCTGATCTCGCGCGATCAGCTCGCGCAGCTCGGCAACGTTCATGCGAAAATCGCGGTCGCTCGGGACGCGCTGCACATTTTCCTCGCCGAGCCCGAGCGCGATGGCTGCTTTTTCCACAGAGCTATGAGCTTGATCCGAAGCGTAAATGCGAAAGCGCGGAACGTCGGGGCGGCCGCTCAATCCCAGCTTGCGGGTCGCCGGCGCTGCCTCCTCCCGGGCGGCCGCAAGCGCATGCATGATTCCGACCGACGCAGTATCGTAAACCACTCCTCCAAATTCGTTAGGCAAAAGCATCCACTGCCGCAGCCAGTTGACCACCACGGTCTCGAGTTCCGTCGCGGCCGGGCATGTACGCCACGTCATCGCGTTGACGTTGAGGGGCGCAGTGATGATTTCGCCCAGAATTCCCGGAGCGGTTGTTGTCCACCCAAAATAGCCGAGAAACATCGGGTGTCCCCAATTCACCATTCCTGGAACGATCACCCGATCGATGTCTGTGAAGATTTTCTCCAGCGGCTCCGCCTGCTCCGGCGGTTCTGCCGGCAATGCAGCCTGGATGACGCCCGGTTTCGCATTGGGCGCGACGCGCAGCGTTTCGAGGTTCTCCCGGTAATCGGCGATCCAATCGGCCAGCCGATGGAGCTCTTCACGAAAAATTTCCGGCGACACATCGCCGAGATCGCCGATTTCGCCACGAGAATGTTCTTCTCGATCTTTCATATGTTATTGGTGGATCGAGCTCTCCGAGCTCGATGCTAAAATCAGGCGGCGAAGCCGCATATTTCATAACATCGCGCTCGGAGATCGCGATCCACCTCAAAGCGCATCGTTTGATGTCGATCAATCAATCAAAATGCAAACCCGAAACTGAAATGGAACGCGCCGTCATCCTCGTGCCGTTGCGGGTCGGGGTTGAATCCATAGTCGAGCCGGATCGGCCCGATCGGTAGTTTGTAGCGCAACCCGACGCCGAGCGCGTAGCGCATGTCGTCCACTCCAGGTTCTTCGGAAGTGGGCAACAAATTGCCGGCATCGAAGAACGTTGCGCCCTGGAGCTCGCCGTAAAGCGGGAAAGTGTATTCAACATTGAAGACAGTGAAGAATTCACCACCCAGCGGATTTCCTTTCCGATCGTGCGGCCCGAGCTCGCGCTCGCCAAAACTGCGCACCGTCGTTGCGCCGCCGTTGAAAAAGCGTTCGTCAATTGGGAGGGTGGTCAGTTCATCAGGACCGGAGTGGCCAAGCGAATGGACAAGACCAGCCCGCGCGCCGAACGCAAGGGATGATTGTTGAAACCAGCGCTCGAGCGGCGGCATCGTCTGATCGGCGGCCACGCCCGGCGTCAAAGTTTTCGGGCCGAACGGCAAGAAATACGCGAGACGAACGGTCGTGCGCACGAGATTCACATCGCTGCCGAAAGCGTCACTCGCAACATCAAGGGTGTTATTTGCGATAAAACCACGCGGCGATACCAGCGGACTCTCGCGCAAATCAAGTGTGTGAGTAAATCCGATGGAGTCGATGAAGTACCGAAGTGTCGCCGAGAAACCTCCGCGCAATCGACGTGCTCGTTATATCGACATAGCGCGCGGCGAGCACGAGGCTGGCCTCATATTGTTTGGTGATTTTGCGGGTCAGCTCGACGCGATCACCCACCTCGAATTTTGAATAACCGTCGAAATCGAAAGTGAGCGCAGCAGCGCGATTCTTAAAACTGAAGTCGGTGTCGAAGAAAAACGGGTCCTCGTAAAGGACCTCGCCTTTGTAGCCGCGTTGCGAAACTTCCACCGAAGTCGTGAGCGGCCGGCCGGTGCCAAAAAGATCGCGCTCGCGAAATTGCGCGCCCACAATTACTCCCTCATAGGTGCCGTAACCGAGGGAAAATCCGAGCTCCTTGCTCTTAGCTTCCTCGGCCGAGATGTTTAAGAGCAGCGCATCCTCATCGGCAATGGGCGTCGGCTCGATCTTGAGCACATTAAACAGGCCCGTGCGCATAAGAGTTCGGAATTTATCGTCGAGCACGTCCGGACTGTAGGTCTTGCCTTTCAGGGTGGTGAAGCGTTTCGTGACATAACTGGGATGGAGCCGTGTCAAGCCGTGCACGATCACTTCATCGAAATGATAAACAGGACCCGATGCGATCACGACGTGCACTGGCACACGACCACTTTGCGCGGCCGCTGGATCGCCAGTCGCCGCCACTTTCGCCTCGTAGTAACCGCGCGCCTTGAAGTAGGCCTGCAGCCGCCGTGGAATGTCATCGGCTCGCGCGTCGGTGTAAGGTTGCTTGAGAAGATCGTCGATCTGTCCGCGCAACGTGTCGGCGTCGTAGATTTTCTGACCGGTGAAGGAAACGTCACCGAAAAAATATTGGCGGCCTTCATGAATCGGTATTGTCACGTCCACGCGATTCGCGTCGTCGTGATAGGTGTAACGCGGTGGATCGATGGCTACGTCAAGGAAGCCTTCCGCGACATAGAACCGGTGTAAAAGATCGATGCCTTCGTTGATGTCCGCAGCAACGAATGGCAGACTGCGTTGCAATTTCGAATAACGCTCGCGCGTCGGCCCGACAACATAATCGAATAGCTTCGCGGTCGGCTCGCCGGCGTTGCCTTCAAAAGTGACTGTCCCCAGGGTGGCGAGTGGTCCTTCGTTGATTTCGAGCCGCAAACGATCGCCGCGCTCAAGCGAATAGTGCACGGCCACTTTGGCGTAGCCATGCTTGCGAAAAAAAAGCTCGAGAAAAAAAGCGAGATCGTCTGCCCGCGCAGGAGTCAGACCGTATTCATCGATCGTGGTCAATTGCTCTTTTACCGCTGAACGCAAATCTTTTTCTTTAAACGCTTGCTGACCGACAAACTCGACGGTGGTCGCGCGTTGCGCGTGCTTTTCCTGCTCCTTTGCAACCGCGTGCTCTTGTTTTTCTTTTTCTTCGGGTCGCGGCACATCGAGAGTGGTTTGCGCGACGATCTCGCCGGCAGAGATCATCGCGGAAAGTGCAATCCAGGAGCCGCGCGACATCAGTCGAACCGGATGAGGTACTTCAACATTCCGCGATAACCGCCGCCGACGCCGAGATCGCCCACCACCACAAATTGATCGTTTATCTTGAACCGCGCGGTGGCCTGTTGCTGCCCCGTGCGGGGATCGACTGTGCCTACATCCACGCTTAGCCGATTAAACACCGAATTGCTCTGGGTCGGCTGGCCTTTCTTGAAAATTTTGCGATAGAGTTGTTGCACCAGGAGCATCCCGGCGCGCCCCGCCAGCACGTTGTTATTACCGGTTAACTGCTCTCGAGTCGTCCCGGTTGCGAGCAATGAGATAATTTCCTCCTGCGGCAAGGGCGGCTCGCTGTTGAAGACGGCCTCCGGCGCCAGCGAAGTCCCATAGATATAAACGCGAATCATGTAATCCTGGATCACAGAGGTGCCATGCAAATCGATTTTTGGATTAAACGAGTCGTTAGGATCGAAATAAAGGAAACCGTAAGCGATTTCGAGACGGCTGAATGGCAGGGTGGCTTCGACATTTTGCAGCCGCACCAGACCTTTTAATCCGGGGTGCAGCCCTGTGCCGATGAAATGCAGATCGGCGACCGCGCCGCCGGTCGCGAGATTTCCGCGAATCAAAACCGGATCTTTCGTCTTGATGGCAACGTCGAATTTCCAATCGCGTAACGGCGGCGCCGGAAAAGAGAGCTGCGGATGCGCGGAAGGCGGCTCGGGCGCCGGTCGGCCGGGCAGACCGATTGGAATCAGATCGACATTCTTCAAGAATTGGCTGTTCGTTATAGCAACGTTACCGGCAACAGTGACGCTGTTGATCGGTCCCGCAAATCGAATATCGGCGTCGGTGCGGACGGTTAACGTGTCGTTCCGCGCCACGAGCGCACTGTCGGCCTTGAATCTTAAATCGAGATTGGCGGTCGTCAGTTTTGGAAAAGTGACGCGGCCGCTCAGAGTAAAGTGACCACCGGAAAGTTCGCCCGTGAATTGCTCGAAGCTCAGCGCGTCATTCGCAAAAATCAGCCGCGCTTTAAAATTCTGCAGCGCGGGAAGTGTTGGATCGTCCGTCCGCGCCACGTTCATCGTCATGTCGGCCTGCCCCTTAAAAACGGGATGCGCGACCGTTCCACTCAAATCGACAGCCAAGGCCAGATCACCGTCGACTTCATGCACCGACGGAATAAATTGGCGCACAAAATTGACTGAGCTTCGCGGCAAACGGATTTTCCCATACACCGGCGTGTCGTCGGGTAATTTTTTTTCCCGCACGATTTTTGGGACATCCAAGGGCAAGTTCGCCGTCAGTTCCATCGGCTGAATCTTCGCTTGCTGCAATTTGCCAGAAACCGTGAGCTGACCGTGTTGCGATTGCGCGCTAAGATTAAACCTTGCCGGCTCCAGGCTCGGCAACTTCTCGCTCCGCAAGTCGCGCATCTCCACGTCCAGGCGCGCGTCCAAATCCGAAATCGTTCCGGCTGCCTCCAGTTTCACATTCAACGTTCCCGCGGCGGCCGGCTTGGCGCCGATGTCCTCAAAAAGTTTTTTGATGTCTACGTTCTCCGACCGAAAATCCGCGACCACTTTCCCGGTGGACGGCAGGACGGGCGCGTCGGTGCCCAGGTTTTTCCAGACAAAAGGAATAGAAATGTATCCCGACGCATATTTCGCCTCACCCTGGTCGAGTTGAATCTTTGTGATCTCAAGCGTGTCGCCTTTCGCTTGAACAATCGCTTGAAAATCCATGCGGTCGCTGCGCAGAAAAACGGTCGGGACATCGAGGCCATCTGGGGAATACGTCGCGTCCACGTTTGCTTGAAATGATTGCAAATTACCGTAGCGACCACTCTCGAGCGCGAGTTTGAGTTTGCCGTTATTCTTGAACTTCATCGCGTCTCCGCTCCCTTGCCAATCGATGACCAGCGAACCGGCCAGCTCATTCTCATTGCCGGAGGCGCGCAGCATTGGTTTTAATCGCGATAAATCCGTAACGTTGGCCGACAGTTTCCCTACGTAATGATAAGGCGCGCGAAGATCGACAATTCCGTTCGCGCTAACAAAATCCTGCTCGTTTAGACTTGCCGTCAAATCGTCCAGATAAATCGTGTTGTTTGCGACGGAACATTGCGCGCTCAGTTGTTTGAAGATCAAGTCGCGCGTCTTGAGACCTGCACCGAAAATCGACAATTGGCCATTGGCCAGCTCGTCCTTCCATTCGAATTGGCCCGTCACTTGTAATGGACCGCTCATTTTGTCTGGCGATTCAACCGCCCAGTAATCGCCGAGCTCATTCGCGTTCAGTGAAACATTCAATTGGGCAGGCTGCGACCTGAGCCTTCGCAAGTCCTCCGGCAGATTGTATCGCCCGGTGATCGCCAGCTTGTTTTCTTTTCGGCCGATGTCAAGCTGTTCGATCTCCAGCACATCGTTCACGCCACTCAGCGTTCCGCTCATCGAATCGATCGCATAATCACGAAAACGGATCTTAGACATATCTAAGACAATCTTAGAATGCAGATCGGCAAACCACGGCTTCGCCGGAGCTGTAGTGGCAGCCGTGTCGGCTGCATTGCGCGTCAGTATCTTAGACGCTTTAACATTAGCGCTAAGCTTTTCGATCGCTCCATCTGCAAATCCTAGTCGCTCAGCCGTGACGTTGAGATTCGCCTCAAGCTTGGCATTGCCGATGTCGATCTTCCCACTTATCTCGGCCGAGCCAGAAAGCTTTTCCCGGGTTGATGCGCTTAGCTGACTGAGATCCGGCGCCTTGGCCGCAATCTCCAGCGTTGCCGGACTGCGCCCAAACCCGCTCAACTCATTAGGCAACTCGGCCGAGCCGTGCAAATGAAATTCATTCTTACCCTGAACCATATCGGCTGATCGGAGCGTCGCAGTTCCATCGCGCGCAACCACATCTAACACGACCCGACCGATTCCAATTTGACCGCTGGAAAAATCGTTTACCTGTGCCCTGATCGTTCCGTTCCATGTGCGCGGCGCATCGAGCCCGCCGGTTAGATCAACAACGAAACGCTCGATATCCCCGCTAATAAATCCTTCCGGTAAATCCAAGTACTTGTTGAACGAATCCGCCGGTACTTTTGCGGCAGCCAAATGGATCTTCGCATTCAGCGACGAAGCTGTTTCATTGAACGTGCCTTTCCCGGAAATCGTCCCGCCACCAATCGCTGCGTCGAGATTGATCGAGAGTTGTTTCGCGTCGATGTGAGATGCGTCGACGTTGAGTAATCGGATACGATCTTGATCATTCAACGCAAGATCGCGTAGAGCGAGATTCTTGTTCGCGTAGGACGTTTGCCCGGCAATGTTCGACCAGCTCTGCGCAGTCGGGACTTGTAGCTTCTCGATTCGCAGCTGACCGGACTGGCGTGGATCTAAATCAAGATCGACATGTTCGATCACCAAGTCGCGCGGCGAATCGCGCACGATCAGGGTCGCATCGGATATTCGCAGGCGCTCTGGAAAAACGGCGGGCAATTCCTGTTTGGTTCGCTCCAGCTGTTTTTTCGGGTGAATTTCTTCCGGCGCGTTCCTTGGATTCAAGACAAGTCGGGCCGAACGCACATCGACATTGCCCAAAAATTGCGACATCCCGTGGCGAATTAGCCCGAGCAAGCTGTAGTCAACGTGGACAAGATCGACATCTATCGATTCGATGGCAGAACGTCCCTTGGGGACCACGTGCAGATTTCGCACGCTCAAATTGGTGAAAACACTGCCCTCGAGCCGAAAATCGGCGCGTAGATTTGCCTTCGCAGCGTAATGCCTCGCGAGGTCGCGACCAATCGTCAACAGAACAGGGCGATGAAAAATCAAAAGGAGCCCGCCGAAGAGACAAAGTGCCACGATCGCGCGGCGTCGCCAACCTCCTCGCATTTCAGAAACGATGTGCCCATCTTTTGCCACGAAAGGGTTACTCTATTTCCACGAGGGCAAAGAGCAAATGGACGACTGCACCGACAACCTTCGCCAGGCTAGGTTTGTTTTCCCAGGGTGAGGGTTTAGCTGACCCCTTTGGGGAGCTGAGTTCAGCGTTGCACGCAAACATATCTCGCGTCACGCTTCCCGGAACTAGTCGATGAATCCGGACAAACTTTTCGATTACCTCGACGGCAAATTATCACGGGAGGAGTGCGCGGAGTTGGAAGCGCGTCTCGCTTCCGATTCCTATTTACAACGCGAGCTAGTGGTCGCGCGTCAAATCCACGCTGGCATGCGCGATTCACGTGAAGTCCTTGCAACTTTCGATGCAAGATCGACGTCTGCGCGCAGCGCCGTTCTCGGGCGCAGAGTTGCGATCGCATTCGTGGCGCTCGTTTTCCTCAACGTGCTGTTCGGCATCTATGCGATCATCTTCATGGAAAACAAACGGCACCGGCAGGCGCCTAACGAACAAAATCGGCAGCAACTCCTTCAGGCGCTCGAGAAGACTGCGGCTTCTGCCCTGCCGGCGCCGAGCCTCGATGTGGACGAAGTCAAAATTACAACGTCGAAAGCGCAGCGCGATGCGATCGCAAACCAAGTCATCGCCGTGGCGGCGGCATGTGGCGGTTCGGCAGTGAAGAATCTAAGCGACCAGCATGGTCTGCTGTTGTTCGCCGAAATTCCGGCTGCGCGGGAAGGTGAGTTTCGGCAGAAACTTACGGCTCTGGGAGCGCAACCAACCAAGTCATCCGCTTCTTCAGCGAGCCGCAACCGGATTATTCAAATTCGTCTGGTCGAGGACGCGAATCGATAATTGCCGGCTGCAATGATCGCGATCACGTTCGCGCTTCGCGCGGAAAGCACCGAGTTTGCCGCGCAATTGCGCAAGGAGAAGATCGACGATCGGCAAATGATGATCTGGCACACCGGCGTGGGGCAAAAGCATTGTCAACTCCGGATGAATGAGTTTTTCGAAGCCGAACGGCCGGACTTTTTGATCAGCTCGGGCTTTGCCGGTGGTGTGCGCGAAGACTTGCAAGTCGGCGATTTGATTTTGGCGAACAATTTTTCGGATCCACAATTGCTCGCGAAGGCGCAGCAAATTTTGACCAGTTACAAAGTAGAAGCAGTGAAAATTTTTACATCGGCAACGATCATCAATTCCATTGCGGACCGAAATGAGATCGCACGGGCGAACAACGCCGCAGCCGTGGATATGGAGACGGCAGTGATTGCTAGCGCGTGCGCCACGCATGGAGTGCCGATGCTTTCGCTACGCGTAGTCACCGACAGTTTAGAGGAACCCTTTCCCGCGCCGCCGACCGTTTTGTTCGATATCGAACAACAGCGGACTGATCTCGGAAAATTAATCACGCATTTACTCAGACATCCTGTTGCTATTTGGCGGTTGCTTCGGTTTGCGCGTCGAATCGCAGAGGCTCGCGCAATCCTAGCCAACGCAATCGTGGCGCTTCTGCGAAGTGAAGCCCTGCATTTGTAACCACGGTGCTCAGTCGCCGTGCTCCGGTGCAGCCACGCGCGGGAGAGGGCCTCGACCCGCCTTCGCCAAGCTTCCGCGCGGCGAGCAGAGCCACGCGGCTAATAACTACGCCGGTTCGATGTGGACGAGTACATCGGCGATCCGCCGGTCGCTATCTTGAATGGCATGTTTCACGGCGTGCGCGATCTCGTGGCCTTCGCGCACCGAAATGGCACCATTTACCTTCACATGAAGATCCACATAGAAACTGAGTCCCATTTTCCGAATCAGCAGTTTTTCAATCTCAACCACACCCGGCACGGCGCGTGCGGCGTCACGAACGACGTCGACAATCTGTCCGCGAGGCGCAGTGTCCATAATTTCGAAAAGCGCGGGGCGCAGCAACCGATAGCCATTCGCACCGATCAAGCCACACGCGAAAAGCGCGGCCCAATCGTCCGCGCTCTGCCAAGCTTCTCCGCCGACGAGCGCAACCGAAATACCGATGAATGCGGCCACGGAGGTCATCGCATCGGTCCGATGATGCCAAGCATCCGTTTGGATGGCGGTGCTTTCGACATCGCGACCGAACCGAATGACATATCGATACAGAATCTCTTTTATGATGACCGCGATAATCAGGATACCTAATGTGAAAGGCGCAGGGGCGTGATGCGGGAGAAAAAGTTCGCGCACACTTTGGATGGCGAGGCCGAGGGCGGCGGCAAGCACGCCTACTGAGACGATAATCGCGGCGACTGGTTCTGCTTTTCCATGTCCGTAAGGATGCGTGGCGTCCGGTGGACGCGCAGCGAATTTCAATGCGCTCCAAATGATCACTGAGCCAGCCACATCGAATGCGGATTCGATTCCATCTGCGATCAAAACGTAGGCATTGCCTAACAGGCCAGCCGCAATCTTCGCCGACGAAAGCACGATGTTGATCACGAGGCCGAACAACGCAACACGCGCGCCGGTTTGCAGATTGCTGGTGGAAGCCTGAGGCTGCGTGACCGGCGCCATCATGAAAGAAAATATAAGCGTTGTCGTTTACCAAAGGCACGGAAATCCGGAAGAAGTTTTGCGCGTGGTAACAGAACCGTGGCCGAAGCCGGCCGTCGATGAAGCGGTCGTGGAAATGCGGGCCGCGCCAATCAACCCGGCGGACCTGAACGCGATCGAGGGAAAATATCCCGGGCGCCGCGAACTCCCCGCGATTCCCGGATTCGAAGGCGCGGGCGTAGTTGTCGATCTTGGCGCGGATGTGAAAACGGTCACCATCGGCGCGCTGGTTATCTTGCCGCACAACGTCGGCACGTGGCGCGAAGCGCTCGCCGTTAAAGCGAGCGAATTAGTTGCTGTTCCACCCGAAATCGAACCGGTGTGCGCCGCGATGTTGAAGATCAATCCGATGACGGCCTGGCGACTATTGCACGATTATGTCGATCTCAAGCGGGACGATTGGTTGATTCAAAATGCAGCCAACTCGGCGGCGGGCCGCGCGGTGATCCAAATTGCACACGAACTCGCCTACAAAACCGTGAACGTCGTTCGTCGTCCGGAATTGATCGATGAGCTACGCGCGGAAGGCGGTGACGTCGTTCTTGTCGATGGCGAAAACCTTCGCGAGGAGGTGAGAAACGCGACAAGCGGCGCCCCGATTCTCCTGGGTTTGAATGCGGTCGGCGGCGAGAGTGTGCTGCGCCTTGCAAACTGTCTCGCGCCCGGATCGACAATGGTCACGTTCGGCGCGATGAGCTTGCAGCCGCTGAAAATTCCGAACGGTTTGTTGATCTTCAAAGATCTGCGCTTCCGCGGAATTTGGATCAACAAATGGTACGACAATGCGATGATGCAGGAGCGCATGGAAGCGTTTCGGGCATTGTTCGAAATGGCAAAGCGCGGATTGCTGAAAACGAAGGTCGAAAGAGCTTATCCGATTAATGAGGCAACGGCGGCAGTGACACACGCCGGCCAGGGAAAACGCAGTGGTAAAATTATTTTCGAATTCAAACAGTGACCGTAATCGTTGTTGGCGCGGGGATTAATGGGGTCACGGCCGCGATCGAACTAAAGAAGCGTGGTCACGAAGTTATACTTGTTGATCCTGGGCCACTGCCGCATCCGTTGGCCGCATCGACCGACATCAGCAAGGCCGTGCGCGCAGCGTATGGCGCCGACGAAGATTATACCGCGCTGGCGGAGCGTTCGATCGAACTTTGGCATGAATGGAATCGCCAGTTTGACTTGGAGTTATATCACGAAACCGGCGTGTTATTCCTGCGGCAGCGGAAGATGCGGCCGGGAGATTTTGAATATGAAAGCTCCAAGGTGCTCGAAAAACGTGGACACAAGTTTGCGCGCATCAACTCAGCCAGGCTGCACGAACGATTTCCCGCGTTTAATGCAGAGCTTTATCACGATGGTTTCTTCGATCCCCAAGCCGGCTATGTCGAAAGCGGGCGTGTCGTTGCCACGCTTGTCGAGCGCGCGAAATCGCTCGGAGTTGAACTGCGTGAACGTGCCAAGCTTCTCGCACTGGATGAGGGCGACGATCGCGTCAAAGGGATTGTCCTCCAGGATCGACATCGTATTGCGGGGGACGCAGTCGTTGTCGCCGTTGGCGCGTGGACCCCGTACGCGTTGCCCTTCACAGGAAAATTTTTTCGCGCGACCGGTCACCCGGTTTTTCATCTGAAGCCCCAAAAGGCAGAACTTTTCTTGCCCGAAAGATTTCCTTTTTTTGGGGCTGACATTTCGACGACGGGTTACTACGGTTTTCCGCTCAACCAGGGCGTTGTCAAGATCGCAAATCACGGTCCTGGCCGGGACATGTCGCCTGAGTCGCCGGAGCGCGCGGTCACGCCGCAAGAAGAAAAGGACCTGCGCGAATTTCTATCCGGCTCGTTGCCCGCGCTAGCGCACGCTCCGATTGTTTACACCCGCATCTGCATGTACTGCGATACGCCCGACGGAGATTTTTGGATTGCACCCGATCCGGAGCGTCCAGGCTTGGTTATTGCGACCGGAGATTGCGGACACGGATTCAAATTCGCGCCCGTGCTCGGGGAGATCATTGCCGACGCCGTCGAAGGAAAATCGAATCCGTTATTGCAAAAATTTCGCTGGCGGCCGGAGGTGAAGGCGGGAGAAGCGAAAGAAGCCGCGCGATTTCGTCCGAAAACGTCCAACGCTCAACGCTCAACATTCAACGTCCAAATTAGAGGCGATTAGGGAATCGCCTTTCCTTGTGAAGCCGGCTCTTTTTTTGTCTGGCGCTTGAGCAACGTGATTTGCTTGATGCGTGCGGAATCGTCCGGGCTCCAAGTAGCGATCTCCGGATCGTCCTTGAAAGCGTTGTGCACGATGCGCCGTTCGTATGAATTCATTGGCTCGAGCTGTAGCGAACGGCCAGTGATGCGGACGCGTTCGGCCAGTTCGCGCACGCGCTGCACGATGCGGTCTTCGCGCATGGAGCGATACATCTCGCAATCGACAACCACTTTCGACGCATCCTTGTCTTTTGCCTGAAGCAGCCGGTTGAGCAGGAACTGGATTGCTTCGAGCGTTTCGCCGTCGCGTCCGATAAGCCGCCGACTCTCTTCGGTGTAAATTTGCAGAACCAGATTGCCCGCCTCGTTGTGCGACTCCTCGATTTGCACGACGAAACCGAGATAACCGAGCATGGTGTCGAGCAATTCTTTCGGTGTCATCATCGTTTTCGCTTCGCGGCAGGCGCAATTTTTTCGAGCTTCGGCATCGGTTGTTTTTTGTTCAGGTAAAATTGCAAAATGCTAAAAAGATTTTGGGCAGTGTAATACAACGCCAGCGCTGCCGCAAAGTTGTAGCAGAAAAACAAAAAGATCAGCGGCGTAAACATCATTACGCGCCGTTGCGTGGCATCGCCGGTTTTCGGCGTCATTTGCATGAGCCAGACCTGGGTCGCAGCCATGCAAAGCGGGATGATGTTGATCGGAAAGCCGAGCACGGGCAGATGTCCAACGGTGTCGGGTTGGGAAAGATCGTGACACCAAAAGAATTTCGCGTTTCGTAATTCGACAGCCTGGGCGAGCATTTGATAGAGGCCGAAGAAGATGGGGATTTGGATCATCATCGGCAAACAGCCGCCCACGGGATTGATCCCGTACTGTTTGTAGAGCTTCATCACCTCCTGGTTCATGCGGGTCGGATCATCCTTATATTTTTCCCTCAACTCCTGCATTTTTGGAGCAAGAGCGGCTGTTTGGCGCATGGAACGGTTCGCTTTGCTCTGGAGGGGCCAAAGCACCAGCCGGATAATCGTGGTCAGCGCGAGGATCGCTGCGGCGTAGCTGTTCCAGAGCACGCCGTGCAACAAATTCATAAAGTTGAGCAGGAACTGGCTCACCAGCTTGAACAGTCCAAAGTTCATGATCTCGGCTTCGTTGTGCTCGAGTTGCGCGAGCCGGTGATAAATTTTCGGGCCGGCGTAAATCTCAAATCGCGCGGTGTAAGTTTGCCCAGCGGGCAATTGAAAACCCGGCATGTGCATCGCGCCCTCAATTCCGTACATTTTTTGTTCGGGCGCGACGTTGACGCGACGGCCCCATACGCCATTCGATTTGGCGGTGAGAGGAACGATCAACGTCGTAAAAAATTGATTGGTCACCGCGACCCATTCGGCTGGCGCAGTGTTCTCCTGATAAAACGGTTGCGGAGCGCGCTGGCCTACCCCGAAAAATCCGCTGCCTCCTTCAAACCAGCTCACGTTCTTGTCTCTCGCCTTTCCGTCGATGCACCAGACCAGGCGGGTGTAGTAAGGATAATCTCTCTGGTGAATGGGAACGGCTGATCCGAGCGCGACAAAATAGCCAGAGTTCGAGTACGGCTGCGTGCCGCCGTTTGTAAGGTTGAAATCTAACTCGACGAGGAAGTTGTCTCGTGGCTCGGGTGTCTTCTCGAAGAAAAACTTTTTGCGAACAGTGAGGCTTTCAGGGGTTGTTCGCTCACATTGCACACTGCCGTCTGCTTCGCGTGACAAACTGAACTCAGCCAAGCTTGGTGCATCGGGCTGTTCAATGATCGCGCCGATGGGGATTTCTCGGGACGAATTCAGCGTGACCTGCTTGTCACCTTCCGCGATATGGTTGAGAAGGATCGCTTCACTGATGCCGGCACCGCGATTCGTTAGGCGTAACTCCAGATCCGCGTTCCGCAGTGTTTCGATTTTCTCGGGAAAACTCGGCACCGCCTGGGCAACCGCAGGAGTGGCTGCCGGAACGGGCGAGACAAAAGGTGCAGGCGACCCGCTAGCGCTAGCGGGCGGCAGTGTCGGGGTCGGCGAGGCGACGGTTGTTCGTGGACGCTGCGGAGTTTGCTTTGCGACCCACAATTCCCACAAAACGAGCCCGACAACGCAAAGTATTACGACGATCCATGCCGTTCGATCCATAAAGTTGCCGGCAGCCGCTCATTCACAGAAAAAAAATTCGGTGGCGTCCCGGATCCGAATTTCTCTTGATAGCGGAACTGGATCATGCCCCCAGCCGCCCCACGGTTGGCAGCGCGCCAGCCGTCTTAATCCCAGCCAGCCGCCACGCCATAAACCATGCGTCTCGACCGCCTCCAGAAAATAACGCGAGCAAGTCGGCTCAAAACGACAACCACAACCCGGCCCGCCAAGCAAGGAAAGCAGCGGCGAGATTGCGCATTGGTGAATGCAGATGAAACCGCGCAGGAGTTTGAGCATCAAGGCGCAAGAATAGAAGCGCGCTTGGCCAGACGCAACCACTCAGCTTCCAATTCGCCGTAACTGGCCCGCGCCGCACTCGGGCGTGCGACGGTGACGACCCACCTTCCCTTGACAATTTCATGCTGATGTTTGCGAACGATCTCTCGCAAACGACGCCGCACCCGGTTGCGGACGACCGCGCCACCGATTTTGCGCGAGGTAACGAAGCCGGCACGCAGACTATCCACGCCTTTTCCAGCAAGCGCGGCCAACAACAGGAGATCGCCGTGTTGTGCACACCCCTCTTTGCGCACCCGCTCGAATTGCCAGACTTCCGTCAATCGCCGGCTTTGCGGAAATGAAAGCTTTCTCGCCGGCGTGTTCATTGTCAATGTACAGCAAAAGTCTTTCCCCGAACAGACGTGGGGAAAGACTTCGCAAATTAGCCGACTCTGAACTTATGGAGTCGGCGAAGTGTTGACGTTAATATTGGTCTCCGTTTTTTCCGTCTTGGCTGAAGCAGCCGGAGAAGGATTTACGATGGTCGTGTTAGTTTCCTTCTTCTCCGTTTTTTCCGAGGGTGGATTGGTTACCGTGGTCTCTTTTTGTTCACAGGCAGCGAATAGTGCGATGCCGACAAGCAGGCCAATGTATTTCTTCATACAAATGGATCGCAGCCGCCCACGAATTCGGTTGTCTTTAAGGAGTCGGCGTTGGCGTCGTCTCCGCGGGACTCGTAGCTACGCTCGTTTCGGGCGCTGGGCTTGTTGTCGGGGCGGCGGTTTCAGTTTTTTGTTCACAAGCCGCGAGCAAGGCGGCGCCAGCCAAAATGCAGATATATTTGTTCATAAGTTTGAGTCGAGGATGGGATACTCGGTTAAATCCTGAATCGGAGCAAGGCTAGTTTTTGGTGGGCAGAATGTGCCGGTTAAAACGGCGGTTCGTACTTCATCCCGTGCGCCTCGGCCACGGCCAGACAGGTCAATTTTCCGTCGCGCGTGTTAATCCCGCCCGCCAAGGCGGGTTGCTTCTTACAAGCTTCCTCCAAGCCGAAATCAGCCAGCAATTCAACATAACGATAAGTAACGTTGGTCAGTGCCTGAGTAGCTGTCCGCGCATAGGCCGCCGGCATGTTAGCCACACAATAATGCGTCACGCCTTCTTCGACGTAAGTCGGGTCGACGTGCGTAGTCGGCCGCGAAGTTTCTGCGCAGCCGCCTTGGTCGATCGCGATGTCTACCAGGACGCTGCCAGCTTTCATCTTTCTCAACATCGCGCGCGTAATCAATTTTGGCGCTCTCGCGCCGGGAACGAGCACGGCGCCGATCAAAAGATCGACATTTGGCATCAGCTCCTGCAAATGCGATTCGCTCGAGTAGAGTGTATGCGCGCTGCCCATCGTGATGTCGAGGAACCGCATCCGTTCGAGATCGACTTCCAGAATGGTCACGTCGGCGCCAAGACCGGTGGCCATGCGGGCCGCGTTCACGCCTGCCGTTCCGCCACCGATCACCACGACGCGTCCTGGCAACACGCCCGGCACGCCGCCGAGCAACACGCCGCTGCCACCATGATGTTTAGTCAAAAAATACGCCCCCATCACGACACTCATGCGGCCGGCGATCTCGCTCATCGGCTCGAGCAACGGCAAGCGGTTGCCGACTTGGATCGTCTCGTAGGCGATGCTGGTCACACCAGATTCGAGCAATGCTTCGGTGAGCGGCTTGCTCGCGGCTAAATGCAAATACGTGAACAGAATCTGGCCTTTGCGCAAAAGGGAGAACTCGACTTTGAGCGGCTCCTTCACCTTCACGATCATGTCTGCGCGCGCAAAAACATCCTTGGCAAGATCGACGGTCTCCGCGCCAGCCTTGGCGTACTCATTGTCGGGATAGCCGGAGCCTTCGCCGCCGTTTCTTTCCACGAGCACCGAGTGCCCGCGCCGTTTGAGCTGTTCGACGGCCGATGGCACCAGCGCGACGCGTTGCTCCTGCTCTTTAATTTCTTTCGGAACGCCGATTATCATTGAGAAACTGAGAAGTGATTAGTGAGAAGTGAGAAGTAGGAAGCAAGCGAAATTACCTTTCACTTCTCAATTCTCACTCCTCACAATCCCTTTCAATTGAGCGATGGATCGTCCGGCGCGGCCGCGAGCATTTTGTACCATGGTCCGAGCCCGCGCATAATCTCGAACCAAAGTTTCGGTAGCCGTTCCGGTTTGAGCGCTGCGCGGCTCGGCTTCTGAAGGAGCCATGCTTTTTGCTTCATTTCCGCTTCCAGCTGGCCCGCGCTCCAGCCGGCGTAACCAACGAATGCCCAGATTGACATTGCATCGTCGCCCGTCCGCGCACTTACGTCATCGATGTTCACATAGTGATTCAACGTCAACCCTTCGCCTTGCCGCCATTCGAACGTCGCGAACATCAGCTGGTTCCGCTCTACCGGACCTCCGAAAAAAACCGGAACGTCCGCCAACCGTTCCGGCGGCATCTCGGTCACCAAATCGGCCACGCTTTTATCCAACGGCCGGTTGATGATCACGCCGAGCGCGCCGTCATCCGGGTCGTGCGCGGAAATAAACAAAACGGCCCTGCGAAAATTTGGGTCGAGCATATTCGGATGCGCGACCAGCAACGAACCCGCAAAGCTCCGCCGCTCTTCCTCACCCATGCTGCGCATGCAAAATTAGAACGCGCGCAATGAGGTCGTGCAAGCTATCATTCGCACACCAGTTGATTGCAAAAGGCCCATCATTTCTTCTAAATTGATTGAGAATTCTGTTGCGGCATCGTTTAAGCTCAGCTAGTAGCTCCGCAACTTTGGAAGATTGTTCTGGGGGGAACAGCCGCCCTTCACGTCCATCGGGCGTGGGGGGCGGTACTTTTTTTGGGTGAAGGAAGACGACATCCAACCCTCAGCGCCGAGCGCCCGACGCTCACGCCATCACGCGTTCTCGTGGCCGGTTACGTTCACGCTAATCGCGCTCACGATCGCGGCGGTAGTCGTGATTATCTTTCTGCGTTTGGAAAGATGGCCAGTGCACACGGCCCATGAAAGCGTGGGCGAACTCGAGCGCCTCGGAAAAGATTTGCGCTCGGCTTTCGTTGACATCGCGCATTTGCAACCGCGTATCATCATTAACAACCGCGTATATCTGGAACAAACAACGCCGACGACTGAGTTGTCGATCTTGTCCCGGCGGATGGAAGTCGAACACGAATTTCAAAGCACGTGGGCGGGAAGCTCCAAGCGCGTGAAATTGCACGGCACGTTTCGGGTGAAGGCTGGCTTCGATTTGCACCAAAGTTTTGCGGTTGATCTGCATCCGGACGAAATCACCGTGCGACTCCCACATGCCCAAATTCTCGGAATCGAACAACAACAGGTGGACGTCCTCGCATTCGAAAATGGATTTTGGAACCGCATCTCAGCCGACGACGTGCAGAATGAATTGTCGATCTTACCGCAATTGGCGCGGCAAAAGGCGCTAGAAACCGATTTGCCCACCGAAGCGGAGCGCATTTTGCAACAACAACTCGAGGAGCGCCTTCATCCGTCGCAACCGCTGCACTTGATTTTCACAACGCCCGCAAAAGGAGAATAACGAGCCTCGGCGTGCTGCGACGCAATCTCGTACTTGGACTTTCCCAGCGTTGCCTTTGCGGCTAAAGCAGTGCAACCCCGATGCGAAGAAATCGTTTGCTACTGCTCGCATGCTTTTCGATTTTGCTCGTGGCAGCGCTGGCTATTTTGCTGGCGCCGCTGTCTGTCACGGGCAGCTTGCGCCTGTGGGTTTGGTGGCAGGCACGACAGAACGGACTGCTTATTCACCTGGGGAAGATTGATGCGCCATTTTTGCGACCGGTCGCAATTCGAAACGTGCGCATCAGCGACGCGAAAAGCTCGCCGTCTCACCTGGAGATCAACGTCGACCACGCGATTATCGATCTTGACCTGGCAACGATTTTAATCGGAGCACGCGGGCGCCCCATTCGTTCTTTGTCGATCGAAACATTGCAGCTCCGGATTATCCGAAATTTCTCTCCGGCACAGGCGCGAAAATCGCAGCCCGCCTGGGCGACGCTGGAAAAATTGCTGCCTAACAACTTCAATTTGCCTAGTTTCCAACTTCGCATTGAGGATGGCCTCAACGTGTTTCTGTTGCGTAATGCTGCACTTTTCGGGAGCGAAGTCGAGGCGGGCCGTTTCAGGGCCGGCGAGGTCACAATCGCCTCGCCGTTGGTTCACCAAACTTTCTCGAACCTGCGCGGGGCGACCAAATGGCAGGATAATCGGCTCACGCTCGGCGGGATTACCCTAGCACGCGGGCTGGATCTGCAATCGGCCACCATCGATCTTTCCCGTCTCAGTAAAGAGCGCGCGGATTTTCAATTCGATCTCGATACATTCGGCGGCAAAATTCGCGCCAGTTTTTCCGACGAATGGCGGCCGGAGCATGCCGTTTGGAACTTTGCTGGTTCGGCCAGCGATATCTCGCTTGCGCAAACCTCGGAGGCAATCGGTTTCGCGGACCAGTTGGGCGGCTCGCTCCACGCGGGTAAACTCACTTTCCGCGGTGATCCGCGCGATCTCACGCGCGCCACCGCCTCCATTTGGATTGAATTGGGCGACCCTACCTGGCGCGATCGTGCTGCGGAAGTGATCATGCTCGGCGCCGCTCTTTACAATCGGCAAATCCAACTTCAGCAGCTTTACATAAAACAGCATGATAACCAGCTAACGATGAGTGGGCAGGGTTCGCTTCCGTCAAAATCATCCGATTGGCTGAGCCCGGATTTTCGCGGGACTATTTCAGGCTCGATCAACGACCTCGGCGCGTTTGCCAATCTTTTCGGGGCCAAACCGGACGAGTTTGCCGGAGCTGTTGCGATTGATGGTACCGTGAACGCCCGTGAGCGAAAAATCGGTGGACATATTGCGGCAAGCGCCAACTCATTGTCGATCTTCAAAACGCAGATCGACAGTTTCATTGCGAATTTGAGTTTGAAAGCGAGCGATCTCGAGATCGAGCAACTCGATCTGAGGCGCAAACAGGATTGGTTGCATGCCGAAGGGAAGATCGATCTCGGCAGCGCGCACGCTTATTCGGGATCACTCAGCGCGGATGTAAGGAACCTGTCGGATTATTTGTCGTTCTTCGGCGCAATGGACGCGGCGGATTCGAATCCGGCTTCGGCTCACATGCAATTCATGATGGATTCAGGGGTTTGGAACGGCACCGCGACAATCACCACTGCCACTTCACGACTTGATGTGGGAGTAATCTCCCTTCCGCTGCGAATTGGAGAGGATGGGAATGAACTTTCAGCCACGCCCTTAAATGTCACCTTTAGTTTCCCAGTGCTCTCGTTGGAAAGGAGCCCGCGTTGGCTCGGTTTAGAACTTCTTCGCGGCGGAATTTTGAGCGGAGGCATTCATCTTTCCGGAACGCTGCAACATCCAAAAATCGACGCAGACGTGCAGTTGATAGATGGGAAAGTGGAGAATGAAAAGCTCGGTTTTAACGGCGTAAGCGGTCGCCTGCGGTTGAGCGCAAGCCACGGATTGATCGATTTCCTTCACGTCAGTAACAAAGATGTCGATCTTTCGTTTCGCGGAGAAATGGACTTGAGCGATGCCGATGATGTAGCCGTCGCGCTGACCAGCACGCTGCCGTTATTTGATGTGATGTCCTATCCGCTCCATTGCGTTAGCCAACTTAGAGTTTCGACAATCGATACGATGTTCGCATCCACCGTTGGCCAAATTGAATTCCGCGGCGGGTTCATCAACCGCAACTGGACGATTACGCTGCAACCCGTCGCTGGCGGGTTGTTTGAACCAACGAGGATTTCTGCACGGACCATACCGATTTGTTTTGGCCCGTTCTCAAATGGCCAAACGCTGACGCTTGACACATATTCGCCACCTCAACCTCCACCACCAGTTCGCCATCGCAAGCGAGCGCGGAGTCGTTAGGCGCCGGCTGGTGTGTCGCCGGACTCGAGTTTCGCGGTCACCAGCCAGCGCGAAAGTCTTTGTTCGAGCTCAGCGGTTAAATCGACGCGAAAATCTTCACCCGCCTCCACCCGCAAGGGGCCGTTAGGCGAGCGATCGAACAAAAGTTGAACTGGACGTTGACCAGGTGAGCTAGCGAGAATTTCACAGACCTTTCGTAAATCGGCGCTGGTGGTCGCAGGCGAAAACTGGAGGAGCACAGCAGATTGCCCCTCCTCGGCCGATGTCGATCTTTCGTTGCCGTTGGCAACGCCGTTTGTCTTGTCTGGTGCGAGCAACCGAATCTTTTGCGCGGTCGCGCGCAGCGAATCGCCGCGGGCATCGATCGTCCCGCGAACTTCAACCACGCGCCCGGCGATGAGCGCATCGGAAATCTGCACGTAGACATCATTCCAAACAACTACTTCAAGAGTTCCGGTTAAATCTTCAATCCAGACAACGGCGAACGGTTTTCCTTCTTTGCGGGTAAACTTCTTGTCGATCTGGGCGAGCGCGCCGGCAATTTTAAACGTGGCTCGGTCGGCCAGCTCGCCTAACGAGGCGATCATTTGATAATTTTTCCCGGCGAAACGACCGACATACGCATCGAGTGGATGACCGCTGACATAAAAACCGAGCAACTCTTTCTCGTAAGAAAGTTTTTCATGTTCGCTCCATTGTCTGACCGTTCGTCTTCGCGAAGTTTGCGGTTCCATCTCGCCAAACAATGAAACCTGCCCGGCAGCCCGATCGCGGTGCGCCGCTGCCGACGACGCGAGCGCCTCGTCAATGCAATCTAAAAGCTGGGCGCGCTCGCGCCCCAGAAAATCGAATGCGCCCGCTTTAATCAAACTCTCAAGCATCTTCCGGTTAGCGACGCGTGTCCCGAGGCGACCGCAAAAGTCCCCCAGCGACGTGAACTCCCCTCCCCGATCTCGTTCCAAGATCGACACCTGCATTGCCGCTTCGCCTACGTTTTTGATTGCGGCAAGCCCGTAGCGAATGGCGTTGTAGCCACTGCCGCTGGCGCCGGCCGTCGCTAATCCTACCGCACCGCCGCGGTCAGCGACCGCGGCTACATTTTCCGGAATAAATTTCAGCCCACTCTTGTTAATATCTGGCGGCAGGATCCAGATGCCCATGCGTTGGCATTCGCCGACGAAGATCGAAATTTTTTCGGTATTATTGATTTCGTTGCTCAACAATCCGGCCATGAACTCGACCGGATAATGCGCTTTGAGATACGCCGTGTGATAACTGATGACTCCGTAGGCCGCGCTGTGGCTCTTGTTGAATCCGTAACCAGCAAATTTTTCGAGTAAATCGAAAATCGCGTTCGCCTTTTTCTCGGGAATTTTGTTCGTGCGGGCGCAACCCTCGATGAAGTTTTTGCGCTCCTTCGCCATCTTCTCCTTGTCCTTCTTGCCCATGGCGCGCCGCAGAAGATCGGCCTGTGCGAGTGAGTAGCCGGCGAGTTTGCTCGCCGCCGCCATCACTTGCTCCTGATAAATCATGACGCCGTAGGTATCGGCGCAGATTTCTTCGAGCAGTGGATGCAGATACTTGATCGGCGCCTTGCCCTTTTTCGCTTTGACGAATTCAGGAATCAGCTCCATGGGCCCGGGCCGGTAAAGCGCGATCAGCGCGATAATATCGTCGAGCTTTTGCACATCGAATTGCTTGGACAGGTTGGTCATGCCGCCGGATTCCATTTGAAAGAGGCCGATGGTTTCGCCGCGGTTGTAAAGGCCGAATGCCTCGTTGTCGTCAAGTAGGATGTTTTTGAGCGAGAATTCCGCATTGCGTTTGCGAATCAGCGCAACCGCGTCTTCGATCACGGTCAACGTTTTCAGCCCAAGAAAATCCATTTTGAGCAGGCCAAGATCGTTAAGCGGGCCCATCGGATACTGGCTGATAACATCATTGCCTTTTACGTCGCGACAGAGGGGGATGTATTCAGTCAAATCGCGATCAGCGATGACCACGCCGGCGGCGTGCACACCCGCATTGCGCGACAGGCCTTCGAGAATCTTGCCGAATTCGAAAAGCTGCTTTGTCTGCGGCTCGGTCACGACTGCTCGTTTCAGCTCCGGATTTTTCTCTACGGCCGCATCGAGTGTGATGTTCAACTCATTCGGAATCATCTTGGCGATGCGATCCGCCGCCGCATAGGGCAAGCCCATTACGCGACCGACATCGCGCACCACGCTTTTCGCCTTCAATTTTCCAAAGGTGATGATCTGCGCCACACGGCGTTCGCCGTATTTTTGACGAACGTACTCGAGCACTTCGCCGCGACGCGCTTCGCAAAAATCGACATCGATGTCGGGCGGCGAAATGCGATCGGGATTGAGAAAGCGCTCAAAGATCAATCCATATTGCAGAGGATCGATATCAGTAATACCGAGCACATACGCGACAAGCGAACCCGCCGCGGACCCACGGCCCGGACCAACGGGGATGCCACGCTGTTTGGCGAAATGGATGAAATCCCAAACGATGAGGATGTAGCTAACGAACCCGGTTTTCTCAAGAATGCCGAGTTCGTACTCAAGGCGCTCGCGAAGGTGATCGTCAATCTTGGCGCGTTCGCCGTAACGCTCTTGCAAACCCTTTTCGCAAAGATCCCGCAAGTAGACTTCGCGCGAAATGCCGTTCGGGACCGAATATTCGGGGTATTTTGATACTCCGAGCTCGATTTCCAGATTGCAACGTTCCGCGATGTCCAACGTATTGGCGATCGCTTCCGGAAAATCTCTGAACACTTCGCGCATTTCTTCCGGCGATTTGAAATACAACTCTGGCTTGTACCGCATCCGGTTTTCGTCACTGACCATTTTGCCGGTGCCGATACAAAGCATGACGTCGTGCGCGTCGTGATCGCTCCGGCGCAGGAAATGGACGTCGTTGGCTGCAACCAGGCCGACGCCGAGATCTTTTGCAATCTTTGGCAGCACGCGGTTGCAAATCCGCTGTTCCGCCATGCCGTGATCGTGCATCTCGATGAAAAAATTCTCCGCACCGAGAATATCGCGAAACTGGGCGGCGGCTTGTTTTGCGATGTCGATCTTGTTCGCCTGAATCGCGGAGTTCACTTCGCCGGCGAGGCAGCCGCTGAGTCCAATCAAACCAGCGGAGTGTTGGGCCAGCAGTTCCTTGTCGATCCTCGCCCGGTAATGAAATCCGTCGAGATGCGCGGTCGAAATCAGTTTGACGAGATTGCGATAGCCGGTTTCGTCGCGCGCAAGCAATGTAAAGTGATATGCCGACTCACGCAGCGAGATCGAGCGGTCCTTGTGCGAGCGCGGCGCGATGTAGGCTTCGCAGCCAATGATCGGTTTCACCCCGGCATTCTTTGCTTCCTGATAAAATTCGATCGCGCCGAAAAGGTTTCCGTGATCGGTCACCGCCACCGCCGGCATCTTGAATTCCTGCGCCTTTTTCATCAGCTCTTTCATCCGAATCGCGCCATCGAGCAGCGAATATTCGGTATGGAGATGAAGGTGAACGAAAGAATTGCGGGGCATCGATTGGATTATAAGCGTCAAGAAAATTTCGCAAATTTACGAGGCATTTGAGGGCGATAGAAGCCACATCGAATAGAAAACGTCCAACTTAGAAACCCTCAGCCGCGTCGCTCACGCATTATAAGCGGCTTACGGTGCGTCTGGCTTACACGAGATTCTTTCGCGCGGCTATCCCAAACGGCTATGAGAAATCTCACAAAAACCTGTGGATCACATAAGCTAGTTCGCGTGCTCAGCCAGGCCATGTGAGATCCTTCGCTCCGCTTAGAATGACACGGCGCGATTGCAAAAAATTCGTGATTGCAAACGTGACGCGACGTTGCTATGAGAGCGCGTGCCGCGGTCAGCTTTCGATTGCAAAGCGACGCGTGGTCGCGAGTTTACATCGACATGAAAAAACTGGAAGCGATCATCAAGCCGTTCAAGCTCGAGGAAGTGAAAGAGGCGCTGGCCGAGCTCGGGATTGAAGGAATGACCGTGACGGAAGTCAAAGGATTCGGCCGCCAGAAAGGCCACACCGAAATTTACCGCGGCAGCGAATACACCGTCGATTTTCTGCCGAAAGTGAAGGTGGAAGTCGTGCTGGCCGACGACATGGTAGAAAAGGCCGTAAGCGTTGTAGTGGCCGCGGCCAAAACCGGCAAAATCGGTGACGGCAAAGTTTTTGTGCTTGCGGTGGAACATGCGGTGCGCATCCGAACCGAAGAAATCGGCGAGAAAGCGGTGTGAGGCGCTGGCGCGCCATTCGTTTGGCTGTCCAAGCGTAAAACGTTGAAGCAGTTGGACAAATCCAGTCTGTTACAAAAGTTTAACGTTTAACATTTCAACGCTTCTACCCTTTTACGATTTCCCGACACTCCGACACTCCAACACTCCGACACTCCAAAACTCCAACACTCCAACTCAACACATGGCCAAAGACAAAACTCCATCCGATGTCAGCAAAATGATCAAAGACAACGACGTAAAGTTGATCGATTTCAAGTTCAGCGATTTGCCGGGCACCTGGCAGCATTTCACGACCACGCTTACGGAATACAGCGAAGATATTTTCACCGACGGAATCGGGTTTGACGGTTCAAGCATTCGCGGTTGGAAAGTGATTAATGCTTCTGACATGCTCGTGATCCCGGATCCCACCACCGCGTGGCTCGACATCTTCAACGTAGAGCCGACGCTGAGCTTGATTTGCACGATTGTCGATCCGATCACGCGCGAGCCGTACGATCGCGATCCGCGCGGCGTGGCCGAAAAGGCGGAAGCTTATCTAAAGAGCACCGGCATCGGCGACACGGCGTTCTTTGGACCCGAAGCGGAATTTTTTATTTTCGACGACGCGCGGTTCAACTACACGGCCAATTCTTCATTTCATATTGTCGATAGCATCGAGGGGCACTGGAATAGCGGACGCGAGGAATTTCCAAACGTTGGATACAAAATTCGTCCGAAGGAAGGGTATTTTCCCGTCTCGCCGATGGACACGTTGCAAGACATTCGCAGTGAAATGTGCCTCGAGTTAGAGAAAGCGGGCGTTCCAATCGAGAAACAACATCATGAGGTGGCCACGGCTGGGCAGGCCGAGATCGATGTCCGTTTCGCGCCGCTCAAGCACATGAGCGACTCGATGCAGTATTACAAATACATCATCCGCAATGTCGCGAAGCGGCATAACAAGAGCGTGACCTTCATGCCGAAACCTCTTTTTGCCGACAACGGCTCGGGCATGCACACGCACATGTCGCTTTGGAAAGATGACAAGCCGCTTTTTGCTGGCAATGGTTACGCGGGCTTGAGCGAGACGGCGCTCTTTTTCATCGGCGGAATTTTGAAACACGCCTCTGCGCTCACTTGCATGACGAACCCGACCACGAACAGCTACAAGCGACTCGTGCCCGGATTTGAAGCGCCCGTCAATCTCGCCTATTCCGCACGCAACCGTTCGGCGGCCATTCGCATTCCCACTTACTCCGCCAGTCCGAAAGCAAAACGAATCGAGTTTCGCACGCCGGACGCTTCGGCAAATCCATACATTGCTTTTTCGGCCATGCTGCTGGCCGGGCTCGATGGAATTCAGAACCGGATCGACCCGGGCGACCCGCTCGACAAAAACCTCTACGACCTGCCGCCGGAAGAACTGGCGCAAATTGCAAGCGTGCCCGATTCACTCCGCGGCGCGATTGAAGCGCTCCAGGCCGATCACGGATTCCTGCTGCGCGGCGACGTTTTCAATGCCGACTTCATCGCCAACTGGGTCGACATGAAACAAAAAGAATATGACGCGCTGCGCTTAAGGCCGCATCCCTACGAATTCTCGATGTACTATGATGTGTAGTCGGTAGTCACAGCGCTTAGCTCCAACTCGGAATTGCCTTGCAAGTTGGAGAAACGGTCTGAATGTTCAGACTAACGATGAGTGTTCTCGCCAGTTTCATGAACCTTGGCGGTCCTGATCTGATCGTCATTTTGGTGATCATTCTGGTCCTTTTTGGGGCGAAGAAATTGCCCGAGCTCGCGCGAGGACTGGGCCAAGCAATGAAGGAATTCCAAAAGGCGAAGGATGAGTTCAGCGATGAGTTGCACAAATCTACCGATAGCGCTGCTTCCAAGCCGAATGCACAACCGGCGCAATCGACCGTTGCTCGCACCGACAATCCTCCAGCGGCTCAGCCCGATCCCGACCGGAACATTAATCCCAGCAAACAAGCCGACGAGGTGTAGAGGCGGCTGTCCTCAGCCGCGGTGACATAATATTGCTTTACTAATCTGCGCGTGAGGACACGCGCCTCCACACCTTGCCCAATTTAGCTCGCGAGGTTGACTTTGCTCCGCGATGCGACAATATCCGCATCCGCTTTATGTCCGACCCAGACTTACGTGCCCGAATCAAAGAGATGCTCGTCAAAAATCTGATGCTTCAGGTCACGACCGATCAAATTGGCGACGATCTGCCTCTCTTCGGACCGAACGGGCTTGGTCTCGATTCAATCGACGCACTCGAGCTGGCCGTAAGCATGGAGAAAATTTTCGGCGTCAGCGTGCCCAACTCCGAAGTGGCCGGGAAAGCGCTGCGGACCGTCAACACAATCCACGATTACATTCTCGAAAAACGCGGCAATCTCGAACAGGTCTGATCTCCGATCGGTTAGGCGGTGGGAGATGAATTGATCGCGTCGATGAATTGCCGGAGACGTCCGAAGCTGCGGCGGTGCGGTGTAAAGATCAGGCGCGGCAGATCCTGAATCTCGGGCTCATTTTTTTCCTGGCGCAGTGCTCTGCCCTGCACGATCTCATCCTCGCGCAGGAGATCCGCGAACTGTTTGTTGAGATCGACAATCGCATTATTGGACAATCGCCGGTAAATGCGGATGACAAGCTGCTGACCAACCCAGCGCGATGAATGATAGACCTTGTAGAACCCCAGAATCTCCTGCACGGCTACATCGACATCATGCACGATCTTAAAAAAGTTGAAATCCTCTGGCGACACGAAGCCTATCTTGGATAGGTGCTCGGTAAGAAATTTCATCCAGGTTTCCCAATAAGTTCCACCCGGGCGATCAAGTAACACGACGGGAATAATCCGCGTTTTGCCCGTTTGCATGAGTGTCAGCACCTCGAAACATTCATCCATCGTCCCGAATCCGCCGGGCAAAAGGGCAAAGGCATGCGTCTCTTTCACGAAATTCAGCTTGCGCGTGAAGAAGTAGTTGAAGTTGATCAGCTTCGGGTCGCCCTCGATCACAACGTTTGCCCGCTGTTCGAACGGCAGCCGGATATTCAGACCGAAACTGTGCTCGCGCCCGGCGCCGCGCTGCGCTGCGTCCATGATGCCGTCGCCTCCTCCGGTGATAATCATGTAACCATGCGCAACCATTTCGCGCGCGAATTCTTCTGCGGCCTCGAATTCAGGTGCGCCAGGCGGAATGCGCGCCGATCCAAAAACAGCAACCTTCCGAAATTGCGAATACGGCGCGAAAACCTTTGCCGCGTAGCGCAATTCTTTGAGCGAACGATTAATCAATTTGAGATCGGCCACGCCCATTTCATCGCGCGCAATTTTCAGCGCGGTTACAATCATCTCTTCGATCAGCTCAGGATTCTTGTTGGCGCCCCAATCCTGAACTAGTTCGCGGAGGCGGTCATCAAATGGCGCATCGACACTCCATTGCCTGCGCGTTGGCTGGTCCTGAATTGCGCCCGCGGTGAAATCTTCCACGTCGAACTGTAGAGGCAGCCGTGCCCGCTGCAAAGCCAATCAATCCGAACGGCGCAGGCCTGCGATGGGATTTCTCAAGAATGTGCAGAGGCAGCCGTGTCGGCTGTGATGCTCTTCAAATTCGGGGCGACATACCCTTTACTATAGAGCAGTCAAATCCGTCAGAATTTCCCGCATGTGCCGGATCGGCGTTGAGTAATGACCTTCGTCCTCTATGAAGCGCGTCATGCAGTTCGGTAATCGCTTTGCCACCTGTTCGGCCGTGCGAATTGAAAACGCGCGGTCTTGGTTCCCATGCCAAAGCCGCACCGGTACATCGACATCTTCCAATGCGAAGCCCCACGGTTGCGCGTAAATCTCAGCATCCGCCAGGACTCCGGCGGCCGAAGCTCGCCAGGCGCGGCGTTGACTCTCGAAACATGCTTCAAAAGCAGCCGAGTCGCGCAAAGCGGCTGCGTCGCTCGGTCGCAGCCATAGCAATTTCAACAACAAAGGATGTGCTCCCTGCGGCGGCCGAAGCGAGAGAAAGGGGCGCATCAGATGGAAACATGTTCGAGAAAATCGCGGATACTTCCCGTAACAGCGGAGCATCAGCCGATAGAGTCCGAGCAAACCTTGTCTATCTCGCAATTCGGCGATCGGCGGTGCCCCGCTTACCACTGCCATCGCGCGCACACGTTCTGGCATTTTCCATGCGGTCGCATAAGCGTATGGGGCGCCGCCCGAGATCGCGAGGATATGAAACCGCTCGATTAGCAAATGATCCGCCAATTGCTTGAGGATGTCCGGCCAATCGAGCAACTTCCGTTTCGGCTGAAAAGTCGAATCGCAGATACCCGGCCGATCGGGCGAAATAATTCGCACACCCAGATTACGCGCATCCGCGTCAGTCAGCTCCGCCATCGTCCGCGAACTTGGCCAGCCATGAAAAAAGAAAACCGGCAGACCCGCGGCATAACCGTATTCGGCATGCGCCACATATCCACCACGATGGAGCGAGAGCAGTTTGCAGTTATCTCCACGCATGACGGTGACTATTTTTACAAATCGGACCCCTTAAAATCCACTTTGCGGCCACGCTTTGCCGCTGTAATTTTGCACTCAAGAGCATTTCGATCTTCGTATTAATTGTGATGAACGAAAAACGACATCCAGCAGCGGGCAAGATTTCGTTGCATGGCAACGGCATGGGCGTGCCGTCTCCTGAAGATATCGAACGGCGCGCTCGCGAGATCGCGATGATCGATGAGCGCAATCCGGACGAGTTCACGGATGCGGATTGGAACCAGGCCCGGGAGGAATTGATGGGCGCCGAAAATCATGAGCCGCCAGAAGAAACTCCGGATAACGCCGAGGTGACCGAAGAATGGGAGGTGGTTGCGGGTTCCAAAGGTCACCGCGCTCCGCGTCCCGGCACAGAAGACAACGAAGAAACGGTCGGCGAGAATCTCGTCACGGACGGTTTGGAAGAGGCGGCGCACGATCAAATGCTCGAGGCGCGCAGGGAAGAACTTGAGCAGGAGGGCGGAATTACTTGAGTTCCACTGCGGCGGCGACTCTAGATCTTGCTCCGGCCGCGCCACCGCGTTCCGCGGCGGCTACTTTGCGCGCGGACAATTTGCTCGCGCGTTTTCATGAAGTCCGAAATTTCACGACGCTTATTTGCGAAGGACTTGCCCCAGAGGATTGCGTCGTGCAATCGATGCCGGAAGTCAGTCCTACCAAATGGCATCTCGCGCACACGACGTGGTTTTTTGAAACATTCATTCTGAAAAAATGGATTACCGCCTATTCACCGGCAGTTCCGGAGTACGCATATCTTTTTAATTCTTATTACAACGCCGCCGGCGATATGCATCGGCGCGACCTGCGCGGCTTGATCTCGCGACCGACCGTCGACGAGACGAAACAATATCGTGTGTCGATCGACTCGCACATGGACAATCTCTTGGCGGATGCTGACGAAGAAACCCTGGCGGAACTTGAATCGCTCATTACGCTCGGCATTCATCACGAGCAGCAACATCAGGAGTTGCTCATCACCGACATCAAACACGTCTTTGCTCAAAACCCGCTTCATCCTGAATATCATGAACGCAAGATCGATCGACCTGAGGCAGACAAGATCGACATTGCCTCAGTGGATTTCATTGAGTTCGACGAAGCGATCGTCGAGATCGGTCACAACGGTTCCGGTTTTTCTTACGACAACGAAAGGCCGCGTCATCGCGCGCTTGTTTCGGCATTTTCGCTCGCCAATCGGCTGGTTACGAATGGCGAATATCTGAAATTCATGGATGACAACGGTTACGCACGCTCCGAATTTTGGCTGTCGTTAGGCTGGATGACCGTGAACGAGCAGCGTTGGAGCGCGCCGCTGTACTGGGAGAAACGCGACGGCGAGTGGTGGAATTTTACGCTGTCCGGTTTTCGACCAGTGGACGAGAGCGAGCCGGTCACACACATCAGTTACTTCGAAGCTGACGCATTTGCCAATTGGGCGCGCGCACGATTGCCCACGGAATTCGAGTGGGAACGCACCGCTGCGAAAATCGACATCGACGGAAATTTCGTCGAGAGCGAGCGATTTCACCCGAAACCTTTAACCGCGCCTCCGCGAGACCAGCGCGTTCAACAGATGTTCGGCGATGCCTGGGAATGGACACGCAGCGCGTATTCGCCGTACCCGGGTTATCGCGCTGCACCAGGTGCGCTCGGGGAATACAACGGCAAGTTCATGTGCAACCAATACGTGTTACGCGGCGGCTCCTGCGCCACTTCCCGCACGCACATTCGCAAGACTTACCGCAATTTTTTCCAACCGGATAAACGCTGGCAGTTCACGGGAATTCGACTCGCGCAAGATCTGGCATGAATCCGCAGCGCATCCGCGCGGCGCTGTTAGAGACTGCCGCCGCCAAATCAAGTTTCCTCATGGAAACCATCGCCGGTCTTTCGAGATTGCCACGCACTTTACCGTGTAAATTTTTCTACGACGAGCGTGGCGCGCAGTTATTTCAAAAAATCTGCGAGCTTCCCGAATACTACATTACCCGGACCGAGCTGCAGATTCTGCGACTGCACAGCGCTGAAATGGCGGCCGCGCTCGGCGAAAAGGTCGAGCTAATTGGTTTAGGCACCGGCGCTGGAACAAAAACGAGAATCCTTCTGGAAGAACTACATGACCCGGCGGTTTATATTCCGATCGACATTTCAAACGAACAACTACAGAAATCTACCGCGCGATTCCGGCAAATGTTCCCCGGGCTGGAAATCCTGCCAATAGCCGCCGATTATCTCGAGCCATTCGAATTGCCTTTGCCCAGAAAACTGTCCTCTCGCAGCATTGTTTACTTCCCCGGCTCAACCATCGGTAATTTCGAGCCAGATGCGGCCACGGAATTTTTGCGGCGTCTTGTCGATCTTTGCGGCGAAGACGGCGGCTTGCTGATTGGTGTCGATTTGCAGAAGGATCGACGAATCATTGAGGCCGCTTACAACGACAGCCACGGGATTACTGCGGAGTTTAATTTGAATTTACTCGTGCGGGCAAATCGCGAGCTGGGTGCCGATTTCGATCTCAACGCATGGCGACATCGCGCCATCTACAATTCAAGCAAGGGCCGAATCGAAATGTACCTCATCAGCGAATGCGACCAACAGGTGCACGTTGAGGATCGAGAGTTCGATTTCCGAGCGAGCGAAAGAATCCTGACCGAATATTCATACAAATACACGCCGCAGGGTTTCGCCGCGCTTGCGCACAACGCCAGATTTCTATTCGAAAAATTGTGGGCAGATGACGCGCGCCTGTTTGGCGTTTTTTATTTCACAGTGCGCGACTAAATGTAGCCTATGGGCCCCGCTTGCGATCTACTTCGGGTCGCAAGCCAGAGGCTTGCGCTACTTTAATGAGCGCGCTCGTTCAACTTATCGGTGTTGCCAAGCAGTACGCTGATACGCCGGCCCTGCATCCGACGAATCTTTCCATCGAGCGCGGGAAAACCACCGTGCTGATCGGCCCCAGCGGTTGCGGTAAATCTACCCTCCTTCGTCTCGTCATCCGTTTAATTGAGCCTGATACCGGCAACATCTACTTCGATGGAACGCAGATTACGCTCGACAACATCGACATGATGCGCCGGCGCATCGGCTACGTAATCCAGGAAGGCGGGCTGTTCCCACACCTGACCGCGCGTGCGAACATTCTGCTCATGGCGCGGCACCTCGGAAAATCAGAAAGTGAAACAAAGCCACGACTGTCGGAGCTCTGCGAGTTGACACGATTTTCGGAAAATTTGCTACCGCGCTATCCGGTCGAACTTTCTGGCGGTCAACGTCAGCGGGTCAGCTTGATGCGGGCGCTCATGTTGTCTCCGGAATTACTCCTTCTGGACGAACCGCTGGGCGCGCTCGATCCGCTCGTACGCGCATCGTTGCAAAAGGATTTGAAGGAAATTTTCGCGCGCTTGCATCAAACCGCACTGCTAGTCACGCACGATCTGGCCGAAGCCGCTTATCTCAGCGACGAAATCGTGCTCGATGAACGAAGGCCGCATCGTCCAGCAAGGGTCAATTATCGATCTTCGAGAAAAGCCGGCCAGCAATTTCGTTTCCGAATTCATCAACGCACAACGGACCCTCGCCCTCGCATGAAAAGGCCGCACGATCGAGTGATGGCGGCGGGGCGACCGCCGAGCGCGCCGGATCGGACGCCCCGGCGGTCCGTTCCTACCATTCTTGATTCTCTTCGCGACTGCGCTGCCGGCAGCTGCGCAGCCGGTCATCATCGGCTCAAAGAAATTCACCGAGTCTTATGTGCTCGGCGAAATCGCAAAGCGAAAATTGACCGACGGCGGCATTCCAGCAGAACATCGACAAGGAATGGGCGGGACGATCATTCTTTGGGAAGCATTGCGGGGAGGACAGATCGACATCTATCCCGAATACACCGGCACGATCACACAGGAAATCTTGAAATCCGATCAGCAGCTCGGAACTCAGCGAGTCGAAAACGCACTGGGCAAAATCGGCATCGGTATGACCGAGCCGCTTGGCTTCAACAACACTTACGCACTGGTGATGCGGCGCGATCGTGCGGAGCAACTCGGAATCCGCGCGATAAGCGATTTGCAAAAACATCCGGGGCTAAAAATCGGCCTCACTCATGAATTTTTAGATCGGCGTGATGGATGGCGGCCGCTCGCGATGGAATATCAACTGAATCCGCGCAGCGTGATTGGAATCGACCACGCGCTTGGTTATGCCGCACTCCAGAACGGCTCGATCGACGTGAAGGACGCGTATTCAACCGACGCTAAGATTGCCGAGTTCAATCTCGTTGCGCTCAAGAGACGATCGGAAATTCTTTCCCCGCTACGATGCGGTATTTCTGTTTCGATCTTCGCTGCCGATCTCGGCAATCGCAACACTTCGAAAACTGGAAGGAACAATTGATGAGGAAAAAATGATTCGCCTGAACGCTGAAGCGGAGAGCACGAAAAATTATGCGCGCGCGGCGAACTTGTATTTCGAACACGGCGAAGGATCGACAATCACCTTCGTCGACGAATCGTTAGGGCACAAACTCGCGCGCTGGACATTGCGTCATCTCGAGCTCGCCGGATTTTCGTTGCTGCTGTCTGTGCTTATCGGAATTCCGCTCGGGATTTTTGCCAGCCGCGGTGGTGCAACCGGTCACGTGATCCTCGGCTTCACTGGGATCGTGCAAACCATTCCGTCACTTGCGCTGCTCGCGTTGCTTGTGCCACTGCCATTTTTCGGAATCAGCGCGCGCACGGCCATGGCAGCGCTGTTTCTTTACGGGTTGTTGCCGATCGTGCGCAACACGGCGACCGGTTTGCAGGATATCGCGCAGCCGATTCGGGATTCCGCAATCGCGCTTGGACTTGAGCCCGGGGCGCGTCTGCGCAAAATCTACTTGCCGATCGCCTCACGCTCGATTTTGGGCGGCATCAAGACCAGCGCGGTAATCAATGTCGGTACTGCGACGCTCGCCGCCTTAATTGGTGCCGGCGGGCTCGGCGAGCCGATTTTGAGCGGCCTTAATTTGAATGATCACGCGACCATTTTGCAGGGAGCGATTCCGGCAGCGGTCCTGGCGCTGGTTGTGCAATGGTTTTTTGATTTTCTTGATCGCGTTTTGATTCCAAAAGGTCTGCGATTGTAGAGCAGCGCGAGTATCTCGCTTGCGTTTCGCGCGAGTCGCAAGCTGGGGAGCTTGCGCTACATTTTCGGATGCCCATCGCATCGATCAATCCGGCCACCAGTGAAAGGCTCAAGGAGTTTTCGGCGTTCACCGAATTGGAAATCGAAAAACGGCTCCAGCAAGCCGAGCGCGCGTTTGACCACCATCGTCGCGAACCTTTTCCGAAGCGCGCGCTGCTGCTGATGGCGGCGGCATCGTTGCTCGAGCAGGAGAAGAAAAATTTCGCGCGCACGATCACGCTCGAAATGGGAAAATTGTTCGGCGCCGCTCTCGAGGAAGTGGAAAAATGCGTGCGTGGCTGCCGCTTCTACGCCGAAAATGCCGAGCGATTTCTCGAGGATGAGCCCGCGCTAACCGCCGCTGCGCGTAGCTACGTCCATTACGAACCGCTCGGACCAGTCCTCGCGGTCATGCCCTGGAATTTTCCCTTCTGGCAGGTTTTCCGATTCGCCGCGCCAGCGTTGATGGCGGGCAATGTCGGCTTGCTCAAGCACGCCGCCAACGTGCCGCAATGCGCGCTCGCGATTGAAGAGATCTTTTGCCGCTCCGGATTCGATAAAGGCGTTTTTCAAACGCTGCTTATCGAATCCGAGCAGGTCGAAAAGGTAATTGTCGATCCACGCGTGAAGGCGGTCACCCTTACAGGCAGCGAGCGCGCAGGCAGTGCAGTTGCAAGCACCGCGGCGCGCGAAATCAAAAAGGCGGTCCTCGAGCTTGGCGGCAGCGACGCATTTATCGTGATGCCAAGCGCGGATTTTGAAAGCGCTCTTAGCACTGCGGTCAAAGCGCGCACAATCAATAGCGGGCAATCGTGCATCGCAGCCAAGCGCTTTTTTATTGCGGACCAAGTTTACGACAACTTCGTTCGGCAATTCGTCGAGAAAATGCGCGCCTTGAGAATCGGCGATCCGTTTGACGAAACGACTGAGATCGGCCCGCTCGCGACCGAGCAAATTTTGAACGGTGTGCACGAGCAAGTTCAGAAATCAATTGCGATGGGCGCAAAATTGTTGACCGGTGGAAATCGAATTCACGGGCCGGGACTTTTTTACGAGCCGACCGTACTTGTCGATGTACCGAAGGAATCGCCGGCTTATCGCGAGGAAGTTTTCGGCCCAGTCGCATCAATCTTCCGCGTGCGCGATGCAGCGGAGGCGATCGAGACTGCGAACGACAGCTTATTCGGCTTGGGAGCGAGTGCCTGGACAAATGAGCACCATGAACAGGAATTATTCGCTTCGGAACTGGAATCGGGAATGGTTTTCATCAACGCCATGGTGGCATCCGACCCACGCCTGCCGTTTGGCGGCGCGAAACGATCCGGCTTCGGTCGCGAACTTGGCGCGCACGGCATCCGTGAGTTCACAAATATAAAGACAATCTGGATCTCCTGAGGCCAGGAGCGAAATTCGATTGTCGATCCAACGACATCTCGATCTTGCGTTCGAGCGTCATCCCAAGTCGCAGAGACGACGAGGGACCTCACGCGCGCAAACGATCATTAGAGAAACGCTGTCAGTCTGTGTGAGGTCCCTAACTGGGTTTGGCCAAACAACCGCGCGCGCCGGATTCGCAATTGTGCCACGACTCTGCAAGCCGTGCGCCCGCGCCTTACAAAGCCGCGGCTACAGCAATTCCAATTGCGTAGTCGATCTCCGAAAGGAAGCGATAGAAAGCTGCGGACGTTTCCCGATTCCGGCTCTGTGGCAACTGACTTCAAAAAGAGATGCGGTCTGTTCTGCAAAAATTCCCTCTCCTGTCATGCGAGTGTACCATCTCGAATTATTTAGCCGACCATTGCCGCGCAGGTCGCGGATTCGCCCGAGAACCTTTTCCTTCCGTTCGGGAAAATGTTCTTCCAACCAATGCTCGAAAAGCGGCGCAACGGCCCACGGCAAGCGGATAATTGTGTAGCCGGCGAATTGCGCGCCAGCTCCAGCGCAGGCCTCGAGAATTTTTGGCACCTCGTGGTCAGTTAGCCCGGGAATGACCGGCGCGACCATTACGCCAACTGGAACTCCAGCGGCGCGAAGTTGTCTGATCGCACCGAGGCGGGCTTCAGGGGCAGAGGTGCGCGGCTCGAGCACGCGTTGCAATTTAGAATCCAGCGACGTCACGGAAATATTAACCGCGGCCGCACTGCAACTTGCCAGCTCACGCAAAAGGTCGACATCGCGCGCGACAAGACGGTTCTTTGTGATTATCGCAACCGGGTTTCGAAATTTCGCGAGCACTTCGAGACAACCGCGAGTGATTCGCAATTTCTTCTCGATAGGCTGATAGGGATCGGTCACGCCGCTCATCACCAGCACTTGCGGCTTCCAGCGCGGCGATTCCAATTCCGCGCACAAAAGTGCCGGCGCATCGGTTTTCACCATGATCTGGCTCTCGAAATCGAGACCGGCCGACAGCCCAAGATACTCATGAGTCGGCCGCGCATAACAGTAGATGCAACCGTGCTCACACCCGCGATATGGATTCAGACTCGTTTCGAAACCGACATCGGGACTGTTATTGCGCGTGATGATTGATTTCGAATCATCGCGAAAGAATTGCGTCTCGCGGCGCGGCTGTTCCCCATCGTCGTCCTGATCGATTTGAACAACATCGACATCGTTAACATCGACATGAAGTTTCTCGAAACGGTTTGCCGGACTCCACGAAGCGCCGCGACCATGAATTGGCGCACGACTCTGAGGAGCCTCATTTACGATGGGCCGAAACTTTTTTTGGCTTCCGGCCTTCATGTGCTAAGTTCGCATGAACATATCACGATGTCGAGCGCATTTTCCCATTGCTCGAGCGATCCAAACTCCAGTTCGGCTGCGTGATTTGACTTGGAGTGTTGACGTAATGGAGTAATGAGTTTCCGCGCCACAATGCGAAGCCCTTCCGGAGGGGTGGCAGAGTGGTCGATTGCGCCGGTCTTGAAAACCGGAAGGCCGAAAGGCCTCGTGAGTTCGAATCTCACCCCCTCCGCCAATTTAGTGTTCGATGTTCGATGTTTCGCCAGAGAAGTCGTGCGACGAGAACGGCGCAGATAATCCCAAGCACCGCCGCGCACACCACGTCGGACAAATAATGCGCCGCGACGTACATTCGGGAGAAGCCAATCAAGATTGGAATCGGCACGCCGATCAGACCGATGCGCCAGTTTGCCAGAAATAAGACGCCAAAGAACGCGGTCGAGGCGGCAACGTGTCCCGACGGAAACGCATGAAACTTTGAGCTGAAGCGCGGTCCGTTCCAGACCTCCTCCGTTTTCACTGAGGGTCGCGCACGGCCTGTGGAAATCTTAATCACGCGACCGGCCAACCCAGCGATGGCCAGAGCGATCAACATCGACAAGAAGATGCGCGTCCATTTCTTATTGCCGCGCCACCAGGCGATCCCAGTCAATGTAACTCCGAGCGCGAAATGTTCCGGCCAATCACCGAGCCGGCTCACGTTACGCATCAAATTATATCCCACTCGGTTCTGATGGTGCGCAATGAAATGCTGCGCGGCTTCATCGAGGTAAAAAGCGACTCCAATGACGACTGCGGCAATCACTACGCCGATGAGCCAATAAAAAACAGTTCTACGGTTCACAAATAAGTTCCCGTCAGATTTGGTGGGCGCTATTTTGGGCCCGCACTTGAAATCCGCAACTCCGATCAATAGCGAGCACGCGACAAATGCCGGTGTCCGCAATTACGTGCTGGTGTTTTTCGGCTGTGCTCTTTTTCATATCGCCGGCACTTGGAGCTTGCCGTTGATCGACCGCGATGAGCCGCGCTTCGCCGAAGCTTCGCGCGAAATGATTGAGCGATGCGATTACATCGTCCCCCATTTCAATAACCAATTTCGCCTGGACAAACCACCCTTCGCCTATTGGGCGCAAGTCGCCAGTTTTGCAATTTTCGGCCAAAACGATTTCGCGGCGCGCTTTCCATCGACAATCGCGGCCGCGCTAGTTGCGTTGTTGATCTTCGCCTGGGGAGCACGCATCGGCGACAGTCACGTTGGTTTGCGGGCGGCGATCATTTTTACCCTTTCACTACAAACATTTCTGCACGCCAAAGCCGCCGTCGCGGACATGTGGTTGGTTTTGTTTGTGACGATTGCGCATTGGGCCGGATACGAGCTGATTCAACGCCCAAGGCTTAACGTCCAACATTCAACGTCCAATTCAGAGGAAGATCAAACATCAAACATCAAACATCAAACATTCGGTTTTTGGTGGGCTTTTTATCTGTCCCTCTCGTTCGGTTTTCTCGCGAAGGGGCCGATCGCGTGGACGCCGCTGTTGACGGTTGGATCGACAATCTTCTTTGCACGGGATTTACAACTCGGCTGGCGCTTCAAATTTGTGCGGGGCAGTTTGCTTACGCTCGGAATCGTCGCACTTTGGGGAATCCCCGCTCTCATTCGTACACACGGAGAATTTTTCGCCGTCGGAATTGGTCGACACGTGATTAGGCGTTCGTTTGGCGCAATGGAAGGCCACGGCGCAAATTCGTTAGGCGCGTATCTGCTTCTTCTCCCGTTCTATTTCGTGACCATCTTCGTCAGCTTTTTTCCATGGTCGATCAAATTTCCATGGCTAACGTGCAACTTGCGGCGAAAGAAACAGGCTGGTGTGACCGATCCCAGCTACAGCGGCCGTGATAGGATCGACAATTACCTTCTCGCGGGCGCGGCGATCATTTTCGTTATCTTTTCATTGATTAAAACGAAGTTGCCGCACTATACGCTGTCTGCTTTTCCGCTGATAGCGCTGTTGCTCGCGCGGCATTGGGTAGAGCTAGGAACAACACTCTTCAAAGCAATTACAGTCACAACAGCGTGTTTCTGGATTGCAATCGCGCTGATTGTTCCGCCGTTAGTTGCGCGATCATTCCCCGCGTATGCACTCTTCCAGCAATCGCGCAGTTCCTTGCGACCGGAAATGGAATTCGGCGCGGTCGATTACCAAGAGCCGAGCCTCGTTTGGTACTTTCGGTCGCGAATCAGAGGATGGATGACGCCACTGCGCGCGACAGACGCGGCCGCATTCATGCAAACAAGGGGACCACGGTTTCTAATTTTGCCGACGGAGACGGCAGCGAATCTTTTTCCGAACGCACCTGGCGATTGGAAAACATTCTCCATCCACGGTTTCAATATTGCGAAGGGAAAACAGGTCGATCTTACCCTGCTGCAAAAGCCGGAGTGAGCCATTTGACGATTTAACGATTTAACGTTGTAACGATTTTCAAATGATCACCTTTCTCTACGGTAAACTGGAGAGCGCGTTGCCAACGCAGGCGATCGTCGATGTGAACGGCGTCGGTTACGAAGTTTTCATTCCGCTTTCGAGTTACGACAAGCTGCCTCCGGTCGGTCAACCGATTCGCATTCTCACCCATCTGGCCGTCCGCGAGGACGCGCACGTGCTTTACGGATTCATGACCGCGGCCGAACGCGATCTGTTTCGATTGCTGGTCAATCACGTGAGCGGGATCGGGCCGAAGCTGGCGCTCTCGGTTTTGAGCGGAATGAGCGTGACAAATTTCAAAGCCGCCGTCGTGAATTCCGACACCGCCGCGATTTCGAAAATCAGCGGCCTTGGGAAAAAAACGGCCGAGCGCATTATTCTCGAATTGAAAGATAAACTCGGCGTGGCCGCTGCCTGGGAAGCAGCTACGGCCGCACATGCGCCCACGCCTGAGCAGGAGCAAGCGAACGAAGCTGTTCTAGCGTTGATCGCGCTCGGTTACAAGCAAGTTGAAGCACACAAGATCATCCGCGAACTGCAACAAGGAGGCGAAGCGAAATCGGTAGAGGAACTGGTCAAACTTGCGCTGAAGAAGATGGCTGCTGGTAGGTGACGACTCTTTTGGAAAACGTTCAACGCCCAACGCCCAACGCTCAACGCCCAACTCAGAAGCTCCTGTCAATTGAGGGTTGGACGTTGGGCATTGAACGTTGAACGTTGTTCAGAGAAATGGTCGTCGTGGCCGAAAACCGCTTAGAAGCGATCCGCGCCGCTTTCCCAAAGGAGGGTCTCTTTGCGGAAAAGGATTGGCTGCTTTCGCCGGATGCGTTTCCGATTGACAAAAAGTTCCTCGCCGAGCTGGAGCAGCTCGGTCATCGCCTCTTCGTTTTTCAGCGCGCGTGTAATCAACTCTACCAACTGAGCATCAGGGGTAAGCAGCCCGAGTGGGTTGCGCGTTATCTCGACGCGGGCAAACCGCAAGAGCTGATCCAATTTTCGCGGCGAAAAGAAATTCGTGACGATCTACCACGCGTCATTCGCCCCGATCTCATTCTCGCCGACGAGGATTACATCATCGCCGAAGTCGATTCAGTACCGGGCGGCATCGGCTTAACCGCGTGGCTGAATCAGACGTATTCGACGTTCGACAAAGAGATCATCGGTGGCGCAGAGGGAATGCTGAATGGATTTGAAAGTGTTCTGCCAAATGGCGGCGATATCGTCATTTCACAGGAGGCGGCGACATACCGGCCAGAGATGGAATGGCTGGCCGCGCAACTGGGCCGCAAGATACTGGATGATGGATACTCGATGTTGGATGAAAAACTCCACTCGTCTTCTGAAAAGACAGTATCCAGTATCCAGCATCCAGCATCGTCAGCGACGTGGCGCGTCGCTGCGGCGGAAAATTATGAGCCACGAGACGCGCGCGCCGTTTATCGCTTCTTTGAGCTGTTCGATCTGCCGAACATTCCGCAGATCGACAACGCACTGCGCGCGAATGCGGAGAGACGCATCACAATTACTCCGCCGATCAAGCCGTACCTCGAAGAGAAAATGTGGTTCGCGCTGTTTTGGTTGAAGCCGCTGCACGAGTTTTGGCGCCGCGAGCTTGGCGACAAATATTTCATTAAGCTACAGGAAGTCATCCCCTACTCCTGGCTGCTCGATCCGACCCCCTTGCCGCAACATGCGGTGATCCCGCGTCTGGAAATTCACGATTGGCACGAAGCGGCAAAGTTCAGCCAGAAAGATCGAGAATTACTTTTGAAGGTGAGCGGATTTTCGCCGCTCGGCTGGGGCAGCCGCGGCATCGCGCTCGGCTCCGATCTCGCGCATGCCGAATGGGAGCGCAGGATCGAGCATGCACTAGTGACCTTCGAGTCGTCGCCCACGATCATGCAGCGCTTTCACAAAGGCCGACTCTTTGAACATCAGTATTGGGATCAAGGTGCCAGCGAATTGAAAACGATGAAGGGCCGAGTTCGTCTTTGCCCTTACTATTTCGTCGAAGGCGATCGGGTGAAATTACGCGGCGCGCTCGCGACAATCGCTCCAGCTGACAAAAAATTTCTGCATGGTATGCGCGACGCGATTTTGGTTCCATCCAAGGCTCAGTAAAAGAGCAATTGGAAAAATGTACTGCGAATTCAGCCTCGTTGTGGTTAAGCGGCAATGCTTCTGGCGAAAATACTTCTCCACGGATTACGAGTATCGGTAGCCGCAGTTGCACTTTTGGGGCAAAACCGCCTGTTTAGCGGCTCTTCGCGATGAGTGGAAGCGGTTACGAGCGGGCCACGACGTTGATCTTTGCTGTTTGCCGGTTCCAGCGCTTTCGAAGCTTATCTCATCTATTCATTGAGCATTTCTTGACTGACGCCCCTTGCGCTTAGGAAGCTCTTCGCTCGAGAGACTGACAGGATGGCAATTGACGAGATTATTGAGTCGTACGTGCCGGCGCGGCTAGATCGAATGCCGTGGAGTCGGTGGCATTGGCTGATCGTGATCTCGCTCGGCGCGACCTGGATTCTTGATGGCCTCGAAGTCACATTGGCCGGTTCGTTAGGCGGAATTTTAACACGCCATGAGACGCTCGGCTTGACTGACACTGAGGTCGGCGCGAGCGCGACTTGCTATCTTGCGGGTGCGGTGATCGGTGCGTTGCTTTTCGGTTACGGAACGGATCGGTTCGGTCGAAAGAAACTGTTTTTCATCACGGTCGCGGTGTATCTCATCGGCACGGCGCTGTCCGCGTTCTCATGGAGTTTTGCGAGCTACGCTGCTTTTCGCGCGTTGACGGGCGCGGGCATTGGCGGCGAATACGCGGCGATTAATTCGGCGATCGACGAACTGATTCCGGCACGCGTGCGCGGCCAGGTGGACTTGATGATTAACGGCTCCTACTGGGTTGGGGCAGCGCTCGGTTCGGGCGCGACGATTGTGCTGCTCGATCCGCGACGGCTGCCGATTTGGCTGGGTTGGCGTTGCGCATTCGGGATCGGCGCGACGCTTGGGCTCATCGTGATTTTCTTTCGCCGCTGGGTTCCTGAGAGTCCGCGCTGGTTGATGATTCACGGACGAAACGATGAGGCGGAATACATTGTTTCTGATGTCGAAGCCAAGAGCGCTGCGGAGCGGAGTAATGGAGTGAAGGAGTATTGGAGTGACGCGCTTCCCACCCGGATTCGGACGCGGACCCATACACCGTGGCGAGAAATTTGGAATGCGATCGTGCACGAACATCGGCGGCGGTCCTTCCTGGGTTTTGTCCTGATGCTGACGCAAGCTTTTTTCTACAACGCGATCTTTTTCACATACGCGCTCGTTTTGATGCGATTTTACAACGTTCCGGAACGCAGCGTGGGCGGGTACCTACTTACCGTTCGCACTTGGAAATGTGCTTGGGCCGTTGCTACTCGGTCATTTGTTCGACACGATCGGCCGTAAACAAATGATCGCTACGACTTACGGAGCCGCCGGAATTTTGCTCGCGCTGACAGGCTGGCTTTTTCACGCGGGATTGCTGACCGCGCAAACGCAAACGCTGGCGTGGACGGTCATTTTCTTCATCGCCTCAGCCGCCGCAAGCTCAGCCTACCTGACAGTGAGCGAAATTTTTCCGTTGGAGATTCGCGCGCTGGCGATCGCACTTTTTTATGCAGTCGGAACGCTGGCAGGCGGTGTTGGCGCGCCAGTATTATTTGGCTGGATCATCGGCACCGGATCAACCACTGCTCTCTTTTTGGGGTATCTTGTCGCAGCCGCGCTGATGGTATTCGGAGCACTGACGGAAATGTTAATCGGGGTGCCGGCAGAGCGAAGATCGCTCGAGCATATTGCTGCGCCACTCTCGAGCAAAGGGTTGTAGGGCGTCTGCGCCAGACGCCAGCGGTCTCACAGAGAGGGCCTACGATTTTCCATCGCTGCCGCGAGAACGAACACTGAGCTCGCGGGTATGAATTGGACCGGCGGGAGTCAGTTTGCTCGAATAGAGATAAAATACGTCGATACGAATGATTCCCGCATCGAGATCGACATTCGCTTTCAGAAATTTTCGCACGACGCCTGCATCAACCTCGCGGCAGCGCCCCAGTGTGATGTGCGGATGCCATGCATACAGCTCGGGCTCGAGCCCGGCCGCAAGCGCTGTTTCCTGAACACGTTTGTACACTTGGAATAGATGCGGATGGCCCCGGCCGACGCCGATCCAGATAATTTTCGGCTGACCTTTCGGTGGAAAACATCCAATACCGGCGATCGGCAGAAAAAACGCGCCGAACTCAATTGAGCTTAGTTTTTCGCGAAACTTTAGATCGACATCTTCTGGCACATCCCCAAAAAAACCGAGCGTCAGATGCATTTGCTCCGGTTCCGTCCATCGGACGCCGGGGATTTTCGGATTTAAATCGGCAAGGATTTTTTGGAGCGACTCCGGAAGATCGATCGCGACGAAAAGGCGCTTGCTCACGTGCAGAAACTGTCCAACGCTGGACGCTCAACGTCCAACGTCTTGAGGCCGCGGTCAGTGACAGCGCCTACAGCGATTCGTTTTTGGCTTCGTTGTTTCTTTGGGTGGCGTCGTCAGCCATGCGCGTTAGCCAGTCGGGAGTTAAACGACGCGTTTCATAACCTGCGTGCGCTTCATTTCCTTCTGCGCTCGTGGATCTTGGCAAAAATCGATTCACAAGTTTCATCGCGTGACCTGCTAGATTCGGAAACACTGCGTTCGCCACAACTTGGACCCGGGCAGCGAAAGTCAGGATAAGCGAAGGCTGGCCGCGGCGGCACGCCGCCAGAATTTTTCTGGCGGCGCGTTCCGCCTTCATCGAGATGAGCGGCATTCCGCTTGAAGCGGAAAACCAGGCGAACTCAGCGTCGTGCTTGCCTTTGAATTTTGCATTCACGTGCGAGCCAGTGCGCATAAGACCCGGCGCGACAGTCGTTACAAAAATGTTATCGTTCGCAAGTTCAGCGCGAACGGCGTCAGAAAAACCGATCAGGGCAAATTTGCTCGCGGAATATGGCGCCATGTGCGGCACTGCCATTTTTCCACCGATGGAAGAGATATTGACGATGCGACCGCCGCCGTGTCTTCGCATTTCGGGAACGACTTGCATTGTCAATTCATAGGGCGCCCAAAAATGCACACCCATGCTGCGCTCGAAATCTTCGCGGCTCATGTGATCGAGCGGACCGACTTCGATGATGCCGGCATTGTTAATCAAGAACGTCGATCCTGCCGAACCGATCGAGTGTTTGCTGAACGGCTGATTGGATCTGCGCGCGCTCGAGTAAATCGCATCGGATGGTAAGCACCTCCCCGCCGTGTGCCGCCAAATCGTTTTTCGCTCGTTCAAGTTCATCGTCATCGCGCGCGAGGATTGCAACCCGACCGCCTTCATCACAAATTTGGCGCGCCAACACTAAACCAAGTCCCCGCGATCCACCGCTGACGAGGACGACTCTCCCCTGAAATGAAAAACGGCCTGGCCGCAGGCGGGTTACGGCCCAGCCTCCAAAGATAAGCACGAGAACGGAAAGCAACCAGCGCATCTGAAGATGATTCGCATATGCGCACGCGAGCAGACGAGAACTTTTGTTCTGGCAGGGCGCATGCGGGCTGAAACTTGACCGTTTAAAGCAGTCAAGTTGGCTTGGCTGGCAGTTCGTTGACGGCAGACTGCAGCATTATCGAACGGAGGAGAACGTTACACGTGTTTGCGGTTGAAGCGGGCGACTTCGCGAGCGATTTCGCGGGCGACCGCGCGCTTTTTGAGCTCAGCACGTTTATCTCGAGCGACTTTGCCTAGGCCGACGCCAAGCTCGGCTTTAAGTTTCCCGTTTTTCCAATAGAGCTTAAGAACAACCAGCGCGCGCCCTTTCACCTGCGTTTCGCCATACAGCTTGTCGATCTGCTCGCGATGTAACAACAATTTACGGGTGCGCTTCGCAGCGGGAATTTCATGACTAGCACGCTCGTAGGGCTGGATGTCAGCATTGTAGAGAAAGGCTTCGCCGTTCTCAATGCGAGCAAAGGCGTCGCTGATGTTGGCTTTGCCGGCACGGATCGATTTGACCTCGCTTCCTTTCAACTCGATACCGGCTTCGTAGCGCTCGAGCACGTGAAAATCGCGCAGCGCCTTGCGATTAAGGATCGACTCGGCGGCCATATTGAAACGCAGGCCGGGCGCCTGCAGGACGACCTACTCGTTGTCCGATGAGCCCGTGAGCGATTCGTAAGCGAGCTTGCCGGCGACGATCTCCTTGAGCGCGATATCGGTCAGCGACATCCGCGGGGTTGTCTCCACCATTGGCCGGTGCCCCAAGCCGAGCTGGCGCACGCGCTTGGAAACAACATTAATCAAGAGTTGCTGATTTGGAATTACTTGAGCTGCTTCCTGGAGGAGTTGGGTCGTCATATGGCGCAAGGATCTGACGGCGCAGTTTGCTTCCGTCGGGAATTGGAGAATCATGGGTGAGCCGCCGGCGAGTGCGGACGTTGTAAGGCGCAGGGCGAGCATAAAAAACGAGCACAGACATTGCGAGGCATGTCCTGGCTTGTCAACGATTTTGTTCAAGACATCAAGGGCTTATGTCTTTTTCGGGATATTTGTCGCTAAATGACCGAACTCAACCTGTCTCGCAACTTTGAGATAAATAGCAGTTTTGAGAAAACAGCCGCGACTGTGTTCGCAAAAACGAGAAAATCGGTATAATTCCTGCTCATAATTATAATAATTTCCATACTATGTTCCCCAGCCAAATCTGCAGTTCGAGGCCAACCCATACCTTCCTCGAAGCAGCCGTGCCAGTTAATCTCCAACATCGCTGCCGCGACTTCAATCGTGGCATTCATCTAAATGAATAAATGTCGCGGTCGGTCCAATCGCACCAGTGCTGGTTTCACCATGGTCGAAGCCGCCGTCGGCATGACCATCCTGGGCATCGGCGTCGCTTGTACCGTTGGAGCGCTTACAAAGTTCAACTCGATTGCTAGCATGAGTCGCAACGCCACAGGCGCCTATACCGCCGTGATGAACCGGATCGACCTGATCCAATCGGACAGCCCGTTTAACCCCCAAAAGACGAATCCAGATGGCAGTGCTCAGATTCCTCCGGAGTTGAAAATCGGCACCCAGACACAAAACAACGTCTCAGTGTATCAAGATCCTAATACGGGAGTTATCGTCTCGGGGACGATGACCACGATTATAACTGATGTGAGCTCAACTTATACCAGCGGGTCAACCACCTTCCCTCTGACCATGTACAAGGCCGTTGTCACCATCACTTACACGTACCTGAACCGAAACTACTCTTTTTCGATGAGCACGATCCGTACATCTGACATATGAGGCTCTGCACGAACGACCGCGGCTATACATTGATAGAGCTGGGATTTTCCACGGCGATCCTTGGCGCCGTGGGCCTCGCACTCTACGCCCTGCTGAATGTGAGCACGGTTCTGGGGGCCAAGAATACCGCAGTCAACACGGCCCACGAGCAGGCGCGCACCGCCATGGTACAAATGCTACAAGATCTGCATTCGGCGATCTCGCTGCCGTACCTTCTCGATGTGAACGGCAATCAAGTTATCGGGGCGGGACCGGCAGCGGGAATTGGGTTTCAGGAGTGGTCAAGCGGACCGCATAAAATTACGTCGGACGCAGCTACAAGCCAGAGTCAGATCACGATAACGCTCACCTCCGGAACAGGACCAACACCAGTAGTTGGTCAAAGACTAATCGTCCCAACGCATCAAATCGAGGACGACATCACCGCCGTCAGCGGAAACAGCAGTAGTTTCACGGTCACACTGGCACACAATCTCCCAGTGGCAATCACCGGCACAAGCACCTATACGATCGTCTGCTTCATTACCGATCGTTGCTCATACACGGTTGCAAATGGTAATCTGCAGTGGAAGGGCCCGACCACCAAGAAATCCTTCGGAGTGTTGGGTAACGATATCACCAGCGCGATTCCGTTCAGTACGCCACTTACACCGGCCGGTGCACTCTACTACCGGTTCGTTTGCGCCATTAATCTCTCAACCGCCGATCCTAACTACAGCAACCGCGGATTTAAAGGGGCAAACATTTTCTTAAATGGCCAGGTTCCCATGAAATCACGACTTACCACTTACCAATGAGAACAAATGGTTTTCATAAACGATCCGGCGGTTCAATTGTCGTTGTCATTGTGACGATGGCAACACTATTGGTCATAGCCGGTATCGCCGCGGAATACACAACAACGATCAATCGGATCGTGCAGCGTACAACTACGCTGCAGAGCGCGATGGCGGCCGCAGACGCCACCATTGAGCAGTTGTTTACCAACTGGCGAGCGATCTGCCGCGCGATACCGACGACACCACTACCCACAAGTTCTTTCGTAAGTGTTCCACTACCGACATATTCACAATTGAATTTGCCCAATGTCTCAAAGTTCGCCAAGGCTGGAACAATTCCCGACTTAACCGATGAGTACGACGGAACTTACACGATCTCGAACATAAAGATCGTGGCGCTCGATGGCACACTCCAGCCACTAGGAGGCTCCGGAATCGCGCCTGCTCCAGCGGTAGGGATGGCCCAAACTGGCACGATAAACACGACCTCTGCGACATATAACTATCTTGCCTCTGCCAACGTCACGCTACCAACTCTAAGGGGGAACATTGTGTCAAAGGTTCGTCGCGTCTTCTCCAAACAACAGCTTTCGCCTTGGAATTTTGCGATTTTCTATGTTGATCCTTTGGAAATTCATCCGGGGCCACCGTTCACCGTAACAGGATGGGTTAACACGAACTCCAACCTCTACACTGCGCATAACACGCTAACGTTCGCAGACAAAGTCACCTACGCTTCGGATTGGTTCATTAGCTTCATGCCCGGCGACGGTCAGCACCCGGAAACACCCACGAACCCAAACTGGCCTCCTAACTTGCCGCCGGCTCGGGACGTCGCCTTGCAGCCATTCGGAATGGATTCCACCTCGATATTCAGTACCGACTGACACTAATCCAAATAATGACAGTTACCACGAACTGATTCAGGTTCCCGTCGCCGGTTACTCGGATCCCCTGTTCGGCTCGCGTTATTGGGACCAGGCGAGTGTCGCCATCAAAATCGATGCTGGCAATAACGTCACGATCGGCCAGCCAAACTCCGATGGGACAATAACGGCGTTTAATAACTCGAACTCGCTATACCAAATGTTCAATAGCGCGATTTCAACGAACCAAACTATCCAGGATAATCGAGAGATTGCGAACATCCGTCTCGTTACTTTAGATATCAGCAAGGTTGAGAATAATACCGGCGGACCCTCTCCTACATACAAATCATCGAGCTTCAATGGCATCGTCTTCATTTACGATAACAGCAATACTTCCGCTTCAAGACGTGGCGTGCGTTTGCTAAATGGTTCAAAAATACCATCCACAGGACTGACCGTCGCAAGTTTGAATCCAATCTACATTCAAGGTGACTTTAATACCGGCGGAACTCCGCCTTCAAACGGCAATCCCGGCGATCCGACGACCCCACAAGTCTCAGGTTATACACGCGCACCATGTGCAGTCATTGCCGACGCGGTGAACGTTCTCTCCAATTCCTGGAACGATGCGAATTCATATGCCGGAACCAGCTCGCGCGTCGCGAGCAACACCACCGTCAACACCGCGGTTTTGGCCGGCATTGTTCCAACCGCTTCCGTGGGAGGTGACGGTTCCTACAGCGGCGGCGCGGAAAATTTCCCGCGTTTCCTCGAAGATTGGTCGCACGCCATTCTCACTTACTATGGATCAATGGTGGAGCTTTATCAAAGTCAGCAGTCGACTGGCGAATGGGGGAAGGCCAACGTTTATGTGCCGCCTACCCGGCACTGGTATTTCGATACGAATTTCAAGGTCCGACCACCTCCCGGTTCGCTGATGGTCTACAGCTACGTAAAAGGTAGATGGTTCCTGCAGTAACATTCACGTTCGCTGTCTTGCTTTTGGCGAGTTCCGCGCGAGCTGATTTACAACTAACGCCGAAAGTGACTCAATACGACCTGGATGGGGTGAAGTTCAAGCATCTGGTGTTTTCCGACGATGGACGGCAGGTTACCTATACACCGCCGCGTGGTTGGCAATATTCCGGCACCGCGGACCGTCTTGTTCTTCACCCCGAGAGTGGATCAAGCGCCGAAGCGGTGATTAGCCGAGTCAAGCTAGCTCAATCCGAAGTTTTCGACGACGCGACGATGAAACGGCTGTCCGAGGAGGTAATTGCCTCTGTACCGGGCACCGCAACGCACGTCACCATGGTAGCCCAGCAGAAAAATTCGCTCCTTATCGAAAATAAAGAGACCTTTCTCGTGGTAATCAGTTATGATTGGTATGGTAATCCATATACGCGTTCTGTGATGTTTTTGAATCGTAAAAACGAGCAACTGCGCTTTCAGCTCACAGCTCCCCAATGGAATTTCTCACGCGCACAAAAAGAATTTTTCAGCAGTCACTTTTCCTGGCAAAATCTCTGAGTTGCATTGAGCCGTTCGCCGACGTGAATTGGATGTGCCCCGCAGAATCGCGTGGACATTGCGCCGGTTGGGTGTAACAGATCTTTCCAGTTCCAATTGACGGGCTGTGGCTCAGCTTGGTAGAGCGCCTCGTTCGGGACGAGGAGGCCGTGGGTTCAAATCCCACCAGCCCGATCTCCTTTTGTACATCAACCTCATGGCTGATATGCGCCGATCGGTATTGGGAAGCGTCGGTGGTATCGACATCGGGACGCAGCACAAGCCTGCGGTCCGAACAGCCCTGAACCAACCGCCAGATTCTGGTCAAGTCGCAATTGCCAGTTTGCGGGATCTGTTACGGCTGGATGAGACTTGCTGACGACGATTCTCCTAGTGAAACCGTCGCCGGAATCGCGGAATCAATGGGGCTCGGTGCCGTCGGAATTCGGAAACTGCGTTTTCGCCAGATCGAAGACTACGAACCCGGGGGACTGGGATTTTATCATCCCTTTTGAATCATAACGGCACAACGCGCGAAAGGAGCATGTGGGTCTTTGGCGGAAAACGTGAATCAAAATGAGAAGTTAACTTGCCGCCGCGCGCCGAAAATGCTCCATTCGAATTAAACGATCCGTAATTAAAGGTTCAATCATGGGTTCACTCAAGAAGCGACGCAAAGCGAAGATTTCCAAGCACAAGCGTCGCAAGCGCATGAGGGCCAATCGTCATAAAAAGCGGTTGCGCTACAAGGCGTAAGCGCGGCCGATCCGAATCATCCACTCGTTAGGCGCAAGGGCTCTGGTTTGCAAGCCGAACGCGGGGCGGTTAGAATCGCAGAGATGAGGAAGCGGTTGAATCAAAACCGACGCATAATTCATCCGCTTTTGTTGATCGCGTTTTTCTTCACTGGATTAAGTTCAGCATCCGCTCGCAGCCGCAAATCGCCGTCTCCACAGCCTCAGCTTGTTCCGGCGATCCCGCTGCCGAAAAAAGCCGATCGACAAGATGATTCCGTCACTCTGCACCCAGCTAAAGATCTCAGTTTGCGGCCGGAAAATGAACACAAAGCGGACGCGCTCTCCCATTTCGTTGAGGGAATTGCATTGGAAGAGAGCGGAGAAATGGAAAAGGCGCTCGGCGCGTATCGAAAAGTTCTTAATGTCGATCCAGGTCAATCTGAGCTGGCTTCTCGCGTCGCCGCATTGCTCGCCCGCGACGAAGATTTCCCGGAAGCGATTGACGTTTTGAAAGATGCGATCAAGACAAATCCCAATGCGTCTGAGCCGTTTCTGCAACTGGCCTTCATCTACGCGAACTATCTCAAGCGGACCGACGAGGCAATCGATTACGCCAATCGTGCCGTAGCCATCGATCCGCGGAACATCGACGCCTACGAGCGGCTTTTCGAGATTGCCGTTGCGACTGGCGATGAAAAAAAGGCGCTCCAATCATTGGAGCGCGCCGCGAAAGTGCATACGGACGATCCCGGGTTCTGGACGCGGCTCGGAAAACTCTACGCCGCGATTGTCTTCAAATCGGATTCGCCCGCAAAGCCTGAGCAAGTAGCTCGCGTTAATGAAATCTTCAAAAAAGCGGCCGCACATGCCGGCGATGATGCGGCAGTTCTAAAGGAGATCGCGGATTACTACGCGGCGTCGCAACAAATAAATCAAGCCATCCCCCTCTATTTACGTCTGCTCGAGTTACAACCCGACGACACGAGCGCGCGGGAAAAACTTGCGACCGGTTTTGTTCTAACTAATCAGCGCGACAAAGCGATCGAGACGTTGGAGCAAGTAATCAAACAGCACCCGGAAAAATCTCAGCCGTATGATTTGCTTGCTGGTCTGCTCGATGATGCCGGGAGATCTCTGCTGCGAGCAAACCAAACCGCGCAGGCAAAAGCACTCTTCGCTAAGGCGGCAGCCAATTATGAGCAGAGCCTGCTAATCAATCCTAGCCGCGCTAGCAGTTACATGCATTTGGCTGAGCTTCTTCTTGGCCCGCTGAAGGAGAATGAGCGAGCGATGAAGATCCTAAGCGAAGCGCGTCAACGTTTTCCCGGCGCGCCGGAAATAATCTACTATCTCGCAATCGCGCAACGGGAGGCGAAACATTCGGAGCAAGCCGTCGCCACCTTCGAGGAAGCTCTGCACGAGGCAGAGCTCGAAGATTCGGAAATGGTAAACGCTCGTTTCTATTTCGACTACGGGGCAGCTGCGGAAGCGGCAGGCCTTTATGACAAAGCGGCCGACCTTTTCAAAAAATCAATCGCGGTCGATCCGGCCAGCGCTGCCGATGCCTGCAATTACCTCGCTTACATGTGGGCCGATCACAATTTGCATCTCGATGAAGCGCAGGAGCTGATCAAACGCGCTTTGCAACTCGACCCAAACAACGGCGCCTACCTCGACACGCTCGGCTGGCTGGAATTCCGTCAGGGAAAGGTTGAGGCGGCATTGAATGATCTGCTTCGCGCGGCTCAAAAAATGAAGCACGACGACCCGGTCGTTTTCGAGCACATTGGCGACGCTTATGCAAAGCTGAATCAAATCGCGCAAGCGATGGAGACCTGGCAAAAGGCCCTGGCGCTTGATCCGCAAAACAAACGCCTCGCCGAAAAGATCGACCGTACGAAAACCAGGATGAGCAAGGGCCAGCCTCCGAATGCAAATCCGATCGAGTGATTTTGACGATGTCGAACATCCAAGGTCAAATAGCCACACCGAACGAGAGCGGACGCCTGCCATTCGATGTTGGACCTTCAACGTTGGACCTTCGACGTTTGGGTCTTTACGCCATAACATGAGCAAATACCCGACACCGTGGCAGCAAAAAACGATGTGGGCTGCGCTCACCGCTCTCTTTGTCGTTTTTCTGATCGTCATTGCGGGCGCAGTGGTCTGGGTTGGCGCGAGTATTATCAGCTTCCTGCAACCAATTTTGATTCCGGTGGCGATCGCGGCCATCCTCGCCTATCTGCTCGATCCGCTCGTGACAAAAATGTGCAGGCGCGGAATGAAGCGGACCCCGGCAATCGGCGTCATCTTTTGCGCTGCTTTTTTGGCGCTCGGATCTTTGATCTGGTGGGTGGTCCCGACCATTTCAATGCAGAGCGCCAATTTCGCCAAACAGCTTCCCACCTACACGCAAACCGCGCGCGACCGTGTTGTCGATCTTATCGTTCGTTACAATCGCGCTTTCGGCCCAGCGAGCGGTGCACGCGGAAAAAGTACATCACTTACCACCAGCATCGTAAATCTTTTCCTCGGGCCGTCACCCTCGCCGCACCCACAACCAGCTCCTACTCTAGAACCATCCGCCACGCCGACCGAAGAAATCGCTCCTGCGCCTTCCAAAATTAGTTCAGCGGACCGGCAGCACATTCAAGTAGACGTCGAAAAATTAATTCCCAATCTCGGACGCTACTTCCCAACCTTGACCGAGAAGCTCTGGGATATTCTCAAGAAAAGCATCGGCGGATTTCTCGGCGTCGCCGGTTTTCTTTTCAGCCTCATCATGGTGCCGATCTATTTATTTTTCTTTTTAAAAGAGCGACCTGCGATCGAGCGGAATTGGAAAGATTATCTGCCGCTGCGAGCTTCTCCGCTCAAAGACGAACTGGCCGAGGCTTTGTCGGAGATCAACGGCTACATCGTCGCTTATTTTCGCGGGCAACTGCTCGTTTGCCTTGTCGATGGCGCACTCATCGGCAGCGCCCTGACAATTCTCGGCCTCAATTTCGCGCCGCTCATCGGTGTTCTCGTTGTCATCCTGACCATGATTCCTTACATCGGCATCGTGATTTGTTGGATTCCTGCGGTGCTCATCGCCGCTTTTCAATGGGGCGACTTCTGGCATCCCTTTTGGGTGACCATCATTTTTATCGTCATCCAAAATCTCGAAGGAATGTTTTACGCTCCGCGCATCGTCGGTAATTCGGTGGGTCTTCACCCGATGACTGTGATCGTATCGATCTTTGTCTGGGGCTTGTTGATCGGCGGGTTACTTGGGCCGATTCTCGCCGTGCCGCTCACCGCGACTATTAAGGTTTTGCTCGCGCGCTATGTGTGGGGCGGGCGCTTGCGTGAGCAAGTGGCCGAACAACTCCAAGACGTTCCGGTCGTCCGCGAATCTCAGCGCACGGCAGAAGTGTAGCCCCGACCCAAATCGATTTGGCCCGCGAGTTGCATTCTCCGCGGCCTCCGGCATAGAAGACAGGATGGCGGTAAAGGTCGTACGCGTGCGGCGCAAACGAAGAGTTCGTTCTTTGCCAGGCGTCGATTCTTTGCTCATTCTGCGCCATCATCTGATGCCCGCTCGCGTTGCGATTGTGATTGCCGCGACGGCCTTGGCGGTCGTGCTGGGAATTGTGTTCGTCACTTATGGTTCCAAAGCATTCGCCACCTGGCGCGAAACGCGATTGCTCAATCGCGCCACCATAATGCTTCGTTCGAACGACTTTGCTGCGGCCAGTGATGCCGCGCGGGAAGTGCTGAAATTGCATCACGATTCGTTGCGCGCCTACGAAGTCTTGGCCGAGGCGAGCGAAAAACAGAATCTCGAGGAGACGGTTGCGTGGCGTGCGCAGATTGCGCGCTTGTTGCCGCACGACATCGACAGTCAGCTGAATCTTGCTTCGGCCGCACTGCGCTTTGGTCGACTTGATCTCGCGCGAAAAGCATTGTCGAATGTTCCGCCGCAACAGCGCGACCTAGCGCCCTATCATGTGGTGGCCGGTTGGCTCGCGCGGGCGGAAGGAAATTTTGCCGAACAGGAGTCGCAATTTGCTGCTGCAGTCCGAAAAGACCCGCGCAACGACCTCTACCAATTTAATCTGGCCGTGCTCCAAATCAGGTCATCCGATGCGGAGAAAAGCGCGAATGCGCGGGTTGCGCTTGAACGCCTCGCGCAGCAAAGCGTCGAATTCCGCACCGGTGCGCTTCGCGCTCTTCTAACTGACGCGGTCGAGCGCAACGAGCTCGGGGCAGCGGAAGCATTTGCGCAAGATCTCCAGATGTCTCCGGAGGTTACCTTCGCCGATTATCTGCTTTGCCTGAACTTCTATCGCAAGCTCAACGAAAAAAAATTCGCAGCGCTCTTCGAGAAGGTAAAACCGGTCGCCGCGCGTGATCCATCCAATCTGGCGCTGCTCATGGAATGGATGAATGAAAACGGACTCGCCGGCGAAGTTCTGAAATGGATGGAAAAGCTGCCGGTGAAATCGACCGAACAACCCCCGGCTGCCATCGCCGTTGCCGAAGCCTTCGCCGAAGTAAAAAACTGGTCGCGTTTACGGCGTTGGACACGCAATGGTTCGTGGGGCGATGCAGATTTTCTCCGGCTCGCCTATCAGGCAGTCAGTGCTCATCATTCCCACCAATCCGGCGCCGACGCCGAGTTCGATTCTCTCTGGCGCGCGGCAGAAAGCGCCGCCAACGACCAGCCTGATCGGGACGTTAAATTGGCGCGGATCGCCGCAAAATGGAACATGTCGATCGAAGCCGAGCAGCTTTGGTCGCGACTTTCACGAAATCCTGCGACCCGTCGCGAAGCTCTCGATGCGCTTTACCGTCTTTATCGAGGAAATAACGATCTGAAAAAGCTCTACGACGTGCTTCAGCGCCTGCACGAAAGCTCGCCTAACGAAGTCGCCATTACCGCCAACCTCGCCCGCCTCGGGTTGAATATCGATCAAAACACAAAGCAAGCGCAGGAACTGGCCAGAGAGGCTTATGAGCGCGCGCCGCTCGATACCAACTGCGCCGTCACCTACGCCTTCTCGCTTTATACGATCGGCCGCACTACCGAGGGGCTTGACATTATTAAAAAATTGGCGCCCGACCAGCTACACGATCCCCATGCGGCGGTTTACGTAGCCGTTCTGCTACTCGACGACAACCAAATAGATGCGGCCAAGGAATACATCGAGACAGCTCACCGCGGAGTTATTTACGCCGAGGAACGGAGATTGTTGGACGATGAGCTGGCAAAAATCGCCAGCGCTTCACCAAGCCCAACACCTTCCCAGACTCCGGCGCCGACATCGACGACCTGGCCTGGGCAAACGCCCTCGGCATCGCCGGTGACAACACCCCAATCTTAACTATTCGCCGCAGGACGAATATCAGCGGTCCAGAATTCTAATTCCGCCACCTTTACCTCGCAGCGGGTATCCAGCGGCCAAACCTGCGAAGGCGAGTCGCCGGAAGTCCTTCCCTCCCTCGGCTCGACGCAACTCGAAGAACCGATCAACCAGTTTCGACTCACCGCCGCTTTCCACGGCACCGCCCAGAATGGAGCGGTAGAAGGAGTCACGGCTACGGGCGTTCCCATTTACAATGTCTCGGCACCGTCGTTGCTGGAGAAGACAGGCAAAAGCTACCGCATCATCGAAATCTGAGATGCAGCCACACCACTAAAACTGAAAGTAAATAAAGTCAGAGGTGGTTACGCTGCGGGCGAACACGATCCCGAACAGCAGCAACGCGGCAACACCGGCCTCTCCGATTAATCCTAAACTCGGCCATGTGATCGCGAGACGTTGCCGCGCGAAGTCCGACGTAGCGGCGAGATGAATTAATAGCGGCGCAGCATAGACGATCACCAGCGTTGCCAGATAGGCTCCGACCCACCACTGATCCATCGATGTGGCTACCGCTAATTGTGCGAAATCGTTGAGAATTTTATTGAGGTTACGTTCCCGAAACAGCAGCCAGCCGACGCAAGTCAGGCCAAAAGTGATCACAACTTTAGCCAGCCATGGAAACCATTGGGTAACGCCGAGCCAACGAAGAAACCGCTGAGCGAGAATCAAGAAACCCCAGTAGAGTCCCCAAAGCACGTAGTTCCATGAGGCTCCGTGCCAGAGGCCGCTAATGGCAAACGTCGCGATCAAGTTGAAAGAGGCCCGCGCCGGTCCGCCGCGGTTTCCGCCCAGAGGAATATAGATGAAGTCACGCAACCAGCTCGATAGGGAAATGTGCCAGCGCCGCCAGAAATCAGCGGGCGATGTGGCGACGTAAGGGTGATTGAAATTACGCATTAGTTCGATCCCAAGCAGGCGAGCCGTGCCGCGCGCGATGTCGGTATAACCCGAAAAGTCAGCGTAAATTTGCACCGCAAATGCAAGGTACTCCCGCCCAGATCACTGGAAATGACGGATGGGTCAATGCGAAGACCTTGTTGACGATGGGCGCAGTGTTATCGGCGATGACAACTTTTTTGAAAAAGCCCCACAGCATCAAGCCCAGCCCGGCGCGCCATCCGACTGGGTCGAAAATGCGGCCACTGTGATATTGCGGCAACATGTGACCGGCCCGTTCAATCGGACCGGCCACGAGTTGAGGAAAAAACGAAACGTAGAGCGCGTAATCGAGCAGATTGTGTTCAGCCCGGACTCTTCCGACATACACGTCAACGACGTAGCCGATGGATTGAAAAGTATAGAACGAAAGGCCGGCCGGTAGCACGAGCTGGAACACGACGCGCAAAGGATCGCTACCGAAATGCCTCAAGAGCACATTGACATTCTCCAAAACGAAACCAGCGTATTTAAATGTGCCTAACAACGCCACGCTGGCGATAATGCTGGTGACTAGAAACAAGCGGCGCCGGACTGGAAAGCGCTCCATGCCCAGCGCGCAGCTGTAATCGACCAGAGTCGATCCCCACAACGGAAGCAAAAACCACGGATGTTCCCATCCGTAAAAGACATAGCTGGCGCCAACCAGCAAAACATTCTGGCCGCGCCGTGGCAGCGCCCAATACAGCGCCAGCACCACAGGTAGGAAGACGAGATAGCTGAGGGAATGGAACGTCACGGCAACAATAGCGGCCGCAATTTATCGGCATAGAGCTTGGTCGATCGTTCCTTTGCCCACGGTCCCATGTGATCATCGCCCGGCTGCAAATACATGTCTTGTACGCGTGCCGGGTTGTCAGTGTCCTCGATAAAATAACAGCCCTGGCTTTCGATCCAGTTCCGTAAATGAGCGATGTATCTGGGTAACTGTTCGTCTTGTTGAACCAAGCCGTCCGCGCCCGGGTGCCGTTTTACGCGCAGGAAACAAAGGGGGATGCGCGCTTCCGCGGCAGCTGCAACAATGTGCGGCAGAAAACTCCGCCGCGGGTCCGGATCAAACTCGGTTTGTTTTTCTTTGCTGATAGCCGCGGCTTCTTCGGCCGCTGCGCCGCCCAAGTTTGTTAGGGCGAACGTCTCATTAATCCAACGCCTTAGCTCGGGGACAGCAACACCCGCGTTAGCGACAAGACGCATTGATGTCTGTTCAATCTTCTCGTGCTGGGCGTGGCGACGCGCATTTAGTGGATACAGTATATCCACCCACCGGTGCAGATCCCCTTCCTCGGCGGACCGTTGGCCGAGGACAAGCCGGTAAATGGGCTCGTTCTCATGCATTGCTGCTTCCAATTTCGACCGATAGCTCCCTTCTGTCCGGAAACGCGGATCGGTCAGAACGCGATCACGAAAAAGAATGCAGACTAACTCCGGGTGAACACCTGATGCCACAATGTAGTTCTTGAGTCTGAAGTACCACGACGCAGAGGCCGCGCCTCCATACCAGAGAAGCTCTACCCGACGACCGCCCAGTAACTTCCCGAGCAACTCCGGATCGACACCGTTATCCACCATAGAATCGCTCAGAATCACGACATGGGGCTTTTTGGCCTGGAGATAGACGATCGGTTTCGCGTCGAAATGCGTCTTGATCGGCGCCAGGTGACTAGCGACCGCTGGCACAATGAGAACGACCGCGACAAAAATCACCAGACGCCAATTCTCCTTGGTTCTAAACATAGCGGGAATTGGCGATCAGTCCTTGTACGGATCCACAATGTCGCAGCCGGCCATGGCCACTCCAAGCGGATGCAACGTGTGCAATACCCGGATCGTTCCGGCATGCCCGGCGAGCACATCGGGCAAACGCCGATACGCTTGCGGCGCTTCATCGAGATCGCCGCCGCGTAAAACAATATGCCGTTCATGCAGCCACTTCATCATTTCGTCGTGTCTAACGAGTCCGTCCTGGCGAATACGTTTGTTGCCAACCTTAACGAACTTCCCTTTCGCCGCGGTGCGCGACATGATTCGGCCGGCTCCGTGGATTGTCGAAAAAAGCGCCTCGTGCGAAGTCGGGGAATCGATGCCTTCGATGATCACCGCGTCATCGCCCATGCTACCGCCGACAAATCCTTTTTGTCCCGGAAACGCTGGTGTCGCGCCTTTGCGCACCACCCAATATTCCTCGCCATCATGTTTTTCACGCCAAGCGAAGTTGTGATGATTGTGCACTTCCTCGACAACGTTCGCGCCGAGAATATTTCGTGCAACATGTCGCGCTACCGCTTCACGTCCGGCATATGCGTACCGACCCGCCAGATGCATTCCAGCCAGGTAATCGTGACCGATCTCTGATTTTTCCTCAACCACGGTTGGCGGCACATCCATGCCATCTTTGCCACCGGCCGCCTTCAAAAAATGCGTGGCCGTTTTGTGCCCAAGTCCCCGCGAACCGAAATGCACGCCGACCCAGAGTCGGTCCTGTTCATCGGCGAAAAGATCGACATAATGATTCCCGCCGCCCACCGTACCGAGCTGATCGGCGGCCATCGATTTCAAATCGCGCATCGGTTTTAACTGCCACGCCGGATCATCGAACAGCTCGTGTTCAACACGGGTTTTGCTCTTGCGACCGATGCCGAATGAAATGTGGCCCACTACGTCGTCCATGATCTTGTTGATCTTCAGCGCGAGTTGCTCGCGCTTTGCGTCCGTCAGAATTGCGAGATTGCCGCATGCGATATCGAATCCGACACCGCTCAATGAAATTTTATCCTTATAGGCAACCACGCCGCCGATAGGCTGGGCATACCCTTTGTGCCCGTCCGCGCACAGCACGCCGCGCTCCCCACCCGCCGCAACGCATGTCTCGATTTGCTTGATTGTCGCGTCGTCGTGTTGACCAAAAATTTTCGTCTTCGCGTCCACAGGTACATAAAGCTCCAACCGAAGGAGAAGATTTCAATCAACTATTCTCGCAACGATTTTCTGGCAACCATGCGCCAGGCCTCCACATCGGCCTTCACTTTCGTCGGCGACACGCACCGGACTGCGACAATCGAATCGAAAAGAACTTCGCGAAATGGGAGTTTGATGGTCCGGGCAAGCTCCCTCTTCGTCGCCACCGAAATATTTTTATAGAGCAAGCTCAGGTGTGGATCACGCACTGGCTTGGCGGGGGATTTCGTGGCGCGCGCAAGATCGATAATCAAGTTGTTGAGGGCCTTACTCGACACGAATCGGATGAAAAGTGTTTTCCTAAACGGCGAGGAAAAGCCAACACCGCGAACACGCAGCCGAATGGGGGCGGAACGCATTTGGCTCAAAATTTTTGTGGGTGATTGTCGATCTTCCTTCGTCGCAAAGATCGTTAGGTGCGGATCGAAATTCGGAGCGTGGAAATCCTTGTAGAGAATCCAGATAATATCGCAGAACAATTCCCGCTCATCCCTGGCCGGCATGAGCCAGTAAACTATTATGGTTCGCTTCGACATAAGTAGGGACGGTTCTCCAAGAAGGTTCAATTATTTTGACGGCCTACGGGCGTTCCCGGAGGCGCGTCCCTGCCAATGTGCTTGCCGATCTTAGATGTCGGGCGACCCGGCGCGTCAAGACAATCTGGCGGCAGCGCATTGTCGATCTTGCCGTGGCCATCCAGATTATCGATGTTTCAAGGAAACCATTATGCCGACAAACGTGCTCGGAACCGAACTGAAATGTTGTTGCCGCGATCCGTTGACCGGATTTTATCGTGACGGCTTTTGCCGCACCGGGAGCGAAGACATCGGCCAGCATACCGTCTGCGTGCAAGTGACGCGCGAGTTTCTCGATTTTTCCGTGCTCGATGGCAACGACCTCGTTACACCGATTCCGGAATGGGGCTTTCCGGGATTGAAACCGGGTGACAGATGGTGTGTCTGCGTCACGCGCTGGAAAGCTGCTCTGGAGCACGGTCGCGCCGCGCCTGTCGATCTTGAAGCGACGCACGCATCCGCGCTCGAGTTCGTCACGCTCGAAGATCTACAAGCGTACGCACTGAAAAGTTAGCGCGCGGTTAGTCGAAACGACGATGTAACAAACAGGTAAAATCAATCGCGCTCGTTCAACGCCGCTGCGTCGTTCCTTGGCGCGGAAACAGCTCCTTTGACGAGGCAATGTCGGTCTCGTTTTTCGCCGGGCGATTGCGCGCTCGATTCGACTGCTTCATCATAGTTGCGTTCGCACTTTCAATTTCGAATGCTTTTGGAGAACCAACGCCCGTTCGTCGTGTTCGCCATTGCGAGCTCGTCTATGAAGGACGACCGGCCAACGTTCCGCTGCAACCATTCTCGCTAGATCGACCTTTGCCACATCCATCGACACCGATACAGGTGGCGTATTATGCACCGCGCGCAGTTCCACGCGCCGAGCCGATCGTTCGCGAGGAAGACGATGTGCGCGCTGAATCTGAAGTGACTGGTAGTTCTCACCCGACAGTTTCCGGCAACCGCGCCGTGCTGCGCCACGGTGTCGCCTCTGCGCCAGCGAACGCGCCGGACCGCGTGAAGAATGCGATCTGGGCAGTGAACACGATCCGCCATCCGACCATACGTTTGGGGCGGTGGTCACGGCTCCTTCTCCGATTCTGGGTATGATTGTTCTGGCGCGGTTTCGTTCGCGCTGCATTATGCCGGCGGTTTGAGTCAACCGTTACCCTCGAGCGATTTCCTTAGTTATGGCGAGCGCGGCCGCGGGCGTTGGATCACGATCTACTCACGACGCGGTCACACCTTCGTCGTAATTGCCGGTTTGCGCCTCGATACTACGGACATACGCTACGGCGGCGATGTCGGACCGCGCTGGTACACCGACGGTCGCGACACCTGGGGCTTTCAAGCGCGTCATCCCGTTGGGTTGTAAACCGCTGCGTTCGCAGCCAACATATCGGCAGTTTGAAACTGCCGTTCAGTCTCTTTCTCGCGCTACGATACTTAAAACCAAAGCGCACGTTTCTCTCCATCATTACGTTGATCTCAATTCTCGGCGTGATGCTCGGCGTCACGGTGCTGATTCTCGTGATCTCCGTCATGACTGGGTTTGACCGCGAGCTGCGTCAGAAAGTGATCGATTTCGATGCGCACATTCTCGTCACAACCGAGGACATCTTACGCGATTGGCGCCCGCTAAAAACAAAGATCGACAATGTGCCAGGCGTGGTCGCGACTGCGCCGTACGTGCAAGGGCCGGTGATTGTCGAGTTCGCGAATCGCCGGCTCGCGCCTATGATCCGCGGCGTAGATCCTGTGCAGGAGGAAAAAGTCATCCCGCTACGCAAGTTCATCAAGGAAGGCAAACTTGACCTGGACGGCGAATCGACCGTGCTCGGCATCGAGCTCGCACGCAATCTCCACATTCACGTGGGCGATAAGCTGACCGTCTATTCGCCCGGCAATCTAGGGCAGATTCTCGATGGAATTAAGAAGCTTGAAAACGCAAAGGGCACGGATGAGAAAAAAGCAGTTGATGAGTTGCGCGACGTGATTTTGCCGAAAGAGCTAACCGTCACCGGGATTTATGAGACCGGCCATTATTTGCATGATTCCCAGTTTTTGCTCGTGCCGATTTACATCGGCCAGGAACTTTACGATCTCGGTTACGCGCTCCACGGCATCACGGTCAAGACCGACAATCCCTACGGCGCCGAGCGCGTGAAAGAAAAAATCGAGGAATTTCTCCACCCGCCAGAGTTTGCCGAAACCTGGATCGACATGAACCGCCAATATTTTGAAGCCGTGCGCCTCGAACGGACGGTGATGTTTTTTCTCCTCTTTTTCATCGTGGTCGTCGCAGCGTTCGGAATCATGAGCACACTCATCACCGTTACCGTACAAAAGCGGCGCGAGATCGGAATTGTGAAAGCGCTGGGCGCAAACATCTCACAAATCATCTGGGTTTTTCTCGGCCAGGGCACGGTCGTCGGCCTCTTCGGAACGCTCACTGGCCTCGGGCTTGGCATGACATTGATTCGTTATCGCAACGAATTCAGTCATTGGCTTGCATCGACATTACACATCGAAATTTTTCCGCGCGAAGTCTACCAATTCTCGGAGATTCCCGCGCAAATCGTGCCGCAGGACGTAACCATCATTTGTATCAGCGCATTTCTGATTTGCTCGCTGGCTGCGTTGGTCCCCGCTTATTTTGCCGCGCGCCTCGATCCGGTGAAGGCGCTGCGGTATGAGTAAAGCAGCCACGGCTGGGTGAGCCGTCCTATTTTTGACCGCCCACAGAGCGATGGCTACAGCTTGCAAGAAAATTCTCGAGCACGCGAAAAACGTAATCGTAACCGCCGGACCATTCGCTTTGCCGTGGACCGGCCACATTCAAGATGTCGATTTTCTGCTTGCGAACAAAATCGACAATCGATTTTGCCGCCTCCTCAGCTGACTTTTTTGCCGCATCGATCAACTTGTGCGGTCGCTTTAACTCTCTGCAGCACTGCAGGGTGAACTCGGTTCCACCACACAACTCTTCGAAGTAAACGATGACTGTACCATCGGAATCGTTCACGTTTTGCAACGTGCGGTCAGCGAAGCTGCCGTGCTCCAGTTCTTTAACCGGATAACAATCCGGAATTGCTCCAACCTCATCTAATCGTCCCGCTGGACACCAACCATCGCACTCAATGCCGTGTTTCAGCGCGACATCGAGAGCTGCGCGATCAACGCCGGTCTGTCCGCCAGAGACAATTTTCACGTCAGCCAGCTCCGGAAACAATCTCGCGGCTACGCGCGAACGGATTGAAATCGGTGCCCCGATCGTAAACGTCGATCCCTTCGGCGTGCTTCAGCTTGTTAACGATCCAGTACGTAATTGGCGTCGCCACGACTTCGTAAATCACTTTGAAAAGATAGCCCGAGATAATCAGGTTCAGCATTGTTCCCCAGGCCGCGCGTCCGACAAATGCGACGAGGATAACGGTCGTGGTATCGACAAATTGGCCGGTAATTGTCGATCCAACCGTGCGGGTCCAGAGCCATTTGCCGTTCGTCCAGAGCTTCATCTTCGCCAGCGTGTAGGAATTCGTGAATTCGCCGGCCCAAAACGCGACCAAACTCGCGATGACAAATCGCGGCACCACGTAGAAGACTGTTTCGAACGCCTCTTGGTTCTGCCATTCCGGCGCTGCCGGAAATGCGACAACAAACACGCCGACCAACGTGAGCAAAATATTTGAGAAAAACGCGATCCAAATCGCGCGCCGCGATGCGCCGTAGCCATACACTTCGGTGAAAATATCGCCGAAAATATAAGTGATCGGGAAAAGCAGTTGAGCGCCGCTCACTCGCGGAACGTGTCCGAAAAAATGAATGAACGGAACGACGCAGATTTTTTGGCCGACCAAATTGGAAATCAGCAAAATGACCACGAAAATGTGCACGAGCAGATCGTAAAGCCGAAAGCTGCTCAGCCGCGTATCGCGCGCCGTTAATCGACGGATTATCCCCGTGGCCATTGCAACATCATATCGGAGCCCCTGCCAAAGCGAACCCGGAATTACTTTACAGGATGCCGACCCTTTCCATCAAAGGGGACATCCAGGTTACTCTTAATCGCCGGTCGGTATGATGTCTTTGCGCTCCACCATCAAAATTACGGTTCGTTCCGGCGCGCGGGTACGATGCCGCACACCTTTTGGCACGACGAAACCCTGTTTCGGCGCAAGCTCGACGACGCGATCTTCGAAATCGATCAGAAAACGCCCGTCGATCAGGTAGAAAAACTCATCGATTTCTTTGTGCTCGTGCCAGTGATATTCACCTTGAATCACGGCCAGCCTAACGACCGAATCATTTACATTGCAGAGCGTTTGGTTCCACCACCTATCGGTGCAGGCATCGGCCAACTTCTGCACATCGATGAGTTCGAGCGGTCCGTGCAAAATGTTGAGATGAGTCTTGTACGAGAAATCTTCGACAAATTTTTTCGAATCCATGGTTTGAGTTTAACCGCGGAGTCGACGGAGGTCGCAAAGAAAATACAACTGTAGTGGCAGGTTCGTCGCAGCGAATCCGTCTCGCGTCGGGCTTGTCGGCTACGCTCCTCACCTGCAGCCGACACTGCGAATGCTTTCGCGAGCAGGCGGCTGCCTCTACAGAAGGAGATTATTCTTCGCCGTCAAAGTAACCTGTCTCGGGCCCTTTAATGACGACGCGATCAGTCGCCGACGACTTGTTGGCTTTCCATTTGCCGCTGTCTGGGTAGTAAGCTGACTCACCAATCGGGTTATCGGCGATCACATAATAAACGAAGTCCTCTGATCCTTGATTGCTCAGTTGATGCGTTCATCAGGGCCAAAGATGAACGCATCGCCCGCGCCAACCTGCGTCGTTCCATCTTTGTGGCGTATGGTGCCTTTGCCGCTGATGACGACATAAAGTTCCCATTGCGCCGAGTGCGCGTGGTAAGGGAAATTGCGTTTGCCCGGAGGAACGCGATTCCACTCTAAATCAAATGGATGCCGTTTCGCCAAATCGAGCGAGCTCGGATCGCGCCCGAGCGCTTCGGAGATTCCTTTGAAGGACACAGCATACTTTCCCCGCGGAGATTGCCATGCCTCTTCTTTGATGTCTTTGAGATTTACCTTACGCATTCAATTGAACTGTAGTGGCCGGCGTGCCGCCTGCATTCCTTCGGGTTCGCGGCCGACACGACTGCTTCAATAAAAAAGCTACTCTTCCCCTTCGAAGTAATCGGTTTCTATACCTTTTATGATTACGTCTTCGGTTCCTTCTCTTACCACTGCCCATTTGCCGCTGTCGGGGTAATAACAGGAGTCGCCGCCACGCCCACCGCTGCGTGGATTATCCGCGATGACGTAATAAACGAAATCATCATCGCCGGCGTTGCTCAACTGGTGAGCCTCGCGGGGCTGGAAGAGGAACGCGTCTCCCGCGCTTACGATTGTCGATCCATCTTTGTCGCGGACGCTGCCGCGACCCGAGACCACGAGGTAAAGCTCTGTTTCAGCGGAGTGGGAATGATAAGGACAATACGATTTCCCCTTTGGAATCCTGACCAGCGCCAGATCAAATGGGTGACGTTTAAACAAATCGAGCGATTCCGGCTCGCGCCCAAGCGCGATCGAAATGTCTTTCACGAATTTATGAAACTTGCCCTTGGGCGATTTTCGCTCCCGCTCTTCAATGTCTTTCAGATTCACTTTGCGCATAGCTTCAATTCTTTCGGATGAATTCTGAGACGTGTTGTAAATGGGCATGCAACAGGTTGCAAGCTCCAGCGCTGTGCGCCATGACAACCAATACATTCGCTGTTCGCCAGATCAGTCCACTTTTCGAACTTCTCGCGCTCACAAAAAGTGCATCACAACTCCCATTTTTTCGGCAGCTTTTGTTTGATTTTTTCGATGGGTTCGAAGATGTCGCCCATTTTTTCGACTCGGGCGAGCACTTGATCGGAGCGAAATTTCAGGAGACCGGCTTTCTTCTTTTTCAAACAGTTCGCGACTTCATTCCAAGTAACCGGAGTGGAAACGGTCGGCTCTTCCTTCGCCCGCAGCGAATAGACACAAATTGTCGTTTTGTGTTCGTCGTTCTGGCTCCAATCGACAAACACTTTCGCTTTGCGCATGGCCTTCGACATGTTGGAGGTGACAAGATCGACATGTTTCTGCTCGAGGTACTGCGCAAGTGCGCGCGATAAATCCTTCGTTTGATCGTAAGTCGCCGGCGTATTCAACGGCACATAAACTTGCAGACCTTTTGAGCCACTCGTTTTCGCGAACGAGTTCAACCTTATTTTGCCTAACAAATCGCGCAGCCAAAGACCAATCTGACAACATTGGACGATGTCGGACGGCGCGCCCGGATCGAGATCAAACACCATCATAGTCGGCTGCGACACGTCCTTCTTGCGCGCGAGCGACGTATGCAGCTCGAGATCCGCCAGGTTCGCCGCCCAAACCAGCGTCGGCAAATCGTTAGCCAGGCAATAATTCATCATTCGATTGTTGCCTTCGCTCCAAACCTTCGCCGTTTTCACCCACTTCGGCCGATGCGACGGACAATTCTTCTCGTAAAAAAATTCGCCTTCGACCCCATCGGGATAACGCTTCATCGTGAGCGGCCGGTCTTTCAGATGGGGCAAAAGAACAGGCGCGATGCGGATGTAATAATCGATCACCTGTCCTTTGGTGAAGCCGACTTTGGGGTACAGGACCTTATTCAGGTTCGAAATTTGAAGCTTGCGGTCTTCGACAATCAGTTCGGCTTTTTCAGACATGCTTCTTTTATTGTAGCGGCGGTCTATGACAGTCGCATTATTTCTTCAGATGAGCTGATTTCTGAACTCCAAATCAAAAATTCGCCAATGAACGGTCAATCGCTGAAATGTGTAGTCGACTCTGCGGGGACGCTCTGACATACTTGACGTTAGCGAATCGAGTTCAGAATTCGAGCGATGGTCCTACATCGCCGCTACGGACGAGACGAACTACGTAAAGAAGCGCTCCGGCGAGAGCATCGGCTGCGGTTTGCAGGTGCGGGCAACCCAATGTTCCCAGCTTTCGCGGCCACTGAGGATCTCAATCTCGACGCGCATAAAATAAATTGGAACTTTCGGTTCTGGTTCAGGAAAACGCGGCATGCGCACTGCGTCTTTCTCAGTGGTGACGATCATTGCCAAGTCGCGCCGGATGCAACGCGCAATGAAATTCTTTAACTCGGCTTCGGTATAGTAATGGTGATCGATGTAGCGCTTCGCAAGATCGACCTGTGCTCCGAGCGCTTTCAACGCGCCCTCGAAGCTTTCCGGCGCAGCGATACCGCAGATTGAGCCGATGTAAGTGCCGTACAAACGCTCGAGCGGCAATCGTTCGCCGGTCCAAATGTTTTGCAAATAAAGCGGTTTGTGCGCGCATTCGATAATTTCGGCGGTGCGATTGTAACGGCGAATGCGCTGGATCAGAACATCGTTTGATTCGCCAGTATTCTTCGTGATAAAGATGTAACTGGCGCGACGCAAATTGCGGGGCGGCTCGCGCAACGTGCCGCGCGGAAGCAAAAATTCATTGCCGAACGGCGCCTGTCGATCGACCAAAACAATGTCGAGCCGATGTGTGAGATGGAGATACTGTAAACCATCATCGAGTAGGAGCGTGTCCACTTTCCATTTGTCGATAGCGAAACGCCCGCTCTTCACGCGATCTTTGTCCACAAGTACAATCACGTCGTTCAAATTGTGCGCGAGCATGTAAGGCTCGTCCCCGGCGGTAAGCGAGTCGAGCAGCAACGCTTTCCCATCGCACACCACTCGGGGCGGATCAACGTCTTTCCGTCGCAATCGATCCCACCAATGGCGTTTGCGTGGGATACTCTTGTAACCGCGGCTCAGAATGGCGACTCGGCGACCCCCCGATTGCAATGCGCGGGCGACCTTCTCTACGACAGGTGTTTTGCCTGTTCCGCCGACAGTCAGATTGCCTATGCTGACGACCAGACAACCGAGCGCGCGCTCACGGAAAATGCGTTTTCGATAAAGATAAAGACGTAGTTGCACCATGCGCTCGAAGACCAGGGAGAGCAGGTAAAGAACGCCTCGCAGAATAGTGGCGCGAAATCCGAGGCGGCGTTCCAGGACGACGTCAACAGCGAACTGCTCTAAATTTTCAAGACGCTGGCCCATCGAAACTGGGATTAGTGTTCGGCGACTCGTGAATGGTGAAGGCGAACGCCGCGATTGTCCGCGGTAGTTATGAGCGTTCTCGCAGATGTCGATCTCGCCAAAGGACGAGTCCGTCCGAAGGATGGGCTTACAACGCGTAACATGGCAGCCGCCACTTTATGTCGATATTGCAAGGTAATCGCGCAAATGCTCGAGCCACTGCCGCTCAAGAATGCGCCGAGCGCACCGGCTTGTTCCGCGGCTGCGATCACGTCAGGCAGAAACGGCATTAACTTTTTCCGAAAGGGCTGATGTAGTTGATCAACGAAATTTCCGCGCAGATCTTCATAACGGCGCGAGGCAAATGCAGCGGTAATGGCGCAAGCATTGGAGCAGTTTTGCACAGCGGCCGCGCGTGTAATCCTCGCTGGCAGGATGGTTCGCGCCGCCGAGGTTTTGATTTCGAAGTCGGGAATCAAGAGAACAAAAAACAGCCGTGGCGAGACTGCGAAACAGTGAACGTTTTCGCCGCGGGCGACGGTGAAACCACCGAAGGAAGCGGGGGCAGCATTATCGGGATGCCCCTCCAGCTCCGCGCATAGCTTGAAGATCGACAATCGATCGAGCGGACGACCGGAAAGTTCGTTTAGTCCATGCAGGAGGCCGAGGCGAATGGTGGCGCTGCTGCCCAAGCCTCGGGCGCGCAAAATTCTCTCCTTGATTGAACACGAAAACGAAAAAGGCTGCTGCCCTGCGCGCTTGAAGAACAAGTCTGCCGTTTGCCGCGCGACGAGCAGAGGTTCCCACTTCTCGCCGCGGGTCACGATTATATCGTTGTAAATTCGGAGCGCGACTCCGAGACAATCAAATCCAGGACCCAAATTGGAAGTGCTTGCCGGAACTCGAACCGTTGTTTCCTGTATCATTTAATGATAGTGCCTAACTACAGCGACAAACGCTTTATTGCGCGATTCATTTTTGTGTGGCCGCAGATTAGATTCGCCACAGCGGATGATAAACAAATTCGACTGGATCGAGCCGGCCCTTCTTCACAGTTTCAAAATCGAGGGGACAAACGCGCATCGCCTCTGCTCTATAGATGACGGCTGGGTGGAGCGATTCGGCCGCGACATTCTGATTTCCTACCAAAAACCAGCGACGCGCGACCGGTTGATGTTAGACGTCAGTTTGTGGAGTAAAAACGTAAATTTCCAGTTTAGCCGCATTTTCGGACGATTGCTGCCGAAACGAAACCAAGCGCGAGAGGCGCCGCGACTTCTGTCTGGCAATCCGGCTGAAAATCTGCGGGCCGTGGTGATGGAAAGGAAACTCAAGTTTGGAATCGATCTTGGAGCGGGTTATTCGGTTGGTTTGTTTCTCGATCAAAGAGAAAATCGAAGTTATGCGCGGGAAGCCGCACCCAGGCGACTCCTGAATTGCTTTGCCTACACCTCTAGCTTTTCAGTGGCCGCAGCAGTGGCCGGCGCGCAAACGGTGAATGTCGATCTTTCCAAAAAGTCGCTGGCGCGCGGACGCGAGAATTTTGCGCTCAACGGTCTGTCGACCAACGACCACCACTTCATCGCCGACGACGTGCGCCGGGTCTTGCAGCGAATGGCGCGTCGCGGCGAAAAGTTCGACATGATCATTCTGGACCCGCCAACTTTTGCGCGTGCGCCGCGCGGGAAAACATTCCGCATTGAGAGTGATTTTGAAAACTTGCTTCTCGTGACTTTGGAGATCGCCGAGCGCGACGCGCGCGTTTTGCTCTCGACCAATTGCGCGACGTTAGGGAGACGCGCACTTGAAGCGATGGCGCGCCATTGCCTGAAGAACGTGCGCCGGGCCGGAATTTTGCATCGACAACCGCGACCAGTGGATTTTCCAGCGGATTGCGTCGCGAGCACGGTCTGGATCACTTTGCGTTGACCAAACCGGCCGCGCAGACAATCATTACCGCGAAGATGGACGAACAATTTGCGGAAAATTCCAAGGACGTGGCGGCGCACGGGCTGCGCTACACCAGAGGACAATTCGATGAGCTGCTTAGCGAAACGGAAAACTACGTCCGCCAAAAACCAGGGCAGTCCTTACTCTATGCATTTGTTGCCGGATTCATTCTGAACCGGCTGCCGATCGGCCGGATTTTAAGCGGGTTGGTCCGCCTGTTTTTGTTCGCGCTTAAGCCGGCGGTTTTGATCTACGGCGCGACCAAGCTCTATCGAGCATTCGAGGAAGAAGAATAGGTGGATCGAGCTCTCGCTGCTCAAGGGCAAAAATAATGCGCCTTCGGCGCCATAGTTAACATCGCCCGCGGGGCGGCCGACCCACCTCAATCTTCGAGCGTGAAACCCACCTTCAGCGTCACCTGCCAGTGCGCGATTTTTCCATCTTCCAAATAGCCGCGCGTATCAGTGACCTCAAACCAGCGCATGTTGCGCACAGTTTTCCGCGCTCGTTCCAGCGCGTTTTTGACGGCGTCGTCGAAGCTGTTGGGCGACGAACCAACCAATTCAATCTTTTTGTAAACGTGATCAGCCATGTGCACATTGTTTCTCTGCGTTGCTTGGAAGACAACTGAAATTCGCGATTCGTAGCCGTTACTCGCTCGTTGCTACAAGGAATTCCGATTCACGATTCACAAATCTCTATTTAACGAGCTGGCCGCGCTTGCTCTACAATTCTCTTGGAGATATTAGGAACCGCCCATGCATGACTCAAACATCGAATCGCTCCTGACCGAGCGCCGCGTGTTTAAACCATCGAAGGAATTTGCTGCGAAGGCACGGATCAAATCCCTCGGGCAATATCGCCGGATGTATCGCGAGTCGATCAAGCGTCCCGCGAAATTTTGGGCACGCGAGGCGAAAGAACTCACTTGGCAACGGCCGTGGCAGAGAGTTCTCAAGTGGACGGCGCCGTTCGCGGAATGGTTTGTTGGCGGAAAATTGAATGTTTCCCAAAATTGTTTGGATCGACATCTACTAACGCACCGCCGGAACAAAGCGGCGATCATTTGGGAAGGTGAACCGGGCGAGAAACGAACGCTGACCTATCAGCAATTGCATCATGAAGTTTGTCGCTTCGCGAATGTATTGAAGCGAAATAAAGTCGGCAAAGGTGATCGGGTCATCATTTATTTGCCGACCATTCCGGAAGCGGCGATCGCCATGCTGGCCTGCGCGCGCATCGGCGCGGTTCATTCGGTCGTATTCGGCGGGTTCAGTGCCGATTCCATTCGCAATCGAATCGCCGACAGCGGCGCGATCGCACTAATCACGGCGGACGGAAGTTACCGCCGCGGCGGAACTGTTCCGCTAAAGAAAAATGTCGATGAAGCATTGCGCGAAAGATCGACGATCAAATGCGTCATCGTTTTTCAACGGGCGCACAATGAAATTCACATGGATGAGGGCCGCGACGTTTGGTGGCATCGCGAACTGGAATATGTCGATGCGAATTGTCCGCCGGCGTCGCTCGACAGCGAGCATCCGCTCTACATTCTTTACACCAGCGGCTCGACTGGAAAACCGAAAGGAATCCTGCACACAACCGGCGGTTACCTTGTGGGCATCTACGCGACAATGAAGTATGTCTTCGACATTCGTGACGAAGATATTTTCTGGTGCACCGCCGACGTCGGCTGGGTGACAGGACATAGCTATGTTGTTTACGGCCCGCTGGCCAACGGCGCGACGACGTTGATGTATGAAGGCGCACCCAATTGGCCGGAGCCGGACCGTTTCTGGAAGATCATCGAACAGCATCACGTCAACATTCTCTACACCGCGCCGACCGCGATCCGCGCGTTTATCCGTTGGGGCGACGCATGGGTGAAAAGGCACGATCTTTCATCGCTGCGTTTGTTAGGCACCGTTGGCGAACCGATCAACCCAGAAGCGTGGATGTGGTACTATAAGACAATCGGCAGCGGGCGTTGTCCGATCGTCGATACGTGGTGGCAAACTGAAACCGGCTCGGCCATGATCACGCCGTTGCCGGGCGCGACGCCGACCAAACCGGGCAGCGCCACGCTGCCGTTTTTCGGTGTGGATCCTGCGGTGGTGGATCCCAACGGCAGAGAAGTGGGTCCGAACGTTGGCGGCAAATTGATTGTCCGTCGACCGTGGCCGGCGATGTTACGCACAATTTACGGGGACAAGGTACGTTACCGAAAACAATATTGGAGCGAATACAGAGGTAACTATTTCACAGGCGACGGTGCGCGACGCGACGAGGACGGATATTTCTGGATCGTCGGCCGCATCGACGATGTGCTGAACGTAGCCGGACATCGCTTGGGAACATCGGAGATCGAGAGTGCACTCGTTAGTCATCCGCGCGTGGCGGAAGCCGCCGTTGTCGGGCGCCCGGACGAAATCAAAGGTCAGGGCGTTTGCGCGTTCGTGACGTTGAAAACGCATGTCGATCCGACGAATGCGTTAAAGAGCGAATTACGGGAGCATGTCGGCAAACATATCGGCGCGATCGCAAAGCCGGACGAAATCCGTTTTGCCGAGGCGCTGCCAAAAACGCGCAGTGGAAAAATCATGCGCCGGCTTCTCAAGGAAATAGCGAGCGGCGCTAAAGTCACCGGCGACACAACAACGCTGGAAGATTTCAACGTGTTGGCAAAGTTGGCCGAGCCGGAGGAGTGACGGTCGGCGAGTTGTCGATCTTGTCGCGGCCCGCCTTTCGGCAGCCGTTGGGCGGAACATCATTGCATGTGCGGCGAGTTAGCGAAAAATGTTAAATCCGGGTGAGGGAACTGTGGACGATTCTCCCAGCCATAACTAGCTGAAAGGGACGAAGCCCCCACCGGAGTTTTGCAGACGGAAATTTCTTTTTCAAAAGCCCTGTTCGGGTAGCCTTAACTCGTGAGTTTTATCCGCACAGGGCTGCGCGAGATCGGGTTAAAAATCCGGCGACAAAGAACGCGCATGGCGTTGCGCCATGAGAGGCGGTTGTTACAAAAAAGCGAAATCAATCTCGGGCGCGAAGGCACTTCGCAAGCGGGCAATTTTCCCGAGCTGCGGAACGAGATTGTCGCACTGAAGAAGCTCGAGCAGGAACAGAAGGAAGTCGCGCTGCGCATCGCGCAGATTGAAGAAGGGATCAAAAAAATCGAGAGGCAGCAGCAAGAGAATACGCGGGAACAAAACGAGGCGCTGGCCAAGTTAGAAACAGAAAAGAAACCGGTCTTGCAGCGCCGCAACGAAGCAAAGAGCGCAGCGGACGTTTGCACGCGCGAACTCTCCGCCGTCGAACAACGTATCCAGGAAAACGATGCCGCGGACCGCGATCTGTTAAAGCGACTGTCCGAACTACAAGCGCAGACTCCGCCGCCAGTCGGTCTGGAAGCACAATCCGCTAGTATTGCGGCTCGGCGCACGCGTCTGCCGGAGGAGCGTGCTGAGCTCGTGCGTGCGCGGCTTGGCAGTGCGGAGGCAAGTCGAATCGCCAAGGAAAAATTCGCGGCGGCGGAAGAGGAACTCTCCATTATCGATAAAAACATCGAGCGTACTCGGGCTGAATTCGAAGCGCGTGATCGCGCCCTAAACGACAACATCCGCACCCAGCAGGAAGCGCTGCGCGACGAGCGTACGCATCATCAGGTTGTCGAGGAGCGGAAAAATCCCGCCTATTTGAACATCGGTCGCCACCTCGCTTCGCAAGGCATCGCCCCGCCCAATGCACCGCATTTGCTCAGCGATGTGCAGCGCCATCGCACGGCCGTAGATCGACATCAACAACACACCGCCGAACTGGCACTCCTTTCCAGTCAGATCGATAAACAGGAACTGCGGCAATTTTATTTCTGTGTAATCTCGGTGATCGCGTTGCTGTCGCTTATTTTACCTCTTATTTTTCAATCTCCAGCCAAACGCGAGTGGTTGCCGCAACAGACCGATTCGATTTTGTCGATCAACACCGACCAATTTGGTCGCGATGATTTGGCGAAACGCTGGCGGAAAGAACAGCCCGACGTGTGGCAGAATGTCTGGAATGGTCTGATCGGCGCCGCAGGACACACTCCGGTTTTGAACTTGACCCGCGACACGCTGCGCATCACCCGGGCCGCCACCACGGATGACGCCGGCGTCGTGCGCGAATTCTTCCTGGTGGAAGCGCGTGGCAACGTTTCCCGCGTCATTCGCGCGATTGACCACGACAGCGCGTTTCAGCGACGAACGATCAGTGGACTGCCGGTCTGGGAGCACGCCGAGTTGGCGATCGCCCGCATTGGCCCGAAGACGCTCGCTGTCGGCACGGAGACGGAGGTGGATGAATTGGTTCGAGTCCGGCTCGGGATGGAACTCGATCTCAAGATCACCGGCCAACTTTTCGATCGCTTCCAAGCCCTCGATCGGGAAAGTTCTCTGCGCTTGATCTCACGCGATCCGCCGGACCTGGCGCGCGTTTTTCACCCGATCTTTGTGCACGAATTACTCGACGATTCGCAGCTTCTTGGGCTTGCTTTGGCTCTGCAAAATCCGATAAAAGCGAGATTGCTTTTGAAAACGAAATCCACAGAAACGGCCGTGCAACTCGCGCGCCAGTTGCACGATGAACCGCAGCGGTGGTTGCACTTGCAAGATTCCGATCTGCTGCTCTACAAACAACCGCCCGAAGTTACGAGGCAGGGCACGAACCTCGAGGTGCATTTTAATGTGCCCGAGGACGCCGCTCGACTTCTGTTGCAACGCATTGCCAAAACAGATGCCACGGCCACGGTGGCGACAGATTGATTGCCGCCGCATGTTTCGCTCGAGTTCAGAACCGATGATTTCATTGCGCAAATTAGCGAGATCGCGCTGGCCTCATTTTGCTTCCCTGCTCGGCACCTTCATCTCGGTCTTTGCCGGCAAACTCGCAGCCAATCCAGACTTGGTGGAGATCAAAAGCATGGCGCCTTCAATCGTGATCGAGCTTCGTTATGCCACTCCGCACAATGTGACTGGTCGCCCAATTTATCCGCGCGGTATGCGCGCAATGGTTCTTCCAAGCGTGGCCCAGCAATTAGCCGGGGCACAAAAATTTCTGGGCCAATATGGCTACGGCTTGAAAATTTGGGACGCTTATCGGCCGAAAGAAGCGCAGGTGTTGCTCTGGCAGCTTGCCGGCAAAGGCGATTACCTTGCCGACCCGAAAAATGGATTCGGCTCGATGCATTCATGGGGCGTTTCGGTCGACGCCACGCTCGTCGATGCTGGGGGACACTCTGTGAAGATGCCGACCGATTTTGATGAATTCACGCCAGCGGCCGCGATGTATTATCAAGGCATCGATCCTCTGGTGAGAGCACACTTGCGCCTGTTGCAACTCGCAATGGCCGGGAACGACTTTTATGGATTCCGCATTGAGTGGTGGCACTTCACCACCGCCGATTGGAAAAAATACGTGCCCTATCAGGAAGCCAAACAAAGTGCAGATAGCAGCAATGCTAAGACCGAAAAGCTGAAAACTGCTTCGCAAAAGGATTCAAATTCCAAGACCTGAGATGATCGAAACGATCCTGCAGGATTTTCGGCAGCCGGAATATATTCATGTCCTCGTCAACCCGCTTCCGGTTTACGGACTAGGGCTTGGGCTGATCGGTCTGATCATCGCACTCCTTCTCCGGAGTCGGCCAGCAAAAATCGCGACTCTCAGCATCGTCCTCATCAGCGCGGCAGCGGCCTGGCCGGTTTACCAGTTTGGTGAACAAGGTTACGACCGCGTTTTGACAATGGCAGATGATGATGGGCGCGCATGGCTCGACGCGCACAAAGATCGCGCCGAGGATCTCATTTGGTTTTTTTATGCGCTGGCAATTTTGAGCGCGGTTGCGATTGCCGTGCCGATCAAATGGCCAAAGTCTTCCGTTGCGCTTGCGCTCGCGGTTCTGTTATTTGGCGCAGGTTGTCTAGGCGTCGGCGGCTACATCGCTTATGCCGGCGGGAGAATTCGCCACCGCGAATTTCGAAATGAACGGCCGCCGCCAACGCCATCAGAGCACGCGCACGATTAGATCGATAATGGATGTCGGCTGTTGTAGGGCAGGCGCTCCGCCTCCCGATGGTTTAGGTTAGGCAAGCGATGCGCTTGCCCTACAATCTCAGGGGTGACAACTGAACTAGACCGCGCTGAACGCCAAGTCGAAGGACACAGCGCTGCTCTCAAAAAGCCGCTCGGTCTGCGCGATCTGGTTCTAACACAAATCCTCTTTGTCGTTGGCTCGAGTTGGGTCGGCGCTGCCGCCAAGCTTGGACAAGCACATCTCTTTTTTTGGCTGCTGGCCATTTTGCTCTTCTACATTCCACAGGCTGCGGTCGTGATTTATTTGAATCGCGTCATGCCGCTCGAAGGGGGTATTTACCAATGGGCGAAATTAGGTTTTAACGAGTTCGCAGGGTTCATTGTGGCATGGAACCTCTGGCTGCTTTCCGTCACCGTCATCGCATTGGGAGGAATGTTTGTGACGACCAATATCTCTTACGCCATCGGTGAGCAGGCGACGTGGATGCCAAACAGCAAATTGTGCGTGTCGTTGATCAGTTGCGCTCTCGTCGCCGGTCTCGGCTGGACCGGTGTGCGTGGCTTATCGTTAGGCAAATGGGTTCATAACATTGGGGGGTTCGCCATGCTCCTAGTTTACAGCGCGCTGGTTGCTTTGCCGTTCATCGGCCTGGCGCGCGGCGAATTGAAGCAATATCACCCGCTCCAAATTGCCGCGCCCACCATGTCGGTCTTTTATTGCTTTAACATCTTCAGCAAACTCGCCGTCGGCGCGTTGAGCGGATTTGAGTACGTTGCCATTCTCGCCGGCGAAACGCGTGCACCGGCGCGCGACATTGGCCGCTCCGTCATCATCGCCTCCCCCATCATTGCGCTGATGTTCATTCTCGGCACCAGCTCGGTGCTGGCGTTCATTGGAAACAATCCCATCGATCTAATCGGGCCGGTGCCGCAAACGTTGCGGCTCGGGTTGCGCTCTTTTCCCATCGCCGGTCCGATCGCGTCCGTGGGCATTGTCCTCATGACGGTGCGATCGATTTCGTCAACGAGCGTTCATCTCACCGGCAGCTCGCGCCTGCCGATGGTGGCAGGCTGGGACCGACTGCTGCCGATTTGGTTTTCGCGTTTGCATCCAAAATACAAGACGCCGATCAACTCGATTATCTTCGTCGGCGCGATCACACTGATGATCGCGATTGCGAGCCAGATCGGTGCTGGAATTCAGGAGGCATTTCAACTTGTCGATAACGCGGCGAATGTTTTCTATGGGATCGTCTATGTGATCTTGTTCGCTATTCCAATTGCAGGCGCAACCGCAATTCGTTCCGGCGTGTCCATCTGGTTGCGCGTGGCCGCACTGTCCGGTTGTGTTGTTTCTCTGCTCGCAATTTTCTTTACTGCCTATCCGATCATCGACGTGCCGAGTCCGCTGGTTTTCGCCGGCAAAATCATCACAGTCACCGTGATTGCCAATGCGATTGGCGTGCTCATTTTCGCACTCGGTAAAAGAGGACGAAAAGTAATACACTAGCGGCGGACTCGACCGCTTAAAGCGGTCAAATTAATCAGCAGCAACTTCCAATCACCCAGCGCAAGTACTCGGGCAATCCGCTGTCGATATTACACGAAACAATTTCCGGCACCTCGTAGGGATGAAGCGAGCGCAATTTATCCTGGAAAGCCTGCTGTCGTTCTTCGCTCACTTTGAAAAAGACAAGCGTTTCGTTTCCGCTCTCGATTTTTTCTTTCCAGCGATAGATTGATTCGACGCCCGGCAAGATATTTGCGCACGCGGCAAACTTTTCCGTGACCAACTGATTTGAAATTAGCCGCGCTGTCTCGGCGTCTGGAAACGTGCTCAGCGTGAGCAGAATCTTTTCGGCCATTCGTTAGGCCAATGCAGACTCTGCTAAACGGCTAAGCGCCTTGCTCCGGCAGATCCAGCCGCCACCGAGCACCACGTCATCATCGTAAAAAACAGCTGCCTGTCCCGGAGTGACGGCTCCCTGCGGTTCGTGCAGGCGAACACAGGCGCGATGGTTCTCCAGCGGCGTCACTGTCGCGCGTGTACCAGGATGGCTATAACGGATCTTGACCGTGACTTCGATGTCGCGGTTATAGCCGCCCCGAAAGCTTTCCGGGCTGACTGCCGCGCTGGGATCACCGATTCCGGCTACAGCGTGCCAGTTTGCGCGCTCGATTTCGAATTCGCCACAAATCAGATCGTCTGCGTCGCCGATGATGACGCGATTCGTTTCCGCATCAAGGTCGAGAACGTAACGCGGCCGTGACGAGCCGCCGGGAAGCCCTTTGCGCTGACCAATGGTGAACAGTTCAATTCCTTCGTGTTCGCCGACGAAGTTTCCATCGGCATCGTAAATCTCGCCGCGGTGAAATTCACTCTCACCCAAATGCGAGCGCAAAAATGCTTTGTAATCGTTCCCCGGCACGAAACAAATTTCCTGGCTGTCGATCTTATCGGCAACTTTCAAGCCTAACGAGTGCGCGATTTCACGAATTTGCGGTTTCGTCATCTTGCCGAGCGGCGTGAGCGCTCGCCGTAATTGAAGCTGGCGCAAGCTGAACAAGAAATACGATTGGTCTTTGCGCGGATCGACACCCTTACGCAGGATGGCGCGGCCGGGGTCATCCCGCGACTGCGGGGCTACAGGATGTTCGACAACAGCGTAATGGCCGGTTGCGATGAAATCGCAGCCTAGCGCCTGCGCTTTGCCCCAGAGATTGCCGAACTTGAGCTTCTCGTTGCACATCACGCACGGATTCGGCGTTCGACCAGCCTGATACTCGCTCGCGAAGTAATTGATGACGGTCTGTTCAAATTGGTCCGCTTCATCAACCACATAATGGGGAATGCCTAACAAATGCGCAACGCCGCGTGCGTCCGCCACAGCTTGGGGCCCACAGCATTTGTCCTCCGCGCGCGAAATGCAATCCTGCGGCCACACTTTCATGGTGACGCCGATGACTTCGTAACCTTGCTCCCGCAACAGGTACCCTGCGACGCTGGAATCCACTCCACCGCTCATGCCGAGCAGGACGCGCTTTTTGTTCATTGGAAGCGGAAATGTCGATGAAGATGGCGTCGCGTCAATTGCTCTGGGGAGGCAGGCAGCTTGGCCGCAGACGGCGGCAGCCTACCGACGACAATTCTTTTCGGAAAGCTGCCGAAAAGGACAGGCTAGCAGCCGTGCTCCCCAGAATAAGAACGCGTTAAACTTTCGGTGCACGACTAACAAACGAGCTGCCGCGCAGAGTAAAACGCCAATGTAAATCTGCGGAACGCGTGATGCCGATCCGTCGATCGGCTGCAAGATCGACCACGACGCCTGGTCGCAACATGAAGCAGTATTGGGGATCTGTGCACAAATCCATTTCATGGTGACGTCCAGTGATGTCGAGGGCGCGGGTAAGTTTGCCCGGTCCCGAACAGAGTTTGCGGACATCAGTGACGCCGCGGCGCTTCTTCATCACCGCGATTCCACGGCGTGGTTCAAGCGCCCGAATCAAGACAAACCCATTCGCTTTACCTTTCACGAGCACATTCAACATCCAATGAACACCGTAGTTGAAATAGACGTAGGCAGTGCCGGGTTTGTTCCGTTCAATAAACGCGCGCGCGCTCGGTCGCGTAAAAGTGTGCGCGGCTTCATCGTTAACCGCTGCGTAGGCTTCAACCTCGACGATAATTCCTGCGCATTGTTCCCAAACGAGCTCCGCCCCGACCAATTCACGGGCGCAACTGAGCGGATCCCGCCGGAAGAATTTCCGACTAATCATTTGTCTCTTCATCACACTGGCCCCAATCTGCGGATAGCCCGGCAATGATGAGCTAAAAACTTTTTGCTTTGTATAGGACCGGCAACACCACGTCGCACGCCACTGGTTTGCCATCACGAAACGCCGGAATGAACTTGGCGTTGTGAAAATCAGCCAGAGCGGCATCAGCAAACCCAAGAAAATGTGGTTCCTCCGAAAGCACCTTGATGTCTTGAAGATTGCCAGACGCATCGATTTTCAATTGCAGTTTGACCACACCATCCACCAAAACCGACGCCCTCTCGTTTGGATAATGAAATCCGGTGAACTTCGACTCGGGGCCGAAAAACGGCTGCGGCCCGATGAAGTCGTGCTCGTCTTTCACCTCGGCCAGTTCTTGATTGGAGAAAATACGCAGCCGCGATTTCCCATTGACCACCGCAAAAACGACCGTGCCATAATAAATCGCATCGACTGGCCGATGACTGTAAACGGCAGGAATAAACCTCTGGTCCGCAGCAGCTGAGAGTCTCTTCCGTAACTCATCTTCGAGTGGTTTTGAATCCGGCGTGCCGCCATACGACCCGCACCACTCCAATTCCCCGCTTTTTCTCACCGAACAGATGAACAAGATGAATGCGTCCTTTTGGCCCTTCTTCAGGAGTTCTTGCGTATCGATGCGATTAATCAGGGCGTCTGGGCCTGTCCCAATTAAAATTGGCCGATAGATCGGCGAGTCCCTCGTCTGCGCCGAGGGAACCTCTGTCACCTGCGACCAGGCAAGAACGACAAACGATAAGATGGCGAGCAGTAAAAATACGAACCGGCGCATAGGCAAATACGCAAGCGGAGCACGCCGTTTTTTCAAGCCCAATTCTCGCCAAGATATTAGGCGGCGATGGCCACCGGATTGGCAACAGCGACTTTATGCACAACCTCGTGACGCCGGAAATAATCGATGAGCGCATCGCGCGTCTGCACGGGATGGAACTGACAATTGGCCGTAGAAGTTTCAAGCAGAGCGCGCAATTTCATGAAACGATGGCCGCCACTGCGCGAGTCGAACGTGTTGAAAGCAATCATATATTTTTTGTCGCGCTCGAGCGGGCGACCGCCTGCGAGCGTCATCGATTTGATCCGGTGCTCAGTGCCACGGCGCTCGGTCGTGATATCAAATCCCATCAAGTTGCGGCCTTCGTGGCTATCGTACGCTTCCTCCATTACTGTTTTGATTTCGTCGGGCGCGAGTTTTGCCGTCACGAGATAGTTTTCGTACGGTAGGACACTCCAAGTGTCGTTTACAGTTTTTGGGCCGGCGACAAAATCGTTCCTTTCGTCAAAGACACCGTGAAAGACGCCATCGACAGCAACATGGCGACCTTGCAATGCCTCCGTAATTGCTGCGCCGATCAATCGCTCGAGATCGCTCGGCTGCCCGGGGCGACCGCGCGCGCGCAACGTTTCAGCCAATTGGCCGATCGGTTGCATGAGCGCCGCATGCGATTCGACAAGTTGCGACTTCGCTCGAGAAAGAACGATCTGATCGAGATGAATCCGCCGGTCCATCAACTCGCAAGTCGCTTGGCGATGCAGCAGTTTTTTTGAGGCCCGATCAAAAACCAGATCGACACGACCCGCGTAAATTCCGAAATGGTCGGCTTGCGTAAGCAACACGCCGTTCGTTAGGCGACTCGGGATTGGCTGGTGGGTATGGCCGGCTATGAATGCCGCCGCTTCCGGGAATTCGGCCGTAAGCGACATCACGTTGTTCGCGAAGTCGTCGCCGCCTATTCTCGACTTTAGCCCCATGTGCCCAGCGAGCACAATCGCGCTCGCGCCTTCACTTTTCGCTTTGGCAATCGCGCGCCGCACCGGTTCAACGGGAAATGGGAAATCCAGGCCTCGCGTGAACTCTGGTCGAAACCAGAACGGCATTCCCGGCGTTGTCACCCCAATGATTGCGATTTTGATTCCGGCGATTGTTTTCAAAATAAACTGCTGGACTTTCGAGAACGGATTTTGCGCGTCGGAAAATTCGCCGGCTGCTTTTCCTTCCAGCAGACTGTTCGCGGCCAGCACCGGCATCGTCGACCTGGCCAGCGCATTTTGAAAAACCTCGATCCCCCAATCGAACTCGTGATTGCCGATTATCCATGCGTCGTATTCTAAACAATTGAACAGGTCGATCATCAGCTCGCCACTGCTGCGCAACCCGATGTCTGTGCCTTGATAAACGTCGCCGACGTCGATCAAAATCGAATTGGGATTTTGGCGTCGCCACCGGCGGATTTGAGTGACGCAGCGCGCCATCCCACCAACGTCGGGATTTCCATTGTAATCGAAAGTCGGCATGATATGCCCGTGCAAATCGGTCGTATGCAAGATCGAGATGCAAATGGCGTCTGGCTCCAGCACGTCTGCAGCGCGGGCGAGACTCGGGAATGTGCTAATCAGTCCAGTCTGGGCGGCGATCCTTAAGAAATCGCGCCTTGTCCACGATCCGTCAGAAGAAAACATCGGTAATTTTGCGCTCGTCATTATACTACTCACCCGCTAGCTATGATTTCAACGAAATTGCCGGGTTTGGAATCTTGACCCAGGGAGATTTGCGGTAATGCTCTGTGTCAGCCGCACCTGGTCAGATTTACCATGCTGAACGAAAATTCTGTCGCAGAGCTAAAGACAACCGTGCGAGGCGGGCTGATACAGCCAGGCGATGAAGGTTATGATGAATCCTGCAAGGTTTATAACGGAATGATCCACAAAAATCCGCGCCTGATCGTGCGTTGCGCAGATGTGGCGGACGTGATTCGGTCAGTAAACTTTGCGAGAGAGAATGACCTGCTCCTTGCTATCCGCAGTGGCGGACACAACGCGGGCGGCTTGGGAATTTGCGATGACGGCCTAGTTATCGACCTCGCAATGATGAAATATACGCGGGTTGATCCGGCAGAACGCATTGCGACAGTCGGCGGCGGATGCACGTGGGGCGATATCGATCATGCGACGCATGTGTTCGGACTTGCTACGCCGAGCGGAATTATTTCTACCACTGGAGTTGGCGGATTAACTCTGGGAGGAGGAATCGGGCATCTCACTCGCAAATGCGGCCTCACAGTCGACAATCTCCTTTCGGCCGATATGGTATTAGCCAACGGGACATTTGTAAAAGCGACCACGGATGAGAACGCCGACTTGTTCTGGGCTCTGCGCGGCGGCGGTGGAAATTTCGGCGTCGTAACTTCCTTTACCTTCAGGCTGCATCCGATCGATACCGTCTATGGCGGTCCAATGCTGTATGAGCTGAGCGAAACCGCAGATGTGATGAAATGGTATCGCGATCTGATAGCGGCAGCACCCGACGATTTGAATGGTTTTTTCGCATTTCTCACCGTGCCGCCCGCGCCGCCTTTCCCTCAACATCTTCACATGAAAAAAATGTGTGGTGTGGTGTGGGCATATACTGGGGCGGAGATGAAGGCCGAAGAAACATTCAAGCCCATCCGCGCCTTCAAGAAGCCTGCGCTCGATTTTGTCGGTCCGCTGCCGCAGCCGGCGTTGCAAAGCATGTTCGACACACTGTACCCTCCGGGTTTGCAGTGGTATTGGCGGGCCGACTTTGTGAATGAGTTAAGCGATGAAGCGATCGCTCAGCACATTCGGTTTGGCGAGGCGCTTCCGTCGATGCATTCCACAATGCACCTGTATCCGATCAATGGTGCTGCGGCGCGGGTAGGCAAAAACGATACGGCCTGGAATTATCGCGATGCGACCTGGGCACAGGTAATGGTTGGCGTGGATCCCGATCCGGTAAATAACGAAAAAACGATTTCATGGACGAAGAGTTACTATGATGCGCTGCATCCCTATTCCGCCGGTGGAGCATACGTAAATTTCTTGATGGCAGATGAGGGAGAAGAACGCGTGAAAGCAACCTATGGGGATAATTATGAGCGATTGGTTAGTATCAAGAATAAATACGATTCTGATAATCTCTTCCGGGTGAATCAAAACATTAAGCCCACCAAGAAAAAGTCAGGAACAGTCGCCTCTGCTTGAGTCCGTTCGCAGGAAACTTTAGAGAAGAGAGCCACAAAGAATACCGCTAAGGAGAAAATCGAGCTTTTTTTAGGACCGATGAAACGAAGAGACCTATTGCGAAAGCTAGCCGCCGCCCCACTAATTGCCTTGGGATCAAGCAGCAGTGCAGGAGCCGGTAAGAGTCCCCTTAAGATCGTGATGAAAAGCGCATGGGGATCTGACGATCCAACCAAAGCCGCATTTCCTTTTCTTCACGGACATGCGTTAGCGGAAGCTGGTCATGACGTTCAGATTTTTCTGCTTGGAGAGGCAGTTTCCCTGATGCGGAAGTCTGTGGCCAGCTCCGTCGTTCCGGTGGGCTGGTCGCCCCTGGCAAACGTCCTTGGCAAGGTTGCAGAGAAGAAAATTCCCATATATGCCTGCGGCGCCTGTTCGCGTGCCAGGGGAGTAACGGAAGCTGACCTGTCAACTGTGGAGCGAAGTTCGGTAATCCCTCGATCTTTGTGGCGATGGTCGAATGGGCCGATAAGATCATAACTGAATAAGACCTTGGTCTTTCACATTTGGTGAGAAGACTGCAACTCAATTACACGGGAAGGACCAATGAACACTGATGAGTTAAGATCCTTGCAAGCGCGGGTTAAAGATCGGTATCGACAACATCCGGAAACTGCGTTGCTCACACTTCGCGCCTCGGGGCGAATCGGTGAAGGTATCACCTGCAACGTGGAAACTGGAAAAGCGCCCGTCGAAGCGGGTCTTCACCCGGCGACCGGCGGCGATGGATTGAGCGCGTGCTCTGGCGATATGTTGCTGCAAGCGTTGGTAGGATGTGCCGGTGTCACGCTGCGCGCGGTCGCTACCGCTCTCGGCATTCAGTTACGTGATGCGACGATTCGAGCGGAAGGCGACCTCGATTTTCGCGGCACTCTAGGGGTCTCCAAAGAGGTGCCGGTTGGATTCAAGCAAATTCGCTTGCACTTCGATTTGGACACGGACGCCAGGGAAGAGAACCTCGCTACACTGCTTCGGCTGACTGAGCGGTATTGTGTTGTTTACCAGACACTGAATCAGCCGCCGAAGATCGACGTTGCCCATCGCGTATCTCGCAGTAAAATTTTGGCCGCACGCCAATGAGGCTTCGGTTCACGGCGTGATTTAAAGCGATATGCCCTTATACATTGACATTCACGAGCTTCACGGCGCGACGCCGGAAGATATTGCGAAGGCTCATGCGATGGATCTCGAAACGCAGCGTAAATACGGCGTCGAGTACCGTAAATATTGGTTTAACGAAAGTACCGGGAAAGTTTTTTGCCTTGTTCATGCCCCCAGTGCCGAGGCAGCCGCCCGCGTCCATCGCGAGGCCCACGGCAAGGTCGCCGAGAAGATCATTGAAATACAGCCACCCGAGCTGGCAGAAGGTTTTTTTGGAAGCGCGGAGACAAATGACGCTGGCGCGGTTTTGCTTCCAGGTGGCACAGCTAATCAACGAGACCCAGGGGTTCGAACGATCCTGTTTACCGACATCGTGGATTCGACAGCGCTAACTCAAACACTAGGCGATGAAGCGGCCATGGACTTCCTCGATACGCACAACACTGTTGTTCGAAACGCGTTGGGCGGTTCAGGCGGTCGCGAGGTTAAGCACACTGGCGACGGCATTATGGCGTCGTTTGCCTCGCCGGCAGCGGCAGTGAAATGTGCAACTCAAATTCAACGCGACTTGACCAGACACGCGGAAAACCGGCGCGACCGCCCGCTGAAAGTTCGAATCGGGGCAGCAGCAGGAGAACCCGTCGAGCATCACCAGGATCTTTTTGGCTGCACGGTTCAACTTGCAGCGCGTCTCTGCTCCCACGCCTCACCGGAGCAAATCCTGGTGTCGAATGCGATTGCCGAACTCTGCCTGGGCAAAGGATTTTCGTTTCAGGACATCGGCGAAGTTGCGCTGAAAGGCTTTGATCGTCCCATCCGCGCGCATGCAGTGGTCTGGGCCGACGAGTCAGTGCGTGCCGCAACTTAGCGATTCACGCTGCTCATGCAGCTCGAAGGAATTGATCACGTTGCGATCACGGTGCGTGACGTCAAGCGGTCGGCCAAATGGTATATAGATAATTTAGGATTTGAACAGCGTAACCAGGGAATGTGGAATGGCATTCCGACATTTATCGGCAAGGGAACAACTGCAATTGCGCTATTTCCAGCGCGAGACGATTCCAAATCGGGTGCGCGTACCAAGATCAGTCCGCCAATCGGACGGATTCGTCCTGTGGCGAGCATGTTGCACCTCGCTTTTCGCGCCAATCGCAAAAATTTTCTGGCAGCGCAAGAGGAACTCAAACGAAGCGGAATCAAATTCGAATTCCAAGACCACGAAATTTCGCACTCCATCTACTTTCGCGATCCCGACGACCACGAATTGGAGATCACTACTTACGAACTGAAGTAACTTCTTGCACGCGTATCCTTTCGGAGTCAAACGCCGAACTTACGAACAGGCGCTTGCCGCGGCGAGCGCCGCTATAAGTCGCTAGGCGACCCGGCCGCAGCAGTTTTTGTATTTCTTGCCGCTGCCACAAGGACACGGCTCGTTGCGCCCGACTTTTGGTAAAGACCGGCGAATGGGAGGATCGACAGTCAACTCGCCTGCACCATCGCCGCCGTTCTCGCCCATCGCCGCCATCGCGCCGACTGGCTGTGACTGGCGCGCGCGGCCTGATATGGTTGAAGCCGGCGGCGCTTGTTCCCGCAGCAGGAACTGCGGAAGACTGGCCAAGAAGTTTTCGAATGCCTGCAAGTTTGAGGTGCTGCGGAAAAGATTATGCAGCACCTCGTTCTTAATGTTCGCCATCAGCTCGACAAACATGTCGTAGGCTTCGGCTTTGTATTCGATGAGGGGATCCTTTTGCGCATAGGCCCGCAGGTAAACGCCTTCACGCAACGCGTCCATGGCGTAGAGATGCTCCTGCCAGAGCCGGTCGATCGCGTTCAAAATGATGTAGCGCTCCAAGCTTTTTACGGCGGTCGGCTCTTCGTGACTCGACTTGCGCTCGTAGGCTTCCTTGATCTTTTCGATCAGGAACTGTCCGCTTTCTTCAACCGTACGCGTCTCAAACCGCGCTTTCGCTTCGGTTAGGCCAAGCGGGAAAGTCGTGTTCACCCAATGCATGAGACCGGCGTAGTTCGGCTCATCGATCTCAAGGTATTCCTTTACCTTTGCCGGCACAGCTTCATCGATCACTTCGTAAATCAGGGTGCGTGGCTCCTCCGAATCGATCACCTCATTGCGATAAGTGTAAATCACTTCGCGCTGATTGTTCATCACGTCATCCATATCGAGCGTGCGTTTGCGAATCAGATAATTGCGCTGCTCGACGCGTTTCTGTGCCGTTTCGACCGATTTGTTGAGCCATGGATGCTCCAGCTCCTGTCCTTCCTCAAGACCGAAGCGCTCCATGATTCGGGTCATCCGATCAGCCGCGCCGAAGTTGCGCATAAGATCGTCTTCGAAGCTGACGTAAAATCGAGAACTTCCGGGATCGCCTTGGCGCGCGCAACGCCCGCGCAATTGTCGATCTATCCGGCGCGCTTCGTGCCGCTCGGTGCCGATCACCATCAAGCCGCCTTTGTCCGCCACGCCGCGCCCGAGCTTAATGTCGGTGCCGCGGCCGGCCATGTTCGTCGAAATCGTGACCGTGCCTGGCTGACCGGCGCGCGCCACGATTTCCGCCTCCTGCATGTGATATTTGGCATTCAACACGTTGTGCGGAATTTTTTCACGTTTGAGCATTCGGCTGAGCAACTCGCTCGCCTCCACACTGACCGTGCCGACCAGCACCGGCTGCTCCCGCGCGTGACAATCTTTGATCTCGTTGATGACGGAATTGTATTTCTCACGGCGCGTCTTGTAGATGCGATCGTTGGCATCTTTGCGCTGAACTGGCCGGTTCGTCGGAATGACGTTGACGTCGAGCTTGTAAATGTCGTGGAATTCGTTCGCCTCGGTCTCGGCCGTGCCAGTCATGCCGGCGAGTTTTTCATAAAGCCGGAAATAATTTTGAATCGTAATGGTAGCTAGCGTCTGCGTCTCGCGATCGATTTGCACGCCTTCCTTTGCTTCAACCGCCTGGTGCAAACCATCGCTCCAGCGGCGCCCCGGCATTTTGCGCCCGGTGAACTCATCGACAATCACCACTTTGTTATCTTCAACGACGTATTGAACGTCTTTTTCGAACAAGCAGTATGCTCGGAGTAACTGCGAGATGTTATGGATCCGCTCGGCTTGCGCGTCGCAATGCTCCTGCCGTTCCCGTTTTTTCTTGTCCTTCTCTTCGTCCGATAAGGACATATCGAGGTCGATCTCGGTGAATTCATTGATTAGATCCGGCAGCACAAACGCGTTCGGATCGTCCGGATTGAGAAAAACTCGTCCCTGCTCGGAAAGATCGGCTTCATTCGATTTTTCGTCGATGGTAAAGAAGAGTTCCTCCTTCAGTGCGAACAGTTCTTCTTTGCGCGTGTCCGTATAAAACGAGAGTTCCGCCTTATCGACTGCGCGGCGCTTGTCGGGATCTTCCATCATGCGCAGCAACTGTTTGTTGCGAGGCTGGCCTAGTTTTACCTTGAACATCAGCCGTCCGCCGGTTTCCAAATCGCCCTGCTCGAATTTCTCCAGCGCATCGCTCGCCAACCGATTGCAAAGCATGTTTTGTTTGCGCACGAGCTGTTCGATCAGCGGTTTCCATTTGTCATACTGATGGGTCGAGACCGTGGCCGGGCCGCTGATGATGAGCGGTGTGCGCGCCTCGTCGATCAAGATGGAATCGACTTCATCGACAATCGCGTAGTAGTAGCCGCGCTGCACCTGTTGCTCGCGGGTGGTGGCCATGCCATTGTCGCGCAGATAATCGAAACCGAATTCCGAATTCGTCCCGTAAGTGATGTCGCACGCGTACTGTTCGCGACGCACGTTCGGCTCCTGATCGTGCTGAATACAACCGACCGTTAGCCCAAGAAAATTGTAAAGCTGACCCATCCATTCCGCGTCGCGGCGTGCGAGGTAATCGTTTACCGTGACGAGATGTGCACCGCGACCTGTCAGCGCATTCAGATACAAAGGCAGCGTCGCGACCAGAGTCTTCCCTTCCCCGGTGGCCATCTCTCCGATTCGACCGCGATGCAAAACAATTCCGCCCATCAGTTGAACATCGAAGTGCACCATGTCCCATGTCATCGGCTGATCGCAGACCGTGAAAGTGTGTTGTCGATCTTTCAGCCGGCGGCCGGCGTTTTTCACGACCGCGAACGCCTCCGGCAAAATTTCGCCTAGCCGTCGCCATTGATCTTGCAGCTCCGGAATTTTCGCTAGCTCCTCTTTCCAGGCCGCCGTCTTCGCACGCAAAGCGTCATCCGATAAACTCTTGAACTGTTCGTCGAATTCGTTGATTCGCCGGACGATCGGCGCGAGCCGCTTCAGTTCGCGCTGATTCTTCGAGCCAAGTATCTTCTTTAAAATCCAACCAACCATTTCATTTTCAATATCGACGAGATTCAGTCATTTGTCATTCGGACGGTAGCGCGGGCCTCTGGCTTGCGTTCTCGAGAATAGCAAGCTGGAAGCTTGCTCTGCTTTGGCTAAACTCGCACCCATGAAGAAGATCATTTCGACAAGCGAAGCGCCCGCCGCGGTCGGTCCCTATTCCCAAGCCGTGCGCATAGGATCGACGGTTTACTGCGCCGGGCAAATCCCACTCGACCCAAAAAGCGGCCAGATTGTTTCGAAAGATATCTCCGAGCAAACCCGGCGCGTGCTCGACAACATCAGCGCGATCCTTAAAGCCGAAGGTCTCGCATTCGAAAATATCGTAAAAACGACAATCTTCCTTACAAATCTCGCCGATTTCCAAACTGTGAACGAAATCTACGCTTCCTATTTTAAACAAGCGCCGCCCGCACGCTCGACTGTGCAAGTCGCCGCATTACCAAAAGGCGCGCGCATCGAAATCGAAGCCATCGCGGTCGCAGAAGGCGGCGAGCAAACCGCGTCAGATACATCTGGTTAGGATCGACATGTCCTTATTCGGCCATCATTCGCGAACCGGTGGGGAGCGCACGCTTCCAGCGTGCTGTGTTCGACATCCTGCCCAACTCATTCCGGCCAAACAATTCCGCGGCAAGATGCGTGCGCTCCCCAGATGAGCGAAGACTTGGTTGGCTTGTTTCGGAAAACCGGCGCGTTGCTCGATGGTCATTTCGTTTTGCGCTCCGGTTTGCACAGCCGCCAATATTTTCAATGTGCACTGCTTCTTCAGCATACCGATATCGCTGCGCGCGTCTGCCAAATGCTCGCGACTAAACTCAGCGGATTTGATTGCGATGCAGTGATTTCCCCTGCCCTCGGCGGAATCATCGTCGGCCAGGAAGTCGGGCGTTCCTTAGGCAAGCGTCACATTTTCGTGGAAAAAGAAGACGGTAAACTCGCGTTGCGGCGCGGATTTAAGATCGATAGTCAAGAAAAATTCATCGTCGTGGAAAACGTCGTCACGCGCGGTGGCCGCGTTCGAGAAACGATCGACATTGTTCACGCACACGGCGGAGTTGTCACCGCCGTCGGCGTGATTGTCGATCGAAGCGGTAAAGCAAAACCAGACTTCGGTTGTTCGTTCGTTAGCTTAGTTGAAATGAACATCGAGACATTCGAGTCGGACAAGGTACCGCTGGATCTCGCCAAGATTCCCGCCGCAAAGCCTGGAAGTAAGTGACAGTGACAGAGCAACCTCAATCCGTCTCAGCTGCAACCGTTCGCGACCAACCGCGCGGCTTTATCTCCGCTTTCTATCATTCCTCGGTTGGGAAAAAAATGATCGTCGCAATTACCGGCATCATTTTGATTCTGTTCGTCGTCGGCCATTTGTTAGGCAATCTGCAAATTTTTCTCGGACCGGACTGGATCAACGGTTACTCGCAACATCTGCGCGATCTCGGCCCGTTGCTCTGGCTCGTTCGCATTTTCCTGCTCGTGACCGTGATCGTTCACATTTACGTGACGATTCGCCTGGCCATCGACAATCGACGTGCGCGACCCAACCAGTATATCGGCAAGGAATATGTCAAAGCGACCTTTGCCTCGCGGCACATGGTCATGAGCGGATTGACCGTGCTTGCGTTCATCATTTATCACCTCGCCCATTTCACTTTCCGCAAAACCGATCCGCGATTCCTCTTACTCAAACTCGATCCTCTCAATCGGTACGATGTCTATTCAATGATGGTTTACGGATTCCAAAACTATTTCGTCTCAGGGTTCTACGTTCTCGGACTGTTTTTGTTGGCGCTCCACTTGAGCCACGGCTCATCGAGCTTTTTTCAATCGCTTGGATTGAACGACAAAAAGTTAACGCCGCGTCTCGCCTTTGGCGGTCGAATCTTTGCCTGGTTGCTTTTCGTCGGCTACGTCTCAATCCCGATTGTGGTCCTTCTCGGTCTGGTTAAGCCCGCGCAACAGTTATGATCGGCAATTTCGAAGCGCGCACTCCGCCCGGTCCGCTCGCCGGAAAATGGACCAACCATAAAGATCATTCGCGGCTCGTTAGTCCAAACAATCGTCGGAAATTTGAGATCATCATTGTTGGCAGCGGACTGGCCGGTGGCTCGGCCGCGGCAACACTGGGCGAGCTCGGCTACCGTGTGAAATGTTTTTGTTACCAGGATTCGCCGCGCCGCGCGCACTCCATCGCTGCCCAGGGTGGAATCAACGCCGCCAAGAATTATCAAAACGACGGCGACAGCATTTACCGCTTATTTTACGACACGATCAAAGGCGGCGATTTCCGTTCACGCGAAGCAAACGTTTACCGGCTCGCCGAAGTCAGCGTTAACATCATCGACCAATGCGTGGCCCAAGGCGTACCGTTTGCGCGGGAATACAGCGGGTATCTCGCCAATCGCTCCTTCGGTGGCGCGCAGGTATCGCGAACATTCTACGCGCGCGGACAGACCGGCCAGCAACTCCTGCTCGGTTGTTATCAGGCGCTTTGCCGCCAGATTGCCGGCGGCGCGGTGCAAATGTTTCCGCAAACCGAAATGCTCGACGTCGTAATTGTCGATGGGCACGCCAAGGGAATCGTCACGCGCAATCTGGTCTCGGGAAAGATCGAGAATCACGCGGGCGACGGGATTGTGCTTGCCACCGGGGGTTACGGGAACGCTTTTTATCTCTCAACCAATGCGCGCGGCTGCAACGTCACCGCCACCTATCGCGCTTACAAAAAAGGCGCGCTCTTTGGCAACCCCTGCTTTACCCAAATTCATCCGACCTGCATTCCGCATTCCGGCGAATACCAATCGAAGTTGACTCTGATGTCCGAATCGTTGCGCAACGACGGGCGGGTTTGGGTGCCGAAACGCAAGGAAGATTGCAATAAACCGCCTAATGAAATTCCGGAAAAAGATCGCGATTATTACCTCGAACGAAAATATCCGAGCTACGGAAACCTCGCACCGCGCGACATTTCATCGCGGGCGGCGAAGGAAGTTTGCGACGAAGGCCGCGGCGTCGGCCCGGGTGGACGCGGCGTGTATCTTGACTTCGCCGACGCCATCAACCGGCTCGGTGAAAACACTATTCGGGAACGTTACGGCAATCTGTTCGAGGTTTACGAAAAGATAACCGGCGAAAACGCCTACAAAGTACCGATGCACATTTACCCCGCGGTGCATTACACGATGGGCGGGCTCTGGGTTGATTACAATTTAATGAGCAACATTCCCGGATTGTTCGTGATCGGCGAGGCAAATTTCTCAGATCACGGCGCCAACCGGCTTGGCGCAAGCGCGCTCATGCAAGGTTTGGCGGACGGTTATTTTATTTTGCCTTATACGTTGCCGAATTATCTCGCCGCGCAGATGGGCAAGCGGCCTTCAACGGATCATGCGGAATTCAAAAAAGCAGAGAGCGACGTGCGAGGCAAGATCGACAGTCTCCTCAAGATAAACGGGAAAATTTCTCTCGATTCAATCCACCGCGAACTGGGAGCGCTTCTCTGGGACAAATGCGGCATGGCGCGGAACGCGAAAGGTTTGCAGGAAGCGCTCGGGAAAATTCCAGAGCTGCGAGAAAGATTCTGGCGTGAAGTCCGCGTCCCCGGCGACGGTGAGGATTTCAATCAATCGCTCGAACGCGCCGGACGCGTGGCCGACTTTCTCGAGTTTGCCGAGCTGATGTGCATCGATGCGCTGGCGCGCGACGAATCATGCGGCGCGCATTTTCGCGAAGAGCATCAAACTCCGGAAGGCGAAGCGCTACGCGACGACGAAAGGTTCGCTTCAGTTTTCGCCTGGGAATTTCAAGGCAACGGACAGATCGCGCCTCCGAAATTGCATCGCGAGCCGATTCATTTCGAAACCGTTCATTTAACACAGAGGAGTTATAAGTGAACGCGCGCGAAGACAAAATTGTAAGGCAGGCGCTCCGCCTGCCAAACCAAGATCCGGCAACCGATGCGGTCGCCCTACAATTATTCCGCCCATGAATTTTAAGCTAAAAGTATGGCGACAGCCGAACGTGAAAGCTCACGGTAAGCTTGTCGATTACGATGCACCCGATATCCCCGCGCAAGCTTCGTTGCTCGAAATGCTCGACATCGTAAATGAGCGCTTGCTCTTGCGCGGCGATGAGCCAATCGCATTCGATTCCGATTGTCGTGAAGGTATCTGCGGCACCTGCGCGCTTAACATCAATGGCGAGGCGCACGGTTCCGATCATCCGGGCGCCGCTTGCGAGCTTTACATGAGAAAATTTCACGACGGCGACACCATCATTGTCGAACCGTTCCGCGTGCGATCGTTCCCGATTGTCAAAGATCTCGTGGTCGACCGCAGCGCGCTCGACCGCATCGTGCAAGCCGGCGGATTTATTTCAGCGCGCGCCGGATCGGCGCCGGAAGCGAATTCAATTCCAATTCCCAAACATGACGCCGATGTCGCGATGGAAGCCGCGGCCTGCATCGGCTGTGGCGCGTGCGCGGCAGCGTGCCCGAATGCGTCCGCCATGCTTTTCACCGCCGCGAAAGTTTCACATCTAGCCTCCCTTCCGCAAGGTCATCCCGAACGCACCAGTCGCGTTTTGAAAATGGTGAATGCGATGGACGCGGAAGGATTTGGCAACTGCACGAACACCTACGAATGCGAAGCGGTCTGCCCGGCCGAGATCAGCGCCAGTTTCATCGCAAAATTGAATCGCGAGTACGCGCGTGCGAGTTTGCGTCGGGGGTAGCGCACGCGTCTCGCGTGGTGGTTTCGGCGTCGCACCGAAACAACCTTTCCTTTGATTTCGCCTCTTGAGAGATGAGCAAGTCCAAGTAAGCTCGCGATCGCGAGGACGCGCTCGCCAACACGCGAGACGCGTGCGCTACCCAACTCAAATCGTTTCGCACGCGCACGTCCAAATCTCACGGTCGAGTTCTTCGCGTGCGCGCTTGGCGACAAGATCGACATCTGCATTTCCGCGTATCACCGCAAGAATCGTCGATCCGGATCCGGACATTAAGGCCGCGGCTACCTCGGGTTGCTTGAGCAGCCACATTTTCAGTTCAGCCAGGAAAACAAACTTCTCGAAGACCGGCGGCTCCAGATCATTGACAAAGGTGTGACCGGCAAATTCCTGGGGCACGTACGAGACATCGGGAACTTGAAGAGAATCCTTCCAACGCAAGTAGGCCCACAACGTCGGCACCGCGAAGCCGGGCTTTAATAGCAAGATCGACAGTTGCTCCTTCAACTTTTGGGGAGTGATCAACTCTCCACGTCCCCGGCAGAGCGCCGCCGATTGAAAAATGAAAAAAGGAATGTCCGATCCGATTCTCGATCCGAGCTCGGCCAGAGCTTCGCGCGGCAATTTGGTTTTGAACAGCTGATTGAGAGCCAGTAACGTCGCGGCTGCGTCGCTGCTCCCTCCGCCCAAGCCAGCACCGTGCGGAATTTTTTTTTGCAGCGCGATCGAGGCGCCACCCTTCACGTTTGTCCTTTGGAAAAATTCCCTGGCAGCGCGCACGACCAGATTTTCCTCGCCCGCCGGGACCGATGGGTCGTCGCAGCGAAATCCTACTCCGCTACGCTTTTTGTCGATTGTGATTTCGTCGTGCAACGAAATCGGCGCGATGAAAGTCTCGATCTCGTGAAAGCCGTCATCGCGGCGGCCCAAAATCCGCAACGAAAGATTAATCTTCGCCGGCGCGAAAACCTGCATCACTTGCAATTTGTCCGCCAAGTCCGAGGAAGAACAGGATGAATTCAGCACGCTGCTCGGTCGGGGCACAGCTATCTTCGCTGTGGTGCCGACGGGCATCCTGTCCGTCGAGTCCCACTGACAAGCAAGATGCCTGCCGGCCCCACGGGCTCGCCGCAGTGAGTCCATCCTCTGGCGGACTGGAAGCCCGTGCTACATTTTCGTTCGCTCGCCATGACAAAAGTAGCTGAAAAAATTATCGTCGCACTCGATGTGCCGACGAAAACGAAAGCGCTCGATCTCGTCAGGCAATTACGTCAGGACATCTCGTTTTTCAAAGTCGGGCTGCAACTTTACAACGGCGAAGGTCCCGAAATCGTGCGCGCAATCCGCGCGACGGGGGCAAAAGTTTTTCTCGATCTTAAACTGCACGACATTCCGAACACGGTCGCAAAAGCGGTGGAATCCGCGGCTGACCTCGGCGTGCAACTGCTGACCATTCATTTGAGCGGCGGTAGCGAAATGATTCGGGCAGCAATAACGGCCCGAAAAGATCACATGTCGATCTTGGGCGTAACCGTTTTGACCAGTGCCGACGAAGCTACGCTGCGCGAAACCGGAATTTCGGACAGAATCGATAAGCAGGTATTGCGATTGGCCAGGCTTGGCGCCGCAAACGGAATCGATGGCGTTGTTACCAGCCCGCGTGAAATTAAGATGCTTCGGGCAGAGTTCGACGACAAAATCAAAATCGTTGCTCCGGGGATTCGGCCAGCATGGTCGCAGGCTGGCGATCAAAGACGCTTCATGACTCCGCAGCGAGCCATTGAGGCTGGTGCCGATTACCTGGTCGTTGGCCGGCCAATCACTTTGCATCCAAATCCATGTGAAGCCTTGGGGCTAATCCTGTCAGAGCTAGGATAACGCCTGCCTGCGCGATAGGGTTTCAAAGAGACCAGTCACATACCCTCCAGTCACAGCGTTCGGTGGCAAGCAGGACCGGCTAGAGCGCTACCGGAAATCCGCAAACGGCAACCGATTTACTTAGAACAGCATGTGATTGGTCTTTTCGAATACGATAAGATGCGTGTTCTCTTTACCGGCAACAGATTAGCCGCAGGCTTCTGTTCGCCTCTCAAAATTTTTGAATCCACCGCGGCTCCGGGCCGCGATTGCCTTTTGTGACGGGAAGCGTAAAAGGACGGCGGAAGGGAGCTCAACAGAAGCCGCCGACCCAAAAAGGCAGAAGCGTGATCGCTTGCGCTTTGTGCGGCAAAGTAATCAAATCGACGCAGGACGCGATCGGCGATGGCGTGGTGATCTACAGCATCTGTCCGGCCTGCAAGCTCGTTCCGCCGCGCCGCAGCCATTGATTCCTTCAAACTCCGGTAGCCACCGGCCTATTGCCGGTCCGAAGTCAAGATTCTCCAGAGATCAATGCCACACAATTCAGCCCGCTCGCGAAGGCTCGCCATGGGACGAGTCCGTCCGAATGGCGGACTTTCGGAGCTAATCCTGTCCGCTTCTTTTTGATCCATAGATTTCGGTGACGACGACGAAAAACGAAGGTCGCACAGCACTGTGGCTACAGCGCCTTGCAGTCTCCGGTTATGGCTGGGAGCGCTGATCCTAGGCCAGCGGCCAGACCAGGAATCGGCGTCACACTAATCAGCCTTCTTCAGCCGCGCGGATTGTCCAGAAGTCGTCGGAGAGGTTTCGGCTCTCGAGATACTCATAAGGAATGGTAAAGTAGCCTTTCTGTCCCCAGTCGGTGCCCCAGGAGTTACGAATGACGAATCGCTGCTGCGTGTCATCATATCCTGCCGCCATAACTGCGTGACCGCCGACTACTCTCTCGTTTTTCGTGGGCATGTTCAGGACGCCTGATCTTGCTACCGTAACCGATTCAAACGAGCTATAGACAGTAAAGCCGAGGACAAACGGAAACCCTTCGGCTAAGCATGTTCGCATTTCATCGGCAGTAATGATTCGGTGGTAGGAGGTTATCTCGTGTTTTTTGGCGTCCGCATAACAAGCTAGAGTTGGTTTTTGCCTAAATACAGTAATCCGATAAGGCCATTCTTCTTCCGGACAAACTCCCTGCTTGGCTAGTGATTTGATGCCGTCGCGAAGAAATGCGCCACTGTCCTGATCGGCTGTCCCTTCAATCACGCGCTCGTTGTAATAAACAAAAAGCCGGCTAAGATCGACAAATGGCACGCCGTCCTTCAGTTCGAGGAATTCGAGGGCGCCAACGAGCGCATTAGCCGTGCAACTACCAAGTTGCCCCTGGTTTTCGACCGGCGAGCATTTCGGGCGAAGATCGACCTTCTTCGGCAATCGCGCGATCCTTGGAGCGATCGCCGAATACATGAAATCGCGATGGTCCGGCAGATCCGGTAACCACCCATACCATTTGGGGGAGCGTTTATTTAGTTTCGTTGATTTAGGCATTTGTTAGACTAATCATGGGTTGCTTTTTGCGGTAAGTAGGTTGGGATTTTGTTATGGGATTGCCGCAAAAGCGGCGCTCACGACAATATCGAGAACTCCGCTGGTAAAGATATCGATTCGCACCCGCGCCAGTCCTGCTTGCTTAAGAGCACGCATCTCGGCGACATCTAGGTGCCCTTGGACCGCGCTTTTGAATTCATCCTTGTCGATCTGGCCGCGGGCGAGTTCCTGGATCCACCGCTCCAGATCGGCTTTCGACTTTTGCAAAAAGTCCCTAATATCAGTGAAGGCTTGCTGGGTGTATTGCTTGAATAACTTCTCTGCAAGAGACTTACTTTGCTCCTCGATGCTCTTTAGAACATTGTCGATGTTAACCATCACTTATTTCACCTGGGATGGCTTAATCTTCCCGCTTTCAAGCTGAATGATCTGATCGAAGGCATCAGCTATCTGAGTCTTTTTCTCAACGACAAACGTTGAGCTAAGAGTCCCCTTCGCTTTCCACATTTTCAGAAACCCGCCGAGTAGATTTCGATCTGGATCTCTAAGGATGTTCCACTGCGCAACCGTGATTATATTGAGCGGGCGGCCGCGATCGTACTCATAAGCCTTGTCCAGCTCCATCATTAACGATTCGATTTCCTTTTGATGCTCGTCATAACTGCCGATCGCTTTGTTCATAACAGCGAGCGCATCTACCTTGGCGTTGACCGCATGCTGATAGGCAGCCTGATCATATCGGGAAATCGTGGTGCATGCGCCTATCGCCAGCGCGAGCACAACCACGAGGAGGCGCCCTACACGCGTAACCTTTCTCATCGAAGATCACCTATTGTCTCTGGGAGTCCCGTCCTAATTCTGGCGAGTTCCCACTCGATATGGGCTAGCAAGACACGTGCCGACGTGTAAGGCAATGTACTACGTAATCGGCCGGTCCGGCCATAAATCGGAATCGCGACCAACTCACCGCCCCTCTCGTATCTTATTTCGCGCCACCAACTATTCGCGCTTCGGCTTGAGCAAGGGAAACAAGATCACGTCACGAATCGATTCCGCACCGGTCAGCAACATCGACAATCGATCAATACCGAGACCAAACCCCCCGGCTGGCGGCATGCCGTGCTCGAGAGCGCGCAAAAATTCTTCGTCGATGTTTTGCGTTTCCTCGCCAGCTTGCTCGAGCAAACGTTTGCGCTGGGCGTCGGGATCGTTCAATTCGGTGTAACCGGGCGAGATTTCAACCCGATTGATAATCAATTCGTAAACATCGACAACTGCAGGATCGACCACATTCTGTTTCGCGAGGGGCACAAGCTCTTTCGGGCAATGGGTCACGAATAGCGGATCGATTGTTCTTTCCTCGACGAGTTTTTCGAAAACGTGTTGCGTGACTTCGAAGTCAGCGAGCTGCGGCAAGATCTCTAATTTGAATTCGCCGGTCGCACGCGCGCGCCGTTGCTCGCTGGTTAGGTCGAACCAATCTTTACCTGCAACTTCCTGCACAAGATCGACATAACGCGCCCGCCGCCAGGGTCGTTTTAAATTGATTGTCTGAATGATCTTTCCCTCGGTATCTCGATGCTCGATAGACAATGAGCCGCCGATTTTTTCGGCTAAATGGCAAATGAGTTCTTCGACGAGGTCCGCGACCTTCTCAAAATCAGCGTAGGCCCAGTAGGCCTCGAGCATCGTGAACTCGGGATTGTGTTTTCGCGAAATGCCTTCATTCCGGAAATTGCGATTGAGCTCGAAAATTTTGTTGAACCCGCCCACGAGCAAGCGCTTGAGATAAAGTTCCGGCGCGATGCGCAGATAAAGGTCAAGGTTGAGCGTCTTGTGATGTGTTTGAAACGGTTGCGCCGCTGCGCCGCCTGCAACTCTTTGCAGCATCGGTGTTTCGACCTCAAGAAAACCTCGCTCCTCGAAGAAACCGCGGATCTGGCGCACGATCGCAATTCGCTTGGCAAATGTTTCCCGCGATTGCTCGTTCGAAACTAGATCAAGATAACGTTCGCGGTAGCGCGCTTCGACATCCTGCAGGCCATGCCATTTTTCTGGTAGCGGCCGAAGCGATTTCGCGAGCACTTCGAATTTCTTTGCTCTTAGGGTCGGCTCGCCAGTTTTCGTTAAAAAGCAAACTCCTTCCACACCGATGAAATCGCCGAGATCGAGCAGTTTAAAGACCTCCATCGCGTCCGCGCCGATTTCCTTTTCGTGCAAATAAATCTGAAGGCGCCCAGTCGCGTCCCGAAGATCAACAAAGTGACTTTTGCCCATGTCGCGATGCGCGGTCATGCGGCCGGCCGCACACAAGGTTTCGCCCTCGCGAAACTTTTCGCGAATTTCCGCGACGCTTCCGGTCGTCTCGAACTGGGCCCCAAACGGGTCCACACCTTTCGCACGCAAAGCTTGGAGTTTCTCGCGCCGCCGCGCGATCAATTCATTTTCGGGCTCCATCTTTTGGCCAGCGAATGTAGAGCGCGAGGGCCAAATGAACAGCCTGAAAGGTGGGAATATTCGTTTGCAATCAAAAGATCGGCAATGAAATAGTGGAGGTGGATCGAGCAATGTCACCGCGGCCGGCCTCGGTGCTAAAGTTTGGCGAGAAAGCCATACTCAATTAACGTCGTCCGCGGAGCAGCCGATCTACGTTTATGCCACTGGATTTCCCGGAAACCACTTCCAAATTAGGCGGACCGCTGGTCAAGCAGTTTTCCGTCTTTCTCCCGAACAAGGTCGGCGCAATGCTTGAAGTGGTGAAACTGCTCAACTCACACCACAGCCACGTGGTAGCCATCAGTGTTTCGGAATCAACCGACTCTGCGATTGCGCGAATCATTGTGAGCGATCCGGAAGGCGTGGAGCACTTGTTCCGAGAGAATAACGTCGCGTTTGGGATGTGCGAAGTCGTAGTCGTGGAATTGCGCGAAGTGGCGACCCAACTGGCGAAGCTGCTGGCCTCGCTTTTTATGGCCGAAGTGAATGTGCATTTCACCTATCCATTGCTGACGCGACCGCGCGGTCTGGCCGCGTTGGCGCTGCATGTCGATGACAATGAATGCGCGTCTTCTGTTTTGAGCAGCGCCGGATTCAAGATTTTGAGCCAGGGGGAGATCTCACGCTAGGTTTGCTCGACTTTTTTCGAGCAAAACCGCGGTCACAGACCTCTAATGACGAAGCGCTGTGCCACTGATCGTTTAACAAACCCAACGCGAAACAGGCGCGCCGCGGCATCTCGGCCAGTTTTGCGTCGTTAAAAAATCAAAATATAATCCCCACTCATGCGTGCTCTCACTTTTTATTCCTCGCCGCGCGCAGACCGCAGCTTCAAGCTCGGCCTCGCCTTGGTCATTGTGTTCGCAGGAGCCGAAGCCTTGAGTTTGAGCGTTTACTATGCCGGCCGGATAGGTGCCAACCGTCCAGCAGCAAGTCCGAAGGTAACTGCAGTGACGGCACCTCGCGCTGCTGCCGTGACGCCGCCGCGCGTCACGCCCGCGCCGCCAGCAACATTGAAACCCCTGGCGACTCCTGCGCCCACGCTTTCTTCTTCAACATCGGCATTGTCGGCAGCGGACCGCCTTTTAAAAGAAGCATCTGAGCTGCGGGAGCGCGGCGACACGACTAGTGCGCTGGCGCGTTTGCAGGAAGCATCGGAAAAAGATCCGAAAAACGCGCAGGTGCTGGCGGAGATGGCGACGATTTATGAGTCGATTCGAAATTTTGGCCGATCGAGCGAAACTTGGCGGCGAGTCCAAGAGATCGGTCCTTCGGCTGGCCCGCTCTACGAGCTAGCGGATGCGAAACTGAAGACAGGCTCGGGGGTGGACGCGTCCAGCAGTCCCGGACTGGCTGGAGTTTCATTGGATGCGGGAACGTCACGAAGTGCAACACAAGGAATTCCGGATGGGTCGGTGCTTGGAATCTCTGATGCCACAACGACAGAAACGCCCGATCCGGATGCCGACACGAACCTGATGTTGCGGATCGGTGTCAAGAAACGCGTGAATGCGATGATCGACCACACGAAAGTAAAAATCCAAGTCTTCTTCTACGATTCGGTAGACAACAAAGAGATCAAGCTCACCGACGCAGAAGTGAACTATGAATGGCTCACCCCAAACCATGATTGGGCCGGAGTAGATCCCGAACTATTGGCCGTGACCTATGTGCGTCCCAAAAGCAAAGCGCTCTCTTCGGAAGCAGCCTTAACGGCAGCGGCCGCGGCGGTGAACCCGGCCAAAAAAGGCAGACCTGCGAAAACGAACCCGCCGCCGGAAGCAGGGCAGCGAAAATATCTCGGCTATATCGTGCGCGTTTATTACAATGACCAGCTGCAAGACAAACGCGCCGAACCGACCAAGTTGCTGAATCTGTTTCCACCGCCTTTTACCGCTCCTTCGCAGTAATGCAATTGCTCATTGTGCACCGTGACGCCGAGATGGGCGAACAATTGGTGCGAATGGTGAGGGAGCATACCGGACACGAATGCGACCTCGTTGGCAGCGATGTGTCCGCCGTTGACTGGAGACTGCGCCATGCAAAATGCGGGCTGCTCCTGACCCAATTGGAAGCTGACGGGATCGATGGTCTAACGCTCGGTGGTGCTCTCAGCGAGATTTTCCCGGGCTTGCAAATTTTATTCTTTCCACCCTACGCCGGTTCGGAGCGACGCTTGGAAGTGGCCGGGACGAAGATTTTTCCCGAACCGATCGATGGTGATGCTTTGCTCGACGCCATTGAACGAGCGGAAAAGGCCGGTGGACGCTCGCGGGATTTATTTCACGTTGTCGACATAGTGCAAATGTGTTGTCTCGCTCGCCGCAGCGGTGCGATTCAAATCGTGAAAGACAAAAGGAGCGGCCTTCTTTTTTTGCGCAGTGGTCAACTGCTGCACGCCGAGACAATCGCGTCGCGCGGCACGAAGGCGTTATTGGAAATAATTGAATGGGAGTATGTCGAATTTGCCTACGACCACAGGGTTCGGCCGTCGGCGGAAACTATTGCGGCGCCATGGGACGAAGCGTTGATTGAGGCGGTGACTTTCCACCAACACCAGAAGCACCTGACCTCAGCGCGTCGGCAGCGCGTCTGAGCCGGGGCATTTGACACGTCTTTTCTATGCAACGAGTTGCGTTACGTTTCGTGCCATGAAGTCAACGCCGCTGTGCGCGACTCTTGTTTTGTTTGGGAGTTCTGCCCTCGGTCAAATTCAAGTCGACTTGAGGCTTCCGCGTTTGCAATACATCGCCTACGAACCAGTGGTGGCGACCGTCGGCATAACCAACCTCGCGGGACGAGATGTCGATCTTCACGATAATCCCGGGCAACCCTGGTTCGGATTTGAAGTGACTGGCCAGGACGGTCAGATCATCGGCCCGCTCAAAACGAGCGCCACTCAGCCACCGCTCAAAATCGAAGCGGGCAAACGCGTCACGCAAAAAATTAACCTTACTCCGCTCTTCCAGGTGCACGATTTCGGAACGTATCACGTTCGCGCGCACATTTACTTCGTGGATCTCGCCAAATATTTTTATTCGCCTGCCAAAGTCTTTGAAGTTACCGACGCACGGCCAATCTGGCAGCGCACTGTCGGTATACCGGAAGAAACGGCCGGCCCCGGCGATATGCGCACTTACTCGCTACTCACCAACCGTTTTCCTGATCACACCTCCCTCTACGTGCGCGTCGAAGACAAAGATCGTGGAATCGTTTACGCAACTTACTCGTTAGGCCGAATCATTGCCTTCGACGAGCCACATGCGGAATTGGACCGCGCCAATCAATTACATGTTCTCTTTTGCGCGGCGCCGCGCGCTTGGGCTTACGACCGCGTCGGGCTAAATGGAGAGCTTCTCTCGCACGCATCCTTCATGGAAACGAGAACGCGGCCCCGCCTCGTGCATGGCAACGATGGTGATGTAAGAGTGGCTGGCGGAATGATGGAAGCGCCCCTCAGTCAGGAATCGCGCAACGCCGTGCCGAAGCTTTCCGATCGCCCGCAGACCATGCCGAAGAATGAGTAAGATGCGGGAACGTTTTTATCATCTCGGTCTTATCATTGCTGCAACATGGATCGCACATCCAGCCTCAGCCCGGACGGCTCCGAGTCCACAAAACGTTCGCCCTTCTACTATCGTCGTCGTTATTGATGCGGGTCACGGCGGTTTCGATCGGGGCGGAATTCCAGGCCAGCGTATCGCCGAAAAAACGATGACGCTGGACGTGGCCCTGCGCCTGAGACAAGTGTTAGAAGCCAGCGGCTATCGCGTGGTCATGACCCGGGACAGCGATGTCTTCGTCCCCTTGCCGACACGCGTGGCAATCGCAAACTCGTACCGGAACGCGGTTTTTGTTTGCATTCATTTCAATGCTGCGCCACGCGGCGGCGCGAACGGCATCGAGACCTATTTTTACAGTAGTGAAAGTCTCCCGCTTGCTTCGGCGATCCACTACTACGTCTCGCGGGGCGCACCCTCGCCCAACCGTGGCGTCCGCCGGCGCGGCTATTACGTGCTGCGCAAAACGGGTATCCCAGCCGTATTGGTGGAATGCGGATTCCTCACTAACCCGACGGAATCACAATACGCGCAAACCGTTTCCTACCGGCAACAGCTGGCGGAGGAAATCGCGCGCGGCATCCGCAATCGCTCCGCCGTCGGAGGCGGCTTACGCTCGCCCCCCTTTGCCGCCGCCATGGAAACCGTCCCGTTGCAACCATTCATCGATCAAACCAAAGTCCAGCACTCATCCAAACGAGCGAGCAGATCATCAAAGCGCCGGAAATCATCGCACCCGTCTAGGTCAGCGTCGGAAAAAACCGCGTCTGCGAAGAAGAGAACGTCGGTGTCAAAAGATTCGGAGGATTAATTGGACTCGCCAATTTTGAGTTCAGCGCAGATGCGCGCAGCAGAAGAGGCCGCTTTCGCGCGCGGCGTTAAGGTCGAAGCGTTGATGGACCTGGCCGGCGCCGGCGCCGCGCGCGCCGTTCGACAATTCTTTCCGCGCCCCGAAACTTGCATCGTTTTCGCAGGCAAAGGACACAACGGCGGCGACGCGCTAGTCGCGGCGGAACATTTGCAGCGCAACGGATGGAAGATCGACATCCGCCTCCCATTTGCGGAAGAGGATTGCGGCGAGCTCACGCGCAAAAAGCTCCAAGCTTTGCGCGATGCTGACCATGGGAGCGGTCTCGACACCACGCAGATCGGGCCGTACTTAATCGTTCTCGATGGTCTGCTCGGGATTGGCACAAAATCTTTTTTGCGCGAGCCGATCCGCGCCGCCGCCCGCGAGATTAATCGATTGCGTCGAGAGCAAAACGCTTTTGTTTTCGCGGTCGATCTTCCCACCGGCCTCGACGGGAACACCGGCGAAACCGATCCGGAAGATTCGGTTACCGCCGACTTCACCGTTACGATTGGTTTCGCCAAGCATGGACTGATTGTCGATCGAGCGCTCGATTTCGTCGGGCGGATTGTCGTTGTCCCGCTGGTCGATCTTGTCCCAGAGGAAGGCGCCCCTAACGAACTGGCCGCGACAGCGCATTCGCTCAGCGCGCTTTTGCCGCGACGCAAATTCAGCGCCTACAAAAATCAATTCGGCCGGATCGGCGTCGTCGCCGGCTCTAAAGGCTTCGTGGGGGCCTCGCTCATGACGACACTGGGCGCTCTTCGCGGCGGCGCCGGTCTCGTCGAAGTGTTCGTGCCGGAAGAAATCTACGAAATCATCGCGTCCGCCGCGCCAGTGGAAGCGATGGTCAAGCCGGTCCGCTCCTACAAAAATTTGCTGGAAGAAAAGATCGATATCTGGGCGGTTGGTCCGGGGTTGGGAAAATGGCGCGCTTCCGAAATCTTAAATCTGATCGAGCAGGCCGAGCAGCCGATGGTTGTGGACGCTGACGGGCTCAACATTCTCGCGGAAAAGATCGATATCCTGAAGCGCTGCCGCGGTGCCCGGTTGCTCACGCCGCATCCCGGCGAAATGAGCCGCTTGTTTGAGGTTGGAAAAATGTCGCGCGCTGGCATTGCTCGAAATTTTTGCGATCAATTTCCGGTCACACTTTTGTTGAAAGGCGGCCGTACCATTGTCTCCGGGCGCGGCAAACCGCTCAGTTACAACACAACCGGAAATCCTGGAATGGCCAGCGGCGGAATGGGCGACATCCTGACCGGCGTGTGCGCGGGATTACTCGGGCAGAAATTATCGACCTATGATGCCGGCCGGGTGGGCGCGTGGGCGTGCGGTCGCGCGGCCGAGATGTCGATCTTCGTCGGCAGCGCGAGTGAAGAATCATTGTTGGCCACTGACGTGCTTGATCGACTTGGCGAAGCGTTTAACGAAATTCGCAATCCACTGACCTAGGCGCCGATGAACACCCCGCAAACAACCACGGAGTTTGCCGCACCGCAGCGCGAGACGTTGTGGAGCCGCGTCAAGAAGGCGCTCGCGCCGCTCGCCGTCATCGGCGTAATGATCGCGAAATTTTTCGCGAAACTGAAATTTTTCGTTCTCCCGGCACTCAAGTTTCTACCCATCCTCCTAAAGTCCGGCGGCACCATGCTGCTCATGATTTGGGTTTACACCGCGATGTGGGGCTGGAAATTCGGGGTCGGTTTTGTCCTGCTTTTGCTTGTGCACGAATGTGGACACCTCATCGTCGCCAAAAAATTCGGGCTCAAAGTCGGCGCGCCTGTCTTCATTCCGTTCATGGGCGCGTTCATCGCTCTCAAAGAAGCGCCGCGCAACGCCTGGATGGAAGCATGTGTCGGCATTGGCGGGCCGATGCTCGGCTCGTTGGGCGCGCTAGTTTGCAATTCGTTAGGCGAAATCTTCGACGCGCCGGTTTTCATTGCGCTGGCGTGGTTCGGTTATTTTCTGAATCTGTTCAACCTGACGCCGGTGGGCATGCTGGACGGTGGCCGTATCGTTACTGCTCTATCGCGCTGGCTTTGGATTCCGGGGTTTGCCTTGCTGGTTTGGTTTGGTTGGAAATATCCAAATTTCGTCGTCTGGCTGATGGTGTTCTTGTCTTTGCCCCGGATTGTTTCGCTTTTCCGTAAACGCACTGAAAAAGAGAAACGCTATTACGAAGTCACGCCCATGCAGCGCTGGACGATGTCGATCTTGTATTTCGGTTTGATCGCGACGTTGCTTTTCGCAATGCATCTCGCGCAAAATGATCTGCACCAGCATGGCGTCCGCGCCCACGGTCGCGGGCGTGACACTATCGTCCAGTGATCGACGCGGCGGGCGCCACCGCGAAGACCTTCTCCGGCTCCAGTCCGATTTTTTTCAAGATCGACGTGAAACGTTGATCTGAGCGCAGCGGCGCAAACTCGGGCGCTATCCCGACAAAATGCAACGATGACGATCGCTCTTTGCGTGCGCGTTCCAGCTCGCGAATGGCATCGTCATGCGCTTGCAGTGCCACGTGCACATGCGCAATAGCATCGCCGGGCGTGTAGCGCCGATTTGCCGTGGCTGCCTCGAGCGCTCGCAGCGCTTCATCGCGCCGGTTCATGCGCGCGTAGGTGATAGCCAGACCAAACCCTGGTCTGCCGCTGAGGCTCTCCCCTTTTTTATAAAGTGCGATCGCTTCCTCGAAGCGTCCCATCTCGCGATACAATGCCGCCAGCAACGGCTCGCCATAAACAAATGCCGGGTCGAGTTGCAATGCGCGTTCGCCAGCCGCGACCGCTTCATCGTACAGACCGAAGTATCGGTAGAGCTCGGAGGCAAAGTTGTTCACCCACAGTGACGCCGGATCGATCTTCGCTGTTCGGCGCAAGTAAGCCAGCGCTTTGTCGCGGTCGCCCCGCGCGGCATAAAGCGCTGCGATGAAATAATTGGACGGCGTCGAATTTGGTTCGATCTCGACGGCGCGGTTGAATTCCATTTCGGCGCCATCGAGGTCCCAGTCGAGGATGCGTTTTGTTTCCGCTAGATACACGTGCGCCTCGGCCTCGTCTTTGTCGATCCTGAGCGCATTTAGCGCAGCATCGCGCACTTTCGGATAGGCCTCCAGTGGCGGCACGTATGCATCGGCCAGCCAGAGCCAAGCCTTCGCGATCCCGGTCCACGCGCCGCTCAGTCGTGGATCTTTCTCCAGCGCGCCTTCAAAAAATTCCAGGCTGCGTCGCAGCGCTTCCTCAGTGCTCTTGTCGGAAAAAAACAGGCCGCGCAGGTAAATATCGTAGGCTTCTGGGTCGCGCGTGGGCGCAGGCTTCGAGATGTCGAGTTTTAGCCGCAATGCATCGAGAATCGCGCGCGTGATCTCGTCCTGAACGGCGAAGATTCCCTGGAGTTCGCGCTCGAAAGTTTCCGACCAAATAGTGAATCCGTCCCATGCGTCGATGAGCTCCGCTGTGACACGGACGCGGCTGCCATCGCGCCGAACGCTGCCCTCGAGCACGTGCTCGACGTTCAACTTCTGCGCAACCTCTCTCAAGTCGGCTTGCTTGCCTTTGAACCAGAATGACGAGCGCCGCGCGGCAACGCGCAGATGGTCGATCTTCGAAAGTGCGGTCAGAATTTCCTCGGCAATTCCGTCGCTGAAGTAGTCGTGGTCCTGCCCGGGGCTCAGGTCGGCGAAAGGTAAAACTGCGATCGAGTGCTCACTCGAGTTGGTTGGCCGTTGGACGGCCTCGGTCTCAAGACTGTTCACGTTCGGCGTTCGTACAATCCCGTATCGAGTGAGATCGAAAAACCAAGACAGCACTAGTGCGACTGGGAAGCCGAGCACGATGAGCAGCACGATGAGACGCACGACCCAGTTCGGGATGTCGAAGACCGGAAAGACTTGTGCGATGCCTTGCGCCAGGGCCCAGCCGCCCACCACGTAGGCAATCGCGACGCTGTAAACCTTCCGCCGCTTCAGTTCAGCGAAGAATTTTTTTGGATTCACTGGTGTTCCTGCGCAACCAATCTCTGAAAACGCGGATCGTTGCGCAAGGGGTCCCACTCCCAGCGAAATCTTAGGTCGTTGCCTGTGACGCTATAACTCGCGGCGTCCACCGCGCCGGGTACTGCGAGCAGATGTTCAAGCAACGCGAGGGCGCGAGCGTTCTCGCCTACGCGCGCGTAAATCAGCGCGAGAACCGCGTTCATAATCGGGCCGTCCAGCGCGTCCTGTGATTCTGGCCGCAGCTCAACAGCCCGCGCCCCTTCGGCAATCGCCCGCTCTTTCTCCCCAAGCAAAGCACAAGCTAGACCGAGAAATGCATGACGTTCCGGGGCATTCGGCGCTTCCTGAACCGAAACGGCAAAAATATCGCGAGCGTGTGCCAGTTCCGCCCGCGCCGTCGCAGTGTCGCCACGTAGCAGGGCAATTTCGCCGGCAAAAAAACTCCGCGGTGTGTCCACCGCATTGAAATAGGAGAAAGAAGCGAGCGGCGATCCAGCCAGGACCTGCTCAGCAGTGGCAGCATCGCGATCAATCATGCTGGCATCGATGCGGAACGCCGTGACTGCACCATCCGGATCTTTGCCGGGCGGGATCGTCGCCATCTCGCTCTTTAACCGTGCGGTCGTGCCCCTCCGCCAAAAATCGACATATCCTATCTGTGCCTTTGCGTTCAATGAATCGGGCGAGAGGGCGATGAGACGTTGCCCGGTCGCCTCGGCATTTGGCCAATCGCGCAGCGCGCAATACGCATAAAGCAGGTCGCGCACGACGTTTGGGTTCTGCGGGTCTACGACGAGGATCTGAAGATAATCGCTGACTGTCTCCTGCCAGAGCCCCTGCCGGCGTTTGATCGCGGCGATGTCCCACGGCACTGAGCTGTCGTTAGGCAAAAGCGTCTTCGCGATATCAAACTCGCGCAGCGCATTCGCGTAATCCCGGTCGAACCAATAATAGCAAAGGCCAAGCGCATGGTGAGCCTCCCCGAGACTCGGTTGCAGCTGCAAGGCAAGTTCCGCCTCATCGCGCGCCCCCTTTTTCCACGCTTCCGTTGGTTCGTAGAAATGATAGATGCGTGCGCGTGTCGCCGCCAGTCGCGCGTGAGCAAGCGCAAACTTTGGATCGAGCGTGACAGCCTTAACGTAAACCTGCTCCGCCATGCGATAATTTTCCAGAAAAGTCTCGGGGTTAAACTCGTATCCCTTTGCCTGGAGATAGAGATCGTAGGCCTGGGTGTTATCGGTCGGTTTACCTTGCACCCGCGCAGTTTCATCCGGCGTGAGCTTGGCTCTTAGGGCAGAGGCAATTTCCCGGGCAATTTGCCCGTCGACCCCCAATGAATCCTGCAACGAAAGATCGTAGCGATTGGCCCAGAGATGTCGATCTTGCAATGCATCAATCAACTGGACGTTCATGATCACGCGATCGACTACCCGCCGAACGCTGCCCTCGAGCACATTGGCCACGCCAAGCGTCTTCGCGATTTCGCGCAGATTATCTATTACCTTGTCGCCGCGATACTTCTCTACTGAAGTACGGCTGATTACGCGTAAATCACGAATTTTGGCAAGACTCGTGAGAATGTCGTCTTGGATGCCATCGGCAAAGTAGTTGTTTGCTTTGTCGTCGCTAAAATTTTTAAAGGGAAGAACTGCAATCGATTTCTCCGGAATAGCGTTACCTGGCGTAATCGATCGCCGCGCGGCCCAAAACCCCGCAAGCAGGAGCACGACGGCGAAAAATCCCGCCGCTAGGCGCCAGGAGAACCGTGATCGACGCAGCCTCGATGCTGCGGCGCTTGCTTGTGCCACCTTCGAGGGCAATGCCGGATTTCCAAAATCGGCCCCCTGCAAATTGAACAAATGGACTCTTACCTCATGCTTCACGACACACTCGCCGATGTCCTGGAGATAAGATAGCCATTCACGAAACTCCCGGAGATCCTCCGCAACCCGTTGGGACAGGAGGATGTGCCCGGCATCGCCGCAATCCATCACTCGCTGGGCAAGATTAATTCCAGCGCCGGCGACGTTGGTCGCCCCCTGATCATCTTTTACGGAGGAGACCGGGCCGCTGTGGACGCCCATTCGCACCGGTAACGGGGGATCGTGAGTCCGAAGTGCCCGCGCCATCTCCACCGCGCAACGCACCGGCGCCTCCGGTGTGGTAAAGAAAATGAGCGCCATGCCGTCGCCGGTCGGCAGCCGCACCACCTTCCCATCCGCATCGGCAGCTCGGAATTCCGCGTTCACGCGGGCGAGCTCGTTCAACTCGTGCACTGCCGCTTGTTGATCATCGATGAGCAACTTGGAATAGCCAACGATATCGATGAGCAGAACGTGCGCGATCTCCAGTTTCGCACCCGATGAGCGCTGGTCGGTCATTTGAGTCAAACGTCGGCTGCGGGACCTACTTAAGGGGGCAACCCACCCTTTCACAAGCGGAACGTCATTTCCAAGCGATCGTCGATCTTGTGCTAGATTGAGGAAATGGCGTTTCGGCTAGAATCCAATTACAAACCGCGCGGCGACCAGGGGCAGGCGGTCGTGAAGCTGATCAAGTCTGTCGAGGCCGGCAATCGGCACCAAACATTGCTCGGTGTGACAGGCTCGGGAAAGACTTTCACGATCGCGAATGTTATCCGTGAACTGGATCGGCCGACCCTCATCGTTTCCCACAATAAAACACTGGCGGCGCAGCTTTATTCCGAGTTCAAACAGTTTTTCCCGCGCAATGCGGTCGAATATTTCGTGAGCTACTTCGATTATTATCAGCCGGAAGCTTACATCCCGCGCTCCGACACCTACATCGAGAAGGACTCGTCCATCAACGAAGAGATCGAACGGTTGCGACTTGCCGCCACCAGTGCATTGCTTTCGCGGCGTGACACCATTGTAGTTGCGAGCGTGTCGTGTATCTACGGCGTCACGTCACCGGAGGATTACGAACAGATGTTGCTGACGGTAAAAAGAGGTCAGCAGATCAGTCGCGAAGCCGTCCTCGGCCGCTTGATCGACATGTTATACGAGCGGAACGACATGAACTTCTCTCGCGGAAGATTTCGTGTTCGGGGCGACGTGGTCGAGGTCTATCCTGCCACTGCAGATGAAGAAGCAATCCGACTTGAGTTTTTCGGCGATGAGATCGACGCCATCACGCGCTTCGATCCCCTGACCGGCCACGCGCACGAATCGCTCAGCGTAATCACATTTTTCCCTGCGAAACAGTTCGTCACGCCGGCGGACAAATTGAATCGCGCTTTGCGCACGATTCGCGAGGAGCTCGAACAACGCATTATCCAGCTTGAATCACAGAACAAGCTTCTGGAGGCGCAGCGGCTTCGCATGCGCACAGAATACGATCTCGAGATGTTGCAAGAAATGGGGTTTTGCAACGGCATTGAAAATTATTCGCGTCATTTGTCCGGTAGGCCGCCCGGCTCGAAGCCGTACACGATCATCGATTTTTTCCCAAAGGATCTTCTGGTCGTGATCGACGAATCGCACGCTACCATTCCGCAACTCGGCGGCATGTACGAGGGCGATCGGTCGCGCAAGACCGTACTGGTGAACTACGGGTTCCGCTTGCCGAGCGCGCTCGATAATCGCCCGCTCAATTTCGACGAGTTCATGAAGATGACGAATCAGCTCATCTACGTGAGCGCAACGCCAGCGGAATTTGAGATTCAAAACAGTATCGTTGGAAATAAGGGATACGTGCCGCATAAACGCCAGCGCATTGGGGAGGAGGAACTGGTGCCGTTCATTTTGCCTGGCGGAAAACATTCAACGCTCAACATTCAACGCTCAATGCCCAATGCAGAGGTTCATATCTCCCGCACGGACGAGCCGCCGGAGAAATTCGATGCGTCTACCCCTGGTGCACCGCTGGTGGTCGAGCAAATCATACGGCCAACCGGACTGCTCGATCCAAAAATCACGGTCAAGCCGCTCAAGAACCAAATCGACGACACGATCGATCTTTGCCGCCAGCGGGTGGAAAAAACCGAGCGAGTGTTGATCACGACGCTCACAAAACGCACCGCCGAAGATCTCGCCGATTACCTGCGCGACGTCGGTTTGAAAGTGCGCTATCTCCACAGCGACATCGACACGATCGAGCGCGTGGAAATTTTGCGAGGGTTGCGAGCGGCAGATTTCGACATTCTCGTTGGCATCAATTTGCTCCGAGAAGGTCTCGATCTTCCGGAAGTGTCGCTCGTCTGCATCCTCGACGCCGACAAAGAAGGATTTTTGCGCAGCCAGACTTCGCTCATCCAGACAGCCGGCCGGGCGGCGCGTCACGTGAACGGCGAAGTGGTCTTGTTCGCCGATCAAATCACGCAAAGCATGGGAGCGCTCATATCAATCTCCGAATACCGCCGCGTCAAACAAATGGAGTACAACGAGAAACATGGCATCACGCCACAAACGGTGCGCCGTGCCGTGCAGGAAAGTTTGCACACGATTTTGCGCGGCCGCGAGATTGAATCATCCGTCATTCGTGAAGCCGGAGGCGATTTCAGCATGACCGAGCTACTGCGCGAGCTCGAAGAAGAAATGCAGCGCGCTTCGGCGAATCTGGAGTTCGAACGCGCCGCCCTTCTTCGCGACCAAATCATGGAAGTGAAAAGCGGCGCGGGCATCGCCAAAATCGAGCCGAAACGACGTCCGATAAAATATACACGGAACTCTGGGCGCAGGCGGTCACGCGTGTAGGTGGATCGACCTCTCCGAGGGCGAGGTTAAATTGAGCGGCGCAGCCGCAAATAGTAGCAACGCGCTCGGAGATCGCGTTCCACCTGCGCTCGCACGAGATTAGCTTTACGAACACGTAATGCGTTCGATGTCGATCTCCGCTGCGTTAATCATCATGTCGATCTTGTTGGCCGCAGCTGAGGATTCGCCGATTACGGGACTCAACTCCCTTCCAGAAGTAGAATTTTCGCAGTTGAGCCAGCGCGATCCGAATCCGCTCGGCGAAAAAGCTCTCGCCATTCATCCCGAGCAATGGAAACACGCCGAGACGGAGCATTTCATCTACCATTTCGTGCATAGTTACGTCGCGACGCCTGTTTCAGTGGAAGCGGAGTTCCATTACCGCGTCATCGCGAAAGAACTGGAGCGCGATCAGCCGCCGACTGACACGAAATCGCACATCTATATTTTTGAGCGCCCGGAAGAATGGCAGCAATTTCAGGTGTTCGGAAAATTGGAGCCGTGGAGCGGTGGAATTCATTCTGCCGGAAGTCTCTTCATCCAGCGCAATCCGGCCTACAAATTTAGCAACAATCTTCTCGGTCACGAGATTGTTCACCTCGTGCTGCACCGCTTTTACACGGACGGCATTCCCTGTTGGCTGGATGAGGGATTCGCGCAATATATCTCGAAAGACGCACACGCCGCTTACGAACGCGCGCGCGGCTACATTGCCAAACCGCACTCGGAAGCGATCGCACCGCAGGAGTTGATTCCGCTCTCGGCGCTTGTGGCAATGACGCACCCGCCCTCCGACCGTGTCGCAAGCTTCTACGATGAATCGGAACGTCTCGTGCGGTTTCTCGCCGCAACGGACAAGCCGAGCTTTCTGGCTCTGCTGGACGCGCTTGCCCGGCACCAACCGCTCGAGACCGTTTTACCTCGTCTCTACTGGGGAAAATTCGCGAACATCACGATGCTGGAAGAAAGATTTCGCGAATACGCTACGAAAGATTTCGGGACTTCTCTACAACAAGCGGGCGACTGAACATCACGTTCAAAAAACTCCCGCTGCGGAACGAGACAGGTTTGGGTAGCGCACGCGTCTCGCGTGCTGGCGAGCGCGTCCTCGTGTTCGCGAACTTCTCTTGTGCCGCGCGAGCCGCCAAAATCTCACGTTAAGGAAAAGATCGTTTCGGCACGAGGCCGAAACCAACAAGCGAGACGCGTGCGCTACCCGATCCACCTTGTCGATCTTCGCAGCGCGTGCGAGAAAGTTGACAATGCCAAACGCAAAACCCAAAACCGCGACCACGAACATTTACGCGGTGATGGGATCGGACGAAGCGGAAGTGAAACGCGTCGCGGCGGATCTTGCCGACAAACTGAAACCAGTGGGTGGCGGCGATTTCGGGTTGGAAGTGATCGATGGTGCGGCGGATAACGCCGCGCAGGCGGCGGCGCGGATAAGATCGACAATTGAAGCTTTACGGACATTGCCATTTTTCGGTGGCAGAAAATTAGTTTGGCTTAAAAATGCAAATTTTCTCGACGACGATCAAAACGCGCGCTCAGTTGTAGTGCAATCTGCACTCGAAGAATTGTCCGAATTAATCGAGAGCGATCTGGGCACAGAGAATACGTTTTTGATCAGCGCGAGCGATGTCGATAAGCGGCGATCATTTTACAAAACGCTCGCGAAGCTCGCTGAGCTCCAGGTTTTCGACAAACTCGATTCGAGTCGCGGCGGCTGGGAAGAAGAGGCGAGCGAGATCGTTCGAAGCCGCGCGAAGAAGCGGAAACTGGCGTTCGCTGACGACGCGCTTGAGCTTTTTGTGCTGCTTACCGGCGGCAATACGCGAGAGATCGACAACGAACTGGAGAAGATCGACGTCTACCTCGGCAACGAGCGCCGAGTAGGGGCCGATCTTGTGCGAGAGTTGGTACCGCTCACCCGCGCGGGTGTCATCTTCGATTTGAGCAATGCGTTGGCCGAACGCGACCTCGAGCGCGGGCTCACACTCGTTAGGCGATTGCTCGATCAGGGCGAAAGCGCCATCGGGATATTGCTGGTCGCCATCTTACCAACGATCCGTAATTTATTGCTCGCAAAAGATTTGATGGAGCGCCATGGGTTGCCGCGACCGCACGCCCCGTTTCATTTTATCTCGGCGATTAATCGGCTGCCGCCGAAGGCAACCGAACATTTGCCGCGCAAAAAAGACGGCTCGATCAACGCCTACGTTCTCGGTATCGCCGCCCAAAATGCGCATCGCTTCAAAGTCGAGCAGCTTGTTGCCGGAATGGAATCGTGCTTGAAAGCAAACCTACAACTCGTCACCACACAGCTTGAGCACGAGCTAATTTTGACGGAGATGATCGTGAAGTTACTCGGCCAGGATTGACCGTAGGGCGTTTCTGTGAACCCCGAAAGCATCCGGGGCTCAAACACACGCCCTACAATTTCTCAGCTAACGCCGCTACCCTCGACTTGCCTGCGAGCGATCGGACCGATGTACGGGATCTCCCATCGCGCACCCGTCAACGCTTTCACGATCGTAATAATCATCATGACGAGAAACGCGATGTGAATCACTGCCCAGATAATCCACAACGGTATGCCAATTATCCACCCAACGACCGGAATCGGGACCAGAATCGCCAGGATGACTCTCCAGACGATGTAAAACAAAAGCCACGCGCCACCGAAAATGATGGACTGCATCGCGTAAAATCGCACGAACCCGTTGCGCTTTTCCAAAATGTAGAAGATGATCCCGCCAACGAGCGGGATACAAGCGAGAGCTGCCGCGACGTTCGGCGGCAAATCTAGCGATGAAGGATCGCTAGTCGGTCCGCCCGCCGGAATCGGCGGAGGCGGAGAAGGCTGACCAGGGGCGGTCGGATCGGGCATGTATTACATACACAGGATCAAAGGCGCTTTTGTCAACTCCGAATGCGTTCTGGCGACCTTCGATTTCCCTTTCGTGGCCGATCTGAAATCAGTAAGATAGACGGACAACGAATGGAGAAAGAAGCTTCCCGTAGTTTTACGGTGGTCGAGCTGCTGGTTGTGATCACGACCATCGCAATTCTCGCCTTAATCGCCTACCCCGCTTACACAAGCGTGCAAGAACGCGCAAAAGCCACGAAGGACATGAACAACCTGCGCCAGATCGGAATCGCGACGCAGATGTACATGAATGACAACGATGGCACGTTGTTTTCACCTGCCCCTCCCTCCTGGATGTCGCAATTGTATTCGAAATACCTGTCGGCGTGGAATATTTTCATATCTCCATTTGACAGCCCAGTGAATAATCCAGTGACCCCACTTAGGAGCACTTCGGACAACAATGCGAATTCTGCAGTAAGCTATGGCGTCAACGCTAACATCTTTCCGAACAATACCGCAATGGCTGCCTACAAAATTACCAAGCCTACGGTCTTTATATTGTTCGCGCCAGCGCAGGACAGTTCGAATGCCGTGGAATTCCAAGGCACCGGCAACACCACCAGCCAGAATCTGGCCAACAGTCCGAACGTCAAAGTTTTAGGAATTGGTGGCGGCCAAGCAACCAGCACACCCGGTGGCACCAACTCCGGCACCAACCCGCACGGAACACATAGCAGCCGCACAAAAATCAACGCACTCTTCGCCGATCTGCACTGTGAGAATATGCTTTGGACGACGTTCACGAACAACGCGGCTTCAACAGCCGATCCAGACGCGGGCCTCCGCTGGACGCCCTATACTCCATATCCGTAAAGATTGTGGAAATTCACTGCGCCGTGCATAGCTATCCGGCGCTTGTCGGCTCGGATTTACTGGAGCAGTTCGGAGAGTGCGTGCGCAAATATCTGCCTCGCAAAACGTGCGCAATTATCTCGGATAGCAACGTTGCGTCGCTCTTTGGCGACCGTGTCAAACAAAGCTTAATGTCAGTCGATCTTCGGCCCACGCCAATCACGATTCCGGCTGGCGAGAAATCAAAAACGCTCAAGCAGGCCGGTGCAATCTGCCATCAAATGATCGGTGCCGGGTTGGACCGGCAATCATTTGTGATTGGACTGGGCGGCGGTGTGGTGGGCGATATTTCAGGGTTCGTTGCAGCTATTTTTCACCGTGGAATTCCGCATGTGCAGATTCCGACCACGCTGCTGGCGATGGTGGACAGTTCCATCGGCGGAAAGACCGGCGTGAACACGAGCGCCGGCAAAAATCTGATTGGCGCATTTCATCACCCAGCGCTGGTGATTGATGATGTCGATGTTCTGAAAACTTTGCCGCAGCGCGAGTTCAATCAAGGTTTTGCCGAAATCATTAAGCACGCCATGATCGCGGACGCGGAAATGTTTGAAAAGGTGGCGCAACTTTCCAAGTTGCGCGCTGATGAAGACGCAGGTTCAAAACTTGCGCCATTGATTCGGCGCAACATCGAGATCAAATCAAGCATTGTCGCGAAAGACGAATTTGATCGGACGGGCGAACGCGCCCTGTTGAATTTTGGCCACACCCTTGGGCACGCGATCGAGCGCGCGGGTGATTACCAAACGTTTCTCCATGGCGAAGCGATCAGTCTCGGAATGGTTGCCGCGTCCACGGTCTCAGTAAAGAAAGCCGGTCTGCCGCAAGATCAGCGAGACGCGATTGTTGATCTCTTGCGCACGTTTGACTTACCGACGCAACTGCCAGCGAATTTTCCGCGTAAAAGGATTTTCGATGCGCTCAAGTTCGATAAGAAATTCGAAGGCGGGGAAGTTCGATTCGTGCTTACACCGAAAATCGGATCAGCGTATTTGTCGCGCGATGCGACGATGGAAGATGTTCGCGAGGCGGTGGCGCGACTATAGGTGGATCGCGACTTTCGGGGGCGCGATGCTAATAATGGCGCCTTCGGCGCACTAGTTACCAACGCGCTCGGAGAGCGCGTTCCACCTTAATCTTTACTACGCATATTGCGATAGTAGTCGACCAGCCCGTCGGTCACGCTATCGGCGTATTCACGGAAAATGCTTTTCCGCTCGATACCGTCGATGTTGCGGGTGCCTTCGTAATCGCCGGCCTGGATGCGCGCGAACGCGTCCTTGCTGTTCATGACGTACGGCTCGCAATACACCACCTGGCAACGATAGAGCCGGGTGGCGAGCAAGTTGCGTGCGTAAACGTAACCTGTGGATCCAACCTTGGTCGTCGTCTGTGTGGTCGGATATTCGTATGGTGGGAGTCCAGTTGCTTTAGCCATTGATGAAGCGATCGCGTCGGCGAGCGGTAATTCTTCATCGAACGTGCGGCTGAGCAGCCGGCGAATCATTTCGAAACGTTCATCGTCGAATTCCAGTTCCTCCGGCAAATACGAGCCGTTCACGAGTAAATGAAGATGATTTTTGTCGATCAAAATCGGATCCTTCGGATCCCCCCATCCTTCGGCATTGAAATGCAAACAGAGGACGAGATCGGGATGCAATTTCGTGTTCACCAACACGGCGCGGCGCCGGATCTCGCTGTAGCGATAGAATAGAATCTCACTTTGCCACCGAATGGTTTGCTCTTTTTCCGGATCGTTTGGGTCGAGAACGTCGGGGCGCGGCTGGGGGACGCCATTCTTGATCAGAACTTTTCGAGCAAGTTCCTTGAAATCGGACGGCCGCTCCGGCGTGATTGGCTGCGTACTGTCGCGAACGAAAGAAACTTTCGCGCCTAGTTTTCTCAAGCGCGGCGCAAGCAGGCGTGCGACGCGCAAGGTCAAATCGCCTTCGGTCACCGGCTTCGTGTCATTGACTTGAAACCAGCGCTCTTCCATCTTCGCCCATTTGCCGCCGAGATGACCGGGATCAAGTGCAACGCGCAAACCGGAAAGCGGCTTGTCGGTGTTGGTAGGCGGCAACGATTTCGCCGAATGCCAGAGTCGTGGCACGCGCTTCGCGGAAGTTTCGTCCTTCGCAAAGTCCAGCGTGAAATAAGTGTTTGCGTCGCGATTTTCCAGAACCTGGGCGGAGTCGTTGTCAATCTTGAGCAAATCCAGGCCAATTCCATGGGTGCAATAAACGTCGTGGATGAGCCGCACAAAATCGTCATGGGTGATTGTTTCCTGATAATGCTCAAGAATACTCCAGCGCGGTCGCGAGCCGAGGATGCCGAGATTATCCGCCGCGCGGAGATTGTGGAGAAAGATCGACAACGAACACGCGGCGCAAAAAATTGCAACTCGCGTTTGCGCCGAGCGAAACATCTGCATTTGGATTTCGGTTTGTTTAATACGAAGCTCGCCGAATGCTAACGATACTTTTCCTGGGCGACGTCGTTGGCGAGCCAGGCCGCAGCGCGGTGATCACGCGTCTGCCCGAACTGAAGCATCAATACGAAATCGATTTCACGATCGTGAATGGCGAAAATGCAGCCGGCGGTCGTGGGATCACAGGAAAAATTACAATAGATCTTTTGCGCGCCGGTGTCTCGGTGGTGACGAGCGGCGACCACATTTGGGACCAGAAGGAGATTCTTTCGTTCATCAACACCGAGCCGCGTTTGCTGCGCCCGGTGAACTACCCGGAAGGCGCGCCCGGAAGCGGATTCATCGTCTTGGAGACGGCGAAAGGGAAAGTAGGCGTGATCAATGTCCAGTGCCGCACTTTCATGCAGCCGATTTTGGAGAACCCGTTTCGTGCCGTGGAGGTAGCGGTCGCGAAAGTGCGCGAAGAGACCGCGAATATCGTTGTCGATGTTCACGGCGAGACCACGAGCGAGAAAATTGCGCTAGGACGTTTTCTCGACGGAAAAGTTTCAGCGGTGATCGGCACACATACTCACGTGCAGACTGCGGACGAGCAAATCTTCCCCGGCGGGACGGCTTTTCTCTGCGATGCCGGAATGTGCGGCCCAACGGAATCGATTCTCGGGCGGGCGATTGCCCCGATCATGAACCGGTTCATCTCAAACATGCCGGCGTCATTTCCGGTCGCGGCTGGCGTAGTTCGCTTGCGCGGCGCTTTAATCGAGATCGACGAAACAAGCGGCCGCGCCTTGCGGATTATGCGCATCGATGAAACGGGACCAAGTCAAGCTTTGCCGGAGCCCGAAGTAAAGATCGACATCGAACAAGCACATTCTGTAGAAGAAACGTGACTTAGGCAGAATTTTCCGCTCAACTATTCCATGCTCGAAATACGAATTATTTACTGAAGCCATCGTCAAATTACACAATATGAAAAAAATTCCGCTGTTCTTCCTGATCGGCGCGTTACTGGCGATGCTCCCAGCCCCAAGCGTCGCGCAAGGCACTCGCGAAGCCGCAAAGCTCACTCGAGAGGGAGCCGAGGCGCTAAAAAGCAAAAACTGGGACAAAGCAGTCGATTTATTCCGTAGAGCGGCAGAGCTCGATCATCGAAACGACAAAAGCTATTCGGCTGCGCTTCAGCAGAGGGGGTATGCTCTGACAACAGCACAAAAATACAAACAAGCGATTGATGATTATAGCGCAGCATTGGAAATCACGCCGGACGACCCGAAAATTTACGAATTTCGTGCCTATGCGGAGTTGCGACTGGGCGATTACGACCACGCGCTCACCGATTACAACGAGTTATTGAAGCACAAACCGAACGAGGTCCGTTATCTCTTGTATCGAAGCTACATTTATGAAGTCAAGGGCGACGCCGCGGCAGCAATAGCCGATTGCGACAAGGTTCTGAAAATGCAGCACGACAATCCAGAGGCGAAAGCGCGCAAGCAGCGAATGCAAGCGCAACAAGCGGCGCAGGCACCACCCACTCCAATAGCAGCACCATCGCAGCCGGTGCCGCCAAAGAAACCATAGGCTCATTTCGGTGCGCTGCCAGCGCTGGCTCGGACCGCTTACGAATTGCTGCCGTTTTGCGATTCGGTCTTCGGCTCGGCCTTCGGCGGCGGGGCAAATCGCCTTTTGCGTTTATTGGCCGGTAATGGCGTTAATGTCATGGTGACGTTGCGCCCCGTAATTTTCGGTTCCATTTCAACCTGCGACATCCCGGAGAGATCTTCGCGCACCTTTTCCATGAGCTGCATGCCGAATTCCTGGTGCGCCATCTCGCGGCCGCGAAATTGCAACTGCACGCGCACTTTGTTTCCACGGTCCAGAAATTCCTCGCCGTGGCGGATCTTGGTCAGATAATCATGCTCATCGATGTTTACCCGAAACTTGATCTCCTTCAGTTTTGATCCCGTCGGCTTCTTATCTTTCTCGTGCTTGGAAAGATCGTAACGGAATTTTCCAAGGGAGACGATTTTGCAGACTGGGGGATTGGCTGTCGGTGCAACCTCGACGAGATCGAGACCGCGGTTCTGAGCTTCGCGCAAAGCGTCGGATAATTTCAGGACGCCGAGCTGTTGACCGTTCGAACCTAAGATAACCCGGACTTCGCGAGCGCGAATTCGACCGTTTACACGAAATTGTGGTTGCAGATTAACTCGATCTCCGGGCCGACGAAACGGGAGTGCGCCATATCGCCGTAATTTCGTTCGTCGCAATTTTCAGCATCGCTTTCGCGAACGCTGACACACTCGGCCTCGCCGCGGCTGCGATCACCACAGCGACGGGCTCGCCTTAATTACCGCGAGCCGAAGTGAAGTTGTAGGACAGGATTGCTGCTCTGGCAAGATGAATCTGATCATCGACTGTTCATGAAGCAGGGGGCGCGCCGAAGTGGGCGGCAAACGAGGAATAGGCTTCTGCGTCATCGAGCATCGCGTCCAGCGCGGCAGTGAGTGGCGGCAATCTGGCAAACCCCGAAAACACCGCGCGATCCCCGATTTCCGTATCGAACACAAAGGTGGGCCGCTGCGTCACTTGCAACAAATGAAAATCCGCTGTCTCGGCCCGGACGCGCGTTTCGACAACAGCGGAACGCGCGCGCGCGAGCAATTCCTTTGCATCGACCTTCGCGGCGCGTGCCCCAATTTCGGCAGACACCTCCCATTCGCCGACGCGTTTTCCCTCGCGCAAACAAGCATAGGCCAGCGCCAGCCGTACCCGATCGTCGGCGACCCCAAAATCCTTGGCCGCGACCGCTACGCAATTGGGCGCGAGATATTCAGGGCGAATCGGCTCGTCGTACCAGGCGCTGCTCAACATAAAATGCGAACGCATGATCGTGCCGCTCCGACGATAAAACCACGCCTCTTGCCCGCGCGAGAGCGGCAGCCCGGTTTTGTCGAGCAACGCAATCTTCCACTGAAATTCCACTTTCCCTTCGTAACGCTTCTTGAGTTCCGCCCAAGCCGGTTCGGCCCAAAAACACCACGAAGAAATTACGTCGAGATAATAACTAGCGGTGATTCGCATAATCTGAACTGAGCGTTGAAAATTGAGCGTTGGATGTTTGCTTGCGTTGTAAAATTAACGTTCAACGCTCAACGTTCAACATCCAAACACTCAACCACTACTTTTGCTCGCCAAGATCGACATGGTAGACCTGAATCACATTTTCCTTTTCATCGCTGTGATCTCGCCACTGCTCGTTTTGGCAAAGGCTCTTCGTCCGGGCAGAGCCTCTACCGGCTGGCGCCTGGCTGCATTGATCGTGCTGGCAATTACTACGGTGTCCTGGATTTTGTTACCGAAGCAAGCTGGCTATGTCGGTGGAGGCGCCTGGCTCGCGCTCTTGTTTATCCCGGCCATTGGGTTGCGAAGAGTCGCCGAGCTTTTCGCCCAGCAACGCTACAAACCGGCGCGACAAATTGCCGTGCTTTTGCAGGTATTGCACCCAACCGCGGAATTGCGTCGGCAAATTCAATTGCTGGGGACGCTCGAGTCACGCCCCGATTTTGCGGGGGTTCACGCTTGGCAGAGCCAGCCGACACAAGATCGACACTATCGGTTACAGAATGCGCCGGCGGTTTTGTTTTTCATTGCTCTCAATGTCGCGGTGTTTCTCATCGAGGTTGCGCGGAGGAGTAGCGGCAATCCGAACGTGTTACACCAGTTGGGCGCGCTCGATCCGTACTCAGTTCTCATCGGCCGCGAATACTGGCGTCTCCTCACTGCGCTTTTCTTGCATTACGACGTCGTACATCTTCTTTTCAATCTCTTCGCCCTTTACGTACTTGGTCCCAGCTTGGAGCGAGCCATCGGCGCATTTCGATTTACTTTGTGCTATCTCGTTTCCGGTCTGGGATCGACAGCAGGCGTAGTTCTTTTAACTAGCCTGCGTTTGGTTCAACCGGCTGAACTGGTTGGCGCGTCCGGCTGCGTCATGGGAATCGTCGGAGCGTGGGCTGGGTTTTTACTGCGCCATCGGCACCTGCCGCGCGCACACCAACGATTGCTCAACATTCTTCTCATCGTCGCGATTCAAACCGCGTTTGATCTTTCCACACCGCAAGTGAGCATGGCCGCGCATATATGTGGGTTAATCACCGGATTCTTCGTCGGCCTTGCGATCGTGCGGCGCCCGAGATCGATTTAGCCATGTGACCGATGGCGTGTCTTTTCGGCCCACGGGGCTGTGGCTATAATCATGCAATAATGGCAGGATTGGCCCGTATTATGCGCAATGATCAGGTCGGGATGATTTCAGAAGACCGATTGTCGAGTTGAGAGAAAAATTTGAAAGTGCCAAGAAAGATCGACATGTTTACTTTGCAACACTTGCCGCGCCAAATTTTCGTGATTAAATCCCGCTCGCAACCGATCTAATCCGGCGCATCGGCGCATGCCCACGTTTCAAATCTATAACGTAATTCCCACCCTGCCGGCGGCGCTGGAGCCGTTGCGCGAGATCACGCTTAATCTTTGGTGGACGTGGGAGCCATCTGCCCGTCGCCTTTTCCGTCACCTCGATCCCGACTTGTGGAATCGGACCAACCATAACCCCGTTCGCATGCTCCAGCTTTCGCGGCAAGCGCGTCTGGAAGACGTGTCGCAGGACAAGACTTTTTTGCGCGAACTCAAGGAAGTGCACGACGCGCTCCGAAATTATCTGGCACGCACAGATACTTACGGGAAAGCCGGCGCCGGAGCGGCGATCAAGAAACCGGTCGCGTACTTTTCAGCTGAGTTCGGTTTTCACGAATCGATTCCGAATTACTCCGGAGGTCTCGGCATTTTGGCTGGGGACCATTGCAAGTCGGCCAGCGATCTCGATCTAAACTTTGTCGCCATTGGTCTGCTTTATCGACACGGTTATTTCAAACAAGAGATAGACAAAGAAGGTGGGCAGCAGGCAATCAGCCTCAATCAAAATTTCCATCACCTGCCGATCCGCGAGGTGCAACGGGACGGGGCGAACCTTGTGATTTCAGTGCGCATTTTGGATCGGGATGTTTTCGCGAAAATCTGGCAGCTCCAGGTCGGTCGCGTCAGTTTGTATCTGCTCGATACTGATACGCCGGAGAACAGCGCCGAAGATCGGCTGATCACGGCGGAACTGTACGGCGGCGACCTGGAAATGCGGATGCGCCAGGAAATCATGCTTGGTATTGGCGGTGTGAAAGCGCTCAGTGCACTCGGCATTGAGGCAGAAGTCTTTCACATGAATGAAGGCCACTCTGCTTTTCTGGCCCTCGAGCGGATTCGCCTCAACGTCATCGAGCGAAAGCTCGATTTTTATTCAGCTCTGCAAGTCGTGGCTTCGGCGAATATTTTCACGACGCACACGCCCGTCCCTGCCGGCAATGATTCTTTCCCGCGCGAGATGATGCGAAAATACTTCGGCAATTTTGCCAAGGAACTCAACATCCCGTCCGACGAACTCTTTTCCTTTGGGCAAACGCGTGTCGATCGCAACGATCCGTTTAGCATGACGATTCTGGCTTTACGTTTAAGCCGTCATGCCAACGGCGTAAGCAAACTCCACGGCCAGGTGAGCCGCTCACTCTGGAAAGACGTCTGGAGCGGCGTACCGGAACACGAAGTGCCAATTACAAGTGTAACCAACGGCATTCATACCAAAACCTGGATGGCGCCCGAGTTTTCTATGCTTTATCGAAAGCATCTCGGCGACTGGGAAGAGAATTTAACCGAGCCAGATTTTTGGCGGCGCGTCATAGACATTCCCGACGCGCAACTTTGGGAGACGCATCAGAAATTAAAGCTGCGTTTGGTTGAATTTGTCCGCGTGCGCGTGCGCGCGCGCCGCGAACGCATCGGCGAATCACCGGAAGCCATTCGCCGTGTCAATCGAATTCTCGATCCGGAAATTTTGACGATCGGCTTTGCGCGACGCTTTGCCACTTACAAACGCGGCGCCCTTTTATTCAACGACAAGGAGCGGCTGAAACGGATGCTAAACGATACGACGCGCCCGGTCCAATTCATTTTCGCCGGCAAAGCACATCCGCGCGACGACGCAGGCAAGGCTCTCATCCAGGAAGTTTACAAGTTCAGCCGTGAAGCGGGGTTCGAAAATCGGATTGTCTTTGTCGAGGATTACGATAGTTACATCGCCCGGCGTCTCGTGCAAGGTGTGGATCTTTGGTTGAACAATCCCCTGCGCCCGTTGGAAGCGAGCGGCACCAGCGGAATGAAGCTCGCCCCGAATGGCGGCCTGAATCTGAGCGTGCTCGATGGGTGGTGGGCCGAAGGTTATAACGGCAACAACGGTTGGGCGATTGGCGCGGAGATTGTCGACGGAACAGTTGAGTTTCAAAATGAAACAGATGCGAACAGTCTTTACCAACTGCTCGAGAACCAAATCATTCCGCTTTATTACGCAAAACCGGACGGCAAACTGCCCCTGGCCTGGTTGCAATTAATGCGCGAATCGATTCGCAGCGTGACGCCAATCTTCAACACCCATCGGATGGTGAAGGAATACACCGAGCGTCTTTATATTCCCGCCGCGAAATCACACGAAGACTTTGCGCGCGATAATAATGCCGGTGCGACCGAATTGAGCCAGTGGAAATCAAAAATGCGCAAGGACTGGCCCCAAGTGCGAATTCAAGATGTGCAAGTCGCCAACAAAGATCGACAAAACATTTTGGTCGGCGAATCGCTCCAGGTAAGTGCGCGCGTTCATCTCGGCGCGGTCGATCCCAAACACGTGCGGGTGGAAGCTTATCACGGTGAAGCAGAAAACGGCGGCATCAAAAATCCGGCGATGACGATTCTGAATGAGAGCAGCCAGAACGGGGAGGGCAGCTATATTTACCAGGGCGCAGTTCCAGCCTCGGAAAGCGGCGCCTACGGATTCAGCATCCGCGTTCTACCCACTCACCCGCGTCTTATGCAAGCGCACGAGCTACGCTTGATTACATGGTCGTAAGGTCTCGAACGTGGTGGCAGGCGTCTCGCCTCCCTCTGCCGCAGCTGCACCGCTGCCGCTACAGATCACTCGATCGCGCTGACCGCTTGGATGAACTCGCTGAAATCCTTGCCGTTGCGGGCGGCATGATTGAGTGCGTCGAGCCGCGAGCTAGCTGAGGCCTCGGGAAGAACGACGCGGCGGGAGAACGCTCCATTTACGAAAACGATTTCGTCCCATTGCAACGACGCAATATGGTCGTTGAATTTGGCGACAGAACGGCCCCGGAAAAACGCGCGCGTCGTTTCCGGCGGAGCGAAGATCAACGTCTTGATATCGTCCTCGCTGACCACTCGCCGGATGGCGCCTTGCCTAACGACCTCGTAATACAAACCCGTCTCAAGATCGACATTGTGATACTCCAGGTCGATCGATTGCAGCCACGGATCATTCCAGGAAAGTTTCTCTTCTTCCTGCAGCGCATTGAGCAGAAATTTCTTGGCCGCCCAATCGACACGGTCGCGGGCGATCATCACATCACGCTCGAGATCGTTGAGCACGCTTTCCCACTCGCGCAAAACCCATTGTCGATCTTCATCGTCGTTTTGACTGTCCATCTTGGCAGCGGCGCGCAAATAGATTCGTTGCACATCGACCGCTGAAATTTTGCGACCATCTCTCAGTTCGATGATCCAATCGTAAGTTTGATCGCGGCTGATCGCCTTGTTTGCGTCGATGGGCTGCGCGATCTCGAGTTGCGGCGCCTGGCCGCGTTCGATCAGGTCCAGCACGAGCGCCGTCGTTCCAATTTTCACGGCCGTGGCCCATTCGCTCATGTTCGAGTCGCCAAGAATGACGTGAAATCGTCGGTAGCGGCTGGCATCGACATGCGGCTCGTCGCGCGTATTGATGAGCGGACGACGGTTCATCGTGTCGATGCTCACCACCACACTGAAAAAATCCGCGCGCTGCGAAATCTGAAAAACACCCGGCTGACTGTTCGTGTTCTCCCCTTCTACACCCATTTTGCCCGCGCCAGCAAAGATTTGGCGCGTGATCAGAAACGGCAAAATTGCGGTGACGATGCGATCCCAAGCAATGTCGCGACGCATTAGGTAATTGTCGTGACAACCGTAACTGTGCCCAACAAAATCGGTGTTATTCTTGTAGAGGCGAATCTCCTGCCCTTCAGGTAGTTTGAGGTTTCGCCGCCGCGCGCATTCGGCCAGAATGCGCTCGCCAGCTTTGTCCTGCCCGACAATCTCCCGGAGAGTAGTGCATTCCGGCGTGGAATATTCCGGATGCGCGTGGTCGTTGTAAAAGCGCGCACCGTTTGAAAGAACCAGGTCGCTCTTGATTTCCTCAAAGCTAAGCGGCCGATTTTTATCGATCTCATAATAAGCGGACTCGTCAGTGTCTTGCAGCAATTCTCTCGCACGAAAACCGCGCACGTCCTTGTGCGGGTCTTCCAACTCGTAATCCCATTTCATGAGCGCGCCATGCTCGGTGTAACGCCGAACAAGTTCAATCGACTCGGCCACCACGTCGACAACTTCGGCGCCATTGACGGTGATTCCGAATTCCGTCTCGAGACCGAAGACGCGTTTCATGGCGTCCTCCGAATTAGATTACCCCGGAAATGGATTTCGCGCGCTCCGTAATCGGTTTGACCGGCGAAATCTTGACGACGTTTTCCGGATCGTAATCGATCAACTTGAGCCAATCTTCCGTGATATCGGTGGTCGGAAAGATATCATTTTCGGTGTACTCGGCGTTGAATGCGAGTTGGAGATCGTTTTCGGTGATGCCTTCCGATTGACCGGACGCAATCGAGCGTTTGATCGCCATCGCCTTTGCTCGTTCGACGATTGAAGCAATGATCGCACCGCTGACAAGATCGCTGCGATAAAGCATCTCTTTGCGGCCACTACGGAAAGTGACTTCAAGAAACTTGTTTTCATCCCGTCGCGCAAACTGCCAATCGACAAAACGCTCAATCAACCGCTCGACGGCGGCGCCGATGTGATCGGCTTCTTTGGCCAGCGCGCCGTCATAGGGAAGATCGTTTGTGAGATAAATTCGATAGATATCGCGCGTACCCGCGCGATTCGGCCGATTAACTTTGATTTTCCGATCGATCCTGCCTGGTCGCAGGATTGCCGGATCGATTAGATCCGCGCGATTGGAGGCGAGAATGATGACAACATCATTAAGCGAATCGATGCCATCCATTTCCGAGCAGAACATCGGGACGAGGGTCGAAAGAATATTCGAGTAACGCGAGGCCCGGCGAGTGCCGAGGATAGATTCGGCCTCGTCGATAAACAAAAATGGCATGAAGCCTTCGCGTTTTTTATCGCGCGCTGTCGCAAAAATCTCACGCACCATCCGCTCGGACTCACCCACCCACATGTTGAGAATCTCTGGTCCTTTGACGTGCATGAAGTACTCATCCATTTCGGTGCCGGTTTTTTCGCGCAATTGCTTGGTCAAATTGTAAGCGGTCGCTTTGCCGATGAGCGTCTTGCCGCAGCCGGGCGGGCCGTAGAGCAGAAATCCTTTCGGCGTAGCGTGCTGAAATTTCTTGAAAAGATCGGCGTGTAAAAGCGGGAGCTCGATAGCGTCCTTAATGGCCTGTAAGGCTTGTTCCTGACCGCCAACTTTTTCCCATGGCAGCTCGGGAACCTCATCGAGATAGTGCTCGTGGGATTTGGTGCTTGAAAGCATCTCCAGCGCCATGCGGTAGTTGGAATCGACGCGCACTTCGTCGCCTGATTTCAAGGTCGATGCCGCGAGATCGGCGGACCGCTGCAGCACCATTGATTGCGTGCCGTGTTCGGAGCCAACCCGCAATCGGTCCTTGTCGATCACTTCCGTGATTTTCGTCACGGGGCCGTTTGTTTCGAAACCGAGATCACCGACGATCACATACGCTTCGTTAACCAAAACGCGCGTGCCTTTTTTTAATTTCGGCAGGGGGATGCGTGGATCGACATTGCAATAATAATCCGCGCCGCCGACCACGATATGCGCAGTTTCCTTAGACGTTGCGCCGAGAAACGTGCCGATCCGATTCGCTGGCGAGGTCACTTTCTTGATGACTTCCTCGAGCTTCTCAATCATGTGGTGGGCTTCCACAATGGTTTGCTCGTGGTCTGCGACTTCCGGGCGAAGATCGAGAAGGTCGCGCCGCATGGGATCGCCAGGCGGTAGAGAAGCAATGATGCGATCAAAGGATTCGAGAAGGCTTCGTTGTCCCGAGAATCCCAGTTCGCCCTCGCGTCCCTCGCTGCGCTCGTCACTCATTTTTGGTTTGGATCAATCCGCCGAACCGGTTTTGATTATAACTTTATCCCGCTCGTTGCGCAATATTCGACGCCGAAGGTGCGCAAAACGTTCAACCAACACGTCGCCAAACCCCGCCACGGCGGGCACAGCTCCTTCTAAAGCACAGGACCTAATCGACACAAAGCGCAAAGAGAAGGAGCTCGCCCCGGCGAGCTGATTGATTCAATCGGCGGCCTTTTGGCGCGAAGCGGGTCGATCTTGCGTTGCGCAAAAATTGGGTCGCTTTATTGTAGGAATGCATCGGCGAGTTGCGGCCCAGCACAGCCGCCTTACAATCGCTTCTTCGAGGAGCCTTAGCTCAATTGGTTAGAGCGCCGCCCTGTCACGGCGGAGGTTGCGGGTTCGAGCCCCGTAGGCTCCGAAGTTAAAATAGGAAGATCGGGAGAACCTCTTGGCTAGTGCGACACGCTTTACCTGACGGGAACGTCTGTGAACGATCTGCAGTCCATGCTCGTTTTCATAGGCCTCCGGAGCTCTGATTAATGCCGCGATTACTAAGAGAACGGGAGCGACCGCCGACACGACCAGGCTGAGGATGACGAACATACCTTGGAATCGAGCAGAATCGGTACCTGGCCATGGCTTTGATGAGATTTTTGCGAACTTCCAGCCCGCAGCCTCTTTATCGGGTTCCTGTTCTGCCCAAGCCAGCGTCAGGCTCGTGCAGCGGAGACCGGCAGAATTTTCGGGGTAGAAATCTCGGTTTCCACCGGCCGGCCAAGAAACTCCAGCAGCACCTTAACCCGCTCCCGCGCAGGCAGGAGGTGGGTAACGACTACTTCGAGGCCTTGGAAAGGGCCCTCGGCGATTCGGACGGATTGTCCAACCTTGATCTCAGGGTCGAGGGTCACGATCTCCTCTTCGCCAGTTTTTTCCTGCAAGGCCGCCATGGTCTGCGGATCGAGCGTGGCCACGTAATCGCCGAAATGGACGATGCCTCGGATTCCGTGCGAATGCTCAACCCGCCGATGCAAAAGCGGAAAGATAAACTGCGCAAACAAATACCCCGGAAACATTGCCTCGACGAACCAAACTCTTCCTCTGCGAGTGGCTTTCGGAAATCGCACGCGAGGTGCGAAACACCTTATTTCCAGGCGGTGACGTAAGGCGGCCGCCGCGATATGCTCGTGCTTTGGCTGCGTCCGCAGACAGAACCAAATTGGCATATTCGACGACGCGAGCTGAGCGCGTGACTGCGTCATGATTAGCTGGTCAACGTAGAGGGACCTTATCGGCCTTGCGCAGCTTTTCAACATCGAAAGGGTGCCCTCCGTAGATTCCTCGAAAGATTTCATTGGGAACGCCGTGAGCCTGGACGCAGCTATCGGATTAATTGCTCACGATGACCGGGCAGTAGTCCCGTTGTCGAAACCGTAAGGCTTTGGGGTTCAAATTTCCCTGCCACAGCTGTGCGTGCGAAGGACAGCAAGGAAGGAGTTTTGAGCAAGGCAGGGCTTTCAAAACAGCAAACATCTCCCTCGATGACGGCCGCTTTAAGCGGCTCGCAATTTCCGACGAACTGCTTCTACGCTCGGAAGAGCGAGTCCGAGAAACGCCAGCGTTGAACCGGTCTCCGGAACCCGGACAATGCTGTCTTCCGGGGTGTATGTCGACGCGAATGTTTCACCAGCAAACACCAGGAAGGTCGCCCTTACTAAGCCGCGAGTAGATTTATTCATTAACCCTCGCTAGCTCCAGACTCCTTAAGATTCCTTGAGGCCGGGCACGAGTTTACAATGCCCAGCGCTCAAAGCTTACCTTATAAATCTTTTTATTTCGATGTTATTTTTGCCTGTAAACCTCTTCGCAGACATTCGATCCCTACCAGTGCAATCCCAAGGAGAGCAACAGCCGAGCCTCCGTCGGGAACGTTTCCTGTGGCGGCAGAAAACGAGAATCGTGAATGCGCTGAAGGATTTTGTGTTGTAAAATTCCATGTGCCACTGGTCAGATCGAAGCCATTTCCGGTAATAGTTCCAGTTCCGGCAACAGTCACTGAACCTCCGCCTTGCATAGTTATGCTAGACGAAGTGAGGTTGAATACGAAACCGTCAACCTGCCAAAAGTTAGGTACTGATCCGGAATTGAATGACCACGGAAACGCAATAGTGACGGCGTCTCCGTCAGTGACAAGGCCATCGAAACTGCCGCCGTGACTTGCCACCTGCGGCAATCCGCCAGCCCCAAGACCGTGCCAGCCAGTCACCATGGTTGCCGTGCTTGCTGAGTTAGTATTCAAGGTGCACGACCCTACAAATGTAATGTTGCCGGTGATTGGTACTGCCTGAACGTGCTGGCTAAAGAGCCCGCATGCGATTATGGCAGTCACCAAGATTGTTTTTGATAGACTTTTCATACTTAATTGCCCCGTTGATTATTGATGTGTCCCTGACTTATCATTTACTACGATTAAGGTAGAAGCAGATTAGATGCCAACAATGAGTCGTAAAGTTGTAACTAGCTGATAATGAAGTGATTATACTCTATACTTCTCAATATAGTCAATTTTCAATTGAAGGAAAAACGTAAATATTTCCGACAGTTGGCTCCATCAAAACATAGCACTTTAGACGTAACTACTTGAATATGAAAGGCTAATCGACCACGCCGATAGAAATTAACGATTCCGACGCCCAGCCACTTGTTATTCAATCCTCCCTGGAAACGCCGGCACGTCGCGGCTGGACACGGAACAAACTCATGTCCGGCCGCCGGGAGGTGAGCCATCAATTCGGTTTGGACTCGGCGAGCAAACGTTTCGCATCGGACGCAAGCGGTTCCTGAAGCCCAGCTGCGAGCGCTCGTTCCAAGGCTTCTCGGGCTTGCGGTTGTTGTTTCGCGTCCAAGTAAGACATCCCCAGATAGTAAAGACCCTTCGCGTCGAGCGGTGTCGTCCGGGCGCTTTCCTGCAATAGCTGGAGAGCACGGTTGTATTCTTTCCGCTGGTAGCTGATTTCGCCGAGCGTTCGGGCGAGTTCAGGGTCACCCGACAATGTCCTGCGCGCCTTAATCGCGAATTCATAGGCCTTGTCCAAAGCGCTTGGATCTTTTAGATACAAAGCGGCCAAATGCTTCTGCGCAGGGGCAAAATCGGGGAATTGTTCCAGGATTTTGCTATAAGTACCAATGGCCCTCTGGACCTCGCCTCGTCGCTCCTCAACACCAGCCCGCACAGTCAACGCAGGCACGTAGTTCGGATTGGCGTTGAGAAGTTTCTGGACCTCCGACTCAAGTGCAGCGGCATCTTTCGGATTTTGGTTCACCCCTGTCATCCTCAAAAACGATTTCGCGTCTTCGGAAATAGATAAAGCCGTAGCCGCTTGCAGGACACGTTGCATCAGCTCCCGAGCTTCGGAAACTTTTCCCAAGCTGTAAGCCGCCCATGCGTAATTGTGGAGAACAATTGGGTCGGTGGCGAGTTGGCGCGCGCTTTCTTGCAAAAGACTGTAAGCCCAAGTGAAATTGCCGGTCTGATAGGCAATTTCGCCGAGCATCCCGGCAACGTTGGCATCCGTGGGCGCAAGTGCCCGCGCTTTGTTGGCGAATTCGAGCGCTTTTTCACTATTCTGCAACGGGCCGGCGTTAAGCTGAGACAGCTTTATCAGTGAAGAAAGCAGCTTTGGGTTTATCTTGAGGGCGCGTTCATATTCGGCCGCTGCCTGTGGGAAGGCTTTCTGCTTTTCGTACGATTCGGCGAGATGCAATCGCGCAAATGGGTCCTCCGGCTGCTCTTTCAGAATTGACTCGAGTTGCTCATTAGAAAGTGCCACCGAACTGACGTTGTCAAGCAGAGCGAGACGACGTTGAGCTTCTTCTTTACCTGTGAAATCCGCCCCTGTTTTCAAAGCTTGTTGAAAAGCTGCTCGCGCGACCTCTGCTTGCCCCATCATGTAGCTGGCCATCCCTAGATGAAACTGGGCATCCGGATTTTGGGCCAGGTTGCCAGCGCTTTCCTGGAATAACGCCAGCGCTTGCTGATAATCTCCCTTTTTGTAAAGGACCCAGCCCAAAGTATCGGTTGTAGCCGGCTCCGATCGCAACCCACGCGCTTTTTGGGCCAAGTCGTACGCCTTGTCTATTTCGTTTAGCTTGTCGGCGTAAAGGTAGGCGAGATTGTTTAGCGCGGGAACAAACTCAGGATTGCTTGCAAGAATTTTCTCATAGGCGTCGCGCGCTTTAAGCGGATCCCTTTGCTTCTCGTAGATCTCTCCAAGCGTCATTTGCGCGCGTGGATCATCCGGCCATTTTAAAAGGTATACCTGCAACTCGTTAATTGCTTGAGGCAATCTGTTAGTGGCGATGTATGTGGAGATCAACAATTCGTAAGCACTTTGAAGGTTCGGGTCCAAATCCAGTGCTTTCCGGAGCGAAGATTCCGCCTGATCCCACGCTTGTTGAGCAACGTAAACCTTTGCCGCAATCACATGCAATGGCGCCGAATTTGGTACTTTCTGCAATGCCGCCTGCACACGCCCCATCCCACTCTCAAAGTTCTTGCTTGCAACGTCCAGCTCGACGAGTTGCTCGATCGGCAGGAGATTATCGGGCGCGAGCTCGAGAGTTTTTTGAAAGGCGTCGCGCGCCTCAGCAGCCTTGTTCTGCTGGCGCAAAATCACGCCCAGAAGAAAGTATGGCTGGGCATTCTGCGGCGAAGCCTTGATCTGTTCGCGCACGACTGTAGCTGCCTCATCGAGCCGTCCCATTGAACGGTACGCTTCCGCCAAAAGCGTTTGGGCTGCCGGCATGTCGGGTCGCTTCTTTAGTAAATCCGTCATCGCTGCAACGATAGGCTGAAAATTACCCGCCCGGAGATTAAGCTCAGCCAGCAAGAGCATCGCTTCGACGTAATCGGGTTTTGCGGCCACAGCCCTGTTCAGCTCCGCGATCGCTTGCTTGGGATCGTTGTTCTGAACATAGGCACGCGCCAGATAGTACTTGATGCCTGGGACATTCGAGTACGTTTTGTCCAAAGCCTGCAAGTCGGTCACGGCCTTTTTGCTTTCCCCTTTCGCCAGTAGCGCCTGAGCCCGCAATAGGTGAGCATCAATATTCTCAGGAGACCGGCTCGTGACATTTTCGAGCAAGGATAGTGATTCGTCGTACTTCTTTTCGTCAAATGCGAGCTGCGCTGCAAAGAGCCAGGCCGGCAAATAATCGGGAGCCTGTCGTGTAATTTCCTTCAACTCCGCCTTCGCGTCATTTAGCGCGCCATTTCGAGCCTGAAAGTCCATATATCTGAGCCGATGAGTAGATCTGATGGGTGCAAGTTCAGCTGCGGCTTTCAGTTCCTCTCCAGCGCGATGCAGCTCCTTGCGCGACAAATAGAGGTTCGCCATCACCATGTGGGCAACGGCCGACTTAGGCTCCAAATCGAGGGCGCGTTGTAATTCCTTTTCTGCGGTTGCCGCATCATTTTTCCGCAAGGCAAGGTTCCCCAAAATCAAGTGTAGAGCCGAGCTTTCCGGAACTTTGATCTGTTGAATCTGTTGTTCCACTTCTTTGAGCTCCTGTTCAGTTCGGACGGACTCAGCGAGAGTGAGAAGGGCCTCGCTACTACTTGGAGACTGCCGGAGAATCGACAATGCTTCCTTTCTTGCTTCCACAGGTTCTCCCAACATGAGGAGGGCCGAGGCAAGCCTTGTTCGAATGTCAAGGTTATCGGGGTAGAGGTCCCGGCCCGCCTTTAGATAAGGAAGCGCGCGCAAAGGGTCGCCGTCTTCAAACCAGATCATCCCTAATTGCTTGATCGCAGTCGGATTCATTTGATCGAGCCGGAGCAAGTTCAAGTACTCTATTCTGGCTTTGTCGTAGTCGCCGTCTTTGAAGTAGTGCTCGGCGCGCTGTAACGCCTGAGATCGCTTCGCTGCCGGCGTGCAGCCCAAGCCCACAGAAATAAAGAGGAAGACTAGGAAAACTCTAACAAAGATGGATGTTAACAGTTGCCTGGTAACAGTTAGCAAAATCATATTAGGAGGCGCGCAGCCGGACTCATCCGCAGGTTTAAGAAATTTCTGGCAAACCTAGTTCAACCCATCCCTGGTTTGTTGCTTGGCAATCCCCAATTTCTCCATCAGTTCATAGAGAGTCGGGCGGCTGATTCCCAGTTCGGCTGCGGCGGAAGTCACCTTACCTAGGTGCCTTTTCAACGTCTGTTGAATCAATTCGCGCTCGACACTTTCGCGTGCTTCCTTGAGCGTCGCCGCACCTGCCAGATCCGAGCAAGATGATAGTTCAAGGTCCTTTTCCGTAATCCGCTTTCCATCTGCCATGATGACCGCGCGTTTCACGCGATTCTGCAGTTCCCGCACATTTCCTGGCCAGGAATAGCAGTTGATCGCTCGCAAAGCTTCTGGAGTAAATGTCAAGTTCGTCTTCCCGTTCTGGGTAGCATATTTGTGAAGGAACTCACGAGCTAACAGAGCCACGTCATCCGATCGCTCGCGCAACGGTGGCAGTTTAATCACCACCACAGCTAGGCGAAAGTACAAATCTTCCCGGAATTTGCCGTCAGCCACAGCTTGTTTTAAATCGACATTCGTCGCCGCGATTAAACGGGTGTCGATTTGTATCTCCTGCCTGCCGCCGACGCGCTGGAATCGCTGCTCTTGTAGAAAGCGGAGCAGCTTGACTTGAAGGCCAGCCGGTAACTCGCCAATCTCGTCAAGAAAGAGAGTTCCTTCACTGGCCGATTCAATCATGCCTTTGCGCTGAATGTGAGCGCCAGTGAATGCTCCTTTCTCATGTCCGAAAAGCTCGCTCTCCAGCAAGTTTTCGGGAATTGCATTACAATTAATCGCAATAAATGGTCCATCCTTGCGCGAGCTTCGGCGATGGATCGCCAGGGCTGCCATTTCTTTGCCGGTCCCACTTTCGCCGAGCAAAAGAACGGGCGCAGTAGTCTTCGCCACTTTGCGAATGTAAGCAAATACACCCTGGATGTGTGGGCTGGCGCCAAGCATATCTTCGAACCCCTCTGCGCGAACACTCTGTTGCAGTTGGCGGTATTCTTTTTCCAGCCCGGCGACATAGATACATCGGCCGAGGAGAAATCTCAGCTCCGCCATGTCGATCGGTTTGCACAAGAAGTCGTAGGCGCCCGCGCCGACCGCCTGAAGGGCATTCTTCTTTTCCCCTTGTCCAGAGATCATAATGATCTTTGCAGTTTCATCGATCCCCAGTAGGTCGGAGAGCGCGTGTAATCCTTCCTTGCACTCGTTCGGATGTGGCGGCAGCCCTAAATCGAGCAACGTAACGACAGGCTGCCCACTCTTAAACGTACTCACCGCGCCGGCCCGATCCTCCGCCAGAAGAACTTCGTATTGTTGACTGAGCGCCCATTTCATCTGGACCCGAATCTCTTCGTCATCATCTACGATAAGCACTTTTGGTTTCATGCTACCTCAAGTTTTACAGGCAGCGTCACCCGGAAGGTAGTGCCAATCCCGACTTCACTCTTTACCTGAATGTTGCCCCGATGCGCTTCGATAATTATCTTTGACTGAAACATTCCGATGCCGAGACCTTTTTTCTTCGTCGTTCGAAACGGGCGAAAAAGCGAGTCTCTTAAGAAGGCCGGACTCATCCCACACCCATTGTCCGCAACCGACAGCGCGATCCAACCCTCACCGTGGTCCGTCCGCACTGTGAGCCGCCCCTTGGGACCTGTAGCATCGCGCGCATTGAGAAGCAGATTTGTTACCACGCTATAGAGCTGTTCTCGATCTGCGAGCAATTTGGGAAGTGGATTCAGCTCCGTGATCAATTCCACCTCGGAAGCTCCGTTTAAGCTCTCGAGCGCTTCGGTCACTAACTGGTTAAGGTCGCATTCGGCGGGTCTAAGTTCAAGTCTCTGCGGAAAAAGGCTCAGTCGTTCGATGAGTTGGTTAATCCGATGCGCGGTTTTACTGATCCCGCGCAAAGCGTCTTCACGAAAAGCCGCATCATCAAAATGCACGGGTAGATTCTGCAACATTAAGTTCAGAGTCGAAGCGGTATTCTTAAGATCGTGGACAAAGAAAGCCGAGATGTTTTGAAATGCCTCCCGCTCCTTACCCAACATCAGTTGCGTGGAAAGACGAAGGTTTAGCAGACTAGCCGCAATTTGATCGCCGATGCATTTGAGAAGATCGTGCTCTTCGAAGGTGTAGTGGCTGCCCCCGACCCGGTCCGCTAAAATCACCAGGCCCAGCCAACGATCGCCTGACGCTAGCGGAGTGCCAATTCGGTCTCCGCCCTCCGTGAAATGACCCCTGCTGATTTTTCTCAGAGGCTCGGCCCAGTCTTGTTTCGCATTTTCGAGATTAAAAGGATCAATTACCTGACGCAAAGCCGCAACCAAGCTCGAATTTAGGATGGATTGAGAGATGTTACGCTCAGACTGAGACGTCGATGCTCCAAAAACGAGACTGTCCCTTGGCTCATCGTAAAGCCAGATCGTAACTGATAAGGCATTGAAGGTGTTCGAAATCAATTTCACCGCTGCAGCGCACAACGTGGGCTCATCCACCGCGCTGGACATAGATTGAGTAAAACTGGCCCAGATTTTCCGGAAGTCATACTGCGGTCGCTTGAAATGCCGGCTCAGCAACTGTTGCACATTTTGCCGAAAACGGTCTGAGAGGAGCAAAACAGCCAGAAGAACAATCGCCAGCAGGACCAAGAAAGCCTGGACCTGGAAATTTCCGGAGCCACCCATACCCGCGACGATCTGAGCGAGCACGCCGACAGCGAGAAGATACCCGCCCGCCAGGAGCACGGTGAGAGACGTGTGCAGGACAGCGCGCGATGGGTAAACATCGACATCACCAAAATCACTCCTGAAGTAAGCAATTGCCATCAAGGTGCAGCCGATCAAAAGCGAGCCTGTTTCGACGCCAGCTAGCGCTAAACTCTGCCCGGAAAAGAGCAGCGCCTGGCTCCTGCTATAGATCCGTGCACCAAACACGATCCCTAATCCCAGGACCAGAAACTTTATACGCCATCGCATGGTTCCGACGGCTGAGCGAAATGTCCGCTCGAGATTCATCAGAATCAGGACGCTAGAAATTAAAATAAGCGCGTTTAAAAGTTCGGCCGCTCTACCGAAGTCGAGCCACCACCCTTGAGCAGGTGGCGCATAGGCGACAACATCCATAAACGGCGTGCGCAATGCGGGCAGCAAGGCAAGTGGAAACAGAAAAGCCACGACAAGTACAAGTCGTGATCTGGCGAGAAATTCTCGATAGTTTCCCCTCGAATACGTCAGGCTAAAGCACAGCCAGATTCCCGGCAGAAAAGATTTCATCAGGAAGGCTAGCGTCTGCCAAAACGCCACCCCCTCGGCTGAGGCTGCGGTAAAGCTCATCCCCGTTAACGCGCTCTCAAATGCAAACAGCAGCATTCCCGCTGAGAAGCAACCAGTTATAATGGAAAGGCGTTTCCGGATGACGACCGCCAAGGCCAGAACGCAGCAGAGCAACGCTGCTCCGAAGGCCAATGCGGAACTCGAGTTCAAAATCACGTGTAGTGCTACGTACGAACCAAGAAGCACATTTGCCTCGAGGCACGGTATCCTTCCGATCCCGCAACAATAACGGGCAGAGAAGGTCGGGTCGCATATAAGTCACGGGCAAAGCGGATTTACCTGAATCAGGTGAAAAGTTCAAGTCCGATATCTCCATGTGCTGCCAAGCGCCGACAGAGGGTCTGTCGGCTTCTTTAGCGAGCCAGCTTTTCTGGCAGATTTCGATTCGACAAGTGGCGACATGATTTTCGAAAGGCAAATCCTTCCCGGGACGAGTCTCTGCAAGCTCTTCAGCGCAAGGCAGTTTTGAAAATGTTCCTAGCTTCCTGAGAGGGTCTATTCTCTCAACCACCGAGGCATGGGGACTGCTACGATTATCATATTCACCGCTAATTATACGCATCTATGCTAAAGACCCGCCTTCGACTTTGCGCGTTCTTGATCGTTTTGACTTTCGGCAGTTTTAAAGTCCAAGCCGCCCAAAGTGTTGCACTGGCGTGGGACGCGAGTACCGCACCGAACATTCTCGGCTATCGATTATATACTGGAACAGCGAGCGGGGTCTATACTCAGCAAATCGAGGTAGGGAATAACACCTCGACCTCAGTGTCCAATTTGGTCGACGGTACCACGTATTTTTTTGCCGTCACTGATTACGATACTTCTGGCGTTGAAAGCTCACGTTCCAATGAGGTCTCATACACAGCTCCGGCGGCCACACCTACTCCGACTCCGGTCCCAACTCCGGCCCCAACGCCTGATCCTACTCCAGGGCCTAGCCCAACGCCGACAATAGTTCCGAGTCCGACTCCGACTCCGACTCCGACTCCGACTCCAACTCCAACTCCAACTCCAACACCCACACCACCTCCGACACCGACACCAACACCCACTCCATCTGAGGGTGTTGCTGGAAGATTAGCTCTTAGCTGTGACGGTAATTTCCATGACCACGATGATATCAACTCATCTGCTTGGGAATTGGCAATGTGTGCCAAAGCCGGACGCGTAGCTGATCTGGTCTATTTTGGTTATGCCGACCATTACTGGGAGAGTAACCCCACCATGGAAAGCCAGATCACAACCAGCGTAATGACGGCAGTCAACGATTGGGGATATAGCCCAAGCGTTATTCATAACGCCCATGCTGATCCTACCGGGGCGGTTAACGCGCTCAGCGCAGCCATCAATGTCTCGACGGTCAATAACCCATTAACGATCATGGAAGCTGGTCCCGCAGAAATAATCGGTCGCGCCCTAGCTTTGTCGAAAAGCACCAATCCCAGTGCTCTACAATTTGTCACCGTCATATCTCACGCTTCATGGAACAACGTCCATGCTGTTCAGTTTGGCCCGGGCGAAGGACTGACCGACACGCCCTATGCCTTCTCTGACTTCGGAACGGGCGGGAAAGCTTTGGGAGCAAACACAGTTCAGCTCGTGTTCCAACAAAAACTGAACGACGGCACTTACGCCCAGTACGTTTGGGCGCAAAACTCGCCTGACATCAAGTTGCAGCATCTCTACGAAGCCGGCCAGAGAGCCAACAAACCCGCCTTTGACTGCTCAGACTCAGGCATGATGTTTTACTGCGTTACTGGGGTAAGCAATCCAAGCCCGGCCCAGGTTCAAGCCTTCTTTACCGCAACTACCCCAACCCCAACTCCTACTCCGGCACCAACTTTAACCCCAACCCCAACACCAACTCGCACCCCGACTCCGACCCCAACTCCGCTCGCGAGTCCCTCACCGACGCCGACGCCGACGCCGACGCCAACGCCTACTCCGGATCATGACCGAGGAGACCACGACCGCCGACGCTAGCCAGCTGCCCTGGTGTTTTACTTAAACCCAAGCTGAGGTTTCTTCGCGTGGATCCCGCTGGCGACCGCATCCTTTTTTCCCAATCTCGGACAAACCCAGCTGAAGCTTCTTAGTGACTTTCATGCCTGCTGCGCAAGGAATTTGGCACATTCAGTAAGTAAAAGTCAGGCCAGCAGAATAGCGATTCCGCGAATAGTCCTGTGCGGATTGTCCCGAAGTAACCTCGGAATGCTGGTAATCCAGGTCGAACGTGAAATAACGCCTTATGGTGTAACGGACACCGAGGGAGACCTCAAAAGAATCCGATGAGAATCCCGAGCTGACGTTTCCCGTTGAGTTGAATCCCGAACTGACGTTTCCCGTTGAGTTGAACCCCTGATTTTCGTCGTGATGGTAATAGCCGCCAAGTCTTGCACTGATGCGGGCAGATAGAGAGTATTCTAGCTGCAAGCCTGTTCGAAACGTCGTACGGCTCAGAATCGTGGGTGACGCGGTTAAAGTGGGCTCTTCGACGCCATACCGGGTGCTCCAACTCAGGGTTGAGTTGTGGGCACCTACGTAAACAAGCGAACCTTCAAAATTGGGGTCGGTTCGGCTTCCATCGTCCTTATAGGAACGAAACGTCGCACCTCCACGCACCACAGCCTTTAATTGTGGATTGAATTCCTTCTGGATACCAACGAGAGCAAAGTGAGTTGTGGAATTGAGAAGCGAGCTGTCGTAATCGACGAGTTGAAAACGATAGTTCGCGATCAAAACAATGTCCGGGCGCCAGCTAAACCGAAACTCCTCGCCAACGGTGTTTTCCGAGCGATTAATCGACGTTCCAATCGAAGAACTATCATATTGAATCCGGTCGAACACATCGCTTGTCACTGTCGAAAAAAGCGGAGTCCAATGGTACTCGGCCGAAGCGCTATCAGCGGTGTAGAAATAGTTCGCGCGGACGTTCTCCGCTCCAATGTTCGAACTAAAATCGGGCTCTGTTCGGTACGCAGCATTAACGCTCCCCGTAACACTAACCCGCGGAGAAAAATAGTGGCTAAGCGACAGATTCAAAAATGTGTCCACGTCGGTAGTTCTCGTCCTTGTTGCGCCGGGATAGTAGCTGACGCTAGCCCCGGAATTTACGGTGAGCTGGGTTGGCTCGCTCGCGCTGCTGCTGGGGCCAAAAGCACTGCCTGGGCGAGTGCCAAAAGAGCTTCCTCCAACACCAGCCGAGGCGCCGTGCAAACCATAGAATAAGGTAAGGCCTGCGCCTGTAAAAAATGACCCCTGTCCCGCCCCTGCTCCCGTGCTCACGTTATCGTCGTAGCCTCCATGCAGCGCAAGAGAGAGATGCACGGGGAGATTAGAAAGCAAATTCATGTCTGCTTCCTGCGAAGTCGAAGTACTCTCAGCCTGAGTGACCAGGTTCCCAGCAGGATTTTCTTCCTGGGCAGGATTTTGTTCCTGGGCATCTGCCGGCTGAAAAGGTATCAAAGAGGCCGCAAACAGACTGAATACCAAAGGACTTTTTCTGAGCATTTCGATCATTCCGGATTGAAATTCCTTCCGTTTTGCCGGATCCCGGAAAAAGAAAGAAAAATCGGATGCCAGCGACCCACCGTTATTCGAACGAGGGTTTATCGAGTTCAACGGCATCTGTCGAGCCCGCAGTTCACATCCGAATTAGAAGAGCTTTTGTGCAACATAAATCACGTCGCCGTCTTGAACATAGTTTGCTTGCGTAGTTTTGCCTCTCATGGCGGATCTGAGGTCGAGGATTTGACTGCGTTGTTCCCCGCCAACGGTGCGAACAAGATGAATATTGCTCAAACTTCCGTACGGACTAACGCCGCCGGCTTCCATAATGGCTTGAAATACCGTGGTGGGGCGGTCAAATGAAAGTTTCCCGGGTTTGTTGACAAAGCCCGAAACGACCACGTTTGCCACCCCGCTTTCCAGAGTCACCAGCACCTCGCTATTCGTGAGTTGCGACTTGTAGAGGCCTGCCAGTTCGCTCTGGAAATTCACCAACGTTTTTCCGGCGGCAGTCGCTTCGCCGACGAGAGGAAGGCTAACCTTGCCGTCTGCGCGAATCTTTTGCGATTGGTTAAGCTCGGACGCTCCGGGAAACGAAAGCTTGATCGTATCTCCGGGCGATAATTTGACCGGGGTTCTGGCCGTTGGTTCATTTGGCAGTGGCGTGGAATGGGATTGGCAGCCATCGCAGATGAGCAGGGCTACGCCGGCAAGGGCGCCGATTGCCTTACCCAGCTTCGCCCGGAATGGGTAGCCAGGCTCAACAACGAGTATTGTATCTTCATTCATTGGTCGGTTTCCCTTTTAGCTTGATCTGACTGCGATGCAACTCCGAGTGACGTGCTCCAATCCATGACTTCTCACCTTCACTACATTTTCTATTCACTGTCGATTGCCCTGTACCCTCGGCTTGACCCGCTGCGGAAAACCGCGGCTGCCTTCCCAACCTCTCCCCGGTGCAACCACAATAGCAATAAAAACAGGGGAATTAAGGACAGCACGAAAAATGTCGGACCGCCGCGCCGATGAATGATGCTATGAAGCATTTGGGGGCCAAATCGGATACACAGTGCCCCGATTACCCAGACTCGAAATCCGTTGCGAACAATTCCCAGCGGAATCACGAAGCAAACCAACACCGCCCGCCGCCACGCGCTCCTTAGGAACATGTTAGCGGCAAGAAGGCTTGTAATAAAGAGCACCCAGCTGGATCGGATGCCACTGCATTCTTGCGCGACCTCAATTACGATGTTCGGCAACTGAAAGACTCTCCCATCGCGCAAAACAGGAGTGCCAGTAATGTTAAAAAAGAAGCTCGCGGCTTCAGCGGAAGCCAGCTTTGAAGCTGTCTCCAGAGCATCTGCCATCGCGTCGGGCATCGGCACCATGAAGATCAGAAAGACGAACGGGAAAGCTGCGGTGGCCATCCATTTTCGACCGAGGAAAAGGAATCCTCCCGCTGCTAGCAAGAAGACGAAAGAGAGAGCCATCAACGCCAAATAATCGTTGTGGCTTAGACTCGGATTCTGCCATAACGCCGCGGTCAGTGCGGCCAGCCCACCGAGCAATGGAACCGCGGCCCATCCCAGCGACGAACCATATTCTTTGCCCAGTTGTTTGCGACGAATGTAGATGAGGTAGGCCGCGACAAACGGGATCAAAAGAACGTGTGAATGGAGTTCGCTGCCGGCCGCATGGATTGCAAGTGAAACCAATGGGCCCGCGAACGAAGCAATCAATGCCGCAATAAAGAAGAGAAATGCCAGCAAGCGACGGGGAAGCCGCGACTGCGTGGTAAATGTGCGCTCCGCGGAAGCTGCTGGCACCCCATTCATAGATGCTTCTGATTTCTCTCTTTCCGGTGCGATCAAGCGTTCCTCCACCTTACCGTGATCTAGATCAACTTCCATTGTGCGCGACAAGTAAGACTGCGGGTCGGATACACCTGAATAGCAGGAAAGATTCCGAATCAGAAGCGAGTTCTCAGTTTTCGGGCCGATTTTGTCGGATCGGTCGCAGCCCCTTGCTAAACTGTTTCAATGAGACATCCAGTCTGAGCGGGATTTCGACCGTGGCGATGGGCCGCGCCGGGTTGCCTTGCACCATCGTTTTCGGAGGTACCGACTTCGTTACGACGCTTCCGGCAGTGACGATTGATCCGCGTCCGATCGTGACGTTAGGCAACACGATGACCCCTGGCCCCAATGAAGCATTATCGTCGATTATCACGCCTTGTTGTTCGCGGAAGTGAGCAATTATAGTCGTCCTGATCCCGATTGACACACCATTACCAATGGTAACGAGGTGCGGATGTGAAGTTTCAACGATGACATCGTACCCGATCCAGACGTTCTGCCCAATACGAACGCCTCGCCAGCGATTGAGCCACACCCGCAGAGTTGTTGCTCCCGGTGCGATCCGCGCGAGAAGCTGGAGGAAGCGATTTACTATACCGGGGACAAGCGACTCGCTTGCATGTTCAGCATCCGCCATAATTCAACCTTTGTAATGGCCGATCAAAAGAGCACCTCCTGTCGTTTCTCGCACCTGATATCAGACTCTCAGGTAGCAGCTTCGCTATCGTCGGTTTCCTCGAGAATGCAAACCCCAAGGTGGAGTCCAATTCCGTAATTGACGACAATGTGAATACGACCGCGCTCGCTTCGATGTAGTTTTGCCAGCGAAATAACGGAATCCGTCGCCATGCAATGTGCTCGATCGAACATTCCATCAATTACGTGTTCGATCTGTGGATTTCGCAGATATCGCGTTACCATTTCCCAAGTCTCGGGGAAGATATTCGGGTAATGAATGGCGGCATTACTTCGAGCCAAATCCAGGCCGAGATTCGTGGCAAGCTCCTGTATCATCTGCACTGTTCGTTTTACGATCTCCACGAAAGGGACTTTCGTGCGGGTGGTGGAGTAGTAGTTGATTCCTAGCAACTGGTAACCGCGTTGCTCCCGACCAACTGCAAAGGCGGAACTGTGATCAGAGCCAAGAATCCGTTCTTGTAACATGTCAAATGGAACGCCCGCCGGCATACAATCGGCCATTACGCAGATCGTAGGACGTTCGTCAGAAGAACAGGATAAAAGACTTCCGGCAGCTCCTAGCAGAGAAATAAAGCCTGCGCAGCCGCTGGCAAATGAACAGAAATATGGCAAATGATCGAGTTCGAGATATCTCATAAGTTCTGCAGGAAAGTAGCGGTTTCGTGACGCAACATCAGTTTCGTTAACATCGTACTGCAATACGGCACTCTCCGCATAACAATGTTGAAAGACAAAAGCACACGGCTCTCGAACGTGCTGCAAAAGGCGTGACAGAGGGCTAGCGGCGAGACCTAAAAGGCTCTCATTTGAGCCGGCTCCAAAGTTATAACAATAACCTATGGCGCTCAGAGCGTCTACGCTGCCAACCAAGAGTTTCTCTGCTTGTAATTGATTTAAGTCCCGCTTAATGCTGCCGAGTTGATAATTGAAGCAGTAGGCAAAAATGGGCTTATCTCGATGCAAAAGTATCATACGAAATGCCCACTTCTGGCCGATTACACAATCTTGTTTTCCGCTACATACTGCGTCAACAGGACCACTTGATGCCCACCCCATTGGGTATGAAACTCATCGATATATCGTAAGATGCGTTTCCAGTCACAATTTACGTCGACAGCGCCGGACAACGAAAGCCATGCTCCCCCAAGCAGTCGTCAACTTTAGTGGTCGACAGTGCCACGCCCTAACCGTTTAATTCCAAGTTTTTCCATACTAGGAAGGCGCCGTTGAGCGGCGGCTAGAACACGCGCTCGATATTTCCACGGCAGCACTACCAGCCGGCCGCGGACGTGCACCAGAAGAGCAGTAACCGCGCGAGCGGCGGACCAGACCTCACCGCGACGTAGGTGCGCGTATGCTTCTTTGACTGTTACGCCACCGAAGAACTCGCGCCAGTAAATTTTGCCTTTGCGCCACGCGGCTTCGAGATGCGGTTTTCCTCTAACGAATTCGCGTTGCGAGCACATTACACGTTGCATTGCCTGCAACATAATAACGCCCTTACGCGAGATGTTCGTGGCGTGACGGCGGTAATGTGCCACGACGGTAGAATGGTGCGCACTTGGAAACGCCCGCGCAGCCCGAAGCAAGAATTCATAATCCTCCGCAGGTGAAAAATACTTTTTGAATCCACCAAGTGTTTCGAGCACAGAACGCCGGAACATTACGGCGATTGTGTTAGCGATATGATTCGCCTCGAGCATATGCTTGTAATGGTCTGCTTTGAGGACTGGCGAATGTGGCGCTCCCCGGTATGATCCATCGGCGATAATATGTTCGACAGCTCCCACCACGAATCCCGCCTCTGGGTGCTCCGCAAAGCAACGCAGATGCGCTTGAACAGCATTTGGCGTTAACCGGTCGTCAGCATCGATGAACAACACAAATTCGCCGTTACTGGCGCGGAATCCGGTATTGCGCGCCTCGGCAACGCCTCGATTCTCCTGACGTACGCATCGCACAATGGGGTAGTCCGCGACGACATCTGTTGTGTTGTCCGGTGAGCCATCATCGACGACAACCAGTTCGATGTGCGGGTAAGTCTGGGCCAGGACGCTCTCAATCACGTCGCGCAAAAAGTGCGCCTGGTTATAGCAGGGGACGGCCACCGAAACGAGAGGTGCTTCGCGCGCGCTCATACTACGCTTAGTCCGGAGAGAGAGCGCGCCTGCAACTCTGCGGGTCCATGTCGCACCACCTCACGATTAGGACTTGCACTTGGCAAGTCTAACATTATTCAGGTCGGTTACAATCCTTGAATGGAATTGCCGCACGGTGTCGGAAGTGAAATCGTTCATCTGTACGCGTGGTAAAGCGAATTTAGGGCTACCGTCACTCCTGGTACAGCATGAATGTGCAGTAACAGTAGAGACGCGCGGCTGGTATCATTCAGCACCAGCTAAGTAATTGCGACGATGCCATTCTCGACAGCATATCGAATCTGACGATTTTCCACCATAAAAATATTACGGCCAACCCATGTCGATTCAGCCCGTGCATTAGCGATAATGATCGACATGGTTGCTTAAGATTGCCCTGTCTTCATCGCTATGGGCTAACTTCTTCAAGCAGGCAAAACACCTTTTCTGATCAGAGTATCGTGGATTTCCTGGTAGCTTCGAAGCGCCTGGATTTCTTCCAGATCAAATTCGACAGTGAAGCGGCCTTGCAGCTCCGTAATTAGCTGCACCATCGCTAATGAATCCCATGACGCTATGGCTTGTTGACTGATTTCCTGCGGGCGCGTATCCGGCGGGAGGTTGAAAAAATCCGTCAGCAGAGGCAACAGAGGATCGCTATTGTCCATCGCTCTTCATCGCCAGGTTGATCCATGATGGGAAAGTGGACTGCCTAACAGGCTCTAATCGATAGTAAGTCGAAGACGAGTTTTGCTTGACGCGCTGCAAACCTAGTCTGTCGTACAGATCCGCCACAATTTCATTCTTCCCCGTGGCAACGTATTCCGCTTCTACCTTCCGCACGCTTCGTCGATTCGCCCGATTCACCATTGCTGTCCAGAGAGCATTTTCCACTCCACGCCCCAGCGCCCGGCAGCTGACCAAAAACGTGTCGATCGCCAGGGTCGCATTATCCCCAGCGGGAATCGCAAGCAGAAGAGCAACAATTCCCTGATCCCCAAATTTGTCGCGCAACCGCAAGGCTAATGCGATGGAACCAGGCGCCTCCAGCATCGCCTGCAGTTGCGCGCGGGAATGACGCCGCGTCGTCAGGTTGAACTGATTGGTCTTCCCTATCATCGCCAATGCCCGGTCTATATTTGACGGCCCGATCTCCTCGATCGTTGCTTTCATTTCTAGCGACGTAAGAAACGCCTCCAGTTCGTCCTGGTGTGCTTTAATATCTCGGGCTGCACGCACAGTGTAATCACGATGCCGTAGGCGGTCCTCTTCCGTCACAGTGAAGGAGTCAAAGGCGTCTGTTTCCCACAATGACCGGAGCGCGTGCAGGGGATCCGAACTTTCATTCAGGATCAACACTTCGGGTACGAACTGGCGCATTTGCTCCCGCTCGTAATCGGAGTCATCCACAAAAGCAAAGCTGTCGAGACCGAGACCCAGCTCTCGAGCTGCATCGCGCAAATTCTCGTGCTTGTGGTTCCAGTTGACCTTGCGAACTGCAAAATCGTCCCACTTTAAAAGCATGTCCGGCAGTGAATTGAAAGCATCCCGCGCCTCCGCCTCGTTATTTTTAGAAAGCAGCGCTAATAGCACTCCCCTGTTTCGCAGCTCGAGCAGTTCCCGCTGAATCCGCAGATGGACATTCCCCGGAAAGTCGTGGCCGAGCTTGAGGCCAGCTATCCCGTCCTCCCCTACCACACCGCCCCAAAGTGTGTTATCCAAATCAATCGCCAGTGCCTTCCGGCTGGGCACAATTAGCGGACGCAAATATCGCGCGATGCACAGGGCAAGGGCGACTTGCCCCTTTGCGCTCAACGGCTGCCGCGCCATGAAATCGAGCGTTGCATCCGCATGAGTCCTTCCCTCCAACGCGGCCCATCCACCAAGATCCAGCACATGGACGTTGCTATTACCTGTGGCGACTTCATAAATCTTTTGGTTAAGCCGTCCCACTGAACCAAACAGCCCCGTGCGGTGCTGGGCTGCAAATACTGGATTCGAGAGGCACACGGGAACCATAATTGTGGAAAGAAACAACGGCACGCCGTGGACACTCTTTTGATGTAAGCGAACCACCCGTTCCATCCTATCCAGGACTTGATCGACACGGGATGCGAGTTCGTCCGGGAAGCCATTTGAAAAAGGATAAAACGCCTCCGGCAACAATTCCTCCAACCGCCAAATTACGACGCGTGCATGCAGAGACTTCTGCGATTCCGAGCTTGCAGGTTGCGAGATATGAGACTCGATGGAGTCGAGCGGAGCAAGTCGGAGGTTCGCTCGACTCGGCAGACAATCCAGAGCGAGTTGCAGCACCGGGAGAACAGGTTCGAGATTAAATGTGCTGAGCAATTCAACATTCAGGATTGGGCCGCGTTGATCGGGATCTAACTTCTCAAGCAGGCGCAACGCGCGACGGATTTTCGCCAAGCTGGCGGATTCCATCGCATCCGTAATCGCCTCCTTCTGCAGTTCAGGAAAGCTGCGTATCCAATTACGAACCAAATTCATCTATTTATGGATACCAAGCGAGTGCGGATGCGTCGGAGAATTCTATGGAGAATTTGTCGGTGGTCGGAAGTGAATCCGAGGAACGCGCGCGCCTCGCCGCAACGCTCCAGGAGCGAAAAAGGTCGCGATGGCAACGACGCGCGCCACCTGCGGATATCAATCGCAGCTCGCTCTGGGAATTGGTTACAAGACCGAATGAACGCGGTCCAAAGTTGAGGGTCAAATTTCATACTCCCGTATCGGACCAAAGTAATCCTTGCCTGTCGCAAACCCCCCAGCCTAACGACTAACAACAGTGTTCGCGGAACGCTCTTTGGGCTTCTGCGGTTTGCGCAGTCAACGTCGAACATAGTCCAGCCCCTGCTGCCGATATATCCAAGAAAAGACGAAGAGGCGGCCACGAACGTACCGGAGTAAGGTAACGGCTGCTGATGTGGCTGCCCGAATTTCGCACCGGCGGACATGCGCACACAGCTGTTTGATCGTCGTCGGACCGAAGCGATCGCGCCAGTAACGCTCGCCTTGACGCCATGCTGCCACTAGGCGCGAATTCCCATTCAATATAGGCAACTGCCTCTCCATCACCGGGTCCATTGCTCGTAGCATTACCGTGCCCTTGCGTGAGAAGTTTCCCGGATGACGCCGGTATTGGGCGACAACCGTGCGATGATGCGCGCTCGGGAATAGCCGCGCGGCACGTAACAAAAGTTCGTAGTCTCCGCTGCCGAGAACGACCCTTCAAAACCGCCGATCCGCTCAATCACCAACCGGCGGAACATTACCGCAATGGTGTTGGCTACATGATTTACCTTCAGCAATTCCTCGTAGTAATTTGCCTCGAGCATCGACCAGCGCGGCGACCCAGTATAAGATCCGTCCAAAGAAATGTGGTCGATGTCGCCCACCACGAACTCTGCTTCAGGGTGTTTTGCAAAGCAGGATAAGTGCGACTCCACCGCGCTTGGAGTCAGCCGGTCATCAGCGTCGAGAAAAAGGACGTATTCCCCGCCGCTGGCACGGAACCCGGCATTACCTGCCTCAGCCACACCTCGATTTTTCTGTCGCAGACATCGAACACTGGGATAACGCTCCACCACCTGTCACAGTATTATCCGGTGAGCCATCGTCGACTACGATAAGCTCAGTTCTCGGATACGTCTGGGCCACTACACTCTCAACCAACTCAGGCAAAAAACGCGCCTGGTTGTAACAAGGCACTATGGCTGACACAAGGGGGGTGGCGCGTTTGGTTGTCATTGTTGTTCTGTTCCCGGCCATGTCCGATTTGACACTGATACCGCTCCATTCAAGCGAAACTCCGCTAGTTGCGCATTCCCAGCGCGTTTCTCCCGGATAAGGTCTGCGTTCGTACGTAACCATTCTTCCTCGGGTGCGGGTTGCCCAACCGCATGGATGTTTATGAAAATAATCCGCCTTCGATCTTCAATCAAAGGCGGCAACGATTCAGGAACTCGACGGTTCCCGAGTTGGCCGACCCACGATGCTATAGTGGCGAAGCTATCGCTGTACCGTGCAATACCAAGCACACCGGACGGGATAGAATGGACCAGAATAAGATCGGGCGAATTGTCACTCGAAACCGCGGCGCGGGCGATTTGCCGAAATGGCTCAGAGCTGCGCGAGTTTTGACGATACATGTCCTTTAGTGCAGGCGACCAGAACAGAGCCACGAGAAGGAGCACGAATACACCGCACCAATGACCAAGTTGTCCGATGCCGATGGCAAGGAGGAGGTAGGCGGCAGGCAGGGCGGCAAGTGCATATCGAGGCACGCTGGCAGTGTAGGTATGCTGTACGATGTCTACAGCCGAAGGGGCAGCGCAAGCGGCAGCGAACCAGAGCCAAAGAAGCAAACGCGGCCCGCTAAATACTCTGGATCGTAAACGCCATGCCATTATTGCTAGCAGCACTCCAAAGAGCGCAAGCGAAGCGTATGAGGACCATCGCAGAATTCGCTGGCCGTGAAAATCAGTAGTCGAGAAAAATTGGACACACTGACTCACTAAGGCGTGAAAACGGTGGAATCCACCAGGGCGCACCTTCAACCACCCTCCAGTAATCCGCCAATTCGACAACGATGTCGGCGCCACAAGGTACCACGGCAGAATGGCGACACCGGTCAGGAAAACGCACACCAACAAACCAACTCGGCGACATTTTCCAGGACGGATAGCAAGGAAGATGAGAATTGCGATCCACGGAAAGACGAAGAAATAATGTGTGAGGAATCCGGCCGCTGAAGATGCGATCCAAAGCAGATAAACGGCAATGCTCCCGCCCCGTTCACGGAGGACAAGTGAAAGCCAGGCACTTGTTAGCACGCACAACCAAAGTAGCGAATACATTCGGCCTTCCGTCGAGTAGTAGATTCCCAATGGCGATAGCGCAAAAAGAGTACATGCGGGAAGGATGGCTCTATTGCCTCCTGTGCGACGTGCCACCCCCGCAATTAGGGGCAGGCATGCGACCGAGCAAACCGTAGAGAATAATCGTAAAACCAGATCGCTTGTGCCCAATATGCGTGTCCATAGGTAAAGCAAAATGTAATAAAGAGGCGGGCTTGTGTCGGAGAGCCACACTGCCCTGATGACTCGAGCTAGACTGGCGGATGGATCCTCATGCCGCAGATAGCGTCGAAACTCCTCTGCCGGCAGCGAACGGTCGGGTTCCACAAAGTCGCCCAGGTTCGGGTTAGCCACGGTGGCTGAGTGCTCCAGACTATGTCCCGTCGCCATAGCCAGAGAGAAAATCTCGTCGGCCCAAAGACTTGCCCGCTCGACCAGGCCCAGCCGTAAAATCGTCGCTGCTACAACAATCAAAGCCAGGATTATCCAGCTCTCTCGGCGGCTAGTCATTGCACAGCGGATCGGTCTGTTACAAGAGGCTGTGGCTGATGAGCACGTGCATCAGCGCGACCAAGCTCACGATAACGGCCAATGCCGCACACGTGATTCAACCAGAGCCCCGCAAGCACGCTCCAATAGCCGCCTCCAACGCGACCGAGTCGGAAGGACGAATCTCCCATACCGGGTGTTCGGTCAATCCAGGAGATAGGGACTTGTTTAACACTATATCCCAGCAGAAGCGGCTGCAGCCCAGTCTCAGCATTTACTGCAAATCCGGGCTGCCGCAGCCGTAGATTGGCGACAACCTCGCGCCGCATGATTTTGAGGTTGTTTGTCACGTCGCGAATGCGACGTCGGAAGAGCACTACAACCAAAGCGTGAAACGCGCGATTAGCGAGAATTTTAAGAAAAGGATAGTTCAGAAGTACGCTATGTCGCGAAAAGCGGCTGCCAATTACGACATCATAGCCTTCTGCCGCAGCGTCAATCATATCGCGGAACTCCGGCAGCAAATGTTGAAAGTCGCAGTCCATCGTGAAGACATACTGGCCGCTTGCGGCTGATAAGCCATCGGCAAGGGCACGGCCAACGCCGTTGGGTGGGCCGCGATGCAGCGGTTTGATCCTGCCATCTTTGGAAGCTAGCTCCATCATGACATCGCGTGTGCGATCGGTGCTCCCGTCATTGACCAGAATGATCTCGTGAATGTATTCGCCATAAAGATCGACGATTCGTTGCACTAGCGGCCCGATGTTCATTTCTTCATTGTGACATGGGATCACAATCGAGAAGGCGCGGCGCAACAATTCGTGCTCGAACAGGGAAATCTTAAGTAGCTCTTTTTTGCGCGGAGGCTTTTGCGCGTGCACCAGGATAGAACCTGCGAGACTCCGAACCGCCGGCGCATTCTCAAGTAGAATAGATATGTTACGCAGAAACCAAATCAGCGAACGGGTAAGCGGCGCGAAAACAAAGTCGTTAAAAACCGCATAAACACGAACAAACCCGACGTCCGACAAGAGCTCATAGAGCTCTGGTCGCGGGATTAGATTTCGCGGGTCACTTTTTCCTAGAAGACGCAAGAGCGCCCCACGCAACTTCCGAAAGGGATTCCACGGGTTGCTCTCGTAGAAAACCATTTCGCCGCCGGGCGCGAGTAACTCGTAAACAATCTCAAGAAGCTGCGATGAGGTTGTGCGGTCCAGCAGATCCATCCCGATAATACAGTCGAAGCGGCGACCAGCCAGAGGCCCGGGTAGCTCTGCCAGCTGCAACAACTCCACTTCCGGACCTGCCGGTACGGCATCTGGCACCGATGCCTGAAAAGTCACCGCCGTGATCGGATTCTGATTACGCGAGACCCGCAGCAGAGAGCGCGTGAGCCAAAGCTCGCCGCATCCGAGTTCCAGAATCGTCTGACCGGGGAGAAGATGAACTGTGTGTCGGAACGCCTGTGCCCTCCAGAGCAGGCGATCGTCGACGATCGGGTCGCGCTCTCGCCAGTAATTATCGCGATAACGTTCACGCAGAGCGAGCATTGAAATCAACTGCCTGGGGCGGTCTGGTTGCTCCGTAAGCTTCGGGCACACTGATTTTGGGAACGTCGAATGTGAATCTCGCATTTCAGTCACCCTAAAAGCCGTTAGCTCCCCAAATCTGTATCAGAGGTTGACTTATTTGAAGGCGTTCCGCGCTCATAAACCGTCGTGCTGTCGATCTTGTAAACCAAGTGCCAACCGGCCCGATCTGCTTGAACCGCGGGGAGCACGTAACGACGGGCGATGTCGGTGAATTCTAACTCATCTATGATCACGTAGGAGACGGGAACAGAATCGAGCAGCCCGCGTTCCCGAACGAGATCTGCTTCCATTGGCGGCAGCACGGCAAGTCGGCCAGTTTGTAAATAGTAAAAGTAGGGCACTGTTGTCGCGACAAGAGCACTCTGCGGCGCGCGGGAATCGATCCAGTTAACGGCTTGTTGCCAAGCTTGCCAGGAACGATCGTAGATAAACCATTTTGATTCCGGTGCGATTTCCTTGCGTGCGAAGACAACATGTTGTCTCGCTCGCTCGCCAAATAACCAGGCTGCTTTGCGGATTTCTACGACAATCGTGAGCAGCACGAGAAATGCTGATGCCGCGATCATGGGTGTTTTTTGAACCCCGCGCGCGGATAATGCAGTCGTGATCTGGCAGAGCCCCAGGAGCACAGCGATCGTCAAAAATGGCGCGAGTGGCTCGAGATAGCGTGTGAACTGACCAGGCCACGGTGTGATACAAAAGAGCGCGAAGGAGCCGAGCACGATGAAGGCCATCAGCCAGTCGCGACGGCAAACGAAAATCATCAGTCCAGCGATGACTAGACCTGCCAATGCAAAAATGGGCAACCTTACCAAACCGGCAGGGAACAAGGCTCGCCTGAACAAAAGGCCCTGCATCCACTGTACAGTGCCGCGCCAGTCTTTCTCCTTCGCACTTACTATTTCACCCATCGCGCCAGGCACGCTTAAAACATTCGTCAGGATGCGTGAAGCCAGGGTGGAGGCATTCAACTTTCCCAGCTCTGGACGAAAAGGATCTACTAATAACATGTTCTCGACATAGCTTACGTTATAATACTGGTATGGCGCCCGCTGATATTCGTAGGCGGGGTGGGAGTAGCCGACCGTCCCGTGTACGTGCGCGACATGAGTCTGCCAGCCGATAATCGGCAAAAGCGCGAGCGCAGCCCGAGCGAGCGCTAATCGCCATCGCTGCCACATCACTGCTTGAAGCACCCAGCCAGCAAGGAGAACGATGCCGGCGGTCCGCATGAGGAATCCAAGAGCGGCTAGGAGAAATGAACCAGCTTCACGCAACCATTGCCGCGATGGACGCGAAGAGCCACCAGCCACGAGTGCAAAAAGCACGCCAAGTAACGCGAATGGTAGTTCGGCAAATAACAAGTCGGAAAGGAAAATAGTAACCGGGTTAAGCAGGCAGAAGATTGCCGCCGTTGCCGCGAACACCGGCCGCAAATACCGCTTCGCCAGCGCTACGATTGCGACGGCGTAGATCCCGAAAACCACCGCGTACATGATCCGGAGCAACGGTGCGACGACTGCTGGATCGTTTGTACCTACTACTCGCTCATGCAGGGCAACAACAGCCGGCAGTAGTGGCGGATACTGCAAAGCTTCCGGGGAGCCGGGCTCACTTTGGATCCTGTAACCCTGGCCATTCGCCAGAGATGTGCCCAAAAGATAATAGACACCCGCATCCCATCGCAGGTCGATCGGGCCCGAAAAGCGTGGGACCCAGAGCAAGAACGCAACCACGATAACTACCGCCTCGCTCCAATAAGCCATGATGATCCTGCGGATCTGGCCGGGGACGACCGTAGCGCTCGGCTGTTTATCGAGAACCGCTGCCTCAACAAAACGATGATGCTTCACGTCTGTTTGCCCCGTTTGCGCAGCTGATTCATTCCGCCCGTGGGTCCGCCCTGTTGCCAAGTCGAGCATCGTAAACACCGTGGTTTTGAGTAGTCCCGAAACTGGCGCGCTCGTAAACCCGTGTTCCCAAGAGAGAATGTACGAGTTGCCAGCTGTTTGCAGCGGACACTACGGGCAGGACATAGCGGCGGGTTACATCCAAAGCCTCCAACCGATCGACTATCACGTAAGACACAGGGACTCCTTCCAGCAACTGCTGCTCGCGAGCAGGCTCGAGTTCCATAGGCGGAAGAACCGCGCGCCGGCCGGTCAGGAGATAAAGAAGATGTGGTGCGCTCGTCGCGACAATTACTTCACGCGGAGTGTGCGCATCTATCCAATCGGCCGCTTCTTCCCACCCCTGCCAGGAAGCGTCATGAGCAAAGAAGCGAGAAAGTTGGCCAATACCGCTGGCGGAGAAAACGGCGGTTTTGTCTGCGCGCAGGCGAAACAACTTAAACGGAATTAAAAGGTGCAGTATGCAGGAGAGCGCGACGACACTGAAAAGCGCCAGGCGAGCGACAACTCGGATGCGCCCTGATTTCTCCAGCGCCGCATTAGTCGTCAGAAAACCAATCATCGCACAAATAGTCAAGAACGGCATTAGCGGCATCAGATAGCGTGTGAACTGTACGCGCCACGGTGTTAGCCAGACGATTGCTATCATCGCAACAATTATGATAGGCAGCAGCCAGTGGTGGTGGCGACCAACGACCACTAAGCCAACGCCCGCGAGCGCAGCGAGCGCCAACAGAGGAATTCCACCGAATGCGTAAGTCCGAACAAGCGACAACTCGTGCGAGGCTGCGCCCACCGGTAGCGGAGTGAGCGCTGATTCCTCCGTGCTCGAGAGGTACAGGCCGCCCAAGCAAACGCGCCTGCCACCGCTTCAGCGGCCACGTATCTACCTTTGCGCTTAGCGTTTCTCCCACGGCCATCATGAGCCAGGGCAGGTTGGCGACAATACGCTGGCCAAGAGCAACTCCATTCACCCTGCCCAGCTCAGGACGAAATGGATTCAGCAGGGACGCGTTTTCCCCGTAGGTGACGTTTGAGTATTGGTACGCTGCGCGCTGATATTCATAGGCAGGATGCGCATACTCGGCGCTTGTCCGAACTCGTGCGACATGCGCTTGCCAGGCAAGGATTGGCACAAGTGCCAGAGCGCAACGAACCACCGCCAGTTTCCATCGTCGGTGACAAAAGGCATCAAGGACCCATGCAGCAAAGAGCACCACTCCGATGGTCTTTAGGAGGAACCCCGCCGCAGCCAAGAGAAACGAAGCTGCTTCACGCGGCCAGACGGCTGATGCACGTTTTGACATGGTAGCGATAGTGGCGAAAAGGACACTCACTAGCGCAAACGGAAGTTCGGCAAATAGCAGGTCTGAAAGAAAAATCGTGAGATGGTGCAGAATGCAGAACGCCGTTGCCAGCACTGCGAATGAGATCGGAAGGTATTGTCTGGCCAGCGCCAGGATGGCCACAGCGTAAGCGATAAACAATGCCGCGTAGGAAAGGCGTAATCGCGGAGCAACGGCCGCAGGATTAGCTGTACCTGATACCCACTGGTGTAAAGCGACGAACGCAGGCAGCAGCGGCGGATATTGCAAAGCCTGCGGCGAACCGGGCTCACTTGGAATTCTGTAGCCCTGACCGCTGGCCAGAGAGGTGCCAAGCAGGTAATAAACACCGCCGTCCCAACGCAAATCGATTGGACCGGCAAGTCGTGGTACCCACAAGATGATTGCCAGGGCTACCACAGCAGTCCAATGCCAATGCTCCGCGATTACTCGAATCGCCCACAAGCTTGCCGCGCCTGCTTGTTTACTCACCGCGGCGCCAAGTAGTCACTCTCAGCTACGACCGTCTGGTTAGCTTCAGGTTTTGCGGGAGACAAACGGCGTAGCGCGCGCTTTTCGGCGACCAAATTGATCATGCCGAAGTAGAATCCGGCTAGAAGCGTTTGCCCACCGAGCAGGAGAAACAGCACTGAGCAAATCACCAGTCGTATTGTCGCCGCTGGCTGCAATGCGCCAAAACCGGTTAGCTCCCATTGTCGGGCAGCAGCAATCCCCAGCGTCACACCAGTCAGCATCAGCGCAACTCCGATAACCAGACAGCGCTCCAGCGTTCTGCGATCTTCTAGAAACCAAAATTTGGTTCGGGGTGGATGCAAACCGGTTTCAACAGCCATCAACTTTGCAAAAATAAAGAGTAGAATGGATTGGTATCCGAGTAGAATTGCCGCCGATGAATATAACAACGTGTGATAGTCAAACGTGACTGACATCACCGTTACCGGGCCAGTAAGTAGCACCATGGAAACCAGCCAGCCGCCAACGAGTAAGATCAAGCCTGGGATTCCAAAAAACCACCGTGGACTCATCAACAAATAAAACCGCAAGCTTCGCCAGCCATCACGGTACCAACGGAGGTGCGGCGCTCGGTCGCGACCATCCGGCGACAGCGTTGTCGGCACTTCGGTTATTCGCAGGCCATGCATCTGCGCCTTGATCACCATCTCCAGAGCAAACTCCATCCCGCGACTTTGCAGCCCCAGCGCTTCGATTGCTTTTCTTCGGAAACCACGGAGGCCGCAGTAGAAGTCACCACTCTCTTTGCAGGAGAAAAAGAGACGGCCGACTGCGGTTAACAAAGGGTTGCCGAAGTATCGGTGCATGGGAGGCATCGCGCCTGGAGCGATCCCACCACGATAGCGGTTTCCCATAACGAGGTCGTATCCCTCGCGCAATTTCTCGACGAAGGGCGAAAGAGCAGAGAAGTCGTAGCTCTCGTCCGAGTCACCCATGATAACGTATTTCCCACTTGCTGCTTCAATGCCCGCCGCGAGAGCAGCGCCGTAGCCGCGAACCGGCACACTGATAACTCGTGCGCCCAGCTTCTGTGCGATCTCGACAGAGCCGTCAGTGCTGCCGTTATCGGCGACCACGATTTCCCCTGGGACGCCTTGTCGCTTAAGAAAAAGCTGCGCTTTCGTGATGCAGGCCACCAAAGTCCGCGCCTCATTGAGGCAAGGCATCAGAATGGACAATTCCGGTTGCACGGGTTGAGCGTGCTCAGCCAGAGCGACTGCCTCCGACTCATTCTGCTTTGCAGATCGCCATCTCCTTCGGTTTTCAGCGTTTCAGCGTTTCAACTTATGCTTTCCATACTTTAGCGCGAGTCACCGCAACGCCAGCCATTGCATTTCGCGTATCGACAATACATTGGGCCCACTCGCCAAGCTCTTTGTAGTGTATACATGCGTGATTCGTAGCGATCAAGACGAGATCGAAACTCGCAATTGTGCTCCTGTTCCATTCTACCGACTTCTTGCCGGCGAAATGGGAATACTCACGGGTCGGCTTGATCACCGGCACGTAGGGGTCGTAATAATCAACCTCAGCGCCGCGCTCACTCAGCAAATCCATCAACACATAGCTCGGGGACTCGCGTTCATCGTCCACATTCGGCTTATACGCCAATCCCAAAATCAAGACGCGACTACCTTTGACTGCCTTGCTTTGGTGGTTTAGTGCGTCGGCCACGCAATGCACCACATGCTCCGGCATCGCGGTGTTAATCTCACCTGCAAGTTCGATGAAGCGCGTATGCTTGCCGTATTCACGCGCTTTCCACGTAAGGTAGAATGGATCAATTGGAATGCAGTGGCCGCCGAGACCTGGTCCGGGGTAGAATGGCATGAAACCAAATGGCTTCGTTTTCGCAGCGTCGATGACTTCCCAGATGTCGATTCCCATCCCGCCGTAAACGAGTTTCAGCTCGTTAACTAGGGCAATATTGACACTTCGAAAGATGTTCTCGAGTAACTTGGTCGCTTCAGCGACACGGCATGAAGAGACAGGCACAAGCGTGTCGATCGCTTTGCCATAAAGCGCCATGGCGCGCTCCAGGCAGCCTTGGGTGTAACCCCCTAACACTTTGGGAATCAGCTTCACTTTGCTCTGTTCGTTGGCGGGATCCTCCCGCTCCGGTGAAAAAGCCAGGTGGAAATCAACACCTGCCTTCATGCCAGAACCTTGTTCCAGCACGGCGCGCAATTCTCCATCCGTCGTTCCGGGATAGGTCGTCGATTCAAGCACGACCAGAGTCCCCTTCTGGAGATGCGGCGCGATGGTGCGGCCGGTCTCAATCACATAAGAGATATCAGGCTCCCGGTTTTTGCTGAGTGGCGTGGGCACACAAATAATGACGGCTTCGACCTCCTTGATTGGACTGAAATCTGCGGACGCAGAAAACTTTCCCGCGCTCACTAATTCAGCGACATGCGACGATGCAACATGCTTGATATAGCTCTGGCCAATACTGAGCATGTCGACCTTTTTAGGATCGACATCAATTCCCAGCACCGTCACGCATGAACGGGCAAATTGGAGCGAAAGAGGCAATCCAACGTAACCCAGGCCTACAATTGCGATTTTCATGGCTTGTTACCGATTGGCCGCGGACCTTTGCTAAATTCCTTCAATGAAACATCCGTTCGAAGCGGGATTCCGAGCGTCTCGATGGACTGCCCCGCCTTCAGATCGTTCAGATCACGCCGGGGGCTGCCGAGCTGGTGATTAAACCCGTGGATGAAGATTGGCGCGTGCTTGTAGGAAGGCATCACAGGTTTAAGACAAGGATTCTGGACAAGCTATTGACCGGTAGATGAATCTGCCTTCGAATTTTCCGCTACATACTGGGACAGCGAGCCTAATATTGTGATTTGTTCCGCATCCAATGCGGCCAGGTCCAATCGGATGCGAAATTCGTCTTCGATGGAGCTGATCATCTCCAATATACCGAAGGAATCGATTACCCCGCTAAGAAGGAAGTCGAAGCTCGCTGGGACTTCGACTGGATCCAATCCGATTGCTTTAATCGGTTCAGAGTATTTCGCAAGCAGAAATTGGCGGACTTTTTCCGGACTAATGTCGCTCATAACATGCTCAGACTCGCCGGACGCGACAGAGCGCGTCCCATCACGACCGTTGCCAAGAATTCCACCAACAGGCACAGCAATGGATTGTTGTCGTTCGTCGGTTTCGGCGCTCCGACAAAACAACGCCGCGCTTTAAGTATTCCAGGAGAAGCTAACGAGATGTTCATGCACGGTGTTTGGCGGTTACTAAGACGTGCGATGGCTTCCAAGCCGCCACTCCACTCCGGAGAAAATGGCCGAATGTCTTTGGGGCGTTCGTGCTCAACCAGGCAAATGATTTGAGCGGTTCAGATTGTCTTGGGCGGAATTGGCCCGCTGTTCGGAGTCAATGTGGTGGGGGCGTTTTCCAGGATCACCTGCAGCGCTTTACGGTCGAATTTTCCGTTCGCATTAAGCGGAAATTTTGCGAGGAGCCGAATGTTCCGCGGCACCATGTAAGGAGGCAGCTTCAGTTTTACCTCTTCCAGCACGGCTTTGATGTCGGCACTGTCGGTTTGGATGAAGACTTCGATGCCATCAGCGCCGCTCGCTGTGACCGGCCACCCTAGCGCAACAACCGCGTCCAGTCCCGAGGCTTTTCTGATCTGCGCTTCAATTTCGCCCAGTTCAACGCGGTGGCCGAGGACTTTTACCTGATTGTCCACTCGACCAAGGTAAACTATCGGCTTGCCAATCGCGAAGCGGCGAACTCGATCGCCTGTTCTATAATAGGTCTGCGTTTTGCCAGGTGGGACAACAAAGGCCCGGCCCGTTTTTTCCTCGTCCTCCCAATATCCCAGGGTAAGTTGCGGACCGCTCATCAGAAGCTCGCCAGGCGCTCCAATCGGAACCTCGCACAATTCCTCGTCGACGATCAAGGCGTCCATTTCATGAAAAGGCTCTCCAATTGGCACGACTCCTTGTTCGCATTCTGCGGGGGAACTGGCGGCATCCCACCGATAGGCAGTGCATGCGATCGTTAATTCTGTCGGACCGTAAATATTCTCCAGGACGGAATTGGGCGCTGCGGTCGCCCAATCAACGACTGTTTGTACGGGGAGAGCTTCACCGCAAAACAAGCTCAGTCGCAGGCCAGGATACAGTCCGGGCTTTAATAAACCCAGTCGCCGCATGAAAACAGCAGTTGAAGGAACCGAGAACCAAACGCTAAGGCGCGAATCGTTGATGAAAGCGTTCGGTTTGAACAACTGTTTCTGAGTGGGACAGCACACACACGCCCCACGCTCCCAGGCAACAAACATGTCGTGCGCAGAAAGATCAAAAGTCATGTCGAAGGTCTGTGACAGCCGATCGTTCTCGCTGATTTGGTACCGTTCCGCGGCCCAATCGACATAATGGCACACATTGTGGTGTGCAACCATCACACCTTTAGGAGTGCCCGTACTGCCTGAGGTAAAGAGCAGATAGGCAATCGCGTTCTCTTTGTATTGAGCAGGAGTCCAATTTTGCGGCGGCTCCAATTCGCCGCCTCCCACCACAAGATGCTGAGACCAGCGTGTCTTAAGATCATCCGCATTGGGGTGGTCCGGAAAGATCAGCACGCATCGCTCTCTTGCTTCGGCTAAGACCTGTTCCAGCTGCGGTTCTGAGTCTCGATCCACAATCACGGATCGACATCGAGAACGCCGGAACATCTCCCGCGTGCGGCCGGGTGGAAAGGTTCTGTTTAAAGGCACATAGCCGTGGCCCCGAAAGAGAGCGCCAAGAACACCAGCAAACGCAGTGGAAGAACGGTAGGCAAAGACAGCCGTCAGCTCGGGTTCTACAGAAAGGGTATGCTTTGCCAGCGTTGCCGCCAATCGCGTTGCTGCATTTTTTAGCTGTTCATACGTGATGACCTGACCATTGACCTCTAAAGCGGGATTTGCAGGGAAAGATCTGGCCGACCGATAAAAACCAGAGTGTAGCAGACGACCGTCTACCTGGGCTTCACCGTTGTCGTTAGTCGTTGTCACATTTTCTATCACACGATGCATAAGGTTTGGCGTTCGACGGATCGAACGGCTGACGAAGTGCTCAGTCCCGAAAAACAATGGATCTGTTACCATGGACCAAAACGCGGTCCGCAAGGTGCCATCGCACGCTTCGCGCCAGGGCCAGCCGTTCACAATCTCGGCCAATCCGTGCCAAGTCGTCTGGCGTGTGGAAATGGTCTACCCGGATCACTTCTTGGTCGATAATCGGGCCAGCGTCGAGTTCCGCAGTTACATAGTGACAGGTCGCTCCGATTAACTTCACGCCGCGTTCGTGTGCGCGCTGGTAAGGATTCCCACCGACAAATGACGGCAGGAAAGAATGGTGGATATTCATGATTTTGGCGTAAAACTCCGCACATAGATCCGGAGGAACAATCTGCATGTAACGGGCGAGGACTACGAGATCGGGCTCTACCTTCCGCAGTAGCGCGGCGATCTCCGTGAATGCAGCTGTCTTCTTCCCTTCAGCTACGGGTATGTGCCAGAATTCGATCCCCTCGCGTTCCACCATGCCACGAAAATCCTCATGATTTGAAATCACGCACGGGATGTCAAACGCGAGCTCGCCCGAACGCCAGCGCCAGAGCAAGTCTGCCAGGCAATGCCCCAGTTTGCTCACCATAATGACTACCCTCATTCGGCTCTCCGCCGCCCGAATCGTCCAATCCGCCTCTAGCTGCGTCGCGAGGGGCGCAAATGCATCGCGAAATGCAGGCAACGTCATCGAAAGTGTTTCCGTCTCGATGGCCATGCGTGTAAAAAACCAGTTCGTCTGCAGATCCGTGAACTGATGTACTTCCAAGAGGTTACCACCCTTCTGCGCCACCCATCCAGACAAGGATGAAAGCAGTCCTACCCGATCCGGGCAGGAAAGCTTGAGGAGAGTGGCAGAGATCGAGCGCATTCCGGTCGGATCAGTAACATCAACACGGGATACAAAGGCGATTGAATCCGTAACCACAAAAGACAGTAACAGCATTTACAAGGCAATCTTTCATTCTCCGTTATCGGCGTTAGAAGGTGCGGTTGCCTTTTCGACCGGTGGAGTCGTGAAGGGATAGAAGAACATTCGCACGTAAATATAAGCTATGCTCTCCCCGATTACTTCTCGAACCCCTTCGCTAGAACGCCACCAATGCTTCGGATCACAATCCGGGTTGGAGACCGCAATGATGCCGACCTCAACGTTTTTCCCAAGAGCTTTCTTAAATAGAAGTTGTGTCCGTCGCGCATGGCAGTCCTCCGTCAAAACGTTGATGCCATGAACGGGAATGTTGTTTTCGCGAAAGCATTCGCGCAACGCTATCGCTGAGCTGTACGTTCTGTCCCGGTCGATCACGCGCGACGGGGCCATCTCAATCACTTCGTCCGGAATGCCCTGTTTCTTCAACGCTTCCGCGCCGACGCTCGCCGAAGTTTGATAATCGTTAACGTAGCCGCCGCCGCCATTCTCCGGTCCGCCGGTCGTAAAGATGCGTTCATAGGAACCGTTGTGGTACTCCGCCGCCGCTGCACGAATGGCGTATTGTTGTATCCATCCCTCAACGACAAGGACGTTTGCATTCACGCGATGCGTTACAGCGAGGAATGGATGAACATTCAAACAGAGGAGATAGGCGGTTACCAGCGCAGTGGAAGTAAAAACCAACCAACCTTGCCATGACAGCCCCCAACGTTCTTTCCGCTCAAAGAGTCCCCAGAGCTCTTGCGATGAGTGACCGCGAAAGTCCGCTGCATCCCGATGAGGCGCAGTTTGCTGGTGTTCAAATTGAATTCGCAATATCGCAGGACTTTTTAGACGACTCGGTGAATACTAGGCGGAAGTAAGATGAACGTTGTCGGTTCCTCCATCGGATGTGCTTTTCCCGGCGTGTGACATCTGGCTTCTGGTCTCTGATCCGCCAATGGACGGATTCGCCGCGGCGAATCTCCGCCTGCGGAGCTCACGGGCCTGCCTGATTCTGGCCAATACAAATTCGGGCAACACTGACTTGATTTGCTCCTTTATGTACCATGGCGTCCGTGCCCCAAAACGCCGCAAAAAGGCACCCGTATCCGCCCCCAGGCAATAAAAAGCCCCAAGGGCAGCAGAGAGCCTACCTCCGCCCTCAATTACTTCCTCATCAATGCCCAAACCTTTGGTCAGTGAGTAGCCGTACTTGGCAAACCGAGGTTCATACTTCCTAACAATGTAACGGTAGTAACTCTTGAAAAACGAGTTTCTCAAAAGGTTGCACCAGCGGTCAAAATATTTCTGATTGTGCGCCCCGCTGGTTTCTTCCATCGACCGCTCCGGAACACGCAAGCCGGTGGGATTACGCCACTGCGCCACAATAAGGAATTTATCTTCCTTGGGCGGCTCCGGAACGCGTGTCCCGAGGAAAGCCGCAATCTCCTCATGATACCTGCCCGGATTTTCAATGTAATCTTCGTACCGTAGCTCGTACACATGCTTCAAATACTTCCTGTCTTCTTCAAAAAGCTCATGGCAATGCAACCAATGTTCAAACATCCTATAGAGCGAAGTTACGTTCACTTTCCATCTCTGACCGGCGATGCTCACCGGCACCGGATGACGTCTGATAACAACGAAGTATGAGTTAGGAAATGCTGCTTGCAGGAACCGGGTCATGAGAAGATTCTCGGGAGTTTTCTCCACGAAGATCGTTTTGCTATTGTCCCAATGGGCGTGCCAGCTCGCCTGCAGCCTGGCTACCTTTTCTGCCGTTAACAAGCTCGAGGTCTCGGTTCGGTGCGCGCGCGGATCGAAGCCGCACCTGCTGGACCCGCCGTAAGCAGACGCAGTTTGATAAATGTCCTGCAAAAATTGCCCCTCGTCCTCGAATACGCCCGTATTCTTGAAGCCGCTGCAGTCCTCCAGTCTCGCAATATTGCGACCGAGAAGACTAGTTCCGCTTCGGGCCAGACCGCATACGAACACATACTTACTGCTACCTTTGTCTTGGTTTTGCATCATCATATCTCAAATTCATCACAAAAGCTTACCTTCCCGCCGGCTTCAGGATTAAGACGAACCCACGCCAACACTCCCCTCGCTCAGGGACGCTTTCCGGCGGGCCTGCCTGATTCTGGCCAATACAAATTCGGGCAACACTGACTTGATTTGCTCCTTTATGTACCATGGCGTCCGTGCCCCAAAGCGCCGCAAAAAGGCGCCCGTATCCGCGCCCAGGCAATAAAAGGCCCCAAGGGCAGCAGAGAGCCTACCTCCGCCCTCAATTACTTCCTCATCAATGCCCAAACCTTTGGTCAGTGAGTAGCCGTACTTGGCAAACCGAGGTTCATACTTCCTAACAATGTAACGGTAGTAACTCTTGAAAAACGAGTTTCTCAAAAGGTTGCACCAGCGGTCAAAATATTTCTGATTGTGCGCCCCGCTGGTTTCTTCCATCGACCGCTCCGGAACACGCAAGCTGAAGGGGTCACGCCAGTGCGCTACATAACGGAATTTATCTTCCTTGGGTGGCTCTGGAACGCGTGTCCCGAGGAAAGCCGCAATCTCCTCATGATACCTGCCCGGATTTTCAACGTAATCCTCGTACCGTAGCTCGTAGACATGCTTCAAATACTTCCTGTCTTCTTCAAAAAGCTCATGGCAGTGCAGCCAATGTTCAAACATATTGTAAAGCGATGTCACGTTCGCTTTCCACTTCTGACCGGCAATACCTACTGGCACGGGATGCCGCCTGATGACCACGAAGTAGGAGTTGGGAAACGCTGCTTGCAGAAAGCGCGTCATAAGAAGGTTCCCCGGAGTTTTCTCCACGAAGATCGTTTTGCTATTGTCCCAATGGGCGTGCCAGCTTGCCTGCAGCCTGGCTACCTTTTCCGGCGTCAGCAAGCTCGAGGTCTCTGTCCGATGCGCGCGTGGATCGAAGCCGAATCTCCCGGCGCCACCAAACACATGGGCAGTTGGATAAACATCCTGCAGGAATTGTCCCTCGTCCATGCCTACCCCGGTATTCTTGAAGTCGGTGCAGTCCTCTAGCCGCCCAATATTGCGACCGAGCACGCTCGTCCCACTTCGCGGCAGACCGCATACGAACACGTACTTACGGTTCCCTTTGTCGCTTTTTTGCATAATCGTTATTTTTGTCTCATCGATTTTTTCTTAGTTCTCGCAGAGTTTCCAACAGATGAGTTGCTACCTGTCGCTGAGGACTAAAACTGTAAATGAAGGCCGCCCCGGCAAGCAGGCCAGCGGGTCCGCAAATGAACAGTTGAACGAGCGGGGCCTGGTTCGCGACCAGGATGCGTGCCAGCGAGGTTATAAAAAAGACAATAATCCACACAGGTAGGTGCCGGAGAAACACCCTCCACAAATCGGTTGTCTTTACCGGGCCGCGTCGTCCAACACTAAAATAGTAGATCGGTATCCGGATTAGGAGATTTGAAACCGAGAAAGCGATTGCCACACCCACGGGTCCAAAAGGCAAGCCCAGGATGAACGAAAGAAAGACAGCACAAGCGTTAATCGATTGTGCGATCAACATGTCGCGGCCACGCCCCTGGCTGGTGAACAACCAGGCAGATGCATTGGCAAGCGGAATGCAAAGCGCCGCAATCGTGAATCCCCCGAAAATGACAGATGCCTGCTGCCACTTTGGTCCCAGCAACACAAGAGTGACCGGGCGGGCCAGGGCAAGGCACAATCCTGTGAAAAAGAACCCTGTCAATGCAATTGCTTCATAAAGGCGCAGGAATGTGGATCGATATCGCTCAGGTTGAGACTGCAGGCGGGACAATGCCGGTATGAAGACAGCGTTAATCGGGCCCAGAAACTGTTCCAAAGGGCGGATTAGCAAAACGCTCGCTCTGGAATAGAGACCCACTGCAGCAGACCCATAAAACCGGCCGATCAAAAGGTTGTCGGTCCCCCGGGCGAGGGTGAGTATGAAATCCCCCGCAGTTCGATGGGCTCCAAAGCTTACCAGGGGACCTATACCGCTCCGGCGGGCAGGCAGCTGTGGCCGCCAGCGAGAGATTGACCATGTGAGCAGGACCCCAGCAGTTTCCATCGACAAGGTCGATCCCACAAGGGACCAGTAGCTGTATCCCAATAAGGCCATGACGACGCCGACAAGAACACCAACTACCATGGAACCGACTTCGATCAGTGCGAGTGCCTTGAAGCGCATCTGCCGCTTGAGCAGGGCCAGGTGTTGGATTGTGGAGCCGCTTATCAAGAAAGTAAGTGAGAGGCATAGTGTGATACCTACCAGCCGGGGAGTATGGTAAAACCTGGCGACAACTGGCGCTGCTGTCGCCAGAGTTAGGGCAGTCACTGCGCTGACGGCGATATTTATCCAAAAAAGATTGGAGACTTGGGCGTGCGTGATTCTTTCCCGTTGCACCGTAGCTATCGAAAGACCCGCATCTTTAAAAACGCCCAAGAAGCCTGTGACGGTCGTGACCATAGCCACAAGTCCAAAATCCCGCGGTGTTAGCAGCCTTGCCAGAATCATGGTGGAGACCATGCTTAGTAAAAACTTCCCTCCCTGTGCGGACATCGTAACCGTTCCGCTTGAGATTGTATGTCCCTTGAGGTTGTTTAGAAGATGGTCGGTTTTAAAGTGCTTCTGGTGGCGATCGTCCTCTCCTGTCGCCACTGAGCACGGCATGGCTCCGCCGCTGGATGACATTCCTGACGTGACAATAGAAGGATCGTCGACTTTCATACAAAACCGATTAAAATTGATGAATCTAATTACGCAGCTCTCCGACTTCTGACCTCCGACTTCTGACTGCTGGCTGGCTTCTGACTTCCGACCTCTGATATCTGATCTCTGATACCTGATTCCCGATTTCTCTCCGAGTTCGGAGGGCTGCCCGTGCTCCGTGATTTCCTCAGTTTCCCGTAGGTTCAACCTGGGGACTGGAGTCTGATATCGGATCCGCTAAATGACGGATTCGTTGTGGCGGACCGCTGATTTCTGATCTCCGCACTCTATCTTCTGTCGTCCGACCTCCGACCTCTGACTTCCGATCTCTAGCCATCCCATCCTTATTACTCAACACCTGTTGAATTAACTGCTTGATGGACTCCGAGACGGCCGCAGTTCCATAGCTTTGCAGAGCCGCTTCCGAGGCAGTGCGGTCGTAGCAGCGGGCCTCCATCACCTGCTTAAGAGTAGCTGCAATCGTCTCAGCTTTGTTGTCCGGCATATAAGTGATTCCTCTCTCAATCTCCGTCTCCAGCGTTCCCATCGGAGTACTAACCACGTGAGCCCCAGCAGCCAGATACTCGATAATCTTAAAAGCAAAGACATTTCCTGGAGTTTGACTGACAGCGTGCGGGTTTATACAAATCTTTGCCGAGCAGATTAGGCGTACTAACTCCTGCCTGCTCACCAGTCCATGAAAGATGACGCCTCGTTGATTCTCAGCCATTTTTCGTAGCTCTTCTGTCATTCCGCCGAACCCGGTGATATGCAGTTCCCAGTCCGGAAAGCCCGCGATCTTCCATCCAGTTATCAGTTCTCTGACGCCATTCGACTCTATGTGCGTACCTGAGAAGACGACCCAATTTCTTTTCCGTGTCTTCATTTGTTCGCTAGCCTTCAAGACATCGTCGCCGACCACGCCTCGTAACAGAAGCATGGGTATGCCCGACGGCAATTGGGAAAGCAGATGGGGTGAGACAGCCATACATCCGGAAACGCTGTTCAAGATCCTTTTGTATACAGAACGATGATATTTTGATAACCACCCGTCTGTTTTCTGGCCAACAACACTCACGAACACGTCATCTTCGTACTGCAAAATAACCGGAAGACCAGCTTGTTTGATTGCATACGTCGCGCAACTAATCTGTGGCGGCTTCAGATTAAAAATAATGACCAGATCGTATGGGCGCACTTGGTGTCGCTTCTTAAGAAATTGTAGCGCGCGTGTGCCCGACCAAAAGCCATTCAATCGCTTAATCGGTAACGAAGAAACGTAATAGATGGGAATGCTAGCATGAAATACATCGGTCTCCCAGAATCCACGATAAAACTTTAATTTGTGTTCGATCACTTCACCGTGAGATATGATTTCGACCTGGTGTGAGCTTGCGTGAAGCAAGCCCGCAATCAACTCTATCTTGATCGTATTAGATACGCTCCGATTCCTGACAATGGGACGGCGGTTCACAACCGTCGGGCCCTGATAAGGCGTGATGTAAGCGATTCTCATAAGTTTTTGGACCTGTGATAAGAAACGAACATGCTGGCTGATTTTGATCGCGTAGCTTGCAGGGCTTGGTTATTTCGGACGTGCAAAGACAGCTTCGTCGCGGGGGTCGGCGCCTCGCTATCCACAATCTTCATTTCACGCGGTTCAGTTTGGCTTTCAGTTAACACACGATCCTGTCCATTGCGCTCCTGCCCATTGCCAAGGAGAAGTCAGAAGCCGGAGGTCGAGGTCAGAGGTTAGGCTTCAAAAGTCTCGAGTAAGCCGTCGTTGTTATCGCGGCCACTTTACTCCATGAGTATCGCTCATTGGCGTACTCCATGATTTGAAGTCTCCGAGTTCTAAGATTGCTGAACAATTCGCTCTTGAAGTACTTTTCGATCTTACGCGCCAGGTCGGATGAATCCCGTGATTTGAAGACGAAGCCGGTCTGGCCTTCAATGATTTCTTCTTTCAAGTTTCCCACATCCGCGGCTATTGCAGGAAGTCCGAAGCTATAACCCAGGAAAAGCACACCGCTCTGAAATACATGCGCATACGGTAGAACCGAGAACGTCGGCCGCTTTGAAATATAACTCGGTTGCTTCATCTGGGACGTATTCAATCTTCGCAATAGCGCGGTTTTCGACGCCGCTGCGCAAAATAGCCTGCTGAATCTGATTCCAGTAAGTCGTCGAGCCCTTCGGGCTGCCGACAATAAGCAGACGAAAAGTCCCATCTTTCTTCAAGAGCTCCGCAAAGGCGGCGACAAGGTATTCGAGCCCTTTGTAAGGTGCAATGTTTCCAAAGAAGAGCAGCGTTTTATCGCTACTCTCCACGCCCAACTGCCGTTTTGCCTCTGCACTTGAGAGGCTCGTGTTCGGTACCGTGTTGTTAATTCCGAATGGAATCACACTCACCTTCTCTTCCGGAATGCGAAAGTCGGCTACAAGTTCGCTTTTCATCCGGTGAGTGTGAACGAAAATGTGATCGCACGATTCGTATTGAATTTTTAATGAAAGCCGGTTCAGCCAGGAATCGTTCAAATCCCGTTTGCCGGCATTCACGTTATGCGCCGTCAAGACAATCTTTTTGCCGAGCAATCTGTAGTAAAGCATCAAGAATGTACGGTCAAAGAGCTGGAACTTATTGTTCCATAGAATGTGGAACAGTTTCGGCCGTGCCTTCGCCGCATAGCCAATAAGCCTCACATAGTACCTCGAAACCCTCCGAGCCTTCGCAAGGCGGCTGGCTTCTCGCCGCTGATCACCTCGCAAATTGAGAAAATTCACGCGACGATTGCTGAGCAGCTCCGGCACACTGAGGTCGTCGCTGCCAATGAAATCAAGTAATATGCCTTGCGACGTAAGTGCGGCCGCGAGTCCGAGCGCGTAGGGTTTGTCGCCACCGCCAGTCAGGAGCGCCACATGCGCCATCGCAGGACCCGCCGCCTCGGGCAAGCATTGGACAGAGTCTGATCGCTCATTTCTGACCTCTGACTTCTGACCTCTGATTTCTCTCCGAGACATAGGCCCTACAGAGCCGGAAGCTGACTTCTGATACCTGGCCTCTGATATCTGGCTCATGTCGCGGCACTCCGACTCGCAACCAACGCGGCGGCTTCGAGCTGGGCGAGGACCGCACTTTCCACTTCATTCACAGTGATAGCCGTTGTCGCGCGCTCATCGTAGCCGCGTTTGTAGAAGAATTCCTCCAGCAGAGGCGAAACTATCTTCTTCTGGATCCCATAATCGTGAATCTCCCACGGGCTCGTGCAGGTAAAGAGAGTGACGCATCGCCTACCCGTTCCGAGGGCTAAATGCATCGGCAAACTATCGCCCCCAACCAAGCACTGATGGTTCCGAACGTCAGAGAGGTGTTCAAGTAACGATGCCCGTTTCGGTAGGACGTTTACCTTCAGCCCCTGTGACGCAAGCTGCTGTTTCAGTTCATCGTAATAAGCCCACTTCTTCATCGGCCAAATCGGGCCGGCATCCGCCGCTACGGCAACATCGCCTGATAATCCCGTTTCGACCGATTCCGGCAGCAAGTATGACTCACCAGCAAACCTGAAGCCCAACCCGCTAAAAACCATCTCTTGATACGTCCGCCGGTTGAAAAATTTGAGCCGATCAGCGCGTTGCCGGCCATGGAAACTGATCAGACTCAGATCAAACCAATCCCTGGAGCTTTCCGTGTATCTTAGGGCATTATCGGAATTGAGGTAAGCACCGAATATTTCGCGGCACCCAAGCGTCTTCACAAATTCTGCGGTGTCGAGAGTATCTTCGAGGTTTATGGCTAAATCATAGTGGGTATCTAAGGCTTTTGAGCGTTTCTCCCAGGAAAAGCTGCGTAGGTTATTCGTCAGGCCTTCCAGCAAGACGGTATTCTTTGCTGCTGTCAGCCACGTAATTTGCCCGCTTAGCCGGTTGAGCAGCGGTGTGGTCCTTACCACGTCGCCAGTAGCACCAAGTTTAATGATCAATACGTTCATCTAGGTCTCGGGTGTGTCAGACGCCAGCCGAGGTGCCGTTTCACAGAAACACGCTACAAGCTTAACAGATCAGCGGCCGCCAATCGAACTGGACATCCCCAACGGTCATGATCGCCGGGTTCTTCAAACCCGGTTTGCCATAACGTAGCGGCTGGCCATTCAACGAGTATACGCCTCCCCCTGCTGCTTCAACAATACATTGAGCTGCCGCCGTATCCCACTCCATGGTCGGCAAATCCCGCAGATAAACATCGGCTTTACCTTCGGCCACCAGACAAAATTTGAGCGAGCTTCCCATGGATTGAAGCTGCGGCCGTATCAGTCGCGCCAGCATCCCGCGGACCAAGGGTCCAGCGTGATCTTTACTGGCAACGACCCATAACTCCGAAGAATCGGCGCACCGGGTCGAAATCGGAGTTGGCGGCTCATCATCAACTTGGCGCCACGAGCCTAGATTTCGCACACCATAATAGGTAAGACTAAGCGCTGGTGCATGCACAACGCCCAACACCGGTAATTCGGCCTCCATGAAAGCGACATTTACGGTAAACTCGTTCGTCCCTTTGAGAAACTCCTTCGTTCCATCCAACGGATCCACCAACCAAGAGGATCTGCCAGTATCAATGGAGCCATTTGTTGGTTCCTCCGACTCCTCTGAAATCACAGCAGCCTCGGGCATCAAGGATTTGAGGGATTGCATCAGAAAGTCATGAGACGCCCTGTCTGCGGCAGTCAAAGGCGACGCGTCCTTTTTTAGGGTGACCTTGGTCCCTGCCCCATAGAAACGCATAATTTGCTTACCGGCTTCTCGTGCCAGCTCACAAACTTCACTAGTCAAGGTAGTCAGTAGGTCCATCAGCTCTTTAGATTGAGATGCGGCTCTCAGTTAGATTCCGCCTAAATCTGCTGAATAAGTTTTCTCTGGACTAATTCAAGGGTCAAAACCTTATGTATCTCAAAGGTATAGTTCCGGTGGCCATTGATGTGATCTTTGACCATTCTTTCCAAGGAGCGGGCGCAAATGTACGGTCTCCTCAGCGTAACGGGATCGAGAAGCATCTCTTTTAAGTACTTTGAAAGTTCATCTCTATACCAAACGCGAAAGAAGGGTACTCTGTGCCGGCCCAGGAACAATCTTTCCAGGTGCAGCCAGCCAAAACTATGGTCGAGCCTAGCCAGCCACTGCGGCATCCCGAGGTCGTAAGCATATTCAGCTCTAAACGTGAACTGCTGGTACTGATGCAAAGCCTGAGTGACACCCGGAATGGATCGGAAGGCACGGCTCCGATCGGTCCCGATTCTTGCCAGCGCCGGGTTACCATCATAGATGAGCCGAAGCGCGGTCCTATCATCCAAGAGAGCCGGGGGTGTTTGATACGCCAAAGGAACAAGATCGTTGTCGAAGTAGGGAGTCCGCAGCGTTAGCTGAGACCGTTCCAGCGCGAACTTTCCAGCAGCGTACCACGGCGCCTGTTTGAACGCCGTAAACGAAAGCTGGTTCCCTTGACGCTCACTGGCGTAGGTTACGGCCGCCTCTTCGGCCGAACGCACCAATTCCGACTCGAAGCACTCTTCGTTAAAAGGAACAGGCCTAAACATCACAAGGTGCCTAACAACCTCGCCACCATAGACACCGCTCAATCGAACCAAGGCAATCTGCCGTGCCAGTCTTTGCACATACAGATCAACTGAGCCGGTTACGTCCATTGCCCCGTCGCTAATATAGACGGCCTGTTCCGCCAGGAGTGGAAACTTGGATAGGAAGTCGTCGCCAACCAGAATCGTTTCGTGGGGTTGGTGGCATATTCGCGCAGTCTTCCGCGCGATCTTAACGTCCGCACAGTCTCGATATTTATTGGCCCAGGTATAACATGGAAGCGTACCAGGAGAACACGGCGCCCACGCTAAAATCATCCGGCTATCTACTCCGCCGGTCAAAGATAGGCCTACACGCTCTCCCTCCCGAAAATATCTTGGCAGAATGCGCGCCCAGGTTTCTTTCAGTCTCTCATAATAGTCCGAAGCATTTAACACCTGTTGGTTCTCCCAAGCTGCAGGTTTAAAATATGCCCTTTTCTTAACGCGTTGGCCGGGCTTAAAGATCCAAACCGATCCCCCAGGAAGCAAAGAGATTCCGGAAAAGAGCGTTCTATTTTGGAGCACGGCGCTGCAAGAAAGGAACTCGCCAAGACTTTGACGGTTCAATTGACGTACATTTGGCAGAGCCTTGAGAAGCGATTTCGCTTCAGACGAGAAATAGAACCCGCTAGCGTCCTCGTGATAATAAATCCGATCTACGCCGTATCGGTCGTTGAATAGGAAGAACTTGCCTTCTCGCAGATCAATCAATATTCCCGCAAACCAACCATTAAGCTTTTTGACGAATTCCAGGCCGATTTCTTCGTAAAGGTGGACAATATAGCTGACGTTTCCAGGTTGAAATTGGTGCCCTTTCGATTTTAGGAATTCGATCTCTTCTCTATCGGGGAACACTTCTCCGGAAAATATCAAGCAAACCTGCTTCTCCTCGTCCCAAACTGGTAAGCAATCAGCAAATGACTCACCAAGGCACGTCCAGCCGACCCACAGTCCTATTTGTTCATTCGCGTAAGTGCCGCCCACATAGAAGCGTTCGTGCTCCATGCACCTTACCATTGCCTCAATGGCCGCGCGGTTCTCTGTGAAGCCTTTTCCAATGATTCCAGCTATTCCTGGCATGTTCTAACCCAAGTGTTTGGCAAAATCCGGTAGTCTTGGTAGTGAAGCTTAACGCGAGCGTTCTGCCTGCAAACCAAACCAAAAACTTCTGAGTTTCTTCAGTATTTTTCTGATTCTCTTTGGGATAGTTTCTTTCCAGCCACGATGAAGGCCAAGACTCAAAGCCAGTTTTCCTTTACGAGTTAGTGGCACGAAATACCTGGGAAGATCAAATTTTTGAAAACCATTGCTTCGTTTAAAGTCGCCAAGGCTGTCGTCAAGCCAAAGCGCATACACAAGATATGGAATTCCTTTCTCCGCACAGCGTTCCACTGCTTTGGCCAAAAGCGCATTATTCGGTGCTAGATCGCGGTGGGCGATCTTTGAGATGATCTGGCCCAGGAAGGCGTATTTTCCGGCATTGGCCAGCATAATGAAACCCACCAGTTCTTCGCCCAGATATGCACCGAAAATTTCTTCCCTGAACAAGAATCGGCTGAACTCGCGTTTTACTCTTTCAAAATCCTTTCCATAGTGTAAATAACGCCGTCCCTGCCGGATCGGAGTTTCGTTGAAGATCGATGTCATTCCCTGGACGAAGCGATCGTCAAACCTAGCCGGCTTCACAATGACGCCTTTCTTTTCCGCTTTCCTGACCTTGTTTCGGGTGGCTCTATCAATTTGGTTCTCCCACCAAAAGGAGTAGGTCTTGATTGGAAGCGCCGCAATCGAATCCGGCTCCATAGTGTAGGAGTATTTGGGTTCTGTGTCCGGCAGACGTTGCCAGAAGGTCAGAATATCCGGGCAACCTTTGGTCCTCTGAAGCGCATCAATGAGCATTTCGGGGTTCTCCACGTCCTCGAACCACTCTTGCTGGAACCAGGCGTCGAGCCTGGCGATCCGCAGAACCTTCCCCTCGATTATGATCCTCTTGCCATTGATCTCCATGGTAGTGCCAACGCTCTGCGTCCCGATTTCACGCGTAGCGCCTTTTTAATCAAACGATTTGGCGGAGAGGGGAAGGATTCGAACCTCCGATGCGTTTCAGACCGCATACAGCCTTTGCAGGCTGCTGCCTTAGACCACTCAGCCACCTCTCCAAAACAGAATTAGCCGAAATGCCAGCGTATGCAACTACATGCCTCCCAGAAGTCCCTAAGTCGCTGAATTTGCCTAGCCAACCATCGCAAGATTTCGCGACCTCGACCAAGTTCCGCGCAACCACTGTTCCAGCATGACCAGGCTAAACAGAAGCTTGTGATTGTCCCGTCCGCCTGATCGGTGGACTTCGAGGAGTCTTCGCACCGGTTCGGGTTTGAGCAGCTCAAACATCAGAGAGTCTCTATTTAAAAGCAGGTCCGGAAGCGCGCCTTTGAGCGACGAGCGAAACCAGTCGTCCACCACATTTACCGCAAAACCGCGTTTCTTGCGTTTGAGGATACGCGCCGGTAAATAGCTCTGGCAGACCCGGCGGTGCAGCCATTTGCGGCTCCCGTTGCGAATTTTGAAATTGGCGCCGAGACGCTGGACATATTCGACTACGGTGCGATCGAGGTAAGGCACACGGACCTCGAGGCTGTGAGCCATGGATAGTTTGTCGGCATACATGAGTAGTTCGTCCGGGAGCGATGACCGAATTTCAAGAAGTTGAAAACCACCCAGTTCGTCGAGGCGCTCCATTTGCGGCTCCAAGGCGCGCCAATACTCGATCAATTCATGGCCCTGTCTTTCGGGAAGAACATCGTCTCGGAATAGTCCGCCTATGGTCTCTGCCGGAGCCAGAGAGAAAACGTTCTGATAGCGTCTCAACCTATCCTCACTCGCGAGGGAGTGAACTCCGCGCTTGAATGTCTCATTGCGAGGCAGGCCATTTACGGCGAAGCCAATTATCGAGCGAAGGCCCGTTGGCATTCCTCGCCACCAACTTCCGTAACGAACTCCCAAATGCCGTTTGTAGCCGCCAAACAATTCATCCGGGCCTTGGCCGATTAGGGCAACTTTAACGTCCCGTCGCGCGCGTTGAGAAACAAAGTACATCGGAACAATGGAAGAAGCTGCAATCGGTTCCTCCAGACATTCTACGATACCTGGCAGAGAGCGTTCAAACTCAGCGCGGTCGAGCTTGACCTTCACATGCTGGGCGCCGAGAATGGACGCTGTCTCGGCTCCATCTATTAACTCATCATCGGCGAAAGTTTGGCCATAACCAATGGTGTAGGCGGGCCACGGGCCCCCTTGTTCATTCATCAGCGCGAGCAACAGACCTGAGTCAAGGCCGCCGCTAAGAAGAATCCCTACTGGAACATCACTCAGAAGATGCCGGCGAACAGCAGCCCGGTATAGTTCGAGGAGTTCCTTCGTTGCTTCCCTGTCCTCTTTCGGACTTGAAAAAGGGATTGGTGCGTAATTGTACCACCGTTCTTCCCGGCATCTTCCTTCCTCAACGACCAGCATGGTTCCCGGTGCGAGTTTCCGAACGCCATCAAAAATAGTCAGCGGAGAGGGGGTATAACGGAATCGAAGAAACAGGTTGAGCGCCACGGGATCAACGTCCGGTCTTGAGTCTGCTGCCGCCAGGATCGGGCGAATCTCAGACCCAAACGTGAGTCGGCCATGGTCGATCTTGTAGTAGATCAGTTTGATTCCCATGGCATCGCGGGCTACCACCAGCCGCTTTTCCTTCACATCCCAGATGGCCAGACCGAACATGCCATTCAGATGATTCAGAACTTCGGTGCCCCACTCTTTATAGCCATGAACAATCGCCTCGGTATCAGAACTCGTGCGAAAACGATGACCCCTTTCTTCGAGTTGGGTGCGCAGCTCTTTGAAGTTGTAAATCTCGCCGTTTAACATCACCCAGATTGTTTCCTCGGCATCAGACATCGGCTGATGGCCTCCGGCTAGATCAATGATGGAAAGCCGTCGGAAACCGAGTCCCATCGGACCGGAGGTGAAATATCCCTCGTCATCAGGACCGCGGTGGACCATGGTTTGGGTCATGCGCCGGATCGTTTCCGGTTCTACCGGCTCGTCCCGGTCAAAATTAAACTGGCCGCAAATGCCGCACATGGTTTAAGGAGAGTTTGAAGCGTTGAAGGGTTGAGGCGTTAAAGCCGCTGACCGACCTCTGACATCTGACATCTGACATCTGACCGCTGGCAGCGATCCTTCGCGCAAGTAGAACGCCAGAGCGCGAAACATCTGCGACTGGCCCCACCGGTGCATGGGGACGTTGTCCCAGCCCAGGTGCAGCCGCCGAGACCGGAGAGAACCGTCCGGTTTGATCCAGTCTTTCAAGATTCCTTCCATGACCGTTTCCAACGTTGGTTGTAATTGCGGGAAGCGGTCACGCAGCAAGAGACACAAATTGATGCACTCGGCGCAGTCGTAGAGTTCACGCTTGTAAACGGTCAGCCGCGGGGCTTTGGAAAAAGGTTTTGGCAGCCCGTCTTCGGCAAAGAGGTTCTTCAGGTAATAGGCAACACCCTTCGAAACTGCTTCCTTGCAGGCTTCGTGTCCGGTCAAGGTGTGGATCTTGGCCAGGGCTTTCATCACAAAGCAAGTGTGGAAATGATCGATAAAATCGCGCACTCCATCGACCGCGTAATACCATGAACCGTCGCGATTCTGATTCTCCAAAACAAAATTCAAATTCCGCTCGGCAACTCTCCAGTAATCGTCATTGGAAAAAACCTGCGAAGCACTGGTCAGGAGAAAGGCACGGTAAGCAGCGGCGTTTATAACTCCGCCTTCACCATAAGGAGAGTACGAACAATTGCTGGCCGTCTCAGATGTTCTGAAATCCTTGATGTCACATCTAGCATGTCGCACTATCGATTCAAGTATGTGTTTCCAATCGCTGCCAGACTCCATTAAGTAACCACCTCGCCCCTTGGATGAGGGGGAGAGAGATGGGGTGAGGGGTTCGCATCCAGACTTCTCTTGTTCCAAGATTTCGTAAACCTGAAGAAAAGCCTCATAGCAATAAGGCGTAGTCGTGATGAGCGGTGTTCCTTCTTTCACGATGCCACCACGCCAGACCCAATCGAATGGGTAACCCCAACAATATTCCTTGAAGTCGCTACAGCGTGATTTCTTAAGCTCGTTCAAAAAATGAATCGCCTTTTTGAGATAAACAGAATTTCCAGTTGCCTCATAAAGGAAAGCGAATCCCATAGCGTAATGAGCATCGGCGATGGGGAAACGGGTCCGCCGATGAAACAGCCGGCGCACCGATGGAACACAGGCTTCACAAAAAATCATGGGAGCAACGGCCGCGGTTCCGATAATCCGGTTCCGATAGTAGAGCGATTTGGCGGACCTGCCCACCGGACCGGCGAAGAGGCTCTGGTGATCCCAAGAGGTCTCGCCGTAGGCGTCGAGCCATTTACTGAAGTTAGCCAACACTTTTCCTACGCGATCTGATCTGTTCATTTCTTAGAGGTGAGAGGTGAGCAGGAACCCTCCGGCTTTAACTCTTCAATGCTTCAACGCTTCAACGCTTCAACCGTTTAACATGAGCCAGTCAGCCTAAACCTCGCTGGCGTAACATAATTATCACGCACCTCGCAGAGGTAACGCCTTAGCATTGCCTTAAACCTATAGGATAGATCATCTCCGTTACGCCCATCCCCGGCGAGCTCATGAAATCTGATGGCGACCGCTTTGCTCTGGCCGGAGTCCAACTCGATTTCAAAATTGATGTGGCCATTCCCGAAATTCCAGACTACCGGACCGGATTCGTCGCGAACTTCTCGGATAGCTGAAGGCTCAGCATCGCGCTTTCTGATAGTAAAACGTTTTCGCTGCTCAGAACGATTCTCAACACGCAATTCAGTTCCGTACATCTCCACTTCCACGGCGTCTGGTGAGAGTTGCCTTTGCCGGCAGCTTCGCCTTACAACTTCGCCCAGGCTGCGCCAAGTCAGGCGCCATTTCAGAGCATTCAGCCGGTCAACAAAATCCACGAGACGCGCGCAATGATCACTGCAATAATCGTGATGGATTACGATTATAGCGGGTTTACCCAACAGAGCATCGAAGGCAAAGTTTGCGATCCCCTCCCACGGATACCTCCGGGTAAAAATCGGAAAGTTGCTGTAGCGCATGACGGCGATGTCCCACACATCAGAGACTGTGATCGCACGCGGATGAGGGCCGGCACAAATCAGATCATTATTGACTGCGGCGATGAGATCCGTGTGCTTTAGCGCACTCATGGCAGCTTCTGAAAAGATCCCTTGAGGAAATACCATAACTCGGTCATGACGGATTCCGGTAATAGATTCATGACGATTCATACGCTCGAGTGCTTGTTGGGCCTTCCAGTAAAGCCGGTTACGGTCGGAACTACCAAATTCCGCCCGGGTATGATCGCACCCATGCACTGACAATGAAGAAGTTTCCGGGTTTTCTCTAAACAGCCGAACAACTTCCGGACTGCTTCTTCGCCAATTCCATGGGATGAATGCGATGTTGGTACTAAACTTATGTCGCTTCATGAGGGACAGAAGTTCCTGAAAGTTCACAAAGCCGTGCGTGGGCTTCAACACAGGATCATCGATGATCAAACAAGCGTTCGTTTCCGGAGCATTCCAACAGGTCTCGGCGAACGCCCATTTAATATAGAGCACAATTGGCACCGCTGATAGAAAATGCTCTCGAACATCAAAATTTTGCGTGGTCAGTTCTGCGTCGATATCGATGATCTTCTTGCAGGCCGAAAGGAAGACGGGGACGTTTTGGTACTTAACTTTCAAGAGGGCCGCGCCGGAACCAGCCGAAATGACGTTAACTGCATTCTCATGGGAGCTATCGAACGTAAGAGTGCCATTAACACACGAGGCCGTGCCAGTAACTCGCATCCCGGCCATGACTCCACAAAAGTCGTCTAAGTGATCCGACACAGCGAGATCTACCGCGCCAGGATCAATCTTGGAAACTGCAGCTCGCCGATCTCCAGTAAGTAGTCGCGTTAGCTCCTGCAGAGTATTGAGATCATCACCTGAATGGACAAATACAGAATGAACGTGTTGCTTCCACAGCTCCCTGCCATCCAAACTACGCTCGAGATCCTTAATTAGCCCCAAGAAAACCTCCGCCGAAGAGAAGATTCTTGAGGTTGCCGGGATTAAATGTCTGCCTGTAACTTCAGTCAGCAAATCCGCTATTGTCGGAGCTCGCCAAGGCACACCAAAAAAGCTCAGCGCTTTGCCGACCCTTTGATCTCCCGGTGACAGGTCAGGATGATTCAACAGCACTGCTTCGTTCCTGCTCATCTGCTCCGTTTCGGTCGCGTTGTGAATTCCCGCGCCAAGTGAAAATTGTCCACCTTCTTAAATGCTAACAGCGCGGACAGAATCGTTTTTAACTTCATCATCTGTTCCCGCCGATGAAATCGCATTAGGTCGGAACGTCACGGGCCGTTTCCTTCGGCGGATGACAGCCCAACAGTAACCTGAAAGCAAGGCCAAGCCTTCAGGGGGTCGCTTCGTGGTCCGGTAAACCACACGAAACAGCTGCCAAATGGGAGAGCCACCCAGGTAATAATCCTTTTCACCATAAGAGAAGCTTGCGGCCATACTGCTCCTTCCCGCCATGCCGAGCGGTCGATAATGATGGAATCGCTTGTCCGAAAACGACTTTGTTTTCCATCCCTTCATCCGCGCTGTTGTTACTGCAATCCAGTCAATCCCTCCACCGGAGTTGGGCACATAACCCCCAACCTCTTCAAAGCACTCACGTCGGAAAAGCTGGCACCCACCGGCCACATGATTCTCACCCTCGAAGCTGTCTCTGGCTGAGTCATAATGAGCCCCCTCGGTAAAAGGGGTTCCAGCCACACCCAGCCTGGGATCTTCGAAGAATCTCCGCATTAGGAATTCCAGGTAATCCGGATCAAACGAAAGATCTGCATCTAGATTGCCAATCACATCAAACGGCACTGATGAGATACGTTCGAATCCAGCATTAAACGCGTGCACTTTCGCAGCGAAGCTGCGGTCCGTGCGCTGCGGACGCTCGATAAGTTCGATCCAAGGAAACCGCTGGGCATAGCTCTTGACAATTCTCGCAGTGTCGTCCGTTGAACCATCGTCCACAATGACCCATCGTTCAGGCAACATTGTCTGCGCGACCATAGAGGCAAGGATCTTTTCAATGAAAGCTTCTTCATTGTGTGCCGGGGTGATGAGAACTGTACTTCACAAGTCAGAGGCCAGATATCAGATATCAGATATCAGGTGTCAACCGCCTACGTTGAGACTGCGGCTAGCCAGGGAGGACTGAGGCGGACGAACCTCCGCGGCCGCGGAGCCCGGGGTCGACGATTGAATACGCTCGGGATAAATTTGTGCGAAGATTTCGTCCACGATTCGGGCTGTTAAAAGGATCTCGCGGTATGGAATTGGGAGTGGATCCCCCCGACGAATGCTGTTGTAAAAGCATTCGATCAGTTCTTTCATTCCAAAATCCTGATAAAGACGGCGGCGGAGGAAATTGGTCACATTGTGCCGAGCGTTCCAAAAATGTTCACGGGCATTTTTCAATGGTGGAATAAAATAGGTGAGATAGCTCTTGTAGGAGCGGTTTCGGGTCCGAAGAAGACTCCCGGTAATAATATCCGCACTGAGGGAGCCTGCTGGACCGTAAAGATGCAATTGATTAAGCCCTTTGATTTGAGTTGAGAAACAGAAAAGAGCCGTCGTGCCCATCTTGCCCTGGATCAGGACCCTCAATTCATCCAAGAACGTCCTCTGCGCCAAGGCTTCGGAGTTGCTTGCTTTGATGTGCCACCGCAGTGATTTCGACCACTTCGTCATCGAGAAACTCGGCCAGCTTAGCGATCCCATGGCTGATGATATTGTGAAACAGTTGCCCAGGTAGTTGGCGCACCCAATGGGTGCGGTTGCTTAAGAATGCGCTCGCATACCTTAAATCTCCCAAATCGTACGACCAGTAGCTCTCCAGATGAAGAGGGTTTCCGCCCAAAAACCCCTCTTTCACCAGCCGCCTCATTTCCAGCATTTCAAGCGTAAATTGATAATTATGACCGACAGTTGCTTTTAGACTGCGATCTTCAGCAAGTTGGATCAACGACTCGGCCTCGCCGGCTGTAATGGTGAAAGGTTTTTCAACATAAACATGACTGCCCGCTTTGAGGCAATCTGCTGCAACCGAATAATGGCTCTGTGGCGGGGTTGTAATGTGAACGACGTCGGGTCGCACCGATTGCAACATTTCAGGCGCATCGGAAAAGCACGCCGAAACCCCACAGCGCTCGCCCAGTTGCGTGGCCATGAGCGGTTCCCGATCGCAAAGAGCGACAATTTCACAATCAGGAATGCGATGGATCGCGTGAAGGTGCTGATCGGCAACCTTTCCGCAACCGACTATGGCAATACGAAGCATTTTTGTTCAGAGATCAGAACACAGAAGGCAATGAACTGAATCGTGATTGGTGATCAGTGAATATGATTCGCTTGATCGCTTCGACGCTTCAACGCTTTAAACGGACGCAGTCTCACCATTCGTCTCGAACTGCGCAAGAAACGCCTCCATCGCCTGCTGCATCGGCACCCTTGGCTTCCAATCTAGTCGTTCCCGAAGTTTCCGATTCGAGTAACGGTTTCCTTTCCACTCAGCGGCACAGCGGCGGCGATTGAAGGCCGGGGGAAGCTGATTCTTAGACCATTTGGAGTATTTCTCCCATAGAGAACACAGGCCGTACCCAGCGAAGTAAGGAATCCCGATTGATCGGAAGGATTTCACCTTTTTCTTGTAGGCTTTTAGAAATTGGCGGCCAGTCAGTAGGTCGTCATCCACAACATTGAAAATCTCACCGTCAACACCGGTCTTAAGACCAGCCAGAACGATAGCTTCGGCGCAATTGTCGACAAAGGTCAGGGGCAAAGAATGCGAGCCGTTTACCTGAATAAAGAACCCAAACGTGCCAATGCCAACGCGGCCGCTCAATTCCCGCTTCCCAGGTCCGAAGACGTATCCGGGCCGAACGATCACATAAGGGAGCTCATATTTGCTGCCGTATTCACTGACCAGTTCCTCCTGTTTGAGTTTGCCAAAGCCATAGGCATCAAACCGCTCCCCAGGGGCATCTTCTAAAGGACAACTTTCATCAAGCAGTTCGCCACGTTTCAAGCTTAAGGCTGAATAGACAGCAAAAGAGCTAACATTTACAAAGCGCTTGGGCTGGCCATACCGGAGAAATGCGTCCATCAGGTTGCGAGTGGTCAGCGCCGAGTTCATAAATGCACCGGCAAATGACTTTTCCATGCCGGCTGCGAGATGGTAGATGATCGAGACGCCTTCAGCGGCCTTCCTACAGTCGTCGCGTGAGAGAAGATCGCCTGTAACGAGCTCAGCATTATTGCCGGCATCGAATTGGTGAAGCGCCTTCTCGAGACGGTCGAGCCGGCTCGAGGGCCGAATGAAGCAACGTAGTTTGGAAACACCGTATTCGAGGAGAATTTCAACTACCTTTGAGCCAATGAAGCCATTAGACCCAGTGACCAGAATGCAATCATTTGGCGAAGTAATACCTTGAACATTCATTTGCGGCTTGGCTTTAAACGCGTCAGTTTCGAATCGGCCCTTCGAATTCAAAATAACCCTGAATGTCCGTCGCTTCCGAGACAGAAATCAGAGTTCAGATGGCAGATGGAGAACCGCTGGTTGCAAGATGTGGCGCTGGCATTTGTCTAATCTCGTACTGCGGGTCTGAGTAGCCCAGTGCGCCCAACACTTCGCTGAATCTTCGGTTTAGTTCAGATATCGTTTCAGGCCTGAGCTTTTCCTTATAGTCGCCTGGCGTCACCTTTCGTTTGTGCGACCAGATGTCTTCCCCGGAAGGTTTAACGGTCTTGGCATGGCGGCTGGACACGCGCCGGTAAGTCTCATCTGCGTCAGCTAATTCAAAAGCGGCCAAAAATTTTCTGAGCCAGCTTCCGAAGTTCAGCACCATTTCCTCATAAGAAATCAGGACCGCGTTCGGCTTTCTGATAACCTCTCGAAAATATGTAATGTATCTGTCACGGATGTTACCGATGTATCTGCCATATCGGGAACCTGTGCCGTATTCTCCCCGGTAGCGCGTGAAGTTTTCATCGCTCATGTCCAAAACAAATTTATCGATCCCAGCCTCGGCCACCTCCTTGCGGTAACCCGTATTGGCCTCAATTTCTCCCGGGTGCATGAAGCAGTAGGAGAAGAACATGGAAGTAAGAACATCTCTTGGATCGCGCAGATGAAGGATAATGTTCGCACTCTCCAACGCCGTGCTCGGAACAAAGAAACGTAGTGGTCCGAAACAACCGCTCCGATCGGCAATGAAATCCTCGCCGTTAAAGATTCGATCGAAAGGCAACTGTTTATCAGGCTCCTGATTGGGCGAATAATACGGGATGTTGTTTTTCTCACAGATGTCTTGTAGCACTCTGTGAAGCAACATCGAACCGGCTTTGTGCGTCGTGAATACAATCACATTCTTCTCCAGTTTCTTGGATTTTATCCTGAACAGCATAACCGCTGTGACGTCAGAGATTAGATGTCGGAGTGCAGGAATCAGAGGTCGAAGCGAACCGACAGAGGGCCAGAGACTAGAAAACAGAGAACCGTCAACCGCCGCGGGCGAGCTTCAGAAGGAGGACCGGTCTACAGTAAGGCTATGACTAGCGGGAGCAACGAACAGCTTTACTTTAATAGATGACATGCAGGTTCGTGGGCGGGCTAAGAGGCGCAGGCGCTCCGCTCACCAACGGGTGCGGGTAAATGTAGGGAGAATAGGTACGATGTCCATGTATTTGCAGCCGTACACACGTAAAAGGTCTTCGTATCCGTCGCCCAGTAACCAACACCAGGGCCGTTACCTCCTGTAGCAACGTCCTTTCCCGGTGTGCATGTCTTCGGGCGATTTGCTAACGTGCCAGACGCTATCCCAGTAGTTAAAGCCTGGCCGGCCTGCCAAGACGGGTTGAAGTTATAATAATCTCGGTTCTCGATGACAGTCGGATTTGTGCTAGAAACCGTTGCTTCGGGGTCGTTCATTTTCCCGTTGAATGAATTATTCCAGCAATAGAGCGGTTCTAACTTTTCGTTTGGCCACGCTGCGTTGCCCGTGCGTGTGTTGTAAGGATTACCATTGCTATCAAGAGCCACCAGATCGCCTTGACCTCGACCAGGTTGATCAAGAGCTGCAATAACACGTCTAAGCTCCCACTTGTCCCCAGCATTAAATATTAATTGCGTGCCAGTGCTATTAAATGAAAAGGACATTGTGTTCGCGGTATTAGATGTTACAAACGAACACACGTTAAACCCCTTGCGATCTTTCTGGTTCAAATTTGTCACGCTATACCCTACCCAGTGGTTCGCAGCCCAAGGAGTGCCCGATACAGCCAGCGTTGTTGAATTGGTTGCGCCGGAATACGTCCCGCTGGCATACAGAGCGTTTGGCCCTCCTCCAAAGCCGTTATTCGTTTGATTGGTCGTAGCGTTAATATCCCATGCATTCGCGCCACTCGCTCCGCCCACAATCCAACTCGAACCGTTCTCGCGGAATACGGTGAGGTTATTAATATGCGGGTTAGGGTATTTGACCTCGTAGATATTATCGTGAATTAAGGACGTTCCCGACCTCTTCAGGTTACCGGATAGCGGCATGACCCCGTTGCTAAAGTCGAATGTGTTGTTGTAAACTTCAAACGTCCTACCGCCGCGATAACCGCCACTTTCCGTTCCATGCTGTCCCGGCCAGGTATTCTTAAAGGTATTATGTCGGAAGACGTACCGGCCACCCTTTTCGGAGTCTACACTGCAGCTAGTGACGACGTGAGCATTATTGTTGAAGAGGCAGTCCTCAACGAAGATAAACTTGTCCGTGCCGAAATAAGAAGGATCAGCCCAGGAGCCATTTCCCAACACGTTAGAAGCGCCACCCCACGTGGGGGCAGAAATGTTCATAGAAAAAATATTGCCGGTCGGGGCGGTGTCCCACTGGCAATGGTCAATCACCCCGTAAAACCATCCGGTCACTCGAATCCCCATTTGATTAAGACGGTCAAAATGACAATGATCAATCCGCAATGACGTACACGGCGCAGTTTGGGTAGGCGAATCAGTGACCGTAATTGCGCCTCCCTCGCCAGCTCCCGTGGTTCGCGAACCCAGCCTGAACGTGATTCCGCTCACCCTAAAAGATTGGGTAGGACTAATTGTAGCGCGAATAAAGTGTGCTGCATTCCTCGTCAGCACGACGCCATCCAGGATGACCGTCAAATCATCTGTGGCGTTGATGTTGGCGCCTCGCAACGTGATGCCTTTGCTGATATTAAGTGTTTGCGTCCAACTAGCTGTTCCCACAGGCAGGACCACGGTGTCGCCATCGGCGGCAGACGCAACTGCGGCACTGACGTCAACTAAGGAGACGCTTGCGGCGTGAATGGTGGCCGCTTCGAGCTGACTGTTAACAACCAGAAGACCGCCCACGAGGAATGCACCCGCGTGAGACAAGAACATCGATCTACATCGTAATGAGGTCATGAGCAAAGCTCCACAATATAACCATAATTGCAAATAATAGCAATAGTTGTGCCAGCTGCCAGAGTACCAGAGCGGTTCTCAATCCCCCACTTCGCGACGCGAGCGCCGCGCCCGAACATTTGCAGGGTTACCAGGTGGCGCTCCGGTCACCAGTGGGTGCGGATAGGTATAAGGAGTATGGTACCGGCTTCCAAGTATTCGTGGACGAGCATTGGTAAAGGGTATTCTTGTCTGTTGCCCAGTAGGCGACTCCAGTTGTGCAGGTAGAGGGACGGTCTGCCAATATTCCACTGCCAATCCCACGAGTTCCATCGAAGTTTGAACTATAGTTGTAGTAGTCACGGTTCTCCAGAACGCTCGGATACGCGCTATGCACAGTAGCCACAGGGTCGTTCATTTTCCCGTTCAATTTATTATTCCAGCAATAGACCGGCTCCAGCATCTCATGCGGCCAGCCGTCTATCCCTTTCCTGTTGTGAAAATTTCTCACGCCTGTCCCAATGCACAAATCTCCACTTCCCCTTCCAGGTTGATCGAGGGCAGTCAAAACGCGCCGAACTTCAAACCTGTTCCCAGGATTAAATTTTATCTGGGTGCCAGTCCCATTATACGAGAAGATCATGCTGTTGGCAGTGTTTGACAGCACAAAAGAACACACTTTAAATCCCTTCGGATCGGTCTGGTCTAAGTTAGTAACGGAATAGCCAGTCCAGTCCTTTCCCTTCCACGGTGTCTCAGACACAACTAGCGCTGCAGATCCACTACCCCCGGCATGAGTCCCTGAAGTATAAAGTCCTCCAGGGCCGCCACCATAGCCATTACCCGTTTGGTCGGACGTGTCATTTATGTCCCAGGGATTTGTGCCACTCGCTCCGCCCACAAGCCAACTCGAACCGTTCTCGCGGAATACGGTGAGATTATTAATATGCGGGTTATAAGATGCCGCCGTGTAGGTGTTATTGTAAATTAAAGACGTTCCCGACCTTCTCAGGTTCCCCGAAAGCTTCACTGTCGGAAAGTTGAGCGTATTGTTGTAAACCTCAAATGCTCTACCCCCGCGATAACCGCCGCTTTCCGTTCCATGCAGTCCCGGCCAGGTATTCTTAAAGGTATTATGTCGGAAGACGTATCGACCACCCTGTTCGGAGTCTACACTGCAGCTAGTGACGGCGGTAGCGTTATTGTTGAAGACGCAGTCCTCAACGAAGATAAACTTCTCCGTGCCGAAATAAGAAGGATCAGCCCAGGAGCCATTTCCCAACTGGTTAGAACCACCGCCCCAGGTAGGGGCAGAAATGTTCATAGAAAAAACATTGCCAGTAGTGGCAGTGTCCCACTGGCAATGGTCAATAACTCCATAAAACCAGCCGTTAATACGAATCCCCATTTGATTAAGACGGTCGAAATGACAATGATCAATCCGCAATGACGTACACGGCGCAGTTTGGGAACGTGAATCATTCACGTGAATCGCCGCCCCCGAGCCCGGCCGGGCAGTGCGCGAGCCCAACCGAAAGGTAATCCCACTCACACGAAACGATTGCGTCGGACTAATAGTAGCGGAGATGATGCGGCCGACACTATTATGCCCGGCGAGCCCAATATCGTCCAGGATCACGGTTACATCATCTGTGGCATGGATGTTCGCGCCCCGGAGCGTGACGGAGTTAGTTACGATAAGAGTCTGTGTCCAGCTCGCAGTTCCAGCCGGGACGATCACGATGTCGCCATCGTGAGCTGAGGAAACGGCCGAACGGACATCCTGAAGCGAAACGCTCTTGGCCTGAATAGTGGCAGCCTCGACCTGGTGCATGTCGATTAAAATGAGACCCACTGCCAGACTTGCTAGCTCCGCCAATCCGAGAGGCTGTCGTGTGAACCCTATTGTTATCAGAGTCACGCGATTATGAGGCCCAGTTTGAATGACCTAAGGGTCCGCACTGACGCTATGCGATAACCTTGCAGCTTTCTAAAGCCTTTCCTCGAAATAGCTCAGCTCCGCGTCGCCCTCATATTCTACGACATTGATTTCCTCAGCGGCCGGTTCATATTCAACCCTCGGATAATCCAAGGCTATAATATAAAAGACAAGCCACATCGCCTGAGGTCCAGTAAACGAAGCTTCTGTGAAGTTATAAAGCACTATCGCAGCAAGAACGCCTAGCCGGAACCGGCTAAATTCAAACTCCCTCAATAGTCCACCACGTATTTTCCGGTAGGCTGAACCAATTGCAGCTATAAGTATAAACAAGCCTGGCAAACCAAGATTTATGTAGGTCTCGAGGTAGCCATTGTGGGCCTCGTTTGGTTGAAAGGCGCGCCCTTCGTGAAGCTGGACCAGACGGTCCCCTATCCAAAAGCTTTCAAATCCAGCTCCGAAAATCGGATTGATTTTGAGTTTCAGAATGTCCGCCCAAAGCCTGGTTCTGTCGGTCAAGGTCGGGTCCTTATGTAAAAACTCGATTACATACTGGGAAATGCCAAAAGCCAACTCTGCTATCAGTAAGGCAGCGACACTCAATCCTATATACGCTCCGATTAGTCGCTTGTCCACGAACCGCATGCCCAGCAATGTCATCACGAGCAAACCGACCAGGAGACAAATCATAGAGGTCGAACTCTGAATCATCCGGAGGACCCAACAAATCATTGCCATGAAACTTCCGATCAAAAGAAGCTCGCCTCGTCGCGATCGCGTTCGCTCCGTCCGCCTTGTCTTCAGGAAATGCCAGAAGAAAAACAACCCCAGAATTAGACAATCGCAGCCCATCATGTTCTTGCTCTGAGCAATACCCCGGTAAATAGGAACACCCGTCCAGGCGTCGTACTTAATGCTGATCTCGGGATAATATTTGATTAACAGGATAGAAAAAGGAATAAGGACATACGCACTTCTCTTTATCAATCTGGCCAGCGCCTCTTCAAAGTCCGGCTCGGTGAAAAGAACGAGGGCCATGATAGGAAGGCCAAGGATCTTTACCCAGCGTTTAAAAGCGATGAATGGAAAGTCCGACCAAAGGATGGCGATGAAGCAGTAGAGAAGGAAGGCTATCAGCCAGCCGTTTTTCTGAATAATCTCCGATAAGTTAATCTGTCGGTTATTAAGGACATATAAAGCTGCTGCAATCAAAGCGAAATAAACGCAGGCATCCAGCGGAGTTCCTTCTTCCAAAGCGGTTGGGTCCGATGAGCCTCCTCCCAGGGGCACGCCCAGGATATTGAGCCATTGGGAGATGCCTCTTGAACAGACCATTAGCATCCAAATAAGCAGGATCCAAAGAGCGCTAGTTATGTTGGGTCTTTCCCGAATGTCTCGCCGAAAGAGGAATCCAACAAAGCCCGCCGTGAGAACTAGCGCCACTGGGGGCGGCAAATGCAAGCCAGCAATGCTTGCAATGTGTGTTCCGATTGGATTCACGGATTACGAATTCTTGAACTACCTCAGGACTGCCATTAATTGAAGCCCAGCAATAAAGCGACGAGCGACATCAAACCAGCGCATAACCGCCGATCTCGAGGCGTTGCAATATTACCTGGAATTCATCGCTCATGAGATAGTCCGCCTCCGTCCGAAGAACCGGATGCGTCATCAGCTCGACATTTTTTGATTTCGCCAATGCTACCACTCGCTCCAATTTCTTCTCCTGGATACACTGAGTGAGATCAAAGAAATAATCTGGAAGACGATGTCTGCGGGCAAGCCAACTATCCACCAATCCACGATAGGCCCTGTTTAAGAAGCTCTTTTCGCCTGGGCAAAAAGAGAAGTTCCGGCGCAGCTTCATGTCAGTGGGAACCAATTTGCTCAGGAGGAGATTAGCACAAAGGTGCATGTGATGGTGTCCATCGATGTGCGACGGCGATCTCTGAAATAACCGCACGAACTCATGAACCTGTGCATGGTAGGAATAGGCGAAGGTTTTTCGAAGAAACGGGTTGTATAAGAGCTGTGCATATTTGGTGCGCTTCAAGAATCTGATTATTCGCCCCTGGGCCTCTTTAAGTGTTTCCGAACAGTTCTTGTCCGTGAATTCTTCAGAAAAATTAAGATGCAGCCCGACATCATTTAGCTCGTAGCCTTTTACCAGCCTGGCCGCGCGCTCGGAGTCCCGCATGAAAACCATGGCGCTGACAGACGTGATCCTTCTCTTTCTAAAACATGTGAGGGCAGCATCCGTTTCAGCCACCGATCGGCCCCAGTCATCAGCATTGATGATCAGCATTCCGGAAGAAATTAGAAGCCAGATATCAGAGAACAGCCGCCTAAGTTGAAACTACGGCGAGCCAGCGAGAACAAGGTCGGGAGAGAAGCAGAGAAGATTCAACGCTCGACATCCAATCGAACAGATGGCTATTAAGGACTTAAGGTCTGCGGAGAAGACGCGCGGGATTACCTACGTAGAAGCCGGGCTCAGTGATGTCCTTGGTCACGACTGCGCCAGCCCCGACGACGACATGATCACAGATGGTGACCGGGAGGATAGTGGCATTTGTTCCGATACTCACACGATTGCCAAGTTTTGTTGGCCGCCACAAGTCCGGTTTTCCAGCAGGCCCCCCGTTGGCAAAAGAGTCATTGATAAACATCGCCCCATGAGAAATGAAGCAATCATCCCCAATTGTAACGAGCTCGCAGATAAATGAGTGTGATTGAATCCTACAGCGTTTGCCGATGGTTACTCGGTTTTGTATCTCGACGAATGGACCAACGAAACTGCCCTCTCCAATGGCACAGCCATAGAGGTTGACCGGTTGCACGACAGTGACATTCGCTCCAAAGGTTACATCGACAATCCCAGCCTGCCAGATTTCTGGCTTCGTCACAAGGGGGCCTTGCCTAACTGGCCGTACTTGAAGGGTCGGCCGTGGAATAACGCTTTAGGCCGAAGTAACGAAGCCCGTTCATTTCTTGACCAGCAATGTTTCATACGCAATCAGAAGATTCTTGCCGACCTTGGCCCACTGCAATTCGTTCTCCACCCGACGCCGGCCGCGCATTCCCATTCTCTTCCGAAGCTCGGGTTGCTCCATGAGTTCAGCAATGCATTTCGCGAACTCCGCTTCTTTATTCGGTTCAACATAAACGGCAGCGTCTCCAGCAGAAAACCGTGTTTCTTTCAGGTCAAAGGCAACAATCGGTTTGGCATATGCCATGTATTCCATAACTTTGATCCAGGTAGAACGTCGTTTAACGGACTGGAAGGGTCAGGATCTACACAAATGTCGGCAGCCGCAAGGTTAGTCTGCAAATCTTCATCGGAGACAAACCCCGTCAGTTCAACCAAACCGTTCAGTTGCAGGTTGCCAGCCAGGTTGCGTAGATCTTCCAATGAGTCTCCTGTGCCCATGATGACACAATGGAAATCCGAGCGCTTCAAGTCACACGCTAAATGGCGCAACGAACGAAGCAGGTAATCGACACCGTCTTGTGGATTTAAGCTGCCAATGTAGCATAGAATGCACTTGTTCATCCCTCTTAAACGGACGTTGGGTGAGACCGGCGTCATGCGCACCTGGTTTGGCCCATTTCTGACAACAAAAATATCCCGGGGATCCTTATGCGCGCGTTCGGTCTGCACCTTCTTGTACGATTCATTGGTAGCGATCACGATATCCGCAAGTTTGAGGCTGCACCGTTCAAACAATCTTAGTAATCCAGTATAAAAGCCTTCTTGAGCTTTATACCGCGACCGATAGAGTTCGGGGCAAAGATCGTGGTGATCGAACACAAACTTTTTTCCTAGCAACTTGAAGGGTAGGGCCACCACGAAGAGCGTGTCCGGAGGATTGTGAGCGTGAATCACGTCGAAGCCGCGCCTCATGAACACATAGCTGGCGACAAGCAAACAGGCCACTGTAAAGTAGCAGTATTCGATTAGATAACCAAGAGAAGCTCTCAATTTAAGTAAAAACAGGGCTGCCTTACTAAGATTTGCCGGCCGCGTTTTTTTAAAGAGCTCCAAACGGGGCACACGGTAAACCTCAATGCCATTTACTATTTCCCTTCGTGCCTGACCTTTTTCCCGAAGCGCAATAACCGAGACATGGTGACCGGCAGCTGTTAGGAGATCCGCCTCGTTTTTGACACGAGTATCCTGCGGAAAACAATTCTCAACCAGCATCAAGATCCGAGGAGCGCGTTCTTTCATGTTTGAACAGCTTGCACCATTCCAATTTTACCAGCAGATACCTTGGTAATTCAGCGAATCTTTTATCCCTACCGGAGATAGGCGAATGAGATCGATTACCAGCTTCGAATCTCCATGGTTGGCGATTGCCTCCCGAATTTGATGAGTGTTCTTGCTGATTATGACAACGTCGCTAATTTCCATCACTTCCCTTGGACAAGCGACCATCAAAGACGAAATGTGCGGTATCGTTTGTTCAATATAATGCTTATTTGCGCCAACCAACTTTGCCAGGGCGACTTCCTCATCATAGATGGCCACTTTATAACCTTTGCCGATTAGGGTTTCAATCAATACTACGATGGGGCTTTCACGAAGGTCGTCCGACCCGGCTTTAAAACTAAGACCCATAACTCCCACTCGGGTCTTTCCTGTTTTGCGCACTAGATTATAGGCTATGTCAATTTGTTGACGGTTGGTCCTAAGCAGAGCGTCAAGCATTGGCAATTCCAAGTCCAGTTGCTTCGCCTTGTGAAGAAGAGCACGCAGGTCCTTCGGCAGGCACGAGCCACCAAAAGCAAATCCCGGTGTGAGGTAGCAGGAAGAAATATTTAACTTAGTGTCTTTGCAGAAAATCTCCATCACTTTATGACTTTCGATACCCATGCTCTTACTAAGATTGCCGATCTCGTTTGCGAAACACACTTTTAGCGCGTGAAATGCGTTGCAGGCATACTTAATCATCTCAGCTACCCGAATGGAGGTTCGCTCCACAGGGCTTTTTAAGCCGGAATACATAGTCGCAATTCGCTCCGCAGGACGGTCATCGCGGGCGCCGATGATCGTAAACTGCGGGTGATAAAAATCGTGAATTGCTGTAGTTTCGCGCATAAACTCCGGATTCATGCAGATGCCGAAATCCTTTCCATCACGTTTTCCGGATATTTGCTCTAACAAAGGCCGAATGAAATTTTCCACCGTTCCAGGCAACACTGTGCTGCGAACTACGACGACATGAAATTTCTTAGTATTTCGCAGCAATTCCCCGATTTGGGATACAACTCGTTCGACCTGTCCGAGAGCTAAGCTCCCATTTTCGTTGCTGGGTGTGCCAACGCAGATTAGGGAAACGTCCCCCAATCTCTTCACGCTCTGAACCGCTTGCAGGTGTGCCCCGCCAACTCCTTGGCGAATTAAGCATTCCAAATCTGGTTCGATTACAGGGCTCCTTCCCGAATTAATGAGGGAAACTTTGATTTGTTGCAGATCCACGCCAGTCACCGAATGGCCCATCTCGGCCAAGCACGCGGCTGTTACGCAACCAACATAGCCCATTCCGAAAACCGTGACATTCATAGAGGAGCTGTTTATATCGAAGTCTAAGCTTTGCTAGCCGCTATAAGTTCCTGGCACCCGCCACAAACTGTGCTACCTCTCTCGGGGTCTTGTTCCAAAAGGCACTCTCGTACCGCCTACTCGCATACTCCAAAAACGATTTGTAATGCGTGAACGGATATTCCCTTGACCTTGTCACCGCTCCATCAAAGCTCAAATAATCAGGATGAACGTTCACGAGCGCCATCCCGCCGTGTTGTGCGATCCAATCGAGTTTCGTGCGCCAGAGATCGATCGTCAGCTCCCCTAAGAGAAGGAAAAGAGTGGAATCCTGTGGCAGGGTGTAGGGAAGTTCAACGTAGCCGTTTGAGGAAGCGTGATTCGTGAATTGTGACCCGTGATTCGTAAGCGGCCGCGGGACCCAGAATGGGAAGATAGTGTGACGTCCCTCTGGCTGCGGCTCGAATGGGTCGGTATCGAATGTTGACGCATCATACTGTATATCCAGTTCGTGCAGCCAATCCAGCTTATGCAGCATAAAGCCGGACCTAAAGCCGACAGCCTTCCACTCACGAAGACAGCTATTGATGCGGGCGGCCCTCCGGTCGAACTCGCGCCGTGATGCAAAGAGCCGCCCATCATGTTTTAGATCGTGGACTCCTATTTCAAAGCCATTGTGCACCAATTCGTCTCTTAGCTCGCTGGGGACCTTGTAGCCGCCTTCAGGGATAAAGTTGAACGAAGAACGGAGTCCGAAGTCCATCTCAAGCTTCATTACCTCCCGGCAGTTTCGCAAACCCGCGGCACCTTCAACATCGTGCGTCAGGACAAAGGCAAACTTCTTGCCGCCGGGCCAACCCGGCCACCCTTCAGGTGGCTGTTCCGAGCCTGGCATAATCGGCCAGACATTCATGATGCTATCTCGCAAACGTAAAGCTAACCTTCGCCGGAGTATCGTTCGGAGGCGCTGCGGAATGAAAGGCTTTACTCTGTAGTAGAGTTTATTGCGAAACATCGACACGATGGTGTTATATGATTTTGGCGGGCCCCGAAAACAACGGCCCGCCACGCTCAAAATCTTAACCGCGGATCACCCGCCACGGGCGGGCGCCAATGACGCGGATTTGTTTAGGTTAAACTTCCAGTTCGAGCTTTTTCGGCGCGTAGGAACGAACTTTATTCAGAATGAACGAAATATTGTCTCGTTCGGTGACAAGCCTTTTGCACCTGCGCTTTATGGTGTCCCGGCTGTCCTTTTCGGCTTCGATCATGAGCAACATCTTATCCATGAAAGGAGCCATTCCCCAGGTGGGACTAGTCTGCTCGAGCGGAGGCATATCGAAAATGACGTAGTCGAAATCACTCGCTTTAAGGTTCGGTATGAGGTCGAAGAATCTCTTCAAACCGAGCTGTGCCGGGCCTGCGTTAGAAGATCCTACTTTCGCTAAATAAAGGTTCTCCGCCGCGGCATCCATAGGCCCGTTTGGCCTGAGAGCCGTATTCAGAGGATAGGCCGGTTTGCCCTTGAAGAAGGGATGAACGTGGTCAGGTCCGAGGCTTACGTCAACGAGAAGTACCTTGCCATCATTCGTTTCGGAGAGAGCGGCCGCCAGCCCAGCTGCGAGAGAAGATGTTCCCGCTCCTCCAGAGAAGCCAGCAACACCGACTAGCTTCGGCTTGTGCGTCAAGTTGTGAAGCTCGAAATACAACCCCAAGCGGTCGCGAATCGCCTCAGTGTAAGGCCGGATAAAGTGACCAGTGTCCCAAGGCGCCAGATTCGTTCGCGATGTCGAGTTGGGCACAATTAGATCAAATTTCCCATTGCGTTTGGAAGCCGAAGCGGTCTTCTTTGGCTTGGAGCTATAAGGAATCGACATCAGCGGGTTGACTCCAAGGAACTTTTCAACTTCGATCGGCCTTCTCACCTTCCTACTCAAAATCAGTTCATTAAGTAAGGCGAGTCCGACGGCGACTACGAATCCTCCGACTGCCGCAGCCAACGCGATCTGGTTCCGGGTTTTTGTGACCAACGTGGGCGGCGAGGGTTGCTGGACGACGCTGATATTCGGAATTTTTGACGGATCAAGAGCCTCATCGATACGGGCTTTCTCCAGACTCGCCTCGAAGTACTTATAATTGGCTTCTTCCAATTGTTTTTCCCGTTCCAGGTCGGCGATCTGCGGCGCGAGCTGCGACAATTGCTGGGCTCGCTCCTGAGTATCGTGCAGCCGAGCGGCCAAGGCCTTTCTTTTAGCACGGATTCCAGCCAGATGGGCGCCCTCAGAGGCCGGGTCGAGCTCCCTACTTTTGGATAAGCCAAGTAATCCAACTTTCGCTGGCAGGTCGGGGTATTTCTTCTCCAAACTGCGAAGCTGGCTGTCAACGTCATCTATCTCAGCCTGGTTCGCTTTTACCATTTTACTTTCGGGCCTGTACTTGGCAAACAATTCCAGTTGCGTCTGGCGCAGTTTTTGCAGTCCCGAGGCCAGTACCTGATACTTCCGGATGACTTTAGCGGGCGCGTTCACGCCGGAAGCAGCTTCCGGCTCAGAATTTTCGGACTTGGCGCCTCCAACGGTCACCTCAGGCCCGCCAGCCGCCGACTCCGGTGCGGCGGGTCCTGGCTTCGCATCGTCGCCAGACACGGTGATTACACCTCCCAGTTGCGTGACTAACGCTTCTTGCTCCGCCAGTTCCGCCTCGGTTAGATGCAACTGCTCTTCTACCTTTGTTTTTTCGCTTTCGAGACCTGAGGTCGCGTCGCCTAACGAACCAATTCCTGCCTTCTCCCTAAGGTCTTTCAACGCGTCCTCGGTTTGGCGGAGCCGGGCCCGAACTTGATCGGTCTGCTGTGTCACAAAGCCAAACGCCCCGGCCGAGCGGTGGACCTCAAGATGTTTGTCAAAATAGCGGTTAACCAGTTCCTTCAACACCAACGTGGCAAGCCCCGGATCCGAGTTCGCGTAAGAAGCAAAAATGATGTTGCTTCCCTTGTGAGTTGTGAACGTCAGTCCGCTAGCGATTGTGGCGGCGGCTGCCTCCTTTGAGGGCGTCCCGTAGGAATGCGGAAGCAAACGTTTAGGACCTATTGCCTGGGCCGTCTCGACCGCCAAATCCCAACTGCTCAAAATCTCAATCTCGGACCCGATGATACTGTCCGTTGTCGCCGCGTACCCGCCGGGATTTTTCGGGCTATCGACACTGTCAACCGTTCTCTCAACAAGATACCGCACCATCAACTTGGCGTCGGACCCATAAGAAGAGGGATAGAGAAAGTAGACAACGGCGGCGGCGACCAAGCCTACAATTGTACCGAGGAGGATTTTCTTTTTGTGTTTGAATAGAGCAAAGAGGATGTCATTCCGATTCACGCTCGGCCCGCTTGAATCGTGCATGACAGGCCGTGGCGAGGCCACCCTCCTCGCGACGGCAACTTCCTGGCTAACAGTGGCGTCCTGTTTCTTAATCAACCCGCCTAACCGTGGTTCTGGCATATATCTTTGGTAATTACGAAATCCCCGAGCTAATCCAAATGGGAATAAATTAAAGACCCTGCGAGACGATTTACGCCCAGCGGCAGTCGGCCAAAAAGCTCATTGTGAAGTCGAAAACCGTTCTGGCGATTAACTTCCCATACCCGCCTACGCAGCGCAAACCGAAAGTATTCAATCGGTACCTCTTCGCTTCCCCAGGAAAGTTTGAATCTTCGCAATCCTTCGTCGGCCGTCGAGGTCCTGCCGAAATACAGCGTTTTTAGCCCCTTTTTGACCAGTTGTTTAATTCCCGTCCACATGACGAGATTGTTCCCGCGTAACTCTTGAAGGCGCTCGTCGGAAGCTCCGAACTTGTAAAGAGCTTCTTCGCCTGAGTGGAAAAAAACCGCGGCAGCGACTGGTTTAGGTCGGATCTTGGCCAGAACAACATAACCGAGATCCGTTCTAACAATCTCCTCATGAATATTGCGGAAGAACGATAACGGTTGTGGCGGAAGGCCGTGCCGTCTGCGGGTTCGAGCGTGAAGCTTGTAGAAGTCCATCATTGCTTCCCATGCTCTGCTAACTTCGACCGTTAACCCGGCTTTCTCGGCCTTGCGGATGGCTCGCCGGACTGGGCTCTGAAAACGAGCAAACAGCTCGTCAAGCCCGACGGTTAGATCAAGTTTGTGACCAAAGTATTTTTCAGCCGCGACCGCACATTCCGGCAACATTTCCTTGCCGCCCCGCAATTCGAAGTATCGCCACCTCCGCTCGCGGCCGAGCTCCAATAACGCTTCCATTAATGAGTCCGGCTCAAATTCAGCAAACACCAGCGGTGCACAGGAGTCGCTGAAAGGCAATGAAACACCGCGCCGGCCGGTAAAGGCACTCCTTACCTCCATCATCGGGACCAATGCGATCAGATCGCGTCCCCGATAAAGATGAAGGTAAATCGGTCTATGCCCATAAGTCTTACAGAGAACGTTGGCCCAGGCAGTGCGATGGAAGAGGTTGACGGCGGGATGTGACAGAACGAGCCGATCCCAATTGGGATCAGAACATGGATCAACGATTCTCACCTCAACAGATCGAGAAGACGATCTGGCGACCGGGCTTGAATCTCGATCGTCGACGAAATCGACACTTCCTGCGTGCCAGAGTCGCACCATGTCAAGCGAATAGGCCAAATGTGATCCGACTTTCGGTTCAGTTCAAGCCCCGTGGCAAGAAAGGCAGCTTTCTTTCGTGGCCAACACGACCATATTTATTTGCGCCTCAGTCAATTCTGGAAACATTGGGAGCGAGATGAACTGGCGGGCAATCTGTTCCGAAATTGGAAGACTCCCCGGCTTATATCCGAGATCCTGATAAGCTTTTTGCAGATGGATCGGGATGGGATAATGCACTGCACACTGAATTGCTCTTTCCCTGAGAAACCGTGTAACCTCGTCCCTTTCCTCGACCCGAATCACGTAAACGTGGTAAACGTGCCGGGCATATGAGGCTTCAAAAGGGGTTATAACTTCGCCCATCCCATCAAACGCCCGATTATATTCCAGCGAGTGGGTGCGCCGCAGCGAATTCCCGCTCTCCAGATATGGAAGTTTAACGCTCAGAACGGCAGCCTGGATGCCGTCCATCCGGCAATTCCAACCAATCACGTCGTGATGGTATTTGCGCACTTGGCCGTGATCCCGAAGAATCCGCAACTTTTCCTGCAGCTCCGCATCGTTGGTTATAATGGCGCCCGCCTCACCAAGCGCGCCGAGATTTTTACTCGGGTAAAAACTAAAACATCCTGCATCACCGATTGTGCCGGCAGTTCGTCCCTTGTATTTGGCTCCATGCGCTTGGGCCGCGTCCTCAATGACAAAGAGGTTATGTTTGCGCCCAAATTCAAGAATGGGATCCATGTCGGCCGGTTGACCGAACAGGTGCACGGGAATGATCGCTTTGGTTCGAGGGCCAAGCGCATCTTCGAGCCCGGCCGGGTCCATCGTGTACGTGGTTTCGTTAACATCGACAAACACCGGCCGGGCTCCACAGTAAGTGATCGCTTCCGCCGTGGCCATGAACGTATTAGCGACGGTTATGACTTCGTCGCCGGGCCCGACGCCGCACGCCAGAAGAGAGAGCCAGAGCGCCTCGGTTCCGCTGCCGACCCCGATGGCGTACCGTGAGCCACAATAAGCCGCGAAATCTCTTTCGAATTTCTCAACGAACGGGCCGCCGGCGAAAGCGCCGCTGTCAATCACCTCTTTGATAGCGCGATCCAACTCAGTTCGAAGCGCGGCATGGTGCGACTTCAGATCGAGAAATGGTATTGGTTTATCCATTGCTTATTAGCGACACGAAAACGGCGATCGTTTCGTAAGCCGATCTCTCATCGGTAAAATTCAGAAAACCTCTCCAAACTGCGGGGAGCAAGAGGGTAGCTCCGCATTTGCAGGACAAACGGATGGCGCGAGTGTCCCGCGACTCACGCGCCGGCCGCTTGTGCTGGCGGCACTACCCTCAAAGCCCTTTCTGATTCCGAAACCAGGGCACTATCGCCGGTTTGGGAGAACGCGACTGGAGCGCCATTCGCCTTGAGCGAGACTGAGGCGGCCTCGAGTATTCGCACTAGCTCGAGCCCCTCGCGACCACTCGTTAACGGAGAGGTCTTCCCTTCGATGCAATCTACAAAATGCTGACACACCACCTTTAACGGTTCTTCCTGCTGAATGTGGGGGATGTAACTATCGCCGTAATGGTAGGAATAATGAAACTCAGCGAAAGTGTCGTAGTGCGGCGGCCGTTCGACGCGAACATCGTAGATTTGGATTTTTTCGCGGTTCTTTAAATCGTCATACACGATCATTCGGCGCGTTCCCACGATGGTCATCTCGCGCACTTTCCTGGGCTCAAGCCAGCTGCTTTGGATGGTGGCAAAACGCTTGTTTCGGAACATCAACGACATATTAGTCACGTCTTCCACCCGTGGAGTCACATGAGCGTTGCCCTGACAATTCACCGCCAGCGGAAATTCGCCAAGAATATGCAGGATGATCGAGATGTCGTGAGGAGCAAGATCCCAAACAACGTTAATGTCCTTCTGAAAGAGACCTAAATTGAGCCGGCGCGAATTGATGTAGCGAATATCACCGATGTCCCCGGCCTCCACGATCTCGACGATCTTACGGACCGGCGACGAATAAAGGAATGTGTGGTCGATCATCAAAACGAGACCTTTGCGTTCAGCGATATCGATTAGCTCGTCACATTCGGCCGAGGAAGATGCCATCGGTTTCTCGATAAATGTATGTTTACCCGCCAGCAGGCTGGCCTTCGCCAAAGAATAATGATATTTCACCGGCGTCGCGATGACGACAGCATCCAGATCCCGACCGTTAAGAAGAAGCTCGTGATCGGTCACGCCTTCCAATTCGGGGTACAATCCCCGCACGTGGCTCAAACGCGCCGCGTTCACGTCGCACACCGCTTTCAGAGTGCAATTGGCCAGGCCTTTAAAATTGCGGACCAGGAGCGGTCCCCAATATCCGCAGCCGATTACTCCAACTGAGATCGGTTGTTTCATATTCTCTCCACGGCACCATTCGTATTTTCCGGTATCGCGGCTGTTTGAACTGCCGTCTGCGGCGAAACTATCTCGTGAGCTTGTTGATGGCCTTCGAGCGTTTGCTCGATCAAGGCAGGAATCGTTTTCAAGATGATCTTCACATCCAGCCACACGCTCATGTTTCGTGCGTAAAATATGTCCATCGCAATCATCTCGCTGAACGTGGTTTTATTCTTGCCGCTCACTTGCCAGTATCCGGTAAGTCCGGGCGGTGCATTGACTCGCTCCTGTTGCCATGCGCCGTAATGCTTAAATTCATGAGGCAAACACGGACGCGGCCCGACCAGGCTCATTTGCCCCGACAGCACGTTGAAAATCTGGGGCAACTCATCCAGACCGCTCGCTCGCAGGAAACGACCGCCCGTAATCAGACGGGGGTCGCCGGCCGCATCGAGTTTTGTCATCGGACAATCTTCCTCCATCAGACGAAAAAAATATTCCGCATGCGTTTGCGTTTCCGCATTCACGTGCATCGTTCGGAATTTGAAGAGCATGAAAGGACGTCGTCGATAGCCGACACGCTCCTGCCGAAAAAAAACCGGCCCTCGAGAAGCAATTACGATCCAAGCCATCACCAAAACGATCAGTGGCAGCCAGACAGGCAAAGTCACCAAAACGCACGTGATGTCGAAGACGCGTTTCCAGCGCGGCACCTCTGGAAATGAGGACTCGCGCTCGTACCAGGCCGCCGCTCGATCACCTTGATTGTCGTGTACACTCGATCCATTGCGGGGCCCTACAACTTCAATCGAACGTAATGCTGAATTATGATTGCGCCCCTCTGCCATCTTCATGTCCCTCATTAATTCCCCTTAGTGATTAGAAAACGCGCATAAGCTGCCGCCCTTGGTCGGCCACTTGTTGTGCGACAAAATCCAAAATTTTCTAATTATTCTCACGACCTCGTGCTGTTAGAGCTGGCGAGCTGTGAGAGTGCCTCCTTCTCCTACGAGGAAACTATTTTTTCTTATTACGTGTCAATGGAATTCTACGGGAGCCCCTCCCGCTGAATCGCCTCTTATTTCAGTCCAGTCATTCGTGGCGCGGTCTATTCTCGGTATTTATGGCAATCACAGCCACCCCCTTGGGCACGAAAAAAAGTCGACCAATTTTCATTTGCACTGGACGCGAACGATTTACGAATTCGATAGGCTTCGGTCAAGTTCTTTGTCTCCGGTTCGCAAGGTTTACCATAAGTAGTATAGATTCGGAAGCTGAAACCGGAACGGATGTGATTTTCTGAAATTTATCATATTTCATTCGCGCCCCGCCCAGATTTACAAAGTTTCGCTGCGGCCCCTGCGAAACATGCCCGGGTCAATAGCAGGCTTCGTACTTGAACACAACAAAAGCTCTTTTGGTGCGGCGTTTTCTCGTATTCAGTAATTGGCCTTCCTGCCGCTCCGAGACAGCGAGTCAATCGCAAAGCTAATCGGCTCGTAAAGCCGCTGTTCGAATCGAACAGCCACCTTCTCTAAATTTCTACTGTAACTCTTGCGCGGCCTATCGTCGCACGAGACGCCACGCACGAAAAATTCCGCCAAGCGCATTCTCGAGCGAATCCGATTTCGGGTGGAATGCGACCTCTGGATCCGTTGGTAAAACAAATGCGGCTTGGCCGCCTAATTTTTAACGCCCGCCTGCGACGCGTCTTGAATATTATCTTTGCGCCTTCGGCGGTTGGTCAGCATTGAGCGTCCGCTAAGCGCACTCCCCGAGCGAATCCGATTCCGGGTGGAACGCGACTTCCAGGCGCGTTGGTAAAATAAATGCCCCGAAAAGCTTCGGGGCCAAACCATCAGTCATCGCGTTCAGCTGGGCAAGCATCACGTTGCGCCTTTGGCGATTCGTTAGCATCGAGCTACTCAGAGCTCGATCCACCCTCGCACAGCGCAACGCCAGGTGGAACGCGACCTCCGGGCGCGTTGGTAAAACAAATGCTCCGAAAGTTCGGGGCCAAACCATCAGTCATCGCGTTCAGCTGGGCAAGCATCACGTTGCGCCTTTGGCGATTCGTTAGCATCGAGCTACTCAGAGCTCGATCCACCCTCGCACAGCGCAACGCCGGGTGGAACGCGACCTCCGGGCGCGTTGGTAAACAAATGCGGCTTTGCCGCCAAACCGGTTGCACCGGAATCAGGCACCGGTCCGGCAGTTCCTGAACTTACCATACTTATTATTGGCTGCCGCTACGTACGTGAATCACGTATGCCATCGGAGCAAGCTGGAAGAGGGTCAGTTGCAGCCACAGCGCTGCGTTGACATTTTTGTTGTAGCCGCGGCGATCGGACGAGGCGGCTGCATCAATAACGATCTCCCGGTTTCTGATTCATTCATCTGCGACATCCGCAGCCTGCTCGCCCCGGTTCGCCGTTGCGGGCGTTTGGTGGATCGCGATCTCCGAGCGCGATGTTAAGTCAGCCCCGAAAGTGAGCGATCCGCGGTTAAAGTTTTTCCTCCTGATGAACTTGTGATTCTAGGGAGTACAAGCCGCGGCATGTCAGAAACCTTCCACAGATTCCCTCGGCCCCGATTTACGCAGACTTTCGTAAGGGAATTAGGGTTCAGAAAATCTGTGAATGGAGCTGATGGGATCAGCGACATAGAAGGTTAAGCCGCGACGGGTAGCGGCGAGGGAGTTGGGAAACGAGCGAGTTTCAAATCTGTGGATAATCCGTGATTGGCGAAGATTTTTTACGCCACCATTTTGACGCTCCCAATGGCCAAAAGAAATGATCCGCCAAAAAGGCCAAATAACGCCAACAAAATGCCGGGCTTCTGACCTCTGTCTCTGAACCTTTCGCGTTTTTGGCGTCATTTGGCGGATTCTCTTCGGTTGCGGCGGAGCCGCGCTGGGTGATCCGCGGTTGAAGTTTTTCCTCCTCCATAGCTTCCCGTTTCCTGATTTCCTGGTTTCCTGATTCATCCGCGTGATCCGCGGTTGAAGTTTTTCCTCCTGATTTCCTGATTCACTCATCCCCAGTCAAGTCAGCGATCGAAGTCGGATTCCTTGCCAGCCAGATTTTTCACAATTTTACAACTGGTATAATTTTCATATCGACATGCCACAGCGGATATGTTTTCATCGATGCCAGAATTTTAAGAGAACGGCACGGAACTTGAGACCAAAAATGAAACACATTTCTGCGCTATGGAGCAGCATCTTTTCCGCCCAGGGGGCAGGATCGTGCCGGCTTCGCGGTGCCGCCACACATAGGGCGCCCCATGGCGGGTGCGCTCGTGTCATGGTTAGCCTGCTTCTTCTCGCCTGCGGCGCAAAATTTTCTTTCGCGCAAGAATTCGAGCCCCGTGAATTATTCGAGGCCCGTGCGGAAGGACACGCAAAACACGCTGGTAACAGAGAAGCTGAAATCCGCGCAGAGAGACACGCAAGAGCCGAGCACATTCACGGTCATCGTCATCATCATATAAACACCACGACCGCGATCACGACGAATACCACGACCACGCCCACGCCCACAACCACGACCACGCCCACAACCACAACCACGACCACGACCCCTCCCACTACGCACACATCGCCTGCACCAACTCCTTCACCGGGAGCGGACGGAGAAACCGATTGGAAGAACACTGGCACCGATTGGAACACGGCAGCCAATTGGACGGGGGTGAGCGGCGGAAGTGCTCCTCCTAGTACGAGCGACGTAGCTTGGTTTAAAGTTGTTAAATCGACAAATCCGAATCTGAGTGTCTCGGCTCAAATTGTCGGACTTTATTTTCAGTCGACTGCGTCGTCCGGATACGACATTACGAGTTCAAGCACCTCTATTAAGTTAACACTCACTGCGACGGGCACCAGCATCGGAACCGAGACCAGTAATACTACCGCCGTCGCGATTGGCGCGAATAACACCTCTGGCACGAACACTATCGACGCTCCCATAATTCTCGGTGCGAGTAGCGGCAGCACGCAGACATTCATACAAGCGAGTGGCGGCACACTGGTCGTGAATGGAATAATCTCCGGTACCATCAACACTCTGGCTCTGACAGGCGGCGGAACCGGAAACTTTACATTCTCCGGGGCGAACACTTTCACCGCAGCGATAACGATGGACGGCGGCACGTTTAAGCTGGGCAACGCGACAGCGTTAGGCAATACGAACAATAGTATTACGGTGGCTAACAACCAAACGGCGACGCTCGACCTGAATGGCCAGACTGTGGGAGCGTACGCACTGGATCTCACTGGAGAGGGCGTTGGGAGTAGTGGGGCGTTAATCAACAGCAGCGCTACGGCGGCTAGTTATAGTGGGAACATCGTAACCCATAGCGATCCTACTGTTGGTGGTACCGGCACCATCACCTTGAGCGGAGGTACTTAGCGGCGGCACCAGTAGCAGCAGTTCCTTCCACAAATTTGGCACAGGCACGCTGATTTTGACCAACACCAATACTATGGGCCGACCAATCGACCTCGCGGGCGGGACGCTGCAACTCGGGAACGGCGGAACAAGTGGTTCGCTCCCCAACAACGGGGGCGCGATTACCGATAACGCCAATTTCACGATCAATCGAAGTAATGCGGTTACGCAAGGCACCGACTTTACCTCAAGCGCGATCTCCGGCACCGGCTCTTTCACACAAGCTGGCACCGGGACAACAACGCTAAATGCGGCGAACACCTACACCGGATTAACGAGAATTGACGGCGGTATTTTAAATGCCGCTTCTTTGGCGAATGGCGGAAGTAATAGTGCGATTGGCGCTTCGACTAATTCGGCGGGCAACCTTGTCTTCGGCGGCGGCACTTTACAGTACACCGGCTCGGCAGCGGCTAGTACCTGATCGTCTCTTTACTATTGGCGATGCGGCGGGCAATTCGGCAACCCTGGATGCCTCGGGCGGCAGCACTGGAACATTGACCTTCACTAACGGCGGTTCGATTGCTTTTGGTAATACCAGCGCGCACACCCTTAATCTCACCGGGTCGAACACTGGCATTAACACGCTCGCGGCAATTATTGGTGATAACACTGGCGCGACTAGCGTAACCAAGAGCGGGGGAGGCACCTGGGTCTTATCAGGCTCTAACACCTATACAGGCGGCACGACAATTTCGGCTGGTCTGCTTCAGGCGAACAACAACAACGCGCTCGGATCGGTCAATGGCTCGTTAACAGTCAACGGCGGCGTTCTTGATCTGAATGGAAAAACGGTTGGCGTTGGCAATCTAACTGGCTCTGGAGGCAACATCTGGAACAATGCCACGGGGACGAATATCACGTTCACGATCGGCAATGGCGGCGGGACGGGCGGCAATTATGCTGGCGTCATTGCAAACCATAATACGGGCACAGGCACTGTCGCACTAACCAAAACAGGCACCGGAACGATCACACTCTCCGGAGCCAACACCTACACCGGCGCGACGACCATCAACAACGGCACACTTTCACTTGATAACGCTGGCTCGACAACCGCCCGACTCGCGAACACGGCGAGCATCACCATTAACTCAGGTGGCACGTTGCTATTGGCGAGCTCAAGCGGCTCGAGCAACGATCGCATCAATAATGCCGCAAAGATGTTTCTTAACGCGAGCGGATCGTCAACTGTAGCGTTCAACACCGGGGGTCTTTCCGAGCATGGCGCTACGAATAATACGGCCGGGATTGGAGCACTGACTCTGCAAAGCACTTCCATCATTGACATGGGAAACGCTTCCAGCATTATCGCATTTGCTAACAGCAACAGCGTCCTGGGTAACAGCGCCGCCTGGAGTGGAACACTAAAGATCTACGACTGGTCCGGAACGCCTACTACCGGCGGCGGCACCGATCAGCTCTTCATCGGTAGTGACGCTACCGGGTTAGCTGCAACGCAACTAGCTGAATTTCAGTTCTACACTGGCGCTGGCACTGGCGCATATACGGCGGGAGCGATAATTTTGAGTAACGGCGAGATCGTGCCGACAGGCGTGGCCGTTCCCGAGCCAAGCACATGGCTGGCGGCGGCGTTGGCGCTGGGCGCAGCGGGATACATGCAGAGGCGGCGACTGCGCGAGCTAGTCCGCCGCACAGTTATCAGTTAATAGCCGCTGCGCGAGTTATCAGTTATCGGTTGTCAGTTATCGGGCGGGCCGTGTGTCGTTTGTCCGGCAGCTGCCATCTCCCATCTCCCATCTTCCAACGCACCCAATCGACGGGCTTTGGCCGCGCGTTTTATCCGAAATTTGTCATATAATCCCGCGTCGTACACGCCTTGAGTCGCCCACTCCGCGCTACATTGGGCGCCTGCTCGCGAATCCTTTCGGAGTTGCTTCAACCTCTCAACCTCTCAACCTCTCAACTTCTCAACTTCTCAACTTCTTAAAGTCTTCAACCCTCCCCCAACCTTTACATCTTCAGCGTTCGCGGATCTCTTGCTCCGTGCCAAAAACGTAATACCGCCACTTGATTCTCCCGAGCGGTGAAGCGGTAGAAAATTAAATATGGCGAAAGCACGACCACACGAACATCGGTCCAGCCCTTTACCGGTCGCCCTTTGCGCGGCATGCGCCGCAGCGACTCCGCCAAGTCCACCAGTCGATTCGCAAAGCGTTGAGCGGCCTCGGCATTATCTTTCGCAATGTAGGCGGTGATTTCTCGCAGGTCGGCCAGCGCCGGCTCGGAATAAACTATCGCGCAGTCCATGCCGCGATCCGCTCACGCAACTCTGCCGCCGAATACGTTTTCTTCTCGGTTAGAGCATGAAGACCTTCACGGATTGCGTCCGACATTGCTGGTGTCGGCTCAAAATGTTCATCCAGATTGACGAGCTTTTGCAGAATCATCTCCCGTTCTTCGTCGGATAATTTCGGCAACTCAGCGATTATCTCGCGCACACTCATCAATTGAAATAATGCCATGTAAGCCCGGCCAGGCTAGGAAATTCGATAAGAAAAGCCCGCTGCTTCACACGACCATGATTTTGGCCGGGTCGCTCCAGGCGCCCATGACGCCTTTGAGCCCGGCCGTGCGGACGCGCACCCACACGGTGCTGCCGGGTGCGTTGCCGCCCAAGGTGGCCTTACCGTTGGTGAATATTCCGGCGTGCGTCCATCCGGCTGCGCTGTTTGGATCGCCCACAGTCGTTTGCACTTCGTTCGCGCTGTGTTGGCGGGCGGGCTTATAGCGGGCGACGATTTCCCCGCTGAGATCGCCTTGGCGTAGCCGCAAATCTTGGGGCGCGGCTGGCGGGGCCGTGTCAGCTACACGCGTGGTGTCGAAGGAAGGGAAGCCACTCTTCTCCACAATGGCAGGGTCGCCTTTGGCGACGGTGTTGACGTAGTTGCCCAGGTCACCGAGCGCCACCTCCAAGTCGTTGCGCGCGATGTTGAAGGCGATGGTATCGGCAATCGCGTGGCTGCTCTTTTTGCTCAGCTTGTCTTCGAAGGTATCGATCAACGTTTGCAGCGCCGCCATTGTCACCGGTGGCGCCGGCGTGGTGAACGTGGCTGCGTTATCCGTCATTTTGTCGTGAACGGTTTTCCCGACCGGTAAAAGCTCCGGGCCGGTGTAAACGCTGAAGTCAATGATTGCTTTAGTCATAGTAGAGTTAACTGCGTTGGTTTGGGTTTTTCTGGGGCAGGGGGACGTTCGGGTGAAAAAGGGAAGATTTGTGCCGAAACGGGTACAGCTTTCCAGCAAACAGGTACGCGTTTGCTCCAAACAGGTACAGCTTTGCCGTAAACAGGTACCCGTTTGCTCCAAACGAGTACAGCTACACCGGAGCGACAACCATTAATGCAGGAAGCTTGCAGCTAGGCAGCGGAGGAACAGCGGGCTCGCTTTCGACAAGCAGTGCAATCACGGATAACGGAAATTTCACAATCAACAAAAGCGCTGCTGTTGCCCAAGGCACCGATTTTAGCAGCGGCGCGATCACGGGGACAGGTTCATTCACGCAAGCCGGCAGCGGCACGACCACGCTGACTGCAGCTAATACCTACACTGGCACGACGACCGTCAATGCCGGCACCTTGCTGGTGAACGGAAGCACAGCTTCGGGTTCGGCGGTTACCGTGAATAATAGCGGCACGGTTTTGGGTGGCACCGGCACGATCGGTGGCACTGTAACAGTAAACGCGGGCGCGAAAATCAATCCTGGTCCGCAGGGTACGGACGGAACGTCGGCATCAGTCGGCACGTTAACGATCTCTAACGCTACTACCGGAGCCTTAACGCTGGCCAGCACGGCCACGTTTCACATAGATGCATTTGGTACCGCTGCAAACCAATGGGACAAGTTGGCGATGGTAAACGGCACTGCAAATCTAGGGTCATCCATGTTACAAGTGATCATTGCCAGTGGTCTTACGTTTACTGCCGGAACGACGTATACCTTGATCGATGCCAATGCTATTAGCGGTACTTTTAGTGGAATTGCCAATAATAGTCTTCAGACCTTTAGCGGCTACGAGTTTATCGCACACTACAACCTTAATGGTGACGGCAACTTCGAATTGACCTGTGTTCCCGAGCCAAGCACGTGGTTCGCCGTGGCGTTGGCGGTGGGCGCGATAGGCTATTCGCAGCGGCGGCGGTTTGCGCGCAGGACAAAGCGGGCGACCTAAAGTCGGCTTTTGTCGCCCGGCGCGGTCGGTGCAGCTGGCCAGACATCGGAGGTAAAGCGACGGCGTGACAGGCCCGGCGCGGCAGGCCTACGCCCCGGCGCGATGTAGGATTAAGCCTATTTTCCACAATTGCGGGAATTTTTGATCGCCAAAACGCGGCAAGTTTGTTACCATGAAGGAGTTCCTGGGGCTAGGCAGATAGGGTCAGAGGTCAGAGGTCAGAGGTCAGAGGTCAGAGGTCAGAGACCAGAGGTCAGAGACCAGAGCGTCGGAAATAAGAGATGTTTTCATTAGCCACCATTTATCCACTTTTTCTGCTCGCCGCCCTCGGCGTCCTCTTCGGAATCGTTTTGATCGTGATCTTTCAAATCCGGCGGCGCCGGCGACAACACCATGGGCGCAAACGGGTGAAGGTCTGGACGCCGTACTAAGACAGACATCAGACATCAGACATCAGACATCAGACATCAGACATCGGACATCGGACATCGGAGAGCAGAGGTCAGAGGCCAGAAACCGCGCAACTAGACCAACGCTTCGATAGCATGAAGCGAAGTCGGCTTTGGGAGCGGCCGTCCTTCCGCCTCATGAAGTTGAATCCATTCGTCGACCGCTTGGCAAAGCTCTTTGTAAACCGCTGTCTCATCATCACCGTGCACACCGCCAAACATCAGTCCCGGGCAACGCCCAATATAGCATTGGTCCTCCTCATCCCAGGCCACAACTTTTACATACCGGTCAGACCTTTTCTTCACTGTTTGATCCTTTCAATTGCGCGTTTTAGATCCCGCTCTTGATAATGCTTCGCATCGTCTCCCATTCCACCGGACAACGTGATCTTTACGCCGCTCGGATGCAGGAAGTTTCGATGCGATCCTTTGCCTCCGCGATCAACGAACCCATGCTTTTCCAGATCAGCGATGAGTTGCCGAATCTTACGAGGCATACCAACAATATCATCAGCGAGGAGAACTGCCAAGAAGCTACAATTCGCGAGCGTTTGCTGGCCCATCCGCCCGTCACGAAAAGAACAGAAGTCCTACGTTCGCCAACGATGTGGCCTAGCAGGCAGAGATCAGAGGTTTCCGCGGGCGCAGTCAGGACATCGGTAACACTCTGTTGGTTAATGTTTACACTTCTTCTGGTCGCCGCCCTCGGCGTCCTCTTCGGAATCGTTTTGATCGTGATCTTTCAAATCCGGCGTCGCCGGCGACAACACCATGGACGCAAACGGGTGAAGGTCTGGGCACCGTACTGAAAGCGGACGTTGGACATCGGAGGTCGGAGGTCAGACGTTGGAGGTCGGTTGCGGCGGAGCAGCACTTATTTCAGCTTTTCAGCATTTCACGCCAAGGTGGAACGCGACCTCCGGGCGCGTTGGTAAAATAAACGCGCCAGCGGCGCCTAATTTTAACCAGTGCGTTTGGGTTCACGAGCATCATGTTGCGCCTGCGGCGATTGATTAGCATCGTCTTCGGAGAAGCCGATCCACCTGCGCGTTGGTAATACGAGGTGGAACGCGACCTCCGGGCGCGTTGGTAAGCAAATTCGGCTTTGCCGCCACCTTTTAATCAGTGCGTTCGGCTCCACGAGCATCATGTTGCGCCTGCGGCGATTGATTAGCATCGTCTTCGGAGAAGCCGATCCACCTGCGCGTCGGTAAAACCAGGTGGAACGCGACCTCCGGGCGCGTTGGCAAAGCAAATGCGGCTTTGCCGCCACCTTTTAATCAGGGCGTTCGGCTCCACGAACATCATGATGCGCCTGCGGCGATTGGTTAGCATCGTCTTCGGAGAAACCGATCCACCTTTGCCCCAATGCGCCAGCGGCGATTGATTAGCCATCGAGCTGCGGAGAGCTCGATCCACCTGCTGCCAATCGCGCTTGCCTAAACGGATCGATAACCCATGGCCAATCTTCCGCTTTGGCGCACAAACCAGCAGCTACCGGATTTCGCCGAATATAACTCATCTTCGCCGATAACTGCTCGCCTCGTTCGTCGTTGCGCAGTCGGTGATCGAAATAACCGTCTTGCCACACGACATCATTCTTTCGTGCGTGAAAACGTTTCCAATCACTGATCACCCCGCTGATCGATTCATAGCGTGCGAATGTCAAAAGCGCGTGCAAATGATCAGGCATTAAAACAAATAGCGTGATGTGCCAGCGCTGCTTTTGGTGATAACGCTCGGCTGACTCAAGGACTGCTTGCGCCAGCAGCGAATCGCTTAACGATCGTTGTTCGTTTTCGCGATCGAGAGCGATGCGAATGTGAAACAACGCCCCGCCTTCGACCCAGCGTGGCACGCGATGATGCAGCCGTTGCGGGAAGCCACGATAAATCTTCATCGCCGCGAGTCTAGCCGCCGAACCGCGATGTCCGAGTAAATAATGCGCATGCGATTGTTCTGCGCCTGCGGCGATTGATTACCATCGTCTTCGGAGAAGCCGATCCACCTGCGCGTCGGTAAAACCAGGTGGAACGCGACCTCCGGGCGCGTTGCTAAACAAATTCGGCTTTGCCGCCAAACCTTTGATGCATGCAACGCGCTTTGAGCATCATATTGCGCCTGCGGCGATAGATTACCATCGTCTTCGGAGAAGCCGATCCACCTTTGCCCCAATGCGCCTTCGGCGGTTGGCACAAGCGCCTCGGCAACGTGATGATCTATTAATGGCGACGTTACCCACAGAAACAGCGCGTGTGCCGGAGGACCTCAGCGGACAGCTTCGACGCGTTCCGGTGGGCAGCGTCGCCTGGAAACAAACTTTTCGCGCGCTGCGTCATCGTAACTATCGACTCTTCTTTTGGGGCCAGCTCGTCTCCCTCATCGGCACGTGGATGCAGCAGACAGCCATGAGCTGGCTTGTTTACGAAATTACAAATTCGAAATTCCTGCTCGGCGTGGTCGCGGCCATCGGATCGGCGCCGATGATGTTGTTCTCGATCTGGGGCGGATCGCTGGCCGATCTTTACCCGAAACGTTCCATCCTGATTGCGACTCAAACCGCGCAAATGATCTGCGCATTCCTGCTCGCGGCCGGAGTGTGGGCTGGCTTCGCGACAACAACCTTCATCATTGTCGTCGCCGCAGTGAACGGTATAGCGATGGGCTTCGATATGCCCGCGCGGCAAGCGTTCACAGTAGAAATGACAAGTCGCGAAGACTTGCTGAACGCGATCTCGCTCAACAGCTCGATCGTGAACGGCGCACGAGTGGTAGGCCCATCGGTTGCCGGTTTGACCATCGGTGCGCTGGGCGTGGCAACGTGTTTTTTCCTAAACGGCCTCAGCTTTATTGCAGTGATCGCGGGTTTGTTGATGATGCGATTGCCACCTTTTCCGCGGCCGGCACGCGCCGCCTCCGCAGGCGAGCACGCCTGGCAGGGCGTCGTTTACTCGATGCGACATCAACGCGTGCGGACGATTCTCCTGCTCTTTCTGGCGGTCGGCGTGTTCGGCTGGTCGTACGCGGTGCTGATGCCGGCTTTTGCCCGGGACGTGCTCGCTCGCGGCGCCAACGGATATGGCGTGTTGATGTCGGCCAGTGGCCTGGGCGCGCTCATCGGCGCGCTCGCGGTCGCCACCTATGGCCATCGATTCACTCCGCGTAAGTTGGCGCTCGGCGGCATTTGGCTGTTTTCTGCGGCGCTGCTCGCGTTTTCTTTCACCCGCAATTTTTACGTCGCGCTCGCGTTCCTCTTCGTCGCCGGATTTGGCATGCTCCTGTTTTTTTCGACCTCAAACACGGTGCTGCAAACGATCGTTCCGGATGAAATGCGAGGTCGGGTCATGGGCGTATGGTCGCTCGTCTTCGGCGCGATGATTCCGCTGGGGAGCCTTGAAGCCGGGGCGCTGGCACATTGGTTAGGCACGCCTTTCGCGCTCGGATTCGGCGCGATTGTGTGCGCGGTCTCCGGTCTCGTGACGGTCCTCGTGATTCGCCGGCGCGAAGCAAGAATGAACTCAGGTGGAACGTGACCTCCGGGCGCGTTGGTAAAACACATCCCCCGAAAGCTTTCGGGGCCAAACCTCTAGCTTGCACGGCTTGGGTAGCAATCATTTTGCGCCTTCGGCGATTCGCTAGCACCGAGCTACGGAGAACTCGATCCAACCTTGCGCGCTTACCTAAACGGATCGATGACCCATGGCCAATCCTCCGCTTGGCACACAAACCAGCAGCAACTGACATGATTCTTTCGTGCGTGAAAACGTTTCCAATCACTGATCGCCCGGCTCATCGATTCATCGTGTGCGAATGTTAATAGCGCATGCAAATGATCAGGCATTAAAACAAATAAGGTGATGTACCAACGCTGCCTTTCTTGATAAATCTCGGCTGATCCGAGAACTGCCTGCGCAAGCAGCGAATTGCTCAACGGTCGTTGCTCGTTTTCGCGATCGAGCGCGATGCGGGTGAAACAACGCTCCGCTCTCGACCCAGTATGGCACGCCATGATGCAGCCGTTGCGGGAAGCCGCGATAGATTTTCACTGTTGCGAGTCTAGCCGGCGAACCACGACGTCCGAGTAAATAAATGCGCCTTCGGCGATTCGTCTCAACATCGAGCTGCGGAGAGCTCGATCCACCTCATGCGAAATATCGTACATGAAGCGTGTATGCCGCTCGAAAAGGCTGGAAGTCAGCGGTTCATGATGTGGAGCGCGCGTTTCTCAACGTTGAGAGCGCCTTCCTTGACTGCTTCGCTGAAAGTCGGGTGAGAATGACAGGTGCGGCCGAGATCTTCTGAGCTTCCGCCGAACTCAATCACCGAAGTCGGTTCGGCAATCAATTCCGACGCCCAATGGTGCAAAATGTGGGCACCCAGAATGCGGTCGGTCTTCGCGTCGGTCACGAACTTGACTATTCCGTCGACATCCTCATTGGCGAGCCCGCGGCTATTGGCGCGAAACGGAAATTTGCCGATTTTGTAATCGATCTTCTTTTCTTTCGCTTGATCCTCGGTTAGCCCAACGCCGGCCAATTCGGGATTCGTGTAAATGACTCCTGGAATCGCGTCGTAATTTACGTGACCAGCTTTGCCCGCGATAATTTCCGCAACTGCGATGCCTTCTTCTTCCGCTTTGTGTGCCAGCATCGGCCCCGCGATCACGTCGCCGATGGCATAAATCCCCGCGACGTTGGTGCGAAAGTGATTGTCGATCTTGATTCGCTTTTGGTCATCGAACTCAACGCCAACTTTTTCCGCGCCGAGGCCTTCCGAGAATGGGTTGCGTCCGACCGATACCAGAACTTTGTCAGCATCGAATTTCAGTTCCTCGTTGCCTTTGGTGGCCGTCACCGTTGCCCGTCCGTTGTCGACCTTTACTCCCGTGACTTTGGTTTCGAGATGAAAGGTGATGCCCTGCGCGGTCAAGGAACGTTGCAGCAAGTTCGACAACTCGAGATCGAAGCCGATCGCGATCCGCGGCAAAAGTTCCAGCACCGTCACTTGCGAACCCAGGCGCGCCCAAACCGATCCGAGCTCGAGGCCAATTGCGCCCGCGCCGATCACGAGCAGTTTTGGAGGCGGCTCGGTGAAACAAAGCGCTTCGGTGCTGCTGACAATTGTTTTGCCGTCAAACTTTGCGAACGGTAATTCCACCGGAACGCTTCCGGTGGCGATCACGATGTTTTTTGCTTCAATCTCCTGCGCGTCGCCATTTGATGATTTGATCGAAACTTTTCCAGGCGCAGTGATCGTGCCCAGACCTTCGAACGTCGTCACCTTGTTCGTTTTCATGAGCGCGCGCACACCGCCGGTGAACGTCTTTACGACCTTGTCCTTGCGCTGCTGCATCTTGACCAGATCGACACGCGCGTTCTCAATGATGATGCCGTGTTTCTGGGCTTCCTTTGTCGCGAACGTGAAATGATCGCTGGAAGTGAGCAGCGCTTTGCTCGGGATGCAGCCAATGTTTAGACACGTGCCACCCAGTTCCTTGTCCTTCTCGACAAGTGCAGTCTTCAAACCAAGCTGACCGGCGCGGATTGCGGCGATGTAACCGCCAGGTCCTGAGCCGATGATGACGACGTCAAATTTTTCCATGACTAATGATCCAGTGACATCAGCAATCGCCGAAAAATCCACAGACGCAACTAGCCGGCCAATTTCCGCCTTGCCCAGGTGCTTCTTGCCGCCTCCCCCCGATTGCGGGGAAAGGATTGCCTGCCGCGCCGTAGTCCAGCGTAGGCGGGAGGTGAGGGGCTTACGCCGCCTCGCCAGGATCGATTTGGCTTTTCGCAAGCAAAGCTTCTCGAATAAACGATTATCTTATGAGCCGCGCTCCTTACCTCCGCAAGAGCGTGGCCGACTGCGAGCGGATTCTCTGGTGTCACCTGCGAAATCGGAATTTCGCGAACTACAAATTTCGGCGGCAGCATCCGGTTGATCGCTACATCCTCGATTTCTATTGCGCGCAAGCACTTGAATGGAAAGCAAGGCGAGCAGTGTTCAGGGGAGCGCACGCGCCTCGCGTGCCGGTTTCGGCGCCTCGCCGAAACCAACGTGTCACGGCACCGGAGGGCCGCATCCTGTTGGGAAGAAAAAAGTGCACAATGACGAGGGCGTCATCGCCAGCACGCGAGGCGCGTGCGCTCCCCTGGTTTGCGTTGGAGGAACGCTGTCCTCTCCCTTTGCGATATGTGTTTAGCGCCAAGGGCCGCTGGTTCATGCAAGCCTGGGGCAACGCCCCAGGGAAACGTTGCTCCCCAGACGAGCGCTGAAAGCGCGAATCAAGGCGGCGTTTGCTTCAATCCCACACATAGCGGTCGTCGAATTCGACGCCGTATTTGCGCAAAAAATCGCGATACTCCTCTTGAAAACTACGGGTACGATGGTGCTCTTCCTGACTCTCAACGTATTCGAGAACGGCATTAAGCTGACTTGGGCTCACTGAGAACGCGCCATAACCGCGTTGCCAGTAGAACTGTCGAAATTTCGGGTCCAGCCCCTTGATCCATTTCGAGGAAGTTTTCTTCACCGTTTCGACCATTGCAGCTTGAGAGATAGTTCGGGGAAGGGTCGTAACAATGTGGAGATGATCAGCAACGCCGCCGACGCGCAACGCTTCTGCGCTCAAGTCGCGGCAGACCGTCGCAACATAGGCGGGCATCCGCGGCCGAACGTTGCGGTCCAGCCACGCTGCCCGATCTTTGGTGCTGAAGATAATATGAATGATGACCTTGCTAAGCGATTGCGGCATTGCGGAATAATCGCCGAAAAACACGCGTAGGTGAATCGCGCTGTCAGCGCTAGTGCATTTTTCTTACAAGGACCCTGGGGTGTTGCCCCAGGCTAATATAAATATCGCGCCGTTGGCGCTAAACAGATACCCTTTGGGAAAGGGAGAGGCGAGCAGGGTAGCGCGGCCTGGCGCGCATTTCTATTTTGCTTCTGGAGCAGGCTCAATGAGGGCGCGTTCTTGCGCACTTAAACGTTCGATTGGAATTGTCATGATGATTTCGCGCGCTTCGTCGTTTCGCTCGTTAGCCAGGAGAGTTGCGGCATAAACAGCGCGCCAGGCGGGTTGCGTTTGTTTCCAATCAATCGGCGCAGGTCCCTTGAATTGGGCGAGCGCCGAGCCGGGATCGTGATCGCGGAGATATCCGAGCGCCGCGGTTACGCGATACGACAATCGGTTTGGATATTTTTCAGCCAGCTTTTTCGCAGTAGCGAGATTTTTTTCGATGTCGTTCTCCAAAAGCAGATTCAAATAGGCAAGTTGATCAGCCGCATTCGGATCTCCCGGCGCCGACGCCGCGATTTTTTCCGCGGCCGCGCGTTCGTTCGCGGCGTTGCCAGCTTTCTGGCTCACGCGCTCGGCGCCCCTGTAGGCAATCCGCGCCTGCTCGGGAAAACGTGCGAGCTGTTCGTAAGCCTTGAGTGCAACGCCGTTGGCGCGGCTTTGCTCGGCAAAATTGGCGACGAAGCGCAATTTGAATGGATCAGTGCCGGCGAGTGAGATGGCGTGGTTCCAGTGCACCTCGGCATCAAGGGTGGCGCCCCGTTGCTGCGCAGTGCGCGCGCGAAAACTTTCGATGACCGAGGGATCAAGCGTCACCTCGGGCCGGGATCAGCGTGTCGTCGATGTCGGTCCAACGCTGCAAAATGGCCAACGCATCAAGCGGGTGAGGAGGAGGGTGTTGTTTTGCAGCGCGCGCTCGATCGGAAACAGGGTGAGCACGCGCTCCGCTTGCTGGTGCGCATTCAACCAGCGCGCAAGCTCGACCAATTGCTCGACCTTGCTGTCACGCCAATGATCGATCGTCTCATCATAAATGCGCGCAGCGTCATCCGGTTGAATTTGCATCCGCATATCGGCCGCGAGCAGATCGTCCGTCAGATCTTTCGGCGACAGTTGCTCGAGCGCGCGCAACACCCGCTCACGTTCCTCACTGGATAGTTCAGGCGCACGCGCCAGCGCTTCGATGGCTGGCCTTTTGTAAGCGCCCTCTTTGCCGGCGAGTTCCCAAAGAACTTTGTGCGCTTCGGCCTGTTCATCCGGCGTCACTTGATTGAGCGAGAAGATCGGCCAGTTGAAAACGCGCCGCATCATCTTCTGGCGACTCGCTTGACTGCGAGCCGGGCAAATTCCATCGCCTTGGCGTTATCACCGATCTTCTGCGAGATACCGCGAGGCAAGCTCGAGCGTTTTGGTGTCGGGATCACTTTTCAGAAGTCCGTCGATTACTTGTTTCGGCAAGAGTCAAGCGATCGGATTTGATGAGAAGAGCAGCATATTCTTGCCGGTCTTGCGTCGTGCATTGCGGAAGCTTGATGACCTGCTCCCAAAGATCGATCGCTTCCGGCCGGTCCGCACGCGAGGCAAGCCGGGCGGCGCCTTCCAGGCCGGGGTAACCGAGAGGGTCCAATTGCAGCGCGGCGCGATATTGCTTTCGCTGCATCATTCCATTTGCCGGCTTGCACGAGCGCGTCCCCTGCCGCTGCGAATTGCTCGGCGCGTTTGGCTTTCAGAAAATGATAGACCGGCTTCGCACCGAAGCAGCGACGAACGCAAGCACGACAAAGATCGCACCCCACCAAATCGCGCGCGACCGCCATTTTCTGCGTTCGCCCGTCCGGCGCGGCGATCTCGAAACGGCGTCACTCATGGCTTTTATATTCAAAGACAGATCGCAAAAGCGCCACTGCTATCTCGGCGGACGGCGCGGTTCCATTCGCGATGACACTGCAGGCAACAATTTCGGTGGCGGAACGCCGTTTTCCTCCCAAGTGTAACGACGGCGGCGGAACATCCGCGCCCATGACCTGGGCTGGTCCGTAATCGAGCGAGACCGGCTGGCCGTTTCGCCATACACCCCAAAGTTCCAGCGCGTAAACGTCGCCGCGCCGAAATCGAAAAAGATGGCAGCGGATCGATTGTGCCATCGACCGAAACATCCAGCGGTTCGGCCGGGCCAGCTCGATTTCCAGCCGACGCCGGGCATGCAAATGTCAGGACGGTGCACGAGAGCAAAACGATTCCAGGGCGATGGTTTCCAAAAAAAATGAAAGCAATCGGCCGCACCGCCGGGCAGTTCCGCGCTTTGACGCCGAATGTGTTCGCCCATCGTCGGACGAAGCTCATTCCAAATTTCCGGCGGAATGCGGACGAAGCTGGTTGGATTTGTCGATTTTAGCCAGAGAACAGAGGCGCGGTTTGTGTTTGCTTTTTGCTTCGATCCACGCGGAAAGCGACCGCGCACCGACGATGCCGATGAGAAGGCTGAGCACCAGGGCGCGAAATGTCGGTCCCGCTGGAACCGTTAATGTCCTAACGAAAATCTGTAGGCGTTGTGCGATGTGCTGCATCGATAATCCAGACGCACTCGATCGGCGCGGCGCGAGAACTTTTCCAGCAATCCAGATGGAGAGAATGAGCGCCGTGATCATGATGTTGCCAATCAAGTCATGGGCGCGATCGAGCGATTCGATCCCGTGCCACTCGGCTTGGAGCGAAAGCGCTAACGTTCTGATGAGGTTGCTCACGAGAGCGAGCGCCATGGCAATCAAAAGCAAGATGATGCGGCGAGCCGGTCGCAACAAAAACCATTCGCCCATGGCCAGGCCGAACATGATTCCGGCTTGCAACGACCGCACGCCGCTGCACGCTTCGCTGATCCCGACGAAGCCGGATCGCAAAGCGATCGCCGCGCCGGAAATTTGCGCTTCGATGCCAAACCAGTGCAGGAGTTCGGTCGTAGTTGCAGCAATCCAACGCATCAGGCTGCTGACGATCGGCTGCTCGAAACGCGGCGGCCATGGCACAGCGGTAAGAAAAAACAGAACCGGAAACAATTCTCTGCGCGCCAGCGCGTCTCCGCCGCACAAGCGAAAGACGGCGATTGTAGATGTAACGGCGAGGATGCAGATCAACCAAAGAACGATTTCGGGATGCCACATTTGGTCGCGCGAATATTCGAGTGCAAAAAATACCGCGCCGGCAAATAACGCGATTACACTTCGGAGGGAAATCGAGAAATGCTGCGCCGACGGCATTTTAGACGAATCGCTCCGCTCGATCAGCAAATAACGCCGGATGGCAAATCCGATTGCTAAAATCGGTACCGCCCAGCCGTAGGAATAGTTCGGATTTCCCTGCCAGTGCTCCGCACAACTCCAGATCATCCAAATCCAAATGCTGAGCACCAAGAGAGCGGCCCAAGGGAGTTCTGAAAGCTTAAATGGTTTGGCTTGCGCGGCCAAAAAATTCATCGGCACCAGTGTAAAACGCTCGAAGCACAAGGCTATGTCGCGAGCGAAGAACTCTGCAAGCCGTCTCATAAATAACGCTCGGTGTGCGGCCAGACTTTAACGTGCCTCTCACCCTCCCGTCTCCCCTGGCTGCAAGGGGAAAGGCTTCTGGGACGCAACATAAAAGATTTATATTGACGAGAGGCCACGAAATTCGCAATCCTCTCGGTCGAATCTTTCAACATTATGAAGAGAGTATCCTTTTGGGGCTTTATACTTGGTGTGACCGCCCTCGCCGTGCGAGGCGACGTAATCCCGACGTTATCGAGTACGTCGCCATTTGGCGGCAATTTCACTTGGAATTATTCGGGAAACGTTACAGTGGACCAGAACGTGCAACATGGCGACTTCTTCACCATTTACGATTTCGGCAATTTCCTCGCTGGATCGAACACACAACCAGCGGGTTGGACGTTTTCTTCGTCGCTTATCGGCATGACTCCATCTAGGGTCAAACCAACGGACAACCCATCTATCTTTAATCTTACCTGGACCTATACTGGCACAACGCCAATCATTGGATCATCTCCGCTGGGGATTTTCTCGGTTGTGGCGAAAACCAATCAGCTGCGCACTTCGGATTTCGCGGCAGAAGCGACACGCAATAGCGGACCGAATGCGGGATCAAAAGTGGACAACATTGGAAACATCTCTGTCCCAGTGCCTGAAATGTCCGCGCTCCTTCCAATTTTCAGTGTCTGCGGCGCCGGATTGCTTTCCTTGCTCCCAGGGTATTTGCGCAGACGGCACGGCGGCTAGAAAAAGCCTTAGAAGTCATCTCATAAATCGGAGGGGCCGCCTGGCTGTCGATTTTTGGCTTGGGTAAGGCGTGACGAGGAAGTATATCCATCCCGCCGTTGCGGGACGACCGAGGAACAACGCAACCAAAGTTAAAAAGCGGCGCCATCCGCAGGGCAAGGCTCCTCTTATTTTATGAGATGGCTAGATGGCTTCTAGTGTTTCCCTGATAAGCCGCCCAAAAAATTTTCGGGGGCGGTTTTTTTTGATCCTTACCGGAGCCTTTCGGCCAAAAAAGACTGGGAATAAGCCCCCTAACGACATGAGTCCGGCGCACCGCGCAAAAAACCTTGGTTTTGTCAGAATGAGTGACAGAATCATCGCTGCCATATGTCAACCGACCCGGCATCTGCCGTCCGTGTCAAACTCTGGGGCGTGCGTGGCTCTATCCCGGTACCTGGGCCGGCCACCGTTCGTTACGGTGGCAATACAAGCTGCGTCGAAGTGCGCGCCCAGGGCGAGATCATCGTGCTCGACGCAGGAACCGGCATTCGGTTACTTGGCATTGCTCTGGAACAGGAGTTCGGATCGCGACCGATCAATCTCACGTTGTTAATTACTCACGCCCATTGGGACCACATTCAAGGCTTCCCGTTTTTTCTTCCCTCGTATAACGACAAAAACAAAGTCCGCATTGTTGGCTACGATGGCGCGGAGACCGGTCTCCGCGAAATTCTCAAAGGCCAGATGGCCACGCCGTTTTTCCCTGTGAAATTGTACGACTTGCCCGGCAAGGTCGACATCAAAAAACTCGTTACAATGGAATTCGACGTCGGGAGCGTGCATGTGCGGGCTAAACCCATGAATCATCCGGGCATGTGTGTAGGCTACCGTCTCTTCACATCGAGCGGATCAGTTGCTTACTTGCCTGACACGGAACCCTATGATGCATTTAAGCTGCACTCGGCCAAGTCTCACTTGCTCAGCCCGGAACAGACTCGCAAAAGAGCGGAAAAGGAGCGCGCCGGGCTGGTGGAATTTCTTCACGAAACTGATGTTCTGCTTCTCGATACCCAATACACTGATGAGGAATATCAAGAGCACGTTGGCTGGGGCCACGGCTCGCTCAGCAGCACGGTGAGGCTCGCCCTCGACGCACAAGTTCGAAAGCTGCTCCTTTTCCATCACGATCCGAACCATAGCGACGCGATCATCGATGCGATGGTGGAAAACGCGCGCAAGATTGCCGCAACCAGCGGCCAGCGCCTGGAAGTGGAGGCCGCGCGCGAGGGCGCGGAGTTTTCACTCAATTAAACGCTGCTCAAATTTCGCCGCCGCCTATATATGTGTCTCGCTTGCGAACCGATAGCGTTTGGCTTTAATTTTTCTCCCGTTTGCCTCGTGGTGTAACGGTAGCACCAGAGATTCTGGATCTCTTTGTCTAGGTTCGAATCCTAGCGAGGCAGGTTTTCTCATCAGACTGCGCGACTATATCGGTCGGTGTCTGGTCGTGCCAAAACTCCTCGGTATATCTCCGCCGCCACTGCTCCCGATCTTGCCATTTATGAAATACAAAGTGTGCGGGGATGGTATTTGTGGCGGCGGATATTTCTGAAGTGTTTTTTTGTTATAATAGAATAATTAGTTTCTATTTCAAAACGATTGCCTTGATCCTCGGCACAAAGTTCAAGCTTTTGATTTCTGCCAGCATTCGAGGCGTTTTGAGCCAGAGAAGCAGCAGCGACATGCAGCCAGATTGCGCTCGAAATCCGATTATTAAACACGATCTGAATCGGGCGCAGGACGTTTACTCCCGGTAGCTTCTCCGCCTTTCCAGGTTTGCAATTTCAACGAGTAACGGGCCGGGAGAAGGGGCAAACGCCAGATGTTTGAGCCGATTCAAATGAGCAAGAAAATCAAAGACGAATTCACGGATCTACCGATTTCGCGTCAACGCAGGTATCAATTACGGATGCAGCGTGCTGGGCGTTGCCAGATATGCGGCAAACAAGCAATTTCGGGCTATTATTGCTTGGATCATCTAAAGGCGTGCCGAGAACGCGCTAGAAAACCGGGCAGTAGGAGACTTTACGGAGCACTGAGCTATCGTTTGGGTAAAGGCCGGGCGTGGCAGGCAAGCTAAGTAGGCAGGCTGGCCAGTATACGACCGGATTGGAGCCGAGATTCGATTCGGAAATGTCCGTCAAGAATAACGAAATTCCCGTAATTCTCGTCACGCCCCCCAATTAATGAGGACTGTGAAAACGCTCGCTAAACATATTCAGAAAAGCCTCAACAATAAGAAATCATGCACGATTTTTGAGGGCGAATTAGAAAGGGTTTGGCCCTCAGAAAAGATCAAACGTTTGGGACGGGAGAAAAAAATTCACGCCTTCGCTAAAGCCTACGGACTCACAGCGGACATCCGCGACCCCGGTATTCGAGTCGTTTTTAAGAAAGCACCGAAATAATTTCAAGAGGCTATGAAGAAATATTTAGTTGCGGCAGTGCTATTGTTATTGTTCTCATCTGGATTACTGATTTCTGCCGAAGACAAGACCGCACAGCCGAGTGCCCGTGAGCGACTAATCGGGACGTGGCGGCTCGTTTCGGCTGGGAGTATCGAGCCTGATGGCTCATTCCAGCCTTTTCCTGAGTATGGCGCGCACCCAATAGGATATTTGATGTACGATAATACCGGTCACATGTGCGTGACTCTTGCCAACCCCAATCCTCCGCATTGGGCAGACCCGGACAAGCCGACCGATGCTGAGAGAGCCGTGACTCATAAAGGCATGTTCGCTTACTGCGGCACCTATGAGGTGCGTGAAAAAGAAGGTCAAGTCATCCATAGGCCAGAATTGGCACAATCGCCCCACTACATCGGATCAGACCAAGTCCGCAATTTTCGCTTTGAAGGTGACCGCTTGATTCTCTCTGCTGAGGAGACGCCACCTGGTGGTGAACGGCGTCGGTATCAGATCACCTGGGAGCGGGTCAAGTAGGAACCACGCACCGCCGACAGACAGGACTCTGACTTTACTCTGCGTTCCGCTGCATGTATCTTGAAGTTAAAAAACAACCAAACCATGAAAACGCTATTATTTGCTGTAATCGTGAGCTGCTTAACTACGGTATCGACACTGGCAGGAACTGAAATGATAATTTCAAGAGGCGGCGAATCATTCGATATGCAGGGATGGGTCGTGAGTTACGAAGGAGGCTTCTTCTGTAAACAACCGAACATCAATTATGAACTGCAATCATACGATCATAGAGCTAAGGTTTTGCTTTCTGCCACCGGTAACAATGAGTTTGCGCTCCGCTTGGGGATGTTAAGACACGGATTGTATAGCATCGCAGGAAACTGGCAGCGTGGCGCAGAATGCCAATATGTCGAAGTCGCGAGCGTTCAAAGAGACGATTAATTGCCATAACATCGTCGGTCTAATTTGACTCTGACGGGTAGCTTTAAACAAGCTAACCTGCGCCACCGATCTGTTCAGGTTTGGTTGCCAGAGGTCTTGAGAGAAACGAATGCAATTTTGAATCGCACGCGCTCCCACATAGTGCCCGCCGATCTCGCAAAGTATTTCCAAGTCCAGCCTCCACCGCCGGGCAGTAATATAGGAACACTACCGCCCCGGCCTGCTTTTAAGGTGAAACGTGAATGATTATTGCCTTTGACGAACTGCGAGACTTTGCCCCGCCCCTAAAAGGTCGTCGTGTTGACCACTACTTGTTTCTTGCCATTAGCAGTCGCTTCAAAATAACTGATTAATCGTTTAACTAATCGATTGGATTGAATAAAATATTCGGCTTCGTATCTCTTGGCTTCGTCTCCGCCCGTAAAGCGAAGTTTGAACTCCCCTGACGGTTTGCTCGTTACGCTGATAGTTTGTAACGAAACGTTGGCAAGATCGTCAAACGCTTGCTTCGGAAAGGAGATTTTTTCACTGCCCAACCTCACAGTCATTTCTACTACGACAGTGCTGGGCTGATCGACTGATCCAAAGTAGTTTCCCTTCAAGATCTTCGGTTGTTTGGCTTCGATATTCACCTCAAACGGCGTGCCTTCTTTTAGAGTCCCCTCTAAAGAAACGCGGCTAATGGCGACGACCTGCCAAGGCTCAGTATCGGCTTGAACTGTAACCGTAGGGACTGCCTCTTGTGCCACAACGCTTCCTAAAGCCACGAGTGTGCTGAGACAAACCGGAATGAAGAGTTTCATATGACCCCAGGATTTTCTCGAACGCGCCGGGTAAGCGGTTTCGAATAACTCTCTGTTCCGCCTGGAGAAAACTTCAAAATCCCCTGAAAATTACCGGAGTCGCCGATCATGTTTGGTCTGTCGATGAAGTAATCGACCTGCTTTGACGCGATGGAATTTGTTGCAAGATTTGCAGACCGAACCAATTGCTTCCCCGACTGATGGTTCGGTTTTTTTTCCGGGCCAACGCTGCTCCAACTGAGCGAATGAGTAGCAACATAAGAATGATGACAGCAGCCAGTTTCACCATCCGCTATAAAAGCAGTTTTTAGGCCGATTGTTTGTGGGTAACTGGGCCATGACGTACGCTCTATTTCATAGCCATGTCGGACTCTCTTTCGTCTTTGGAGCGTTAGGGGGATTGCGATAAGCCTCTTTACTTTCATGAAAGAGTCGCCGATCCTACCAATGTTTGCTTCCGCTACTGGGGCTGAACCTTGTCTCGTTTGATGTTCCCGTGGGACAAATGATCTTCCTGATCTTGCTCTGGCTCATCTCACTAGCCTCAGTCGTAATCTATCTTGTTACCTGGCCAGCAGCGAAGCCTTGGATTACTCGGTTGGCCTTCGACGTTCCAGTTTTGCTCCTTTTGATCGTTGCGTACAGTTCTTCTTCGGCCCAGCACGCCACCATCTGTGGCCAGGGCCGCAGAGATTGCGCAATGGCAACCGTATCTCTCGGCGATTTACGTTGCAGCGATCAGCATTCTGTTTCTCGGTATAGCCGGGACGATTCGACACTTCATTTTTCGCACCCAAGGGTGACGGCGGCATACACATCTAACCCCGATGTAAGACAGTCAAGTGTGGCGCGCGGGGCTGACAGACAAGTTGCCAACCATACCACCGGACTGAGGCCGAAATTCGATTAGAAATTAGACAAAAGAATGCCCGGTGTTAATTACGAAATTTCGTCTAATTCTAGATGTATGAAAGCAATCTTCACAGCGGTGCTCGCATTTGCAGTTTCAGCGGCAGCGTTAGCCAAAGATCCATGGAAGCAGCCCCAGGGTCTTGTCCCTAACAAGGAGACCGCCATCAAAATTGCCGAAGCAGTGCTTTTCCCGATTTACGGAGAAAGCGAGATCAAAAGCGAGCGACCCTACGAAGTCATGCTCGCGAACGGCTTTTGGCGGGTCGAGGGTTCCTTACCCACGCCGCCTCCCGGTCAAGTCATGTTTGGCGGCGTATTCTACATCACGATCTCACAGTGGGACGGCAGAATTATTGAGATCGGGCACGAAGAGTGATTGCTCGTTCCAGTCAAGTAGCTAAGCTTTTGGCTCGTTAGACTCATAAACGTATGAAGCCCCAAGAAGTCTTCGGTATCATCCTTCGATCCATTGCAGTCTGGTTATGTGTCTGGGGAGCTTGGAACACAATTGCAGGAATCAAATATTTGCTGCCGACGATCAGGGCAATAATTTCAGGAACCAGCTATCAACATGATTCATTTAGTTATTTCATTTACGGCGTGCCAGCGTTTCTCTCCGGTATAATTATTCTTACGTTTGCAGAGTTCTTTGTGAGGTTTACTTATCCTCAGCAAAAACCTCCCCCATTACCGGATCATCTAGCGGAGTCATCAAAGCCTGGGGCTGATGGCACACCCTAACCAATCGCCGCTGCTAAACCGCTGGCCGGATTCTTTAAATCGTTCCAAGACTGCCTTATTCAAGCATCAAAATAATTAGTCACTGCCCTTACTTTTTGGTCTTGTTCTATAATCGGAAGAATCCGGCCAAGTCATCTGTGTCGCTGGGGCGTTTGGCACAAGGGCACCTCGCTGTGAAGAGCTTGGCATACCGGCTGCTTTCTATAATTTCTAGAATACAGCACTATAAGCTCACTCAGATGACACGAGACTACATACGGTCAGAGATTCAAATCCAGATTGAACGGATCGAAACGTCGATTCGTGATTTTGAAATGAGGAAAATCACTTACCAGGAAGCCGAACAAATTTCCCTCGATGCCAATGCGTTAATTGAGAAACTACGGGCTCTGCATATGGATTTTTCCCACCGCTCGACTTGATACAATCCGTTGCTCAGATTTCGCGCCACTGCCTGTTTCGGAAAAGATTTTCTCGCACCCTGCTTTCTTTAAAGCGTCAATTTGAAGATCGACATTGCTGGCATATTCGTTAAGCCGAATCCTCCTTTTGATCTGCCGATCATTCCTTATGACTGGGCACGCCACACGTTTTATTGGGATGCGGTATGTTACTGGGCTAAATGTCAGTCTTATATCGCCAGCGTGCGCGAGAACAAGGCTGGCTGCGTTTAAAAAAAAGCGCTCGCGGTCCAGACAAAATCTTGAACAAGCAGGATCGCGCCCGCGCTGCACTAGGCTGCAAAGCTGAGGAAACAAAGAGCCGCCACGCAATCAAGCGTGACGGCTCTTTCTGAGTACTGGATGTGAGGTTGGGATGCTCTACTGGTTATTGTCAACCACTTGCGTTGCTCGCCGAGGCGAGACTATTGCAAGCTGGTCGCTCACCTTCTGAATTTGTGCTTGCTGCTCTTTCCACGTTGCGGTCAAAAGCTCCATTTCCTTCCACTGCTCCAATAGAGTCGCTTTCAACTGCTCCATGTTGCGGTGTTCTTTGAGAAACTCGTTGAGCAACATGGCATTCACCGCTTCGTAACGGACGGTGTAAACCTTCCCCTCGGCATCGCGCACCACCAGGTCGGGATTTACTTGTTCCACTTCCTCCGCCACCAGCCCAAACTGCGGAATGCCTTTGGGGTCAATCTCCTGCTTGTAACGGAAGGTCACTGGTCGCAGCGCCAGGATTGCTTCACTTGCTTTGTCCATCGGCTTGATCTCCTGCTTGAAGCGCCGCGAAGAGGTAATCGTGCCGAGCTGGCCGTTTGAACTGACCAAGACTGCGGCGCCGCCTGAGGCGGTGGCTCCACTAATACCGGCGATAAACGTGGCGCTCTGGGTGCCTGCGATACCGATGCGGATGGTGTTAGCCTCGGCCGCGACGCCGCTATTGCCGATGTCGATATTGTTACTGCCCGTGGTGAGATTGCCGCCGGCGCCAGTGCCTAACGCAATGTTGTTGCTGCCGGCTGTGTTGCTATCGAGCGCTGAATCACCGGTGGCCGTGTTGTCGACGCCGGTGGTGTTGTGAAAGAGCGCACCAGAGCCGCTGGCCGTGTTCCCGCTGCCGGTTGTATTGCTATCGAGCGCAAAAAGACCGTCGGCCGTATTCATGCCGCCGGTAGTGTTGTTAAGGAGCGCATCCATACCAGTGGCCGTGTTTTGGCTGCCGGAGGTGTTGCTAAAGAGCGCGTTCACACCATAGGCCGTGTCGAAGGTGCCGGTAGTGTTAGTAAAAAGCGCGAAATCGCCATTGGCCGTGTTTCCCAAGCCGATGGTATTACTATAGAGCGCATCAAAACCGGTGGCCGTGTTGTAGGCGCCGGTCGTGTTGCTGTAGAGCGCATTCGCTCCATCGGCCGTGTTGAATCTGGCGGTGGTGTTGCTAAAGAGCGCGTTTACACCAGTGGCCGTGTTCACCAAGCCGGTGGTGTTGCTATAGAGCGCGTCAAGACCGTCGGCCGTGTTGTAGGCACCCCCTGTGTTGTTATAGAGCGCATTCACACCGGTCCCCGTGTTGTAGAAGCCGTTTGTGTTGCTAAAGAGCGCTTGCAACCCCAGCGCCGTGTTAAAACTGCCGCTAGTCAGGCTAGCAAGAGCCACAGTACCCTCTGCCGTGTTGCCGTTGCCCACATCGCCATCTTGCGATGACAAGTCGTAACCGATAACATCAAGGCTAATTCCTTCTGGCGATATGGCAGTAACGTCGGAGGATTGTCCTGTGCAATCAGAGGCGTTCTGCACGTAAGGCTGAGCTTGTGGGCAGGGCCCACTTAGCCAATCGCCGGGATCGCCGTTCGGATCTTGATTGAAGTTAACGATGTTGGTGTTGCCGCCGTTGATGGAGAAATATCGCGTGCCGTTGGGACTGATATTTCTTATGCCAGGCGACGACCAGCTGAACAGGTCTTGCGTGTGGAAATAAGCTGTGTTTGCAGCCGATCCTAAACCCATTACTTCGTCAATCTCGTGCTCAGTCTCGCGCTGCGCGTCGAAGTCGTTGGAAGCGACGGGGCGTGTGAATCCAAACGGGGCTGTCGAATTTAACGTCACAATTCCATCGTATGGCCCGCCATTTCCGACGCTGCCATCTGCGAACATTGCAGGTGGCGTGTCCAATCCCACCGCCCGTCCGTTTGCGCTCGACGGCCGGATGTCGCTAGACAACGCGGTGCCTGGCAAACTTGCGTTTGCCACAGCATCGTTACCCGTTTTTGCGTCCGCCCTCAAAGCAGCAATGTAAGTGTCCCATGGAATAATGTAGAAAGGATTGTCACTTCGTGCGGTAGCTCCCGGCCGCAGAGGATGCCCGTCCGGAGCAGTAGTGGTGTAGCGAAAAAGAATTTCAATGGTGACAGGATCGGTGAAGAGCGTTTCGTAAATCGCGATAGCCCTATTGATCATCGCCTCGACAGCAGCGGCATTTGGGTTGCTGGTAATCGAGGAGTCAAACGTGGCATTAATCGTCAGGCCGGCGTTCGCGGAAGTCACAGCGATTCTCGTTTCCGGACTAACGAGCGGAACACTATCGGGCCGCACGCGGTAATAATACGTTGTGCCCGGAACAAGCCGGTGCACCGGAAGATGAGTGACGTTGCCTGCTGCCACGTCACGGTAACCATTCACATAATTTGTGAACGTTGGATCCGTCGCAACGTCGACATGATAACCGGTGGCGCCGCTTACGGGTTGCCAAAATGCGATGAAGCTGGTGCGAGTCGGGTAATTTCCCTCCGGGGCGAATTGAGTAGATCGGTTCGGACCAACGAGCGGCTTCCATCCCGCATCCGACAGGTACAAATCGCGACTTGCAATTTGTGGCCGAAAACGGTGAACGCTTGCGTGTTGAGTTGAACCCGAACCCGAAGCGTCGATGGACGTCGCGATTTTCCCCACTGTCAGGATGAGCAGGACAAAACCGGTGGCGATCAGAATGCGCATATGCGCGCTACAGTTTGCTTTCAATTGTAACTGCGGCCACGGGGCGGGTCAACCAAACTGCGTGACGCGCTTTGGCGTGACGCAGCAAAAGTTGGGACTCCGAGCGTGAAAGGCCTAACGAGAATAAGATCAGCTACGGCTACCGTCGCCGAGCTCTCCTACAAACTTCGAGCTTCTAGCTACGAACTGCAAGAAAGTACGCCGGGTAGCCGTTAGCTCCATCGTACGGTTAGGTGTTGGCTGATTCGAGCTGTGAGATTGGCAACCAATCAGTCAATCCATCTCGCCAGAAAAATGCATCATCTGGAACCGTGCCATCGAAGCGCATCTTGCGGACGGAATCGAGTGAGAATGGCCCGCGTCTGAAATACTGGTGATATGACCGCGCTCCAATTGATCCAGCAAGCCGAAGGGCGTGGTCTTAGACTCAAACCGGCTGGTTTAGATAAGTTAGCCATGATGCCTGCCGTCCCGGCGATTACACTAGACCCATTGTCGCGAGCAATCGTCGGTGGATCTGGCCATCAATCGGTAGACCGTGGCTGCGCTCGTAGGCGCGGATTGCGCGTCGCGTGCCGCTGCCGATCACGCCATCGATCGGGCCAGAGTAATAACCGGCGCTCGCGAGTCGGCTCTGTACTTGCACGACCAGCGAGCCGTTCACGCCATAGCCGTTTTGATAACCGTATCCGTAATAACCACCCTGATACCCGTATCCGCCGTATCCGTATGGGTAGTAGGGATACGGGTAATAGAACGGAAGGAACGGAAAGAACGGAAAACCCAAGTTATCGAAAACAATGATCTCGTTGAAACGGTCATCATCCCGATCGAAGTCACCGTTGTTGAAACGGTTGAAGGAACGAAACCGATCATCCCGATGGAAGTCGCCGGCACGCGAACGTTGAAAGCTAGAGGCGGAGTTTAGCATAGGAGCGCGGTGCGTCGGCATCCGTGCTGTCGAAGCATGGTGCCCTGTCATCTGCGCCGTCGCGGTCGAGACCGCGAAAACGCACTGCACCATGCAGCTGAGGAGGAGAATGAATTTTTTCCAGTTCATAACTTTATGGGTTTCTAAAAAATTAAACCTGACGGGATTCGAAAGGTTTCACCCGTGCCGCCTCGGAAAGGTAACGCCGTCGTTACTTTTGTGGACTATCGGCGCGCGTCTCGATCTGGCTATTGCGGCGGTGCAATCGCGCTGTGCCTCCAGTAAGATACGGGCAAAGCCCACCTTGCCGCGCGATGCAAGAGTGATTGCAGCCCCAGGCCGCAAGGCGCACGGGAATCATTGCTCGATTATCGGGAATCCAGATTGCCGAAATGCTAGTGCCGGTTGGGCTCCGCAGCCTTACTGATTGTCAGCCACCATTTGCGGCGCAGCTTTGCTCACTTCAAACCGGTCGCTCACTTTCTGGAGGCCCGTAGTAAGAGCTTCAATCTGCTTTTGCTGCTTGGCTATGGTCGCTTCCTGTTTTGCAACAGTAGCCGTTAGTTGAGTGATCGTCGTTTCCTGTTTCACAACCTTGCAATCTTGTTCCTCAACTTTGCGGTACGTTTTTAGGAATTCGTTGAGCAACATCGCGTTCACTGCCTCGTAGCGCACAGTGTTGACTTTCCCATCCGCATCGCGAGCTACTAGGTCGGGGTTGACCTTTTCTACTTGCTCGGCCACCAGGCCAAACTGTGGGATGCCATCGGGATCAAGCTCGCGCTTGTAGCGGAAGGTGACAGGTTTGAGCGCCAGGATCGCTTCGCTCGCTTTGTCCATCGGTTTGATCGCTTCCTTGAATCGCGCCGAGGAGGTGACCGTACCGAGCTTGCCGATAGGATTTATTACGACTTGTACGCCGTTTGCAACCGTTGACCCATATATGCCAGCGATAAAGGCGGCATTCTGCGTTCCTATCTTGCCAATGCGGATGTGACTGGACTCGCCAGCTACACCAACGTTGCCGATATCGATATTGTTATTACCCGTCGTGAGATTTGCACCGGCTGAAGCGCCCAATGCGATGTTGCTGTTGCCGCTTGTGTTGCTAAAGAGCGCATTAACACCGTTGGCCGTGTTGAAACCGCCGGTTGTGTTGCTGCTGAGCGCACCTTGACCGTTGGCCGTGCTGTTGAAGCCGGTTGTGTTGCTTTGGAGCGCAAAGGTACCGTTGGCCGTGTTGCCGCTGCCGGTTGTGTTGAAAAAAAGCGCAATATCACCGTTCGCCGTATTGCCGCCGCCGGTTGTGTTGCTGCTGAGCGCACCAGCACCGTTGGCCGTGTTGCTGCTGCCGGTTGTATTACTAAAGAGCGCATTAACACCGTTGGCCGTGTTCTCGGTGCCAGTTGTATTGCTAACGAGCGCTTGAAAACCGCTGGCCGTGTTGTCGTTGCCGGTTGTGTTGAGTTCGAGCGCTTGAAAACCGGTGGCTGTGTTGCTGCTGCCGGTTGTATTGCTAAAGAGCGCATTAACACCGTTGGCCGTGTTCCCGCCGCCGGTGGTGTTGCTATAGAGCGCGTCAAGACCGTCGGCCGTGTTGAAGTTCCCGGTGGTATTATTAAAGAGCGCATTCACACCGGTCCCCGTGTTGTAGATGCCGGTTGTGTTGCTAAAGAGCGCTTGCAACCCCATCGCCGTGTTGTAGCTGCCGCTGGTCAGGCTAGCGAGCGCCCCATTACCCTCCGCCGCGTTACCGTTGGCATAGCCTCCGTCCGGCGGCGGGCTAACTGCCAGAGCCGCCGGCAAAAGCGCAAGCCATGTCAGGGCGAGTGGGATGAGAAGCAAACTGCGTCCCGCAGTCGCGGGACTGATCGAATTCGTTAGGGGTAGAGTTGTCGTTTTTGTTGGTTTCATTTTTTGCTTGGGTGGATTGTTGACTCTATTGACTGCAATCCAGTTCCGCGCGGAACCGGGAACCACCCTCCGCGAAACTTCTTCCAAGAAGCAGCCTCACTTCGGCTGACTCGGGGCTCCAGTTAGATCTGGAGACCGCGTAAAGCGGCGTCCCCGCGAAGGTTCAGCCCCACGAACTTTTTAGTCCGGCCGAAGATGCGTTGAAACGTCGGATGACGAAAATCAGCGTGAGTTTCGTCTCCCTAGGCCGCGAGGTCGAGCTTTATTCTACCGATGGGCTGGTGTCTGCCGTGGCCGCAGACCGACCTTGGCCGCCGGCCTCATGCGACCGCTTACAGTTTTCGATCCGCTTCGTTGAATGAAATGGTCCGCTCGATTTCGCCGGTTGAATCCAAAATGCGAATTTCACCTGCGCGAAAACTGGTACGGTTTTGCCCGTAGTTGATCGCCTGATCCTTTTCTAGAAAAACAGGCTCAACACCCGGCGCTTCGAAGACTTTCCACCCGTTCCGGAATGGTCTGATTTCGATGATTGTCGCGGGTTGAGCTTGCATTTGTTTCCACAAACACGATAACTGTTCATCTGAACGTGGATCAAGCGCGGAATGGGCGGGGCAATTATACTGGCGAAACACTCGCGCGTGAGCGGCCGAACGTTTATCGCCAAATCATTGAGCTAGTAGCCCAAGGTGTCAGCCTTAATCGGATCGCCAGGCAATGCGCTGTTTCGCGTCATACGATTCGTGCCGTTCGAAAACATGAGGCCGTCCCTATAGCCCAACGTAAACAAGAGATTTTAAATCGGGAGTGTCAGCAGATCGAAGAGACGGCAAAAAGGGCGATAGCGAGAAAAACCGAAGCGGCGGAGCGCGCGCTGTCAATGGCGAAGAGGCGCCGGAGTTAAGGAGGAAGATCGGAAGAGCTTCTTGGCTAGTGCGACACGCTTTACCTGGCGGGAACGTTTGACAATCTGCAGTCCCTGCTCGTTTTCATATGCCTCCGGAGCTCTGTGTAATGCCGCGATTACGACGGCAGCGGAAGCGACCACCGACACGACCAGGCTGAAAGCGACGAACATATTTAATGCTCCAATCTGATAAAAATCTCTTACTACATTAGACACCTTGGCGCCTCGTTTTATTCCAATAGGACGTACCCGTGAGCTGCGGATTCGATTTTCCGCGTAAGTGTCCATTTTTCAGCGTCTTAAGAGCTAATTCACGGGCTGATTCAACCCGGTCGGCCCGAAGATTCTCGCGAATTTCATTAAGATGTTGCGCATCACTCCCGCGGTGGAAGCAGGCGCGATGAGAATTGACAGGCGCGCCCGCTATCTCCACTTGTCCAGCGATGGATCGCCCTTTCAGCGCAATCCCGGCCTCGCCATTAAGCATTTTGGCCGTTCGTTTGTTTGAGTAGCTCGGCGCAAGCTCGCTCCGTCTCCACCAATAGCGCCGAGGACGCGCCACAGGGCGATTGCTGATTGCATGGCATGTTTGGAGTTTGTGGGTGTCTTTGTGTGCCACTCCCACCGGTACAGTAGATCTGCTCTTGCTGCTACGGACCACACGCGGCAGCGACAAACCGAATAAATGGGGTAGTGTTGCTATACTTTGTTCAGCCAGTCGTTTCGCAGCATATCGGCCGCAGTCGCGCGTTCGGCTGGATCCAGCCGCAACATTGGGAGGAGAAAGGATTCAATTTCCGCAGCAGCAGTTTCATCGAAATTTTTTGCCAGCAAGAGGTCGCGAACGGTCTGTCCGAAAATTTCCGGGTGAAAACGCAGCAGTCCGTCTGACCCGTAGAGGATGTGCCGATATTTTCCCTGATTGGCCAAATGTTCCGGGAACGGGCCGAGTCGCTGTTGTATGATAAGAAAGTGCTCGTAATTCAGAGCCACTTCGTAGATGTCGTATCCTTTTTTGGGCGGCTTCGGCTTGCAATAAGTTTGTTCGATCTGTTTGGCCTCGTCTTCGGATGGCAGCGGCGATGTGAATGGGCAATGCCGAATCATTTCCGCCTCCCATGTCGTGCTAACTCTCCCTCGCCCTAATGGTCGAAGAAGACGATACCTTCCATCCAATACGGTGTCCGGACTGAGTTGTTCGCTCTCCTCATCCAGCTTGTCTTTACTTGGAGAGGTCTCACCCCTGTCTTCCGACCTGCTAAACTCCACATATTTTTGTTCGCAAATAGCCCATGGATCGAAGAGCAGTTCGCCCGTCAACAGCTCAAAGAGAGTGCAACCAAGTGACCACATATCTACTGCCCAATTCATCGGAGTGCCGATCAGCATCTCCGGTGGAGAATAAGCCCACGTGGCGATGGGTTGTCCGGTGCGGATGTGCGAACCAGCGTTGTCGAAGTCGATAAGTCTTATCTCCTGTTTGAAGCTACACCACAGGAGGTTTCGCGGTTTGATGTCGGTGTGAATCAGCCCGCGACGATGTAGAACGGTCAAAGCTTTCAGAAGTTGCCTGGCAATGAGCTTAACTTCAGCGATAGAGAATGGTTGCTGTTTTAGATGGGCTTCGGCAACCACACCATGCAGCTCATATACCTGGCAGATGTGACCATCGTGAAATAGTGCGTCCAGTAAACGCACAATGTAACGCGCCCCTGGCCCGTTCCGACTGAGCCGCCGGTGAAGCGCGATTTCCTGCATTCCCGCAGTGGCGTACTTCCGGCGCAGTACCTTAATAGCAACATTTTGCCGCTCGCGTGGAGGCCGTTTGGCAGATGATTGAGGGGTGATTGTTTGTAGAGCAATCATCGCGGCTAACCTGCAGGTTGCGTCACGGAACGACGAACTTCACCAAACAGTCGACTGATAAGTCGCCGGTCATCTGTAATGATCAGCGCTTCTCCGGTCATCTCTTGTTTGAAGGCAATGGTTCGGCCATAGGTGGTGATAATGGGGTAGTTGATTGAAACCGAGACAAGCTGTTTACCTTGTTGCGCAACCAGCGACACAGACTTCACGCGACCAGATGCAACTCCGAACTCCTTAGATGGATAATCGTCCAATTTCATACGAACGATCTGGCCCGGCATCACGATTGGATTTGACCTTGTATTGACGGGCGTATTTGGGTGCCGATCTTTCCCTCAACCCGCCGCTCCCTACGTGGCGACGTAGCGTTCATAGCTCGCCGGGTCATAAATGTAATCGAGTGTCGGCACGAGTTTAAATTCCTGGCCGCCGAACTTGCGTTTGAACACGCTGAAATCCCACCATGGATGGGTGGGAGCGTCTTCTGGGGCGATTCCCCAGAAGTCGTACCATTCATACCCTCTGGCCCTGGCTCGGCGCATGATTTCGAAATGTAGAAGATATGGCGCCATGACGTGCCGGTGGCTGGCGAGTGATGCGCCAAAAAGGTAAGTGGCCTTCCGAGCGAAATAGACAACGATGGCCGCGGCGAGCCTTCTGCCCTGGTACTCGGCAAAGAAGACCGAGCCCTTCTCGGCGGATGAAAGCGTGCTGAGCAGGGCCTCAAAATAATCCGGAGGCTTTGCCTCCATTTTCTGCCGGGCGGCTGTTTCTGCGTAGATACGAAGAAAGTCCACCAGGCCGCGCTCGGAGTTGTCTTCCACGACGGAGACGCCGTGTTTCTGCGCGACCCGCACATTATATCGCCCCTTGGGTTTCATGTGCGTAAGGATTTCCGCTTCCGAGTGACGAAGATCAATACAGAGCGTGTGTCTCGGCTCCATGTAGCCGTCGCTCAAGGCGGGGACGGCGCGGAAGCCAGAGAGGAAACGGCGGCAGGCGTTCCCAGCGTGGTTCGATGCGCAGATGGCTCACCGTGACCGTTTCGGTTTTACGCTCGGCTTCGATGGCTTCGAGGAGGGCCTGGAAAACTTCTTCAGCCCCCGACTCGTTGCCGGGGAGCACCGGGCCATCGGGTATATAATAGAAGCAGCTCAGAGGCGTGGGGGAGAACTTCATCACCAACGCGCCCCCGATGATGGCGCCCTGATGTTTAAGAATGGAGGCGAAGTGGTCGTATCCAGCGTCGGTCCGAAAGTCCGCCCACCAGGAAGTCTGCATGAAGCCGGTATCGGGTGTGGCTTCCAAAAATTCGTCCCACGCCCTCCAGCGGTCCATCGCCACGGGTGGCGCTGAGCCCGGTGAGGATGTCAGGGCTTCAGAATGTCTGGGGAGGTGAAGACAGGGCGAGCACGGTATTCAAAATCAAAGCGCGGGCACGTACGCTTCGTCGATTTGGAATTTGATGGTGATCTGCTTGAGCTGCCGATGCACTGGGACCACTTTGTGCAGCTTTGGATTAAAGTAGTCTTTGAGCATGGAAGGCCGCGGGCCTTTGAGAAAGAAATCAGGATGACGCCGGATGGCTGAAGCCGCCAGCACATCAAGTTCGTCGCGCGTGGAGAGATGCTGGACGACGCAAGGCACATGGGTGAAACCCATCTCCCGCAGCGTGTAAGCGCGGTGACTTCCGTTGTTGAGGACCAACCGGTTATCGGCATGGACGGCATTGAGGAAATTGGTGCCGAAGCCGACCGCCAGCCCGACCACGCCCACGAGCGCGCCCGGATGCGGGTAACCCTCGATGTGGTGGGCCTCAAGCGGCATTGTTTTGAGATATCTGATGTCGTTCGAGGGCGACACGAACACGAACTTGTCGTCACTCACACGAGACCACTTGGCCGGGGGACGGGGGTGGTCGTAGGGCAGGCAGGTGCGGAAAATTTCTTCGTCACTCGGCGCCGGCCCGAGCTTTTTCTTGAGCTGCCGCACGAAGGTCAGATCAATATGCTTTTGATACACGACCAGGTTGTCCAGCTCGACAAACGCCACCTCGGTTGGGACGGTGTTGAATCCATGCTGCACCAGCGGGTCGGCGAGAAACTCGATCAGGAGCGGTTCGTATTTCACATCGACCGGGACCTGGTCGATGACAGGGTTGTCCGCGCAGCCGGCTTCTTCTTTTTCGAGGACGTCAATATGATTCTTTGCCGCCTGCCATTCCTGAATGAGAGTCGCTTCGTCCTCCGGCTCGACCGCCTCGTGCCTAACGAAGCGGAGAAAGCTTTTCATGGTTGGCCGCCCTGTCAGATACAAGGTTTCGTCCACTGCATCCGTCGCGGCCATGGCGATTTGCTCCGTCTGCGCCGCCGGTGTTGCCTTTAGTTCAATCTGGAGTGTGTCGGGCGATGGAGTGATACGTGAGCCTTTCTTCAGTGTTTCGCTTTTTCTCTTCGCCTACCACCATGACCAGAATTCAACGCGGAAAGTGCGGGACAAGCGCCGTGTTATCACGTCAATGATGCGGCGTTGGCCACAGCAAATCTTGGCCATGCCGGTCATGCCCGGCTTAAGGAGCCCGTCGCCATTATCAATTTCAGTGGTGACGAGAATCGTGTTGCCGGATTTTGCGGCGTTTCCGAAACCACTGCCGGCCAAACCAGCCGTCGATGCGGAAGTGGAGGCGGAGCCGGTGGCGCCCTGGACAGCGGTGGCGATGCGGGTAACCTTGCCTGGGAAGGCGTGCTCGGGATAAGCGCGAACTTTCAGGGCGACCGCCTGGCCGCTGCGAACATCGGCTATTTCCTTCTCGGAAACGGCGATCTCGGCGGTGATGGTTTTGAAATCATGGACCTCGGCGATCAAGTCTCCTTTGTGCACGAGCTGGTATCTCATCTCCTTCAATTGCCGCGCCGGTGTGGTCACGATGCCGCTGGCCGGGCTGACGACATGCATGAGGCGGAGTTGCTCTTGGAGGTGTTGACGCTGCGTCTCCAGGCCGGCGACCACGTCCCGCAGCGCCTCGATTTCTTCCGGTCGGCTCCCAGCCTGCAATAGTTCGAGCTTCTTTTTGGCTTCCGCCAGATCGCTGGCACTGCTGGCCACGAGGCGCGCGCATTCTTCGTACTCGAGCATGGAAGCCGACTGTTGTTTGGTGAGCAGCCGGTAGCGCTCCAAACGGTCCTGGTGAAACTTCAGTTGCTGTTCGTGCCGGGCGACGGTGGTTTGGGCCAACTGGATTTCCTCGGTCCGCGCCCCGGCTTCGAGTAGTTTGAGCCTGGCCTGGTTTTCCGCCACCTGGGCTTCGATCTTTTGCAACTCTGCGCGCACATCCCGGTCGTAAATGCTGGCGATCGGGTCACCCGCCTCGACCCGTTGTCCCTCGTCCACGTAAATCGCCTCGATGATTCCTTCGATCTCCGCTCGCACGTCGGCATTATGGATGGGGAAGGCGTTCACGGGGCCTGCGACTCTCAGGCTCCATCTTCCCCAGGAAGAGCAGGAGCACGAGGGCCGCTGCTCCCGCCAGTTTCAAAACCAGCCGCCGCCGGGAAGAGAAGTCTCGTTTTGGAGGCCGGTGAACGGGACTGCTCGGAACCTGGTCTCCAATCCCTGGTCTTGGTCTCCAGGCCGTCTCGTTTTGGAGGCGAGGGAACGGGACTGTTCGGAATTCCGGTAGAACAGCGTAGCGGAATTTACTCCGAAACCTGATACCGACCAGACCCGCGAATGCAAGAAAGGCCAGCCGCTGTCCTTGCAAAACCAAGTGTTCTCCGATCACCAGGGACATGTAGCCGAAGAGGGAAAAGGAAAAGATCGAAGCGATCAGGCCATAGGTCAGGAAGATCCGCTTCTCCCGTAATGTCACGTTGGGGAGCGGGCGGGCCAATCCGCCAAAGCTCTTCAAAAAATCGCCCACATAACGGAACGATTTCTTGCGCAGGTTCACCACGTCCAGGTAATCACTCAAGAGATAATAGCCATCGAGCTTGATCAGGGGATTGAAGTTAAACAACGTCTTGGTTCCCGAGGTGGCCATCACCACCAGCGCCACGCGACTGACCCACGTCTCTGGGTCCGTCAAACGCCAGGTCAGCGTGGCCAGCGCCCAAAGGAAGACCTCGAAATAGGGGCCGGCAAAGCTGACCCACAAACGTCTGGCCTTTGAGAAAAACCACGTGTCGCTCACGTTGCAGTAAAACGCGGGTTGAAAATAGATGAGCATGAAGCCCATCTCGCGGACTTCGCCGCCGAAATGCTTGCAGGTGAGTCCATGCGCGAACTCGTGGGCGGTGATGACAACGAAGACGGTCGCGATCAACAACGGCAGTGTGGAAACGCTGTAGAGTCGTGATGCATCCTGCAAGAATTCGTTCCAATTAAACACCGTCACCGCCGCCGCGCAGCAAATCAGGCCGGCGGAGAGAAACAAAAACTGGGGAGTGAAGCAGAACTGAACCCAGGGGAGCAAACGATTCAGGAGACGATCTGGATCGACGACCTTGAATCGGAGAGCCAATGCGCCCCCTGCAAAGCGTCCGGGCTGCTTTGGCCGAGGCTTGTGTCCGTTGGTTTGGTTCTCCAGCAACCCGTTTCGATCCAGAGTCTTAATGAAGGCGGCCAGCTTCTCCGGCGCGAGGGATGCGCCGAATTCCTTCTCCACCCGAGTGTTGAGGACATTGAGTGGCGTAGCACCGTCGAGTTGGTCGGCAATAAAGTACTCGGCTTGCTGCAAACGGAAAAACTCCCCGCTCACGGGATCCTTAATCACCAGGACGCTCCCGTTGGGGGTTGTTTGCACGCGGCGATCGAGGTCGCTTCGCAGCTTTGGCAGGGTTGACATCATCGGTTGCCTGCGTTCAAATGGTGATGTTAATTTGTAGTGGGAAGGCCACCGGGGGTTCCCGGCAGCCTTCCTGGACCCTAGGCGTTCGGGGGTTCCCCCGGGCGCCCAGGCATTCTTAACCCTTGGAGCCCTTGCTGCCGTTACCTTGGAGCCGTGATCCTTGGAGCCCTTAGAGCCGTGCTGGAACCCTTGGAGCCGTGATCCTTGGAGCCCTTGGAGCCGCCGCCGCCGCAATTTATGCGGCCGGGAGCGATACGCTGCTCCAGTTTCTCCAGTTCCAGATTTAGATGTCTCATCTATATTTTGCCTTTCATGCTGTATTGGTGTGTTTTTTTTGCAGCACACCCGTGCTGCAAATTTCGCGACTTACCATGGCCGCAAAATTGGGGTTAAAGGGGGGAGCGCTTTTGATAACGTTGATAAAAGAAATAACGCGAAAGCGTAGTTGCCGTGCTGGTGACTACAATAACTACCGGCCGCGTCCCACCGAATCTCGTACCAGCGAACGCCGGCGACACCGGGAAGAGCTTCGACTGATTGGTTCGTAACCAATGCCCCGTAATCCTTGAAGTTTCGATAGGCGAGACGCCAGGTTGGCCGCTCGCGATTCAAGAAATCGAGGTACTCGGCCGGGTTTGTGATCCTCGGCTGCGGCAGACAGTCGCGACTATCGGGTCCACAGGGGAAAACCGAATCGAATGCAGCTGTAGGCAACTGGGCCCCAAGCGTCAAGGAAGCGTCTGCCGCCGCCTGAGCGTTCCAGTGCACCCTGAGATCCATCCGACGAAGGGTTTTCAATAGCTTCCTAGGCTAAAGGGGTTGAAGGGTGAGGTTGACTGGATTTCGAAAATGAGGCTGTCAGGTTCGACGTGATGGTGTTAAGCAATTACCACCGCCACCAGTGACAGTCTCCAAGCCTTGGATTCCAGCCTCGGCAAACTTCATGATACTTTCTTTAGGTTCCATATGTTTATTTCCTCCTTATCGTAGTACAGTTCGCAAAGGGGAAGCTAGCTGGATGTATGGCCGTGGAGGTTTTTGTAGATTTTCTCTGCGAGATAGCAACTAGCAATTCTGGGTCAGCAGGGTGTAACACTGCCGACGAGCCAGCAAAGAACGCCATAGGTTGTTAAACACATTAACTAAAGTGCAACGTGCCACACAATGTGTAGATAGACGCCTAAGATTTCTATAACAATGGAGGTATTCCATATTTTTGCGGTAACTATCGCTGGAAGAACCCTCCCACTAAGCTTAAATAGGAGGAAGGCCAGAGAACGCGAGAACAAAGAACACGAAGGGATAAAGAGAAAGAGAAGAAGTAACCGGAGCCGGAAATCGTGGCTAATTCATGGCCAGCAGCGTTCAGGTCGATCTCGCGTAGCCTAACAGGTTCTATTCAGAAACTACAAAGTGTTCTCAAATTTATTACTGATATAACATTGACCTTTATGGCGACCTTGACCCTGGGCAAATGATATGAACAAAGTGCTGTGCGCGCCGCGGTGTTATGCGGTTCGCCGCATTTGCAAACACGATCACGTTCAGCGCCTTAACTTCTTAGCCGGAGATAACGTAAACGCGTTCGCCACGTTTGTGACAAATGGTGGGATAATTTTATTGTTTCTCACTTGCGTGCTCCGCAGTGGCCATTTTCTGATGGCTACGCGACTGCAAAAAAGCAAAGCGCAACATTTCGACGAGCGATATTCGTCGCCAGCGTGTGCTTGAGCGAATGAAAATCGGCGAAACAAGACGCGGTTGAGAGGACAATAAAAGTTATCCCACGACTATCGCCATTGCCGCAAACAATATGTATGGGATGGCTCCGACGGTCCGCAAAAGTAACGGTGGCGTTACTTTTCCGGTGTTGCAGGCAGCACAGATCGCTGCGATTCCACGGGTCATGAAACCGACGAACAGATCCGCACCATTGTCATTGATGTCCATCAGCCACCCGCTGCGTAAGCACGTTTTTATAAGAGAGAATTTCATGACACCTATGCAGTGTCTCTTAAAGTGTGCCAAGCTGTTTGCTGCCGTTGCACTTGCAACATTCGCCGTTCCCAACCTCACGCTCGCACAACACTACACCCAGACGAATCTCATCTCCGACATACCCGGCATGGCCGCCCACACCGACCCCAACCTGAAAAATTCCTGGGGACTCACCCGCTCTCCCACTGGCAGTCCGTGGTGGATCGCCAATAACAATTCCGGTACCTCCACTCTGGAAGACGGCAACGGAAACCCCATCAACATCTTCGTCGAAGCCAACGGCAGCACCAGCAACTTCGTCGTTGTCCCACCCCCTGGATTCGCCGCTGCCGGCACGCCATCCACTCCTACCGGGATCGTCTTCAACGGCAGCCCGACTGATTTCCTCCTCAATAAAGGCAAGCCCGCCGGCAAACCTGCCGTCTTCATCTTTGCCACCGAAGATGGCACCATCTCCGGCTGGAATCCCGGCGTGAACCTCCTCCCCGGCGGCATGCCGCCGTCACCCAACGCCGTTCTGGAAGTAGACCACTCCGATAAGGGCGCGCCGGACAGTGCAGTCTACAAGGGAATGACTTCCGGCGAAATCAATGGCAAAAGGTTCCTTTACGTCGCCAATTTCCGCAGCGCCAGCGTCGAAGTCTACGACACCAATTTCCACCGCGTAAATTTCGGCGAAGACGCCTTCGATGACGATAACATCCCCGTTGGCTTCGCGCCCTTCAATATCCAGAACATCGGCGGCAGCCTGTTCGTCACTTACGCTAAGCAGGATGCAGCTCGCCACGATCCCGTCGGTGGCGACGGCCTCGGTTTCGTCGATATCTTCAGCACCACCGGTGAATTCCAGGGTCGCCTCGAGCACGGCAACTGGTTCAATGCGCCCTGGGGAGTCGTCTGGACTCCGCGCGATTTCGGCGAGTTCAGCAACACCATTCTCGTGGGCAATTTCCGCAGTGGCTGGATCGCCGCCTTCAACGGCTTCACCAAGAAATTCATCGGCTTCGTCCTCAAGCCAGACAATTCCCTCGTCTTCATTGACGGCATCTGGTCCCTGACCTTCGGGAACAACGGCACCGCCGGCCCCTCGACTACTCTGTTCTTCACCGCCGGCCCCAACAACGAAACGGATGGCCTCTTCGGCACACTGACCCCAGTAGCCGCCGAACAAGACGGCGACGAAGAGTAGTCATTCTTCGATTTGTAGGGCACGCCGCAAATCGCGGAAGAGCATGACAGTGCGACCAGCCTGATGGCGTCCGTCGAAGCGGGCCGCGGCGTGGCTCTGGTTCAACAACCCTTCGATTGCTTGACCGGCCCACGCCTGAAAGTTCGTCCGCTCGCTCCCGCGCACCGACCCTTCGTTGTCGGTATCCCTACCGCAAAGGCGTTAAACTCGCTGGGCAATGCACAACGCATCGCTAAAGCAGATAGCACCCGCGGACTTGCCATCGTACAGCCTTTTAACCGATATTCCCTCTGTGGAGCAAGAAATAGATTGCAAGATGGAATCTAATTCTCGTCAGGCCGATGACGTAGGCTGTAAACGGGAAAATACGTGCTCACTGATCAAGAGCTGATGGCCATTCATGTCCAAGCGTTGTTTACCCACGATGCCCACGCGCGGCTATTGTTTGTTAACGAGCCGGAGGCGGAGAGCCGACGAATCCGTAGGTTGAGCTTTGTCTTCGAAGATCCCGCGAACCTCGACTACACCATCGGCTACGCGGCGAGAAAATTTGCAGATGGTAGATAGAAGATTGACGTTCGCAGCAGAGCTCGGCTCCGGTAGGCATAGCTCCGCTTTTTCTCGTTAGGCATCATCGCACACCCACTGCTATGTCTGACACTGTGAAGAAGCAAATACAGACGTTGGTCGACCTGGAAACGATGGGCTGGAACACCGAAAATCCAGATTTCTTTCTCGATATGATTCACCCAGACATGGTTTGGCCGTGGCCACCCACATCTCGCGACCACGACCCGGTTCGGTGGGAGTTTGTGTTAGGGCGCTTTAACAGAGAGCGGTGGCGGAAAAATTGGCAGGATATTTTTGACCATTACGACCTGGTTCATAACCATCGAGACACCGTCAAGATTGAGGTTTCAGCACAGGAGGATGCGGCCTTTGCAGTTGTGGATATTGACACTCTGTGGCGTCACAAAGATACGAAGGAGGATTTCCATTGGAAAGGTCGAGTTTGCAAGATTTACACGAGGATGACCGGCGGAGACTGGAAGTTTATTTTCCAGACAGGAGCTTTGGATTATGAATTATGCAGAGCTGACACCTAACAAGTGCGCTGCGCAACGAACCGACGCTATGCGATTCAGTTTATCAGTCAGTGGTTTTTTCAACATCATCGGCTTCGGCGGACGCACGCTGCCAGCGCTGGTCATTGAGCTTGGTCGTTAGGAGAAGGCTCCGATTTTCGGCGTTCTGCAAAAACGTATTGGATAGTCTTTCTTCAGAAAGTAACATTCCCACACAGGAGACTAGCAATGATCAACAATATGAACTAACATTTCTACAACAAATCGGCTCTGCGCGTTACCGAGACAGGCGAGTACGATGACGCGACACGAGAGTTCCGGACCAGAGGGTACATTCCGCTTGAAGACGGTGTCAACGACGAAACCGTGCGAGCGATCTTTAGTCTCAAGGACCAGAATAAAATCGTTTATACTCACTACAGTATGAGAGCCCCCGCTGAAACATGCCAAAGAGTGGACCTAGTGATGGTATGCACCCACGCTCAATAATGTGCTGCTCAGTATCTCCTGCTGAAAAAGCGTTTCCGTCTCGGCGTAATCATGTAAGTCAGATTTAGTTTTTTATTAGCCCAAGCATGATTTGAGTAAGATAAGAGGAAAGATTGTCATACAACGGCTTTGTAGACGCCGGAAATGTGAATCCGCAGTTTTTATTTCACCAGAACTCACGAGGAAGGTCGTCCCAAAAAACGGTCATGGAAGTGAGATGCGTTATTATGTGCACCCGGCCATCGCCACGTATGAAATGATTTTCGCTTAATTGACGCCAGCCTCCGACTTTCGAGCCCTGACCCGCGTTGGGCACGTCGTATCCTTCGAAAATTGCCGTCTTCTCCTTAACAGTTAACGGCGAACCGTCGCTTTTTTCTGTATCCAATTTTTCTGCTTTGCCGTCGATGAACAGTACAGCCGTTTTCCAGCCACGTGTTTCGAAGTGGTACCGGTCATACTGGATGCCGGACACGTTTCCAGTATCGTGACTAGATGGCTTACCCAGAATTGCCGCTACTTCTTCATACGAAGAGTTTAGTAATCCTTCCTTAGCTAACATAGAGGAGTGCGACATAGCTACGAAGAGAACGAGAATCACCAATTTCCTCATCAAGTAATTACCGATCCTTATCTTTTGATGATTGACTCAACGCGACTCGCCAATCGAAGAAAGGACGTAAACGTTCGTTAGAACCTCTCGCTACGGCGTTCCTTATATTCAAATTGTCTTGCTCGCACTCCCTCGAAGCCTTTTCTCCCATTCTTGCGGCGAATAACGGTAGCCATGAGAACGCCAGAAGGAAGAAATGCCAATGTCGTAGCCCCAGACCACGGCCACCGAAACCATGTCCTTTTGCAAGGCTCGTGGAAAACTGTGGAATACAATCTGTGCAACTTTGTATACCATCCTGTCTTCATCTGGAACCCTTTTTCGAAGGATAACGTTAATCACTAAAGACGTAGTTTTTTGCGTGCCAGTACGTGGTGATGAGAAGACATTCTGTCCCTCATTTATACTAACGGATGAAACCTCCGGTTCCTTTTGAATCTCCCGTTGAAGGGACAAAAGTGGTTTAAAAAATTCACTGTTGGCAAACTTCGCAGAAAGAACGTTCGGCAGAGCCGCAGAGGAAATTAACAGGAGGGCGACGACTATGTAATGCCCCTTCCACATCGTGGCGGTTAGCGGTACCTGCGGTGTGTCAATCTTAACTACATAAGAACCAGCAATAAGATCGTGTAATGACTGTCTTGTTCTACGATTAAACAGGATCAGGTAGATGATTGACGCCCCAAAACCGAAGATCAGCACGGAGACCAAAGTTCCGACCCAAGAGAATAAAATCTCCTGTGGGATGCGAGCACGATTCAGAAAAAACGGCACTCCCAGAACTAAGTATCGCAATAATGATTTGCTGAGTTCAAGTGGTTCGCCTTTCTGGTTTACCACTTTTGTCTTGGCCACTCGCTTCCCGAATGTTTGTCCTCTGCACAAACGGCTGTTCATTAATCCGAAATAAAAAAGGGCGATCAAAAAACCCACAAGGCGGCCCCACGGCCCCATCGCCATGAAAATATCGAAGAGGAAGAATCCGAGAACCCAACCGAAAGCACCTAGGATTAGACCATCAACAAAAATGCCAAGAACTCGCCTCCAAAATCCTGCAATAACACGAGCCGCTTCAGATGTTCCTAAGGGATTTGAATCGTCCATTAAGACTCCAGTTCTTAAGCGCCTTGAGTCTCTTGTTCAATTCGAAAATCTTTTCTAGGAGCTTTTGCGGCTCCATACCCTGAAGCAAGAACCCATCTCATAAAGAGAGAATGAGTGCGCTAAGTTCCGGCGGCGGCCAGAGCTTAGCCCGCAGGGTTTGCTGGATCTTTACCGCTGGGCCAGCGTTGCCTCGTCAGTCAAAGATCCATAAAGGATATTCTCCCTCCTGCCGCCCTGCCGCAGCGGCAAATCTCTAGCAACGCACCTGTTCTCTATTTGTAAGATGGGTTCTACTCATTTTAAATTAATGGCCGTTTTTTTGATGGATTGATTATTAGAAAGAAAATTTAGGGCATTTCCGGCGGTTGCAGAGGTCGTCTTAGTGAGGCAGTTTTAAGCCTGAAGCAACTGGCGTACAGAAAGGATCACCGATTCATCCTATGTCAGCCACCATCACAAGGGAACGGCCTGACACGCTCGATTCCATCAGCTTGATTACAGAGTTGGAAGCCCATCTTGAAACCCTCTATCCTCCCGAAAGCCGTCATGGGTTCAGTGTTGACAAGTTGCTTGCCGAGGCTGTCGCGTTTTTCCTGCTGCGCGCAGACGGGACGCCTGCGTGTTGTGGTGGCATCAAATTAGTGGGCAGCGAGTATGGTGAGATCAAACGGATGCATGTGCGTCCACAATTTCGTGGATTAGGGTTCGGGAAGTTGATGTTGAATCATTTAGCAGACTATGCCCGTTCTCAAGACATCACCTTGCTGCGCTTAGAAACTGGGATACACCAGCCAGAAGCAATCGGGTTATACGAGCGGATGGGCTTTACCGTATTCCCCCGTTCGGCCCCTACACTGACGACCCACTCAGCCGATGCTACGAGAAGCGGCTCGCGTGAAGGCGGCAAGGACGTGGGCGCAGCACTATACTCGTTCTCAGGGAAAGCATTCGGATACTCAGATCGCGAACCGGCCTCGCATCGAAACATTTATAATTCCTATATTGACAAATTAGCCGGGTTTCTGACACGCTCACCGCCGTTAATAGAAATCTGGATCGGGCGTGGGACGCTTGCTCCCGGATAGCTTCCTCCCCCTTTGTTCAGACCTGCGGTCGCAAAATGGTCAACCGTCCGGGAAAGGGAGGTCCCATACTATGAATCAGCCGATCAATGTCAAAACTACCATTCTAGCGGTAAGAAATTCGATTAGTTCCACCACTGCGGAGCGCGCCGTTTTCCCTCTGCTCGGCCTTGCCCTCGTCTACTTTGCGCTCCGGCCGAGGGGAATGGAGCCCTCCAAAGCCTCACAACCGGCAGCGGTAACACGGCCATCGGTTCTTCCGCTCTTACTAAAAACACCACCGGTGACGACAATACGGCCGTCGGTTTTAATGCGCTCTTTTTCGACACCACCGGCGGCTTCAACACGGCCGCCGGTTGGCTAGCGCTCTTAAGCAACACAAGCGGCATCGCCAACACGGCCAGCGGCGCTAATGCGCTCCAGAGCAACACAACCGGTTTCGACAACACCGCGGCCGGTGTCGAAGCGCTCTTTAGCAACACAACCGGCCATCAAAATACTGCCTCCGGTAGATTTGCGCTGTCTAACAACACCAACGGCAACGACAACACGGCCACTGGTTGGGAAGCGCTCGCTTTCAATACCACCGGCACCTTAAACACGGCCAACGGTGTTCAGGCCCTCGCTAACAACACCACCGGCAACTTCAACACGGCCAACGGCGCTGCCGCCCTCCTATTCAACACCACTGGCTCCGACAACACGGCCAACGGTGGTGGTGCCCTCGAAAACAACACGACCGGCAGCGAAAACACGGCCAACGGTTCTGGAGCGCTCTTTAACAACACCACCGGGAACTTCAATACGGCCGACGGGTTTCACGCGCTCTTCAGCAATACAACTGGCAAAGGCAACACGGCCAACGGTTTTAATACGCTCCATAACAACACAACCGGCTTCAACAACGTGGCCGACGGTGTTAGTGCGCTCTTTCACAACAGAACCCGCAAAAGCAATATCGCAATGGGTGCTTCAGCCGGTTTCAACCTCACCACGGGCAATAACAATATCGATATTGGCAACCAAGGTGTGGCGGCCGAGGCTAACACCATCCGCATCGGTACCGCAGGCACCCAGAGCGCCACCTTTATCGCGGGTATTAGTGGAGCCACCGCCTCAGGCGGGGGGGCCGCGGTCTTTGTCAATTCAGACGGCCAGCTTGGCACCGCTACCTCGTCGCGGCGCTTCAAGCAGGAGATCGAGCCGATGGACAAAGCAAGTGAAGCAATCCTGGCGCTGCGACCAGTGACCTTCCGTTACAAGCAGGAGATTGACCCCAAAGCCATTCCGCAATTTGGGCTGGTGGCGGAGGAAGTGGAACAAGTAAATCCCGACTTAGTGGTGCGCGACTCCGAGGGGAAGGTTTACACCGTCCGTTACGAAGCAGTGAGTGCGATGTTGCTAAACGAATTTCTCAAAGAGCACCACAACATGCAGGGGCAAGAAGCGACGATCACGCAGCTAAAAGTCACGGTGGCGCAGCAGCAGAAGGGAATGGAAGTTCTCGCTGCAAGCCTGAAAGAGCAGGAGTCGCAAATCCAGGCCGTAAATCAGCGCCTGGACCAGACGCCGTTGTTACCGCTGCAAGTGGACAACAGCCCATAAAACGCGCGGCGATTGTAGCGCGTCTGTGTCAGACGCCGAGAGCAGGCGCAAGAAGCTTACTGGCTACTGGAGTCTCAAAGAACTTAACGACCTCAGAGCGCAAACACGGGTTGTTTGATCACAAAGCCTTTGCTCGGCTGAACGGAGAAATTGCGCCGCCCATGTAACTACGGTCGATGGTGGCTCGGTGCAAATCCTCTTGCGACCAGCCCCGCTTCTTGCGAGCGCGCCCTAATTCAAGCTGCTAACAAACGGCGCCCATCCACAGCCGCCGGTACGTCGCCACACCCAGCAAGCTCAACGTCAGTAACAGAAACGTCGAACCTTGATCAGGAACCGTGATGTCCGCTGGAATATGGCCAGGACCAATAGCAAATGGCGTGAATGTGCCGTTACCAGCCAGCAGGAACTGACCGTCGGTCACCTCGAGTGACGGATTAGATGGAAACGTGAAGTCGTAGTGAACGCCATAGAAGTCGAACGGCTTTTTTAGCTGATCGTTTGGCGTGCCGTTCTTGTCCTTGAGAAGGGGAAAAAGACCGATACTCAATGAACCATCGTCGCCAGACGCGCTGCCAGTGATTCCGAATCCCGGAATGGCGTGTCCATGAGCATCAATTAGATAACCAGTTCCACTTAGAAATCCTAGAAACCCAGAACCATTGGTTTCCAGGGTTATCAAAGCGTCGAACAACGGTTGAGTGGCAGTGTAGATCCGCGCGAACTCGTTATTGGTGAACAGAAAGTCCACAGAGACGCTGCCTGTTACCGGTGTACCGTTGAGACCGTCGAAGCCAATTGGCCCGGCTTCCGGATTGGTTCCCGTCAGAACACGCGATGGTCCTAAGTCAATCCCAATGGAGGTTGCTTGCGTGAGCGAAGCAAACGAAAATACCAGACCGCTGCCGATCAATGCCGCGATGAATTTAGCCATACAGATCTGAATCGTAGACAAAACAGTTGTTCTTATACAAACACAAAATGCGTGCCGAAGATTTTTTGTTTCCAGAATCTCTAGATTTTCCATTTTAGCGATTAACTCTGTTCCTTGTCAGGCTTGGCCGCGCGTTTTTTGCGAAAGAATTCCTGCAAAATCGCGGCGCATTCTGCCTGCAAGACGCCAGCGGTGATGTCGCAACTGTGATTCAAACCGGGCATCTGTAACAAATTCAGGATACTTCCGGCAGCACCCCCGCGCGGGTCGGGACAGCCAAAAATCAAGCGGCGAATTCGCGTGTGTACGATAGCGCCCGCGCACATTGGGCAGGGCTCTTTCGTTACGTATAGATCGCAGTTTACTAAGCGCCAGTCGCCCACAGCGGCTTCCGCTTCCGTCAAGGCGACCATCTCGGCGTGTGCAGTCGCATCTTTTAGTAATTCCACCTGATTGTAGGCGCGAGCGATAATTTTTTCGTGGCGGGCGACCACCGCTCCCACCGGAACTTCATCTGCCTCGTAGGCTTTTTTTGCAAGACGAAGCGCTTCCCGCATGAATGACTCGTCGCTCACCCGATCAATGAAAGAGTTCATAAGATGGACATCATCATTTGCCAAATACATCCATGCAGCCTAACGGTAGCGAAGTAATTATAAACCAATGAAAAAATTCCTCTCAACTCTCGTTGTTTTCTCTCTCGCGGTGGCGGCCGCGAAGGCGACCGAACAAGATATCGTCGATCGCAGCGCGGGCATTATTCGCGAGTTTCGCCATATGCCTGAAAAGGGGATCCCACCAACGATTATCCGGAATGCAAAGGGACTTGCCATCATTAGTGTGGTTAAGGCTGGATTTATTTTCAGCGGAAAAGCTGGGGAAGGCGTGGTCATCGCGCGAACGCGCCACGGCTGGTCAGGTCCATCGTTTATCGGCACTGGTGGCGCTGGGTGGGGTCTTCAAATCGGCGCGGAAGTGACCGATTTCGTGATCGTTCTTAACAACGACGCTGCGGTGCGCGCCTTTGCGCGGGGCGGCAACGTGACCCTCGGAGTTGATGCGAGCGTAGCGGCGGGACCGGTTGGCCGCACCGGCGAAGCCGACGTTACTCCGAAAGCCGCAATTTACACTTACAGCAGAAGCAAAGGCCTTTTCGCCGGTATCTCGCTGGAAGGTGCGGTGATCGCCACGCGCCAAGAGGCAAATACGCATTACTATCACCGTCCGGTGAACGCCTCCGATATCTTGCATGGCCGCGTAGCGCCGCCACCCGGTGCCGGTGTCCTGCGCGCTGCGGTAGCTGGCCGTTGATCAACTAAATCCGGCAATCGCGTCGCCGGGGAGTCGTGCGACGAGTAGAACCTATCTCACAAATAAGGAACGGTGGGCTGCTAAAGGTTTGGCGCTGTCGCAAGGCGCGAGGAGGGAGAATATCCTTCATGGGTTCTACTCAATTTGCTTTACAAACGCACGACCGCTCCGGCACCTTAGCGGAGTGCGCGGCTTCATAATGTTTTGTTTGGCGATCAGCTTGCTGCCAACAGCGCGGGCGCAAGACCAGGAACGTGCGCTGGTGGATCGCCTGCTCAGGCCAGATACTACTTTGCATAATCACGCGCAGAATAAAAAATTTCTCGCTGATGGCGCAGCAGCTGACAAACGAGCGACAGTTTCCGCTTTTTATATTCAACAGAAACCAAAGCCAGCGAGCTTCGCCGGAATGCGGGAACTTTCGACGGGCCGGTTCAGTTCTCGATCTTCCTACGACGGAAATCTAACAAACGTTGCAGCTCAGAAGCAGGCAAAGAATTCACCCGACAGTTATTCGACTTCATCCGTGACGAAACTGCACAACGCACCAGACGGCCAAAAGGCGAAAGATAGCCGACCTTTCGCTGACCAACGGCCGTTTCTCGATCGCGGCAAAAGTCAGAAATCGCTCGACCGGCAAAATCCGCCGCTCACGATCGAGCAGGTGCGCGAGCTGTTGAACAAAAATAAATAGCGCCGGCCCGGGGCAGGGGCGTCGCGAACGTGACAGGCGACTGAAGGCGCAATAATCTTCGTCGTGGAAAAATTGCAATCGGATGAACCGCTCGCTTTCCTAAAGAAAGGCGCCGCGCAGATCATCAGTGAAGCGGAGCTTCGCGAAAAGCTCGCGCTCGGGAGGCCGCTTCGTGTGAAACTTGGGGTCGATCCAACGACGCCGGATATTCACCTCGGTCACACCATCGTTTTACGTAAGCTGCGCCAATTTCAAGATCTCGGTCACCAAGCTGTTCTCATCATCGGCGATTTCACCGGGATGGTTGGCGACCCAAGCGGCCGGTCCGCGACGCGCCCACATCTCACGCACAAGGAAGTGATGGCCAACGCGGAAACTTATCGCGACCAGGCGTTCAAAATTCTCGACCCCGTACGCACGGAAACAGTCTGCAACGGTGATTGGTTTCGCGCGATGTCGTTTGAAGACGTTCTCCGATTGAACAGCCGCGTAAGTTTGCAGCAAATGCTCCAGCGCGAAGATTTCCGCGCCAGGATCGACAATCAGCAAGCAATCCACGCGCATGAGATTCAATATCCGATCATGCAAGGCTGGGACTCGGTGATGGTTAAAGCGGACGTGGAACTGGGCGGGACCGACCAGCTCTTCAACATTTTAGTGGGGCGCGATCTTCAAAAGGAAGAGGGCCAACCCCAACAGGTCGTTTTTCTCTTGCCCATCCTCGAAGGACTCGATGGCGGCAGAAAAATGAGCAAGAGTTTCGGCAACTTCGTCGGCGTAAGCGAGCCTGCCGCGGAGATGTTTGGAAAACTCATGAGCATTTCCGACGCATTGATGGAGCGCTATTATCCGTTGCTGCTGGGACACGAGCTCGATCCCAGTGCTCACCCGCTGGAAGCAAAAAAGCAACTCGCCTTCAAGATCGTGGAGACTTATCACTCGCCGGAGATCGCGCGAAAAACTCTCGAAGACTGGAATGCACGTTTCAGCGAAAAACGTCTGGCCGATGCCGACCTTCCAAAATTCGCCGCGCGCGCTGATGACCTGGTCGGGATTGTCGTTACCGTATTCGAAGACGTATTCCGGAAAAAAAAATCGCGCGCCGAAGCTAGCCGCTTAATCAAGCAAGGCAGCGTCCAGCTCGACGAAAAAAAAATTGTCGATCCAAAACAGACCGTGTCGTTACAATCGGGCCAGGTCTTGCGTTTGGACAAGACGCACGCCGTGCGAATCGAATGATCGCGCGCGAGCGACGGTAGGGTCAGCGCGGCGTCGCTACCGTTAAAACAGATCTGTGGCGGCAGATTTCGCGCGTGAGCAATGTCCTGCACGTTTGACGGTGGTCTTCGCGAAAGTGCAGATGCCGACCTCACAATCCCGGATCGCGCGGAAACTTTACGTACGGCAAAGGCGTGCCACGGAAGGAGAATTGGTCGGAGCGGATGCCGAAGGGCGCGAGAAAATCGTGAGTCCCGGATGCGGCCACGATGTCGTCCTGGTCCACGCCGTCGCCGCTGATGCCGATGGCACCGATCAGCACGCCATTGCGATAAAGCGGCAAGCCACCTGGAAAAATGGTAATGCCGTTAGGCAAGTCTGGAATGATCCCGTTTCGCAGTCCGGGCGTGCCTGGCGATGCAGTAAAGGTGACGCTATCAGCGCACACGTTGCCAACAAACCCGGAAAAGGCGGCCTGGTCATCAAGGAATGGGCCGGATGAGTTACCATCGATGCCCGGCGGGTAGTTGCACTGCGCCAGGAAACCGATGCAGCGGGTGGACATGGCAATATCAAGTCCGAACTCGAGAAAGTCGTGGCTCGAGTAATAAAGCGCAGTGCGCGCTTTCTGCACGGCTACGTCCCAACTGAATAGCGTCGCTTCGCCAGTACGGAATGTTCCGAGCACGGTAGGTGTCACCCCCGGCGAATTCGGATTGTTTACCACGGTGATGAACGCTTCCATCTGCGTTCCAATGGGAAGACGAATGGCCGCGCGCGTAATTTTCACCCGCTGCGCGGCGTAGTTAATGATGCCGGCGACTTCAGTGGCGCTCAGCCGTGGCTGGCCGTTGATCGTCCCCGGCAACGGATCGTTGATGATCGGCTGACGAATTTCACCAGGAACGCCTGCAAAGACGTAAGGCACGATGCCCGGTGGCGGGCCCAGCGAACCCTGAATCGGAAACTGCGGATCGGCGTTACCCCGTAATGTGATCGTTCCGGAGACGGAGGTGGACGAATTTGTGTAAGGGAGCCGGATGCCGCCAAGGAAAACGTTGTCCGCAGTGATACCCGGCGAAGGCGCGTAACCAGTTTGTCCCGCTAGCGCAATATCCTCGTCTGCATCGTAGCCTCCTATATAAACGAAAGGATTTTCGGCTCGCGCTATCCCCGGTGAGAGCGTCGTGGCGCAGAACGCCAGCGTGGCAGTCGAGGAAATCGGTGGCAGCGGAGTGCCCGCGCCGGTTATGCCTACACCTCCGACCAAGGCCCCGTTTTTGTAAAGAGGAACGCCACCAGGTGCGCCATCAAGCGAGGTGAAGGGAATTGTTGTCCCCAGCGTTCCAGGTGACTGTAATGCCGGCGGCACAGCCGGTGGGCACGGTGTCAGGTCAGTCTTTTTGAAATGGTTTACGTCGGAAACAAAAAGGCTCGAGAGACCGACGCCAACGAGCGGACCCGGTGCCGTGTCCATCACGCCTACTGGAAAATGTTGCTGGATGATATACCCGGCTGTCCGCGTGGTGAACGCGTTTTGGTTACTGCTTAGATACGCGGCCGTGCCCGCCTTGCTCACGGCGGTGGCGATTTCGCCTGGAGTGGCCGAACCGCCGCGTACGACCCAAACACCAAGCACGTAACCTTCGCGGTCGGTCACGGCGATTACACTGTTGGGCGAAACTTGTACCGCGCGTGTGACCGCACGATTAATGACGTTTTGAACGTCAGCCACGGTAAGTGGATCAGAGCCAGCGGGAGTGGGCGTCGGCGAAGGCGCCGGCGTTGGCGTCGGAGGTGGAGGAAGCGCTGGACCATATAGACCGGCACTTGGAACGTTATTGTTAAGGTACCATATCGCTGTCTGGCCCGTGCTTGCGTTGTAAAGCAGGTAATCTGGATGACCGTCGCCTTTAAAATCGGCTACACCCACTACGTTCCAGCCGACGGGCAGAGTAGGACCATACAGACCCGTGCTTAGAACGTTGTTCTTAAGATACCATATCGCTGTCTGGCCCGTGCTTGCGTTGTAAAGCAGGTAATCTGGATGACCGTCGCCTTTAAAATCCGCTACGCCCACTACGTTCCAGCCGACGGGCAGAGTAGGACCATACAGACCCGTGCTTAGAATGTTGTTCTTAAGATACCATATCGCTGTCTGGCGTGTGGTTGCGTTGTAAAGCAGGTAATCCGGATAACCATCCCGATTAAAATCGGCCACACCCACTACGCTCCAGCCGACAGGAAGAGTGGGCCCATACAGACCGGAGATTAGAACGTTGTTGTTAAGATACCATATGGCCGTCTGTCGCGTGCTCCCATTGTAAAGCAGACAGTCTGGGTGGCTATCCCGATTAAAGTCAGCTACGCCTGCCACGCTCCAGCCAGCAGGAAGAGTGGGCCCATACAGACCGGAGATTAGAACGTTGTTGTTAAGATACCATATGGCCGTCTGGCGCGTGGTGCCATTGTAGAGCAGGTAATCTGGATGACCGTCACGATTAAAATCGCCCACACCTACCACGCTCCAGCCCAAGGTTTCGCTGGACGAGGTGAAGGTCGATCCCGCTGGCGGGTTGAGCACTTGGGCAGACAGCTCGCAAACCGAAAAAAGTGTAAGGGCCATCAGCGCTAAAGAAGCCCGAAACCTCATCGGTGGTCGGCTTAGTTATCAGGTCCAATAATCATCCGCCAGCAAAAAACATAAATTGTTGATCTTGACGGCACTGGCCCCCGCTACTGCGGCAGGCTTGCCAAGAAGTAGTGACTTCGTGCATTCTCGCGCTCGATGCGCTGGCCAGCCCCGTTGTTCACCGGTACTATTGCGCGCTGGAAGTTTCTGCTCTCTGTCGGAATCGTTTTCTCGACCGACAGCAGCACGTTGTCTGGGCAAACGGCGGATCCTAATCCGGGCAAAACTCTCGAGGTCAAGGACGTCCTCTCGCTACAGCCCGATTTGATTTTGGCAAACGCGACTCTTGTCGCGCAAAGCGAAGAACCGTTGCCACCAACTCAATTTAACCCGGATCCAGGTGCCTCGCAGCGCGAACAACCGGAAGCGCCGGTGCCGCCGGAACTTTTCCCGCCGATTTTGCCCCAGCTACCGGAATACGGACAGGAGGCGTTGCCCCGCTCGCTTGAGCTTCCGCGCAAAGGGGTGCGTGAAGTGGTGCCACGTCGAAAGAAATTGGAATACGAGACCTATCCGGAAACGGAACAAGGCGAGGGTTTGCTGCCGGGCGCGCAGCCGGAACCAAACCGGTGGTTCATCGGCTTCGGCCGCTGGAAACGATACGCTGACCCGTCAACCGAAACGCCGTATCAATCCGAGTTGCGTTTGTGGCATCCCTACTTGCAGAGCACGCTGAAAGGCGACGCACCGATCATCGGTCAGGATATTTTCCTCAACATTACGGCGGAGGATTTTTTTCAATTTGAAGCGCGCAAACTGCCCACCCCAAGTGGCGTGAGTGCAGCGCGACCGAACAGCTCGGAATTTTTTGGACTGAGCGACCAGTATTTCTACGCCAACGATTTTTCAATCGGGATCGATCTTTTCCAGGGCGAGACTGCATTCAAGCCGGTTGACTGGGCGCTGCGCGTCCTAGGTGTCTACAACCACAATTACATCGACGTCGAAGAGCGGAATGTGGTCAACCCGAATCCGCAGAAGGGGACCACGCGCGAAAAAGAGTTCTATTCGCTGCAGGAAGCGTTCGGCGAAATTCATGTACGCGATTTGTCGAACAACTACGACTTCGTTTCCATGCGCGTTGGTATTCAGCCGTTCGTGAGCGACTTCCGCGGTTTCATTTTCAACGATACCAATCTCGGTGTGCGGATTTTCGGCAACTACGACAATAACCGCTGGCAATACAACATCGCCGCGTTCGACATGCTGGAGAAGGATACCTATTCGGATCTCAACGAATTCAGCCGGCGTAAACAACAGATTTATGTCGCGAACGTTTTCCGGCAGGACTTGATCTGGAAAGGTTACACTGGCGAGCTGAGCTTTCTCGCAGACTTCGACAACAATAGCCGCCACTACGACAAAAACGGATTCATCACTCGGCCGGCGCCGATCGGTACCGTGGCGGATCACTACCTACAAGCTTATTACCTTGGCTGGACCGGCGATGGGCACATCGGCTGGCTCAACATCGATCACGCATTCTATCAAGTGCTCGGCGAAGATAGCTTGAACGGCATCGCCGGCCAGCGCGTTTCGATCAACGCGCAAATGGCCGCGCTCGAATTGTCAGTCGATAAAGATTGGATGCGTCACAAGTTGTCGATCTTTTACGCAAGCGGCGACTCCAACCCAGCAAATTCGGAAGCAACCGGCTTCGACACGGTCTTTGACCGGCCGTTTTTCATTGGCGGGCCGTTCAGCTTCTTTTCGCATCAGGGATTTAATCTCGCCGGCACAGCCGTGAATTTTAAGCAGCGCGACAGTCTGGTGATCGATTTTCGCACGAGCAAATCCGAAGGCCAGGCCAACTTCGTCAACCCCGGCGCGCTCATTTTCGGCTATGGCCTCGACGCTGACATCACACCAAAACTGCGAAGTTTCACCAACATAAACTACATTCGGACAGTCGATACGGCGACGACCGAGCTTGTCCTTTTCACGAACCACGCCAGCAACGATTTCGCGCTCGATTGCAGTACTGGCTTCGAATGGCGACCGCTGCTCACTGACAACATCATCTTGACCGCGGGTGTCGGCTTTCTGATTCCGCGGTCGGGTTACAAAGATATTTACCGCACTAACACCGTGCCCGTGTTTGGTTTTCACAGCCCGCCGCCAGGACATGTCGATCCGTTTCTCTACAGCGCAATCGTGACGCTAACGCTGACCTATTGAATGAAGAAAACGCCGAACGCCTCTCCGAGCCGTATGGCCCTCCGAGCCGGAGGCCAACGCCGAACACCCATTATCGAATGGCGCGTAAACGAGGAGGAAAGCGCTTACGTCGCGAAAGCAGAAACGCTCAACGCTCAACATCCAACGTCCAACGCTCAACGACAGAGCTGTACGCGCTTCGATTTGGAAGATAGATTGCTCGAATTCACCGTTCGACTGACGAAACTCGTCGAAGCGCTACCGACGTCCCGCACTGGAAACCACATTGCCGGTCAGTTGTTGCGATGCGGTACGTCGCCATTTGCGAATCATGGCGAGGTTCAAGCGGCCGAATCTCGCAAAGACTTCATTCACAAGCTGGGCGTTTGCTTCAAAGAGTTGAAGGAAGTCAGGCGTTGGCTTCGCTTTATCGCGCGACGTGAGTTACTCCCGCTAAACCGAATTAGTGCACTTCTGACCGAAACTGAAGAATTGATTAAAATTTTCGCGGCCAGTATTCGAACCGCAGAAAAGAACTCAAAGTGAGGCCGCGAACTCCAAAGTTGAACGTTCAGCGTTGGACGTTGAGCGTTGAACGTTTTCTGTTGTTGCTCTTTAGCATATCGAGCGCGGCGGTCGCGGAAGAAACAACTTCCGGCTACGGCCCCCCAACGTCCGTTCCTGTTACAAAATCGACAATCTCTCGTGCGGCGCTTCCCCCGCGCAATTGGATCGACCAAACGCAGGCCGAAGCGAACACAAAAAGCGTCGGCTGTTTGGAATGTCACAAAGGCGTCGAGCCAATGCACAAAGTCGAGCATGTCGTGCTCGGCTGCACCGATTGTCACGGCGGCAATGCGGCGCGTGGCCTGCCGAAAGAGCAAGCGCACATCCTTCCAAAGAACAGAGAGTTTTGGAAAACTTCGGCCAAACCGCCGAATTCAAACGCATGGCTCAATCACGAGTCGCCTGAGTTCATTCGCTTTCTCAACCCCGGCGATCTTCGGGTCGCGCAGCAAGCCTGCGGCCTTTGTCATGGCGAAATCATTCGCAACGTCGATCACAGCATGATGAACCACGGCGCCATGCTGTGGGGCGCAGCTCTATATAATAACGGCGCGTTTTCCCTGAAGAACTACCGCTTCGGCCAGGCATACTCTGCGGACGGTGCACCGCTCAAACTCGTCAATTACACGCCGGTCTCGCCTCAGGACACTCGCGTCCACGGCATCCTGCCCTTCATAGAACCGTTGCCGCGCTTCAACTTGAGCAATCCGGGAAACATTCTGCGCATCTTCGAAAAAGGCGAACGCAAACCGCTTTCGTTAGGCCTGCCGACTAGCGACGAACCAAATGGCCATCCTGATCGCCGCTTGTCGGAACGTGGACTTGGAACGCTTAATCGCACTGATCCCGTTTTTCTCGGTCTGCAAAAAACGCGGTTGCACGACCCCCTGCTCGGATTTTTTGGATCGAACGATCATCCAGGCGATTATCGGTCGAGCGGTTGTTCGGCGTGTCATGTCGTCTATGCGAACGATCGCTCGCCGACGAATTCGGACTGGTGGAGCAAGTACGGTCATCAAGGTCTGAGTTTCACAGCCGATGAATCGATTCCGAAAACCGAGCGCGGTCATCCGATCATCCACCAGTTCACGCGCTCGATTCCGTCAAGCCAATGCATGAATTGCCACATGCACCAAGGAAATCTCTTCGTGAATCCGTACCTCGGTTACACCTGGTGGGACCAGGAGACCGACGGCGAGCTGATGTACCCCCGGGAGCAACATAATCCCACTGACGACGAGCTCGTACGATCGACCATGGTGAACCCAGAAGCCGCGGCGGCACGTGGACTTTGGGGCGACAAAGATTTTCTCGATCGCGTCGCCGAATTGAATCCGCAGCTCAAACACACCCAGTTTGCTGATTATCACGGACACGGCTGGGTGTTCCGCGCAATTTTTAAACACGACCGCAAAGGCAACTTGCTCGATCTCGACGACAAGACGATCGACAATGACGATCCGCGGAAGTTTGCGAAAGCGGTTCACTTGAAAGACGTCCACCTGGCGCACGGGATGCAATGCGGCGATTGCCATTTCCTTGTCGATGTTCATGGCAACGGCATGCTCTACGGCGAGCCGCGCAACGCAACCGCGAGCACATGTATAGATTGTCACGGCACGATTGATCAGCGCCCGACGCTGATCACGAGCGGCAACGCAGGACAAATCGATTTGCTCAACACCAGCAATACACCGTTCGGCCCGCGATTTGTTTGGGAGGGTAACAAGCTTTTCCAGCAATCGAGCATGTCGCCCGATGTGCGCTGGGAAATTCCTCAAACGATTGACACGATTGATCCGCTCTCGCCGCACTACAATCCAAAATCGGCTTACGCAAAAACGCTGCGACGTGATGGAAAAACCTGGGGCGGTGTTGTCCCAACCGCCGCGAACGCTTCCGAGAGCTTGACCGCTTTAAGCGGTCACGTTGCAGAGCGGCGCGTTCGGTTAGCGCATGACAACTCGGCGATGGATTGCCAAATCTGCCACAGCTCATGGGCGACGAGTTGTTTCGGTTGCCATTTGCCGATGAAAGCGAACCAGCGGGTCCCGCAAAACAAATTCGAAGGCGTCACCGACCGAAACTTCACGACCTACAATCCGCAGGTGGTGCGCGACGACGTTTTCATGCTCGGCATTGATGGCACGGTGAAGAAAAACCGGATGGCGGTGATCCGATCGTCCAGCGCAGTCGTCGTCAGCTCGCAAAATCAGAACCGCGAATGGGTTTATTCGCAGCAGCAGACCTTTTCTGCTGAAGGTTACAGCGGCCAGGCCTTCAACCCGCATTTCCCGCACACCACTAGCAGTGTCGGGACAACAAAAAATTGCACTGACTGCCATTTATCTAAAAGCAACGACAACAACGCCTGGATGACGCAGTTGTTAGGCTTCGGCACCGGCACGGTAAATTTCTTTGGACGCTACGCCTACGTCGGTGAGGGCCACGAAGGACTTCACGCCGTGGTTTGGACTGAGTCCGATGAGCCGCAAGCGGCCATTGGCAGTCACCTGCACTCAATCGCCTACCCGGGCAACTACAAGAAACATGTCGATGGCGGCTCGGTTCTCACCGAAGCATACGAACACAGTGGTCACGACATTCAGGACATCGTCTTGCGCGGCGAATATCTTTACACCGCGAACGGCCCCGGCGGTTTTGAAGTCTTCGATGTTGCTAACATCGACCAAAAAGGTTTCTCAGAACGCATCGTCAGCGCGCCAGTGTCGCCGCTCGGCCAACGCACCCGCGTCCACACGAAATACGCGACCAGTGTCGCTTTGCCGAGCACACTCGCGCTGGATCCGGGGCGTTTGCACATTCCAGAAAACGAAGAACAACCGATCGATCTCTTCTACGCGTTTGTTTATGTGTCGGATCGTGAAGAGGGCCTCGTCATCCCGAACGTCGCCACACTGGTGGACGGCAATCCTGATAACAATTTCCTCAACGACGCGGTCCGTTTCAATCCCAACGGCGTGTTGACGGGCGCAACGTTTGTCGCCGCCGCCGGGCATCGGCTCTACATGACGACGCCGCGCGGGCTTTACGTTGTCGATGTTAGCGATCCGATGCACCCGCGTATGACCGGCAGCCTAACGAATGGATTTCTGCGGAATCCGCGCTGCATCGGGGTGCAATTTCGCTACGGCTTCATCACCGATGATGATGGATTGAAAATTGTCGATCTTACCGAACCGACGCGGCCAATCCCGATTCCGCGCGCGACAGTGCGGCTCAATCATCCAGGTCGTTTGTATGTCGCGCGCACTTACGCCTACATCGCGAACGGACCCGAGGGACTCGCGATTGTCGATATTGAAAATCCGGAGCGACCGTTCATCGATCAAATATTCAACGCGAACGGCGCGCTGAACGACACGCGCGCGGTGCAGATCGGCAGCGTGAACGCTTCACAATTCGCGCTCTTGGCCGACGGCAAAAACGGTTTGCGCGTCGTGCAATTGATTTCGCCCGATACAGTTTCGGGCGCGCAAGGATTCAGTCCGCGCCCAAATCCCAAATTGATCGCCACTTATCACACGAAAGGCGAAGCAATTTGCGTTTCGCGCGGACTCGAGCGCGATCGCGTGGTTGATGAAACCGGCGGGCAAACAGTCGTGTTTGGCCGGCGCGGCTCGCGGCCGTTTCATCTAGATGAGATGGAGCGCTTTTATCGAAGCTCGACATTCGCCGAAGGCAAAGATGTCGATCGCCGCGGCATAGGAGAACTGTATTTCGTCGAAGACGTGACAGTTTCAGGCGGCGTGTTGGCGACGAAAAGCGGCGAAGTACTCACGCCGTTATCAACACCGACGCCGTCACCTTCGCCGATGATTTCTCCCGCCGAACCGGAGGTGGAACCGAGCCCGATTCCGACTCCGACGCCAAAGCGGTAAGTTTGTGCCAGAGAATCAAGGAACAGCGGCTTTAAGTCGCCGAAATAAAAAGAGCGCTTTCGAAACCCCCTTCCTTGAGTTTTTTCCCGGGAAACGGCACGGACCACTCGAAGATTCTGGGGAGCGCACGCACCTCGCGTGTTGACGATCGCGCCCTCGCGATCACGAACTTTTCGTCTGTTCTGTATCGGGCCGCATTCCGAAAGGACTGTTTCGGCGAGGCGCCTAAACCAGCACGCGAGGCGCGTGCGCTCCCCAGAAATGAATTGCCGCGCGTAAGCAGACCTAGTAGAAATTAAGCTGCTATGGCTGACAAAAACAGCAAACAACCTCTGAACGCTCCGGGAGCATGGTATGTGGACGTGACGTGCACGATGTGCCGCACTTGTCTTGAGGAAGCACCGAATCTTCTGAAAACGAATGAAGACGAGACGGCGGTGTATTTCATAAAGCAACCGGAGAACGACGAAGAAACCGCTGCGGCGCAGCGGGCGATGGAAGTTTGTCCGACCCTCGCGATCGGTAACGACGGCTGAAATTTTTGCTGTAGCGGCGGTCTATGACTGTACGCTTACCACCGATGAAGAAGAAATTTTTTCAACGCTCATAGAGCGCCGCTACGGCGATGGCAGGCCCGTACACGCGCACAAATCCATTTCCGGCCAAGCTCGTCGTTAATCGCAGCTTGTGCCGCGAAGGTTCGGAAAAGGATACGCGTCATTTCGAAGTCGACCTCAAAGGCTGGGGCTTGAACTATGAAGTCGGCGACTCAATGACGGTCTGGCCAACAAACGACCCGGCATTGGCCGACGAGCTCATCAAAACGATCGGAGCGAAAGGCGACGAGTCAGTCAATGGCCCGAATGGCAATACCAGCTTGCGCGAAGCGTTGCTTCGCGATTGCCGCATCACCCAAACGACGCCGAGATTTTTGAAAACGATTGCCGAGCGCGCGAGTGCAGCGCCACTCTTGAATGACCTGCTCAAGCCGGAACGAAAGCAGGACCTCGACGCGTATTTGTGGGGCATGGAAGTGATCGATTTTCTGATCGAGCATCCGTCGATCAAATGGAAGCCACAGGAATTCGTGGACACCCTGGCAAAATTGATGCCGCGCATGTACTCGATTTCGTCGAGCCTGAAAGCGCATCCTGATCAAGTGCATTTCACGATCAACGTCGTCCATTACGAAAGTCGCGGCCGGATGCGCAAAGGCGTTTGCTCGACTTTTTTGGCCGAACGTGCGGACAAAGCGCCAGTGCCGCTTTTTCCGAACACGTCTAAGTTTCGCCTGCCAGAGGATGTCAACACGCCGATCATCATGGTTGGTCCGGGCACTGGCATTGCACCGTTCCGGGCATATTTGCAGGAGCGCAAAGCAATCGGCGCGAAGGGCAAGAACTGGCTCTTCTTCGGTTCGCAGCACGAGCATTGCAATTATTTTTACCGCGATGAATTAGAACAGCATCAACGTGACGGGTTTCTCGCGCGCTGCGATTGCGCGTGGTCGCGCGACCAGGCTGGCAAGTCGTACGTCCAACACAAAATGTTAGAAAATGCGGCTCAGATTTGGAAATGGCTCGACGGAGAAGGCGCGCATGTTTTCGTATGCGGCGACGCCCGCCGCATGGCCAAAGATGTCGATGCGGCCCTGCGCAAAATCATCCAAGAACAGGGCAGCAAAACCGAAGAGCAAACGAACGAATACGTCGAAAAGCTTAAGAGCGAGAAACGCTACAAGCGCGACGTGTATTAATGGAGCAATGGAGGCTGGAGTCTTACGGTGATGAATTGTTGATTTGCAGTCCCATTACTCCACTACTCCATTACTCCAGCACTCCATCAAAAATATGCCGAACGTTACCGCTCCGCCCAAACCAGCGGTACCGGCTTCGCCTTGGACGCGGAGCAATCCATTCCCCGGAAAGCTCGTTGTCAATCGCCGTTTGAGCGGCCCGGAATCGGAAAAGGACACGCGCCATTTCGAGGTCGATCTCAACGGTTGGGGATTGAGCTTCGAACCGGGCGATTCACTCGCGGTTTATGCGAGTAACGATCCGGAACTGCTGGAAGAAATCATTCACGCAATCGGGGCGAAAGGCGATGAGCCAGTGCCGGCGGCAAAAACTCAAAAGCCGTTTCGGGAGGCACTTTTACGCGATTATTCCATCACTCAGCCGACACCGAAGTTCTTGAAAGCGATCACCCAACGCGCAAACTCCTCGACGCTGTTGAAAGACTTGCTACAGCCGGACCGCAAGGAAGATTTGGATCGATATCTTTGGGGCATGGAAGTGATTGATTTCTTGAATGAGCATCCATCGGTGAAGTTCAGCCCGGAAGAATTCGTTGGGCTGCTCACGAAACTGCAGCCGCGGCTCTACTCGGTCGCCTCAAGCCTGCGCGTTTATCCCGAGCGAGTCCATTTAATCGTCAACGTCGTCCGTTATGAAAGTCACGGGCGCGTGCGCAAAGGCGTTTGCTCGTCATTTTTGGCTGAACGCGCGGACAATGTTCCGGTGCCGGTTTATCCTAGCTCGGCCAAGCATTTTCATCTGCCGGAAAATCCGGACACTCCCGTCATCATGATCGGACCTGGCACTGGTATCGCGCCTTTTCGCGCGTATCTGCAGGAACGACAGGCGCTCGGAGCGAAAGGGAAAAATTGGCTCTTCTTCGGAGCACAACGGGAGAATTGCGACTATGCCTACAAAGAGGATTTCGATCGATTCAAACGCGACGGCATTCTCACACGACTCGATTGCGCCTGGTCGCGCGATCAAGCCCATAAGATTTACGTCCAACACCGTATTCTCGAGAACGCGTCGGAAATCTGGAAATGGATCGATTCCGAGGGCGCGCAGTTTTTCGTTTGCGGTGACGCCCGCCGAATGGCCAAGGATGTCGATGCCGCACTGCGCAAAATCGTGCAGGCGCAGGGCGGCAAATCTATCGATGAGGCCAACGCCTACGTCGAGAAGCTCAAGAGCGACAAGCGCTACAAGCGCGACGTGTATTAGGGCTGGAGTAATGGAGTTGGGGAGTGATGTAATGATCAGCCGATAATTTGCGATCATTACTCCCCTGCTTCACTACTCCACCCCCCTGATGAAACTGACGATCTGCGCATTATTTTTGCTGGCCGCACTAATTGCACACGCAGGGCTGGGAAAATATCCATCGCTTATTGTAGCTGACAAGGATCCATCTGCACCGGCACCAGCGAATGCGATTCGCGTCACTTATCTTGGCGTAAACGGATTTCAATTTGAGACCGGCAAACATATTTTACTTGTTGATCCATATTTCACACGCGTTGGATTTTGGCCGGCCGTATTGAATCAACGGATCGAATCAAGTCCTCAGCGGGTAAGTGAAGGTTTGAAACATGTTTGCCCACATGTTGAGGCGATTCTGGTCACGCATGCACATTTCGATCATCTGCTTGATGTTCCGGATATCGCGAAGCAAACTGGCGCGCGAATCTTTTCCGGTCCGACTGCGATGCAATTGATTGAGTCAGTCGGAATTTCGCCTAACCAATGCGAAACAGTGCAACCGGGAAGCGTACGAGCGATTAGTCCATGGACAATTCGGGTTCTAAAGGCGCAACACGACCGGCTTCTCGGGAAAGTTCCGTTCGAGCGATGCACACATCTGGCGAGCGATCATTTCTCAGGAAGGGAACGGCCCAGAGCGCCAGGTGAGATTGAAAAGCGGCTGATGCCACCGGTAAAAGCCTCCGATTGGTGCATGGGGGAGCCGCTTGCTTTTGTGATCGAGGCGGCGGGCAAGCGAATTTACATCGACTCAGGGGGCGTTCCGGGCACACCGCCGAGTGTCGAGTTGGGACACGACAGCGAAGTCGTGCCTTGGCGCATCGATCTTGCAATTTTGGGTGTGGCCTTACCGGACAGTCGCGCCCGCTTCACTGAAGTCGTTAGGCAGTTAGAGCCGAGCTACATTTTTCCGAGCCACGAGGATGATATGTTCGCGCCGTTCGCGCGCGGATTTCATTTTGGAAAACTGACGAAGTTTTCCTGGCTCGTGCACGAATACGACAAGGAGCATTTGCCCGGGCATTTGATTCTTCTCGATTATTTCCAACCATGGACGCTGCGTTAAAACCTATGCGCTCAGCGGTCCGTAATCCTCTTCTCCTCACTGCACTCACGCCAGTCATTCCGCAGATTCTTGGGAGCATATTCAACATTTGGTACAATCTCGAAATCGTCGATCCGTTGTTGCGCGCGGCTGGGCTCCGGGAGCGGTTCGTCAACACGGTGATTGTGTGGAATGCGATTGCTTTTCCGGTAGCGATCTTTATTTGGCTGCGGCTGGTCTTTTCCCTTCGACCGGTTTTTGGCCAGTTGCTTCGCGACGAAATAATTCCAGCCGAAGAACTCGACTCGGCGCGGCGGCGTCTGGTCAATCTGCCATGGTCTGGCGCGATCATCTCGGCGGTTACGTGGTTTCTCTGCATTCCAGTGTTCCTGATCTCGTTGTCGCTGGCTGGTCGCTCGTTAGGCGCACAGTTGTTCTGGCACCTCCCGATTTCCTTTGCCGTCTCGGGATTTATTGCTCTCACCCAAAGCTTCTTTCTGGTTGAGCTGGTCAGTCACTGGGGATTGTTTCCGGTGTTTTTCAAAAATGTTCGCGCCGATCGCCTGAAAGGAATTCGCCCGATCTCGTTGCGCGTCCGCGGATTGATGTGGGCGATCTCAGCGGGAATTTGTCCAATCGGCTCGCTTCTCCTGCTCATTTTCGCGCCGGTTTCGCCGGGCACAAATCCACAATGGTTCGGTCTTTTCGTGGGAACAATTGGGATTGCCTTTGGGCTTTGTTCGGCGGTGCTGATTGGCCGCTCCGTCGCCGAGCCGGTCAATCAATTGCGCTCTGCGGCACACTCCGTAACCGAAGGCCAACTTGACGTCGAAGTACCGTTGCGCCGGGCGGACGAATTCGGCGCTCTCATTAGCGAATTCAACCGAATGGTGGCGGGATTACGTGAGAAGGAGCAATTGCGCAAAACGTTTGGTCTGCACGTGGGCAGAAAAGCCGCTGAGCAGATCCTCGCGCGCGATCCCGGTCTTGGCGGCACCGAACAAGAGATCACCGTGATGTTTGTCGATATCCGATCTTTCACCGCGCGTTCCGCGGAGCTCGCACCTAACGAGGCCGTGGGCCTGCTCAACGAGTTCTTGCGCGCAATGGTGGAGGTAGTCGAGGGCGAGCACGGCGGTATGATCAATAAATTTCTCGGTGACGGTTTCATGGCGCTCTTCGGCGTGGGCAGTACGGCCCGCAACCATGCAGACAAGGCGCTTGCCGCCGCTCGCTCCATGGAACGCGCGCTGGAACGTCTCAATTTAGCGCGTGCGCAACGCGGCGAGGAACCCCTGGGCGTCGGCATCGGCATCAATACTGGGCCAGTGATTGTCGGAAGCATCGGGTCGCCGGAACGGATGGAGTTCACCGTGATCGGTAACACGGTCAACGTGGCCTCACGCATCGAAGCGTTGAACAAAACGCTCGGCACGACATTGCTCATGAGCAAAGCCACGTGCGACGCGCTGCAGCGGCCGGCAGTATTGCAGGCCCTGCCGGCTCAATTGGTGAAAGGTGTCGAGCAGCCGGTAGAAATTTTTACGCTTCCGCGCTGATGAAGTTTCGGAGCGCTCCAAGCAATCCCACCATCAAGACCACGCCGCTGACCACCGCGACTGCGCCTCCCAATGTCAACCACCAAGGCCGATAGGTGAGAGTCAGCTGGCCATGCGATCCAGCCGGCACTTTGACGACCGGAATGAGACCGCGATAGGAATCGACGGCCAGTTTTGTTTCGCCAATGCTCGCGATGTAACCGCGAAAATAGGGGCGCGAAAACTTAAGTAAGGCCGGTTTATCCCCGAGCGGTACATCTACATTGACGACCACACGTTGACGCGAATCGTCGATTCGCGATATGGTCGCACTCGCAAATTCCTGGTTGGGTAGCGAATCAATCCAGTTGACCGAGCGCACTCGCGCAAGCGGGCTACCGGCTCGATGAAAAACGCGCCCTTCTTCATTTGCGAAGACAAACTGCCATTCCGGCGGCGGTGGCTCCACAGTTACCTCGTTCGCAACAACGATCCCATCGATGCCCAGTTCAGCCAGGGCACCGGATTTGTCGCGAAGAAGTGATTCGCCGACCGAGCGATCGATTTCACCGTGAACCTCGAAGCTGAATTCGCGCGCGACGCCGGCAGGCCGAATCGGACTGTAGCCGTTTACAAAACGCAACCCAGCCCACATCGAGGTGCTGCCCGGCCTAACGACTTGCCCAATCGATTGTGGTTTGACTTCAACGCGGTAATTCAATTCCGGCGGCGGATAAACGCTCAAATAGAGCCGTTGCTGATCGAGCGGCACCGGTTCGAGCAATTTTTGATCGAGATTGTATTTCGGCACGCCGCAGTTTGGTGGAATGCAAAAATTAGTCGCGAGCAGCGCCGCGAAGGTAATACATGCCGGTGCCCATTTCCGCATTGATTCGAGCCGGACGAAAAATTCCCAAACAACCCACACAACGGAGATCGCGAAAAAAATCCAAATTAATGGATAAGCGTAAGCTCCACCGAGATGTAGGATCGACATGGTGATCGCGGTTAACACAACAAGCGCGAGCGCAGTGGTAGCCGCCCCAAAAGCGTTCGGGGCTGACCGCGGAATCTGTTGCAGCGCTTCGGCCGCGCAAATCGAGAGAATCAGATGGAACAATGGCAGCCAGCGAAAACTCCAACGGAAAACACCGACAGTCGGAAGCATGGCGAGTAGAGAGTACGAGCCCGAGTAAGATGAAGTCCCATTTGATTTCCCTAACGAATGCGCGGCCGCGGCTGAGAAATCCTGCGACAAGGGCAGCCGGCGCCGCGAGGCCACATGCGAGCTCGTTCGCGGAGTGCGGAAAATAGCGTGTCGAAAAATCGACCCAGTTGACTGTCCAGCACGGTAAAAGAAAGCCAGGGAGTGCGCGCCATGGGACAATCCACTGCCAATGCATGGCTGCTGGCTGCAGTTCCCGTGCGGAACCGTGCACATAATCAAAAACCGCTAGCCAGGCGGGCGCGGAAAGACCAATGCCGAGCGCGACGCCAAAAAACATCGGCAAGGTCGACATAAAACTTTTCGTCTCGACTATCGATTTGATCGACAGCCATGCGATGAGCGACATCAGCATCAAAACCGTGTAGGGAAAGCCACCGGTCACGACCAAGTAAACAAATGGCGCCGGCCAAAGCGCAGCTACCATAAGCCGCCTACGATGCATCGTAAGCAGCTTATGATAGGTAGGTGATCGGGCGTCGCGTGGCGAAGGATGGCCAGTGCACTCGTTTGTCTGGAGGACAAATCCATCCGCCATGCGTTCCGATCTCACCGCTCGTTCCAATCCCCACCAGGCCCACGGAAACCAGGCAAAAGCGCCCAGCGCGCCAAACCAATCGCTCGCGCCCCAGCAAATAATCCAGCCGTTCAACGCCGCAATCAGCGCAACGAAGATCGACAACGGAATAGATAGATTGCGATCGCGCGCGAGTAAGAACGCACCGGCCGCGAGCACGAAAAGGTGAGTAATGGAAAGCGCAGCAGCTTGTTGCGGAAAAGTCAGTGGAAATTTCCAGGTCAGAACGACGGCGGCGTTTACAAAAATGGAAAACGTTCCGTACTGAAATTCGCCGGCCAGATTGTTGCAGACCCAGGAATACGGACTGAGCAGCGGCCAATGGCCTTCGCTCCAACTGCGGGCGACATCCGCGAAGACCGGCAAGATCGACAGTTCGTAGTCGTCGTTCCAAAAAACGAGCGGGTCGTGCTGGAGAAGAAGCAGACAGAAAAAGATGACGACAATTCCGGCTCCACAGGCGCCGAGTATTTCGCCACGCGCAGAGCGAGGCGGGTTCATTTACAGCAAACGTCCAACGCCCAACGTCCAGCGTCCAAAGTCCAATTCAGAGGTCAGTTGAGCGTTAAGCGTTTTTTTCTTCATAAAACAACCGGCTTGCCTTCGGTCATGACCAACACTTTGTCCTGGAGGTCGCGTTCTCGCGCGGCAGCAAGTAAACGTTCAAGCGGTTCCTCCAGCGGTTCATAACCCAGCCGAAAGCTACCGTAATGCATCGGCACCAGAGTTTTTGCGCGCAGCTCGATGAAGGCACGCATCGCCTCTTCCGGATTCATGTGAACTTCGCGGCCGGTCGGCGGATCGTATCCGCCAATGGGCAGCAGCGCGATGTCGATCCTGTAATGCTCGCCGATTTCCCTGAACCCCGGAAAGAAGGCGCTGTCGCCGCAATGGAAAATGGTCCGATTATCTGCCGTGATGACGAATCCGCCGAACCCGCGATGCAAATCGGCGAGAAATCGTGCGCCCCAATGATAACAAGGCGTGAGCGACACGTCGACGGATCCGAGTTTTACCTTCTGCCAATAATCGAGCTCGTGAACGATGTGAAATCCGAGGTCTTGCACGAGATTGCCCACGCCGATTGGGACGACGATGGGTTGATCGGCCGCGACTTTGCGCAAGGTGCGGCGATCGAGATGATCGAAATGCGCGTGGGTGACGAGGACAAAATCGATCGCCGGCAAATGGTGAATCTCGAAGCCGGGTTGCTTCAGGCGCTTTATGACCTTCAGCCATTTCGACCAGTTTGGATCGATGAGAATATTGACCTCGTGCGTTTGGATCAAAAACGACGCATGGCCGATCCAGGTAAGACCGATTTGTGCGGACCCGATTTTGGGGAAAACCGGCGGCGCGAACTCACCGGCACGCCTAATGAAGAGCGATGGAATTAGAACTTCGGTCAGAAAATTGCGCCGGTGCCAATCCGCGCGCGGACGCAACTTCACCCGGGTGGAGCGTTTGGCCTGAGCGCCGTTTCCCGACGTCTGACGAACGATGTTCCTTCGGCTTTTTTTCGAAAAAGGAATCGGCACTTGCCGCGAACGATATAAACTTGTCACATTGAAGCAAAGATTTTCGAGAAGCTGACGAGATGACAGCGGAGGAGGCAGAGCTTCGGGAGATGATGAAGCAGCGATTGCGCGCCATGACGGCGGAAGATCGTCAATCGCTTTCCGACGAAATCTGTGAGAATGTTTTGCTAATGGGGCGCTGGCAGGAAGCGCAAAGCGTCGTGCTGTTTTCGCCGCTGCCGAGTGAACCGATCGTTACGCCACTGAAACTAGATTGCGACGCGCGGAAAATTCCGGAGATCATCATTCCCCAAAATCCGAAAGGCGAGCTTCGGCTTCCCGAGCAGATCGATTTGATCTTGGTCCCAGGCCTCGTGTTTTCAAGAGATCGACATCGGCTTGGTCGCGGTGGCGGTTTTTTCGGCCGGTTACTGGCCGGTCCCGCAGCCAGCGCTTTTAAACTTGCCGTTTGTTTTTCATTTCAAGTTGTCGATGCAGTTCCAACGGAGCTCCACGATGTCGTGTTGGACGCAATCGCGACGGAGGAACGCGTTGTGTAATCAGAGCGCGCGGCGGAATGCCCGCGTGAGGAGCAACCGTAACCGGAGCTGCCAATAGGGCGATGGCAACTCTGGCGGTAAACAGGCGAAAATGCCGTAGCTTCTGTTTGGGTTTTCGCGCGGGTCGCGTTCTTCGTCGAGAGTGTGGAATCTTTCGAATAACGGATCGTCACCGAAAAATACCTTTCGCCAATGCCGCTCAACGAATCTTCGCCACGAGGCGTCCGGAGGAAAATCGTGGACGAAGACCACGCATGGTTTTCCGGTGCGCAAAAGATCGAGAGCGAGCGCGAGGGCGCGAAATTCCTTCGGGCCGTCGATCAAAACGGCGTCGCCATTTTGCAAGTGCTTCGGCAGAATTATACGGGAGTCGCCGTACAAAAGATCGACATTCTGGGATGGCTTCAGCTTCGCCTCGGCGGCGGCAGCGTTCTCAGATTGTCGATCAAACTCCACGCTGATGATGCGCGCTTCCGGGAAACAGCGCGCCAGAATGAGCGTGCTTTTGCCGCGCGCCCGTCCGGATTCCAGAATTTGCTTGGGCGCAAACGGCTGCACGGCCGCATAAAATAAAAGCATTTCGCTCTCCCAAATTCCGCCGAAGCCGGCCTCAGGGGGAATGTTCGCAATCGCCGCGCGATATTCCGGCAACAAATGCTGGGCGCGCACTAGCACCGCGCTTTTGCTGAGCGACGAAATAGTTGATTCGGACATTAGAACCCATCTCATAAACAGGGAACGGGTGCGTTGCTAGAGATTTGGCGCTGCGGCAAGGCACGAGGAGGGAGAATATCCTTCATGGATCTTTGACCGACGAGCAACGCCGCCGCAGTGCCAAAGATACAGGAACCCTGCGGGCTAAGATCTGGCGGGCTGCTGGCCCCGAAAGCTTTCGGGGCTGGCGGCGTTCTTCTCAGTCAAAGAGCGCTCCGGCTGTGCTCCTTCGTTGCGCCTTGCCAGCCCCCGCCAGACCTTAGCGCACTCATTCCTTATTTGTGAGATGGGTTCCAGATCGTCACGACTGGTTTGTCTGCCCCAGCTATCGGCTTTATCGTGGCGCAAGTTTGTAACTTGCGAAAGGCAACTTGGAAAGTTGCCCTACATTAAGATGTCGATCCAACAATTACCGTTCGATCAGCGCGCCTGTTTCATTGCCGGCGCGGCAAAATCCGGGACGACACTGTTGGTGGCGTTGCTCGACAGCCACCCGGAGCTGCTCGTGATGCCGCAGGACACCGCCTATTTCGCCACCGTGCTGACGAAATACGGCGCAAGCGGCCGCCGCGCCCAGTTCGATTATTTGACGAAGGAATCCTGGACAGATGTGTTGTTCGGTAATCGGCCCAAGCGGGGCAATCAGGATTATGCCGAATTTCCGAAGAAAGAATTTCTCGCAACATTTGAACGGATGGCCTTTGAGCCAGCGAATGGGGAGCGCGATTTGCTCGTCTTGATGATGGAAGCTTACGCAAATGTCATTGGCGTTGCACTCGATCGGGTGAAGCGTTGGATCGAAAAGACGCCAGCCAACCGCAATTACGTGCCGCAAATCCTTGCGCGTTTTCCGCAGGCGAAACTTCTCGTCACGATGCGCGATCCCCGCGCGCTTCTGGCGGCACAAATCGCCCTCGAGAGAACGAGAAAGACGAGAAAATTCTCGGCTTATTACGTGGTGGCGCACTGGCGAGCTGCGGCCAAACTGGCCAAGAAAGTGCGCAACGGACAGATCGGGGGGTTGGTCGTCGGTTACGAAGATCTCGCGCTCGATCCATCGCTGTCGATGCAAAAGGTTTGCAATTATCTCGAGATTACGTTCCATCCCGAAATTGTCCTCAATCCCACCAAAGTCGGTCGCTCGTGGATGGGCAATTCGGCGGCTGGCGTTCGTTTCTCCGAAATCAGCGCGGCGCCAGTGACCCGATGGAAGAACGAATTGACCGAAGAGGAGGTCGGCTGGGTGGAGTGGCACTGCCGTGATCTGATGCCGGAATTTGGCTACGAGCCGCGCCTGAACCGGCGATCGCTCCGTTACTTTGTGAAGCCAATCCGCGGTGAACGGGCGCGCGAATTCCTGAAATCTCGCGCCTATTCATTCCGGGACGACTGGCTAAAACGGTAGATTGTTAACGGAGGAGAATTGATCCGGCATAAATTTCGCTTTCAGTTTTGCTCGATATGCACGGTTGGAATTGTAAAGGTGCTCGCCGCGGCGAGCGCATGCCAATGGTTCGGTGTTTAATGCAAACGCCGTTACAACGCTTTATTGCAATAAGCGCGTTTCTATTTTTTTGCTCAGCTGCACTGGCGAGCGAAACGCGATTGCCGTTCAGCACAGTTTTCAAAGGGCGCGATCAGTTTGACCGGTTGGTTTCGCTGGCGAAGAGCAACGATTGGAAATCGCTGCCGATTGGTCAACGCACGGCCGCCATAGGGGAAGCGTTGCTCGGCACGCGCTATAGACATTTCACCCTCGAGATCGACAACCGCATCGAAGCGCCATCGGTGAATTTTCAAGGAATGGATTGCTGGACGTTTTTCGAAACGTCGGTCGGTTTCGCGCGGATGTTGAACGAACCGGAATCCAATTGGACGCCGGAGAACTTGCTTCATTACATCGAGATGGACCGCTATCGGGGCGGCGAATGCACCGGCGAATATCTTTCCCGTCTCCATTATTTGGAAGATTGGCTTTACGACAATGATCACCGCGGCCTCGTTGTCGATCTTACCCGGAAGCTCGGCGGCGTGAGTGTGCCGCACTCGGCTCGTGAGATGACGCAAGGCTGGCGGCATTATCGTTACCTGGCTGCCAATCGCTCGTTGCTCGGTCCGCTCGGACGAATGGAAGCCCAAGTATCGTCGAGACCGCTCTACCAAATTCCGAAAAGTCGGGTCCCAAAAATCGAATCGAAGCTGCAAAGTGGCGACATCATCGGGATCATTTCGCGCGATCGCGGTGGGCTCTATTCCACTGCACATGTTGGCCTTGCGCTGCGCACGAGCGACGGCGTGTTGCATTTCATGCACGCGTCTTCCCCTGCCAACTACGGCAAGGTCGTCGTGGACGCACAGCTTTCGAGTTATCTCAGCCGTTACCGCACAGATTCGGGAATTCTCGTCGCGCGTCCGGTCAAATAGTGTCGACGTCGTGTCTGTATGCCCAATGGGCATGTTGGCATTGCATTTTTGAGCAACAGGACCACAAACAGGCAAGATGCCTGTTGGCCGCACACGCTGGAAGCCTATGTTCCGATTGATTGTGCCGCGAAAATTCTGCCAAGATCGACACCTTGCTTATGAAAATGTTACCGAACCCGCTGGCGGGCAGCTCCTTCAACACAAAGATCGCCATCCACCAAACAGTACGAGCAGAAGGAGCTGGGCGGCCCAGCCTCATTGGTGCGATCGGTCCCTGCTGGGCGCGAAGCGGGTCGATCTTCTCATTGTTGGTCTTGCTCGTGGCACTGACTGCGGAGTCGGTTTATGGCGAAACGAAGATTCGAGTGGGCCATTTCCCAAACGTCACGCACATGCAAGCGCTGGTGGCGCACGCACTTTCGCGGCAGGGGAAAGGCTGGTTCGAGGAACGCCTCGGCGGCAGCACCAAAATCGATTGGTTCGTTTACAACGCTGGTCCGAGTGCGATGGAAGCGGTGTTTGCGAACTCAATCGACCTGACTTACGTCGGCCCGAGTCCGGCAATTAACGCGTACGCAAAATCGCGCGGCGAAGAAATCCGGATTGTGGCCGGCGCGGCTAACGGTGGCGCGGCCTTGATCATTCCCCAAGACAGTGGATTAAAATCGGCAAAGGATTTTCGCGGAAAGAAAATCGCGACACCGCAGCTTGGAAACACCCAAGACGTTTCGTGTCGCGCCTGGCTTACCTCCGGGGGATTAAAAATCACGCAGCTCGGCGGCGACGCGCAAATTTTGCCGGCAGCGAACCCAGATCAACTCTCGTTGTTTCAACAAAAGAAAGTCGACGCAGTCTGGACAGTTGAACCATGGGTCTCGCGATTGGAGGCGGAAGCCGGCGGGAAAGCTCTGGTCGAAGAGACTGATTCGCCGACGACGGTTCTGGTTTCCTCAGTGAAATTTTTGAATGAGAACGGCGACCTGGTGAAAAGATTCGTGGAAGCGCACCGCGCGCTCAGTGATTGGATCGAGAAGAACTCCGCAGAAGCGCAGAATCTGGTGGTCGCAGAGTTGCAGGAAGAGACGCGCGGGCAAATTTCTCGGGAGTTGATCGCGCACGCGTGGAAGCGAATCGCGCCGACCAGCGAAGTGCATCGCGAAGCGCTGGACAAATTTGTGGCGAACGCAAAGGCGGCCGGATTTTTGCGCGATGTGCCCGATCTCGCCCGTTTGATCGACAAACTCGCCACACCTGTGACGCCCGCTCGTTAGATTGACAATCTCCCATGTCGCTCCAAGAAGAGTTGCAGGGTCCGCCAGCGGCTAAGCTGGTGGTAGATCATGTTTCCAAGTGGTTTCGGCAAAAGCGTCACACCGTCCATGCGCTGGACGATATTTCATTCGAAGTTGGGGAAGCCGAGTTCATCGTAATCGTGGGGCCGAGCGGCTGTGGAAAATCAACATTGCTCGACATCATCGCGGGCTTGGAAAAACCGGACAATGGACGCGTGCTCGCGGACAATCAACCGGTGCTCCAGCCAGGCCGGCATCGGTTGGTCATGTTTCAGGAATCGGCGTTGTTTCCGTGGCTCAACGCCTTCGGCAACGTGATGTTCGGTTTGAAATTGAAGCCAGGGCTGCGGAATTCGGAGCGTCGAGAAGTCGCAAAATTTTTTCTGCAGCTGGTCGGGCTGCAAAAATTCATGCACGCGAATGTGCACGAACTTTCGGGCGGAATGAAACAGCGCGTGGCCTTGGCACGCGCACTCGCACCCAATCCGCGCGTCCTGCTCATGGACGAGCCGTTTGCGGCGCTTGACGCTATGACGCGCGAGCAGCTTTACGGCGACATTCAGCGCATCTGGCAGAAGCGCCGCAAAACGATCATTTTCGTCACACACAATGTGCGCGAAGCGGCTTGCCTGGCCGATCGCGTCATCATCATGTCGCCGACACCGGGCCGCATCCGCGAAATCTTTGACGTAAAACTCCCCCGCCCGCGCGATTTTAACAGCATCGAGATCGCGCAGCACGCGTCGATATTGACCGCAGCGCTAAAAGAATACGGTGCGCACGCTCCCGTGAGCAGCTGATGAGACGCAGTTTGCTCGCGATTTTATTTTTTGTGGCGCTGGCCGCAATTTGGGCAGCGATCGTACGCGCTCGAATTTGGTCGCCGGTTTTGTTGCCCTCGCCACGCAGCGTCTGGGAATATTTGGTCAGCGCCGGCCGCGACGGCAGTTTGCTTAGCGCTTCGATGGTGACGTTGCGCCGATTGCTGGCCGGTTACGCAATCGGGCTGGCGATTGGATTGCCGCTCGGCTTATTGACCGCCTCATTGACTTTTGTCGAGGACACGATCGGCGTGCTCGCGCTCGGTCTGCAAACGTTGCCGAGCGTCTGCTGGATTCCGCTCGCGCTCCTTTGGTTCGGACAAACCGAAGGCGCGATGTTGTTCGTCGTGATCATGGGAACTGTCTGGTCAGTCGTCATCGCGACGGATACCGGCGTGCGAACAATTCCGCCGATCTACGCGCGCGCCGCCCGAACCATGGGCTCAAATTATTTTCACAAATGGACGCGCGTCATTTTGCCGGCATCGCTGCCGTATCTGGTGAGCGGCATGAAACAAGGCTGGGCCTTTGCCTGGCGCTCGCTCATGGCCGCCGAAATTTACGTGACGATCCTGACCGGCTTCGGTCTGGGACATCTGCTTCATTACGGTCGCGAACTCAACGCGATGGACCAGGTCATCGGCATTATGCTGGTCATCATCGTAATCGGATTACTGGCGGATAAGATTCTCTTCTCGCCCTGGGAACGTTTTCTTCATCGGCGCTGGGGAACCGGAAGACGCTAAGAGCTGTAGCCGCCCGTCGCCGACTGCAGCCATCGTCAACACCAGAGGCCCCGCGACCACCGTCCGCAGCTACATCACAGTCTTCGATGTGGGAAGCTCGATCACGAACGTTGCGCCTTTGCCCAGCCCTTCACTGTGCGCCTGGATGCTGCCGCCGTGCATCTCGACGATTGCTTTGCTGATGGAGAGACCAAGACCAAGACCTTCGCGGCGCGAATGGGCTTGCTCGAATGGCTCGAAGATTTTGTCGAGGTTTTCCGGGGCGATGCCCACACCACTGTCGCTGATTTGAATGGAGATGGAACCTGGCGTGACGTTGGAGGTTCGCACCGATACCTCGCCGAAATCGGAAGTGAATTTACCGGCGTTGCGCAAAACGTTCCAGAAGACTTGTTGCAGGCGGGGTGGATCGACAGTCACCCCGTGAAAAGCGGCCTCGAGGCAAAGGGTAAGTTTGCAGCGTCGATGTTCAATGTCGCCACGCACGATTTCGACCGCGCGCCGAAGCAATTCGTGAGCATCCGCGCTGACGAGATGAAGCTGCAATTTGCCGCGGGTAATGCGGGTGAGATCGAGGAGATCGTCGATGAGTCGCGCTTCAAGTTCGACATTGCGGCAAACCATTTGCAGGCCATCCCTGATCTCAGCAGGGAGCTCTGGCTGATCGGCAGTATCAGCGGCCCAAATCAAAACGGGAGTCAGTGGAGTGCGCAGTTCGTGGCTGAGCGCCGCAAGAAATTTGTCTTTGGCTGCATTGGCCGCTTCGGCGCTCTCTTTCTCGCGCCGCAATTCCTGCTCGATCCGGCGCCGCTCAACAAAAAATCCAATTTGGCTTCCGAGGGCCGCAACAAGTTGAAGCAGATCATCGTCCGGCTGCTCGACCTGGTAACTGAACATCTCGATAACTCCGTTTGCCCCTTGATCGGCAAAAAGAGGAAAGGCAAAGCCTCCGCGCAGTTTCGCTTCCGCAGCCGCACCTTTCCGCGGAAAGTTCGAATCCACGGTGACGTCATAAATCCAGGTGGGTTTGTTTGATTCCCAGACTCGGCCGGGAAGGCCCTCGCCCATCTTGAACTGCGTTCCATGCGAGAGATCGGCGAAGCCTGCAAGATTCTCCGATTGCGCGTGCCAACTGGATTGACAACGAAGTACCTGTGCGGCCTCATCATAGAGCCACATCTGGCTCAAAACCCAGTCGCCGATCGAGGCGATGGTTTGAAGAATAGCTGAGCTGGCTTCGGCTAGCCTCCGGGAGCCGACGAGCAAACTTGCCACGGCGTATTGCGCGGCGCGCCTCCGGTCGTTGCGAACGCGCTCGGTAATGTCACGGGCGATCTTTGACGCCCCGATAATGCGTCCTGATTCATTTCTGATGGGCGAAACGGTTAGCGAAACATTCGTGAGCGACCCGTCTTTTCGTTGCCGCACCGTTTCGTAATGCTCAACATGTTCTCTCCGGTGAACGCGCTCGAGGAATTCTGACTCCTCATTCCAGCGGTCGGATGGAATCCAGATGGTGACCGGCTTGTTGATGACCTCTTCTGCCTTATAACCGGAAAGCCGCTCCGCGCCCGCGTTCCAACTGGTGATAATTCCGTTGAGATCGGTGCTGATAATCGCATCATCAGAAGATTCAACGATCGCACCGAGGTGCTGCCGGGCCTCTTCGTCGCGTTTGCGCATGGTGATGTCGCGCAGATAGGCGGTGAAAATGGGTTCTCCGCCGAGCTCCGATGTGGTGATGGCAAGTTCAACGAGGATCTCCGTGCCATCACGCCGTAATCCGGCGATCTCGATGCGCTTTCCAATTACTGGTCCTACGCCGGTTTTCAGATAGTGAGCCAATCCTTGCCGATGTCGGTCGCGCATCCGTTCGGGAATAATGAGTTCGGCCAATTCACGCCCAACCGCTTCGGCGCGCGTGAAACCGAAAACGTGCTCGGCCGCAAGGTTGAATTCGCGTACCCTGCCGGCAGAATCCATCGTGATGATGCAATCGAGCGCCGAATCAAGGATGGCACGATAGAGCGTCTGGAGCCGTTCGGCCGGATCGACAATCATGTCTTGCTGTTTTCGCTCAGATGAAGTCACTTCAGCGCCGCCTCAAGCTGGCACGCAGCATCAGCTCTGCCGGAAAGACTAACGGCCGGTCATTCAATAATCAACGCCGCGCGTGCGATACTGCATCCTCGCTTGCTGCGGTAGCGCGCCGGAATACGCTTAGTGCAGTTATCTATTGATGAGAGTTCTTTGTGTCGTTGAACATGGCAACGCGCCAAGTACCCGCTTGCGGCTGCGCGATTGTGTCGCGCATTATTGCCAACTTGGTGTCAAAACAACGATATTGTCGGCGCGGCGTTCGAGTCTCAGCGAACGTTTCCGCGTTCTTCGAGAAGCGGCCCGACATGACTCGATCGTGCTTTTCAAGACGACCGGTTTCGCTGAGTTTGAATTAAAGCTTCTGCGACGCGGGAACCCGCGAATTGTTTTCGATTTCGACGATGCCCTCATGTTTCGCGAGCAAAAACATCAGCGGCCATTGCGCGATGAAGATTTTCAGAAATTTCTCAGGACCCTAAAATATTGCGCCGTCGTCGTGGCAGGCAATGATTTCCTAGCCAGCTTCGCCGAGGCATGCGGGCGGCGGACGATCATTTTGCCAACGCCGGTCGACGTTGAGAAATATCATGTCAAAAGACATGTCGATGGTTCGGCTTTGACTGTCGGTTGGCTTGGCCTGAGCGATGGCTTGGCCTATGTGCGCCACATCCAGCCGGCGCTACGCCGATTGAACAAGCAGTTTCCAAATCTGAAGTTGAAAATTGTCTCGGACAAACCGCTCCGGCTCGATGGAATTAAGATCGACAATCAAATCTGGAGGGCGGAAACCGAGCAGCAGAACCTGGCGAGTTTCGACATCGGCATCATGCCGCTGTGGGACTCGGTTTGGACGCGTGGAAAATGCGGCTACAAGATTCTGCAATACATGGGCGTCGGCACCCCCGTAGTCGCCTCAGATGTGGGCGTGAATAGTCAAATCATCAAATCTGGCGAAAACGGTTTTCTGGCCAGAACGGAAGACGACTGGGTGAAAAGCATTGCCGCATTGATCAACAACGCCGAATTGCGCCGGCGTTTTGGATTGCGTGGTCGCGAGTTGGTCGAAAAGAAATATTCGGTCGAGCGGTTCGCGAACCTGTATGTCGATCTTTTACGAGAGGTCGCGCAGCCCGACTCGTAAGTCCGATGCGTCCGCCCGTGCTGATCCTAGGCGCGCATCGTTCCGGCACGAGCGCAACCTCCCATGCGCTGGAAATTCTTGGGCTGCAAATCGGACAGCGTTTGGACAGCCACCGCGAACCGAAAGCGCTGCAACAATTGCACGAGGAATATCTCAGGCGATTCGGCGGTGCGTGGCACAGTCCAGCGCCGTTCATCGAGTCAATCCGTACTGCAGACGGTGAAGGCAACTGTGCAGCTTATTTGCGAGAAAATCTCCGCCGCGATTTCGCATGTATTTTCGGGTATCGGAGAAATCCCCGAGGCCTTTGGCTTTTGACGCGTTTAAAATTCGGTGCGCCCTGGGGCTGGAAAGAACCACGCACAACATTGTTCGCACGCGCATGGCTTCAAATTTTTCCAGGCGCGCGCATCGTGCATGTGGTTCGGGACCCATTTGCCGCCGCCTCAAGTATTCGCGACCGCGAGCTGCGATTTCAAGCGGGTGGCGATGCTCCGAGCGGCAAGATCGACAATCTGGATTACTGCCTTAATCTTGTCCGTATTTATACCGAAGCTGGGGAGCGTCTGGCCAACTCCGGAACTTATCTGCGCGTTGCGTTCGAAGATATTCAAACTAATCCACACAAAACTCTCGATGAAACGGCGCGCTTTTGCCAGCTGCGTTTCAGCGCAAAACAACTGACGAAGGCTGCCGCCACCATTCGGCCTCTTAATCGTTAGATCGACCGGCTTTGCACCCTTGGCAGCCAATTAAATCAATCTACCGGGTCGTCCAACCCCTCCTAGTGGCTCCGGGGAAGGAGCAGCTTCAGTAGGTCGAAGGAGCTGCCCGAAGGCGAGTTCGGCAAGGTCTCATTTTACGTGAGTGGCGTCTTCCCAGCGAATGGCGGCCCGGAGCAATTCACCTAACGAGTGCACGCCGAATTTTTCTTTTGCACGCGCGCAGTAGGCCTGCACTGTTTTCAAACTGAGACTCAAATCCTCCGCGATCTGCGTGGTGGTGCGCCCCTGGCCGAGTAACCGGAAAATCTCCAGCTCCCGATTGCTCAAGCGTTCCACTGGTTCGGCTGCCGCTTTGCGCGACGAACCCATTCTTTTGGCCATCGCCGTGACCACCCGTTCGCTCACATAAACATCGCCGCTCAGCACTCGGCGGATAGCGGCCAACACATTCTTCGTGGTCTCGCGCTTCATTACGTAACCTTTAGCCCCAGCGCGCAACGCTCGCTCGGCATACAATGCCTCATCGTGCATCGACAGGACGATCAACGCGACCAGCGGAAAACGCGCTTCGAGATTTTTCACCAGTTCCAAGCCGGATTCATTTTTCAAAGAGATGTCGATCAAAGCGACATCAGGCTCGTTCTCAGCGATGCCGGTGAGCGCTCCGGTTGAGTCTTCTGCCTCGCCGCAAACTGCGAGATCGTCCTGTTGGTTGATGAGGTTTGTTAGACCTTCGCGAACAAGCGGATGGTCATCGACGAGGAAAACACGACTCTTGCGGGAAGGTTCAGGGGATGTCTTTCGGTTCATAAGTCTCTCGGTTGCTCAAACCTTACATGTAACCACTGTCCCACGGCTTTTGTTTCGTTCCACCGAGAATTTCCCCCCGATCAAGGCGGCGGCATGGGCCATGAGCCGCAAGCCAAGTCCCGGCGGCTGCGGTAGTTTTTCCGGTAATCCAGCGCCATCGTCAATCACCGTGAGCGTGAGTTCGCGGCTTCTTCTCGCGAGTTCGATCTCGATTTTGTGCGCGTTGGCGTGTTTGACCGCGTTCATCACTGCTTCCTGCGCGATGTGATAAAGCTGCGTTGCAGTCGTTGAATCTGGCATCTGCACCGCTTCGTCGCCGCTGAAATCGCAATTCACTCCGAATCGCTCGGAAATATTTGCAGCCAATCCCTGAAGCGCCACGGCCAGCCCGTCGGCCGCCAGTTCAGGCGAAAAGAAACCGTGTGCCAAATTTCGCGTCAGATCGATTCCCTCTTCAATATGACGAATGACTTTGTCTGCATCGGCAACTTCTGTTGACGATCTGGCCGCCAGTTTTTCTCGCAACAGCTGTGCGGCCAGTGCCGTGCCGGTAAGATGTTGCCCCAAGCTGTCGTGCAGAGTTCGTCCCAGTCGCCGGCGCTCGCGGTCGGCGATTTCGGCCACTTCTCGATCCAAGCGCTGGCGCTCCGCAACCTCGCGCTGCAACGCGGCCGTGCGTTCTCGGACCCGCTGATCCAGATCACGCAACAGCATGTGTAACTTGGAGAAGAGCAGTGTGAAAATAACGTAAGCGGCCAATGCCATGCCGATGTTCCAATATCGGAGACCCGGGATGCCCGAGGCCACATCGGACACGCCTGACGCCGAAACGCTCAGAACTGAGAAAATCAAGCCTGACCAAACGTTGCCAAACCAGATCGCGAGCGCGACTGGGACCAGATAAAAAAGCAGGAGCGATTGTTCGTAGCCCGTGGCGTAATCCAGATACCCGATGAGACCTATGAGAAGCAAAGCCATGCTCAAGATAAACGGTCGCGAGATAAGGAAGGTCTCACGGAGGAGCTTCGAGATAAGCTTAGCCCCGCGGCCTGCTCGCAACCTGTCGATGTACGCTGGCATTGGTTATCTAACCGGCTTGAAAATAAGAAAGCACCAACAAATTAACAACTGGCGTCTTCTTTCACGGGCCACAAAATTTGCATGAAATCTTCATCCGCCGTATTTTGAGGAGTAAAAGGGGGCGCACTGGCTTCGACTTATCGTTAGAAGCGCAGGCGGCATGTCGAGGATGGTTCGTTGGCCTCGTAAAAAACCGGACCAAACAAATAAACGCAGATCACGAAGGTCTCGCTCTCGCGGCTTAATTGACCGCGACGTTTGCAGCCGGACGCCTGCTACGGCGGCAAACGTGGACAGCAGGCTGGCGAATCGGCGGAGTGACCGCGCCGGTTCGTGAATCGATTTCGCGGACGCTCGGGAGTCGGCAGTGTGCCGGCGCAACGTTGGCTCCTTAAAAATTTTCACCGGCTAAGCATGTAGATGTCTGCGCGGAAAGCGATGAGGACAGGGGTTCGATTCCCCTCGCCTCCAGTATGCTGATTTTCAATATGTTACACGTCAGCAGTCTCGTTGATAGGAACAAATATAAGAACAAGTCCGCCGAAAGCCGACTAAATCTGTGAGCGTTCGACCATCTAGCTTGCACGAGGTTTTAACGACTCGAGAACGCAAAACATGCGCGCCCCTGCGTCCGTCCAGATTCCCCATCGGGGCGTCATTTGTCAATGACGCGGCGGAGTGGGGACACGCGCTGAACTCAAAATTCAGAAATTAGCGATTTTATCCGATCAATTCTGATCAAACGCCGCTCGCGTTTTTCATAGGTAAATCGAGCCTTTTTCGCGTTTTTTATTCGGCATCGAGGGATGGTCAGAGAAGAGCCGAAAGTAGAACAAAAGTAGAACACAGCCCGTTTCTGATGAACAGACCCGCGCGCGCACGCGCGTAGGGACGGTGTCATTTGATACGGCCTGTTTAGCTTTGCGCTTGCAAAGTGGGTTGAGAAACCGTGAACATTCACGGTATTGACGGACGCCAACTGAGCGGAGCATGGAAGCTCGTTTCCTACGGGGAAATCCCGTTGACGGCTCGAAGCCATTTCATCCATTCGAAGATACGCAATTTCAATAATGTGGCTTCTAACTGTAAATACCGGCTCGTCCAGTCTGAAGCTCGCGCTGTATGAAGAGGCAGGCCTTTTTCGAAAAGCAGGGCTTGCGGTGGAGCGGATCGGCTCAACCGAAACACGTCTCCTAATTACTGGATCGGGTGGAACTACAGAGCATAAGATCGAAGCGAAGGATCATGCCGCCGCGCTCGACCAGGTGTTTCATCATTTGCCAGAGCACTTTGCTGCCGGTTTACGTGCGATCGGACACCGCATCGTGCATGGCGGTCGCGAACACGGGAAGCCGGAGCCGATCACGAGCCCTTTGTTGAACGAACTCCACGACCTAGATCATCTCGATCCTACGCACATGGCCCAGTCGCTATCAATCGTTGCCTCACTTATCAGCCGTTTTCCCGATGTGCCGCAGTTCGCCTGTTTCGATACCGCGTTCCACCGGTCGATGCCCGATGTCGCACAACGCTATCCGCTCTCGCGCTGGACGGCAGAGGCAGGCGTTCGCCGGTACGGTTTTCATGGCCTCTCGTGTGAATCGATCATGACCCAACTGGAGCAGATCAATCCCCAAGCGGTCGCGGGCCGAGTGCTGATCGCACATCTCGGCAATGGCGCGAGTGTCACTGCGGTCCGTGACGGCGTTAGCGTCGATTCGAGCATGGGTTTTTCTCCGACTGGCGGAATGATGATGGGCACTCGTTCTGGCGATCTCGATCCGACGGTGATCACATACCTCGCCCGAGCGCGCGCGATGACAACGGACGCGCTTGAGCGGTTGGTGAATAACGAGTCGGGATTACTCGGTGTCTCCGCGTACAGCCAAGACATGCGAGATCTGCTCGACCGCGCGACATCAAACCGCGAAGCCGCGGACGCGATCGAGCTCTACTGCTATGTGGCGCGGAAACAGTTCGGTGCGCTCGCAGCCGCACTTGGCGGTGTTGATACGATCGTCTTCACGGGCGGTGTCGGGGAACACGCAGCACCGATACGCGAGAAGATTTGCAGCGGACTTGAGTACCTCGGTGTGCAGCTGGATCACAAACGCAACGCGGCGCACGAAGCTGTGATATCCGCCGACAGCAGTCGCGTGGTTGTGCGGGTCATTGCAACCGACGAAGATCTCGTGATTGCCAAACACGTCGTTCGGTTGCTCGGTGGCAGGAGCGCCTGATGTTTATATTCGACACTGCAATTTCGAGCGCCATCGAAACTACGGGCGCGACACCCCACACCCCGAGCACTCCTGCGACTGGGCCGCTTGCGCCCGACCTGCTCGATCGCATCCATCGCTATTGGCAGGCCGCGAACTACCTGACCATAGGGCAAATTTACCTGCAGGAAAATCCGCTGCTGCGCGATCGCCTGAGACCCGAACATATCAAGCCACGTCTCCTCGGTCATTGGGGAACGTCGCCAGGTTTAAGCCTGATTTACGTCCACCTGAATCAGCTGATTAAGGAGCATGACGCGAATGTGATTTTTCTCGCCGGACCCGGACACGGCGGGCCTGCGGTTATTGCGAACGTGTATCTCGAAGGCACCTACTCGGAGGTGTATCCAAATGTGAGTCAGGACGTGGACGGGATGCGCCGCCTGTTTCGTCGTTTTTCAACACCAGGCGGCGTGCCGAGTCACGTCAGTGTGCCAACGCCCGGATCAATTCATGAAGGTGGTGAACTTGGTTATGTCCTCGCGCACGCGTTCGGGGCGGCTTTCGATAACCCGGATTTGATTGTCGCGGCGGTCGTTGGGGACGGCGAAGCGGAAACAGGTCCGCTCTCCGGATCGTGGAAGAGCGTTAAGTATTTGAATGCCGCGCGCGATGGTGCGGTGCTGCCGATCCTGCATTTGAATGGATACAAAATCGCAGGGCCGACGGCACTGGCTCGCTCTTCGGACGAAGACGTGAAGTCGCTGCTTGAGGCGACTGGTTATGAGCCGCTCTTCGTCGAAGGCGCCGACCCGGCGCACGTTCATCAGGCGCTCGCTGCTGCGCTTGATCAATGTTACGCGTGGATCCGCCGGGTTCAGAACAGCGCGCGGTCCAACCGGCACGAGCCCGACACCGCCTGGCCAGCCATCGTTCTGCGCACACCCAAAGGATGGACAGGCCCGCGCGAAGTCGATGGTCTGCCAGTTGAAGGCACGTTTCGCGCGCACCAGGTGCCGCTCGCCAATGTGCGAGATAATGTGGCGCATCTGGCGATGCTCGAACAATGGATGCGCAGCTACAATCCAGAAAACCTGTTTAATGAAAACGGCAAGTTGATTGAAGAGCTGGCGACGCTCGCGCCGGTGAAGAATCGCCGGATGGGCGCGAATCCACATGCGAACGGCGGCAGTTTGCTGAAGCCGTTAACGCTCCCCGATTTCACGCAATACGGGCTGCCGGTTCAACAACCGGCAACCGAACGTCATGAATCCACACGGCAATTCGGAAAAATGCTGCGGGACCTGTTCACGCTGAACAAAAGCGAATCGAATTTCCGAATCACCTGTCCGGACGAGATGAACTCGAATCGACTCGGGGACGTATTTGCGGTCGAGAATCGTTGCTTTGCCGGCACGAGAATCAAGATCGACGATCACGTGAGCGCCGATGGACGCGTGATGGAAGTTTTGAGCGAGCATCTGTGCGAAGGCTGGCTCGAAGGTTATCTGCTGACTGGGCGGCATGGCTTTTATGTGACCTACGAAGCTTTCGCGATGATCTCTGCATCGATGACGGTACAGCACACAAAATGGCTGGAGGAAGCGAGGCGTCTATCGTGGCGCGCACCGATTGCATCGTTGAACATCCTTCTGACTTCCACGTGCTGGCGCAACGATCACAACGGATTCAGTCATCAAGGGCCAGGCCTGATTGATGTTGTCCTTTCGAAGCGCGGCACAGTGACACGAATTTATCTGCCGCCTGACGCGAACTGTCTGTTATCAGTCGCTGACCACTGCCTGCGCAGTCGCAATTACGTAAACCTGATCGTCATCGATAAGCAGCCGCAACTGCAATGGCTCGACGTTGACTCGGCGAAGGAGCATTGCGCGCGAGGTGCGTCGATTTGGGGATGGGCGAGCACCCCCGGCGGCGACGAGCCGGGCGTGGTGCTCGCGGCAGCTGGCGACGTGCCGACGCAGGAGATTGTCGCGGCGGCGTGGTGGCTGCGACGTTATGCGCCGGAATTGCGGGTACGCGTCGTGAATGTTGTCGATCTAATGGCGCTCTTCCCGACGGAAGTCCATCCACATGGGATGGACGAATCCCAATTCGTCGATCTGTTCACGGCCGACAAGCCGGTGATCTTCGCCTTCCACGGTTACCAGCGCGCGGTGCACGCGATCGTGCACGGCCGTCCGCGCGCCGATCGATTCCATGTGCGCGGCTTCAACGAGCAAGGTACAACGACAACGCCATTCCAGATGGTCGTGCTGAATGAAATCAGCCGTTATCATATCGCGATGGCTGCGCTCCAGAGGGCGAATCGACCCGACATAGCGACTAGCGTTCTGATTGATCGATGCCGTTCCGCCCTGGATTCGGCGACCGCGTACGCTCACGCGCATTTTGAAGATCCCCCAGAGATTCGGGACTGGATTTGGGACGATGTGGAGAAGCAGAATAACTGAGTTGATACTCAAGCTCGCCGAAGCGTTTCGTTAGGTCGGTTCTGCCATATCCGAAATCACTTTTGGCGGGAACGCGGCTCGCAAGGCGTTCAGCACTGCTAGCACGTCGATAATTTCCTGGCCGATCGCTCCGGCTACCGGAGCCAGATATCCGCCGGCCGCGAACATCATGCCGCCCAAGCTCAGCACCATTCCGCCGACCGCGCTCTGTAAGGCAATGGAACGCATCCGGCGGCTGATGTGCATGAATTCATCCACCTTCTTTAATGAATTTTCCATCGCGACAACGTCAGCCGCTTCCGCGGTCACATCACTGTTCTGCCCCACCGCCATTCCTACCGTAGCCGCCATCATTGCCGGCGCGTCGTTGATCCCGTCGCCGACGTAGAGAGTTTTCACAACCGCGGTTTCCTGCCTCACGATCGCCAGTTTTTGTTCCGGGTTTTGCTCCGCGTGAATTTCGGTGATGCCGACCTGCTCCGCGAGATAACGCACTTCCGATTCACGATCGCCGGAAAGGATCATGATGCGTTGGAACTGATGCTTCGGTCCGAGATGTTGAATAAAGGAACGTCCTTCGGCACGCGGCGCATCGCGCAATCGGAAGGTGGCCGCGAACTTGCCGTCGATCACGATGATGCATTCGAGGCCACCGGCGATCGGCGGAAGGTGCTCGGCACCGGAGATCTTTTGAGAAAGAAGCTTGCCGCGGCTGGTGAGTCGAATCTGACGATCAGAGACCGTTCCTCGAAGTCCCTGACCGGGAGGCTCGCTCACATGAGATGCTTGCTGGAGGTAAAGTCCTTCCGCTCTCGCCGCTGCGAGGATGGCTCGGGCCAGTGGATGCTTTGAGTAGAGCTCAAGACTCGCCGCCAGCGTAAGCACCTCTTTTTGCGCAAAGCCCGGAGCGACGAGTTGCTCGGTTAACTTGGGCTCGCCGTAGGTCAGTGTCCCGGTTTTGTCGAAAATCGCGGTGCGGCATTCGGTAATTTGTTCAAGGACGGCGGGATTCTTCACCACGATCGAGCGCCGCGCGGCCAGCGAAATGGAGCCGATGATTGCGACCGGAATGGCGATGAGCAACGGGCAGGGCGTGGCGATCACAAGCACAGCCAGGAAACGAACAGCTTCACCGCTGACCACCCAGGCCAGCACGGCAATGGTGACCGCGACCGGAGTGTAGATCGCCCCCAGTTGATCTCCGAGCCGGCGCAGGTGTGGTTGGTTTTGCTCCGACTCCCGCATCACCTCCATGATCTTGGCATACCGCGAATCGACCGCCCGGCGCGTGGCGGTGATGGTGAGAGCAGACTCACCATTCACCGCGCCGGAGATGGCGGCGGAGCCGGGCGCCTTCGTGATCTCAAACGGTTCGCCCGTAAGGAACGCTTCGTTCATGACGCCATGGCCGTCGATGACCGTCCCGTCGACCGGGCAGATGTCGTGCGGATAGACAACAAGAGTGTCGCCCACCGCGATGTCATTCAGTGCGACATCGGCAATGACAGAATCTCTTTTCCGATGCGCGATGGCAGGCATCCGTTTCGCCAAAGTGCGCAAGACCGAAGATGCATTGCGCAATGCATAGTTTTCCAGCGCCTCGCCGCCGGAGAGCATTAAGACAACGATGGAACCGGCGAGGTATTCGTTGAGAAGAATAGAAGTAACGATGGAAATTCCCGCAAGGAGATCGGAGCCGAATTCTCGCCGTAAAAGATGCCTGGCCAGTTCGAAGACGAGAGGAACACCGCCAAAAATAAGCGTGGCCAGAAGCGGGATTTGGTAAATTCCCGGAGGGGTTCGGAAGGCGAAACGGAGGAGGAGATGCACCAGGATCGCCGCAGCCGTGAAGAGAGCGATGACGCTGGTCCTGCGACGGTGGAGAACGGTGACCGATTCCCAAAACCGGCTGACTGGCGGCTGATGCCTCAATTTTGGCGCACCGACGGTCCGTTGCAGCATGCGTCACCTTCATTGCAGCGGCTGCGCTGGGTCAAGCTTTGACGACGCTTGCGTCCGTCGGAAACTCAGTTGTTCGATGAGTGGCGCTTTGACGGCGGCTTCGAATCTTTTCGGCGATCCACACGATCACAACGTAAAAGACCGGCCTCAGGAACAGCCCGAAGAATGACTCCCTCATTTGTTTTGAATCATCGCACCGCGCGCTACCCAGCATCGTCCCGCCAAGATGCGAAATCCTGCCGACTGTCTCGCGCGCTAAGCGGGATGAAATCATTCGTCATAAGTCCTGCATATCCCCGGCGAACCCCAAAAACTTCACCTCCATGAAAGATCGCGCGGTGCACCATTGCACGAATGGCGGCATTCATTCCGGGGCCGTCGCCTCCACTTGTTAAGATTGCGATGCGTTTCATGATGACCGCAGCATTACTGAAAAACTGATCGGCGACTTCGCTCCATTTGCAATTTGGTTATTATTTCTTGGAACTGGCCTCGACATTCAAAATGGCGCCGCAGAGTCCCGCAAAAGATGCACAGCATTTGCCAACTGCAGCGCAGCGCATTTTTCCTCCGCTGGTAAGAATCACAGCAAATGAAATCACAGACGCTCGCGGCGAGACCGCCAAAACTACTGACCTCCATCACCAGCCACACGAATGGACACGCTGCAATCGCGATCAAGAAAATATTGGTGCCGACCGATTTTTCGCCTGCGTCGAGGAAAGCTCTCCATTACGCACCGTGCTTTGCCAACAACTTCAGTTCCGAGGTTACGCTACTTCACGTTCTCGAGCCGTCGACTTCGACGACGTTTGCAGGATTACCAGCGACGTTGGCATTTTGTAAGGCGGAGACGGCAGACGCGGAGGGGAATTTGCGCGCTTTAGTCAGCTCACTCCGAACGGCCGGCGTCGCCAGGGCGAGATGGACAATACGCACGGGAGTGGCGACGCATGAGATTGTCGAAGCAGCCAAAGAACTGGACGTCGATCTTATTGTTATCGCGACGCACGGGCACACAGGCTGGAAACATTTCGCCATCGGGAGCACCGCAGAACGCGTCGCTCGGGCGGCGCCCTGTTCGGTCCTCGTTGTGCGCGAGAAGGAGCACGAATTTTGTTAATCGGAGATCGCGTCATGAAATCTGCAAAGGAACAAATGAAAATGAAACGAACAAGGCCCACACAAATTCCGGCGCAAAAAAGCCCTGGGGCACAGCCTGCTGTGGATCCAGCGGAATTGCATCGCCGTATTCTGGAATTTGATCGCGGCTTCCCGGACCGGGGCGCACTCGTCGTTGAGGAATCGTTGGATGAAAGAGAGAGGAGAGGCAGATGAAAACTCAAACTGAAACAAAGACAGAATCGATGGCAACGCGCGTAGCGTTGCATCCATTTCTTGCAGGGATCAATCGCACGCAACTGGCGTTATTGACCGACTGCGCGATGGCATCCCACGTCAAGTCCGGTCAGGTCATTTTGCGCGAAGGCGAGCAGGCCAACCGATTCTATTTGATTGAAAGCGGCAAGGTGGTGCTCGAATCCGGTGAAGGCTTCGGCCAACCAGTGGTGGTGGAAACGATCGGCGCGGGAGATTTGCTTGGCTGGTCGTGGATGTTTCCGCCCTACATGTGGCATTTCACCGCGCGCGCAGTAGAACCCACGGAAGCCATCTTCTTTTATGGCACCATCCTGCGTGAGTATTGTGAGAGAGACGCCTCGCTCGGCTACGACTTGTTTAAACGCATGGCTCCGGTCATGCTCCGGCGTTTGCAGGCGGCGCGAAAGAAAATGCTCTCGATTCATGCCCATGGTGAAAAACTCGAGCCCGTCGTAGGCTTGTCGCCGTTCATGGAACAGGAACTCGAATCGGATTGACGCAAAGATTGCGCTGAAGGAAACTTTTGGCGGTTTCCTTCATCATGTCTGAAGCCGCGTCGCGACTGACCGAGCACAATGTGAACAAGCAACTAATCGATATGTTGCGACGCTCACGATTGTTTCGCGATTACGAAGGCGTCTTTACCAAAGCGACCGGTCTGCCTCTAACGCTGCGACCTTTGGAATTCTGGCAGCTCGCGCATCGCGGCAAGAAACACGAGAATCCATTCTGCGCTTTGCTCGCTGAAACCCCGGCCACACTCGCTGTCTGCTTGGAAGCGCACGACAACATGATTCGACACACAGGCGAGCGTCCACACACCGTTACCTGTCCGTTCGGCTTAACCGAAACCGCTGTCCCTGTGAAACTGGGCGAGAAAACGATCGGATATTTGCGAATCGGACAGGTGTTGCGTCACATGCCCATGAAATCGGATACGACGAAGGTGAGTCGCGAACTGGCGCGACACGGAGTTCAGTTCACAAGCGAAATCCGAAAAGCGTGGGAAAAAAATCCGCTCATCCCGCCTGACCGCTACAACGCGGTCGTCCGCCTCCTCACATTTTTCGCCGAGCAACTCTCGGCCTTAACCAATCAAATTGTCCTGGAAAGGCAAAATGCCGAACCGCCGCTCGTGCAAAAGGCGCGCGAGTACATCGACCAGCACAAAACCGAGCAACTATCGCTGGCAGATGTCGCCAAAGCTGCGGGAGCGAGCGTGTTTCACTTTTGCAAAGTTTTTCATAAGAGCACGGGCTTGAAATTCACCGACTACGTCGCGCGCGTTCGACTAGAGGACGCGCGAACCCAGCTCTTGAATCCAAGTCGACGGATCAGCGAGGTTGCGTACGACGTTGGATTTCAATCGCTCACCCAGTTCAATCGCACTTTCAAGAGAGTCTTTGGTCAATCGCCGACCGATTTTCGCGAACACCTTAACGGAAAACGCCCGCGCAAAGGTGCGTAACGCCTCGCGTCGGTCTTGTGGCTAAGCCAAACAAGTCGGTCAGGACACGTTTTTCGCTTTGCTGGTGCCTCGATCTGGAACAGCTGCATCGGCAATAAGCGGCGCCAGCAATCAGTTTGTCGATCGATTCACATTCAAGCCTTCGTAAGTCTCGGCAACGATTTGATCAACCACCGCTTTGACGTCATGCGTGCGCTCCCATACGGCAAGTTGTCGATCCGCGCCGGTGCCTTCGCGCATAATCCGCTCGATGTGCGCTACCTCCGCCTGGCTGCCAAGTTCTTCTACTTCGGTTGCAATGAACTCGAGCATTTCGTGAAGCAATTCTCGCTCGTTCATTTCACATTTGCGGCCAAAGTCGATCAGCTTGCCATCGAGTCCGTAGCGCGACGCGCGCCAGCGATTCTCGTCAATCAACCGACGCGGATAACTGCGAAAGGTCACGTTCTGCCGGCGCAGCTTATGCAATTTTGCGACGATCGCTTGCATTAATGCCGCGAGCGCGATGGTATCATCCACACGCGATTGCGCATCGCAGATTCGGAATTCGATCGTATCAAAAAATGGATGCAGCCGGATGTCCCACCAAATTTTTTTCGCGTTGTCGATGCAATTGGTGGAGACAAGCAGCTTCAAATAATCCTCGTACTCGGAGAGACTTTCAAACGCATCCGGGATGCCAGTGCGCGGGAAACGTTCGAAGATCATTTGTCGATAGGCTTTCAAACCGGTGTTTTGGCCTAACCAAAAAGGCGAATTGACCGAGAGCGCGTAAATGTGTGGGAGGAAATAGCGCGCCTGATTCATGACATCGATCGCTTCCTCGCGATCCGGGATCCCGACGTGAACGTGCAACCCGAAAATGAGATTTATCCGCGCAATCTGCTGCATGTCTTTCACGATCGTTGCGTAGCGCTCATCTGCCGTGATCAACTGATCCATCCAGTGTGAGAACGGGTGCGTGCCGGCAGAGGCGATTTTTAATCCATCACGGGCCGCGAGCGTGGCGAGCTGGGTGCGAAGATTGACTACTTGTTCTCGGGCGCGACGCGCGTCGCTGCAAATCTCAGTGCCCAACTCGACCACTGATTGATGCATCTCCGGTTTGACATGCTCTTTCAGGAGCATTTTGCCATCGGCAAGAATCTGCTGAATATGCGAGCGCAACTCGCGCGTCTCTGGATCGATGATTTGGAATTCCTCTTCGATTCCGAGAGTGAAGACGTGATCGGGCATGCCCATTCTAAAATGGCGTCACATCGGCTCGGTGAAAACCATGTTCATTTGATTGGCGCGATTTTCTCCGAAAAACAAGCCGGAAGCCGGGAAGATTTGGGCTGTTTCGCAGTTAGGCAAGTTGCCAATCGCGATTACCTTATTGCCACTCGGGTTCTTTCAAGCAGCGGGCAATGATTAACACGTAAAGCGCCATCATCGCGACGACAGCGGTTGCAATCAGATATTCCATTTTTGTTCACCTCCTGACACGCTTCAAATTAGCGGTTCGCCCTCTGACTGGCTGCGCGGCGATTGGCTTTTGCTTTGCAAAAATTGCTTAGCCAAGAAACGATGACGTTTTAGTCGAAGCAAGATCCGCCGAGAAATTGGCAACCGATGGAGAGCGGCGGCACCGCCGCCGCATTTCAATGCGGCATGATGATGCTGCCGCCGCGCGTAACTCAGTTCGCGCAGCTCTCCTTGCGAAACGGGAATCGTGCTGAGCCGGTGGAAATCTGGAAAGCGCGCAATTTCATCCGCGAGCATTCTGACGAAGAGCTTTCGCTGACGAAAGTCGCGAAGGTCGTCAACATCAGCGCCAATTACCTCAGCGAAAAATTCAAGGAAGTGACCAGTGTAAACTTTGTCGATTACATCGCCCGCACACGGACCGAGAAAGCGCGCGAGCTGTTGGAGAATTCAAATCTGCGAATCAGCGAGATCGCTTTCGCGGTCGGTTTTCAATCGTTGTCGCAATTCAATCGGATTTTCAAAAAACTATCTGGGAGGTCGCCAAGCGCATATCGCACAGCGCGCAGAAAGTTCACGATCAGCTGACGTAATCCTGCAAAAACGCCGAAATATTTTCCGTAAAAATGCGCAGTCAACTTCAGTGACTCCTGAGATAAGAGTGCGAGTTAGCGATGAACCCACTGAATCGATTTGCAGACCCAGTTTACTGCATCGTGCGACTGATCGTTGGCTTGACGTATGCATGTCATGGGGGGCAAAAGCTTTTCGGGTTTCCCGGTGGCGGTCACGGGATGTCCGGGCTCGCATTTGTCGCGGGAATTATCGAACTCGTCTGCGGATTTCTGATTGCATTTGGGTTGTTCACACGGATCGCGGCGTTCCTCGCGAGCGGTGAGATGGCGGTCGCCTACTTCATGTTTTACGTGGGAACTGTTCCCACATTAGAGGCGAAGTTTTTCCCGATCATGAATGGAGGAGAACTCGCCCTGATTAATTGCTGGGTTTTCTTTTTCATCATCTTCTACGGCCCGGGACGCTGGAGCGTCGATGCGCTATGGGGCAAACAGGTAAAGAGCGCCCCGTCCACCTGATCAACTTGCTCGGATGAGGAAATCACGAAATTTCGCAGCTAATTATTCGAGAGCAGTGATTGTTGCGGCAGTTTTTTCGATTAACGGACCACTCCTGGCGCAGGGCTCAGATTGGAAAGCTCCGCCTAGCGCGGCGAATCGGCCAAACCCTGTGCCTGTCAACGCGACCACGCTTGCAGCCGGGCAGAAGCTCTATGTTAACAACTGCCTTACCTGTCACGGGTCGTCAGGAAAAGGTGACGGACCCGGCGGCGCCGCACTGGAGAAGAGGCCGGCAGATTTGGGCGCACGTATCAAAAGTGGGGAAACCGACGGCGCGCTGTTTTGGAAAATCTCCGAAGGCAGATCGCCGATGATTTCCTGGAAGGGGTCACTCTCCGAGACGCAGCGTTGGGAGCTCGTGAATTACATCAAGAGTTTGGCGGGCAAATAGGTGATTCGCTTTATTCCCACCGCACTAGTCGTCGTGGCTGCGGGCTTTGTTACTGCGGCCGCTTTGCTCCTGAATCCATTTACAACTCGAGCCCAAGATGTCGCGGCGCCATCTGCTGACGCGGCGGCTTCGCCCGCTTCAAATTACGTCTCACGCGCGGAATACGACAAGCTCAAGGCCGAACACGAAGCGATGAAGAAAGAATTGGAGAGCTTGAAGGCAGCAGTTCAGCAAATGACAAATGCCAGCGCACCGGCAACTGCGGCCGAAAAGCCAGCTGCGCCCCCAAAGGGTCCTCCACCCGCAGCAAGCGTAAGCGAAGGAAAACAAGTCGCGACGGCTACAACACCACAAGCCGCAATCCCCTCCACTGAGGTAGAAACCGTCCCCACCGAGTCATCGGGTCCGCTTGCAACTCACAGCTTCAGCATTGTCGGAGACGCCGAAGTTCAGTTCGGGAAAATTGCCGGCCAACACGGAGCATTCATGTTATCCGATTTTGCGCCGATCTTCCTGTTTCGTGGCGGCGATAAGATTCTCTTTGAAGCCGGCTTTGATTTCATCATCCAGAACAATGCACCAGGCGGCTCCGGGTACACCACCACCGTCAATCTAAGCTTTGCAACGCTCGACTACCTGATCAACGACTATGTTACGTTCGTTGGCGGCAACATGCTGCTACCGCTGGGCACTTATAGCGAACGCAGCGCCGGCTGGTTGAACAAAATTCCCGACGCTCCCTTGCCGCGATCGGTTCTCCCCGGCAACGGTGTCGGCGTGCAATTGCGCGGCGGAATTCCGGTTGGAGATAAGGGCCAGAGCCTGACCTATTCCGCCTTCGTGGTAAACGGCCCAGGCTCGGTGGACGGCAGCGGCAATGCCGATCAACTCGATCTGGGCGGAAACGTAGGCTTTACCAGCGACGGGAGGTTCGCCAACCTGCACGGAGGAGCCGGTGAGGGTGGGCGCATTGCCCTTTTTTGGCCATGGAAGCCTCTATACGATCTGGAAGTCGGTGTCTCCGGGATGTCGAGTCCATGGGATAACGCCGGCAGGCGGCAATACAACGCTTTGGTTGCGGATTGGGCGCTGCATGTCGGGCCTTCGGTGGAAGTCAAAGGCGAATACATGAATACCTGGGTTGGAACGGACAACGCAGGTACCATCACTCCCCATGGCTGGTGGGTACAGGCGGGATACAAATTGCTCGGCCTCAATCTAAACCCTTACCTCAACAAGCTCGAGTTGGTAGGGCGCTATGATAGAGTTGACGACGGGTTGGGCTCGCGGAAAGATCGCGGCACTTTCGGTGCAGTTTACTACGTCACCAACACCCTGTGGCTGGAGGGCGACTATGAATTTACGAGCAATCACGGCCCCAATCCCCTGCCAGACGACTCGCTCCTCTTCCAAATATCCTACGGATTCTAACGACCTCGTTATGGCTACCTCTAAAGAGACCAACGATCTTCACTGCGGCTCGATTAAATCGATTCACCTTTTCGCCGTCGCGACTATCGGTGCGGCAGTCGTTACCGTCACCGTGCCTGCAATCGCACAAACCCCTGCGCCTGGTTCGAAAACCAAAGTTGAAGCGACAAGCCAGGTAAAAGCAGAACCTCTATCGGGCGCCGAGCTGTGGACACTTAATTGCAACCGCTGCCATGCGGTCCGCAGCCCGGGTGAGTTCACGGCCGCGCAATGGCAGACGATCCTAATGCATATGCGAGTCCGAGCAAATCTTCCGGCCGCGCAAGCCAGGGAACTTCAAAAATTCCTCCAGGCAGGCGCCGGAAAATAGGAGAGCGCAAGTGCCACGCTTGCTTTGCCGATGACGAACCTTCCAATGAAGAGGGCGGGGACTCACAAGGCACTCGAACTCACAAACATTCGTCGGACAAGAAATGAAAAGCGCGCTTGCGACTAACTAAATGATCGGCGGGGCGAGACCATGATCCTTAATAACGGCGAATACGTTCACATTATTCATCGCCAACTCTTCCTGGCTGACGGCCAGCGGCATTTCGTCGGTACAGTGGAAGGCTATGAAGGGCCTCTTGTCCGGGTGAAAGGCTACCTCTTTGCGATGGATTCGACGCACAGTCAATTTGTTAGGCGCGAGTACTTACGTACGCGCGTGGTTTCGCTCAACGACGCAGTGATTGTAAATGTTCTACCGTCCCACGTGAAGATTGACCAAATCACTTATACGCATCGCCCGAACGGCGACGTTTTTGTCACCGATGGAACCGACTGGCATTTGGATATTACCCATTTGTGAGTCTGAAATCACGGCTCTGAAAGTTCCTATCCTACACGGCAAGAGCACAAGAAAATTCTCGAATTCCTGTAAGTGATGCAGTTAAAAGTGCATCTCGGTGAGTTTACGCCCACCGGTGTGCTGGCCCAGCCGCTCCATGAGAAACGCGCGTCGCGGCCGGAGTTATTTACGGGAAATTGCACGGCGAGTAGTGGTTTCGGCCATGGCAGAAAGCTCGGCCGCTGCAATGGGCGCAAGGTAAATGAGTCCGTGAAGAAAATCTCCATATGAGTTCAAACGATAAGAAAATCGAGGATCGCCTAGCTGCTCACCCGTTCCTAAAGGGGATGGGCATGGACCACATCAAGGTTTTGGCGCAGGCTGCGGTGCCAACGCATTTCGAAAAGGGCCAGCTGATATTTAAAGCTGGGGAACCTTCCAACGGATTTTATCTGATTGAAACTGGAAGTGTTGCTCTTGAGGGCTCGGTTCTTGAGCATGGGCCGATTACAACAGATGTCGTTTCCGCTGGAGAACCACTGGGATGGTCGTGGCTTTTCCCGCCGTATCTTTGGCATTTCGACGCGCGAGTAACGGAGCCGACCACTGCGATCTGCTTGTCCGCAATTCTGCTTCGACAACATCGGGATGAGGATCCCGCGCTAAGCCACGAGCTATTCAGGAGAACGTGTGAAGTGATGGCGCGGCGTCTGCAAGCGGCACGGCACAAACTGCTCGCCGCAAACCAGCGGCAGGAGGGCGTCAAATGAACATCCACCCGCAATTTCGAATTTCGCGCCTAACAAGTCGCCGATCGAGCCGACCTGCCAAACATTGGCTCGAACGCATCGACGCGCTCACGAAATAAGAGCCCTTGATATGTCTCTTCGACAATTTGGTCGACGACTGCTTTTGGAATCTGTTCCGAAAGCGCAATGAGCTCGCAAACAAAAAATGCGCGGTAATTCGCAATCCGCGCAGAGCGCTCTTCCGCATGTTTGTTGATTTTGGGCGCATGAAGACACCTGTAATGCTTCTCCTAACCAACGATCCTGGCCTCGAAGATTCCATGGCTCAGGCGCTCCGGGAAACTGGCAGCATCAGCCATCTCACTCGCAACGCGGGCGATGCGCTACAAATTGTGTGCGGTGCCGGCCGAGATCTCGATCTTGCCGTGATCGACTTTGAATCCGGGCCGCATGGAATGACTTTGCTAAGCGCGATCAGCGCATGTCGCGAAGATCTTCCAGTAATCGCCATTACTCGCGATGACGAAGAACACGTCGAGCCGCTGGCATACGCCAACGGCGCAAGCGCGTGTCTTCCCAAGCCGGTATCGGCAGGGCAACTCGCGGACGCGATGAAGCAATGCCGCCAGCCGCAACATCAACTGGCGCTTGTCGCTTAACCCAATGTGAAGACCACGATACAGTCTAACGTTATACACGGGTCGCCTGAAACAGCAACGCGCACTCGTCGCGCGGCGACTCAGCGTAGCACCATGCGCGCGAACGTTTTTCATGGGCCGAACAACATCCGCGTTGAAGAAGTGTCGCGCCCAAGCGCTAGCGTCGGTGAAGCGGTGATTCGCATCACTTTGACCACGATCTGCGGGACCGATCTGCACATTCTGCGGGGAGAATATCCGGTGCGTCCCGGTTTGGTTATCGGACACGAACCAGTTGGCGTCATTGAAGAACTCGGCGAAGGCGTAACCGGATATAAGGTTGGGGATCGCGTGCTCGTCGGCGCGATCACACCGTGCGGGCAATGTCGCGCCTGTTTGTCTGCACAATGGGCGCAATGCGGACATGGCGAAGGCGTTGAAGCTGTCGGCGGTTGGCGTTTCGGCAACACGATCAACGGCGCGCAGGCGGAATATTTACTCGTGCCCAATGCCCAGGCCAATCTCGCGAAAATTCCCGACGAATTAAGTGACGAACAGGTCGTCTTGCTCGCAGACATTGCCTCGACCGGGTTCAGCGGCGCCGAATCGGGCAACATTCGCATCGGCGACACGGTCATCGTTTTTGCGCAAGGCCCGATCGGTCTGTGCGCGACCGCGGGCGCAAAATTGATGGGCGCTTCGTTCATCATCACTGTCGAAAGCGATCCGGTACGGATGAAAATGTCAAAGCGCATGGGCGCTGACGTGGTGCTTGACCCTCACGATGTCGATCTTGTTGCCGAAGTTAAAAAACTTACCGGCGGTGGCGCCGACGTGGCGATCGAGGCGCTCGGGCTTCAGGAAACGTTTGAGAATTGTCTTCGCTGTCTGCGTCCCGGGGGTACCCTCAGTAGCCTCGGTGTTTATTCGGGCAAATTGCAGGTTCCTTACGATGCCTTTGCCGCCGGCCTCGGGGATTACAAAATCGTGACGACGCTTTGCCCTGGCGGCAAGGAACGGATGCGACGGTTGATGTCGACGGTGCAATCAAAGCGGTTCGACCCGACGCCGCTGATTACACATAGATTCAAGCTCGATCAAATCGTCGAAGCGTACGATCTTTTCGGATCCCGCCGAGACGGTGTTTTGAAAGTTGCGATTCGCCCATAGTGGGGACCGCCCTGCGTCGCAAGAAACAGTCAGCCTTTCGCAAGCGAGGGCGAGCTACACAGTCACACGATGCCCATGTTTGGAGCATGAAAACGGTAACCTTTATGAGCAGACCTGGTGTTCAGCGAATGGCTAGGCGCATTCAAACCGCCCGCAAACCGGCTAAACCCCTTCGAATCCGGAATGTTCTTGTGCCGATCGATTTTTCAGAGCCATCACTGGAAGCAATCGAATTCGCCCTGCCGCTGCTGGAGCGGTTCGGCGCCGAACTGTATCTGGTTCACGTCTTCGAGTCGGATTATCCACTTTCAAGCTTGGTGACAATGCCGCTGATTGTGCCTGAATTGGAAATCGGCAAACGAGTGCGGCGCCACCTAAAAGACGTGGCAAAAAAGTATTCGATGAACGTGCGCCAAGAAAACATCCATGCGCTCCGGGGGCGTCCATTTGAGGAGATCTGTCGGCTTGCTCGTGATAAAGGCATCGATCTGATCGCCACAGCTACGCGCGGAAACACGGGATTAAAACATCTTCTTCTTGGAAGCACTGCCGAACGCGTTGTTCGCTATTCATCTTGTCCAGTCCTCGTTGTTCGCGGCCGTGATCGTAAAAAGAAAGCTGGCCGCAACGGGAAGTCGAAACGCGCATTAAGTTTTAGAAAAATCCTAGTGCCGATCGATTTCTCTGACTGTTCGATGAAAGGCGTTGCTTACGCGAAAGCATTAGCCAAAGAGTTCGACGCGACCCTTGTCCTTCTTCATTCGGTCCATCTCCAATATTATGTGGCGAGCGACGAATACGCGCGATATGATTTACCGCTGCTCATGCAGCAAGCGGAGAAAGCCGCGCAGGGACAAATGCGCGATCTCGTTCGGAAAACCGATTGGGATGGAATTCAAGTTGAAAGGGCACTCGAAGTAGGCCACGCCGGACAGCAAATCTGTGCGCGGGCACAAGATTATGATGCGGACTTAATCGTTACTTCGACGCACGGGACGACTGGCTTCAAGCATGTGCTGCTCGGCAGCACCGCCGAATACGTCGTCCGGCACGCACATTGTCCGGTCCTCGTCGTGCCGACCCGCGAACGGCCGGCATTAATTTCGAGCAAAACAGGAGTATGAAATACTGGATCAACATCAGTCTTGCTACGATTGCCAGGTACGCCACGCTGGCCCAGTTCCGGATGCTCGGCGAGAGCGGATCCAGCTTTTCCGCCACCTGCATCTCCACTACTGCTTGCTGCAACTCGCGTTGCAGACCGGAGCAAAGCGAAACACAAATGCGCTACCGTGGAGCTCGCGTCGATCTCCAATCCACGCTTGAGCTCCGTTTCCTCCCCAGCGAGGTCTCTGTTCAGAACCCGTTTGGTGTCTCCGAGGTAGCAATGCGCCTCAGCATCTTTCTCGTCGAGCGCAATCGCCTTCAACGCTGCTGCTTTTGATGCCGGGTAAGCTTCGAGCGGTTTTACGTATGCGTCCGCCAGCCACCATCAAACTTTTGCGACGCCGGTCCAAGCCCTTGTGAAATTCGGATCTTTTTCGAGGGCGCGCGGGAAGAAAGTCAAAGCCTTCCGCAAATCTACCTCGCTACTTTTGTTGGATAGAAGGAGGCCTCCCGTTTCTGTTAAAAATCAGCCTAATATGACAAAAAGGTACCGGACCGTGTAGGCTTCGCTCCTTGTAATTCGCACGATCAACCGATTTCGAAACAAATTCGGGACATTGGACGAGCGTCCTAACGATCCGTCGTCCCGCCGGTATTCATTTTTACATGCTTCATGTCCGTGACGCCTGCGTCTTCGGGAGCTGATTCAATCCATAGCTCCGGATTTTGTACCTGCAGTGCGCGCCGACTGATCCCGAGTGTCTGGGCGGCTACGGCACGGTTTGAGGTTACTTTGAGGAGCGTCTGTCGGATCAGTTCCGCTTCTACTTGGGCGAGCGTCATGCCCGGCTTAATGACGAAGCCGTGCTTGGCTTTGCCGTTCTGAACTAGAGCCGGCGGGAGATCGCCTAATTCGATCTTGGCGCGCGGGATTGTTACGACAAGACGCTCAATGAGGTTTCGCAATTGCCGCACATTTCCGGGCCACGGGAGTGTCTGAAAAAGCGCGAGAACCTCTCGAATCACCTTCTTCTGTCGGCGCCGGTGTTTCGCGCAAAAATGCTGCGCAAACGATTCAACGAGTGCCGGGATGTCTTCCATGCGCTCACGCAGCGGCGGCAGGCTGACAACAACAATGTTCAGACGGTAGTAAAGGTCTTCGCGGAACTTTCCTCTCATGCTCTCGTCTTCGAGCTTTTTGTTCGTGGCAGTAATGATGCGCACGTCGCCACGTTCGATCTTGTGGCTGCCCACGGGACGGAACATGCCGTCCTCAAGAACGCGGAGGAGGTCGGCCTGGCCCTTCGCTGAGAGGTCTCCAATCTCATCAAGAAAAAGCGTCCCCCCGTTGGCCAATTGAAATCGCCCCGGCCGGTCGTTGACTGCGCCGGTAAATGCGCCGCGGACGTGACCGAAGAGTTCGGCCTCGATTAGGCTATCTGGCAATCCGCCACAGTTTACGGCCACAAAGGGATGTGTGCTGCGGCGGCTTTTGTCGTGAATAGCGCGGGCAGTAATTTCCTTGCCAGTCCCGCTCTCGCCTTCGATCAAGACGGTAACGTCGGTCGCAGCGATTTGCTGAACTAGCTGGCTGACGCGCTGCATGGATGCGCTGCTGCCGGCAAAGATGTCGGGTTCGGAGCGGCGCCGCAGCCGCAGCTTTAAGCGCTGGTCCTCTGCAACCAAGGCTTGATAATCGAGCGCCTTTCCGACCGATTCGATTAACTGGATGGGATCGACCGGTTTGGAGAGATAATCGTAAGCGCCTTTTTGGATGGCATCGACGGCAGTTCGAATTGTCCCCCGATGGCCAATAAAAATAAACTGCGTGTCCGGTGTGATAGTCCGAATCCGATCCATCAATGCGACGGCATCGATGCGTTCAGCATCGAACGATTTAACCACGACGTTAAATAGCTTTTCACTGGCCATCGAGACTGCTTCGGACTCATGCGATGTCACCGAAACCTTGTAGCCGATTGCTGCGAGAGAATTATGTAGACCACGGGCCGACGAAGGATCACGATCCAAAACGAGGATATGAATCTTAGTTGGGTCCATTAACGCTCCAACAATAGATGCACACTGATTGTGTTACGAGTGCAATTTTTGCGCAGACGAGTAAAATGAGAAGCGCCAATCGATTCCGTCTCTGTTCATAAATGCTTGGTATTGTGAGTGTTTGACGTTGCATCCGAGAGCAGGCATCCGATTTGCATAAAGGGATGCAAATGGAGGATTGGGCCGCGGGCGTGGAGTCTTTTTTTGAATGTTCGAAGGATGAACCGTGCTGCTCAACCGACGACGAGCGGTTCGATCAAATTTATCCGCCGCGGGTTCGCAAACTCTCGTCGCAGCACTGGACCCCTGTAGCGGTCGCGTCGGCAGCGGCAAAGCTGTTGGTAAGCAAGCCGGGAACGCGGGTTTTGGACATCGGCTGCGGGCCGGGAAAATTTTGTCTAATCGGATCGCTTCTGACTGACGGTCATTTCACCGGAATTGAGCAGCGAAGCCATCTCGCAAAAGCGGCTAGGCAAGCTGCGCTCGACCAAGGGATTTACAACGTCGAAATCATTCATGGCAACGTAACAAGTGTCTCATTTTCAAACTACGACGCTTTTTATCTCTTCAACCCTTTCGAGGAAAATATGTTCGAGAGACAGAAGATAGATGGAGCGGTACCGCTCGCGGTCATTTTGTATAAGAAATACACGAGGTATGTCGCTGCTGAATTGCGCGCGAAACCGATTGGGACGCGGGTTGTCGATTACGCAGGGTATTCTCACGAAGTGCCGAGCTGCTACCACTGCCAATTATCTGGGTTCGCATGTCGACTTAAATTGTGGGTCAAAGTTCGCGAACCTGTTCCGGAGGATGAACGGTTGGACACACTGTTTTACAGAAGGGGACGCGCGCCGACTCGTTCAAACTCAAATGAAATGGCCTATGAAAGGAGGGCGCGCGCGCGTGGTGAATATGACACGCGATCGGAATAATCAGTCGAAAAAGATCGGCGCGTGGCTTCGAGAGCTGTCTGAGCTGGACGTCACCGTCGGGCCCTTAAACCCAAACGCGCCGGCTAGGGGAGCGGCCGTGGAACGAATCAATTCGCTCCGCGAGCTCATCCCTACATCGATGCTTCGCCATTACGATCACCTTAAATCACGCGGTAAGCGAAGCGTTGCACCGGTCAGGCGCGGGGTTTGTGGTAGCTGTCATTTGGCATTCCCGAGTGGAAGCCTTGCCAACCTTCGCAAAAAGAGCGAGACGCTAAATGTTTGTGTCAACTGCGGCGCTTTCGTCTATTTGGACGAACAGGACGACGATAGCCAGGTTGCAAACTCTTCAGGCAGGCGCAGGAAAAACGCCGCACTGAATCACGAGTCGGCGCGACGCCGCTCTGTCCCACAATCTCGGAAAGTACGTTCGACACGGTGACCGCATCAAATCCCAGCTCGGAGTCCGGCAGAGGTAGGAAGGACTCGGCATCTGAGGCCGACCGAGTTGATCTCGTGCGCACGTTGCGTGACTTGAACAGTCTCGAGCTTGACTGCAATAAAAGACCACCTGAGCAAGAAAGGCTACGGCTTTCCCTGAGGGCAAAGGTTCCGTGGGATATTCTGCTCATTCATGACCAACTGGTTGCTGCTGGGAAGCGAAGCTGTGCACCGCGTTTTGCCAACGCGTGCACGGAATGCTCGGGCGAAGTTGTGCTAACGGGTTCGACGAAACGATTGGTGGGGATGTTCGTCGCATGTCCGCACTGCGGCACGCTGTTATATGGTTAGAAGAGGAAACGTTGTGCCTCATATGGGGGACACTTCGAACTCGGTGAAGCCATTTTCCAACGCGTCCTTTGTGCGGATAACAACCTCTACTTTCGCCATTTTGTGGCTTGGTTCCTTACTGATGTTGGATGCGAAGTGGCGGCGGTTGCCATGGCTAGCGGGGGCGCTGTCGTGGAGTTACGCCCTGAGCCACCAACACAAAGCCACACCGCTGCTTCGTAAGAATCCCGTGCGAACCCGCGCCGCCTACGTCACAATCGGGACCGACGATGCGCGTTCCTTTTGATTCTGCTTTGACGCGCCGGTCACTGACTAGAGAGGATACGGATTGTGGACAATCTCCCGGCTACCCTACTGAACCTCGGCCTGACGGGTTATGTAGTTGGAGCGGTGGCGGGGCTGTTCTTCTTACGCGCTGAGAAACTCGCCAACCTTTTCGCGTTCGGCTGTGCCTCGCTAGCCAGTCTATGTGGTGTCATCTGCTCGGTGGTGTCCCTAACCTCCGGTGCAGCCGCCGCGAACCAATCACACCAACTGCTGCCGTCACTGATTCCCTACATTCAGTTCACCATTCGCGTGGATCCCCTGTCCGCGTTTTTCCTCCTCATCGTCTCTCTGCTTGGTTTTGCGCTCTCGACGTATTCGCTCGGCTACGCAAAGGGATTTTTCGGGCGCAAAAACGTCGGCGTGCTTGGCGCGTTCTTCAATTCGCTGCTGCTGGCCACGACGTTAACGTTCGTGGCGGACAACATCTGGCTGTTTCTCATCGCCTGGGAGCTCATGGCGTTGACGGCCTATTGCCTCGTGAGCTTCGAGCACGAGAAACCGGAGACGCGCAAGGCCGGCGTGCTCTACTTCACCATGTCGCACATTGACGCCGCGTGCGTCATTCTCGGCTTCCTGCTTCTGTTCCAGGCGTCGGGCTATTACAGCTTCGACAGCTTGCACGGCCTCGGCGAGAAGATGTTGCCTGGCAAACGTGACGCCGCGTTCGTTCTGTTCCTGCTCGGTTTTGGCATCAAGGCGGGCATCGTGCCGTTGCACATCTGGCTACCAGCCGCGCACCCGGTCGCGCCGAGTAACGTCTCCGCGCTCATGTCCGGTGTACTTATTAAGACCGGCATCTACGGGCTAACGCGCGTTTGCTTCGACTTCCTCGGCGCACCGCCGCTCGGGTGGGGCGTGACGATTCTTGTTATCGGCACCGTGTCCGCAGTTCTAGGCGTGCTCTACGCGCTGATGGAACACGACCTCAAGCGGCTTCTCGCGTATCACAGCATCGAAAACATCGGCATCATTCTTATGGGCTTGGGAGCGGCGCTGATGTTTCTGCATGCCGGTCACAGCGTGCTGGCGACGCTTGCCCTTATCGCTGCGCTTTACCACACGATCAACCACGCCTCGTTCAAGGGGCTGCTGTTCCTTGGCGCGGGCGCGGTGCTGCACGCCACGCACACGCGCAACATGGAAGAAATGGGCGGCTTAATTAAACGCATGCCGCAGACCGCATTCTTCTTTCTCGTCGGCGCGGTCGCGATTTCCGCGTTGCCGCCGTTGAACGGTTTCGTTAGCGAGTGGCTCACTTATCAAGCGCTTCTCCAAGGTTTCGGTACGACGAAGAGTCTGACGCGGCTGATTTTCCCGTTGAGCGGCGCGATGCTGGCGCTGACGGGCGCGCTAGCCGCGGCGTGTTTCGTAAAGGCGTTTGGCATTACATTCCTCGCGCAACCGCGGAGCAAGCACGCCGAGCAGGCGCATGAAGTTTCCCCTTCAATGCGATTCGGCATGGCGGTGCTGACTGCCGCGTGCTTGGTGCTCGGATTGTTTCCCACGCAATTTGTTCATCTGCTCGATCCCCTGACGCAGCAGCTGACCGGACAACAGATCAGTGCGCAACTCAGTCTCGCCAATGGGTTGGTGCTGACGTCGCTCACGGAAAAAACCGGCACCGTCTCGACGCTCGGCATTGTGCTGATGCTCGTTTGCCTGCTGCCAATTCCGTTCGGGCTGTGGCTGGTTTTCGCGCGCACTTCGAAGACGCGATTCGGCCCCACGTGGGATTGCGGCCAGCGCGGGCTGACGCCGCAAATGGAATACACCGCCACCGGATTCTCGAAACCGATTCGGATGATTTTCAAAGCGCTGTTCCGGCCGCGTCGCGACGTTCAGCGCGAATACGATTTCTCGCCTCGTTTTGCGACGAAGCTCCGGTTCGAGAGCCACGTCGAGGAAGTGTTTGAGCGGCGCATTTACGGGCCGTTGCAGATTCTGATTCTGCGCGTGTCCCGGCGGATTCGTACTGCTTCAGGCAGGCAGCATTCACACCTACCTGCTTTACATCTTCTTAACGCTGCTGCTGCTGTTGTTGTTTGCCCTATGAAGCTCGACCTGCCAGCCATCCTCGTGCAAACCGCGTTACTGCTCTTACTGGCGCCGCTCCTCAGCGGACTCATCAAGAACTGGAAGGCCAAGCTCCAGAACCGTCGCGGCCCGCGCATCTGGCAGCCTTACTTCGATGTCGTGAAATTTCTCCGCAAGGACATGGTCATCTCCGAGCACGCGTCGTGGATTTTCTCGGTCACGCCTTATGTCGTGTTCCTCACGGCGCTCTCGGCCGGACTGATGGTGCCGATGGTCTTGGCGCACGCGCCGATGAGCTTGTTCGGCGGTGCTTTAGCGCTCGTCGGCCTGCTCGCGCTGGGCCGGTTCTTCCTCGCATTAGGCGGGCTGGATCCGGCAAGCGCTTTCGGTGGCATGGGCAGCAGCCGTGAAATGACTCTCTCCGCCATCGCCGAGCCCGCGATGATGCTCGCCATTTTCACTGTAGCCATCGCCGCCGGTTCCACGAACCTCAGCCAAATCGTACTCGCCAGTCACGGGCCAGGCTGGAAGTTCCTGGACCCGGCGCACGCTCTGGCTTTTGCCGCGATGTTCATCGTGCTGTTGGCCGAGACCGGACGCATCCCGGTGGACAACCCAGCCACCCACCTGGAGCTAACGATGATTCACGAGGCAATGCTGCTGGAATATTCAGGTCGCTACCTAGCGCTCATCGAGTGGGGCGCGTCGATCAAACAACTTGTCCTGATGGCGCTGCTGGCGAACATCTTTTTCCCGATCGGCTTGGCGGCAGAGACGACGCCGGCGACCTTTGGCTTGGGCCTGCTTTTCTTCGTCGCGAAAGTCGTCGTGCTCGCCGGCGCCGTGGTGCTGGTCGAGACAACCAACGCGAAGATGCGCCTCTTCCGTGTGCCGGACCTGTTGAGTGCCGCATTCATACTCGCCACCCTCGCGCTGGTGTCCACGTTCTTATTTTGATAGCGATGAACCCGCTCACTTCCGAAGCCGCCTCGCACCTCATCACGCTGCTCGCTTCGCTCATGCTGGTACTGCAACTCCTGCTCGTTGTGCAGCGGATGCTCATCACAAACATCCGCGTCTTCGCCTTGCAATCGCTGCTGCTGGCTGCCATCGCCGTCGTCGTGGGCTACGCCTATGACGCTCCGCACGTCTATGTGGTCGCGGTGCTCACGCTCGTCGGCAAAGTGCTCTTTCTCCCGTGGTGGCTCGAACGCCTGGTGCGCCAAATCAAGATCGAACAGGAGATCGACGCGTTCGTAAACATGCCCGCATCCATGCTCGTCTGCGGAGCGCTGACCGTGGTCTCTTATGTCGTCGCTCGTCCAATCACGTCGCTCGAACGGCTCGGCAACAACACGCTCGCCGTCGCCATTGCCCTTATGCTGATCGGCGTTTTCCTGATGATCAACCGTCGCAAAGCGATCACGCAGGTGCTCGCGCTCCTCACCATGGAAAACGGCGTCATGCTCGCCGCGATTGCGCTGACCACCTACGGAATGCCGCTCGTGGTCGAGATCGGGATCTTCTTCGACGTTGTCATCGCGGTGATGGTGCTCGGCATCCTCGTCTTTCGCATCCGCGAGACGTTCGCCTCGATGGACGTGAGCAAGCTGAACGAACTGAAATGGTGAACTCATGCTGCTGATCTTCATCCTCTGTGTGCCGTTTGTGGTCGGGCTGGTGTGCCTCTTCGCACGACCGCGCCCATTGGTGGAGTTGCTCAACATCGCGGGCTTCGTGAGTGGGTTGATTCTCGGCGTGAAGTTGGTCAAGACCGTGGTGGCGAATAACGGTGACGCCGTTACCGAGTGGAATGAGTTCCTGCGCGCCGACGCCCTGAGCGCGTGGATGGTGTTACTCATTTCAATTGTGTCGCTCGCGACATCGCTCTACGCGGTGCGTTACTTCCGCCGCGACCTGGCCGATGCCACCGTAACCGAGCGGCGCTTTCGCGAGTTCTACGTGCTCACCCCGCTGTTTGCGACGGGCATGTTTCTCGTCGTGCTCGCCAATAACCTCGGTGTGATGTGGATTGCGGTGGAAGCCACCGCTCTTTCCTCCGTTCTGCTCGTCGCACTCTACAATCGCAAAACCTCGCTCGAAGCCGCCTGGAAATACGTCATGCTCGGCGGGCTGGGGCTAGTGCTCGCGCTCTTCGGCACCATTTTTACTTACGCCGCAGCCATCGCTAAAACAGAGGGCGAAACGATGCCGAGCTTCAACTGGTCGCGTTTGCTAGTGATGGCGCCGAAACTCGACCATTACTTGATGACGCTTGCCTTTATCTTCGCGCTCGTCGGTTACGGCACCAAGGCGGGCCTCGCGCCGATGCACACCTGGCTGCCCGACGCACACAGCGAGGCGCCGTCACCCACGAGCGCGATGCTCTCCGGCGTGTCGCTGAAAATTGCTGTCTATGCGCTGCTGCGCTTTCACATTCTCACCACCGCCTGCCTCGGCTCCGGCTTCAGCCGCAACCTGCTGCTCGGGTTCGGGCTGTTTTCGATGCTGCTGGCCGGGCCGTTCATTCTCGTCCAGAAAAACCTCAAGCGGATGCTGGCCTACTCCAGTCTGGAACACGTGGGCCTTATTTTTGTAGCGGTGGGCATGAACGCGCCGCTGACGGTCTTCGGGGCGTTGTTGCACATGGGCTACCACGCGCTGACCAAGCCCGTGCTTTTCTTCGCGGCTGGCAATATCCATCAGCAATTCCACACCCTCGATTTCCAACGCGTCGGCTCCGGGCTGGTGCGTACCATGCCGGTGACAGCATTGTTACTGGGCCTCGCTGCCGTGGCCGTCAGCGGCCTGCCGCCGTTTGGTCTTTTCGTGAGCGAGCTCACAGTGATTGCCGGCAGCTTCACCTCAAACTACGCATGGGTCAGCGTACTGATTCTGAGCTCGCTCATCGTCGTTTTCTGCGGAGTGCTGAATAAACTCTCGGGACTGCTGCTCGGTCCGAGCGACAGCGAACACCCGCGCGAAACTATTTCGGCGAGCAACGTCGCGGCGATGAGCCTGCCGTTGGGAACACTCCTCGTGTTCACCGTCTGGCTGCCAGATTCTCTCCGCCAGTTGATGGAACTGGCGGCCAACATCATCCGAGGTTTGCCATGAATCTGCTCCCCTCCCTTGCCTCGATCCTCGACGAGCTGATGCAGCGTTTCGGCGCGCAAATTGAACACGCGCACGCGCCACAGCCTAACGAGCTTTACCTTCACACGAAGTTGGGATTGGCCGGCGCGCTCTGCTCAACCTTTTACAAGAAGTACCAAGGGCGGCTCGCCGGCGTGTTTGCCGAAGACGCCCGCGCCGAGCATGACGTCTTCTTCGTTTATTACCTTTACGCGCTAGACTCAGCGCACGGCTTCGTGCTGGTGCGCGTGCCAATCCAGGCGGAACAGCCGGAATTGCTTTCGCTGACCAACGCCGTGCATGCCGCCAACTGGCAGGAGCGCGAAATCCAGGATTTGTTCGGCATCAAGCTCGTCGGCCATCCCAACCCGCGCCGCTGCGTGCTGCATGACGACTGGCCGGAAGTCTATCCACTGCGGAAAGATTTTGATGTGCGCACTGAGCTCCCGCCGTTTTTCGGCGAGCGCCACAAATTCCGCGAGGTCGAAGGCGAAGGCGTGTTTCAGGTGCCAGTCGGCCCGGTGCACGCGGGAATCATCGAGCCGGGGCATTTTCTGTTCAGCGTCGCGGGCGAGCCGGTACCTGTATCTGCAACTGCGGATGTTTTACGTGCACAAAGGCACGGAGAAACTTTTTGAGAGCCTGTCGATTCCTCATTGCGTCAGGCTGGCCGAGAGCATTTCCGGCGATTCCAGCTTCGCGCACGCGACGGCTTTCTGCCATGCCGTCGAGCGCGCTGCTGATGTGGAAGCGCCGCCGCGCGGCCGCGCTCTCCGCACGATCTGCCTCGAACTTGAGCGCCTCTACAACCACGTCGCCGACATCGGCGCGATATGCACGGACGTTGCGTTCGTCACTGCAAACATGCACGCGATGCGCCTCAAGGAACGCGTGCTGCGGATAAACGAACAACTCACCGGGAACCGGCTGCTGCGCGGCATGGCCTTTCTAGGCGGCGTGCGATTCGATTTTGATAAGGACCAGCTCCACGCGTTGGCCGGGTTCGTGGACGAGTTCGAGAAAGAGTTCAATGAACTCGTGGAACTGATCCGTTCTAATTCCGGTACCCGCGACCGGCTGGAGACAACAGGCGTGCTTAAACCCGAAGTCGCGCGCGATCTCGGTATCGTCGGTATTGCGGGCCGCGCATCCGGTTTCGACCACGACCTGCGCCGGGACTTCCCGCACGACTTCTACGACCAAGTGCGATTCACCGTGCCTGTCTTCACCGAAGGTGACGTGCAACGCCGGATGATCGTGCGCCGTGAGGAACTCTTCCAATCGTTCGGCATAATACGGCAGGTATTGGAGAAGCTGCCCGGCGGCGACATCCAGACGGAAATTCGCGATGTGCCGCCCGACCGCGTCGCGCTCGGTTATGTTGAAGGTTGGCGCGGTGAAATTTTCCACTGGATTCACACCGCGCCCGGCGACCGGCTGGCCCGCTGTAAGATCAAAGACCCATCGCTCCAGAACTGGCCGGCCTTGAGCGAAGCCATCCAGGGGAACATCATCCCGGATTTCCCAGTCATGAACAAAAGCTTCAACCTTTCGTATTCGGGGACGGACCGCTAACTATGTTTGAAACCCTTCGTCAAAGTTTGAAGACCGGCGTCGTCACGACGAGTTATCCAAAGACGCCACCGGAAATCTCCAGCCACGCGCGCGGCAAGCCTGAGATTGATTGGGGCAACTGGAAGGATGCGCGCATAGGCGCAAAAGTTTGCCCGACCGCGGCGATTGCTTGTGAAGATCGCGATGGCGAACGCACCGCCACACTCGATCTCGGCAAGTGCATCTTCTGCGGTTTGTGCGCCGAGGCCGACACTGCGATTCGCATGACGTTCGTATGCGAACTGAGCGCGTGCAGCCGTGATGAGTTGAAGAAAGCCGCGCGCTACAAGCTTGCTAGTGATGGCACGCAACAAAGTTTGATCGAAATGTTCGACGCGGTCGCGACAGCGTCCCCGCAGTCGAGTGCCTCGTTTGAAGAGACCGGGCGTGGACTGACGCAGCACATCGGCCGGGTCTTCGGTCGCTCGCTGCACATTCGCGAAGTGGATGCCGGCTCGTGCAACGGGTGCGAAGTAGAGATTCAGGGACTCAACAGCCCGATCTACGACATGGAGCGATTCGGCATTCACTTCGTCGCGTCCCCGCGTCACGCCGACATGCTGCTCGTGACCGGTCCCGTCACGCGCAACATGGAATTGGCGTTGCGGAAAACCTACGATGCCATGCCTGCGCCGCGACTCGTTGTCGCTGTAGGCGCGTGCGGCTGCAGCGGCGGAATCTTCGGTGCTAATTACGCCAGCCTCGGTGGGGTGGATAGGATTCTTCCCGTCGATGTTTACATCCCTGGTTGCCCGCCCAACCCGCACGCATTGTTGCACGGAATCTTGGTTGCAATCGGCAGAATGGCTGCGTTCAACGGCCGAACGACATAGTTCTCGGACACCGAATAATGTTTAAATCAGCTGGCTTCCCGAACACGGTCGAGCAGTTTCACCTTGCGGTTCGTCGTCCCCGCTGGGGAAAATCTTTCGCATGCAGCCTTTTAAATCGGTCTCCCTCGGCGATGCAAGAAATAGACGCACAACGTGCGCCTTATGTACGTCATTTTGTCCGTCTACTTCTCGTTAGGTCTTAGCACGCGATGGCGAAGGATGAGGATTGGCGCCTCAGAAACCAAGAGAAATACCTCATAGGAGTTTCTCTGGTCCATCGCCGCTATCAGCCAGCCGCTGGCGCCGATCACGATCATTGCGCCTTTTGCTGGGCGAAGTTCATGGCAGAGGATTATCCTGACGTGCTACACGATGGCTACGCTACATCGGATGCTTCCCACTGGATTTGCGATCAGTGTTTCTGCGATTTTCGCGAGAGATTCCAGTGGCAGGTCATTGCCGATGCAAAACAACGGACCTAACCCCCTATGTAAGATGTCAAGTGTGGCGGGCGAGTGTGTAGGTGGTTGATTAGTTCATAAAGTTTGTTGATCGAGGTTGAAGTTTATCTGGAGCGCTTACTCTTCCTCTTGCGCGTTGGTGTTTTTATTTCCAACGGCTCGTACTCCTATCCGTCCCGCAGGCGCGGGAGCAATATGATCAATGCGATCTCTTTGGAAGAGGAACTTGGGCGCGCCCAATCTAATCCGACGATCCGACAGCTGCCGCATCAGGTTAGGTACCGGGCGCAGGCCCACGTTCCAAAGTGATGTTTTTTATCCGCGTTTGTTAGGCGATATGGCTCCTTTGTGTTCCGCTCGAACTGGATTAATTGCGCTCTGCTTAAAGTTGGACCGTTTCGTGCAAGGTAATGGCGATGCGCTGGCCTTAGTGAAAGTTGAATTTTGCCATAACTATCGGCGGGCGGCTGGTGCGGAGCGTTAGACCTCACAGAATCACCGTGTCGAACTTCGTGGCGGGAGCATCTCATGGCGTTCTGAATAGTGTAAGTCTGGCGCGTCTAATCTGCCATTCGCTGTGGCCACGCAGTCGACTTCCCTAATTGTGCTAGAGTTTGTGCTAGAACGAATGAATTTCCGACACCCAGCGTGGCTCGACTGGCTGCCACGAGTGCACCCTTGGCCAAGATTCTGATTCGAATCCTCTAAAAGGTATTAGGGAAAAACAGCGACATAACGGAATGCCGAATGCTGTTCGCAACAGAATGCGCGTTTTAGCCGTTTTTTTCTCGCTTATCATCACCATAACCACTCAGGCACGGATCGGAGAAACCGCGATTCAATTTGTCGATCGTTATGGTCCGCCGAAAGACACGCCGTCCTCGAAGATCATGGACAAGAATTCACCGCTCGTCGAAGGAGCGATCCATCACATCTACGAATACCAAGGTTGGAAGATCCGAGCCGCTTTCCTGCAATTGGATGGCCCTGCTGTGCGAATGGATTATTCCAAATTGGGAACGAGCCCACGGGTTCAGGATTATGAGCTGCAAGCTATCTTCGCGGCCAATACGCCGGCCGGAACGGCATGGAAACAAATCGCCTACAACAATCCCGATTTACCAGGCAACGGCTTTCAAAAATTTGCTCAAGCATATTTTGCGGGCGCGATTGGAGAAAAAATGTGGCAGCGCAGCGATGGCGCGATTCTCTGGCTACGAAGCAATTTGATCGTGCGCGTGGAGCTACGAGCCGCGCGCGAATACGAAGCCAAATTGAAGGCAGAGAAGGAACAGAAAGCCCGCGCCTCAGTTCCGCAGTTTTAGATCCTCATCGCCCTTCCGCATTTTCAGCATTTCAGCTTTTCAGTTCTCAGCTTTTCCGAACTGTGTTGATTGTAAGCTCTGACCCCGATCTTTGGGTCCCTCCAGGTTGTCTGTAAAATTGCCAATTGCTTGATCACATTATTGACTAATCGAGCATCTCCTACGTTGTTAAAGACTAACGACAATGAACGCGAGGCCACGAAATGACTGAGGACACCGAATTGCTGCGCGAAATCCGTGATCTCCTGCTCGCCATGGCTGAACCTGCCTTGGCTAAACGTGACGAGAGGTTGAGGGAGGCGCTTCTTGAAATCGTCGGCAAAAGCAAAGCAAAAGCGAAGGCGGTCCTGCTGATGGATGGTTCGCGCGCCCAGTCAACGATAAAAAAGGAATCCGGGATTGATGCCGGATTGTTGAGTAGGTGCGTTAAGGCGTTACGCGCGGCGGCACTAATTGGCAAGGATCACGACAAGCACCCCAAACTGGTCATTGCAATCCCGCCGAATTTCTTCGAGAACCTAGGCGTGAAATAAATGAGCGAGTCTACCGAACTCTTGAGCGCAATCTACGAGATCCGTGATTTGGTCCGGCTGATGGCGGAACCCCAAATTGCAGCTCGCGATCAAAAGCTGCGGGGTGAGCTCATTCGAATCGTCGGGAAAAGCGGCCAGAAGGCAAAAGCAGCGCTATTAATGAATGGCGCTCATAACCAAGTGGCTATTCACGCGCAAACGGGCATCAAGCAAAGTAACCTCAGCACCCTCGTAAAAGAGCTCAGCAAAAGTAAACTCCTGATGGGAGATCCGAAACAGCCAAAGCTGGCTATCTCAATCCCTTCAGATTTTTTCGAGAAGGCAAAGGAAGAATGAGCGACGAACAACTTCTGGCGGTCGTAACGGACATCCGCAACTGGATTCGGGCCGCTTCCCACGGTTCGGTTAAGGCGTTGCTGGAGACAGCGTTGCACGATACCAAGGCCCGCACAGCATACCAAATGAGTGACGGCAAGACTTCGATCGCCAACATCCGTGGCCAGTGCAAGATGAGCCCGAACGATGTAATCGCCCTGCAGGCGCGGTGCGTATCGCTTGGTCTAATGGAAGTAACAGCCGAGAACCGCCGCCGCCGATTGTTTGATCTGAAAGATTTCGGCTTGTTTGGATCAAATGAAGAATGACGAATGCCAGCGGTAAGAAATCACAAATGCAAACAAAAGTAGGCGCGGCAAACGTCGAAGTAACGTCGCAGCAGCTGCTGAACGAGCTCACTGAAATCAAAGATCGTGTTGGCGCGCTAGAAAACGTAGCGGGCATCGCCAACCAGGCCATTTTGGTTAAGTATTTTAGTGAAGTGTTGAACACAAATCATCGGCGTCGGATTATGGCGGCCTGTCAGGAACCTCAAACGCGAGATCAGCTACAAGCAAAACTAGGCTTTAATTCGCCGCAGGCGATGCATCATCACCTCAATCCGCTTCGCGAGGGGTTAATCCACGAAACTCACTCCGAGGGCGTGACTCTCTTTGAATGGAGTCTTCTGTTCAAGCGATTGCAAAAGAAGGAAAGAGAGAAACTTCTTGCCGAAGCAAGCAAAACGAAAAAATAGAGTAAACAAGCGAAAGCCCATTCCACTCGACGTTAGAGTCGCAGTGCTCACCGAAGCAGGCTATCGATGCGCGGTCCCGACCTGTCGCAATATCCTAGCACTCGATCTTCATCATATGGAGCACGTCGCAGATGATGGCGGAAATGTTTCTGAGAACCTATTGCCGCTCTGTCTAAACTGTCACGGTCTCTACCATCGGGGGACGATCAAAAGAGAATCAATCTATGCGTGGAAATCCATGCTGATTTCGTTGACGAGAGCGTTCGATGTATTCGCTCTCGATCAATTACTGTTCCTAAACAAACAGGAGGTCGACGACCTACGGATATCAGGGGACGGCGTGCTTGGATTTTCGCGATTAATTTCCGCAGGATTAGCGACGTTTGAATTGAAACTGGAGAACGGACCGTTCTTTATATATTCGATCAGTTTGACGCCTCTAGGTAAGCAGCTCGTATCGGCCTGGTCGAGTGGTGATCGGTCGGCTGTAGTGAAGGCTTTAGGGCCCTCGAAACAAGCGAAGACACCAATTTAACTGTGCCACCTTCCGATTTCAAATTTTTGGACGGTGGCGAGCCAAATAGTGAAATTCAGCCCCTGATTTGACCCACGTCTTGCGCGCGCGCCTAAGGGCCTTAACGTCGGTCATCGGGCCATGCGACGATGAATCCTGGGTGATTTGACCGTTGCCCTCTTGTCAGTGAATTTACCTGATGGCCCGGAAAGATGAGTTGGTAGTTTTGGGTTCCGAGGCTGATTACGACGCACTGGAATCAGCTCTGACGAACGCTGGCATCAGCTATGAGCGCTCTAAACTTACGCAGTTCTCAGTCGATCCAGCTACCGCAACCATTATTATAATTACGTCGGGAGCTGTCATTCGGGGTCTTGCGCGTGCGCTTAGCGTATTCGTCAAGGAACGCAAACGCCGAATCGTCGTCGTCAAGACCCTCGATGGAAGCCAATTGGCTGCAGACAACTACAGTGTCGAAGAGGTCGAACGTCTGCTTCGTGCAGCTAGCGAACACAGCGATGGACGCATCCACATTGAGGACTCCAAGGACAAATCAGACGAGCAATCTAACTAGCCGTTACTGAGCGGGATCAACGGGCCGATGGTGTCCACCATGAAACTAGACTTCAGCCTCGGTGACATCGATCCACTTTGGATTGATGGAGCATTGCCGTCGACGTTGCAACAGATTAAGAATCGTGACGTGAAGGCCCAACTTGCCGGGAAGTTGGACTCACCCTTTCCATCAGCGTTATTACCGGTGGGCGACTTGCTGTGCCGTGAGCGGCCTTCACCCCTTCAACACGCCGTGACCTTGATGCTCTCATACCCACGCTCGATCACTCATAACGGGTGGTGGACAATACGGGGCTCGAGTATCTATGGACAGATCCGCATCCCACTGCCAGCGGAGGCCATTACACAGATTCGCCAAGTGGAGGGTGACCGCTATCAGTATGAGTTGACCCTTAAGGATGTTGAGCTGGTCAACAAGACTTTCCAAGACAGCCGAAGTGAGATAGACTCACCGGAAGGCATTCAACCATGCCGAGATGAGCCTGGTGACCGGTGAATGAACCAGGGTCACGGTGACCATGCCCGCCGTCATCCTAGCGGGTGTCGACGAGGGGTTCAGACTGCCTGGGTGATTGCCAGTCGCAAGGCAGGCAGGCGAGAGCGGAGGAACCATAGGTTGTCGTCGAGGATCAAATCAGCCATGAGGAGCGCACGCCGTGCGATCCTCGGGTCACTTAGTAACAACCCATCATCCGCTCTTCCATGGCAGTCATCCAACTCCCACTAACGAAAAGCCTTACTCTCGAAGACGTTCTTCAAATCGCAAAGACGACGGCAGGGCTTAGCGGACAGTCACGTAATGAGGTCTACGAATGTTTGGACATTATGCAGATCTGGCAGGACTGGATCAAGGACACCTTCGGCGTCATCGCGCAAGTCAATCACAGATCGCAAGGCGACGATCCGCCGGACTTAGAGTTAATCTTCGACGGTGGCCAAGTCGTTGGGATGGAGCACACAAAGTTGCTGCCAAAACACATTGGAGAAGCCGAGGCATGGTTACGAAAGTCGGGACAAGGCGGTGGATTACCGTCGATCTCTTCGCCACCTGTTGATAAAGACGAACTCCGGGACATCGTCGCTGGGATAAAGCCTGCTTGGTCAAATGTGGTTGATGATTGGAAGACGATCTTTAACCTTCTCGCCTTCACGCTGCGCAAAAAGATGGGCGGGATACCTACTGGCGGCATCATTGGCGTAGTCTATGACCTTTTCGTCGTCGACGCAGACCAGCATTTGCTGGCCAAGATCGCGAACGACATCGTGAACCGTGTCGAGTTCGCGGACTTTGCAAATTACACCCTGATCATGCTAAACCGCTCGGCTCCATCAAAGTTCTACTCGGCGTTAATCAGACGCGCGCGCATTCTTGAACGGACAGGAAATCCGCCACCGCTCAGTCGTGCCGATGAGGAACTCCTATCAGAAATCAAAGCCCTCGAGGCTGAGCTGGACGCCGCTGAGGACTAAAACTCTCGCTTGCTATGATTATCAGTCGCCTCAATAACCCTGATCCGCGAATCCGTGAGGAAATTGCGAGAGACCTATGCACACCTCGTTGGCGGTGTAATCGAAACTCTCGGTGTTCTGGTTCGGCTCCGCTAACGCCGAATGTCTCGATGAAGAATAGTGACTTTTAAATGGCGTTAGGCCGGCCTTTGGTTTCGAGTCGAGCAAAAATTGCCCAATTTGAGGAGCTAATTAGCGGCTGCTGACAAGTGTGTCGCGCACTGCGGAGAGCAATTTTTCAGTATCGTACGGTTTGGTCAGAAAATTCGTCACTCCGAGTTCTTGAAGTTCGGCGATTCGTGGCTGGTCGCCCTGCCCGGTGGACCCGACGAAAGCTATACTTGGTTTCATTTTCTTGAGCACGCGGATCAGCGCAAAGCCGTCCATGTACGGCATCGTCATGTCGGTCAGGACCGCATCGACGGAATCCATTTGCTGGGCAAAGATCGCCAGCGCTTCGGTTCCGTCGTTTGCCGCCATCACGCGATAGTTGTTTTTCTCCAAAATCATCTTTGTCACGCTTCGGATGTTTTCCTCGTCCTCCACCAAAAGAATCAATTCGCCGTTGCCTCTCACCAATTCCGGCGGCGTTTGTGTTTTTCCTGCATCAGTGTCGGTTTGAGTAGCAGGAAGAAAAATTTTGAAAGTCGTGCCCCGGCCTTGCTCACTATATACGGATATAAAGCCGCCATGGCTTCTGACAATGCCGAGCGCGGTCGAGAGGCCGAGACCGGTGCCTTTACCGATTTCTTTGGTGGTAAAGAAGGGATCGAAGATTTTATCGATCGTCGCGCGAGGCATACCTGTCCCGCTATCACTGACGTGAAGGGCTACATAAGCCCCGACTTTTGCCTCGGCTGCCATGGAAGCATAGTGCTCGTCCACGTAGAAATTCTCCGCCCAAATAACGAGCGACCCACCGTTCGGCATGGCGTCGCGCGCGTTGACCGAAAGATTCAACAAAACCTGATGGAGTTGCGTCGGATCGCCTTGAATCGACCAAATGTCTTCCGGGTACCGGCTGCTGACTTCGACGGATTTTGGAAATGTTTTTCGCGCGATGTCGACCATTTCTTCAACGAGATGACTTGGCTTGATGAGAACGCGTTCACCTTCCACGCCGCGTGCAAACGTCAGTACTTGTTTGACCACTCCGGCTCCACGCCGCGCGCTTTCTTCAATTAACGAAATTGCCGACTGGGCATCAGCTGGATCGGAATTGGTACGAAGCACCTCCGCACACATCAAAATGGGCGTCAGAATATTGTTCAGGTCATGAGCAACCCCGCTGGCAAGGGTGCCAATGCTTTCCAGCCGTTGCGCTCGCAGTAATTGCGTCTCGAGCTTCTTCTGCGCGGTAATGTCGTGGTTAATAGACATGACCGACCGCGGGCTGCCATCGTCGTTGCAAATGAGCGTCGACCAAACATCGACAGTTAACTCTCTTCCGTCTTTTGTGATTTCCTTGAGTTCGCCACGAAATTCGCGGCCAGACACGAGCAACTTCGAAATCGCCTCCACCTCCGCTGGATTCGCCAAAATTAATTCGCCAACCGTTTGACCGATTGCTTCGCTTGCGCTCCACCCATACAACCGCTCCGCGCCGCTGTTCCAGAAAACGATACGGCGATCGTCAAAATTTCGGACGATGATGGCGTCGTGCGCGCGATTCAGCATCTCGGCCTGTTCACGCAAGCGTTCTTCTGCTCGCTTGCGCTCGGTAACATCAATGGCCGTGACGATGCGAGCAGCCACGCCTTCCCAGATGATGTTGCCAGAATAGATTTCGGCCAGAATCAATGACCCATCCTTTTTGATGTGCCGGAATTGCCCGCTAAAGTGGGCCGGCGATTGCGGAGAGGACAGCGCCTTAGTCAACGCCGGTACATCCTCGCTTTGGCGCAGATCCTTCAGGTTTAGTTTCAGGAATTCACTTCGCGAATAGCCATATTGCGCGATGGCGGCCTCGTTTACAGCCAAAATCTGCAAAGTCTCAGTCTCAAAAACCCACATCGGGCTGGGGTTCGTCTCGAAGAGCAGACGATATTGTTCTTCCTGCTTGCGTAAGTGCTCGGTGACGACTTTTTGCTCTGTAATGTCCCTCGCCGCAAAATAAATAAGTTTTTCGGCGACTGAGCTTTGTGATTGCCACTGCAACCAGCGATAGGAGCCATCTTTGCAATGATATCGATTTTGGAAGTGAGCTACGTCGGTTCCGAGGGCGAGAATAGACGCAGCCTCGACCGTGGCGGCACGGTCGTCGATATGAACAAACTCAATCAAGGGTTTCGATAGCAATTCCTCTCGGCTGTAGCCGAGAATTTTCTCTGCTGCGGCATTGAGACGTTTGAAATAGCCGTCGAACCCCGCCGTCCCGATTATTTCGAGAGACAGCTTCGCGGCGCGCCGCATCTCTTCATCGGCAATGCTTTCGGCGCTTAGTTCAATGCCTTGGCCGCTGATCAAGGTATCCAGCGGCCCAACATCCTCTTTTAAAAGAGGATGCAATCGTGCCGTTATGGCCCGGTCATCACCAGGCAAAACACCTCCTGTCGGGGCTTCCACGGTTTCAGAGTCAGCAGATCATATTCCGTGGGCACTCTCCATTCCGCTGCGGCGTCGTCCACAAGCACGGGATTTTTACTGCTTAGAGCGCCCCAACAAGACGGAGGTCGGAGAAAGACAGGCATCAAAAGCGAGAGGTCGCGGGGCCGCGGCGCTCGATGAAATCGCCCAGGATGTGATCGGGAGAATAGTTCTTAGTTGAGAGTTGATTGTTGATAGTTGGTTGTGGCCTGGCCAAACTCATCGTTAGTCTTATCAGTTTGTAATGCTCGTCCGCCGCGCCAAATACTCGATGGCGGCCTGGGCGTTGCATAGCGCGCTGAAAAGCCGAATCAGCTCGAAGCCGCATTTGGTGTACGCGGTAGCGTGTTTTGAATCCGAGGTCCAATGCGCGTTCACACCGCCGGCGAAAGGCAGGATCTCTGCGAACATGCGCATACATCGAGTTGCGCGAAATTCCCGCAGCTTTACAAGCGAGCTTCATTTGCGGGTTGTGTGTAAGAGCAACAAGGAACGATTGCCGCCACGCAAATGCCCGCTGCACTGACTTTGACGAGCGTTTAGACATTATGCCGCTGATGTTCAGATGAACGGCGATTTCTCGGCCCCGCCGACCCCACGTTGGCTTCACATTGAGAGGGATTGTTCTCGAAATAATGCCACTCGATGGTCAATTGAGGAACGTCTCGGCCCGATGACTTCTTCCATCCGTACCCTTTCAACTTGAGGAGCGTGACTCATCGCTGACACAGTGATATTTTCGCCATAAGATGCCAAAGCTTGATTTCAGTACGCTATCCGACACTCAGTTCGAAGAATTTGTTTTCCACTTGTTAACACGATTGGGCTTCGTCAACGTTAATTGGCGTAAAGGGACGGGACATCAAAATAGCCCGGCGGATTCTGGTAGAGACATTGTTTGCCAGCAAATTCGCGAGGACATTGACAAAAGTAAGCAGATTGAAACCTGGTTTGTGGATTGTAAGCACTACAAGAAAGGTGTGCCACCGGCGGAGATTCAAAATCTTCTAACCTGGGCGGAAGCTGAGCGTCCACACACCGCGTTGATCGTCACCTCAGGGTTCTTATCTAATCCGGCGAAGGATTATCTGGAAAAATACGAGCGGAATCGCACCCCTCCATTTCGCATTAAGTATTGGGAACGTCCAACGCTTGAACGACTCACGGCCTCCAAGCGGTCATTGTTGATGGAGTACTGTCTACTGCCAACGAAAACGAGACCGATCGATCAGATCCTTAAAGCGGAGGAGGAGTTTACCGATGTGATTTGGTACGACCGTAAACTTGTCTTGCAGCGGCGATTGAGAGAAGGAACCGAGACAATCACCCCGGAAATTAAGAAAGGAATGCTGGCTTCGGTGCGGCGGACCGAGGCGAAGTACGGCAAGAAAAAGCTTCGCGGTTACTACAAAGATGATTTTGGATGGGGTATGCTGAACGGCAAGTTGTCTGCTATCCGGTGGGTACTCGGTGAAGACTGGGACATGCTCGACACTTGATGTTTGGGCGCGGTCAGCTAGGGACACTAACTAAACTTTTTACGAATCCAACGCAGCATGGTGCCGTCAATGTTAACGTCACCGGGGACAGTTTTCCAAAAATCGAGCTCGCAAGATTCCGTTCTGGGTTCGCGTCCTCTGCTCCGACCGCATGAGCAACCACAAAGCCCGGAAGCGTGAAACAATACGTGCCGAGGAGGAACTCCGCTGTCGCCTGTGCGGTGCAGCGAATAAACTGATCAATTCACATATATTCCCAGATTTTTTCATCCGTAGTTTAGAAAGGGATATTGTCACCGGCACCAAGGGCCAACCCCAACCTGCATCGATTGCATTGAGCACGCGACCGGAAATCAAAAGCGGCCAAAGGCAGCGTGGATTTTGGGAAAAGAAGCTGGGATTTAAGCAAATGCTTCTCTGCGCGAAATGCGAAGAGAAATTCTCCGTGTATGAAAGTTATTTCCGTAAGTTCTTCTACGGCAAAGATCCTTCCCCTCTCATAAAGAGGGACATTGGAAAGGTGATCACGCAATCTGGATGGCCCACTGTCGACTTCGTCAGAGAAGTGCGCGAGGTGTTAGTCGATTATCCCCAACTCAAATTGTTCGTGTTGTCGCTCCTATGGCGATCCGGGATTGCGATAGGAGAATTCTTTCGGGACGTTCATTTGGGCGCAAAACACGAAGAAAGGATCCGTACGTTGCTGTTGGAAGCGGATCCAGCGCCAGATTATCATTACGCTATTGTTATGGCGGATCTGCGTTCCGGTAGCAGCACTTTGGAAGACTTTATTGAACAGCCTACCGTCGGCCGTGACGAAGGGCAGCGATTTTACAAATTAACTCTCGGCGGATTTATGTTCCTGATCTATGTGACCAGCGCCGATGAAAAACCGCCCGAATTAATAAGTTCATTCAGGCTGCGCGAATGCGGGCGTCTTACCCTCGGCATTGTAGAGGCTACTCCGTTTTTAAAATGGTGGGCAGATAGGTTGGCAGCCGCTGGGGTCTTGAAGCCAAAGTAAATTATTTCAATAGCTTAAAGAGGAGCGGACGAAAAAGTCACACTTGGTTTTTAGCACTCGAATCTGCCGCTCGAAATACAACACCGCTGGAATCAGTGTACCCGAAATCTGACTGAATGAGTCTGCTGGAAGAGTTCTTGCGACGCGTTTCGTTCTTAAAAGATGTCGGGTTTCAGGAAGCTCCATCTCGGTATTCTGCGTTTTTGGATTGGCTCGAAAGCCAACCTACGACCAAAGACATACTCACTCGGTTACGTAGCGCAACAGATATTGAAAAGATATGTCAAGGGTGTGGTCCAAACCACCCTCCGAACGCGGCCACTCCCGAAGAGATCGCAAGAGTAGGATTATACTTCTTCGAATTCTCGAAGGAGCACGGCCAGAAGCTGCCAAATTTGTTTATTGGCTTGGGGCTCCTCTCAAAATGGGGTGGGTCGCAGGTTAACGGCTATTTGGCCAGCGCGATTGATCGGTACATCCAGCCTTTCATCAATTTTCTTTGGGTTGAAATAAGCAAAAAAGGCGAAGAACTAAGCCCTGATCACGTGGCGATGTTTCGAATGAACATGATCCTGTCGGCGGATTTCGCTGCTCGGTTTCCGCGTACGTCGGTCAGTGTGACTAAGCTCTCGAAGGAATTCTTCGCCTTAGATCACTCAGAAAACTGGTTTAACGCAGCAAATTCATGCCGAGAATTGCTCAAACGTTTTACGACGGAATTATACGCTGTGCTTGAAGAGAACATGCCCGATGATGTGAAGTCAGGAGATGTTAAAACTCTGTTAAAACGCTTGGTTACTAAACGGCATCCAGCAGGACGAACCAAAGACACATTAACTCAACTTATCAATGCGGTGTGGGATCACACTCAGTGTCTGCTTCACAAGGAGAACACGACAAGGTCCGAAGCGATGAGAATTTACTTGTGGAGCGCATTGTTGATTTCGGAAATTTACGAACTCGAACAGAACGAGTGATCCAAACGCTCCTCGCGACAGGCAGTCCGGCAGAACATTCCACCGCAACCTCCTCTAAAACGAAACCAGAAAATACCATGAACCAAGAAATCACCAACCTCCTCAAGGCCTACGAAAAGGCACTCAACACCAGCGACACAAAGGCTGCAATGGCGCTTTATGGAAGCGATCCGATCTTTATGGCCCAAAACGCCCCCGCCTTCGTTGGCCGCGATGCGGTGCAAGCGAGCTATCAACACATCTTCGAGTCCATAAAGCTGAACGTCGTATTCAGCATCCACGAGATCGTGGAGATCGGCGATCTCGCGTATGGCCGCACCACTTCGGCCGGGCAACAAGAGCTCCTCGCTGCCCAGACGATGTCGAAGGAAGCGAACAACGAATTGTTCATTTTTCGCAAGGAACAGGGGCAATGGAAAATTCACCGCTATCTCTTTGCCACCTCTAACCCGCCAGCAGCTAACAAAGGTGGAGGTTAGCGCATGAGAGCCGCATGGTACGAGAAGCAAGGGCCAGCATCGGAAGTATTGGTTGTCGGCGAGATGCCGGCACCTAGCCCAGGGCCGGGAGAGGTCCGGATTCGCATTGCTGTGTCGGGCATCAATCCGGGCAACGTCAAAAAGCGTCAGGACGCATTTGGCGTTGCAATGCCGTACCCGCGCGTGATTCCGCATAGCGATGGTGCCGGGCATGTCGACCAAGTAAGCGACGGGGTTTCTTCTGAATGGCTCGGGCGACGCGTGTGGTGTTACGGAGCTCAGTCTTATCGTCCCTTTGGCACCGCCGCCGAATTTACGGTGGTTCCGTTAGAGCAAGCGGTCCCACTGCCGGAAAACGTGGCAATGGAGCAAGGCGCCTGTCTCGGTATTCCCGGCATCACCGGCCATCGAGCTGTCCATGTGGCGGGACCGAAGCAGGGCCGCAAGGTGTTGGTGCAAGGCGGCGCCGGCGCCGTCGGTTTATGCGCAGTTCAGCTCGCGCATCGCGCCGGTGCTTTCGTGATTGCCACAGTCCACTCCTTGCAAGACGTGTCAACGGTGAGGCTAGCAGGTGCGGATGAGGTCCTGTCTACCGGGGAGGGTCTCATTGATCGTGTACGAGCCCTCGTTCCTAACGGCGTAGACCATATCATCGAAGTGGCCTTTGGTGCCAACATCGCGACGGATGTCCAGCTGCTAAGGCAAGGCGGATCTATCGCCACTTATGCGAGCGATGTCGCTGTGCCGCAAATTCCGTTCTGGCTCCTGATCTTTAAGGGCATCCAGATATTTTTCTTGGGAAGTGACGACTTCCCATCCGACGCGAAAACTGCAGCCGCGCGAGATCTTAACGGCGCCTTGGAGGCGGGCTGGGCAGGTTTCGAAATTGCGGAGCGAATTCCGCTGCCCGACATCGCCAAGGCCCACGAAATGGTAGAGCACCCGCGCGGACGCGGGCGAGTTGTTGTGACTCTCTGATCTTACTGGGCAGTGCCGAGCGGTATCGGGTAGATGCCCGCCCCCATCAACACATCTTTGAGCGATGAAAAAATCCGAATGCCGAATCGTCGCGTCAGTCGCGGGCGATAGAAATCTCATAGTCGCGATCATTCGCGGCCTCGAGCATCTCCCGCACAGAAAGCTCATGCGCGAGCGCAAGTTCGGCTCGCAATAGAAGACACTCTCGACGATGGATTGCCTAGTGCATATACACCGGAACTCTACCAGCAAAAATGCTCGGCATTGTTTGAGCACGTATTTGAGACATTCGCAAACAGTGCGTCGCGCGTTGCCTGAGTGCCAAGCAAAGGTGAGAAGCTTAGCCCGCTGATTCCGCTGCTGTCTGCGCATCTCCAATAAGCTAAGTGCGTTATGCAATCCGCGAGTTTTGATTCGCCCCGCTTCGCCAAAGAACAGGGAGTTAAACCGCTGGTAGGGACTTCGGAACCGCATTCGGTGATCCGCCCAGTCCGTTACGCCGTTATAGGCGGCCCACAGTGAGCCACGGATGCCTCGTTCCGTATTGCCTCTTCCGTTTTCGAAAAGCTCAGCGCACCCTTCTTTGCGAGACTCGACCTCCGCGATTGCCGCGTCGTAGTTTCGTTCTGACAAACGACCACGAGTCGGGAGCGGAAACACCAAATCCAGATATTTTTGCAAGTCCTGATTCGGCATTGAACGTTTGACCATCTCGTCGAGCGGATGAAAGTCTGGAGAAGCTCAGGATCGTCGCGGCAGCCCGACTGCACCTATTCGCCCGCTTTCAATCTGCGCCGTTGTCGGCGATCTCGGACAGCAGTTGCGAGACCGCGTCGTAGCTTCGGCGAAAGACTCGACGAGCGGCCGTTACGGTGAGGGGATTGCCATCTTCCATCAAGGCTCGCAGCGCCGAGGCGAAGTGAGCAAGACCATCAGCGTCGTGGTGCTCCGGACCAGTGTATTCCACACAGTTGTCGGGCAGCACCATTGCAGCCAGGATCGCGATTCCGGAGACCATGTCATCCAGGGTAGCGTAGACGGGTTCGCTTACGATGCGGTTGTAAACAGCGAAGCGGTCTTCCAGAAGCGGGACGATGCTGCCTCTTATCTCTGGGCCCCACCAGGTGAGCACCCGCGTCAGGAATTCTTTGTAGAGCGCGGCGCCGTGCCGCTTCCATATCTGAGCCGGATGATGTCTGATTGCGATATACACGGCAAACAGATCGAGGACATGAAGCTCCGTTTCAGCTGCCGCGATGGTAAGCCCAGAAACGCTTTCGAGCCGATCTAGCACCCATTGCCTTTCGAAGCCAGTTTGGAAGATTCTAAATAGCTGCTCTGCTCTGTCGCCAACGAACGAGCGGTCGCCCGAACCCGAGAAACCAGATTGAATCTCTCCGACCGAAGCGCATTCGCCGACGCCATCCGATGATAAGGGCGTTTCTGCCGTTGCGTTGTGCGCGATCGGTCTGCCGAACGTGCGGCTATTGAAAGCTAGCACTGCCGCACCTCCGTGGGACGGCGCGCATTGCCGAACTGGATCGTGAGGCTAGGCTTGATTGGCACGTTGTCGGGCAGCGGTTTCTCGCCCTTGGCCTCGCCGACGCAGAACACGCTTTTAACCGAATCGAGAAGAGGAGAACCAGAGACCGCCGACAGGTCGTCGCGGTAGTAGTCGAACCAAGGAATGCCCGCTGCTCCATACTCCTGAACTGTCAGAGACGGATGCGGCGGATTAGCGCCCGTGATCTGCCGCCAAAGCATTGAATTGCAAAGATGCACAAAGCAGCGGCTGCTCACCGACTGATCCCAATCTGCGAAGTCGTGGAAATCTTCGAGGATTTCCTGCTGCATTGTCCCGCCGGCTGCGAGACCCATCCCACTCTCGCAGACGCTCAGTGGGGTTCCAGCAAAAAGCGGTGCCCCAAGCCGCCCCGCATCTTTGCCGCGTATAGTAACCAATTCATCAACCAAATCGTCGATGTGTTTGGGCAACCGCTGTTCAATGTGCGAGCGAAAGTAGGATTCAGCTTTTATAGGAAACACCTGCAACTGGATTCCGCCAAAGCTGGCATTCCGTGTGATTTGTTCTTCCACGGAGTAGCCGGCCCCGAGCGGCATCGCCACAAATTGCCGGATAACGCCGCGTCGGACAGCAAACCCATCGAGCCACAGTTGTTCTGGCAGCACGAGATAGTTCTGCGGTAAAGCGCGCAGGTTGCCGTTCCATTCTTCGCCGGTGACCGCGTTGATCTTACCCGCGGCAACCTTTAGCGCAAAGGGGTAGCTGGTTCGGAAGTAGATCCACAGCGCCTCGCTCTGGTACATGGGCATCAACACCCCACCGCGTTCCAGCCACACAGGGTCAACTGTCTCCGCGTAGTCATCTATGTGACGCAAAGGGAACCGACCAAGCCCCGCTGGCAGCGGGTACAGTTTGCCGTCATCTGGAATGCGAAGCGTGCGTTGAAACTGCACATTGAGGGTCGCGGGCGAGTGGCCCCTTTTTGCAAGCCCCGCCGCCGCCAGGGACAACTTGCGAAAAGCTTTCTCAATCTCGCTCGGCGAGGACCGCAGAAGCTGATTTTCGGCTCTGCTTTGCTCCGCCTGATCCGCGTGCCGGTAAGTCCAGCGAGTTTGCAGAGCTTCAATGGCAGGTTTGCGATCTTCCGCGATTACGGAAGGCAGTACGGCCTTTGCGTGGTTTTCAACGGCGGACCGCAATCGATCCCGGATTTCTGGAAACGAAAACTTCAGACTGTCGTCTCGAAGCGTAATCATTGTATTCATGGAATCAGGAGGCATTACCACACCCCGTCACGGACCTGCCGCGTGACCTCCTCGACTCGTTTCGAGGATGCGCGACGAACAGACCGCAGTAATCCCGCGACAACGGTTGGTCGCTCCCGGATAATTTCAGCCAGATCGGACGAAATCTTGCCTGCGCGAGCGAGTAAAGCGTCTGGGTCTTCTCCCAATTCTTCAGCAAGACGGCGGATCGTACCCTCGCCGGGTGGCCGTTCGTGTCCACGCTCGATTTTGCTCAGATACGAAGGCTCAATATCGATTCGTGCCGCGAGTTGCCGGAGCGAGAAGCGGGGATCGGTCGCCTCCATTTTCAATCGGCGAGCGCGGATCAGCGCACCAAATTCACGATTTTCAAACACGTGTAGGTAATACTACACAATTTTCTGACCGAGTCAATGAAGCAGTGGATCATTAACCCTCAGCAGAAAGACGGCTTCGCCATGCAGACACTCAGCGCAGCGTCTGACTTTGGGTCAATCGCTCTATTGCCCTAAGGTGACCATCCTTTCCTAGGCCCTCCCCGCGCCGGGCGTCATCGCATCGGTGCGACCGATCATCGCAAAGCTGCGGGCGTTCTCAGCTTCATGTCATGGCCGCGGCACGGAGAAAACGGACATGTTCGTTTTTCACCCCGTCGCAGGATTGAGCGCCGCTGCTGCCGATATTCGGCGCGACGGTTCTTAGCGCTTTAACGATTTAACGTTTCAACTTTAGATTGAGCTAGGGAGGAGATGGAAGCGAGGTAAGAGTTTGTTGTCTGGCAATTGAAACATCGGCTGCGTCGATGCGACCGCTGGCGTTAATTCAATCTCGCCGAGCAGGATTCGAGTCGAATGCCGGTTGTCCGAAGAGAAACTTCCCAGCTTACCTGCAGATCCCCTCGCCGGCCCATACCAGCTTTTTCAAAAAAATTCCCCGCACCCACTTCGCTTAATCCGGTAATCGCTTTAACCCTACTCGCTCCGCATACCTCTAATCCTGCCGCGCAATCGGAAGGTGCCGTGATACGACCCGCCCCGCCGCGGCGCCGCTCTTTGGGTTGACGGCCCTAATGTCGTAAGGTGACCATCCTTTTCGGGTGGACGCCCCTCCTCACAAACATGGATGGTCGATCGCAAGGGTGAGAAAAGTATTCGGTCATTTGTCCTAATTCTTTTCAAACAAACGGGTGATCACCGCACGCGCGGGCGCGATGGCGCGAGTCTCCGTTTAACTGCGTTATGTGTCGTATCATTTCGAGAAGGAGGCAGACCGCACCTTCCTGGCCGCTGAGATGGAGCAACTGTACCGCGAACTTTTCGGCACTAGAGAACCGCTGCAACCGGAAAAACTCGCTGGCGGAACTGTATCGAAGCTGGCGAACGCTTCCTGTGGGACTCTTCAACCCAAAATGAACAAAACGGAGGTCGAATAAGGTTTGATACTGGAATCCATGAAACGGCCGGGCGAGATATTGGATTAACGAGACTCCGCGAGGTGACTAAACACCAGCCGACAAGTGACGAAAGAAGGCGCTCCGCGATTCACCAGCCCGCGTGGTTGCATCGTTGAAGCGATAAAAGCGGAGTCATAGATGCGCTTGTAGCCGCACCCGCGATCAAGGGCAAGGCAAGCCCGTCGCGGTGACGCGTCAGTTGGCGGTCGATCTGTGGCGTATCCGCACAGGCCGGCTCAGCGCCCAAAAGTTGGGATTAATCAATTAATGAGTTCGAGGGGAACAGAAACTCAAAGGAGAACCGTTAACGAAACGCTAAGATAACCCAAAGACTTTGGAACGTGAGGCGGGCCCCGTGTCTAACCTGGTCCGATACTGCCAGTAGTGCAGCTCGCACCGACGCCTTAGATTGGGTCGCCTCAAGTTCCTCTCCCATCTGATCGCATAGATCAAATTGCTGCTGCGACTGCGGTCGCACGTACGGATAGGAGTAAGAGCCGCTGGAACCAAACCAACGCGCAAAAGGAAGAGGAAGCGCCTCCAAACTTACCCTCAACTTCAATCAACCAATCTCATGACCTAACAAATCACCTACGCACTCTCCCCGCCACTCTTGACATCTTACATAGGGGTTAGATGCATTGGATGAATCGTGACCCGACTCGACCTGCAGAAACTACCGCCCCGAATCCAAGCTTTTGATATCTTCAACTGTCTTGTCAAGCGCTAGCGGCGACAAGATGAGGTGTATGTGATCTACAGCAGGAATAATTGTCACCGGCACATCCTTCCTCACCTGCCTCAGAACCTCGGCGAAGCGGTCCGGATAATAGACCTCGTCGTTCTGGCCGATCAGAATGCGGAAAGGACGATGCATATTGCGGAGGTCCGCAAGATAATCTCTGTGCGGACGAAAGTTGGTTTCCAGCGCATAGGAATATTCCGGTGTCAAGATTGCCTTTGCGTCGTCGCTCACGGCGAAGCGGAGGACTGGGAGCGAGTTGAAGGTTCGAATACCGAATTCATTTAGAATCGCAAGCGCGATGATACGCGGAACACCAACACTCGCCCAACCTCCACCGGCGGGGCGCGAAGTCGATGCATCCTGACTAAGAAATGGAGCCAGAAACACATAACTTTGAAAAAGATCCTGCCGACTGCTGCCCGCGAAACGCACGGCAAATCCGCCGCCGGAGGAGAAGCCGGCCAGGGTCGCAGGCGCTGACGGTGAAACGCCCTGCATGAAATCCGTGAGATCGTCTTCCAATTGTCCGATATAGGCGATCTGGCCCTTGCGGCCGGAACCACCATGGCCACGGATGTCTAGCACGTATGTCGCAAACCCGGCGGCGCTTAATGCCTTGGCCATCGGGTGCATGCTGGAGCTGGTGGCCGATGAGCCATGAATCAGCACAACGCTGCCCCGACTCGGAGCCGAGGTCGCGGGGGCATAAGATCGGTAGGCCAGATTTGTTCCGTCCCGGGCCGTAAACCTGGATAGTCGCGGCAAATCCGAAAAATCCACAGAGCGAAACGGATCAGTGATGCTTCCCATCGGATGCGGCCTGCCAGGCCCTCCGAAAGTGATGGCGAGTGCGAAAACCGCGACCACCAGACCCAGGCAGATTAGAAGGACGCGCTTCAGCATCTAACGAGAACAAGATGAGCCACCGCTGGCGGAAGCGAGCGTGGCAAACTCCCTAAACTGTTTCATAAAATCAAATTTGGACTTCACAGCGGCCGGTGGTTGGCTCCAGCGATTGGTTAGACTCCGGGCGGACAAAGGCGCGGATCGCTGCACGAAACATCGATCTCGCCAGTATTGAAGACCCGCACATAAAGCTGGCCCTCCGAAGTACCAGCCAGCAGCGCCCAAGTCAGAACCAAATGGGGACGCTCATACTCGCTGTGAAGGTTCTTGTACCTGACGGATGCCAAGAAGCGATGGGATAAATCGATATGGCGTGTCTTTAGGTACCCTCGTGCGGTGCTGATGACATCAGCGATGTCAGCAGACGGAGGGTTGATCGTCTTAGCGAGAGTAGGACCGCAAGAAAGAATCAGAACGCACGCCACAACGCAGACTGTGTGTTTCATGGGTCTAACGAGAACAAGATGAGCGACGGCCACCGAGAGCGCGCGTCGCTCGAAGTGTAGAGGTTTTAGTCACTTGAAATGTGAACGCACAGCGGGTGGCCGTTCGCTCCATCGATTGGTTAGACCGATTAGTAATACGCGCAGTCATCGATCTCAAAATAAACTTCTTTTGCAGGCGGTGGCTTCGAGCCCGGTGTGTAAGAAACGCGAAGAACGTAGCTGGCGGAGGGATCAAAATGGAAAACGCTTTTGTCTAGATCATATGCTCCGAACACGTTCTGTGACCATCTCCAAATCGCGTTCGCGAGCGGCAACTCAAGCGAGCGAACCTCTCTACCCGAGGAATCCTCAAGAGTGACCCGAATCACGGCGGTAACATTTGGTCTGGCGGTATCACTCGCGGACGGCGGAGCGTCTGAACGAAACGACAGATAGATGTATGGATCGCGACCCACGTTAGGCACATGCGCTAGCCCATATGTGGTGGAGTACGGCTGATCAGCTGGGACGGAAGGAAAAGTGATCGAGTAACCTTGTGCCAGTAGATTCGAGCAGACTCGGAATTCTCCATCACCGGAGTAGCGTCGAGACTTGATCGCCATCGGCATGCAGCCGCAGAGGAGGAACACCGTGGCCGCAGCGAGTAGCTTCATCGGTCTAACGAGACGGAGCTCAGCCACCGCTGGCGAGGGCGAGCTTTCGCTTGTTCTTTCTACTTTCTAATTTCCACTTGCTACTTTTCATAACGGCCAGCGGTTGGCTGGAGCGATTGGTTAGGCGTCATGGGGCGAATACAGGAATGTCCGAAAACCACATAAAGAGCAGTCCAGCAATGCCGCCAGCGAGGCAGAGGCAGTAGTATATCCGAATCACCGTCGGGCTGCGAGGCAAACCCCGGAATACGCCGGGGTGCTCGACAAGAAACTCTGCTCCACGGGCAAAGAATAGCCACCAAAAGCTCAGTATCCACAGCGCGATGACAACGACGAAAAACGACAGCACGAAAGGATTGCCGTCGCGTGGGCGAAAATATGAGAAGATGCTTGGCAGCCCGCCAAGCTCCAAGCCAAAACCCATGACGAGCCACGGAAGATTGCCCCAGAATAAATATCCGCGAATGAGTCGCCGATAGCCAGCGGCCAGCTCTGGGCGCTGGCGAATATGCTGACGCGAGTGAATCTTTAGATACAGAACGTTCAGGCATGTGACGGCGACAAACATCAGCCATGCGTGGCGGAAAAGGATTCGTAGGAGCTGTGGCACGCGGGTGAATACGCCTAACGAGAAAGAGATAAGCCACGACAGGGTGTCGTGGCAAGCTCACTGAAGTTGTTTCGCGATGGGGCCGTTGGCTTCATCGATTGGTTAGACCTCCGGCGCAACAAGACGAGCTACGATCCAACCAAGAAGATAGTACCAGAAAGAGCCGAAGACGAGGTAAATTAATGCGTCCACCAGCCACCGTTGGGAAGGAAACAGGCTCGAAACAAACTCGAACACAAACGAAAGGGGAAAGTCGGCGGCATAGGCAAAGATCGGCAGAAGTCCGCCGCGCATCGGAACGCTGATAGCGCTGCCGAATATGACGCCGATGAAGACAGCGTGGATGCAGCCGAACAACAGCGGAAGTCGCTTCACGGGTCTAACGATAACAAGATGAGCTACGGCTACTGATACCGAGCGTCAATCGAAGAAAAGGTGTTTTGTTCATCTAAAATGTGAACGCAAAGCGCGTAGCCGTTAGCTCCATCGTCTGGTTAGACCGTTGGCGGGCCATTCGGATCAGCCCACTTTGGGAGTCCACACCACAGGCAGCAAAATGAAAACGGGTTTGAAAGAAAAAAACTATAGAAGAACGGCTTGCTACAACGAGGGCATCGGAACTCGCCCAAGCGGACTGCGACAACGATGCATGCCAGAAACCAAGCTATCCCTAGAGGATACGAAATAAACAATACCACTGGGCGGGGCAGCAATAAGTGCACGAGACAGCCGATGACGATCAAAGAAGCAAAACCGCCGAACCAGACTACGAAAAACTGTCGTCTTCGGCGTCGATAATCTCTCCACGCTTCGATCATATCTTTACGGTCTAACGAGAACAAGCTCAGCCACGGCTCCGCCAGGCGCAAGTAGCCGCGAATTGAATCACACTAGTAAAGGTCGACATGAAACACATGGCGCAGTGGAGCCGTTGGCTGGAGCGTTTAGATGACATGTAAGGGGCGCGGGCGAGTCGCTAAACTCACCCGCGCTATGCATTATCTAATTAACACAGAGTTGTCCTCACCCGAGGAAACCCGTTGCCAGTTTAATGGCGACAAAGCAGTCATCAAGCTTGGAATTGATGTGCACCAGGAGTTTTACGTGGTGGTGATGCAGGAGGGCGGAAGTAATCCCAAGCCGCCCCAGCGTTTTCATAAAGAAGCGTTCCTGCATTGGGCGGCCAAGCTCAAGAGAGAGCAAAGAGAGGTGCACGCCGTTTATGAAGCGTGCGGATTTGGTTTTGGATTGCAGAGAAAACTCAGTGCGCTGGGAGTTGCCTGTTACGTGGTCTGCCCGCAAAAGCTGGATGAGCAAAATCGGCGGGTAAAGACCGACTCACTCGATGCCAAGGCGCTCTGTTTGAAGTTGGACCGTTTTGTAGAAGGCAACCGATCGGCTTTGGCGCTCGTGCGTGTACCCACAGAGGAGGAAGAACAGCTGCGGGCCATCCATCGGCAGCGCGAACAGTTGGTTAAAGTGCGCAAAGTCTTGGAAGCGCAGGGGCGCAGTTTAATGGTCAATCATGGGATTGAACCGGTAAAGAATTGGTGGAAGCGACGCATTTTTCCCGCGCTCCCAGTGCCCCAGTGGATGAAAGCGTTGCTGGCTAACAGTCAACCGATCCTAGTGGGATTGCAGGAAAAGATCTGGGCCCTGACGGTGCAACTGCAAGCCTCGGCCAGCCCTAACCAACCGCGCGGACTCGGCGCCATGAGCAGTGTGGTGATTGATCGAGAGATCGGCAACTGGCATCGCTTCAATAACCATCGCCAGGTAGCCAGTTACACTGGGTTATGTCCGGGTGAGTACAGTAGCGGCAACACCCGACTGCAAGGCTGCGTAACCAAGCACGGCAACCCGCGGCTGCGCGCGGCCTTGGTGGAATTAGCTTGGCGACTGGTCCGTTTCCAGCCCAACTACAAACGGGTGGCGAAATGGAACGACACACTGCGCAAAGGAGCATTGGCCACCGGTGCGGCCCGCAAAAAGCCATCGTCGCCGTGGCGCGCCAGCTGGCGGTTGATCTATGGCGCATCCGCACCGGCCGAATCAGGCCTGAGCAGTTGGGTTTAAGCATTTAAGCAGTGTGTTCCAGGGGAACAGAAAGGAGAACTGCCCAACCAAACCATAAGCTAAAACACATCACTTTGGAACGCGGGCGCTGCCCGTCGTCTAACCTGAGCAGACAACATCTGGTTCGTCGGCTTAGATTGGCCGCGCCCAAGTTCCTCTTCCACGCTGATCGAATTGATCAAATTGCTCCCGCGCCTGCGGGACGGATAGGAGTAAGAGCCGCTGGAACCAAACCAACGTGCAAAAAGAAGAGGAAGCGTCCCCAAAATTACCCTCAACCTCAATCGCCAAACCTTATGAGCTAACCAACCACCTACCGCACTCGCCCGCCACACTTGACATCCTACATAGGGGTTAGATGCTTTCGTTCGCCACTCATTGATCGAATGAATCCGGGAAGATCATCGTCCCGTTCTTATCGAATCCGAAAGTCACGCCAGATGAGCCCCCGTGTCCATCGGAAGCGGACCCAGAGTAAACGCGACCCGGAATGAGCTTTTGCGGTTGAATCATCGTGGTAAAACCAGAAGGCGTAACTCCGTACTCGATCGGCTGTGTCAGACCACGGCCGCCCAAGACGGACCACATCGCCTTCCACCGGTCATCGGCGGTCCGCATAGAAACGGTGAATGACTTAATATCGGTCTTCGGACGTGTGGTCGAATCACGGTAAAACTCGAAGCGGATCGGCCCGCCCAATCGCCCGCTCGCCTTAGAAACAAACGAGTGTGACATCGCTTCAGCAGCGATGCCCGCGGACAGCAATAACATGACGGCAATGATGCGCATTAGCATCTAACGAGACGGAGCTCAGCCACCGCTGACGGAACCGGGCGCCGCCACGAATTTCAGTGTTGAGGGGGTCATGTGCAAATTCTCTCGCCGGTCAGCGGTTGGCTGGAGCGATTGGTTAGGCGGCAGTGTTTTTGACGAACACACGCCTCGACGAATACACGCTTCGATAATCGTCCTCAGTTGGTCGCTTTCTTTCACAGCAGTCGCCCCTGCTGGCGGCCAAATCATCACGTGCACTCCGTCGACCTTATCGATGGCTACCCGGACTTTGAAGGGCCCTGTGCCGAAATAACGGCCCTCATCGTACTGATAATCCCAATCATCATAGATGGGGTCCGCGCCGCCTATGATCGGCCGCTGAATCATCGCCAAAGGTTTGAAACCTTGCTTGTTCATGAACGTAGTCAAATCAGCAAACTCCTTCTTGTGGCTTGTAATTCGGGAAGCTGGCCAAGGCACATCTCCGCTGCAACTAAGCTCAAGGAGCGGTATGATCAGCGAAATAACGCCAAATGTGATGAAGCATTTCATGTGACGCCTAACGAGAACAAGATGAGCGACGGCGGACGAGAGCGCGCGTCGCTCGGAGTGGAAGTGTGGAAGTCATCTCAAATGTGAACGCACATCGGTCCGCCGTTCGCTCCATCGCATGGTTAGGTCTTTGGCTGCTCTCGTTTCACGCGCTCCTCTTCTTCGAGCTTCGTCGCCAGATGATCACAGTAGACGCCTAGTGTGATTCCGAAAATGCCGAGCAACACAAATACGATTGCCATAAGCAGTAGGCCAGTCGCTGAGCGGCCGGCGCCAAGGTTGATTGCCCTGATCAAATACCACGCTGCACCCCCGCAGACGACGAGCCCCATTACGATTGTACCGTAGAAGTTCCGACGCGTGTTGCTGAAGAGTCTTGTTTTCCGAGTGCTCATTTTTCTAGACCTAACGAGAATAAGCTGAGCGACCACCGCCGGGAGCGAGCGTGGCTTGAAGTGAAAGGGGTTTAGTCATCTTAATGTAAACGCGCAGCGGGCGGCGGTTCGCTCCAGCGCTTGGTTAGGTCTTTTGGGTTGCCACTCCATGAACGACTCGAACAGGGGAATCCCGAAATGTGCCTGACAGAGCTTCGCCATCCCACGGAAACGTTTCCAACGTGAGCTCATCATCTTGAAGGAACGCGATGAAGCCTGCCCTCTGCCCGCCGAAATCGCCACTCAAAGTGGTAGAGCCATCGTACACGCGGCGCGTCTTGCCGATGGCGGGATGCTTCACGGAAACGTAGAAGCCGTAGTCGGTGTACTCGACCTTCGGAGCCGACGCCTCGTCGAGTAGCTGCGTGAGCCGCTCTCGCGAAAACTCCGGTGCGAGAAGGATATGCAGGACTTCAACTTCGTAAGACTTAAACGGATGCGGCATAGACCTAACGAGACCAAGCTGAGCCACCGCTGGCGGGAGCGAGGGCGGCAAACACGGGGCACTGTTTCATAAATTAAATCTGGTCATCGCAGCGGCCAGCGGTTGGCTCCAGCGATTGGTTAGGTCTTTTCGAGTTCGGCAACAAGCTGCTGAATTTTCTGAGCGTTTTCACCAGCCTTTAAAATGGCTGTTTTGTAGTGCGCCATCTGGCTCGCCAAGGGATCAGTAGAGTCTTTCTCGACGACGCGAATATGAATCTGGAATAGCGATGCGTATGCCGAGAGTAACGCGGTCTTCCGAAGTGTGTCGAGCCGAGACGCAACGGCTCGGCGCATTCTGTGGGTTTCGTATGCGTAAAAGATTGCGACCAGAGCAGTCAGCGAGAGTATCCAATCGGAGATGTTCATGGCGTGTTGTAAGACCTAACGAGAATAAGATGAGCGACCGCTGACGAGAGCGAGCTTCTCATTTGTTCTACTTTCTAATTTTCGCCTCCGTAATCTTCTTTCCGGTCAGCGGTTCGCTCCATCGCATGGTTAGACCTCCTGCGTCTGTCTCGACTGATCATCACCAGGGTGAACCAAAGCCCTCCTGCGGAACCAACAAAGATCGACAAGAACATGACAGTGTCGCCAGTTTTCAGTTCGGCGAACACATCGTCGAACGTGTACAACCGTGACAACGGGGTATGATAATACATCTTGTTAGTGTATTTCGAGTCGGCATGCATGCGAATGCCAAGACCCACAAGAATCATCACGGCCGCGATGCCCATTAAAATGATCGGATATTTCATTCAACTAAGTGAGGCGCAAAGCTCTAGCGAGACTGGATGAAGCAGTGCCAACATTTCCGAAATGACACTTCATGGGTCTAACATGTGATTATGCCGACAATTTTGTCGGCATATCCAGTGTATTAGGGCACAAAAGCCGCAACTGTTCAAAATAATTACATCACCGCCAGCCGCCGATTTTTGACGAGCCGTTTGATCAGTTGTGAATATGCCACACAATCGGCGCATGAAATCCTCTGCGTCCCTTGATCCCGCTGTTCACTCGCTCTTAACCCGGACCGCCCGGGCCATCCAAGAACAACGTCTTCCAGATCGGCGAACTGCCTGGAGAATGCGTTGGGCTGAACGCTTTGTGAACTTCGTTGTTCACCAGCAGCAAGTTGGCTCGAGCTCCAACTGGTGCGAGTGCTTCGTTGGGGAAGTGGCCGCTACCCGATCGGCCACTCCTTGGCTCCTCCAAGAAGTTCAGGAAGCGATCGCCGTTGTTTTTCATGTCGCGGAACCGTCCGAATTGACGCAATTAAGCCCGGCGAGCCTAGAGATGCCGCGAGCGTACCCTTTGCAGCGACCTACGCTCCGAGAGCGGCCACCTAAGCTTCTCGACCAAATCCGCGCTGTGATCCGAGCGAAACACTATTCCCGACGAACGGAGGAAGCTTACATCCACTGGGCCAGACAGTTCATCCTCTTCCATGGGAAGCGACATCCGCTAGAAATGGGAGAAATTGAGGTAGGCGCATTTTTGGAGCACTTGGCTGTAAACAAAGCGGTTGCTGCCAGTACCACAGAACCAAGCCCTCAACGCATTGGTGTTTCTCTATGGGACTGTTCTGCAGAAACCGTTTGGTAAACTCGGCGTGATCACGCGGGCAAAACGCCCACAGCGTCTTCCGACTGTTCTGACCCAAGCGGAGATCCAAAGACTCTTCGCCGCGATGCATGGGCACTCGGTGTTGATGGCCCGGCTACTTTACGGGGCGGGCCTGCGCCTTAGCGAGTGTGTGGGTCTGCGCGTTAAGGACATCAACTTTGAAGCGAACCAAATTTTTGTTCGAGACGGCAAAGGGTTCAAAGATCGGGTCACGATGTTGCCTGACGGAGTTAAGCAAGATTTGCTGATACGACTGCAGCGCATAAAACAGCTCCATCAGCGCGATCTCGATACAGGAAATGGACATGTCACCCTTCCCTACGCGCTCGCCCGCAAATATCCCAATTTGTCCAAATCATGGCAGTGGCAATACGTGTTTCCGGCAGGAAAACTTGTTTGGGACCAGGAAACAGCGCTCTGGCGGCGACACCATATTTTCGAAGACACGTTTCAGGGAGCCGTTAGCGGTGCCGGGAAAGTCGCCGGAATTGGAAAGCAAGTCTCCTGTCACATGCTACGTCACTCGTTCGCAACCCATTTGCTTGAGCAGGGCTGTGACATTCGAACCGTCCAAGAGTTGATGGGACACAAAGATGTGAGCACGACTATGATTTATACTCACGTTCTTAAGAAACCCGGTTTGGGGGTCAAGAGCCCATTAGATCGAGTTCCACCGATTGGATAAATTTCTAACGCAGCTGAAGCGGAACTGGCGCGTTGGTGTACTAGAATTTATGCTAAATTGTTTGCGCCAACTGGCAAAATTCAACTTGATTGGAGGTCGGCTGCACGCGGTTATCAGGCCGACTTTCGCCCACGATCAACTCTCTGCTTCCCACTTCTGCAACACACCAAAGACTGCTCCCTCCACGGCCGCTCGCGCTTGCCACCTCTCGTGTCCTTTCGCCAAAAGCTCGTCGTATTTCGTCTCTCGATGCCGGACGTGAGCAATCACGGCTAAACGAAGTGCCGCCTCATCCATCGCCTTGGCCGACGCTGACCTCCCGATCCGACCGCTGTACTTGAGGCAGGCGTGCTCTGCTATTTCTCGTTCTCTTCCGCTGGGGCAACCGGGGAACAGTTCTCTCACCCGAGCGGCAAATTCCTCCACATACTTACTGCCAACTTCCTCTCTCCGGACGGACTCCCGCTCCCTCCTCCGGGCTCTGACTTCACTGTCGCCTAGGCACTCCTCTTCCGCTTTCTCCAACCCTTGTGCCTCGACCAATAACCCCTGCCTCTCATACCGCTTCCTCGCACGACTCCATTTCAGCACCACAGCAATCAAAGTTGAGTGCTTTCGGGCACGTCTGGTCAAAGCCACGTTACCCGAAGGCAGAAAAAGAAGATGATCCAGATCGGCGCACGCCAAGCATAGTGCTCCTTTCTCCCCAGCCAGAGTGATCCAAGCTTTGGGACCCAGATTTTCACCACACTCGTTGCAAGTCGATTCACGGTTCGAGATGAAGACCTTGAGCTCTTGGCTTCCTTTACTTGGCAATGTCCCAACCTGCTCGACTGAGTTCATTGACTGCTGCATATCGTCGGTCTAACGAGATAAAGGATCAGCCGCGGCTCCGGGAGGCGCAAGTGGCAGCCGGTTCAATCACTCTTGTTAAGATCGACATCTTAAACATAACGCCGGGGGACCGCCGGCTGCATCGAATCATCTGAGCTGTCGCAGCCCTCCTTGTAAAACGGGCATCGCCGCTAATCGCTTAACCGAAAAGAATGCTGTGCATCCCGCCGACTCAGGGAGATCAGAGATCCACTCCTACTCCAGTATCTAAAGGATACTGGACTACTGATCTGTCCAGGGTCTGGTTGGACTCTCTGGGGTTTGGACTGGCTGCCAAAGATCGCCTTTTCTTGAAGTGCTGCTGCTTCTGTCCTCCTTGAAAAGATCTCAGACGGCCCTCGATTTATTTCACTGCCTCTGAGTCGAACATACTCTGTCCTCCCCTTACCCTTGCCGACTCTACTCGGTCCTCAGTTACCCGTGCCAGATATTTCTAAAAATTCTCACTAGTGCCACTCATGCTTTTGTGCAGACGCGCGAATCCCTTTCACTCTGCAACCCTCTAACCCTGCCGCGCAATCGCAGGTAACGGTGACGAGCCGTCACCCCGCCGTGGCGAGCGCTTTTGGGTTGGTGGCTCTATACGGCTAACCCAAGGAACTCCTGCCCTCGGCCCTCCCCGCCGCGGCGGCATCGCCGCCCATCGATCCGCACCTGCAAAGATGAGAGCGACCGTCGCATCGATGATAGATTTCTCAGCTTTATCCTTGAACCATTGTCTGATGTTATCGGCAAAGCGTTGATGATCAAGCCGATAAGATGTCAACCTTAGACGCCCGTTACGGGTAGGCCCGTTTCGGGGTCATCGGGCACAACCGACAGCGTGATCGGTCGTGGCATGAGCAGCCGTGGCACGGAAACGCGACCGCGGGAGATCGCCGGCATCGTCGCAAAGCTGAGAGGCTGCATCGACACGTCCGCGGGAGATGTCGATGTCTTCGACATGACCTCGCACGCGCGGGCGCGATGACGCGAAGTTCCGTTTCACTGCGTAACCGAGGTAAAAGAGGCAAAAATGAGGGATCATCCGCCGAAAAGGTCAAAAAGTACTTGGTCAAATGACCGAGTACGTACTTTGGTAACGGGCTTCACTGGATACGCCCGTTTCACCGTGCGGTGAAAGAGTGAAATTGATCGGTTAAACCGAACATCAATTGAACGGTTAAACCGGACAGCGGATAATCGGCAAATGAGTTGATTGGTTGTGTTCTCTGTTACTCCATTGATTTGGGGCAATGAAGAGTCGTGGCCTTCGTTGCACCAGCCAGAGACAATTGCCCGTATTCGGTGTGGTTTGGTGCTGGTAGGCTTTGGTTCTGGTAATTATGACGGCGGGGTCTTTGAAACATTAGTGGACGTTCGGGTGTCCAATAAATTACGATTGACTTATCAGACATAAACTCGGTATTACCAAAACACCCTCCAAAGTTGTGTGCGGATCGACAAATTTCATTTTACAACACATTGCAGTCTCAGAGCCGTTCAACGAGGGCTGTCTCATGACGAGATTCGAGATGTCATCAATTATCACGGACACAAGGTGCAAGAATACCGCGGTGAGCACGGCGGCTTCGTCTGGAAGTTCGAGAAAACGGTCAAAGGTATTAAATTGACAGTGATCGCAGAGGTGAAAAAGGCCGACTGCTGGCCTATCTCTAGCTGGAAAGAATAGAAATATGCCAGTCGCCGTCCGCCAAGAAAGTTTGGTTGTAGTGAAAAGCAAAACCCCGCCAACGGTCGAGATCGACACCGAGGCAGGCGCGGCTTATGTACGATTTAAGCGCGCCGAGACGCGCATAGTGCAAACGCGGCGGGTACCGCGTCCAGGCGTCGTCGTCACGATAGATTATGATCGTGACAGCGAAGTGATCGGAGTTGAATTGCTTGGAGTGAAGGAATTCAGTATTGTTAAACTTCTGTCAGTCGCCCAAGTTAGCGCTCCACATGCCAATTTGTGCGATGCTCGATACATTGGAGCTGGCCGTGGTGTTATGGCAGCAGTCGGCTGAGAAAGAGCGTCCGCTGTCTTGACCCTCGGGAAATTTTGGATCAATCTACGGGGTTCCTGGCGATTCAGGTGCGGCCAATGCCAACCGTTCCTGGCGCATCCGTTCCAATGCTTCCTGGCGCAACTTTTGAAGTTCAGCTATCTCTTCCGGCCCCATAATGAACAGGTTCTGGCTATCCGAGCCGGTTTGGATGGCGACCTTGGTTCCCGGAGTTTTGAACACCTTTGGCATGTACGCCCGCAACAGTTCAATGCGCAACCGGTTATCGACCTTTTTGACGTGGCCGACCTCGATCCCCTGCCAGTAAACGGGTTCCATTTCCCCTTCGATGGCTGATTGCATGGTAACGTCGCGGAGCAAACCGATTCCGTATTCATGGGCTTGGAGGCATTGCGCCTCGAAATCAGGGTCGGATTTCCTATGGGTTTCGACTGTTACATGACCGATCTTGGCTGAGCGCGCTGCCAGGGTCCAACCTGCGCCCATCCCGAGCGCGGCCAAGTACCCTCGGCCGCCATTGAAGAGCGTACCTTACCCGTTTTTTGTTCTTCCACGTAGCGTCATACCCGTCAACTGTCTCGGGATTATCCAAAAGGGATTTGAGCCAGGGCGTCATTAAACACCATTCCGGTTCGACGGGTTCATGGAACTTCGCTGACAGTTTTGCCGCTCGATGTTGAGCCGCTATCAATGCGCGTGGACCGCCCCTGATTATCTCGAACGTGTGTTGGGTGATGAATCCGCGCTCTTTCGGCGTCGGCGCCGGCACGGGTTCGACTTCTAGTTCAGCCGGACCGTTATCGCGACGGTGACGGACACCCGACGCGGCTGTTCGACCCTTCTTCTTTTTGGCGGCAGGGTCGGCAATGGTCTTGATTGGATACACCTTCCCGCAATCCACGCACTTGGCTCTTTCCCCGCCCGGGACGATGGCCGCTCGCTTGCTACCGCATTCTGGACACTCCAGTGCTGTCCATTCTTTCTCACTCATTGGTTTTGGATTCATGAAGACTCGAGGGCGCTGTGGCTCCGTTCAAAGGACAGGCATGCCTCCCCCTCACGTTGAGCCACATTGTATTCATCGCGCATGACCACCAGCGTTCGCACTCATAGGTTAGCAACCTTTCCATTGAATCGCTGTTTAGCCGCGTGAATCAGTCGCAGTTCCTTGGCAGTGGTTCGACGACGCACCAACACATCAAGCTCGGCCCTTGTATATATGCTGCCTGGATCTGCGCCGGCGGCAACCAGCGATTCTTTGGTCGCTTCGTCAGGCACGAAAAAAACGGTCGAATTGAGTGCGCCCGAGCGGACAATCAGGAAAGGGTGTCGCATCAGATCCAACAAAGCGGGCTTGTGTTGCCGGATATCGTCTTTCAATTCTGGCGGGCAGTCGGCAGGCAAAAGCACCCGCAGCCTGTCGCCCGCTGTGGTGAGGCATCCATCGATGTTGGTCACGGTCAAGAGTAATTCCACGGGCGTTTTCATATGAATTCCTCCACCAGTTCGGGCTTTCCGCCGGTTGAAATCTTCTCTGGTTGGACTGAAAAAAGGTTGTCCGAAGTGTCCGAACGCTCGTTCGCGGACAATTCGGACACTGATTCATCAGTCGGTTGCACGAATTTTTCCGCGCATGCTAACCCCTTCCAGCCGCGTTGCGCCTTTCCTTTGGCGTCTGCAATGTCGTTGCGTGTCGTGACCCCAAATTGACGAACCACCTCATCACTGATCGTCGGTGTGAACTTGTTACGTGTTACGGCCGTCCAGCCGCGCTGAGTGCAAAATTCAACGTAAGCAGCATAGGCATCCGACACCGTCAGCGTTTGCGCTGGATCGGGTTTCAAACACTCGCGGGCGAATACCGCGTGGCCATCGGATTCGAGCAAAAGGTTGTCCACTGCAGCTTGCTGATTAGCTGTCAAATGCAACTGCCAGCTATCCGCGCGGAGCTTATCCAAGCCCGCCAACATCCAGTTCAAAACGCCGCTGCCTTCACGTTCAAGAATCTGTCGGTCTAAATCAGCGATGATTTTTTCTGGTTTCGGCCCGCGATATTGGATGATTGCCAGCCGGCGGCGCCATGCTTCTACGTCCCCTTCGAGATACACCACAAGTCTCGAGTTACACGTCACGATGACGTTGAATCGGCAAATGATGCATGGTGATTCATTGCTGTTCTTAAATTCCAAGGTCACAGGATCGTAACCGGTCAGCGATTTCAGAACTGATGCGCCGCGCTGGTCCAAAAAATTTCCCGGCACGTCCGCACCGTAGAGCAAAGTACGGCCAAGAAAGCGGCCAACCTCAAATCGCTCGCCAAGAAGTTGAGGGCGCAAAGACGCAAGATTCGTCTGGCCAATAATGCCATTGAGTACGCGAATGAAGGTTCCTTTGCCGCCCCCAGCTGTACCAATGAGAATCAAAATTCGTTGCGCGAGATTTTCGCCAATAAGTGCAAGTCCGCACCAACGCTGCAATAGGTCCAGTTCCTCGGAATCCAATGCTTGCCGCATCAACGTATCGAGAAAGAGCGGACATGTTGCTGATGGATCGAACGGCACAGCCAGCTTGTTGCGGCGGCGATACGAAGGGCTGAACGGCAAAAGAGTTTTGTCCTTCAAGCGTAACATTCCGTTTGCGCACGGAATGAAATCCGCCAGGTCTGTTGAAAAGAAATCCTGGGGGACTTCGAGCAATCCACGCGCCTTGCCTAGCACGCCGGACAAATTGGCCGAATCACGGAAACGAAATTCTAGCGTCCGCGTTTCGCAGCAATCCTTACATGCTCGCGCACAGTCCAAAAGCAATCGGCTTAATTGCACGGCCAATGCCGGTTCTCGTCGATGAAGAAAAATTCCCTCGATCGGAGAATAGGTGTAAAACTTGTCTTCGGTTGACATAAAAATTGTTGGGGCATCAGCGCTGGCTTTTTTGCCGAGTGTTGCCGCGAGGAAATCTTCGCCAATGTCCCCCGCTGATATGATTCCCTTTTCATCAATTTTCTCTAGAACTGCATCTCCATATTCATCGGCAAGTAATGGAAACCGGTCAGAAAACCATTTCGACGGAGTGGACGGAAGCTGTCCGGCCCGTCCGCGATGTGACGGCTTTGGCTGATTCACAGATTCTGCTTTGCCGATGCGGCTCCGCAGCTTGCGGTTCAGCTCAACCTGGACATCAAGCGTTTTTACCCGTATACCGAGCGCAGCGGCCTCGGTCTCGCGGCAGCGATCGTACTCGGCAGGTGAAAGCGCGGCTAGGCGTGCAAACGTGTCGCTGTCCGTTTCCGTCGGAATTTGCGCAGCGCGGATTTGCTCTTTTACCGCATCCAAACTCTCGACTGTTGCTAGGTCGTTGAAATCCGTTGGCTTGTTCGCAGTGTTTTTGAATTGTGGCACAGCAAGCTTTGCGCGAACCGCTTTGGCGGTGGCAGTCGCTTTGTTTAGACCAGGGTTCGGCGGTTTAGTTGTCCACTGGTCGTTGTCAGCGGCAATAATGATTTCGCGCTGCGGCCACAGTCCCCTCACCGCTGTCGCCACGTCCAACAGATTCCCGCTGTTCATAGCGCAAATCACAGAGTGGCCTGTTGCCTCATGAATACTCGCGCCCGTGGCGTAACCTTCACAGATCACAAGTGGCCCGTCCGCTTTATCAGCCAGCGTAAAGAAACATCCTGCAACGCGCCCGCCGGTGAGAAAATTTTTCGAGCCATCCGCACCGACAAATTGCAAACTGTGAAGCTGCCCATCTATGTCGCGCAACGGCAGCGCCAACAAACTTCGATACGCTTTCAATTCTCCGTGTGACTGGGCTCGTTTCGCGTTTAGATAGGCGTGCATAGTAACTGGTTTTGCGCGCGCGAGTATCCAGTCGGCAATTCGCCGCGCCTTCTTTTGCCGCGCGAGCGTTTCGGCTTTTGCTGTCGCCTCGGTTTCGTGCCACCGCTGGCGGATGCGCTGCCAGTCCGCTTGCGACAAGTTGCTGCTCCGGTTGCACCACGATTCTTTTAAGCCGCGCTTCCAGCACCCAAATGCACCAGCCGCAGGCGGTCCAGCGTGGAGCACGTACCAAGAGTTTCGCGTGCGATCGTCACCGGCCATAAACCGGTGGAGCTTTCCGTCCGCGTAGATTTCGCCAGTGCACTCGATTCCGGCCGCGCTCACGGCAGCGCGAAAAACTTCCGGCGCGTCGCTCGCTGTCGTACTCACGATTCTTGTTGCTCGATAAATTCGTCGAGGCTGTCCGCGCTGATGAGGCGGATTCCGCGAATGCTATCGCGCTTTGCTTTGAGCAAGCGGCTTTTGATTTTCTGCTCGGCGATAAGCTGATAGAGAGTGCTCCTTCCGATTCCTCGCGTTCGGACTGCTTCGGCTATTCTGAGCCAGACGATAGGGTTTGAACTTTGCCGTTCTGACGCCGCATGGACCACGTCTTGATGCAGAGATATGTTCGGGTGCATACGGACATCCAATCACAATCCGCATCGCGTTTCACTTGTGTTTTTACGTCCGTCACGCAATTTGTGGTGTCGGCTCACCACCCTCGGCGACGTGCAGGGCAAATACGCCCTTCGCCTGTCATGTTTTTTGCGGGGATTTCTTCGCTCGCCACCGACGATGGGCTCGTGCATCAAGCTCTAGCGTCCTTTTTCGCCTCGTCTCCACAGGCAAGTTTTGGAGTCGTTTAATTGCCTGAGCGAACAGGTCTGCCGATTCAAACATTCGTTCCAATTGCCGAAGGAGCTCCGCGTCTTGAAGATCGAACCACACCCAATCCCGGAGGCCGTGAAATCCCTCAAAATGTTTACGACACCACTCCGCGTCCTCGCAGTAAATTTCGAGGAATACTGTGTAGTTCATAAGACGTTGGTCGCATGGATAGTTCACTTTCGGACAAAGCTGTTGTCGCGCCTTTGCCTTTTGGTGTGGCCGCAAATGCGAATTGCGGAAGCGCAAAAAGACCGTTTCGTAGCGCCGCCAATCGACCAAAGCAACTTCGCACTTCTTACTACGGATATTCGACAATAGTTTTACAAACTCTGATGCGCGCTTAGCATCTTCGCCAGTACTTTGCTTCCCCAACCGGTGAAACCAAACCAAAGGTCTTTCTGGGGTGTTCTTGTTCGCTCGCTCGACAAGATCCTTTATACGCTTGCGAAGCTGCAACTTCGGCCAATGGTGATCTACTACCTTATAGGAGTTCCAAAGAGTCTTTGTGTCTCCTCCCTTGCGTGCGATCCGGCTTAAATCCTCCACAGCCTCATTCAGTCGCGCATAATAGTTCTTATCCGGCCAGAGAAGCTCTCCCTCTGACCTGCAACATTTTGCCAAACGTGTGAGAATAGCTTTCACTTCCGCCTTCAGATTCGGCTTCCGCGCCTGTCGCTGCGCCTCGCGCTCTTGCCGTCGTATTTCTTTAAGCGACGACGGCAATCGGTCGAAAGGACATGATGACGCGCTCGTGGCCTGCTTCCGTTGTTTCATCAAACCCAATCCGGTATAGCAGCCGTCGCTTCTACGAGAGCTTCTTTGCTAACCTGTATGTAGCGCCCGCTCATCGCCGCTGAATCAATTGCGAACGGTACCGAGGTGTTTTCGGCCGCGGTTCTCGGTGGATAAACCCACGGATGGGATTGCGTCAATTGCCGCCCGCAGCGGCGCCAGCTCGTGATGAGTGTATCGCTTATTCATTTCCGCGGATGAGTGTCCGGTGAACTTCTGCCGGATTTCCTGAGCGACACCAGCGTTCGCCATGATCGAATTGAAGCTATGGCGAAGACTGTGAAAGGAAAGCGTGTTGATTGTCCGACCCCATTCACCCTTGCGCTCGCGCGCCACTTCGCCGGCAACCTTCGCTTTTTCCATGCCGGCGATGGTGGTAATTCGAGCAGGCAGCTGTGCAGTGCATCATGCTGATAGGCATCGGGGGCTTCGTCCTCGCTAAGGTACCGCAGCTTATGAGCGTTCCCTGCGTGCACGGGTGGGGTACTGCGGGCGGTCTTCGGCGGCTTGCGTCTGCCCATTAGAGCACGTCCGGCAGCGCATTCGCCGCCTTTTCCAGCGCGTCTCTCCCTATGTGAGTGTAGTGCGCGGACATCGCCACGGAATCATGCCCTACGAGCGCCATGATTGCCGCATCAGGAACGCCAGCCTCTTTGAGCAGCGTGACTGCTGTATGCCGCAAACAGTGAAAGGACAGATTGCCAGCCCCCTCCCCACGCGCACCACGGCCTCGGCCATGCGTCTTACGGTGGGGCGCTTTGTTTCTGAGTCCAGCTTGCGCGAGCAAATCCGCGAACTGGTTACTCAAATGCCCGCTCTTGCCCTGCGCTTTTATGATCGTGTAAGCGCGCGGATGCACCGGCGCATTAGGGTCATCGCTTGACGGCAGCGCCTCCAAACATCTTGTCAGCGGTGTTGCAATCGGGATCATCATTCGCTTGCCGGTCTTTCGCGCTACAAGCCGAATCTCGTTCCGCGTCAAGTCGACGTTCGCCCAAGTCAGAGCCGCAATATCCGAAAGCCGCTGCCCGGTGTAGATGGCGCAAAGAATCATGCTTTTCCATTCCTCGTCAGCAAGAGCCAGCACGGCCCGCAATTCATCGAGTGTAAATGGACGACGTTCCGTCGGGTTGCGCTGCCGCACCGTATCCACAAATTCAGCCGGATCATCGGCGACCAGCGCGTCACGTCGAGCAGCACGAAACAGCATCCGCAGAAATTTGGTTTGATGATTAGCCGTTGTCGCACTGAATAGTTTCGTTTGCTCGTTGCGAAAGCGTGTGAGCTGATCACGCGTCACTGCCGTCAGATCGTCCTCAGCCGCTGGGCCCAAGAATGCGAGAAACTTCGACGCCGCGTTGCGATAGAATGTCAGAGTGCTCGGCGCGACCTCTGGCTCTTTGCGTTCCAGCCATGAATCGATGAATCCGCGAACCGACGTGTGTGAAAAATCATCGCCAGTGATTTCGCGATGCAATTGCGAAATTACGCGCCTGATTTGGATTGCCGTTCGTTTACGCCGTGCAGCTTCTTCAAACTGGTCTGCGATCTTCTGCGCTCGTTTACGGTCAATTGTCGCCGTCGAACGTTTGAGTCGCCGTCCACTGCGATCCGTGAAGCACGCGACCCAAAAATTTGATGTCGGACGTTTGGTGAGACTTGCCATTAATAGGAACAATAGTAGGAACGTCCGCAACCGTCCATAAAAATCCAGGTCGTTGGATCACATTCGCTTTCAGACGATTACGAATCTTGCTGGACGCCTCTTGGGGGAACAGGGGTTCAACTCCCCTCGCCTCCATTACGCTGATTTTGAACCGCTTAGAGTGCCACACTGATGTCTTTTTGGCAACGGGACCGGCAAGATGCTCGGTTCCAATCGCGGCCGCAAGCAAAACGAAAACGGCTCTAACTCTCAACCCGATTGCGATTGGACGCTGTTCAGCACAACCGACGTTATTCCCGAGGAAAAAGACCCATCTCGTCCTTGGCTCTGGACTCTTCCCTTCGACGTGACTGTTAGAAAGGCCCGTCTTCGATGCGAGGCAATTTTTCGGGTACCTACGGAAATTTCTTACGATGGAAATTCGCGTTTCCCAATGTAATGACCTACGCGCAGCCACTTGAATAACCTTCTGGCGATCAAAAGGTTAATGGGGCGACACGCCTGGAATTACCCTAAAGCGGTCGAATTCTCAAGAATAGCTTGAGTGCAATGTGCAAATTTGCTACGCGCTGTAAAAAAAGCTTCCCAAAAAGGAACCCTGGGTGTTATAAGAACTATAACTCCCATAACGTCGTCTTCAATTCGTCATGAATCCCAATCTGCTCACCAAAGTCATTTACCACTGCGCCATTCTTCTCGCTTGCATAACCTTGAGTTGCCGCCAGCAGCAGGCTGTCATCTTGTCACCTGGCGAAAACGATCTCGTTGTGCTCAACGGGTGCGTCGTTTCCGCCTGCAATTATTTGGCCGCGGTCAAAACCCAGCACACCCTGGACAAGAATTTTTGGGCGAAAATCCTTCTTGTGCGTTACAACGACCATCCCGCCGGTCACGCTTACTGCGTGTGGGAAACGGAAGGCACGATCTACGGGTACGATCGCAACGCCGGCGCGTTTCCAATTCCAGTTTACACACAAGACGCCCGCTCCATTGCAATCGTCCTCGCGCAGGAGCTGGGCAAGGTTCTCAACGAGCCGCTCTCGGTCAACCGCGCGGAATTTGTCGAGGCGAAGAGCGCTGAACTTTCCAAGTTCTAGCTCACCCACTGCAGCGTCACGCGCACCTGTGATCTCCGGGGGCGCGAGAGCAAAACAAGTTCCCTAACGAGCGTCGCCCCACGTTTTTTCCTCGAACGACATGCGGCCGGAACCACGTTCAAAGGCTTCGAAATGTTCCGGATTCTGCTGGTAATACTTTTGGTGGTAACCTTCGGCCGGATAAAATTTCATCGCCGGCAAAATCTCGGTCACGATTGGCTTATGAAATTTTCCCGAGCGCGTGAGTTTTTCCTTTGACGCTTCGGCGATTTTTTTCTCGTCATCGTCTCGGTAAAAAATCGCGGCGCGGTAACTCGGGCCGATATCCGTAAATTGGCCGTTGGCTTGAGTGGGATCGATTTGCCGCCAGTAAATGTCGAGCAACTGATCGTATGAAATTTTCTGGGGATCGTAAGTTACTTCGATCGATTCCCGATAATTTGTTTTTTCCGAAGTCACCAATTCGTAGGTCGGATTCGGTTCGGTGCCGCCGCAGTAACCGACAACCGTTTTGAGTACGCCAGCCGCCTTGTCAAACGACGGCTGGATACACCAGAAGCAACCGCCTGCAAAAATGACGGCCTTGGTCGCCCCCGGAGACGAATCTTGGGCGTGACCAAAGTGAAGAGCAGAGGCAAGGAAGATAACGCAACCGATCGTAAGCGAAAGGCTCTGTTTCATATTATCGATCTTAGACACCAAAGCGCCTCTCACGTTGCGAACAAACTCGTCTTGTCAGCGTCAGAGCGCCTGCCATAAGCGTAATTTCCTTCAACCAAAGGAGGTCAGAATGGTTAAAACATTCGCAGTTATCTTCGGTCTCGTCTTCTTGGTCGTTGGAACTCTCGGTTTCGTCCCAGCCGCAGCGCCGGATGGAATGCTGCTCAACATTTTCCACGTCAACACGGCGCACAACATCGTTCACCTTGCGTCGGGTATCATCTTCCTGTTCACGGCGATGGGCGGCGTAGGACCATTGAGAATGTGGTTTCAAATCTTCGGCGTCATTTACGCTGTGGTTGCTATTTGGGGCTTCGCCGTTGGCACCGGCAACACGCTTTGGGTCGTGGCGAATAATCCTGCCGACACCTGGCTCCACGTCGTGCTTGCGGTGGTCATGCTTTTCCTGGGCTTCGGCACGGCAAAGCAAAACGCTTCCTAAGTTTGGCCGTCGCGAGGTTGATTCGCCTCGCAATGGCTGCAATCCTTCTCCGTGATCGAGCTGGTTTCCGAGTCTTACATCACTCGCTTTGATCTCACGACCATCTTCGGGCGTATCGCGCCGTTGCAGGTCGATCTGGGCTGCGGTGAAGGCTCGTTTCTTTGCGAACTGGGCGAGCTGCATCCGGAGAAAAATTTTCTTGGGATCGAACGCCTTGCTAGCCGAGTTGCGAAAACTTCTCGCAGGGCGGCAAGGCTGGACAACGTGCGGGTGCTGCATGCGGAAACTTCTTATGCTGTTCGTTACTTTTTGCCTGAGCGCTCGGTGGAAATTTTTTATCTCCTATTTCCCGATCCCTGGCCGAAGCGGCGACATCATCGGCGCCGCATCTTCACGCCGGCGTTTTTGAATTCAGTTCACCCCGCGCTCGATGATGACGGTGTTCTCCGAATCGCAACTGATCACCGCGATTACTTTACGTACATCCGCCGGCTCGCCGGGCAATCAACGGATTTTGCGACGACCGAAATGAACGGCCGGTTTCCTGCATCGACATTCGAAAAGCGCTTCCAGCGTCGCGGCGTCCCCATTTACCGATTAACGCTACGAAAGATTTCGCCAGTAATGTAAGCGCGGGCTTCCCATTCGCGCTCGCGGAAACAAATCTCGACCGCGCCGGTTTCATCTTGCCGGAAAAGCTTGATGCCTTTTGCGCGAACGGCGTCTGCCCATTCGTCACTGATCCGCTCGTATTCTGGAAAATCGCGCGACGTAGCCACGATCAATTTCGGCCTGACCGCATCGAGAAATCGGTCCGAACCGGATTTACCGGAGTGGTGTTGGCCTTTTATCACGATGTCGCTTTGCAAGTTCACTCCTGATGCGAAAAGCGCGTTCTCCGTTGCGTAACCGCTGTCCGACACAAACAAGACCTTCGTCGTGCGCGCGATCAGTAACTGCATTACCAATGTTTCGTCGTCCGCCGTGCCGGCCGCGAATCCATTCGGTGGAAACAATATTTTACCGGTTATTTGAGGAGAGATTTCAAAACTGTTCCCGGCACGTAAGGTGGTGGGCTCAACATTTCGCTGTGAAAGAGCGCGCCGCAATCGGCGATGAACCAGAGAACGGTCGGCGGCCGGATTGTCGATCAACAGTTGAGGCGTAAAATCTTGCAACAGCGGTACCGCGCCCCCGATGTGCAGCGAATCCCCGTGGCTGAGCAGCAATCCGTGAATTCGATTCACGCCCGCTGCGTACAGGTATTGGCGCAGCAAGCGGTCGTAATCCCGCTCGCTCCCACAATCAAACAACCAATCCGCACGAGGTGCGCGCACATGCACAGCCGCGCCTGCGCCCGCGTCCAGCACGGTAATTCTTGTATTCGCTTGGTCGGGCCATTGCGGTCGAGCGACATAATAATGACCGCCCGGAAGTTCCGCGAACCAATGCACGAGAGCGAGAACCAGTCGCGCCAGAAACCAGTTGGCATTGTTGAAAACAATGGAAAGCCAACCGAGCAGTGGCGCAGTCAATAGAGACAACATCGCAATGGCAAGAATGAAAAATGCGATCGGCACAACCACCAGATTGGCGATCAACGAAATTGGCGTAATGAGATGAAAATACCAAAGGATGAGCGGCAGCGACCCGAGCCAAGCAGCCAGCGAAACCGAGCCGCCACGACAAATGTATTCGAGAGTGAGACTAAATAGCCGGCGGGGCCGGCTCAATAAACTTCGCGGCAAAAATGGGTCTGCAGCAGTGAAGCGGCGCAAAAATTGAACGAGCGGATCGGCCAGTAGAATAATCGAGCCGACAACAGCGAAGGAAAGTTGAAAACCGGTGGAAAAAAGTTCGTTCGTATCCCAGGCGAGGAGAAAGAATGCCGCAGCCGCTAGGCCGTTAAACACGAAAACTTTTCGTTCGAAAAAAAAACCACCTAGCAGGATCGAGCTCATCACTGCGGCCCGTACGCTAGACACGTGCAATCCTGTAACGGCCGCGTAAAAAAGTAGAAGCGGTATGATTAGCCGCGTCGCCCATTTGCGCGAAAGGCGGCCAACGGCCGCTAATACCCATAACAGTTGGGCCACAATCCCGACATGTAAGCCGGCTACCGCGAAAAGATGCAGAGTGCCGGTCTGTTGAAACGGTTCCTCGATGTCTTCCGGCGTCTGATGCCGCAGGCCGAGCACGATTCCACTGACAAAATTTTGCACGTCCGGCGAATCTTCCAAAGACCGACAAAGAATTTTTTGCATCCAAGCGCGCGAGGCTTGCGCAGCGCGCAGAATCGGATTCCCGCCATCGTGATGAAGCAAGACTCCGTCCTCGGCATAACGAACAAATAAAGTCCGGCGAACATCGCGTCGCCCCAGATAGGAGCGCATGTCGAACTCACCTGGATTGCGCGGCGGCGAGATTGGCTCGGCAATCCCGAAAAATCTAAACTCGTTGCCAAACTGGGGCTCGCCGCGCCATCGGACCAATAACGTCGCGGCGGTCGGCAGAGTTCGTCCTTCAATCTCGATGGATTCGAGCTTGAACATGAAAGTCGCGAACCCATTGGTTCCAATCTTTGGTTCATCCGCCACAGATCCTGTCGCGTTAATGGCGCGCGGCCGATCGCCGAGTTGCGCAGCCAGACGCAGACCTGGCGTATCTTCGATTTGGGTGCTGTGCAGCAGGAAGAATCCGAGACTCACCAATGCATATGTCGATCCCGCCGCTGGCCAGCGAAGCACCGCTAAACCGGCAGCGAGGAACGCTGCCCCAACTGGGAGCCAGCCGGCTTGCGGGACCGGAAAAAAATCCGCCGCAATAATTCCGAGCACGGCCGTCATTGCCAGACCCACAAACGGTTGGCGTGGCGCCCCCGTTTTTTGCGTCTTACCGGTTGCAGATGCCCGGTTCGTTCGATTCGCCATCGATTCGGCGACTAAGATCGAGAAGCCGGCACCAACAACACGGGACGACCACTACGCTTCAGCACGCCCTCGGTGACACTGCCGACTAACAAGTTATACATCGCTCCGTGACCATGCCGGCCCATTACGATTAAGTCGGTTTTAATCGCATCCCCGGTGCGCAGAATTTCTTCAACAACGTCGCCAACAGGTTCGTGCAGCATTACTCGCACTCCGGTTTGCGCGATTTCCTTTTGCCAGTCTGTCAACTTTGCCCTGTCTCGCTCGTCGGTGGGAGCTGGCTGCGGGAGAGGTTCGGCAATCGGGAGGCTCGACATCGGCATGAGTTCGGGCATTCCCGCCACTCCGTAGCCAAACGCGCTGGGTGGGACGAGGACGCTCAGTTCCTTCACGTGCACCAAATGGATTTCCGCGCCGAACGATTTCGCCACATGCCCCGCCAATTCGAGCACGCTCGGCATGGCCGCCGAGAAATCGACCGGGACGAGAATACTTTTCATGAGCCGCTTGCACCATCTTAGGCTCCCCTAACCATTGCGCTCAACTGGAAATAAGCAGCCTGCGCCGTAGTTTTGAGCTGTGGACGATCTTTTCAGCGAGGAGGAAGATGTCGATCTCGCCGGCGCAAACAACGCGGCGCCGCTGGCCACGCGCATGCGACCACGTTCGCTCGAAGAATTCGTCGGCCAGGAACACATCCTCGCCCCGGGAAAATTACTTCGCCGCGCGATCGAAGCTGATCGTTTACCTTCGGTGATCTTGTCTGGTCCGCCCGGCACCGGAAAAACAACTTTGGCGCACATTATTGCCGACATGACGCACGCAAAATTTGTGCGGCTAAGCGGAGTGGAGAGCAACGTCGCGGAGATGCGCCGCGTGATTGCGGCAGCAACGAATCGACTTCGCAATTCCGAACAGAAAACAATTCTCTTCATCGATGAGATCCATCATTTCAACAAGGCACAGCAGGACATTCTGCTACCCGATGTGGAAAACGGAAATCTGCGGTTGATTGGCGCGACGACTTACAATCCGTTTTTCTATGTCAACAGCCCACTCGTCTCGCGCTCGCAGGTTTTCCAACTTGAACCGCTTACCGTTGGGCAGCTCGAGCAACTGATCGACCAGCGCCTTGGCCGACAGAGGCCGCGGACTCGGCAACTACAGCGTTAAGATCGACTATGACGCCCGCCGGCACTTGGCGAAGCTCAGCGACGGCGACGCACGCAAATGCTTGAATGCGCTTGAGGTCGGCGTCCTCACGACCCAGCCAAAAGTACCGCGCTCGTCCCCGGTGGCGATGGGAAAAAAAGCAAGCGAGGACGCTCGTCCTGCCATCCATTTCACCCTCGCGATCGCCGAAGAAAGCATTCAGCAGAAGGCGGTCGTTTATGATCGCGCGGGGGACGCGCATTACGACACCATCAGCGCGTTCATCAAGAGCATGCGCGCTTCTGATGAAAAAGGCGCGATGTATTGGCTCGCGAAACTGTTGCATGCCGGCGAAGATTTTCGCTTCATCGCACGTCGCATCACGATTTTTGCGAGCGAAGACATTGGTCTCGCCGATCCAGAAGCATTACCGCTAGCTATCGCCACGCAGCAAGCGGTCGAATTTGTTGGCTTGCCGGAAGCGCGAATCCCACTCGCGCACGCCACCGCCTATATGTGTCGCGCGAAAAAGAGTCGCGAAGCGTACGACGCACTAAAGGACGCGACCGAGAAAATCGAGATGGAGCAAACCCTGCGCGTCCCCGAAGACCTCAAAAACAAACACTTTCCGGTAAATCCAGATCACTAAGGCGCGAGCGCGGGGCGCGCCGAATGGACAACAATTGGCACACTTCGTCTACAGTTTCTGTGCAATCATTCTTCGAATGCCGTGGCAACAACTGTGGCATTATGACCGCCGAAGCCGAATGAGTTGTTCATAGCGACCCGCACTTTCTTTTCTTTTGCCTTGTTCGGCGTGTAGTCGAGATCGCAGAGCGGGTCGGGGTCTTCCAGATTGATGGTGGGGGGAATAACGCCGTCGCGGATCGACAGAGCACAGACCGCTGTCTCGACTGCACCGGCGCCCCCTAACAAGTGGCCGATCATAGATTTGGTGGAACTGATCGGGATTTTATGCGCTTGCTCGCCAAACACCGCCTTGATGGCGCGCGTTTCACTGATATCGCCCAGACCGGTGGACGTGGCGTGGGCATTTATGTAATCGACCTCGTTAGGCGAAATGCGCGCGTGATCAAGCGCCATTTTCATAGCACGGGCGGCGCCTTCACCGTCTTCCGGCGGTGCAGTCATGTGGTAAGCGTCGGCAGAAAGACCGTAGCCGGCGAGCTCGCAATAAATTTTCGCGCCCCGCGCTTTCGCGTGTTCGAGTTCTTCCACAACAACGATGCCGGCGCCTTCGCTCATAACAAAGCCGTCGCGGTTGCGATCGAACGGACGCGAAGCGCGCTCCGGTTCGTCATTGCGCCGACTCAGCGCTTTCATGGCGGAAAATCCGGCGAGACCGAGTTCGACAATGGGGGCTTCGGAACCGCCGGCGAGAAAAATGTCGGCGTCGCCGAATTTGATCATCCGCCATGATTCGCCGATGGCATTGTTGGAAGTGGCGCAGGCTGTGACGATGCACATGTTTGGACCGCGCAATCCAAATTCCATCGAGATGACGCCGCTGGCCATGTTGCTGATGAGCATCGGAATCGTGAATGCCGAGACACGCTGCGGACCTTTGTTCATCAAGATGCTGAATTGTTCTTCGAGTGTTTTCAGTCCGCCGATGCCGCTGCTGATTAGCACGCCGAAGCGATCCCGATTTACCCGCGCAAGATCGATGCCGCTGTCTTGCATCGACATTTTTGCGGCGGCCATGGCGAGCTGAGCGAAGCGGTCGGTGCGCCGAATATCTTTTGGATTTTTGAAACAATTCTTCGGTTCGAAATCGCGCACTTCGCCGGCGATCTGGCAATCGTAACCGGTAGTATCAAACGCCTGAATCCTGCGAATACCGCTGACGCCGTTTTTCAAGTTCGACCAGAACGTTTCTAAATCGTTGCCGACCGGCGTAGTTACCCCAAGACCAGTGATGACGACTCTGCGGCTCATAAGAAATGCAATTGGTAACTGGTAATCAGTGAATAGCTGTCCGCGAAGATTATTTACCAATCAACCCGTCACGAATCGCCATTCACTTTCTCAACTCGTGCCCATACCGACGCTTTGGACTGCTTGGAAAAGTTTTCCTTCGGTTTTGATCGAGGGCGCGATGATGATTTCAGTTTGTTGAAACTCCGCCAGCGTGCGCGCGCCGACGTTTCCCATGCAAGTGGTGATGGCGCCGACCAAATTTTGACTGCCATCATCGACTTCGGCCGGCCCGAAAAGGATCTGTTTCAAAGAACCTGTGCTGCCGACTTTTATGCGCGTACCGCGCGGCAAGTTCGCATGCGGGGTCGCCATGCCCCAATGATAACCTTCTCCCGGGGCTTCGTGCGCCTTGGCAAACGCGCTCCCGACCATCACGGCGTCTCCGCCGCAGGCGAGCGCTTTGCAAACATCGCCGCCTTTGCTCATACCGCCATCGGTGATGATCGGAACGTAACGCGCGGTTTTTTTGAAATAAGCGTCGCGCGCAGCAGCACAATCCACCGTCGCTGTGACTTGCGGCACACCGAGGCCGAGCACACCACGCGACGTGCACGCTGCGCCCGGGCCCACGCCGACTAAAACGGCGGCCGGCCCACATTCCATCACCTCGAACGTGACCTCGTAGCCGACCGTGTTCCCCACGATCACCGGAAGTCGCATTTCGCGGCAAAACTTTTCCAATTCGAGGGATTTGTATTCCGAAGAAATATGCCGCGCGGTTGAGACGGTGCTTTGCACGACAAAAACATCCGCACCCGCTTCCTGGGCGATTGGGCCAAACTCAGCCGCGCGCTGCGGGATGGAACTCACGGCCGCAATCGCGCCGCCATCTTTAATTTGCCGAATCCGGGCCGCGATCAGATCGGGTTGCACCGGTTCCTGGTAAATCTTTTGTAGCAAGGCAGTGACCTCAGACTGGTCCGTCTCAACAATTTTTTGCAGAACTTCCCGCGGGTTTTTGTAGCGCGTTTGCACGCCTTCGAGATTCAAGACGGCCAGCCCGCCAAGTTTGCTTATGGCGACGGCAAAGCGAACATCGACAACTCCATCCATCGCGCTGGCCAGGATCGGAATTTTTAATTCAAGCGGCGCGGCATTTTTGCGCGGCAGACGAAAACGAATATCCACTTCGTTCGGATTAATCGTGATGCGTCCGGGCACGAGCGCGATCTCGTCGAACCCATAAGTAACGCGCGCCTTGCGATTGCGGCCAATCCACATTCCCATGTTTAAATCTGCTCCAATCTGTATCGTTCGTTCAAGCTGCCGCAGCGCGGACAGCGTGGAAGCAGCGCCGCCGTTCGATCTTCAAATTCGAATGCGCAAATCACGCAACGCAGCCGGTAACGCAACGCGCGTCGTTCGCGGCGGCGACGGCCCCACTCACCAACTAACCAGAGAACAAAAATCGTGGCAAGGGAAAGCAGTAGATAAATTGTGACTAACGCAGCGAGGCTGACTCGGATCACGGCGTGGGCGCCCTTGTCGATATTGGCTGCGGCCGCGCGACGTCGTTGCCCCATTCAACGGCCGCGGTTCCCCAAACCAAAGCTTGGTCGCTCCTCGTGGATCTTGCCGGAAAACGGCAGAGCGCGAGATAACTTCGCGCCTGCCCATCGAGCACCGGGTCGGCCGATGAATTCAACGGGAAAGAATAGAGAATCTCGCCGCGACCGCTTACTGCGATTCGAAAACGGATAGCCTGGGGCGGTTCGTTCGTTGAAGCGGTAAACTTCAATGAAGGCAGTGCTGGCACTCCGAGATTCTCGATTTCTCTCGAAAACGTGACCGTGGTCGCAAGGACGCCGATTTTTTGCACCGCCACGCGCGGACGAGCCATTGGCGCTGCGCCCGGTGGTTGCGAACTGGGCAGACGAAGATCGACAACCAGCGGCGGCGGCTCCTTTAAAACCGGTTCGCTTGCGACGTAGGATGGAACGTGCTCCACTTTTGGCAGGATGTACGCCCTTGCCTCGGTCGGACGTTGAGTACGCGATGCCAGCGCGGGATCTTCCGCCTCCACCCAGCGCAAGAGAGTGCGCCCTACTTCTGAAGCCGGCGTGATCAAGGTGAGCCGCGCTGGTGGTGGCAAAAGCGCTATGGTTGGCGGGTAAACAATTTGGAAAATGTAAAAACAAGCAGTGTGCGCGATTAAGGAGAGTAACGAGAAAACCGGCAATGGCCAGATTACGGCGGCGAGGAAGGTCCCAACTAAAAATGAGCGGCTCAAGCGCAGAGGAAGACAAGACCGACATCTTATTTGGGCGAAGCTGTGGCCAATGCGACTGAACCAATCCCATGCTCGAGAGCCGCGTTCGTCACGGCGACCACCAATTCGTAGGGCGTAAGCCGATCGGCCTTAATGACGATGGAACGATTCTCGCGTTTGGCCGCATCCAGTAGGGGACCAATTTTTTCGAGAGTCGTCTTTTGATCGCGAAAATAAATCGCAGGCGCGCCGCCGCCAGTAATGCTGATGATTTGCTGATTTTGCAGTGGGCCAAGCGTGAAACGTGAAAAGGGCAAGGAGACAGCAATACCCGGTTGCAAGATAAAGTTCGGGCTCAGCAGCAGAAAAAAAATCAAGAGAAAGACGACGTCGATTGCCGGAACAATCATCAGCCAACCGAAGTCATGTTCCTTCGTGCGGCTAAGCTTCATGCGCCGAGAGCGGTTCCGATTCTTACCGGTTGACGATTCTACCGGTCGAGGCGCGCCTCACGTCCTGGCGGGGTTTTTTCAGACGGCGGTTGAAAGCTGATTATGCCGTTTACCTCCTCGTTGTCTTTCAACAAGTGGACGATCTCAATGCCGGCGCGCTCCATTTCATGCAGCATCGTGTTGACACGCGACGAGAGGTAACTGTAGGCAACGAAAGTCGGCGTCGCGACGACGAGACCAGCCGCCGCGGTCAACAGACTTTTGTAAACGCCGCCGGAAAGTTCCGTGACCGTGGCGTAGCCTCCGTGGGAAGCAATCGTGCCGAAGGCATCGATCATTCCGGCGACTGTTCCTATTAGTCCAAGTAATGGCGCAAGAAAAGCGAGCGTAGCCAGCACGCCGAGGAACCGCTCGAGCCTCGGCACCTCCAGTTGTCCGGCTTCCTGAACGATCTCGCGCAACTCTGATCGTGGCGCAGCGTGCTGAACAAGAGCGGCGTGAATGACGCGAGCGACCGGGCCGGGCGTTCCTGCCGCTTCATGTAATGCTTCAGCAAAATTACGGCGCTGAATAAGATTCGACAGGCCTTTGAGAAATTCGCCCACGTGAATATTAGCACGATGCAGATAAAAAAAGCGTTCGGCGAAAACGGCAATGCCGATGATGCTGCAGGCAAGGATCGGCCACATCAGCAATCCGCCTTTTTGGATGTAATCGATCACGCCCAATCCTCTAGACCGCTTTGGCCACAGAGGCAAGCTGTTGTAGCCGCGATAGGTGGTACGACCTGCTTGCTCGCGAAAGCTTTCGGGCTCCAGGGGCAACGTCATTAAAATGCGGCTTCGTCGCCAAATCTAACATCGAGTAAGAGACCACTCGCTCCCAGCGTGTCGCTACCGCGGCCACAAGTCAGCGTATAACCCGGTTGTGAGGTTTGGGAGTCGGAGTTGGAGTCGGCGTAGTTGAGTTTGCGACGAGTTTTCCGGAAGCATCATATAGGGAGTAGCCCGTTCCTTTGCCGGCTTGATTGTAGCGGTAAACAAACTTATTGATCACGGAGTCGTCCTTCGTGAGGTGGGTTTCCTCTTCCAGCCGACCGGCCGCGTCATATTTATATTGACTCTTAAACCGAAACTTGTCGTCCGGGCCGAAAATGCTCCCGCTGGAAAAACGGCCGGCATCGTCGATTTCGTAACGAATTCTGCCAAGCAGCTTGCCATCTGGTGCACTGGTGGTCGCAGTCGCTTTGTGGTGTACGTTATCGAATTCGTAAGTCGTGCGTGAGCCGTCGGAATTGAGCGATACCCTGACCCGGACCGCATCAGTTAGACTTGGTTCCGGTGTTTGCGCCAAGCCGAAAGGCAAAAGAAAAACAACAGCCACGAATGCAACCGTCGAACTACGCAGCGGCGATGTCATGACTTGCGAAACATCCAACATCCATTATCGAACGTCCAACGCCCAATCCAACGGGTCCTATCATATCGATCCCGCGATCACGGGAGAGATATCTGACACGAGGTCGAAAAAGATTGAATTATTTTATTGACCGTTATTAGGGAAGGTGGTTAGAAGTGGTGGAAAGTGGGCTAGAATGGATCAACCCGCCACCCGCGCATGGATACGCCTTCTCAAACCTTCTACGCCGGCGAGTTCCGTCACTTCATTGACGAAAAAAATCGAATCACCATTCCCGCGCGCTGGCGACGCGATGGTGCCGAGGAGTTCATCATTCTTCCGGAAGCGAATCATCAATTTCTCCTGGTCATGCCGCCTGAGGAATTTTCTCGCATGAGCGCGGCCGCCGAATCGGATACAAACATTTCGGCGCGCGACCGTCGCGTTTTTTTCCGCCAACTGCACGCGCGCGCGCAACACGGCGCCGCCGATCGGCAAGGGCGTCTGGTTCTGCCGGTAGACCTTTGCAAAGAAATCGAATTGAAAGGCGAAGTGGCGCTGGTCGGGGGTCGCGGGCGTTTTGAAATTTGGAATTTGCAACGCTGGAAACGCGCTCACGAGGAAGAGGCGCCTACGTATCAGCACGTGGCCAACCTGATCGGTTTGTGAGCAAGATCGGGATGAATGCATTGTTATTTGAGCGGCCCGTTTGGTTCGCAACTGGCCCATTGGTTTTGGAAGAGGAGGCGCAGGATATGGAAGATTTCATCTATCACCGTCCGGTGCTCACGACCGAAGCTGTTGAATTGCTTGCGCCGCGCCCCGGTTCGCTCGTCGTCGATGCAACGGTAGGCGGGGGTGGGCATACCGAAGCGCTTCTGCGCGCGGGCGCAGACGTCCTCGCACTCGATCAAGATCCCGATGCAATCGAATACGCGCGGGAAAAACTGGCCCATTGCGGCAGTCGCATCACTCTGCGCCAGGCAAACTTCCGTCTCGCGGACAAAATTCTCGAAGAACTCGGAATCTCCAAGATAGGGGGCGCGATTCTCGATCTCGGCGTTTCTTCGCGCCAACTCGAAAACGCCGAACGCGGTTTCAGCGTGATGCGGAGCGGCCCCCTCGACATGCGAATGGATCCGCGAACGTCATTGACCGCAGCCGATATCGTTAACCAACACAGCGAAGAAGACCTCACTCGTTTGTTCCGCGATCTCGGGGAAGAACCGGCCGCACGGCGCATTGCCAGTTCGATCGTAAAAATGCGAAAGAGCGCGCCGTTTCAGGAAACTTTGCAACTGGCCCGCGCCATCGAAAAAGTGGTTGGCCGGCACGGGCGTCGGCATCCGGCCACGCAAGTTTTTCAGGCACTGCGCATGGAAGTGAACGACGAGCTCGGCGCGCTTGAACAAGGTCTGCACGTCTTGACCGCACGCCTCGAAACGACTGCGCGCATCGCCGTCATTACATTCCATTCGTTGGAGGACCGGATAGTGAAGAATTTCTTCCGCGATCGCAGCCGCGAATGGGTCGACAAACCGGAGTGGCCGGCAGCGCAGCCCAACCCGAAGCGTGATTTGAATTTGATCACGGCGAAACCAATCGAGCCTAGCGAGAACGAACGCCGAATAAATCCGCGCGCCCGCAGCGCCAAATTGCGCGTCGCGGAAAAAATTACATGAATCATTCCCGCCGAAAAAATTGGAACCCGGTCAATGCTCCCTCCCTCGCGCGTTGGATTGTGCTAACCGTGTTTTCCGCGCTGACCGGTTTAAGCTACGTTTATTTGACATTGCAACTCTATCACCTGGGCGATCGCAAAAAAGCGTTCGAGACCGAATTGGCCAGCTTGCGCACGCAAAATGATGTTGCTCGCGTGCAGATCGCGGCACTCACTTCACGCTCGGCCTTGCAACGCCGGCTCAAAGAAGGCTATCTCAAAATGATTCCGATCGCCGAGCGTAACATTGTTCGCCTAACGATGCCGGCCACAAATTCGGAAGACGCCCTCCAGCCTGTTTCGAATCGGCGTGTTGACAGATGAAATGGGACAGCCGGAACCGATGTGCACTTGTGTGCTTTGCTTTCACGGGACTTTTCAGTGTTTTCTCGTTTCGACTGATCTACCTGCAAATGATCAAGCACGGCGAGTACGCTGCACTTGCAGCTGAGAAACACGTTTACAAGCAAACCATTTTCGCCGAGCGCGGCGCGATCTTCGACGCCAACCAGGAGGTCCTGGCGCATAATGTTCCAGTCGAGACGGTAGTGGCTGACGCAACGCATTTGAATAACGCCGAGGCGATTGTCGATCTTATCAGCAGCGCCTTGAGGGCTCCCCGCGCGGAGTTGGCGGAGAAACTGCAAGGCGATCGCCGCTACATCGTGATCAAACGAGAAGTTCCGGAAGCGGCTGCCGAGTCCCTACGCGAAAAATTGCGGGCGGGAAATTTGCGCGGCATCTATTTCGAACAGGATGCGACGCGCATTTATCCGAATGGCGCCATGCTTTGCCATGTCATCGGATTCACCGATTTCGACCACCACGGGATCCAGGGCGTGGAAGGGTCGATGGACGAATATCTGCGCGGCCAGAACGGTTTTCGTTATATCGAGCACAATCGCGCCGGCCAGGAGATCGTACTTTATCGCGGTCAGGAACGTCCGCCGCGCGACGGTTATCAGGTGCACCTCACCGTCGATCTGAATTTGCAAAACATCGTCGAGAACGAAATCAACCTCGCTGTGCGCGAATATACTCCGCAAAAAGCGACTATCATTTTGATGCGGCCCCAGACCGGGGAAATCCTGGCGATGGCCAACCGCCCAAATTTCGATCTCAACCAGCGCGCGGAAGCGAAACCCGAACAGATGAAAAACCGCGCCATCATCGACATGATGGAGCCGGGCTCAACATTCAAGATCGTGACAGCGGCTGCCTCGTTAAACGAACATAAAGTTGGCCTCGACTCGACGATCTTTTGCGAAAACGGTGTTTGGAATTTCGGCGGAACGGCGCTGCACGATCACGCGGCTTACCGAGATTTGAGCGTCAAAGACATTCTCGTGAAATCAAGCAACATCGGTGCGGCCAAGCTTGCGGTCGGCCTCGGCGATCAAAAATTCTACGAGTACATCCGCCGGTTCGGCTTTGGTGAGCGGACTGGAATTGAGCTTCCCGGCGAAATTCCCGGTTTGGTGCGTTCGCCGCGATCGTGGAGCAAAATTTCCATCACGCACATTCCGATGGGACATGAAATTGGCGTAACGCCGTTGCAGATGATCCTTGCTATGTCGGTGATCGCCAACGGCGGCAAACTTGTGACGCCGCGAATCGTCAAATCAATCACGACAGCCGACGGTAAAATGGTGAGCTCGCTTTCGCCCGTTGTTTTGCGTCAGGTCATCTCTGCCGAGACAGCCAGACAAATCGGTGACGCGCTGCGCGGAGTTGTGAGCGATCGCGGTACCGCGGCCGCCGCGGCCGTTCCCGGCTTCACCATCGCTGGCAAGACCGGGACAGCCCAAAAGGTTGATCCGCACGGCGGCTACGAAAAGGGCCATTACGTTGTCTCTTTCACCGGTTATCTCGCCAGCTGACCATCCAGAATTTGTTGGACTCGTCGTTCTGGACGACGCACATACGAGCAGGCCGGAATTGAATTACGGCGGTCTCGTCGCCGGGCCGATCTTTTCGCGCATCGCTGAAAAAGCTGCGCGCTATCTCGATCTTGAGCCGCATGAGGAAATTCGCAAAGCGCTGCCGGTGGAGCGGGTTGCCTTAACCAATGCCTCACGCCATTGAATACCGCACGCCCGCGTGGTGAAACCTCATGCAGCTCAAAACTCTTCGCACCGCGATTTCCGTCCGCCAAATCATCGGTCCACTTGATCGCTCGGTGGAAAGTATTGCGTATGACTCGCGGCGTGTGCAAAGAAATGGCTTGTTCGTGGCGCTGCGCGGAGAAAAATTCGACGGACACGATTTCATCGAACAAGCCATCGAAAAAGGCGCGTCTGTGATTGTCGCGGAGCGCGAACAAAAATATCCGCGTGCCACCTGCATCGCTGTTGAAAACACGCGCACCGCGCTAGCGGATGTGAGCGCCGCTTTTTACGGCTACCCGGCGCGAAAATTAAAACTCGTGGGCATCACGGGCACGAACGGCAAAACCACAACTACATTTTTGATCCAACACATCTGTGAAAAAGCCGGCGTGCGTTGCGGACTGATCGGCACGGTGCGTTACCAACTGGGCGAGCGCGTTCTGCCGGCCGCACGCACCACGCCCGAGTCGCTTGATTTGCAAGAATTGCTCGCGCAGATCGTGAATGCTGGCTGCCGCGCCGCCACCATGGAAGTCTCTTCGCACGCGCTCGCGCAGGATCGCACGCGCGGGCTCGAGTGGGACGTGGCCGTCTTTACCAATCTTACACAAGATCATCTCGACTTTCACGGCACCATGAAAAATTACTTTGAGTCGAAGCTGAAGCTCTTCAGCCAACTCGCCTCGCAACAAAAAAAGCGAAAACCGGTGGCCGTCATTAACATCGATGACCGTTACGGCGAGCAAATACTCGGCAAGATTGATAAGAGCATTTCGCTCATCACCTATGGAATGGGCGCGCGCGCAGATTTTCGCGCGTCAAATTATCGAATGGAATTTGGCGGGACATCCTACCAGCTCGATGCGCGCGGAAAGAGTTATCTCGTACGCATTCCGTTAATTGGTCGATTCAATGTCGCGAACTCTCTCGCCGCGTTAGCTGCGGCGAACGCGATGGGCATCGGTGTTCGCGAAGCGGTGCTCAGTCTCGGCAAGTCACCGCAAGTCCCCGGACGTCTCGAAATGGTGCCGGCGAAGCGGCAGTTTCAAATCTTTGTGGATTACGCCCATACGCCGGACGCGCTTCTCAATGTTTTAAAGACTTTGCGCGAGCTCGAGCCGCGACGTCTCATCGTTGTCTTCGGCTGCGGTGGCGATCGTGATCGCGAGAAGCGGCCGCTCATGGCCCAAGTTGTCGATCTTAATGCCGACTACGCGATCATCACTTCGGACAACCCGCGCAAAGAAGATCCGGCAGCAATCATTTCGCACGTCGAAAGAGGATTTCGTTCGAATCATTACGAGAAAATCATTGACCGCGCAGAAGCAATCGCCCGCGCTATCGCGCTGGCGCAACCCCGCGACATTGTCTTGATCGCCGGTAAAGGCCACGAAACTTACCAGGAGTTCGCGGATCACACCGTGCCGTTTGACGACATTCAAGTGGCGCGGCGTGCGCTCGAAAATCGCCCAGTGGAGTTTGAATCGTGATCCCTTTTCTTTTGAATTTTCCGGCGCCTGATTCGCGCACGGAAAAACGGGGCACAGGCTTCGAGCCTGTGGGCCTCACGGGCGTCTCGCCTGCGAGTCATCGTCCCACAGGCTCGCCACAGGACGAGTCCATCCGACCGGCGGACAAGATGGCCGCCTCCCCCACAGCCGTAACGGCCGTGCCACGATTGCCATGAATCCACTTAGCGCTTCTCAAATTGCCAAATTTGCCGGCGCGAAATTGGAATCTGGCGACGGAAACGTGCGGATCGACAAAATCAGCACCGATTCGCGGACGCTAAAACGCGGCGAGCTCTTTGTCGCCTTGCGCGGTGAGAATTTCGACGGCCACCAATTCGTTGAAGCCGCCGCAAAATTGGGTGCCCTCGGCGCGATTGTGGATCTCGACTGGGAATGTGCGGACGCCTCACCGCGGCGTCCGGTCGGCGTAGCGCACCGATCCTATCACGCGAAATTGCCTAACGAATTCGCGATTATCCGAGCAGAAGATACTTTGCGCGCCTATCAAAACCTCGCTGCGAATTATCGACGCTCCCTCCCAATCAAAGTTCTCGCGATCACCGGAAGCAACGGCAAAACCAGCACCAAAGATTTCGCCGCATCCGTCCTGGCGAGAAAATTTCGAGTCACCAAGACCGAAGGCAATTTCAACAATCATGTCGGTCTGCCTCGCACAATTCTAGAGGCAAGCTCGCAAGACGAAGTCGGTGTTTGGGAAATCGGCATGAACCATCCTGGCGAAATCGCAGCCTTGGCGAAGATCGCCGCGCCGGACGCGGCCATTATCACGAACATCGGGATCGCGCACATTGAGTTCATGGGCTCACGCGACGCAATTGCCCACGAGAAAGGCGCGCTCGTGGAAGCAGTCGGCCTCGAAGGCACGGTGATTTTGAACGCGGACGACCCTTTCAGCGAAATAATGGCCGCGCGAACGCGTGCAAAAGTTGTGTTTACCGGAACCAAAGGCGGAACGGTTCGGGCAACCGATATTCGACAAACCTCCGATGGCTGTGAGTTCACGATTCTTGAAGGTGCGCACCGCTGCCGCGCACAGTTGCCCGTGCCGGGTTTGCACATGGTACAAAACGCTATGCTTGCCGTCGCAGCTGGGCGCGCCTTTGGATTGTCGATCGAAGAAAGCGCGGCTGGCCTGGCCGCCGCGCCTCTGGCCAGAGCGCGATTGCAGATCAAGGAAATTGGCGGCGTGCAATTCATTGACGACAGCTACAACGCCAATCCCGATTCGATGACAGCGGCGCTGCGCACGCTTGTCGAACTCGATGCCGATGGAAAACGGATTGCTGTTCTTGGCGAAATGCGCGAGCTTGGCGAAGAATCAGAGGTCGGCCATCGCGAGGTGGGCGAAGCGGCCGCGGAGCTCGGCGTCGATCAATTGATCGCTATCGGAATCAACGGCGCAATCATCGCACGCGCCGCCGAACATGCCGGCCTGCAAAAAAGTGTTGCCGTAAGATCGACCATCGAAGCTGCAGAACTTCTCGCTAATGTCGCGGCGCCGGGCGACCTCGTTTTAATCAAAGGCAGTCGCGCTGCGCAAACCGAGCGCGTGATTGAGGAATTCAGCCAGCGTCAAAACGCGGAGGTGTAGCGCGATGATGTTTTACCTTCATCGCCTGAGCGATCGATTCGGCGGCTTCAACGTTTTCTCTTACGTTACGTTTCGCGCTGTCGCCGCCGCCGTGACCGCATTCGTCGTCTCGCTACTCTTCGGAAACTTCGCGATTCGAAAATTGACCCTGCTCAAGCTCGGCCAGCCGATTCGAGAGGCTGCCGAAGTCCATCGACTTGCGGAATTGCACGGCGGCAAACAAGGAACGCCCACAATGGGCGGCGTTTTGGTTATCGGCGCCGTGTTCGCTTCCAGTCTGCTCTGGGCGCGTCCCGATAATCGCTTCGTTTGGCTGACACTTTTTAGCATGGTTTACCTCGGCGCTGTGGGGTTCGCCGATGACTACCTGAAAGTAACAAAGAAAAAATCTGCCGGCATCAGTGGGCGCGTGAAAATCCTTTTTCAGATCATCCTCGCGCTGGTCGTCGCCGGTGTTTTTCTCAGCAGCCCACTTCTCCAAGGTACAGGCGCGCTCGCTCTACGTCCCGTTTTTCAAAGTGGCGGTCATCACAAACATGGGCTGGTTTACGATTTTATTTTTCGCGCTTGTCATCGTCGGTTCTTCGAACGCCGTCAATCTCACCGACGGACTGGATGGGCTCGCGATCGGCTGCACCATCACCGTTGCCTTTGCTTACGGGTTACTTTCTTATGCCGCCGGAAATTTTCGCATCGCGGAATATTTGCAGGTGCCGTTTTATCCGTTCACGGGCGAGCTCACGGTGGTTTGTGCCGCACTCATTGGCGCGGGGTTCGGTTTTCTCTGGTTCAACTGTTATCCAGCGAAGGTTTTTATGGGCGACACCGGCTCACTGGCCATAGGCGGCTTGATCGGGGTGGTGGCCATTAGTTGTAAGCAGGAACTTCTCTTGATCGTGGTCGGTGGGGTTTTTGTGATCGAGGCTGTCTCTGTCATCCTGCAGGTGATCAGTTTCAAAATGACGGGGCGTCGCATCTTCGCGATGTCGCCGTTGCACCATCATTTCGAACTGGCTGGCTGGAAAGAAAACACGGTCATCGTGCGCTTCTGGATTCTCTCCGGCGTGTTCGCTTTGCTCGGGCTGGCCACACTGAAGTTGAGGTAATACTTGCGCTACAACAACCAACACGTGGCGATTCTCGGAGCAGGCTTAAGCGGCTCGGCCGCCGCGCTCCTGCTTAAGTCCGAAGGCGCCCAAGTCACTGTGCTCGACAGTGCGGAAGAAAAGAAACTACTCAAATCGACGATCGACAACCTCCGGACGCAAGGAATCCACGTAGTTTGCGGGTCAGCGGCGGACCAGGATTCCGGCAACTACGAATTCGTAGTTGCCAGTCCCGGCATTGATCCGGCTTCGCCGCTGGCGCGGAATTTCTCTTCACGCAATATCGAGATCATCGGCGAGCTCGAGCTCGGCTGGCGTTCTGTGGAAGGTCCGGTGATCGCCGTCACCGGCACGAATGGCAAGACAACGACGACCGAACTGCTCGCGCAAATGCTGAATGCTTGCAGCCAGGGGACTATCGCCTGTGGGAACATTGGGAAGCCGCTCTCGGAAGTGGCGCGCGGGAAAAAGAAATTCGACGTTCTCACAGTGGAGGTCAGCTCGTTTCAATTGGAAACGATTAAGACTTTTAGACCATCGATTGCCGTCTGGCTCAATTTCGCGCCCGATCACCTCGATCGTTATCGTTCCGTTGCTGAATATCGCACCGCCAAGCTGCGCATTTTCGAAAATCAAACCGCGGACGACATCGCAATCGTCAATGCAATTGAAAGCCTGCCCGAGATTCGCTCGCGCAAAATCACGTTCAGCGCCTATACCGATCGCGCGGATTTCCGATTGGCCGAAGGATTCATTGTTTATGAAAACAGACCGGTGCTGCGCCTGGCCGAGACGAAACTACGCGGCTCCCATAACATCGAGAACTTGATGGCGACACTCGCCGCCGGCATGGCGCGTGGCTTAGCGTTCGAGAAAATGATGTCGCCGCTTTGCGCCTACGAGCCGCGGCCGCATCGTTGCGAATTTGTTAGGCAAATCGGAGGCGTCGATTACGTCAATGATTCGAAGGCGACCAATCTCGACGCGCTCGAGAAAGCCCTGCTCGCGCAGATTAAGCCAGTCATACTGATCGCCGGCGGCAAAGATAAAGGATTTTCCTTCGAGCCGTTGCGCCGCCTCGTGCAAGGGAAAGTTAGATCGACAATCTTGATCGGGGAGATGGCCGAGCGAATTGCACGAGATTGGAGCGGATCCCTCAAAACAGAATTGGCGAGTTCGCTGGCCGATGCGGTTGAACGCGCGCATGCCAACGCCAAGCCGGGCGAAGTCGTTCTCTTTTCACCGGGCACTTCTTCGTTCGACATGTTCAAAAGCTACGCCGATCGCGGCGACCAATTTCGCGCCCTTGTTCAAGCCCTTCCCAAGTGAAGACGAAATTAAGCATTCCCAAGCTGTTTAGGTTGAGACGGAAAAAACTTCGTGCCACGACCGCGCACCGGCCGCTGCATGTCGCTGCCGCTACGAAGTGCGAAGAGCTGGCGGAGCCGAACATGAAACTGTCACGCGCGCTGCTTATCGTCCTCCTGCTCCACGTCGTTGCTGTCGCGGGAATAATCGCATTCAACGCGATCAAAACCCGGCAAGGTTCGATTGCTCCGGCAGCAGTTGCGGCGAATCTCGCAAACCAAACCGTTGGATCGACAATGAAGGCTGCGTCTTTAAGTTTGCCTTCGGCGTCTAGTGCAAAGGAAACCGCAGCGCGCCTTGAAAATAAATCGTCGCGCTCCGCCGCTAAATCTCCAGCAAAAGATGCGAAGACGCCGCCAAACTCCGGGAAGATTTACACCGTTGCCAAAGGCGACAATCCGGTAACGATCGCTAAAAAGTTCAAGGTTTCCTATGACGATTTGCTCGCGCTCAATCACATCGACGACGCGCGCAAATTGCACATCGGACAAAAACTTTTGATTCCGAATAAAACGACCAAGGGAAAGAAGTCAGATCAATGAGCAACGACGCCAGATTTTTAATCTGGGGAGCGCACGCGCCTCGCGTGCCGCCTGCGACGCCCACGCCGCAATCTTCTTCTCGATGTCGATGCTGCCTGAGAGAAAAAGTTCGCGATGGCGGGGCGCCATCGCCAGCACGCGGTGGCGCGTGCGCTCCCTAGCATATGTCGACTTAACCCATGCATCGCAAGAGCGCTTACATTTTATTTTTGGCCGTTCTTGGCATGCTCGTCATCGGTATCGTCATGCTTTTCAGCACCAGCGCATTCGCGCGCGACAGTCATGGCGACGCTTACTTTTTTCTCAAGCGCCAGGGGATCTGGCTTAGCATTGGGCTGGTTATTTGTTTCGCGGCCGCGCTGATCGATTACCATTTCTGGCAACGCACCTGGTGGCTGTGGCTGGTTCTTGCCCTCGTCACGCTCGCGCTTTGTTTTGTTCCGCATGTGGGTCTGCGGATTAATGGTTCGCGCCGTTGGATTGGCTTCGGCCCGGTCGCCTTTCAGCCCTCTGAGATCGCAAAGGTCGCGACCCTTTTTTTTCTCGGCTGGTGGTTCGCGCGTTACGAAAAGACGACACAGCATCCAGTTTTCGGATTTGCAGGCCCGCTTGCCATTGTCAGCACACTGCTCCTGCTGATTATTTGCGAAGTCGATCTTGGGACGACGGCGCTGGTTGGCGCGGCCGCCTTCCTCGTCATGTTCGTTGCCGGCACGAGTCCCATTCTTCTCGGCCTACTCGCGTTAGTCGGAAGCGGTGCGATCTTTTTTGCGGCAACGCATGAGCGAATGGGCCGGCTCCTCGCGTTCACCGATCTCGAACGCTACAAACAGGACGCGGGGTTGCAGCAAATGCAGGCTTTGATCGCGTGGGGCAGCGGCGGGATCGAGGGACTAGGCCTCGGCAACGGCCGCCAAAAAATGCTCTATCTGCCCTACGCGCACACCGATTTCATTTTCCCCATGATCGGTGAGGAACTTGGGCTGCGGGTAAGCCTGTTGGTGGTTTTTCTCTTCATAGTGATCATTGTTTGCGGAATCATGATCGCGCTGCACGCCAGGGATCGTTTCGGTTTGCTCCTTGCTACCGGCATTGTCGCCCTGCTCGGATTGCAAGCCGCCGTGAATATCGGCGTGACCACTTCGTTGTTGCCAAATAAGGGACTTCCGCTGCCCTTCGTCAGTTACGGCGGTTCCAATCTCGTGGCCTGCTTATTCGGGATTGGACTATTGCTAAACATCTATCGACAAGGAAACCTGGAACCCGCCAACAAGGGGCGCGTTGCGCTGCAGCTGCGTGTCACACCGCGGATTTAACGGAAGATCGACAATCGTTTTTCATGAATGCGGTAATCGCATGTGGCGGAACCGGTGGACATCTCTTCCCTGGCATCGCTGTGGCCGAAGCGCTGCGCGCCAGCGGACACGAGGTGATGTTGTTCGTTTCCGAGAAGGAAATCGACATGCTCGCTCTTTCCAAGCGTCCCGACTTTCAGTTTGAAAAACTGCCTACGGTTGGATTTCCTTCACTTTACTCGCCAGCCATTTTCGCCTTCCTCCGCCGCTTCAACGAAAGCCTTTCGCTCTGTCGATTGATCTACAAAAAATTCAACCCACAAGCTGTACTCGGGATGGGTGGATTCACCTCAACCGCGCCGGTGATGATGGGGAAAATGCGCGGTGCGGCTACATTCATTCACGAATCCAACGCCATTCCGGGTAAAGCGAATCGGTTCACCGCGCGGATGGTTCGGGCCGTTTTACTCGGCTTCAAAGAATGCGCGCAGTTTTTTCCAAAAACGCGAACTGAAGTTACAGGCACGCCCGTTCGCACTGAGTTGATACGGGTGGATCGACATCTGGCGCGGCAAAAACTTGGGCTGCGGGATGATCTGACGACGCTGTTGGTCATGGGCGGGAGCCAAGGCGCAACCGGCGCTAACCAAGCCTTCATAAAATCATTGCCGTTGCTGCATGGCCTGCCGCTGCAAGTCATTCATCTTTCCGGTGCGCGTGATGAACGGCTGGTGGTCGATAATTATCGGCGCGAAAATATTCTGGCCTATGTCGCTGCGTTCCATCACCACATGGAAGAAGTTTACAGCGCGGCCGACTTCACTATCGCGCGCGCCGGCGCGGCGAGTCTGGCGGAACTCGCCGCCTTTTCGCTTCCCAGCATTCTGATTCCGTATCCTTATGCAGCGGACGACCATCAAACACGCAACGCCGAAATTTTCGCCCGCGCCGATGCGGCGATTCTGCTCAAAGAATCCGAACTGACAGCCGGACTACTCGCGCACAAAATCACGGAACTGGCCGGTAATCCACAGTTATTGCGGCGCATGTCCGAATCGGCGGCACGCCTTGCGCACAAAGATGCCGCCGGCCGCGTCGTCGCAACCATCGAGAAATACACAAATCATGACCGGGGCACTTGATATTGATCTTACCAAAATGCTGACGCGCGAGCGCCACAAGATTCATCTGGTCGGCGTCGCCGGCAGCGGAATGAGCGGACTAGCCGCTCTTCTGCTCGAACTCGGACACGAAGTGCATGGCTCCGATAAAGTGCGCACTCAGGAAACCGATCGCTTGCAGCGGCTCGGTTTAGATTTTCGCGGAGAACACCGCGCCGAGGACGCACGCGACGCCGAGCTGATTATTTTTTCCTCCGCGATCAAGATAGAAAATCCCGTTCTGGCGTGCGCGCGCGAGGTCGGCAAACCCATGGTGCGCCGGGCCGAGGCGCTGGCCGCCATTATGCGCTGCAAATGCGGCATTCTCATCGTCGGAATGCACGGCAAAACCACGACTTCGGCGATGGCCGCGCACGTCTTGCGGGAAGGCGGACTGCACCCTTCGCATTACGTCGGTGCTGAGATTCCGATTCTCGGCAGCAATGCGCATTGGGACGCACGCGGCGAATATTTCGTGGCCGAGGGCGACGAAAGCGACGGCACGATCAAGTATTTTCATCCCGAGCACACGCTCCTGCTTAATATAGAGGAAGAACATCTGGACTTTTATGCCGATCTTGCAGCGATCGAGGATGTCTTTGCGCAGCTCATCGGCCAAACCGGCGGCAAGGTTTTTTACAATCTGCGACAACGAAAGCGTCACCCGCTTGTGTCGATCTTCCATACGCGGCGTTTCATATGGTTTCTCGGAGAACGCCGATTATCGCGGCATCGACTGTCGAGCTGAAAGATTTTGCTTCGACTTTCCGTATTTATTGCCGGCGGCCAACAACTTGGCGAAGCAATCTTGAACGTTCCCGGCGAACACAACGTCCATAACGCGATCGGCGTGATTGCGCTTGCGTCTGAGCTCGGCATCTCTTTCGACAAAATCACAATTTCGCTGCGCAAATTCCAGCACGCGCGCCGGCGTTTTGAAATCAAATACGACAGCGCGCGATTTCTCTTGGTGGACGATTACGCCCATCATCCAACGGAAATTCGCGCCACGCTTAAAACCGCGAAAGCCATCGGGCGCAATCGTGTTCTCACAATGTTTCAACCGCACCGTTATTCGCGTACGAAGGCTTTACGCGCAGGATTTCGGGCAGGCGTTCGATCAAGCAGACCGCGTCGTTGTGACAGACGTGTACGGATCAAACGAAGCCCCGATTGCAGGCGTGACTGGCCAAATCATCGCCGACGAAATCGCCGCACATGGCCATCGCGGCGTCAGCTACCAACCGCGTTTGGAATGGGTGCATCGGGACGTGGGAAACATGCTCGATTCCGGCGATCTCGTTTTAAGTCTCGGCGCCGGAAACATTCACGAGCAATTGTCGATCTTGGCTGCCGATCTCGTGGTTGCGGAGAAACTGAAAGAGATCGTCGGCGAAAATGGCGACGTTCGTCTTTACGAGCCGCTCTCCAAGCACACGACTTTGCGAGTGGGCGGTCCCGCGCAATTTTGGGTCGAGCCGCGCGCCGAAGCGGCGTTTGCAGAACTGATTCGCTTTTGCCGGCGCGAAAATCTTCCGATCTTCGTTATCGGACGCGGTTCGAATCTGCTCGTGCGCGATGGCGGCATTCGCGGCGTGGTTCTTCATCCGTGCGGCGGCGATTTCGACAAGATCGACATCGAGGGCAACGAGATCACCGCCGGCGCCGGCGTAAAGTTGAAGGAAATCGCCTACGCAGCGCGGGCGGCGAATTTGGGGGGCTTGGAATGGATGGAAGGAATTCCTGGGGCAGTCGGCGGTGCGTTGCGCATGAATGCGGGCGCGATGGGTGCGCAAACTTTTGAAAATGTGGTGCGTATCCGCTATCTCGACCAGGAAGGAAATCCGCACACCAAAGATCGACACGAACTCGAGGTTCATTATCGGCATTTCGCATTGCTCGAAAAAAATTTCGCGGTTTCGGCCACGTTCCGTGGGGAACCGGCCGATCGGGCGAAGATCAACAATCGTTTGCACGAATCGCAGAAGAAACGCCGTACGACTCAGCCGATTGCAAAAAGCGCAGGCTGCATTTTCAAAAATCCAGATGTCCTGTCCGGCAGGAAAACTAGTGGATGAATTGGGATTGAAAAATTCGCGTGTCGGAAAAGCACGCGTCTCAGAAGTGCACGGCAATTTCATCGTCAACGATGGCGGCGCGACTGCGGCCGACATGCTCGAATTTATCGAGCACATCAAGAACGCCGCGCGCACAAAGCGCGGCATCGAATTGGAAACGGAAGTAGAAATCGTGGGAGAACCTTAACGAAAGATGAATCGGATGAAACGCGGACTCTGGATAACGCAATGACGGGACCTGCGAATTTACCAAAGAAAATTGCGGTGCTGATGGGCGGACCGGGCTCGGAGCGCGACGTTTCGCTTGCGACCGGGCGCGGCATTTCGAAAGCACTGCGTTCGTTAGGCATAGAAGTCGTCGATGTGGATGTGCGCGACGAAAATTTCGAACTACCGAACGATGTCGATCTTGCATTCATCGCGTTGCATGGAACGTTCGGCGAGGACGGCCAGGTGCAGAAAATTCTCGAAGACCGCGGCGTCGCTTACACCGGCGAAGATGTGAATGGGAGCGAACTCGCCTTCGACAAGATTCGATCGAAGGAAAAATTTCGCGAGCACGGCGTGGCCACGCCAGAATGGGAGAGTAGAAGCTTATCGGCAGCCCAGACATGAAATTACCGATCGTGGTCAAGCCGCCGCGCCAAGGTTCGACAGTGGGCGTCTTCATCGTGAAGAAGCCAGCAGAACTTAAGCAAGCGATTGTGGAGGCGGCGAAATACGATCGCGAATTGCTGATCGAAAAATTTGTTCCAGGGCGCGAACTCACGGTTGGAATTCTCGGCGATAAAGCGCTCCCGATTCTCGAAATCATTCCTAAGGGCGGCTTTTACGATTTCGCCACTAAGTATCCATTTCTCAATCCGCAAGCAGGTGCGAGCGCGCAACATATTTGCCCCGCGAAAATTGATCCCGATGAAATCGAAAGAGATCCAAGAATTGGCGTTAGGTGCGTTTCGCGCTCTGGGCCTCGCAGTGTATTCGCGCGTTGATGTGATCTTGTCGGAAAACGGCGAGCCCATCGTGCTCGAGGCGAACACAATTCCTGGAATGACTGAGGCGAGTCTTCTGCCGGAAGCGGCCGCCGTCGGCGGTATCAATTATGTCGATCTTTGCGTGCGAATCATCGAGCTTTCGCGCGCCAGAATGGGGCGCGCTGCCAAATGAGAGGTGTGCAACAACGTCCCCGCACGCGCAACTTGCGCGTGTCAAATCGACGCCAGCGGCGCCAGCAGCATTTGCTCGATGTCAAAGTGCGTTCGCGGAAAGCGGTCCAGCATCGTAATCGGCGCGTGCTGGTCTTTTTGTCGAAAATCGCGCTTGTCATGGCGCTGGGCGCTGGCATTTACATCGGCGCGCGCGCAGGAGCGAGACGGCTCTTCTTCGAGAACCCGGATTACCGGTTGAGCACGATCGAAGCACAGACCGACGGAACGCTACAGCGGGAGCAGATCTTGCAAACCGCCGGCTTGCTCGAAGGCGAAAATATCTTTCGTGTGAACCTCGCGCGCGTGCACGATCGCTTGCAGCAATTGCCGCAAGTCGATGAAGTGCAAGTGGTCCGCAGGCTGCCAGGGGAAATCGACATCAAAATCACGGAGCGCAAACCAATTGCCTGGATCACGAGTGAGAAACAAATTTCCGATCCATTCTCTTCCGAAGCCGCTTTTCTGGTGGACGCGCGCGGTGTTTTGATGAAAGAAAAGAAATTGTTGCCGGAATATTTGGGACTGCCGCTCATTTTGGGATGCACACGCGAGTCGCTCGGGGCGGGAACGGTCGTCGAATCGTTCGAGGCAAAGACAGCGCTTGAGCTGCTGAGCTTGAGCACGCGCAGTTTTATGCAGACGCGGTTCCAGATTCGCGAGATCGACCTTTCGAAAGGTTACTGCCTGGTGGTGACCGATAAAAACCACACGCAGGTTACGTTCGGCTTTAATAATCTGGAGACACAGTTACAGCGCCTCGAAAAATTTCTGATCTACTGCGACGATTCGAAGCAGGAGCTGGCTACGGCCAATCTGATGGTGCAACGAAACATTCCGGTCACCTTCACCAAATCGGCTGTCGATGTAATCAATGAGACAATCAGGCCGGAGGAGGAGCCGCGCAGCATGAAAGCAATCCCGCTTCATGAGCCCACCAAATTCAGCACTGTACTCGGCGGCAAGACCTCGTGTCACTCCAGCGCCCAAACATTCCACCAGTCCGGTCTCGCCACCCGTTCGCCGGGCCGTCCCGGTGGCGTCGCCAAGAAAGGAGAAAGCAAATGGGCAATAGTGATTTGATGGTGGGTCTTGAAATCGGCACCTCGAAGATTTGCGTCGTAGTAGGCGAAGGGCGGCCCGATGGCACAATCAAAATCCTCGGCGTTGGCCAGTCGCCCTCACGCGGAGTGCGCAAAGGCGAAATTGTCGATTTTGAAACGGCCATGAAATGCGTGCACGAAGCTGTCGTGGATGCGGAACAAAAAAGCGACGTCATGATTCGGAGCGTTTATGTCGCGGTGGCCGGCGCACACATTCAAAGCTTCAACAACCGCGGGGGCATCACGTTGCCGGAAGATCGTGACGAGATCGACGAGCAGGATGTCGAAGATGTAAAAATCAATGCGCGTGAGGTAAGCATTCCCGCACAGAATGCATTTCTGCACTCGATCATCCAGCACTATCACGTCGATGGACAAGACGGCGTGCTCAATCCGATCGGAATGCTCGGCCACAAACTGGAAGCCGATTTTCACATCATTCACGGTGTGCGGACGCGCATTCAAAATACGATCCGCTGTGTAAAGGAGTTGCCGCTTGAAGTCGAAGACGTTGTCTTCAGCGCGCTTGCCTCCGCGCAAGTCGTGCTCACACAGCACCAGAAAAACCTCGGAGCGCTGGTCATCGATATCGGCGGTGGCACGACCGATTACATTCTCTATGTAGATGGCGCGGTGAAACAAAGTGGCGCATTTGGAGTCGGCGGCGACCACATTACCAATGATATCTCGATGGGTCTGCGTATCCCGATGGCGCGAGCTGAAAAATTGAAAATCGAGGAAGGGAGTTGCGTTCTCGGCAACTGTTTGCCGGGCGAAACGATTTTACTCAAAGATGATTCCGGCTTCGCGGGAAAAGAAGTTGAGCGCGAGAACTTGAACACAATTATTCATCTGCGCCTGCGCGAGACTCTTGAGCTGTTGAAACGCCAGCTCGAAGAAGAATCGTTCATCAATTACGCCGGCGCAGGAATTTTCATCACTGGCGGATGCAGTCTCCTCAACGGCATCGACCATTTGGCGCAGGAAATTTTTGAAATGCCTGCCCATGCCGCGCATGCGCAAACCATGTCCGGATTGACCAGCGCGTTTGAAAATCCGCAGTTTTCGACCGCGATCGGTTTGATCAAATACGCGCAGGCTGTACAGACTGATCGGCCCCGGCGTGGAATCGGCCGAATTCTTGGAAGACTCTTTAGCGGAATGCGATGAAGACAATTCATTCAATACTTGAGCGCGACCGCCGAGCGCGCCACACACGCTCCACCAAGGACGGCCCGGCGGTCCGTCCCTACCTCAAGATGGACAACCACCAATGATTCAGCTCAGCAAAAACTACAGCCTGCCGGAGCGCGAAATAGAAATTATTCCAATCAAAGTCGCCGGGATCGGCAGCGCCGGCTCAAACGCTCTCGATCGCGTCCTGCTCGATGGAATGGAGAAGGCTGATCTCATCGCAATCAACACGGATGTGCGATCATTGGCCAGTTCCGTGGCAGCCCGCAAAGTGCAGATCGGCCGGGCGGTTACACGCGGGCTCGGCACGGGAGGCGATCCGGAGCTCGGCTATGAAGCGGCAATTGAATCCGCGGACGAACTTCGGCAGGCACTCAGCGATGCGCGCTTGGTTTTTATTTGCGCCGGACTTGGAGGGGGGACCGGTTCAGGCGCCGCGCCAGTTGTTGCGCAACTGGTGCGCGAAGCCGGCTCGCTCGTGATCGTATTAGCGACGCTCCCATTTTCTTTCGAAGGCAAACGCCGCGCCGCGCAAGCGCAGGACGCGCTCGCGCGGCTAAATGAAATTGCCAGCGCGGTCATCTGTTTTGAAAACGATTGGATCGGCGACATGGTCGCGCCAAAAGCGGGAATTCATCAGGCTTTCGCCATGGCCGATATGACGATCAGCCAGAGCGTGCGCTCAATTGTGAATTTGATCCAGCGGCCCGGTCTCATTCGCATCGGGTTCGACGATTTGTTCGCAGCGCTGCGGAGTCAAAACGGCCGTTGCCTCTTTGGATTCGGCGAATCCGATTCCGACAATCGCGCGCATGACGCGCTCAACCAGGCGCTCAAAAATCCACTGATGGATAAAGGCAAAATGCTGGCCGACGCAGGCCATGTTCTCGTTCAAGTGACCGGAGGTCCAGGGATGACATTGGCCGAAGTCGAAATTTTAATGAACGAACTGGGGCGCCACGTGCGCGATCAAACGCAGATTCTGTTTGGCACCGCAGTCGATGGACGAATGGAAAACCGGCTCAGCGTCACGATCATCAGTTCGCTAGCCGCTGAAAATGAAGTTGCAACCCAGATGATGCCGGCGCCAAGCACAGCGTTTTTGGCGCCGCCGCCGCCCGTTTTGGAACAGCCGGAAGAAATTCCACCTAAGATCGACATCGTCGCCGAGCCAGTCGCAACTAGCATTTCGGAATCTGCCGATCCGATCTCATTCGAGCGGCCGTCCCCCGCCGAAACACCGCCACCACCCGTAACCGAAAAATCCGAACCGCGTTTGATTGCGCCGAAGAAAAAACCATTACCAGCAAAAGAGCCAACACCAGAGCTGCCTTTGGAAAAGCCTGCCCAGCCTAAACAAGAAGTTTTGCAGTTCGAACCAGTCACGCGCGGTCGCTTCGAAAAAAGCGAGCCAACCATTATCGCGGGTCAGGATCTCGATATTCCAACGTTTCTCCGCAAAAACATTCGCGTAAAGTGACAATCGGTTCCGCATTGTCATCCTGAGCGAAGTCGAAGGATCCAGCGGCGTTACCTTATGCTTTTCGCGACGGGATTCCTCGACTTCGCTCGGAATGACGGCATTCAGCTACCTTTTCATCAATTCGAGCAGCGCGCTGGTCATGCCGACGATGCCCAGGCGAATGGTCGGCTCCGGAACGGGCGCAAATTTGCTCGAGTGCAAGCTCGGCAATTCCTTGCCCTCTTTTTTGTACTCGGCGATTTTCGCCGGATCGACCGCGCCGATGTGAAAATCGACGGCCGGGATCGAATGATCGGGCAAGCTGTATTCGGAAAAATCTTCGCCGCCCATAGTTGGATCGACCATGTCGACGTTGTCCGGTCCGAGCACTTTTTTCCAAACCGCGACGAGCCGCTTTGTTAACTCCGGATTATTATAGGTCGCGGGTGTGAATTGGTCCTTCAACACGTCGACAATCGGCACGCGGTCCGGCGGAATTGCCGCCGCAGCCGCGCAACCTTTTGCGATCCGATCGATGTCGGCCAAGACGCGATCACGCACGTCGGATTTATAGGTCCGCACCGTCAGCTGCATCTTCACCTCATCTGGAATGATGTTGTGCTTCGTACCGCCGTGAATTGAGCCGACAGTCACTACAATCGGGTCCAGCGGATTGTTCTCGCGACTCGCGATCGTTTGTAGAGCATTGATGATTTCCGCCGAAAGCACAATCGGGTCTTTCGTTTTATGCGGATACGCTCCGTGCCCGCCCTCGCCGCGAACCGTAATGTTCACCGAATCGACATTCGCATAAGTATAACCTTCGGTGACACCGATGTGCCCGGTCTGCAAATCGGCCTTATCGTGAAAACCGAGGGCGAAGTCGGGCTTGCCAAAGCGATTGTAGAGGCCGGCCTTCAGTAAAGCGCGCGCGCCGGTGACGGTTTCCTCGGCCGGTTGGGCAACAAACATAATCGTGCCCTGCCACCGATCCTTTAGCCCCTGGAGGGCACGCGCGGTACCGATGAACGCCGCCATGTGCGCGTCGTGTCCGCAAGCATGCGCGACCGGCACCTCCTTGCCGTCGTCGTTCGTTGTTGTGACTTTGCTCGCGTAAGGCAAACCGGTTTCTTCATGCACTGGCAACGCATCCATGTCCGTACGCACGAGCACCATGGCACCATCGCCGTTCTTCATGATTCCGATGACGCCGTAGCCTTTCAGATTCGGATTATCGTATTTGCCGAACTGCTCGGTGACCTCGCAGCCCACCGCGCGCAATTCCTTCGCGATCAGTGCCGACGTGCGCTCTTCGTGCCAAGACAATTCCGGGTGACTGTGAATGTCTTTGTAAATCGCGAGTAACGAAGGCATCTCGCTGGCCGCGGCTTTCTCAACCGGCGTTTGCTGCGCGAAACAGGAGCCTGCAACAAAGATCGACAACGACAAGATCGACAATGACAAGCATTTCATATTGAAGGCCACAGATTACACAAATCACCCAGATTATCACGAGCCGTTGTAGGGCAACCCCTTCGGTTGCCGACGTTAGGTTAGGGAGGCGATGCGCCTCCCTAAATCCGTTTCTTGTTCACGGTTTCCTGGTTTCCCGGTTCAAATCTGCGTTTATCTGCGTAATCTCCAGTTAGGACATGGAATTCGAGAAAAACACGATACTTTTCGGTGCCGATCCGACGATGCGGATCGTTGCGGTTGAGCTAGGCGAGACCGGGACAGTCAAAGTTCATCGGCGCGAAAAGGATGGATCGACAATCACCGAGGTAGAGCCGTTCCATCCCTTCGTTTGGGTCGACAGTGACGTCCTCGATCTGGGGATCGAATCGGAAAAACTCGCTGGCGATCTCAAATACGGCTGGTTGATCACTGTTGATAGCTGGAAGGAACTGATCGCGCTTCGCAATGGGCTGAAAAATGCCGGGCGCGATTTCTTCGCCTTCAGCGATCCGGTCCAGCATTATCTCACCGCGACCGGCCGCACGTTGTTCAAAGGATTCGAGTTCGAAGAACTGAAACGGCTGCAGCTCGAAGTGCTGCCATTCTCCGAAGGCGAGAATGAACACATCATGAGTATTGCGCTCTCCGACAACAGCGGATGGGAAGAATTGATCGTTGTCGATCCAAAAAATCTCGAGGAATCGGAGCACGCGGCAATCAAGCGGCTAACGAGTCTGATCAAAGAACGCGACCCGGACGTCATCGAAGGGCACAATCTGTTTCGGTTTGATCTGCCTTACCTCGTCACCCACGCGAAAAAGTTGAAAACGAAACTCGATTGGGGACGCAGCAGCGGATTTTTGCGTTCGCGCCCGTCGCGACTCCAGATCGCGGAGAAAACGATCGATTATCCAAAATTCACAATCGATGGCCGCCATTTCGTCGATACATTTCTGCTTGCGCAGTTTTACGATGTCGGAATGCGGTCGCTGGCCGGTTTCGAACGATCCGATGTCGCGCGCCATTTTGGCTTTTGCGACAGCGAAGGAATTTCGAGCCTGACAGGAAAAGAACTACAGCGCACGTACATCGACAACGACGAACGATTTCGCCAGCGCGGGTTGTGCGGCGTCCGTGAAACGCGAGCAGTCTCGGAATTGCTCAGCCCGAGTTATTTCATCCAGGCGCAGATCTTTCCGTATAACTATCAGGACGTGATCGTGCGCGGAAACGCCACTCGGATCAATGCGCTCTTTCTGCGCGAATACTTCCGTCAACGGCACGGCATCCCCGACTTGCCAATCACGCGCACATTCGAAGGCGGTTACACCGCCATCTTCTTCACCGGCGTCGCGCGCAACGTCTGGCATTGCGACGTCGCGTCGCTCTATCCGTCGATCATGTTGCAGTTCGATTGCTTTCCGGCGACCGATCAACTGCAAATCTTCCGGCATTTACTCACCGATCTGCGCACCTTTCGGCTCGACGCGAAGGCAACCATGCGCGCGGAAAAAGATCCACGTAGACAACATCACCTCCACGCGCTGCAAAACACGTTTAAGATTTTAATCAACAGCTTCTATGGATACCTCGGATTCGCGCAAGGGCATTTTGCCGATTTCGATGCCGCTGCACGCGTGACACAGATCGGACGCGACCTCTTGAAGAAGATGATCGAGTGGCTAAACGCGCACGGTGCGAAAGTGATCGAAGTCGATACCGATGGAATTTATTTCGTGCCGCCTTCTTCTGTGGAGGCAGGTATATCGCCTTCGCAAGCCAATGGAAAAGAAGCCGACACGGCTGCCACTACTGCAGAGGAAATCGATGATCTGCGAAAAGATCTGGCGACGGAATTACCGCCGGGCATCGAAGTGGAATTCGACGAACAATTCGACGCCATGTTCAGTTACAAGGCGAAAAACTATGCGCTGCTCACGAAAGACGGCGATGTGATCATAAAAGGCGGCGCGCTGAAGTCGCGTGGACTCGAAAAATTCCAGCGCGTTTTTCTCGAGGAAATGATCAAGCTCATCATGGAAGGAAAATCGGAGGCGATTGTCGATCTTCGCGAAAAATTCGAGGAAAAGATCCGAAACCGCGAGTGGAAGATCGATATGTTAATGAAGACCGACACGCTCCAGGATTCGCTCGATAAATATCGGGCGAAAATTGCCGGCTCAGCGCGCAATCGCGCCGCGGCCTACGAACTCGCCCTCGCCAGTGGCCGCAATTACAAGCCCGGCGAGCAAATCAGCTATTACATCAAAGCGACACCGAAGAAAGTCCCTGCGTACGAAGCCGCGAAACTCGCCAGCGATTTCGACCCACAGAATCGCGACGAAAACGTCGATTACTACGTCGCGAAGCTCGACGACTTGGTGAAAAAATTCACCGACCTGAAGGAAACATCTTCCATACAACAGGCGCTCGCCTTGTAATCTGCGTGAACGCGCGACATCGCTATTAGCGGAAGCGGCTCAATCGGTCCCCCGCCGCCACAATTCGGACGCGAGGGTGCGGACCCCTCGATTATCTGAGCAGCTTCGCTTCGAGATTGATTTGCGTACCAGCGAGAGCCACGGAGACCGGACATGTCTTTTTTGTTAACTCGGCTTGCTCGCGAAATTTTGCTTCGTCGATTCCGGGGACCTCGGCTTCGGTTTTTAAGTCGATCGTCGTGATTTTTGGCCCGCCGCCAACCATCTCAAGCTTCACCGTCGCGGTAGTGTTGATGCGCTTGGCGGGATGACCCGCTTTCTCCAGATTCGCCGAAAGCGCCATCGAGTAACAACCGGCTTCAGCCGCGCCGATTAGTTCCTCGGGATTCGTGCCCTTTCCTTCTTCGAACCGAGACGAGAAAGAATAAGGGCCGTCGAACGCGCCGCTCCCGAGTTTCATCGTTCCTTTCCCCTGTTTCAATGTGCCTTCCCAAACAGCCGATCCAGTTCTTGTTGCCATTGTTTTGCCTCCTTTGATTGTTACTCGTTTACGATTCGCGCCGGATGCGCCCAAGCGCAATCTGTTTCGGCCTAACAAAGAGTGACGCCCGGGAGTTCAAGCCGCTTCGGGCGCGGCAATGTCGGTCGACGGAGTCGCTCCTCGACGCTGCTGTGCGTCCCCCAAAACGCGCTGTTTGCGGGCCAGCCAAAGACTAAGGCCGCACCACCCGGCCACGATTGGAACTGCAACAAAACTGATGCTCGGAAGTTCCAAGCCCAGCGCATGCAGGCCGCCATATGACCACGCGCCTATCTGATCCCCGGTGCGGTATCCTAAAGTATCCGTCACGCTTTTGACCTTGTACTTGTCTTCGCGGCGCAGAACCGTGAACAAAATCTCCCGGGAGGGCCGCATCAGCGCGTAAGCGGCAACCCGGCGAGCGACTTGAAAGATCGCCAGCAACGCCAGGCTCGGCGCAATGCCCATCGCGCCAAAACCAATCATGCTGAGGAACGGCATCGCGACGAGTGTGAATCCGACGCCGAACCATTTCAGCAAACGGCCGGTGAGGAAGATTTGGATGACGACAGTGATGGAGTTAACCCAGATATCGAGGTTCCCAAGAAAAACTGTTCGGGCGTTGCTGTCCTTCAAGGCCTCGCGCGCTAAGTCCGATTGCTGAAAATACGCCCAAGTCGAAGTCGTCGTATAAAGGAGCATGGAGGCGGCCAATCCCAGAAGGTATGGCGAACGGCCAATATGAGTGATTCCTGACCAGATAGATCCACCGATGGGTTTCTCGTGCGCCTGAACCACTTTGTGTCCATCCGTGAAGCTGCTGGGGAAGAATCGCACTAAGAAGCCAGCGATTGCGAACATGATCGCGGAAACCCCCAGAAGATTGGCCGGCCCAATGTCTCGGACATAGTGGGTCGTGATGTATGCTCCGAGAACACCGCCGAGCGAACCGCCGACGGCGATAAAGCCATAGAGCCGCTTGCCCTGCTCGACTGTGAACAAATCGGTCATGAATGCCCAGAAGATGGCGGTGTTGAATAGATTGAAAACGCTCACCCAGACATACAGCGCACGGCCGATCCAGACTTGCTGCGCTGGTGGGCAAGTCCGCATCAGAACGAAAAAGAGCACGAGATTAAAAATGAAAAATGCGTAGGCGAGCGGAATGAATTTCCTCCGCGACATCCGCGCCACGATGGCGGCGAAAAGGGCATTGGCGATCAACATCGCCACGAGTGTGGCGGTGAACATCCACGGCAGCGTTTCCAATCGGTTGCCCGCGGCAATGCTGTCACGAATCGGCCGCATGATGTAGTAGCCCGTGAGAATCAGAAAATGAAAAACGAATCCGAGCCAGAGCGCGCGAACTTCGTCGGGCTTCACGTCAACGATTTTGGCGAAGAGTTTTTTCATCCTGCAGCCGCGGCGGGCTGCGCCGCATGTCGCGTCACAAAACAGTTACGCCTTTTGCTTTTTCCACGCCGCCAGGACTTCTACTTCGCGCTCAGAGGTAAGGCCGGCTTTCAAATGCGATTGTCGATCTTGCGGCAACGATTTGAACCAGGCGAGCGTGTCGCGGGCCGTATCGCCGAGCGGGCGAAACGTAAGTCCCTTCGCTAGCGCACGGCTAATGCTCGCCCGCGTTAGCCCGTCCTCCGCTCCAGCCCAGACCGGCATGTCCGACCAAGCCTGCACCTTTTGCTTTGTGAGAAATTGCTCGCTTGCCCACGTGAAATTCGCGTTTGATTTCAGGGTCTCCTTGATTCCATCGAGCATGCCGCCGATTCCAAGCGGCTTGGCCGGACCGGTCGCATTGTAAATTCCAGTCGCGCGATTTTCCGCCATCCGGACCGTCCATTCGGCCAGATCGCGCGCGTCGACAAATTGCACTGGGTCGTTAGACTTACCAGGTGCGAGCACTTCGCCGCCGCGATCGATCCGCACCGGCCAGTAGGTGAACCGGTCGGTCTCGTCGCGCGGACCAACAATCAACCCCGGCCGGATGATCAGCGTTTTTCCGGGAAACCATTTCTCGGCTTCTTTTTCCGAAAGCGCCTTCAGCGGGCCGTAAGTTTTGTAGCCGCCTGCTTTCATAGCCTCGAGCGTTTCCTTGTAAGGATCGGGTCCATCGTATTTTTGCAAGGGTGCGTTTTCCTCCGGGCCTTTCTTTGAATCTTGGTAAACGGAGATGGTCGAGGTAAACACATAGCGCTCGACATTTCCCTTGAGAATTTGGGCTGCGTCACGAACCCATGCCGGCAGTGTCGTCGGATTGTCAATCACCACATCCCATTGTCGATCCTTCAACGCCTCGAGCTTACCGTTGCGGTCACCGATTAGTTGCTCCACTTCGTTAGGCAACTCGCCGGGATGCGTTTTGCCACGATTGAATGTCGTTACTTTGTGGCCCCGGCTCAACGCGTAACGGACTTGATACGGTCCAGTGAAGCCGGTGCCGCCCAGAATGAGAATGCGCAGAGGCTTCACGGCTTTGTCTGCGCATAAGGATGTCGATCTTGCGCCGAAAGCAACCGTGCCGCACGCGACGACCGAAATTTTAATGAACCGGCGGCGGGTCGTGTTCATATTTCGCGATACAGTTCTGTCATTTCGAGCGATATGCCAATTTCTCTTGCTATGACGGCATGATCATCGATCGCGCCTCGACCGCCCACCCGATTCTTGCGGCGTGTTGTAGCCGTTGGCGTTTCGCAGAAACGCCATACAATTCAAGAAATGACGCGACGGGAGGCCACCAAATTGATCGGCGCGAGCACAGCCGGATTGTTGTTGCCGATTTCTGCATCACATGGCGACACGGCAAGCGAATCATCAACGATGCTAACGCGCGCCATTCCATCTTCGGGCGAAAAGTTGCCGCTGATCGGCCTCGGCACATGGGAAGTGTTCGATGTCGAGCTTACGCCGGACAGGGAAAAGCAACTCGGCGATGTGCTCTCAATGTTCGTGAAACTCGGCGGTCGCGTGGTCGATTCGTCGCCGATGTATGGACGTTCCGAGGAAGTGATCGGCACATTGGCGACAAAGCTCAATCTACACGATAAACTCTTTCTCGCGACGAAGGTTTGGACACGCGGTAAACAGGCGGGCGTTGAATCGATGGAGCGTTCGATGGCGCGACTGCAAACGAAGCGCATCGATCTGATGCAGGTCCACAACCTTGTCGATGTTGAGACGCAGCTTGCCACGATGCGGGATTGGAAAGCGCAGGGCCGCTTCCGCTACATCGGTGTGACGCATTACAATTCCAGCGCGTTCTCCGAAGTAGAGAAGATCTTGCGCAGCGAGAAGTTGGATTTTCTGCAAATCAACTACTCCATCATGGAACACGAAGCCGAGCAGCGGATTCTGCCGCTCGCCCAACAGCGACAAGTAGCAGTGATCATCAATCGTCCTTTCGGCGGCGGCAATTTATTTTCGCGCGTTCGGGCGAAGCCACTGCCCGACTGGGCTGCGGAATTCGATTGTCGATCCTGGGCGCAGTTTTTTCTAAAGTGGATCATCGCGCACCTGGCGGTGACTTGCGCAATCCCGGCAACGAACAATCCGGAGCACCTCCGGGACAATATGAGCGCAGGCGTCAGCCGCCTGCCAGATACGAAGACGCGCCAGCGGATGGTCGAACTCGTATCCTCGTTGTAGGGGCTGCGGCCGAGTTAGCCCCGGCGACGGGCGTAACGCAGAGTCGATTCGCTTGTCGCGACCTTTCGATCTGCATTCGGCCGTTGATTCCCCTTCTGGGTTGAAGCCAAAGCTGGCGGGATGATCCACACCGTCATGAAATGTGGGTGGTTCTCTGCCCAAGCCATCGCTTTCCTTTTGGTTTCAAAAAATCGGTCGATGACGAGCGCGTTTCGTTCGCGCGAATTTCGCCCGGACAAGCGCGCTGCTTTTCGGCTGAGCACGGCCGGCCCGCTGTCGACAGCGACACAGCAGGCATCGTCGAACACCACTCGGCTGCCGAATGGAATTTTTCTTGGATCGACAGCGCAATGTCCTTCACGCAAGCGGGCGCCAGTCGAAGAGGCGCTTTCGCCTGAGCCTTCGCTGCGCCAATAAACAGTCACGCGCGCGAGTAAAGGTTGCTCGCGCGCCGCCGCCGCGGCCTGAGCGAAAAGTACCGCGAAACCGAGAAATGTGATTAAGCACTTCATTGTTTCCCTCCTGCACTACGCGGCCTCAGAAAAATCTGCGGTCGGTAAACAGGAAATTGTTTGGCAAGCAAGCGCTTGTAACCGTTGAATTCGTAATTCGGCGGCAAAATGGATGCCAGTTCCGCGAAAATTTCCAAGTGCGCGAGTTTTTGCCGACGGAACGAAGAATGAATTTTCCGAAAAAATCAGTTGCCAAGGCAACCGATTTGCTTCATAGGTCGCGACTTTATGCGGAATTCCACCCCCTGCATCGCTGTTGTTGCCGGTTTAACCGCGCTCTCGGTGATGCCTGGTCAAGCGGCTGTCTCCTCATCGTCGAACTCGCGGTTCTCCTACCGGAACCCGGCCGGTCAAACGGAATCGGTCTCCGTTATCTCTAAATATTTCCCAAAACAGATCGTTCAGCCGTTTGCGAAGATTGATCATCACCTGGATCCAAAGCTAATGCGCGCGGCGACCCTGGCCGAGGAGCGCGCCAATGCGCATTCGAGGGAGCGCTGCTGGCATTATGTGAAAGAGGCACTGCTAGCCTCGGGCGTGATCAATTCGTACCCAAAAACGGCCTATGCCAAGGAGGCCGGCGATGAGTTGGTTCGCAATTACGGTTTCAAGCGTCTGTCCATCCGCGATCCGTACGCGGCACCTTTAGGAGCAGTGCTTGTTTATGGCGCAAGTCGTGAGGCCGGCCATGTCGAAATACGCACGAAAAATGGCTTCGTAAGCGATTTCCGATCCAAGATTCCGTCGACACGCCCACTGATCGGCGTTTACGCCAAGTCGTAAGCAAATCGGCGTGCCATCGCCGATGATGATTTACTATTATTACTGACGAACCGTTGTCGACAATCTTGGCCACGCGACAGAACAAATTGTAAATCGCGGCTGACATTCGCGAAGGGCCAATCAATTCGCTGCTTCCAAACCAATGCGTTCGTCTCTCCGCGGCTTCCGCCCATTCATCCTTTTCCCGAACATCGGCGACCAGTTTTTCGAAACCACTGCGTTGGGGCATAACGAAAGATTGCCGCTGAGGACAGCGGCCGCTGTAGGAAATTACTCGTAGCGCAATGCTTCGATCGGGTCGAGCGCAGCGGCTTTGCGAGCCGGATAAAATCCAAAGAAGATTCCGACCGCCGCGCTAAACAAAAACGCGATGGCGATGGAACTGACCGAGATGAGCGTCGGCCAGCGCGCGTAGACGGACAATATCTTTGAAGTCGCAATTCCGCAGACGATCCCGATCACGCCGCCGACCGAGCTGAGCGAAACCGCTTCGATTAAGAATTGCATGAGAATGTCGCTGCCGTGCGCGCCCACCGCCATGCGCGTGCCGATCTCGCGTGTCCGCTCGGTTACGCTAACGAGCATGATATTCATGATACCGATGCCGCCGACGACGAGCGAGACGCCGGCGATCGAGCCGAGCAAAATGGTCATGACCGCAGTAGTAGCGGTCGCCGCATCGGCAATCTCCTGCTGGTTACGCACCGTAAAATCGTCATCGCGGCCCGGCCGAATGTTGTGACGCTGGCGCAAAAGCGAAACAATTTGTTGCTGGGCAGCCCCGATTTGCCGCGCATCAACCACTTGCACATTGATGTTACGCAAAGTCGTCCCGCCAACCACGCGTTTCATCGCGCTCGTGTACGGCATCACCACCACGTCGTCCTGATCGACGCCTTGCGGGCTCAAGCCTTTTGGAGTCAGCACGCCGGTAATCGTGAACGGCACATTTTTGATGCGTAAAATCTGGCCGACGGCGTTGTCGTTACCGTAAATCTGTGTCGCCGTGGTGCGGCCAACGACGCATACCTTGTTTGCGCTGCGCACATCTTGCGCCGTGAACGGTGCTCCCTCCGCCAACGGCCATTGCCGAAGATCGAAATAATCGGCCGACTCGCCGAAGATGCGGGTGAACCAATTTTGATTTCCGGCCGCGACCTGCGTCGTCGAAACAACCTCCTCACTGACACCAATGACGCCAGGGACTTCGCGCCGGATTGCGTCGGCATCTTCGATTTTGAGCGTGCCGGCGCCGCCCCAGCCGGTGCGAATGCCACTCGAAGTCGTGCTGCCGGAAAAAATCAGGATCACGTTTTGGCCAAGGCTTGCGATTTGCGCTTCCACTTGCGCCTTGGCGCCGTTGCCAATCCCGACCATCGCGATGACGGCGGCGACCCCGATGATGATGCCGAGGGCAGTGAGCACCGAGCGCATTTTGTTTCGCCGCAGAGCGCGAAACGCGATGTTAAATGTCGATCCTACTTTCATGGTGTTCGTTGAAACGTTAAATCGTTACATGGTTGAATCGGCTGCATTACTCGGTCACTCCACTGCTCCATTGTTCAAGCTGGTTCGCCGCGCTTAACCGCTGTGCCACAGGCCGGTCGTTTAGCACCATTCCATCTCGCATCACCACGTTGCGGCGCGCGTAGGAGGCAATGTCTGGTTCGTGCGTCACCATGATGATAGTGATGCCGCGTTGGTTGAGTTGCTGGAAAATTCCCATGATCTCGATGCTCGTTCGGCTGTCCAAATTCCCAGTCGGCTCGTCCGCCAGCACCACTTCTGGATCGTTGATCAACGCGCGCGCGATCGCCACGCGCTGTTGCTGGCCGCCGGAAAGCTGACTGGGATGATGATCTTCGCGGCCTTGCAAGCCGACTGATGCCAAAACCTGGTCTGCTTTCTCGCGCAACTGCGAATTCGTTAGGCGATGCGCGCCGTAAAGCAACGGCAACTCCACATTTTCCCGCGCCGAAGTTCGCGGCAGCAAATTAAAATTTTGAAAAACGAAGCCGAGCTTGCGGTTGCGAATGTCTGCCAATTGATCTCGATCCAGGGCCGAAACGTCTGCGTCATCCAGAATATAACGCCCGGCACTCGGTCGGTCGAGACAACCGAGAATGTTCATGAGCGTTGACTTGCCCGATCCGCTTGCGCCCATCAATGCGACGAATTCGCCGCGCTGGATTTCGAGCGAAACGCCGCGCACGGCATGCACTTCCATCTCGCCCGTGCGATACGTCTTATGGACGTCACTAAGGTTAACGACAGTGCCGTTATTCATGGAAAGCGCCGCGGACCGCCACCGAACGGATTCGCCGCGGACGACGACGGCGCCGCCGTCATCGACGTGAGTTCGGCGGTGATTACCTGATCACCTTCCTTCAGACCCTCGATCACTTCGGTTACGACCCCATCGCTGATCCCGGTTTTGATTTGCACCGGCTTCGGACGGTTGCCGCCCAAGATGTAAACTGTGCGGTCGCTGCCGGCCCGCTCGCGCGCGCCGCCGCCGGGGCGCGAAGCACCAGCAGAACCTGACGGTTTGGCTGGCGGCGAAGATATCGATCGTGCCTCAGGAGATATCACATCCGCTGGACGATAACGCAGCGCGGCGTTCTTGATTTGTAAGACGTTGTCTTTATTCGCGATAACGATTGAAACGTTGGCCGTCATTCCCGGTTTCAATTTCAAGTCCGGATTGTTTACGCCAATGACCGTGTCGTAGGTGACAACGTTCTGGACCGTGATTGGTGCATTGCGCACCTGCACAACTTTCCCATGAAACGTGCGCATCGGAAACGCGTCCACCGTAAAATCGACATTTTGCCCAACCTCGACCACGCCGACGTCTGCTTCCGCCACGTTCGTGTCGATCTGCATTTTGGTCAGATCGTTCGCGATTTGGAAAATAACGGGCGCCTGCAAACTTGCCGCGACGGTCTGGCCAACGTCGACATTGCGCGAGATGACCACTCCATCAACCGGAGAGGTGATGGTGCAATGCTCCAGATCGGCTTTCGCTTTGTCGAGCGCGCCCTGTTTAATTTTCACGCTCGCCTCAGATTGGTGCAGGGTCGCGATTGCCTGGTCGAGGTCCGCCTGAGACGAATTCTTTTTGGTGAAGAGTTGCTGAGTGCGCGTGGCATTTAGTTTCGCCAGCTCGAGAGCAGCTTGCGCGGTGGCGAGGTCGCCTTCAGCTTGCGTGACCGCCGCCTGAAACAGGACCGGGTCGATTTGAGCGACTACCTGGCCGGCTTTGACGTCGGAGTTAAAGTCCGCGAACAGCTTCACGATGTTTCCTGAGACCTGACTGCCAACTTGGACGTTCACGACCGGATTGAGCGTCCCCGTTGCCGTCACGGCTTGGGTGATTGATCCGCGGGTAACAGTGGCACTTTGAAACTGAGACGTGGTCGATCTTGCGCAGCGCGAAAGAACGACGCCGAATACAAGCAGCGTGGCTATAGCTGCGATGATCAAATTGCGGCGGTTCATGGGAATGTTGCGGCTCCACGCGCCTGGCAATACCTATATGACAGGAGAGACCAGTGCGCCGTTACATCGAGATTTATTCCATCATGCTGCGTAACTCGCTCATTCGCGAGATGAGCTTCAAAGCCAATTTCATTCTGTGGATGGTGGTCGAGGTGCTCTGGTTCTGCGGGCAAATCGTTTTCTTCAGTATTATTTTCGGCAACGTTAATCGCATCGGTGACTGGTCAAAGTGGGAAGTCATCCTGCTTGTCGGCACGCACCAAATTATCTCGCAACTCTTCCAGGCATTTTTCTTTGTCAATGTGGCTAACATTCCCGAGCTGGTCCGCACCGGAAAACTCGACTCGCTCCTCGTCCTGCCGATCGATAGCCAGTTTGCCGTTTCCACGAAACAGTTTGGGCTCGATAGCGTCGTCAACGCGATCGTGGGGGCAGCAGTTGTCATTTTCTCGCTGTCAAAGCTCGGAATGATTCCGAACCTGATGTCGATCTTGCTTTACTTAGTGGCGCTCGGTTTCGGCATCGCGGTGCATTACTCGATCATGCTCAGCCTGGCGGCGATGAGTTTTTGGATCGTGCGCGCGCAAGGTCTCGTTTACGGCTACTTCAACTTCCTGAACATCGCGCGTTATCCGGACGCGATCTTTCCCAGGCTCTTTCGCTTCATTTTCGGGTGGATTGTTCCCGTCGTCATCGTCGCCAATATACCGGCGCGGATTGCTTATCAAGTCGCTCGGTCAACCGGGCTGGCTTATATTCCATGTAGTCGTCGCCTCCACGATCATCTTCTGTTTGTCACGCGCGTTCTGGCGCTTTGCTCTGTTGCATTATTCAAGTGCCAGTTCGTAAGATTGGTTTGTAGGCCGTCCGTGTCAGACGGCGCCAAATGGTTGCGACCACGAAATCTCCCCTTGCGCGCTTGACGAAATGTTCTTAATTAAGCCTCCGTTTTCTCTGCGCCGACTCACGGCGCCTCTTAAATTATGGCCAAATCAACAAAAAAGAAGGCTCCCGCGAAAAAGCTCACCGCGCGAAAGGTGAAGGCGATCCGAAAACCATCGCCAAAAAGATCGACGGCCAAGAAGGCGACGCGCGGAAGTGCTCGTCCGAAATTTTCCGGATCGGCTCGTAAATTACTGGGGACAAATCATCGCTCACGACGACTCGACCCGTTTACTCGCGGACAAAAGGAGAAACTGCTGCAATTGCGCGATGCGATGGTTGATTCCATGGCTGGCGTAGCGCAGGACACCTTACGTTCGCGGGCCGAAGGCAGCGAAGCTTCCGCTTTCGGCATGCACCAGGCCGATGCCGGATCGGACGCTTACGATCGCGATTTCGCTTTGAGTTTGCTTTCACAGGAGCAGGACGCGCTTTACGAAATCGATCAGGCGCTAAAGCGCATCGAGCTCGGCACCTACGGCATTTGCGAGATGTCGGGCAAACAGATCCCGCGCGCTCGACTGGAAGCGATTCCATTCGCGCGATTCACAGTCGAGTGTCAATCACAGCTCGAGAAACAAAACAAAGCTTCGCGCGTCCGCCAATCAGTCACATCGCTCTTCGGTTTGACCGACGAAGAAGGCGGCGAAACCGAGGGTGAAGAGGAACCGGCGCCGGTCGAGAACACCAAAGAGTAACTCCGAAGTGTTTCGCGAGTAAATTGTCGACATTTCCCATGGCTCAGGAAATCATCACGCTGGAATGCACCGAAGCCAAAGCGCTGGGCAAACCGCCTTCGCGCTACATGACCACGCGCAATAAGAAAAGCCCGCGCACGCCGAATCGGTTGGAAAAGAAAAAATACAATCCGTTCCTGCGACGGCACACTCTTCATCGCGAAACGAAGTAAGCGTCAATGCAACCAAAAACCGCCAAACGCCGTTCCGCCTTTCGCCGCGCCAATCGCGCCATGCCGCGACGCAGAATCGACATCGCCATCGAAGCGATCGACTACAAAAACCCCGATCTCCTGAAAAAATTTGTGACCGAAAGCGGCAAAATTCTTCCGCGGCGCGTCACGGGCATGCCAGCGCATCTCCACCGCAAAATCACTCGCGAAATCAAGCGCAGCCGCTCGGTGTTGTTGATGAAATGATGTAGCCGCCGTCGCCGACCGCGGCTGTAGGGGGGCTCGTCGCTTCCGGCACCTGTCCGAATAGATACAAACACCGCTACAACTTCTGCATTCGACGTTGGGCGTTGGATGTTCGGCGTTCGGTGTTTTCTGTTGCCTTCACACCTTCCGCGTCCGTTCGCCTTGCTCGATTAATTTCCAAAACTCGCGCCTTTTGCCGAGTTGTTGATCTTCCGCAAGAGGGAGTTTGCTGCGGAAAAGAAAATCGCGGAACGTGTTTTTATGTAACACACGATGCACAGTGATGCCCTCCGGGCTCTTTCCGAAATAAATCCGGTAATCCTTCGCGCGATAACGGTATAACTTTTTTCCCTCCCGCTCGATTACTCCGAAGCGGTTCGTGTCAAGATGGTCGAGGTCTTCCGGAAGAACCTGGAATTCCGCCAGCAAATCGAGCTGCAGCTTTTTCGGCAACGCCGATATCTCGGCTGCGCTCAACTCGTTGAAAATGATCTGAAACATGGGGAAGCGTGATTCGTTACAATCGTTACAGATAAATGCGCCGGACGCGAGCGGCGATGCGGGTCGTAATTTCCCACGTGATCGTTCCGGCCCGCTCGCCCAATTCGTGCGCCGAAATCTCTTCGCTCTCTTGCTTTCCCAGTAATACCACTTCCTCGCCAGGATCGACATTTTCAAGGTGCGAAACATCGATCATCATCAAATCCATGGTCACACGGCCAAGCAATGCACAGCGCTGACCATGAACCAAAACTGCCGCGTCGCGATTCGAGAGATGCCGCGGGTAACCATCGGCGTAGCCCGCCGTTAGCGTCGCGACACGCATCGGCCGCGATGTGATGAAGGTGCGGCCGTAGCTTATCGAACTTCCTTTGGGCAAATCACGGACGAGGCCGATCCGCGTTTTCCAAGTCATGGCCGGCTTCAAAATTTTCTGAAGCTCCGGCAGCGGTGAAATGCCGTAGAGAATGATTCCAGCGCGCACGATGTCGAAGATTTCACGATTGAACGCAAGCAAACCTGCGCTTTGCAAAACATGCGCCTTGTAATTGCCGGGGACTTCCGTCCGCATTTGGCTAACAAGTTTCGCGAAGCGCAAAAGCTCGTCTCGCGTGTAGTCTTCATCTTCATTTGAGACCGGCATATGCGTCGAGACGCTGTGAATTCTGATTTTTGCTAACCTGGCAACGCGTTTGAACAAAGCGAGCGCCTCATTTTCTGGCACGCCCATCCGCCCCATTCCGGTGTCGATCTTGAAATTGATCCCAACCAGCGCGCCCGGCCGCGCGAGTCGATCAAATTCCTGCGCTTCTTCGAAGGTCGATATCGTCGGGATAAAGCGGCGCTCAACGATTGTCGATCTTTCGCCAGGCAATGCCGGGCTCAGAATGATGATCGGATGCGTCAGCGCTTCCCGCAGCGTGATCGCCTCCTCCAAATTCGCAACGCCAAAAAGCTGCACATTATTGGCGAGCGCTTGCGCGACGCCGAGTATTCCATGCCCATAAGCATTCGCCTTAACGACCGCGAGCATCTCAGCCGAGCCAATTCGTTCGCGCACAATTTTCGCATTGTATCGCAACGCATCGCGATCGATCTCCGCCCAACATCGGTGAGTGTGCGTCATGTCGGTCTGGCCAACGCTGTCATTGTCGTGATATGCGGCTCTCGTAAATACATAGGCTCAAGCGGCGGCAGAACGAAACTGCGATTCACTTCTCGCGCAAGCCGTGCGAGCACCCGCGCCGATGGATACCGAATTACGGCACGCTGAAACTGCGGAAGCCCTTCCGAACAAAAGATCGACATGTTTTCCCCGGCGTTGTCGATCTTATCCCGCAATTCGCTTTCGCCGAATAAAGTCGGCCCTTCGACCAAATTACTGTCGCGAACATGTGCAAAAAAAAACGATTGCCGCCGAGCATCACCGATCACGCAGTATTCCGTTTCACCATCCTCCATGGCGCAGATCGATGAAAATCCGATGAGTTGTCCGCGGGAGGCAAGTTGCAAACCGATGGCCGCCGAAATCGCAATGCGTGTTCCGGCGTAAGAGCCGGGGCCGAGACCAACAATGACCTTTTCGGGCAAACCAAACTGTCTCTTCAAGCCGGAGACATTCTCAAAAAACGACGCAGAGTTTTTCCGATCATTAGGCCAATCCCATACGAGATCGACATCCTGATCGAGCCAGGCGATGCTGCCGCGCGCAGTGGAAAGATCGAACGCAAGTATTTTCATTCTGCGGTGATCTCGCGCTGCGTTTTCGATTTCATTTCAAATAAAATCCACTCTGCCTTTTTCGGAATCAGTTCCGGAAACTTGTCGGCCCATTCGATCACGGAAACGCCGTCACCGAAAAAGTAATCGTCAAGACCGAGCCGGGCAGCTGCTCGTTTATCTTCGATTCGAAAAAAATCGAAATGATAAATCGGGAGGCAGCCTGCGAGATATTCGTGAATGAGCGTGAAAGTCGGGCTAGTGACTTCGGCGCTGCCGCCGACGCCCGTGACAAGGCCCTTCACGAATTGAGTTTTGCCCGTGCCGAGGTCGCCTTTCAACGCCAGCACCGATCCGGCGCGAAGCTGCTTCGCGAATTCGTGGCCAAACGCTTCGGTCTCGGCGGGACTATTTGAAATGAACGTAGCCACGAAACGACGTTTGATGTTTTATGTTTGATGTTTGCTGCAGTTGGCCGATGCGCGTAAGCGGAAGCTTGGGGAATTTTTGCCGCCAGGTTTCTTGCAAACGTTCGCTGTGTCGCGGAGCAATCGCGAAGAGCAGTTCGTAATCTTCGCCGTCGGCGATTGCGTGGTCGACGCTGCAGCCCGCATTGAGAGGCAACCTCTCCACGTCGATCTTAAAGCTGAGTTGGCTGGCTTTGGCGAGCCGTGGTAGATCGGCACCAAAACCGTCGCTCAAATCAATCATGGCATGAACCGGAAAATTTTTTGTGAGCCAGCGCGATTCGTCGATGCGCGGGAAGAATCGCAAATGTTTTCCGCGAGACGAGCCGCCGAGCTTTCCGGTGATGAAAAGGTCATCGCCGGCTTTTCCGCCGCGCCGCGAGACAAGGCGCGCTCTTTCGACGAAACCGGCAACGCTGACTGAGATCGCAACTGGGCCGTGCGTGTTGCTAGTTTCGCCACCGACGATGCTCACGTCGAAGCGCGCGGCCGCACGTTGCAAGCCCCGATAAAGTTTTTCGACCCAAGTTGTCGATCTTGCCGCCGGAACGATGAGCGTGATCAAGGCGAATTGCGGAAGGCCAGACATGGCGGCGAAATCGCTCAGCGGCCGCATCATCGCTTTCCAGCCCACGGCCGCCGGATCGGCCGACGATGCGAAATGAATTTCTTCGACTACGCAATCCGCTTTGAGCAAAAGCAAACGGTTTTCGCTCGGGAAACGAACGACAGCACAATCGTCGCCCACGCCCACGAGTACATCTTTGCGAATCGACAACGATGAGAGCAATTGCCCGAGGAGACGATCCTCACCGAGCTCACGCAGGTTCATTGCCGAAATATTTCCGGGAAAGCGAGGACGATGAGCGTGAGAGAATTAAAGAGCGAGTGCATCGTCATGGAAACGAGGATGGAGCCGCTCCATTCGTAAGCGAGGGTAAAACAGGTCGCGAGAACGAAAAGCGGCGCGAATGAGGGCAAATGGGTATGCACAGCCGCGAACAACAAGGCATTAAAAACAACCCCGAGCGCAGTGCCAAAGTAACGCTTGAAGACGCCGTACAGGAAAAAACGAAAGATGAATTCTTCGGCGATGGGCGCGATCACGACGGCGACAATAATGATCAGGACACGTTGTTCGAGCGTGCGCGATTCGTTGAAGAGATCGACAATTCCCTGTTTGCTTGACCCAGTGCCATAGGTGCGTTGCGCGATCCAATCGGCCAGAGCGATCAACGGATAGGCCGCAAATAAAAGCACAATGCCCATGCTGAGCGCGCGGCGAAAGCTCATCGTAGAAAATCCGCCTAATGAATCGAGATCCAATCGGCGAACCTTCAAAAAAGCAGCGACGAAAAAGACGACTATGAGCGTAAAAAGGAAATTGGCAGCGAGATCGCGGCTGCTCAAACGGATGGGATTTTGCGAGACCCCCGCCAGAGCGTTCAGCAATAGGAATGAGACCAGAGCCGCCGCCAGAATCGCTTCTGGCCAGCCGAAGGTTTTGGCTGTTTCGGCGTTGCTCGTCGATCTTCGGGCGGCGATTTGACGAATGAGCGTGACGTAAATGAAAGCGCTGGCGAGAAGAAATAACGCACTCACCAAACTGCCGAGCGCGTTGCTGAGATCGGACATTCCCTCGCGCGTTTAGGGAGCGTAAAAGCTCGGGAGAAAATAAGCGCGCCCGCTTTCCAGTTGTGGAACGAGTTGCTTCGGAAGCTCAAGCTGAAGTTTCGAATCACCCGTTTGGCCAAAGGCGCGAAAGAACCGGCTCAGGCTAAACGGCGGCCCGTATTTAATGACGGTGGCCTCCGGCGCATTACCGAGCTGTTTCGCCTTGTTAAAGGCATCTTCCAACTGTCCAAGCGCGTCGATCAACTTATTGTTCAACGCATCCCTACCCGAAAGAATGCGGCCATCGGCGATGGTGTTGCGTAATATCTCCGCCGAAACGCCGCGTTCCTTGGCGACGATGCCGAGAAATTTGTCATACGTTTGCATGACAAAGCTCTGAATAAGCTCACGTTCCTCCGGCGTGATGGGCCGCGCCCCATTCAGGATGTCTTTAAACTTGCCGCTTTTAAAAACGACTGCCGCCAGCCCGAGCTTGTTGAACAACTGCTCATAATTGAGCGTCTGAATGATCACGCCGATGCTTCCGGTGATGGTTGTCTCATTCGCCATCAGAAATTTTCCGCCACACGAAACGTAATATCCGCCAGATGCGGCCAGCGAATCCATGTAAACGACCACCGGTTTTTTCGCCCGCGCCTGAAGTACCGCGTTGTAAATTTGATCTGAAGCGGTGACTTCTCCGCCCGGTGAATCAATCTCCAAAACAATGGCTTTGACCCGACTGTCTTCCCGGGCCTGAGCGAGCCCTGCCCGCATATCGTCCACCATCGAGTCGCTCACAGTTCCAGGGATACTTGAGCTGATCAGACCGCGCAGCATGATAACCGCAACTCGGTCGTTACTCGTTCGCGCACCGGGTTGCACAATTATCTCCCGAAAGCGCGGCGGGCGTTCTTCTGTATGCGCCATGCCGCCAAAGCCGCGCAACGCAGCGATCATCAGGACGAAATTGACGAACACGCTGGCGCAAAGCGCGACAAATAAAAAGATGCTGAGACAACCAAGTTTGCGATCTGCCATAGCGGGTTGAAACTGGCGGAGAATACAGCAACGCACAAGCGCTTTTCCCTGCGCAACGATCAAGCGGAGCTGCGGTTTAACTCGTAAGCAAAGCCTCTCAACCAACGTCAGGGTGCCTGCAAATAATCATCGGACCACCAAAATATGTAGGACTTCCGCCTACAACGTGCTAAAAAAGCCCGCAACCACAGCTACGGTTACCTGCGAATAAACATGGTGGACACCGAGCCGTACAGAAGTATGGTCTACAACTTGCTAATTCCTGTATTTCTAGATAAACTTGTTAATTATGAATAGTGCTAAACTCTCCGCCAGCCCTTCTGCCAACCGGCGTGGACGTAAATCGAAGAATCACAGACGCGGCCGTTCTCGCACCGGCAGCCCCACTTCGGCTGCACATGCCCACCCGGAACGAGAGATGGCTGCCGCAGGCACTCTTACCCGAACAAAAGCACTTTTGCTTGCCGCGCTGCGCGTTTGGGAATTGAAGCACCGCATTAGCGACTGATGAGTCCGCGTGCCAGGCAAGCGCAGGTATCAATCTTGCCCTGCTTATCGCTTGCGTCCGTCGTGACTTCGCGCAAGCCTCCACAATTCACTGAATTTTGTAAGACACGCGACCGAGTATTTGCGCCTGTCTGCCCCGTAGCTCAGCCGGATAGAGCAACGGATTTTTAATTGAAGAAAGACTTTTTGCGCACGTTTTCGCAGCGTTGCACGGCATGCGAATCACAGGTGGGCCTAAACGAATCGGGTTTGCAGCGCGTTACCCAGAGTTGCGCAGTCTAGCGGCAAAAATTTTTCCAACCGTAGAAAACGACCATGAAAAAGTCCGCCCTCTTTTTGCCCGCTTATTCTCTCGACTTCAAACCGTTCGCGCGGTTTCGCTAATAACTCCACGACGCGGCCCATAAATCTCTGGCCGAAGCGCTTTGACGGTCCCCAGTAAAACGGCCCTTTTGTCGAGGGTGATCCGAGTGAGATAGCGGTCGTTTCGTGATTAATGAATGTTCAGATGAACATGTAGCCCTGGAACAATGCAAAATCAGCCTCCGACAATCATCGAAATTAGACCATTGAGAAATGGCCGGCAGGTGTATGAAGGCCCTGGCGTTCAGCCCGTGTTCGTAACGGAAGAACGGGCAATGAGCTACGCGCAAAATCGCACGTGCTTTCGCTTTGGCAAGATTTGCATTCACCGTCATTCCGTTCTCCGGAGCAGATCGAAACTATGACGCGAGTGTTTATCTCTCGGGGCTCTTCGGCGCCAAATCAGCCACAATTTTCTCGAAACGCGGTTCACCGCGCAGCGCATCCCAGTAGGGATGCAGTTTCAAGTTGCCGTAGCTCAAAGTACTTGGGATTTGCAGCGTCGCCGCTATTTGTTGGATGGCAAGATCCTTCTCGCCACACCAGGCGTAGATAACGCCCAGATATTTCACCAGCTCAGCGCCGTCGATGGAATCTTTGGTAACAGGCAGTAGCTCGACAGCGTGGCGCCCCTCGCGAAGTGCTTCGTCCTTGCGGCCGAGTGCGGCATCAGTCAGCCCGAGCACGCACAAACCCAGACCATAATCAGGTTGCTCGCTCACGGTCCGTTCGACTTCCGCGCGCGCTGCGAGAAACGCCGTTTGAGCTGCAGCAGCATCACCTCTGGCGCGGGCAGCCAAGCCTTCGCACCACGAGCGGGGAAAGTTCAGGTCAACGGCTGTGCCGCTTGCCGGCATCGCGGCCAGAGCTTGCGCCGCTGCGACCGGATCGCGTTCGCAGAGCGCTACGTAGAACCACTGAGCCGACAGATCTGCCGCCGTTGCCGGATCTTCGGCGAGGATCGTTCGGACAGTCTCGTGCAGGGGCCGCGCGTCGGCTTTCCACTCGAGATCGACCAGGGCGCGTGTAACCCGGGTGTCGAGGTCGCGAGGAATCAAGACAAGCGCACGGTCCAAGGCAGCAGCCATCGCCCCAAACTGCCGGAATTCCTGATAACTTAGGGCGATCTGCTGCAGCATAAAAAAGTTGCGCGGATCGAGTTCGAGAGCTCTTTGCAAGCTCCGGGCAGATTCGTTCCACAGGCCTTGGCGGCGATCCATATAGCCGGTTAACTCGAAGATTTCCGAGTTGTTCGGCAAAGCGCGCTGGGCAAGTGCGAGCTCCCCGCGTGCATGATTGTAATCAAGATAGCAGCGGTAGAAAAAGTTGGCTCGAGCCAGATGGGTCTCGCCCGCATCAGGACGCAGGCGAACGACGGCTTTGAGCGCAGCATCCGCCGACGCAAGACGGGCCGGCGTGTGATCCAGACCAAAGAAATACAGGTAGTCGTGCGCAGCGGATAACTGGCAGTAAGCGAGGTAAAAATCCGGGTCGCGCGCGATGGCTTGCTCGAGCAACTGGACGGCTTCGCGTAGTTTTTCGTTGATCTGAGCATTGAGAGAAATGGTCGCGATGAGTGCCTTCGCCCGCACGTAAATCCCGTAGGCGGCGAGATTCTTGGTCGGGCGTTCCGCAATGGCGGCTTTCTCTTTTGACGAAATCGTGGCTTGGAGTTGCGAGATAGAGATAATTCGCTGCACGATTTCGCTCTGGATTGCAAAGACGTCGCCCAAATCGCGCTCGTAGCTTTCCGTCAACAATTGAGCGCCCGTGCGAGCATCGGTTAGTTGAGCGGTGATGCGTACCTTTTCACCAGCTTGGCGAACACTTCCTTCCAAGACGTAGGCAACTCCGAGGGTCTCGGCGATCTCGCGTAAGTTGCGCCGCGTACCAGCAGAATAAGTGTTGACTGAAGTGCGGCTGATGACTTTGAGATCCGCGACTTTAGAAAGTGCAGTGAGAATGTCGTCCTGGACACCGTCGGCTAAAAACGCATTGTCTTTATCCTCGCTCAGATTCTCAAAAGGGAGCACCGCGATACTCTTTTCTGGGAGCAAAGTCGCTTTGCCCTCCTCGGCCGATGTCGGCGAACTAATTAACTGAGGCGCTAACTGGCGTGATAGATTCCAGAACCCGAAGCCCATACCTAACGCCACCGCAACCAGTAAAGCGGCAGTCAAAAGGCGCTTACCCTTGCGTCTTGAATCCAAAGAACCGGTCGCGCTTGCAAACTGTTCGGGTACTTCGCGCCTGAGCTGCGCCGGCTCCTGCGGATCCTCAACCTCGGGTGTGTAGAGACTCATAAAGTAATTCTGAAGGTGGTGCTGACCTTGTATTTTCCTGTCAGGCTGCCAGTGCCGCTGTTGCGCAGGGGCCCTCCCCCAGCCCTTGCGAAGCAAAATACGTTCCACAATACCACCGCTCATCAGGCGGCGGGAGCGCGTGACTGTCGCTTGCTTGAGGAAACCGTCGGCACACGGCGGAATTTCTTCCGCTCGGCTCGAAAGTAGCTCTTAACTCCCGAAATCGGGGATAAAGGGTGCCATGCAAAACCTGCACGATCGACCTATCCGGCAAAAAATCACCTTCGTCATCATGATGATCGCGGGCGTAGTGCTGCTCCTCGCATTTGCGGCGCTGTTCTGCTTCCAAGCCTACACCTTGAAACAGCACTCCGCCCACGAACTTGCCGTCGTGGGCGAGATCACGGCCCACAACTGTGCCGCAGCGGTCATGTTCAAGGATGAGGACGCCGCCGCCCAAATCCTTAGTGGACTTAGAACAATGCCGCAGATTGTCAGTGGACGGCTTGAGCTTGTGGACCAGCAGCGGCTGGCTTCTTTTGGAGCTACACGGGATGAGGCCGAAATCAAAGCAGCGCGATTGAAATCGGGTTTCCGGATCAACGGCGATCGTATTCTCCTGGCGCAGCCAGTGATGCTCGGTGGCACGCGCGAAGGAACTCTCTACCTCTTGGCCGATTTGCATGCGATGACATCGCAGCTGCTAAAACTGTACGGCGGCATCTTTGCTCTGGTTCTCGTCGGCTCGCTCCTCGTCGCGTTCGTTCTTTCCAGTCAATTCCTGCGTTTCATTACCAATCCGATTCTTCGGCTTGCTGGCACCGCGCGCACGATCGCAGACCACAACGACTACTCCGTCCGCGCAAACAAAGTCTGCGGCGACGAGGTAGGCGTTCTGACCGACGCCTTCAACCAAATGTTGGCTCAGATCCAGTCGCAAGACAGCGCGCTGCGCAAAGCGGAGGAGAAATACCGACTCATATTTGAAGACGCCATCGAGGGCATGTTCCAGACTACTCCTGACGGGAAATGTCTCAGCGCGAATCCGGCGCTGGCACGAATGTACGGATACGACTCGCCCGAAGAGTTCATGAAGATTAGCGACATCGGCGAGATCGTATATGTGGATCCCGGGCGCCGGGATGAGTTCAAGCGCCTGATTGGGGCGCAGGGATTTGTCGAGCTGTTTGAGTGCGAGGTCTATCGCAAGGATCGCAGCAAGATTTGGATTTGCGCAAACGCCCGGGCCGTCCGGGATGCGACCGGGGCGATAGCATATTATGAGGGGACGGTCGAAGACATAACGCAACGGAGGCGTGTTGCGGAAGTAGAGCGGGCAAACAAAGCCAAAAGTGAATTCCTTTCGCGTGTCAGTCATGAACTGCGCACACCGCTCAACGCGATTCTCGGATTCGGGCAATTGCTGGAACGGCAAAATCCGACCGAAACGCAGCGCCCTCGCATTCGTCACATCTTAAACGCCGGAAAGCATCTTCTTGGGCTGATCAACGAAGTCCTCGATATCAGCCGCATCGAATCAGGCAGGATGCAACTTTCGCTGGAGCCCGTTTCTGTCGCCGATGCCCTTACCGAGGCGCTCGACTTGATGCGTCCACTCGCTGCCGAGCGCAGCACCCAGCTTTCGACGCCCGCGTCATTCGACAATTCGGTGTTTGTGCTGGCGGACCGGCAGCGGTTTAAGCAAGTCTTGCTCAATCTGCTGACGAACGCGCTAAAGTACACGCCCGTTGCAGGAACCGTTACTGTCTCCCACAACGCCAACGGCGGCGAGAACGTGCGGATTCTTGTGCACGACACCGGCCCTGGAATTCCGAATGAAAAACTCGAGCGGTTGTTTACACCATTCGAGCGTCTTGGTGCCGAACAATCGAATGTGGAAGGAACCGGCCTCGGTCTCGCGCTTTCGCAGCGCCTGATGCAGGCCATGGGCGGTTCCATCGGCATCGAAAGCACAGTTGGCAACGGCAGCACCTTTTGGGTTGAACTTCCCCGGACTAAGTCGCCGTTGCAAAAGCTTTCATTGCGCGAGAAAAACGGCGACGGTCGCGGAGCGCGTTCCAAGACCGCGAATCGCAAGATTCTCTACATCGAGGACAACCTTTCTAATCTGACGTTGATCGAGCAAGTGCTCGAGGAGCGGCCCGAGATCGAATTGCTGACCGCAATGCAAGGTAAAATCGGCCTTGATTTGGCGCGCCAGCATTCACCCGATCTCATCTTGCTCGATGTTCATCTGCCGGATATCGATGGGCGCGAAGTGATTTCGGAGTTGAAGTCGTCCGACACTACTCGCAATATTCCGGTCGTTGTCATCAGTGCCGACGCCACCACGCATCAGATCAACCGGCTGATGACAGCTGGAGCGGGTACTTATCTGACCAAGCCGCTGGATGTGGTCGAGTTTTTCCGAGTCCTGGACAAAACCACTGCGGCTAACACTGGAAAAAGCTCCACTACGGCCGCGCGTTCTGACGGGCATCTGAGCGAAGTTCGATCATGAACAGGCCAAACCAGTGGCATAATGATTCGGCGGAACTCGCCAAAATGAAAATTCTCGTCATCGACGACGAGCCAGTGAATGTCGCGCTGCTCCAAGAAATCTTGATTGAGAATGGTTACACTCGCCTCGAATCGGTCACGGATTCAAAACTCGCGCTCAATACTTGCGAGAATTTTCAGCCGGACCTCATTCTGCTCGACTTGATGATGCCGCCACCGGATGGCTTCGCGATTCTCGATTCGCTTCGGTACTGAGAGTGACGAAAGCTTTTTACCGGTCGTTGTCCTTACCGCGGACACAAATGAGGAAACGAAGCGGCGCGCGCTCGGCGCCGGAGCGACGGACTTTCTGCTTAAGCCGTTCGACCACACTGAGGTCGCTTTGCGTATTCGCAATCTTCTCAAGAGCCGCCGCGCGCACCTCCTTCTCGATAATCAACGCGCCGCGCTTGAGGACGCAGTCCGCGAACGCACTGCCGAGTTGCGTGCCACGATCTGGGAGCTGCAAAAGGCAAGCCAGACATTTTCGAGCCGAGCTTCCTAATAGTTCCATCGTCGCGAATTCGGGATCTGGCGATTTGCGAGGGTCTGCGTTTCGTGATCCAGAACGAACGGGGCCCCGGTTCGTTAGGCAATTTACACGAATTTGAATCAACCAATCCAACGGCAATGCCACCAATGGCTTACTCACCACTAGCTTACGCGGCATGGGCACGGTTAGTCCAGGTCATGCCACCTGGCAGACCTGGCACACTGACCGTAAACAACTACACTCGTTAGATGCTTTTGATTTGATGGCTTCGTCGCTACTTGCGCAAACGCGCGTTAGGGGACCATCCTCGGCAGCCAGTAAGCTTGGGCAAGAGCCACAACGCCGAGCATGGCAGCAAGCAGTACGCTGTGCCAGAAAGTGGCGCGCAGGATTTTGCCTTCCTCGCCGATTAGCCCGACTGTCGTAACCCCGATTGCTATGTTTTGAGGTGAGATCATTTTTCCAGTGACCGCTCCCGAAGAATTGATGGCAGCCAGCAGCACGGGGTTGAGATGGAGCTGGTGAGCCGCTGCCACTTGCAAATTGCCGAATAGCAGGTTGCTGGCAGTATCGCTGCCGCTAAGGAAACACGCCACCCAACCCAGGTAGCTGCTCAGCAAAGGAAAGGCCGGGCCCACCCGAGCCACAGCCGCCCCCAAGGTGAAAGCCATTCCAGAATAGTTGTAAAGATAAGCGAGGCCGACAATCACCATGACAGTCAGCCCGGGAAGTCGCAATTGGCGCAGCGTCTTCGACCCAGAGCTCCAGAAGACTTGGCCATGAACTCGACAGCATAGTGCCGTTAGCACTGTCGCGACGATAACCGCGGTCCCCGGCCCAAGCGGCTGGAAGGAGTAAAGAGCGGAGTAGGGCTTTTGGTAGAGAGTAATAAGAACGCCGTTATGGAGGCTAGGAATTGGAATTGTGACCTGGCCTTTCTGTAAAAGCTTGAGGTACGACCAGAAGACCATCACGACAGAGAGCAAGGCCCACGGCAGCCAAGCCGCGACGGTTTCTCTCAAGGAGAGCCCAGAGGACACACTACTTGGATTAGCTAGAGCGGCGGGAAATTCATCGCTCAATGGTCTTTGAGCTGCACGTCCAGTGGCCCAGACATGAAGAAAAGCTATCAAGGCTGCGATCGAAACCGATGCGGCAATCACGTCTGCTGCGTACGGCCCCCAAAAGTTCGACACCAGAAACTGGGTAATGGCGAAGGTGCTGCCAGCAACTAATGCTGCCGGCCAGGTCCGTCTCAAGCCCTTGCCCCGCGCGACCACCCATGCGAGGTAAGCGGGAAGGATGAAAGAGAGAAAAGGAAGTTGTCTCCCAACCATGGCAGATAGCCGAGAAAGGTCGAGCCCGGTTACGGCCGCCAGCGCAACAATGGGAGTGCCCATCGCACCGAAGGCTACCGGAGCCGTGTTCGCGATCAGCGCAACGACAACCGCTCGGCGTTTTTCAAAACCGAGACCAACGAGCAGACAAGCGGTCACCGCGACCGGTGCTCCGAAGCCCGCGACGCCCTCCATCAGCGCCCCAAAGGAAAACGCCACCAAAATTGCCTGAATGCAGGCGTCACCGGAAGCGTGCTCTTCCATCCAGCGACGAAGCAGCTCAAATTTGCCCGTGTCTTGCGTGAGGTTGTAGAGCCAAAGGGCGCCGAAGACAATCCACAGAATCGGCCAAATCGCATAGAAGAACCCATAGGCCGCGCTCCATAGGGCAAGTGGCAGCGGCATGTGCCAGACAAGTATCGCCAGCAATCCCACCGCACCCAGACCACACGCCGAGGCAAACAGCCCGCTCTTGCGAAGGCCTCCCATCAAAACAAGTACGAGGATTAGGGGAATCGCAGCGACAAGTGCGGACAGCACCATGGAGTGCAAAGGGTCGAGCGGCTGCGGCCAGATCGCAGCAAGCTCAAAACTTATGTGGCCCTCTATCACAAAAGATTAACGTCCAAGACTGTTAAGGAAACTATTTCTGGCTAGTGTTCTATTCCTTCGGACCGAGAAACAGCGCGATTTGAAACCAGTAACAAGTCGAGAAACATGCTCGTGAGGAGCACGACGATAGTGTGCGTTCAGTTGAGCTCTTCTCACAGCCCTAACGAGACATCTGCGGAATATTTCTGTCTAATTCCGCGATGTTACCAAGGAACAGACGCCCGGCACGAGGAAAAACTGGGCTCACAGCTCTTTGAACTCGCTCGCGTGCTCGGTACCATCGACTGCTTTCCGGGCGTCATCGAAAGTGCGAATCACAACATAATGTGAGCGGCTGTAAAACTTCGGGTAGCCGGTCGCGTTACTGATCGCGCGAGGCTCCTCGTTACGAACAACGCACCGAACGCAAAGCGCGTCCGAAGACCAGGTCGACGCCATGCTATAATGCGAGCCGCCTGATGGTTGCTTCCTGTTCCCCTTGCGATGCTCTTTAAGAAATTCGGCCAGCTTCGCTTCGGCTACGCTGAAATGTGATATCTTGAGGGACTTCCAAACTTCTTTGCCGCCCGCAAAAGCTCTGGCATAGTAGCGCCCGGACTTATGGAGGATGAGGTTTTGGAGCCGTGTTCCTTCCCGTGTTTTCGTTGGTTTTACATACGAAAAGCGCCCGTAGCTCAGCCGGATAGAGCAACGGATTTCTGATTCAAGAGAGAGTTTTTGCGCATCTTTTCGCTGTGTTGCACAGCATGCGAATCATAGGTGAGCCTAACGAATCCGGTTTGCAGTGCGTTACGCAGGGTTGCGTGATTTGCAGCAAAAATTTGCCCAACCGTAGAAAACGACCGCGAAAAGTCAGCCCTCTTTTTTGCGCGATTACTCTCCCGACTTCAAACCGTTCTCAGCGCCCCGAATCCGAAATCGTTCCACCGTTTGGCAATGCCGGTTGAACGGCGGCCGCTTTGATGGTGCGCGGCGGACTTAAGCGCGCTGCCAATTCGTTAAGTCGATCGTACAGCCAATTCAGGTTTCCATCAGGCTGCCCAATGGAATGTTGGATATGGATAGTGGAATCGCCGTTGAGCAGATTGATTTTGTCCGCGGTTACTCCAAAAGCGACCGTAGCTTGGGTGATGTTGGCACTGTCGATTTGATCCTCGATGCGATCAGCGGCCTCGTACGTGATCCGCATTGCCTTCCGTAGAAGCGCTTGTTTTCGCTCCGCTATTGATGCGGATTCCGCTTTCTCAATTGCTTTGAGCGTGTGCTCGCTCAAGTGGAGCAAGCGGCAAATATGATCATACGGGACTTGTTCCCGTGGCTCCGCTAATAGCTCCACGGCGCGGCGATAAACCCCTGGTCGAAGCGTCTTGACCTGTTGACCGGTAAAACGGGCCTTTCGGCTAGAGTGATCCAACTGACCGTTTTGTGCTTGGTTCACGTTCGAATGAACGTGTAGCTTGTTTGTGGAGCAAAGCAAGCCGTTTACTGACAATCCTAGCGGCATTTTTTCCTTGTCAAAAGAAGTGTACCCTGCGTATTCTCAGTTTTACCTCATTTGTCTAGCCTGCCGCGCGTAGGGCATCCACGTGACTCGTTATCTCGAACGAGGCCTGCACCAAAGGATCAGATATATGGAAAGCATTCCGTTCGTCCGCCCAGTCATCAATCGCTGCGTGGCGAATGGTCAATAGGAGGTTTTAAAATGAATAGGAATATGAATGCGAAATGGACAAAGATTAAGATGATTTCGAGCTGTGCGTTGTTCATATCTGCTTTCCTGGCTCTAATAGCCGGGATTAACGCACAAAACTCCAACCCCACGTGGACGCCATTATACCCGGGCACTCCCTCATCGGACGGAGCCTCAACCAACTTGGATCCTCATCTGTTTCGAGGGGGATCAACTACAGTCTACGACCCGATCGTCCTAGCTGGCGGAACCGAGATCGGCTCGAATAGGATCATCCTGTTCGGAGGGTTTTTAGCCAACGCGGCTATGAGACTGAGACCCCTGCGTCTAAATGACGTTCTGGATATTGACCAACGCCAATGGCCTGGTACCAACGCCTTGTCCCTCCAACCCGAAAAGTACTGCGCCTTGCTGGTTCAATCTGATTCCGAATATGGATGGCGCCCCAGGTTTTCCGCAGATCCGCTTCAACCATTCGGCGGTGTACGATGCCATGAACAATCGCATGATTATTTATGGCGGGTGCTTGGGGGGTTGTCCCCCAATTCAGAATAACGTGTGGGTCTTAAGCAATGCAAATGGGTGCGGCCCAGGATCAACACCAAGCAATTGCTTGCCAGTAACTCCGACCTGGCAGCAACTCCCTACTCCGGGTGCGACGCCACCACCGCGGGAGGGCCACCAGGCCGTTTACGACCCCAACACTAACTCAATGATCGTTTGGGCTGGCACCAACGGCACGGATCCATGTATAGGAGCCTATTCGGATGTATGGATGCTAAGTAACGCCAATGGCATGGGCGGTATTGCAAAATGGACCCAACTGCTGACTACGGGAGGCCCCCCAGCAGGACGGTTTCGTTCGACCGCGGTTTACGATTCCGATCATAATATCATGATCGTCTTCGGCGGGTCGGGGCTAGTCGGCCCCAAAACCAACCCAAAATGCCAATCTACAAATGCGGTTTGGGCCCTGTCCAACGCGAATGGCAGCAGCACGGGAGGAGCGTCGGTGTGGAAAGAACTTACCGCTGAGGGTGCCACCGGTTCCCCGCCCGATCGGGAGGCCCACGTTGCGGTCTACGGACCAAGCCATAACACGATGACAATCTTCGGCGGCCTATTCACCAAGCATCAGTCGAACTTTACACCGATTCACTTGGGCGACACTTGGGAACTTTCCAACGCCAATCGCTCCCCCTCGGGAGGCACGCCTATGTGGACGAACCTATTTCCACTTCCCAATAGCGCCAATCCGGACGAAAGCTCCCGTTGGAACGGTGGGGGGATTGATACCATGAACCACATTATGATTATGTTTGGTGGCAGCAGTAAAGAGGGGCCTCTGTGGAGTACCTGGAAGCTGAGTCACCCGAACGGGCTGTGAAGATCACGCACCAGGGTCCGGGGTCAGGAGCTAGTTAGATAGCCTCGGGGCGTTGACCTGTTGAAGTCCTAGATCGAGCCTTTGTTCGCAAATGGCCCCATCTATCGTTTTCGGACTGACCGAATACATCTCTACCTGAATAAAGTATGGGCCTTGAGGGCAACAAATCGGACGTAATGTCGCTTTAGAAGAAGGCAATTAATCCTCTGCCCAGCGCACCGCTTTAGTCAGCAAGAAGCCTCGGGGTTGCTCGATGGCGATGTGAGACTATTACGAGAGAAGATTTTCATTAAGTGAAAGGATTTGGCTTGCCCCGAAGAGAGTTCGGGCAGTGTACTTGAATTCAGTAGTCAATTTTTCGGCGCCAATGAGGCAATGATTTCTTCGAAACGTGGATCACCGCGCAGGGAGTCCCATTGGGGCTGGAGCTTGAGAAAGCCGTAGCTGAGAAAGTTCGGGACGCGCTCCACAGCGGCGATCTGTTCGATGGCGAGGTCTTTTTCGCCAGTCCAGGCGTAGATTTGCGCGAGGTTAACGGCGAAAGCCGGGCCGTCGAAGGCATCCTTGGAGATGGGCAGCAATTCGCACGCACGCCGACCTTCGCCGAGCGCTTCCTCCTTCCGTCCGAGCCCAGCGTCGATCATGCCCAAGAGGCTCAGACCGGCGGGAAAGTCGGGCTGTTTCTCGACTGTCTTCGCCACCTCGCTGCGCGCGACGTTAAAAGCGGCTTGCGCTTTGGCTGAGTCGCCCTGCCAACGAGCGACGACGCCTTCCCAGTAAGCGTGGGGATAGTTGACGGCGTTGTACACCGAGCCATCGCGCGGATAGTTCGTTAGGGCGCGAGCAGCAGCAGTGGCAGTTCGCTCGCAAAGGGCATAGAGGGGATCGTCCACATCGGGCGCAACGCTTGGATCTTCAGCCATCAGTGTAGCCAGCATGGTTTGATAGGGTTTGATGTCCGCCCGTTCATCTAATGCAACCTGCGCCCGAAGAATTCGGGTTGCTGGATCGCCCAGCACGATCGTCAGCGCGCGATCGTAGGTTCGGGCCTCGTCTGCGTAGCGACGCTGCTGCTGGTAGGCAATCGCCAATTGCTGGACTGTGACAAAGTTGCGTGGGTCCAGTTCAAGGGCGCGCTCGAGGTTGCGCGTAGCCTCTTCCCAGTGACCTTCACGGCGGTCGATGTAGCCGGTATATTCGAATACTTGCGCGTTGTTGGGCAGCGTGCGCTGAGCGATCGCCAACTCAGTACGGGCGCGCTCGTAGTCGCGGAAGCCGTGGTAGTAGTAGTCGGCCTGGGCGAGGTGGGCTTCGCCAGCATCCGGCTGGAGACGCAGAGCCTCTTGCGCGGCCACATTGGCCAGTTCGAGACGGGCCGCCGTGTGGTCGTAGCCTAGGAAATGGCTTTGGCTATGCACCTTGGAAAGCAGGCACCACGCGAGCAGAAAGTGCGGATCGTGGGCAACAGCTTTATCGAGCAGGCGCGCGGCTTTGGGTAGCTTCTGCTTCGCCTGGATTGAATCCGTGGTGTCGGCGTAGAGTAGCTGGGCGCGCAGGTAGAGGTCGTAGGCGATAGGATCCTTCGTGGGCGGTTTTTCAATTGCAGCTTTTTCGCTAGGAGAAATTTTGGCTTGAAGCTGGTCAGCGATCGTCTTGGCAATTTCGCTCTGGATGGCAAAAACATCCGCGAGGTCGCGGTCATAGCTCTGGGCCCAGAGATGCATGTCGGTGCGAGCGTCGATCAACTGCGCGTTCACCCGCACCTTCCCGCCAGCACGCTGCACACTGCCTTCGAGCAGATGTGCCACGCCGAGCGCTTTCCCAATCGCACGAAGGTTGCGGGTGGCGTTGCTCTTGTATGGCATCACGCTTGTGCGGCTGATCACCTTTAAATCCGCGATCCTGGCCAGGTTCGTTAGAATTTCGTCCTGCACCCCATCAGCGAAAAAGGCGTTATCTGGGTCACGGCTTAAGTTCTCAAACGGTAGCACGGCAATGCTTTTGTCCGAGGCAGCCAGCGGCGCAGACGTTTTCGGCGAGGCTTTGGGCTCGGTCACTGATGGTTGAATTGTCACAACATTTCGTATCTTGCCGAAGTTTTGGAAGAATCTGAAATACCAGCCGCAGATTGCTGCGATGCCGATCAACAGCGCGATCGCGGCGAGGATACCGGTTCGTTTCGAGGCTTTGGCCGCCGCGCGCCGCGCGTGTCGGGTTTTCGGCGATGGCACTTTTAAACGCTTCGCGATTTCCGCGACACTTTGCGGACGCCGATTAGGATTTTTCGCCAAGCAGGCTTGGACAACTTCTTCCCACGCCGCATCAATCGGATCGCCCTCGACGCCGAGTTCTTTGCGCCGCTGCGTCATTGTTGATGGAATTTTTTCACGAATCTGACGATCGACATTCCCGGAATAAAATGGCGGTTTGCTGGTGAGCAGTTCGTAAATGCTTGCCCCGAGCGAATAGATATCGTCGAGATGATTGCCGCGCTCGCCGTCGAGTTGCTGCGGGCTCATGTAAACCAGCGTGCCGCTCTTACCCGGTTGCATCGTCAGCTTGCTCACTGAATCGCTCAAATTGCGGGCGATGCCGAAGTCGGAAATTTTTAGGTCGCCGCGCTGGTTCACCATCAAGTTCGTCGGCTTGAGATCGCGATGGATGATGCGCGCGTGATTGTGCGCGTAATTGAGCGCGTCGCAAAGCTGACTCATCCAGTCGGTCAGTTCGGCAGGCTCAAAAATCTTGTGCGGCTTGTCGGCGCGCAAATTGGAAAGGGTGTCGCCATCGATATACTCCATGGAGATGCAACCCGACGTTTCATCATGAATGAAATCGTAAATGCGGACGATGTTCTTGTGCGTGAGCTCGAGGCTGCGCCGCGTTTCGCGTTTCAGGTCGCTAAGCATGGCGTGGTCACGGATGATCGGGTCGGGCAGAAATTTGAGCGCGACCTCGAGCTCTAATTCGTCATCGTGGGCGAGCCAGACGATTCCCATTCCGCCACGACCGAGGGTGCGTTTGAGTGTATAACGGCGGAATAATTTTTGCCCGCTGGCAAACTCGCGCAACGTTGTGTCCGACCCGTCGTCGGGAGGATCGTTAGTCACAAAATTATCATGCTAACAAATTTGACTGCCGAGATTAAAGTAAAAAGTCTGGAATCTCGGCGGAGTTTTCCTTGTCGATCTTTGAGGTGTCGCTCTATAAGTTGGCGCGATGGCGGCGGACGAGTGCGACAGCAACGAAGATCAGCCGGCTAACGCTGAATCAGGCGGCGAACAATGCGCGTGGCTGGAAGCAACTGACGGGAAACGGCTTCCGATTGAAGGCAACCTTTCCATCGGCCGATCGCCGAAAAATCTGCTGATTCTCGATTCGCCAAAGGTTTCGCGACGGCACGCCATTATTAACGTGCAGAATGTGGGCGAATTCTGGTTGATCGATTTGGGCAGCAGCAACGGAACATTGTTGAACAAACGCCGGGTGCATCAGCCGATGAGACTTTGCGATCTCGATCAAATCATCATCGGTGATTACGTCTTCATATTTCGCCAGCCAATAGAAATCACAGGCGAATATCAAAGCACGGTGATCGAGCGGACCATTCACGAGATCGAGAACGTTCCGTGCTGGCTGCTCGTTGCTGACATCGAGAACTTCACGCCTCTCAGCCGCAGCTTGACGAGTGACAAGCTGGCTACACTGATCGGCGGTTGGGTCGCGACATGCAAAGAGATAATCGAGGCGCACGAAGGCATGATCGACAAGTACTTGGGCGACGGATTCTTTGCCTACTGGCGCGAGGACAAAGACGCCACAGACAATGTTGCCGACGCGATCGCTCCACTCAAGCAAGCTCAAGCGCGCAACGAACCGCGCTTTCGCCTCGCCTTGCATTTTGGTCTGGTCGCGATCGGCGGCGTTCCGTCAATGGGTGAGGAAAGTCTCATGGGCAAAGACGTGAATTTCGTTTTTCGAATGGAAAAGTTGGCGGGTTCGTTAGGCATCTCGCTACTCACAAGCGCGGCCGGAAAATCAAAACTTGGCTCGTTGATGAAATACGAACCAGCCGGGGCCCACGAACTCAAAGGTTTCGAAGGAGTGCACGAGTTCTTTAGCTGCTAGATCACCGCGACGGCGGGCGCCTTTGCATCGAGGCGCAACGGAGCGCGTCATTCCGTTTGCTGACGCCGATCGAATCCTCTGACGGACGTAATTAATTCCTGCATTGACAAATGGGGGGGATTTCTGACAGGCTCGCCGCCATCGAATAGATCTGGATCCGGCGTAGGACGCTCATCCTGGGGGCTTCTCCCCTCTTTCAGACCTGTACCGAAGGTAAGCCACCAGGTGAAAAAAGAGTCTATATGTATCAGCCGATTCAGCTAACAATTACAATTCCATCGTTAATCAATCCACTTAGCCGTGCGCCTTTGCGGCGCGGTGTCCTTGTCATCGCCCTCGCTCTTGCATGCTTTGCGCTTTTGCCGATGGCTCGAGCCCAGCTGCCACCTCCAGCACCGGACGGAGGCTATCCCGGCGACAACACGGCTGAGGGTGATGATGCACTCTTCAGCCTCACAACTGGCATCAACAACATGGCAATTGGATATGAAGCGCTCTTTAGCAACACAACCGGAAGCGGCAATACGGCCGACGGTTATAAAGCGCTCAATAGTAACTCAACGGGAGATAACAACACGGCTGAGGGTCAGGGTGCACTCCGCGGCAACACAACCGGCAACTTCAATACGGCCCACGGTTTTCAAGCGCTCCGTAGCAATACGACCGGTCACGGCAACACGGCCAACGGTAGCGGTGCGCTCGATAACAACACAACCGGCGGTGCCAACATCGCATTGGGCGTTTCAGCCGGTGCAAATCTCACCACGGGCAATAACAATATCGATATCGGCAACGTTGGTAGTGCTGGCGAAGCCAATCACATCCGCATCGGCACCAAAGGCACTCACACGAACACCTTCATCGCTGGCATTACCGGGGTCGCTGTAGCCGGAGGTGTCGGGGTAGTTATAGATACCGACGGTCGGCTAGGCACGGTAGTTTCCTCGGAGCGCTTCAAGGACCAGATCAAGCCGATGGACAAGGCGAGCGAAGCAATCCTGGCGCTCAAGCCAGTGACCTTCCGCTACAAGCACGAGCTTGATCCAGATGGTATCCCGCAGTTCGGCCTCGTGGCCGAGCAAGTGGAAAAGGTAAACCCCGATCTTGTAGCTCGCGATGCCGATGGCAAGGTCAACACCGTGCGCTACGAGGCGGTGAACGCGATGTTGCTCAACGAGTTCCTCAAAGAGCACCGCAAGGTCGAGAAACAGGAAGCGACCATAGCCAAGCAGCAGAAGCAGATTGAAGCTCTCACTACGGGCCTCCAGAAAGTGAGCGATCGGCTTGAAGTGAGCAAAGCTGCGCCGCAACTCGTGGCCGACAATCAGTAAAGTTGCGGAGCCTAACAAACAGCGGCGTTTAGCAATCAGGGCCTACCCCCAAAACGGGTGTTGGTAGGCTTTCGGTATGGAGATTATTACTCGGACAGCTCTCCAGGCAGGTCAGAAACCTCGCGCCAGTACGCTATAAACTTTCCGTTCTTGCCTTGGGCAGACGTGTAAACCCAAGTCTTGCCAGTTTTAGTGTCTATTCGGAAAAGAGAATGTTCTTCCACCGATACCTTTTGGCCGTGAGTCTCAACGATGGCTGAAACCAGCTGATATTCTCCGACAACTCCCTCATCAGCCAAAGTGGCCGTCGCCCCAACAAGCGAAGCGATAAAAACGAATAAGATTTTCATTGCCGCATTAAGAGCAGTTGCCATGCGACCGCAAGATCGCATATTGCCGCGTGCCGAAACGCGACCGGAGCCAAGAAGCATTGCGGCAAGTCGAGAAAATTACCGACAGCAAGCCGGTGCGCGGCGAAACGTTGCTTCGAATCGCGGAAGCTAAAGAAAGCGCCAGTCTGTCTCGAACATCCTGATAGCCGGTTGCCTATCAAACCCTACCAACACCCCAAAACGCCCAGAACCCCTACTCGCTTTAACGCTTCGACGCTTCGACACTTCATCGTCTTTCATTTCCGCACTGGATTTTTCGTCAGCGCACAGCGACATATTGCCGTCGCAATCTGCGCCCGTAGCTCAGCCGGATAGAGCAACGGATTTCTAATCCGTCGGTCGGGTGTTCGAGTCACCCCGGGCGCGCGCCTTCTGCGCGTTTCCTGCCCACTCTCGGCGCGGAATTACGGAGTAGCGGTGAAGCTTATCGTCACCGGCGTTCCGGAAGTGCCGGTCTCATTTGTTCCACTGAATGGAGTCGCAACCAGCGTGTGGTTACCGGCGGCCGGCCTCCACGCCGTGTAGGACCCGTTATTGTCTCCGGCAACAGAATAGGGCACCGTGTTTTCCTTTCGTATCAATTTGCCGTCGAGCTTGAAGGTTACACTAACTACTCCAGAAACAGGATCGGCGCGCACACTCAAATTACTGCTCGAACTGTAACTATAACCGTTGGTAAACGGCGCCACCACTGCTCCGCCGGGCGCCGTGACCACTGTCATTCCTGATAACTGCGGCGCACCTGGAGTAGGCGTCGGAGTCGGTGTAGCAGTAGGCGTCGGTGTAACTGTAGGCGTGGGAGTTGGGGTTGCGCCGCTATTAATAACTGTGAATGTAACTGTGACTGGCGTCCCCGCTGTACCCGTGCCGCCTGTTGCGCTAAAAGGCGTTGCGACTAATGCGTGGTTACCCACCGCCGGCCGCCATGCCGTGTAGGACCCGTTACTGTCTCCGGCAACAGAATACGGAATCGTGTTTTCCTTTCGTATTACTTTGCCGTCGAACTTAAAGACAACGCTGGCTACTCCAGAGAGCGGGTCCGCTCGCACACTGAGACTATTCCGAATGTCATAGTTGTAGCCGTTAGTGAACGCGCTCACCACCGCGCCACTCGGAGCCGTAACCACCGTCATTCCTGATAGCTGCGGGCCAGATGGCGTAGGAGTGGGTGTTGGAGTTGCGGTCGGTGTCGGAGTTGGTGTTGGTGTTGGTGTTGGTGTTGGTGTTGGGGTTGGGGTCGGGGTTGGCGTCGGGGTCGGGGTCGGTGTTGGGGTTGGGGTCGGCGTCGGGGTCGGGGTCGGTGTTGGGGTTGGGGTCGGCGTCGGGGTCGGGGTTGGCGTCGGGGTCGGGGTCGGTGTTGGGGTTGGGGTCGGCGTCGGGGTCGGGGTTGGCGTCGGGGTCGGCGTCGGGGTTGGCGTCGGCGTCGGCGTCGGGGTTGGCGTCGGGGTTGGCGTCGGCGTCGGCGTCGGCGTCGGTGTGGCTCTAGACGGAGCAAACGCAATCCCTTTAACGACCGTTGCCGTCGGAGCAGTGTACAACGTCACGTTATTTCCGGTGATGATATTGATCGTGGAATTATGTCCGGCCGTGTCAGTTAGTTTGGCCACGTTGTTAGTGGCCGTAGCGCCCGTGCCCGTGGTTATGTATAAGAATGCACCGCTCCCATTGCCCTCCGCCGCCAGGCCAAATCCGCCGAAGGTAGTGCTGGAGGTCCCATTCGCGGCCCAGGAACCATTCAGCAGCGAATACTTGCTGATCGTACCCGCCGTCGCGCTGGAAGCCGAAAGGATATACAAGACATCGAACGCGGTTCCGTTGTTACTCGACGATATCATGTAAAAATCTTGATTGCTGCCTACCGTAGGAGGTAATCCTGGTAACCCAGTCAAAATTCCGCCTGATGGAGCGGAGATGGTGGAGACGGGCGCGCCGGTTCCGGATGCTTGTCCAAGCTCGTTGCTCCGCGCGTCTGATTACCGCTGATCCCTGTGTAGGTAGTCTGGAGTGTAAACGCACCGCTGCCATCAAGGGTCCCTACCCCGCGCGGGAGTATCGTATTTGCATTCCCGGAAGTGGTGGTTGAGTTATGGGCGGTGAAACAGAGCAATGTCCCGTCGTTGTTATCGGCAAGATAACCCGTGCTTGACGCCGAGCCGCTCGCCCGCAGAGCATTAACCCCGGTGCCACTAATTGAGATTGTTTGAACAGGATTAGCGGCAGGCGTCGTTGAACTCAGTTCCACGATCGAAAAAGTCGTGTTGTTGGCCGCAGCCGAATCGGCCTGGAACACCGCGAGGTCTCCAAATACGAATCCGGTTGTGAATGTCGCCTTGTTTAACGCACTCCAGGTCGAGCCTGCCACCACCCGAGTGCTCAATGTTTCATCAGACGAAATCGTGATTGGCGATTGATACTGTTGCGCTGTGGGATTTATCGCGCCGCCAGAGAGGCGTGGATCACTGCCATCGGTTGTGAAATAGATCGCGCCGCTCCCATTCGGGTTCGTTAGGGTGACCTGAAACCCTTGGGGGACTGTTCCACCTCGCCGATTGAACACGGGCGGATCAATTGATGGATAATAACCCTGACCGCGCAGCGCCGTAATGAACCTGCTGACGTTGCCATTCATGATCGAGGCGATATTGTTTACCTCGTTCTGCCAATCAAAGTTGCGCGTACGCCTCGTTTGCTGCGGCAACCCAAGCAAGGAATCACCCCAGCGAGCCGATTCGGCGACGACAGCACTTTGAATGGAGGTGTTCAACACATTCCAGCGCGAGCTGGAATTCTGGTCGGTTAATGCGCCATTGTTGAAGTTGTGCAGGTAAACGCGATCAGCAAACTGCATCATGAAATCGCTGTTTACCTTCAGTGAACGCCAGATCTTCGGAAGGTAATTTGAGTCGGTCGCACCGTTGCGGAACGAAGGATGCACCCAGGCGCCGGAGACACTGAAGTTAAGACCGCGGTCCCAGGACCATTCGCCATCCCAGGTAAAATACCTGGTCGGGGTTACGCCGAGCGGATCAGTGTCGTTTCGGTTAGCGACAAACCAGTTGTTGCCAGGCCAGTCGGTCATCGCCATGTACCAAGAAAGGATGAGGTAATCTGAATACTCGTTAACGTCGAGATACCCTCTAAGTTCGTCATAGTTAGCGCCCACTGTCATATCCTTGGCGATCAATGGACCAACCAGGTAATTCCAGCGCGTAGCATCGCCATTGGTGCGGCCGTCATGATTCAGGGAAAACCAGTTGGCCTTGTCTCCCCCAAAATAGATGGAGGCGAAAGATTCGTCCGGCCGCTCCGCTGCGTTATACAGACCCCAGTAAAGTCCGTTAATATACAGGTGGACGAAATTGCCATGCGGCCCAAAGCCTTCCATGGCGATCTGGCTCTCACGATACCATTCATCCTCGGTGTAGGTGGTTGCATCCGGGTTCCACATCCTCGCCCACGAGCGGTTATTGCCGCCACGCAGGATAATGGAGTCGAACTTATTAGCTGCCGAGTTACCGTTCAGCGGCGCATCCTGCATAATGGTCGAGGTTAGCTTGGAAGGGCCGAAGGCGCTGGAGAACCCGAGGTGCAGAGACCGCTTCAATCTATTATGGCTATGCGGCTCGACACTGCAGTTGGCCTGAATGTTTTTCGTGGCACTACTCGGGTACAGGATTTCGATCGAGCATGGCTTGGTTGCGTTAGGATCATTCTCGTCACCGTCATAGAACCCGCTTGCGCCGAACATATCAGCCACATTGGCCACAAGGCAAAGAGTCGGCACCGCCTGCAAAGCTGGGATGATCTCGCTGCTATAAGCTGGATCGTTAACAATATTGGGGTCCATCTCATAATCATGGACCGCAGTATAATTGCGGCCTACATCATACGTTTCCCGCAAGTAGCCGCTTGGGTATTGGGAAAACTTGGGGTTGTTCGGGTCGGGAATGTTCGTCGGCTGCTGAATGACATCACCGAGAAAAATGTAGGAACTGGTCACGCTAACCGAAACTACCGGCGGGCTGGAAGAATCGTACGCGACCGCACGCACCACCGAAGTCGTCGAGATGGAGATTGGCCCACTGTAAACTGTTCCGGACGTGTCGGTTGGAACAGTTCCGTCCAAGGGGTATAACGAATCTGTGTCCCGGGATCGGAGGTTAAACTAAGCAGAAAAGGAGTATCGTAAAAACCGCGTGCCTGGCTAAAGTTGGGGGGCGTTACGGGCGCCGCTGCAAAAGAAGCAGAAACCGTTAAGGTCGTCTTGCGCTCGTGGGCATTTGCGGAAACGCCCTGCCCTCGCATGCACGGGGCCAGGCAAACCGTCGCCGCCCACAACAGCCCAGTAACGACCGCGATCCGTCGAACTGATCTCTTAAGTGTTTTGTTTTTGTTTCTCACGACCTTCTGGAACGGTGCGTTCATAATGCTGTTTTCTCTCTCTTCTGTTGTTGAGATCGATTTCGAAACCGAAGGGGGAAGTCACTTCAGCGAATGACCCACTGGTACCCCTGCGCCGGAACGGCTTGGCCTATTCGGATGTGCCGCGATTCTTACAAGTTCGGGTTTACAAATGTCAAGAATTTTGTCATTCTATGCCTTAAAAACATGTGGGATTTAACCTCTAACCGCGCCTTGGTGAGAGTCGGCCCTTAAGGCCGCTGCAGCCTTACAATTCGCACACGACTGAGCGGATTTCGCTATGCCGCCGGAAATCCGCGCCCCTTTTTGCGAAAAAATCTCGCGGCGTATTTTCTCGGCTCACTAAACCGACGAAAGGGTGGCCGTAGAAATTTACATGAACGACGACCTGGCGACGGCGGTGAAGTTCACGATTAAGGCCGCCGGTAAGCCGGAGAAAGAGTCAGAAGCATCGGCTGAAATTCCAGAGGAAGCGAACTTAAAGTCCATGACAGAAAGCTCGCTCGTGTCTTTCGGTCGAGCAGTGAAGAAGACGAATTTCTCTGGGTTTTACGAGGAGGTAGCGAGCGTCTGGCAATTTCACCGGATTCAGCGACCAAGAGATTCGCCCTTGTTCAAGTCTTCAGATCGGTTGCTCGTGTTTGGGCATCCATTCACATATGGCGAATGGTGACTGGTGATAAGTGAATGGTGTGAAACGCAAATCGGCGCAGTCAGAACATCGGTAACACTTTTGGGTCAGAACATAGGTAACACTTTGTAGATCATTGTTTAGACTTTTTCTGTTTCATCTGCAGTTTTATTCGGGTGGATAGCAGCCACTTGTTGCCTTTTATCCAAGCGGGTATCGGCCCGAATAAAACTGCTCGCGCTCAGATCCACCTGGCCAAGCAAGAGGCGTCCAAACCAAACTTCCATCAGCTCCGGGGTGATCGGCTTGAGTCCCACCGACCAACCGGCCAGGGCGCTGCTGAGGAAAAGCACCTCTCCATCTAGCTTAACCAGTCCATCTTTGCTAACTCGCCGCGGACACATCTGCGGATAATCCAGATCCTCTGGCGTGCCTTCATATTTTCGCTCTGCGCAGGTGTAAACTTCGCCTGGGCAGCGCATCCCCAGCGCCTCGTGCGGCCGCTCGTAGTTAAATGTCTGTCGCCACAGGTCCAGCGCCTCCTGATCGGATTGTCCTAAGGCTTCCACCTCACGGCTGATATCTTGATGCATCCGCTCATGGGCTCCGTTGTCCTGGGGGTGACCTGGTCGACCTCTTTCCAAGTCGATCCCCAATGCCACCCACCAGGCGGACAAGCGGCTCAAGCCAAGCAGAGCGTTCCTGCTGGCAAAAGGGCACCCGTTGTCACTCCGGATTGCCTGGGGTAAACCGTAGCGCCCGAAGAGTTGCTCGAAATTGGCACGCACAGTTTCGCTCCGCCCGTCAGCCAGCGCACGCACCTCCAAAAGGTAACGACTATGCTCATCTCGTACGGTTAACGGTTCGCAGCGTCTTCCTCCATTCCTCCACCAGCCCTTAAAATCTACTGTCCACACTTCATTGGCGGCCCCAGCTTTGCGCCCACTGCTCAACCGCCCCGCTTCAGTCGAGCGCCGCCGGCGTCGCTTCTGGGTTAAACCGGCTCGTTCCAGTACCCGCTTCAAAGTGCTCTCACTGGCCACCTCTCCATGCCGACGCAGATAGAGCTCCCCAATCTTGCGTGGCCCCCAGCTCAAGTGCGCCAGTTTCAAACGCACAATCTCGCACACTTCTTCCTCGGGCAGTTGCTCACAATGGCCTTTAGGCCGCCGCGATTGCTCTTTCATCCCGGCCAGACCATCCCGGATAAAACGCTCCTTCCATTTATACCCCGTTTTGGTACTAACCCCGTAATCCTGGCACAACGCCCGAAAATTGAGCGTCCTCATTGCCTTCAACGCAAACTCCATTCTCTGTTCCATAGGTTCTGTCTTCTTCCACGGCATAAAGGCTATTTTCTTAGCCTTCTCTGCCCCTGAAGTGTTACCTATGTATTGAACCTACAGTGTTACCTATGTATTGAACCTGCACCAATCTATTCACTAATTAGTGATTACGATTCACTTTTGCGCGTAGCGCCGCTCGTGATCAAGCAGCCATTTTTTGCGCCACAATCCACCGCCATAGCCGCAGAGCGTTCCGTCGGCCCGAATGACGCGATGACACGGAATGACAATGCAAACCATGTTTGTGCCATTGGCGCGCCCAACAGCGCGTCGGGCGTTGCCGTCGCCAAGACGCTGCGCCATCCATGAATAGGAGCGCGTTTCCCCAACGGGAATGGACTGCAAGATTTTCCAGGCACGCAGTTGAAAATTCGAACCGATCGGAGCGACTGGAACAGTGAAGTCGAGATTCCTACCGGAAAAATAATCCGCCAGTTGCGAGCGAAGCGTGTCGAGGTGTTGATGTTCGCCCGGCACGACATTTGTCCGTAGCCGTTTACGCAAGATCGACAATTCATGTTCCATCGCGCGCCGGTCCACGAACTCGAGCAAACGCAAGCCTTCGTCATCGGCGATTGCGAGCATCGCGCCAAGTGGTGTCTCAATTCGCTCGGCAAACAAACAGCTGTGCGTTTTGGCCGTCGTTGGGGTTTCACCGAAAATACGGGCGAAGGCGTCACGAAAACCGCTTTCCGATCCAAAGCCGCTGCCGTTCCGCGCTTGGTCGACACGTCCGCTGCGCCGCACCGCGCGCAATGCGAGTCCCATTCGCCGCGCGCGATGGTACGCTTGAAAGGTCATTCCGTAGTGGCGCTTGAACTGCCGCCGCGCCGTGGACGGATCAATCGACATGGCCGCGAGCTCCTTGTCAGTTAATCGCCCGCCTGGCGCGCGTTCCACTTCCGCACGCAAGCGCTCAATCAATTTCGGCGGGCGCTGGCCCGGATCCATCGGGTTGCAACGCAAACACGGCCGATAGCCACTGTGCAACGCTTCACTTGGGGTCGCGAAAAAATCGACATTTTCGGGGGCCGGTTTCTTCGCGGAGCAGGTTGGCCGGCAGAAAATTCCTGTCGTGCGAACAGCGACGTAAAAGATTCCCTCGAAGCTAGGGTCGCGCTTCACCAAAGCGCGATACATCGTTTCCGTAGGAGGAAGAAGTTCCAGCGTTTTCATGCGCGTTGGATTCGAAATGTGTAACAACCGCGAGTCACGCTGCGCGCATCCACGAACGCAGTCTCCGGGTTTTGGAGCAGCTTTTCAATTATTGCTTCAACTTCGTCTCCGTTCACGACTTCGGCATCGATCATTTCAAACGTCGAGTTATAAGCTCGCATCACACGACCGTTGCGAAAGTCCGCCGGGAATTCATGCGTCGCCGCGTAGCGTTCGCACGGCTCGGCGTGCACGAACACCGGTCCGCTTTCGGAATATGGATGACCCGGTGGAATTGCCGTGTATGGAAAAAGAATCACGCGTTCGCCGGGCTGAGCGAAACGCAAACAATGCCGGCACGGAAAACTGCGTGGAGTGTCTGCAACCACCACGTCATGATCTGGCACTCCGTTTCCAGCGGATCGCCGCGCTGCCTCTGCGACCTCGGTCGGGAGAGGAGTAATGCGAAATTTTGAAGTTTTCATGACCGCAGCTAAACGCAACCTTTGCATTCGCGCATCGACGAATTTCGGGCAACGAATTCCGTCGTCGCCGCCCGCTCTGTCGGGCGCCGCGGCATGGCGACGAAGCACCGTGGCTACAATTTACCAGCGATGGTAGGCAGGATGTCCTTCTTTGACGGCGACAAAATTTCCGCGGCAAGTCGCACATACTTTTCCAGCGGCAGTCAACGTTCCCTCCACCGTCGCCCGATTCTCGCTAAGATCGACAATCTTGGCGGAAAGAGAAAGTGGCCCATTCGTCGGCGTTGGCCGAAGCAACTTGATCGCGTATTGTGCGGTGACCGTGCATGGCGGATGGTCCGCGCCGGCGCGTTTCATCAAATGATAGGCCGCTGCCCAGTTGCAATGACAATCGAGCAACGTTCCAATCACCCCGCCATTCAGGACTCCGGGAAATGCTTCGTATTTTTGTTCTGGTTTCCATTCGGCGACCACTTCGTCGCCCTTCGAAAAACTGCGGATCCGCAACCCCTCTGCGTTGGCGGGACCGCATCCCCAGCAGGCGTTTTCCGGAGCGTAGCGTTCCTGCAGCGATTTCGATTCGTTGCTCGTCACCGCTATTTTTCTGCTGCGCCGTCTGACGAAACCCCGTGATAGGGTCGCGCCGGGGGACCAGTGTAAAGTGAGCGCGGCCGGATCAAGCGATTGTTATCGTGCTGCTCAACCACGTGCGCGCACCATCCGGCCACGCGCGAAGCCGCAAAAAGCGGGGTGTTAAGTTCTGGTGCGAAACCAAGCATCCAGAAAACCGGTGCAGCATAAAGATCGACATTCGCATAAAGTTGCTTTTCGCGTTCCATCACTTCTTCGAGCTTTTCGCAAATCGCAATCCACTGTTCTTTGCCGGTTCTTTTGCCGAGGTCGCGCCCGATCTCGCGCATAACTGGCACCCGAGAATCCCCTTTTTTGTAAACGCGATGCCCGAAGCCCATGATCTTCCCTTTCGCCGCAAGTTTCTTCGTCAACCACGCCTCCGCGCGGTCCGGCGTTTTAATCTCCTCAAGCATCTTCATCGATTCTTCATTGGCCCCGCCGTGCAACGGTCCCTTCAGCGTGGCACACGCGGAGGTCACCGCCGCATACATGTCGGCGAGCGTCGACGCAGCCACGCGCGCGGCGAATGTCGATGCGTTGAATTCGTGGTCGGCATACAAAATGAAAATCGTGTCCAGCATTCTGATCTGCCAATCTTGCGGAACATCGCCGTTCAATTTATAGAAAAAATTACCGGCCTGCGTGAGGTCGAGCCTTTCGGGGAGCGGCTCTTCGCCCTGCGAAATGCGCCAACCATCTGTGACGAGGGTAGAGACGCGGGCGATCAGCCGAATGGCTTTGCGCAAGTTCGCGCCGTGTGAGTTGTCGTTCAGCTCCTCGTCAAACGAACCGAGCATCGACACTCCAGTGCGCACCAGGTCCATCGGATGCGACGAGCGCGGAAAAAGCCGCAGCATTTCGATCACAGCACCCGGCAGAACGCGCTCGGACGCAATTTGCCGTGTAAACTGAGCCAGTTGCTTCCCGTCGGGCAACTCGCCATTGATCAGCAGATATGCAACCTCTTCGAAGCTGGCCTGCGATGCCATTTCGTGAATGTCGTAGCCGCGATACATCAGCCCCGCATTCGGGTCGACCGAGCAGATTTTAGTTTCGCCCGCGATAACTCCGGCCAAACCGGGACTGTAAGCTGGTGTGGTTTCCGTACTCATCGTGTTTTGTTTGACCTTAACTGCGATACACCGTTCGACAAATCAATGGTCGCGAAAACCTGGCCAATTTTCCGCGGCCGGATCGTACTCAAGCAAATCGTAAAGTTCGTCTCTCGTTTGCATCTGATCGATCCAATCCGATTGCGTCCCCGCGATTTTCAACGCCCGCAAAAATTGATCGGTCGCCTTCATGGCAACACGAAAAGCACTCTGCGGGAAAATGACCATCCGATAACCGAAATCCGCGAGCTCCCGAAACGAAAGCAGCGGGCTTTTGCCAAACTCCGTCATATTTGCCAGTAACGGCAGTTCGATTTCCTTCGCAAAATCGCGGAACTCCTCCGGTGTCTGCAGCGCCTCGGGAAAAATTGCGTCTGCGCCCGCTGCGAGATACTCACCTGCGCGATCGACCGCACGATCGAACCCTTCCGTAGCACGCGCGTCCGTCCGCGCAATGATCAAAAAATCGGGATCTCGTCGCGCCGCCACGGCTGCATTGATCTTCCCAACCATCTCTTCCAGATCGACAATCGACTTGCTGGGAAGATGTCCACAACGCTTCGGAAACTCCTGGTCCTCGATGTGACACCCGGCGAGATCAGCCGCCTCCAATTCGCGAATCGTTCGCGCCACGTTCTCGGTGCCTCCAAATCCTGTGTCAGCATCGACAATCGCCGGAATCTTCACTGCCTGCGCAATGTAGCCGGCCAGCCTAACGACTTCGGTCATGCTCAACAGTCCAATGTCCGGCACGCCCGCAGTTGCGTTCGCCATTCCCGCGCCGCTGATGTAGACCGCCTCGAATCCAGCTTGCTCGACTTGCCGCGCCATCGCCGCGTTCGCCACGCCCGGCAGCATCACCGCGCCTTTTGCGATGAGTTGTCGGAAAGCCGTGGTCTTGTGCTCAGTTTTTTTCATTTCAGTGAACTCGCAGCAGCTTCATCAAATGACGCACGTCGCATTGTTCGTCCAAACGCCAGACGTGCTCGATAATTTTTGCCGCGTGATCACGGGTGAACGTTCGATCGACAAGCGACAAGAATTTCTTTTCCACTTCAAAATCCTCGAGCGGATTCTTCGCGTGCCCGAGCGGATAATCGACACGCTTGGTCAGCCGTCTGCCATCTGCAAGATCGACATGCACGATGTTCGCGACCGCGCCCGGATACATTGCGCTCAATTCGGCATTGCGCTCGACTTTCACGTTTTCCAAAAATTTCCAGATCTTCGGATCCATGAAACGCGCCGGTTGAAATTGTCTTTCCGTCACTTCGCCATCGATAAACGCGATCGCCGTGATGTAAGGCAAACTGTGGTCAGCTGTCTCGCGCGTTTCCGGTTTCCACTTTTCCGGCTCGCTCCCGATGATGTCCACGGACGCGTCGTGGCTTTCGATCGTCATCGATTTCACTTCAACGCCGGCGCCGACTTGCTCGCGCAAAAATAACGCTGCTTCAATCGCACTTTGGCTGTGATATTCTGCCGGCCAGTATTTGATGCTCGTGTTGAGAATCATCGCCGGCGCACCTTTGAATTTTTCGCCGACGTCGCCTAACGAAACGCCAAGTTCCTTTTCAAATCCCATTTGTCCTTCGAAAATCGGCGCAGGACCGGTCATGCCCGCGCGTGCGAGGAGCGCAGAGTAAACGCCGCGTCGCGCTGCATCGGCAAACGCGACGCCTTTCCAGTGCGAAAGTTCGCCTACGCGCGCCTGTCGCATCGCCGCGCAGGCCACGCCGGCGACGTTCACGGCGTGCCGCGTTTTCTCCGGATCAAGTTTCATCAATTTCGCGGCCGCGAGTGCCGTTGAAAATGCGCCGTAAGTCACGTGGTCCCAGCCGCGCGCGCGAATGCTGGCCGCGTCGCAAAAACGACATTGCACTTCGTAAGCGAGCGCGATTGCGGTTATCAATTCCTTGCCGGTCGCGCCGACGCTTTCCGCAACGGCGAGCGCGGCGGAAATATTGTCGCTCGGATGCGCCGGTTCCTTCGACAAATAGGTATCGTTGTAATCGAAGTAACGAATGCAGCAGCCGGTCGCGAACGCAGCCCAGTCCGGTGGGGCTTGGTGCGCCGTTCCGATGATTGTCGATCCATTCTTCGCCGAAAATTCAGATGCGACGCTGCGCGCGATTTTGCACGGCTCTTCGTTCCAGGCGCCGATTGCGCAGCCGAACGAATCGACCATCCGGCGTCTCACTTCGTGGACAGTTTCCTTCGAAAGATCTTCGAAGCGTAGTGAGCAGGTATAATCGGCTAGTTGATGAGCGAGCGTTTTGGTCATTGGAAAATTGAAACCCCAATCTGCCGACGAATTCTGCGTCGGCAACTCTGGACGGCGCCGTCTCGCTCGCATTCGGATAATCCGTGGTTAATCTCTCCACATGAGCAAAGTCTATCCTAACGCGACCGCTGCTTTTAAAGGGCTTCTCCACGACAACATGACCATTGCTGCCGGCGGATTCGGGCTGTGCGGGATACCAGAGAATCTTATCGCCGCCTTGCACGAGAGCGGCGTCAAGGGCCTCACGATCGTGGGCAACAACGCTGGCGTCGATAACTTCGGCATGGGAGTCCTGCTCACTACACACCAATTGAAGAAGGTCATGGCCTCCTATGTCGGCGAGAACAAGGAGTTCGAGCGACAAGTTCTCGCCGGTGAACTCGAGCTTGAGCTCATCCCACAGGGCACGCTCGCCGAGCGGTTGCGCGCAGGCGGCGCAGGCATCCCGGGGTTCTACACTCGGACCGGATTCGGAACGAAGCTTACCGAGGGCAAGGAGACGAAAGTTTTCGACGGCAAGGAATACGTGCTCGAACCCGGGATCACGGCTGAGCTTTCGCTGGTGAAGGCTTGGAAGGGGGACAAATCCGGCAACCTTATTTTTCGAAAAACATCACGGAACTTCAATCCGATGATCGCGAGTTGCGGCAGAGTTTGCGTTGCGGAAGTCGAGCAACTCGTCGAGATCGGCGAGCTTGATCCCGACCAGATCCACACGCCGGGCATCTTCGTCGATCGCATCATCCAAGGCGCTAGCTACGAGAAACGGATCGAGTTCCGCACGGTGCAGGGCAACGCGACTTCAAAAAAAGAGAATCCGATCCGTGAGTTGATGGCAAAGCGCGCGGCTCAAGAGCTTCGGGACGGTTACTACGTCAACCTCGGCATCGGCATTCCGACCCTTGTGGCTAATTACATTCCGAAAGGCATGAATGTCACTTTGCAGTCTGAAAACGGGCTGCTCGGCATCGGTCCGTTTCCAACTGAGGATCAAGTGGACGCCGACCTGATCAATGCCGGCAAGCAAACTATTACCGCGATGCCCGGGTCAGCGTTTTTCTCGAGCGCCGATTCATTCACGATGATTCGCGGCGGGCACATCGACCTGGCGATCCTCGGTGCCTTCGAAGTAACAGACAGCGGCGACATCGCGAACTGGATGATTCCAGGAAAGATGGTGAAAGGACCTGGTGGGGCAATGGACCTCGTCGCCGGAGTGAAGCGCGTTGTTGTGGTGATGGAGCACTGCGCGAAGGACGGCAGCCCGAAGATTTTGAAGAAGTGCACACTGCCCATCACGGGACTTGGAGTCGTCAACCTCATCATCACCGATCTGTGTGTGTTCGAGGTAAAAAAGGGCGGCGGACTCGTTCTCACCGAACTACATCCGGGCGTTACCGAAGACGTTGTCCGCGCCAAGACCGACGTGCCGTTCGAGGCGCTGAAGAGCTGAACAATATTGCCAATGTGGGAGGGGCCTGAGCGCCCCAACTGTATTGTCTTCGAGCGCGCCAGTACCGGTGGCCGTGTTGGCAACGCCGGTTGTGTTGCTAAAGAGCGCCTCAAAACCGATTGCCGTGTTGCTGTTGCCCGTTGTGTTGCTCGCCAGTGCATCAAAACCGTTGGCCGTGTTGTCGGTGCCGCCTGTGTTGCTAAAGAGCGCACCGTCCCCCTCGGCGGTGTTTTGCCCAGAATAACCGCCGTCCGGTGCTGGACTTACGGCCCGAGCCATTGGCAAAAGCGCAAACCACGACAACACGACCGCAAGCGCGCCGACAAGAAAGCCGTGCCGCAAAGGCGACCGGCTAATTGAATTTGGTAGAGGAAGAGTTGCAGCTTTGGTGTGAATTGGCTCAAACACTCAAACATATAGACTTTGCTCCTCCTCCCGGTTATCAATCGTGGGACCGCAAACCTGAAAAGGGAGGAGGAGCTACCGGGAGGAAACGCCCCGGCCTGATTCAGATTCTATTTGAGACCGATGATTTTGTGCAAAGAGCCGGCCCAATGTCAAGACGAAACCCCAAACCACTAAAGCCCTAAACCTCTCTTGTTTTGAACCGGTGGGACCAATTTTGATGCGTTGTAGCACTTCACGCGATTTGTCGGCCAGAATGCAGTGAATCGTCGGTTGCACTGACGCTATGTTTCCGGGTCGCAGTGTCGCAGGGTATCAATAGCGGAACGGCGACGGCGTCAATCGCGCGCGAAGCCTAACCAGACGTTTCAGGTCGTCCGTCGAGTGGAGTGGGTCATATTCCTCGAACCCGCACGCGCTCGCACTTAACGACCTTCCGAGTTAAAATAATTGCCCGACTGAAATCTGCTGTCGCAGCATCCAGATTGCCTTTCGCCGTTTCGATCAGAGCGCGGTTATTGTAGGCGGTAGCGTCTTTAGGATTGATTCGATCGCGCGATTGCAATCGGCAAGCGCGCCATCAAGATCATTCTTCGCCATTTTGAGGTTGGCCCGGTTACTGTAGGCGAACGCATATTTCCGATAGAGTTTGATCGCGATCTCATAATCCGCGAGCGCGCCATCCAGATTGCCCTTCCTTTGTCTAGCAACGCCGCGATTAGCGCGAATCTCGAAGTTCCTTGGGCTGATTTGAAGCGCGCGGTCGTAGTCCGCCAAGGCGCGATCCAGATCGCCTTTCGCCATTTTGGCGAGCCGCGATTGTTGTAAGCGGCAGCATCCCGGGGATTGAGTTCGATCGCTCGGTTGTAATCCGCGAGGGCGCCGTCCAGATCGCCTTTTTTCTGCCTGGCGACGCCGCGATTGCAATAATCGCGTGCAGTGGTCTGAGCGATTCCATCGCCGGCCACAATGCTCATGCCTGGGGCGAGTAAGATGAGTTTGAATGTTGTTGCCTTTAGTAACAAAACTTCCGGAATCTAAATGCCGATTCTTCGATTTCCAGAAAACTCATCATCCCGGGACAAGGCGAATCAGGCCGGAGTGTGGCGGGTCGATTGTTCAACTCTGGCGAGGCCTCAACTCCGTTGTTGAACAATGAATAATTCCCCTCTTGACAGTCTAGGCAAATGATTGAACGATTTTCTTCACCAAGACTGTCTAGGTATAAAGATTTATGACGAAAGAGAAGCCTGACCTGGTTTACGGCACGCTGGATATGCTGATTTTGAAGGCGCTTCAGCACGATCCACGGCACGGACTCGGCATTGCAGACCGAATTCACCAGATGTCGAAGGATATTTCATTGTCGCAACGAGTCTCTCAACCTCTCAACCCATCAACTCTCAACGTCTTTGATCTCGACTAGTCAATTCGCAATGCGGTGACCGGATTGCATTTTCAACGCCCGGCGCGCTGCAGATCGACTTCAACGAGCAACGCACAGAAAAACTCTGGAATTCGGTAATTAATCTAGGCCCTCTTAAGTTGCGGGCTGAAGAGGCTACAATTCATGTCGCGATACTTGCGCCCTTTTGAGGAAATGAGCGGCTTGGACCAGCGGTCTCTGACCAAAATCGGCTTCGAACACGGTCCCCCCATCCGAGGCCAACGTCTCCCCCTCGTCCCGTTCTTAACGCCCGCCGATCATCCGCGAGTTGTTTTCAACCCATTTCGCGAATGAGTCCGGGACGATGCCAGTCCCAACCTTCGGCTTGAGCACAGCGTCTACGGCCCTATTTGCCTCGGCGTGCGCGGCTTCTCGATATGTTAGGTTCTGCCGTGATGAATCTTGGATGATCCTCGATGACCCGCGTTGGCTGGATTGTTTTTCCACATCAAATGGTGTATGGGGATTAATAACATAACAAGCTGTGGTGGTTTGGTCAAATCGAGCCTGAGCAGCATCTTACCGGACAACGCGGTGCGCAGCGTTGCGCCGAGCTGCGCAGCGCCACGGACCGGCATTAGTCCCGCCTGCGCCCACGGGGAATCGAACCCAGATTTAAGGTTTAGAAACCCCCGGAAGGCTTGCATGTGCCCTGGCAGTTCGAGCGTTGTGAAAATCAATCGTTGCGCGGTTTGCCAGCCATTTTGCTGGCCTGGCATTCACCTTGTGGGAGCTTTCCACGCGCGCGCGAGAGACATGGCAGTCATGCGTCATCCAGGGCGGCACTTTCCCTGGCTCCTCGTTCAAGCGATTCGCTCTATCGCCTTTGCATCACGGCCGACGAAGCGTGCGCGCTCGCAAAAAAAGAAGGATCCACAGAAACCTTCGCGGAACTCAAGGAACTCCGAAACGAGCTTTGGGAGAGATTGAACCATTACAAGCGCGTCCTCTCCGAACACAACATCGCTCTTCCCTTCAGTGAGCAGCCACGCTAACCATCTAACAAATCGCTGGAGGAACCGCTACCCGGCGATTAACTTCACTTTCGATGATTAAAAGCTTAAACTCACAGGCGATGCTCGGTGTCGGTAGCGGTGGCTCAGCTTTATCTCGTTAGATCGTGCTATGCGAATCCTTGTTCTTGCGGCGATCTTGAGCCTCTACAGTTCAACACTGCGGGCTTGAGAGAGCAGTCGCGACGGCGACGGCAAGAGGGCTAGGCGGCCAGTTTGATCGCTTCCCTATGACCGAGAATTCGAAGCGTTTCCTTGAGTTGATCGACTTTGAGCGGTTTTTTCAAAACGGTGATCGGACCTTTGGCCAAGATTCGGTCGAGCATGTCGCTTTCGGGATAACCCGTAATAATGATAATCGGGCAATCGGGTTGTTCGGCCTTGGCCATGTCGTAAACGTGGTCGGCTGGACCGTCTGGCAATTTTGAATCGAGGAAAATTAGATCGAACTTCTGTTTCTCAAGCGCGGCAAGTGCGTCTTTGACGGTGCCAACGACGACGCGGCTGAAGCCAATCTTTCGCAGGAAGAGTTTGAACAGGGTTTGCAAACGTTGATTGTCGTCAACAACGAGAACGGTAGGCTGGCCCGGCCTGTCCTCTTTGAGAATGTCTTTGTCGAGCGAGGCTTTTTTGATTCTCCAGCGGCCGCCAATTTGAATCCCGGGAAGCTGCCCGCGTTCAACGAGATAGTAAACGGTGGGTAACGGCATACGGAGATACTTAGCCGTTTCCTGGGCCGTCAGGAGATCAGGCACGGAAAATCACCGGCCTACAAGGAAATGCGCGGGACATTCTAAATCAGCCGGGCATCATACGCTGCGGCGCACAACTTTCAAGAGCAGCTTTTTTTGAATAACCATTCGATCTGACTAAAGTCAGCACGCCCGAAAAGATTCGCTCCCGCACTTTGGACATGGCGGCGCGACTTCGGCCGGCACGGGTCGCGTGAAATGCTTGATGTGGCCGCATCCGCTGCATCTCCACGCAAGCGACCGCTGCTCTTCTGAATCGCCGAGGACGCTCAGCGCCTGTTGCGCGTCGATAAATCTCCTTCCATTGCGGCGGTGTGCGTCTGCTGTGAAAAGCGCGCGACCAGTCGAATTGGACGGCAAAGGGGCTGCCTGGTCGCGAAAGCTTTCGGAGTTGGACGTTCGCCTTTACAAACCAGAGCCAAGAGTCACACCCCTATCTTAGCAAGAAGTCGGCGTGCCTTGCGCGAGCGAGACGGCATGCGGAATCGCGCCGGTAACGAAACCGAGACATTCAACTGCGCCGCTGGGTTTTCCGGGAAGCGCGATAACGAGCGATTGATCGATAATGGCCGCCAGATTGCGCGACAAAATCGCGTTCGGCGTGATCTTCATCGATTCCGCTCTCATGACTTCACCGAAGCCGGGCAACTCCAGGCGCATAATGGCGCGGATCGCTTCCGGCGTAACGTCGCGCGATCCAATTCCCGTCCCGCCGGTCGTAAGAATCAATCCGCAGCCCTGCTGTGAGAAAGATCGGATCGTGTCCTGTATACGGTTCGCTTCGTCGGGCACAATCGCCTCGGCTAAAACCTGCCAGCCGGCTTCTCCAGCAAACTGCTTCAACGCGGGTCCGCCAAGGTCATTGTATTCGCCCGAACTCGCGCGATCCGAGATCGTGACGATCCCGACGGTTATGTGATTGGAGTGTTGGAGTGCTGAAGTGTTGGAGTGCTGTTTCTTTTCCATTACTCCATTACTCCATTACTCCATTACTCCACTGCTCCACTCTCTAACGCCCTGGCTTGCTTCGTCTTTTCGAGCAACCGCACACCACTGATCACCATGCGGTGGTCCACGGCTTTGCACATGTCATAAATGGTGAGCAGCGCGACGGCCACGCCGGTGAGCGCCTCCATTTCCACACCGGTTTGCGCGACGGTGCGCGCGGTGCACCGAACTTGCGCGCCGTCGTCCGAGATGTCGATATCGATCTTGACCTCGCTCAGCGGCAAGGTGTGACAAAGCGGAATGAGATGGGCGGTTTGTTTGGCGGCTTGGATCCCGGCAATCTTCGCCGTGGCGATTACATCGCCCTTGCTGATTTGGTTTTTGCGAACGAGATCGGTAGTTTCTCTGCGCAGCGAAATTGTTCCGGCAGCAACGGCCGTGCGCGCGCTCAACGGTTTGGCGGAAACATCGACCATACGCGCGCGACCATCGGCCGCGATGTGCGTCAGCCGCTTCATCCGCCAATCGCGATCATCTTGCGGTTAGGCTGATAATTTTCGCGAAAGTCGTGTTGCGACGGTTTACGATCGACCACATCGAGAAAAAATTGCCGCAACTCGTCGTCACTCGCGCCAGCCCGGAGCGGCTTCATGATGTCGAACTCGAGATAACTTCCCAGACATGGACGCAATTTGCCGTCGCAGGTCAGGCGAAGTTTGTTGCAGTCTTCGCAAAAATGCAGGTTGGTCATCGCGCCGATGAATCCGACGCGCTGTTCACGTCCGGGTATTTGGTAGTAAGTGGCAGGCCCATTGGTTTGGAACGCCGGCTCGAGGATCAAGTTTCCGTAGCGCGATTCGATCGCGCGTTTGGCGTGCAAGATCGACATGAAATTCTCGTCATTCAAAACCTCGGTCGTGCTCACCGGCATTAGCTCAATGAAGCGCAAGATGAGATTGCGCGCTCCCGCGAATTCGATGAGAGGCACGAGCTGATCCTGGTTGCGCCCGCGCATGAGCACGCAGTTTAATTTGATTTGTTCGAACCCGATCTCGATGGCGGCTTCAATTCCGGCCAGCACTTGGTCGTGAAAATCGCGGCCGGTGATTTGCGCATAAATATGTCGATCCAAGGTATCGAGCGAGATATTGACCGATTGCACGCCGGCATCGCGTACAGCCGTTGCCATCGTTAGGCCGGAGTCCAGTTTGCGCCCAAGCAGTGTACCATTTGTGGAAAGGCCGATGCTGCGAATGCCGGGAACTTTCGGAATCTCGCGGAGAAAATCGACAACACCCCGGCGGGTGAGCGGTTCGCCGCCGGTTACCCGGATCTTTGTTACGCCTAATTCCGCGACGACGCGGATGAGCCGCAGTGTTTCTTCGTAATTGAGAATGTCCGCCCGCGGTAACCATTCCTGGAGCTCTTGCGGCATACAATAAGTGCAACGCTCGTTGCAACGGTCGGTGATCGAGACACGCAAGTAGGAAATGCGGTGGCCATGTCGATCTTGCATGAAGTGCAACTTTACGGTTAACCGCTGGTTGAATCAAGAGAGTGACACGATTGACTCCATCACCTGCGGTTGTATGATTTTTTTATGAAGCGTCAATTTCTTTTTAAGGCGCTGACACTTGTCCTTTCCGCCAGCGCAATCATCCTAACAAGTTGCTCCACGACCGAATCACGCATTTCGGATCATCCCGAAATCTTCAATAGCCTTTCGCCACGCGATCAGGCGCTGGTGCGGCAAGGACAAATTCGCACCGGAATGTCGCAAAACGCCGTGTGGCTGGCGTGGGGGTCTCCGGAGCAGAAAACCGTTGGGGTGATGCGGGGACACCAGACTGAAACCTGGATTTACGTGACTTACGTTACGCCATACGGCTACGGTTACGGGTACGGCTACGGTTATCCTGGCGCATACGGCTACGGTTATCCCGGCCCATATGGCTTCGGGTTCGGAGGTGTCGGCTTTGTACACAGGCATCATCACGGCCGATCTTTTTTCTTTTTCGGCGATCCGTTCTACGACCCGTTTTTTTATTCTTACATTCCGCCAAGCATTCCGGTTCCATACCGGACGGTGACGTTCTCGAATGGCCGCGTTGTGTCGTTTCAATATTTGGCGCGTTAGTTTCGTTAGATTCTGATCGCGTTGGCGGCGAGAGGCAGGCAGTGTAGCGGCACGCATTCGTAAATGGCTTACCGCTCATTTGGAAATTTCCTCGAGGCGCTGGAGCAGGCCGGCGAGCTGAAGCGCATCGCTGTCCCGGTGGACACCGATTTGCTGATCAGCGAATGGGCCGACCGCGAAATGAAATCACCGGGCGGTGGGAAGGCGCTGCTTTTCGAGCAACCGTTGGTCGATGGAAGGATTTCAAATTTCCCGGTGGCCATCAACACCATGGGATCGCGCAAACGCATGGCGATGGCGCTCGGACGCGAGAGCATCGATGAGATCGCGCAGGAGGTTCAATTAATCCTAAAAGCAAAACCACCTATTGATTTGCGCGAAGGTTTTGCTTTGCTGAAACAGGGAATTCATCTGCTCCACGCGCGACCCAAGAGCGTCCGCGAAGCGGCGTGCCAGGAAGTGGTCCATGAGCTTGGAGAACGCTCAACTCCGAAAGCTTTCGCGAGCAAGCAGCCCAACGTCCAACTCCGAAAGCTTTCGGAAGCAGGCAGCTCAATGCCCAACGACCTCACGCTGCGCGATTTGCCGATCCTGAAGTGCTGGCCGAAAGACGGCGGACGTTTCATCACACTACCAAATGTACACACGCGCGACCCGGAGACCGGGGCGCGGAATGTCGGCGTGTATCGCATGCAGATTTTTGACGAGCGGACGACGGCGATGCATTGGCAAATCCACAAGGTTGGCGCGCGTCACGGGCGAATTTATTACGAACGCGGCGAACGCATGCCGGTAGCAGTGACGCTAGGCGGGGACCCGGCCTACACGTTTGCGGCGACGGCGCCATTGCCCGATGGGCTCGACGAAATTTTATTCGCCGGATTTTTGCGGCGCAAATCAGTCGAGCTGGTGAAATGCAAGACGATCGATGTCGAGGTGCCGGCAGACGTTGATCTTGTCTTGGAAGGTTACGTGCAGCCAGGCGAAATGCAGCCGGAAGGGCCGTTTGGCGACCACACCGGATATTACACTGCGGTGGAAGATTACCCGGTCTTTCACATGACAGCGATCTCGCATCGCAAGAACGCGATTTACCCGACCACGATTGTCGGTATTCCGCCGATGGAAGATTTCTACATGGGCGACGCGAGCGTGCGCATTTTTCTTCCTGTGTTCAAAATGAATTTCCCCGAACTGGTGGACATGACGCTGCCGGCGGAGGGCGTTTTTCACAACCTCGTTTTCGTGAGCATTCGGAAACAATATCCGTATCAAGCGTTCAAGGTGATGCACGGACTTTGGGGCATGGGGCAAATGATGTTCAGCAAATATATCGTGGTGGTGGATGAAGATTGCGATGTGCACAACACGAGCGAGGTGCTGTTTCGGTTGTGCGCGAACACCGATCCGGCGCGCGATTCGACCGTGATCAAAAACCCGAGCGATTCGTTAGACCACGCGCCGACCGAGCAGAACATCGGCTCGCACATGGGCTTTGATGCGACGCGAAAACTACCCGGCGAAAACTATCGTCGGTCATGGCCGGAGTTGTTGAAGATGACCGATGAAGTCCGCGCACTGGTTGATGCATTGCAAAAGAAAACGCGTTGACCTCGCGATCGAGATCAACGCGTCCAGCGAAATGCAAAACTGAGATTACGGTCTGCGAAAATATCGGCCGTTATCAACATCCTGCGTCAGACCGCCGGGCGGAACTCCACGCAGATCGTATACGCGTCCGGTATAAGGGCTGTAGTAAAAACCGTAGCGACCGGCCGGACGCGCGAGCGGAAATCCGCCGCGCGGTGGAGCTCCCGCGCGCTCCTCCTGAATGACATGGCCAATGAGTGCGCCGGTAGCAGCACCGGCCGCGGCTCCGATCAAGGCCCCGCGCGGACCACCGGATGCCAGTCCGCCGATGATCGCGCCCGCGCCCGCGCCCGCGGCTGCGCCCTGACCCGTCGGGGTGTCACATGAATTCAACGCCAGGGCTTCCAATGCCACTAGCGACAAGACTGCAAAGTAATTCTTTTTCATGATAGTGTCCTCAAACATCCAAACCTCAGAATCCGACGAAGGTTGCGTTGCGCAAATTCAAAAAATGTTTGATCAGCTGCGTCGCGATGTGACGCGCTTTCTCGAGTTTAGTTAGCCGATACTCCTCTTCGAACACTCGAAATTCGTCCGCCTGCATTCGGCGCAATAGCGCGTGATAAACCGCCGCCATAATTTCGGCGGCGACCATCGATTGCCGATCTTCGGGTGGAAGCAGGGCAGCGGCGCGAGCAAAAAAATCCTCCGCGCGCTGGGCTTCGAAGCGCATCAGTTGGATGAAGCGCTCGTTGTATTGTCGATCTTGCAATTCGGTTTCCGAATAATTGAGGCGATTCAAGTCTTCCTGCGGCAGATAAATTCGGCCCCGGCGTAAATCGTTTTCCACGTCGCGGATAATATTGGTCATTTGCAAAGCAAACCCGAGCTCGATAGCGTATTCTTTGCAAGTCGGGTTGCGATAACCAAAGATCTCGATGCTGACCAAGCCAACGGCGCTGGCGACTCGATAGCAATAGACTCGCAACTGGGCGAAGGTGGCGTAGCGAAAGTTCGTTAAGTCCATCTCGACGCCGGCGATAATTTCCGCCAGCATTTCCGCGCCAAGCGAATACTTTTCCATCAAGCGACGAATTTCGGCTGCCATTGCCGGCTCGCCCGGCGTTGAGCCGCGCAACGATTCGCGCCAAAGCGTCAGCCGAAGTTTTTTTTCCTCCACGTGAAGATCGAGATCGTCAGCGACATCGTCGATCAGGCGACAAAACGCGTAAAAGGTAGTGATGTCGCGGCGGCGCTCGCGGCCTAACGAAACGAAGGCAAGTGCCAGATTCGATTTACTTTCGCGCGTAATTTTGGCGGCGTTCACAACAAAGCGCGAGCGAGAACTAGTATTGAATCCAGCTCTGCTGATAAACGTGCCCGGTCTCGCCCCGCCGGAAGAGGCAAACCCAGCTCGCGAGCAGCCAACCGGTGATGAAGCCGCGCGCGCAAATGAACACACATTTCCAGAGCACCACCGCAATGACCCGGTCGGCAATCGCGCCGCGAACGATCGCGTCGCCCGCCATGAGAAAGAAAAAATGCAACGCGCAAATGAGCAAAAACCAACCAACTCGTCCCGCGTTCTCCCGGAGAAATTCTCGATGCGCGCGGAACGCTTCGCCGAGGGTTTCATTGTGCAGGGCGAGCGAGATTTGCATCGAGCAAAAGGTGATGGTCAAGCCGCTCATCACTAGGCGCTCAATCGGCAAATAATCGAGCACGCCCGGTATGTTCACAAAATAGGCGAGCAAAAGCGGCATGCGCACGATCACCATGCTCACCAGCACCACGATGCCCGCCCATTTCAAGACGAAGCTGAAGCGTCGCATAGCGAATCGAAACAATTCGCCTTCTTCAAAGCTGAGCCCGCGAATCCAGGCGAAACACACCGCGATTAGGTAAACCTGAATGTAAACGCCAAACAGGTATTCAAAAATGAAGGAGGCTGCGTCCACGCTGGCGGAGACTTGCAGTAGACCCGCAGTCGGGAGCGATCCGCCCCAAACTGGCAACGCCCAAAACACAATCGGTTTTAAAAGAGCGGCCAGTGCGCTGAGCAAAAGGATTAGATAGACCAGGTAGCCGCGGAGCCGGTAGCGCTGGCGCAGCGCACGAACCAATGCGCCGTGCAGTCCACGCCAATTCATGACCATCAACACAGCTGCAGCCACCGAGAGCGGATAAGTGGTGGTTGCGTTGTCGAAAATTCCAGCGACGCCTTCCAATGCAGGAAGCGGCGCATCCCGCCAGACCTCGACAAATCGCGGCCAGTGCCAAGTCGGCAACGAAGTGACTTGAGTTAGATCGAGATCGGCTGCGCTTAGAATCGGCGTAAAAACAGAAAACTGAAAAACAAAGTAAGCAAAACCCAGAAGCACGAACGTTCCCCAAATGCGCTTGTAACGCGCTATGCACCGGAGGCCGTCGCGCAACGCCAGCCGAACCGGATTAAAAAGCATCACCAGCACATATCCGCCGCAAAAGCCGAGCAGCGGATAAACTCGCGGCAGACTGGAGAGCATGAGTCGCCTAACGAATCAAACCAAAATGTGGAATAAACGGCCAGTAAACTAGCAGCCCACGTCCAACCAGATTCTCCTCCGGCACTGGTCCCCAGTAACGGCTGTCGTAGCTGTTGTAACTGTTGTCCCCCATCGCAAAGTAGCTGTGCGCTGGCACGGTAAAGGAGCGGTCCGGCTGGGCCAGATAATCGCGACCTGAGCTGTAACCGCGATATCCATCCCTCGCCGCCATCACGCGCTCGAAACCGCGGCCCCGCACTTCCTTTCCATTGACATAAAGCTTTGGCGGATTGATCCGCAACGTGTCGCCCGGCAACCCGGCGAGGCGCTTGATATAAAAGGGCTGGCCTGTATCGATGTCGCCCGGTATTCCCGGAATGTGATCCGTCCGAAAAACGAAAACGTCGCCGCGATGTGGTTTGACGAAGTTATATGTAAACTTGTCTACGAAGACCTGGTCGCCGGTGTCGATCGCGCCCCGCGCGATGATTTCCCCGCGGTGAAGGGTTCGACCCGTGAATACCGCAAAGTCGTGCGCCAAGGTGTCCTTCGGCGCGTAAACCAGAAAACTTTGGTGCTGGCAGACCAGTCGTGAGAACGTAAAAAAGAAAAGAAATTTCTTCGGTTCGACTTGAAGAAGCTGGTCGTCCAGTCGTGAGACAACGTTGATGTAATTGCGTCCGCGTAAAATGAACTCAACCACTTGCTGCGGCAGGCTCGGCAGCGGAGTCGCTGGGTTCATTGGGCGACCAATGATTCCATTAAGTGTCGGTTGCATCGAGCCCGTCGGGATTTTGAATGGCTGCAAAAAATAGGATCGAATGCCGACCGCAACCACGATCGCTACCAGAAACACCTCACAGTTTTCGCGCCAGTGCGATTCCCAATTGACCGGCATAAGTTTGTGTAATTTGGCATCGAGCTCTTCCGCGCGGCTTTCCGTCGCTTTACGATCGCGCTGTTGCAATGCCGCTCGCAGCTTATGCGTAGCCAACTCGATCTCTTCAGCAGTCGATCGGTCGAGGACGTCACGTTTATAGCGCAGAAATTTTTGCGCATGCCGAAGCAAGAGCTTGCTGTGTTTGACGTAGCGAGGTGTGAACATGTCGGCTTAGAAACTCGATGCTGGATGCTCGATACTGGATACTCCCGTTGTCATTGCGCTTTCAACACCTCGATGAACGCTTCCTGCGGAATGTTGATCTTCCCGATGCTTTTCATTCGTTTCTTTCCTTCTTTTTGTTTCTCCAGCAACTTGCGTTTCCGTGTGATATCGCCGCCGTAGCATTTCGCGGTCACATTTTTTCGCAAGGCCGAAACGCTCTCCCGCGCAATAATCTTTCCACCGATCGCCGCCTGAATCGCGACCTGGTATAACTGGCGCGGAATTACTTCCTTCAACTTCGCCGCTAATTGGCGGCCTCTCGCCTCCGCGCGATCCTTGTGCACGATGGTCGAAAATGCGTCCACCGGTTCGCCGTTCACGAGCAGATCGAGCTTCACTAATTTCGCCGGCCGAAAACCCGCGTGCGCGTAATCCATCGAGCCGTAACCGCGCGTGATCGACTTAATCTTGTCGTTAAAATCGACCAGAATTTCGTTGAGCGGCAGTTCGCAATGCAACATCACGCGACGCGCATCGAGCGTTTCAGTGTGGTCCATTTGGCCGCGCTTTTCCAAAATCAATTGCAGGATGTCGCCGATGTTTTCGTTAGGGCACAGCACATACGCCTTCACGATCGGTTCCCGGATTTCCCGGATCGTGCTCGGCCCCGGCAAATGCGCGGGATTGTCGATCAAAAGTGTCTCGCCGCGTGTCGTAATGACTTCGTAAACGACGCTTGGACTTGTCGCAATGATGTCCATGTTATATTCGCGCCGCAATCGTTCCTGAATGATTTCCATGTGCAGCAGGCCAAGAAACCCGCAGCGAAATCCGAAACCAAGCGCGACAGAACTTTCCGGCGTGTAGACGAAAGCCGCGTCGTTTAAGCGGAGCTTTGCAATCGCCGTCTTCAAGTGCTCGAAATCGCCGGTGTTGATCGGATAAATACCGCTGAAGACCATCGGATGAATTTCCTGAAATCCTGACAGCGGTTCATGGGCGGGATTGCGTTGATCGGTGATCGTGTCACCGATCTTCATATCGGCGGTGCTCTTGATGTTGGCGATGAAATAACCGACGTCGCCCGCCTCGAGCCGCGGCTGCACGAGCATTTTCGGCGTGAACACGCCTACTTCCTTAATCTCGTAGCGGGTATCGTTGCTCATTAACTTGATCGCATGATTGGCTTCCATCGTTCCTGAAACGACGCGCACGTAACCGACCACGCCGCGATACACATCGAACACCGAATCAAAAACCAGCGCCCGCAAAGTTTCATCTGTCGGTTTTTGCGGCGCCGGGATGCGATGCACGATCGCTTCCAGAATTTCCTCGATGCCGATTCCCATTTTCGCGCTCGCGTGAATTGCTTCCTCGGCCGGGATCGCCAGAATCTCTTCTAACTGTCGATGGACCGAAGGAATGTCCGCGTTCGGCAAATCGATCTTGTTGATGATCGGCACAATCGTTAGGCCCTGTTTGTGGGCGAGATGTACATTCGCCACCGTCTGCGCTTCCACGCCTTGAGCCGCATCGACGACCAACAGCGCGCCTTCGCACGCCGCGAGCGACCGTGAAACTTCGTAGGCAAAATCGACGTGTCCCGGCGTGTCGAGCAGATTCAGCCGATACGTTTCATTCGAGCTTACTCGATAATTCATCATCACTGGATGCGCTTTGATTGTGATCCCGCGCTCGCGCTCCAGGTCCATTGAGTCGAGAAGCTGATCCTGCTTGTCGCGCTCGTGAATGGTGCCGGTGCGCTCGAGCAGCCGATCAGATAAGGTCGTCTTGCCGTGGTCGATGTGCGCGATGATGCAAAAATTGCGCGTGAACTCGATTGCCATGGGAGCCGCACTATGCGGGCGCGGTTGTGCGCGGTCAATGTGGCGCACTACAGTTCCCGCGCGCCTCGTTCTGCATTACTGCGAACCCTGGCGCTGATTCAACCAAGGCCACCTAAAGCTTCACTGTTTTAAGCAGTCAAGTCTGAGCTGCAACCGCTCGGACATGTGCGTTTACCAGAGAAGAATCGCTCGACACGCTGTGCGATTCTCCGCTACTGTAAAATCGACAATATGCCCAAACTCATTCTGTCCACCGAATCGCAGGGCAGACTTTCCTACGAGCTCACCGAAGCATTGATTACGATTGGTCGCGCGCCTGACAACATCATCGTCATTGATGACCCATCGATCTCGAGTCGTCACGCGCAACTGGAGCTCAGTGGCGAACTTTATCGCCTCAAAGATCTCGATTCGACCAATGGCACCCGCGTCAACGGCGTCCCCGTCACCGAAACAGTGCTTCGGTTTGACGACCGCATTCGATTGGGCGGCGTCGAGGCCCGCTTTGAGCCCGATGCACGCGGGTCGCAACCAATGCCAGCCCTGAAGCAGATCGAGGCCAAGCCCGCAGAAACAAGCGCCGCTCCTGTTGATTTTGCCAACGCCTCACCGTTTCCGCGGCGCAGTAAAGACCGAGATCGCGTGCGCAGCGCCATCCTCGCTCTTGCTGCAGCCTCGATCTTCGTTTTCCTCGGCAGCATGATCGCCGTGCTCGCAATGCACGCGCCTAATCTCTAGCCGCGGCGCTATGCGCCGTAATCTGCATACAGGCCGGTCGCGGCCGCGAGCCAGAGATTTCTGTTTGCAGATCAAAGATTGTCGATCCCTATTTCACAAATGCAGGCTCAATCCGAAATCCGTAACCCGCGGCCGGCGATCGCAAAGCGCCTTCTTCTCTTCGATATTGACGGCACACTGGTTCATTCGGGCGGCGCGGGAATGCACGCGCTCAAACTCGCGTTAGCCGAACGGCACGGAATTCACGACGATCTGCACGACATCGAGATCGCAGGCATGACCGATTCCGGAATCGTTCTTAGCATTCTACAGAAGCACAAAATCCCGGCGACCAACGAAAACGTCACCGCGTTTCTCGACAGCTACGTGCATTTTCTTTCGCTCGAATTGCCGCGCCGCAAAGGCAACCTACTTCCTGGCGTGCTCGAGTTGCTCGGGAAATTGAAGTCGAGAAAACACGTCGTGCTTGGTCTTCTTACCGGAAACGTCTCCCGCGGCGCGCAACTCAAGCTCGAGCATTACGGCGTCTGGCATTTTTTCGAATTTGGCGCGTTTGCTGACGATCACCACGACCGTAACCAGCTCGGCCCATTTGCGCGTGCGCGGGCCAAAGAAAAACATGGCTGCGAATTTTTAGCGGCGGAAATCGATGTCATCGGCGATACACCGCGCGATATCGCCTGCGGGAAGGCGCTCGGTGCGCGTACGGTTGCTGTCGCTACTGGTACATGGCGTCGAGACGCGCTCGCCAAACATCATCCCGATTTTTTGATCGATGATCTTTCTGATGTTGACCGTCTAATTGATACGCTCGGTTGGTAATTTCCGCGCGATGACAAGGTGAATGAAAGGTCGAGAGCGAATGCAAGCAATATCGAAAGCGGCATGTCCAATACCGCGTAAGGATCGGCCCAATGTTTTGCCGTTGGAAGGCGAAATCGATCTGCACGTTTCGCCTAACGTTGCGGAATCGCTGCGTGCGATTATCCAGAAAAAACCAAAGCGATTGGTTGTCGATTTTGCTCGCGTTAGTTACATCGACAGCTCCGGTTTGGCGGTATTGATCGAAGCCATGCAAAACGTCGACGCGTACGGCGGTAAATTCGCTTTGGCTGGTCTGGGCGACGACGTGCTGGCGATTTTCGAGATTGCAAAGCTCGATCAAGTCTTTCGAATTTTTCCAGATGTCGACGCCGCACTCGCCCCCGCGGCTTGAACCAAGATCGCGACGGTTTGTTCGATATTTCTCGAAATGTCGAACTGAGCGGCGCGCTTCAGAATTGAAGGTCGCGCCGCCGCGCGCCGGGTCAGGTCCGACCACGCTTCGAGCGCATTCCGCAAGTCGGCCACATCGTCCGGAAGATCGACAATCGATCCGTGAATTCTGTCTTCCATGATCTCTGAAAACCCATTTGCGCGCGTCGTGATCACAGGCAGACCGCAGGCGAGCGCCTCCAGGCATGCATTGGAAAACGGATCGTAGATTGTCGGCAGAATGAAAATGTCGGCCGCAGCGTAGATCGCACGGAGGTCGCCAACCTCCCCGAGGAACCGAGCACGGGTTGAGCGATAGTGCGCTGGATTCCCGCGCCCAGCAACCAGCAAACGCAGTTTCGAATTTGCGCAGGTTTCAACTGCTTTGATCGCATAGCGAAGCCCTTTCCGTTCCCACCCCGATCCAGCAAAGAGTGCCAGAATTTCATCGGATTCCACTCGCAACTCTCCGCGTGATTTTTCACGCCGTACCGCATCGAAGCGAAAAAGATCCAACGGAACGCCGTTCCGCACAACGTCGATCTTGTCCCGCCGATAATTATAACAATCGACGATTTCACTCTTGACCATTTGCGAGTTGGCGATCACGCACTCAGCACCGCGATCATCGAGAAGCGATTTTTCAAGGCGCAGAAGAGCGCAGTGTTTGCGATTGAACCGCCGGGCGAACGGTTTCCACGGCGCCTCAAATTTTCCCCGGCGATTCAACCAGGCTTGGTGGACGCCGTCGCCGGCGCGAAAAACGTCGCAGCGCCAAATACGTTCGAGGCTCATCAAAACATCGCAGGCAACTTTGGCGCGTCGTTTCTCGACTTCATCGGCAAATGCAATTGTCGATCCTGCATTAATTTGCGTAACTTCCCCGAATAGCCACTCGTTAGGCGGCCAGTCATTTGTCGCGAACAGGTGTGCCTCATGACCAAGCTCGACAACTCCCAGTGCCAGCCGTTTCAAGTACGATTCCGCGCCACCAATTGGCGAATAGCCGCGCCGCACGAAACCGATGGTGAGTTTGTCTGTCATTTTCGAGCGGGGTTGAGACATCCTTTCTATCGCTGTTTTACGTGCCATGTTTCGCTAGAATATTTAGCGAATGCTGTATGAAACCTTAAGCGCTCCCTCGCAACATGCCATGTCTGAGAGTACGCGTCTGCTACCGAAGCATTTGCTCTACTCGATCTTCGCCCGCATCGGCGGTTCCGGTTTGGATACAGACGCGTTCGAAGCTTTGCGCGCATCATATCGAGGCGGCTTTCTCGGCAAAGCAGTCGCCTACGATAACCGGCAAACCGAAATTCCAGCGCGTTTTATTCATTCGCTGCGCTGGCATCCGGTACGGCTAATTTCATTTCTGGAGCGCCCGTACTATTACGGCGCAAAGAAGAAATACCTCGATTGGATCGCGTCGCGTCACCTCGAAAGTGGGCGCTATGATTTTTTTCACAGCTGGTCAGGCGATTGTTTGCAAACGCTGCGTGTCGCGAAAAGGAAAAAAATCCCTTCGCTTATCGAAATCCCAACCTGGCATCGCGATCGCCCAATCGGCAAAGTCGGCCAGCTCGAGTCAAGATCGACACCTTCGGATTCGCGGTTCGAGAAGTGGAAGTCCGGCCTCCTACTCGAACGCGAGCGGTTCATCGAAGAATACGAATTGGCCGACCTCGTCGTCGTTCTGTCCGAAAAGGCAGCAGAAACATTCCGCGCACGCGACTTTTCTGAGCAGAAATTATTTTACCTGCCACGCGGCGTGGATGTCGATCGCTTTAAGCCGGGGCCGCGTCCGCCGATTTTTCGCGCTATTTTTTCGGGCGCCCTAATCGAGCGCAAAGGCATTCATCATCTGTTAAAAGCATGGCATCGGCTTAATTTGTCGAATGCGGAGTTGTGGCTGGTCGGGTCGGTTCATGATGAAGCCAGGCCGCACTTGAAAAGATTTTGGCGCGAGAACATCAAGACTTTCGGTTTCGTGCGCGACCCGGAGTCCTGTCTCAGTCAAAGCACGGTGCACGTTTTTCCGTCGCAATGGGAGGGCAGCGCGAAAGTTGTTTACGAAGCAGCGGCCTGCGGTTTGCCGCAAATCACCACCCGCGAAGCGGGCGACGTCATCCGCGACGGTGTCGAGGGAATTATCGTTCAGCCCGGAGATGTCGATGCCATCGCGGGCGCGCTTGAGCATTTATATCGGCATCCGGAAATCGTCGAACGGATGAGCCAGGCTGCGCGTCGACGGGTAGTGGAAAACTTCACGTGGGACCATTTTCGCGTACGTTTGTTAGGCGCGTACGAAGCGGCCATGCAAATGCTGCGATGACTCTTCTGTGACAGCGGTATCTCACCGCCGAAACCCAAGTGGCGTAACGTTCCAATTAGCGCTTTATAAGATCGCAAGTTGCAAACTTGGGCCACATTATCGGCAGTTTGCTCACGGGTGAATATTCTGCTCATTCAGCTCAAACGCATTGGCGATTTGATTTTGACAACGCCGGCGATCGCAGCGCTGCATGAAAAACTTCCGACGGCGAAGATCTCGCTGGCCGTCTCGCCTGCCTGCGCCGAATTGCTGCCGGCGATTTCGTACATGGACAATAAATTTCTTACGAACAGGGCGCGCACGTGGCTCGCGATCGCCCGCGGCAATTTCGATTATTGTGTCGATTTCACGCGAAACGATCGCTCGTCACTCTTGACCCGACTGTCGCGAGCCAAAACGCGAATCGCGTCTGAGCGACCCAAACAAAGATCGACAATTCGATCCCACGCTTACAACACATTCGTCGCCGCTCCGGTTCGGCAATTGCATACGATCGATTATCACCTGAAACTGCTCGAGCCGATTGGGATTCGTGAGGCAGCGGCACCGATCCAGCTAAACATTCCGCAAGAAAGGCGTGCCAGAGCGCAGAAGTTACGCGACGCGCACAAGATCAACAATGAATTCATCGTGTTTCATCCAGGCTCCGCGCGCGCGGAAAAATTTTGGGAGGCGCAACGCTGGGCGGAAGTGATCGAACACGCTGGGAAAACGTACAATGTCGATCTTGTTCTCACTAGTGGCCGTTCGTCGCTCGAACAAAATCATCTCGCCGAAATCAAATCGAAATTGCGAAGATCAATCGATTCGCTCGCCGCGGCGAGCGAATCCGTTCGGGCCGTCGGCTCGATTGTCGATCTTTCCGGTCAAACCGATTTGCTCACCCTGGCTGCGTTGATCGAAAAGGCGCGATTGCTTGTGACCGTCGATTCCGCGCCGCTGCATTTGGCCGCGGCTACGCGAACGCCACAAGTCGCCTTGTTTGGCCCGACGAATCCGTTTCATTGGCGACCGCGCAACAGTGCGGCACTGATTTTGCAAGGACCATCTCCAGGTCCAGTGCGCGAATTTTTCGCCGAACAACCTCGCGTGCCCATGAAGCAAATCTCGACGCGAGCGGTAATCGATGCTATGGATGCGCTGCTGTCGACTCCGGCGACACAAGGCTCATGAGCAAAGCAGAAGCCGAGAAAGTAAAGCCTTCATTTGCTGAAACCGTGCGGATGGCTTGGGGTCCGTACCGGCGGCTTTACAGTTACGTAAAACCGTACAAGTGGCGCTTCGCCATTGGGCTCGCATTCGGTGTCGTCTTCGGTCTGGTTAATTCGCTCCTTCCCGTGACGGTGTTGCAGGTTTCGAATTTTATTTTTCACGGCGCAGCCCCCAATCCCCGCGCGATCATTACTCATCGTGAAATGTTGAATGTCGGTCCGAAGATTGATTCGGTCCTTTGGATCTGTCTCGCCATTCCGCTCGTCATGACCCTGCGCAGCCTTTGCTCCTACGGGAACGCTTACTACATGAATTGGGTAAGCAACAAAGTGGTAACGGATATTCGCAACCAGCTTTTTAGCAAAATGGTGCGGCACTCGATGGATTTCTTCAATCGAATGCGCACCGGTTTTCTCATGTCGCGCATTTCGAACGACACGCGCAACATGCAAGCGGCATTGACTACGGTGAGCAGCGATGTGTTCAAGCAACCGATCACGATTGTCGGCGCGGTGGCGGTTCTTCTTCTGATGGATTGGAAATTCACGATCGTCACTTTGATTTTGTTTCCAATCTGCATTCTACCGATCCGTATCTTCGGCCGACGCGCCCGCCAGGCTGTGCAACGTGAACAAAAAGGGATGGCCCTCATGTCGGTGACGATGCAGGAGAGTTTCTCGGGCATTCGCGTGATCAAGTCGTTCGCGCGCGAAGAGGAGCAGGAGAAATCATTTCAACGCAGCACGCAGCAGCAGTTCTCGAATGCCATGCGCATGGTCAAAGCGACAGAAGCGGTCGGGCCGCTCGTGGAAATCATCGCTTCGATCGGCGTCGGTCTCGCGCTCTTTTATGTTTACGCCACCAATCTGAGCGCGGGCAGATTCTTTGGACTTATCTCCGGAATTTTTATTCTCTACGAGCCGATTAAGTCACTGAGCAAGATTCACGTGATCATGCAGCGCTCGGTGGCTGCGACCGGGGAAATTTTCTCGATTCTGGATTCCGTTCCAAACGTGCAGGACCCGCCCCGTGCAGCGGACCTGGTTTCGTCAGATGGTCGTATCGATTTCGAAAACGTTACGTTTCGCTATTCCAGCGGAGTCGATGATGCCGTGCGCGATTTAAATTTGCACATCGAGCCGGGGAAAACCTACGCGCTGGTCGGCGCAAGTGGCGCGGGCAAAAGCACGATTTTGTCGCTGATCCTGCGGCTGTACGATCCAACGATTGGCGCAGTCAAGATCGACAATCGCGATCTGCGCACGCTCACTCAGGAATCGTTGCGCAAGCAGATTGGGCTCGTCACGCAGGAGACGTTTTTGTTTCACGATACAATTTTCAAAAATATTCAATTCGGGCGTCTTGATGCGACGCCGGAGGAAATTTATGCGGCTGCGCGCACGGCTTACGCGCACGATTTCATCGCCGCGCAGCCGAACGGTTATGAGACCATCATCGGCGACAAAGGCTGTTTGCTTTCCGGAGGTCAGCAACAACGATTGGCCATCGCGCGGGCGCTTTTGAAAAACGCTCCCATCCTGCTTCTCGATGAAGCGACCTCATCGCTCGACTCCGAATCGGAGAAGCAAATCCAAATGGCGCTGGAAAAACTTTCGGCTGGTCGCACAGTCATCGCCATCGCGCATCGGCTTTCGACGATTTTGTCCGCCGACCAAATCGTGGTCATGGATCGAGGCCGCATCAAAGAAATCGGCACGCACGCAGAGTTACTGGAAAAATCCGTCCATTACAGACGGCTTTACGATTTGCAGTTCAATCAACTCACTGAAGAAAGCGCAGCCGAGCACGGCATTCTCGTCGAAGAGCTGGTTTGAAAAGTTACAGGTGTTACAAGGTTACAAGGTTACAACGTTACAAAGTGATACGCAGCCACCGCATCGCTCCTCAATTTTACATTGTAACTTTCGTCACTCTTTTAACCTTCTAAAGACATGCCGCTGAATTTCGATCTGCACACGCATTCGTTTTTTTCTGGCGACGGCGTTTCCAGTCCGGAAGATTTGATCGCCGCAGCGCGCGCGAAAGGTCTGCACGGTATTGCCATTACCGATCACAACACGAGCGACGCGGTCAATTATCTGCTCGAGAAAGGTTTGATGCGACTCGACGGTCAGCCGGTCGACAATTTTCTCGTCTTGCCCGGCGTCGAAGTCACCACCGCCGATGGACACCTTCTCTGCATTGGCGCGGAGCTTCCCTATTTGAAAGGAAAACCAGCGCGCGAGGTTTGTGAAATCATCCACGAACGCGGCGGCCTCGCCATTCCACCGCACCCTTACGATTTGTTTCGTGCGGGCATTCGTTTTTCGACCTTGGAGACCCTACCAGTTGATGCGATTGAGGTCTTTAACGCCGCCACCACCCTGCGCCGCTACAATCGATATGCTTTCAAATATGCCCAGATTCGCGGCCTCCCAATGGTTGCGGCGAGCGATGCGCATCATGCCGCCACGGTCGGCACTGCCTACACTATCTTGAACACGGACGATTTTTCTGTGAAAGGCGTCCTCCTGCAGATCCTCAAAAGTAACGAACTGAACCAAAAATACCTCACCCCGCGCGACAGCCTCCGCAAAACTTGGAACAACTGGCTGCGATTACGTAGGCGTAAAAAAATTCCTGAGCTAGCTGCAAAAGACAGCAGTCACAACGGGCGCTGAAAAATCAATGAATTAGGAACCCAGGAAAATGTGAAAGGGACTGAGATCTACGACAGGGTGTTTTCTGATTCTCATTTCCTAGCTTCCTGCTTTCCTGATTAATCTTTTTTCTGATGTCTGCTAGCGTGATGTCCAGGTTAACAGATTTTCCTGGCTTCCTCGTTTCCAAAATTCTCTTCTAAAGAAAATTCTGATTCTTCCTTCCTGCGTTCCTGCTTTCCTGATTAAATTTCCCTCTGTGGCAGCCTACGTAATCGTCGAAATCGACATTCTCGATCCTATTGGCTACAAAGAATACAAGAAGCAAGCCGCTGCGACCGTCCACAAGTACGGCGGCAAATACATTGTTCGCGGTGGGAAGACCGAAGTGCTCGAAGGCGATTGGAAACCAAAACGCATCGTCATTCTCGAATTCGAATCGATGGAGCGCGCTAAAGAGTGGCTGAATTGCGAAGAGTACCGCGAGCCGCGCAAAATGCGCCACCGCACCGCGCGAACAAATATGCTCGTCATCGAAGGCGTTTAACTCATCGACGCCGAAAGGTGGATCGGGCGCTCCGCGCGCGATGCCAGATATTTTGCGGCGAAGCCGCCTTGATTAACATCGAGCGCGGAGCGCTCGATCCACCTAACGAAGCAGTTCCCAGTGCTAGGGACCGGTCAGCGGAGCGAAAGTCGAGCGGATCCGAGAGTCGTCTGGTGGAAGAGCGAGAGCACTATCTGGCCGCAGCCTTCAATTTCTCGCGCGCGTATTGCAGGTTGTTTCGCGCCAATTCGAAGTCCGGTTTGTAACGCAGCGCCTGCTCGCAAGCGGCGACTGCTTCATCGTATCGGCCTAGTTTATTGTAAGCGGCCCCGATATTGTTCCATGCTTCGGCGTAATTCGGTCGCAGTCTGAGGGCGGCCCGGGAGGCCGCGATCGATTCCGCGTAACGCTGCTCGCGATAACGCTGAAGGCTTAGGTCGAGGTAATACTCTGGAGTCTGCGGCGCTGGTTGATTCACTGCCTGACCATCTGCTTGGTTTAGGAGTTCGCGCGCTGTGAGGTCTGTCGGGCTCAACTCCAGTGCGCTTTGCAGGAACGCGCGTGCCTCATCAGCGCGCGAGTGCGAGAGCAAGTAACGCGCATAGTAGGTATAGCTGTCGGGGCTCGCCGGCGCGAGTCGCAGCGCGTCCTTGAAATGTTGCTCCGCTGCCACGCTCTGCTTGGTCGCATCTTCCGCAATGGCGAGATTAATCAACAGCACGGAATACTGCGGCGTGAGCTGTTGTGCGCGATGAAAATAATCGAGCGCACCCGCGTAATCGCCTTTGGCCATCAACGTGTTGCCATAGTTCATCAACCCGCGTCCGTTGCGCGGGCTCTTTAACACGACATCGTGCCAGAGCGTTTCCTCGCTTTTCCAAACTTTATTCCGTTGAAACGTGGCGTAGCCGTTTGCGGACAGTAACAGCACGACCGCGCACGTGGCAGCGATCTTCGTCCAACTCCGTTGTCGATCTAAGCGGGCGACGAGCAACGCCGCTGCGCCAGCCATCGCGATCACGAGTCCGATGTAGGGAAGAAATGTGCGGTGATCGTTCATTACTTCAGCGAGGGGAAAGAGCAACGTCGGCAGTAGCGCGATCAGAAACCAAAGCAGGCCGAACCCGATCACGCGCGTCTTCTTGAAAACGGCAGCCGCGACTGCGCACATCGAGAAAAGAATCACGAACACGAAGCCTGCCCAGAAGAGCGGATCATCAGTCGTTGCAAAGGGATTGAGGTCGTAGTCGGCGGAGAGCGCGGCCGGCCAGAAGAACGTTTTAAAATAAAGCAGCATCACGTACGGCTGCGTGATCATATAGTTGTGCACGTTCGCCGCGCCGGCCACCCAGCTGCGCGGCGTCATGTGTTGCACGAAGAGCAGCCCCGCGCCGCAGATCAGGAACGACGCGACGATCTCCAAGAAACAAGCGAAGCCGCGACGTTTGATTTTTTCGTCCGGGAAAAGCAAACGAAAAATTGCGAAGAGCACCGCAAAGATAGCGGCGGTTGGTTTTGCCAGAATGGCGATCGCAGCTGGGATAACGTAGAGATAGTACTGGCGCAGCTGTGGGAATGCGAAGTAAACTGCAAACGACGCGATTACGCCGAGCGTCGAGATCACTTCCGATGACGAGATGATGTAGTTGACCGTGTCCGCGTTCGCCGGATGCAATCCGTACCATCCCGCGGCGGCGAGCGCGATCCAGCGGTTCCGTGAAGAACTAGCCGCGTGATCGAGAAGGCGGTGAACGACAATCACGAGGAGAAGCGTGAGCGCAACGAAGAGCGCAAAGATCGACAAGTGAAACCAGAACGGTTGCAGTCCGCCGGCAATTCGGTAGTCGATCGCGAGCAGCGTCGAGACGAGCGGGCGATACGATTGATTGCTCGGGAGCGAGCTGAAGGTTGTCGCGTCGCGGAAGAAGAGCGGAATGTTCCGCAGCTCGCGGATGGACGCGTTGTTTTCGACTGTGTGCGCGTCGTCGAACTGGAAGCTGTTGTGAAAATGGTTTGCGTAGGCCGCGAGGAGGGCGACCAGCAATAGCGCGCCGCCCAGACCAGCGAGGGCTTTTTCGCGCACCAGGTTCGCTTTGGCTTCAGACATCGAACCAGTCTGCCGCAACAGACCGCGTGCACGCAATCACGCTGCTGTAGAGGCAGCCCCGAAAGCTTTCGGGGCTGCGGCTACTAGATTTGCAGGCGGCACGCCTGCCGCTACAGCAAAACAAAAAGCCACCACGAGGTGGAGCGTGACGGCTGATTGCGAAGTGCGACTGATTTGAGCTCCGTAGCTTTACTGATTGTTGTCGACCATTTGCGGCGCAGGTTTGCTCATTTCAACCTTGTCGCTCACTTTCTGGATCTTTGAATCCTGCTTGTCGAGACGCGCAGTGACAGCCTCCATTCCCTTTTGCTGCTGTGCAATAATCGCTTCCTGCTTTGCCAATCTGGAATTTAGTTGGCTGATGGTTACTTTCTGTTCTTGCACTTCGCGGTGTTCTTTGAGGAACTCGTTAAGCAGCATCGCGTTCACTGCTTCGTAGCGAACGGAGTAAACTTTGCCGTTCGCATCGCGGACGACCAGATCGGGGTCAACCTTTTCCACTTCCTCCGCTACGAGACCAAATTGCATGGTGTTCTTCGGATCAATGGTGTGCTTGTAGCGGAACGTCACTGGTTGGAGCGAGAGGATCGCTTCGCTTGCTTTGTCCATGGGCTTGATCTCGTCCTTGAAACGCTCCGAAGAGACTAGCACACCAAGTTGACCGTTGCCGTCTACCACAACTCCTACGCCTGCAACCGCTGTTCCACTGATGCCGGCGATGAAAGTTGCTGTCTGATTTGCTGAATTGCCAATGCGGATGGTATTCGACTCGCCAGCAACGTCCGTCGAGTTGGCGTTAAAGGAAAAGCTGATGTTGCCGATGTCGATGTTATTGCTTCCAGTGGTGAGATTGTAACCGGCTCTAACGCCCAATGCTGTGTTATTGGTTCCGGTTGTGTTGCTAGCAAGCGCGCCATTGCCGGCGGCCACGTTGAAGTTGCCGGTTGTGTTGCTGCCGAGAGCGCCACCAACCGCCGTGTCGTTGCTGCCTTCTGTATTGGAAAAAAGCGCATTTCGACCGAGGGCTGTGTTGCCGGGCGCGTTTACGTTGCTATACAGCGCGTAAGCACCAAATGCCGTGTTGTCGCCACTTATGTCGTTATAGAGCGCTTGAAAACCCATGGCCGTGTTAAAGCTGCCGTTGACGGTACTGTAGAGAGCTTGAACACCAGTGGCCGTATTGCCTTGGCCGTTACTGTGATATAGCGCCTGATAACCAACTGCTGTGCTAGGTACAGGTCCACCGCCAGCCGTTCCATCTGTGTTGCTAAAGAGCGCCTGATAACCAACGGCTGTCATTTGGTCGGCTGTGTTGTTAAAAAGCGCTTGATAACCCAGGGCCGCGCTACTGCCGCCGATGGTGTTGCTATAGAGCGCTTGAAAACCGGTGGCCGTGTTGTCGCCGCCGGTGTTGTTAAAGAGCGCTTGAAAACCCTCGGACGTGTTGCCGTTACCCCGGTCTCCTTCGTTCGGGTCCGGTGGAGCAGTTGGGCCGGTCGCACCAGTGGCGCCAGTCGCACCAGTTGCACCATTCGTTCCGCTGGTTCCCGCAGTGCCAGTGGGACCAGTCGCGCCATTTGTCCCGTTGGTTCCATTTGTTCCGTTTGTTCCCGGCGATCCAGTTGCTCCAGTAGCTCCAGTTGGCCCGGTCGGCCCTTGCAAACTGCTGGCACTGCCAGTGCCGAGTTGGCCATTAGCGTCGATGAAAACCGGGTTACCTGTGCTCTTGTCGACCCCGTTTATACCAGCGACAAATGTAGCGGTATGATTTGCCTGGTCGCCGATGCGGATCGTGTTGGCTTCTGCGGCGACACCTCCGTTGCCAATCTCAATGTTGTTGCTGCCGGTGGTGAGATTAATGCCAGCGCTAGAACCGATGGCGATGTTCTTATTGCCCGTGGCGTTATAGAGCGTCAGGAAGCCAACGGCTGTGTTGTCATTGCCGCCGTTATTCCAGTAAAGCGCACCATAACCGTCAGCCAAGTTCTGGTTGCCCGTATAACTGTTGGCCATAGAACTAGTCCCGGTGGCTGTATTATAATGACCAGTGGTATTGTGGTATAGCGTCTGGTCGCCGTAAGCCGTATTAAGATCGCCAGTGGTATTAGAATAAAGTGCAGTGTACCCAGTGGCCGTATTACCGTCGGCGGTCGTGTTGCTTAAGAGCGCTCGATAACCGTTGGCCGTGTTGCTGGTGCCGGTTGTGTTACTAAAGAGCGCACCAAGACCGATGGCCGTATTGTCGCTGCCGGTTGTGTTCGTATAGAGAGCATCAACACCGTTAGCCGTATTGTCGTTGCCCGTTGTGTTGTTATACAGTGCATTGGCACCGCTGGCCGTGTGGTTGCTGCCGGTTGTGTTATGAGACAGCGCTTGAGAACCATCGGCCGTGTTTGCCTGGCCACTTGTGTCGCTAGAAAGCGCCCCATTACCTTCAGCCGTGTTCTGGTTACCCAGGTCTCCATCCACGACTGGCGCAGCTGGACCAGTGGCTCCGGTAGCTCCAGTTGCACCAGTGGCACCGTTGGTACCGTTTGTGCCTGCCGTGCCAGTAGGTCCAGTCGGGCCGGTTGCTCCATTGGTTCCGTTGGTTCCATTTGTTCCGGGTGCTCCGGTCGGGCCAGTCGCTCCGTTTATTCCGTTTGTTCCATTGGTGCCATTTGTTCCCGGCGATCCAGTATCGCCAGTTGGCCCTGTTGCTCCGGTTGGTCCGGTCGGACCTTGCAACCCGCTCGCACTGCCAGTGCCGAGTTGGCCGTTAGCGTCGATGAAAACCGGATTACCGCTACTTTTGTCGATTCCGTTAATCCCGGCAACAAAAGCGGCGGTATGCACGGCTTGGTCGCCGATGCGAATGGTGTTGGCGTCAGCGGCCACACCTTGGTTGCCGATGTCGATATTGTTGTCGCCCGTGGTGAGGTTAGAACCAGCATAAGGGCCCAATGCGGTGTTGAAGCTGCCGGTTGTGTTGCTATAGAGCGTCACAGTACCGGTAGCCGTGTTGTAGCTACCCGTGGTGTTGGAATAGAGAGCTTGATCACCGCTGGCTGTGTTTTGAGAGCCGGTTGCGTTGGAATAGAGCGCTTGAAGACCGTTGGCCGTGTTTTCGCCGCCGCTTGTGTTGTTTTGGAGCACATAAGCACCGTTGGCCGCGTTGCCGTAGCCGCCTGTGTTCCCCGCAAGCGCAAAGTAACCGTTGGCCGTGTTCTCCTTGCCGGTTGTGTTTTGTTGGAGCGCAAAGTAACCGATGGCCGTGTTGTAGTCGCCGCTACCGCCACCACCGGTGATTGAATCGCTAAAGAGCGCAAAGTAGCCGACGGCCGTGTTGTTGGTGGCGGTTGTAAGGCTATTCAGCGCATAAGCACCCTCAGAGGTGTTGCCGTTGCCCCGGTCTCCTTCATTGGGGTCAGGTGGAGCAGCTGGCCCGGTCGCTCCAGTGGCACCTGTCGCTCCATTAGTTCCGTTAGTTCCGTTGGTTCCCGCAGTGCCAGTGGGACCAGTGGGTCCAGTCGTTCCATTCGTTCCATTGGTTCCCGCAGCGCCAGTGGCTCCTGTGGCCCCCTTTGGGCCAATGGCTCCGGTGGCGCCGGTGGATCCGCGTGGTCCAGAAGGGCCCGTCGCGCCCATTTTGCCGGTCGCTCCGGTGGTGCCAGTCGAGCCTTCTGCGCCGGTGAATCCGCGTGGTCCCGTAGGACCCGTGGCGCCCATTCTGCCAGTCGCTCCGGTGGCGCCTGTCGCACCTTTGGGGCCCGTTGGTCCAGTGGGACCCGTAGGACCAATCTGAGCGTGCGCTGTTGGCGAAAGCGCAAAGCACATCAATGCAACCGAGGCAAGCGGGATGAAAAGAAAACGGAGTGATTTCACAATCACCCAGCCTAACAAATCAGCGTGTTATTAGCAATGATATTTATGGTTTTTGCGGACGTAGGATAGTCTCCTGCACTCGCCACCGGACAGGACCTAGTTCGACAATAGTTCGCCCAGTTGTTTCGAATCGGTGCCGCGCAAATGGCGCCATCGCACCGCCAAAACAAAAATAATCGTTGTCGAAGGCGTCTAGGTGGATCGAGCAGTCCCTTGCTCGATGCCAAACATTATGCGCCTTCGGCGCCCGATCTAACATCGAGCGTGGAGCGCCCGATCCACCTAACGAAGCAGTTCGCGGAGCGCTTTGGGATCGCTTACCGGCGCTTTGCAGGTGAAATTTTCACAGACGTAGGCGGCGGGTTTGTTCTTGATCATCGACATCGCACGGATGGCTTCGTTTTTTTCGCCGAGATACTTCTGGCCTTTGCCGCCATCGGCAAGGAGCAGGATTTTGTTCGGCAGGAAATGCCGATGCACCTCCTTGAGCAGCGCTTTGGTTTCCGGAGACTATCGGCTTTCCCAGCGATGACAATTTGACGTGGTTTACTCAAACTAAAATCCATAGAAACGAGCATCTGCGGCATCGCACTCGCAAAATGCGAAAACGTTGACGCGAATGCATCAATCGTTTTCCTGGCTCGCTCTTGCATCTTTTTGTCGCCGCGAAATTGTGCTAGTCGCAAAAGATTTAGCGCCGCGACTGAACTTCCGGCCGGCTCGGCGCTGTCCTTATCATCCGCTCGGCACACCTTGGCGCCCCGACGAGCTAATGATTTCTCATTTCCCATTGAACCGGCGCAGTGCCAAGGCTGGCGCTACCGGAATGAGTTGAGCCCTGCATAAGCCAAATCGCACGCTCCCGCGTGGAAATGTTTTGCCAAAGAATATCGGGGTTTCCATCACTGTTGAAATCACCGGTGCCCGCGATTTGCCATTGAAGAGGGATGGGCCCGAAGCCAATACCGCCCGAGTAGGAGGCGCCATTCATGAACCAAATCGCCCAGATGCCGGTCAAGGTATTTTGCCAAAGAATATCCGTTTGGCCATCGCCGCTGAAGTCGCCTGCGCCGACGATCCGCCATTGCGTTGGCACAAACCCCAAGCTTACGCCACTCGAGTAGGATGCGCCATTCATGAACCAGATCGCGCGCTCACCGGTAGAGGTGTTTTGCCAAAGAATGTCCGTTTGACCGTCGCCGTTGAAATCACCAGTAGCCGCGATCTGCCACTCGATGGGCACATGAGCAATGTCAACGGTGCCCACCTTGGATGTGCCGTTCATAAACCAAATCGAACAGGTACCCGTGGAAGCGTTTTGCCAGACGATGTCGGTCTTGCCGTCCCCATTGAAGTCGGCCGTGCTCGCAATCTTCCATTCAAGAGGGATCCGCCCGAAGTCAACACCTCCCGCGTAGGTCGTGCCGTTCATAAACCAGATCGCGCGCTCACCCGCAGAGTTATCTTGCCAAACAATGTCGGATTTACCGTCACCGTTAAAATCTGCTTTTGGCGTTGATCGTGGCGGACCGGCGAGAGCCCTATAGGTGTAATCTATGTACAACCAGCTGTTGCCGACGAGGGACCAGAGCCGTACATAAATATTCCGGCCGTCAGTCGGAATGTTGGAAACCGTGCCGACAGTATTCAGGATTTGACCACCGTGGTAGATATCAGATGAACTAGGAGAGCTGCCCACCCACAGCGCGTAACCGTTGGCGTAACCCTTAGTCCAACTGAACGTCACGGTCGACGAATTAAATGTCCGTCCAGGGACCGGACTGGCCATGTGCGCGCGTGTGTCAAAGGATATTGGATCTGATGCAATACCGTTGGCCACCACTTCGAGTGAGTATGTTCCCGAGGGTAAATTGGCAGGAAGCGTGAACTCCGTTGTTTGCAGCGTGCTTCCGGTCATCACCCCGGTACTGTTCCAATTATAAGTCCAGGTATAATAAACCTGCCCGTTCGAGTTGCTCAGTCGCACGATTGGGTAATTCGTTCCCATCTGAGCATCATCTCCATAGGACGCCCCTTCGGAAATGCCATTAAGCAAAGTTCCTGTCAGGTGGTACGAACCGTCGCTGTTCTTGGTGACGCTACTAATGGTCGGTTTCCCGGCGGCTAACACCACGCCGGTGGGCTGATACACGTACAGTTGACCTCCATAACGCGAGTAAAGAACGGTCCCGTCCGGCAAATCCAGCATGAAGGTTGGATATGTGGGCCTGTTATCAGTCGGTCCAAAAGGACCGTTCACCTGCGCGAATGAGTTAGTCGTATAATCGTATTCATAAAAACTTGTGGGGGTTGTGTAATTATAGTTGGTGGTGGGCAAAGGCGACACGATACAGAGAACCTTCCCGTTCGGCATCATCGTCGCCGGCGCGTCTAAAGTTCCTTGCGAGTTGGGTATGTCAGGACCCGCGGTCCAACTGCCCGGGCTGGTGGTACCAGATGGCGTGTACAGAATAGTATGGCCAGTGCCGCCTAAGAAAAAAACTTTACCATTTGGCAAGAGAATGCCCGTTCCCATTTCGAAGTTGTTATAGATATCGACTGGGAGAGTGCTGTCCGAAGCCCACGTATTTGTCGAGGGAATGTAGCGCTCCGACGATGTAGCGCCAGGATCAATCGTAAGAATACTGCTGTCCGGCAGTTTGACCCACGCCGCCTCGGCTTGCCAGTAGATGCCATTAGCTAGGGTCGGACCGGCTGCCCAAGTGTTTATAGCTGGGTCGTAGATGAGACTGCCTCCCCACGTGTGCTGTGCAACAGGTACGATGAGTACCCTACCATCGGGCAGGGTCTCACTACAGGCATCTTTAAAAGCTTGGCTCCCGCTTGAATAACCTGCCGGTACCTGAGTCGGATCGAGAAGGGAAGTCGGAGGATTTATTTGGGTCCAACTGTCTGTGAAAGGATTGTAAATTTCTGCCGTTGACGCTCCGCTACCATATTCACCGCCTGCAACAAATACACAATCATTCCTCAAGACTTGGGACGAAAAATAGAGGCGCGTATCGTGCATTGGCGCCAGGGTTGTCCAGGTACCGTTAACGTAACTGCCATTACTATCGGGTGTGAGCTTGTACCATGCGTTCCCATACCCGTCCCCCCCTCCAGAACCACCCTTCGCCATGACCGTGCCATTCGGGAGAAGGAGCATGACCGAGATATTATCAGGCGCTTGATTGGTGAGAGCGATCCAGCTTCCTCCAGAAGTGGCTATAGTAAAGTTCGCCGCCGGCTGATGCGGCGTGGCGCGAATCGAAGGAATAGCAGCATGAGCTGGTAGATAATGCGGCGGCAGTGGAGCGCGCGATGGCGGCGGGTATGGTTCTGCGCGAATCCCCTGCGCCTCCGCCTGAGCCACTATCTGGCAAGTGACGATCACCGGCATCAGCAAGCTAAGCGTGTGGCTCCAAGGGATCAGCGGATTGCAATTCATTCGAAGTTTCGAGCCCGGCTGATGACCGACAAAGAAAGTAGCAAGATATTTAAGATTGTTCATAGGGGTTGATCTCATTACTAAATGCTTTCATTATCCCTTTAGCGAGAGCATTCCCGAAAGCCGAACATTGTTTGTTAGTTTTCTGGTTTGCCGGTGATGTTAAATAGTGGCTTTACCGTACAAAACTTGGACGATGTTGCTCGATTGGCAGACTTCGTGAGCGGCTTGCAGATCAAGGGCCAACAACGGTTGATGGCCCGAGCTGGCCGGCCATAAGGCTTGTTATATCGAGGGAATAGAGTTTTTTTACGCCAGACGGGCAAGTCTTGAAATGTGAGTAAAGGTGATCCCTGGGTGTACATCAGGGGCATACGCCAATGGTACCACTTCCGTGCTCGCGCGGCCTAGCCCTAAAAACCGCCAATTTTGGACTGCCGGAAATTATGTAGGAAACAACCCTACAAGCCTACTGCCCGCCATGGCTCTGACTCCAGGCGAGTTTGGCAATTGCTTTCATGCTTTTGGCCCAACAAATCACGATCTTACGCTCCAACGATTTTATAGGTTGTAACAGATGTCTGATCTTACCCGATGTCCGTTGGCTGGATGCAGCCCTACCGCGAGAGCAACTCACGCAGCGCGTTCGGATCAGTCACGGGTTCTTTGCAAGTAAAATTTTCACAGACGTAGGCGGCTGATCGCCCATTAACCCCAGTCATGGAGCGGATTGGTTCGTTTTTTTTCCCGAGATATTTCTGGCCTTTGCCGCCATCGGCAAGGAGCAGGATTTTGTTCGGCAGGAAATGTCGATGCACCTCCTTGAGCAGCGTTTTCGTTTCCGGATTGCTGATCTGTCCGGCGATGACAATTTGACGTGGTTTACTCAATCCAAAATCCATAGAAACGAGCATCTGCGGCATGGCGCTCGCGAAATGCGAAAGCGTCGGAGCAAATGCGTCGATCGTTTTTCTGGCGCGCGCTCCCAGCTGTTTGTCATCGCGAAACTGTGCGAGACGAAGAAGATTGAGGGCTGCAACTGAACTCGCGGCCGGCTCTGCGCTGTCATTGTCATCTTTCATCCGGAGAACAACGCTGGTGTCCCTGCCGCTCGTGCTGAAATAGCCGCCGCCCTTGTCATCGAAAAACAATCGGTCCTGCGTCTCCTGCAATTCCATAGCAAATTTCAGCCATTCGATGTCGAAAGAAGCTTCGTAAAGATCGACAAGTCCTTGGATGACAAACGCATAATCGTCGGCAAAACCTTCGATATCGCTGTGGCCTCCGCGATAATTGCGGAACAAAATCTTGCGCGACTTGTCGTAAAGATTCTCGCGCGCAAATTTCGCGGCCAGTGTGGCAACTTCCAGATAATGCGGCTCATCCAAAAGTTGCGCCGCGCGCGCGTAAGCCGAAATCATGAGCCCGTTCCACGACGCGAGGATTTTGTCGTCGAGATGCGGCCGCGGCCGCTGGTTACGGACCGACAATAACTCTTCCCGGCTGCGCGCGAGCGATTGTCGAACCTCGCCCTCGCTCTTCTTGAAATGTTGCGCAGTTTCCGCAATTGTGTGGCGCGCGATCAAAATATTTTTGCCGCGAAATTCATCCTGCGGATCGCTTCCTTCCGGCGCGTTGCCGTGCGGTTGGACGCCGTAGTGAAACTTGAACAACTCCGCGTCAGAGCCAAGTGCGTCGTCGATTTGCTTTTCGGTCCAAACGTAGAATGCGCCTTCTGCGGTTTTGGCATGGTCGAAGTCACCGGCCTCGGCTACAGCGGGACTGTCCGCATCTTCCGCTGAAAAGAAGCCACCTTCTTTCGACGTCATGTCGCGCGAAACATAATCGAGAATGTCGCGAACGACCGATTCGTACTGTCGATCTTGCGTGATCTGAAAGGCATCGAGGTATGCAACCGCAAGCTGCGCCTGATCGTAGAGCATCTTCTCGAAGTGCGGCACGTGCCAGTACCGATCGACTGAATAGCGATGAAAACCGCCGCCCACATGATCGTGGATCCCACCCGCGGCCATTTTGCGCAGCGTGAACAAATCCATCGCGAGTGCTTGCTCTGCTTGGGGCCCAACTTTCGAAGTTGCGCTCTGTTGGGTTCGCAAGTTAGAAACTTGCGCTACGTTACGCGCGTAAAATCTGGTCAGGAAATTCAGCGTGACCGGCCGCGGGAATTTTGGAGAGGTGCCGAAGCCGCCCTCTTTAGTGTCGAACGTGTGCGCCAACTGATCGTACGCTTTGTCGAAAACGCCAATGTCGATCTTGTCGCCAGCAGCCGCTTGTGAAGCCTGCGATTCGCGAAGCGCATCGACGATTTTCGAACCCTGCTGCGCGAGTTTTTCGTGATTTTGCTTCCAAGCGGTCGCAATTCGTTCCAGTACTTTCTTAAACGCGGGTTGGCCGTATCGATCTTCGGGCGGGAAATACGTGCCGCCGACAAACGGTTTTAGTTCAGGCGTAAGCCAGACGCTCATCGGCCAACCGCCGCCACCGGTTGTAGCTTGCACGAATGTCATGTAAACGCGATCAACATCCGGTCGTTCTTCTCGATCGACTTTGATGTTCACGAACTCCCGGTTCATGATCGTGGCTGTCTCTTTGTCTTCGAACGACTCGTGCGCCATCACGTGGCACCAGTGGCAAGTCGAGTAACCGATCGAGAGAAAGATTGGCTTGTTTTCGCGGCGCGCCTTGGAAAAAGCTTCTTCACCCCACGGATACCAATCGACTGGATTATGCGCGTGCTGAAGCAAATAGGGCGATTTTTCTCGGGCGAGCCTGTTTGTGTGCTCGGCTGCTGCGGGAGTAACCTCAGCGGCAATATCGGTCGGCGTCACTCATTACCTTAGCGCGAGAACAGGAAAGCGGAAATGACTTGTCAGCTAAGGTCGAACGCGATCTCCGAGCGGGTTGTTAATATTTGTGGCTTTCGCCACCAAACTTTACCATCGAGTTCGGAGATCTCGATCCACCTGACAGAACGCAAAAAGTCCGTTTAAGATCGACAATGGATTTCGCCCATCTGGCTTTTCTTTTTCTGGCTATCGGTCTCATCGCTTTTCTGTATTCGTCGGTCGGCCACGCTGGTGCATCTGGTTACATCGCGACGATGACGTTGTTTGGGCTCGCACCCATGATAATTCGTCCGACTGCGCTCGTGCTGAACATTCTGGTCGCCACCATCGGCACCTTCCAATTTTGGCGCGCCGGATATTTTTCGTGGAAATTGTTTTGGCCATTCGCGCTGCTCTCGATTCCAACCGCTTATTTTGGCGGTCATTTACAACCGTCTTCTTCAGTCCTAAGAACTTTAATTGGGCTGGTGCTGCTTTTCTCCGCCATGCGTTTGATTGTTCGGCGCAGCGACCCAGTGGAAATTGCAACTCCATCACGACCTACTGCGATCAGTGTGGGAGCCGGTCTGGGATTTCTCTCCGGGCTGACAGGCACCGGCGGTGGAATTTTTCTTACACCGCTTCTGTTATTTTGCCGATGGGCGCAGATTCGACAGGCCGCCGCGGTTTCGGCGCTGTTCATTTTGGTAAATTCGATCGCCGGATTGGTCGGCTATTTCACCGCAGTTCATTCCATCCCATCGCTTGGACTTTTTCTTGCCGCCGCTGCGATTATCGGCGGCACGCTTGGCTCGCATCTCGGCAGTCGACGTTTCCCTACTCGCACAATTTCAACTTTGCTGGCAATTGTACTGATGATCGCAGGAACAAAATTAATTTTCACTAAATGAGGTGTAGAGGCGCCTACCCTCACGCGTATACGTCTTTCGCTTTGCGGCTGGGGACAGCCGCCACTACACCAGAAGCCGAAGTTGCGGCGCCGTCGCGGGTGACCACGGATTGTTTTTGTAATCGGACGCGACAATTCGATCCGCATGTGCGCGCATGAGTTGGCAGAGCGCGGCAACATCCAAGCCATGATGTTGCGGGGCGAAGATCGACAAGTTCTTTTCCGCGAGTCGAAACAAACGCACGGCCGGCTGCAAACGCCTGCTGTGTTTTGGGTGCGATGGGTGCTCGGAATTTTTTTGCAGATGAACGAAGGCGCCGGCCGCTTGAATTAAGCCTTTGAAAAAATCATCCTCATCGGTGTTGCTGTGCAACCAGAGCTGCTCCAGAACATCATGCGCTTCATAATAACGTTGCTCGTTCCAGCACTGAAAATACGCGCGGTAGAATGGATGACTAGGGATGTCGATCTTCGTTGGATCGATATCTTCGCCAACGAGTTCGTGCACGAATTGCGAAATCCTCTCGCCTTTGTTCATGTAGGGTTTAATCTGGTCTCGGCTCAGATGATGGGCAAACCTGGAAGGTTCGTTTTTGCAGAGGACAGCCCCGGAAGTTTTGGGGGCGGCGAAGAAGAATGACGCCCATCACGCTGGCAGTCCTGGCGGTCACAATCGTTGTCCTCATTTTTTTGTCTGCGCTTTTTTCCGGATTGGAAACGGCGCTTTTTTCACTCAAGCCACATCAATTGCGCCGCTTGGAAGCAAACCGTCCAGCGCTCACTAAGTTCATCGAAATCTTTCGCGCTAATCCGCGCCGGGTTCTAAACGTGCTGCTGCTGGGCGACAGTGCGGTCAAAGTCCCTTTGGTTTTGCTCTGTCTTCTTCTGCTCTGGCGCGGCCCGTTCCCCATGCCCCTTCCATTATGGCCAGCCGCTATCGTCATCTTCGCAGTCGTCGTCGTGACCTGCGATTTGATTCCGAAAGTGCTCGCGCTTTCCGCGCCGTATCGATTGTCCGCCATCGGCGCATTGACCTTGCAGGCGTCGATCCCGCTGCTGGATCGCGTTGGTCGCGTGCTGGAAAACGCCAGCACGTTCGTTGCCGGTTTTGTCACGCCGGTGCACCTGCGGACCCGCGCGCGCTTGAGCGACGCGGAACTGGAGACGCTTGTTGAGATCGGTGAAGAAGAGGGCGCGCTCGGCGAGAGTGAAGGTGAAATGATTCAGGAAATCATCAAGCTCGGTGACAACACGGCCAAGGACTGTATGACGCCGCGGGTGGATACCTTTGCGCTGCCGGAAGATTTAACGAATGAGGAAGCGATCGCGCGGTTGAAAGAACGGCGACACCGGCGCGTCCCGGTTTATGCGGAGACACCGGACAACATCGTCGGCATCATCGACGTGAAAATGTTTCTGAGCGATCCATCGGAGCCTTACACGGAGACATTGCTGGCGCCCTCGTTTGTGCCGGAGACGATGCGCGCGCTCGATTTGCTCAAGCTTTTCCTTACTCATGCACAAGAGCTGGCCATTGTGGTAGATGAATTTGGGGGCACCGAAGGCATCATCACAACGTCGGACATTGTGGAAGAAATTCTAAGCGACGCGGCGCCGCGCGGAGACGTCGACCTTTACATCGAGCCGCTCAAGGACGGGAAATTTCTCGTGAGCGGCAACGCGCGGCTGGACGATTTAAGCGAATATCTCGGTTTTGAACTGGAAGCGGATGGGATCGACACGATTGGTGGGCTCGTCTTCAACCGGCTTGGTTATTTGCCAACAAGCGGCACAAAACTCGAGCTACCGCGCTTGGCTGTCACAGTCAGGCGCGCCGGCCGCAAACGAATCGAGGAGTTACTCCTGGAAAAGACGACCGCCGGGGAAGCTGTCGATCAAGCGCGCGACAACAGCGCAGAGGCTTCATGAGAGATGGGCTGATCATTTTCTGCTGCTGGAGCCTCGCGTTCCTCTACAACGGAATCGAAGCCGGCTTGATGTCGATTGATCCGGTGCGCTTGCGCCATCACGTTAAAAAGAGGACGCCAGCAGCGTTAAGACTCAACCGGCTGCTCAAACACCCCGAGCGCCTGCTTGTGACCGTGCTTCTCGTCACCAATCTTGCGGACATTCTCGGCGCCCTTCTCCTCACGCGGCGTCTTGTGTGGATGTACGGCAATGGAGGATTCTTCGTGGCGCTGCTCCTCCTCTTGCCGATCTACGTTTTCGTTCTGTCGGTGTTGCCCAAGTCCCTTTTTCGCCGATTCCCATTTCGCGCTTTGGCCGCTCTAGCCGGCTGGCTTGAAATCACGTCCGTTCTTCTGTGGCCGCTCTTGGAGGTGGGAAAATATCTGGGACAGCTTCTTCTGCCGCCACGCTCAATCGGCCGTGTGCGGCTCTTCGCCGCGCGTGAAGAACTCAAACAAATCACTACCCAAAGCGAGTCCGAAGGTTCGCTTAGCGCGACCGAGCGCGCCATGATTCACAACGTCGTCGATTTCCGGAGCATCCGCGCGCGCGACGTGATGACCCCGTTATCAAAAGTTATCAGCGTCCAGCCCGAAACACCGATCACACACGCCATCGATCTGAGCATCTCTTCGGGGATCGACCGGCTGCCCGTCATCACCGCCGCCGGCGAAGCGATCGGCTTGGTCAACGCCATCGACATTTTACTCGACAAAAATGGTTCTAAATCGCTGAGCCACTACACGCGACGCATTGTGACCGCACAGGAAAACGAGCCCGCTTCCCGCATCATTCAGCGGCTGCGGGCCGCGCGGCTCGGCCTCGCCGCGGTTGTCGATCTAAAAAAGAACCTCATTGGCATCGTTACGAGCGAAGACTTGATCCGGCGCCTCGTGCAAAGCGCCTAAGTCTGCCTGATTCGTTAGGCTGAATCCTCGGCCGCCAGTTTTGCGATTCCATCGCGGGTCAGGCGAAAAATCTTCCATTCTTCAAGTGGCGCGGCTCCAAGTTTCTTGTAAAAGTCGATGGCTGGTGCATTCCAATCAAGCACTGCCCATTCCATCCGGCCACAGCCGCGATTACGCGCAATTCCTGCAAGATAGACAAGTAACGCGCGCCCATAGCCTTTGCCGCGATGCTCCGGCCTAACGAATAAATCTTCGAGGTAAAGCCCGGGCCGGCCGAGCCATGTAGAAAAGTTGTGGAAGAAAACGGCGAAACCAATCGGTGTGTCGCCTTCGAATGCGAGAAGCACTTCCGCGGCCCGCTTTTCGCCGAACAAAACATCCGTGAGTTGCTCTTCGGTCGCGGTAACGTCGTGTGGTGCTCGTTCGTAGGTCGCCAAATCACGGATCAATTCCAAAATAATCGGCACATCTCCAATCGTCGCCGGCCGGATGGCAAAGTTTCGATTTTTCATTCGGTTTGCGGATGGAGTTTGTAAATCCTGAATTCGGGTGTGCCGCGCAGTAGCGTGGCGCTTGCATCGACATGTTGCGCGAATTCGCGGTAATAATCCAGCCACCAAACTGTGTTGAACGTGAAGACCAGATGCGTCGCACCGCCCTTTCTCAGTTTCTCGAGATTGACAATTGCCTGTGCACTTTCCATTGGCTCACCTTCATAAATTCCTTCTTTCTCCAGCAAATGCCAGCCTTTGCGCCCAGCGTAGTAGAAAACAGTCGGGTCCCCGTTATCCGCCGCGACGATCAACGCGTTTGCCGGCGTGACTCGGTTTAGTTCGAGACCGAGATCGCGGAGCGCCGCGGAAGAACGCGACGGATACAGAGGTCTCACCCAGGCAAAAGCAAAAATCGCGAACGCGACAGCGAACAAGATCGACAAGGTGACCTTCGCATATCGCTCCGAAATCTTTGAAGCGACAAAGGCGCATTCCCCACCGGCGAAGGCGGCCGCGATCGGGACGAGCGGCAGCTGGTACCACTGATGCCTGTTGCCGTAGCCGACCACGATGATGAAGAGGATCATCGCCGCGAGCCACCAATGAAAAATGCACGCACGCATTGATTGATTCGCCGCCCGGCTCATCAACCCTCTCGGGCTTTCCCGTCCACGTCGCTTGGCTCCCGTCGATTCCGTTGTCGATCTTGCGACAAAAATTCCCACCACGGCCAGTGCGAACAGCGGCGGAGTCAGTGTGGAAATTGCGATTTGCTTCGCGATCTTCCGGTACCACGAGAGATTCTCAATCCGAACTCCTCCCGCACCGAAGAAATGATGTGGATAAAATTTGGAGGCGATCTCACGCGCGTGGCAATACCAAATCGCAGAGGGTAAAAGCGTCGCCGCCGCGAAAAACCAGAGCGCTGGTTGGCGAAGAAACTTCCAGCGCCACTTTTGCCAGGCGAGACAAGCCAGCGGCGCGCCAAGTAAAGCGCTGGGCAGTTTAATTAAGATCGATAACAAAATTGCGAGCGCGGCGGCGACAAAATGTTTCGCCTCCTCGTCGTCGATCCAGCGCAGGAAAAAATAGAGACCGATGATCCCAAGACTGAGCGACGGAACGTCCGGCATGAATTCGCGGCTCGTGAAAACGTGTAGTGGCGCAAACCCGTAGAAAACTAGCGCCCACACGGCGGCGATTTCGCCGAAAATCTCGCGCACGAGCAAAAAGAAGAATGGCAACGAGGCCGCGAATAAAATGACAGCTTGTATCCGTCCAATCCATTCATGAACGCCCAGAAATTTGTAACAGACGGCGGCGGCAAACGGCAGAATCGGAAATTCCGTTCCGACGTAGCCAGGCTGATCGCCGGCCCAATCAATTTGCGGATGTGTGAAATGGAAACCGTTCGTGTAAAAATTTCGCGCAATCGCCGCTACGTCGCTTTGCCGCCAACTCCAGTTGTCGATGTACGGCTGGTTGATCAAGATCAGCCGGACGGCGATTGCCAGAATCGACAACGCAATTGCAAGCTGGGTCGTTCGCCTCACCGTTCGCGTCTTGACAAACCACCCCGTCGAAGTCAATCGAGTACGTGGCCCCGAATGAAAACATTAGGTCTTTGGAGTGCGCCGATATATCCGCGCTTTGAAATGAGGCGACGCGTCGCCCCGGCACGGAAAGCCGCGACTGTGTCCCTCAAATTAATTCTCGCGTTGGTATTCGGCTTTGCCGCCGTTGACTTACGTTCGCAGAACGAGCCGGTCCTCGTCCCCGACGCGGTCGATTATAAGAAATTAATCCCGATTTTGCCCGAAGCGCCCTCCGGCTGGACAGCAGACAAACCGGAAGGTTCGACCGAGGAAGTTGGTGGATTCAAGATCACGAACGTGCATCGCGATTATCGCAAGGGCGAAGGGGCGAACGCACCGACCGCATCGATTAGCATTCTCGATTCGGTCGCGAACCCGGACTATGTCACAGCGACGACGGCCGCGTGGAACGAAACGAGCGACACGGCAGAAGGTTACAGCAAATCGGTGACGATCGATGGCAATCCTGGTTTCGAGGCATACGAAAACGAACAAAAGCACGGCTCGCTTTGGGTCATGGTTGCGAAGCGTTATTTCGTCGAGATCGAATTGCAAAAGCAGGACGCGAAACAATTGCAAGAGTGGATCAAACGCCTCGATCTGAAAAAGCTCGCCGAGATAAAGTGACAAGCCATCGCTTGTCATCCTGAGCGAATTCGAAGGCTCCCGCATCTGTACCGATTCGTGTCGCAATCAGCAATCGATTACTGCTTCTGCGCTTCCCGTGCCATCGGGACAAACCGCACTGGCAAAATCGCTTCTTCTCTCAACTGCCCGTTGCGTTTCTCGAGGAGATACAACTCCTGAGCTAAATAATTGCCGACCGGAATGATCATTCGCCCACGTTCTTTCATTTGATCGACAAGCGGCTGTGGCACGTGTTCTGGCGCGCAGGTGACAATGATCGCATCGAACGGCGCCTGTTCCGGCCAGCCCTTATAACCATCACCTACTTTCACATGCACGTTCTTGTACCCGAGACGCTGTAATGTCGTCTCAGCTGCGCGCGCAAGCGGTGCGACGATCTCAATCGAGTAAACCTCTGCCACGAGTTCGGCGAGGACTGCCGTTTGGTAGCCTGAGCCAGTTCCGATTTCCAGGACGCGATCGCGTGGCTGAGGCCTTAACTGCTCGGTCATCAACGCAACGATGTATGGCTGCGAGATTGTTTGGTCGTAGCCGATCGGCAGCGGCCCATCAGAATACGTCAAAGCACGCTCATCGGGCGGCACAAATTCTTCGCGCGGCACTTTCGCCATCGCGGCCAGGACCCGCTCTTCATGGATTCCGCGCGGCATGAGTTGCTGCTGCACCATGCGCTGCCGCTGCGCTGCAAAATCGCCATTCGGCGCAGTCGCGTGATTGCAACCCACGCCGGCGAGCAGCCCAATGGCTAGCCATTGCCAAATGAAGCGCATTCCCAGGAAATTACGTGAGCGTGAGAGGCGAACAACACTCCACTCCTTCGCGGTCAAATATGTGCGGCTTCGCCTATTGCTTTGGCATCGAGCTCGGAGATCTCGATCCACCTTCGCGCACTTGTGGGCAACGGTGGAATGCGACCTCCGGGCGCGTTGGTAAACCCAATGCGCCGCAGGCGCCCAAACCTGATTACCGAGCAGCACGCGGCCGCAATAAATCTTTCGTCTCCTCGTGTCTTCGTGGTTAATTTCACCGGCTTTTCATGAACGACGAACGCAAAACACTAGAGCAACGCGCGACGATGAGCGACATCGAGCGGCTCCGTCACTCGGCATCTCACGTCCTCGCAACAGCGATCTTGAAGATTTGGCCGGAAGCGCAGTTCGCAGCCGGGCCGCCGGTGGAGAACGGTTTTTATTACGACGTCGATCTTCCGCACCGCATTTCTCCTGAGGATTTCGAGAAAATCGAGGCGGAGATGAAGAAGGAGATCAAGGCGAACCATCCGTTCGAGCGCATGGAAGTTTCGCGCGATGAAGCGCTGGAGATGGGAAAGAAAGGCCGGCTCGCCGCGCTGAGCGATCGCGATTTTTCTAGCAAATACAAGATCGACATCATCGAAAACATTCCACCTGACGAAAAAATCTCGCTCTACCGCAACGGCGACTTCATTGACCTTTGCGCCGGCCCGCACGTGATGCGTACGGGGAACCTCGGCGCGTTCAAGCTTACCAACGTGGCGAGCGCTTACTACAAAGGCGATGAGAAGAACCCGCAGCTCCAACGCGTTTACGGCACCGCGTTCAAAACCAAGAAAGAACTCGACGATTACTTCGCGATGTTGGAGGAAGCAAAGAAACGCGATCATCGCAAACTCGGCAAGGAACTGGAGATTTACATCATCGACGATGATGTCGGTCCCGGTTTGCCGCTCTGGCTGCCGCGTGGCGCAGCGATGATCGAAGAATTGGAGAAGCTCGCGAAAGAAACCGAGTTTGCCAGCGGCTATCAACGCGTCCGGACTCCGCACATCGCCCGTGAGCGTTTGTATAAAAAAAGCGGGCACCTTCCTTATTATGCGGAGTCGATGTTTCCGCCAATGCAACTCAAGTTTGATGCCGAAGAAGAGCGTAAATTCGGCAACGTACAGGCCCAGATAGAAGCCAAGCTGAAAGAGAAGGCGGCCTTCGAGAAAATCTTTTCCGGGCTGAAAATGGAAGAAGCGGCAAGAGAACATCGCGAAGCGCGAGAGCGCCTAGAAGGCTCAAAGGAGCAGCTAGCAAAACTTGATAGAGAAAGAGACCAAATGCTTGCTCGGAGTAGTTACTATCTCAAAGCGATGAACTGCCCGCATCATCACAAGTTGTTCGCGGCGGTTCCGCGCAGTTATCGCGATCTGCCGTTGCGGCTGGCGGAGTACGGGACGTGTTATCGCTACGAGCAGAGCGGCGAGTTGTTCGGGCTCATGCGGGTGCGCTCGATGCAAATGAACGACGCGCACATTTACTGCACGCCCGAGCAGTTCGAGGCGGAGTTCAACGCCGTGAACGAGATGTATCTGAAATATTTCAAGCTCTTCGGGATCGACAAATATCTGATGCGCTTCTCCACGCACGATCCGTCGAAATTGGGTCAAAAGTTTGTCGATGAACCGGAGCTTTGGAGACAAACCGAAGTGATGACGAGGCGCGTCCTCAAAGATTCCGGAATCGATTATATTGAAGTGCCAAACGAAGCGGCGTTCTACGGACCAAAAATCGACGTGCAGGCGTGGAGCGCGATCGGCCGCGAATTTTCAATCGCCACGAACCAGGTCGACTTCGCGCAGCCACGCCGATTCAATCTCGTTTACAAAGACCGCGATAACACCGAGAAAATTCCTCTCTGCATTCATCGCGCGCCGCTCGGCACGCATGAACGCTTCATCGGGTTCTTGATCGAACATTACGCCGGCAACTTCCCGCTCTGGCTCGCACCGGAACAGGTCCGCATTCTCACCATCGGCGACGAACCAGCTCTGGTGGATTACGCGCACAAGATCAACAGTGAACTCCGTGCGCATCAGGTGCGTTCCGATGTCGATCTTTCCACCGACAAGATCAACGGCAAAATCCAGCGCGCTGAGCAAATGAAAGTGCACACCATGTTCGTCATCGGAAAACGCGACTTGGAAGCCGACGCCATCAGCGTCCGCGTCCACGGCAAGGGCAATCTCGGCGCCAAGCCGCGCGCTGAAGCGATTGCCGAAATTCTGCAGTCCATCACAGAGCGGCGCGCGTAATCGTCGTCGCGCTTTGCCTGCGGTAAGCTCCCTTGTGCAGAAGAAACGCGGCTAAATGAACAGCTGGAAAGAAAGCGCCGCGATTGCGATCTTTACGCTCACATATTTTCTAATGAGCGGGCGGCAGCTCAAGTTCCTACCGCTCAATCGTCCCGCCGCCGCGCTCCTTGGTGCCGCCTTGATGGTCGGGTTCGGCGTGATGACACCGGAACGCGCCCGAGAAAAAGCATCCCATGAGAAGAGAGCCGCATCTCTCTCCTGGCGAGAGCGGCCTCATCAACGTCGGCCTGCGCCAATGCGAGGGACGCTGGGTCGGCGCTTATATTGAGCGCGTTGTTTCGGAGCGGATTGGCCACAGCGATTGGGGAAACATCCGGGTCTCCGGTGAATGCCACTCTTTTGATCTCACCATCGATTCCTTTGAAGTGGTGGAACGCCTCCCGGAAATCCTCGACGCCGCTCGCACCGCCATCGCCCATCTGCGCGCCGAATACGTCGGCGCCTTCGCCATCCATCTCAAAACCGGGCCGCCAGAACCCACTCCCGCCCAGGAGGAACTCGACGCCCAACTTCAAAAGCGGCGCGACGAATGGGAATATGAGCAACACCAGCGCGAGCAGGCCGAATATCTCGACCGCCTGCACCAGCTCGAGCTCAAAAAACAGCAGGGCGCAGAAATAGATCCGGCCGAGTTCTCCCCCTCCGAGCAACCGTCCTATCCCCAACGCGAAGACATCCAGCCGCCCGCCGATGAGGAAAAATCCGATTACAAATTCAACGTCGATGATAACGACGACGGCGACATCGCCGTGAAAACAGACCCCGATCCGCCCCCCTCCCTCTTCGACGACGATGGCCACCCGCTCGCCGGCAACTATCGGCTCGCGGGCACCCTTCTCCTCGGCGAAGCCTGGTTCTATAGCCACTTCCGCGGTATTGCCATCTACCTCATGAAACGCGAACCCGACCTAGACATCCCGGAAGAGAGCAAACCAGCGTCTCCCTGACTTCTGACTTCTGACTTCTGACTTCTGACTTCTGACTTCTGACCTCTGACTTCTGACTTCCGTCCTCTTCGCCAACGGACGAAGTCGCCGTGGCGACTGACCTCTGACTTCCGCCGCGCCCTCCGTGTCCTCTTCCTCGTCGATCCGTGGCAGAGCCCAGCAAGTGCCAGCCATGGGGCTGCACCTTCGCTGAGACACCGCTTAGCGCGATCTCCAGATTTACGAAGCCGAAGTGTGCGCGTCGGCGTCGTCAACGGACGCGCTGACCCACCTGCTCGACAATCTGCACGTACGCTTTCAGAGCAGCCGATGAATTCTCGCCCTTCCATGCAACACAGCCTTCCGTCACGACGGTTGGATTCAGCGGCCGGAACGCCACATTATCGTGTGGAAGTTTTTTGATCTGCTCGGGAACCAGCGCAACGCCCAACCCTGAGGCTACTGCTTGGATCATGGTTCGTTCCAGAGCAACATCCTGCAAAACTTTTGGCGTAAAAGCAGCGCGCCCGCACGTTTTGGTCAACCAATCGCGATAGGAAGGATAGCTCCCTTCTGACATGCCGATGAAGAACTTCGAGGCAAGATCTTTGAGGTTCACGACGGATTTGCCGGCCAAAGGGTCGCTCTTGGGCAATGCCACCACCGTTTTGTACGAAGCAATGGTTCGAAACTGCAAGCCTCGTGCATCAATTGGCTCGTGTAATCCGACGAAGCCGAGATCGATCTTGCCACCATCGAGCGCGTGAAATTGATCGCTGCACGACATATCGAAAAGATTGACCGAAACCGTGGGGAACATTTGCCGAAACGAAGCCAGCGTCATCGGCAACAGGTCGTAGAAGAGATTGCTTACGTAGCCAACATTGAGCGTGGAAAGCTCGTGGCGGCTCAATCGTTGCACCGAGTCGACGATCTCCACCGCCAAAGCCAGAAGACGTTTTGCGTCGGTCAGAAACGAGCGACCCTCTTCCGTTAGGCTCACCTGTTGCTTTGTTCGATCCAGAAGCTGGACGCCAAGCTCCTCTTCCAAATCTCTGATTTGCCGCGTGAGTGAGGGCTGCGCGGTGTGCAGCTTCTCCGCGGCTTTGGTAAAGCTAAGCGCCTCCGATACGGCGACGAAGTAACGCAAATGACGAAGTTCCATGTCGATGAAAACACATCAGACTCACATTTAGGTTCGTATGGGAACGTTCCTTCGGCCGTGTTTTGACTTCGAATCGGGCCGGAAAGCATACTAGGCTTCACCTGACAAGCATATCGGGTATTACCTAAAAAGTATCACGCCCCAACTAATAAAGTATTGGCTTAATAGGGACCGGAGGCGTACCCGAGCACCCAGGCCAGCGCGATGTCCGCAACGCCTGTCGCTTATTTATGAACCGAAACGCTTCCGCTGTTTGGAACGGCAACCCGCATGATGGCACCGGCACACTAACTACTGAAAGCGGTGTCCTCTCAAAAACACAGTACGCATTCGGAACACCTTTCACGGACGGCATAGGAACCAATCCTTACGAGCTTTTGGCGGCATCTCTCGGCAGCTGCTTTGCCGTGACGCTCGCCAGAGAATTAATTCTGGCCGGGCTTAGTCCGGAACGTATCGGCGCCACGGCCACGGCCACGCTGAAGGAACTCCGCGATGGCTGGATGATCAGTCACATCCAGCTGGATGTGCAGGCAAAGGTTCCCGGTTCAACCCAGGATCAATTCATCGTCGCTGCATTAGCGGCGAAAACGACATGCCCGATTGCGCGTGTTCTCAACGCTACCATTTCGATGACGGCGAGTCTCGACGGAGAGCAGGGCCGCGACGGCGAGAACCCTGCGACTCCACTGTTTGCTGACACGGTTCGATTATAGCTAAAAAGCATCGGTTTAAGAGAAACAAAGTATTAGACCGTCTGACGCTAAGCCGGTAAAACTCAAGCCGATTCCGTCACCCGACGTTTCAACGCATCTTCGGCCGGGCTGAAGAGCCCGTGGGGCTGGACCTCCGCTGGGACACCGCCTAACGCGATCTCCAGATCCAACTGGAACCCCCGAGTCAGCCGAAGTGAGCCCGCCGTTCAAAGCGCCTCATGAGGATGGTTCCTGGTTCCGCTTGGGAACTGTATTGCGGTTAACCCAATTCAACAATCCAGCCTCAACAATCAATCACAAGAACAAACATGGAACCAAGTTTGAATGACGGTCCCCAGTAGGATCTTACATTGCAACAATTACTCTACACCGGTCAGCGAAAGGAAGTGTCGTGGCTAATGTCGTGCCTAGCATTAGCCGCCATGGTCTCAACGGCCTTGGCCCAAGCGCCTACCGCTCCGCAGATTACCAGCGGGAGTAGCACAACTTTCACAGCCGGAGCAACTGGTACGTTCACTGTTACCTCCGCAGGTTCGCCCACTCCCGCTCTCACAGAGACTGGTACTTTGCCGGGCGGAGTTTCCTTCACCGACAATAGTAATGGGACCGCAACAATCGCTGGAACGCCTGCGTCGGGTTCCGGCGGGAGCTACCCAATTACGATCACCGCCTCGAATGGCATTCAGCCCGATGCGCAACAGAACTTTGTTTTAACCATTGACGAAGCTCCTGCGATCACCAGTGCCAATGGTACTGCTTTTACGACCACGCAAGCTGGAACGTTTCTCGTGACCTCAAGCGGTTTCCCGGCAGCAGCTCTCGCTGAAAGCGGCGCATTACCGACAAATGTCACCTTCGGCGACAACGGTGACGGCACGGCAACGCTCGCCGGCACACCGCCAGCTGGCACAGCAGGCAATTACCCCGTCACGATCACTGCTTCGAACGGTGCTGGTTCCTCGGCGACTCAGAATTTCACTCTTACCGTGAGTGACCCGACACCAACTCCAACTCCAACTCCAACTCCAACTCCAACACCGACTCCGACCCCAACTCCAACACCGACACCGACACCAACACCAACTCCGACCCCGACACCAACACCAACTCCGACACCAACCCCGACACCCACTCCGACCCCGACACCAACACCAACTCCGACACCAACCCCGACACCCACTCCGACCCCGACCTCGACACCAACACCAACACCAACTTCTACGCCGACGCCAACTCCTAGTCCTCCGCCGACGCTAACGAAAGTGAGCATTCAAGGAGAGAGTTTTTGTATCAACGGGCTTCGCACCTTCGCCGGAGTTAGGCTAGAGGGCACCCTTCCCAATAGCCGGATGGTTCAAGCAACCTTCGATGATGCCAATCCCGCCACCATCAACAACTGGAAATACCCCGATGGAAGCGCATACGATCCAATCAGGCAGACTAATGAATTTGTAGCGGCCTTGCCGAGCTATCGAGCCAAAGGATTACTCGCTGTCACTGTCAATTTTCAAGGAGGAAATCCAAAGGGACTCGTGTCATCCCAACCTTGGGACAATACCGCGTTTAATTCTGATGGCAGCCTGAAACCAGCCTATTTGACCAGAATGGATCAGGTTATCAGAGCTCTAGACGCGCAAGGCATGGTCGCCATTTTAGGTTACTTCTATTTTGGTCAAGATGCACGTTTGAGCAGTGAAACCGCCGTTAAAAACGCCGTCACCAATGCGACTCAGTGGGTTTTGACTCAAGGGTACACCAATGTCCTGATCGAGATCGATAACGAAGCTTCCTCTAGTTACTATTATACTATTTTACGACCAGTGCGTGTGTCTGAATTGATTAGCGCAGTCCAAACGCAATCCGCTAACTATGGCCGGCGCCTCTATGTCAGCGTCAGTCTGAACCCAGGAAAAATACCGCCAACCAATATAACGCAAATAGAAGACTTCATTTTATTACACGGAAATGGGCAAACCAGTTCCACCATTACTTCCATGGTCAATACTGCCCGTGCATTGGGCACTAATAAGCCGATTATCTTCAATGAGGATTCCACCTCGACCGCCAATTTTCAAGCTGCGACCGACGCGCAGGCTTCTTGGGGCTACTATGACGCCGGAGCGAATAACTATGTGGATGGATTTCAGTCTCCTCCGACAAATTGGACTATCGACACAATAGCAAAACAGAATTTCTTTAATCTTTTGGCTTCGTTTGCTGCGCCGACCCCAACCCCAACCCCAACCCCAACCCCAACCCCGACACCGACACCGACACCGACGCCAACGCCGACACCAACTCCAGCTCCAACCCCCACTCCAACACCAATACCAACTCCGACACCAACACCGACTCCGACACCAACACCAACTCCAACACCAACACCGACCCCAACTCCGACACCAACTCCAATACCAACTCCAACACCGACTCCGACTCCAACACCAACACCAACACCAACTCCGACTCCGACCCCAACTCCAACAGCAACACCGACACCGACCCCGAGTCCAACGCCAACACCCACACCAACGCCAACACCCACGCCAACGCCAACACCGACGCCAACACCGACTCCAGTTGTGACAACGCCGGTCTTTAATCCGGTCGGTGGGAGTTACACAGCTAACACCAGCAGAAGAAAGCCAGTGGTAATATCGGACGCGACAGCTGGCTCGTCGGTGCGATATACAAAAAACGGTACCACGCCGACCACGAAAACAGGCACGCTGATCCCACCACCTAACGCAAGCAGCACACCAAGCGCCACGATCCAGCTTCCTGTGGCGACAACGACATTAAAGGCGATCGGATTCAAAACGGGGGGCACGAACTCAGCAGTTCAGAGCGGCGTTTACATTATCTCCGCGTCACCAACTCCAACACCAACGCCCACTCCCACCCCAACGGCAACACCGACCCCGACTCCAACTCCAACTCCGACACCTACGGTAACACCCACGCCGACACCCACGCCGCCTCCACCGATGAACGGTCAATTTATTTACGCGGCACAATACGACGGCACTGTCGCCGTCTACGATATCAATAATGGGCATAATCTCGTAAAGACGATCCCAATATTTACGGCTTCCGGAGCCGATATCCGAGGGGCCTGTGCCACGTTGGGGACGCATCGGTTCTATGTCATGTACAATGCGAATAGTATGGGCCATCTCGTTTGCTTCGATCTCACGACCGACAAAGTTCTCTGGGACATCGTGGAACACAGCCCGTCCATCGATCGTGGAGATGTCACTCCGGATGGTACGAAAATTTACCTCCCTTCCGGCGAGGCCGACAGCACCAGTGTCAATGAGCTGGTCGTAGACGCGATGACGGGTGCGGTCATTAGCCAGATTCCCATTGCGCCTCTAAGCCACGACACTCTCTGCAGCCTCGATGGGTCAAAAGTATTCATGTCGAATAAATCGAACGACTTCAGCCTCCGGATGGCCTCCACGGCAACGAATCAGGTCGCCCAGACCCTGAAGTTCTCTAATGTCCTTCAACCTTTCGTGGTCAATGGGAAAAACACCCTCGTGCTTCAGGATGTTCTCAACGTCTACGGTTTCCAGTATGCCGATCTTACCACCGGTACAGTGTTGGGCTCTACCCTCTATACCGGAACCTCTTCCACGGATCTCCGTCCCCATGGCATCGGCTTCACCCCAAATGAGCAGGAAGCTTGGGGAGTCGATCGAGGCACCGGAAATCCTTATGTGCACGTCTTCGACATGACTTCGCTGCCGCCGAGGCAAACACACCTCGTGACGGTTAGTCATGATGACCCACATTGGGTCAACTTCGATATTCAGGGCCGATTCGCCTATATCTCGGGGAAAAAACTCTCAGGTGAAACTACCGATATCGTCAGCACCACCACCTATAGCAGAATCGGAACACTCGCTGAGGAAGGCAGTCTATTGGAAATCGATTTCAACAGCGGACCTGTCACGCAAGTCGGCAGTCAGTACGGCGTCGGTCGGGTCGTCAATAGCAGTAGCGTAGGCGCCATCATGACTTCTCGACCCGCCATTACGGTCCTGCATAACGCTGCAGCCAGCGGCGGGGCAGCAGCCACCGTTGAAAGCTCGGACTCCACGGATAACACGCTCGCAGGGAGCATTGAGCACGCCATTCTCTCGGATGATGGGCCTCGGCTTTCCGATGTCTTAGCGAAACTACTTCCTGCATGGGTGAAACGGCATCCGGAAGCGGCAGCCCACTTCGCCAGTTCACTCGCTCCGGGACCAATGCGCGACATGATCCTCGGGCGCGTCGCCATCCTTTGGACAGTGCAGGATGCTCCCGCCGCGCTGGCTTGGGCGCAGACGAGCGAAAACCTCGCCGAACGTAATACGCTCGTAGGGAGTGTCTGCGTTCAAATGTCAGAATCCGATCCGCATCAGGCCCTCGTGGCAGCAGAGCAGTTCGATCTGGGAAATAAGAATGCCCCCATGTTTTCGGTCATTGCCGAGCGCTGGGCCACTCGCGATCCCATTGCAGCCATTAGCTGGGCAGCAGCCCAACCGCCCGGTGAAGGACACGATGGCTTGATCTCCCGCGTTGCCTTGGCGGTGTCACGGAACGCGCCAGCCGAGGCAGCGTGCCTGTTGGTGGATCAGTTGCCGCCTGGGAATATGCAGGATGAGTCGATCATCTCGGTGCTCGATCAGTGGGCGCGCAGCGATCCAAAGGCGGCAGCCGCCTGGGTCGCCACCTTTCCGTCCGCTCTTCCGCTGCGCGCTCGTGCAAATGCCAGGCTGCAGGAGCTACGAAACTACCAGCCAGGCACGGGAACCATCCCGGCCGATATGGAGTAAGGGCAAGGTCTGTACGTGGGGACCGCTCTCCACGGAGAAAGGAAGACCCGCCCATCGCGCATTGTGATCAGGCGCTCAGCCTCGTTTGTCGCCACTTGCGCAAATGCGAGCTGATCCGCCCACTGTTGGACCTGTGGCTTTAACTCCGCCAGGGTTGCAGCGGCAAATTCTTTGATGGTCTTGTCGTTTAACATTGTCGTCGCATTAGCGGCGAAAACGACATGCCCCATTGCGCGTGTTCTCAACCCTACGATTTCAATAACGGCGAGTCTCGACGGCGAGCAGGGCCGCGACGGTGAGAACCCCTCGACTCCACTGTTTGCTGACACGGTTCAGTTATAGCTCAAAAGCATCGGTTTAAGAGAAACGAAGTATTAGACTGTCTGACGCTAAGCCGGTAAAACTCAAGCTGATTACGTCACCCGACGGTCACCTACCCAAACCTTTGAGACGGTGTGACACTAACTTACGACGCTCCCAACGGAGCAGTTGCTCGTAGCACTTATCGATTAGATCCCTACGGTAAGACCGATAGCATCCGCCTGCGCTACAATGCACCAGTCTCAGTCCAAGGCGATGGGTCGTTGCGGGTCAACTTCAAAACCGGCACTCTAAATGAGAGCGCGCCGCAAGCCTGGCAAGAGTGCAGTGGAAAACGCGTGCCGGTGAAGATTGCATTCGCGCCGCGCGGCAAAGATGAGATTACGTTTACGACCGGCTATTACGACCGAAGTCAGCTACTCTTCATTGACCCGACGCTTACCTGGAACACTTTCCTCGGTGGCAGCGGGGATGATGAGGGCTACGCTCTGGCCGTAGATGGGAGCGGGAATATCTATGTGGCGGGCGCCAGCAGTGCGACCTGGGGTTCACCCGTCCGCGCTTACACGAGGGGCAAGCCTCGCTCTCGGCCATCCGTGGAGCACGCCCCACCGGGACCCCGCGCAGCGCTCCTACGAGGGAAAACATGGTGGTTCCGCCAGTATGCGGTGCTTTCATCTACAACTGGCGGCTCGCGCTCGCTTCCGCGCCGACCGTGTATCTGCAAACCGCGCAGAGCACGGCCGCACGCATCCTGTTTAACGATCTGACCGCAGGTCAGGTCTATAACGTGGAGCTGAATTGTGTCGGCGCCGCCGGCACCAGCGACTGGAGCGATGATGGCACTATGATGATTACATAGGTGGAACGCGCTCTCCGAGCGCGTTGCTAAAACTAACATCGAGCTCGGAGAGCTCGATCCACCTCCCACGAAAATGGCGTGCCGCTTGATCAACGGCGCGCTTTTTTTCACGTCTGTCTGTAGGGGCAGCCGTGTCGGCTGCGGCAAATTCTTTATTTAGACCGCGGGCGACACGCCCGCCTCTACAGAAGAGGCGGCGCGCTTTTTTTCTTGTCGATCAAAGAGCGCGCAGCGTAATTGCGTTGTCCGAGCCGCGTGACGCGGGTAAAGGATTCCAATGGATTTGGCCAGTGCATTGGAGCACCATTTCGGATATCCCGAATTTCGGCCGCTTCAGCGGGAGATCATCGGCGATTCGCTCGCAGGTCGAGATGTGTTTGTGTTGATGCCCACTGGCGGGGGCAAATCGCTCTGTTTTCAGCTACCAGCGCTTCTCCGGAATGGACTAACGATCGTCGTCTCGCCGCTCATTTCCTTGATGAAAGATCAGGTGGACGCGCTGGAAACGAGCGGGATCGCGGCGACGTTTTTGAATTCAGCGTTAGATCGACAAGCAGCGAGTGCCCGATTGCGCGGGCTCCATCGCGGTGAGTACCGACTACTCTACGTCGCGCCGGAGCGGTTAATGCTCGATACGTTTCTGGAGCGCGCGCTCAACTGGAACATTGCACAAATCGCGATCGACGAAGCGCACTGCATCAGCGAGTGGGGCCACGATTTTCGGCCAGAATATCGCGAGCTCAAGAAGCTGCGAACGCATTTTCCCGATGTCCCGGTGATTGCGTTGACCGCGACTGCGACTGAGCGCGTCCGGGCCGACATTATCAAGCAGTTGCACCTGCGCGATTCGTGCTGTTACATCGCCAGCTTCAACCGGCCGAATCTCAGTTATCGGGTCGTTCCAAAATCAGCTCCATACGAACAACTGCTCGCTTTTATCCGCGGCCGGCCCAACGAGAACGGCATTGTGTATTGCGCAAGCAGGAAGAGCACCGACTCGCTTGCGGTACGGCTGTGCGAAGATGGCATAAGCACGAAGCCATATCATGCCGGGCTAAGGGCCGCGGAGCGCACGAAGAACCAGGAATTATTTCTACGCGACGATGTCCGCGTGATTACGGCGACGATTGCATTCGGGATGGGCATCAACAAACCCAATGTGCGTTTCGTTTTGCATTACGATCTACCGAAAAATCTGGAGAGTTACTACCAGGAGACTGGACGCGCCGGACGGGACGGATTGCCGAGCGAATGCGTATTGTTATTCAGCCCAAGCGATGTCGCCAAACAGCTGCATTTCATCGACGAGAAAAGCGAAAACGAACAGCGAATCGCGCGCGAGCAGCTCCGGCAAATGGTGCATTACGCCGAGACGCGCGAATGCCGGCGGGCGACGCTGTTGCGCTACTTCGGCGAGCAATACGCGCAGCCCTCATGCGACGGCTGCGACAACTGTCTCACCCCGCGGGAGACATTTGACGGCACGATTCCGGCACAAAAGTTTCTCTCCTGTGTCCATCGCATCCACACGAAAAGCGGGTTTGGTTTTGGCCTGAACCACATTGTCGATGTTCTGCGCGGCGCGGACACAGAGACGATTCGACAACGGCGCCACAACGAATTATCGACCTATGGCATCGGCCACGAATTAAAACGCGACGTCTGGCAGGCGATCGGGCGCGAACTTTTGCGGCTGGGCCTTGTTGCCACTGCGCCCGGTAAATTCGCGACTTTAGCGCTTACGCCTGGCGGCCTGGAGGCCTTGCGAAATCGGACACCGATTACGCTAACGAAGCAGATCGAGGTTACCGACAAAACTGAAAGACGGCGCCCCGGCGCGATTGAATGCGATGAAGTGCTCTTCGAGCGCTTGCGTGTGGTGCGCCGCAAACTGGCAGACGAACGCGATGTCCCGGCCTACCTAATTTTTTCCGATGTGTCGCTGCGCGAAATGGCGCGCGTGTGTCCGACAAGCGCGCCTGAGTTCGATCGAATTTCGGGAGTTGGCCGGCAAAAACTGCGAGATTTCGCAGAGCCGTTCACCACCGCAATCACCGACTATCTGGCCGGCATTCCGAGATTCCATTCGGGCAGCATGAGAAAAATTCCGTGACTCCGACCGCGGACAAGAGTTAAAAGAGGACAGACACTAGTTTGATGAGAATCTCACGTAAAATTCGCGGCGCGGCTTTGATCATCGGCGGATTATCGATCTTGTGCGGCGCTTCCGCCATTTGGGCGCAGAATGATCCGCAAGCAGCCATTGCAAAGAAACAAGCCGAGCTCGATCGGCAAGGGATCGAGCTTGAGAAAAAGAGTCTCGAGTTGCAACAAAAGGAATTGGATCTGGAAAAAGCGCGTCAGGAATTTGAGGCGCAGCAAAGCGGTCGCTCGCTCAGCATGAATCTATCCGGCGACGTGCTCTTCGATTACGACAAAGCCGCGTTAAAGCCGGAAGCCGAGCAGGCATTGAAGAAAGTCGCGGTGGTTCTGTCCCAATTTCCGGAGAGTAAAGTAACCGTGGAAGGTTACACCGATTCCAAAGGAACGAAGGCTACAAACATTCAGCTCTCGCGCGAGCGGGCGCAAGCCGTGAAGGACTGGCTGGTCAAGAATGGCGGAGTTCTGACGACCAACATTTCCACGAAAGGATTTGGCGAACAATATCCGATTGCCCCAAACAAAAATGTGGACGGCAGCGACAATCCGCTTGGCCGCGCGCTCAATCGGCGCGTGTCGGTGATCGTGGAAAAACCGGCGGCGCCGTAGCCGGAGCTCAGCGCCGTTTTCGTCTTTTCGTCGGCAATTTCTTGCGCTTGGTCTTGGCAAAATCGCGCAACTGCTTTTCGCTCATCGATTTTACCATCTGCTTCGACGCACCCTTTAGTGACGATTTTGATCGTTTTCCCCGCTTGGCGGCAAGCGCCGCACCCGCGGCCATCTGTTGTTTCTTCGATTTTGCAGGCATACCAATATTTCGTTAGCCGGAACCTAATCGGATTTCTCAAGATGCGGCACGCATTCGCCACAAAAAATAAACTGGGACGCCGGTTAGCACGATCAAGATTCCCATTCCCGCCGTGGCGGGCGCGAGAAAAGCAAGGTCGATAATTAGCAAGCCAGCCAGCAGGATCGACAACAACGGCACCAATGGATAACCCCAGGTACGATATGGTCGTTCGGCGCTCGGTTTCTTGCGTCGCAAAATTATTAACGCAACAATCATGAGAAGATAAAACAGCAGATCGGCCGAGACGATGTACTCGAGCAGTTGGGTGTAAACATTTCCGTAGCCGACCTCGTGCGTCGCGGCATTCGTCGTTACCGTTCGCGGCAACGTCAGAACCGCAGTCCAAATTCCCTGGGCAACCAACGCTGCCGCCGGCACGTGATAACGATTTGTCGTCGCGATTTTTTGAAAAAATAATCGATCGCGCGCCATCGCGAAATACACGCGCGCACCGGAGAGGATCAGCCCGTTGTCGCAGCCGAAAGTGGAAATCATGATGGCCGCGGCCATGCAGATCGCGCCGGGATGACCAAACACGGCGTTCATCATCGCGACTGCCACCCGATTTTGCGGAGCGTGCTGGATTTCCGGCAATGGCAGGACTGCGATGTAAGCGAGATTGGCCAGCAGATACAGAAGCACCACGGTAGCGCAGCCCCAAAGCAACGCTCCGGGGAGATTCTTCCCGGGGTCGCGCACTTCGCTGCCGATAAACGTCACATTTGTCCACGCCGTTTGGGCGAAGAGCGGACCAACCATCGCTTTTCCGAAAAGCAAAGCGAGCGCGAGTCCACCTATAATCGTGAAGCCCGGTTGCGCGAGTTGCGGACTCCAGCCGTTCGCCCAGGAATCCCACCATGCTGATGCTCGCGCGGCGCAGCTCAGATTCCAGCCTAACGAGAGGCCAACCACCACAACTCCAGCGAGCGCCGCTGTCTTGGCGAATGTGAACGTGTTTTGAACGATTTTGCCGATTTCCAAGCCTCGCGTGTTTGTCCAGGTCAAGAACGCGATCAATGCAATCGCGATCAATTGTTCCATCGACAAGCTGATCGCGTAACCGCCTAATCGAATCGGCACGATCAAATAATTGTCCGGCGAAACCGCCCCAACAAAAACGCCAAGAAATTTCGCGAACGCAATCGCCACTGCCGCGATTGTTCCAGTTTGAATCACGAGGAATAGAGTCCAGCCGTACAAAAATCCGATGGAAGGCCCGTATGCTTCGCGCAGAAAAATATAAACACCGCCCGCGCGCGGCATCATTGTGGCAAGCTCCGAGCAACACAACGCGCCCGTGATCGTCAACACACCCGCAACCGCCCAGGCAAGCAACAACCAGCCGGGTGCTCCGATCAATCGGGCGGATTCCGCCGAGGTGATGAAGATGCCCGACCCGATCATCGATCCCATGACGATCATGGTGGCGTCGATCGGCCCGAGCGCGCGAACTAACTTACCTTCCGAGGAGCTCATCTTTTCATTTCCACTGGAGGGGACAGCGTCGTCCCCTACAGAAGATTGGTTTGTCACGCATGTAGAGATTTCGGCGCGCAGATTGTCACGCCCTCCCTTTCCAGCCGCGTGCGCAACGCGCGGGCAAATTCCACTGCGCCCGGCGTATCGCCATGCACACAAATTGTCTCGACGCCGACATCGACATCGGCCCCGTCGACAGGTCGCACTTTGCCTTTCCCCAACATCCGCAAGACTCGGGCGGCAGCGGCGTCCGGATCGTGCAATAAGGCGTCAGGCCTCGTCCGCGGGACGAGCGATCCGTCGGCGAGATAATTGCGATCGGCAAAAACTTCCTGCGCAACGCGCAGATGCGCGGATTCGGCAGCGCGCGTAAGTTCGCTGTGGGTGGGCGCAAACAAAATCAGCGAAGAATCGCTTGTTTGAATGGCGCGCGCGACGGGCTCGGCAACTTTTCGGTCCCGCACCGCCATGTTGTAAAGCGCTCCGTGTGGTTTCACATGATTTGCACGCATCCCCGCTGCGTCGGCGATCGCCTGGAAAATGCCGAGTTGATAACTCACAGCGTCAAAAATTTCATCGGCCGTAACGGCCAATTCTTTGCGACCGAAATTTTCGCGATCAAACAAGCTCGGGTGCGCACCAATCGCGACTCCCCGCTTCCGCGCGGCTTCAATGGACGCGCGCATCGTATCTGCATTCCCAGCGTGAAAGCCGGTCGCAATGTTCGCTGACGTTACCAGATCGAGCAATTCGTCGTCGTGGCCGGCGCCTTCACCCAGATCGGCGTTAAGATCGACGTTCAAGTTCATGAAAAGTGCAGTTTAATTCCGCGGCAAAATTGCTCCAGGTAGCGCTCACGCTCGACAAGCCGCCGGTGTGCTTCCGCCAGCGAGATTTCGCGAAAACGGACGCTGTCACCGGCGCGCAGTTGCGCCGCGACGGGAAGATCAACCGTGATCACGTGTGCAATTTTTGGATAACCGCCAATCGTTTGGCAATCTCCGAGCAAGAGAATGGGCTGAGCGCTCGGCGGCACCTGAATCGTTCCGGGCGCGACTCCTTCCGAAACAAGATCGACATCGTCATCTGGCTGCAAGTGCGGACCCTCGAGTCGCGCACCCATTCGATTTGAATCGGCTGAGACGACGAAGACGTCATTCGTGAATCGTTGAATCGTTACATCGTTAAATCGATCGGAATCAGAGCCGCAAATGACGCGCAAAACCGGCTCGTGTTTTGCGGGGCTAGACCAATCGTGCGGCGGTTTCCAATTTGCGACTTTTTGTTCGCGAAGTTTCTCGATCAAGATTTTGGGGCGTTCAGAATTCCCGCCCAGCGGAACTTCGTCGCCATCGCGCAGAGCGCGTCCATCAAGCCCGCCGAAATTGGCGCGCAAATCGGTGGACCGACTTCCGAGAACAAGAGGAACGTCGATTCCGCCAGAAATTCCGAGCCAGGATCGACATCCTGTTTTTGGTTGATTGAAAATCAATACGTCGCCGGCGCGCACGAACCCAGCATGACCAGCGGGCAACGATGTCGATCCAAGACGCACGTCGAACTCACCGCCGCACCAGGCGACGACTCGTTCATCGGCAAATCGTAATTGTACCCCGCCAAAGGTGATTTCTATTCCGGCCGCGCTTTCCTTATTACCGACGAGCAAATTCGCGACACGCAGCGCGTGCGAGTCGAGCGCACCGCCTGGGGAGACGCCCAATTCGCGAAAGCCCATCCGACCCAAATCTTGCACCGTCGTCAGAAAACTGGCGCGAAGGATATCGATATTCATTCTTCAATAGCTCGTGTTCTTGGCAGGGCGAGACTCTGTCGAGCGGAAAAAGACAAACGCGTGCAAGCAAACAGGAGCTCGACGGCTCGGCAGAGCGTCGCCCTACCGCCCGTCAGGCCAAGGCTTGAACGCTTCACGTCTCGAACTCCTCGCGCCTAATGGAGCGAAAGCGGACCCGATCGCCCGCGCGCAAAAATGCCGGTGGGCTTTTTGTCGGGTCGAACAAGCGCAGTGCCGTACGACCAATCACATTCCAGCCGCCGGGCGATTTCACCGGATAGATGCCGGTTTGCGTGCCTCCAATCGCGACCGAACCCGCAGGAATTTCTTTTCGCGGGATCTTGCGACGCGGCGTGCCGAGTTCATTCGGCAATCCGGTCAGAAATGGAAAACCAGGCGTGAAACCGAGACAGCTTACTCGATATTCGGCGGCGGAATGAAGATCGACAACCTCCTGCGCTGTGCGCCCTGCGTGTTGCGCGACAAGGCCCAGGTCAAATGCGAACTCGTGTTCATAACAAACCGGGATCTCAATCAGTCGTGTTTCAATCTCCTTCTCCCGGATTTTGTCTGCATCTGAAATGACTTTGCGGATTTTGTTCGCCAGCCAATCAAACACTTCCTCCGCTTTCGCGCCGGCTGCGACAACGAGCGCCGGCTCAAAAAACAATGCAATAGTCGTGTAGGCAGGCGCGATCTCGGTTACACCCGGGAAGCGCGCATTCTCAAGAACACGTCGCATCTTAAGCACGGCCCCGAGCGTTTCACGAGGCGCGTCTTCGAAGCCTTCGCGGACACGAATGATCAGTGCAGAGTCTCCCAACGGCGTGATTTCCATCACTGCGCGCGCGTCGCTCCGATTTCGATGTTGATCGCGACGGCCTGGCTGATGCCGGAGACGGCTTCGGTAGGACCGCCGAACACCAATCCGAAGTCGCGGCGTTTCAGTGGCTCGGTAGTAACCGCCCACCGCGTTCGCTTCGTATCGCCCGAGATCGGGCTGACCAGCTTGACCTGCAACGCGATCGGTTTTGTTACGCCATGCATGGTGAGATCGCCGATGATGTCGGCGGAGTTTTCGCCCGTCCGCCTAACGGTGTGACTTTTGAACGTAATCTCCGGATATTTCGCGACGTTGAAAAAATCGGCGCTGCGCAGGTGACCATCGCGCTTGGCGATGCCGGTGTTGATGCTTCGAACATCGATTCTTGCCGCAACCGAGGATCTTTCCGGATGGTCGCGATCGACGTCGATGTTACCTTCAAACTTGGTGAACTTGCCAACCGTAGTGCCAAGATATTGGTGAACGCTGAAGCCGATGGTCGAATGCAACGGATCGCACTTGTAAGTTTCGTTTGCCTGCGAGTTAGATCCGAGGAGAGCCAAACAGGCGAGTAAGCATCTTTGCATCTTCATCAGGTTTCGTTCCGCGTTGTGTTCTTTTCGGCCGCAGCGAGCCTTTTCAAAAGCGGCGTACGCGACAGCGGTAATTTCCCAAACAAATTTCCAAGCGCAAAGGCCGGATTGCTTTCCAGCCGTCTAGAGTCGTGCACACCCGCAATGCGCGCCAGCTCGGTTTCGAAATGCGCAACCGCGCGCACGGTAGCCTCTTTTGAATCAAGGTAGCGGAACGCGCGGCCCAGCAGAGCGAAAAGCTCCGGCTCGCGATGATCTCGTTCCGTGCAGATTTCCATCAGCTCGACGAAGTACGCAGCCACTTGGGTACGCAAATAATTCTGGCGGATGCCGGCAAAAGTATTTTTCAATGCCACTTCGGTGAGCGTGTGCAGACTCGATTTGCGGCTCGGGATAAACGAAATCTCGGCTTCAAAAAAGAGATCGAGCTTGCCGGCGAACGGACTTTTCGAGCGGCGCGCGCCTTTGGCAACTGTATGAATGCAACCGCGTGATGCTGTGCACCAAGAAATAATCAGACTGGTGTCGCTGAACTTTCGTCTTCGCAAAAGAATGGCGGCGGTTGACTCCACAAATCGAATTTAGCATGCGCCCGCGAGAAGATTCGATCGAAGTAAGTTTATTACGTCTAGACGAAAACTTCGATGCGAAAGGAATATGATATGCCAGAAGAAGAAACAATCGAGCGGGCGCGCGAAGACAAACGCGAGGGCAAGTCGCCGTCTACCCAAGCGGGCGAATTCGTGCGCGAAGAAATGGAGCACATTCGAGAAGGCGAACACGGGGCGCGTTCCGCCAAACAAGCAATCGCCATTGGCCTGTCAAAGGCGCGCCGCGCAGGCGTGAAATTGCCGCCGCCAAAACGAGGCAAAGCTTCCTCGCGCACGCGGCGTCAAGCCGAACGCGATCTGGCCAAAGGTCGCGGCGGTCGCCGGAAACCTTCGCGCACACGATCGAGTGCGACGAAGTACGCACTCAAGCGGGAGGGCCGTTCGGCTGCTTCACGTCGCGCACTGTCTCGTCAGGCGCGCAGCGCGGCACGCTCGCGGTCTACGTGGTCGCGGTCAGCCGCAGCAAAGAAAGCAGCTAGAACCAGGAAGCGGCGTCGCGGTTGAGTGACACCGCAGTCCTGCCAAAATCGATAACTCGATAACTGTCAGCTGCCTCGGCGAGTCAGATTACTTCGTCTTTCCCAGGTGCCCTAGCATGAGGCTGACCTTAAAGATGATTTCGTTGTTATTCGCATCGACACGGGTCGCACCGGGGAAAAGGGCCTCGGTCGGCGAGTGGGTGAAATGATAAAGTCGATCCGCGTAGTCCGAGTGCCGGTACTCCAATCCCGCTCTGAGTTTGTCCGTGAAGCAGAACTGCATTCCCCCACCGGCATACCAACCGGTCAGGACATTGTTAGTTGCATTTATTACACGGTCGTGTCGGATGCCCATTAAAGCACCCGTGGCGTCAAAGAAAGCCGTGCTCGCAAAGTCGTCAGTCCGCATGTCAATTTGGGAGAAGGCGCCACCCCCGGTGGCGTAAAAAAGAAAGCGCTGCCAGGCAAACCCGACTTGTGCCCCCGCGTACCCGCTCCAATCTTGCTCTGCGTGCCGAGAGGCCAAATACGTCGTATCCTGTGCGACCGAGGTCGCGTTGACGCCAGTCGGACTCGTGGTCGGAACATTCGTGATTAAAAACGCATTGTCCTGATGATCCAAAGCCTGTGATCCGTTCGTCGTTCTGGTGCCGGAAAAGCCGATTACCGGGCCGACCACAAAATGGCCGAACTGAAAGTTGTAGCCGAGGTCAGCACCGCCGATGTAGGCCGCAGCCGTGCTGCTGTGTCCACCTTCGCTAAAGAAAATGTCGGCGGGCGCTGTCGTGGCGACTGGCGGCGAGTTAACCGCCCCGGCTGCCGTGGTGATCGGCGTTGCGCCAATGACGCTGTTGAACTGGGTTGTCAGCGCAACTTTGCTGGTGTAGTCGCCGATATTGAAATTGGTAAATACCCCGCCCGAATTGAACGCGAGGTAGGGGCCATTCCATAGGCACTCCTCCGGGGTTGTAACGGTCGGAACAACATTTTTGAATTCTCCGGCATGAGCATTTGGTGCCATGCATGCCAAGAATATCCCAACGACAACCGCACTGACGGCGCACACAATTTCTTTTGAAAAGTTAGTAGTTCGCATAGTTAATTTCTCCTTGGGCGTTGCATTTGCCACATATTCGCTGGCCTGCCAAGCAAAATATTTAGAAAATTTTCACCTGGACCGGAGCAGGTAATCCGGGGTCTCGCCACTGCATTGAATCGAAAATAGGGTAACGACCATAGTTGCTAAAGTCACGCCTGCGATTGGTGCCCCCGATTTTCGCCAGCTAAAATCGGAAATCATGCCGAAGGTTTTAGCTTAGCCGCTCACGATTATGCGGTTTCGTGAGATGGAAAAGTGGACCGATCGGGACAATGCGCGTGGGATTAATTTCAGTGTGCGTCATGTAGTAATGGCGCTTGATATGGTCGAAACTGACCGTCTCGAAGATGCCAGGCTGTTGATATAAATCCATCAAGTGGCCTTCCAGATTCGGGTAATCAATGATGCGCCGGATATTGCACTTGAAGTGGCCATGATAAACGACGTCGAACCTAACGAGCGTGCAGAAAAGCCGCCAATCGGCTTCGACGATACGGTTGCCGAACAAATAGCGGGAGCTCGCTAGGCGCTTTTCCAACTTGTCGAGTGCGTCGAAAAGTTTCCGGGCGGAGATTTCGTATGGGCGCTGGCAGGTGGCGAAGCCGGCTTTGTAAACGCCGTTGTTTACGTTCTCGTAGAGAAAAGCGCAGAGCTTGTTGTGTTCGGCTTCGAGATCTTTCGGGAAAAAATCGACATCTTTATTGCGCGCAAGAGCGTTGAACGTGTTGTTGAACATGCGGCAAATATCGTCCTCGCAATTGTTGACGATCTTTTTCGTCTCTTTGTTCCAAAGCACCGGAACGGTGACGCGTTGGTTGAAATTCGGATCGGTCGCCTTGTAAGCCTCGCTCAGGTAATGAAAGCCGTTAACTGGATCGGTCGATTCAAACTCGTCCAAATTGCTTAACGAACCGGGCCGCGTTCGTTCGGCATCACGGAACGCCCAACCTTTGTCGTCGCGAATTGGATCGACAATCGTCATCCCGACCGTCTCCTCGAGCCCTTTTAACTTCCGAAAGATGACGGTGCGACTCGCCCACGGACAGGCCAGCGAAACGTAGAGATGATAGCGACCAGCGATCGCGGGATAAGATGTCGATCCATCATTGGAGACCCATTCGCGAAACGCGTCTTCCTGACGTTGAAATTCACCGGACACAGATGTTTCGGATGGCAGATGCGCTCGCATAAAGTCTATTTAGTTATCGGCTATCGGAAATCACGAGGACAGCCGTCCCGTGGAGTTCGCCTGCGCGAAATTTTTCCAGGGCGGCGTTGGCTTCTTCGAGCGGAAACGTTTCCGTTTTTGTTTTAACCGGAACGCGCGGCGCGATCTGGAGAAATTCTTCGCCGTCGCGGCGGGTCAGATTTGCGACTGAAGTGATCATGCGTTCACTCCAAAGATCGACATAGGGGAACGATGGAATGTCGGTCATGTGAATGCCGCCGCAGACGACGATGCCGCCTTTGGCCAGGGCGCGTAGCGCGGACGGAACAAGAGCGCCGACGGACGCAAAGATGATAGCAGCGTCGAGTTTTTTCGGCGGCATTTCATCGGAACCGCCGGCCCAAATGGCGCCCATTTTCATCGCGGCTTCCTGCGTTGCTTTATCACCCGGACGTGTAAACACGAAAAGCTTCCTACCCTGATAGAGCGCGATTTGCGCAATCAAATTTCCGGCGTTGCCAAAACCGTAAATGCCCAGATGCCGGGCCTCGCCGGTTTTGCGATATGAGCGATAGCCGATTAATCCCGCGCACAGCAGCGGCGCGACATCGACATCGTTGTATTCGTTAGGCAAATGGAAACAATATCGCGCATCCGCAACTGTGAACTCGGCGTAACCGCCATCAATCGTGTAGCCGGTGAATTTTGCGTGGTGGCAAAGATTTTCGCGATTCGATCGGCAATAAACACAATCTCCGTCAGTCCATCCAAGCCACGGAATGCCGACGCGATCACCGACCGAAAATCCTTTCACGCCATCCCCGATTTGTTCGACGCGCCCCACAATTTGATGCCCTACAATCAACGGCAGCTTCGGGTCCGGCAATTCACCATCGACAACGTGAAGATCGGTGCGGCAGACGGCGCAGGCATTCACGCGCACGAGCAATTGGCCCGCCGTCAGTCTGGGTTTTGGAACATCTTGCAGGATCAGCGGTTTTTCCGGCTGCTGAAGAACCATCGCGCGCATGTCGATCTAATCATTTCCGCCAAACATCCCGATCTGAAAAGCTGTGAATTTTTGTGCCGGATGCAGCCGCATCACGTATCATCTACGAATTGGCTTCTATAAATTAATCCTGGCGACTATTGATCCTCGACTTTAAACAACGCCATAACAATGAGTAATCCCCCGCCCGAAGACGAAGGGCTACACGTTCGACGGGATGAATCCAAACGCGAACCGCCTCTGCTCTACAGGGCGGTCTCTCGTCCTGAACGAGGAGTCTCCGATGAGCCGCTCGCCTCGCGATCTCGGTCATCCAGCATCACCGTCTTTAGCTTTGTTGGCGGCTTTCTGCTCCTCCTGCTCGCAATCCTGGCTATCTGGATCTACTTCAGCGAACAAGAGCCACAACGCCCGGAGCCGCTCGCTGGTCGCGACGCACAAAGAAAACGTGCGCTGTCGGGCAAGCCGCCCGTTACGGCGGCTTCTCCGCCCGCGGCAGGCGAAGCGTTTGTTCAAGTTACGCCGGACATATTCCGCGTGACTTCTATTGCGCTCGGCGACGCTCCGCTGGCCATTATAAACGGCAAACGAGTGGCGGAAGGTGACTCGCTACAGGTCACGGTGGGAGGAAGAGAGATTTTCTTGCATGTGGCCAAAATCGAGGATGGCGTGGTCCACTTGGCTCACGGCCAACAAGTCATCGACGCACATTTGGCTCCCGCAACCTCGAAGACTCCCGGACACCCGTAGATGTCAATCTTGGGTGAAGCTTTTCGCTTCATTCGATGCGCTCTAGCCGGAGTGGGTTCGATCTGACACCTTGGCGGGCGGCAAGCCTTCGCGTGATTCCAATCCAGGATGGACTGGCCGGCTTCAGGCATAGTGGGAAAACAATCGATGTGAAGCTGCAATCAAGGCATTGAAAGCGCAGCCCTAATTTCCCAGATCTCGATCGGGCGACGACGACACTATTCCACGCTAACCGGTGCTGGCTCCAGCTCCCGTTCGGGCTCCGGCGGCTCGCCTTCGGGGTGAAAGTGGGCGCTGCGTAGGAACGGAACGCGATCGAGCACGTGCTCTTGGAACCACTCGAGCCAGAGATAAATCACCGGCGTCACAAACAATGTGATCATTTGCGAAAAAATTAGGCCACCGACGATGACAAGTCCAAGCGGACGACGTGAGGAAGCATCCGAGCCGACGCCGAGCGCGAGCGGGACTGCGCCCATGAGAGCGGCGAGCGTCGTCATCATGATGGGACGAAAGCGTTCCATGCTTGCTTCGTGAATGGCGGAGCGCAGGTCCCAGCCTTCGTCGATTCGCTGCAGTGCGAAATCGACAACCATAATTCCGTTTTTCTTGACGATGCCGATGAGCAGGAACAAGCCAATAACGCTATAGAGAGAAAGTGTGGAGCTAAAAATCCAAAGTGTGAAAAGGCCGCCTACAACTGCCGGCACGATGGCGGGGAACAAAACGGTAATCGGATGCACGTAGCTCTCGTAGAGAATTCCCAGAATCACGTACATGACGAAAATGGCGGAAACGAGCAGCAGTGGCAGCGCCTTGAACAGTTGACGGAAGACAAGCGCTTCACCTTGAAACGTCGCCTGCACGGTGGGGAATTGCTGATGCACTTGCGCGAATGAGTCCTCGATGAATTTGGTCGCATCGCCGATGGCGACGTTCGGGAGCAGATTGAAATTGATCGTGACACTTGTGAATTGATCGAAGTGATTGACCGCCTGCGGGCCGACGACCTGCTTTGTCGATGTTACCGCGCGCAACGGGACGAGATTGGATGCGGTGCCGGTGGTGGTGGCGATTGTTCCCCCGCCCGATCCGCTTGCGCTAAAGTTTCCGCCGGTGTTGCTGCGCACATAAAGATTGTCGAGATCGCTCGGTTTGGTCCGTTCGCTGTCTTTAACTTCGAGGATGACCTGGTATTGATCTTCCGGTTCTTTAATTAAGTAGATGTAGTTTTGGGAGTAAGCGGTCCGCAACAAACTTTGCACCGCCAACGTCGAGACGCCGTAGGTGGCGGCGCGCTCACGGTCCATTTCGACCGTGAGGTTGGGCGTGCTGTTGTAGTAATCCGAACGGACCGAGGAGAACCCTTTGAAACCGCGGAGCTTCGCCATCAGTTGGTCTGCGGCGGAGTAGACTTCATCGGGCACAATGCCACTGATTGTGTAGGCATATTGGCCCTGGGTCTGATTGGTCGCGCCGACGTTGATTTGCAAAACAGGATTTGGCTGCAAGATAGCGGCAATTCCTGGAATGGAGCTGATCGATTTCTGAAGTTGCGGGATGCACTGCTCAATAGGTGGCCGCTGACTTCTTGGCTGGAGGAATCCGAAAATGAGCCCCTGCGACGATGAAGTCCGGGCTGCGAAGCCGGCCAGCGTGAAAAATTGCGCGATGTTGGGATCTTCCTTCAGCTTTTGATTGACCTGTTGCTGATAGGCGTGCATCTGCGCAGGCGAAGAACCTTCCTGCGCGATGAAAACTCCGCGCACGAAACCGCTGTCGCCTGGCGGCAGCAAGGTGAACGGCAAGTGGGTAAAGAAAAACCAAAGACCAAGAATGCACCCAAGGAGGATTGGCACGGTTAACCACGCGCGATCGAGGAATCTGTCCAAGGCCCCACCATAACCGGCGATGACGCGTTTGATGAAATCGCCGGTCCATTTTTCCATTCGCGCGCGTTTATGTCCGGCTTTGCGCTCACCGAGGATGCGAGCGCACATCAGCGGCGTGAGGGTTAACGAAATCAAGCCCGAGGACAAGATTGCGACGATGATAGTGACGGAGAATTCGCGAAAGATACGGCCAAGCAAGCCGGGTAAGAAAACTAAAGGGATGAAGACCGCAGCCAGCGACAAGGTCATCGACAAGATGGTGAATGAAATTTCCCCGGCGCTATTAAACGTCGCTTTCAGGATCGATTCGCCATGCTCAGCCCGTCGAACAACGTTTTCCAGAAAGACGATCGCGTCATCGACCAGGAATCCGATGGCCAGGGTAAGCGCCATCAAGGTTAAATTGTTGATGGAATAGTTAAGCATGTACATCACCGCGACGGTGAGCAGAAGCGAGAGGGGCAGCGCTACCGCCGGTATGAGCGTGTCTGTCGCACGGCCGAGGAACACGTAGATCACCATCACGACCAGGATGAATGCGATCACGAGCGTGAACTGCACATCGTTGACGGAGTTAACGATACTTTGCGAGCGGTCGAATACCGGGACGAGAGTGATTGATCCCGGCAGGCTGGCACGCAATTCAGGGAACAGCGCCTTGACCGAGTTCGCGACTTCAACTGCGTTGGCGCCCGCCTGTCGCGATACCGCCAGCACCACCACCGAACCAGGCGGATTAAAACCGCGTATCCAAAACGTCCGCGAGAGGCGCTCGTCTTGCACACTCTGGCGGACCTCGGCAATGTCACGCAGATAGACCGGCGAGCCGTCTTTATTTCGCGCGACAATCAGGTTGCGATATCCTTCCGCCTGATCGATCTGCCCATTTGGGAGAAGAACAAATGTGCGGTGCGCGCCGTCGAATTGTCCCGCCCCGGAGTAAACGGTTCCCGCTTTTATCGCGCTGGCCAGATCGTCCATGGTCAAACCGCGCGAGGCCAGCGCCGCCGGATCGGCTTTGATTCGAATCGCGCCCTGAACGCCGTAGATGTTTACCTGCGAGACGCCTGGAAGAATGGCGATGCGCTGCGCGACTGCTGTAGACGCATATTTATATAGATCGCCATCAGTCAGCGTATCGGAAAGCAAACCGAGCAGATAAATCGCCTGATCGTTCGGATTGGTTTTTGTGAATGTAGGCGGACTGGGCAGATCGATCGGCAGTTTCCCTGTGGCGCGCTGAATCGCCGCCTGCACATCTGTAGCGGCGTCCACGATGCTCTTGCTCAGAACGAACTGCAGCGTGAAGGAGGTATTGCTCTGCGTGCTCTGGCTGGTGATGATGTCGAGTCCGGGGATCTGGAGGAACTGCTTCTCAAGGGGCGAGGCGATGTTGTTCGCCATGGTCGTCGGGTCGGCTCCGGGATATGAGCACGTGACCTGAATGACCGGATAATCGACTGCGGGAAGATCGTTGACCGCAAGTTTGCCGTAAGTGGCCAGCCCTGCCACGATCACTGAAAGCGTCAACAATACTGTCATCACCGGGCGGCGGATGAATGGCCCGGAGAGTCCCGATCCCGTGACCTGAATTAACTTTCCTTCCGGAGTTCCTCGCGGCGGAACTCCCCCCGTCATCGGCCGGGCCGGTTTTTGTCGATCTGGCGCGGGATGCGGCGAATTGTGTTCGCCATCCGCCGCGCCATCGTGTTGATCTGATCGGGCCATGTTACATCCGCGCCAACCTACATTGCGCTTTTTGCTGTGACCTGCTCAGCACTCCCGCCGTTCGGAACATTATATGGTTTTGGCTCTACTTTGGCTCCCGCTGAAAGCGCCAGTTGTCCAGTGACGACCACGGTCTCGCCGGCCTTTACGCCACTTTCGAGCACGGTCATGTCGCCGTCCTGGCGCTGACCCGGTTTCACCGGACGAAGATCGACGGTGTTATCCGGTTTCACGACGAAAACGAACGGGCCGCTCTGACTGATCTGGACGGCCTGAGATGGAACGAGTTGCGCATTTTTAATCACGTCGAGAATGAAACGGACGCGGACAAATTCCGATGGCCAGAACGCATGATCCGGATTGGGAGTGACCCCGCGCGCCTTGACCGTTCCAGCTCCAGGCTGGACCGCATTATCAATGAAATATAAGTCGCCAGTTCGCGGTGGAATTACGTTGTCCGGTGAATCGGTTTGCACTTTGACATTCGGCCCACCGAGATAACGGCGCACCAATCCCAAATCGGTTTCGGCCACGGTGAAGTCGGTGTAGATCGGGTCAAGGCCCTGGATGGTGAGCAACACTGCGCCGCCAGTGCCAACGTTGCCTGTCACGACGTTGCCAACATCGACAAGTCGCAGCCCGGCGCGCCCATTGATGGGCGAACGGATATTGCAGTAATCAAGATTCACCTGCGCCGCGGCGAGTGCGCCTTCCGCGCTTTTCACTTTTGCCTCGTCGCTGTTCACAGTCCCCTGCGCGACATCCAAATCTTGGGGCGAGATTACATTTCTCGCTCGTAACTCCTGCTGGCGCTTCAAGGTAATTTGATCGAGCACGAGCTGTGCTTTGGCTTGCGCCAGCTGGCCCTGTGCTTGATCGACCGCCGCTTGATAGGGGCGCGGATCAATCGTGAAAAGCAAGTCGCCCGGCTTCACGTCCGAGCCATCTTGAAAATGGCGAGCGGTGATTTGGCCGCTCACTTGCGCCTGCACCTGCACCGTCTCGTAGGCGGTGCAGGTCCCGATTTCATCGAGATAAAGCGGCACGTCCTTGGTGACAACTTTTGCGACCAGCACGAGTCGAGCGGGCGGTTGCCCGGCTTTCGCGGATTCGACTCTGCGCTGAAGGCCGCGAGCCACAGCGAATATCGCCAGAACGGCAAAAAGAATGTATCCCCACCTCGGAATGGAGTACGCCCCCGCACGGGGAGTTTTCATCTGCCTGTTCCGCTGGCGCAATGCGGCAGTCTCAGCTTTCGGTTCTAATCGGATAGGCATTTTAGTTTCGACCATTTCCGCCAACGTGAACATGCGGCGCGGCGTTTTTGCGGCAGCTGGTTCCATTCCGTCGCTCGGCTTTCTGGCAAATCTTCGTCAGCACATGCATGCACGTCCGAAGCTCAGAAACCGGAATATCATCGAGCAGTTCATGTCGAAGCTTGAATGCTTCTGCGCTGATTTGCGTAATGACGCGCTGCGCCCGCCGGGCGAGGTGCACGGTCTTGCAACGGCGATCGTGCGCGGCGTTTTTGCGCGTCACCCAACCGTCATCTTCAAGCCGATGCAACAACGTCACAAGAGTCGGCTCTTCGATTCCCAAGCGGGCCGCAATCTCCGACTGGGTCAGCGGGCCTAGAGCAACCGACAAATGCAGCAGCGTCCGCCATTTCGCCTGGCTCAATCCCATCGGTTTGAGCCGCTCGTCCAGTTTTAATCGCCAGGCGCGGGCAGTGCCGTGCAAGAGGGGGCCAAAGGTGTCCAGATCAGATTTCACGAAGGCATGATTAGTTAGCATGCTAACCAATTCGACCCGACGCCCATGTCAAGCGTTCAAGGCAATCAATCGATTTTGAGCAGAAGGATCGATTCTTTCCGATAATCAGTGAAGCGAGATATGAGATGCGGCCGTCGCGGCGCCCAGCGATTGCTTTCCATCACTTCCTGTTCCCTTTCCGGTCGCACCAGCAGATACTTCGCGTCTGTTGGAAGATCGACAATCTTGCCGGCATAAACCAATTTCGAGCGCAGGTAGAAAAAAATCGGCTGATAATTCGGATCAAGCGCGTAGAGCGGCTCAGACGGCGGGACAGCCGAGTCGATCTGAGCGGCCAACTTCTTCACATCTTGCTGGCGATGCACTCGGGGAACGATCGCCACTGCATAAACGCCCATGCACACGCAAACCAGAATTGGGATTGTCGCGACCGTACGTTGTCGATTTTTTATGGAGAATGCCTTACCTCCGAGCCAGCGCGGCCACCAAACATTATCGGCGCACAAAGTCATCCCCAGTAACCAGCACGCCGGCCCCATAGCTGGCATTGCGTAGCGTGGCAATGATCCCGGCACCAGATTAATGATAACAAACGGCACACCCGCGCCCCACGCGAGCGCACGTGCGAGTCGTTGACTTTTTTCCCTAGCAAAACCGCCGGGACGAGCCAGCGGCAAGAGAATCGTCCATGGCAAAAAGTAGATGAGCCCACGCGGAATGTTCCAGATCCAGCTGGACAATCTAAAATCGTTACCTCGCAAGCGGCCGGTGAATTGGCTGGCCCATTTGGTAGCAGTTATGGCGCCGCCCGTCGCCTGAGCAAACGGAATCGCCCAAGCCGCAAAAATTCCAAGCATGATCAGAATACCAGCTAAATGCGCAGGATGAAATAGTGGGCGCCAGTTTTTGTTCTGCCAAAGAACCGCAGCAACGATTGCATAGAAAAAGATGAGATGGACCGGTCCTTTGGCGAGCCAGGCGAGCCCGAGAAAGATCGAAGCGGGAATCCAAACGAGCCACGCGGACCTCTGTCGCTCCCAAAAACTCAGCCAAAAAATAATGGCCAGCGTGCAAAGCGAAACGTAGATCGCCTCGATCTCGATCAAGCGGCCTTTTTCGATTATCCCGGCGTTTGTCATCCAAATGACGGCCGCGATTGTCGATCCACGCGGCCCCAGGCTTCCGCGCCCCACAATCACAAATGCGATCGCTACTGCCAATACGCAAACCGCAGACGGCAAGCGCGCAGTCCATTCGTTGCGTTGGCCGAGAAGCTTGAATGACGCAGCGACCAGCCAGTTGATAAGGGGCGGTTTGCGAAAGTAAGCTTCGCCGCCTACTTGCGGCACAAGATAGTTGCCCGTTTCGAGCATCGAGATGGCCGGCAAAATCCTTCTGCCTTCTTCTCCTTTGATCGACAAGGAACCCAGTGCCGGTAAATAGATGGCTGCCCAAATCAGAAGCACAACCGCTAGACTCTGCGCCCGAGAAATCATCACGAGATGCAATCTTGGCCTCCTCCTGCCCCACGTTCAAAACCAAAGTGTTCTGCCCGGCTTGACGACACAGCAGAGCAAAGTAAATTCGAGTTTAGTCCGCGCTGGAGAGAGTGGGAACTAAAGTCCCACTCTTTTTAGTCTGCGGGCTTAGATGTTTTTATGAACGCCGAATTTATCGCCATGCTCGACTACCTGGAGCGGGAACGCGGCATCAAACGCGAAATCCTGCTCGAGGCAGTTTCGAATGCCTTGCTGTCCGCTTCCAAGAAAAGCGTTGGCGCGGCGCGCGATCTTCGGATCGACATCGATCCAAAGACGGGTGAGATCCGCGCGTTGGCTAACCTGATCGTGGTCGATAGCATCACGAATCCGCAGGACGAAATTTCGTTAGCCAAAGCGCAGAAAGTTAAACCGGACACGAAAGTTGGCGACACGGTGGAAGTGGAAGTCACGCCGCGGAACTTTGGCCGCATCGCCGCGCAGACGGCGAAGCAGGCGATGATGCAGCGCATTCGTCAGGTCGAAAAGGAAATGATTTACGACGAGTTCAAGGACCGCGCAGGCGAAATCGTCAGCGGTACGGTGCGCCGCTTTGATCGCTCGGATGTGATTCTCGATCTTGGCAAGTTTGAGGCCGTCATGCCGCAGCGCGAGCGCGTCGCGGTGGAGGATTACAATGTGGGCGATCGATTACGCGCCTATGTCGTCGCCGTCGAGAACGGATTGCGCGGACCGGAAATCATCGTCTCGCGGAGTCATCCTAATTTTGTGCGCCGCCTTTTTGAATTGGAAGTGAGCGAGATCGCGGATGGCACAGTCGAGATCCGCGGCATTGCGCGCGAAGCCGGCTATCGCACAAAGATCGCCGTTTGGAGCGCCAACGAAAAAGTGGATCCAGTCGGCGCCTGCGTCGGCATGCGCGGGTCGCGCGTGAAAAATATTGTGCGCGAGCTGAACAATGAAAAGGTGGACATCATCCGCTGGAGCTCCGATCCACGTGAATACGTTCTCGAAGCACTCAAACCGGCGAAGATCAAAAACATGATTTTCGATACTGAGAAAAAGAGCGTGCAGATTTCGGTGGATGAAGATCAGCTCTCGCTTGCCATCGGGAAAAAAGGACAGAACGCGCGTTTGACTTCGCGCCTGACCGGCTGGGAAATCAACATCGATAGGGACACTTCGGCCACGACCGCAGTCGAGCAAAAAGTTGCGCAAGCCGCGCAAACTTTGGCTAGCACTCTGCCGATCACCGAGGAGCAAGCCACCGCTCTCGTCAAATCTGGATTCACAAATTTGGAAGGATTGCACGATGCCGATGTGAAAGATTTAGTGGATATTCTGGGCGTAGAAGAAACCAAAGCACAGGAAATCCACGACGCAGTGCATCGACAAGAGGAACCGCAGAAAGCTGGCTCTGCTTAAAATGCACGAGCCATGAACGAAAATTTTTCGAAACAGAATGGCAACAAAGGCGACCAGCAAAACGGCAGCCAAAAAACCGGCGACGCGCAAGACTGCTGTGCCCAAATCGGCCGTTGCCAAATCCAAGGTCGCGCCGAAGAAAAAAGAGGCGGAAGATAAGCCGGCCACAAAGCCAACTACCGGTAGCCCACCGCCGTCAAAGCCTTCACCGGCTTCGCGCCGTGAAATCGAGAGCGTTTCGTTAATCGACGAGAAAAAGCCGAAACAGAAGTCGGTTGACGGCGAAGTGAAAAAGAAGACGGCAGTGCTTCCGCCGATCTCGCGCATTCGCGCTTCCATGCAGGCGGCCCCTGCTCCTCTGAAGCAGCCACCGCCGGCAGAAGTCCCGAAAGTGGAACCGCCCAGGGCCGAGGGCGATCTTGCGGCGCAAGTACCAGTCGCACCGGTCACGGAACCCGAGGCGGAAGAGGGCAAAAAGGTCATTCACATCAAGCCGCCGATCGTCGTCAAACAACTCGCGACCGAGCTCGGCTTGAAACCGCATCAACTCATCGCCGAGCTGATGTCGTTCAACATCTTCGCCAACATCAATCAAACGATCGAGCCCGACATCGCATCCAAGATCGCGGAGAGCCATGGATTCGTCTTAGAAAAAGAGCGCCGTGAAAAGGGGGGAGGCGTTCACAAAATTGAACAAGTCGTAGTCGCGCCGCCACCGCCGGTCATTCAAAAGGAAGAGGAGCTGAAACTGCGGGGCCCCATCATCACGTTCATGGGACATGTTGATCATGGCAAAACGTCGCTCATGGATGCGATCCGCAAAACGCGTGTTGCTGCGGGTGAGGCTGGTGGAATCACTCAGCATATCGGCGCGTACACGGTCGATTATAAAGGAAATAAGATCGCGTTTATCGACACGCCGGGCCACGCTGCGTTTACGGCCATGCGCGCACGCGGCGCTAATGTGACGGACATCGTTGTTCTAGTCGTTGCGGCCGACGACGGCGTGATGCCGCAAACAATCGAGGCAATCAATCATGCCAAGGCCGCCCCCGGCGTCAAAATCATGGTTGCAATCAACAAAATCGACTTGCCGGGCGCGAACATCGACAGAGTGAAGAAGCAACTACAAGAGCGCGGCCTCACTCCTGAGGACTGGGGCGGCGAGACAATTGTATGCGAGGTGTCGGCCACGCGCGGTACGGGAATCGATCACTTGCTCGAAATGATGGTGCTGCAAGCCGAAGTGATGGAATTGAAGACCTCGCCGACCGCCACACCGCGTGGCACTGTCATTGAAGCGCAAGTAGAAGCTGGCCGCGGGCCCACTGCGACAGTCATTGTGCAAATGGGTACGCTCAAAATCGGTGAGCCATTCATCTGCGGCGATTATTGGGGAAAAGTGAAATCGCTCATGGACGATCAAGGCAACCCGGTCAAGGAAGCTGGTCCATCAACGCCCGTCAAAGTGCTTGGTTTTACCGGATTGCCCAATGCAGGCGACGAGCTTCTCGTTATGGAATCGGAACGTGCCGCGAAAACCTTAAGCGAGGAGCGGCTCGAAGCGAAACGCGCAGAGAAATTAAGCGTGCCGCAACGCGCTACCCTCGAGACTTTGCTCGAAGCCGCGGACGGCAAAAAAGTTTTGCGGATTGTCTTGAAATGCGACGTGCAAGGCTCGGCCGAAGCGCTGGTCGGGTCGTTGCAACAAATTGAGAGCAAAAAAATCGATCTGGAGATCGTCCACTCAGGCGTCGGTCCGATTTCGGAATCGGACATCCTGCTCGCGAGCGCGTCCAACGCGGTCGTGGTTGGCTTCAACGTCAAAGTTGAGAACATGGCAGTCTCTGCCGCGCGAGGCGAAGGAGTGCAGGTCAAGCTTTACAGCATCATTTACGAGCTGATCGACCAGATCAAAGAAGCCATGGCTGGCTTGCTCGAGCCGGAATTGCGCGAAACCGTAATCGGACACGCCGAAGTGAAGCAGATTTTCGAATTGAGCAAAGGTATCGTGGCTGGTTGCCTCGTCACCGATGGCCGTATCGCGCGGGCCGCGCGGGCGCGTGTCCTACGCCGGCGACAGCCGGTTTACGACGGTGGCATTTCAACGCTCCGCCGTTTTCAAGACGACGTGAAAGAAGTGCGCTCAGGACTCGAATGCGGCATCAAGCTCGGCGATTTCAGCGAATATCAAGTGGGCGACGTCATCGAATGTTATCAACTCGAACAGACTGCGCAGAAATTGTGAGCATGTAGCCACGGCGCTCTGTGGCGTGGCCGGTGCCACAAGAGATGCGCCCCGGCAGAGCGGGCAGCTACATTTAAAATGAAACACCGACTTCTCCGTGTTAACAAGCTCGTCAAACGCGAGCTCAGTGGAATCATCGCCCGGGAAATTAATTTCGAAGGCGCGCTCGTCAGCATCAATCATGTCGATGTCGCAGCCGATTTGAAAAATGCGCACGTCTTTGTCAGTGTCCTCGGACCGGGAAACGGCGCCGAAGTGATTAGTAAGCTGGAATCCAATCGACCCTTGCTGCAAATGGAGTTGGGACGTCACTTAACTCTTAAGTACACACCGCATCTCCTCTTTCGTCTGGATGATTCCATCGCCCGCGGGTCGCGTATCATCCAAATCTTGCGGGAAATCGAGCCGCCGTCCAGCGAGGCGCAGTGAAGGCTGTGGCCATGGCCCTGGCGGCCGTCTATGGTGAGGAATTCTTGGGCTCGCTGGGGACCCGCCCATACGCGCTAGCTACGATACTGTTATGACCAATTCCAAATTCGAGGAGATCGGCCGCGTGTTACGCGAGCAGCAACGATTCGCCATCCTCAGTCACGTCCGTCCGGATGGTGATGCACTCGGAAGCCAGCTCGCGCTTGCACTTTCGCTCAAAGAGCTGGGCAAAACCGTGCGTGTCTGGAACGAGGACGGCATGCTCGAAAAATACAGTTTTGTCCCGGGTGCAAACTTGCTCAGCAAACCGCCGCCAGCGCCGGAAGACGTCGATGTTGCGCTCGCGCTGGATACCGCCATCCAGAATCGGCTTGGCAACACGCTCCCGGCCATCCGCACCGCCAAAATTTGGATCAACATCGATCATCATCCGAGCAATCCCGGTTATGGCGACATCGTTTACATTGATCCAACCTCGCCCGCGACCGGTCAGATTATTTTCGAGCTGATCAAAAGCCAAAACCTGCCGCTCACCCGCCAGATCGCGGAAAATCTTTACGTCGCGATCTCCACCGACACCGGCTCGTTTCAATATCCAAACACAACCGCTCACACGTTTGAAATTGCTGCCGAGCTGGTGCGGGCCGGAGTAGATGTCGGCCGAGTGAGTCAGCAACTCTATGAAAACTTTCCGCGCCGGCGCAGCGAGCTCTTGCGCGAACTGCTCGCAACCATGCGCTTCGAGGCCGGCGGACGAGTCGCCAGCTTTAGTTTGAGCTTGAACCTCGCGCGTCAACTCGGCGTTTTACCGGAGGACACTGAAGGACTGATCGATCATTTGCGCTCGATCCGTGGAGTTATTGTCGCGGTTTTTTTCGAAGAATTGCCCGACGGCAAGGTGCGCGTGAGCATGCGCTCAAAAAGTGAAGATGTCGATGTTCGCACCATCTGCCAAAAATTCGGCGGCGGGGGACACATTCTGGCAGCCGGCGCGCGTGTGCGCGGCACCCTTTCCGAAGTAAGAGCAGAAATTCTGGAGGCAATTTGCCATGTCATTGGATGTGACCCTTGACGGCGTTCTGCTCGTGGACAAAGCCGAAGGCATGACTTCACATGACGTGGTGGCGCTCGTTAGGCGATCCCTTGGAATCAAAAAAGTCGGTCATTGCGGAACGCTCGATCCAATCGCAACCGGTCTGCTTCTGATAACGATCGGACGCGGCACCAAAGTGCAGGATCTCCTCATGAGCGAGGACAAGGAATATGTCGGCACGCTCGCTCTCGGAATCACCACGAGTACACAAGATCGACAAGGCGCAATTATCGACCAGCGGCCTGTACCGTCATTTGATCAGAATAAAATCCGCGCCGCATTTCAGAAATTTCGCGGCGATTTCTACCAATTGCCGCCGATGGTTTCCGCCAAAAAACACGGTGGCGTGCCGCTCTACAAACTGGCCCGTCAGGGAAAAGTGGTCGAACGCGAGCCGCGCCTCGTGCACGTCTATCGTTACACGGTCGATCGAATTGCGCTGCCCGAGATCGATTTCAGCGTCATTTGCAGCAAAGGTTTTTATGTCCGCACCTACGTCCACGACATTGGCGAGGTGCTCGGTTGTGGCGCTCATTTGAAATCGCTGCGCCGCACCAAATCTGGCCGGTTTGATGTAGCCAATGCATTCAGTGTCGATGAGATCAAAAACAAGCCGCGCTCTGAAATTGCGCAGCACATTCTTTCCCTCCCAGAGGTTTCACGCATGCGCGGGGCGTGAAGAAATGACGAAAGTCCTAAGCGCGAAAGTTGTGGATGGAAACCAGGGAATTGCACCTGAGCTTTTAAGATTTGAAAGGCAGCAAAAATGAACGATCAAGGCCAAAGCTGTAATGTCGGCGGAATGATTCAGGCTTCGTCATTCGGGTTTCATTCGTCATTCAGCGTTGGTCATTCGTCACTGTATTGAAGACGCTGCATTCCATTGCCGAGTTGGCGCAGTTGCCTGGACCAATCTTTCTCGCGATCGGTGTTTTTGACGGCGTACATCGCGGCCATCAGGCCGTCATTTCCACTTCAGCCAGCCACGCACAATCTGTCAATGGAACGCCCGTTGTGGTGACATTCGATCCCCATCCGGCTAAAGTATTGCGCCCGAAAAGCGCGCCCCATCTGCTCACCGCGACCCAACACAAGATCTCGCTTATTCGCAATCTCGGAGTGGCCCACCTGCTGGTGATCAACTTCGACAAAAAATTCGCTGCGACGCCTCCGGAGGATTTCGTGCAGCAGCTGGCGACTCATTCGAAAGCGCTGCGCGAAATTTGCGTCGGCCACGAGTGGTCCTTTGGCAAAGATCGCCGCGGGAATCTTAATCTCTTAAGCAAGCTCGGAGGGCAATTCGGCTTCGACATCGTCGGAATTCAACCGGTGACCGTCAATGGCGTGGTCGTGAGCAGCACGGCCATCCGGCAGGCGATCGAGGCAGGCGACTTCGATAAGGCAGGGGAAATGCTCGGGCGTCAATATACCATTCTGGGCGCCGTCACCCGCGGCGATGGTCTCGGGAAAAAAATCGGTTTCCCCACCGCAAATTTAAGTGCGCACAGCGAACAATTTCCGCCAAACGGCGTTTATCTTGCGCAAGCGTCGCTCGACGGAGTCTTGCATCACGGTGTGGTGAATCTTGGCTACCGGCCAACCGTCAGTCAGGAATCAAACCGCGTCCTCGAAATCCATCTTTTCGACTTCAATCGCGATATCTATGGCAAGGATGTCGAAGTGCTATTTGTCCAATATCTTAGAAAGGAGAAAAAATTCGAGAGCGTCGATGCCTTAGTGCGACAGATCGATCTGGATGTCCGACAGGCGCGCGAACTCTGCAGGATGGAGTAAGTATCTCCCTTGCGGCCTACCGTGATTCCGCAAGCAGGGACGCTTACACTACCCTAATCGATATTTGGCTATGCCAATTTTCTGAATGCCGCGCACGTTTTTGCCTGTGCCGTTAAACCAAACATAAAGATTTGCGCTTGGGACGCGCACCTTTGCCGATAGTTCGCGAATCGTTGTGCCTTTGCGTCCGGCCTCGCGCAGCACCTTAAGAATCTTCTCTTTGAGCGCGCCGCGCTTTGTGCGACGACCGGTAAACCGCCGCCCCTGCCGCGACAACGTCACCGCCGCGCCCTGATTTCCATTCTGTGACGGAATTCCGAATCTGCTTTGTACGCGCACCATTTGGCGATCGATCTCCTGAATTCCCGCGATCAGCGCCTCTTTGCGTTCGGATAGTTTGACGAGTTTCTTAAGATCAGAACTTGGGATGTTTCTCAGCATCGCTTAGCATCGCGTGCAAGAGCGCCCATGCAAGCCTTAGAAGTAAGATTATGGCTCGTGGCTCTTAGCTATCGCGGCCAGTAGTCCCACAACGGTGACTAACATACCGCTGGTTAGGGCGAGCGCGAACAGTCCAAGTATTGGCAATGCCGCTACCCGCTCGATAGCCACGGTGATGAAACGACCATTCTCCGAGAGAACGAATCCAAGAACGCTGGCCAGCAATGTGACCCCGAACAGGATCACCGCGCGCAATGAGTCACGCTGGCGCCGCGATGGGGGCAGTCGTTGCAACACCCGCGCCGTAAAACCGTCATCGTCAATGTACGGCATCGCCTCGCGCAATTGTCGATCTACTGGATCTTCATAAATGACCTCGTCCATTTCAGTTCGTCCCCCAAGCCGCCAAGGCGCGTTTCAATTTTTCCCGACCGCGCAACACATTGGTCTTGACGGTACCGAGCGGAATGCCCAGAACGCGCGCAACTTCTTCGTGGGAAAAACCATTTTGGCAACAAAGCAAAACCGCTGTGCGTTCGTGCAATGGTAATAAACCTAGGGCATGCATAAGATCATGTCTTAGACCGGCGTCGGTCGTCTGTGAATCTAATTCGCTCTGCCACCGCGCCTCATCGATTCCCACCAATTCCTTCCGTCGGCGCGCATCTTCCCGAAAACAATTGTAAGCGATCCGATACAGCCAAGTGGAAAATTTGGCTTCGCCCCGAAAACTGCGAATATTTCTGTAGGCACGCAGGAAAGATTCCTGCGCCAGATCGTCCGCCAGAGCGATGTCCGTTCGGGTAAGTTGGCGCAGCAATCCGCGGACGCTTGATTGGTGGCGACGAACCAGCTCGCCGAACGCGTGTTGATCATCATCGACAATAACGCGAGCGACGAGGTTCGCATCAGTGAGATCCACACAGCGGAGTTTAGGTTTGCGGAGGCAGCGGGGGAATACCCTTCCTGCCCTCCAACTTCCAAACCAGCAGATAGCCGACACCAATCAGGAAAGGAATGATGCCAACCGCCCATGCGCCGCCTTCCCAATCGTTCACGGCGCCAAGAAAGAGTATCAGTCCCAAACCAACCATCACGAGAACAACGCCACGGCGCATGTCCGAACGCTGGCGCAGCGCTGGCGGAGGCGGCGCCAGCAATGCCGGAGGCACTGGTTGGCCTTTCTCTACCATCATTCGAATGGTCCTGTGCATCATCCGATTCTTGGAAAACCCGAAATACATGATCACGGCCACTATCAGCACCGGTGCACCAAACAAGGTCAGAAAAACAATAGCAACGATCGGAACAGCCAGGCGTTCACCGACATCGCTAATCTCGGCAAGATCGGTATCGTCAGCCTCACGATCGGTGGCTGTGACATTTAGGTGCTTTTCTAATTTCTTGTTGATTCGTCGCTGGATTCTCGCGGCCAGGTCGTCCGAAACCGATGCAGTCGCGGTCGTTCCCGGTGTGGGGGAGGTCGCGGGTGGCGGTGCATTCGCCACTGTCGGTGCTGTCAGCGCTGGCAAAGGTTGCGCGAAAGCGGTCAACGCCAGCGCAACTGAGCATCCGTAGCTGAGGAAAAGCGTCTTCATGTGAATCCTTTCGAAATAGGATGCACCTTTACTGCTCTTTGGATTCAGAAAAATCCGCCGTTTGACTAAGCGACCATCGACAGTTACGAGCGCTCAGGCCGAATGAAACTGTTCCTGCTCGGTAGAGCCGTGCAGCGCCGTGGTCGAGGAATCCCCCCCGGCGATTGCTTTTGCCACCTCGTCGAAGTAACCCGTGCCGACTTCCCGCTGATGTTTGGTTGCGGTGTAACCATCGGCTTCGGCCTGAAATTCTACGTCCTGCAGATCTGCATATGCCGCCATGCCACGATCGCGATAGCCGCATGCGAGTTTGAACATCGAATGATTCAATGCGTGGAAGCCGGCAAGCGTGACAAACTGGAATTTGTAACCCATCGCGCCCAACTCACGCTGGAATCTGGCGATGGTCGCGCCATCGAGTTTGCTCTTCCAATTGAAGGAAGGCGAACAATTGTAGGCGAGCAATTTGTCCGGGAACTTCTTGCGCACACTCTCAGCAAAATGCCGCGCTTCGTCGAGGTCCGGCGTGCTGGTTTCGCACCAAACCAAATCGGCATATGGCGCGTAGCTGCGCGCGCGCGCGATTGCTTGATCGAGGCCGGCGCGCACGCGGAAAAATCCTTCCGCTGTTCGTTCGCCGCTCAGAAACTCATGATCGCGCACGTCGATGTCACTGGTGAGAAGCTTGGCTCCATTCGCGTCGGTTCGCGCGATGATGATGGTCGGCACGTTCGAGACATCGGCGGCAAGACGCGCCGCCACTAAATTTCGGATCGCCTGGCATGTCGGAATTAGAACTTTGCCGCCCATGTGCCCGCATTTTTTTTCGCTGGCCAGTTGGTCTTCGAGATGAACACCAGCCGCGCCGGCTTCGATCATTGCTTTGATCAATTCGAAAACATTGAGCGGGCCGCCGAAACCTGCTTCAGCATCCGCCACAATCGGCGCCAGCCAGTCGATATCGATCTTGCCACGGGACGAGTCCATTCGACTAGCGGACCTGCCGTCGGCATGGTGAATCTGATCGGCGCGCAGCAACGCGTTATTGATCCGCCTAACGACCGCCGGCACGCTGTTCGCCGGATACAAACTTTGATCGGGATACATCTGACCGGCAAGATTGGCATCCGCCGCGACCTGCCAGCCGCTGAGATAAATCGCCTTGAGACCGGCTTTCACTTGTTGCATCGCCTGATTGCCGGTAAGAGCGCCAAGCGCTGCGACATAATCTTCACTCTGGAACAGATCCCAAAGCTTCTCGGCCCCACGGCGTGCCAATGTGTGCTCGATCAGGACGCTGCCGCGCAGCCGTTCAACATCTTGTTGTGAATATGGCCGCTCGATCCCGTCAAATCGAGAATTCTTCCCCTCTCTTCGGCGCACCGCACCGGGTGAAACCGAGCCGTCGCCGCCATTCCGTCGCGTTTTCATATTTTAATCCAAATGTTCATATCCGGGTAAGGTCAGGAAGTCCGCGAATTGATCGTCAGTCGTGATCGTCTCAAACAATTCACGCGCTAAATGATATTTGCGCTTCTCGTAGATGCCCTGGCCGATTTGCGTCTTAATTTTGTCGAGCTCCTCGTCGAGCACACCGCGGAAGAGTTCCTTCGTCACTTTCCGGCCGTCACTCAGCACGCCGCGCGGATGACGAATCCACTGCCACACCTGGGAGCGCGAAATTTCCGACGTGGCCGCGTCTTCCATCAAATTGAATAGCGGCACCGCGCCGTGGCCGCGCAGCCACGCCTCGAGATATTGCACACCGACGGAAACGTTCGTGCGCAATCCTTGTTCGGTAATCGGTTCGTTCGGACCGAAACCGAGCAAATCGTCCGCGGTCACATTTACGTCGTCACGTTTTTTGTCGATCTGATTTGGCGTTTTCATTACCGCATTGAACGCTTCGGTGGCGAGTTGCACCATGCCAGGATGCGCCACCCAGGTGCCATCGTGTCCGTCGCCGGCCTCGCGTTCCTTGTCGGCGCGTACTTTCGCGAAAGCTTCTTCGTTCGCCGCCGGATCGTTTTTCACCGGGATCTGCGCGGCCATTCCCCCCATCGCGAACGTGTTTCGCCGGTGACACGTCTTAATGCACAGCAACGAATACGAATGCATGAAATGCGTCGTCATCGTGACGAATGCACGGTCCGCCAGAATGAAGTCCTTTTTCTTCCTGAATTTTTTGATGCAGGAAAAAATGTAATCCCAGCGTCCGCAGTTTAGCCCGGCGGAATGATCGCGCAGCTCATAAAGAATTTCGTCCATCTCGAACGCCGCCGGTATCGTCTCGATCAGAACCGTCGCGCGAATCGTGCCCCGCGGAATGCCGAGCTCGTCCTGCGCCAAATTGAAGACGTCGTTCCAAATCCGCGCTTCCAAATGGCTCTCCATTTTTGGCAAATAAAAATAGGGACCCGTGCCGCGTTCGATTAGCTCGCGCGCATTATGGAAAAAATAGAGCCCAAAATCGAACAGCGCGCCTAGGACCGGTTTACCATCGACAAGCACGTGCTTCTCATCCAGATGCCAGCCGCGTGGCCTAACGAGCAACACCGCGGTCTGCTCGTTTAGTTTGTATTCTTTTCCTTGCGGGCTGCGGAAAGTGATCTTGCGCCGGATTGCGTCGCGCAAATTGATCTGGCCCTCGACCATGTTTCGCCACGTCGGCGAATTGGCGTCTTCGAAATCGGCCATGAACATTTTCGCGCCGGAGTTGAGCGCGTTGATCACCATCTTGCGATCGGTTGGTCCGGTAATCTCAACACGCCGATCTTGGAGATCCTCCGGAATCGGCGCGCACGTCCAATCGTTCTCGCGAATGTGTTTGGTTTCCACCAAAAAATCCGGCATCTGGTCCGCGTCGAATTGCAGTTGCCGATCTTTCCGTCGCTCCAGCGCCTGATCGCGCTGAGTGCCAAATTCGCGCTGCAACTTCGCCACAAACACGAGTGCATCGTGCGTCAAGACTTCAGAAAACTCAGGCGTGATTTCGACGGTGATTTCCACGCCAGTCGGCAAGCTCAATTGCATTCTCCTTTTAATCGTACCATATGAATGGTTGGGCCGCATAGCCGATTATTTCGATTTTGCGCTCGAAACAAGGCCTGGAGCGGGTGACGAGACTTGAACTCGCGACGTCCTCCTTGGCAAGGAGGTGCTCTACCACTGAGCTACACCCGCGTTTAAGCGGACCAAAATAATGGCGCGCTGCCGCCCTTGCGCAACCCAAAATTAGAGCATTGAAGTGGCGAAGTAATGGAGGAATGGCAAAGTTCTATCCCATCATCACTCCACTACTCCATCACTCCATTTTTCCTTCCCGCCACGAATTTCGAGTTCTGGCAGAACGCGGCAACCTCATCCCCCTGTTTGTCGATCTTGTTGCTGATGTCGAGACGCCCGTCTCCGCGTTCGCCAAGATCGACAACGGCCAATCTTGTTTCCTCTTCGAATCAGCCGAGAAAAACGATGAGTCGGGCCGCTTTTCGTTCATCGGCTTCGATCCGCTCTTTGTTTTCAAAAGTGGGAGAATAGATACGGACCCATTGGCCGAACTGCAAAGGGAAATGTCGCGCTTCCAATTCGTCGCGCCGCCGGAGATTCCACATTTCATTGGCGGTGCCGTCGGGTACATCGCATACGATGTGGTTCGCTTTTTCGAACCGTCTGTTTCCATCCATCCGCAGGATGATCTGAAACTGCCCGAAATGATATTCATGATCGCGCGAACATTACTCGTCTTCGATCATCGCTTTCGGAAACTGCGGCTGGTGGCCAATGCCTACATCGACAACCACACGGCCGTTGATGACGCATACGATCGTGCCAAGAATGATTTGGAAAGAGCAATCGAGCGACTGAGTCAGCCAACGAATGTCCACTCAATCGGCTCGGAACGAATCGATACACTTCCCGCAGCTCAAAGTAACACGACGCGAGACGAATTCGAAGCAATGGTTCGACAAGCCAAGGAACTCATCGCGGCCGGCGAAATTTTTCAAGTTGTGCTGTCGCAACGCTTCGAGACCCAATTTGGGGGTGACGCTCTCGATCTCTATCGCGCGCTCCGGTTCGGCAATCCGTCGCCGTATATGTTTTGTCTCCAGTTCGGAGAAAATTTCACGATTGTCGGAAGTTCGCCAGAGATGCATCTACGCGTGCGTGAGCACGTAGCCGAAATTCGTCCGATCGCCGGGACGCGGCCGCGGGGGAAAAATACCGCGGAAGACGAACAACTTGCGCAAGAGTTGATTGTCGATCCAAAAGAACGGGCCGAGCACGTCATGCTGATCGATCTCGGACGCAACGACCTTGGTCGCGTCGCGCAGTTCGGCAGCGTCAAAGTGACGGAGCAGATGTCGATCGAGCGTTACAGCCACGTCATGCACATTGTCTCGCACGTTGTCGCGCGCTTAGGCGAAGGCCAGGATGCGTTCGATGCGATTCGGGCGACGTTTCCCGCCGGCACCGTCTCGGGCGCACCGAAAATTCGCGCGATGCAAGTTATTGCGGAGCTGGAGAAAGCGCGACGTGGATTTTATGCCGGCGTTGTGGGTTATTTCGGCTTCGACGGCTCGCTCGATAGTTGCATCGCGCTTCGCTCCATCGTGCTAAAGGACGGAAAAGCTTACCTGCAAAGCGGCGCCGGAATCGTGGCGGACTCCGAACCGGCGCGTGAATTTGATGAGTGCGTCGACAAAGCGAAAGGGATGCTGGAAGCAATCGCTCGCGCAAACAAAGTGGCGCAAGTTTGAAACTTGCGCTCTCAGTCAACTCGCAACTTAAAAAGTTTCACCACAATGAAACTGCTCGTCATCGATAATTACGACTCGTTCACTTACAATCTCGTCCAGATTTTTGGTGAGTTGGATGTCGATCTTATTGTGAAGCGCAACGATGAGATTTCCGTCGACGCGATCAGGAAACTAAATCCCGGCCGCATTTGTATTTCACCTGGTCCGGGCCGCCCGGAAAACGCTGGCATCAGTTCGGAACGTCATCCGTGAGCTTGGATCGACGACACCGATCCTCGGCGTTTGTCTCGGCCATCAATGCATCGCCCAAGTCTTCGGGGGCGAAGTGGTCCGGGCGGAAAAACTGATGCATGGAAAAACATCAACAATCAGCCACAATCGCCGCGGCGTTTTTGAACATCTGGCCCAGCCGCTTGAGGCGACGCGCTACCATTCCTTGATCGTCAGGCGCCAATCATTGCCCGGTTCACTCGAAATCACCGCTGAAACCGATGAAGGCGAGATCATGGGATTGCAACATCGACATCTACCGATCCACGGCGTACAATTTCACCCCGAGTCGATCTTGACCGCGGAAGGAAAAAAATTGCTCGCAAATTTTTTACGCCTGTAGCCACGTCGCTGCGCGGCGTCGAACGACCTGCAGGGCGGTGGCTACATCACCTGATAACGTCGTGGATAGCCTGTATTTCGCGCACCATTTGCTCATACTCATCGAGTGTGAGCGACTGCGCGCCATCGGAAAGGGCCTCGTCGGGCCGTCCGTGAACTTCAACCATAATGCCATCCGCACCGACTGCGACGCCAGCGCGGGCGAGCGGCGTAACCATGTAGCTGCGCCCGGTCCCGTGCGCAGCATCGACAATTACCGGCAAATGCGAAATGCGTCGCACCGCCGGCACCGCCGCGAGGTCGAGCGTGTTGCGCGTGTGTTGCGCGAATGTGCGCACACCGCGTTCGCACAACACGATTTGGTAATTGCCTTCCGCCATCACGTATTCAGCCGCGAGCAACCACTCCTCCAACGTCGCAGCCATCCCCCGCTTCAATAGCACCGGCAAACGCGAGCGCCCAACGCGCTTGAGCAGCGTGAAATTCTGCATGTTACGCGCGCCGATCTGAATCATGTCGCCGTACTTTTCGACAAGATCGACATTCGATTCGTCGAGGGCCTCGGTCACGATCTTCAACCCGAACTTCTCTCGAATCTCCGCCAGAATTTGTAATCCTTCTTCGCCCAATCCGGCAAAGGCGTAGGGCGAAGTACGCGGTTTGAATGCCCCGCCCCGAAAAATTTGCGCGCCGCTATTTTTCACAGTCTCGGCAACGACGAATGCTTGCTTGCGGCTCTCGATCGAACACGGCCCGGCGATGATGGCAAGCGAGCCATCGCCAATTTTTGCACCGTCGCCAAGATCGACAATCGTACGCTCTGGCCGCAGATCGAGCGTGATTAATTTGTACGGCTTGGTCACGCGGATGGCTTCCGCCACGCCAGGCAGATTCTCGAAATGGCTGAGATCGACCGCGCCTCGATTGCCAGTCACGCCAATGGCGGTGCGTGTTGCGCCGGGCATGACATGGGCGCGAAAGCCGAGCGATTCGACCACCCGGGTGGCGTTGTCGATTTCGCCTTGCGTCGCATGGGCGTTCATCACGATGAGCATAGCGGAAAGATCGTTACTTACTTAGACGAATGGCTCGCGGTCAACTTCAACGCGCAGCTCAGACCTAATGCTGCGCCACGACGCGGCGGCGGTCGCCGTGATATAATGAAGGTAGCGAAACTTCATCCAAACCAATTGACCATGTATTTGTGGCGAAGGCGAGCTACTCCGCAGTGGTGGCTCAACCATGAAGAAAGTCTGCGCGCACGATTTGGCGGGAAACTGGCGGTAATCGAACGGCCGAATCGGACACAATTGCAAATCGAAGTCATATGCAATTCACGGACTCTGGCTAACCAATTTGGCGGTCGCATAGAAAAACTTCCACGCGATTGGTTGAAACGGTTTTTGCGGCAACAGAAAACTAGACCGGTTCGGGTAGGAAACCGGCAATTGCTCATCCCCGCAGGAGCAGCGTTTGGGACAGGCGAACATGCAACGACGATTTTGTCGTTGCTCTTGCTCGAAAAATTTTCGAAAAAAATGAAGACCAACTGGTCGCTTCTCGATCTTGGAACCGGCAGCGGCATTTTGGCGCTGGCCGCGAAATACCTCGGGGCAAAGCGGGTGATTGGTGTCGATGTCGATCCGTTTGCAATCTCAACGGCGAGAGAAAACGCGCGACGGAACAAAATCGATCACGTGCAATTTCAAGTTGCGGATGTGCGGTGCTGGAAATTTCCGAGCAAGATCGACCTCGTGACGGCGAATTTATTTAGTGAGTTGCTGATTGAAGTTTTGCCGAAGCTGAAGCGAAGCCGCTGGCTGATTCTTTCCGGAATCTTCAGGAAACAGGAGAACGAACTCCTCCGCGCGTTGAACTGTCACCAGATCGAGATCGTGGAACTTCGGCGCCGCGGAAAATGGATCGCGTTATTGGCGGCGACGAATTAGCGCTTGGTTAGCGCCATCACGCGACCTAAGCTTTGGCTTATGAAAACTACGACCTTGTTTTTGCGTTCGACGATTTCGCTGGCTGCGGTTGCAATGTCAATCTTCACAACTGCGCGCGCAGCGGAAGAAAAAGCTGATAAGACTCCGTGGAAAATCACCGGCCAACTCGAGGAAGCGTGCTCATGCGACGCGGCTTGTCCGTGTTGGTTCGATTCGAAGCCGACGAAGATGACGTGCGGCGGCGGGCAGGTGTTGTTCATTCAAAAAGGGAATTACGGCAAAGTGAAACTGGACGGCCTCGCCATCGCGAATATGGCGCAGAGTCCGGAAGGCAAGTCGATGATGGAATCGTTCGGCAAATGGAATTTCTCGACGAATTACATCGATGAGAAGGCGAATCCCGAGCAGCGAAAAGCGCTTGGGGCGATCGCGATGACGGTGCTGCCAGCGAAAAACGCGTCGCAAAATTTTGAAACCAAATACGTGCCGATCACACGCAAGATCGAAGGCAAAGAACACGTGATCACGATTGGCAACGTGGGGAGCTTCCGCGGGATGCTCGTGGAAGGCGGTCTCGGCGGTTCGTCCAAAGTCGTTAATCCGCCGGGGGCCGATCCGTTGCATCGCGAATATGCGCAAGGCAGGACGACGAAGATGACCTATTCGGATTCCAGTCAAAATTGGGACTGGGAGAAGTCGAACTATATGTTAGGCACGTTTACAATCGACAGCGCGGAGTACGAAAAATATACAGCTGGCCTTGCGCAGAAGATGGCGAAGATGAAACAAGAAGGCGCGGCCGAGAAAAAGTAAGATCGACATCGTGCCGGGCGCGGCGGCGAGGGGAAGCGCAGTGGCGTACGCGTCCCGCTTGCGTATTATTTGATTCGCAAGCGAGATGCTTGCGCCACACATGCAGAATGAAGAACTTTCCTACGCCATCGTGACCCCTTATTCGATGCGCAAATCGCGCACTGGCGGGATCGTGGCGCGGTTGATTTCGCGCACCGGACTCGATTTGGTTGGCAGCCGCATGTTCACGCCAAGCCGAGAACTCGTTATCCGCTATGCGGAGACGATTGTCACCGAGACTGAGCCGCGACATCGCGGGACGCAGGAATTAATTCGCGATTATGTCCTTAAAAATTTTACAGGGAAAAAGAATGGACAACGGCCGCGGGTATTGTTTCTCGTCTTTCGCGGTCCGGATGCGGTGGAAAGAATGCGTCACACCGTTGGTCACATCGTGCATGAGCGAACGACTGGCGAGACCGTTCGCGACACGTTCGGCGACTACATCACCGACGAGTCCGGCAAGGTGGCTTACTTTGAACCAGGCGTGGTCGCAGCGTTTGATCATCAAACGATTGAACGCGATCTAAAACTTTGGGCCGAATTCTCTGATCACGATGGCGGCATTCTCGACCAAGCGGTCCAGTTCCCCAAAGACGCCAAGGTTGAGAAGACCCTGGTGCTGATTAAGCCGGACAATTTCAAGTTCCCGAACTTGCGACCGGGCGGCGTGATCGAAGTTTTCTCGCGCACCGGGCTCTCTATCATCGGTTTCAAGGTGCATCAGATGAGCGTTGCCCAAGCTGAAGAATTTTACGGTCCGGTGCTGCCAGTGTTGCAAGAAAAATTAGGGGCGGGCGAAGGGCGCAAGGCTTGGGAGGACATCGTCCAATTCATGGCCGGGGCGCGGCCGAGCGACACTTTGCCGGAAAAGCGCGACGAACCCGGTACGGAAAAGTGTGTCGCGATCATTTATCAAGGTGAAGACGCGGTACGCAAAGTCCGTGACGTACTCGGCCCAACCGATCCGGCGAAAGCGCCGCCGGGTTCCATCCGGAAGGAATTCGGTCAAACGATCATGATTAACGCGGCGCACGCCTCCGATTCCGCCGAGAACGCGCAGCGCGAAATGAGGATCGTGCGGGTCGATGAAAACAATTTTAAACCTTTGATTGAAAACTTTTACCGCCGCCAATAAAGTGCGCTCCCCGAATTTTCGGACAGTGTATAATATCAACATGGAAATTTCCGAACGCGCCGCTCAACTGACTCCTTCGCTCACCCTTTCCATCGACAGCAAGGCGAAGGCGATGAAGTCTGAGGGCATTGATGTTTGCGGGTTCGGTGCAGGCGAACCGGATTTTGATACGCCCGAACACATCAAGGCGGCAGCAATCGAGGCGTTGCAGGCGGGGTTCACGAAATACACACCCAGTTCGGGAATTCCAGAACTGCGCCAGGCGATTGCAGAAAAGTTCGCGGCGGACAACGGACTCACCTATCGCGCCAGCCAAATCGTGGTAAGCAACGGTGCCAAGCATGCCTGCTACAACGCGATTCTCGCCACCTGCCAGCCGGGCGATGAAGTCGTCATTCCCGCGCCGTATTGGGTGAGTTATCCCGACATGGTGCGGCTGGTCGGCGCGGACCCGGTCATTGTTCCGACGATGGAGCGCAATTCCTGGAAAATGCGCGCCGAAGATTTTGAAAATGCGATGACGCCGCGCACGAAGATGCTGATCCTCAACAGCCCGTGTAATCCGACCGGCGCCGTTTACACACGCGAAGAATTGCAGGCCATTGTCGATGTTGCGGCCGAGGAAGACATTTACATTTTATCTGACGAGATTTACGAGAAACTAATTTACGATGACGCTCAGCACGTCAGTATCGCATCGCTTTCAAAGGCCGCTTACGATCTCACGATCACGGTCAACGGTTTCAGTAAATCGTACGCGATGACTGGCTGGCGGCTTGGTTATCTGGCCGCGCCGGATGCGATCGCAAAGGCGGTCGATTCCATCCAGAGCCACACCACCGCAAATCCGTCTTCATTTTCGCAGCGCGGCGCGCTCGCGGCGTTACGGGGCGACCAGCAAGCGCTGGCTGACATGCGCGAGGAATTCGATATGCGACGCAATTACATGTTCGATCGCATCTCGAAAATTCCGAACGTGACCGCAGTCAAACCGCAAGGAGCGTTTTATGTCCTGGTCAACATCAGCCAACTCGGTCTTACTTCGCAAAATTTTGCCGATCGACTTTTGAGTAAGGCCAATGTGGCGGTCATTCCCGGCGCGGCTTTCGGTGACGACCGCACCATTCGCCTCAGCTACGCGACCAGCATCGACGTGATCAAAAAAGGCCTCGACCGATTTCAGGATTTCTGCCGCACGCTCTGAGTGTCATCTCGAGTCGCACAGTCGGCGAGTGACCTCACAGTCACGCGTTGCGGAGAGTGGCCCTCAGAGCGTTGGCCCGTTCACTAAAACGGGTAGCACTGCTTCAGGTGTGACGAGGCGGTTTCTGAGAGATTCCTCGCTCCGCTCGGAGTGACACGCTAAAATCCGCAATGCCTGGCAATCTCGCCCTCATTCTCCACGCGCATCTGCCGTTCGTTAGGCATCCGGAGCACGAACATTTTCTCGAGGAAGATTGGCTGTTCGAAGCAATCACTGAAAGTTACATCCCCCTGCTCCAAATGATGCAGCGTCTGGCGAATGACGCCGTGCCGTTCAAACTCACGATGTCGCTCACGCCGACCCTATGCGCGATGTTTGATGACGAGCTTCTGCGCGAGCGTTACCTACATCATCTCGGTTTTCTCATCGACTTGGCTGGCCGCGAAGTGAAGCGCAATCGCCATCATGAACAACTTCGACCGCTATCAGAATTTTACCTTGATCGTTTCAGCGAAACGCGACGTTGCTTCATCGAGGAATACCAATGCGATCTCCTTTCGGCTTTTCGCAGATTGCGCGAAACGAGCGCGCTCGAGATTATTGCCTCGGCGGCGACTCACGCGGTTTTACCGTTGCATTCACGCGAATCGCAACGCGCTCAAATCCTGATTGGCCGCGACGTTTATGTCGATCTTTTCCACGTCCAGCCGAACGGATTTTGGTTGCCCGAGTGCGCTTACACACGGAGCCTCGAAACCATTTTGCAAGAAGCCAACATTCGCTGGTTCGTCCTGGACGCGCATGGTTTGCTTTTTGGAAATCCGCCGCCGCGACGCGCCATTTACGCGCCGGTTTTCACGCCGGCGGGTCCGGCTGCTTTTGCGCGGGATCGCGATTCGAGTCGGCAAGTTTGGAGCGCGCACGAAGGTTATCCGGGCGATCCGGTGTATCGCGAATTTTATCGTGACATTGGTTTTGATCTTCCGCTCGAACATCTCGGCCCAATCGCACGCGGAATCCGAAAATTCTCCGGCGTGAAATATCATCGAATCACCGGCTGCGGCACGGAAAAGAATTTTTACGACCGCGAGGCCGCAGAGAAATCAGCCGACGCCCACGCCAGTCATTTTCTCCAGGAACGGCGCACTCAAATTCGGCAGCTGGCCACGCTCGGTGTCGATCCAATCATTGTTGCGCCGTTCGATGCCGAATTGTTTGGGCATTGGTGGTTCGAAGGTCCGCGCTTTCTCGAATTGTTCATTCGCAAAGCTGCATTCGACCAGCAAGATTTTCGCCTAACAACTCCCAGTGAATATCTCGCTGCTCATTCGACGCAACAAACAATGGCGCCGGCAGCATCCACGTGGGGCGAGAACGGTCACTTGGGTGTGTGGCTGGGCCCGAGTAACGTCTGGATCTATCCCCATTTGCATGCTGTGGCTGGGCGCATGAGCAAGCTGGCCTGCGCGTGGGCAAACGATTCCACTTCACCGGCGGATCGCGTTCTAAAACAACTGGCCCGCGAACTATTGCTCGCGCAAGCCAGCGATTGGGCGTTTCTGATGAAAACGGGAACGGCCAGGGAATACGCGACAAAGCGGACACAAGATCATCTTCTTCGCTTCAATCGTTTGCACGATCGGTTCATCGCGAACGATCTCGATGAAAAATTTCTGGCCGATTGCGAGTGGCGTGACAATCTTTTTCCGAATGTGAGCTGGCAGTATTACATCGAATCCAAATGCTGATTGCTGATTGCCGATTCCCCATATTTGCTGCAATGATCTTTGTAGCGGTTGCTGTTGCGCAGGAATCGCCAACTGCCTCTCCCGCGCTATCACCCTCGCCGACGCCGGAGGAAACACCTGCTCCTTCGCCAACTCGAAGCGTGCGTATCAGTTTTGTCCCACCGCCAGTGGAAGGAACGATCAGCCTCGGGATTTTCGACGCCGACAAAAAATTGGTTCGCGTTTTGCAGCGCGACGCCAAGATCGACAATTTCACGATCGGTGAAAACTCGCTGAACACCAGTTGGGACGGCAAAAATGATGGCGGTAAAGATTTGCCGCCCGGAAAGTACCACGCGCGCGGCTACATGGTGGAGCGCCGGTTAAATGTGACCGACCTCGGCGAGCCGGCGGAACCGCCCCCAAGTAACGCATCCGATCACATCGCGGTAACCCTTGAAGTGAATCCACTGGCAAGCGATACGCGATCCGTAGTCGAGCTTGCCGTTAGCTTTGATACAAACGGGACTTTCCTAAAGACGATGGACGGCCTGCCCTTACGTACGATCAGTCGAAGTCCAAATGTGGTTCATGCTTCGATTACAAAACAAGGCGATACGGTGGCTAACGTGTGGGAGGACAGTGGCACAAGGATGGAGCGGTTTCAGCTCGTGAATATTCACGCCATGATGGCGTTCGATTGCGGCGATTTTGAGTTGAAATAAGAACGGCGCTTGACACAAGCGCCGCTACAAGGGAAGCGAGACTGGTAACGGCATGGCCACGCCCGAACTTCAACAGACCCTTGCAAAACCCGCCGGTTTTAGTGGCACATCGCTTCACACCGGAGAAAAGGTTTCATTGAAATTGCAACCGGCACCGGTCGATCACGGGATCAAATTCAAGCGCAAAGATTTGCAGGACGAGCCGACGATTGATGCAAAGATCGACAATCTGAAGACAGTGGAGCGAGCGACCACCATCGGGGAAGGTCCGGTGCGCGTGCACACAGTCGAGCACGTGCTGGCTGCGCTGTCCGCGATGGGCGTGGACAACGCCATCGTAGAAATGGACGCGAATGAGCCGCCGATTGGCGACGGCAGCGCGCAACCTTATGTCGATCTTATCAAGCGCGCGGGCGTTGCCACACAGGAAGCGCCGAGAAAATTTTTGAACGTGCGCGAACCGATGCACCTAGAATCGAAATCAGGCGCGCTGCTCGTTTTGCTGCCGAGCGACGAATTGCATATCTCCTGCACACAAGCCGGGCCGAACGATCGATTCACACAGGACTTATCGATTGAAATCACAGCAGCGGTTTTCGAGCGCGAGATCGCCCCAGCCCGAACATTTGTCTATTACGAAGAGGTTGAGCCGCTCATGGAGAAGAATTTGATCAAGGGCGGCAGCCTGGAAAACGCCGTGGTCCTGCGCGGTGATGCCGTTCTCAGTAAAGAACCGTTGCGGTTTGCTGACGAATTCGTCAGGCACAAAATCCTCGACATCATCGGGGATTTCGCGCTGGTCGGCGCGCGCATTCGCGGCCATGTCATCGCGGTGAAACCCGGTCACGCGGCGAATGCAGAAATGGCCCGGGCGCTGGCCCGGGAACAAGCACGACGAGAGGCGCTCGCCGTGCCGCGAGCGCTTCCACGGGGCGAGGGCGGGCTCGATTCAGAGGAGATCATGCAAATTCTGCCACATCGTTATCCATTTTTAATGGTCGACCGCATTATCGGTTTTGAAGGTGAAACGAAATGCATCGGCATGAAGTCAGTGACGATCAACGAGCCATTTTTTGCGGGGCATTTTCCTGGTCATCCGGTGATGCCCGGCGTGATGCAAGTGGAAGCGATGGCGCAAGTGGCCAGCCTGCTGCTGTTCAAATTGGCCAAGACAACCGGCCGGATCGGTTATTTCATGAGCGCGGACGATGTGAAGTTTCGGAAACCAGTTTTCCCGGGCGACACCATCTTCATCCACGCCGAACTGACCAAGCATCGCGGGGAGCGCCTGGCCAAAGCGAAATGTCATTGCGTGGTAAATGACGCGGTCGTTTCGGAAGGCGAGTTAATGTTCACCTTTCTGGACAAATGAGCGATGAAAACTCATTGCCCTGAGATGAACGCATCCTGCGGGTGGAATGATACGCCGGTGCGCAACTTGCACAGCATTTCCGCCTCTCCCCTTCGTAAAGGGAAGAGGATTGAAGTGAGGGGTCTGCATGCAGGCCGCGAAGATGAACCCTCACTCTCTCCTATCCCTTTGAAAGGGAGGGGTGATGGAGATACGACGCTCCTGTCTACCTTCATGCGCAGAGCCTAACGACATGAGTGACCTCCAGATCCATCCGACCGCGATTGTCGATCCCCGCGCGGAGATTGGAGCAGCCTCGGTTGTCGGACCCTATTGCGTCATCGGGCCAGACGTCGTACTCGGTGACAATTGCCGGCTGCAACATCACGTCACGCTTTGCGGACCAATGCGCGCCGGCGCGCGCAATAAATTTTACGCGTATTGCTCGATCGGTCAGCAGACGCAGGATTTGAAATATCGAGGCGAGCCGACTTACCTGGAAATTGGCGACGAAAATGCATTTCGTGAGTTCGTCACGGTCAACCGCAGCACAACGGGCGAAGGCAAAACATGCATCGGTCATCGCGGAAACTTTCTCGCCTACAGCCACATTGGGCACGACTGTCAGGTTGGAAACGAGGTCGTTTTCTCAAACAACGGAACACTCGCCGGTCATGTGCACGTTGGCGACAACGCGGTCATTGGCGGCCTGACCGCGGTGCATCAGTTTTGCCGGATCGGACGTTTCGCCATTACCGGTGGTTGCTCCAAAATTGTGCAGGATGTCCCGCCTTTCATGATCGCCGATGGAAACCCGGCTGAAATTCGCGGAATTAATCTCATCGGCCTAGAACGCAAAAATTTTCCGCCCGAAAGCGTGAAGTGGATCAAAGAGGCGTTCCGTCTGATCTACCGTTCGAAATATAACACGGCGCAAGCCATTGAAGCGATTCGCAAAGAGCTACCGCAAAACGAAGAGATCCGCCAAATCGTCGAATTCATCGAGAAAAGCGAGCGCGGGATTATTCGCCGCGCGCGGCCCTAAGGTGGCGTGGGGGAAATCAACGGCGCTGGCGAAGGTGCAAGCAGCTCTTGCTCCATTTTGCGGAGCAGCGCCGCTGCCGGAGCGTCGGGCACAATTCGCAGCGTGCTGCGCACAACATCGAGAGCGCGCTTCGGCTTGTTTTGTTTGATCCAGCCGTCCGCTTCTTCAAGCACGGCGCGTAAAATATCATCGCGTTTAGTGTAACAACCGCGCGCTTGCTGAAAATAACTCGTCGCCGCGCCAAAATTTCCATCAGCGACTTCCATTAAACCGAGATCTTCGATCATTGGGCCGTTGCGCGCGCGCGAGGCAGCTTGCCGCGCAAGCGCCCGATATTCAGGCGCCGGGCGCTCGACATTTTTCACCGCGAAATCGTGATAGATCTTCCATTCACTCGCGCTTTTTCCAATATCCCGCGGCGCATCAATTTGCAGCCAGGAAGCGTACGGCCGATAAAGTGGGTCGCCCACCATAACGTTCATCCAGGACAGCGTTGGCGTGGCCATGTAAGCACTTTCGGCAAACGTAAACCCGTGCAACAAACGGTCGTTAAACGTGTTGAGGTGCGTAGTCAGATGGAGATATGGCTCGTAAACGTTGCCGAGACTGGCAGCTGCGCCACGTGAGATAAGCGGCCCCACCCAATTCGCGTTTGGATCTCGTAAGGTGCTTGCGCTGTACGAGTGAATGTGAACAGCGACAGCGCCGGTGGCGAAGCGAAAGCCGGATTGCGTAAACGGACCAGCCACGCTGCCGGCATACCATCCATAATAAAGCGCGCAATCGGTCATCGGATAACTCTCTGGAAAAATAGTCGGCGTATCCTCGTACACGATCGGAATGCCGACCTTGTGAAGCTGCTGCCGAATTTCGGCCAGCCATTTATCGCCCATCTGCAAACCGCCCGAAGTGTTGTGCGCAGCATCGACATAGGCGCGTCCCCAAAGGCCGCTTTTCTCCGCGTTAATCGCATCGACAATCATCCGGCGCACTGTTGTCGCCGTTGGCGCATCCAGCCGGCAAACCAGCAGTAGTGCCGGATTTTGGAAATCACCTATTGCTCGAAAACTCTGGAAATACGGATTCGATATCGCGCCGGAAATTTGTGAAGAAAAAGCGCCGAGGACACTCAGCTCAGAGTCAACCGAAGCTTCATTGCGATTGCTAACCGAGCTGGCGGTCGGCTCATCGCCTGGGTAAGGAGTGCTCGCCGGGCGAATTTTCAACGGCACACCTTTCATCACGGCAACGAAGCGAATCGAAGTCGTCACCACCGATTTCTGATCTTCTACAGATTCGTGCAGCGTCCACCAACGTTGCTTCTCAAAAATTTCTCGGAGCGGGTTGGCCATCGTCGCGTCGTATTCCTCGCGACTGATCTCTTCCTGGAGCGGACAGGTCAGGCCGACGAGATGGTCGCGCACAATGCCGCGCTGCTGCGCGTAGAATTTGGCGAGATCAGCCGAATCGGGAGCGCTCTTGTTGTAAACGACGATTGTTGCCCCAGCAAGCGGTGCCTCGGCTCCGCGCGAATCGAGCACGAATGCGAGCGTGAGCGCGAGCAGGAAAGAAGATGGACAATGTCTCATTCTACAGGTCCAACTTGAGACCGTCGTAGGCGATGTGTGTTCGGCTCGGCAGGCGTGATTCAGCTGACTGCGGCAACTCATGCGCGATGTGCGTGAAATATGTTTCGTTAGGCCCAACTCGGCTCGCGACCTCCAGCGCCTGCTCGACGTTCAGATGTGTCGGATGTGGTTTCTCCCGCAGCGCATCAATGATCAAAATCTTCACCCCCGCGATAAGATCAACAATCGCATCCGGGATGGCGCTGCAGTCGCTAAGGTAAGCGACCAGTTTTTCTACAGAACGCGGCGAGTCTCTGTTTCCGCTGCGCGAAAAAAGGTAGCCGTTAACGATGGTGTTTCCATGCGGCACGGGCAACGGAGTGATAATTGTCGATCCTAATTCGAATGGGCCGTCGACCACGTGCGGTTCCGGTTTCAAATAACCGGGAAAGGGATTCAAACCTTTGAAAGCGAACGCAAAGACGCGCTCAAGATCCCGCATTGTTTCCGCGGAAGCATAAACCGGCATGTAACCACGTGCGTAGGCAAAACGCCGCAGATCATCGAACCCCATGATGTGGTCGGTGTGCGAATGGGTAAAAATAACGGCATCGACGTGGCGAATATTCTCCCGCAATGCTTGCGTCCGAAAATCCGTGCCGGTATCGACAACAAACGAGCATTCCGGCGTCTGGATGTAAATCGACGATCGCAGCCGCTTATCGCGCGGATCGGAAGATCGACACACATCACAGTCACACCCAATCATCGGCACGCCTTGAGATGTGCCGGTGCCAAGGAAAGTGATCGTTAGTTGAGAGTTGTGAGTTGAGGGTTTTGAGTTGAGTTGGCAAGCTTTCAAAGCCGCAACTTTCAACTCTCAGCCATCAACCATCAACTTCTGGAATGCCCGCCGTTCTCAATTTGCTCCGCATCAAAAATCTCGCGCTCGTGGAAGAGCTCGAGTGGCAGATCGCGCCTGGCTTCATCGCCGTCACGGGCGAAACGGGCGCGGGTAAATCAATTATTGTCGGAGCGCTGCAACTCTTGCTCGGCGAACGTGCGGACAAATCGCTCATCCGCACTGGCGCCGAAGTCTGCACGGTGGAAGCCGTTTTCACGGGCGATAATTTACAAGAATTAAATCCGCAGCTAGCTGAAGCGGGCGTTGAACCTTGCGAAAGTGACCTCATTCTCAAGCGCGCCCTGTCCACCAGCGGCGCCAATCGTCAGTTCATCAATGGATCACCGACAACTTTGTCAATCCTGAAAAATCTTGGAGACGAATTGGTCGATCTTCACGGCCCGCACGATCATCAATCGTTACTTTCGCCTGAGAAACAGTTGGAGTTACTCGATTCGTTCGCGCGCGCCGGTGACCAGCGGGAGGAATATCGAAAACATTTCCGCGAGTTGCAGGCCCTAATCGCAGAGCATGCCGCACTCAACACCGCAGAAACCGCCCGCGAACAGGAGCTCGATCTTCTTCGCCACCAGATCAACGATATCAGCTCAGCAAATCTCGTTGCAGGCGAAGAGGAGGAACTTCAAATACGCTACAAACTGGCGAGCAATAGCAAACACTTGATCGAGCTGGCGAGCGCGGTCGCGAACAAAATCTCCGAAGTGGAAGATTCTGTTCTCTCACAACTCGCGGAAACGCAGCGGCTTTTGCGTGAGCTAGAAAAGATCGACAATTCCGTTTCGCAACTTGTCGCTGGGCACGAAACCGCCGTCATCGAACTTTCCGAGATTGCGCGCTCGCTCTCCGATTATGCTGAAAAACTCGATCTCGATCCGGAGCAACTTGCCGCGCTCGAGCAGCGCATTTCGCTTTTCGAAACGTTGAAACGAAAATACGGCAGCTCGATTGCCGAGGTGATTGAATTCGGTCAACGCGCTGCTGAACGGATGCGCAAAATCGAAGGACGCGACGCGGAGCTGGAGCGACTCGCAAACGAAATCGAAAAAGTTCGCGCACAAATGAATCGCGCTGGCGAAGTATTGCACAAGTTGCGCGCCAAAGCGGCACCGAGACTTTCCGAGACGATCCGGAAAAACCTGGCCAATCTTGGGTTCAAACAATCGGAGTTCGAAGCGGAGCTCACTGCGCTGGACGAGCCGCGCGCGAATGGGTTCGATTCGGTCGCGTTGCTTTTCTCGGCAAATCCCGGCGAACCGTTGAAGCCGCTGCGAACGATTGCTTCCAGCGGTGAGATTTCGCGGTTGATGCTGGCAATTAAATCCGCACTCGCTCTGCACGACGCGATTTCACTCCTCGTGTTCGACGAGATCGACACCAATGTGGGGGGCGAAATTGCGCTTGCGATCGGCGCGAAGATGCAGGCGCTTGCCCAGGGACATCAGCTCATTTGCATCACGCATCTCGCCCCGGTCGCCGCGGCCGCGTCTTCCCACTTCGTTGTAACCAAGGAGGTGGTGCGCGGCCGCACGTTTTCAAATTTGCAGGAAGTCACCGGGAAAGCGCGCCGCGAAGAAATCGCGCGCATGCTCGGCGGCAAAAGTGAGTCGGCCTTGCAACTTGCGGCGAGCCTGTTGAAGAGGTAGCGGCGATTGCCCTTAATCGCCCGTCGTAGCCGGCGCAATTATTTCTTCACGAGGCCGAGCGGTAACACAGTTTTGCCGAACAATTCATTGAGCACCTGCGCGAGGCCCGCGTACATCGCCGAAAAACCGCAGAAGATTCCTTCATAGCCGGTGAAATGTTTAAAGCCGGCACTCGCGCCGGTGAAATCACCAGTGGCAAGCAGAAAGAAGAGAATCGCCAGCGTACCGAAGACGACTTGCAACGCGCGATTTAGCAGCAACGTGCCGACAAACATGACAGCAGTGAACAATCCCCACATCGCCAGATACGCAGCCATCGCGGTCTCATTCGAAGCTGCGCCCCAGCCAAGTTTCGTCAGAATAATCATCGTCACGAGTGAGAGCCAGAATAGTCCGTAAGAGACAAACGCCGTCGCGGCAAACGTGTTGTTTTTCCGCCATTCCATGATCCCCGCGATGATTTGAGCGAGTCCGCCATAGCAAATTCCCATCGCTAGAATCATGCTGTTGAAGTCGTAGAAGCCGGCGTTGTGCAGGTTGAGCAACACGGTGGTCATGCCGAAGCCGAACAGGCCCAGCGGAGCGGGATTGCCAGTCGTGTCTTTGATTTGAGTGACGGATTCGTTCATGTGTTAGGCCACTCTCACATCTTTGCCGCCCAAGACACGCGCGTGTCAATAACAAGGTTATGCGCCGCTCCAATTTGGATTCACAATATCGGCTGGCCGGCGTGGGACAGCGCCGCTACAACGTAACGCGTGCTCAATTATATTTGGCTCGCACTGGTTTTATTGGCCGTTACGATTGGCGGTTGGAATGATTGGTTCAAGGACGTAACCGCAGGCGCGATCGATGGCGCCAAGACGGCGGTGACGATTGCGCTTGGGTTAACCGGCATCATGGCGTTGTGGTTAGGCCTGATGCGATTGGCTGAGCGTGCGGGGATCGTGCAACGAATGGCGCACGGCCTGCGACCATTGATGCGCCGACTTTTCCCCGATGTTCCATCTAATCATCCGGCGATGGGATCGATGCTGATGAACATGGCGGCCAACGTGCTCGGACTCGGCAACGCCGCGACGCCGCTCGGTCTGCGAGCCATTCCGTTTTTGCTGAGTTTCTTCCCGATCGACGCGGTCGCACGCCGCCTGAAGGTTTACGACGAATTCGTTGAAGGCGCGAAGGAAGCGTTCAACGTCATCCTGAAAGTCATTCCGTTCCTCGTGACCATACTGGTGGCAATTGGGATATTTAAAGGCGCCGGTGGAATCGATTTGTTGACGCAAGCGCTCGGCCCCATTTTGACGCCGTTGCATTTTCCGACTGAACTGGTACCCGCTTGCATTGATGCGGCCGCTCAGTGGAAGCGCAACGCTGGCGCTGTTGGCCGATATCGTGCATCGGTTCGGACCGGAAAACATCATCGCTCTCATGGCGGCGACCATTTACGGAAGCACAGAGACGACATTTTATGTCGCGACGGTTTATTTTGGATCGGTCGGCATCAAACAAACGCGGCATGGCATTCCGGCTGGATTGCTCGCCGATCTCACCGGCGTGATCGCGTCAGTGATTATATGCCGGGCGGTGCTTTGAACGTTAAAACGTTAAATTGTAATTGGTGATTCGTAATTTGCGCTTCGTTCACTTCTTTTAAACGATGTAACGTTTCGACGATTTAACGCCAGCGCAGCAATTTTTCCCTCGCCAGCAAGCGAGCTGATTCTTTATCGTCCGATCTTTCGCAAAATGATCCAGCGCGACTATCTCATCATTGGCAGCGGTGTGGGCGGGGCAAGTGTGTGCGAAGGCATTCGCAAGTACGACAAGCGCGGCAGGGTCACCTTGGTGGGTGCGGAGGTGTTTCCTCCCTACAAACGCTGGATTCTTTCCAAGAGGTTCTTGCGCGAGAGGAATCCCCAGGAAAAAAAACTAGAGTTGCTCGATGCGCATTGGTACGACTCACACAAGATCGAGACCCGCCTGGGAACGATTGTGACACAGTTCAACATCGAGCGGCGTCTGGCCGTCCTGGCCAACGGCGAGAGCATCGAGTTCAAAAAAGCGTGTCTGGCCATGGGTAGCCGACCGGTACGGCCACCGGTGGCGGGCGTGAATCTTGGCAATGTCATTTATTTGCGGACCATCCGTGACGCGCTGGCACTGCGCGAAATGGCCGAACTCGAAAAAAACGTCATGGTGGTGGGCGGCGGATTGCTCGCGTGCGAAGCGGCGGCGAGCCTACGCCTCATGAAGCTGAAGGTCAGCATCATGCATCGAAATTTGTATCTGCTTGATCGCTATCTCGACCCGCAAATGGGTACGTGGCTAACGGAGTATTTCGGGAGGCACGGCATCACGATGTTGATGGGCGAAAGTCTCAACGGCTTCGAAGGCAAAACGATTTTGCGAAATATTCAGACGAAAAGCGGAAATCGCGTTCCGGCAGGACTGGCAGTCGTCGCGTGCGGCGCAGAACCGAACCTCGATCTTGTGCGAAACACACCGCTGTCCAGCCCGCACGGATCGCCCGTGACCGATTACCTTGAGACAGAAGAGAAAGGAATCTACGCGATCGGCGACCTGGCATTTTATCCGGACCGACTAATGGGCGGCGTGCGACGGCAGACCCACTGGAATAACGCGCGCGAGCAAGGGCTGATCGCCGGCGCAAACATGACCGGGAAGAAACGCATCCGCTACGAACAACTGCCGTATTTTTGGACGGAAATACTCGACCTAACGATACACTTCGTGGGCGACTTCAGCATGCAACCGACTCGCGTCGATCTTCGCGGCACCTACGCAAAGAAGAAATTTGTCGCGCACTATTACCAGGGAGACAAATTGCGCGGCATTTTGCTTTGCAATCAAACGCCACACGACGTGGACGCGGCAAAAAACGAATTACGCCACGCGCTTGGCAAGTAAGCGTCGATCTTCATTCGAAGCCCGCGGGAATTTCCAAATCCCGATTACGTACGCTCGCCAGCTTCCAATCCCAGGGTTTGCGTGAGACATGACGCCACTCCAACTCGAATGGTGTTGCCAGCGAGTTCAGCCGCTCCTTGATGAAAGCGACCAGATCGCCGCCGCCCCCCTCCATCGTAATTTTGGCACGCCAAACGCCGCGGCGGTTATCGACGTTGACGACCGGATCGAATGCGTTGATTCGCATGGTCCGGACATAGCCGAAACCTTGGCGCATGCGCGCGAGCACAAGTGCGCGATCATCGCCCCATTGATCAGCATAATCGCTGGCAAGAAAATCGGAAACGCCAGTCCAGTCTTTCCGTTCGATCTTGCGCAAAAGATTTTCCGTATGGCAATTGACCTGGCGCTCCGGCTGCCAAAGCCAAATCAGAAAAAGGCCGACGACCAAGGCGAGGCCAATCCCAAAATAAAAGCCATTACGAAACCAACTGGGCATGCTGAACAGATCTACTTGGCAAACTCGATGGAAACAGTGACAGACTTTCCGATGCTGTATCGGCCTGCTGAACAAACAACGGCGATTGACGGCCGAATGGGCCGAGTGGGCATGAAGCGTGCTCATCCAAAAATGCTTTGAATCATGTTTGCTCTTGGTTCTTTCACGCTCGCTCTATTTGCCATTCTCGCCTGCGTTTGGTGGGCGTATTTGGACGAGAATTGAGCATACCGAACACAGGCGGCTTATGCTTGATCAAGAAGATCTGAAGTGGATCGCCAGTGTTTCCACCGAACTGAACTCTATCGTGCAGCAGGTCTCGCGGTATGCGGATCTCGCGCGCCGGCACAAAGGCGAACATGACTATCTCGATCTATTGGGCGAGCGCGTCGAGTTCGCTTCCAAGACCGCGCAGGCGCTTTTTGACCGGGTGACGTCAAGAATTCTGGAAGGCTCATCCGCCAAGACGAAAAGAAACGAACGAACGAAATTTACGGTCGTTCCGTCGCCGTCTCCAACAATGCCATCTCGAGCGGGCCAGAAAATAACGACTGGACCGGGAATCGCGCCAGAAAAAGCGGTGGCCCAAAATGGAAGCGCGGCGCTCGGGATTCCATCGACAACCCCAGTTAAAAATCCGAACGGTAATCGCGAATATCTTTTACTCATCGAAGACGAGCCGGACGTGGCGGAAGAAGCTTCAGAAATGCTGGCCAAGGAAGGCTACAAAGTAATCATCGCACACGACGGGTTCGAGGCCCTGAAAATCTATCAGAGTGCGGTCAAACACATCGGGCTGGTAATTCTCGATTTTTTCCTGCCCGTCATGGATGGCGATGCGGTTTTCGACGAGCTGCGCGTAATCAATCCCAATGTCGACGTGGTGCTCAGTAGCGGATTTGCCGAGCAGACGAAAATTGGCACCATGCTCGCGCGCGGACTCCGCGGTTTTATTCCAAAGCCATACACCCGGCAAAGGCTACTCGAGCAGGTCCGGTCCACACTGGACGCAGCTCGCCAGCCGTCCTGCTGATTCCTCTGCCACAAGCCTCGCGTTTCGCCCCTTCAATTGGCGGGCAATGGCATCAATTTAGCTTCTCCGGAAAAGGACGCTCATGGCTCGCATTGACGCTTTCTTTAAATTGATGGCCGAGCAGAAGGCTTCCGATCTGCATCTCTCGACAAACAATTCGCCGATGCTTCGCATTCATGGCGACCTGGTGCGTGTCGATTTTCCGCCGCTGAAAAACGACGACTTGAAGGCCATGGTCTATGAAATTGCGCCGGAGGGAAAAATCAAGTTGTTCGAGGAAACCTCCGATGTCGATTTTGGCTATGAAGTGCCGGATGTGGCGCGTTATCGCGTGAATTTTTTCCAGCAAAAATACGGTATCTCAGCCGCCTTTCGCTGGATTCCATCCGAAGTTTTGCGCATCGATGATCTCAATCTGCCGCCGGTTCTGAAAAGATTTCCGATGCTAAAAAAGGGAATGGTGCTGGTGACCGGGCCGACCGGCTCGGGAAAGTCCACCACTCTCGCAGCCATGATCGATCACGCCAACCTGCATCGACATGATCACATCATCACGGTGGAAGATCCGATTGAATTTGTGCATCGCAGTCAAAACTGCCTCGTCCAACATCGCGAGGTGGGCGTGCACACGCGGTCGTTCGCGGCGGCACTGCGCGGCGCGTTGCGTGAAGATCCCGACATTATTCTAGTTGGTGAAATGCGTGATCTGGAAACGATCGAGCTGGCCCTGACCGCAGCGGCCACAGGTCACCTCGTTTTCGGAACGTTACATACCTCGAGCGCCTCGAAAGCGGTTGACCGCATCATCGACGTCTTCCCGACCAATCAGCAGAACCAAATTCGCACGACTCTGGCGGAATCACTCAAGGGAGTAATCGCACAAAATTTGTTCAAGCGAATCGACAAACCAGGCCGACTCGCCGCCCTGGAAATTTTAGTAGTGGACACAGCGATCGCGAACCTCGTCCGCGAGGGAAAGACGCACCAAATCCCTGGCATGATTCAGGTCGGGAAAAAGAAAGGCAATCAACCCCTCGACGATGCGATCATGGAAAACCTGCGCCATGCGCGCATCTCGCCCGAAGAAGCATATGACAAAGCGCTCGACAAGAAAAAATTCCGCCAGTTTCTGAAAGAGCCACCGGTTGACGGCACGGACGAATAGAAGTCGCTAATGAGAATTCCTGATCTGGACAAAATTCTCTCAGCGATGCTGAAGACCTATGCCGGCATCTCCGATCTCAACTTTTCGGTGGGTCATCCCCTTCAGGTGGAAGACTGGGGCGAACTGAAGCCGGTATTTGTCGATCCGCCAATCGAAGCGCTCACCCCGTATCAAACCGAGCAAATCGCCCTTTCGCTCATGCAGGGGAATCGCCGTCTGATTTACGATTATCTCACGGCTGGATCGTGTGATTGCAGTTATTCACTGGAAGGCGCAGCTCGCTTCCGCGTCAATATTTTCCGGCAGCAAGGTCACTTCTCGATCGTTCTGCGAAAGCTTCAAGACGACATGCCGACCATCGAAGGGCTCGGACTGCCCAACATTTTTTTCGAGATCGCTCAGGAAAAAAACGGCTTAGTCCTCGTGACCGGCGCGACCGGTAGCGGAAAGACTACCACCCTAGCCGCCCTGCTCAATCAGATCAACGACACGCAACCGGTCCACGTCATTACGTTGGAAGACCCGATCGAGTTTGTGCACCCCAAGCGCAAAGCCACATTCAACCAGCGCGAACTCGGACAAGATTTTAACAATTATCCGACTGGTTTGCGTTCGGCCTTGCGCCAGGCGCCCAAAGTGATCCTCGTCGGTGAGATGCGGGACCGCGCCACGGTCGAAATCGCTTTGATGGCGGCGGAAACTGGCCATCTGGTTTTGAGCACGCTGCATACTGTTGATGCTGGCCAGTCGATCAACCGAATCCTCGGTCTCTTTTCGCTCGGCGAAGAAAAGCAGCTGCGCCTTCGTTTGGCCGCCACACTGCGCTACATCGTTAGCCAGCGGCTGGCGCCGAAAGTCGGCGGTGGGAGACAGTTGCTCACCGAAGTCATGGGGCACAATTTGCGCACCCAAGAAACCGTCGAGCTCGGCGAAGGCGAACATCGAAGTTTCTACGAGATCATCGAGGCTAGCTCGGCCTTCGGCTGGATGACCTTCGATCAATCGATTCTCCAAGCCTACGAGAACAACCTGATCACCGAAGACATCGCCAAGCTGTACGCCTCGAAGAAAGGCCACATCTCGCGCGGCATCGATTTGATCCAAAAAGCGCGCGGCGTGGATAATGATCTCGACTCTGGCTTGCGCCTGGACCTTCCCGAGAACGCGTTTCGTTAAGAGCGACATGGAACAAGAGCACGAATCGACGTTTTTCAATCTGGGTGACAACACCGCGCTGGTTTGCGTCGATCATCAGCAATATCAGAAGATCGTCGTGCCCCAGCTTATCGACATGACTTACAAGGTGCACCTCGGCCTGTTCGCGGAAGACGTGCTGCTCAAGCTCAAGACCTACAACTACAGCGTGGTGGTGATTTACGAGAATTTCAAAGGCTCCACTTTGGAGACCAATCCAATTTTACAGGAAATAACCAATCGATCGGGCACACAGCGGCGAGAACACTTCGTCATCCTGGTGAGCCATCGTTATGCGACCAATGATGCCATGAGCGCTTTTGTCCATAGTGTCGATCTAATCGTCAACATTGCTGATCTTGCAAATTTCAAGCCGGTGCTCAGGCGCGGAGCCGCCCAGTATCATGAGCTCTACCAAGCGTTCCAGGAAATGCTGAAGAGCGTTCAAGCGCTCTGATCCTGCAGGCTTCGCCTGACAGCAAAATTCATTGCGTCGAGCACGCAGCCGTGCGACGATCTTCGCAAGGGGGGAGGAGAGCTGCGCTTAAATCAGGCGAGTCTTTTATGAACGTGCTTAACTGGGTTCAGTTCGCTTGGGATTTGACAACGTTTCCTGAGGTCGATCTAAGCTTGCCCGAGCACTATCAAATCGCGCCGGCAACAAAGAATGACGAAAAGGAGGTGCGCAAGGTTTTCGCCACCGCATTGCTTCTCGATCCAACATGGAATCCGGCGATCCGCGAGACCATGGAAACCATCCAGCCGTGGCTGGATCACGCATTCGCGCTTGAGACGCCCAGTTGCCTCACGCTTCGTCATGGTTTGCGCATTATCGGTGCCGTTGCGCTTTCGACTGATCCCGGCGCGGATAACCATCTGACACCCGGGCCATCTGTTTTGATGGAATACCGCAATCGCGGTTTCGGCACGGCGCTGCTGAAGGCTTCGCTCAAACTTTTGCATGAAGCGGGAGTCTCTCGCGCACGCGCCATCACACGCGAGAATGCGCCAGTGACAAAGTTTCTTTATCCGAAATTCGGCGGAATCGCACTCGGCACCAAGCCCGCTGACTTGCTGGCCGCTTAACCTTTCGCGGCAAGCAAATAGGGAGGCGGACAATAGACGTTGAAAATCAACGCCGCACGGGCGCCCGGGAAAATGTGGCTGGGGGCGGAATCGAACCGCCGACACGTGGATTTTCAGTCCACTGCTCTGCCAACTGAGCTACCCAGCCGGTAATTGGCGACCTTGCGCGTGTTGAGCGTGGCTGCTCATTAAAGCAGAAAACGCCAAACGCTCAACGCTCAACATTCAACGTCGAACTCAAAACTTTCTCGGCAATTCGACGGCCTCGCGCAGCCGTCGCAAATAATGCTTCCGTGAGATCTCAATCGCGCCGAATTGAGCCAGATACGGTGTGAGCCATTGCGTGTCGAGCAACGTGAATTTCCGCGCACGCAAATGTTCGACCAGTGCGACCAGCGCGATCTTGGAAGCGTCGGTTACGCGATGAAACATCGATTCGCCAAAGAAGGAGCCACCGACGGCCACTCCATAAAGTCCGCCCACTAGTCTGTTCTTGCTCCACGATTCAACCGAATGCGCGTAGCTCAGCTCATGCAGTCGCTCGTAACTCTCGATAATTTCGCGGTTGATCCATGTGTCCTCGCGTTTCGCGCAGGCCCGGATGACTTCGCCAAAGCGATTGTCGATCTTGATTTCGAAAACTTTTCTGCGCCACTCACGGCGCAAGGCGTGCGGTACATGAAAATTCCCCAGCGGAATAATCGCGCGCGGATCAGGTGAGAACCACGCGATGGAATCGTCTTCCATCGCCATGGGAAACACTCCAAGCCGATAACCTTGCAACAAAAGTTCCGACGGAATCATGATGCGTTAAAAAGTTGAAGCGTTAAAGCGTTGCAGCGGCAACCACCAACTGTATCGCTTCAACTCTCTTGCAATGAATTGTCCGCTTTCTAAAATAGGTAGATGAAGCCCTTGTCGATCTTAAGCGCCCTCGCCCTGGTAGCAGGCGGTTGTGCTGATCCCCTCGAACAGACAACCACCCAGGATGTGAAGGGACAGTTCCAGCGTGGAATCTCCGGGCAAGGGCATCTTACCCCAAGCGAATCCACAAATAATCCGACCGGCGTTCCGACCGCGGGTGGAACGCCACCCGAATATCCGCCTCGGTGAAAAAGACTACTCCTCCCACGCACTCCAAAATTCTCATCCTCGATTTCGGCTCGCAATATACCCAGGTAATCGCGCGCCGGATCCGCGAGCTGCAAGTTTATTCCGAAATTGTGCCGTTTGACATTTCGGCGAAGGAAGTTGTTGATCTTGCGCCGAAAGGAATCGTTCTCTCCGGTGGACCGGCCAGCGTTTATGACAAAGACGCGCCCCAGATCGACGCGCAGATTTTCTCTTTAGGCATTCCCGTGCTTGGAATTTGTTACGGACTGATGCAGATGGCGCATCATCTGGGCGGCCAAGTCGAATTTAGCGGACGTCGCGAGTACGGTGCGGGCAGGTTGCAAATCACGAATGGTTCGCAGTTGTTCGATGGACTCGGCCCGCAGCTGGATGTCTGGAACAGCCACGGCGACGAAGTGACAGCATTGCCGAAAGGTTTTCGTATCGCCGCACGGACGGAAGGTTGTGATTTTGCGGCGGTGGAAGATCCACAACGAAAACTTTACGGCCTACAATTTCATCCGGAAGTCGTGCACACTCCGCGCGGAAAGGAGATTTTGCAGAACTTCGTCTATCACATCTGCCATTGCGCGATGGACTGGACAATGGGCTCTTTTATCCAGGAGGCCTGCAAACGCGTGCGCAAACGAGTCGCCGACGCAAAAGTTGTCCTCGGCTTGAGCGGTGGCGTTGATTCATCCGTCGCCGCGGCGCTGTTGCACAAGGCGATCGGCGATCAGCTCACCTGCATTTTTGTGAATAACGGACTGTTGCGAGCGCGCGAGGAAGAAATGGTGCAGCGAGTTTTTGGGGAAAATTTTCATGTGCGTTTGAAGTATGTCGATGCCAGCGAGCGTTTCCTTTCGAACCTGCGCGGCGTGACCGATCCCGAGCAGAAACGGAAAATTATCGGCAACGAATTTATTGAAGTGTTTCAACACGCAACGGAAGAACTGCTCGCCGAAGATCAACATGATGGAGCTGACAAACACGGCGGCTACAAATTTCTCGCGCAAGGGACACTTTATCCCGATGTGATCGAAAGCGTTTCGATCGGCGGCAATCCCGCACAGGTGATCAAGAGTCATCATAACGTCGGCGGGCTGCCGGAGAAAATGCATTTCGAATTAGTCGAACCGGTGCGCCAGCTCTTCAAAGACGAAGTGCGGCAAGCGGGACTGCAACTCGGGCTGCCGAGGGAGATTGTTTACCGACAACCGTTCCCCGGCCCGGGATTGGCTGTGCGCATTCTAGGCGAAGTGACACCCGAGCGACTATCGATACTGCGTGCGGCCGACACGATCGTGCAAAGCGAAATGGAAGCGGCCGATTGGTATTACAAGGTCTGGCAATCGTTCGCGGTTCTGCTTCCGGTACAATCGGTCGGTGTGATGGGCGACCAGCGTACTTACGAAAACACGATCGCGCTGCGCATCGTCGAAAGTCAGGACGGCATGACTGCCGATTGGGTGCGCGTGCCGTACGAACTTCTTGCCCGCATTTCCAATCGCATCTGCAACGAAGTCCAAGGCGTCAACCGCGTCGTATACGACATCTCCAGCAAACCGCCGAGCACGATCGAGTGGGAGTAAGGGCAGCAAGCAGAAGTCAGGGGTTCTCGCAGGTGCTAAGCCGATCACGGACAATGCGCAATCAGGTATTGGGCGTCGGCAATCATAATGGTTGCCGCCTGAGTGCTTACACTCTTCCCGCTCTGCGCCTGCAACTCACGCACGAAGGCGCGGTTGAGGTTGGCAGCGCCATTGCAGTTGCCGCGGGCGCGTGCTTTGGCGGCGAATGCAACTTCGAGTAGGAGCGCGATCACGATCGAGAGCGAGAGATCATCGTCTCAGATGTGGACCGACGAGGAGGGTCGTATAGAACGGGCGCCCGCGCGTCAACGCCCTTTTAAGGTTTTCCCGAGAGGCCGCGCGACGCGTCTGCATCAATTATGAATAAAAGTGGCCGTCTCCGTGATGGGTCCGCCCATTGTGACCGAACTTGGATTGTTGGTCCCAGAATAGGAGCTGGTACCAGCGCCAGTCCAATTGGTGAAACTGTAACGGTGGCCGCCGTAGCGCTGATCGACGGAGTCGCTTCGCTAATGTACGAATCTCGACGTGCGCAAAATCTTCAGTTTGATTTCCATCACCGTCATGCTGTTCGCCTTTGCGCTTGTGAGGCAACAGTACGAGCTCCCCGTCTGCTACAAACATCCGCCCGCCGCGAGGGTGCGCGGAGTTTAGGGAGCAATCAGAGTGTAACCGGATGGCAAGGTGGGACCGTAGACACCACTGCTAACCGTCAACCCATTCAGGATCCAAATCGCAGTTTGTCGCGTACTGGGATTGAACAGCAGGTAATCGAGTTTGCCGTCAGCATTGAAGTCGGACGCCCCGATCAAAGTCCAGCCAGCAGGCAGAGTAGGGCCGTAGGCCCCACCCACTTTAGAGGCTCCATTTAAATACCAGACGGCAGTTTGCCCACTACCGGGATTGAACAGCAAGTAATCGGGTTTGCCATCAGCATTGAAATCAACCGCTCTAACCAAATTCCATCCGGCAGGCAAGGTCGGCCCGTACTGCCCACTGACATAGCTTGTGCCATTGAGGTACCAGACAGCGGTTTGAAGAGTGGAAGGATTAAAGAAAATGTAATCGGGTTTGCCATCGCCGTTAAGATCGGCGGCAGTAACGAGCTGCCACCCGGCGGGTACGCTCGGTCCGTACGCTCCCCTGAGGTGGGTTGTGTTGCTCAAGAACCAGATCGCGGTCTGGCGCGTGCTCGGGTTCAAAAGCAGGTAATCTGGTCCGCCGCTTTGGTCAAAATCGCCGACTCCTACCAGCGTCCAGCCCGATGGCAACGTCGGACCATAGCTACCGCCGACCTTGGCGGTTCCGTGCAAATACCAAACCGCACTAACTTGAGTACTGGAGTTAAACAGCAAATAATCGCTAAAGCCATCTCCGTTAAAATCGGCGAGTGCGGCAAAGTTTGCGGTTACTGTTTGCGCCTGGTTCATCGTGACCGTCGTTGAAGGATTGGCCGAATCGGCAACGTTGCCCGTCCAATTGACGAAGGTATGACCCGCATTGGGTATTGCTTGCACGGGGGCCACGCTATTAACATCCTCGTCGTGAGATCCTACAGCCGGGTTGGTTGCTCCGTTACCAGACGGGGATACTTGCATGGTCAACGTCGTCGTTGATGGTGGCGTGATGTGGGTCTCGCTGCAAAACCATGGCCGGAGCCCCGCGATGTACCTCCTGCACACTGTAAACGCGCCAATGTCATAGCCATTGCGTGGCGAGGTGTCTGCTTGCGGTCGGTCTGCATATCGTTGGTCGTATGGAAGCGATGTCGTGGGGTCAGCCACGCCCATGGCGGAGCTAAATATAGGAATCGCCATTGTCGGTGTCAGGCCACCGTTTACGCTGGGCGGTTGCAATGATTGCAAGTGAGGATCGACATTCGTCACCACGCCCGGACATGTGCCGAACGGCTGCGTCCCCGAGCCGTTGCTCATGATCAGGTTGCCGGCACCGGTAGCTGTGACGTTGCCGGTGAAGAAACATTCGTTCGCACCATTGTTGGCAATGATCGTATTGTTGAGGGTGAAAGTGGCTGCACCAAGCGTGTAAACTACGATGCCGCCGCCTGAGCCCGTGCTCTGATTGCCGCTGACCGTCGAGTTCACCACGCTGAGAGTCCCAAAGAAGGAAAAGATCGCGCCACCAGCATCGCCGCCGTTATTTACACCCACACCTCGGGCCACGGAATTATTATAGAAGGTACTGTTATGGATGGTGACGCTGCCGCTTTCGTTGAAGATCGCTCCGCCAAGAGCACCCCCGCCGCCGCCGTTCTCAGTGTCGGCGTTGCCACCAAATGGGCCTCCCGGTCCAGGTCCAGGCCCCCCCTGGCTAACACCGGAGCCACCGCCACCGCCAAAACCGCCAGCGCCGCCATTTCCAAAGCAACCATCCCCATCGCCTGCGCCACCACCGCCGCCGAAGCCACCGTTGCCACCGTTTGCAGCGCCGCCACCTCCGCCGCCACCGTAAGCGCCACTTCCACCATCGCCACTGGTGCCTAGAACGCACGAGCTGCCGTGCTGGCTAGTGCCGGCGCCGCCGCCACCGCCGCCGGCGCAAGTTCCGCCCTGGGCATCGGGGTTTTGAACGCTACCACCCCTACCACCGCACAGATATCCGCCGGAACCGCTCCCGCCGGACGTGGATGTGGCATTACCGCCGGAGAACACAGTTCCGCCACCGCCACCTCCGTTGAAACCGCTACCGTTGACCACCTTGGCGGTTCCTCCATTGCCGCGAGCACCGCCGCCACCGCTCTCCCCGCCATTGCCCGAAAGGCCGCCGCCGCCGCCGCCATTACCCGCACCATCGCCATTGCCACCGACTGCGCTGTTGGTGTCGAATGTACTGTTCTCGACAACCAGCGTTCCGCCCTGAACATAGATGGCGCCACCTGCACCCAGTCCACCACCACCACCGCCGCCGGCTCCTCCGTCGCCACCTTTTACATGAAAACCTTTGATGTAGGCATTTCTTATCGTCACCCCGCCTGTCCCGGATGCTGTTCCATTCGGTGTTTTAACCGTAGCCTGGCCAATGGCGAACAAGCGGGAGTTTGCATTGCCGGTCCATTGGAGAGTTGCACCATATGCCTCGATGGTCATCGTAGAGAAAATCATCGGAGTAGCCGTCGGTCCCAGATAGTTGTAGGCGTCCCCATCGAGTGAGCTTGTTAGCTGAAACATTCCATTCGTGGGGAGAACGATCGTGTCGCCATTCCCGGTGCCCATCACGCATTCAGTAGTGATGAAATGATCCGGATCAGTCGCATCAATGGCGATGCCATGAGCACCGCCATCCAGGCTATCGTGAAGAATGGCAGAATAAATCGCCTCCTGCAGGGAACAACCTCCCGTGCCAATGGGACCGATTTTCGGGGTTGTGGTGGTTACAAAGATTCTGGCGCCACTCGTCGCTGCCGCAAGCGTGGTATTCTCGCCAGTCACGGCGAGGCTGCCCAACGCCAGAAACACACCTGTCGAGGTAAGAATGAAAGCGAGAAAAATGCGGGGGTTAAAAATGCCGGACTCGGAACGCGGATTCTTTTTCATAAATGTGGGACTGTTCACAGGGTACTGTCCCGAATTCGGCCCGAGGTTACGGGAAAACCAGCAGAGATCTTAAATCGCTGAAGCGCTGCAAACAGGGCGGGGAGGTACTGGAAAACCAAATCGGGAAAAGATCGTTTCGGCGAGACGCCGAAACCAGCACGCGAGACGCGTGCGCTACCCGTTCGGCGCGCGGGAGGCGAGGATTTGTTCGAAACGCGAACGGCCACGCCGGGAGTGCTGGTCTGAGAAACTAAAATCGTGAAAGCGGTCTCAAGCGGCGAGCCACCCGAATGCTTGGGCTAGATCGGAGCTGCCGCTTGGCCAAGATGCCAATCCCATTGTATTGTAGAGGGTAAAAATGGACAGAGAGTTAATGGCGCTGGCCCGTCGCCTGTTCTGGTGGAAACAAACGGAGGACGCTTTGGCTGACCACAATCGTTTTCTTGCTCAATTGATGACTTACGGCACCTGGCGAGACATTCTGGAAGCGCGGAGACATTTCGGCGAAACAGCATTCCGCGAGACGCTCCAACAGGCGCCCCCCGGCGTCTTTGACGTGCGAAGCTGGACCTACTGGCATCACGCCCTCCATCTGTTGCCTGTGCCGCCGTTGCCTGTCCGGAAATTTGCCGATGGCCTTTAACCCGCGGCTGGAGGTGCTGCCACTGGCGCAGCAAAATTTCTGGCGCGAGCGCCCAACCATTCCGCCTGATTTTGTGCTCTATGGCGGTACCGCAATCACGTTACGACTCGGCCATCGCAGCTCGGAGGATTTTGATTTTTTTTCTTCCGAACCGTTTGAAATCGCGACTCTCCTGAATGCGCTCGACTTCTCGCGTGATGTCGAGATTTTACAAGCGGCCGCAAACACACTGAGCCTGCGCCTCGAGCGTGACGGGCCGGTGAAGCTCTCATTCTTTGGCGGGCTAAGCTTTGGCCGTGTTGGCGATCCCGATCCCTTGGAAGGGCAGAGCTTTTCTATCGCATCCTTAGGCGATTTGATGGCGGCGAAGTTGAAGGTGCTCTGGCAGCGCGCCGAAGCCAAGGACTACATCGATGTGGCGGCGATGATCCGCGCCGGCCTCTCGCTGGAGGATGGTCTCGGCAGCGCTGTCGCGCTCTACGGCGACCAATTTAATCCGGCGATTGTGCTTAAAGCGCTCACCTATTTTGAAGATGGCGACCTGCCGAGGCTTGCCCCCGAGCTTCAGCAACTCCTTATCGACGCTGCCGCAAACGTTCGCGCAATCCCTCGCGTGAAGTGCGTCGCGCCCGGAATCGCAAAGTAGCCAACCAACCTAGGTTGAGACGAAAGCTACGGGCAACTGCCGTGCACCAGGTGGCCGCTCAACTCGGCGAACGTTCGTGAGCTCATGGAGCGGATGGAACAGATTTCGCCAAGAGCTTCTGAAAACGAGGCTCGTTTCGCAGGGGATCGAATAGCGGGTCGATTCTTAGCCACGTGAAGGTCGAGCTGTCTGTGGATTTCTCCAAATACTCAATGGCGGTCTGTTTCTGGCCGAGTCCCGTGTAAACCAGAGCGTATTCAAGGCTGCGGACGTAACGTTTCTGTCCGCACTCCTTTAACTCTTGCAGAATCTGCATGGCCTCTGCTCTTCTCCCTGCTCCGGCATAGGCCCAGCCAAGAAGGCCCAACACGCCGCAATTATCATTGTCTCTCACTTTCTCGAACTCCCCGATTGCGGCGTTGACTTCTCCTTTAAGAGACAGGGCCGTGCCAAGGACCACGCGAGCATGCATGAAATTGCCGTCGAGGGTGACGGTGCGACGCAGTTGCGCGATCGCTTCATCGTAGCGACGGGCCAAAATAAAGGTGCTACCCAAGTCCGCGTTGATGATGAGTGAAAACGGGTCGAGCTCAATCGCCCGTTCTCCCTCTTTGATTGCTTCGTCAAATCGGCCCAGCGTCGTAAGCAAGGTGTTTCCGTACCATTGATGAGCCGTCGCATAATTCGGATCGAGTTCGATCGCGCGCTTGAACTCAGCTTCTGACTCCCGAAATTTAAAATCGTAGCAGAGTAACATCGCCAGGGCGGCATGCCCCTCGGAACAAGTGTCATCGAGCGCGATGCCTCGGGTCGCAGCAATCTTCGCCGGTGAAAATACGTCCTGCGGGGCACCGGCGTTATAAAATGGCATCAGCAAGTTCGCCTGGGCGAGTCCAGCATAGGCGTTGGCGTAGTCCGGATCCGCAGCGATTGCCTGGTGAAAATAGTCCGCGGCCGTTTTTAAATCGGTACCAGTCCGTTTATTCCAGAAAAATCTGCCTTTGAGGTAAAGTTGATAGGCCTGTGCGTTCTCGGTGGGACGCGCCGTGATCGCCTTCCGTTCGGAACCGGTCAACCTTGCTTGCAGAGACGATGCAATCTTTTGCGCCACCTCGCTTTCAACGCCGAACATATCAGCCAACTTTCGATCATAGGTATCAGCCCAGAGATGCGCATCGCTCGAAGCATTGATGAGCTCGACGGTGATTCGGACCTGGTTGCCCGCCTTCTGGACCTGGCCTTCGAGAATATTCGCCGCCCTGAGCTGCTGCCCAACTTCACGCAAATTACGTGGCGACCTCCTATATTTTTCTGTCGAGGCGCGGGAAATGACCTTTAGCTCGGCTATTTTCGACAACCGACTCAGTATTTCGTCTTGGATTCCATCAGCGAAAAAGGCGTTCGATTTGTCATCGCTGAGATTCGCAAACGGCAAGACCGCAATCGACTTCTCCGGTACGACGCTGACATTAGTCGGCGGTTGGCGAAATAGCTCGCTTCTCCAGATAATCACACCCAATGCAACGATCAAGCCAGCCAGAGAAAGCGCTGACACGGCAGTGGTTGGATTGCGTCGCAGCCATTTGCTTCCACGGCTAACGAGACCTGAGCGCCGCGCCCGGATGGGCTCGCGGTGTAGCCACCGCTCAAGGTCTTCGGCCAGCGCGAGAGCGGAAGCGTAACGTGCGCTGGGATTTTTCTCGAGACACTTCAAGCAGATCGTGGAAAGGTCGCGATCTACTTTGGGATTTAGCAGGCGCGGTTCGCGCGCGTCGGTTTCCAGGAGCAGTCGGACGGTCTCATAGCTTGTTGACCCGAGAAAAGGCGGCTGGCCAGTGAGTAGTTGGTAGAGCACGGCACCCAAGCCATAGATATCGGCTGCTTTCGTGATCTCACCGTCGTGACCACGCGCTTGCTCAGGCGCCATGTAACTCGGCGTGCCCAGACAATCTGTCGTGCGGGTAACTGTGCTTTCACTTTCAACCAAACGTGCCAGCCCGAAGTCTGTGAGATGTGGTTCGCCTTCTGCGTCGAGCAAAACATTGCCCGGTTTAATGTCGCGATGGAGAATCCCGTGCTCGTGCGCGTAGTGCACCGTGCGCGCTAGCTTTGCCATCAGCTCTGCGGCGCAGCGAGTGGAGATTCCCCGCTTCTTCGCCATCTCGTCGAGCTGTCCCCCATCGACAAATTTCATGCTGTAGTAGCAGTAACCACCGCGTTCCCGAATCTCGTGAATGGGGACGATGCACGGATGATTGAGGCTCGCTGCCGCCTCCGCTTCCAGACGAAAACGCTTCAGGTGCGCCTCGGTCGCCCAGCCGCCTACGCCAATTACCTTTAGTGCAACAGTCCGATTAAGACTCTTTTGCCGCGCGCGATAGACTACACCCTGCCCGCCGCGGCCAATCTCCTGCAGCAGCTCGTAATCTTCGAATTCCGATTGGCTAGGTGATCCGTTGGATTGAAAAGCTTCATCTTCTTCGTCCGAAATTGGGCCCAGCCCGGTTCGAAATAAGCAGACGCTGCAAAATCCCTGCGGCGCATCCGCGAAGATTTTGCTCCCGCATTTCCCGCAAATGCGGCTCAGATTGGGCGCATTCGTGTGTTCAGCCATCTGCATACTACTGTGCCAAAGTTTGGCCGAGGTTACGTTTGTAGTACGGAAATAAAATGGCGCAGCTCGTCTTCCACATCGCTGGGTATCGCCACAGTTTGCGCGATTTCCTCGCGCAACAAAAGCCGATAGCGCTGTCGCAAACGGTGCAGCGCCTGCTTCACCGCATTTTCCGTCATGCTTAATTTCCGCGCGATCTCTGCCTGGGGAGGTCGACCAGGTTCATCTGTGAGCAGTTGCTTTAATTCATCGAACAAGCGACCGCTGCCCGCGACGCGATATTCTTCGCCGAGCCGAGTGAGCACCTGCTCGAGCAGAGTCAACGCCCAGCGCCGCTCGTAAATTCGATCGGCGCTTAATGTATCCGCCGGCTCAACATCGGTCCGCTCACGGGCGAGCAATTCGTCCAAGGATACAAGCGGCTGGCCTTCACCGCGCTTGACAGTCATCGCCCGACGATGCGCTTTGCCGAGAAAATTCTTTAGTGACACGAGGAGGTAGGAGCGCAGGCGCCCCTTTTCCTTTCGGTACTGCATCCAGGTCTCGGCGCTCCAGCAGCATGGCGAAGAAACCTTGCGTAAGATCCTGCGCCTCCTCTGGAGCGTAGCCCTGCCGCCTCACAAATCCATACAGCGGCCACCAGTAAGTACGACAGAGTTTCTCCAGCGCTTCTTCTGCTGCGGCCGATTCTCCTTGCGCCGCTAGAACCACGCTCCAATGCGTCGTGACAAAGGCCGCCGCGCCAGTAGCGACGCTCCGGGCAGAAGCAGCCGTATTCATCAAGGGAAATCTCCATTACACTCCAAATAGGTCCGCTAAATCAAGCTATTATAGGGCTACGCCTCGCAGAGCTACCCTCCATGCGTCGCACAACTCCGGTCGCCGCGGGCGACCGGAGTTTTCGGTACCTTGCTTTTGGCGAGGCGCCAGAAGCAGCTGTTACCGCGATGATGGTCGATGTACCATCGAATGATCGCATCGAGGCCTTCTTTGAACTCTTTGCGCCGTTTTGACCACCGACAACCCACTGCGGCAGGCCGGTTTTCACATGCTCCCGCGCCAAACTGAGAGTCATTAAGGTGGCCCAAGTTTTTAGCTTGCGACTTTAATTAAATCGCAACTGGTAAGGTTGCGCCACCTAGTACCGCCCCGTGGGTTCGAGGCGCGGTTGCCACCAGGATGGAAACCGGATTTTTATTGACCCTGGAAACTGAATATACTAATCTAGTTTCTAAGGTAGACAGAAGATTCGATCACCCAAATCGCCGTTGTCCAATGAGGAAGACGCAAACGATCAAATCGCTAGGAAAGATCCAAGCGGATGCTCTCCGCCGCTCGTCGAACGATTCCAGTCGGCACCGCATCGTGCAAGCCGCGCGCGCACATTTCTTCAACCACGGCTTTCGCAGCGTGACGATGGATGATCTGGCGGCGGAGTTGGGTATCAGTAAGAAGACACTTTACGCCCATTTTGCGAGCAAGACCGGTCTGCTCCAGGCTGTGCTGGCCGATAAGTTTGCAAGCGTCGGCTCGACCCTGGAGCGGATTACGCGCGAACATCCACACGATTTTCCCGCGGCCCTGCATCAACTGCTCGCCGGAATGCACCGCGAACTGGAAGAGATCAAGCCGCCTTTTGTGCGCGACATGCGCCTAAAAGCGCCGCACGTGTTCAAGATAATCGAGCGTCGCCGTGCGCAGTTGATTCAGCAGTATTTCGGAAAACTTTTTGTTGAAGGCCAACGGACGGGAATGGTGCGCAGGGATGTCCCGGCCAAACTCATGATCGACATCCTCCTCGGCGCGGTTCAGGCAATCATGAACCCGCAGAAGATCGAAGAGCTCGGACTTGTGCCGAAAACGGCTTTCATCGGAATCATTAAGGTTGTCTTGGAAGGTGCGCTGATTCGAAAAGGAGCGAGATCGTGAGCGCACCACCTGCCATGCAGTTACATCGATGGGTGAAGATGAGCAGCGCACTGCTCGCCTTTCTCGTGATGACGAGTTGCCGCGACCGGCCTAACGACCGTTTCCAAGGTTATGTCGAAGGCGAGTTTGTCTACGTCGCGTCGCCGCTTGCCGGGCAGTTGGAAACGTTGTCCGTTCAACGCGGCCAGCAGGTCACGGCGGGCCAACCGCTTTTTGCATTGGATGAAACCGCCGAAAAAGCAGCGCGCGAGCAGGCACAGGCCGCACTGGTGCTCTCGGAAGCGGAATACGCGCGCCAGGAACAACTTGTTCGCAGGGGGCCAGCCTCAATTCAAGATTTTGATCGCGCGCGCTCGACTCGCGACCAGGACCGACAACGGTTAACCCAAGCACAGTGGAATTACGACCAGAAACGACAATCAGCCCCACAGGCCAGCTTCGTTTACGACACACTTTACCGGCAAGGTGAATGGGTCGCCGCGGGCAAACCGGTGGTAGTGCTTTTGCCGCCGCAAAATATCAAGGTGCGCGCGTTCGTGCCGGAGGTTCAGATCGGCACCATCCATTACGACGACATCGTGCGGGTGACAGTGGATGGAGTGCGTGATCCGTTCATCGGAAATGTGAGCTATATCTCGCCGCATGCCGAATACACACCACCAGTCATCTACAGCCGGGAGAGCCGTGCAAAGCTCGTCTTCATGGTCGAAGCGGTCTTTGATCCCGCAACGTCGGCCAAGCTGCATCCTGGTCAGCCGGTAGATGTGCACTTCGAGTCAAAATCATGAACAACGGCGAACCGGTCATCGACGTGCGCGGAATGACGAAGCGCTTCGGCGCCCTGACTGCGGTCGATCATGTCGATCTAACGGTGCGCGCCGGCGAAATTTATGGATTCCTCGGCCCGAACGGTAGCGGCAAGACCACCTTTTTGCGGATGCTTTGCGGCTTGCTCCGGGCCGACGATGGTAGTGGCCGAGTTCTGAGTCACGACGTGATTGCTGAGAGTGAAGCGATCAAGCGAGAAGTCGGCTACATGACGCAGCGATTCAGTTTTTGGGAGGATCTAAGTATCGAAGAGAATCTCGATTTTGTCGCGCGCATGTATGACGTGAAGAATCACCGTGCCACCGTGAAGCAGAGTATTGTCCAACTCGGTTTGAAAGAGCGAAAAAACCAACTCGCCGGCGAACTTTCGGGCGGTTGGAAGCAACGTCTTGCCCTCGCGGCCTGTCTCATCCATCAGCCGAAATTGTTGTTACTGGACGAGCCAACGGCCGGTGTCGATCCCAAAGCAAGGCGCGATTTTTGGGAACAGATTCATCAACTCGCCGCGCACGGCCTAACGTTCCTCATCACGACGCATTACATGGACGAAGCCGAACGCTGCCACCGGCTGGCTTACATTTCGCGCGGAAAATTGCTCGCGCACGGTACGGTCGATCAAGTGATCGAGCATGTTGGCCTAGCGACATGGTCGGTGAGAGGCCCGGATCTGCCGCGTTTGGCTGAGCAACTCCGCGAAAACCCGAATGTGCAGCAAGCGGTGGCTTTTGGAAACGCATTGCATGTGAGTAGTAACGACCCCACTGCGCTGGAACGCGCCATCGCGCCGTTCCGTCATGAGCCGTACGATTGGCGGCAGATCCCCTCCGGTTTGGAAGACGCTTTCATCAGTTTAATGGACGACTCGAGAAATAATTCCGCAGCATGAAACCGCACCAACGGTTTTCGCTCCAACGCCTGCGAGGCATTATTTGGAAAGAATTCACTCAAATGCGGCGTGACCGTCTCACCTTCGCGATGATGCTGGGCATTCCGCTCATTCAACTGACATTGTTCGGTTATGCGATCAATTCGGACCCGCGGCATCTTCCCGCCGCCGTGCTTCTGGCCGATGGCGGGCCGCAAGGGCGAACCCTGCTCTATGCAATGAAGAACAGCAGTTTTTTCGATTTCGCCGGGCAGGTGAAGACCGAAAGCGAGGGACACGATTTGTTGGCGCGCGGTCAGGTGCAGTTTGTAGTAAACATTCCGGAAAACTTCAGTCGCGACCTTTGGCGAGGCGATCGGCCCGCAATTCTTATCGAAGCCGACGCGACCGATCCCGCTGCGACCAGCATTGCGCTTGGCTCGTTAGGCACACTTCTCGATACGGCTTTGCAAAACGATTTGAAAGGGCCCCTTGCACCGCTCGCCCGAACAAACGGGCCGATCGATCTGCGCGTGCACGCGCTCTACAATCCGGAAGTCGTCACCCAGTACAACATCGTGCCTGGCCTGATGGGCGTGATTTTAACCATGACCATGGTCATGATCACTGGTCTGGCCATTACCCGCGAACGCGAACGCGGCACGATGGAAAATCTGCTTTCGATGCCGACGCGCCCGAGCGAGGTGTTGATTGGAAAGATTATTCCCTACATTTTCGTCGGTTACATTCAGGTCGCGGTCATTCTCCTGGCGGCTTATGTTCTTTTTCACGTGCCGATGCAAGGCAGCATCGCTCTGCTCCTGCTGGTGGCGCTGATGTTTATCGCCGCGAACCTGGCGATGGGCATCACCTTTTCCACCATTGCGAAGAACCAGTTGCAAGCGGTGCAGATGACCTTCTTCGTCTTTCTTCCTTCGATCCTGCTCTCCGGTTTCATGTTTCCGTTTCGCGGCATGCCGTACTGGGCCCAGATACTTGGCGAGGTTTTTCCGCTCACCCATTTTTTGCGGATCGTACGCGGGATATTATTGAAGGGCAACGGAGTCACCGATGTCGCGCTACAGCTCTGGCAGATTGCGCTCTTCGCCGTCATCGTTCTTGCCATTGGGATCAAACGATATCGCCAAACGCTAGATTGACCACGCATTTGGCTTGAATCCTTCTCAACGAATGCGCTCGATTAACGCAGATGAATGCCGAGCAGCAGCGTCTGACCGAAAACAATTCTCCGGAAGAGTCGTGGCACTTTTGGGGGCCATATCTGGCTGAGCGCGCCTGGGGAACGGTGCGGGAAGATTACAGCGGGAACGGCGACGCCTGGAATTATTTTCCGCACGATCACGCGCGATCACGTGTCTATCGCTGGAACGAAGATGGCATCGCCGGTATTTGCGATTACAAGCAACGTCTCTGCTTGGGCTTCGCCTTCTGGAATGAACATGATCCGTTTCTCAAAGAGCGTTTCTTCGGCCTGACTGGACCGCAAGGGAACCACGGCGAGGACGTGAAGGAAGTTTATTGGTACGGAGATTCGACGCCGACGCACAGTTACATGTCGATGTTGTACCGCTATCCGCAGGCACGTTTTCCTTACGAAGAATTGATCGCCCAAAGCGGCGCCCGCTCTAAAATGGAAAGCGAGTTTGAGATTTGGGACACTAGCGCGCTCGCGAACAATCGCTTCTTCGACATTAAGATCGAATACGCGAAGGCATCGCCCTACGACATTTTGATTCGTGCGACCGCCACGAACTGTGGCCCTGAGCCAACGACGCTGCATTTGCTGCCATTGATTTGGTTCCGCAATACCTGGAGTTGGGGCCGCGACAATCGCAAGCCGAATCTACAGGAACGAGGCGAAGATAATTCGGATGTCGAGATTATTGAGGCGACACATCCGGACATCGGCACGTACCGATTGCACATCGAAGGCGCAGAACGGCTTCTTTTTAGCGAAAATGAAAGCAATCTCGAGCGGCTGTGGGGCGTGCCCAACACTTCGCCATTTGCGAAAGATTCGATTAACGACGCGATCGTGCACGGCAAGATAGGTGCCGTTAATCCAAACCAAGTCGGAACCAAAGCGGCCGCGGACTACAAATTCACGATTTCGCCTAACGAGTCGTGCGCGGTTCGCCTGCGGCTAACAAAGATCGACACTCCGGGGAGAGCACGCGAGGCGCGTGCGCTCCCCGGAGTGGATTCGCGCGGTGCGTTCTCGGATTTCGACGCGATTTTCGCCGCGCGCAAAGCGGAAGGGGATGAATTCTACGCGCAGCTGGCGCCGTCGAATCTAAGTGAAGAACACCGCGCGATTCAACGCCAGGCGTTCGCTGGTTTGCTTTGGAACAAGCAATTTTATCATTACATCGTCGAGCAATGGCTGGATGGCGACCCCGGGCAGCCGTTAGCGCCTAACGAACGGCAGTTCGGGCGCAATTCCGAATGGCGTCATGTTTACAACGAGCGCGTCATGTCGATGCCGGACAAATGGGAATTCCCTTGGTACGCATCGTGGGACCTCGCATTTCATTGCATCCCACTGGCGCTGGTCGATGTCCAGTTCGCGAAGCGCCAGCTCGATCTCATCGGTACGCGAATGGTATCAGCACCCGAACGGACAGATTCCGGCCTACGAGTGGAGTTTCAGCGACGTGAACCCGCCAGTTTTAGCCTGGGCGGCCTGGCGAGTTTTTCAAATCGAGCGGAAACAAAGCGGCAGAGGCGATCGCGCATTTTTGGAAACGATTTTCCACAAAATGCTCATCGCCTTTACCTGGTGGGTGAATCGCAAGGACTCCGAGGGCAACAACATCTTTCAAGGCGGCTTTCTCGGGCTCGACAATATCGGCGTCTTCGATCGAAACGCCTCTTTCCCGGACGGTTCTCACCTCGAGCAAAGCGATGGCACGAGTTGGATGGGAATGCTTTGCCTCAACCTCATGCGAATCGCGATTGAGCTGGCGCGGGAGAATCACGTTTACGAAAACATCGCGACGAAATTCTTTGAGCATTTCTTAAATATCGCGGCCGCCATGAACAATCTCGGCGGCAAAGGCATCGGTCTTTGGAATGAAGAGGACGAATTTTACTACGACGTTTTGCACACGCCGGGCGGTCGTTATTTCCCACTGAAGGTGCGTTCGTTAGTCGGTCTAATGCCCCTGTTGGCGGTGGAGACGATCCAGTGGCAATTAATCGATGCGCTGCCTGGCTTCAAGGCGCGCCTCGAGTGGTACCTGCAGCATCGTCCCGATCTTGCAAGTCTCGTCTCGCGCTGGCAGGAACCAGGAATGGGCGAGCGCCGGCTCGTTGCGCTCACCCGCGGCCATCGCATGAAATGTTTGCTCCGGCGTATGCTTGATCCGGAAGAATTTCTCAGCGATTACGGGGTGCGCTCGCTGAGCAAACGTTACAAGGACCACCCCTACGTTCTGAACGTGCGCGGCGACGAGAAAATCGTCAGCTACGAGCCGGCCGAATCCCAAAGCGGGATTTTCGGAGGTAACTCAAACTGGCGCGGGCCAGTTTGGTTCCCGATCAATTATTTGCTCATTGAGTCACTCCAGCAATTTCACCATTACTACGGCGACGATTTCAAGGTAGAATGTCCGACACGGTCCGGCCGCTTTCTGCACTTAAGGGAAATCGCCAACGAACTTTCCAATCGGCTGATCAAGCTCTGGCTGCGCGATAAAGATCGGCAACCACCGTTCGCACGCGCGTCGGCTGGTCTGGACCAAACACGTGACCGCGATCGCTACTGGTTTCACGAATACTTCCACGGCGACACCGGCGCTGGCCTGGGCGCGTCGCATCAGACCGGCTGGACCGCGCTGGTCGCCAAACTCATTCAACAGCAAGGCGAGTTCGGCACGATTGGGAAAGAATCTTGACCGCGACAATGCGGATTTCTTTCTCTCACGACGGTCTCTGGCCATCGCTCACGTCAGCTACGTGCTTGAAGGTCGAACGCCAGCGTTATGCCAACAGCGTTACGAGGCAAACCTCTTACTTAGATGCTTCAAAGCCGTGCATGTTGCCAGAGCAATCGTCGTAATTCCCCGTGATTTCACCCTCGGGATTGATGCCTCGGTCTCGGGTGGTAATTGCCCCTGGTACATCCGTCACCGTAAACTTGCCTTTGCTGAATAGAAATCCGTGGATCGAGTTATCAGCTGCGGTAAATTGCCCGACGATATCACCGCGAGGGTTGATCCCGCGGGCCTGACTCCGGAGCGCGCCTGCCGGCTCGACCGTAGTGAAGGTGTTCTTGCTGAGCAGGAAGCCATGTGCGTTTCCCCCGCTGTCTTGATAAGCTCCGACCATGTCGCCGGTGTTGCTGATTCCGTATAACTGCGTTCCCGTGGAACCCGGAAAATCGATGGTGGTAAAGCTTCCGTGGCCGAGCAGGAACCCATGAGAAGTGTTTGCGGCGTCCAGGTAAAAGCCCACAATCCGGCCGGCGTCATTGATCCCTTGCGGGCCGGTCTGGGTTGCTCCGGGGAAGTCCAAAGCGGTAAAGGACCCTCTAATAAACAGGAACCCGTGGGTTGTGACGCCATCGAAGTCATACTGTCCGACAATGTCTCCGCGCGAGTTAATTCCGTAGCCAGCTGAATCGAGAGCTCCGGGAAAATCAAAAGTCGTAAACGTCTCATTGCTAAGGAGAAAACCATGGTCTACTACCCCGTCGAAATAGAAGCCAACGATTTGCTCGGGCGAGTTGATGCCTTGGGCGGCCGTAGAAACAGCGCCCGGCACATCAAATATGGTGAATTTAATGGCGTTCTGTGCGCCAAAGGCCACAGAGGTTGCCACGGCAAGGCAACCGATTGTGATTGCTAGAGTCTTTTTCATGACACGGTTCTCCAAGTTTGTTGTTCCAATGTGGGAACTAACGCTGTCAGCGTCTTGGCAAATATGGCGGCAAATGTCAATGCTTTTCGCGAGATTAAATCTTATCCGCTAGTAGCGCTGAATCTGATGGCCCAAGACAGCCAGGGCTTATCCTTTGAAAAGGCCACATCCTACTATCATCCAGCAACAAGGCGAATTCGGCACGATTAATCATCGGCGCAAGATGCGAACGGCGAGGATGCGGAATCTTTAATCCTACTCTTTCTCGTTCACTTGCTCTTCGGTCACGGGCCAGTCCTCAGATAAGGAGCCGAGTAAGAGCAAGTGAAAGAGTAGGACTAAAGCCTAACGCCGCATGATGTGAATGGCAAGGATGCGGCTCTGGTGGCGCGCCAGTAAGTAATCGATGAAATCGCCAATAATGGAGTTCGGTTTGTTGCCTAGCTTCGTCACGACCCGGCAAATGAGCGTGCTGCTGCGCGCATGCCATTCGAGATTAATTGCGCCGTGAAGGTCTCGCGCGCTGTGGATCTTCGCCCAACCATGCGGCCGGCCGGGCTGTTTAGCCCAGACTTTGATGAATCCGAATTTCCGTTCCAATTGCGGATCGCTCATGATCTTGTTGCGCAAAGACCCTCGCCCCGTTGTGATGACCTGAATTACCGTTTGCATCCCTGCTCACAATTCCGCCTAACGAGGCAAAATTACAAACGGCAATTGCTGTTAACTTTCTTCGAGCGAGCGGAACATGACGTAAACATCGACATATCCTTTTTCCGGATGCCGAAACGCGCCCGGCAACGTCCCCACAATTTTAAAGCCAAGTTTTTTCCACGAATGAATCGTTGACTCGTTCGTGGAGACAACAAAGTTGAATTGCATCGCGCGAAAACCGAGCCGCCGCGCTTCACTCAAACAATGCTCGGCCATCGCGCGCCCGATTCCCTTTCCGCGCGACGATGCCGGAACCATGAACGCCGCATTCGCGACATGCGAACCGCCGGCGGATTGATTCGGCTTCAGAACATAAGTGCCGACGATATTCCCATCTTTACAGGCGACATAAGTACTGGTGTCTTTCGCAAACCAATAGGCAAGTGCATCTTCACGCGAAATTTGCGGATCAAACGCATATGTGTCGCCAGAATTGACCACATCGCGAAAAATAGTCCAGATCGCGTCGCGATCTGAATCTGTAGCCGGACGAATTTTCAGTCGCTTAGAAAATAAACGTCCGGCTTGTCGCTCACTCCGGCTTGCTGCATTCGCTGGCGCAGATCGTCGGAGGCAGCGAACTGCTTCGCTTTGTTCAAGTCGTGCGCGGAAAAAAGCAGGACGACTTCGTTCGGATTGTGGATGTTGCGCAAAAGACGCTCCTCTTTTAGCCCGGCAGCGGCCCGCGCAGAAGCATGCGCATCATAAGCGGGTTTCCATTTCCCGAAGTCAGCAATCTTGTGACGAATTAGTATGTAGTTCATGTAGATCTCCTGTTTGAGGAGTTATCTGCGCAAAATCGCACGACGTTCAATGCCGCTTAAAATACTGCACGGCTTTCTCGTGTTTCTTGGCCGCAGCCTTTGTCTTGAATGTACCAAGGTTTCTTCGCTTACCGGTCTTCGGATTTTGCTTCCGGGAATACAGGCGGTAGCCACCGGATTTCAATTTTCTGATCATAATTTCTCCGTTGTGCGGGGCACGCCGACACAGATTTTGCCATCTCGCGTTTCGACTCTGAATGTTTTCAAATCGACTTTGGCAGGCCCGTTCGTTACTTTTCCGGTACGCACATCGAAACACGACTTGTGCCATGGGCATTGCACGTTGAACCCATGGAAAGTGCCTTCGGAGAGCGGGCCGAAGCGGTGCGTGCAAAATTCCTGAAACGCGAAGACGCGATTGTCGAGCTTTGCGATTGTCATGACCTGGCCGTTGATTTGGGCGCGCAACGTCTCCTCACTGCTTAATTGTTCGGCGCCGGGAACCGGGACAAAAATTACATCTCCTTCTTTCGCAGCATTCGCCGTCGAAAGATGAAGCGTGTCTTCCGGGGTCGGGGTGCGCCGGTTGTGCCGACCGACGGCGATTCCCTCACCGTAAACGAGGCTTCCGCCGAGATAACTGGACACAAACAAGAGCACAATGCCGCCTAACGAGAAAATCAACGGCGTTCCTGTAATTCTTTGATTGACAAGCGGCGGGTAGCGCACGCCCAAATTGATTCCGTAAAGAGCGACGACAACGAGATTCAAGATCAAGTGCATCGTTGCGATGCGTTTGGCAGGATGATCGCTGCGGATATCTGTATAATCGACGAAACCAGGAACCGCCGCGAGCAACGCCGTGATGACTCCGAGGAGCATCGCGTAGAACGAACCGCGAACCAGATTCGGCACGAAGGGAAAAGCGAGACTGGCGAGGTCGAGCAAAAAGCTCAGCAAAAAGAGCCCGATCGGGAAATGGACCAGCATCGGATGCAGCGGATGCCGCAATGGTTTGCCTTCGAGAAAATCTTTCAGCATGGCTCTTACTCCTCTGGAACATTCGCGACGCCAGCTTCGGCGATTTTGCGCCATTTCTTCCTCGACATTCGCGCGACGCTGATGCCGTACTCGTAAGTCATTCGGCCGCCCAGATACGCAGAGCCGATTATCAATGCGGTTGCCAGGATCGACAACGTGAGGGGCGCGGCGGACACGGTCGTCGCGTCACTAAAATCTTGCACACGCAAACCGAGATTGATCGCAAAGAGGGCAGTGGCGAGGAGATTCAGGACCATGTGATACAACCCGATCTTCCACGCCGGATTCTGTTTTTTGATGCCGGTCCAATCAACCAAACCAGTCGGCACCGCCAGGAGCGACGCGACCAAGCCGAAAATAATCGCGTAAAAAGACAATCGGACCATGGCATTGCCACCGATGTTCCATTGGGAGAGTAAGTCGAAGATAAGCGCGCCAGGCCACATTGCCATCGGCACATGTACCAGGATCGGGTGCAATGGATGTTTGAGCCACGTCCCTTTCAAAAAATCGAGCAGCCATTTCATAGCACGGAACGAAGTAGCGTTCCCACCACCTGTTCGCAGCGCGATCTGAATGTGCGCGCGTCAAATTTCAGCGGAGCGTGCGGCCTGCCAGCTAGGTAGTTATTTTTTCATAAACGAGCCCGCAGCCAAAAGCACGTCACGCTGATCGATATTGGCGAGCCCCACCCATCTTCGAAGGTCAGAAAGATTTCCTTTGCTCAGCCGCAACACGCATAATCGGATAAATTCCAATTGTTCGGCGGTCGCTTCTCGTTCAAATGGAATCGTGCGCCCACATTCTTTGTCGATGATTTCTTCCACAACGTCCTGCTGCTCGATGGGAAATTGTTTCCTGACCTCGCCGATCACCGCCGGCGTTAGCCCAACCGGTTTCGGTTCAGCCGTGACAAGATCGAACGCTTTTTGCGCTTGATGAAGTTCGGTTTGTGCATTGCGCAACCGTTCGCCACTCAAGCGAACTCGCTCTTTGTTTTCCAACGTCAGACCTTTCGCTTCATCCGCCGCGGCCGAAAACTTTGCCTGAGCTTTTCTGAGCCGGTCCGCCTCCGGTTTGTCGCGAAACTCGTCTGGAATCTTATACATCGACGCTTCGCGGTGATTCCTCGCTGCCTTGTCTGCGCGCGCTACGCAAAAGCAAAAGAAGAGAGATCAGCAAGACAGAATCAAGCGCAAGATGAGTGGAGAAGCTCCAGTTTTTACTCGCATGACCGAAGCAGCCGCAGGTGATGTCTAGCCCGCGAATCTTAGCCGCGATCGTCGCGGCGGTGAAAATGCCGATGAGCGCAACTAAAATCGACAATCCTCCTCGATAGAGAACTCGGGCGATCAGCGCGAGTCCGCAAAGAATTTCCAGCCAGGGCAAATAGAAGGCGAGCCCGACGCCGATCGTCCATGGTAGGATTTTGTAATTGTCGATGTCGTTCGAGAAACGCACTGGATCGAGCGCTTTGATAACCCCGGCGTAAATGAAAATGACGCCGACAAGAAGATCAAGACCCCGCCAGAAGAACGATTTAACCATTCAACGATTCAACGATTCAACGATTTAACGATGTAACGCTTCAACGCTTCTTCTTGACCCATCCTTCCCAACCGCCTTCGAGCACGAACACGCAGTTTTTACCCTTTGTATCTTTTAACTGCGCTTCGTCACGCAATCGTTTGGCCAATTCGCGAGCAGCGTTGCAGCTTTGCGCGCTGCAATAAACGACCACCTTTTTCTCCGGCGACCATCCTTGAAGAAATTGCGGCAGTAATTCGTTCCAGCGATCTTCATTCAATGAAATCGCGCCGGGAACATGGTCGCGTGCAAATTCCTCATCCGACCGCGCATCGACCCAGATTGCGTTGTCGCCCCAGGAGCGCGCTTGATCGACCGTGACCAGTTCGGACGTGGGGACAGGCGATTGCCACGAGACACGATCGCGAAAATAAAGAGCTTCGCCGATCGCTGGGAGAAACGCGAGTGCGATAAGGAGCAGCGCTTGTCTAATCGGGTGCGACTTCACTGGTTATCGCGCACCGGCCACCAAGAGCGGGTGCTAGCCGGCCTGGTGTGCTTCCATTTCAACTCCGAGCGCGCGGCGGCACAAAGCAAGTTCAGCAATGCAAGAGCGGAAAGTGGCGTTTTCATTCTGCGCGTAGGAATGCTTAACATAACCGGCCGCTTTACGCCAAGGCGCGGCGAGGCATCCGAACCACTCAATCACCAGCTCGCTGCGCACGGCGGCTTGTTCGATAAGGAAGCGGCACGTACTCGACCGAAGGCTGCCGGCGCACCGGCTGAGGGTAAAGTTGCATCAAGCGCAATATGTTTTCCGGCATATCACTGCGCACGCGCAAACCCAACGTTTGTGCGCGCTCGCAAGTGATGGGATAATCATGGGTCCACGTGCCACTCGTTAGGAGCTTAGCAATCTCTTCCGCATTTTCGCGTGCATATTTGTCGGCCAGCAATTCGCTGACCTCCTGTCGCATCTGCGCGATCGCTTTCTCGGCTTGATCGGCCAGAATCAACGTTTTGTCATCCACTTCGGCGATTGGCTTCTGATGTGCCGCTTTCAAAATCGAAGCCGCCGGATACTCGCCGAGTTGTGGGTCCACCGGACCTAATACTGCATGCTCACACATGACAATCTCGTCAGCCGACAGTGCGAGCAACGTCCCGCCCGACATCGCATAGTGCGGCACAAACACGGTGACTTTTCCTTTGTGTTTGAAAATAGCGCGCGCGATTTGCGTCGCTGCCAAAACCAGTCCGCCGGGCGTGTGCAGAACCAAATCTAGAGGAATTTCCGAATCGGTCATATGAATGGCGCGGATCACTTCTTCGCTGTCATTGATGTCGATGTAACGGAAGAGCGGAAACCCGAGCAGGCTCATCGTTTCCTGCCGGTGCACGAGCAGAACGACACGGGATTTCCGTTCTCGTTCGATGAGGGTGATCAGCCGCTTCCGCGACGCCTCTAGCAACTTCTGTTTGATAATCGGCTGAAGTGCCGACAGCATGAAAAACATCCAGAAAATATCCATTGCAGTTCCTTTCTTTAGCGCGGCCGCGGTTCCCAGCCCCATTCCATCCCGTACTCATCTGGCTGCATCTGTCGTCGAGCTGGCCGTTGGACAAAAAATCCGCATAAGAACATGCCGGCAATAAATCCACCGACATGCGCCCAAAAAGCGATTCCTCCAACCTGTCCCGGGTTAGCTAACATTGCCGTACCGCTGAATAGCTGAATAAAAAACCACAGGGCGAGAAAGATCACTGCTGGCAGTTCAAAGAAGAACGGAAAAAATAGAATCGGAATTAGCACGATCAATCGGGCGGTTGGGTAAAACAGCAAATAAGCACCGAGGATTCCAGCGATTGCGCCGGACGCGCCGACTGACGGCACGGTTGAATCGGGAGTTGCCAACATTTGAGTTATTGCGGCTAACACGCCGCAGATGAGGTAGAAGATGATGAACCGCAGTGGCCCCATCCGGTCCTCCACGTTGTCGCCAAAGATCCAAAGTGTCCACATATTGGCAACGATGTGGAACCAGCCCCCATGCAGGAATTGATGTGTTAACAGCGGCCAGTAGGTGTCGATGGGAAAACCAATCGATGCCGCCCACTCCGGATGGGTGAAGCGCGCCGGAACAACGCCGAATAAATAAAAGAGTTGCACGACTGACTGTTGCGGAAGGCCGAGCTCGAAGAAAAAAACAATTACGTTTATCAGAATCAACGTCCGCGTCATCACCGGCACGGAGCCGCTCGGGACAGAGTCGCGAATAGGAAACATCTCGCTTAAGAATCGCTGGAATCTCCCCCTTTGGTCGCGACAACTTCGCTTCTGCCAAGCGCTTGAGATTGAGTCCGACGCTGTAACACGAAGCGAAATATCACCGCGCGACGGACTCGCGCACGTATTCAGCCACCGCGTCGCGCCAATTGCGCGGCGTCGTGCCGGTGAGCGAGAAAAATTTCTCGGTACAAAGAACGGAATACGCCGGACGCGGCACAATCCAGCTCTCCATGTCGGAAATCTTCAATGCCCCGACCGTTTTTGCTCTCAGCGGGATGCCCAACGAACGGCAACAATCCAGCGCAAATTGTCCGTATTCGTGCCAACTACATTCGCCGGCGTTCGTGAAATGTAAAATGCCGCTGTAATCACGCGCATTGTAGCCGTGACCGCGTTTGTAGCCGGGGTCGCTGACCCCGGCCACAGCGTCGCTCATGAAAAATTGTGGGAGCATTCGGGCAATGTCACGCGTGTAAGTCGGCGTAGAAAATTTATCCGTGACAGCATCGACGTGTTCCTCTTCGCCAGCGCGTTTGATGATTCCGTCCACAAAACTCGGCCGGTCCGGCCCGAACACCCAAGAGACGCGCACGATGAGATTTCGGCGGTCGACTCCGAGAACATTTTGCTCACCAGCTCGCTTTGATTCGCCGTAAGCACTCATCGGACGTGCGGCATCTTCTTCCAGATACGGCTCGCGTTTTTCGCCGTCGAAAACGTAGTCGGTGCTGAAATGAATCAACTTCACTTTCTTGCTCCGGCAAATTTGGGCGAGGACGCGCGGCGCTTCCGCATTGATTGCGAACGCGCGGTCGCGCTCTGTCTGGCAAAGATCGACATTGGTCATGGCAGCAGCATTGATGAGAACATCGAAACCGAGATTGTCGATTTTAGCGTGAATCTGATTCACATCGGCGAGATCGAGCTGCGCATGATTGAAATCGACGACTTCAAACTTGTCGACAAACTCGCGCCGCAGCGCCGCGCCCAAACGTCCTGCGGATCCGATGATTACGATTTTCATTTCTTTCGTCGCGGGGCTCTACCAGCGCCAAGAATGTAGTGCAAGCGTCTCTCGCTTGCCGTTCGTCTAAACACAACCTGGAAGATTGCATCACCCTAGGCGCTAATAGAGCGTCGCTGCGTTGGCAAAATTGCTAGTAAATGAAAAGTGACGTAACGAAATGCTTCGGCATGACTGGCCGTTCGATAAGACAGATTCTTTAGGTAGTAGCAGTCTTTTCGCCTCTAAAGCTGGTGCATCCGACAACGATCGGGAGAGGAGGCAAAGACATTACCAATCGTGACTTGGACGATTCCATCCGTGCGGCTATGGATAATGGTGGAGTGGCACGAGTCACGGTACTCCACGTTCCGGAGGTTAGAACCCATCTCAAAAATAGGGAATGAGTGCGCTAAGTTCTGGCGGGCGGCTGGCAAGGCGCAACGAAGGAGCATAGCCGGAGCGCTCTGCGACTGAGAAGCAACGCCGCCAGCGGCCCGCCAGAACTTAGCCCACAGGGTTGCCGGATCCTTGGCGCTGCGGCGGCGTTGCTCGTCGGTCAAAGATCCATGAAGGATATTCTCCCTTCTCGCGCCTTGCCACCGCGCCAAATCTCTAGCAACGCACCCGTTCCCTATTTATGAGATGGGTTCTAGTGAAAATCTATGTCCGTTAATACCTTCCCGCGCGCTCGAGTAACGGTTGCCACCATGTCTGATGATCAAAGTACCATTGAATGGTCTCCTCCAGGCCTTCTTTGAACTCTTTGCGCGGTTTCCATTTTAATTCGCGCTGGGCGAATGAAGAATCGATCGCGTAACGGCGGTCGTGTCCTAGCCGATCTTCCACGAAGGAAATCAAGCTCTCCGGTTTGCCGAGTTTCTTTAGGATCAATTTTACGAGATCGAGATTCGCCATTTCATTGCTGCCGCCGAAATTGTAAGTCGCGCCCGGTTTGCCTTCGAAGAGCGCCGCCACAACTCCGGCGCAATGATCCTGCACATGAATCCAATCGCGTACATTCATGCCGTCGCCATAAACCGGCAGTGGCTCATCACGAAGCGCTTTAATGATCATGAGCGGAATCAGTTTTTCGGGAAATTGGTAAGGCCCGTAATTGTTCGAGCAGCGCGTAACAATGACTTCCTGGTGGTAAGTTTTGCGACAAGCGAGCACGAGATGGTCGGCGCCGGCTTTGCTCGCGGAATACGGCGAACTCGGGTCGAGCGGCGATTGCTCGGTGAACTTACCGGTTTCGCCTAACGAGCCGTACACCTCGTCAGTCGAAATTTGCATGAAGCGCTGCACGCCGCGTCGCCGCGCGCAATGAAGCAGCACGCTTGTGCCGATGATATTGGTGTGAATGAAATTCTCAGGTGAGTTAATGCTGCGATCGACATGCGATTCCGCCGCAAAATTGATGACCGCAAAAAACTGGTGCTCGGTCATGAGCGCGTCCATCGCATCCGCGTTGGCAATATCCGCTTTGAAAAATTCATAGCGTTCGCCATGTTCCTCGACCACGCCAGCGAGATTGGACAGATTGCCGGCATAAGTGAGGACATCCACGTTGGTCACGAGCGCCGGTTTGTAATGTTGCAAAACGTAGCGAATAAAATTACTCCCGATGAACCCGCAGCCACCGGTCACAAGAATGCGCACGCCGCCAAGTAACAGCGCCGGTGCCGGCGCGCTAGCAGATTTTCCCACCCTGCGCGATCACGTCGAAACGTGGAAGGCGGCTCTGACCGAAACGGGTTGGACGCCATGGCTAATCCTCGGACTAGCGGTCGTTCTTCGATTTTTTCTCCTTGGGATTAAGCCGCCACACTTCGACGAAGGGATCAACGGTTGGTTCGTCGATCAAATGGTCAAGAACGGGTTCTACAGATACGACCCGACCAATTATCACGGTCCGCTGCATTTTTACGTGCTCTGGTTTTCGCAGACGTTGCTTGGTCGAAATCTCTGGGCGCTACGATTGCCCGTCGTGTTGGTGAGCAGTGCTTGCGTTTGGTTGGCTCTGAAGTTCGAGCCGCCCGTTGGCCGAACCGTCTGCCGGATGGCGGCACTGGCCATGGCGGTCTCGCCCGGCTTCGTTTTTTATGGCCGCTATTCCATCCACGAAGTCTGGATGTTGCTCTTCACGATGTTGTTCATTCTCGGTCTCCTCGGTCTCTGGAAATTTGGGACGCGCAATTATCTTTGGTGCACTGGCATCGGGTTGGCCGGCATGATTCTTTCCAAGGAGACGTACATCATTCACGTCGGCTGCGCCGCCATCGCGGCCAGCGTATGCTACATTTCGGCAAAATTCAGCCGCATTCCCGACGCGCGTCCGGCGAGACAAACCTGGGATTATGTCGATCTTGCGATGGTCATCGTCGCCGGCGTCGGGCTGATTGCTTTTTTCTACTCCGGCACATTTTTCCATTGGAGCGGGGTAAAAGGACTCTACGAAGCGTACAAGCCCTGGTTCGCGACCGGCAGCGAGGGGCATGGTCATGAAAAACCATTGTATTACTGGCTCAAGGTAATGGCCCCGTCTCTTGAATTTCGGCGCGCTGATTGTCTCGGCTATGAGCTCCCTGCCCTGGCCGGCTTGATTCTTTGCCTGTTTTCGCTCCGCCTTAAGACCGTTAGTCTGCGCTATCTCGCGATTTACGGAGTTGGAACGTTAATGGCCTATAGCATAGTTCGTTATAAGACACCGTGGTGTATTATTAACATTATTTGGCCATTCTTATTTATCTTTGGCGCCGCTACCTTAATCATAGGTCCAAAATATAAAAATCTACTATATAACAGCTCCGCGATCCTTCTCTCTATATCGCTTGGATCCACAATCTGGCTGAACTACTTTCGTTGCACGACTGATACCGAACCATACGTCTACGTCCAGACCTACAACGACATTTACAAATTGACCGATCCGTTGCTGAAACTGGCCCATCAAGATGCAATTTTTTACCAGCTGACCGGGCACATCATTCGCGCCAGCCCCTATCCATTGCCATGGATCCTGGACGATTTTCCCAAGGTCGGCTACTACGAACATGACAATAGCCCCCCCCAGTTCGATGCCGATTTCCTCCTCGTGCAAGAAGATCGTGTGCGGGAAGTCCAAGCGAAACTACACGACTCCTATTATACCGAGCCGCTCAGGATCCGGCCATACCAGGACACTTCGAAACTGTATTTAAACGCAAGGATCTTCAAAGGCTTCTTCTCAGGACGATCACCTGATTTCGTTGGCAAAGAGTCGGGCCAGGGGGCGTCAGCTCCTCAATGAAATGGCTCGCTGCCGGATTGATGCTGGTCAACGCCGCCACGGTCAGCGGGCTGGTTTTCGGAATTCTCAGCCGCGGACTGACTCCGGCTAACACCTCGGCTGCTTTTTCGCTCGGCGTGTTCGCCGCGATTCTGGCATACTTTGGAGTCTTTGATTCTAAGATAACTTCTAATGTCTTAGATTCTGCCAATCCTGCTCTGCCCGAAGCTGGCCAGCGACGGTCGCGGCGCGTCGTAGATTCTCCACCAACACGTCTTCCAGCAAGCAGGCGCTACAACCTCGCTAAATGGATCGTAATAACCTGCTTTGTTCTCTTCGCGATCCGTTCCTTTTGCTGCCTGATTTACATCGATGGCGATCAATTAAAAATCCAATCGCCTAATAACCTTGGCGATCTGGCGCTGCACATTACCTACATTAAGAATTTCGCGAACGGAGTTCCCCTTTGGCCCGACAATCCGATCTATGTCGGCAGCAAACTGAGATATCCTGCGGGAGCAGACCTGTTTAATGCGTTGCTTTATTTGTTCCATGTCGATCTTATCCAGGGTTTGGTTTGGACCGGATTACTGGGATCGCTCGCCACTTTTTATGCGTTCTATCGGTGGGGCGGCACCTTTGGCGTAGCCAGTTTTTTGTTTAACGGCGGAGTCGCCGGCTTTCAATTTCTTGAAACGCTGCAGTTTCGCGATTACCAGGGAGTTAACACTGTTGCCTGGAAAAGCATTCCGTTATCGATGCTCGTTACACAACGCGGATTGCTTTACGCCATTCCAGCCGGGTTGCTTTTGCTCTGGCATTGGCGCGAAAAATTCTTCAGGAGCGGCGCTGTAGCCGGCGTTGCTGACCCCGCCACCTCGGTAAACGACCGCGGCTACAGTCCGCTCCCATTTTGGGTCGAGCTCTCATTGTATGCCTCGATGCCGCTCTTTCATGTGCACACATTTCTTGCACTCAGCGCCATCCTCGTTCTCCTCGCCGCCTTCGGCGATGGCGCAATGCACAAACACATCGCGCTCCTCCTCGCCAGCGCCTTCGTCCCCGCTACGTTTTTTGTGTGGCTCGTCACTGACCACTTCCACGCGGGTTCAGTGCTGGCATTGCAACCGGGTTGGGTCCAACACGATGGCGATTTCGCTGCCCCATTTTTCACATTCTGGTTTTACAACTTCGGCATTTGGATTCCGCTCGTCATCGCTCTGATCGTAATATGTGGCCGGCGCGCTTGGAAATCAGGCTGGCGCTGGGGTCACATTGTGCGGGGCACGCTCGATGCGTTGGGCGTGGACGGTTGGTCAGCGCCGGCGACTTCGATTCCACCGACACCTTCCGTCGTCCTTTCCGAACACAAAATTCCCGAGGACCTAGCGTTCCTCTTGCCTGCCGCGGCGATTTTTATCTTCGCTTTCTTTGTTAAGACAGCGCCGTGGGGTTGGGACAATCTCAAAATCATGATTTGGTCCTACTTCCTTGTTCTTCCGTTTTTGTGGTCGCGGCTCATAGCCAAGTGGTCAACGCCGGTGCGCGTGGGGGTTTGCATCGCACTCTTTGGCTCGGGATTCGTTAGCTTAATCGGTGGTCTGGCCGCAGGCCGTCCCGGCTTTGGATTCGCGGATCGCGCAGAGCTCGATGGAGTTGGCCATGCCATCCGGAAATTGCCGGTTGAAGCCCGTTTTGCCGCTTTTCCCACCTACAACCATCCGCTTTTGATGCAGGGCCGAAAGGTCGTGCTTGGATATCCGGGTCACCTCTGGACGGAAGGCTTCGATTACGGCGACCTCTTCCAGCGACTCGGGGATTTAATGAAAGGCGCTGAAAATTGGCGTGAAATCGCACGCGGTCTGCACGTGCGCTACATCTTTTGGGGACGCGAGGAAATCACAAACTACGCGGAGAGCAAGCGGCCTTGGGAAAAGACGGCGCCGCCTATCGTCTCCGGCAGTTGGGGCGCGATTTACGATCTGGAGTCAACCGCGAATCAACACGAATAAACACCAATCGGACTTCGGTGCTCAGGAGTTCGTGTCCATTAGTGGTTTGACTGCGCTTTCGTCAATGTCGGTTCACCTCGACGACACGCTCTCCATCGACCTCAGTGCGAATGTGACAGGCCTAAGAAGGAATCGAAGGTCAGAAGTGAAAGGTTAGGTTCGGCCGTTAACAAAATAAGCAAACTTCCAGCTCCCGTTGACCCTACGAATGCCCGCGCGATATCCATCGTAGTTCAGCGACGGATCAGCAAATTGCGGTGGCGCCACCATGAACACACCCTTCTTCACAAATTTCTCAGAAAGAATTCCATCCAATTCGATCCAAAGACCTTGTTGGTCCCAGTATTGGAACACGCCCGGACTTTCGGCAGTCGGTTCGATGCCTTCCCAATCTGGTTCGATTTTATAGCCGAAATTCTCCGTCATCATGGTTTTGAGCGTTTCTTTGTCGCGCGCGGCGGCCGCCTTCTGCAGCCGGCCGATGAACGCTTGAAAATCAACGTCCAGACTTTCCTCGCGCAGCTTCGCCTTGGTCTTTTTAGTCAGCTCTGCCCTTTTCGCCTTTTCTTTTGCTGAGGGAGTTCGGCATCCACTCAGCGCCACGGCCAGAGCGAGCAGGATCGGCACGATGATTTTCATCGAGCTAAACGTCTGTCACGTTTGCCACTTGAATTCAAGATCGACATGCTGGTGGATTGCGATCCTGAGCGCGATGTTAAAAATCAGTGCGCCGTCGGCGCCTAAACTTAGCATCGGGCGCCGCCACGGCCGACAGGTCGGAGAGCTCGATTCGCCTTCGCTTGTCGATTCCTCAAGCGAAACGGGTGCGCCAGGAAAATCCAATAAATTGCGCTAGCAAGATCGACAATCGATGCCGGTGGACTTGTTAGGCGAAGCGATCCGCGGCGCAGCACGGCAAAAACGTTTTCGGCCGTAAGTTCAGCCGGGCGCTGAATCATCGTGTAATGCCGGCCAAACGCGTGCAAGCGGTGAGCGTCCGAAGTTGCGACAAGCGGTTTGCCAAATTTCTTCGCGACCTTAGCGGCGCGTCGGTTGGGGTTGAGCAGGCCCTTGTGGAAATGGCAAAGCTCAATCGCGTCAAAGCAATCCATCTGGTCGAACAAAGCCGAGCCGATTGACCCGCCGAGAACATAAAACGGATGCGGTGCGATGGTGAAGATCGAGTGGCCGCGGCCCGCACGCAATTGACGAAGATCATCGAAGCTTTGGAGCGCCGCGGTTTCTGTGCGCGACACATTCAACACGATCACATCCGCACCCTGCAAGCGCACTTCTGCTGCGGGAATGAGCAAAATTCCCATCGCCGCCGCATCCGCAAACACCTCTTGTCGATCAAACACCGTGTCATGCAGAGTAATGGCGAGGACGCCAAAGCCTAACGATCTCGCGCGCTCCAGCAGTTGATGCGCCGAATAATCGATCACATCCTTCGGATCATCGAGCGTGTGGATGTGAAGATCGATTTTGATCCAATTCTCGTCGGCGCGCTGTGACAGAGGTTCCATTGAGGGTACCTTCGCCAGCAGGCGGCGTTCCCTCAAACGCTCTTCGTGCTCGTCCTCTACTGGAAACCAGAAAATTGAGCACGGCAAGAGGAGAAGCGCCACAAACCTGCTTGCGGGAATAACTCCGCTCTCTACCATTCACTCGCTACCGATCACAATTCACGTCCCAAAACGCTCGGGTGGTGGAATGGCAGACACGTACGTTTGAGGGGCGTATGCCGAAAGGCATGCGGGTTCAAGTCCCGCCCCGAGCACCATCTTTCCAGGACTTCCGAGCCAATTTTTAATGCGACGTGCGCTACCGCAAATCTTGAGGCAAGAAGCGGTCGTATTCGATCGCCTTGAGGTTGTTAACGACGCCGAGTTCCGCAGCGGAGCGATGAACATGGCCATCGACGAAGCGTTGCTCGAATCTGCGAAGGTCTCCTCAATTCGTTTTTATCGATGGAACTTCCCTGCTCTTTCGTTCGGGTATTTTGGGAAATTTTCAGACGTGGCGGGTTATGCGACACAATGCGATGTGGTTCGCCGCTGGACTGGCGGCGGGATTGTCTTTCACGGACAAGATCTGACTTATTCGATCGTCATTCCGGCGAACGATCGTGTTTTCGACGAGTCGCCGATGTCGATCTACGAAAGGATTCACGGCACGTTGCGTGATGCTTTAGTCGCATTGGGGCAGCGCGCAGAGGTAGCCGTGGGCGCAGATCGCAGCACCGAAAGCAACGATGCCGGCCACAACGGATATTGTTTTGCCAAGCCAGTGCATGCGGACGTTCTTGTAAACGGTCTTAAAGTCGCCGGCGCGGCACAACGCCGGACGCGCACGGGATTGCTTCAGCAAGGCAGCATCCAACTCGTCGCAGGACGAGTCCGTCCGACCGGCAGACATGTCGATCTTTTGAAAGGTTTCGAAACGCGATTTGCTCGAGAGTTATCCGGAAATTGCGCCGCGCAAAGGATTGACAACGGAATTTTGAATCGTGCGCGAGAAATCGCTACGCGGAAGTACGGTACCGACAAGTGGTTGCACCGGCGATAGAATTGTAGGCTGTGTCAGCGGCCGTCTTGGCTCAGCGTTTCACAGAACGGAGCCGGCGGGAGCCGACCGACATAGATGGGAAAGGTCAACAGATCGAGTGAGCGGGAGCAGCGAATTAAACGCCTTACAATATTTGTGCGGTTTGCAGCCATGAAGCTTTGACTTTTTGCGGCACGCCCGTCATCCTGCGGCTGTGGAAGTCTTCGCTCGTTCGCCCGCAGCTGTCGCCCCCGCGCCTAGCCCGCTGACTCGAGTGACCAAGCTGGTGCAACCGGAACTCGACCAAGTCGAGCAGCGAATCATTCAGCAAGCAGCAGCGTTTGACCCTGCGATTGAGGGTTACGTGACTTATGCAATCGGCGGACGCGGCAAACGTCTGCGACCGCTGGTCGCTGCTTCTCGCCGGCGGCGCCACCGGCCCGATCAACTCGGGGCACGTTGATCTTGCCCTGATCGTCGAGTTGATCCATCTCGCCACGCTAGTGCACGACGACGTGATGGACGAAGCGGAGCGGCGCCGCGCGCAGCTGACCGTGAACGCGCGCTGGGGAAATTCGCTGAGCGTTTTGTTAGGCGACTGCCTCTTTGCCCACGCATTGAATCTCTCGACGGCATTTGAAAATTCGGAGATCAGTCGCGCGATCGCGCGAACCGCCAGCGAAATCTGTTCCGGCGAAATGATCCAAACGCAGCGCCGTTTCGACCTCAAACTCGGGGTCGAGGATTATTTGCGTATCGTAAAAATGAAAACCGGGTCGCTCTTTGCGGCGGCGGCGGAATTGGGCGCAGCCATCAGCGAAGCCGAGCCGAAAGTGATCGCTGTTTTGAAAGACCTTCGGCATGCGCGTCGGCACCGCTTATCAGATTTACGACGATTGTCTCGACATCGCGGGGAGCGAAAGCGCGACTGGCAAGACGCTCGGGACCGATTTGCGCAAAGGCAAATTCACGCTGCCGGTGTTGATTTTCTTGAGCTCAGCCTCTGAGTTCGAACGTGAACGTTGCTCCAGCCTCATTCTTAACGGCGGCTGCGAAGAGATGACCGAGATTCTGAAAAATGGCTCGGCCAATGGGGCACTGGACGAGTCGATCATGGCCGGGAGCGATCTCATCCGTGAAGCGCAACGCAGCATCGAGCCGCTTGTGTCCAACGCCCATGTCGAAGGACTCTTTGTGCTCGGTGAAGCTTTGCGCGAGATGTTCGGCCGACTTCGCTCCTAAGGATGGCGCAGCTCAAAATTCGCGAGATGCCGCAAGCAGGAGCGGCCGCGCGAAAAACTTGCCGCGCACGGACCAGCAGCGCTGACAAATCCGGAATTGATCGCGATTCTTTTGCGCACCGGAGTTATTGGAACAAACGCGATCGAGGTCGCGCGCGAGTTGCTCGAAAGATACGGATCGCTGACGGGCCTGAGTCGATGCAGCGTCGATGAGTTGTCCAAAATTCGCGGCATCGGTTTTGCCAAGGCGGTGCAGCTTGTTGCAGCGTTCGGACTCGGCCAACGCCTCGCGCGCGAAACTTTATCGAACCAAAAAATTGATTCACCCGAGCTGGTGAACGAATTAGTCGGCACCGAAATGCGGATGCTGCGAAAAGAGTCGCTTCGCGTGATCCTGCTCGACACACGTTATCATTTGATTCGAATTCAGGAAGTCTCCACAGGCAGCGTGAATGAAAGTATCGCGCATCCGCGAGAGATTTTTCATCCCGCTGTGGCTTCGTCAGCTTATGCAGTGATTGTCGTACACAATCATCCGTCCGGCGACACGTCGCCGAGCCAGGCGGATCATAGCCTGACGAGGCGGCTGGCGGAAGCGGCCGAGCTGTTGCAAATCAAATTGCTCGATCACATCATCATCGGCGCGCCTGCGAACGGAAGCGGCGGCTATTTCAGTTTCAAAGAAGCAGGCGTGCTTTGAAACGATTATCATTGATGCGATTGTCGCGCTGTTTGTCTCGCGCTATCGGTCCGTAATTTTCGCGGCAACCATGAGCGACCTACGAATTCATCCGACGGCGATTGTCGACCCAAAGGCCAAGATCGAAAGCGAGGTTGAGATCGGACCCTACTCGGTGATTGGGCCAAGCGTCAGGATCGGCGAAAAAACGTCCATTCAATCGCACGTTGTAATTGAGGGTGACGTCTCGATCGGCTCGGCCAATTTCATCGGACATGGCGCGATCATCGGCGCCGCGCCGCAGGATCTCTCGTTTTTGCCCGAGCGCAAAACGAAAATCGACATTGGAGACGACAACGTCATTCGGGAACATTGCACGATCCATCGTGGGACGGCGGAAGGGAGCGCCACCACCATCGGCGACAATAATTTTTTGATGGCCGGCGCGCATGTCGGTCACAATTGCGCAATTGGGAACAACGTGATTATCGCGAACAATTGTCTTCTTGGCGGTTACGTCCGCGTCGATGACGGCGCGTTTCTGGGCGGCGGCTGTGTTTTTCATCAATACGTGCACGTTGGCCGCCTTGCCATCGCGCAAGGGAGCTCGGCGTTCGGCAAAGACATTCCGCCTTTTGTAATCGCCGCGGAACGAAATTATGTTTTTGGATTGAACGTGGTCGGTCTGCGCCGCGCTGGATTCAGCGCGCAAGATCGAGATGAAATCAAAAGCGCGTTTAAATTGCTCTACACGAGCGGATTTAATGTCGCTCAAGCAATCGAAAAAGCAGCAACCATGAACTTCGGCGCAGCCGCGTCGCGAATTTCTCGAGTTCGTGGCGAATGCAAAGCAGCGCGGGATCTGCCCGCTCAAAGGCGGTAGCGCTGAAATCTCTTCCCTGTAGCGGCGGTCTGTGACCGTCGCCCATTTTGTCGCCCGAATGTTTGCGACGGTCATAGACCGCCGCTACACCAGCCCAAGCAGCGCGAGCATGCGCCCGGTGCGTCCCTTTTCGGCACGGTAAGAATAATAACGATCGACATGGCAGGCGGTGCAGACTCCGCTGTCATAGATTTTTTCAACCCCGTGATTACGAACATTGCTCAATAATCTTCGCCGCAAAATCGATTTCGTAATGCGCTGGACGAATGCAGGGACTGAGCTGAACGATCAGATCTGAAGCTTTCGAGCCGAAATCCCGAACGCATTTGCGCAATCGCCCTCGTGACAACGGCTAGCTCGGTTCCTTTTTTTCCGGAATGAACAAGGCCAATGGCCGGCGTTTTTGGATCGACAATGTAAACCGCGCAGCAATCGGCGACATGAATGCCAAGAGCGATTCCGCGTTGATTGGTGATTAGGCCATCGCAACCAGTGAAATGCTTATCCGACTGAATCGGAAGATCGACAATTGCGATTTTGTGGCCGTGAATTTGCTCGGCAGTGAGCAGCGGCCAATCACCGACGCCGAGCGCGCGACGAATCTCGAGTTGGACCGCTTCCAGACGTCTCAGCGCCTCGGTTTTACCGTGGGCAACATCAATCCCCGCAACTCGGTGCGTAAAGATATGGCGGCAATTTGGGATGTTGGCTAACGAATCGAATTCTTCGATCGGCAATTGGGTTTCGAGCACGGAATCGGGACGGTCGAAAACCGGCGCTATCGTAACACGTCTCTACGAGGCTTGCCCGTGGCGTCTCGGTCGCTGCTTGTGTCGTAGATCGTCGACCTTGTCGCGTGCGGAGCGATGCCGTTGAACGATTCGGTGTAGACGCTTTGCGCGCCGGTTGCGCGGTCGAATTCCGCAAGCGACGAGTTATAGCCAAAGAGCGCTTGCAAGCGTGTGGACTGGGCTGTGAGCAACTGCACCTGCGCATTGAGCACATCCAACTGAACTCCAGCGCCAGCGTCCAGGCGAGCTTTGGCCAGGCGCAGCGCTTCAGTTGCTTCCTCTACATTTTTTTCCTGGCTTTGAATTAGTTCACGGTTGAACTTCAGGTTTGAATAGGCCGTCTGCACTTCCAGCTCGACCTGTCGCACGTCATCGTCATAGGTGATTTTCGCTTCTTGCAGTAGAGCACGCTGTTGTTTGACCTGGCCATATACCGCACCGCTGTCCCAGATCGGCCAGCTGCCAGTCACCTGCGCAACCCAGCCTTTGGAAATATCACCAAAACTCGAATTGAAGTTCGAGCTCACCCATTCGCCGCCGCCGGTCGTGTTGATGGTCGGGAGAAACCCACCCAGAGCGACATGCACTTGCTCGACCTGGTTCAGAACGTTCGCGCGCGCTTGTTTAAGAAAAGGGCGGCGCTGTTCGCCGAGCTGAATCGCGTCAGCCAACGAGACGTTGCGCGGGTTGTACGGCATTTCGCCGACGACTTCGAGCGGCGGATTGTCACCGCGGCGGGGGTCGAAATCCAGCCCGAGCGTTTTGGCCAACGTCAGCTGCGCAATACGATAATTGTTTTGAGCGGTGATCAGATTCGGAATTTGATTGTAAAGAGCAACTTCCGCCTGCAACACATTGAACCGCGGGACTGTTCCGGCTTCGAACCGGTTTTGCTGGTCTTTCAGCTGGCTTTCCAAAAGGTGAACCGATTCCTGCTGCACGCCGATGAGCGCCTTGTCCACAACAATTTGATAGAACTGCGTTTTCACCGTCGAGATCGTTTGATCGACCGTGTTGCGAAGCGAGAAGTAGGCGCTGTCGCGCTGGAAAAAAGTGCCGCGAATTGCAGGCCAAGTCGTGCCATTAAAGATCAATTGTGTTCCGGTGACACGAATCGAATAAATCAGATCTGATGCCTGGCCGCGTCCGAAGCCAACCGTTGGGGTGGCGGTTGGCGCCGCTTGCGCAGCGCCCGAAATTCCACCGGTAGTCCCGCCGGTGGTGGGACCACCGGTAGTCCCGCCGGTAGTGGAAGATGACACGAAACGGCTAGATGAACTAAGATTCGGATCGATCCATTCGAAACTTCCACTTGGACTAATGTGCGGCAGTGCTTCCGCGCGAATCTGGATGATTACACCCTTGGTCCGCTCGATCTCCTGGATGGCGTTCAGAACGGTCGGATTTTGGCGGAGTGCGGTTTGGATCGCCTGATCGAGTGTAAACGTGCGCGCGCTGGTCTTGGATGCGGCACGATTCTTCGAATTAGCTTCCCCACCTGCGCCGGCAAATACGAGCGGTTGAAACGCAACGCTTACGCTGAGAACTGCCAGGATAGAGAATTGTCGCATGAAGTGGCCCTCGAAATGTTTGATGCGCGACGCGAGCGAGTGGATTCAACCCGCGTGTTTGTCCTTGTCTGTTAACTCCGCTCGCAGTGAATGGCAATCATTTCGATTGGCAATAATCGTAAATTTTGCTGTAGATATGCAACCATGCCTTTTGTTCGTCGGGCGCGAGATATTGCATGATTTTCATGATGTTGCCCACCATCTCTTCGCGGATCCGTCGCACCAACGCCGAACCTTTGGGCGTGATGCACACCATCACCTTGCGCCGATCCTCCCGCGCCACCGAACGAACGAGGTAACCGAGGTTCTCCAGCCGCGCGACCAATCCGCTGGCCGCCGCGGTTGTATGTCCCATTTTCTGCGCAATCGCCGTCATCGTCAGCACTTCTTTTTGATCAAGATACGCAAGTAGAAAAAATTGCGGAAACGAAACGTTGCCGGGCGCGAGCTCCTTGCACAGGTGCAGCACAAAACAGCGCTGCATTTCCAGAATGATATGGGAAAGCCGCTCGGCATCGGCACGAACCTGGTCGGTTGGATTTTGTGCAAACGCGGTAGTCGCTCCCCTATTCAATGCGCTTAAGCTAAAATACGGTCGTGGCCTGTCAAACCGCCTCGATTGAAGTGGCGGCGCTCCTTGGCACTTCGTAGCTATTAGCGTCGACGGCTGTCGCCGTCCCGTGCGGCGCCCCCACTGAGCGGGGCGGCTACAGCCCGCTTGAATCCCACAATTGAATATCGACCCACTCACCCGCCTTCAATGATTCGCCGATAGCAACCCGCAACAGTGCGTTCGACTGGCTCAAACCGAAGAGCGCGTGCGACTCTTGCCGGCCAACCGGCGCAAAATTTCCATTTTTAAGCTTTCCGCGGACGTAATGCGAACGATCCTCTTGGTTGCGAAGATCGACGACCAACTTTGCCGGCACTTTCGGGAGCTCGAGATCTGTTGCGCCCATCATTTTCAGAATCGCAGGCCTGACAAATTGCAAAAAAGTCACGAAGGCCGAAACAGGATTCCCCGGTAACCCGAACAGGAAACAATCACCGAGACGACCGAACAAGAACGGTTTGCCCGGCTTAATCGCCACTCGCCAGATGTCGATCTTGGCGCCCAGTGAGCGAAGCGCCGCTTGCACAAGATCGTGTTCACCGACGGAAACGCCGCCGCTCACGATCAAAACTTCATTTTTAATAGCCACTCGAAATTCGGTCTGCAAAGCACTCGCATCATCACTGCAATGTTGACTCGATCCGACGACTGCACCGCAGCGTTTCAGTAAAGCCTGTAACAGCACGGAATTGCTTTCGTAAATTTGTCCGGGCTGAAGTTTAGCGCCGGGTTGCATCAATTCATTGCCACCCGAAACGATCGCGACGCGCACTCCGCCGCCGACACAAACCTCCCCAAAGCCTTGTGAAGCCAGCAACCCAAGCGTCGCTTCGCGGATGCGCTCGCCCCTTCCCAAAATTTTCTGGCCCTCGCTCAGATCGCAACCGCGCTTCCGCACAAATTCACCAGCTTCGACATCTTCATTCACCACGATCTCGTCACCGTTGCGCGTAACGTCTTCCTGCATCAGGACCGCATCCGCGCCGGCTGGAATTGGTGCTCCGGTGAAAATACGAATGGCTTCGCCGGTCGAAAGGCGCAGTTGTCGATCCGCGGCTGCCGGTTGTTCGCCGACGACGCGCAATTTTGCTCCGTGCCGGGAATCACTCGCGATCACCGCGTATCCGTCCATCGCGGAGTTATCGAAGTTCGGCAGTGGTAATCGCGCGAAATAGTCCTCGGCCGCGAAACAATCCAGCGCTCCTGAGATCGATAACTGGCGCGGCGGCAATGGCCGGACGGTTTCAAGAATCTTCGCGCGCGCTTCTTCCTCGCTGATCATCGACAATCATTTCGATTGGCAATCGGCAATTCGCAACTTCTGGCAAATAACGACAAACAGTTTGTAGCCACGTCCCTGTGAGACGTGCGCACGGCGCACAGCGCCGTGACAACATCTGCACGTATCAATGTGTCTATTGGCAATCGACGATTCTCCGTCATATTCTCGCCAGCCGATTTTTTGGTGAGGTGGCTGAGTGGTTGAAAGCAGAGCTTTGCTAAAGCTCCGTGCCCCAAAAGGGCACCGAGGGTTCGAATCCCTCCCTCACCGCCAGACTTTAGTGATTTGTGAACGGTGATTGGTGAATAGTCAGCTGCCAATCTCTTCACGTCTCACCTGTCACTAATCACTAATTCACAGCTTGAATAATCCTCCCTCACTTGATTCAACGTTGGACGTCCAGCGTTGGGCGTTGAGCGTTGGACGTTCTCTACTCTCTGCCTGACCACCGGCGAAGTTCTAGCGACCGGAAAACAATTCTTTGACGCAGCTGATCAGGCCATCGACGGGAAAAGGCTTCACCAGATACTTCACTTCGTTTTCGCTCAAAAACTGACTGATTTTTGGATCGGTTGCGAAACCCGTAATGAAGATGAATCGACCGAAGAGGTGTGGGCGCATCCAGAGTGCATTGAGGTAGAATTGGTCACCGCGTACGCGCGGCATCATCAGATCGCAAATAACCGCATCGTACTCGTGCGCTTTGATTTTGAGCATCGCTTCCTCGCCGTCAAAAGCCACATCGACGAGGAAATTTTCATCCGCCAAAATCCACTGTAGCGCCGCGGCCAGTTGCTTGTCGTCGTCGACTAGCAGAATGGCTTTGAGCTCAAGGGTGTTGAGCGGTTGCGCCGAGGGCTCGGAATGTAGCTGAGATTTCACTCCCGCCTTGATCAGCAGAAGCTGCGCCGAGCTCGGGTGAAATCTAATAGGGGACCGCAGGTTGGCGCCCCACTTCAGCCGATCATGCTGCGCGCGACTCAACTGAAAACCCGTGGTCACCGCGGGTTTCCCTCTCGTGCGCAGCAGCACCGCAGAAGATTACGGCTTCTTTGCGGTAGGCTTCGCTGCTTTTTCAGGCTTCACTTCGACCTCAGTCGCGCTCATTGTGTAGGTGATCGTCACCTTGGCGCCGACTTTTAGGTCGCCAGTCACTTTCGTGTTCGAATCGCGCGCCATTTCCCAGCGTTCCTTTCCTTTTTGAACAGCGATTATGCTGTCGTTCATTTCCAGAACCGGCCCTGTCACTTGATAGGTTTTGGTACCGGCCGCCGGCGCCATGCTGCTGAAAGCAAGACTCCCAGCCGCCACTATGCTGAATAACGTAATCGATTTCATCATGAACCCGATTAGATAGAATCGGCCCCGTTCGTGCAAGCCTTTGCACCAATTCAGTGGTTGCGATTGCGCTTGCCGACGATGAGACGTCCAGGTTACGCTGCGCAAACCTCATTAAATTATTATGGATGAATTAATTAACCTCGTTGTGCAGAAGACCGGCATCAGTCAAGACGACGCAAGAAAAGCGGTCGAAGTGATCATGAATGAGTTGAAGAGCAGATTGCCAGGGCCCGTTGCCAGCCATCTCGATTCATTTATCGGCGGTGGTCTTAGCAGCGGCGCGAGCACGCTCGAAAGCGAAGCCGGTGAAATGTTCAAAGCCAAGATCGGCGGTCTCTTCGGTGGCGGCCAGACGTAATCGCGACTGTCTTCACAAATCGACGCTAAAATAGCGCAGGCCTCGAGCGTCGCTTATCACAGGTTTGTCTTTTAGAGCGCGCGTTTTAAGCGCAACCTGCGGATAAACGGGCAACTTGCGGCATTCCCAACCCAGTGCTTTGTCGTCCCTTCCCGAAGGAGCGCGTTATTCTTTCTTGGCCGGCCTGTCTCCCTCTTTGATTGCGTCAGCCTCGCTGACGTATTTACCCTTTTGGGTCTTGCCGTAAAAGCGAGAGCCTTCCTTGTGATAAACATGCGTTTCGGTGTTCACCCAAACGAGGCCGGGCCCCCCTCCTGGCGCTGGCGTGGCCTTAGTTGCCGTCTCGGCTTTCGTGCCTGCGGAAGTCGTGGCAGGAGCAGCAGAAGTTGAGGGGCTTGCTGAAGTTTTTGGCTTAAAGAAGTCAGCAAGTGTCTTCTTTGCTGGCGAGGGCGATGGAGCTACTGTCGGTGAAGCGGCAGCCGTACCCTTTGTTTTGCGGCCGTGTTTCTCGGTGGGCGAAGGTGACGCCTCAGTTGTTGTTGCCGCTGAAGGCGAAGTCGCGGCGGTCGTCTTTGTTTTACGTGTGCGCTTCTCGGCAGGCGAAGGTGACGCTTCAGTTGCCGCAGCGGGTGAGGCAGTGGCGCTGGCTTCCGCCCTCTTGTGTGACTTATGCTTAGCCGGTGATGGCGATGCTGTGGGCGAAGGCGATTGCGCGTTGATCAAGCAGGTGGCTGCAAGGCCAATGACTAGAAAAAAGGCGAGGATTTTCGTGTTCATGAGCGGGAGCCTAACTAAAAAGGCGCCGAAGATGAAAGATTAAAAAGCGCCAGATGAAATGAAGGACGTGGACAATGCCGCGCGAGCCGACGCGCGGACAATAGTAACACGCATGGGTTTGCCATCCATATTTATCGTTATTTGCTGGGCGTTCCAGAGATTCTGTTCCGATTCATCGGCTGCGGTTGTCGCGCTTGTTGTAGCGCAGCAAGGCGTTTCCTCTCCTGGCATTCGATGTTCGGAGTTGGACGTTGGGCGTTCGGCGTTTAATTTCTAGGAACAATCGTGCGAATCGAATTACCGCAAATCCAAAATTTCATCGATGGCCAATTTGCTGAGCCTGTCGGTGGAAAATATCTCGACAATATGGAACCGGCGACGGGCAAGCCGTACTCGCAAGTCGCAGATAGCGATGTGCGCGATCTCGATCTTGCGGTCACTGCGGCGGAGAAGGCGTCCATTGATTGGTCGAGGAAACCGGCCGCGGAGCGCTCGAAAATTCTTCTTGGCATCGCAGGCCTGATCGAACGCGATCTCGAGAAGTTCGCGCGGGCGGAATCGATCGACACCGGCAAACCGCTTTCGCTCGCGCGCGTGCTCGACATACCGCGCGCCGTTGCCAATTTTCGGTTCTTCGCGACCGCAATTCTGCACACCGAATCCGAAGCGCACATCACGGACAACGTCGCGTTCAACTACACGCTGCGTCAGCCGCGCGGCATCGCCGGGTTAATTTCGCCGTGGAATCTTCCTCTCTATTTACTGAGCTGGAAAATCGCGCCCGCCATTGCCGTCGGCAACACCGCCATTGCGAAACCGAGCGAGCTCACGCCAATGACGGCATACAAGCTGTGCGAGATCACGCGAGAAGCTGGACTGCCTAACGGCGTACTCAATGTCGTGCACGGTACTGGGCCAAACGTTGGCGCCGCGATCACCGCACATCCGACGATTAATACGATTTCGTTCACCGGCGGCACAGTGACCGGCCGCAAAGTGGCGGAAGCGTGCGCGCCGATGTTCAAGAAGGTTTCGCTAGAGCTCGGCGGCAAAAACCCAAACATCGTTTTCGCCGACGCTGATCTCGACGCCGCGATTGCCGGCAGTGTGCGCTCGTCGTTCGCGAACCAGGGCCAAATTTGCTTGTGCGGTTCACGCGTATTTGTCGAGCGCTCAGCCTACAAGGATTTTGTCGATCGTTTCATCGAAGAAGCGTCGCAGCTGCGACTCGGCGATCCGCTGGATGAGAAAACCGATCAGGGCGCGATCGTGAACAAGACGCAGCTCGATAAAATAAAGTTCTATGTCGATCTCGCGCAGAAAGAAGGCGGAAAGATCGCGCTTGGTGGCTCGGCGCCGGAGTCGATCAACGAGCGCTGCCAGTCGGGTTACTTCTTCCCGCCGACCGTAATCACCGGTTTGCCGGCCTCATGTCGCACCAATCGCGAGGAAATCTTCGGCCCCGTTGTGACAATCACGCCATTCGACAACGAAGAAGAAGTAGTCGGCTACGCCAACGACACCGACTACGGCCTGGCCTCAAGCGTCTGGACGCAGAACCTGAATCGCGCGCATCGCGTCGCCGAACGGATTCACACCGGCACCGTGTGGGTAAATTGCTGGCTCGTGCGCGACCTGCGCGTTCCGTTCGGCGGCATGAAACAAAGCGGCGTCGGCCGCGAAGGCGGTGAGGAAGCGTTGCGTTTCTTCACCGAGCCGAAGAACGTTTGTATAGCAAAATAACGATGCTCATGATTTCAGTCCGGAAACTGATCCGTCGGGAAGTGTCGGTGGCATGAAGGTAAGCAGCGTCGGCCCCGATCGATTGATTCATCCACAGATTTCGCAGATTCGCGCAGATCACAGAAACAACGCCGCAAAAAATCTGTGTAAATCTGTGTAATCCGCAGACAAAAACAAATCCATCTTGATCGGCGTTATCCGCGGTTGGAAGTTTAAGCCATGAGCGGAATACGATTATTGGTTGGCACACGGAAGGGCGCGTTCGTCCTGACATCGGACGGGAAGCGCAAAAACTGGAAAGTGGACGGGCCGCATTTTGCGGGCTGGGAAATTTATCACGTCAAAGGTTCGCCGGCTGATCCGAACCGACTCTATGCGTCGCAGACGAGCGCGTGGTTCGGTCAGATCATTCAGCGCTCGGGTGATGGTGGCAAGACATGGGACACGCCAGGCGGCGGGCCGGCAGTAACTCCCCAAGGAATGCAGACGGGCGAAAGCAACAAATTCGTTTACGACACTTCGTCCGAAACCGGCAAACCGCTCACGACGCATCAATGGTACGATGGGACGCAGCATCCGTGGGAGTTCAAACGCGTTTGGCATCTCGAGCCGTCGCTGGACGACCCGGACACGGTTTACGCCGGAGTGGAAGACGCGGCGTTGTTCCGCACGACTGATGGTGGCAAATCGTGGCATGAATTGGCAGGACTGCGCGGTAGCGATACCGGACCGAAATGGCAGCCGGGCGCGGGCGGAATGTGTTTGCACACGATTCTTCTCGACCCGAAAGATCGACAACGAATATTCATCGCGATCTCGGCCGCCGGTGCGTTCCGCACCAACGATGGCGGCAAAACCTGGAAGCCGATCAACCACGGTTTGCATTCGCAATACATTCCCGATCCGAATGCGGAAGTCGGTCACTGCGTTCATCGCATCGCGCTGCATCCATCGCGTCCAAAGGCGCTCTTCATGCAGAAACATTGGGACGTAATGCGGAGCGACGACGCCGGCGATTCGTGGCGCGAGATCAGCGGAAATCTGCCGAGCGATTTCGGATTCCCCATCGATGTCCACGCACACGAGCCGGAAACCATTTACGTCGTGCCGATCAAGAGCGACTCGGAGCATTTTCCGCCCGACGGCAAACTGCGTGTCTATCGTAGCCGCACCGGCGGTAATGAGTGGGAAGAACTCACCAAAGGTCTGCCTCAGCGTGATTGCTACGTGAACGTGCTGCGCGACGCGATGACGGTCGATTTGCTCGATCCGTGCGGCATTTATTTCGGCACGACCGGCGGCCAGGTTTATGCATCGGCAGATTCGGGCGACACGTGGAATCCAATTGTGCGCGATCTTCCGGCCGTTCTGTCGGTTGAAGCGCAGACGCTGTCATAATGGTGCGCTGACTTCAGGACATAGTAAGCATTCGTAAGCGTTGCTCGCGAATGAAGTACTTGCATTGCGCGCGGAGATTCAAGTGGACGAGTGCATCGCCGGAAGCAGCACGATTGTTCGCGTTGAACCGTCCGCAGTTAAGGAACTTGCGAATCGCGATGTTCTTTCTCATTGCGTACGCGATCAGCTGGACGGCTTGGATTACACTTTTCGCGCGACACCTTCCTCCTCTCGTGTGGCCCGGACGCGGGCTTTATTTGGCTGCTGTGCTGGCACCACACGGAGCGGCGTTTGTGAGCACAGCGGTGGAAGGTGGGCGCACTGAGTTGGGAGTATTTTACCGCCGGATTACGCGCCACGTACCATTTCGATGGGCAATTGTCGCGATCTGCGTTCCGCCTATTATCTACCTGGTGCGTAATGCGATGTCCGTCGGCTTCCATTTGCCCCACGATTCGTTTTTTCACCGCCCACCGCGAACTGTGACAGCGCTCGTGCTTGGTCAGTTAGTTGTGGTTCTAGGTGAGGAACCAGGGTGGCGTGGCTATGCCCTTCCGCGATTGGTGGGACGCTTTGGACCGATCGTGGGAACGCTGATTCTCGGTATCGCGTGGGCATTCTGGCACCTGCCGCTCTTCATCATTAACGGAACGCCGCAATATGGGACCGGGTTCCTACCGTTCGTTCTCGAGTTGATGGCGTGGTCGATGGTAATGACGCTGATCATGATGCACGCGCAAGGCAGTGTAGTTGCGGCCATGCTCTTCCATGCATCTGCGAACCTGTGCGCCTTCACGATGTGGCAACCCGATGGACAGGTTTTCGCGCTCGGACCGTGGGTCATAGCAGCTGGCATTGCCGCTTGGTGGATGCAGCGGGAATTAAGCCGTGCGCCTTTGACCGCTGGTAGGTGTTGAGGCATTGGTGAGACATGGCTGCCATGATCCGTGTCGTCCTCCCCCATCATCTGCGCACGTTGGCGCGCGTCGGCGACGAGGTACATGTCGATCTTAACGGATCAGCCACGGTGCGCGCAGTGCTCGACGTTCTCGAGGAAAAGTACCCGATGTTGCGTGGCACAATCCGCGATCACGTGACACAGCAACGCCGTCCGCTCGTGCGATTCTTCGCCTGCGGCGAGGACATCTCGCATGAGCCGCTCGATACTCCATTGCCCAACGCGATCGCGACGAGTGCCGAGCCGTTCTTTATCATGGGCGCGATTGCCGGAGGATAGGGAAACGATTCCTTTTTCATCAGCGCGACATAGAATACCGATCGGAAAGGAACTTATGTGTCGAAATATTAAGACGCTTCACAACTTCAATCTCCCTGCGACCGAGGATGAAATTCGCGCATCTTCTCTGCAGTTCGTGCGAAAACTAAGCGGCTTCGCCAAACAAGGCGAACGAAGAGACTTTCAATCGCGCGGTGGATCAGGTAGTGCTCGCCGCGCAACGGCTGCTCGATTCCCTCGTGACGAATGCTCCGCCTCGCGATCGCGAGGTCGAAGCATTGAAAGGTCGCGCACGGAGGGCAAAACGGTTGAATTCTTCTTCTCTCGCCGTTGTCGGACACAGCCACGGTTGAGCTGCTGACTTCTGACCTCTGACGAAATGCCCACGCCTTTTTCAGGCGGGTGCGCTTGCGGCGCGATTCGCTACGAATGCAATGCCGAACCGATCGTGATGTTTAACTGCCACTGCCGTGATTGCCAGCGAGCAACAGGAGGTCTGTTTAGTGCGGTGGTGTATTTACCGGCCAAAGCGTTCAAAATAACGAAAGGCTCACCGCGCTATTATAAAACCTCGAGCCAGGGCGGCGGTCACAATCTTCGTGGCTTTTGCCCGGAATGTGGTTCGCGGCTTTTCGGTGGCGGAAACGACAGGGGACAAGGTATCAACGCTTCCAGTCTGGATGACCCGAGCTTGTTTCGTCCGCGGTTCGACATCTTCACGTCAGACGCGCAGCCGTGGGATCAGATGTACCCGAAGTTGCCGAAGTTTGAGAAGTACGCGCCGTCTGGCTAATTTTACTTGTGATCCTGCTTTTACTCTTAATCGAAGAGTATTATCCACAGATTTCACAGATTAGCGCAGATTATGGCAACACAGGCACACACGGAAAAAAATCTGTGTGAATCTGCGTAATCTGCGGATAGGAAAAGCTCCGGAATGAGCAAATCCTTCGAAAGCTCTCGCGCGCCGGAGCCGGTTGGTGCGTTTCCGCATGCGAAACGCGTCGGCAATTTGCTTTTTCTCTCCGGAATTGGCCCACGTGTGCGTCGCAGTAAAGAAATTCCGGGCGTGACGCTCGACTCCGCTGGCAACATCGTGAATTACGACATTGAAGCGCAATGTCGTGCCGTGTTCGAAAACGTTCGGCTCGTGCTGGAAGATGCGGGCGCGAATTGGAATGACATTGTTGATGTCACGGTATTCCTCACGAACATGAAAAAAGATTTCCCAATCTACAATCGCCTTTACGCCGAATATTTCGCCGGGCCTAACAAACCAAACCCGACGCGCACAACGATTGAAGTCACCGCGTTGCCTACGCCCATCGCGATCGAGCTTAAAGTGATCGCTTCCGTGGAGAAATGACCCACCCCGGATTACGCGGATGAAACGGATGGAGGTGGATCGGCCGCTCCGCGGGCGATGTTACAAGTTAGCGGCAGCGCCGCCAATATTAGCATCGAGCTCGCCACGGAACCAGTCCGTCCGACTGGCGGACAAGGGACTGGTCGATCCACGTTTCTGAATTGGACATTGGACGTCCGGCGTTGGGCGTTCGACGTTTTCTGCTCAATCTTTTATCAAGGGCGATTACGATCACGCGCATGAGCACCCGACCTACGCATAAGGCTACGGCGAGGCAGGCGAGCACGAAAGCTTTTCGCATTCTCGCCGCGGATCACACCGGGATCACGGTCTCAAACCTCGAGCGCTCTGTCGCTTTCTGGCGCGACGTTCTCGGTTTCGAGCTGTCGCACCGCGCCCACCACACGGGAGATCTTGCGGGCGAAGTCACTGGAGTGCCTGGCGCAGAAATCTCGATCGCCGTTCTTAAGGGCTATGGCCACAAGATCGAGTTGCTGGAGTACCTTGCTCCAGCGGATCGAAAACAGCTCGATCTGAGGCCGTGCGATACCGGATCGGTACACGTTGCACTGATAGTCGACGACCTCGATGCCGTGCTGAGCGCGATCGCAGCTTCCGATTGGCGCGCGGCTGGCAAAGCGCAAACTCTCAAATCAGGCCCTAATGCCGGGAAGCGCGTTGTTTACGTTCGCGGTCCCGATGGGACAACCATCGAGTTCATGCAGGTTCCGAAATAAGACGAGAGAATTCATCCACAGATTTCACAGATTAACGCAGATTTTAGCGTGAGCCCGCTTTCTTCTCGCCTTCGAGTTGTCATTCTTTTGAATCTGCGAAATCTGCGTAATCTGCGGACATGCAGTTTTCAGCCGACGAAGAGTTCGCGCTAAAACTCGACTCCGAGGATTCGCTCCATCAGTTCCGCGAAAAATTTCATCTCCCGTTGGGCAAGGATGGCAAACCACTCATCTATTTCGCTGGCAATTCGCTCGGCCTGATGCCGAAAGGAGCGAGACAAATCGTCGAACAAGAGCTGGACGACTGGGCAAAGCTCGGCGTCGATGCGCACCTGGAGGCACCAACGCCTTGGTACACGTATCAGGAGAGCTTGCGCGAACCAACCGCCCGACTTGTGGGCGCAAAGCCGATCGAGGTGATCTGCATGAACAGCCTGACGGTGAACCTTCATCTCATAATGGCGACGTTTTATCGGCCAACGAAATCGCGCTTCAAAATTTTGATGGAAGAGCCGGCGTTCCCTTCCGACACCTACGCGATCAAAACTCAGATCATTCATCACGGATTCAACCCGAAAGATGCATTGATTCTCGTGCGGCCACGCAAGGACGAGTTCACTGTTCGACAAGAGGAGATTGTCGGTCTAATCGAAAACCACGCCGATCAACTCACGTTGGTAATGATCGGCGGCGTGAATTTTTTCACTGGCCAATTGTTCGACATTCCGGAGATTACGAAGGCCGCGCAGAAGAGCGGGATCATCGTCGGCTTTGATCTAGCGCACGCCGTCGGCAACGTGCCGCTGGAGTTGCACGATTGGAATGTCGATTTCGCGGTTTGGTGCTCCTACAAATATCTCAACGCCGGTCCCGGAGCCGTCGCCGGGGCATTCATCCACGAACGCCACGCCACAAACACGGAACTGCCGCGTCTCGCCGGTTGGTTCGGGAACGATCCGAACACGCGCTTCCGATTGCATCTCGAGCCGGAATTCACTCCGGTCCCAACTGCCGACGGATGGCAGATCAGCAACCCACCGATCTTCTCGATGGCGCCGCTGCGCGCCTCATTGTCGATCTTCGATGAAGCCGGTCGAATGGAACCGCTACGGGCGAAGTCGATCAGGTTAACCGGATATCTTCAATTTTTACTCGAACACGGAGGTTCGAAGCGATTTACTGTCATCACGCCCCGAGACGCAGATTGTCGGGGCTGTCAGCTTTCGATCTTCGCGCACGAGCATCCGAAGGAGTTGTTCAAGAAACTTGAAGCCGCTGGCGTGAAATGCGATTTCCGTGAACCAAACGTCATCCGCGCCGCGCCCACCCCGCTCTACAACACGTTCCACGAGGTGTGGCGTCTCGCCCAGATCTTAGCAGACCACAACTGAGGTTTGTAGACAGGATTTACGGGGATTCACCGGAAATACAGTCAAAATAGAATCCGGGAAATCCTCTTAATCCTGGCCCTTCAGTCCGATTTTCCTGCGTTTCTGGGCCGGAGCTCACTACTTGGGCGCGATTTTCGCACTGCCTAAAAAGGTCGCATTTTCATCAACCACGAGTCGTGGCGCTATAATGTCGCCGCGCAATGTGCAACCGGCCTCGAGTAGGCAGCGTTCGGTTGCGAAAATATTTCCCTCGACGGCTCCTCGCACCTGCACTGATTTCGCCTTGATCTCGCCACGGATCTTCGCGTGCTCCCCGATCGTAAGTATTCCAGTCGAATTGATCGTGCCTTCGACCTCGCCGTCAATCAGCAATTCATCACGGAACTTCACGGAGCCTTTAATTGAAACGCCCCTCGAGAGGACGCCACTGGATGGTGGCACTACTGCCGCTCCGTTCGGCTCCGGTGTAACCGCTGATGTTTCAGATCCGCGCCCTGGCGTCGTGGGTTCGCTTTTTCGGTTTGATGAAAATATGGACATTAGGTGATGTCTTTCCGTCGGCTACGGGTAAAGCTTATCTTATTCCACACAGAAGCGCAGGTGAAAAAGATCCGAGATCACGATCCTTCTTGCCGCTGGGAACAGCGGCAATTACAACAAACAAGAAGAAAACGCCGAAGCGATCGTAAAGTTTTGTCGGTGCGAATTAGACAATGAACCCGTACGCGAAGCCTAACGAGCGCAAAGTAGGCGCACAACGGCCAAAGATTTCGCATCTACCGGGCAAGATCGACGAACGGACACGGAAACAACGGCAAGCAGAAAAGCAAGCGGTCGCTGCGGAGCGACGCGCGATCAAAAAGGCGGCGCGCCAGCGTTTGAAACGGAAGTTACTCGACGAGCTGGAAGATGTTGACTAATCGGCGAGGGCGCCGATTAGGACACGCGAGGGCGCGTGTGCTCCCCAAACATCCGCGCTATCCGCAGTCAACAAGAAAACGCCGAACCTTGAATGAAGAGCGGCACGCCTATCCATCTCGATGAAGAGGAGGTGCGAAAGCATCTGCAGATGGAGGAATTGATTCCGGCAATGGAGAAAGCGCTGATCGATTTCTCGGCTGGCAACGTGACGCAGCCGGTGCGCTCGGTCATCACCGTCGATCCGCCAGGCGGATTTTTTGGGATGATGCCAGCGCGAACTGCAGAAGGGCTCGGCATAAAGCTCGTCACGTTTTACCCGCCGAACGCACAACGTGGCATCCCCACGCACATGGCGACAATTTTTCTGATGGATCCGCAAACGGGTGCGCCGCTCGCGGTGATGGACGGAACATTGATCACCGAAATGCGGACCGCGGCAGTTTCCGCGGCAGCGACGAAACTTCTCGCGCCACCGGACGCGAAAATTCTCGCAATCCTCGGCAGCGGGGTCCAAGCCCGCAGTCATGTGGAAGCGTTGCGACTTGTTAGGCGGTTTGAGGAAATTCGCGTCTGGAGTCCGACGGCGGCGCACGCGGAGAAATTCGCGAAGACAATTGGCGCCAAAGCGATGTCAGCACAAGAGGCAGTGTGTGGCGCCGACGTCATCGTCACGGCGACTAATTCGAAGATATCGATCTTGCGTGGAGCGTGGCTCAAGCCCGGCTGTCATGTCAACGCTGTCGGTGCGTGTCGTCCCGACTGGCGCGAATTGGATGACGACGCAATGCAAAACGTTATCTTCGTCGATTCGCGCGAAGCCGCGCTGAAAGAATCCGGAGACGTAATCCTTTCCGACGCCAAGATTCACGGCGAACTCGGCGAAGCCCTGGCTGGCAAAATTCCGCCGCGCGCAAGCGAAACCACGATTTTCAAGTCGTTAGGGATGGCGGTGGAAGATATCGTCGCCGCGCTGCTAGTTTACCGATCAGCGCAATAACCCCGTAACATTGTGCCGCCTCAGCTCGGCGAAATTCCGCGAACTTTAGGGCTGCTTCTCTTCACAGAGTCTTTGGAAGCGCGGGTCATTCCGGAGCGGATCGAACATGGGGTCGAGCCGGAGCGACGCAGGCGTGAGCGGCACGTTAAAAGCCAGTGGGGCTTCATACGGTATCGAGAGCAGTTTTTGTAAAGCGGCAATGGCTCGCTCAGGTTCGCCCATTTGCGCGGCTACCCTGGCAAGAATCTCAATTGGACCGGGGCCATCCAACGCGTCTTTTTCCATCGGGACCACGGTCATCGCTTTCTCGACGAAAGCCAACGCGGCGGTTTTGTCGCCAAGGCCCATATTGGTCAGCGCGAGATCGCCGATAAGAATCCAATTTTCCGGCTGCTCTTTGAGGAAAGGTTTCAGTTCGCTGCGCGCCTGCTTCCAACTTTCTTGCGCGGCTGCATGGTCACGCCGGTGTCTGGCCAGTTTTCAGATCGGCGATCTTGGATAAGCGAGTCAGAATTTCGTCCAACCACGCTCACTCTTCAGCCCAATCTTGGCGAGGCCGTGTTGGCTAAGGGGCGCGCTCGGTTTTTTCTCGCGCGTTTCATCTCCCTTAAATTTTTTCGGCGGCTCCGGATTCCCGATTTCATCCGAGTAAAGGTTAACGAGCGCAAGCATTCCGCCGTGTTTCACCTCGCACGTCCCCAAATCGTGTAAGAGCGGTCGCCACCGAGCGTAGTGCTCGAGGTCCTCGGCAACACGTTTGGACAGCAAAATGTGCCCGGCGTCGCCCCAATCCATGACGCGCTGCGCGGTGTTGACACCGGCACCGGCAATGTTCGCTTGTTCGTTCAAATCCGTCACTTCCTTGACCGGGCCACTGTGGATTCCCATTCGGACGCGCAGCTGCGGACAATTTCTTAATGCCTTGCTGATTTCCAAGGCGCAGGCCACTGGTGCTTCCGGACTATCGCGAAAAACGAGCGCGCCGCCATCACCCGTAGGTAAACGCAGCAGCTTGCCCTCAGCCTCAGCGGCACGGAACTGGTCGGTGGCGCGCGCGATTTCCCGCAATTTTTGCAACTGCTCGCTCTGCTCGTTGATGAGCAACTTCGAGTAGCCGACGATGTCGATGAACAAGACATGGCCGATCTCGAACTTCACCTCTGAAGAAGGGTCGGCCGGCATGGCATTACATTCTGATCTGGAAATTCGAAATTCAACCAGTCTAATTAGCCAAAGAGTCAGCGTTCTGATTCCGGATAACTGCCTCCATCCAATCGGCCAAGCGCCAAAGATGTTGATATGACCGGCTTTGCCGGTTCGACATTAACATCGCGCTCGGAGAGCACGATCCACCTGGGTCCCGTGGATTACATTTCCCCTGCGACTCATGGTTGCTCTGCCGCGATTAGTTTTTGAAAGCGCGGGTCATTCCGAATTGGATCCCCATTCCCAGCGATGTTTCAGATCGTTGACTGTTATGCTGTAATCGACGCTATCCACCGCGCCCGGCGTCTTCAGCAATCGCTCGATCAACGGAATGGCGAGATCGTTTTCACCAACACGCGCATAGATGAGCGCGAGGTAACAGTTCATGATCGCGCCATCGAACGCATCTTTCGATTCGGGCTTTAACTCCACCGCCCGCCTACCTTCGCGAATGGCCTCTTCCTTTCGACCTGCAAACGCGTAGAACCAACCGAGGTTCGCGTGACGATCCGCGTTCATCGGCGCTTCCTCGACCGCTTTTTCAAAATTCGGCCCCGCCAATTCAAACAATTTCTGAGCCTGCGCCTGTTTGCCTTCGGCCAGCTCGATACAGCCTTGGAGAAAACTTTTCGGTGTTGCTCCCGCATTCGTGTACGAAATCTCGTTAACCTCCGACTTTTGCAAAGCCGTGCGCGCCGCACCAAAATCGCGGTCGATCATGGCCACTTCCCATCGGCACGACGTTACCTCGCCATCCGGATCGGTTCCTGCCGGAACCTGACTGAGGAGAGTCTTGAGCAAGCGCGTGTCGCCCTTCCACCAGAAATCGACGTAACCGCTTTGAATCTTGGCGACGAGTGAATCCGGGGCCATCGCTCGCATTTTGCGCCGCCCAGCGGGACGCTTCCGGCCATCGCCGGAGAGCCGTGTTGGTAAAAACAAGATTGCGGACAATGTTCGGGTTCTGCGGATCGATCTTGTGGCTTCTTTCAAACGCTTCGAGCGCTTCCTGCCAATGCCCTTGGCGACGCTTAATCGCTGCGATCAACTGTCCAATGTCGGCATTGTTAGGTGATAGACGCGCGGCGGTCGCGAACTCCTGAAGGGCCCGATCGTAATCCTGCTCCATCCAATAATCACATTGCCCCAGAGAGAGATGCGCCTCGGCCAGATTTGGTTGCAAACGCACGGCCAGCTCGGCTTCAGCGCGCGCTTTTGATTTCCAACTATCGAGAGGCTCGTAAAAGTGGTAAATTTGCGCTTGCGTCGATGCCAGGCGCGCATGTGCGAGCCTAAAAGCCGGATCAAGCGTGATTGCTTGCAGGTAGAGTTGTGCGGCTTTCTTGAAGTCTTCGAGCAACGTGTCCGGATTTCGTTCGATCTGATTCGCCTGCAAATAGACCACGTAGGCCTCTGCATTTTCGGTTGGCCTTTTTTCGACCCGCGCTTTTTCTTCCGGGCTTAACGTGATCCGGAGCGCATCCGCGATCTCTTCCGCGAGTTCTCCCTGCAAACCAAGCGAGTCAGCCAAAGGCCGGTCGTAGCGATTCGCCCAAAGATGGCGATCATGTCGCGCATCGATCAGTTGAACATTTACCACGACGCGATTTCTTGGATGCGTGCCAGACTGGTAAGAATATCATCCTGAATGCCGTCCGCGAAAAAGGCGTTTTCCTTTTCGTCACTAAAATTTTCGAAGGGAAGGACCGCGATACTTTTTTCAGAACGTGATGGGTGAACGAAAAGAAGAACGCTGGCCAGAGCGACACTCGCGACCACTCCGGTCGCGATCAGCACATTTTTTCTACGGCGAAATGTCGGCTCGGAGCGACTGGCTGCCTCAGCCGCACTCTGTTGCTCCCGCGTTTTTCTGATTTTCTCCGGCACCTGTGAATTTCCGAAGTCGTCGCCGTAGAGATTTACGACGGAAATGCTGACGCCGTGTTTCACCGCACAGTCCCCCAGATCATGAAGATGCGGTTGCCATTGCCGCGACTGCGCCAGGTCCTCTGCCACGCGTTTCGACAACAGAATGTGACCGCCGTCCGCGCAATCCATCACCCGCTGAGCGATGTTGATGCCGGCTCCGGCAACATTGATTCGATCGTTAACGTCTCTCACTTGATTGACTGGGCCGCTGTGGACGCCCATTCGAAGCTGAAGGCGGGGATTTCGTTTCAGTGCCTTACTAATTTCGAGCGCGCATAGCACCGGAGCTTCCGGGCTGTTGAAGAACACGAGCGCCATTCCATCGCCGATGGGAAGCCGGATCAGCTTCCCGGCGGCCTCCGCCGTGCGGAACTGTCCGGTGTCGCGAACGACCTCGCTAAGCTCCAGCTGCAATTCCCGCTGGTCGTCGATCGGCAGCTTTGAGTAACTCACGATATCGATGAACAAAACGTGACCGAGCTCCAGAGACAGAGTGGATAATGGTTCAGACGCCACAGCGTTCTACTTTACGTCATTCGGCGCGGGCGAGGCAGCGAGTTTTTGGAAACGCGGATCATTCCGCAGCGGATCGGACATGGGGTCGAGGTTGAAATGGAAATTGATACACCACGCTGTTATTTTTTTGATAAAAATGGAAGCTTTTGCCGTCTTCGGGAGTTTAATTAATTAGAGATGCCAACTTATTTATGAATACAAAATCGATTCTGTTCACAAGCTGTGTGGTGGCAATGACTTTAAGCGCCTCGGTTGCGATGGCCGGGACGCATGGTGGTTCCGCCGCAGGCGGTTTTAGCGGCGGAGGATTTAGTGGGGGCGGGGGTGGTTTCCGCGGTGGTTCGGCACCCGCCCGAATGACGCCGGGTTTCGCAGGGGCCGGGTCCCGCTTTGGTCCCGCAGGCTCCCGAAACTTTCAGGGTTTTGGGGGAGATCGTGATCGGTTCCACCATCGCCACTTCGATGAATTCGTTTTCTTCGGCGATTTTGGCGATCCGTTCTTTTATCCCTACTACGGATACTATCCCTACGGATACTATCCCTACGGATACTATCCCTACGGGTATTATCCTTACGGCTACGGATACGGATACGATCCTTACAATCAATCCGGTTACCAGGGTGTTGCGGTGGGCAGGGGTTCCTCGGTTGCCCAAATCCAGCTTCGTCTGGCGCGTGCAGGCTATTACCACGGCCGGATCGACGGAGTGATGGGGCCCCGAACACGTTATGCAATCCGAGCTTACGAACGCTCGCATAATTCGCGCGTGACGGCGCGATAAGCCAACAGCTCCTTCGGCCAATAGGTCGGCTATCAGGATCGCCCTGCAATGAAATGACCGTCACGAGCTGATAACGGATAACAAATAATTAATACACCGAAGGTCAGTTTTTCGGCGCGGGCGAGCCGGCGAGTTTTTGGAAGCGCGGATCATTGCGGAGCGGATCGAACATTGGATCGAGCCGGAGTAGTGCGGGAGTAAGTGGCGCCGCCTGTACGCCATTGCCGGGTATCGAAAGCAGTTTCTGTAAAGCGGCAATGGCACGGTCGGTTTCCCCGGTGCGTGCCGCCACCCGGGCGAGGATCTCGATCGGAACGGTCCCCTCCGCCGCGTCTTTGTCGATCGGGATCACGGCCATTGCCTGTTCCGACTGGGCTAACGCGGTAGCTTTGTCACCGAGGCCCATACTAGTCAGCGCGAGATCGCCAATTAGGATATGATTTTCCGGCTGTTCTTTAAGAAACGGCTCCAATTCGCTGCGCGCCAGGTGCCAACTCTCCTGCGCAGCGGTGCGGTCGCCAGCCACTTCTTGCGCCCAGCCCAACCAAAAGCGCAGTTCGCCATTATAATACCCCAACGCTGGATCAGGCTTGGCAAGTACCTCCTTTAACCGAGGGATGATTGGTGCAGGGTGGCGCTCCAGGATCGCTTGGTAAACTTGGGTTTCCAACGTGGTGGAGTCATCGACAGCCGGGTGGAGCGGAGCGAGGAGCGCCGAGGCACGCGGCAGGTCGCCCTCAGCCTGTGCGATTGCCGCTTTTTCCGCAAGGGTATCAACGTCGTCCGGCGCGATATTGAAAACCTGATCGAGTTTTCGCAGCGCTTCTGAAAAGCGACGTAGGTAGACATAGGAAAACGCATGCTGGGTAAGCAGGGTAAGGTTGCGCGGGTCGAGCCGTTCGGCTTCGTTGAAGTATGACTCGCTCCGGTCCCACTGGCCTCGTCTTCGAGTGACATAGGCAAGCGATTCAGGGATGCGGCTGCTATTAGGCAGAAACTGACGCGCTTGCCCAAAATAGCGCTCTGCGGTGTCGTAATCTTTTAGGCAGGCATAGTAGTAATACCCCTTCGCCAATACGGCTTCTCCGAGATTGGGCTGAAGAGTGAGGGCGGTTTCGGCTGCCTGCCGCGCTTCTTCACGCAGGGCGGTCGTTGGTTGAAGAGCCAGTGTAAGATAGCCAACCGCATCGACGTATGAAAGGAGCGCCCAACTAGCGGCGAACTTTGGGTCTAACCTCACCGCTTCGCTGAGATATTTCTGTGCGCTGAGGGAGTTGGCGGGTGTGCTTGTACCTTTCAGTGTATAAGCCAGCCCCCGCAGGTAGGCATCATAGGCCTCGGGATTGTCTGTTGGTTTGGCGGCGATGACTTGCTCTTCCCGGCCGGTGAGTTTCGCTCGCAACTGATCGGCAATGGCTTTGGCCACCTCACTCTCGACCGAAAAGATATCGGTCAGTTTGCGATCAAAGGTATCGGCCCAAAGATGGGAATCATTGGCCGCTTTGATCAGCTGCACGTTCACCCGCACGGCGTCGCCACTTTTTTGCACGCTTCCTTCCAGGATGTGAGCGACTCCAAGTTGCCTCGCAATGTCGGGCAGATTTTCAGGTGCGCTTTTGTAATGCTGCGTCGATGTGCGCGAGATGACCTTCAGGTCGGCGATCTTGGATAAGCGCGTCAGAATCTCGTCCTGGATGCCGTCGGCAAAGTAAGCGTTCGCTTTGTCTTCGCTCCGGTTTTCGAAAGGAAGAACGGCGATCGATTTTTCCGGCGCAGCCAGCGTCCATCGCACGCGATAACGGGAAAATATTGCGATGCCAGCGACAATTGCTACGAGCGCGAGCAACGCTGCCGTCGTGGCCGCCCAGTGCATTCGCGCTCTGTGCTTCTTCAGGGCCTGGAGCTTTTTTGGCAACTGCGGATTGCCCACTTCATCCGCATAGAGGTTCACGATTGCGATACGCACTCCGTGTTTCACTTCGCAGGCGCCAAGATCGTGCAGGAGCGGCTGCCAATGTTCGTATTCTCCTAAATCGTCGGCGACACGTTTGGAAAGAAGAATGTGTCCGGCATCGCCGCAATCCATCACCCGCTGCGCCATGTTGAGGCCAGCACCGGCGAGATTGGCGTGACCATTTACATCTATCACCCCGCTCACCGGACCGCTGTGCACTCCCATCCGAAGTTGTAGGCGTGGATGCTCTCTGAAGACGCGACTGATTTCGACCGCGCATTGCGCCGGCGCTTCCGGACTGGTGTAAAAAACCAGCGCCATGCCGTCGCCCGTTGGAATTTTAATCAAGCGAGCCCCGGCTTCAGCCTTTTGAAACTGCTCTGAGACGCGAACTACCTCATTTAGCTCATCGACAGCGGCGCGTTGCTCGTTAATCGAAAGCTTCGAATAACCCACGATGTCGATGAACAAGACATGCGCGATCTCCAGCTGAATTTCCCTCTTAATCTCAGCGGACATCCGGTGAAGTTACGTGAAAACAAAGCAATTGATAACTCCGCTTCTTACCGACCGTCGAAAACAAATCTGGACGTTGTTTCCCCGATAGCCCGACTTAACTTCCGCCGGGTATCATGAGTGTTTTGTCGCAATGGAGCGCACGATTTTCATGCAAGTCCTGCTCCCGCAGTATAATCCCGCAGTCGTGATTCAGTGGCTCGGGGCCGCAAAGCGAGGGCTGCTCCCTTCGACCCGATTCCCTGTCGTTTTCGGTGCGACTTCTGCTGCAACTATCCGCTGGAAATCCGAGCTAACCAGCTTCAATGAGCGACGATCCAACAGAAGCTTTGCCTCCGCGGGGCAGGAGCCTGCGAATTTTGGTCGTCGAAGATCACGCCGACACGTTGAGAGTATTGGCCCGCCTGCTCGATCATTTCGGTCATGAGATTTCATTGGCCGATGGCGCGCAGAGCGCGCTGGAGATTGTCGAGTTGAAGGAGTTCGATGTTGTCTTGAGCGACATTGGCCTGCCAATGTTGTCTTGAGCGACATTGGCCTGCCAGATGGGAGCGGCTACGAGGTAATCGCTCAGGCCAAACGAAAACAACCAGTCAAAGGCGTAGCCCTTACTGGATTTGACAAAGAGGAAGACATCAGGCGAAGCAAGGAAGCTGGCTTCGATTTCCACCTTACCAAACCGGTCGACTTCCACGAGCTACGCACGGTTCTCGCGCAGGTCTGTTCTTTGATCTCGATCTCTGACTGATCTGTGCTGACCTCTGCCGCAGCGCCGGGGATCACGAGTGCAATTTCGCAATGCGACACCGCAACCCTGCTTCCCTGTAATTTTGCAGTCGTGATTCACTGGGTTCGGGCCGACAAGTTCTAAGGCGCTTGCAGGTTTCGTGCTTCGGGGTTTCGTGCTTCCGGGGCTTCAGGGCGGTAAAGGTTTGTTTGCCATTTGGGGGGCTTCGCGTTGCGGCAGCTCTTCACCGCAGTAAGAGCAACACAGCCACACCGGCGACAGTCGTCAGGATCGTGATCGGGAAGTTTCACGTCTTCCGATTCGGCGTGTCGAATGGGGCTTCAATGCGCTCGATGCTTTTCAGATAAATTTTTTTCTCACACCTCCATATAAATGAGGGGCGGCCTTCTGTGCGAGGGAGGCAACCCATGAGGGAGAGGGTGTCTTGGTCGCGATAAAAAAGCTGCCCCTGCCACGAACGTTAAAAAAAGCTCCGCTGATTTCATACGACATATAGTTTTTCAAGCGCTTTTTTCGGTTTTTCTGATGTTATCAGCGGTCCAAATCGGGGCCGTTTTCGGTGGCTATTTTGGTTGACCACACACGACTCGTTTTAGTAAATGTCCTTAGAATTGAATTTTACAAAGCGCGAAGGCGCACTTCGATTTCGCGGATGCTTCGCGTGATCGCAATCTCCTGGCCGCTGATCAAAATCGCAGAATGATGTCGACCCGGCCCGGCGCGAATTTCTTTCACCCGCTTCAAGTGAACGATCGCCGAACGATTCACGCGCATGAAATCTCGAGCAGGAAGTTTCGTTTCCAGGATGGACATGGTTGCGCGGAGGAAATGGTTTTGATTACCGGCGTGGAGCACGGCGTAATTTCCATCCGCTTCGATCCAATCAATCTGTTCGGGGGCGATGAAACTCGTGCGTTGCCCACTGCGTACGCTGAAGCGAAGAGCGCTCAGGGCGTTGGCACCTAGCTGCGGTAGAGAAGAGCGTTTACTCGCGGTCGCGATGTAATTTCTCGCGCGCCTCAGTGTTTCGCCGAGGCGCTCCGGTGCAACCGGCTTCAGCAGATAGTCAAGCGCACAGGTTTCGAAAGCGTGCACGGCATGTTTGTCGAACCCGGTGACGAACACAATCGCCGGCTGTCCAAAAGGCGCGATCAGATCGACAACGTCAAAGCCATTCATTCCCGGCATTTGAATGTCGAGAAAAACGATATCGGGCGACGATTGTCGCACCGCTTCGATGGTGCTCGGGCCGTCCGCGCACTCGGCCACGATTTCTGTATGCGGCTCTTTCGCGAGCAATCCTCGCAAGCGCTGGCGGGCAATTCGCTCGTCATCCGTTATGACAACGCGCAGTTTCATGTCGTCGCTCGGAAGGGCAGGGTGACTTCGACTGTGACGCCATTCCCATCTTGAATCTTTAACTTCGCGGCGTCGCCGAAAAGTTCGCGCAAGCGCACGCGAGTATTGGAAAGGCCGATGCCTTCCTTAAGTTTTGGCCGTTGCGCTCTTCCGTGCCCGGTGTCGGAGACAGTTAGCCGAAGAAGATTGCCGTCGCGCCGAGCGCGAATGTCGATTTTGCCACCGGCGGGATTTGGTTCGATACCATGCTTCACCGCATTCTCGACGAGCGGCTGAAGCAGAAGAGTGGGAACACTGGCGTTGAGAACATCAGGCGTCGCATGGATCGCATAACGCACTCTGTCGTCGAACCGCACGTGCATGATGGCGAGATATTTTCCTACGAACGCGAGTTCGCGTTCAAGCGGCACCTGTTCCTCGGTATCTGCTTCCAGTGAAAGGCGCAACAGATCGCTCAGCATGATCAATACGGAATCGGCTTTATCCGGAGCTTTGTGCACCAAACCGGCGATGGTATTGAGCGTGTTAAAGAGAAAATGCGGCCGAAGTTGCGCTTGCAGCGTTTGCAGACGCGCCGCGGCAAGCTGGCCGGCGCGAATTTCAGCGCGGCGATAAAAATGGAGCGTGTGCGCAGCGCTGACGATCATGATGTAGATCGGCAGTTCCACGCTGGCGAAATGGAAGAGATCAATTGCCGCGCGCGGTGGACGAGGTGGCCCCGACGGGGCGTGAAGCAGGCCCGAATTTTTTTCCATGGCAGGCATCATCGTCACCGTGCTCTCCGGCGCGGGCGGGCGATGCGGGCCGGGTCCTGGGTCGACGTAATCTTTCCAGAGGTGGATACTCCACACAATCGCGGCGCAGATTATTAGGTGCGGAGCTACTCGTGTTTTCCAGTGCTGGCGATCAATCGGAAACCGACTTGCGAACCGAAAGATCAAAGGAGTGAGAATTGCCCACGGCAACTGATCGCGAATGCCTGCGCTCAATGCGCTCGTCCACGGAACATTCGCCCCTCCGTAAACAAAATTCACTCCAAGAACGAAAGAAACCATTCCCCAACCGAGAAATGATAACAGCCACCCTTTGAGCAATGGACTAAATGGACGAAAGAAATTCATTTGCGGAGCGGCAATAGATTATCGCAGCGACAGCGCTATCGCATCTGCGCAATTGATCGAGCTGCCTCGCGCCCCGGTTCTGTGAACCTTCTGCCTATCTGCCTATCGGCGGGCGCGACAAACTTGGTTTTATCTGCCGCGGTCGTCGTCGCTACCGCGCAACGTAAAGGCATTCGCAAAAACGTACTCTGCGACTTTTCGGCCTTGCGAGATCGCTTCGGTCTTGTCGAAGGCCCAGTGGATGCCGAGGTAAATTCGGCTCTGGCCGTTTTCTTCCTCGGCTTGTGACAGCGAAGAAAAACTGCGCGGCATCAGCGGGCGAATATTGCCGTTGTGATCGCGCGTCGTGCCGTTGAATTCGTCCGACGTAAAAGTGAATGCGATATTGTCGCGATCATAAAATTTGCGCAACGTTTCGAAGAGCGCACCACCGAAACCGCCGTGGCCCGATGGATAGGAAGGAAATGGTGGAGTGAAGTTCGGTCCGTTCAAGTTACTTGCCGGTGCGCCGAGGGGCGTGAAGTTGGGATCGCCGACAGTCGCGGCATTTGCATCGCCAGCCCCAGTGGGGCCTGTGCCCGTGTCGGATTCACGGATGCCAGTGACCGGCCGCCAATACTGATAATAGTACTTCGACTCCCACACTGCGATGGCAGTATCGGCCATCGAGACGTTCACCAGCACGAGGAGACGGGCGAGTTCCATCGGATTCGCCGTCGTGCCCATCTGGTCGGCAATGTGTATGGTGATTTGATTGTACAGTCGCGGCGGAGCGCATAGACTCGGAGTTCCGTCGTATGCCCAGAAAATTCCGATGTTCGTTTGGTCCGCCGTGCGAATGGTCGGCGTCGTGATGCCGTCGCCGCCGATCAGCTTCACCTCGTTGAACGCCGTTGTGTATGCCGCACTCATCAGGGGGGGCGGCGTCGGCGCCCGAAATTGCGTCGCTGAGCGCATGACAAACGGCCGGACACCTCCCCAGTACGCGCCGAGCGCGATCGGACTCTGGCTGATCGGGTCCTGTCGCCATTTGCCGGGTTGGTCGCTCGTAAAAAATTGGACGCCGAGGCGCGGTTCCGCCAGTTTCGAACCATCATTGGCGCGCAAAGCGAGAATCGCCGCAGCCACGCGATGACCAACATCGATGCCCTCGCTTTTTGCACGACCCGCGCTGATCAAATTGAGCTCGTCGGTGAGATGTTGATCGAACGTCGGTTGCTGCGATGGAAAAAGTGCGACCAAGGTGTCGCGCGCCGCTTGTGCAATTGCCGCGTTGACCGACGCGCGCCGACTTGCTGGACGCGTGCGCGTGTAACTGTCGCACCTACCAATAATCGCATTGACCGCATCGAACATTGCGATATGCACGATGGCCATGGCGCGACTCGAACGGGTCGGCCCGAGTTGTTCGCCGAAGACACGCGTTTCGCCGGGAGCGACCGGCGTGTGATCCAAACCGCTCGCATCAATTGCAATTTGATTCCAATTGCGAAGCACCTGCGCCGCGCCGCCGCTCGGTTCCGATAAATTTCGCGTTGCGACATTCGTTTGCCCGGCCGGTGCAAAGCGAGGCCCGAGGTAATCTTTGAGACCGTTTGGTTCTTGGGCAAGGATAGGCGAACACACTCCGAAGGTGAGCGCCAGGCATGTCGTTAGGCGTTTCTGAGTTTGGTTGTCGATCTTGCGATTCATAACGATTTACCATCCATCACGTATAAAGGGTCGTCCGTCGCGTCCATGCCTGTCTATCACCGTGGGCGGCGGCACGTGCATCTCGACAGGTGTCGTCGCCCCGAGCGTCGCAGCGAGGAAGACATTCTCTTGCAGGTTAGCCGTCGTATCCGTATTTCGCTTAACAATGTCGGCGAGCGTCGTATCCGCTATCATTGCGGCCGTTTCCCGGTCGAACTCTTCGTTCTGCCAGAAGAAACGATCTCCAGCCCTTAGGGCGTAAAACTGGCTTGCGATAATCGCCTGGAAGGTCGGGCCCACGAGCGCGCCGCGAGCATGTTTTTCCGCCAGGCCTCCCATGAACAAATCGACATTGTCAATGCTACCGTATACGGTCGCAAGATTCGCCTGCAAGACGGGATCGCTGGTCAATTCCGCGAAAGACTTGTATGGCTTGAACCCAAGCGCTGTCCGCGTCTGGTTCAGCGTGCCCAGGCCTGCGTCCTTCTCGCGCTGGATGTCGATCGCGATGAGATCTATTTCATCCACGCCACCGCCGACGAGACCCACAAAAAGGAGATTGCGAAGCGCCGCGACCGCGTACACATCGGTCGCCTGAGCGGAGCCCACACCGAGGTTGCGCAGCAGTGGGTTGATGCCATTCGCTAAATCTATCTCGGGCGTGTTGAAGAATGACTGCGCCAAAGACTCGGTGAAGACCACGTTTCCACTGTTGTCGAGCCCCTCCTGCGTGTCCGATACCTGCGAATGGCCCACCCGGAAAGCGGCGGTCGAAAACTCCTGCGTGACCTGCGCGGATATATTCGGGTTATACCCCCGGTAGCATCTTAGCACGGGGCCGATCAGAAGAGGCAGATACTCCGAATAAACGATATTCTGATATTCCGCCGTCGTGATGGCTTTTGCCATATTGTAAAGCTGGTCGCCGGTCCACTCAGGATGGTCAGCTTTGAGAGTGCTCACCCAGAAGTTGTGCTCGCGCATAAACAGGGTGGTGACTGCGGTCAACTCCGGATTCTCCATTACCCGTGGATCGCCGGTAATGAATTGATCGTTCACAATCGACAAAGCCTGGCCATTGTTCGAGCTCGCCAACGTCCCGTCGGCGTTCCGCAGGCTGGTGGCTACTGCCACAGTCGACCCATACAGTTGGGAAAGATCGAGGTAGCCTGCCACAGTATTGATAAGGGTGTGCGTGACCGGGCTTCTCGTAGCTCGGTTCATCGCGATGGTTGTCCCCGAGGTAAAAACCTGATCACCCGCAGGCACGACGATGTTGATCGCGGCGGCGGTCGTCGGTGTCTCTTCAAGATCGAGGTCATGATCGACGAACTGCCCGAAAACATACAGCCAGTCCGAAGCAACCGGATCGTTCGTCTGGCCGTTTTGACCGTTCGCGCCCGTCCCTCCCGCGATCACGTTGCTGATCGTTCGGGGGTTCGGCCCGCCCACCAGTCCGTCAGTCGTTCCATGAGCAAAGTTAAGCGGGGCAAAGGCAAGCTCGGGGCTGCCGGGGACCGGATCAAAATTCGGATGTCTGAGGTTGTTGCCCGAACCGCCAATCGGTCGGAACTCCCGCTGCAGACTGATTCGAGGCCTATCTCCCTCCGGATGTTCAGCCACTAATGTCGACAAGACCGCGAAGAATAATAAACATGCAATCGCTGCAGTGAATTTACGCAGCCGCATTCTTCCGAAGAAGGCCGGAATCGCCACTGTGGCTAACGAATTGCAGATGACATCTCCAAGGAACTTGATCTTACGTTCCTTTGTGCTGTTTGAGTGTTGTTGGAGGATGGATTCCTGTTTCATATTGCTGTGGAGAGAAAGCTGTGTACGCACAGCGGCAAGCGGTTTGGGACAAACTCGGTAGATTATGGGGCGAGATCTGCAAACCCGGGGCACAACCGTTCGCCCGTCGCGGTCTCAGGCCGGCAGGGGTTCGGGGCCTCGGTTGACGATGGCCCAGATGTCGAATTAGTCGACTATGTCGCTCGGCGAGAAGATTGCTGGCGGTCGCCGCGTCGCGTTATTCTAAAGAAAAAAAAGGCCGTCACGACTACGGCGCACCAAGTGTCAAAAGGATATCAAATGGGGGTCCGTAACTGTCCGGAAAGCTTCTGAATCGGCCCGCTTTCCCCGATACGTCTGCGCAATGCCCAAAAAGGTACCAAATGGGGGCTTGTCCCAATAAAACAGAGGTCGGAAGTCAGCGATCAGAGGTCAGATTTTCGGCTGAGAATCAGCCTGACATGATCCGGCAGCTGCCGGAGTACCAGACCGTGTAGGCTCCGAGATTGGTGGACCGAAAGATCGTCTTTCCGGCGACGGATTAAGCTTGACTTTGCGAACGAAAAACTGGCAATGTGATAGGCATCAAGTTCGTTAGGTGCCCTTTATAGATATTAAGCACCTTGCCCATTTCCCGCCCAAGTCTGAACGAACGGATTCGTTCGGACAAATGAAAGGTGTTTATGTCGATAAGAGATTTTGCTTCTCAATCAGGCCGCTTCAACCCACGCGCTTTAGCGGCCTTCACTTTTTGTTTGGCTGGCTTGGGGCTGGCAATGCTCAGTTTCGCCGCAAGTCCACCGAGCGAGCTAACAGGCTCGGGTGCTAACTCGTCAGGCGATTCATCTCTCACCCAGCAGGTCCAGGGCGTTTACCGGGGCATGCCCGTCACCTACGTGGTCAAGAACGGCAAAGCCATCTTCCAGGGCGATATCATACTCGAGAAAGTCGAGCCCATCGCTTCCCAACGTCAGCTGCCTTCCTCTAACGTCGACTCCGCTAGCGTCGCTTACAGCCAATACCTGTGGCCCAAAGTTGGCAATCAGTACCAGATTCCCTACATCATCACTTCCGGCAGCGGCAATCTTACCAATCTCAATACCGCTATCGCCCAATTCAACAGCACTTTTTTCAACATCAAATTCGTCGCTCGCACCACTGAAACCGACTACGTCAACTTCTACTTCAATCCCAGCGACAACAGCGCGCAATGCGAAGCCACCGTCGGCCATGTCGGCGGCGCACAACAAGTCGGAGGCTCAGGTGGATCGTCCAACCCCTGCACCGTCGGCACCATCCTGCACGAAATGGGACACACCGTCGGCCTCTGGCACGAGCAGTCCCGTCCCGACCGCAACACCTACATCTCGGTCAATTACGGCAATCTTATCAAAGGCTCTATTTCCAACTTCAATCAGATCTACGATAACTTGCAGGAAAGCACGTTATTCGACTACGCGTCGATCATGGAGTACCCGGCGTTCGCCTTCTCCCGTAACGGCGGTCCAGCCATTGAATCCATTCCCGCGGGAATCCCACTCTCGAACCTGACCGGCTACAGTGCGGCCGACATTGACGGCATCGAGCGCCTCTATGGCAACGCTCCTACTGCCATCACAGTCACCAGTAATCCTCCAGGGCTACAGGTCATCATCGATGGCGTTACCGTCACTACGCCTCAGGTTTTCAGCAACTGGGCGCTGAATTCCACCCACACTCTCAACATTCCCTCAGGCGTCCAGAGCCTATCCGGCAACATCGTCAACAGTACCACAGCCACCATTTTTTATTACGCCTACGGACGCTGGAACGATTCGACCGTCGCCTCCCACACCATCACTATCCTTCCCGGCAATGGAGACCCCGCTACCCCAGCCACTTCTCCAGCCGTTACCACTTACTCGGCGAACTTCATCCAGCTCGTTCCCTATGCTGCCACGGTGTTTCCCGCGAGCACAGGAACCGTCACCCCATCGCCGGTGCCGCAAAGCTACTCCGGATCTTCGCTGGTCTTCTACACCGCCCGCCAACAAGTCACGCTCACTGCTACTCCGAATGCGGGGCAGAACTTCTACGAATTCAACAACGCACCCTTCTGGCTTCCAGGCGGTCTCGGCGCCAATCCCAAAACTTTCTACGTTCCCGACACCGGTCTCACTGTCAACACCACCGCCGAGTTTTCTCCCAACCCGGTCTATACCGTGAACGTCGCCCCGAACCCCTTCAGCTCAAACCTCTATATCTACGGGGACGGCAACTTTTCCTACGCGCCCAAGAATTTTTCTGTTTTCTACGATTCTGGCTGGACCGCCGGCAGCATGCACACGCTTAGCGTGGATAACCCCGAATACCCGTACAGCTCCAACAGCCGCTATGCCTTCCACAACTGGAGCGACGGCGCCACCACTGCCACCGACACCGTTATTCTCCCGTCCACTAGCACCACCTACATCGCGAACCTCACGCCCCAGTTCTTTGTCACTGATTACGTCAACGAAACTTGCGCCGGCTCCATCAACGTAAGTCCCGGCTCGCCCACCGGAGACGGTTTCTATCCCTCTGGCGCGGTCCTCACCTTCACCGAAACTCCCAACTCTGGCTGGGTCTTCACCGGATGGCAATACGACCTTAGCGGAACCTCCGCCTCGCAACCACTGACCGTGACCGACGAAGTGCTCGTCACCGCCGACTACAACACCGTCGCGACGCCGCTCACACTTACCAGCCTGAGCCCAGCCGCAGCCGTTTCCGGGAGTTCTGGCTTTATGCTGACCCTGAACGGCACGGGCTTCACTCCGAGCTCGGTCGTCTCCGTGAACGGAACATTCCCCACGGTAAACTTCATCAGCAGCACGCAGCTCAGTGTATCGGTAACCGCCGCGCAGATCGCCAACCCAGGAGCGTTCCAAGTCTGGGTTGAAAACTTCCCCAGCGGAGCGACCTGTGCCGCCTTCGCCGCTCTCCCGTTTACCGTCGCCAACAGCCCGACACCGACTCCAACTCCAACACCAACACCAACACCGACCCCAACCCCAACCCCGACTCCGACTCCAACTCCAACCCCAACACCGACTCCCACAGCGACACCTGCGGCACCGACCAACCTTACAGCTACCGCAGTGTCGTCGAATCAGATCAACCTGTCATGGACCGATAATTCGAATAACGAAACAGGGTTCAAGATCCAGCGCTCGACCGATGGCACTACATTTACGCTAATTGCGACAGTAGGCGCACATATCCAAGCGTATAATGACAGCGGACTTACCGCTTCGACCAAGTACTACTACCGAGTTCGTGCTTACAACTCGGTCGGCAATTCGGCCTATACCAACACGGCGAGTGCTACGACGGCGCCGGGGCCAACGCCAACACCAACACCGACGCCGACGCCGACTCCTACTCCAACTCCAACCCCAACCCCAACCCCGACTCCAACGCCAACGCCAACGCCAACGCCAACACCCACAGCGACACCTGCGGCACCGACCAACCTTACAGCTACCGCAGTGTCGTCGAGTCAGATCAACCTGTCATGGACTGATAATTCGAATAACGAAACAGGATTCAAGATCCAGCGCTCGACCGATGGCACTACATTTACGCTAGTTGCGACAGTAGGCGCACATATCCAAGCGTATAATGACAGGGGACTTGCCGCTTCGACCAAGTACTACTACCGGGTTCGTGCTTACAACTCGGTCGGCAATTCGGCCTATACCAACACGGCGAGTGCTACGACGGCTCCTGCGTCAACACCAACACCAACTCCGACACCAACTCCAACGCCTACTCCCACACCGACACCGACGCCGACTCCTACACCAACACCAACACCAACACCTACGCCTACACCAACACCAACACCGACTCCAACAGCCACACCTGCGGCACCGACCAACCTTACAGCTACCGCAGTGTCGTCGAGTCAGATCAACTTGTCATGGACCGATAATTCGAATAACGAAACAGGGTTCAAGATCCAGCGCTCGACCGATGGCACTATATTTACGCTAATTGCGACAGTAGGCGCACATATCCAAGCGTATAATGACAGCGGACTTACCGCTTCGACCAAGTACTACTACCGGGTTCGTGCTTACAACTCGGTCGGCAACTCGGCCTATACCAACACGGCGAGTGCTACGACGGCGCCCGTTACGCCTTTACCGGCTGGACGCAGAATGGCGCCGTGGTGAGTACGTCACCCAGTTACTCCTTTGCAGGACTTCCAATCGCACACTCGTCGCTAACTTTACGTAGACCTGTACGATCTCCACTGACCGCTTCGGCCAATGCGGGCGGAACAGTAAGTGGAGAGAACAGCTGTTCTGTTCGGGCAAAAACAGGACACCAACTGGGCACCTAAACTTGGTTAATGCAGACCGCGTTCAGGTGTTCAGCAAGACACGGCGCAAAGGTCCCCTATCGTTTTCGGAGATGGAGCCACAACACGTCTGTAGGTTCTCGCGATGCCCGCACCTGACCGCTGCGCAATTTATTTCCACGCAATTGCTGCCACCATCGCGACCGAGACGCTTTATAATGCTTTGTGAGTTTGTGCGCGCGGTAGAGCGCGCAGTTTTGGGTGATTGTTTCCATCATTTGTCCTTCCTTTCCCTTTGCTGGCGATATTAACCCGACCCTGGGGTGCTCTCTTTTTGAGAGACCATCCAAATTTGGCTCGTTCTTTTATGAAAAGCACATGTTTTTAATAGTTTTTCTATTCCAACAGTCAAGTGTCGTCATCGGCGAGGCTCCGTCGACGCCGACCGCAACACTGCGAGCGCTTGGAAGCCTTCGACCCCGTCCGTCAGGCTAACAAGGGAATCGAGGCCTGCCGGAGCGTTGCGAAGATTATAATTTTAATATTGACAAATCGGCGAGATTCTTGAGACGCTCGCCACGGTTGAATAGATCTGGATCGGGCGTAGGACGCTTGCTCCCGGATAGCTTCTTGCCCCCTTTTCAGACCTGCGGTCACAAGGTTAACCAATCCGGGAGAAAGATGAAAGGTTCCCCATACTATGAATCAACCGATTCATTTCAAAACTACTGCGCTCGGTGTGATCCTTCTGGTTTGTGGCTTGCAGTTGTATGGTCAGCAGACAGCCTCAGACATGAAGGCTGCGGCGAAAGCCGGCACCTTTACCACGTTCGATCCCTCGGGCTCCGTAAATACCCAACCCACTGCCATTAACCCGACGGGAGTAATCACGGGTTACTATCAAGACGCAAGCGGCATTAATCACGGCTTTCTGCGCGAAAACGATGAAGGTACGATTACCGCGTTCGATCCCCCGGGCTCTCAAGGCACGCAGGCCACCGGCATCAATCCGATAGGAGCAATCACGGGAAACTATCAAGATGCAAGCTTCACTAATCACGGCTTTCTGCGGGCCCGAAACGGTACCTTCACCCCATTCGATCCCCCGGGCTCCTTAGGAACCTTCCCTGTGGCCATCAACCCGGCGAGAGCAATCACGGGAAACTTTGGAGACGCAAGCGGCTTTCACGGTTTCGTGCGGGCCCCCAACGGTGCCTTCACCAGCTTCGATCCCCCGGGCTCCGCATCGAGCAGCCAAACCTACCCCCAGGCCATTAACCCGGCGGGAGCGATTACGGGTATATACGAAGACACAAGCTTTGTGTTTCACGGCTTCCTGCGGGGCGCCAACGGTAACTTCACTGTCTTCGATCCCCCGGGCTCCGTATACACACAACCCTATGGCATTAACCTGGCGAGAACAATCACGGGAGCCTATCACCAGTGCGACACCTGCACATTTCACAGCTTCCTGCGGGCCCCCGACGATGGTACGATTACCACATTCGATTTCCCGGGCTCAACCCAAGGCACTTTTGCTCTCGCTATCAACTCGGGCGGGACAATCACGGGAAACTATTTTGCTAGCAACCAGTATCACGGCTTTCTGCGGTTCCCCAACGGTACATTCAAAACCTTCGATCCCCCGGGGTCCCAAGGCACCTCGCCCGTCGCCATCAACCCGGCGGGAGCGACCACGGGGTCTTACTATGACGCAAGTTTCATTGCGCACGGGTTCCTGCGGAGCCCTTAACCACGAAGAAGATGATGATGATTAATGATACCGAGGGTTTCTATTCGGGCCGACGTTATTCCCAGCGTCACAGTTTTCGATCGGCTTCGCTGAATGAAATGGCCCGCTTAATTTCCCCGGTTGAATCGAGAATGCGATTTCGCCAGAGCGGAAAGCACGCGCGATTTGCATAGCATCGGCGCTGGCCCTCGTGAGGAGAGTGAAACATGGCGGCTGATTGCGAGATGCGGCTGCTGGTTTGGGTTCCGCAACTTACTGATTACTGACGACTATTTGCGGTGTCGCTTTGCTCACTTCAAGCCGGTCGCTCACCTTCTGCAAGCCCGCAGTAAGCGCTTCAATTTGCTTTTGCTGCTGCGCAACGGTTGCTTCCAACTCTTGCTCCCTGCGGTCTTGGTCCTCGACTTTGTGGTGCTCTTTGAGGAATTCATTCAGCAACATCGCGTTCACCGCTTCGTAGCGGACGGTGTAAACCTTCCCCTCAGAGTCGCGCACCACCAGGTCGGGATTTACTTGTTCCACTTCCTCCGCTACCAGCCCAAATTGCGGAATGCCTTTGGGGTCAATCTCCTGCTTGTAACGGAAGCTCACTGGTCGCAGCGCCAGGATCGCTTCGCTCGCCTTATCCATTGGCTTGATCTGGTCCTTGAAACGCTCCGAGGAGGTTTTCGTGCCTAGGTGACCCTTGCTATCTACAACTACCCCTACGCCTCCGGCAACCGTGATCCCGCTAATGCCGGCGATAAAGGTGGCCTTCTGCGTTCCCCCCGTGCCGATGCGGATGGTCTGTGACTCACCCGCAACGCCCAGGTTGCCAATATCGATATTGTTACTTCCCGTGGTAAGATTTTGACCCGCTGAAAAGCCCAATGCGATGTTGCTTTTGCCGGTTGTGTTGTGACCGAGCGCACTAAGACCGTTGGCCGTGTTGTTGTTGCCGGTTTTATTGCTTAAGAGCGCATCGTCACCGGTGGCCGTGTTGCCGGCGCCGGTTGTGTTGAATTGGAGCGCATTAAAACCGTTGGCCGTGTTCTGGCTGCCGGTTGTGTTGCTAATGAGTGCATCAGAACCGGTGGCGGTGTTGTCGGCGCCGGTGGTGTTGAGTAAGAGCGCTTGAAAACCATTGGCCGTGTTGTCGCTTCCGGTTGTGTTGCTATTGAGCGCCTCAAAACCGATTGCCGTGTTGTCGGCGCCGGTTGTGTTGGAAAAGAGCGCTTGACCACCGTTGGCGGTGTTGGCGCCGCCGGTTGTGTTGCTAAAGAGCGCAGAAGTACCGGTGGCCGTGTTGCCGGCGCCAGTTGTGTTGGAAAAGAGCGCTTCATAACCCACTGCCGTGATGCCGCCGCCGGTTGTGTTGGAAGCGAGCGCATCGTCACCGGTGGCCGTGTTGGCGCTGCCGGTTGTATTGCTCGAGAGCGCACCAGCACCGTTGGCCGTGTTGGCGCCGCCGGTTGTGTTGCTCGAGAGCGCACTAAGACCGTTGGCCGTGTTGTCACTCCCAATGGTGTTTAAACCGAGCGCATTAAGACCGGTGGCCGTGTTGGCGCTTCCGGTCGTGTTGCTAAAGAGCGCACTAGCACCAATGGCTGTATTGTCGAAGCCGGTGGTGAGGTTAAAGAGGGCACTCGTGCCTTCAGCTGTGTTGAAATTGGGATAGCCTCCGTCCGGTGGAGGGCTAACCGCTTTGAGTGTCAGCGGCGAAAGCGCAAACCATGCGAGCGCGAGTGGAACGAGAAGAAAACCGCTCCACAAGGGCGAGCGGCTAATTGACTTTGGTAGAGGAAGAGTTGCAGTTTTGTGGCGAATCGGCTCAAGCATATAGGCTTTGCTCCTTCTCCCGGTGGTTATTCGTGTCATTGCCAACCTGGAAAGGGAAGAGGAGCTACCGGGAGACAACGCCGCGGCCCGATTCAGATTCTGTTTGAAGAGGCGAGAGTTGCAAAAGTTCTCTAAACCTGTCAAGAGTATAATATCAGATCTTATAAGGAAAATGTCTTGAAACCTGTCAAAGTAGTAATATTGGGTCTCGCAATAGCGAAAGGAAAATCGCTTCGGAGCACGAGATCCCTCTTTGCCAGTCAAAGACGGGCGTAAAACAAAAAGCCGCCACCCAGTAAAGCGTGACGGCTTTTACAAAATGCTGCTGAGTGGTGGACTCCGGAGCTTTACTGATTGTTAGCGGCTATCTGCGGTGTCGAATTACTCAGGTCAACTCGATCGCTCACCTTCTGGATTCTTGCTGCCTGCTCTTTCAGGCTGGCAGTGAAAACTTCCATTGCCTTCTGCTGTTTCGCCACCGTGCTCTTTAGCTGGCTGATGGTGGCTTCTTGTTCCTGCATTTTGCGGTGCTCTTTTAGAAATTCATTCAGCAACATCGCGTTCACCGCTTCGTAGCGCACGGTGTTGACTTTCCCTTGGTCGTCGCGAACTACCAGATCGGGGTTCACCTTTTCTACTTGCTCGGCCACCAAACCAAACTGCGGGATGCCGTTCGGATCGATCTCCTCTTTGTAGCGAAAGCTGACCGGCTCCAGCTGAAGGATAGCTTCGCTTGCTTTGTCCATCGGCTTGATCGCCTCCTTATAACGCGCCGAGGAGAGTATCGTGCCAAGTTGGCCGTGGGAATCTACAATCACCCCGACGCCTCCCGCAACCACTGTACCGTAAATGCCAGCGATATGTGTGGCCTTCTGAAATCCTCTCTTGCCAATGCGGATAGTGTTGCCCTCGCCGGCAACACCCGGAGCGCCAATATCAATATTGTAATCGCCCGTGGTGAGATTGATCCCGGCATTAGTCCCCAGCGCAATATTGGATGAGCCGGTAGCGTTGAAACGGAGCGCTTGAGCACCGCTGGCCGTGTTGTCAAAGCCGGTGGTGTTGCTCTCCAGCGCGTTCGCACCGCTGGCTGTGTTGCTGTTGCCAGTTGTGTTACCATTGAGCGCAGCAGCACCAGTCGCCGTGTTGTTGTTGCCCGTGGTGTTAACTTCGAGCGCAAAAGCACCGGTAGCCGTGTTTCCTCTGCCGGTGGTGTTGGCATTGAGCGTAGCGGCACCGTTTGCCGTATTAACGCTGCCAGTGGTGTTGTTAAAGAGCGCTCCAGAACCGCTGGCCGTGTTTTGGTCGCCGATGGTGTTGCTAGCGAGCGCTTCAAAACCGTTCGCGGTATTGTCGCCGCCGGTTGTGTTGCCTTGGAGCGCAAAATCACCGTCGGCCGTGTTGAAGTTTCCGGTGGTGTTATTAAAGAGCGCTCCCGAACCGTTAGCCGTGTTCTCGCTGCCAATCGTGTTGTTTTCCAGGGCGCCACCACCCGTGGCCGTGTTGTTGGAGCCGGTCGTGTTGAACAGGAGGGCGGCAGCGCCATTGGCCGTGTTTGCGCTTCCGGTGGTATTGAAATCAAGCGCGGAAAGACCGGTGGCGGTGTTGTCGTTGCCGGTCGTGTTGAAATGAAGCGCAAAATAACCGAGGGCCGTGTTGTCGAAACCGCTTGTGACGCTGCTGAGGGCAGAATCCCCCTCGGCCGTATTGTTGTTGGGCAGGCCCCCGTCCGCTCCTTGGACCGTTCGCGGAAGTGCAAACGATGCCAAGGCGAGGGCGATGACAACAAAACTCCGCCGCAAAGGCAAGCGCCTGATTAAATTTGGGACGGGTAGAGCTGCAGTGCTGAAGGGAGTCGAACGATCCATAGGGAGCTTCTTTCTATTCTCCCGGTCCGTTACTCGTTTGAACTGCAAACCTGGAAAGGGGGAGGAGCTACCGGGAGGAAAGGACCTGTGCCCGATTCAGATCGTGTTTAAGACCGGCGATTTTGTGCGGGGGACCGGCCGAGTGTCAAGCCGAAAACCTGGACTAACTAACGCCATGAACTGAATTACTCACCTACCGCACTCTCGCTCGCCACACTTGACATCCTACATACGGATTCTGCGATTCGTGTTGGTAGGCTTTGAGTATGGTTATTATTTGGGCGCTTTCCTGAAGACGACTCGAATACCGGGGTCAAAGATGTGCGCCGTGAGTCCATGAGCTTTTGCGAAGGCATGAATCTTTTTCTCTCGCTCCAATCGCTTGATCCTTTCGCTAGGCCAAACCGTCTCCAGCTCGGTCTCAAAAATCGTGCAGGATTTTTTATTACCGAGCAGTTCCTGAAGATGTTTAGCTAGTGCCTCCACGGTCCTACATAGAGCTGATTGCAAAACAGCCCGATCAAAACGCCTGTTTTCACGTAACTTCACGGGATGTCCCACTGAGATTAACAAAAGATCCGCGCGGCCCTTAAGGGAGTAGCGGGTGAGGAATCCTCTGCCCGGTTACAGTGCCGGATCCCATCGTAATTATATGACCCGTCGGGTCAACCAGTTCAAAATGGTAGTTGCCGCTGAAGTGGTTGCCCGTCGAGTCCAACGCTCCCGTAATGGTGACAATTTTCTTGGAGTGGAGCGTCGTATTGGGATTCACCATGAGGCTGATGAACTGGATGAAAAGGTTTCCGACCGCCGGGCCGGGCTGCCAGATGCCGTGCCCAGGCGTTCCGTAGACAGCGGTTCCTGCCGCAATCATCATTGGGACCACCTCGGTCGCATCAGTCTCGACCACGCTGCCATCTGATGTGAATGTCGCGAGGCCGGGGACCGGCACCACGGCCGGCGAGGAAGCGGGCGGACCGCCAGCAATTAAAGTAAGCTGCCAAGATCCGGCCAACGATGGCGGATTCGTAGCCTGGGCGGCAAGAGGCTGAATAGCCGAGAGAATTAGCCCACAAGACATGCAAGCAATTACTAGTTTTCTTCTCATATCTCCTCCTTATGCTCCATCATCGTTTTCCGTTTCATTTTTTTGTTCAGACTTGGTTTGTTGACTGCATGAACTGCAATCCAGTTCCCAAGCGGAACCAGGAACCATTCTCACGAGGCGCATCCAAGAAGTGCGGCCTCGCTTAGGCTGACTCTGGCTCCAGTTGGCTCTGGTGATCGCGTTAAGCGGCTTTCCGGCGAAGGTCCAGCTACACGAGCTTCTTCAGCCCGGCCAAAGATTCGTTGAAACGTCGGGTGACGTAATCGAGACCGTTTCTACCAAGTCCCGGAACCAATTGTCGAGCTTTATCTTCACGCGCGGGTCTGCGGGGTCGTGTCTGTCCGCCCATTTGCCCAGGCGCGTGAACGGACGGACGGTAATGGGCGATGGTTACACGCGCTGTTTTTACTGATTGTTTGCGACCGTTTGCGGTGCAGGTCTGCTCAGTTCGACTTGCGCGCTCACCTTCTGCACGATGGTAGTCAGAGCTTCAATTTGCTTTTGCTGTTGTGCGATCTTCGACTCAAAGTTCTTCTGTTGCTGCGCGATTACCGTCCCTTGTTCCTCGACTTTGCGGTGCTCTTTCAGAAACTCGTTCAGCAACATCGCGTTCACCGCTTCGTAGCGGACGGTGTAAACCTTCCCCTCATCATCGCGTACCACCAGGTCGGGGTTTACCTTTTCCACTTCCTCCGCCACCAGGCCAAACTGCGGAATGCCTTTGGGGTCAATCTCCTGCTTGTAACGAAAGCTCACCGGTCGCAGTGCCAGGATTGCTTCACTGGCTTTGTCCATCGGCTTGATCTCCTGCTTGAAGCGCCGCGAAGAAGTGGTCGTACCGAGCTGACCGTTTGAATTGACAAAGACGGCGGCGCCGCTTGAGGCGGTGGCCCCACTAATACCGGCAATAAACGTGGCCATCTGGATGCCTGCGGTACCGATGCGGATGGTGCGACCCTCAGCCGCGACGCCGCTATTGCCAATATCGATATTGTTATTGCCCGTTGTGAGGTTGAAACCGGCTGAAGCGCCCAATGCGATGTTGTTTTTGCCCCTGCTGTTGTTAAAGAGCGCTTCAAAACCGGTGGCCGTGTTGTTATTGCCATTGTTGCCTCCGAGCGCTTCAAAACCGGTGGCCGTGTTGTTATTGCCATTGCCTCCGCCCGCATCAACACCGGTGGCTGTGTTGTTACTGCCGGTTGTGTTGCCTCCGAGCGCCAAAAGACCGGTGGCCGTGTTGCCGTTGCCGGTGGTATTCACTACGAGCGCCTCCCAGCCATTGGCCGTGTTGCCGCCGCCGGTGGTGTTGCTAATGAGCGCAGTATTACCGGTGGCCGTGTTGTCGCTGCCCGTAGTGTTGCTAAAGAGCGCTTGAAAACCGGTGGCTGTGTTCGAGACGCCGGTGGTGTTTTTTAAGAGCGCGTCAACACCGGTGGCCGTGTTGTTGCCGCCGGTAGTGTTGCTAAAGAGCGCTTGAAAACCGGTGGCCGTGTTGAAGCTGCCGGTGGTGTTGTTTAAGAGCGCAGTATTACCGGTGGCCGTGTTGTCGCTGCCGGTGGTGTTGCTGTGGAGCGCATCAAAACCGATGGCCGTGTTGGCCAAGCCAGCACCGGTAGTGGCGTTAATTTGCACGCTGGAGAGCGCTCCATCCCCCTCAGCAGTATTGTTGCCGGGATAGCCTCCGTCCGGTGCCGGGGGTGGAAGCTGCGCTCGAGCCGTCGGCGAAGCCGCAAACAAAGCAAGCGCGAGGGCGAACGGTATGAGAGGAACACCGCGTCTCAAAGGCGAACGGCTAATTGACTTTGGTAGAGGAAGAGTTGCACTTTTGTGGTGAATCGGCTTAAACATAATGGACTTTGCTCCTTCTCCCGGTTGCTAAGGATGGGATTGCAAAACCTGAAAAGGAGGGAACTCCCGGGAGGAAACGCCCCGGCCTCATTCAGATTCTATTTGAGACCGGCGATTCTGTGCGGACAGCCGGCGCAATGTCAAGCCGAAACATGGTAGCTCAGTGCGCTGTAGAGGCGAGAGTATCGCCCTAGCGATGGTTGACTCTGCCAGCTTTACTGATTGTCGGCGACAAGTGGCGGTGCAGGTTTGTTCAGTTCAAGCCGGTCGCTGACCTTTTGGATTAACGCTGCTTGCTCTTTTAGTTGAGCACGAAGTGCCGCGATCGCTCTCTGTTGCTGCGCGATGGTCGCTCCCTGTTCCTCTACCTTACGTCCCTGCGCCTCCGCCTTGCGGTGCTCCTTAAGAAACTCGTTGAGCAACATTGCGTTCACTGCTTCGTAGCGAACAGTGTTAATCTTTCCGTCAGCGTCGCGAACTACCAGATCGGGGTTTACCTTTTCCACTTGCTCAGCCACCAGGCCGAACTGCGGGATGCCTTCGGGATCAAGCTCCTTCTTGTAGCGGAAGGTCACCGGTCTGAGCGCTAGGATTGCTTCGCTGGCTTTGTCCATCGGTTTGATCGCTTCTTTGAAACGCTCCGAGGAGGTAGCTGTGCCAAGGTGACCATTAACGTCGATAACCACTCCCACCGCACTTGCCACGGTGACTCCATGGATGCCGGCAATAAAGGTGTTCGTCTGAGTCCCCACCGTGCCGATGCGGATGCGACTGGCCTCCCCAGCTACACCAGCGTTGCCGATTTCGATATTGTTTTTGCCTGTGGTGAGATTTGCACCAGCTGAAACCCCCAATGCGATGTTGCTTTTGCCGGTTGCGTTGTTAAAGAGCGCATTAACACCGGTGGCCGTGTTGTTGTCGCCATTGTTATTTTGAAGCGCACCAACACCGTTTGCTGTGTTGTTGCTGCCACTTTTGTTCATTTCGAGTGCTAGAAAGCCGGTGGCCGTGTTCTGGTTGCCGGTTGTATTGTTAAAGAGCGCTCCAAGACCGTTGGCCGTGTTGTCGATACCGGTTGTGTTGCTGGAGACCGCAGATTCACCGTTGGCCGTGTTGCCTTCGCCGCTTGTATTGCTAAAGAGCGCATTTAGCACCGTTGGCCGTGTTGAAGCTGCCACTTGTGTTGTTGAAGAGCGCATTGGTACCCTCGGCAGTGTTGCCGTTGGGATAGCCTCCGTCCGGTGCCGGGGGTGGAAGCTGCGCTCGAGCCGTCGGCGAAAGCGCAAACAAGGCAAGCGCGAGGGCGAACGACACGACAAGAAACCCGTACCGCAAAAGCGAACGGCTAATTGACTTTGGTAGAGGAAGAGTTGCACTTTTGTGGTGAATCGGCTTAAACATAATGGACTTTGCTCCTTCTCCCGGTTGCTAAGGATGAGATTGCAAACCTGAAAAGGAGGGAACTCCCGGGAGGAAACGCCCCGGCCTCATTCAGATTCTATTTAAGACCGGCGATTCTGTGCGGACAGCCGGCGCAATGTCAAGACGAAACGTGTTAGCTCAGTGCGCTGTAGAGGCGAGAGTATCGCCCTAGCGATGGTTGACTCTGCCAGCTTTACTGATTGTCGGCGACAAGTGGCGGTGCAGGTTTGCTCGCTTCAAGCTGGTCGCTCACTCTCCCCACCGCGGAAGTGAGCGCTTCAATTTGCTTCTGCTGCTTCGCGATCATTGCTTCTTGTTTCTGAGCCTTCCGCTCCTGATCCTGAGCCTTGGATTCTAATTGCTCGACCTTGCGATGCTCCTTGAGAAACTCGTTCAGCAGCATCGCGTTCACTGCTTCGTAGCGAACAGTGTTAATCTTTCCGTCAACGTCGCGAACTACCAGATCGGGATTCACCTTTTCCACTTGCTCAGCCACCAGGCCGAACTGCGGGATGCCCTCAGAGTCAAGCTCCTTCTTGTAGCGGAAGGTCACCGGTTTGAGCGCTAGGACCGCTTCGCTAGCCTTGTCCATCGGTTTAATCGCTTCCTTGAACCGCTCCGAGGAGGTTTTCGTGCCGAGGTGACCGTTGGTATCTACAACCACCCCTACGCCTCCGGCCACGGTGACCCCGCTAATCCCGGCGATAAAGGTGTTTGCGTGAGTTCCTTCCGTGCCGATGCGGATGTTGTTGGACTCGCCAGCTACACCAACATTGTCGATATCGATGTTGTTGCTACCGGTAGTCAGTTTCGAGCCGGCACCTGCTCCGAATGCTGTGTTGTTTGACCCAGTTGTGTTGCTACTAAGCGCACCACTGCCGCTGGCTGTGTTGCTGTTGCCAGTTGTGTTGGCAACGAGCGCACCTTGACCGTCTGCCGTGTTGTTGAAGGCGGTTGTGTTGCTGTGTAGCGCACCAGCACCGGTAGCCGTGTTTCCTCGGCCGGTGGTGTTGACATTGAGCGCACCAGCACCGTCGGCCGTGTTGTTGCTGCCGGTTGTGTTGAAAAGGAGCGCAGCAGTACCGGTGCCCGTGTTATCGTTGCCAGTTGTGTTCTCAAGGAGCGCGTCCGAGCCGTTGGCCGTGTTTCCGCCGCCGAACGTGTTGTTTCCGAGCGCACCAGCACCGGTGCCCGTGTTGTTGCTGCCGGTTGTGTTCTTAAAAAGCGCATCGGAACCGGTAGCCGTGTTGCCCTCGCCGCTTGTGTTGCTAGCGAGCGCTTGATAGCCATTCGCCGTGTTTCCGAATCCGTAGGTGTCGCTTTCAAGCGCACCATAGCCAGTGGCCGTGTTAAAGCTGCCGGTTGTGCTGCTAAAGAGCGCTTTAAAACCGGTGCCCGTGTTGCCGCCGCCGCTTGTGTTGCTAAAGAGCGCTTGACAGCCATTCGCCGTGTTTCCGCCGCCGGTGGTGCTGCTAAACAGCGCACTATCACCAATGGCCGTGTTGCCGCCTCCGGTAGTATTCTTTTGGAGCGCTTCAAAACCGATCGCCGTGTTGCCGCCGCCTGTTGTGTCCCTAAAAAGCGCTTGATAACCGTTAGCCGTATTGCTGCCACCAGTTGTTAGGCTGAAAAGGGCATTAGTTCCCTCAGCGGTGTTGCCGTTTGCATAGCTTCCGTCCGGCGCTGGTGTAACGCCTCGAATCGTGTGCGAAAGGCCTAAGCAGAGTGCTAGCGTAATGAGAATGGAACCGCGCCGTAAAGCAGACCGGTTAACAGGAGAGCGAGCAGGTGGGATTGTGGTTGGAAGGAGAGTTGAACGATTCATAGGAAGCTTCTTTCTGCTTCTCCCGGTTATTACTCGTTGGGAACTGCAAACCTGGAAAGGGTCAGGCGCCACCCGGGAGGAAACGTCCTGCGCTAGATCCAGATCTATTCGATAGCGGAGAGCGTGTCAGAAATCCCGCCAATTTGTCGAGCAAAAACGGCAGGTCCGACGCTGCCCGAGCCGATTGATGATACGACAACCAGCCTTACTGATTATTCGCGACAACTTGGGCCGCAGCCTTGCTCAGTTCAAGCTGTGCACTCAGTTTCTGGATTTGCGCTGCTTGCTCTTTCAGGCCCGCCATCAGTACTCTTAAACTCTTGCTGCTGCTGCGTATTAGCTGTTTCCTGCTTCGCGATAGCTGACTTCATTTCAGTGATCGTCGCCTGTTGCTTCTCCACTTTGCGGTGCTCTTTCAGAAACTCGTTCAGCAACATCGCGTTCACTGCTTCGTAGCGCACAGTGTTAATCTTTCCGTCAGCGTCGCGAACTACCAGATCGGGGTTTACCTTTTCTACTTGCTCAGCAATGAGGCCAAACTGCGGGATGCCATCGGGATCAAGCTCCTTCTTGTAGCGGAAGGTCACCGGTTTGAGCGCCAGGATCGCTTCGCTCGCCGTGTCCATCGGCTTGATCGCTTCCTTGAAACGGGCCGAAGAGGTTTTCGTGCCTAGCTGACCGTTGGCATCTACAATTACCCCTACGCCTCCGGCAACCGTGACGCCGCTAATGCCGGCGATAAAGGTGTTGAAGTGAGTTCCTTTGGTGCCGATGCGGATGTGGCTGGACTCGCCAGCAACCCCAAAGTTGCCGATCTCGATATTGCTACTGCCCGTAGTGAGATTGCCGCCGGCTGAATAGCCCAATGCGATGTTGCTTTTGCCGGTTGTGTTGTTACCAAGCGCACCAACACCGTTGGCCGTGTTCTGGTTGCCGGTTGTGTTGCCAAAGAGCGCATCAAAACCAGTGGCCGTGTTGCTGTTGCCGGTTGTGTTGTTACCAAGCGCACCAACACCGTTGGCCGTGTTGATCCTGCCGGTGGTGTTGCTAAACAGCGCAGTCACCCCATTGGCCGTGTTGTCGAAGCCGGTAGTGTTCGCCTGGAGCGCAAAAGCACCGTTGGCGGAGTTGCTGCCCCCGGTGGTGTTGCTTTGGAGCGCAGCAAAACCGATTGCAGTGTTGTCGTAGGCGTAGCCGGTTGAGAGGTTAAGGAGAGCATTATCACCCTCAGCCGTGTTGTTGTTAGGATAGCCTCCGTCCGGTGCTGGGGTGACCGCCTGAGCCATTGGCAAAAGCGAAAAGCCTGCAAGAACGAGGGCAAGCGAGATGAGAAGGAAAGGGAGGCGCAAAGGCGCCCGGCTGCTTGATTTTCTTAAATGTAGAGTTGTCATATCTTTTATTTTCATTTTTTGTTGAGGCTGGATTTGTTGACTGCATTAACTGCAATCCAGTTCCGCGCGGAACCCGGGAACCACCCGCCGCTAGATTTTCTTCCAAGGAGCGCGACCTCACTTCAGGTGACTCGGGGCTCCAGTTGGATCTGGAGGATCGCGTTAGGCGGTGTCTCAGCGAAGATCCAGCCCTACGGGCTTCTTCAGCCCGGCCGAAGATAAGTTGAAACGTCGGGTGACGTAATCGACTTTCCTATTAAACCGTTGTTTAACGAATGTCGAGCTTTATTTGCGGCCCACAAAGAACTTAAGAGGTCGTCAGCATGCCCGAACGGCGCTTCAACCCCTCTTCCAAGATAGCATTGCAGCAACGATTCGGTGCCTTCTGGCAGCGAGGCGGTCGAGGCTGCGTGAAGCACTGCCACATTGAATCCCTGATCCGGTGCTACACTGCTACATTCCTACACCTGCTACACGGCAAAAGGTTTCAATGATTCAAGGCAAATGGGATTCCTTGGGGCCGGGCATAAGGACGACGAAGGAATCGGGAAGCAAGGCGGCACGGCCCAGTCGAATCATGCATATCTACAAAGAGGCACCGCTTTTTTGTAATTCAGCACTACCTCGTGGCAAAAAGCCGCCACAGGGCCGAGTGTGACGGCTGATTGTGAAACGGTGTTGTTTGTTAGGCTCCGTTGCTTTACTGATTGTCGGCGACAAGTGGTGGTGCAGGTTTGTTCACTTCAAGCTGGTCGCTGACCTTCTGGATTAACGCTGCTTGTTCTTTTAGTTGAGCACGAAGTGCCGCGATCGCTCTCTGTTGCTGCGCGATGGTCGCTCCCTGTTCCTCTACCTTACGTCCCTGCGCCTCCACTTTGCGGTACTCTTTCAGAAACTCGTTCAGCAACATCGCGTTCACTGCCTCGTAGCGCACGGTGTTGACTTTGCCTTGCTCATCGCGAACTACCAGATCGGGGTTGACCTTTTCTACTTGCTCAGCCACTAGGCCGAACTGCGGGATACCCTCGGGATCAAGCTCCTTCTTGTAGCGGAAGGTCACCGGTTTGAGCGCTAGGACCGCTTCGCTCGCCTTGTCCATCGGTTTGATCTCGTCCTTGAAACGCTCCGAGGAGGTAACTGTGCCAAGGTGACCATTAACGTCGATAACCACTCCCAGCGCTCTTGCCACGGTGACTCCGTGGATGCCGGCAATAAAGGTGTTCGTCTGAGTTCCCACCGTGCCGATGCGGATGCGACTGGCCTCTCCAGCTACACCAGCGTTGCCGATTTCGATATTGTTGTTGCCTGTGGTGAGATTTGCACCAGCTGAAACCCCCAATGCGATGTTGCTTTTGCCGGTTGCGTTGTTAAAGAGCGCATTAACACCGGTGGCCGTGTTGTTGTCGGCATTGTTATTTTGAAGCGCACCAAAACCGTTTGCTGTGTTGTTGCTGCCACTTTTGTTCATAACGAGCGCAGTAACACCGTTAGCCGTGTTCTGGTTGCCGGTTGTATTGTCAGCGAGCGCACCATCACCGTTGGCCGTGTTCCTGCTGCCGATTGTGTTGGTCGAGAGCGCCCCACCGTTTGCTGTGTTGTTGCTGCCGGTTGTGTTGTTCTGGAGCGCACTAGCACCGTTGGCCGTGTTGAAGCTGCCGGTGGTGTTACGAAAGAGCGCAAAATCGCCGTTGGCCGTGTTGCCGAGGCCGGTTGTGTTGCCAAAGAGCGCATTAAAACCGTTGGCCGTGTTGTGGCTGCCGGTTGTGTTGCTTTGGAGCGCTTGAAAACCGGTGGCCGTGTTGGAAACGCCGGTGGTGTTGGTAAACAGCGCATGATCACCTGTGGCCGTGTTGTCGCTGCCACTTGTGTTGTTGAAGAGCGCATTGGTACCCTCGGCAGTGTTGCCGTTGGGATAGCCTCCGTCCGGTGCCGGGGGTGGAAGCTGCGCTCGAGCCGTCGGCGAAAGCGCAAACCATGCGAGGGCGAGTGGGATGAGAAGCAAACTGCGTCCCGCAGTCGCGGGACTGATCGAATTCGTTAGGGGTCGGGTTGTGATTTTTATTTTCATTTTTTGTTGAGGCTGGACCGTTGACTGCATTAACTGCAATCCAGTTCCGCGCGGAACCGGGAACCACCCTCCGCGAGACTTCTTCCAGGAAGCGCCTCACTTCGGCTGACTTGGGGCTCCAGTTGGATCTGGAGATCGCGTTAAGCGGCTTTCCAGCGTAGGTCCAGCCCCACGAACTTTCAGCCCGGCCGAAGATGCGTTGAAACGTCGGATGACGTAATCGCCGGCATTCTTGAACGATTTCCTAACAAATGTCGAGCTATATTTCACGGGCATAGAAAATTATAAATTGGTTCGCCGTCGCTGTTCCAAAGCGCGGTATCACGGTGAATGCGATTTGACGCTCGCTCCCGCCAGCCCCACGACCAAGCAGCTTTGCCAAGGTGGTTGGCAACATTGCTGGCATCTCGAATACGTCGTTGCAGGTACGTCGTGATTTTTCTTGCATGTTTCGCGCCTGCCCGGTCACAATCCCTGAACACCGGCAGTGAGGGATAATCCATCCCGTTTCGCCCACCAGGGGGCCGGCGGCGAGCCGGCAAAACAACAACCACTAAACAGAAAGCACCTGAAATGAATACTGCAAAGAAATTACAAATAGTCGCGCTCGCCGCGCTTTCGCTCGGCATCGCAAGCGTGTGCTCCGCACAGAGCGATGCGCCTTATATCGAAGGCCCGGTCTGGAACATCACGATGGTCAAAGCCAAATATGGCATGGGCGATGAATACCTCAAAGGCCTGGCCAAGACCCTCAAGGTCTCGCTTGAGGAAGCCAAGAAGCAGGATCTCATCCTCGATTATAAGATTCTGCTCGGCACGCCCGCCACACCGCAGGACTTCGACATCCTGCTGATGGTGGAATCGAAGAACATGGCCGCGCTCGACAACGCGCGGGAAAAGTTCGATCCGATCGCCAGAAAAACCGTGGGGACACCCGATGAGCAGCGCGGGATGGCAGTGAAACGCCTCGATATTCGCGAGATCATGGGCAGCAAGCTCATGCGCGAGATCACCCTGAAATAGCGCGCGGACTCGCCGCAGATAAAACTGTGCACCTACTTGGCGAGTACCTGAAAACTCGCCGAGTAGCGTGTTCGCTGTGCCAAATAACGTCGCGGTAGCTCGCCAGCGCGAGATGTGCCGCCGCGTCGCATCTCGACGAGGTCGTCGCCCGCAAGATATTTGGCTGGAAATCAGGCTCGGTTTTCCCCATTTGCGGCAACTCCGTTGAACGACGGGACCGCCGTAACGGATGGAAAGCCCAGTCGGATTGCACAACTGGGCTCTCCCTCGTTTTATCTAACTCGCCTTAGCGCGATTTGCATCGGAAAATGCAATCGTGCGTCGAGTGCGCATCTTGATAAGTTAAAAATTAATCGTTAACGAGTAAGCTAGTTATCCGTCAATGGACTCACTTTATGACGTCGCGATTGTTGGTGGCGGCCCGGCCGGTAGCACCGCCGCCACGTTGCTTGCGCGCGCCGGTCGTCACGTCGTTATATTTGAGCGCGAAAAATTTCCTCGGTTTCACATTGGCGAATCGCTTTTGCCGTTCAGCATGCAAACATTCGACCGCCTGGGCGTGCGCGAAAAACTGGACCGTACTTTTTTACCGAAATATGGCGGAGAAATTGTCGCCGCCTGTGGAACGAAGGGCGTCAAATTTTATTTCAAAGACGGCCTCCGCGCGGTCCGCGACCGCGCCTATCAAGTCACGCGATCCCAGTTTGATAAGTTACTCCTCGATCACTCGCGCGAGGGCGGCGCCGAGGTCCGCGAGGAAACGGCAGTGAAAAAAATCGAGTTTGCCCATGACCGCGTGAAGATCGACATCGAATCCGCGGCCGGCGCAAAATCGAAAATCGAAGCGCGCTATTTGCTCGATTGCAGCGGTCGCCAAACGATGCTCGGAAATTTCTACAAACTCAAAAAGACTTACGATCACCTGCAGAAATTTGCTGTGTTCGCGCACTACGAAAATGTCGATCGCGCGGAAGGTATCGACGGCACGCTCATCCGCATGGTGCGCGGGCTCGACCGTTGGTTCTGGATGATTCCCCTAACGACCACGCGTATGAGCATCGGCGTCGTTATGGATACGAAGACCTTTCGCGCGATGAAACTTTTGCCGGAGGCCGCGCTGAAAAAATGCATCGACGAACAACCGATGGTGGTTGAACGGATGAAACAGGCGGAGCGCGTGTCGTCCGTTTATTCTGCCGGCGATTATTCCTACCGCAACGCGAAACTCTTCGGCGACCGCTGGCTCCTTGCCGGCGATGCCGCTGGATTCATCGATCCGGTTTTTAGTAGCGGTGTTTTTTTGGCGATTATGTCGGCCGAAAAAGCGGCCGATACGCTCGATCAAATTCTGCGCGACGAATCGCTCAAGATGCGTCTTTTCAAAAGTTACTCACGCCGCGTCAACTATGTGATGGACATGTATCTCACCTTCGTGAACTCATGGTACCGCCACAGCAAAGAATTCCTGGAAGTTTTTCTCAATCCGACTGACACGTTGCAAATCGCCGCCGCCGTCAATGCAGTGCTTGCCGGTAATGAAGGCGGAAGCTTCGGCGTTCGATTGCGGATGTGGGTGTTTTATTTTTTTGTCCGCGCGCAACGCTTTCTAGCGTTCTCGCCGCGGCTCTCACTCGTTCCTAAGAAGTAAAGGACCGATGACATCGCACGAGACCTCCATCTATGATGTCGTCATAATTGGCGGGGCGCTTTCGGGAGGCGCAACGGCGACCTTGTTACTACGGCAAAATCCGGGCATTCGGATATTGATCATCGAAAAATCGGCGAAACTTTCGAGACGCGTCGGCGAAGCGACCGTTGAGGTGAGTGCTTACTTTATGGGTCGCGTATTGGGGCTGACTCAATACCTCAATGAATCGCATCTCGCGAAACAGGGGCTGCGTTTTTGGTTCACAAACGATGAGGTAAAAACTCTCGCCGATGCCAGCGAGCTCGGCCCGCTTTATCAAGTTCGGGTGCCGTCGTACCAACTGGACCGCGCGACATTTGATGAAGAAGTGCTCCGCCGCGCCGGCGTTGCCGGTGCTCACGTTGTACGTCCCGCCACGGTAACAGATGTGCAGCTTTCGGCCGGCAACGAGCAAACGGTTAGATTTCGCAATGGGAACGGGACGAAGACGGTTCGCTCGCGGTGGATTGTCGATGCATCGGGCGTAGCTGCATTGCTAGCCAGGAAAGAAGGTTGGTGGAAATCCAACACCGCTCATCCGACTGCGGCAGCGTGGTCAAGATGGAAAGACGTGAAAGACTGGGACAGCCGCGAGTTTGCGGAGAAATATCCACAATGGGCCTCCGCTGTTTACGGGACGCGCGGCACCGCGACCAATCACGTAATCGGTGACGGATGGTGGAGTTGGTGGATCCCACTTAAAGGCGGAGATGTCAGCGTTGGGGTTGTTTTCGATCAACGGCTGGTCGATTGGGAACAGGACGGAGGAAAGCTCGGTGATCGGTTGAAAACATTTCTCATGAAGCATCCGGTCGCGCGCGAAATCCTGGCCGATGCGCAATTCGATGAGGAAGACGTGCATTGGCGAAAAAACCTCGCTTATTACAGCACAACTTTCGCAGGTGACGGCTTTGTCCTCGTCGGAGATGCGGCCGCGTTCATGGATCCATTTTACAGTCCCGGTATGGATTGGATTTCATTCACGACTTCCCGCGCCGCCGCGCTCATTGGTGCGCAACGAAGAGGTGAACGGATGAATGATTTGATTGATCGGCATAATCGCGATTTCGCAAGGAGCCATCGCTGCTGGTTCGAGGCTGTTTACAAAGATAAATACGAATACATGGGTGAATTCGATCTCATGAGCACCGCTTTGATCTTTGATCTTTGTCTATATTACCATGGCGTTGCATCGCGGCTCTTTAAGTCGGGAGAGAAAGCCCTACTCGTTCCCCCATTTTCGGAAACCGGGGTTGGCCCGATCTTTCGTTTCATGCGGGCGTACAATCGCCGGTTCGCTGAGATTGCCCGTCGTCGCCGCAGACGACGGATGCTCGGCCAAACGAACCGCGCGCGGCGGTGTCTGATCCCAGGTTTCGCCTTGAAGTCCACGAATCCGAAGCTTTTCGTTCAAGGCTTCGCAAAATGGGCGAGGGTGGAACTTGGCGAGCTGCTTGCACCAAGCAAATCTTAGTTGGTTCCAAAGATAGGATTCCAGCTCCCGTCTTTCACCACCGTCCGTCGCACAAAATCTCTTTTACCTGCGTAAAGTAGAGTAAGCCCAATCTGGCAACGAATCCCATGTAGTGTTGCCCGACCAAAAGGCAACGAATTCCTGACATTGCACCGCTCTCGTTAACAAAAAGTCCAAGCGGTTCGGCAGTAGTTTGGATCAATGATATTTCTGCCGTCGATAGTGAGGGTTCGGAATTAACGTTGCAAGAATTGCGCGAACCTTTTTTGAAACTGGGAACCAGCGCGACAATTGCGTCGTTTGCGAGATGCTCCGATTACTTCGGCGCGAGCGAGGCGACGATTTTTTCGAAGCGCGGATCGCCGCGGAGCGGGTCCCAATAGGGGCTCAGCTTTAGCTGGCCGTAGGTAACCGTCCCCAAGCTGGGAATCCGCGTCACGCGCTCCAGTTGCTCGCACGCCAGGTCTTTCTCGCCCGCCCACGCAGCGGTAATGGCGAAATACTCAATCATATGTGTACCGTTTATAGAATCTTTCGCCACGGGCAGCAGCTCGATCGCACGCCGGCCTTCGCGCAGTGCCTCCTCTTTTCGTCCGAGCCCGGAGTCGATTAAGCCAAGGACACAAAGCGCCGGGCCATATTCCGGCTGCTCTTGGATAACTTTCTCCTGCTCCGCCCGCGCGGTGGTGAAAGCAGCCCGCGCTTTCGCTTCGTCTTTCGTCATGCGTGCGATCAGGCCTTCGCCGAAGGTGCGGTGAAACTGCACTGCGTCATTGCCAAAGGTACCGTCGCCAAGCGCAGTTAACGCAGCTTCGGCGGCGGGTCGATCTCGCTCGGCTAGCGCGCCGATTAGCCAGGTGTCGGCGACGCTTTGAAGTCCCGCGGGGTTGTTGGCCCGGATAGAGTCGATCGTCTGATGCAAGGGATGCGTGTCAGCTTTCGAGTCGAGTTCCACCAAGGCGCGCGTGACAAGTGTGTCGACGTCGTTCGGGTTGATGGCGAGAGCGCGATCGAGAACTGAGGCCACATTACGGTATTGTCGCAAGCCATAGTAGCTGAGGCCAATCTGCTCAAGAGTGAAGAAATTACGCGGATCGAGCTCAATGGCGCGCTGGAGGTTCTGCACCCCCTCCTCCTGGCGGCCTTGTCGGCGCCGGATATATCCGGTCAGCTCGAAGACGCGGGGATCGTTCGGTAAGGTTCGGCGCGCGATATCAAGCTCCGCCAGAGCGCCGTCGTAATCGAGGTGACAGCGGTAAAGGTTTTCGGCGCGTGCGAGGTGCGCTTCTCCGGCATCGGGCTGCAAACGAAACGCAGCCTTGAGAGCGGCTTCGGCTAACGCAAGCCGCTCTGGGGTGTGATCAATGCCCAGAAAATAGAGTTGGTCGTGCGTGTAGGCCAGCTGACATTGCGCCAAAAAGAATGACGGATCGCGTGCCAGTGCCTGGTTCAGCAGATCGACCGCCTGGCGAAGTCTTTGCCCGTTGGCTGCGCTGAAGGTTACCGAAAGAAGGAGAGTCTTGGCGCGACTGTAGAGATCGAACGCGGTGACGTCCGTCGTGGGCGGCTGTTCGATTGCACTCTTTTCACTCGGCGAAAGTTTTGCCTGGAGTTGATCAGCGATGGCCTTGGCGATTTCGCTTTGAATAGCAAACACGTCCGCTAAATCCCGATCGTAAGTCTGGGCCCAAAGATGCGCGTCACTGCGTGTATCAATGAGCTGGGCATTGACGCGAACGCGGTTGGCCGCGCGCTGGACACTGCCTTCTAGCAAATGCGCTACACCGAGTTGCTGGGCGATTTCGCGAAGGTTGCGTTGCACTCCGGTTTTGTACTGCATCACCGAAGTGCGGCTGATCACTTTGAGATCTGCGATCTTCGCCAGATCAGTCAGAATTTCATCCTGTACGCCGTCGGTGAAGAACGCGTTGTCCGGATCGCGGCTCAGGTTTTCAAAAGGTAAAACCGCAATGCTTTTCTCTGGCACTGTGGCAACAGATGCCGGGGAGGCGACGGCAGTTGATGGTGACGCGGCAATGCTCCTCCCGTTTTGTGAAGCGTGGCGCGACCAGAACAGCGCGCCCATGGCCAGAGCCGCGATGATTAAAATTGCCGCAGCGATGGCGATCCAGCGGTTCTTGCCAGACTTGGCCTTCTCGCCGAAAGCCGCGCTGGTTAGCTTATGCCGTGCATGCCGGAACCTCTCCGGAACTTCCGGGTTGCCAAGTTCTTCGGTGTAGAGATTGGTCACCGACACGCGCGTTCCGTGTTTCACTTCGCACTCGCCCAGCTCGTGCAGATGCCGATGCCAGTGACCATATTGATCGAGATCCTCAGCCACACGTTTTGAAAGAAGGATGTGACCGGCCTCACCACAATCCATCACCCGTTGCGCCATGTTAACGCCGGCACCTGCAATGTTCGCCCGCCCGCTCACATCAATCACTCCGCTAACGGGGCCGCTATGCACACCCATGCGCAGCTTGAGCTCCGGATGCTGTTTCACAGAGCGGCTGATCTCCAGCGCGCATTCCACTGGCGCTTCCGGCGTATTGTAAAAGACCAGCGCCATGCCGTCGCCAGTCGGAATGGTAATCAAGCGGGCGTTTGCCTCCGCTTTGCGGAATTGTTCCGTCGCACGCACGATCTGATTGAGTAGCTCGAGCAACCGCCGCTGCTCGTTAATCAAGAGCTTCGAGTAGCCGACGATGTCGATGAAGAGGACGTGCGCGATCTGCAGCTCGATCTCTTTTTTTACTTCGGCAGACATGTGTGTGATTATAACTGCAGCCGACACGGCTGCCTCTACAGTTTCGGTGCGGGCCCAGCGGCGAGTTTTTGGAAGCGCGGATCATTCCGGAGCGGATCGAACATCGGATCGAGCCGGAGCAGCGCGGGAGTAAGCGGCACGTTAAGAGCCAGTGGGCCCTCATATGGTATTGAGAGCAGCTTTTGTAACGCGCCAATGGCTCGGTCAGGTTCGCCCATTTGCGCGGTTACTCGGGCGAGAATCTCAATCGGAACCGGGCCATCCGTAGCGTCCTTCTCGATCGGGACCGCGATCATCGCCTTCTCGACAAAAGCGAACGCGGCGGCCTTATCGCCTAGGCCCATATTGGTCAGCGCGAGATCGCCAATGAGTACATAGTTTTCCGGCTGTTCTTTGAGAAAAGGTTCCAGTTCGCTGCGCGCTTGCTTCCAACTTTCCTGGGCAGCGGGACGGTCACCGGCAACTTTCTGCGCCCAGCCTAACCAAAAGCGCAGTTCGCCATTGAAATAACCCAACGCTGGATCAGACTTGACCAGCATTTCCTGTAATCGGGGGATGACCGGTCCGGGATTGCGTTCCAGGATCGCCTGGTAAACTTGTGTTTCCACGGCGTTGGAGTCGTCGGCCCCTGGGTGGAGTGGAGCGAGAAGCGCGGCCGCCCGCGGCAGGTCGCCCTCGGCTTGTGCGATATTCGCCTTTTGCGCGAGGGTATCAACGTCGTCCGGTATAATATTGAGCACCTCATCAAGCTTTCGTAGCGCTTCGGGGAAACGACGAAGATTTTTATAGGAAAGAGCGTGCTGGCTGAGCAGGGTAACGTTGCGCGGATCGACTCGCTCAGCTTCGTTGAAGTACGACTCGCTTCGGTCCCACTGGCCACGCCTTCGCTCGACATAGGCTAGGGATTCCGGAATCCGGCTGCTATTGGGTAGGAGCGGACGTGCTTGCTCAAAGTAACGCACCGCTGTGTCGTAATCTTTTAGGCAGGAGTAGTGATAATATCCCTTCGCATGGACGGCTTCGCCCAGATTGGGCTGAAGAGTGAGCGCCGTTTCGGCAGCCTGCCGCACCTCTTCCCGCAAAGCAATCGTGGGTTGAAGGAAAAGTGTTCGGTAACTGCGCGCATCCGTGTATGAGAGTAGCGCCCAGGCAAGGGCGAACTTCGGGTCCAACCGCACCGCTTCTTTGAGATATTTCTGCGCGCCAAGGGCGTTGGCGGGTGTGTTTACGGTTTTCAGACTATAAGCCAGGCCGCGCAGGTAGGCATCGTATGCCTCGGTATTGTCCGTTGGTTTGGCGGCAATGACTTGCTCTTCCTGACCAGTAAGTTTCGCTCGCAACTGGTCGGCGATGGCTTTGGCCACCTCACTCTCAACCGAAAAGATGTCGGTTAGTTTGCGATCAAAGGTATCGGCCCAAAGATGCGAATCATTGGCTGCTTTGATTAGCTGCACGTTTACCCGAACGGCGTCGGCGCTCTTTTGCACGCTTCCTTCCACGATGTGGGCCACGCCGAGTTGCCGGGCGATTTCGGAAAGATTGCCCGGCTTGCTCTGATATTGCTGTGTAGAAGTGCGCGAGATCACTTTTAGATCAGCGATCTTGGATAAGCGGGTTAGAATCTCGTCCTGGATGCCGTCGGCAAAGTAGGCATTCGCTTTGTCTTCGCTCAAGTTTTCGAACGGAAGGACCGCAATGCTTTTCTCTGGCACTGCGGCAACAGATGCCGGAGAGGCGACGGCAGTTGACGGTGACGCGGCAACGCTGCTCGCGCTCGTTGAAGCATGCCGGGACCAGAGCAGCGCAGCCACCGCGAGCGTGGCGATGATCAGAACCGCTGCAGCGATCGCAATCCAGCGTTTGCCGCCGGCTGGCGTTTTTTCGCCGAAAGCCGCGCCGGTTAGCTCATCCCGCGCATGCCGGAACTTCTCCGGCACTTCCGGGTTGCCGAGTTCTTCGGTGTAGAGATTGGTCACCGAAACGCGCGTTCCGTGTTTCACTTCGCACTCGCCCAGCTCGTGCAGATGCCGATGCCAGTGACCATATTGATCGAGATCCTCGGCGACGCGTTTTGAGAGAAGGATGTGACCGGCCTCACCGCAATCCATCACCCGTTGCGCCATGTTAACGCCGGCACCTGCAATGTTCGCGCGCCCACTCACGTCAATCACTCCGCTAACGGGGCCGCTATGCACACCCATGCGTAGCTTGAGCTCCGGATGCTGTTTTACGGCGCGGCTGATCTCCAGCGCGCATTCCACTGGCGCTTCCGGCGTATTGTAAAAGACCAGCGCCATGCCGTCGCCAGTCGGAATGGTAATCAGGCGGGCGTTTGCCTCGGCGATGCGGAATTGTTCCGTCGCACGCACGATCTGATTGAGTAGCTCGAGCAACCGCCGCTGCTCGTTAATCAAGAGCTTCGAGTAGCCGACGATGTCGATGAAGAGGACGTGCGCGATCTGCAGCTCGATCTCTTTTTTTACTTCGCTCGCCATCGCTGCGGACACCATCCCAGTTTTGGCGACGAAATCGAGTCTTAACTATAGAAACAAAAAAGCGCGGCGCCTTGTCACGTCGTAGCATTGCAAAAGACGGATGATCACTCGCCACGCCTTTTCGTGAGAGGTGGATCGAGCTCTCCGAGCTCGATGTTAGTTTTAGCAACGTGCTCGGAGAGCGCGTTCCACCTAAGCGACGAAATCGAGTCTTAACTATAGAAACAAAAAAGCGCGCCGTCTTGTCACGTCGTAGTCCGGCAGTTGCCGCACAAAGACGGATGATCACTCGGCACGCTGTTTTCGTGGGAGATGGATCGAGCTCTCGAACCTCGATGTTAGTTTTAGCAACGCGCTCGGAGAGCGCGTTCCACCTAAGCGACGAAATCGAGTCTTAACTATAGGAACAAAAAAGCGCGCCGTTGATCAATCGGCACGCCTGATTTTCTTCCACAGATTTTCGGAACCCCAATTCCATCGCAGATTCCGGAAGGGCAATCAGCTTCCTGCCCGGAGGGCGATACAGCCCGGAGGGGGTGGCAGAAAATCTGCGTAATCTGTGGAGAATTCCGAATGCCGAAACGAACTTTTACCTTAACGATTCCTGCTGCGGCTCGGACTCCGGCCCTAACCGGAGCGGGCGCACAGCGAAGCCTCTATAAAGTACTGCGGAGAGCTTTCGAAACACGCCAACGCCTCTCGGAAGGACCGAGAAAGGACAAAAGGATATCATCAACGGCGTTCCCGACACTTGGGAACCGCTTTCCCACCTCTCGACTCTCTGGCTTCGTCCTGCCGGCTATATCTTCACACGTTGACGACGTCGACGTGTTTCTTTAGAAGCGTTAAAGACATTCTCCGTTTATTGAAGGCGGGGCACTCCGTTCGTAATGCAGCGAAGATCGTAGGCAAGGGTGTATCCGCCGTTCAGCGCGTGGCACTTTAGTTAATGTGTAACATATCGCCTTCTCCATCATACGCGACTGCACAAAATGGGCTTGACATACAACCTTACGGTTTGGCATACAACGTTCCTGTCAGTTTAACTGATCAAAACACATCAGTGAACGATAGGAGGACATAAACATATGAAGACATTTGTAGTGAGTTGGATGATTTTCGCTTTGCTTTTCACGGTGCCAGCCGTCCAGGCTCAGTCAGGCCATCCCGGGCAGGCACCAACCAACGCGGTTTCAGATGTTCTATCTCGGGTAACAAAGGTGAAGGGGCTGAGACTCGTCTCGACCGCTTCTTTGCAAGCTCCTCCGGATGCTTCTTGTCTCGCTAACTTTGGCATTCCCTGCTACAGCCCGCAGCAAATCCGCCAGGCATACGGCTTGACGCCCATCCTGAAAGCTGGGTTCACCGGTGCCGGGCAGACGATCATCATTATCGATTCGTTCGGTAGCCCCACCATCGCGAATGATTTGAAAACGTTTGACGCAGGCTACGGTCTGCCTGATCCACCTTCCTTCACTGTGCTTGCGCCTCTGGGTACGGTTCCTTTCGACCCGAACAACAGCGATCAGGTCGGTTGGGCATTCGAAACAACCCTCGATGTTGAGTGGGCACACGCCATAGCGCCGGGCGCCAATATTGTATTGCTGACTAGCCCCGTCTCTGAAACAGAGGGCGTGCAAGGGCTGCCGGAGTTCTTGTCTCTGGAAAAGTATGCTCTGGATCACAATCTCGGCAAGATTATCTCTCAAAGCTGGGCCGCGACAGAGAACACATTATTCACTCCGGCAGGACAGAAGGTATTCGAAGATTTTGAGGACTTTTACGAGCGCGCCGTGCAAGAAAATGTTACTGTGCTGGCTTCCGCGGGCGATTATGGTAGCGCGGGCCCCATTAACGCTGCGGCGACAATGTTTTTTCCCTTCCCCGCTGTGGGTTTTCCAGCGTCGTCGCCCCTAGTTACGGCAGTTGGCGGCACTAGTTTGTATGCTGACCTAGCCGGCAAATACGAATATGAAATTGTCTGGAACAACGCAGTCATCACATTGGACACCGGTTTAGTCGGCCCTGCCGGTGGCGGCGGAGTGAGCCAGCAGTTCTCAGAACCAGCCTACCAATCTCTGCTGCCGGCATCAGTGCAGAAAACACTTAATCACCATCGCGGCATTCCCGACGTGGCTTACAACGCTGATCCCTTCACCGCGATTTTGGTTTACGTCGGCTTCTTTCCAAATCCCAATTCCAATGGCTACTATTTTATTGGCGGCACCAGTGAGGGTAGCCCGCAATGGGCTGGTATCATTGCTGACGCCAATCAGTTGGCCGGCCGTCCCTTGGGTTTTCTAAATCCCAAACTCTACGCGATGGGCGCCGAGGGCGAGAATTCTGAATTTTTCCATGACATCAAATTTGGCAGCAATGCTTTTCCCTTTAACGCTGTCCCTGGCTTTATCGCTACGCCCGGATGGGATCTCTCAACAGGCTGGGGCACACCCAATGTGGGCACACTAGTTAAGGAAATCTCCAAGTAAACGTCAGAGACGCTGGGTTTACGATAGAGACAATAGAAGATAGGGATCAACGAAGCCTCTTCGCTGATTAAGGAACGCTTTCCGACAACCTTCGGAAGGGTTCCGAAATATTGCGAAGAGCTTGCGAGGTACAGCGAGACACACCTTCGCCCCGCCGCGCGACAAATACCTCGCGCTCGACCCAAGCAAATAGCCAGAGATAATAGGTGGATCGAGCAGTCTCTTGCTCGATGCTAAAATTAGGCGGCGAAGCCGCAATCATTAACATCGCCCGGCGGAGCGGCCGATCCACCTTAGAATTAAATTGCAGCAAACGCGTTCGCGTTTAACCCTCCGGCGCACCTTAGCAGCAAAGCTAGCGGACCAACTTAGGGACAAAGGTGAGTCCTGTTAGGGCGAGCCCTATTTGTTCTTCAAAGATCTCGACGGTTACGAAGTGGAGATCGCGTTTGAGCTCCCAACGCCTGTTTATCCGAAGTCGCCAAAATAAAATTCCCATCATATAAGGCCTCTAGTTAGAGTCGTTTCTCGAAAATAAAGTTCGACAATTATTTTTGGACTTCGTAAAAGCGTCCTCGATTACGTCACCCGACGTTTCAACGGATCTTCGGCCGGACTGAACAAGTCCGTGGGGGCTGCATCTTCGCTGAGACACCGCTTAACGCGATCTCCAGATCCAACTGGAACTCTGAGTCAGCCGAAGTGAGTCGCTTCCTGGAAGAAGTCTCGCAGAGGGTGGTCCCCGGTTCCACGCGGAACTGGATTGCAGTGAATGCAGTCAATAATCCACCCAAGCAAAAAAATGAAACCAAGAAAACCGATAACTCTGCCGGTAAGAAATTTGATCAACCCGGTGTCTTCGTGGCGCCGTTTGCTTTTGGTCTCGCTGGCCGCCCTGGCGTCCGTGTGCCTTGCGCTTTCGCAGACAGCGCGCGCCGATGATGATCGCGGTCCTACGGGTCCGACTGGTCCCACAGGTCCAAAGGGTATGACTGGAGCCACAGGTCCAAAGGGTATGACTGGAGCGACAGGCCCCCAAGGTGTGCAAGGAAAAACGGGTGCAACTGGCGCAACCGGCATGGCGGGCACTAACGGGACCAACGGAACGAATGGTGCGCCGGGCCCCACGGGCCCGCAAGGAATGGCAGGGACAAATGGCACAAACGGAGCACCTGGTGCGACGGGTGCGACGGGTGCAACTGGAACCCCGGGAATGAACGGAGCAACTGGTGCGACGGGTGCAACCGGAGCACCTGGTGCGACTGGCGCAACTGGTCCGGGTGAAGTGGAAGACCGCGGCAATCACAACACAGCCTCGGGAAATGGCGCGCTGAACCCAGCCACAACCGGCACCGACAACACCGCCATGGGATTCAACGCGCTCGCCACTAACACGAGCGGCGGCTACAACTCAGCCCATGGCTCGCAAGCGCTCTTTAGCAACACAACCGGCTCCCACAACGTGGGATTGGGGATATTAGCCGGTCAAAATCTCACCACGGGCGATAACAACATCGACGTCGGCAATTTCGATCCCAACCACAATGTTTCCACCGATGTCGCGGGCGAGGCGAATACCATCCGCATCGGCAACCCGAGCGTCCACACCGCCACGTTTATCGCCGGAATTAGTGAGGCCCATCGTACTCATATCGGTCCGGGTGATGTGGTTGTTGTCATCGACACGCACAGCGACCAGCTCGGCACCGCAGACAGTAGCAGCTTTCAAGGTCCGACCGGGCCGACCGGACCTACCGGCCCGACCGGTGATGTCGGGCCAGCTGGCCCTCAAGGCCCTCAAGGGATTCAAGGCAACACTGGCGCGACTGGAGCAACCGGAACAAACGGTACCAATGGAACTAACGGAACCAATGGAGCAACGGGAGCAACTGGTGCGACTGGCGCAACTGGTCCGGGTGAAGTGGAAGACCGCGGCAATGACAACACGGCTTCGGGAAATGGCGCGCTGAACCCAGCCACAACCGGCACCGACAACACCGCCATGGGATTCAACGCGCTCACCAATAACACCACGGGCAGCTACAACTCAGCCCATGGCTCGCAAGCACTCTTTAGCAACACCACCGGCGACAATAATACGGCAACCGGCTTTCAAGCGCTCTCTAACAACACGACCGGCGTCCACAATGCGGCCGCGGGTTCTTTCGCACTCGCCAGCAACACTACCGGCGGCTTTAACGCGGCCTTTGGTTATCACGCGCTCACTAGTAATTCGACTGGCGGTGGCAACACGGCTACCGGTGACGCCGCGCTATTTAGCAACACAACCGGCGGCAGCAACACGGCCAACGGTTTTGAAGCGCTCGTTAGCAACACCACCGGCATCGCAAACGCGGCTTATGGCAATCTCGCGCTAGTTAACAATACCACCGGCGACAACAACGTGGCTTTGGGCGTTAACTCTGGCTCGAATCTTACGACCGGTAATAATAATATCGACATCGGTAACCTTGGTGTTGCTGGTGAATCCAACACCATTCGCATCGGAGGCGATGTAGGCAATGGTGGTTTCGGATCTCAGACGGCAACCTTCATCGCCGGTATCAATGGGGCAACCGTTACAGGAACCACAGTATTGATCGATGCCACCACCGGCCAACTCGGCACGATCCCTTCCTCGCAGCGTTTCAAGGACGCGATCAAACCCATGAACAAGGCGAGCGAAGCAATCCTTTCGCTGAAACCAGTGACCTTCCGCTACAAGCACGAGCTTGATCCCAAGGGCATCCCGCAGTTCGGCCTCGTGGCTGAGGAAGTGGAAAAGGTGAACCCCGATCTGGTCGTGCGCGATGCGGACGGGAAAGTGTACAGCGTCCGCTACGAAGCAGTGAACGCGATGCTGCTGAACGAGTTCCTCAAAGAGCATCGCAAGGTGGAGGAATTGGAAGCGAAGCTGGCGCGACAACAGAAAGATTTCACTGCGCGTCTCAAAGAGCAGGACTCGAAGATCCAGAAGGTGAGCGATCGGGTTGAACTCAACAAACCTGCGCCACGAACGGTTGACAACAATCAGTAACCCCTAACAAGCAGCCGCATTTCACAATCAGCCGTCACGTTTCAGTGCGTGGCGGCTTTTTGTTTTTAACTGTAGTGGCAGGCGTGCCGCCTGCAATCTACTAGCCGCAGCCGACACGGCTGCCTCTACAGCTCTGACGACTTAGTAGCAAAGCTAGCGGACTAATTTAGGGACAAAGGTAGGTTCTCTCGGGGCGAACCTTATTTGTTCTTCAAAGATCTTCCGGAGCGTACTTTTGAGATCGCCCACCGCCCGTTGCATGCGCTTGCTCTGCACTATCTCGGTAATAGCTTGTGTGACAAGCTCTAGCTTCGTTCCCAGTCGAATGGTCCTGGCGGAATGGGGATTTAAGTCGTGATGACCTGCACGATATCACTCCAGTTGCCGATCGGCTCGTCCCTGTCGAGATATTGGTCCAAACCGTAGTTTCGCGGTGTCGATTCGATCTGGATCAAAGTCCTAAAATCAGCGCATTCCGCTGTCGCAGTACCACGCGACCTTCGTCATCTGACCGGGCAACACATCGACATCGAACGGGCCATAACGCCCGATTTTAGGTTTCTTGTCCCTTGCTGAAACGCTGTAGTGGCCGGGCGTTAGCGAAATCCGAAACCGGCCTTGATCATCAGTGGCGAAAGATGTAACCACGCCCTTTTCGTTTTCCACAACGAAAATCGCGTTCGCGAGCGGCTTGGAATCGGGAACGCCAATTCTGGCTGGCCCGCCATGAGTTGGACCAAGAGTAATCACGCCTTCGATTCCCGTCCCAGGTTCCGGCGTCGGTGTCGGCTGCGTTTGCGCCGAGGAAAAACCAGAGAAGACAAGAAGGAGCACTGGAATAACTCGGGAAAACTTGCTCCACTTGTCGTCATCTCTGCGGGTCCAAAAAAAGCCGCGCAAAAACATAAACCCGTAATAAGCCGCCGAAAAAAATCTCACGCCTGTTGCGCCGCGTTGCAACGGGAAAATTCCGGTAAGCGCGGCGAAGTCAGAGGTCAGAGGTCAGAGGTCAGAGGTCAGAGGTCAGAGATCAGAACGCCCCATCCCGAATCCGCAACTTTACTGCTTAGTTCTCGGATGAGTTTTGCACAATTACGTCGAAGATCGCCTTGCGCAGATCGTCTAAACGCGCCGGTTTAGTTAGGACTAAATCGACATTCTTTGGGCGACCACCGCTCTCGTTGATTAAGTCGGCAAAGCCTGTGAGCATGATTACAGGTTCGCGCGGTTGAACTTCTTTGATTGAGGCGGCCAGCTCATCACCGTTCACCTCCGGCATGGCGCGATCGGTAATCACCAGATCGAAATGATCTACCCGAAATTTCTCCATTGCCTCGCGCGCGTTGGCGGCCGTTTCAACGATATGTTGGTCTTCCGCGAGATACGCGCTCACAATCTCTCGGATTGCAGGTTGATCGTCCACCACCAGGACCCGGAGAGCCTGCATCCTCTGTCCTGCGGCGACGCTGTCGGCTTGGATCGCTTCGGTGGGCACCGGCAGATAAATTGTAAATGTGGCTCCTTTGTTAAGCTGGCTCGTGATCTCGATGCTTCCTCCGTGCCGCCGGATGATGCCATAACTCATCGACAGTCCGAGGCCCGAACCGTGGTCTCCCTTGGTCGTGAAAAATGGTTCGAGGCAATTTCGGCGCGTCTCTTCGGTCATACCGGCCCCGGTGTCGGACATCTCCAGGCGGACACGCTGACCCTCCTGCCGGGTACGAAAGGACATGCTGCCGCCACGAGGCATCGCATCGATGGCGTTGAGAATAAGATTCGTAAGAACTTCCCGCAACTCATCTGGCACGCCACAAACGAGCGGAATATCACCAAGTTCTTTTTCGATGTGAATGGTCGCCCCCTCGCCGCTCGCTTGGGATTGCCATTTTGGCGCAGTAAGCAAGATCGTCTGTTCGATCACTTCATTCAAATTGACTGCTTGCCGAGGTTCGCGTGGCGCGCGGGGACGATAGAATTCCCGCAAACGATCCACCAGTTTCGCATTGTCGCACCCTGCCAGAACCATCTCTTGTAGGTGCATTCTCGCGCTCGAATTCTCTGGAAATCTCTCACCGTCCGCGAGCAATATGTCGCCGAAACCCAAAATCACAGAGAGACCGTTATTAAGATCGTGCGCGATGCCACACGCCATCGTGCCGAGGGCCCGCATTCGCTCCTGCTGAATGACCTGTTGCTGAGTCTGCCGCAGCTCCGCCATGGCCTCCTCCAACTCTGTTGTCTGCTGTTGCAATTGAAGCGTCCGTTTGCTTACCAGCCGCTCCAGGCCCCCACTGTAAAGCTGGCACTGTTGATAGAGCTTGCGGGCGGTGAGCAGGTTCTCAATTCGAAGCACCACTTCGACGGGATCAAGCGGCTTGGCCAGAAAATCGGTTGCACCCGCCGCCAACGCTTCGTGCTTGGCTTGCGGACTAGTATCTGCCGTCAAAATCAGAACAGGCGGTCGCGTGTGTGGGGCCATCAAATCGTTAATTCGGTTTAGGACCGCCAAGCCGGAGACCGGCTCCATGTGCAAATCGAGCAGTAAAAGATCCGGGTTGAAATCGAGAAACCGCTCCGCCGCCAGCCGCGCGTCGGTCATAACTGTGCAGTTGGTATAACCGGCTTGTTCTAGGATCTTGCTCAGAGCCGATGCGCTGAGTTCTTCATCGTCAACGATCAGTATGCGCGCACTTCGATTATCCGGTGGGTTCACCATCACACCCCGTACACGGGAGCAAGTCCCATGCTGTTACATGCCTAATCGGGATCGTCGTGCCTGCCGATCATTCGCTGCAACTTCTCGATTTCGGCGAACTTATCTGATTTTCTTTTAATCGGCGTTCTTGCGCACCTATGCGGATTCAAGCGTGGAATCTTATTTATCTGGTCGGCTTGATTGTTTATATCGGCATTCGCGGTGTCTTTGGCGGACGCACGAAGCGCAACGAGAAAGTGGTCAGCAGGGTCGACGTGGCCGATCGCGCGCTCGTAGCGTTGGTCTTTGTGGGAAGCATCGTTCTGCCCGCGCTCTATCTGTTCACACCCTGGCTGGCGTTCGCTGATTATCGTTTGCCCGCATTCATCCCCTGGTGCGGGGCAGTGGCAATGGTGATCGCGCTCTGGCTGTTTTGGCGTGCGCATGTCGATCTTGGCCTCAACTGGTCGATCACGTTGGAAATGCGCAAAGATCATGAACTGATCGTGCATGGTGTTTATCGACGCATCCGACATCCGATGTATGCCGCGATTTTTCTGTTTGCGCTCGCGCAGGGCTTCTTGTTGCAAAACTGGCTCGCGGGTTGGGCAGGCTTCGTGACGGTTGCGCTTCTTTATTTAGTCAGGACGCCGCGTGAGGAAAAGATGATGTGTGAGTTCTTCGGCGAATCGTATCGCGATTACATGCAACGGACCGGACGACTGTTTCCGCAATTATAAATGGGAGCGGGAGGAGTCAGAGGTCAGAGCTTACCGCAAACATCGAACACCGAACATCCAACATCCAACTCAGAAGTCAGGGGCAGAGAGCAGGATTTCGGGTTTTAAGAAACGATATCCTAACTCCCAGCTTCCAACTTCAATCTTCCAATCACTTCGGCGCGGACGAAGCGACGAGCTTTTCGAAGCGCGGATCATTGCGGAGCGGATCGAACATCGGATCGAGCCGGAGCAGCGCAGGAGTGAGCGGCATGTTTCCAGCCAGTGGGCCAGTGTATGGTATCGAGAGCAGTTTCTGTAAAGCGGCCATGGCGCGGTCGGGCTCCCCCATCCGAGCCGTCACCCGGGCCAGGATCTCGATGGGAGCGGGACCATCCAACGCGTCTTTCTCAATCGGGATCGCGGCCATCGCCCGATCGGCCAGAGTCAATGCGGCCGCTTTGTCACCAAGACCCATATTGGTCAGCGCGAGATCTCCAATGAGGAAATAATTTTCCGGCTGTTCTTTGAGGAAAGATTCCAATTCGCCGCGCGCCTGTCGCCAACTTTCCTGGGCCGCGGCATGGTCGCCGGCGACTTCTTGCGCCCAGCCTAAGAAAAAGCGCAGTTCGCCATTGACGTAACCCAACGCTGAATCAGGTGTGTCAAGTATCTCCTTTAGCCGAGGGATGATCTGTCCAGGGCGGCGCTCCAGGATCGCCTGGTAAACTTGTGTTTCCAAGGCCTGGGTGTCGTCGGCGTTCGGGTGGAGCGGAGCGAGAAGCGCCGAGGCACGCGGGAGGTCGCCCTCGGCTTGTGCACAAGCCGCCTTTTCGACAAGGGTATCAACGTCGTCTGGTATAATATCGAGAACCTGGTCAAGCTTTCGCACCGCTTCGGGGAAACGACGAAGGTTGAAATAGGAAGCCACGTGCTGGGTGAGTAGGAAAGCGTTGCGCGGGTCGAGCCGCTCGGCTTCGTCGAAGTACGACTCGCTCCGCTCCCACTGGCCTCGCCTCCGCGCGACATAAGCCAACGATTCAGGAATCCGGCTACTATTCGGCAGAAACTGGCGTGCTTGCTCAAAATAGCGCACTGCAGTGTCGTACTCCTTCAGGCAGGAGTAGTGGTAGTTACCCTTGGCTAATACGGCCTCGCCTAGATTGGGCTGAAGAGCGAGCGCGGTTTCGGCTGCCTGCCGGGCCTCTTCACGCAAGGTGACGGTTGGTTGAAGAGCCTGTGTGATGTAGCCGCGCGCTTCCAAGTTTGATAGCAGTGCCCAACTAAGCGCGAACTTCGGGTCCAACCGCACCGCTTCTCTGAGATATTTCTGCGCGCCAAGGGCGTTGGCGGGTGTGTTTGCCGTTTTCAGCGTATAAGCCAGCCCACGCAGGTAGGCATCGTAAGCCTCAGGATTGTCTGTCGGTTTGGCGGCAATGACTTGCTCTTCCCGACCGGTGAGGTGCGCTCGCAACTGGTCGGCGATGGATTTGGCCACCTCGCTCTCAACTGAAAAGATGTCGGTCAGTTTGCGATCAAAGGTATCGGCCCAAAGATGCGAATCATTAGCTGCTTTGATCAGCTGAACGTTTACGCGCACGGCGTCGCCGCTCTTCTGCACACTTCCTTCTAGGATGTGGGCGACGCCAAGTTGCCTGGCGGTCTCAGGCAGGTTTTCCGGGGCGCTTTTGTAATGCTGGGTGGATGTACGCGAGATCACCTTCAGATCGGCGATCTTGGATAAGCGGGTTAGAATCTCGTCCTGGATGCCGTCGGCAAAGTAGGCGTTGGCTTTTTCTTCGCTCAAGTTCTCAAACGGAAGGACAGCAATGCTTTTTTCCGGCACTGCGGCAACAGACGTCGGAGAGGCAGCGGCTGCCGGCGATGACGCGGCAACGCTGCTCGCGCTCGTTGAAGCACGCCGTGACCAGAGCAGCGCAGCCACCGCGAGCGTGGCGCTGATCAGAACCGCTGCAGCAATCGCAATCCAGCGCGGAATGGTCGGTTTGGAGGTCAGTTTTGTTGCGGCCGACACGGCCGCCCCTACACCTTTGAATTTCTCCGGCACGTCGGGATTGCCGAGTTCCTCCGTGTAGAGATTTACGACGTGAACGCGGTTACCGTGCTTCACCTCGATCTCGCCAAGCTCGTGTAAATGTGGCTGCCAAAGACTGTCTTGCGCGAGGTCGTCGGCCACGCGTTTCGACACCAGAATGTGTCCGGCGTCGCCGCAATCCATCATTCGCTGCGCAATATTAATTCCCGCGCCAGCGACGTTTGACCTTTCATTGACATCTTTCACCTGATCGACGGGGCCGCTGTGCACTCCCATGCGCAGCCGCAAGCGTGGATGATTTTTTAATACCCTGCTAATTTCCAGCGCGCATTGGACCGGCTCCTCCGGACTTTGAAAAAACACGAGCGCCATCCCGTCGCCGGAAGGAATAGAAATGAGTTTGCCGCCCGCCTCGCTTTTTCGGAACTGCGCGGTTTTCCGCACGATTTGGTTGAGCTGCTGGATGACTTCGCGTTGCTCGTTCACGAGCAATCTCGAGTAGCCCACCACGTCCATGAACAGAACATGAGCAGTCGTGAGATGCGGCTCGGATTTGTGCTTAGCGGGCATTGCGACTACTTCGCCTCTTTCGGTGCGAGCGAGGCGACGATTTTCTCGAAGCGCGGATCGCCACGGAGCGGGTCCCACCACGGCAACAGCTTGAGTCGGCCGTAGCTCAGTACGCTTGGATGACCCACGGCAGCAGAAAGACGCTCGCAAGCCAGATCCTTTTGGCCAGCCCACGCCGCTATGATCGCGCCATACTGAAGCATGTCCGTCCCGTTTGACAGATCTTTCGTGACCGGCATCAAGTCTAAGGCGCGCTGAGCCTCTTCCAACGCTTCTTTCTTCCGTCCCAGACCCGCATCAATCAAGCCAAGAATACAAAGGGGAGGACCGAAGTTTGGATCCGCCTGCACGGATTTTTGCTGCTCCTCTCTCGCTCGCGTAAATGCGGCACGTGCTTTTTCTTCATCATGCTGGAGGCCAGCGAGTAATGCTTCCCCGAGTGGAACACTCAGAAGGGTGGCATCGTCTCCCCACGAGTTGTTGCCAAGCGCGCGAAGAGCATTCTCGAGACCAGCGGGATCACGTTCGGCAAATGCGCATAATACCCAGACATCGGCGATGTTTTGAACCGCACCCGGGTTCTGCGCGCGAATTTCATCGATGATGCGATGAAGCGGGCGCGTATCTGCCTTCCAATCAAGTGCGATCAACTCGCGTGCGGCGCGCGTTTCCACATCGTCGGGTTTGACGGCGAGCGCGCGATCCAGCACGGCAGCTTCTTCGGGGTACCGTTTTAGGAACCCATAACTTAATGCGATCTGCCCGAGGGTGAAGAAATTTCGTGGATCAACATCAAGAGCGCGCTGGATAAACTGCAATCCCTCCTCCGACTTACCGCGCCGGCGAAGAATGTAACCAGTCAATTCCAGGATTTCCGCACTGTTGGGCAATGTCTGGCGCGCGAGCTCGAGTTCCTTCAAGGCACCGTCGTAATTACGATAGCCATAGTACAAATGCTGGGCCCGCACGAGGTGAGACTCGCCGGCTTCCGGCCGCAGCCGAATCGCAGCTTCAACTGCAGCTTCAGCCGTCGCCAGCCGTGCCGGAGTATGATCGAGACCCAATGCGTAGAGCTGGTCGTGCGCGCGGGCGAGGTCGCACTGCGCAACGAAGAATGAAGGATCACGCTGGAGCGCCTGGTTCAGTAAAGTGATGGCTTCATCGAGGTTTTTGGCTGCGATGGCGCTAAAGGCCGTGGTTAACGTCAGGTTCTTGGCACGACTGTAGAGATCGAATGCGGCGACATCATTCGTCGGTCGTTGCTCGATCGCGCTCTTCTCGGCGGGCGAGAGCTTCGCCTGCAACTGGTCGGCGATAGCTTTGGAAATCTCGCTTTGGATGGCAAAAACATCGGCCAAGTCGCGGTCGTAAGTCTGCGCCCATAGATGCGCATCATTGCGGGCATCGATCAGCTGCGCGTTGACCCGTACGCGATTAGCCACGCGTTGCACGCTACCCTCCAGCAGGTGCGCCACCCCGAGCTCTTGTCCAATTTTGCGTAGATCGCGTGCCACACCACTCTTGTACTGCATCACGCTTGAACGGCTGATCACTTTCAAATCAGCAACTTTCGCCAGATCAGTCAAAATCTCATCCTGTACGCCATCGGTGAAGAAGGCATTCTGTTTGTCATCGCTCAGGTTATCAAATGGGAGAACCGCGATACTTTTTTCAGAAGTCGCGGCCGGAGCTGTGACGGGAGCCATGGCAGGAGTAGCGGCAGCGATCGGGGATGAGACACTACTACTACTCGCGACTAGCGCGGAACGCCGCGACAACAAGTATCCGCCCACAGCAAGTGCGGCGGCGACCATTACAGCGGCAGCGATGATCCAGCCACGACTTAGACTGGGCTTCTCAGGTGCTAGCGGCACCGCCGCCGTTTTATGCCGCGCTTGGAGAAACTTTTGCGGCACCTCCGGATTACCAAGCTCTTCCGTGTACAGGTTCACCACTGACACACGTGAACCGTGTTTCACCTCCGCCTCACCCAGATCGTGCAGATGCTTTTTCCAATGGCCAAGCTGTTCCAAGTCTTCCGCTACATGTTTGGAAAGCAGGATGTGCTCGGCATCGCCACAATCCATTACCCGCTGCGCAATGTTGATCCCGGCGCCGGCAATGTTGGCGCGTCCACTCACATCCACCACTCCGCTCACCGGGCCGCTGTGCACACCCATGCGCAGCTTGAGCTCGGGATGTTCCCTGGCCGCGCGGCTGATTTCAAGGGCGCATTCCACCGGCGCTTCCGGGGTGTTGTAAAAAACCAGCGCCATCCCGTCGCCGGTCGGAATTGTAATCAGCCGATGACTCGCTTCCGCTTTGCGGAATTGTTCCGTGCCGCGGACAATCTCGTTCAGTAGCTCGAGCGACCGGCGTTGCTGATCAATCAGCAACTTGGAGTAGCCGACTATGTCGACGAAAAGGACATAGGCGATCTCGAGTTCAATCTCCTTCTTAACCTCTGCGGACACGGCGACGAATTCTACTCGGTTGCGAGCGAAGGCTCTACTCATTCTTTCGGCGCCAGAGAGGCGACGATTTTTTCGAAGCGCGGATCGCCGCGCAGCGAGTCCCATTCAGGTCTGAGCTTTAGAAAACCGTAGGTGAGATAGTTCGGGACGCGCTCCACCGTGGCGATCTGTTCAATGGCAAGGTCCTTCTCTCGAGCTTTCTGCTCGTCGATGAGCAGTTTGGAGTAGCCCACGATGTCGATAAACAAGACGTAGGCGATCTCGAGACGAAGATGGGGTTTAAGCTCTGCTGACATTAAAATCGGCTAGAGCTTACCACGGTTTTTATCATGTTGGTTCAATTGCCCACCGTCGATGTCAAAACCGAGAGCGGCTTCTTTGTGGACGAGGAACTTGCATCCGTGGCGCTTAGCCTCAACTACGAAGTATTTTTGCCGCCTCAGTCAAAGTTTCACAGGTGACGAAGCGAACATCGCCGCTGTAGTGAAAATAAGACATGATCTGCAAACCGATGTCGCGGTGAGGATCGGGAATCACTCTGACCACGAGTGATGCACCCTTTTCATTACACAAATCCATTGCCTTCTCGATGAACGGTGCGCACGCGACATCCATCGATTCCAGGTCGGTCAGGTCCGCTAAAACTCGGAAACCAGATTCCAACTTCGCGAGCCCCGTCTTGATTTGGTCTAAACCGCGTTGCATTTCGCCCGACCCAATCAACCCCCGGTATCGGACCAGGAGCAAATTCTTCCGTTGATCAGCCTCGATCGCGACCATGTTTAACTTCTTCGCTCCGCAAATTTCACTGCGAAAGGCGATCGTATTTCTTCAAGATTTCACGCAAACGATCGCGGGGAAGTGCCTCGACACGATGATTGTTCGCGCCGGTCATCGTTTGATTGTCCACAAGCGCATTCACGATTGCTTCTTCCGTCGCTTGCACGACGCCGCTAAAGATCGGGTCCATCAGATCGTTTGGGATCGTTTGGATCGAATGGGTAATTTGATCTGGATTGGCAACGTTGGGATTCGCCGTCGAAAAGGCGACAAACAAGTCGCCGGACCCATTTCCCGAAATACTGCCGGTGCGCGCGAGACCGAGGGACGCGCGACGCGCGAGCCGTTTGAGCTGATTCGGCAACAACGGCGCATCGGTCGCGATCACGATGATGCACGAACCAGTCTCTTCCTTATAAACGGAGCCAGGAATTTCTTTGCCGACCGGGACGCCCGCAATTGTCAGTAGCGGGCGGCGTCCGAAATTCGCCTGAAGAAAAACGCCAACGATAAATTTTGCGCCGGTTTATCTTTGCCAACGCTGATGTCGATCTTGCGCGAGGCGGTGCCGCTGCCGCCTTTAAATTCATAGCAAATCATTCCCGTACCGCCGCCGACGCTCCCCTCTTCAATTGCGCCGCCGTGCGCCGTGTCGAGTGCATGAAGAACGTGTTCCGGTTTGACATGAAAACCATTCATATCGTTGAGCCAGCCGTCCCACGTTTCGGCAACGACCGGTAAGACTCCACCAATACCCGGTCGTATCAGCTGCGCCATGCTTCACCCGCCACGCAATGACCGCGTCGCGCGCGACGCCGACGCTGTGCGTGTTCGTGATTACGACCGGCCCTTCGAGAAATCCGCTTTCTTCGATCCACGCTGTGCCCGTCATCTCGCCGTTGCCGTTTAAGCTGAAGACACCGGCGTAAACGGGATCGTTCAGCGAATCGTGACCGCGCGGAATGATTGCCGTCACACCCGTCCGCACGGGCCCCTTGCCAGCGACGAGTTTGCCTTGGCCGCTGATTAGCGTGGTGTAACCCACTTCTACACCGGCCACATCAGTGATCGCATTGAATCGGCCCGGCATGCCGTCAAACGGAATCCCAAGATCGCGCGCGCGGATGCTTTTCTTTTCCGTTTTCGATATCGCGGGCGGAGCTTGCTGCGGTTCACGCGCGGGTGAATTCAGTGCGACTACGGGTACCAGCAGAAACGAGAGGAAAAGCGTCGATTTCGATCTTGTGAACACAAAGAAACGTCCAACCCGCCTACGCCGAAAGCTTCGGCGTGGCAAGCGCTCACTTGTCTCGCCGAAGCGGAGCGAAGGAGGAACGCCCAACATCCAATATTCAACTAAGGAGGAGACGATTTCGGCGAGACGCAGAAGGTCGAGCCGGACTGGCGTTTGCACGCGAGACGCGTGCGCGACCCAGATTTCTGTTTTCGCTTGGCCTAGCTCCGCATTAGATTCGAACTGTGAGCTACGAGGTTTTCGCGAGGAAATATCGACCCCAGACGTTCGACGATATTGTCGGCCAGTCGCATGTTTCGCGCACGCTGAAAAATGCGGTCGCGCAAAACCGTCTGGCGCACGCCTATTTGTTCGTCGGGCCACGCGGCATCGGGAAAACCTCCACTGCGCGAATTTTAGCGAAAGCGCTCAATTGCATTCACGGGCCGACCGTGACTCCGTGCGGCGTGTGCGATAATTGCCAAGAGATCGCGGCGGGCAATAGCCTGGACGTGCTCGAGATCGACGGCGCGAGCAACAACGGCGTCGAGCAAGTGCGCGAGCTGCGCGACAACGCGCGTTACGCGCCGGCCAAGTCGCGATTCAAAATTTACATTATCGACGAAGTGCACATGCTCACTTCCGCCGCGTTCAATGCGTTGCTCAAGACGCTGGAGGAACCGCCGCCGCACGTAAAATTCATTTTCGCGACGACCGAGCCCCAGAAAGTTCTGCCGACGATCGTCAGCCGCTGCCAGCGTTTCGATCTTCACCGAATCTCCGCGAAATTAATCGCGCGATCATCTCCAATTCATCGCTGGCAAGGAAAAGATCACGCTCGAACCGGCAGCCGCGCACGCGATCGCCCGCGGGGCGGAAGGCGGAATGCGCGATGCCGAATCGATGCTTGATCAACTGGTCGCGTTTTGCGGCGAAAAGATCACCGAAGCGGACGTGTTGAATGTTTTTGGGTTCACCAGTGAGCAAACGGTCGCCGATTTCACAGAAAAAATTTTCGCGCCGCAACCGCCGGCGCCGTCGAGCTTTTGCACGAGCAATGCGAAGCCGGCAAAGACATGATGCGATTAATGTCGGACTTGATTTCATATCTTGCGCGATCTGCTCGTTTTCAAAGTGAAACCAGATGCGCTGGATGAAGATGTCGATCCTGATTTGCGCAAATCGCTCGCGGCGCAGGCCGAGCTCGTGGAAACGGATCGTTTGCTCGAATTGATCGACCAATTTGCCGAAGCGGAAGGTCGAATGAAGTGGGCGCCGAATAAAAAACTACACTTCGAGGTAGCGGTCATCAAAGCGATCCAGAGCCTGGGCCAGGCGACGCTCGATGAAGTGATTGAAAAGCTCGGGGAGCTGCGTGACGGAAACGCGGTCTCACATAAGAAATCTGGTGCTGTAGTGGCAGGCGTGTCGCCTGCATTTCAAAGGTCTGCGGCCGATTCGGCCGCGTCTACAGCATCGCGCATCGAGGAAAATGCGTCCGCGAGCCCACCAAAGCCAGGAGAACTTTGGCAGAGAGTCGTAGGCAAAATTCCGGCGCGAAGTTTTTTGCGCACTTTGAGCGAATCGGTTGCACCGATTGGAATTGAAGGCCGCAATTTTCAGCTCGGTTATCCGCCGAACCAAAAAGCGGCGATTGAAACTCTGGCGAGCACGAACAATCGCAAGCAGCTCGAAACGCTGTTGCAAGAAGCGAGCGGACGCGATTGGACGGTGAAATTTATCGCGCGGGAGGGAATTCAGTTGCCGAAGGCGAAGGAGCCGAAATCAACCGAAACCTTCAAAGACGACCCGCTAATTCAAGAAGCGTTGGAGATGTTCAAAGGTAAAATCAGATCGTGATATTTTGGAACTATGAATTTGAACAAGTTAATGAAGCAGGCGCAGAAGATGCAGAAGCAAATGGCGAAAACCCAGGCCGAGCTGGAAGAGAAAACGGTCGAGGTCAGCGCGGCCGGCGGCAAAGTAAAAGTAACGGCCAACGGCGCCGGCGATGTGATCTCCCTCAAGATCGACAAGGAAATTGTCGACCCTAACGATGTGGAATTCTTAGAAGAAGCTGTCTTGAGCGGAGTCCAGCAAGCGATCGAGCAAGGCAAAGCGCTGGCCCAAACCGAAGTAAGCAAGATTACCGGCGGTTTAGGAATTCCCGGGTTGGGATAGTCTGGTTACATTGTGAATTGTTGAATCGTTAAAAGGGTTACAAAGTTGAAACGGAAAAGTCCGATTTAACTTTTTAACGTTTTGACCTTTTTAATGTTTTAACAGTCCGCTGGTGCTTCTCATAAACACACACCTCGTTGATCTCGAATATCGACATCTTCTCGGCAAGGCGATCGTAATTTTCACCGAGTTGGACATGCGAATGAGCATCGGACGCAGTGGTGAATGGGATCCCCTTCTCTAGCGCCAGGTGGATAATTTCGTCCGACGGGTAAAGCTCGCTGACCGGCTTGCGCCAGCCAGCGGTGGAAAGTTCTATTGCGAGATCGCGGGCGCGAATGAACTCGAGCGTTTCATCGACCAGCTGGCGGATCTCAGAATTTGGTCGATGGCCGTGGATCTTGATCAGGTCCAGATGTGCCAGGCAATCAACGAGACCGGTGCCCGCGATTTCGCGAACACGCCGAAAGTAATCGGCATACAAGATGTCAATATCGCGCCCGGCGAATTGCGCCGCGCCCGCTGGCACGCTGTCGAACATTTGCACCGGATCATCCAGATAGTGTACCGAGCCGAGAACAAAATCGAGCTTGTCCCAATTCCTCTCGATCCATTTTCGACCGGCAGCTGAAGTTTGCAGATCATTGTCCAGCTCGATTCCGGCACGAATTTTTAGATCGACATTCTTTTCGCGCAGCAGATCGATTTGATCGAAATCGATCCCGGTGTGAAAACGATCGTGATCGGTAAAAGCGATATCCCGCAGCCCATGCTGCCGTGCGCTTTCGATCCACGGTTGCAAAAGCGACTGCGTGTACGGCTGCACGCGATGTGCTTGCGGGTGAGTGTGGTAGTCGGAGAGCAAATTCAACGTGAATCGTGATCGGTGAATAGTGATTAGTGATCGTTATGAACTGGTTGGCGCCTTTCTACCATTCACTGATCACTATTCACAAATCACTTCTTCGTCATGGAGCGGTCAGGAATTTTTGCCGGGAGCGCAGCTCCGGATATTTCGGGAAAAAAACTTCCGCTACGAAAACCTTATTTGGCGTCAGATCGCGCGTGGCTATTCTCTCGTTGTATTCGATGTGCTCTTCCGGATTAATCGTGACCGTGCCGGGTTTGGCATTGATCGCATGGTTGTCCGACCATTTCGCGAGAAGCCTGCCCTCGGTAGTCATCAAATAAATCTCGATTCGCTGATCGGTCGGAAAATCGAGTGCAATCGCCGTCTTTGCTTTGCTGGCCAGTACCGCCTTGATTTCAAGCTGGCGAATTTCGGAGAGCTTCACGGGCTGCGGCGAGACCTGCAGTTCAAGAGTCAGCCCACGCAATTTGGGATCTTTGTAATTTGGGACGCTTGGGGCCGACGAAGAAAACGGATGAAGTAATCGGCCGATCCAGCCGCGCTTCGCCGGCGTGGGTGCCGCTGCCGCAGTGGGCTCCTGCGCGAAAGCGCTCGCCGTCGTGACGAGCACCAACACGAGAAACGCAACGCTTCGGATCATGCGCGGGTTAAACAGCAAACGTTGCAAATCCTGTCAAACCCTTTATCAATCCGCCATGAAAATGCTTTGCGCGAGCGCCTTGCTCGCGTTCGTCATGCCTTTTTCCGCGACCGCGAAAGATCGACATTGCATGTTTCGCTTGCACGTCGAAGCGAACCCACGGGATACTGCGGTGTTTTCAACATCCGTTCGCGCGCGATTTTCCGGCCAGGAGGTTGCCATTGAAAAGGTGGCGCGTATCACTGAGCACGATGTGGTGGCATTTTACCCGTATCAAATCGCAAAGGACAATTACGGCGCGCTATTCCAACTCGATGATCACGGCACGATTGCGCTTGACACGTTGAGCGTCGAACGGCGCGGCAGTTTGCTTTTTGTTTTCATCAATGGGCGGCCCATTACCGAATTGCAGATCGACAAGCGCGTGTCCGATGGCCAGATTTACATCGCCGCCGGCCTAACGAAACCTGACATCGAATCGATGAAGAAGGACTGGCGCCTGATCGGGCCGCGCAAGCGATAGTTGCTCGAGCGAATGCGCGATGATGTGTTTCTGGGGAGCACAGTCTGCCGGCCTGTAGCGTCCGGCGCTCCTGCCGAACGCATTTTGCGCAAAGCGCAATCAATCAGTGGGTTCGTCATGATTCGAATTGGCTACGGCGGCTCGCGGCAAACTGCCGTGAACTACAGGCCAGCGGCCTACGGTCCCCAGAAGGAGCGACATGGCCCGCACTGGCCCACCATTGCGTTTGCGCTATTGCTGTGGTCGAGGACTCCCACGCTTGCACAAAACGACACTCCGAAAGAATTTGCGAGGGCCGATCACTCCGGTGCTATCGATGTTATCCTGCCCACCGATAACGACGCGCTATTTCATGGCGGCGGACCTGCGTTTTATCAATACATCGAGCGCGATTACAAGGGACAGAAGTCGATGCCGTGGGAAGGCGGCCAGTACGGTTTCGTGCGCGATCCAGTCGAGACAGCGGCTGGCGTTATTTATACCCGGTTTCATGAAGGAATCGACATCCGCTGCCTGCATCGCGACGCAAACGGAGAACCACTCGACGACGTACGCGCGATCGGTGCGGGCAGAGTCGTTTACACTAATTTCGTGCCGGTCTACTCCAACTATGGAAAATACATCGTGATCGAGCATCGCTGGGATGGTTCGCCCTATTACAGTTTGTACGGTCATCTCAGCAAGATCGACGTGCATGTTGGGCAAGCAGTGCAGCTCGGCGAACATGTCGCCGTGATGGGTTACACCGGCGCCGGCCTTAATCAGGCGCGCGCACATCTTCACTTGGAACTCAACCTCATGCTCAGCCATCAGTTCGAAGCGTGGTACGACCAGCTCTACAAAAGGGACCCGAATCGGCACGGCATCTACAACGGGATCAATCTCAACGGCATCGACATCGCACGGCTATTTCTAGAACTCCGCAACGATCCTGCACTGACCATTCCGCAGTTCTTCGAAGCCGAAGAAACCTTTTACAAAGTGAGGGTGCCGCGATCACGCTATTTTGAGCTACCCAAAAACTATCCCTGGATGGTGAAAGGCGATGCGAATAGAAAAACCGTGTCCTGGGAAGTTTCTTTTGCACGTTCCGGTGTGCCTTTAAAGATCGAACCGAGCGACAAGAAAGTCTCACAACCTGAACTGATCTACGTGAAACCAAGCTCGATCGATTACTCTTTTTTAACTCGCGGCGAGATCGCCGGTCGCGGCAAGCGGGCGCATCTGACGGAGTACGGCCAGCAGTTGATGCGGCTTCTAATCTATCCCCACTGAATTTGTAGCCGCGTTTGGCACAAGCAAGATGCCTTACGGGATTGCACCTGGCGATGAAATCAAGGATTCGCCATGTTTTACGCGATCCATTTTGGAGTGCGCAAAACATGTCCGCGCTTTCTGACCGGGCAATACCTCGCCATTGCGTCGTAAACAGTCGCCGCAGTCGAAAATGGACGTTATTGCGCGCCTGTTGTCGGCAACGGAATCGATGCTTGGCCGAATACGTATCGCCAACCCACTGGCGTCCGAACGTACGTGTCGCTGAACCAGAGACGATAATCCAGCGGTGTTCCTTGTTCCGTCCCCTTAATCCACAGTTGCGCCGTAACAACGGCCGTGTCGCCCCATACCCGCACTTTCTGCGTGCCTTCTTTCTCCTCCTGGTGCTCGTAGATTGTCCGTTTCTCTTGCGCTTGCTTGATCAAGTCGGCTTTTGTCGAAGCACCGCCGTGTCCGGTCACCAAAGCAAAGTCATCAGCCAAAATCCGGTCCATGGTCGCGGCGTCATTCGCCTTAACCGCCGCTTGGTACTGAGTATCTAACGCCGCCACCGTGTTTGCGTCGTTCGTGTCAGCTGCCGAATTTGGAGGCGCTGATGGTTTTGACGGCGAAGCCTCGCCCACAATACCCATTCGTAAGGAGGATGGAGGCGCCGTGAGCGATCGTAGAGAATCGCCAGCCTGCGTCGGCGTTTCGACGATTGCGCCTCCGCGGAGATCTTGATCGGGTTGCTGAGCAGCGCCTTGGCGCGGGCCTTCTGCTGGCGCTTCTACTACCGCGCTTCGCTGAACACGTTCATTCCGTTTTTCGTCGCGGCCTGGCGCCCGTCCGGCAATCCAGCTACCGGCTATACTTCCATCGACAAATTTAGCGTGCAATATTTCTCCATTCGCATCTGCCGTAATCGGTCCATCTAATTTCCCTCTCGTCATGCTGCCTGAATAGCGGACGATGACGGTGCGCTTAACAGTCGGAACAATGGAACCAACGACGAACTTCCGCTCAACTCTATACCACGTTAGCGTGCCGTAGCCCGTGGCGTACCCATGCGCATCTCGATGACCCGACCACGTCGCTTGGTCGCCGGATTTGGAATAGTTATTCCAGATGAGGGTTTCTCCGTCTTCGGTACGCTGATAAGGACCGCGGCCATACGCCCCGCCCGCCAACAACAACAGCGCACTGCAAGCAAAAAAGAATCTCGCGCTCACCGTTTTTCCCAGGAATAAACCCACAACAAGTGGCGAATCTTAACACCCTCGGCGAACTCCCGGCAAGAATAATCCGGCAGCGGTTCGGTTTGTTGCCACAAAAAGCGTCGTCAACCTTGGAAAATCTGCCGCTCTACAATTCATTTCCCGCCGAAGAATTTTTTGAAGGACTGGAAAAGCTTGTTAGGGAAGCCGGCTGCTTTTCGGCCAAAATCATCGAACTTCTGCGCGAATTGCAATTCCTCGCCGCCGTGAATTTCGCAGGCGACGGTCGGCACTTTATCAGCCGGTAAATCGATTTCGTAAGCGGTGCCGGCGGCTTCGCATTCAGTTGTGGCCAGGTGGTTTGAGAGCGAACAGACCATCGCGTGTTGAATCGGCATGGCAGGCTGGAATTCCTGCGGCGGATATCGTTGGGCGGCTTTGTTCATCACCTGCACCCAAATCGGAAGCGCGAGCGCGGCGCCATAACCACGCGAAATGATGGTGGTAGGTTGATCGAAGCCGACCCACACGCCGCATGTGAGGGTCGTAGTGTAACCGAGAAACCACGCGTCTTTGTAGTCGTTCGTCGTGCCGGTTTTTCCGGCGGCCGGCAATTTGAAGCCTAACGAACGCGCGCTGGCCGCGGTCCCGCGCGTCAGCACTTGCTCCATCAGCTCCGAAGTCATCCAGGCGGCGCTTGGGTCCAGAGACGGCACGGAAATGTGAGCGGAACGATAAATGGGATTATGGTCTTGGTCGTCGATGCGCTCGATGATGTAGGCTTGCTTGCGTACGCCCGCATTTGGAAACACCGAATAGGCCGAAGTGAGTGCTTTGAGATTAGTCTCGAAGGAGCCGATGTAAATCGCCGGTCCGTGCGGGATGTTGTCGCTCAGATTCAAAGAGGTTGCGATTTTCTGCACGGCATCGAGCCCGGCGAACTGACCGACGCGCACACTCATGGTGTTGCGCGAATGAATCAGTCCGTAGGAACAAGGTTGGATGCCGCCGTACGCCCCGTCGGAATTTGCGGGTGACCAATTTCCTGCGCCTTCAATTTCGCCCGGTTGAATCGGCCCATCACTGATGGCCGCGCCGGGCAAAAGTCCATTGGTGAAGGCGAGCGTGTAAACGAAAGGCTTAAAGGCGGAACCGACCTGCCGGTTGGCCGGGGCCAATGCGCGGTTGAATTTGCTTTGCGCATAATCGCGGCCGCCGACCAGCGCTCGGATGCCGCCGCTGGCGTTATCAATGCAAACGACCGCGCCTTCCAAATAGGGCATGGACGAATCCTCGCCGTTTTCCGGCAGCTGATAACTTGCCTTGAGCGGGTGATGAAAATTCGGTTGATGCTCGATCTTGGTCAACTGCGTCTCGAGGGCCAGCTGCGCGGCGTTTTCCACCGCCGGGTCGAGGGTCGTATAGATGTAGAGGCCGCCGTTGTCGATTTGGTCCTGCGTGAGCAGCAGATTCAAATCGCGCTGCACCGCATCCATCGCGTAATTTTCCTGAACTTGAAGGAGACGTTTCGGATGCGTGTTGACCCTGGCGAGCTTTGCCTCCTCGGCTTGCCCGGCCGAAATTTTTTTCAACTCGGCCATGCGATCCAAAACCGCGTTGCGCTGAAGCGCCGCGCCCTCGGGATTTTTTAGTGGTGAAAAGCGGTTTGGACTGCGAATCAGCCCCGCGAGAAGCGCGGCTTCGGAAAGATTCAATTTCGAAGCGCTCTTGCCGAAATAAGCCTGCGAAGCGGTTTCGACACCGTAACAACCGGAACCAAAGTAAATGCGGTTGATGTAGAGCTCGAGGATTTGCTGTTTGGTGAACTTTTGCTCGATCGCGCAAGGCGACCATTGCTTCCAAGATTTTGCGGTTGATGGTGCGGCCACCGAGCGGAAGGCTATTGCGGGCGAGCTGTTGAGTGATGCTGCTGGCGCCTTCTTTGGCCGAGCCGCTGAGAAGGTCGCGCACAAGCGCGCGCATGATTCCATGCCAATCGATTCCCTTGTGCTGATAAAAACGCGTGTCCTCGCGCGCGAGCAATGCATCGATGAAATACGGAGAGACTTCGCTCAGAGAAACTTTCAGCCGATTTGCTCCGGCGAGACGACTGTAAATCTTCCCATCGACATCGAAAACGGTATTGCGCTCCGGCATTTCGCCGACTTTTTTCATGTCGAAGGTCTGCGCCCAGACACCGTAAAAAACCAGAACGCTCAGGCCAGCCGCCCCGATCAGGCCGAACAAGCCAATCTTCCAGCCGTAACGAAAAAGCTTACCGCGTCTCTTTGACGAACCCGAGCGCGGGAAGAATTTCATGGCAGGAGCTTTGACAATCTAGCCACAGATTCCGCAGATCAAAATGCGCGCTGCAGCCACAGTATTCTCCGCCGCTCTAAGGGCCGACGCCTCGATCCGCCTTCGCTAAGCTTCGGCCTGGTAGGCTGAGCGAGGGGCTACAAACAGGATTGCGATCTAGAAATTCAGTTTCACGTTGCTCTCGTGCTGCTCAGTGGCGCACGGGGCGTTGAGCGGCACATCGGTTTGCGCTTCGCTCGGCTGCACAATCCTGTTGTCGATCAAATATTTCTCGACTTCTTCGCCGCTCACGTCAGCCAGCATCTGCCCATTGATCTCGACGCAGGGCGAGAGCGGTTGGCCGCTTTTTGTTTCCATTTCCCAACGGAAGGCCGGATTTTGAATGATGTCCTTCTCCGTGTATTTCACATTGTATTTGGCGAAAACAGCGCGCACGCCGGCACTCCAGCCACAATAAGTCTTCAGATAAGCGGTAATTTGAGGCGTATCCATGTCGCGGAAAGATAGCACGCACACGAAAAAATAACAGCGCGAGCTCGTGAGTTATTTCTGAACGAAAGATCGACAATCGCTGAGCGACACGTAAAAATCCCTGCCGGGACTCCGAGATCTCAAATGCCTGTTGCTCGGAGCCCCGGCGCCCTGATTTACGAAATTTTGTAGCGAATCGGCCGCAACGATTGCGTTAATTTTTGCAAGCCCAACTCCAGCCGTGTCTTGACCGTGCCGAGGGGGGCGCGCGTCAGCGCGGCGATCTCGCGGTGACTTAATCCGGTGAAAAACGAAAGCTCAATTGCCTGCCGCTGATAACGCGGAAGAGCTTTCAATCGGCGATGAAGATAGCGCCGCAGGTCCGTGCGTGAAATTTCATCAAAAGAAGTTGGCGCAAGCGCAGTCTCCGGTTGTCGATCCAAGTAGGCCTCGTAGCGTTCTTTCGCTCGACAATATGCTTGTTTGCGTCGCAACCGATCGATCGCACGCCGGCGCGCCAGCGTGACGACCCATCCAAGCAATTTGCCGGCCTTGGGCGAGTAACGTCCGGACTCGCGCCAAACTTGGATGAGAATTTCCTGGAGCACATCATCGGCGTCCCCTTCTTCGTGCACAACGCTGCCGATGACCGACTTGATGCGGTTGCCGTGGCGCGAGCAGAATTCGTTCAGCGCTTTCGGCTGACGCCGCGTGATCGCTTTCATGAGCGCTTCGTCAGAAACGCGCGAGATGCCGGTAAAGTCTACCTCTGGCCTTAACATTTTGCCGTCTCCTTTCCCGAATCATTTGTTTGCATGGCAACAACATGCAGAGCGACGAAATTGTAACAATCGGTCAACAAGCCGATCAGCTTGTCGGTCAAATTCCTATGTCCTTGAAAATGAGGCGCTCGACCGCCGAAAGTGTTTCGCCACGCTGCGCAACCAGGACGCGGCCGAATTTTCGTGACCAGCGCAGGCAGAGGTTGGCGTGGGATCGCTGACGCAATGAGCTTGCAAGATCGGCCGTTTCACGACCGCGGGCAGCCGGTTGCATTAACCGGCTCGGTCGCCCATCTCCTTCTGACCAATCTGGTTCTTGGTGGGATTCGCCTTTTTTGATCGAGGTGCCCGCCGGATTCGGATCCGGCGACATCTTGGCCAGCACTTCGTCGGTTGGCAGCGCCCAATCCATCGGTATTGCGTGACAGTTTCTTAGTCGGGCAATTCGCGCGAAGCGGTCCCGTGCCACGCGAGCCTCCCCCATTTGGATTTGCCTGCCGGTAATCAAAGCGCCGCAACTCAGGCAGTAGCGCTGTTCGTCCAGCGAACGCCACTCGCGGAATTGTTCCAGGCGCTACAACGTCGCCAGCTTTTCTTCATCCACTAGTTTGACTGCCGGCAAGAGTCCCATTTGCGCCGGAGCATGCCAACTGTGTTAGGCACGACACAATCAGGCGAAGGCCAATTTGAAATATAAGTGAAAACCTTGGCCGACGGCCTGTCGATCCTCGTTCGATCAACAACACCGGCCGTAAGCTCAGGCACGGTCTCTCAGCTCGGTATGTCCGGACTCGTTCGCACAGTGGGCGCAGCAATAAATCTTGCCGCCAGTCTCTACACCATGGCCTAGGATGCGGCAATTGCAGTGCGCACACTTCGGCGCGAGCGCATGTACCGCGCATTCGAAACTATCGAACACGTGCACTTTGCCGTTTTTTGTCACACTAAATGTTTTGTCGTAATCGTTTCCGCAAGTCTCGCACTTTGCCATGGGAAAGCCTCCTCAACTTATCGTTGGCGGAAGCGCTGCTGGCTGTAAAAAAGCGTGCGTGCATTTTAGCCATTAGATCGCAAACGCACGCTGCGTCCAGGCCCGCAATCAATCACGAATGCTAAGCGCGTGATGCGGCCCGCAGAGGACGAAATAAGCGCGTAACTCGCTTGAGCAGCGCGCCGGTATCCATTCTAGATCGCGATGCGTCGATTTCTGCCGGCACAGGTTGGCGCTGGCGCATGAGTTGCACGACACGTCCGTTGTAGCTAAGGACCGGTTTCTTGCTCGAGCGGGCGCGGAGCCAGTCTTCGCAAGTGGAGCTGCAACCCTCCGTTGGACAAAGCAAACGCAATCGACCGCGCCCGCGTGTGCCGCCCACGATGTCGATCTGCCCGCCGCTGAATTCGCGTTCGCAACGCAGACAAAATCGGCGGTCGTCCAGCGAAGTCCATCCTCCCTGCCGGTCAAACCAGCGCAAAACCAGTAGTTTGTCATCGGTATTAAACCTTATCGGGATTGCGGTTTCGATAGAAAGAATTTTGGGACAGATCGCTTCGGTTCACAATCGGTGAAAGAGCCACTTGCGTCGCAGGGGAAAGCGTGTGCGTCTTGCCGGGCGAATGCGTGCACTGACCGCCCAATCTTGGAAGTTGAAATCGGCTGCCGTCAGTTTAGTCCAATGAATATCAAAACCAGGCGCTGGAAATCGGCAGCGTCGCGCAGGCGCTTCCACCAAGATCTGCAAGCCCTTCGGCCAGTAGAGCAAAGAGCAGCGTTGTAAGCACTGAAAAACCTGAATGCTGCTCACTTCGCTCGCGCCGATCCAGGAGGGATTTCCCAATCCGCCTTCTACTCTGTGCGCGTATCGATGATGGAACGAGCAGATGCTGAAAGGCTGCTTGATACACGACCCGACTTTGGCGGACGATCCATTAGATCGCCGCCGAAGTCACGGTGCCGGATTCGACTAAACAAATGCGGCCAAGGCGGCGCCGCTGGATAACTCGCTTGCTCACTTCCTTGTGCGTTCTTTCCCACCTCCGGATATCTTCTTAAATTCGACACGCGTGTCGACCGGTGCCTGCCCGAATCATAAATGTGGGGTAGGCGCATTCACCTGAATGGCGCTACCTCCTAACGTCAGGAAAAAACCAACAGAAAGGAAAATAATGAAGAAGTTATTATTGTGTGCGGCTTTGGCAGTGGCAGCTTCATTTGCCTGGGCACAGGTATCCGAGACGACTACGACGACCACTACTACAGACGCTAATGGCACAATCACGTCATTCACTCCGGGCAACACGATCGTGCTTAAGGAATCAAGCGGACCGGTATCTTACCGCTTCGGCAAAACCGTCACTTACGTGACGCGCAGCGGGAAGGCTCTTGATGAAGATGCGGTCAGAACGAAGATCAAAATCGGCGTTCCGGTGCGCGTTCACTACGTGCGGGAAGGCGACAACATGCTGGTTGATCGGGTAATTCTTGACGAGGATTAAGAGCTAACGTCGTTTGCTTGCAACGCGCCTTCCCCGTTCTGTCTCTTCTGGAACGGGGAGGCGCTCTTGCTTACTGCAAACAAGAGCAGGACCGGCTACAGAATAAGGGGCAAGAATTTACAAAGATGAGTTCCAGTGCCTCGCTGCTGATACGAGAAGAGAGGCCACGATTGCGAAAGGGGAAGGCGATCGCCGGGACACGTCACCGAAAAAAGGAGCTAACCGGTGCGCGTTGCGGTTGCAGAGTTAACTAGCTCGCTCTCAAGAACAAAGTATCTGCTTCAGCTTCATTGCGTCCCCCGCGGCCATGGCAAGTCGGAGAGCACAACGGGTAACGCGGATCAAAAGACAAACATACCGATGGCGGCGCCAAACATGAGGAGGGTTGTGACGGCGACAACTATCCTCGATAACCATGAACTGGGTTGGCCTTGCATAAGCTTCCGGTCGGATGCTGCAATTAAAATCGCCACCAACAAAAAGGGCGCTAATACTCCGTTGATAACCGCCGTCCAGAAAAGCGCTCTGACCGGATTGATATTGGCAAAATCCATGAGGACGCCGACAAAAGTTGAGCCAATTACGATACGATAAAAGTAGCGGGCGGAACTAAGTGATTCGTCCAATCCATGACGCCAGTTCAAAATTCCGGCGAAAGCGTAGGCGGAAGACCCGGTCAGGGTTGGGATCGCGAGAAATCCAACGCCGATTAATCCGATCGTATAAAGAGCGGAAGCAAAATTGCCCGCAAGCGGCTTTAGCGCTTCAGCCGCCTGGCGAGAAGTCGTGATGTCTTTAAGACCATGAGTGTGCAGCGTGAGAGCTGTGGTAAGGATGATAAAATACATCACTAGATTGGAGAAGAAGGTGCCCGTTCCGACGTCTAGTTTGCGATCGACAATCTCCCTTTTGGTAGCGCCTTGCCGTTGCTTAACTCTTGTTTTACCCGCTGCCTTTTCCTCTTCAACTTCCTGTGCCGCTTGCCAAAAAAACAAGTAAGGACTGATAGTCGTCCCAAGCACTGCAACCAGAGTCTGCCATGTATCGTGATCATGTGGCCAGCGCGGAAGGAACGTGTCCCGCGCAACATCTCGCCAATTGGGGCCAACGATGAAGGCCGTGATGATATAGGCAAACAGAACCGCCGCCAACCATTTTAGAGCGCCAGCAATTTGACGATAAGTACATCTAACTGTTGCCCAAGCAATTGCGACTCCGAAGATCAAAACGAAAATGTGTGAGTGCATTCCTGTCCACATGGCGGCGGCATCGGCCATCCCGGCAAGGTCCGCGCCCACATTAATCGTGTTAGCGCTAAGCAGCGCGATGGCGCCGGCCAAGAGCAAGGAACGCGGAAATTTTTGGCGTAGCACGGCGCCAAGGCCATGGCCACTAACCATGCCAATCCGGGCGCACATAAACTGCACACACCCCATCAACGGCCAAGTGATTAATGCCGTCCAAAGTAGAGACGTGCCCAGCTGCGCGCCCGCAATTGAGTAGGTCGCGATCCCCGACGGGTCATCGTCGGCAGCGCCGGTGATAAGACCGGGGCCTAAAACCGAGAAGAAGCGCCTAACAAGGGGTTGTCGTTCGCCTTTGGCCTTGTTCTTCAACGCCTGGCTGTGGTTTCAGAACTAACTGTGACGAGAACCGCTTTCGGCCAGCTCAGCTTCCATGAGGGCTCCCGGATTGACTATCTCGTCCGCCAACGCCGTTAGCAGTTCGTCGGCTTCCGATTCTTCGTCGAGCGTTTTTTGCAGAATTCCTACTGCCTCATTCTCGCCGAGCAAGTTCGCAAAGGTACGAACACTGCCATAGCCAGCTATTTCGTAGTGCTCGACTTTCTGCGCGGCGACGATAATCCCGGCGTCAAGCACTGATTCTTCACCGTCCTCCTCCAACATTTCTGCTCCTTCCTCAATAAGACCTTTCATCCCGCGGCAGGTTTTGCCCTTGGGCTTTTCATCAAGCCGTTCGAAAACCTGTTCCAATCGATCGACATGACCTTTGGTTTGTTCGAGATGCTCCTCCAACGCCTCTCGCAATTCCTTTGAAGAAGCGGCCTTTGCCATTTTTGGCAACGCTTTGATCAGTTGGTTCTCGGCGTTGTAAAGGTCGCGTAGTTCGTTGATGTAAAGTTGGCGTAACGTATCCAGTTTCATGAATCCCTCCGTTAATTGTTCCAGTTCTAGAATATTTTGTCGTGCGCCGCTTCCCTAAAACGGCGCACAAAATAGAAACGCTGCGCTACGCGCTGCCGCGCGTGTTTTTGATTGGAAGCATTCTTAAACGCCTCAAACGACGGCAGAAAAAATCTCTCGGCGTCGGTCTCGGCGGAATGGTTTTTTACAATGCGCCAATCACCTCGCTCGCAAAAAAATTCGGAAAAGATCGATTTCGTCGCAGCGGATGCCGACATCCAAATCTACGGCCCGATTTCGGAAATGACCGATCAACATCACCACTCGAAAATATCGCCTGTTTTGTCAACGATCTCGACCATCTAAACGCGGCTTCCCATGCGATATAAAACAAAGGGAGTCCAAATGCCAAAGAAACGAGCACTCAAAACTAGTAACGCATAAAGGGCGACCGCCGTTATCCGACGTAATAAACTGGTCGGTTCAGAAAAGAAATGAATGTGGGAAGATCGCGTGCTGCTGACAGGAGAAAAAAGACAAAGACTAAGGTTGCGAAAGGCGAAGGCGATCGCGGGGACACGTGGGCGTCAAGTCTTCTGGCTCCCCGGACGGTTCGCGTTGGACGCGTGATCGGTAAGCAACAATCGATTCATCAAAGCAAATGAAGTTGCGGGCGGCAAAATTGGAATCGAACGACACCGCCGTAGATGACCCCGGCGAGTCTGAAAACATCACCTCGCGAGCGCGATCGCGAATCGCCGCACTGCTGCAAAAGCCATTCGACGTGCGGTCGATCTCGCTCACGGGCCTGTTTATCCTAGCCTTGTTTTACACGATGTATTTTATGCGATCGATTTTGCTGCCCATCGTGCTGGCGCTGCTCTTGAGTTATTTGCTTCGCCCGATCGTCCGCGCGCTCGCGCGGGCCAAGATCCCCACCCAGCTCGGTGCTGCCTTAATTCTCATCGCGCTGTTTATATGGATTGGCTATGGAGTGTCCGCTCTTGCGGCGCCCGTGGCCGGCTGGTTGGAAAAAGCGCCGTCGGGTTTGCAGGATTTGCAACGCAAGTTTATGCCGATGAAGAAATCAGTGACACAGGTTGCTCAAGCTACCGGAGAAATAGAAAAACTTGCGACGCCTGATTCAGCAACCAAAGGCACGGTGGAAGTAGAGCGGCATCCAATCACCGAGATACTTTACATGCGCACCCCGGAATTTATTACCAGCGCAGTGCTTCTCTTGATCCTGCTTTACTTCCTCCTTGCTTATGACGGCGTCTTTGTTGCCAAGCTGATCAAACTAATGCCGACGCTTTCAGACAAAAAACGCGCGGTCTCTATCGCGCATGAGATCGAGTCGCATATCTCGCGTTATCTTCTTACCGTCACAATGATTAACACTTGTCTCGGACTCGCGGTCGGAACAACGGTCGGCTTGCTGGGCCTCCGCAATCCAGTTATGTGGGGTGTTGTAGTCGCAGTATTGAACTTCGTGCCGTATCTCGGGGCACTCACTGGCATTATCTGCATGACCATCGGTGCGACTCTGAGCTTTGACAGTTTGAGTTATGGACTCGTTTTCCCCGCTGTTTATCTTCTCTTCAGCACCCTTGAGGGCAATTTTGTTACGCCCTGGGTGATGGGCCGCTCTCTTACTTTGAATCCGGTAATCATTCTGCTCTCGCTCACCTTTTGGGGTTGGATGTGGGGAATTGCCGGCGTTATCCTAGCCGTTCCAATCCTTGCCGCTTTCAAGATTTTCTGCGCCCACATCAAACCAATGGAGCCTCTGGCGGAATTTCTTAGCTGAACGCCCATGTCTTTTGACACAATTTTCGCCAGCGCACAGCTTAGTCAGATATCGCTGGGCAAAGGTTGAGCTACGACTTCGGCGAAACCATCACTTAGGTGACGCGCGGCGGCAAAGTTCTCGATGAAGACGCGGTCAGAACGAAGATCAAAGTCGGCGTTCCGGTGCGCGTTCACTACGTGGGCGGGGGCAACAACATGCTGTTTGATCGCGTGATCCTTGAGGAGGATTAAGAGTTAAAGTTGTTTGTTTACAACGCGCCTTTTCAGGTCCGTTCTTGTGGAAACGGAAAGGCGCTTCGCTTTTCTGCCTAGCCTGCTGGAGGCAGGTGCCGTAACCGCGGCCTAAATCCGGTCGAGAATGGCGCTCATGAGCGGAACATAGCACTGCTGCGTGGCCAGCGGATATTGTCTCGGCACGCGCTCAATATTCATTCGCGGTGCGCTCAGCGTTCCCGCAATCAGACAACCGACAAATTCGAATATCGCCCCAGCACTTGGAACCGAAACCTAAAGGGCACGCCGAAACTGGGTGGCGAATCTGCCCAAGCGTGCGGCAAATTTTTCATGTCGAGTATCTTGGGGTCTCGGGCGTTCGATGCGGCGCTGGTTTTCCGACGTCGACATCTTGGCCAGTACTTCGTCGGTTGGGAGCACCCAATCCATCGGAATGGAATGGCAACCGCGCGTTGAACAAATCACGCGGAGCGGCCCAGCGCCGCGGGTGCCGCCGATGACCTGGATATCATGGCCTGCAATGACCTTGCCGCACACTAGACAATAGCGCTTTTCTTCCAAGGAACGCCATTTGCGGTAGCGATCGAGGCGCTGCAAGACTTCGAGCTTTTCCCGCTCGGGAAATTTAATCGGATCTAAAAGCGCCACAGCCGGAGCATGGCAGATCACTTGAAGTCGCCACAATCGGACGAATGACGAATTCATTCATAGGGAAAAACCTTAGAGTGTGTGCCTTAACGATTGTTTCGAACCGCCACCGACTCGTTGGGATATGCTTGTTTTGGTGCGCAAAAATCCGTTTTCGGGGCCAAGTATTTTGGCAACGCGTTCGGGGAGCGCGTTCCACAACGCGGAGCGATTCAACCGACGTTGCGTCTAGGCATCTAGGAAAGTTCAGCTACATTTGAAATGCAGCTCGAAGCCGACGAGGGCGCGAATCATTATAGTAAGGACATGCCCGCAAATCGAAAAACGAAGGATAGAAACGGCGAAGGCAAATCCAAGGAGAGAGGCGGCCAGATTGTCGCAGCGCGCCGACCCAATCGACGCAGACAGGTACGCGCACATCGCAACGGTGCGAACGCGAAAAAGAAATCGATCGGTCGCCCGATTGTTGGGATCGGTACCGCCATCATGGACTTGCGCGAGCGCAAAGAAGCAGAAGCGGAATTGCGAGAAAGCGAGCTCCGCTACCGAACGTTGTTCGATCTGGTTCCGGTGGCCGTCTACGCATGTGATGCGAAAGGAATCATCCAGGAATATAATCGCCGCGCTGCGGAGTTATGGGGACGCGAACCGAGCCGCAACGGGGCCGAGCCACGGTTCTGCGGCTCCTACAAAATCTACTATCCTGATGGCCGCTTCATGCCTCATGAAGACTGCCCAATGGCGCGGGCGTTGCGTGGCGAAACACTGGAATCGAAGGATTTGGAAATCATCGTCGAACGTCCGGACGGCACGCGCCGGAGCGTCATTCCGGCGCCAGAAATTTTGAAGAATGACGCCGGCAAGATCATCGGGGCGATCAATTGCCTTTACGACATTACTGAGCACAAAAAAGACCAGCAGGCTTTGGCTAATCTAGCACGCCAACAAAAAACGCTTTACCGCTTCGTGGAACGGCGCTCCAACGCGATATCATTGGACGAAATTTACGAGGCAGCGCTGGATACGATCTTGGAGACGTTGCTTTGCGACCGCGCGTCTGTTTTGCTTTTCGACGCGCGGCAGGTCATTCGCTTTATTTATTGGCGGGGTTTGTCAGCGCGCTGTCGCAAAGCAGTCGAAGGGCATTCACCCTGGAAACCGAATGCGAAAAATCCGCAGCCGGTTTGCATCGCCGATGTCGATCTTGCCGATATTCCGCAGGAATTAAAAAAGACGCTCAACAGCGAGAGAATCGGCGCAGCTGCGTTTATCCCCCTGATGGCGGAGGGAAAATTGATCGGCACGTTCATGACTTATTATAACTCGCCGCATGTTTTTACCCACGAGGAGATCGCCGTTGCCCTCAACATCGGCGGGCAGCTTGCACTCGGCATCGAACGAAAACGCGCGGAGACAGGATTGCGTGAATCGGAGGAGCGGCTCCGGGCGATTGTCGAACAAGCTACGGCGGGCATGGCGCGATCCGACTTGAGCGGGCGCCTCCTGTTTGTGAATCAAAAATTTTGCGAAATGCTGGGCTACAACGAATCCGAACTCATCGGCAAACACATTCACGAATTCACCTACCGCGCCGACGGAAAGAAAGCCGCTGACTTATTCGACCGGCTGGTGAAGCAAGCCAAATCGGTACGAAACCGAAAAACGTTATGTCCGTGAAGATGGTTCGACCGTTTGGGCGAGCGTAAGCGCATCTCCGATCCGTGACGTGCAGGGAAAGGTGAAGTCCGCGGTGATCGTTGTCGTGGATATCACGTCCCGCAAAAAGGCCGAAGCGGCCCTGCGAAGATCGAGAGAGCTATTGGAAGAACTCGTGCAACAGCGCACCAACGCGCTGCACGCGGCCAACGTCGAGCTGCAAAACGAAATCAATCTACGGAAAGGCCTCGAAGAGCAGATTCTCGAAATCAGCGATCGCGAGCAACAACGCCTCGCTCGGGAATTGCACGATGGTCTCTGCCAGCAACTAACAGCCATCGGATTCATGGCGCGTGCCACCGCATTGCGGCTGAAAAATCATCGTGTAGTGCAGGTTGAGGACTTGGAAAAAATCGCGCAACTGATCACCAACTCGGTTATGGACGCTCGCAGCATCGCGCGCGATCTGCACAAGGAAGAAGTGGGTGCCGCTGGATTGGCCGAACTGCTGCGGGCCTTGTCGGAGCGGAAAATTTGGCGAATACCATGTCGCCTCGATCTGAAAACGGAGCTGAACATCGAAGACGACAGAGTCGCATCGCAGCTTTATCGGATTCTGCGCGAAGCGCTGATGAACGCGAACAAGCACGCCAACGCCACGCAGCTTGTGTTAGAGGTTCGGCGCAGAAAAAACGACCTCATTTTCGCCGTGACCGACAATGGCGTCGGTTTTAGTGCGAAAACAAAGACCGGACGCGGATTAGGTTTACACATCATGCAGTATCGCGCCCAGTCGATCGGAGCGCGCTTGAAATTGGAGTCTGCCCGGAACGGCGGCGCGCGCGTGGTATGTTCTCTCCCGCAGCCAAAATGAAATTCGCGAGACAAAATAAAGATCGACAGTCCGGTAGCCACGTGCCTATGGCATCTCCCTTTGACCCGCACGCCCGTAGTAGTAAGTCGACAACCGCCCACCCACCTTCATCGAGGCTTCGGCGTGGCAAGCAGGGCCTAGATACGGCCTGGCTACAACGAAAACTGAAGTCCTGACGTGAAGCGTGCCCGCTCAACCAACCGCCACCCGAAATGCGATCCGCCGAGAGCAAAGCGGATCGTGATCGTCGATGATCATCCGCTTTTTCGAAAGGGACTCGAACAATTGATTGATTCCCATGAAGGCCTCGCTGTTTGCGGAGAAGCGGCCAACGCGGGCGAGGCATTGGACGTGGTCCGGAAAATCAAGCCTGACCTGGTGATTGTCGATCTTAGCTTACCCGGAGCGCACGGCCTGGAGTTGATCAAAAATATTCGCGCTGAATTTCCGAAGTTGCCGATCCTGGTGCTCTCGATGCACGACGAGTCGCTCTACGCATTGCGCGCGCTCCGGGCCGGCGCGCAAGGTTACGTGATGAAACAGGAAGCGCTCGAGAATGTCATTTACGCGCTGCACGAGCTTTTCGCCGGCCGGCCTTATCTTAGCGCAGTGATGTCCTCCGAGGTAATTGCGAAATTCGCGCATAGCCCCGACGAGCCGAAGAAAGATGTGATGGAACAATTGAGCGATCGCGAACTCGAGGTCCTTGAGTTAATCGGCAAAGGTCGCGACGTGCGAGAAATTGCCGCCGACTTGCATTTGAGTCCAAAGACAGTCGAAACGCATCGCTCTCATATCAAAGAAAAGCTCAACCTGAACAATGCGCGTCAGGTCGCGCGTTTTGCGGTCCAATGGGTAGCCGCTCAGGCGACTTAACCGCCCGACGTTCATTTGATTTTCCTAGGCACTACTGCAGCGCCCAGGCTTGGAATCGGTCGTGCGACACGCCTGCTTGCCAAGCTAACCCTGTCGCGTTCGCCCGCTCGCGAAGACTTTCCGAGTCGTGCAGCGAAGCCGTTGCGAAGGCAGGTGGCGCAGTCCGCAAGAGCGATGCGATCGGTTTAGGGTTAGCTTGCGTTCCACTCTTGTAAGCTTGTAACTCTGGCTCTCGCCGGCGCGGCGATCCCTTCATGCAAAAAGCCCCTCGAAATTCGAGGGGCTTGCAATCTGCAAATGTTTTTATTCTTAGACGCGACGGCGGCGAATGAACATCAGCGCGCCTAACAATGACGATCCGGACAGGAGCGATATCATCGTCATCGGCTCAGGCACCGCCGAGCTGGCGGCAGAAAATGAGAATAGCGCATCTGCCGACGCATCCTGCGTGGTGAATTGGAAAGTGCCAGGCGTTGGATCGAAGCCATGCCCCGAGACCGTGCCAACTCCAACAACTGCCACTGCATTTGAGGGTCGTGGAAGGGTTATGGAAGAGCTGGTCAGGTCAAATGTGAATCCATCGACCGACCAAAAGCTTGAGATTGGTCCCGAATTGAATGACCACGGTGCGTGGAAGGTAACGCCATTACCGGGCATAACACCGGAGGTCGCAAAGTCACCGTCGGCATCTTGCACCGCTGGCAGGCCGGAGCCGCCAATGCCGAACCAGCCCGTCACCATACTGGCAGTGCCTGCGGAGGAGCTATTTAGGGTGACAGTGCCTGTGAATGTAATGTCGCCGGTAATCCCTGCGGCTTGGGCTTGTTGGTAAAATAGCCCGCAACTAATCAATCCTCCCAACAAGAATGCACTCAGCCCTTTTTGAATTTGTGTGCCCATAATCTTTGCTAAAACACGAGAAGACGATTTTCTCTGCGGCGGTGTCAAGAAAAAACAAGCGCACTACAAATCCTTTTTCGAGATTCGCCCCAGCGCTCGGCAATGTCCAATGGACGCTTGGTTACTATGGCGCCAACTGCGCCTTCAGACTGACGCGCCGCACATCATCTGACTACGCGGCTCCGCCTGCCTTCACACGGCTTCGATCTCAGATCCACTAGTCCGAAAATTTTCGCCCGCCACGGCGGACAGGCCGAGCGGGCGGACGTAACAAGTCGGCATGGCAAGCAGGCGACGGTACATGGCGTGCGATCAGCAGCTGTAGGTACGGCCCCATGACCCGGTGGCCCCGTCACCAAATGCGCCGCAACATTCACGCGACTAGAACGTGCCACCTACCTTCGGATCCGGCCCGCTGCGGCCTCGCCCTTCGGAATGGCGATCCGGCACGTCGCTACTACGCTACTACCTTAGCACAAAGATCTTATCGCATTCTCTCTCACGCGCGGCGGCGACGCACGAACACGATCGCGCCCAAAAGGGACGATCCCCCCAGCAACGAAACAATAGTCATCGGCTCTGGCACGGCCTCGCCGGCGGCGGAAAATGAGAATTGCGCATCCGCCGACGGATCCTGCGTGGTGAAATGGAACGTGCCAGGCGTCGGATCAAAACCGTGTCCCGAAATCGTGCCAATTCCGTCAACGGTCACTGCATTTGAAGGTCTGGGAGAAGCTATGGAAGAGCTGGTCAGGTCAAATGTGAATCCATCGACCGACCAAAAGCTGAGGATCGCTCCGGAGTTGAACGACCATGGGTGAAAAAATGTGACTCCATCGCCGGGTGTGACGAACGTGGCAAAGTCGCCTTCCGCATCTTGCACCTGTGGTAGTCCGGAAGTCGGCGTAGTAGACAGACCGTGCCAGCCAGTGACCATAGTGGCAGTGCCCGCCGAGGCAGTATCCAGGTTGACAGTGCCTGTGAATGTAATGTCGCCGGTAACCCCCGCGGCTTGAGCTTGTTGGTAAAATAGCCCGCAACTGATCAACCCTCCCAGCAAGAATGCCCGCAGCCTTTTTTGAATTTCTGTATCCATAATATATACCAGAATGCTAGGAGACCATTTTTTGTCCTGCGGCGTCAACAAAAAAAGTTAATCCCGGTACCGATTTTGCGAGATTCAGCGGCAGTTATCGACAACGTCCATTAGACGCTTGGATACTATAAGGGTGCGCCCGCCGGACTGACGCGCCCCAACAGTTTCTGATTGGGCCGTGCCACCTGTCTCCGCACGGCTCGTCTCCGCTGTACCACTCCCAAAATTTTCGCCAGCGGGCGAACGCAACAAGTCGCTATGGCAACAGGGAAAGATACATGGCATGGGATGAGCAGCTGTTGGATGCGGCCCACGGCCTCGTGGGCCGTCATCCAAATGCCGCAACGCTCTGGCGATTAGGCAGGCACGCGGCCTGCGCTACTACGTTGAGCGCAAAGATTTTATCGCGTTCTCTACGCGCGACGGCGTCGCATGAACAACAACGCGCCCAACACCGACGATCCGGACAGGAGCGACCTCAGCGTCGCCGGCTCGGGCACACACGAGGAAGCTGCAGAAAATGAGAACTGCCCACCCGCCGGCAGATCCTGCGTGGTGAAATGGAACGTACCTGGGGTTGGATCGAACATATGCCCCGAAATTGTGCCAACTGCATCCACGGAGACGGCACCTGAAGGCTGGTTGCTGATGGAAGAAGAGGTGAGGTCAAAGGTGAATCCATCAACTAACCAAAAGCTCGGTAGCGTCAGCGAATTAAATGACCATGGTGCGTGGAAGGTAACGGCATCGCCCGGCGCGACAAACGTACCAAGGTCTCCGTCGGCATTTTGGACTTGAGGCAAGCCTCCAAGGCCAAGGCCGCTCCAAGCAGTTACCATAGTGGCAGTGCCTGCTGAAGTAGTATCAAGACTAACAGTGCCCGTAAATGTAATATTTCCGGCAATTTCTGCCGCCTGAACTTGCTGGTAGAAAAGCCCAAAGTTGAGCAAGACTGCCGCGATGGATCCCCAAATTGCGTTCCGAATTGTCATAAACATCATAGTTTTCATGGTTGTCATATTTGACACCAAAAGACCTTTTTGTAGCTAGTCAAGAAAAAAAATTAAGCCAAACGCGATTTTTTTCAGCCTCCGCTCGCAGCCCTCGGCCACCCCCTCCAAGGGGATCACCCGGGGCCCCGAGCCCCGGCTGCTTATCGAAGCTAATCCCGGCCCAACACCGCTAGAATCGCTTTTTGCACGTGGAGCCGGTTTTCCGCCTGGTCGAAAATTGTCTGCGCGTGCGCTTCGAAGCTCTTCGCGTCAATCTCCTGTCCGCGATGAGCCGGCAAACAGTGCATGACCAAAACATCAGGCTTGGCCAGTTTGATTACTGCTTCGTTAATCCAATAGGGCCCTAGCTCGGCTTCGCGCCGCGCCTCTTCGGCTTCCTTCCCCATCGACACCCAGATATCTGTGTAAAGCACGTCGGCGTTCTGCGCCGCCGCGGACACATCGTCGGTGCAAACAACGCGACCACCCGCCCGCTCGAGCAACTTCCGTTTCGGCTGATATTTTTTTGGCGCGGCGATCCGCAATTCGAAATCAAGTTTGCCCGCCGCAAATAGCCACGACCGCGCCGTGTTCGCTGCTCCGTCTCCGACAAACGTAATGACTTTGTTGTCGATTTTGTCGCGCTTTTCGATGACCGTAAAAATGTCGCCCAGGATTTGGCACGGATGCTCATCGTCCGTCAGCGCATTCACCGTCGGCACGCCGGAAAATTCGGCAAACTCCTCGAGGTCGCTCTGCGCGTAAGTCCGGATGACCGCCCCGTGAATCATCCGCGCCAGGACGCGCGCCGTATCCTTGATCAACTCGCCGCGCCCGAGCTGCGCGTCCGCCGCGTTCAAATAAATCGACTCGCCGCCCAGCTCGCGGATTCCCACTTCAAATGAAACGCGCGTTCGCGTCGATGGCTTGGAAAAAATCAGCGCCCATGTCTGTCCGGCGAGCGGTTTTGCTGAAATCCGGCCACGGTTCATCTTGAACTCGGCCGTCGCGCGCAAGATTCCTTCGATCTCGTCGCGCGAGAGCTGTTCAATGCTGAGCAAGTGCTTCATGAGAATGTTGAAGCGTTGAAGCGGCTGACAGAATGCGCGATTCGAGAACCGAGATTCGAGAATCGAGATTCGATGTAACGATGTAACGATTCACGTTCTAACTCTTCAACGCTGCAACGCTTCAACGACCTGCTCAATCGCACGCAAACCTTCTTCCGCTTCTTGTTTGCTCAAGTTCAAGGCTGGCAACAATCGAATCACGGAATTCGCCGCGGGAACGGTGAGGACGCCCTTCTCGTGCAACCGATCCGCAATTTGAACCGCAGGGGTTTTTTCATCCCGCTTGAGCGCAGGCAAATTTGGTTCGAACTCAATGCCAATGATTAATCCTAGCCCGCGAACCTCGCGCACCACCTTCGAAAATTTGCTTCTCAACTCTCGCAATTCACCGAGCAGGAAATCGCCAATACGTCGCGCATTCTCGGCCAGATTCTCCCGTTCGATCTGATCGAAGACCTTCAACGCTACTGCGCACGCGAGCGGCGTTCCGCCAAACGTGCTGGCGTGCGTTCCGGCCGAAAGCACGTTCGCGAATTTCTCCTTTACCCAAAATGCGCCGATGGGAAATCCGCCGCCTAACGACTTCGCCATCGAGACGCCATCGGGCAAGAGGGTAGCGCATGCGTCTCGCTTTCGTTCAGATCCGGGCAACCCCGAGGCTTGCGCTACAATCCGTTGCCAGCTTTGAAATTTTCCGGTGCGAAAATGCCCGGCCTGCACCTCATCGAAGAGCAATAGCAAATCGCGCTCGTCACAGAGCTCGCGCAGGCCTAACAGATATTCCGGTGTTGCAATCGTAACTCCGCTCTCACCCTGGATCGGCTCGATTAAAATAGCGATTGTCGACCTTGTGATCGCGGCCCGCATCGCCTCGAGATCGTTGAAAGGAACATGCTTGAAGCCCGCGACCGGCGGGTCGAAACCTTTCTTTACCTTTTCCTGACCCGTCGCTGCGATTCCAGCCAGGGTTCGCCCGTGAAATGAATCAAACGTAGTGATAACTTCGTAACGTTCATCATCGTGGCCAAATTTGCGTGCGAGCTTGAACAGCCCCTCATTGGCCTCAGCACCGCTGTTGCAGAAAAAAACGCGGCCTGGCGCGATAAGCTCGACAATGCGTTTGGCCAATCGCCCTTGCGGCTCATTATAATAGAGGTTCGAAACGTGAATGAGCTGTCGCGATTGCTCGGTGAGGGCTGCCGTGATTTCGGGATGCGCGTGGCCTAACGAACAGACGGCGATCCCACCAGCAAGATCGAGATAGCGCCGTCCCTCAGCATCCCAAACATAGCTCCGTTCACCGCGTTCCAGCACCAAATCAAAGCGCGCGTACGATGGAACAACAAACTTCGCGAACATTTCGCGAACGCTCCGACTTTGACATTGGACGTTGGACGCTTGCCGCACCATAGCCTTGCGAAGGCGCGTTGAGCGTTGAATGTTTTCTTCCGTCTTCAGAGGACAAGCTCCGTGCCCACTCCCGCGTCCGTAAAAATCTCCAGCAAAACCGAATGAGGGACTCGTCCGTCGACAAACTGAACTTTTTCAACGCCGCTTTTGATCGCCTCAACTGCGCTGTCTACTTTTGGTATCATCCCTGCATCCACCACGCCCGATCTTTTCAGCGCGGGCACTTCAGCGACGCTCAGGTGGCTCACGAGTGATTGCGGATCCTGGGCATCACGAAGCAACCCTGGCACGTCGCTCATGAAAACCAGCCGGCGGGCCTTCAATGCAATCGCCGTCTTCGCCGCGGCGACATCGGCGTTGCAATTGTAAATTTTTCCGTGCCCGCGCGCAGTCGGACTAATTACCGGCGTCACGTTCCGTCGGACGCATTCGCGCAGCGGATCCACATTGAGATCGATGACTTCACCGACGAACCCAAGATCGACGTCCCGGCCGCCTTCATCCTTTGGCGAAAATTTTCGGCAACGAAAGATATCCGCTCCGGAAAAGCCGCGCGCCTTGCCACCGAAATCCTGGATCGCCTTTACAATTTCAGGATTGATCTCGCGCGAAAGGACGCGCTCGGCAATTTCGGCCGTCGCTGCATCAGTGACGCGATGGCCACGCACAAATGCCGCTTTCAATCCAGCTGCCTCAAGCGCGCGTGTAATTGCTTTGCCACCGCCATGCACAATGACCGGATTAATCCCGACTGCTTCGAGAAAAACAACGTCACGCGCGACGCGATGCCGCTCCTCGGGAAAGGGCGAATCCATGAAGCTCCCCCCATATTTCACGACGAAAATCTGGCTGCGAAAGCGCTGAATGTAAGGCAGCGCCTCGAGCAATGTGGCCGCTTTGGAAATTATTGCTTCCATCTCAGACGAACTGTAGCGGTGGCCTTGTCGGCCGCCTTCCACGGGTTTCTGCGGGCGAAACGTCCACCGCAGGACGGATTCGCTGTGGCAAACCTGCCACTACAATCGTTTTTGAAATAATCTCCATCTCAACCGCCAAGCGTGACCGGATCGTTCACGTCGCCTTTATTTAAAGCGACATAATCTTCGGTCAGGTCGCTCGCGTAGAGCGTGAACTCACCGGGACCGAGATGAAGATCGACGTACAAATCGAACTCCGCCGCCGAGGTAATTTTTGCGAGCCGTTTCAAGGCGGTATTTGTCGGAACGTCCGCGGCAGAATGCAAAAACAATCTCGCGAGTGCTGGGTCTGGCGTAACCAACATCGACAATTGTTCCATCGACACGTGCGTTTGATTGGCCAAGCGCGCACAAGATTCGTCCCCAGTTTGGATCGCCGCCGCACCAGCTGGTTCGCACCAGAGAACTGTTCGCAATCGACCGCGCAGCCGCTTCGGCTTCGCCCGTGCTACGCGCACCGTGAACATGAAGCCTAACGAAACGGGAAGCGCCTTCGCCGTCACGGACAACCATCTTCGCGAGCTCGATCGTGATGAAATTCAGCGCGTCTTGAAATATTCGTTGTTCGATCAATTGCCTGCTCGGGAAGGCTTTCGGAGTTCGATGTTCGATCTTTTTGTTTCCCGCAAGCCCGTTGGCCAGCATGACCACCGAATCGTTCGTGCTCATGTCGCCATCGACGGTAATGCGGTTAAAGCTTTGCTGGACCGCGATCTCGAGCGCGCGCTTAAGCAAATTCGATTCGATCGCTACATCGCTGGTGATAAACGCGAGCATCGTCGCGTGCCCTGTAGCCACGGTCCTCCGGGCCGTCCCAACCGGCCTCAGGGCGGTGGCTACAGCCATCCCAGGCTCAATCATTCCCGCGCCCTTGCAGATTCCGCCGATGCGCACTGTCGATTTTCCAATTCTAAATTCCACCGCGATTTCTTTTCGGCGTCTATCTGTCGTCATGATCGCTTCGGCAACTTGCCGCGCGTTTCTTGCCGATCTGGCAAGCAGCGGCGCGCACGCACGAATTCCGCGCGCGACATTTTTCATCGGCATCGGAACACCGATCCGCCCCGTCGAACAAACCAGCACATCGCTGTTCTTAACAGAGAGCGATTTGCCCGCGATTTCGGTCATTCGGTTTGCATCGACAATTCCCTGTTTGCCCGTGCACGCGTTTGCATTCCCGGAATTCACGACTATGGCGCGGGCAACGTCTTTCGCCGTACGTTGCGCGCTCACTTTCACCGGCGCAGCGCAAATCTGGTTGGTAGTAAACATTCCCGCAACTGCGGCCGAAACATCGGAAACAACCAGTCCGAGATCATCTTTGCGCCCCTTATCGGAACCTTTGCCGGTGCCGAGCTTTTTGATGTCGCAAAAAACGGCCGCGCATTTAAATCCGCGCGGTGCGCAAATGGAGCCGGGGACCTGTTTGAATAATCGCCTCATTCGTCTAGCGCGTGTTCGAATTGAACACCGTATCGTGCGAACGATTCTGGGTAGCGCACGGGTCTCACGTGTTGGTTGCGGCGTCGCGCGCAACAATCTTTCCTTGCACATCCCTCCTCCCACAACGTGACATTGTCACAAAAGAAAGTTCGCGACCCGCGAGGACGCCGTCTCCGGCACGCGGGGGCGCGTGCGCTACCTAGAAGTGCGCGATCACATTTCAAATTAATCCCGCCGCTTCCGGAAATCCGCACATCAAATTGAAACATTGCACCGCCTGGCCGCTCGCGCCTTTGACGATGTTGTCGAGCGCGCTCATGACGATGAGCCGGTGCGTGCGATTGTCGATCTTCCAGCCGATGTCGATGAAATTTGTGCCGACCACGTTTTTCGTGTCGGGTAAACCTTCCTCGCCAAGTAACCGAACGAACGGCTCGTGGCCATAGGCGCTACCGAAAATCAACGCCGGATCCACGGCAACAACATCTCCACCGATGTCGGCGTAGATCGTCGTAAGAATGCCGCGATTTACCGGGACGAGGTGCGGCGTGAATTGAATCACCATTTTTTCGCCCGCCAGAATCGATAGCTCCTGCTCGATCTCGGCGAGGTGCCGGTGTTTCGGTACGCCATAGGGGCGCATGCTTTCGTTGCATTCGGCGAAAAGATAATCGGCTTCCACCTTTCGCCCCGCTCCCGTGACGCCACTCAGACTCGTGACCAGAATTCTCCGGCGTTCGATAGCCTTCCGGCGAATCAGCGGCCGCAGCGGAATGAGAATGCTCGTCGGATAGCAACCAGGGCACGCGACTAATTTGGCGTTTCGAATTTGGTCGCGATAAATTTCCGGCAATCCATAAACGGCTTCGCCTAACAAATCCGGCGCGGGATGATCGGTCCCGTAAAATTCTTTGTAAAGCTTCGCGTCGTGAATCCGAAAATCAGCGCTCAGATCGACAACGCGCACGCTTGCTTGGAGGAGGGGCTTCGCGAATTCAGCCGCAAGTCCATGCGGCAAAGCGAGAAAAACAATCTCCGCGGCGCGGGCGAGCTGCTTGGGATCCGCGTCGGAAAAATTGAGCGATCGTGCTTTGTCATGATGCGCCAATCGCGGAAAGATTTGCGCGAGCGGCTTCCCGGCGAATTGGCGTGACGTGACCACCACAAGATCCACATGTGGATGCGCAAGCAGCAGGCGCACGAGCTCTTCGCCGACGTAACCGGAAGCACCGACCAGGGCGACTTTCGCGTTGTTCCTCGTCACAACGCGAAATGCGTATTCCGTCTCGTGCGGATTGCAACGAAACATTGACGCTGTCGCTAGATTTTTTTATGAGCTCTCGGTGGAGAAGTGGACGCCACGAACAGCTATTCGAGACCTCACAGAGATCATGGCTGTTTTGGCTTTCGTCGTTCTCATTCCACCTCTGGTCGTGCGGTTCATGCTCAGTGCTGGCCTCAGGTTTGTTGGCGCCAACCGCATCGTTGCGACTGGATTGATCTTTATTGTATGAACCGCTTTCGCCGGCCTTCTGGTTAGAATCAACGGCGAACGCTTTCAGACAACGCGCAATGCGCATTCTATCGCGCAGCGATTGCAGGAAAAGCTTGGGTTGTAGCCGTTGCGCTTGAGGAGGTGGATCGAGCTCTCCGGGAAGCCTGGGCGGCAAAGCCGCAGTTATTCTTGCAAGGGTCAGAACCGGACTTGGCATTTTCGGAGATCGCGTTCCCCCTTTCAGCGCTCGGCCTCGAATGCTTTCGGGGTTGATACGAATGCCGCGACAACGCTACGTTTAAAAAATTATGGACGCTCTTTACCTCGTCGGAATCGCGGTGCTCGCAGTCTTCGGTTTCGTCTTTGCAGTGATTCTCTTTAACTTTTTCGGTATTTGGCTTCGCGCACGTATCGCCAACGCACCGGTTAGCATGGGTAAAATGGTCGGCATGCGACTGCGCAAAGTGCCAGTGGGATTGATCGTGGACAGCCGAATCACAGCCGTAAAAGCGGGTATCGACGTACCAAGCGATCCGCTTGAAGCGCATTATCTGGCGGGTGGCGATGTGAATCAGGTCATTCTCGCGTTGATCGCGGCTGACAAAGCCGGCATCTCGCTCGATTTCAATCGCGCCTGCGCCATTGATCTGGCCACAAAAGGAACCGGCAAAACGGTTCTTGAAGCGGTTCGGACCAGCATCAATCCGAAAGTCATCGACGTGCCCAACCCAGCGATGGGTCGGCCCACGATCGATGGCGTCGCCAAAGATGGGATCGGTGCGAAAGTCAAAGCACGCGTGACAGTGCGCTCGCACCTCGATCGATTTGTCGGCGGCGCTACCGAGGAAACAATCATCGCGCGTGTCGGCGAAGGTATCGTGAGCGCAATCGGCTCGGCCGATTCTTACAAAGACGTGCTGGAAAACCCCGACCGAATTTCAAAGGCGGTCCTGGCCAAAGGGCTCGACAGCAACACGGCGTTTGAAATTCTGTCGATTGACATTGCCGATGTCGACGTGGGCGATAACATCGGCGCAAAATTGCAGAGCGAGCAGGCCGACGCGGACAAACGCGTGGCGCAAGCGAAAGCGGAGGTACGGCGCGCTGCGGCGGTTGCGGTAGAACAGGAAATGCGGGCAAAGACGCAGGAAATGCGAGCGAAGGTGGTTGAGGCCGAAGCACAAGTTCCATTGGCGATGGCGGAGGCCTTTCGCTCAGGTCACCTAGGCGTCATGGATTATTACCGAATGAAAAATGTCCAGGCCGATACCTCGATGCGAGAATCAATCGCGGGCACTGACAAACCGCGGACGGAGGGAGGCACGTGATTGGCCGTGATTCGAGATTCGTGAAAACGATGTAACGATTCACGATTTAACGTTTTAAATAAATGCTCGCTCTTCATTTCGAAAATCTCCTTTTCCTTTTGTTCATCGCAGTCGCGCTTTTGTTCCAGTTGCTCACCAGAGCGGCGACTAAAGCGAGCAAAGGTCCAAGCCAGACCCGGCGAAGATCGACATCTACTCCGCCGCCCTTGCCGCGGGCCGACACGGAAACAGACGAGGAACGCATTCGCAAATTTCTCGAAGCGCTCGGGCAGCCGCCCGGATCGCAACCGCCGCCGCCAGTAATCCATCGCACGGATATTCCGCCGCGACCGGTTGCACCGATTCAACCTCCGCCAAGTCTGCAACCTTTTGCAGTTCCACCGCGACCTCTTACGCCGGAGGAACAACGCAAACGCACAGTCATCTTACACGAAGAAACTGTCGGCAAGCCGGGCGAATGGCTGCGTAAAATCAATTATCCAGGGCACCTCCCGCGACCGCCTGTTAAACCAAAGGTTTTCGGCCCGAAGCTAGCGGAACCGACCATGTTCGAGGTTCACGAAGGGGCGATCCCGGCAGAGCCACCGGTGACCATCAAGACGCCGGCAGAAGCCTATGCGATTGCCACTCAGCCGACGACAAGACCCACGGAAATAGAAACGGATATCGCCGCGCTCCTAAGATCGGCATCTGGTTTGCGGAACGCCATTATCCTGCGCGAAATTTTTGGACCACCACGCAGTTTGCAACCGCTGGACCTGATCGGAACATAGGTTTTTAACCTGTACGGCCAGCGGGCTTGGAGCCCGCTCTCCGTCCACATGCCTGTTGGCCACACAGATAAAATGTCTATGTTCCTAACACGAGACGAAACGCCGGCGTGGCGGAACTGGCAGACGCGCTGGACTCAAAATCCAGTGATCGCAAGATCGTGTGGGTTCGAGCCCCTCCGCCGGCAAACGTTCTAGGTTATATTCGCGTCGCAGCGACCTTCTTGGTTGGGCGATCTGTATACACATGTGGGGGCCCATACGTCAGCTTGCCAAATCGACGCACGCAAAGTCCAAGAAAACTCGTTTGGGTTGCCAGTAAGACAGCGACTGAAATCGCCTAGCGCCTAGCGGCGGGCTAATTAGGTCCAATCCGCGCCTGTCCTTGCACGGCCTGTTTTGTGCTTCCACTGGAGCGATATCAGTGCTGCCGACCAGTTCGACACTTTCGTTCCACGATTTTACCTGCGATCTTTATTGACAATGCTCGCCATAAATATCATAACAAGGATCATGATTTTCGATGGTCAATTAAAAATAACCGACGCGGCGCCCCAATGAATATGCGATTAATTCTTGCTGGCTTGGCCGCGTCTGTGGCGCTCTGTGCCATGCCGGGACCCGCTCGCGCGCAAATCTTTGAAACGAGCACCGACCGCACCGGTACGGTTGGCGAATACACGACCTCAGGGGCGACTGTGAACGACCCCCTGATCTCCTTCCTGGTTGGCACCCCGTCAGGCATCGCGGTTTCCGGACAGAATTTGTTTGTCGCGTTCGCGGACACCGGCACGATTGGCGAATACAACGCCACCACGGGCGCGACGGTCAACGCGGCACTAATCTCGGGGTTAAATAGCCCGGGCGGCATCGCGGCGTCCGGAGGAAATCTGTTTGTCGGGAACAATAGTGGCAGCCCGATCGGCGAATACACGACTTCAGGGGCGACTGTGAACGCCGCGCTGATCTCAGTGGGGGTTGGCACCCCGTGGTTCGTCGCGGTGTCCGGAGGAAATCTGTTTGAAACGAACTATATCACCGGCACGATTGGCGAATATACGACCTCGGGCGCGACCGTGAACGCAGCGCTGGTCTCAGGACTGAGCACCCCGTTGGGCATCGCGGTGTCCGGGGGACATCTGTTCGTCGTGAACCAGGGCACGACGTCCATCGGCGGCGGCACAATTGGCGAATACACGACCTCAGGGGCAACTGTGAACGCCGCGCTGGTCTCGGGGTTGAACTCGCCGACAGCCATCGCGGTGTTCGGAGGGAATTTATTTGTCGTGAGCTCAACCGACGGCACCATTGGCGAATACAACGCCACCACGGGCGCGCCGGTCAATACCGCGCTGGTTTCGGGGCTGCAAGGCCCATTTGACATCGCTGTTGTGCCCGAGCCCGCGACTGGGGCGCTGATGCTGCTCGGCGCCACGGCTGTGTTTGGACTGAAGCGTCTTCTACGTAACCTAGCCTGACGCAATCCATTCGACTTGCTCTGCTCGCTCCAAGGACAAGCAAACCGGGCAACTGTCCCCCCGAAGCCCTGTCGCTAAAGGACCTAAAGGCGGAACCCTGATGTTGGGAGCAGGACGCGAGGTCGTATTTCCGGTTGATGAAATGAACATTGTCGATCGATTTTACCTTTTTCGCGAATCTTGTTGACAATGCGCCATAAATTTCATAATCGGAATCCCGACTTTCGGCGGTTAATTACAATAACCGACGCGGGGCCCGATGAATGTACGATTAATTGTTGCTGGCTTGGCCGCGTCTGCTGCGCTGTGCGCCACGCCCGGAACCACTCGTGCGCAAATCTTTGTCACCAGCAATCTAGTCGACGGCAAGGACAGGGTTGGCGAATACACGACTTCGGGAACAACGGTAAACGCCGGGCTGCTCTCGGGGCTAGGTCATCCAACGGGCATTGCGGTGTCCGGAGGGGATCTGTTTGTCGCCAGCTGGAACAACGGCACGATTGGCGCATACGCGACCTCCGGAGCGACCGTGAACGCCGCGTTGATCTCGGGGCTAAGTGGCCCGCAAGGTATCGCAGTGTCCGGAGGGAATCTGTTTGTCGCGAACTTTAACAACGGCACGATTGGCGAATACACGACCTCGGGAGCGACTGTGAACGCCGCGTTGATCTCGGGGCTAAGTGGCCCGCAAGGTATCGCAGTGTCCGGAGGGAATCTGTTTGTCACCAGTCTCAACAACGGCACGAACGGCACGATTGGCGAATACACGACTTCGGGGGCGACCGTGAATGCCGCGTTGGTCTCAGGGCTGAATAGCCCGCAAGGCATCGCATTGTCCGAAGGGAATCTGTTTGTTGTCACGAACTTTAACGGCGGCACGATTGGCAAATACACGACCGCCGGGGCGACGGTGAACGCCACCCTTGTCTCTGGGCTGGGTGCTCCGGTAGGGATCGCGGTATCCGGAGGGAATCTGTTTGTCACCGAATTCTACGGCAACACAATTGGCGAATACACGACTTCCGGGGCGACCGTAAACGCCGCCCTCGTCTCGGGGGTGATTTCGCCCAACTTCATCGCCGTCGTCGACCCATCGGTCCCCGAAGCGCCCATTGGGACGCTACTGCTGCTCGGCGTGACGGCTATGTTTGGACTGAAGCGTCTCCTACCTAAGCTGGCCTGACGCAATCCATTCGACTTGCTCTGTTCGCTCCAAGGACGAGCAAGCCGAGCAACTGTCCCCCGAAAGCCTTGTCGCCAAAAACCTAAAGTTCGAACGCCGGTGTCGGGAGCAGGGCGCGAGGTGGTATTTCCGGTTAGAGAAAGATCCAGTGATCGCAGGTCGAGCCCCTCCGCCGGCAGATTCTCATCGGATGTTGGGCGGCGGCGTTGAGCGTCCGATGTTTAGAGGTCAGCTTTCATAGTGAAAGAGCGATCGGACAGGAAAAGCTTTTTGACCGATTCGCGAGAGAGAACAATCAACGTGAATACGCCAAAGATCGTTCCGAACGGCATAAAAAGGCATTCGATGCAGGCGATGACGAACACGAACCAATAGCGCGTGCGTTTGGCGAGCGCGCGGCCGGAGATCAGAATGCAAAGGGCGATGGCGAGGCCGAGCAGAAAGAAAAAGGAGTCCAGTCCAATGAAATGCAACCGAGAAATTCCGGCGGTGGTTTTCCGGCTTGCTTCGGGTTGGGGTGGTGCGCAGCCCAAATGAAAAGCCCACCCATGCCAGTGTAGAGCAGTGGGAGAAAGGAAAAGAGCGCAGCCAAACCCGCGACGATGTAATGAAAGATCGCCAATAAGCGGAGATGTTCTTCGTCCTGATTCATTCGTTAGGCCAACCCGCGCCGGCGCTATCCCGCAGTCATGTACCCTTCTTCGCCATGCTCGTTGATATCGAGCCCCTGCCGTTCAATCTCCGGCGCGATCCGCAAACCGATCACGGCTTTGACGAGCGACCCGATGATGGCGGTTCCGGCGACCGCCAGGATAATCGTGATCGCAATCGCTTTCAGTTGTTCGAACCACAAGGCGTGTCCGGCGAGTTTTGTCAGGTTGGGATTCACGCTGGCGGTCGCCAGCACACCGGTGAGAAATGCCCCGAGAGTCCCCCCAACCGCATGTATGCCGAATGTGTCAAGCGCGTCGTCGTAATGGAACCTCAATTTTAGTTTCGTGCAGGCAAAAAACGGAATAATTCCTGCCGCAAGGCCAATGATAATCGCTCCGGTCGGATTGACGTAGCCGCAGGCTGGCGTGATGACGACGAGCCCGCCGACCGCACCGGAGCAAAACCCGAGAACGCTAGGTTTGCTGCGCAAGATGTATTCGAGCATCGCCCAGGTGAACGATGCGACTGCCGTGGCCAGCGTCGTCGTAGTGAATGCGTTCGCCGAAATCGCGTCGGCGCCAAGGGCACTGCCGGCATTAAACCCGTACCAACCGACCCAGAGCATTCCGGTGCCGACCATGCAGAGTACCATCGAATGCGGCGCGAGTATTTCTTTGCGGAACCCGAGCCGCGGCCCAAGCAACACACAAAGCACGAGTGCCGACCATCCGGACGACATGTGAACCACGGTGCCGCCAGCAAAATCGATCGCGTGGATTTTTGAGCCTGAGTTCAAAAGGCCGTTCATCCACCCGTCGATCCCCCAGACCATGTGAGCGAGCGGGAAATAGACGGCAAACATCCAGATGGCGACAAACACCAGCACAGCGGCGTATTTCATTCGCTCGGCTACTGCTCCAATGATCAGGGCCGGGGTGATAATGGCGAACATGAGTTGGTACATCGCGAAGACATTTTGCGACACCCAGTAGGAGTAATCGCCGTTCGGTTGCGAATCGACTCCGCGCAACAAAGCAAACTTGAATCCGCCAAAAAACGGCGAACCGTGCGAGAAAACGAGCGAGTATCCAGCCGCCCACCAAAGAATCGCCACCAACCCGGCGATGCCGAGACATTGGGCCAGGATCGATAAGACGTTTTTTTGCCTAACGAGTCCGCCGTAAAAAAGGGCGAGACCCGGCAATGTCATGAAAAGGACGAGGGCGGTGCAGGTCATCATCCAGCCATTGTGACCGGGGCCGGGACCGGAGATGTTGGAAAGCATCTGCGGGTTGGCCGCGTTCGCGCCGCGCGCGGAATTGTTCACGTAGGCCTCGAGGTCGGCAACGCGTTGCTCAAGTGAGGGAGTTGCTGCAGGTGAAGATACCGGCGGTTGCGCCGAGGAAATATCAGACGCGACAACGATGGCAAAAAAAACGAGAACCCGAACAAACATCTCAAGTCTCACGCGGAGGGTTATAAAGCCGCGCGCTTGAAATCGACAAGGAAAACTCCGCCGAGCGGCGGGCCCGGGCCAGGTTAAGAGGCTCAGCGGAGTCTCTCTCCATCAAATCAAAAAGATCGGAGCGCCGACAACGCAGGTTGAACCTTCCTCTATCGACGAAGTTTCGTCTTCGTCCTCATCGTCATTATTATCAGTTGACGAAGCGCCTTTCGCCGCGTCGTCCGGCGAAATGACTGCCGGGAGATCATGTTCCTGCAGCTTTTCGAATCGCTGACGCACATCCATCGGAACTTTGTCGAGGTCTTCCTTGGTCTCGACAGGGCCGCTGAACAAAAGCAAGCCTTGCGGATTTTTCGCGGTCAGCACTTTTTTGTCGTCGAAATTCTCGATTCGTAACTCGCCTTTATCGTCGGAAAAAACAATCTGTGCTTTGCTAATGTCGATATTAGTCGTGGCTAATCCATTCTCACCGCTGCTCCTAATTCTTATCTGCCCGGCAGCTCGCCGCGCTGCTTGCGCCGCGCGCCGGCCTTCCTCAGCGACACGTCGATCTTCATCGCGCGCGCGCATCGCTTCCTCATGCGCATTGCCAAGCCGATTCTTCAAATCCCGCACCTGGCCTTGAAGATCATTCATGCCGAAGTCGCCGAAATCATGATTCCCGAACGGAGAATCTGAATGGCGATGACGACCGGGGCCAAACTCGGACCGCTGTGGCACTTCTCTTTTTGCCAGCTTGACTGTGATTTTTCGCTCCTGACCTTTGCGCAACACCGTCAGCGTCACGTTGGTTCCCTCTGAATAACTGCGTACGAGTTTGGCCAATTGTTCGGGCTCGGTCAAAATCTGATCGTTCAACATCTTGATGATGTCGTTCTGCTGAAGGCCAGCGGCCGCGGCCGGACCGTCGGGCACCACGTAATCCACAACGAGGCCGAAACCCTTGGCCAAGCCGAGCTGTTCGCTTACGACCTGCGGAACTTCGGATGTTTCCACGCCGAGGAATGTCACCGGCACCTTTTTTTCATGCTGATCTTGCGGAGGCCCCGGTTGATTCGGCGGAGCTGGGGGCGCGGGCGAGGATGGCGGGTTGCGTAAACCCCGCGATAGGCAGGAGCGCGATGCGATGGTTGCGGTGGATTTTATCTTCATGGTTTTAGGTTTTGGAAATCATTGGCCAGAGACAGGAACGAGCGAAATTTCTTCGCTCGGATAAGAGACGCGCAGCGATGCGCCGGTGGTGGGATTGCGCCACTGCAAAGTCTCGCGCCTTTGCGAACGCACACGGCGCGTTGGTTGTTGGGAGCCGGTCGGAAATTGCAATCCTTCATCGCGTATGTTGTAAACGACTTAGGTAAGGCCAATCGGAACGAACGCGCCGACCGTACTTGTCGATGGAGCGATCGGCGTCGGCGAAATCGAGGCGATCGCCATTTTCTTGTTCACCGGCCGATTGACATCAACGCGCGCGAAAATCAGGAAAAGCGCGGCTGCCGCCAGACCGAGACCCAGGCCAAGCCAACTGATGGGCAACCGCCGCACGCGGGGACGGACGTTCGGCCGTTCTTGATTCGCTTTCTCCCGAAATCTCACCCCTGCGGGTCGCCCATCCATGTCGCTCGCGTCCCCGCCGCTCCATTGTCGATCCGGACTCGGCCAGCGCGCGCTCGATTCGTGTCGTGAGATTCTCCGACGGCGGAATCGGTCGCAACTTCTTCAGCTGGTTTTCGAGCTCGGAAAAGTCGCTCATTGCGAAATGCCGAGCACCGTTGCGATCTCGGCAAACGTGAGGTCGTTCCAAATTTTCATGATCAGCACCTCGCGCTGTTCGTTAGGCAAAAGAGCGACCGCAGCCGCCAGCTCCTGTTGGGATTCATTTTCGATCTCGAATTCCGGCTGAACCCCGCATTCGCTTTCGGAGAAAACAGCGGACTCGCGCCTCGCCCGCCGGCTGTCGCGCCGGAGAAAATCGAGCGCGATGGAGCGAACGGTTGCGTAAAGGAGTGAGCGATTATCGATGTTGTGTTGCTTTCGCCAGAACCGAACGAACGCTTCCTGGACAACATCCTCGGCGTCGGCCGTTGATCGTGTCCATTGCCGCGCGAATAAGAGCAAACCAGGAGCGATTTGCGAAAAACAAACTTTCCAATTCTCATCGGCGGCGACATTCTCCATGACCTCGGCACGGTCTTTTATAATCAAGACGCCGCCAACTGCTGATTTTGTCTAACCTTCTCGACATTCTTGTCGCAGTTGCGTTGCTAGCCGCCACGCCCGCGAGCGGACAAGATCAAGATTCAAAAGCTCCTGTGCAGTCGCTGGTCGATGCAGAAAGAAATTTCGCACGAACTGCACTGGAGCGCGGAATTCGCGACTCATTTTTGAAATTTCTCGCCGAAGATTCGATCGCCTTCTCCTGGGCCGACCAATGCGAAGAAACTCTACATTGACTACAAAGACAACGGTCAAAAGTAATCTGGGAGCCGATCTTCGCGACAATCGCCCGCGCCGGTGATCTCGGGTATACGACCGGACCCTGGGAGCTAAAAAAGTCGGCGAAGGACGAAAAGCCAATCGCGTTCGGTCAATTCATTTCGATTTGGAAAAAGCAAGCCGACGGTTCATGGAAAGTGATTGTCGATGTCGGAATCGACAACCCAGATTCGGGCGAGACGACTGGCGAAATGTAAATTTCGACGCCCACATCGACGAAAATCAATCCAGAGTCAGCCCGAAAAGCACTGCAAAGGGCAAAGCGCAATTTCGCGGACGCGGCAAAATCCGACATGGGATCGGCCATCATTGCGGCCGGCAGCGATCAGATTCGGGTTTGTCGCGACAATTCATTTCCCGCCGTTGGAATGGCCGCTGCCCGAATGTTACTCGGAGCAGACCACAGCAAATTGGCAATAGAACGGTGGGCGACCGCCTGAGCGACTCGTGCGATCTCGCTTTCGAGTACGGGCAATATTTGCGCGAGCACGACATGACCAACGAGCACGGCTATTATCTCTCGATCTGGAAAATCGATGGTAACGGCGATTGGAAACTTGTTCTCGATCTTCAAAAGAAACGCCCGGCAGAGAACAAACCGAACTAAAATCTCGATTGATCGGCTCGCGCAGCCCTTGATTTTTCTTGATCCGCCAAGCCGCGACTGACAAAAGAGCGTCCATGAACTGGCTAGCAATTATTTGCGCGGCAGCAGCTTATTGGATCCTCGGTGCGCTCTGGTATATGGCGTTCTTCGGGAAAATTTGGTGCGCAGGCATGGAACAGCATGGAGTCAAACTCCAGAAAAGCGGGATGGCAGCGAAGATGATCGGCAATTTTATTGGAAACCTCGTCGCAGCTGTCATTATGATGCGTCTTATTCAGAGGATTGGCATCACCGATGTCGCGCACGGATTGCGACTCGGTGCCGGGGTCGGAATTGGGTTTTCCGCCACCGCCATTACCATCGCCTATCTTTGGGAATCGAAACCATTCAAGGTGTGGATGATCGACGTGACTTATTACGTTCTTGGCTGCGTGTTGCTGGGCGTGATCTTGTCGGCCTGGCACTAAAATCGATCCGAATACCTTTGCCATTCCGTTATAGGGCGACCGCATCGGTTGCCAATTTGCGCGGTGGTTCTCGCGCAATCGGAGCTGACGAGGATAACCAAGCCGTTCTTTATTTCGCCTTCGCCGGCGTGAGTGCGCGAAGGATCAGATTGCCTAACCAATCCGGATTTGCCACGCCTTCGCGGTACGCATCCTGGGATTCGACCGAGGAATTCACCCGCAAGTTGCTGTAGGACTGATCGGAATTCTGCCATCGCTCGTGCCAGTAAACCGCCGCTTTAATGCGCGGATAACGCGTGCGAAAAAGTTCCAAACCCAGTCTGATCCACTCTGGTTTATGGATCCCAGGCTCGTTAGTCGAGTGTGGAAACTCGCCAGTCGCCCATTCCGCGATCATGATTGGTTTGTTCGGGTCAAGTCCGCACATCTCCTGATACGGCCAATCCACCAGCGAACGAATATCCGGGTTCGGCTCGTCTTTAAATTGCTGCCCGTAAACACTCAGACCTAACCAGTCGACATATTCGGAGCCTGGATAGTAGGCGGGACCAAAATTCCAGGTATCCATCGGATAGGAATAATTGTTGGTGTGGAACATCCATTTGATGTTGGTCGCGCCCCGCGCGCGAACGCGATCGACCACGTGCCGAAAGGCGGCTTTAAAACTCTCCGGTCCGGCCCAGTTGTTCCGCTCCTCGACCCATTCGTCGCCGCCGTAATAAATACCGGACCACGGGAACCAATCGCCGTTCATTTCGACGCCGAAAGCCACAACCATCGGATGACCAAAAGCGCGCGCCGCGTCGGCCCACTTGTCGATGTACGCATCCCATTTGCCGTTAATGATCTCGAACAAACCGAAACGGTCGGGCCCGCGATTTTGTTCATACGGCTTGTCCCAAGGCGACCAAAAGACGAGCGGTAACGAGCCGTGCCGCCAAATGACATTCAAGTTCGACGTCGGGAAAGTTTGCTCGCCCCAGTAACTGGAGGACGCGATGATGGCTTGATGCTTGCCGACCATGGTCTCGAAATCTTCGATCATTTCCAGCGTTACGTCGTCCTCCTCGTCCCCAAAATCCATGAACGCGCCGGTGTAAGCGCCGTGTTCAGGCATCACGACCTCGACCGGCCCGTTTGGGTCGAGCTGTCGATTCGTTAGACCGGACTTTTTGCACGAGGTGAACAAGCAAACAACCAATGTGGCAGCAACGCAGATTACTGGGGAGCCCAGGGTCTCACGTGCGTGGCAAACTCGCGGAGATCGTCGCGCGGTCGGATAAATCTTTCCAAAATATTTCCGGCAAGCTGCCGTAGAGTGCGAGCCGGACCGGAATTGCAAGCTAGCAGCCTGCGCTCCCCGAAATTTTGCCATTACGCCCGCACTGGCACGCTGGCTGTGCGTTCGAGTTTGCCCCAGCTCACCCATGCGCCCTTTACTGCTCGCAGGATCGCTTTCCAGATGCAGTAGCTAAGCATCGGCCGGTAAATCAAGCGCATCGGCAAAATGCGCCATGCGCGCAGGATCGGCTCACGCTCAAGAATGCAGGCGAGCGTGGCCAGGACCACGTCCATCGATAAGAACGTGATCACAAACGGCAGAAGGGCGCGCCACGCGCCGAACGGCAATGACCCAAGCAGAAACAAATCAACCATCGGTGTGACGGCAACCAGAATGATTTGGAAAAACCAGATGCTGGGCAAACTAAACCAGCCGAGCGCGCGATAATTCCAGTTGAAGACCATGTCACGATGTTTCCAGAGACATTGCAGGGTGCCGTAGGCCCAGCGAAACCGCTGTCTCGCCAACGTGCGCACGGTTTCCGGCGCTTCCGTCCAGGCGATGGCTTGCGGTACGTAGACGATTCGTTGTCGATCTTTGTGCAACGCCAGAGTGAGATCCGTATCTTCGGCCAGTGTCTCCAAACTGAGGCCACCGGCTTGATCGATCGCGCTCTTGCGGATGGCGCTGATCGCGCCCGGCACCACAGTGATGCAGTTCCAACGCGTGTAGGCGCGCCGGTCGAGATTAAAGCCGCAGGTGTATTCCAGCGCCTGGCACCGCGCGATGAAACTGCGCAAATTGCCAACCTTTGCGTGACCCGAAACCGCGGCGACGTTTTTATCCGCGAACGGTTCGAGTAATGACGAAAGAGTATCGCGCTGAAAGTGCGTGTCCGCGTCGATGAAGACCACAACCCCGTGGCGCACGGCGGCGAGCGCGCGCTGCAACGCCCGCGCTTTCCCGCGATTCTCCTGTTGCAACAAACGCACACGCGCATCGACGGAAACGATCTTTTGAACCTCAGCCGCCGTGTCGTCGCGCGATCCGTCATCTACGACAATGATCTCGACCTCGCCTTTGTAATCGGCATCGAGCAGCGACCGCAAAGTGCCATCGATCACCTTGCCTTCATTATAAGCTGCCATGACCACGCTGACCGGCTCCGCAAAATCCGTCCTTGGCCCTCTCCGAAAGCGGTAGGCGAGCCAAATCACAATCAAGGTGCGCGCGACCACGAGCGCCGTTGCTACAATCATGAACGCCCACAGGAATTCCTCAACCACATGAAAAATGTGAAAGCCCGTGCTGCTGACCAAGCGCGTCAGCGATGGATTGCTTCCTTGCAGCGGCGGCATGAGCGCGTCGTGCGTTGTCCCGAGCAGCGTGCTCAACGGCACTACCGTGTCACCGCGCGTATGCAGCCAATCGAGAATACGCGGCAGCGCTGCGACCGTTTGCGAGCGGTCGCCGCCAGCGTCGTGCAGTAAAATAATGCTGCCCTCGCGCCGCTGTTGCTTCACGCGCTGAAGAACAATGTCCGCGCCCGGCTTGGCCCAATCTTGCGGATCAATATTTTCCATGACGACCAGATAGTTCAGTTCCTCCGCAACCTGAAGCGGAAGGAGTTCGCTGATTTGCGCCGGGCTCGTATCAGCCGCATAAGGTGGCCGGAACAACGTGGTCGCGCGGCCGGTGATCGTCTCCAGTAGCAACTGCGTGGCATTCAATTCCAACCGAACGTGCTCGGGCCAGCAGAGGGCCAGGTTCGGGTGATAATAAGTATGGTTGCCGATCTCATGTCCTTCATCAACAATCCGCATGACAAGTTTGGGGTAACGTTCCGCGTTCACGCCCACGAGGAAAAATGCGGCCTTCACATTTGCCGCTTTCAAAATGTCCAGGATCTTCGGCGTCCACTGCGGATCAGGGCCGTCATCGAACGTGATGGCAATCTGGTGCTCACCACCGGCGCCTTGATGATAGAGGGTCGGAAACTCCGGGAACTTAGTGTATTTGGCGGTGAGATAACCTTCCGCGTCCACCGAAAGATTACGCATTCCATCGGCACGATTTTCATCAACCGTGACGATCTCGCCTTGCCCGACGTCAGTGATTGTATCCGTCCCCGTTAACAGCTCGAGCAATTGGCGCGTTTGATTATCCATCTTGAAGTCGCGACCAATGCTGAGTGCATCCCAAATCGCGGTGTCCTCGGTGCCAAGGCGGTAGAGCCCGAAACCACCGGCCTTTTGCTCGCGCACTTCGCGCAGTTCATTTAAGAACGTCACCACGTCTAGGAACCAGACGGCGTGCTCTTTGTCCCCGTCTTCAAAGTAAAAATAAGGATTGTAACTCGGCGCCGTCACTTCCGCCGTTTCCACTTCCGCATTGTGGGCGCGACTCATCGCTTCGGGAAAGCTGATCAGGTCCGCTTTTTTTCCGCCGATGGTCCAATCGTATCCATAACTGCCGAGCGTAATTATCCATTGCTTCGGGTCCGTGCCCTCGAGCAATACATGCAGCCAGCCTTCAAACCACGACCGCGAGCCGAGCGGTCCGGGAGGATCGACATCGGAGGACTCATCAAACAATAAGGCAACGAAGCGATCGACATTGTCCGACAACTGATCGAAATCGATGTAATCAAGGTCTTGCCCTGGTTGGACACAGAGCCAAAGCTCTTTGTCATCGTTGTGGAGGGCATCGGCAAATTTGTCGATGAACGCGGAGATCTCTTTCTTGTAAACCGGATCGATTTGTTCCCAGTCAATGACCACGCCGGCGGCTTTCGCTTCACGCAAAATCGAAATCACTTTTGCAATGAAACGGTCCTGTCGATCTTGCGGGCCGTGCGCGAGATTCTCGATCGCCTCTGGTTGCCAAGCGTCGCCGACCAGATTGGTAAGCAGGGGCATCAACGCAATTCCCTTGTTGGCGGCCAGTTTCAGAAGACGGCTGTCGGCATCGATTTGCACATCGCCCAACCCGTTGATCACCGACATCCATTCTGGACAAAGATGCGTGATCTGCGCCGCGTGCTGTTCGAGCGACGAATAACTATGCTGATCACCGTTCGTATAAAAGGCCAGCCGCACTTCGTTGTTTGGCGTTTTCTTTCGCGGCCGCGCTGACGGGGTCGGCGTCGGGCCGCCGAGTCTTTTTGCCGCTTGCCGAGCCGCGCTGAATTTTTCCCAGAGTAACGAGCTCGGCGCGACCGGACCGGCCGGGTTCACTTTTTGCAACGCTTTCAACTGACCTTTTAGCTGTCGCAACGAAAACGGCACCCGTAGTTGCGGCGTTACGAAAAGTGTCTGCACGAACAGCACTGTGCCGATGAAAACGAGCACGCCCAAAAGCAGCAGCGTCAGCCGCAACCGAGGCCAGCGTTTGCCGGCCGGATCGGAAAAGACAAACGGGGTCACTGCGTCTGGAGGAATTTCCTGCATTTGGGCTGTTATACTCGCACGGAAGCGCAGCTTATGGAAACAGCGCGCACGCCGCGATGATCTTCTTCCATTGAACGTAAGACGTTAAAACCTGAGCGTTAATCAACATGAATGTCAGAACGAAGCTCGCTTGCGAAAGGTGGTTCGAAATCTGCCTATCGATCACGTGATGAGAGCGTCGATTGTAGTGGAAGAGCCCGTCTAGCCGCCGAAAACGCCCGGTCAGCGCGCGCCGCAGCGAGCGTCGTTACAAATTTTTCGCCAGCTCGCGCGCTCTCTTGCGCAACAATTCTGCTGCGCGCGCCATATTTTCCTTTTCACTCATTCCACGCTCCGCGTCCTGGTAAACGCCATCGAAAATTTCGCGCACTTGTCGATCTTCGCTGGCGCGGCCGACCATGGCAAAAACGCGTTTGCCAAGTTTCCGCGCGAGCCGCGCGACGCCGGCCGGCGTTTTTCCTTCGAGGGTTTGCCGATCCAAACTTCCCTCGCCAGTGATCACAAGATCGACATCTTTCATTTTCATTTCGAGTCCGACTGCTTCGGCGACAACGTCGAAGCCAGGCCGAATTATCGCACCGCAAAAACTCATCAGACCGAACCCCAGCCCGCCGGCCGCGCCTGCTCCTGGCTCGTTGCGATAATCAAAACCGAATTCTTGCCTAACGACATCCGCAAGCCTCGTTAGCGCGCATTCCAACTTCTCGATCTTGTCCGCGCTCACGCCTTTCTGAGGACCGAACACCCGCGTCGCGCCATCTTCGCCCAGCAAAGGATTTCTGACATCGACCGCCGCAATGATTTTAGGCAACTTCAGATCTTGCGGCTTTCTGACTCGCTTGAGTTCAAGCAAATCAGTTACGCGCATCTGCTCATGCTCGCGCTCGTAATCGAATTCAAGTCCAAGAGCGCGCGCCATTCCAAATCCGCCGTCGTTCGTGGCACTGCCGCCAAGCCCGATGATGATTTCTTGGGCGCCGCGCTTCGCAGCATCCATGACCATCTCACCAACTCCGAACGTGTCAGCTCGCAGCGGATCTCGTTCGCTTTCCGACACTCGTCGCATCCCGGCTGCTTCACTCATTTCCATCACCGCAACCTTCTCCGCCTCAGGCGAATCGATCCATGCGTAACGCACTTCGATTTCCCGACCCAGCGGATCGTGCGCGTTGCATGTCAGCCAGGAACCCCCCAACGCATTGGAAATCACTTCCGCGGTTCCCTCTCCGCCGTCCGCCATCGGCATGATGTCGATCTTCACTTCAGGCAAAACGTCGCGCAGACCTTTCGCAACATTTTCCGCAACTTCGCGCGCGTCTAGAGCGCCTTTGAATTTATCCGGCGCGATTAAGATTCTCACGAACACGGTGCGTCACGCTGTAGGCAGGCGCGTCGCCTGCCGAATCGAAAGATCCGCAACCGATGAGGTTGCCCTACAATTTCCGACTTCGACGCTAGATGTTGCACGTTTAGCGTTGGATGTTTTCTTCAACCTTTCAATTTTCGCTCCAAAATTTCGCCGACCAACTGCGGATTGGCTTTGCCTTTCGACAATTTCAGCACCTGACCTTTGAGAAAATTGAGTGACGCCGCATGGCCCGCTTTGAAATCCGCCGCCGGGTTTGGATTTGCAGCGATGACTTCGTCGCACAACTTTTCAATCGCGCTCGCGTCGCTCAACTGCTCGATTCCCTTCTCCTTCACGACCGCGGCGGCCCCTTTTCCGGTGGCAAACATTTCCGCGAAAACTTCCTTGCCCTGTTTGCCGCTGATCTTTCCGCTGTCGATCAAATTGACGAGTTCATCGAGCGCCTCTGGCTGGATCGGACAATCGTTGATCGTCTTGCCGGTTGTATTGAGTGCGTTTTGCAAATCGTTCAGGATCCAGTTGGCGATGTTTTTCGGTTTCTTCGCGCCTTTGGCGGCAGTTTCAAAATAGCGCGCAAGATCGAGATCGTTCGCTAGCACGCCTGCGTCATACGAGCTAACGTGATACTGCTCGACAAAACGAGCGCGCTTTGCCTTCGGCAACTCCGGAACCCGCCCGCGTGCGTCGGCGAGCAAGACTTCACTTTTCACCGGCACGAGATCAGGATCAGGAAAATAGCGGTAATCGTGCGCGAATTCCTTTGTACGCATGAGAAATGTTTCCCCGGTCGCATCGTCCCAGCCGCGCGTTTCCTGTTCCAACTTTTCGCCGCGCTCCAGCGCGCCGATTTGCCGCTGAATCTCGTAAGCAAGCGCACGCCGCACACCGCTAATCGAGTTCATGTTTTTGATCTCGATCTTCACACCCAGCTCTGCCTGCCTTTCCGGCCGCACCGATACGTTGCAGTCACATCGCAGTTGCCCCTTCTCCATGTCGGCATCGCTGACCGCTCCGTAAATCAGGATTTGTTTTAGCGAGGCCAAAAACGCAAATGCTTCTTCCGGCGAATTGATCTCCGGCTGGGTCACGATCTCCATCAGGGGCGTGCCGGCCCGGTTGAAGTCGATTCCTGTGCTCGATTCAAAATGAAAACTCTTAGCCACGTCTTCCTCGAGATGGATGCGCACGAGATGCACCTCCTTATCCGGCGTCGCGATATTCTTCTGCGCATCTTTCGGGTAGGCGAGGTCATGCAACGGCACCGCGCCGTTCGTGCAAAGCGGCATGTCGTATTGCGAGATCTGATAATTCTTCGGCATGTCGGGGTAGAAATAATTTTTGCGATCGAACCTGGAAATCGGCGCGATGTCACAATCGAGCATGAGTCCGGTCAACACCGTCATGCGCAGTGCTTCATGATTCATAACCGGCAACGCACCCGGCAAACCCAGACATGTCGCACATGTATGCGTGTTCGGCTCGGCCCCGAATTCAAGCGGGCAACGGCAAAACATCTTCGAACGCGTCTTCAGTTGCACGTGCACTTCGAGACCGATGGTGGCGATGTAGTTCATGCGAAGCCCAGGCAGGATTTACAGGATTTTGGCGTTCGTTAAAGCGTATCAGTCGCAACCACTTAAACGCTTCAACGGCGTCTGCGCTAGTGCGCCTGCGTCGCGTAATCGAGCGCCTTTTGCAGGTCGAACTTCTTCAGTTCCTGGACCAGCGTCGGATCATTGGCGGCATTGACGATTTTTTCGTTTTGCAAAAGATCGACAAAGCGCCCTTGCGCAATCATTTCTGAAATCTCGGGATCGTCGCGCAGCGCAACAATTTTTGGGTGCTGGCTCAACTCGCGTGCGCCGGGAAAGGAGAGAAATCGCGCGGCGCTTTCCTGGTTTGAAACCACTTGGCCGATCTTGCCCAGGGTATTGTAAGTTTGTCCCGGAACAACGTCCGTCCGCTTGACCGCGTCACCAATCACGCCCATCTCGAGTGAATTCTTCAGACGCGCCAGCGAGCTCAGTAACGGCGCCGATTCTTCATTTGGCTCGTTCAAAAGACCGCGCCGCACGTCAACAGCGTGAATTGCCTGGGGCTGGCCGGCACTTGCTGAAGAGGATTGCTCTCGCACTTTCGCGTCAGCCACTGCGCCAATCGATCTAACACCGACCACAACCAACCAGACCAGAAATGCGCCGAAGAAAAGTCCGAGCGTCGCGCCACCAGCTCCATAAAACAACCTCACCAACACCGAGTCGTGTTGGCTGGTGCGCCGAAAGAGAATCGTGCCGAGTCCGTTGATGATTGCATAAACAATTAACGCCAGCGCCGCTCCCGCCAAGGTCGACAAGACGATATCGGGCATTTTGAAGAATGGGCGCATGAGCGGGAAAACGAGGTGGCCGCCAAAAAATCCGGCAAAGTACGCCGCCACCAGAGCACCAAGCCGCGCGACTTGGCGCGCAATCCCACGCCTCCAGCCGCGCAAGACTTCGAACAAAATCAAGACGATCGCGAACGAAATGAAGACCAACTGCCAAATCGGCGAACCGGCAGCCGAATGGACTTCGGATAATGCCAGTCCAACTCGGACCGAATTGGCCATTACGCAAAGAAAGATCGGCATATCAATTGCTAACTTCCGGGTTTTCGGACACTGGTTTCTGAAATCGAAATCGCCCATTGCCGCAGTGCGTGGTCGCACAACACGAGGGCGGTCATCGCCTCAACCATCGGGACAGCACGCGGCAAAACGCATGGATCATGGCGTCCACGCGCAACCAATGTTGTTTGCTTATGCGAGGCGGTCACCGTCTTTTGTTCGCGCGCAATTGTCGCGGGTGGTTTGAAGGCAACGCGAAAATAAATCTCTTCGCCATTGGAAATTCCGCCCTGAATACCGCCGGAAAAATTTGTCAATGTATGAACTTCGCCATCGCGCATTTCAAAGGCGTCGTTGTGCTCGGACCCGCGGAGACGCGTCGCGGAAAAGCCGGAGCCAATCTCAAAACCTTTCGTGGCCGGCAAACTCAACATGGCCTTGGCGAGATCGGCTTCCAGTTTATCGAAGACAGGTTCGCCCAGTCCGGCGGGCGCATTTCGCACCACGCACTCGATTGCGCCTCCTAACGAATCGCCCCGGTCGCGGACTTCCTCGATCAATTGCATCATGGTTTTTGCCGCCGCTTTGTCCGGACAGCGCACGATGTTGGCATCGACATCTTGTCTTTTCACTTTCCACTTTTCGATCTTGGCCCTGACTTCGTGGACTTGCGTGACGTAGGCGACGATGTCGATCTTCGGATAAAATTTTGCCAGCACTTTTCGCGCGATCGCACCGGCAGCAACGCGCCCGATCGTTTCGCGCGCCGAAGCGCGCCCCCCGCCCTGCCAATTTCGAATTCCGTACTTCGCTTCGTAAGTGAAATCGGCGTGCGATGGCCGAAACGTCTTTGCGAGATCGGCATAATCCTTCGGGCGCGCGTCTTTGTTGCGCACCAAAATGGCAATCGGCGTCCCGAGTGTCTTGCCTTCAAAAACGCCCGAGAGGATTTCGCAGCGGTCTTCCTCCTTTCGTTGCGTCGTGAGTTTGCTTTGGCCAGGACGGCGGCGATCGAGCTCATGCTGAACATCCGCTTCGGAGATGCCGATCTTCGGCGGGCAACCATCGATCACGACACCGAGGCCGCCGCCGTGCGATTCGCCAAAAGTCGTTACGCGGAAAAGTTGGCCGAATGTATTGCCCATCGAGCAGGGAAGTTAAATCGATGCCGCGCAATCACAACAACGCCATCGCAGCACTCCGGGAAGCAAAGGCCGCTGGCCTGTTGGTCTCGGAAGCCTGTCAAGATCGCCCTTTGGTTTCATCGCGCCCAAGTCTTTCGGGTCTCCCAACTGTCGTCGGCAAGCTGCTCGCAACCGCAGGCTGGCAGCCTTCGCTTCCCAGAATAAATCAAATTGCTTCGAGAGCGGTTTTCAAATCGTCAATTAGATCGCGCAGATCTTCGACACCAACAGAAATCCTAACGAGTGAGTCGCCGATGCCGAGGGCTCCACGTTTTTCTTTCGGGACAGACGCGTGCGTCATAAGCGCGGGATGATTAATCAGGCTTTCCACGCCCCCCAAACTCTCGGCGAGCGCAAACAAATGGGTGTTCCTCAAAAAGCGTTTCGTTCCAGCGAGATCGGTTTTCAAAACTATTGTGACCATGCCGCCGAAGCCGCGCATCTGGGTCCGGGCGAGATCGTGTTGCGGATGCGATTTCAGACCGGGGTACATGACCGATTTGACCTGCGGCTGCTCTTCTAACCAACGCGCGATCTCGAGTGCGTTCGCGCAATGCCGCTCCATTCGCAGCGCCAATGTTTTCAAACTGCGCAGAACCAGAAAACTGTCGAAAGCGCCCGCAATTGCGCCTACCGAATTTTGGAGAAACGCAATCTGATCAGCGAGCTCTTTATTTTCGCCGACAACAATCACGCCGCCGACGAGATCGGAATGGCCGTTTAAATATTTGGTCGCAGAATGAATCACCATGTCGAAGCCGAACTGGATCGGCCGTTGAATCCACGGACTCGCAAAGGTGTTGTCAGAGACGGAGATTATTTTGTTTTCGCGGGCGATCTTCGCGATGCCCTCCAGGTCGATGAGTTTCAGCAGCGGATTGCTCGGTGTCTCAACCCAAACCATGCGCGTGTTCGGTTTGATCGCCTTCTTGAGCCGACTCGCGTCGGTAAGATCGAGATACGTGAACTCGAGATTGGCCGAGCGGCGCCGCACACGATCGAACAAACGAAAGGTTCCTCCATAAAGATCATCGCTCGCCACGATGTGCGAGCCGCTGTCGAGGATCTCGAGCGCGGTGGACGTGGCAGCCAGACCGGAGGCGAAAGCAAAACCGCGCATGCCGCTTTCCAAATCGGCAATGCATTTCTCGTAGGCGAGCCGAGTTGGATTGATGGAGCGCGCGTAATCGAAGCCTTTGTGTTTGCCTGGGCTTTCCTGCACGTATGTCGATGTTGCGTAAATCGGCGTCATGATCGCGCCAGTTGTTGGATCTGGCTCCTGCCCAGCGTGAATCGCACGTGTGGCAAACTCGTGTGGCTTTTTCATTTTCGATCTAAGCTTAACCGCGGACTAGGCCGATAGCGCGGATAAAAGCAAACCGTCCAATTCATTTCATCCGTGTCACCCGCGCGATCCGCGGTTTTATTGTTTTGGCATGTGCAGCCGGAGATATGAAAGCAAATCGGTGCGCGTGATCAGGCCGAGGAATTTGTCTCCCTCCATCACGATCGCCACGCGGCCGCGATCGAATACTTCAAGCAAATCTTTGATCTTTGCGTTCGGTGGAAGCGTTTCGAGGCGGTCGGTCATCGCGCTTTTTACCGGATCATTAAAATGCGACGGATCCCGATGAACTTTCACGAGCAAATCAGATTCATCGATGATGCCAAGCGCTCGACCGCTTAGATCGACAACTGGAAGCTGCGAAACATCGGCGTCGCGCATGCGTTTGAATGCGGTAAGCAAGGTGTCGCCAGGCCCGACCGTAATCACCTCGCCCGCTTCGTACCGATGGGAAATCAGATCGCTTAAGTCGCCCTGCGGCGGACGGTGAATGAAACCCTGCTCCGCCATCCAGAAATCGTCATACATTTTCGAAAGATATTTGTTTCCAGTGTCTGGAACGAAACTGACCACGCGTTTCGCTTGAGTCTGTTTGCGGCAGTAACGCAGCGCGCCTGCAACCAAAGTGCCGGTGGATGAGCCGCCGAAAATTCCTTCCTTCCGCAAGAGCTCGCGCACAGTTGTAAAACTTTCTTCATCATCAATTTCGAACGCGTCGGTCACAAAAGACATGTCTGCTATCTCGGGAATAAAATCTTCGCCAATGCCTTCGACCGCCCAACTGCCGGACTGGACGAGTTTCCCGGTCTTGACGTATTCGTACAGCACTGAGCCTTTCGGATCGGCTAAAATCATTTCGATGCCGCGCCGCGGTTTGACACGGTTAAAGAATCGGCCAAGGCCGGTGAGCGTTCCGCCAGAACCAACGCCAACCACGATTGCATCGACATCGTGCCGCATCTGTTCCCAAATTTCGGGCCCGGTAGTCCGCTCGTGCGCGAGCGGGTTTGCCGGATTACCGAATTGATTGACGTAAAATCCACCTGGAATCTCTTCCGCCAGCCGCGCTGCTACATCTTGATAATATTCCGGATGACCCCGCGTCACATCAGAACGGGTGACCCGCACTTCCGCGCCAAGTGCTTTGATGTGCGAGATTTTCTCCTGCGACATCTTGTCAGGGATCACCAACATGACTCGATAACCTTTTGCGCTGGCCACAAGGGCGAGCCCCAGTCCCGTGTTACCAGCCGTGGCTTCGATCACCGTGCCGCCCGGTTGTAAATTTCCTTCGTACTCAGCCCCTTCGATCATCGATAGCGCGATGCGGTCCTTAATCGAGCCGGTCGGATTTTGATTTTCGAGCTTTAGAAAAAGCTGACACGGCCCGGTATCGAATTGCGTGATCTCGACCAGCGGCGTATCGCCGATGAGCGAAAGAATCGCTGGCGGCTTGTTCTTTGTTCTCTCTGGGGGAGTCGAAAGCTCGATCATGTCGATCTTGTTATTGTATTAACCGTTCTCCCTTGTGCGACCATTCCGATTTGCTGTCTTCTAGAAATTGCTGAAACACTGGAAAATGCATTTCCCCATAGTTTATCGCGTAACGAAGGTCACTGCCTTTGAAAATCCAGGTGGTCGGAATCCACGAGAGCGGCAAGCTGGCGAATTGCTTGATGTGATTCGAGCCGCGCGGACCGGGATCAGCCAGGATGGTGACGTTGGATTGATCTGCAATCTCGAATTTCTTCAACATTTCGCGACCCTCTTCACCCGCATTCCAAACTGAAACGAAATAAAATTTCACCTGCGGATTGTCTTTGATGATTTTTGACCAGCCGCCGCTCTTCAATTCAGCTTGGCAATTCGAGCACCAGGGCGCCCAGAGATGCACGACAGTCAAATCTGGCGACTTGATTGCATCGACAACTTTTTGCTCGGTTTGTGATGCGGCACGCGCCGAAGCGTTTGCGATAAGTACAGCCAAGATCGACAACCGTAAGATCGACATGTCGATTTTAAATATGGAGAGAAACACCGAACCCTCAAGGCGTGACACAGGCGTCTCGCCTATTGGCCAGTTTAGACACAGCAGCCGAGACGGGCGCGGGCACCACAGCCAAGACGGCTGTGCCACGCGTGGGAGTTGACCAATTGCGCGAAAACGCCTAGTGTGGCGCTCCGTTTTCGCTGGCTGTAAGCAGCGGTCTCCGACCGCCGAAATTTTGCGACGATCAGAGATCAATGCTACAGCGTTACACGTCTGAGGGGACACTTTTAAAATTATGGTGCAAATGCAGGATGTGATGTCGAAGGCGATGCCGGAGTTCCGCGAAGGCAGCATCGTCAAAGGACGCATTTTGGAAGTTCGCCCGCGCGAAGTGCTGGTGGATATCGGTTACAAGTCTGAAGGCGTGATTCCGATCGCCGAATTTGAGGACATGGAAAATCTCGAAGTGGGCGATGAGGTCGATGTGCTGTTGGAGCGGCTTGAGAACGACGAAGGCATGGTCGTGCTCTCGAAGGAGAAAGCCGCTTACCGCCAGAATTGGAACAAAATCACAGGCGTCTTTGAGGGCGACGGCCTGATCAAAGGCAAAGTAAAATCGGTCGTCAAAGGCGGGCTCATGGTCAACATCGGCGTGGAAGCATTTTTGCCCGCGTCCCAGATTGATATCGTGCCACCGAAAGATCTCCAGCAGTTCGTCGGCAACACCTACGATTTCAAGATCGTCAAGATCAATGACGACCGCCGTAACGTCGTGTTGAGCCGCCGCGAATTGATCGAACAGGAGCGAAGCGAGAAACGCCAGAAATTCCTGGAAAGCGTAAAAGTCGACGATCGCGTGAGAGGTACGGTAAAAAATCTTACCGACTTCGGCGCCTTCATCGATTTGGATGGAATGGATGGCCTGCTCCATATAACCGATATGACCTGGGGACGCCTCGGGCATCCCAGTGAGTTGGTGAAGGTAGGACAGCAGCTCGAAGTGGTCGTGCTCGACATCAATAAAGAGAAAGAGCGCGTCTCGTTAGGCCTGAAGCAGACTCAGAAAAATCCGTGGGACCAAATTGAAGAGCGCTTTCCGGCAGGTCAGCGCGTTAAAGGCAAAATTACGAATCTCGTTCCCTACGGCGCCTTCGTGGAACTTGAAGAAGGCGTGGAAGGTCTCATCCACGTTTCCGAACTTTCCTGGACAAAGCGAATCATGCGGCCATCCGATATTTTGAGCGTCGGACAAGAAGTCGAGGCAGTCGTACTTGGGGTAAACAAGGACGAACAGAAAATTTCGTTAGGTCTGCGTCAGCTCGAACCCAACCCGTGGGATGAAATCGAGAAGAAATTCACCATCGGTAGCCACGTGAAAGGAAAGATCCGTAACATGACCGCGTACGGCGCGTTCGTGGAACTGGAGGAAGGAATCGACGGGATGATTCACGTTTCCGATTTGAGTTGGACGCGCAAGATCAATCACCCAAGCGAAGTATTTAAGAAAGGCGACGAAGTCGAAGCTGAAGTCATTGACATCGATAAGACCAATCAACGGATCAGTCTCGGTATTAAGCAGCTCACCGGAGATCCCTGGAAGACGATCGACCAGAAATATAAGATCGGTGACCTGGTAAAAGGCAAGGTGACTAAGCTCGCCAGCTTCGGCGCCTTCGTGCAGTTGCAGGACGACATCGACGGGCTCGTCCACATCTCGCAGTTGAGTGGAAACCATGTTGCGAAAGTGAAAGACGTGCTCAAGGTTGGCCAGGAAGTCGAAGCGCGCGTGATCAAGGTGGACAAAGTGGAGCGGCGCATTGGATTGTCGATCAAAGCCGCAAATTATTCCGAGGAAGAATTGCGCAAAGAAGTCGAGACCTTCGACACCCTACGGCCCGGCGAAGACATGGTCGGCTTGGAAAAAGCTTTCGCCGCCGCCGAACAAGAAGAATATCGCCCGGGCGAATCCAAAAAAGAATCGAAGGAGCCCAAAGAACCGAAAGAATCCAAGCGCGAGTCGAAGAAAGAGTCGAAAAAGAAGTAACGGCTGCGCAGATCTCTCTGGCTAAACGCGAATCAGGATTCGCGGTGTCCCGCCACGAAACTGCCCTTCAGGTGTGGAGTCCGCACTCCGCAGCAGCGTTAACTATCGTTTTGGGGTTCGCTGCAATCTCACTCACCCCGTTCAGCTAATCAGCACGGACTTAATTCAGCAAAGATTAGCTGCTGCGTTTCAGCTGCGGCGTCTTGGTGTCGCGCAACTGCCTCTCGGCGTCGCACAATGAACCCTCCAGGTTGCGCAATCGAATTTCGGCGTCTTTATTCAGTGGGAAATTGATATGGGCCTGACGCTCGTTGAGAAGATTGCTGCACGCCACGCTGATGGACTGGCCGCGGGAACCGTCGTGCGCGCCGGAGATTTCGTCTCGATTCGTCCGCGTCATGTGATGACGCATGACAACACCGGCGCGGTGATTCCCAAGTTCGAGCAGATCGGCGCGACCGCGATCGCGGATCCGGCGCAACCGGTGTTCGCGATCGATCACGACATTCAAAACGTCACGCCGAAAAATCTCGGGAAGTACGCCAAGATCGAGAAGTTCGCCGCTGAGCACGGCATCGACTTTTACCCGGCGGGCACTGGGATCTCGCATCAAGTGATGGTGGAACAAGGCTATGTTGTTCCCGGGGCCTTGGTGGTGGCCAGTGATTCGCATTCTAATTTGTACGGCGCCATGGCGGCGCTGGGCACGCCGGTCGTGCGAACCGACGCCGCTAGTATTTGGGCCACGGGCGTCACGTGGTGGCAAGTTCCCAAAGTGGCCAAGATGGTGCTCAAAGGAAATCTTTCGCCGGGCGTAACCGGCAAGGATGTCATCATCGCGCTGTGCGGACTCTTCAACAAAGACGAGGTGCTCAATCACGCCATTGAATTTATGGGTGATGGCGTGGCGAATCTTCCGATGTCGGCGCGCCTGACCATCGCCAACATGACGACCGAGTGGGGCGCGCTCGCAGGCGTGTTTCCATTTGATGAAGTGACCGCGAATTATTTGCGCTCGCGCATCGGCGAATTCACGAATCCCAAACGCCCGGGAACGCGCGGTCCCAACAGTCGCTCCGGCTACACCAACCTCGACATCGATGCGTGGTGGAAGAATCGACGCGAGCTGAGCGCGGACGCGGACGCCGACTACGCCATCGAGCTCGAGCTCGATCTTGCGAGCGTCGTTCCGCATGTCTCCGGACCCAATGAAGTGAAGACGATGGTGTCGCTGCCGGAAATGGTGCGAAAACACGTCGCGATTCAGAAGGCGTATTTGTTGTCGTGCGTAAACGCCCGCTTCGAGGATTTACACGATGCTGCCGAAGTCGTGCGCGCGCGCGGCGGACACGTTGCTGCCGGTGTGGAATTTTATTTGGCGGCTGCGAGCGCTGAAGTGCAAGCCAAGTCCGAATCCAATGGTGATTGGCAAACTCTGGTGAATGCGGGCGCGATTCCCCTGCCATCCGGTTGCGGTGCCTGCATCGGCTTGGGTCGCGGTCTGGTGGAAAAAGGCGAAATCGCAATCAGCGCCACCAATCGTAATTTCAAAGGCCGCATGGGTGATCGCGAGGCGTTGGTGTATTTAGGTTCGCCTGCCGTCGTGGCGGCGAGCGCGCTTGCTGGATTTATTTGCGCACCACAAACGTTCACGGAACGCCCCGCAGGCACGTCCGTTCGCCGCGCCAAGAGCAAGCCGCAGCCGCCCGCGTCGGTGGAGATAATCAATGGCTTTCCGTCAAGCGTGCACAGTCGCGTTCTCTTCGTTGATAAGGACAATTTGAACACGGACGGCATTTACGGCAGCAAACACACCTACCGCGACGATATGAAGCCTGAGGAGATGGCCGCGGTCACGTTTGAGAATTACGATCCGAACTTCAACACGCTTTACCAAAAGGGCGACGTCGTGGTCGGGGGACTCAACTTTGGTAGCGGCTCCAGTCGCGAGCAGGCTGCGACGGCGTTGAAGTTCAAAGGCATTCCCTGTGTCATCGCTGCCAGCTTTTCCGAAACCTACAAGCGCAACGCGTTCAACAACGGCTTCGTTGTGTTTGAGTGCCCCGAGCTGGTCACGCACCTGCGCGCGACGCTGACCAATCGTACGGCCACCACTGTGGCGCCGGAGATCACGATTGATTACAGCAAGTCCACGTTGACCATGGATGGAAAATCATTCGCCTTTCCACCGCTAAGTCCCGCGGCTCAAGAATTGATCGTCGCTGGCGGCGCTGAAAATCTAGTGGCCTCTCGGCTCCGCGCGAAATCTTCGTCTGGGTAGCGCACGCGCCTCGCGTGCTGGCGACGGCGCCTCGCCGTCGCGAACTTTTCTGCATCTGTGTGCGCGCATGACACCCATAATCGACTATTTTCGAAGCTGGATCTGAAAGCCTCATCGCTACTTGCGACTCGGGACGCTCGCCGATAAAATCGCAACCAAATGGCTAAATACAAAATCGCGTGGATGCCCGGTGACGGAGTTGGCCACGATGTCATGGAGGCGGCGCGTATCGTGTTGGATCGCCTGAAACTCGATGCCGAGTATGTGCCTTGCGACATCGGCTGGGAATTTTGGTGCAAAGAAGGCAACGCGCTTCCCGATCGCACGGTCAAGGCGCTTAAGGAAACGACCTGCGCTCTTTTCGGCGCGATCACCAGTAAACCGCAATCGGAAGCGAAAGAAGAATTGGCGCCGGAACTGAAGGGCAAAGGCCTGGTTTACTTTTCACCGATTGTCGGGCTGCGCCAGATGTTCAACCTCCACACCAACATGCGGCCGTGCAAAAGTTATCCCGGCAACCCGCTCAATTTCCGCGGAAACAGGATCACGAACCCAAGCGGCGAAGAGGTTCCTATCGATCAGGTCGTGTTCCGTGAAAATACCGAGGGCATGTACGGCGGCGTGGAATTTTTTCCGCTACCGGAATCGGTTTACACGGCGCTGTGCGCGAACCCGAAGATGAAAAAGTGGAAAGACAAAGCCGGCCTGGAAAATATCGCTCTCTCCACTCGCATCATGAGCAAGCAAGGTTGCACCAATATTTGCCAGCAAGCCTTCGAGTTCGCCAAGAAAACCGGGCGCAAGCGCGTCACGCTGATCGAGAAACCGAATGTGCTGCGCGAAACCGGTGGCCTGATAATGCGTTGCTTCCGCGACGTGGCCAAGAATTACCCGGACATTCGCGCGGACGACGCAAACATCGACGCCATCTGCATGTGGATGTTCAAGAACCCGCAGGATTACTCGGTGCTGGTCGCAGAAAATATGTTCGGCGACATCGTGAGCGACTTGTGCGCCGGCCTGGTCGGCGGACTCGGGTTCGCGCCCAGCGCCAACCTTGGTGACAATTACGCTGTGTTCGAGCCAACGCACGGATCGGCTCCGAAATACGCCGGCCAACACAAGGTCAATCCGATCGCCATGCTTTTGACCGCGAAGCTGATGCTGGACTGGCTCAAAGAAAATGAAATGGCTGCGCGTCTTGAAACCGCCATTGCTCGCGTTATCGCGGAAGGCAAAGTGCGCACCTACGATATGGGTGGCAAAGATTCCACGCTCGATGTGGCCAAAGCCATCGCTGATTACGCCGGGTAGCGCACGCGTCTCGCATGTTTGGTTTCGGCGTCACGCCGAAACAACCTTTTGGATTGTCCGAGGCGATTCAGGCGAGATTATTTTGGTTTAGCCATCAATTCCGTGCTTGAGCTGCCGTTCGTACTCCGCGCTGTCGAAATGGCCTTTCGATTCTGCGATGAGTCCGTCGTTATCGATCTTCCATGAGTTCGTAGCCGCTGATTCGAACGCGTTTTCCCGTGCCGCCCGGGCCGGTGTTCGTTCCTTTTAATGTCCAATGGAACTTTGTTCCGTCCGAGTCGCGGGATACCTTGCCCATGGTCACGATCATGTCCGGAAATGTGGTCATGAATCCTTGCGCCTCCTCAGCAATCGCCGCCCGTCCGCAGGCGGGCGGTCCGTCGTTTACGCTTAGCGAACCGTTCTCGGCATGGAAGGCCGCGACACTCTCCGGATTTTGGCTGCACCATGCTTCGGCGTAGCGCGTCGCGAACTTGTGTAACTCGGCACGATCATTCATACGCTGTTTCTGCAAGATTTAGCCACAGATGACACAGATTTTCACAGATTTAATCAGCATGGCCTGCGCTGGGCTGGAACAAGAAAAATCTGCGCGAATCTGCGAATGGAGCTGAGGGGACCAGCGACATAGAAGGTAAAGCAGCGACGGGTAGCGGCGAGAGAGCTGGGAAACGAGCGAGTTTCAAATCTGTGGACTCAGCATTCGACATCGTGCCTAACGATCAGCGCACGAGCAGGTCAAGCTGGCGCACATCCAGACCGGCCTCGCGATAGTACTTCCGACTCAGCTCGAGAAGCGCGAATCCATCCTCGTAGGCGGCAAAGCCACCATTCACCGCCTTGTCCAGATAGATCAGACCGCCACCAACTACGAACAGAGTTACCATCGGCTCAGGTGAGTCCTCGGTGATCACCAGCGTGTGAGCCTCGCCGGCGGGTTCGTATATGTAGGTTCCGGGCTTTGCAATCCAGTCATGCTCCAGGTATCGCCAGTGACCACGCATCGTATAGCCATGCACGGTCCCAACGTGGTAATGAGTTCCCACCCTAGCGCCGGGGAGACCTTTCAGAACGACGCTGAACCCTCCAGACGTGACGTTAAACGAGCAAGGCTGGAACCAGACACCATCCGCGTAAGGAACCCAGAGACGATCATCCTCCAAGTTGATGTTAGTAATGAAGTGTTCGCGACTCCTTCGAGTCGGATCGAGGCCGTCGGTGAAATTGCTGAAGGCAGTGATCGGCATATGTTCCCTTTAGTGGTTCGATAACTGAGGTGTCAATCTCCGTCCGAACGATTGGTCGTGCTCAGTGCGGCAGCCCCTAGGCCGGTCCGCCGTCGGACGGACTCGTCCCGTGGCGAGCTTGGATTACCCTTTCTCGGCAGGCGCAACAGGAACATCGGAATTCCAGATATCGGCTACGACCTTCCATGTCCCGTCCGCCTGTTTTTTGAAGATCTCGACGTACTTGCCGTGGTCCTTGACCCATCTACCGCTGGCGTCAGTCGTCGTCTCTTCGTAGGTACCGCTCACGTAGGCGAGGTCGCCGGCTTTCGCTACTTCAACCTTGGTCGCTTTCCAGCTGATGGCAGCGCCAGGAGCTGTCAGCATTTCTTTCCAGGCGTTCCGAATCGATTCCTTTGTTGTTGCCGCCGAAGCGTTCGGAGGCATCACGATGGCGGCGTCGGCGTAATAAGAGACTGTCTTGTCGAGATCCTTGGCTCCCGCAGCTTTCGACCATTGGGAATCGAGGTCGCGAAGAGTTTGTTCGAGCTTCGTGTCCCCTGCCAAGCAAACCGCCGCTGCTGCAAGTCCCAGCGTGAGAGTCACTACTAGGGTTTTTGTCTTCATCGTGTCATCGAGCCCGGAATTGAACGAAGCGTCAATGTTTTTTGTTGGAGACAGGAGTCTTAAGCTTTAAGCAAAAGTCGGAAGCTCGAGCCACAGATGAAACACAGATAAAAAAACAACGTCCGATTATCTGTGAAAATCTGTATCAATCTGTGGCAGAGAAGATTCTGGGAAGGAAACTGCTTCCTAGGCAAACCGCTATCCGTTCACTGTTTTCCGCCGGTAAAACTCCGCGCGTGAATTGGTATTGACGCCTAACCGCATTTCTGACGGAATCGCCGCATGATGGAAACTCGAACTGCAGTAGCGGTTGCGGCCCTGTCGTTTGTGGCGACAGCAGCCTGTTTTGCGGCCAACCCTCACATTGGTACCTGGAAACTCAATGAGGCCAAGTCGAAGCTCCCGCCGGAGATGGGAAAGAACACCACGGTCACCTACGCGGAGCAGAAGGACAAAATTAAGGTGACGGTGGACGGAGTGGACAAGGATGGCAAACCGACGCACAGCGTCTGGGTCGGGAAGTTCGATGGGAAAGCTTACCCGTTGAAAGGGAATCTGTCCTATAACTCCGTCGCCTACAAAATGGTAAATGATCGGACTAACGACATCACCGCGATGAAAGATGGCAAGATGGTCTGGAATGGCAGGATCACGGTCGCGGCGGATGGCAAATCGCGCACGGTCACCATTAACGGTACCGACGAGAACGGGAAGAAGTTTAAAGGCAAGGCCGTTTACGATAAGGAGTAGGTAGCTCTTAGGGTTTTGGCCTCACCGTTCAGAGTCGAGGATTCGGGATCGAAGCAAACGCCGAACATCCAACATCGAACATCCAACGCCGAAGTTCGGAGGCGGCAAAAGGCCCAACACTTAACGCCCCTTGTCGCGCCGTAGCCTTGGCGGACGCGGAACGTCCAATTCAGAAGTCGTTCTTTTCCTGCTCGCCTGCCACGCCGTACTCCCGCAGCCGCGGGACGAAGGCGGGTGATCGTGATCGAGCTTCGCTTCAACCATCAAGCATCCACTATCCAAACTTGCGTCGGCTCCGCGCTCGAATTCGTATTGACGTTTAACGGCATTTCTGACGGAATCGCGGCATGATAAAAACTCGAATTGCAGTAGTGGCTGTGGCTCTGTCGTTTGTGGCAACCGCAGTCTGTTTTGCGGCGAATCCGCACATGGGGACGTGGAAAGCCAATGAGGCGAAGTCGAAGTTGCACCCGGGGATGGGCAAGACTAACACGGTCGTGTACTCGGAAAAGAAGGATCAGATGCAGGTGACAGTGGACGGCCTCGACAAGGATGGGAAACCGACCCACGGCGTCTGGACGGGCAAGCCTGACGGCAAAGCCTATAAGATGAAGGGGAACCTTGCTTGGGACGCGATGGCCTACAAAGTCGTGAACGATCGGACCTTCGATATCACGGCGATGAAGGGCGGAAAAGTGGCCTGGAACGGCAAAAGCACCGTCGCGGCGGATGGCAAATCGCGCACGCTTAACATGAACGGCACGGACGCGGACGGGAAGAAGTTCAAAGCCAAGGTCGTTTACGATAAGGCGTAGGACGGAAGTCGGCGCTCAGAGGTCAGTGATTGGTGACAACCCAAGCGATTGTCGATCTGACTATTTCCCGCGGGTAATCTTTTGCACGAGCGCTTCGAAGCGCGGGTCGCCGCGAAGATCGTCAAGCAGCGGATCTCCCGGAAGGAGGAACAAGTAGCTATTGTTGCCTCCGGCAAAGGCATGCTTGAGCGCTGCTATGGCTCGGTCTTTCTCGCCCAATGACGTGTAAGCGAGGGCGAAGGCGTACTCCGGAACTTCTGCGGATTTCGCCATTTCATTCAGCTGCGCGAGAAGTTTTCGCGCTTCATCCGTCTGTCCATTTCGCGCATACCCTTGGATGAGCATCGAGGTGGAATAAGGATCATGATTGACGTTGACCGCTTTTTGGAATTCGGGGATCGCCTCTTTGAGTCGTCCCTTTAGTTGCAGCGCCATACCTAGATAGTAGTGCGCGAGAAAGGAGCCCGGATCGATTTCTAAGGTCTTGCGGGCCTGAGCTTCGGCCTCATCGTAGCGACGGGCGTAAATATAGCCGATGCTGAGATCGGCATTGATCACCATGGAAAGCGGATCGAGCTCAACCGCACGTTTTAATTCTTTAATAGATCGATCCGATTGCCTCAGCGCCGTGAACGCGAGGGAGAGCCAATGGTGAGCGGTGGCGTAATTTGGATTTAATTGAACCGCGCGTTCCAGTTCGCTCACGCCACGCTGGACCTCAAGTTCCTCGGTGGCGATGAGACCAAGCGAAGCGTGCGGCTCAGCTAACGAATCGTCCAGCTCCAGCGCTTTCTTCGCCGCCGCCGTTGCCGGCACAACTGATTCAGCTGGAGAAGCGCCGCCGTAAAAGCGGAGAAGGCCATACGAATCGGCCAGAGCAGCATAGGCCAGCGCGTAGTTTGGATCTTTGGCAATCGCTTGCTTGAGATACTCGATTGATTTGCGAAGGTCGCCGCCGGTCCGCTTGTTCCAAAAAAATCTACCTTTGAGATAAAGCTCATAAGCTTCCGGATTCACCGTCGGCTTTTTCGCGATCGAAGCTTTTTCCGAACCGGTGAGCTTAGCTTGTAACGTCTCCGCAATTGTTTTCGCAATCTCGCTTTCCACCGCGAAGATGTCGGTCAGTTTACGATCGAACGTGTCGGCCCAGAGATGGGCGTCGGTCAGCGCATTGATCAGCTGCACATTCACGCGCACTTGATCGTTTGCCTTCTGAACGCTGCCTTCCAAAATGTGGGCCACCCCAAGCTGCCTCGCGATCTGGGGAAGATTGTCCGGCGTGCTCTTGAAGTGTTGTGTCGATGTACGCGAGATCACCTTCAGGTCTGCGACCTTGGCCAACCGGGTGAGGATTTCGTCCTGCACGCCTTCACAAAAGTAAGCGTTGTCGGGATCGCGGCTAAGATTGTCGAAGGGAAGCACCGCAATCGACTTGTTAGGCGCCACTGTAGTCGCCTCGCTCTGTTGAGGCGCGATTGTCGATCTTGTCCGCACGAGTTGATACACAAACAGACCGGCCGCGACGACCGCAAGCGCGATCGTCACGGCAACAATCTTTCGCCCGGTGCGTCGCGCGATCGATTTGTTCGGCTCGATCTCGGATTCGAGTTTGATTCCTTCCGGCGTGATCTCAAATGCCCAGGAAAAAATCAGCGCCACCGGAAAGCCGAAGATGATGACGATGATAAATATCTTCATCACCCACAGCGGCGCGTCGAAAGCCGGAAGGAAAATCGACGCCGCCTGAATCAAGAGCCACGCGACGACCGCGTAAGCGACCGCGACCTTGTAAACGTTGCGCCGCTTCAGCTCGGCGAAGAAATTCTCGATCTTCACCTGGCAGTTGCGGCGGAGCCTTTCGGTGCGAGCGAATTGACGATTTGGTCGAAGCGCGGATCGCCGCGGAGCGGGTCCCAGAAGGGGAGCAATTTTAGCGAACCGTAACTGGCGACGATGGATGCCCCAGGAGTTGGACCGGCCAGGGCCAATTGTTGCAAAGCCAAATCCTTCTCGCCTACCCAAGCCGCGATGATCGCGAAGTAAATCTGCATTCTCTGGCGATTGATGGAATCCTTTTCCACCGGCATGAGCTCCATCGCCCGTTTTCCCTCAGCCAAGGCAACTTCTTTCTTTCCAAGGCCGGCATCGATTAACCCCAAAGCGCACAGCGCCGGTGCGTAATCCTTTTGCTTTTCCACGAGCTGCTCCTGTTCGACACGAGCGGCGGCGAAGGCCTCGGCGGCTTTTGCATCGTCATGCATCGCGCGGGCGAGAAGGCCTTCACCGAAATGCCGGCGCAGCAAAACGGTGCCATCGCCCCAGAAGGGATTGTCACCTAGTGCCGCGAGAGCCTGCTCCGCTCCAGCCCAATCTCGCTCTGCCAGCGCACCGACGAACCAGTTGTCAGCCGCATGAGCGATCGATGCAGGCTGCTCTGCCCGCACTCGTTCGACGGCCTGGTGCAACGGTTGAGGATCGGCTTTCCACAAGAAATCAACCAGAGCGCGCTGCATTCTCGTCTCAACGTCATCAGGGGTGATCGTCAAAGCGCGATCAAGCACAGTAGCCATCTCCGGCCAACGGCGAAGAAATTGATAGCTGAGGGCAAGCTGAGCGAGAGTAAAAGCATTTCGCGGATCCAGTTCCACCGCGCGCTTCAAATCGCGCAGCCCTTCCTCCTGCTTCCCTTGACGGCGCAGAATGTAGCCGGTCAGCTCGTAAATCCGTGGATCGTTCGCTAAGCCGCGGCGCGCGATCTCCAGTTCGGCCAACGCTGCCTTGTAGTCACGAAGAGCAAAATACAAGTGCGAAGCTCGGGCGAGGTGCGTTTCGGGGGCGTCTGGCCGCAGGCGCGCTGCGCCCTGCAGAGCGGTTTCTGCCTGAGCGAGCCGGGCGGGAGTGTGATCGGTGCCGAGCGCGTAAAGAGAATCGTTTGCATAGGCAAGCTGATAGTACGCCTCGAAGAATGAGGGATCGCGCGCGATTGCGCTGTTCAAGTTATCAATTGCCTGCAGGTAGTTCGTTCTTTGAGACGCACTAAAGCCGGTGGTGAGGAGGAGCGTTTTGGCGCGGCTGTACTCGTCGAAAGCAGCGATATTAACAGTAGGCCGTTCTTCAATCGCCGCTTTCTCGTTTGGTGAAAGCTTTGCCTGCAACTGGTCGGCAATCGCCTTGGCGATTTCGCTTTGAATGGCGAAAACATCGGCCAGATCGCGATCGTAGGTCTGGGCCCAGAGATGCGCGTCGTTGCGGGCATCGATTAACTGCGCGTTCACCCGAATCTTGTTGGCTGCGCGTTGCACGCTGCCTTCCACGACATGCGCGACGCCGAGCTGTTGAGCAATCTCGCGCAGGTTGTGCTGTGCTCCCGCTTTATACTGCATCACCGAGGTGCGGCTAATGACTTTTAGATCAGCAATCTGCGAAAGGTCGGTCAGGATTTGGTCCTGCACGCCATCGGCGAAATACTCGTTTTGCTTTTCCTCGCTCAGATTTTCGAACGGAAGCACGGCGATCGATTTCTCCGGGATGTTTGCAGGCTGATCGCTCGCGCGGCTAACGCGCTGGTCACGCGCCAGAGGTTTGCGAGTAGTCCACCACCAGCCAACGCCGATAATAAGAAAAAGGACAGCGGCCGCTGTCGGCCAAATCCACGACCGCGCTCGCCTTTCGGATTTGTCCGAGCCGGACTGGCGTTTTCGGATTTCGGATTTGGCGGACGTTGAAGACGGCCGTTCCCATGGCAGCACGATCCGAAATAAATCCATCGGCACCTCGACGTTCTTCAACTCAACCGGAGCCAGCTTTTCGAATCTGGCCTCAAGTGCATTATGGATCTGCCGTTCCACATCCACTGAAATGCAAATTCCACCAATCCCGGCCACCGGTTGGATGCGCGAGGCGATGTTCACTCCATCGCCGTAGAGATCGCCCTCGCGGTGCACGACGTCGCCGACGTGAATGCCAATCCTTAATTCGATGCGATGCTCAGATGAGACATCGTGATTGCGTTTGGCTAACGTACGTTGAATCTCAAGCGCGCATTGCGCCGCCTCCAAAGCGCTCTGGAACTCAACCAGAAACGCGTCGCCGATCGTTTTAATTTCCGTGCCGTTGAAGCGCGGAAAAATGGATCGCAAAATTCGGCGGTGCTCCTCGAGCAATTCGAGAGCGAGTGTTTCGTTTCGCTGGGCCAGCGCAGTGTAGCCGACCATGTCGGTAAACATGATCGCGGCAAGCCGACGCTGTTCAGTCGGGACGCTCATGCAAAGATAATCGGCCGCAGCGCCCAATTTGAAATCTCGAAAAATGGAAAAACCTGCGTCGCAATTTGAATCAACAGCCATGACGCGACTGCGTAGGCCATTGCAACCTTGTAAACATTGCGCCGCTTCAGCTCGGCGAAGATAGAGGGTTTGTCGTTCACGGCTCGGTAATAGCAGGCGGCGTGTAGGGCAGCGCCAGTTTGGCAAGAACCGCCTTGAAGCGCGGTTCGTTACGCAATGGATCGAAGCCTCGATTCCAAAGCCATCCCGCGAAAGCGCTGTTGTGCTTGTCCGCATAGATTTGCAGCTCGTCCAGGGCACGGCCACGTTCTCCTAATGATATGAGGTAGAATGCGTACCAAATCGAATCCTGCCGGATATTGGCATTGTCCGGCGAAGTCTCCAGGCTATTTACGGCCGCGGCGCGTTGGGCCGGGTTGGCCATGCCGCGCGCAAGCAACGCTTTGGCGTCTCCATTTTGGCCTCTGAGTTTGCCTAACGAACGCAGCTCCGCTTCCGCCTCCGGATACATTTTGCGTTCGATATACTGAGTGGCGGCCCAGTTATGCGCTGCCTCGAACTCGGGGTGGGCGGCCAGAATACTTTTGATCTGCGCCTCCGCTGCGTCATCACGCCTCAGGGCAGCCAGGGCGCCGGCGTGAATAACGCCGATAATCGGCGATAATGGATCGAGTTGCTGAGCGCGCTCGATCTCGCGCAAGGTCGGCTCAAGTTCTCCAGCGGCTGAGAGAAATTGCGCATATTGATTGACCGCTTCAGCATCACCGGGTGCAAGCACAAGGGCACGGCGGAATGCCTGGTCCGCTTCCGGCCAGCGACAACGAAAAGTGTTCGCGAGCCCGACCGCGACGTGGGCCGACGCCGTATTAGGGTCGAGTGAAAGAGCGCGTTGCGCGGCCAACTCGCCTCGCGGAAGTGCGGCGTCGAACGAGTCGAGTCCATAAGAAGGGAGCAAGAGGTCGGTTATGGCCAACGCGCCCCAGGCCTGTGCGTAACCGGCGTCGAGTTTTACCGCCTGTTGAAATGAATCCCTTGCTTCGACCAATCCGGGACCTCGAGCGGCCAGCAAAGTCAGTCCGCGCAGATAAAGTTCATGCGCTTGCGGATTGTTTGTGCTGTCAACGACAAGCGGTTGCCCGGCGCCGCCCGTGAGTTGAACGCGCAACTTGGCCGCGATAGCCTTGGCAATTTCATCCTCCACCGCAAAGACATTGTCGAGTTTGCGATCGTACTTTTCGGACCACGCCTGCGACTCGTTCTGAACATCGACTAACTGCACATTGATACGCACCTGATCGCCGGCCTTCTGCAAACTCCCCTCGAGAATATGTGCCACCCCGAGCACCTGGCCGATTTTATGCAGATCGAGATCGCTCCCCTTAAACTGGAAAGCCGATCGCCGCGCCGCCACTTTCAAGTTCGGAATTTGCGCGAGCGCGTTGAGTATTTCCTCGGTAATGCCATCGCTAAAGTAGGCGGTGTTCTTGTCGTCGCTCAGATTTTCGAATGGTAAAACCGCGATCGATTTCGCCGGCAATTCGGTGCGAACCGCACTGCTTCCATTAACGGCGGTGTAGCGCCCGAGAAAGAATAAGCCGACCGACACAAGGGCGCCGATGATTACGACATAGATCCAGACGTGTTTTTTCGGACCCTGCTGGCCCGAAAGATCGACATCCTCAGTGCGTTTAATTCCTTCCGGCGTTATCTCGAATGCCCAGGCGAGAACAACAGCGACAGGAAAGCCTATTATTATTAAGAGCACCATGAGGCGAATGGCCCAGTTTGGAACGTCGAACACGGGAAATACCTGCGCGATTCCTTGAGAAAGCGCCCAGCCGCCGACAATGTAAGCGACCGCGACCTTGTAAACGTTGCGGCGCTTCAGCTCGGCAAAGAAGGTGTCGATCTTCATTCCTACATCGTGGGGCTTCGCTTCAAACGTCAAGGAATACGTGAAATCATGGAAGTTTGCATCCTAACAGTTGGTCATTCCCCCGAAACCTTTCGGGGTCATGCCAGTCCGGCAGCCGCCGGACTGCGTTACCGCCTACCCGCGCGGCTCCCGCTCGCGCGTGTTCACTGTGTTTCGTGAAAAATCTTCTCTACTAACGCCTGAAAACGCGGCTCGTTGCGAACGCTGTCGTAGATCTGGTCAATCTTAAGATACCAACAAGCACTGTCCTGCTGCTCGTAAGATTTTTCCAGCCAATCCAAACATTTTTCTTTTTGGCCAAGTCCTAGATAGATCGTCGCGAACGCTGTTGGACTGACGTATTGCCGTTTCGCCAGTTGTTCGAGTTCGCGTAAGACGACCTCGGCCTTCGCGCGTTCTCCGGAGATGGCATAAGCGTAGCCGAGGAATCCTTGATACCACGCACCGGGATCTGGAGCTTTGGATTTTTGCAATTCCGCGATTGCGCCGGCCGGGTCGCCTTTTTTAAGGAAAGAGAGGCCTAACAAAACGTGGGTGATCGCTGAATTCGGATCCATCGCCAGGGTCTTTCTGGCTTGCGCGATCGCGTCGTCGTATTGACGTGCCCAATACTGGTAGAAGCTCAAACTCATTTGAAAGAACGGATTCAGCGGATCCAGTTCGACCGCTTTCTTGGTCTTGGCAATCGCCTCGTCGAATCGACCGAGCCCGTTCAAAGTCCACGATTGTAATTCATAGGCGAATGCCAGATTCGGATTCAGTTCGAGCGCGCGATCGAATTCTTTCAGACCGTTCCGCCAGTCGTAATCGGCGACGAGTGCCAGGGCGAAGGACATGTGCGCCTCCGCCAGTTCCGGATCGAGTTCCAGCGCCTTTTGTGCAAATTCCTTTTCCTTTGCGATGGCTTCCTTCTCCGGCATCACCACGCTTCCCATGTAAACGTAGTTGTCAGCCAGTCCGCAGTAGGCTAGCGCAAATTCAGGATCAATTCGCAGCGCCTGCTCGTAATAACGGATCGCATTATTCCAGCCGGTCTGCGTGGTACTTCGCGAACTCGTACCGCCCCAGCAAATAGAGTCGATGTGCTTCCGGATTCTCGGTCGGTTTCTTCGCCAGAACGCGCGTCCCTTCGCCGCCTAGTTTCACTTGCAGAGCCTGCACTACTTGCTCGGCCACGTTGCTCTGAAAGTTGAGAATGTCCCTTACGTCACCGTCATAATCCTTCGACCAGAGATGATAACCGTCGCTCACATTGATCAGCTGAGCGGTGACGCGCAGCTTATCGCCGGCTTTGCGCACGCTTCCTTCCAAAACTGTATTGACATGCAGCTGATCGCCGACTTTACGAAAGATGTCCTCTTCGTTTTTGCCCTTGAACGCAAAACAGGATGTTCGTCCTGGCACGCGCAATCCCGGCACCTTCGACAGCACATTGATCAATTCCTCGGTCATCCCGTCACTCAAATACTCGTCGTTTTTATCCGCGCTCATGTTCACGAACGGCAGCACCGCGATGGATTTCTGGTCCGCAGCGTTCGCTGTGCTTGGGGCTGCGGGCGAAGTCGGACTCCTGCGCGGTTGAGTCGTCCACCACCAACCAATGCCGATCATTAATAGTAAGCCGAGCGCGATCGCGGTCGGTACAAATTTCCGCGAAGTCGGTTTGGACTCTGTTTCAAATCTTGCGACAGACGGAGTTCGCTGCTCCCAAGGCAGAACAATGCGGAACAAATCCATCGGCACAGAAATATTTTTCAACTCGGTCGGCGCCAGCTTCTCGAAGCGCGCCTCGAGTGCGTTGCGAATCTGCCGCTCCACGTCCATCGAGACGCAAATCCCACCGGCGCCCGCCAGCGGTTCGATGCGCGAGGCGATGTTCACCCCGTCGCCGTAGACATCACCGCCGCGATGCATCACGTCACCAATGTGAATGCCGATCTTCAGTTCGATGCGCCGGTCCGCAGTCACGTCGTGATTGCGCTTGGCCAGCGTGCGCTGGATTTCGATGGCGCACTGGGCCGCTTCCAAGGCGCTGTGGAACTCGATCAGGAATGCGTCACCGATCGTTTTGATCTCGGCGCCGTTGAAGCGCGGGAAAATTTCGCGGAGCAGCCGTCGGTGTTCCTCCAATAATTCCAGCGCAAGCTTGTCGTCACGTTGTGACAACGCGCTGTAGCCCACCATGTCGGTAAACATGATGGCGGCCAGTTTGCGTTGCTCGGTGTTCTCAGGAGACACGAAAGGATTAAACCAAAGCGCGTCCGGAATGAAACGGCGAATCCTTCAGCGCTTCGCCGATATAACATTGTAACATTGTAACCCTTGTAACGTTGTTACGGCTCAACTCGCCTTCGACACCGAGCTTGTGAAAGACGGCCTTCGCGGCGGCGCTCACTTCATTTGGTCGTCGGCCAGACGCATCGTGCGCAAAAATGCGTTCCAGCGCGGATCGCCTTCAAGATTCACGAGCAGGGGATCTTTCCGCAAACTGGCCAGACCTGGGTCGCGTTGCCGACGCGCCCTCTCCAGCCATTCGAAAGCCCTATTCTTGTCACCGCGATACGCGTGCACTTCCGCGATCTGGTACGCCGCCGTTTCGCTATCGTTCGCGATCAACTCAGCGAGCGCACGATCGGATTCTGCCACTCGCTTTTGGCTCCAGCGGGCGCAGGCCACGATAAGCAGACGTGCCCACTCCGCCGCATCAGCCTGCGCCTCAACCGCGGCCTCTTCGAATCTATTCTCCAGCAGATAGGAAAGACCGAGACCGGCATGCGCCCAAGGCGCCGCCGGATTCAACTCCACCACGCGCGGGAATTCGGCGTGCGCTTCCGCGAAATGCTTTGTCGCCGCCAAATTGAAGGCGAGAAACGCCCGTGCTGTCGGGTTGACCGGATCTAGATCAACAGCTCGGCGGAAAAGTTCGAGGGCTCGATCGACACTTCCGCGGGCGATCTCAAGATTGGCCGCTGCGATCGCAATCTTCGGATCTGCCGGAGCCAGCGCCAACGCCTTGCTCACTGTTTGAGCCGCGGCGTTCCAGTCGAAATCGAAATTCGTCTGAATCGTGGCGCGAACGAACAACCCTTCCGGCAAGTCAGGCTCGATGGCCAGGGCTCGTGCCACTGCGTCCCGTGCACTGGCCAGATGGGCGTCGAAACTTTTCTGCCCTCCCGCCGTCGAAAAAGCACAAAACCAGGAATGCGTGTCCGCGAGCCCGGCCCACGCCAACGCGAACCCGGGATCCAGCTCGACGGCGTGTTGATAAGCGGCCAGAGCTTCACCCACGCTCTTTTCGGAGTGGCGATCTCCATAAAAGCGGCCCTGCAAGTAATATTGATGAGCTTCGACGTTTTTGGTTCCGCCTTTTTCGGCCGCCTGCACCTCGGCTTGAATTTTCTCTTTCGCCGTTGGCCCGGCCTCTCCTCCGGCGAACCGACCGCGCAGTTGTTCGACGATTGTCTGCGCGAGTTCGGTTTGCACCGCGAATACATCTTTCAAATCACGAGTGTAGTTTTCTGACCAGAGATCCTCACCCGTGTCGGCGCGGGTGAGCCGGGCGGCGATCCGCACACTGTCGCCGGCCTTACGCACGCTTCCTTCGACGAGATGCGCCACGCCGAGCTTCTGTCCGATCTCCTGCGCGGTCGCGTTCTTGCCTTTGAACGAAAACGCCGATGTTCGCGCGGCCACGTGCAGTCCGGGAATTTTTTGCAGCACGGTCAGTAGTTCTTCACTGACGCCATCGGAAAAATATTCGCTGCCTTTGTCATCGCTCAGGTTAACGAATGGCAGGACGGCGACCGATTTTTGATCAGGCGCACTTGCCGAACTCGCTGGGAGCGCGTTGGCCGGCGCGCCCGCCAGCTGGGAGTTCCGGCCCGAGCGCTGCAACAACCACCAACCAAAAAGCAAACTAAGAAGCACAACAGCTACGGCCACCGGCAGCAAGGGCGATCTTTTAGAGAACCGAGTCGCGCTTGGTTCGCCTTCAGCTCCGTCCTGCCACGGCAACACAATCCGGAACAACTCCATTGGGAGTTTGATGTTCTTCAAATCCGCCGAGCCAAACTTTTCAAATTTGGCTTCGAGCGCGTTGCGAATCTGCCGCTCCACGTCCATGGAAACGCAAATGCCGCCGGCACCGGCGAGTTGTTCTATGCGCGAGGCGATATTAACTCCGTCGCCATAGACATCGCCCTCGCGATGCACCACGTCGCCAATGTGAATACCGATTTTCAATTGGATTCGCCGATCGGCGCTGACATCGGTATTGCGTTTGGCCAGAGTACGCTGGATTTCAATGGCGCATTGCGCCGCTTCCAACGCACTGTCGAATTCGACGAGAAAAGCGTCGCCGATGGTTTTGATTTCCGTCCCGTGAAAGCGCGGAAAGATTTCACGGAGCAGGCGGCGATGTTCTTCGAGCAACTCCATGGCGAGTTGGTCGTCGCGTTGCGCCAGCGCGCTGTAACCCACCATGTCTGTGAACATGATGGCGGCGAGTTTGCGTTGCTCGGTGTCGGATTTCACTGTCTTATGTCGTGGGGCTTCGCTTCAAGCGGTAAGGAATACGTGAAATCATCGAAGTTTGCATCCTATCTCGTTGGTCATTCCCCCGAAAGCTTTCGGGGTCGCGCCAGTCCGGCTCGGACCCGCCTACCCGCGCGGCTCCCGCTCGCGCGTGTTCACGGCTCAGTAAGTCCGATCTTCCGCATCAACGCGGCAAAGCGCGGGTCGGATTGAAGAGTTTTCGATTCCGGATCGAAACGGAACCACGCCAGCGAATCAGAGCGTTCCTGATACGCCTTCTCCAGCCACTCGAACGCTTTGTCTTTGTCGCCAAGCCCGATGTAAATATAAACGTGCGCGAAGCGCGAAACGTATCGATGCTTTTCCATCTCATCCAGACGTTGCAGAATTTTCAATGCGTCGGCGCGCCGCCCCGTCACCGCGTAGCCGTAACCGAGATAACCCAGTGCGTACGAGTCGTCGGGATTGAGGCGTTCGGCAGTTTCCATCTCTTCGATGGCGCGCTGGGCCATTCCTTTAAACAAATAGGCGCGCCCTAAAAACATGCGCACCCAGCCATTGCTCGGGTCGAGCTCGACCGCTTTGGACAATTTTGCGATCGCCTCGTCGTTACGACCAGCGAAGAGCGACGACCAACCGAGAAAAAAGTGTGTGGAAACCGAGAGCGGGTCGAGTTCAAGGCCGCGCGCCCCGAATGTGCTTGCTTCGTCGAAGCGCCCGATCCCGGCGAGATAATGTGTGTAGATCATATAGCTCTGCGCAGATTGAGGATTTAGTTCGATCGCGCGCCTGCATTCTTTATCCGCCGCCGCCCAGTCCCAATCATAATGGAAGTGGACGAAACCCAGGGAAGCATGCGCTTCGGCCAGGCTGTCATCGAGTTCGATTGCTTTGAGCGCGGCCTCTTTTGCTTTCGAGAATGCTTCGCGCGGCGCGACGTACGTATCCGCAGCTAGCACGTAGTTCTCAGCGATTCCGGCATAGGCGAGCGCGAAGCGCGGATCTTTCTCGATGGCTTGCTGAAAGAATGGGATCGCCTTTTTCAAGTCTCCCTCGGAAAGCTTGTCGGAATAGAAGCGCCCCTGACGGTAAAGATTGTAGGCTTCGAGATTTTCGGTCGGTTTCTTGTCGATCTTGCGTTTTTCTTCGCCGAGCAGACGGACTTTCAACGTCGCGGCGACTTGCTGCGCCACTTCGCTACGCACCGCAAAAATGTCCTGCATCTCACGGTCGTAGGTGTCAGACCACTCGTGATTGCCGTCCGAAGCCTGGATGAGCTGCGCGGTGATGCGCAATTTATTGCCGGCCTTGGCGACGCTGCCTTCGAGCAAATGACTCACATGCAGTAGCTCGCCGATCTTTTGGATATCTTCGTTCTTGCCCTTGAACGCGAATGAAGAGGTGCGGGCCTTGACCTGCAACCCAGTAATCTTTGAGAGCGCGGTAATCAACTCTTCGCTGACGCCGTCACTCAAGTATTCGTCACCCTTGTCCGCGCTCATGTTCACAAAAGGCAGCACAGCGATCGATTTTGCCGGTAATTCGCTGGGAGACGTACTGCTGCTGTGCCGGGCAAAATACAGAAGAACGATGGCAGCGCCGATCGCAAACAACATTGCCGCTGCGGTGAGTAACTTTTTGCGTGGCGGACGACTGGCCGCCGCGACCGCTGTTTTTGGCTCCTGCGCTCTTTCAAACTTCCCGGGCGTCTGCGAATTTCCAAACTGTTTGTCGTGGAGATTTACGACCGATATTTTCTGCGCGTGTTTTATCTCGCATTCGCCCAGTTCGTGCAGAAGCGAACGCCATTGTGGGTACTGCTCTAAGTCATCGGCCACACGCTTGGAGAGAAGAATGTGCCCAGCATCTCCGCAATCCATCACTCGCTGCGCGATGTTGATACCGGCGCCGGCAATGTTGGCTTGTTCGTTCAAGTCCGTAGTTTCATTGACCGGGCCGCTGTGAATTCCCATTCGCACGCACAGTTCAGGATGGCTTTTCAGCGCCTTCGCAATTTCCATTGCGCACAAAACCGGCGCTTCAGGACTGTTTCGAAAAACGAGTGCGCCGCCATCGCCGGTAGGCAAACGCACCAACTTACCTTCTGCCTCGGCCAAACGGAACTGCTTGGTTCCGCGCACGATCTCCCTTAACTTTTGAATCTGCTCGCTCTGCTCGTTGATCAACAACTTCGAGTAACCGACGATGTCGATGAACAAGACATGTCCGATCTCGAATTTTACGTCTGAGCGAGACTCGGACGGCATAAAGGATATAATCTTATCCGGAAACCAGGCCTTTAACGAGCCGATTCACTACTTCCCGCCGGGAATCTTTTGCACCAGCGCTTCGAAGCGCGGATCGCCGCGAAGATCGTCGAAGAGTGGATTGACTTTGATGAGAGAAATGTAGAATCCAGTGTCATCGTAGCCATGCTCCAATTCATCGATGGCGCGGGCCTTATCGCCTAACGCAGTAAGAACAACCGCGAAAGCATAGGGGGAGACGTATTGCGATTTTGCCTGTTCCCTCAGGCGTGCGAGAACCTTTCGCGCCTCGTCCGTTTTTCCCTGGCGAGCATACGCCTGGCCCAAAATCGCGAACGAGAACGGATCGTTGTTTAGATCGACTGATTTTTGATATTCGGCGATCGCGTCAGTGAGCTTTCCCTTAAATTGAAGGGCTTCCCCGAGATAGTAATGCGCCACATAAAAACGCGGGTCCATTTCCAAAGTCTTGCGAGCCTGCGCCTCCGTTTCATCGTAGCGGCGTGCATTAAAATAGACCCAAGCGAGATCGGCGTTGCAAATTAACGAGAGCGGATCGAGCTCGATCGCGCGTTTTCCTTCCACAATCGCGCGATCAGACTGGCCGATCGCCATCAACGGAAGTGCGATCCAATGGTGCGCCGTCGCATAATTCGGATTTAACTGGATCGCGCGTTCCAATTCGAATCGCGCGATCGAGGTCGAGTTCCAGGGTGGCAAGCAACCCCGATGATGCGTGGGCCTGGGCCAGCGAATCATCCAGCTCGAGCGCTTTCTTTAGAGCGGCTCTGGCGGGAGAAGCTGCCTCTTTCGTAGAAATAGCGCCGTAGGCGGTAAGAAGCAGATGAGAATCAGCCAGGCCGACATAAGCGAGCGGGTAACCAGGATCCTTCGCGATCGATTGATCGTAATACTCGATCGATTTGTGCAGATCCGCGCCGGTCCGCTTCTCGGCGAAGAATTTTCCTCTGAGATAAAGCTCGTACGCTTCCGGATTCACCGTCGGTGTTTTCGCAATCGAGCTTTTCTCCGAGCCGGTGAGTCTTGCCTGCAACGTTTCAGCAATTGTTTTCGCGATCTCGCTCTCGACTGCAAAAATGTCGGTCAGTTTGCGATCGTAAGTATCGCCCCAAAGGTGCGCGTCGGTCAGAGCATTGATGAGCTGCACATTGACGCGCACCTGATCGTTCGCTTTCTGGACACTGCCTTCGAGAATGTTCATTACGCCAAGTTGCTTCGCGATCTGGGGCAAGTTTTCCGGCGCGCTTTTGAAGTGTTGCGTCGATGTGCGCGAAATCACCTTCAAATCGGCGATCCTGCCCAATCTCGTCAGTATTTCATCCTGCACACCTTCAGCAAAGTAAGCGTTGTCAGGATCGCGACTGAGGTTGTCGAATGGCAACACCGCGATTGATTTCTCTGGTAGGGATGGACCGCCGGGCCGTCCGCTCTCCGCCTTACTTCCAGCGGTGTAGCGACCAGCGAAAAACAATCCGATGGAAAACGCGGCTCCGACCACAACAATGTAGATCCACGTGTGTTTCTTCCGTCGCGCTTGCTCCGGCATCGCGTCGGCTATTTCGGTGCGCTTAATTCCCTGCGGCGTTAGCTCAAAACTCCACGCGAGAACAAGCGCGATCGGCAGGCCGATGATGATTAGCAGAACAATCAATCGGATTGCCCAGTTCGGCACATCGAAGACCGGAAATACCTGAGCAATTCCCTGAGAAAGCGCCCAGCCGCCAACAATGTAGGCGATCGCGACCTTGTAAACGTTGCGGCGCTTCAGCTCGGAGAAGAAGTTGTGTCGATTCACTTTGGTTTCCCTTCGCAGAGCTTTTGGAAGCGCGGATCGCCGCGCAGGGGATCAAAGTCTGGATCGAGCCGAAGAAGGGCGGGGGTGAGCGGCACAGTCGCCCAACCGGAGTAACGAATCTGTACTAAGCGTTGCAGGATATCGATCGCCTGATCGCTTTCGCCGAACAATGTCAGGATGCGTGCGCGTTGTTCCTCTGAAGCAGGTCCGCTGCGCGAATCTCCGGCGCGCAGTTCCATTACTTTGTCGACAACACGAAGCGCCGCATCCTTTTCGCCAAGATGACTTAGCGCTTGCGCTAAAGGAGGGAGGTAGCGCGCATTATCAGGTTGCTCGCGGGCGAGCGCGGTGGCGCGGTCGCGGACCTGGCGGAAGTTGGATTGCGACGATGCGTCATCTCCGGCAAGCGCTTGAAGATCGGCGAGTTCGGCGGCCTGAAACATCCAATCGAATCCTGAGTCTGTCGGACGAGCGAGCGGTTCGAGGATTTTCATGGCTGCTGCCGGGTCACGTCGCAGTTTTGCCTGATACCAAAGGGTGGAGAGTGCATCGTAATCTTTCAGGCTCAGTTTCATGCGGGATACCAGCGCTTGTGCTTCATCGAGCTGGCCTAAGGCCTGGAAGGTCTCAGCTTTTAAGCCGAGCAAGTTCGCGTCATCAGGCCAAATTTGCAGCGCCTCGTCAGTCATGCGGCGCGCCGTCATGAAGTCGCGCGAATCGAGGCGATTATTGATGGCCCACCTGCGCGTCGCGAGATCTCTGGGATTCAGGACGACAGCCTGATCGATGGCATCGTCGGACTTGTTCCACTCACCAAGACGAGCCGCCGCAAATGACAAGAGCTGCAAGACCTCGCCGTTGTTTGGCCAGGTTCGATGCGCCTGCTCCATCCGATCGACGGTTCCTTTCAAGTCGTGTTGGACTAGGTAGGCGAAGTAACCGCGAGCTACTTTTGTCTCCGCAGTCCGAGGCTGTAAGCGCTCAGCTTCGTTCAGAGCTTGTTCCGCGGCCGCGCGGCGGGCCGCGGTGGTATCGTCAATCCAATAAAGGACAGCGTCCAGTCGAGCGAGAGCGGCCCAGGCGATCGCAAACTGTGGATCAAGCCTAACCGCCTCTTGGTAAGATTTCCCAGCGGCTAACAGCGACTGTTCGTTAATCTCCCAGAACTGCGTGTTACCTCGGAGATAAGCTTCATAGGCGGATGAATTAGCAGTCGGCTTCTGCGCGATGGCTTGTTCTTCCGCACCTGTCAGCTTCGCGTTCAGGGCAGCGGCAATGCTTTGCGCCACTTCTTTCTCCACCCCAAAGATGTCGTCCAGATTCCGATCGTAGCTTTCCGCCCAAAGATGATCGTCGGTGGAAGCGCGAATGAGCTGCACATTTACATGCACGGCCTCGCGCGCTTTCTGGACGCTGCCCTCCAGGATATTTGCGACTCCGAGTTGACGCGCAATTTCAGGTAGATTTTGTGGGCTGCTCGCGAAATGAGATGTCGAGGTTCGCGAAATGACTTTGAGCGCGCCGATCTTGGCCAAGCGAGTGAGAATCTCGTCCTGAATTCCTTCGGCGAAGTAAGCGTTTTCCTTATCGCTGCTCAGATTTTCAAACGGGAGGACGGCGATTGATTTCTGCGGAATTGCATCTGTAGTCGCCTCGCTCTGTCGAGGCCTTTTCGGTCGTAAGAATTGGTAGGCGAGCAAACCAGCCGCGATTACTGCGATGACAACAATGAACGTGGCAAACTTCCGCGGACTCCAAGTTGGTAATGTCGCCGCCACATCCGGCGGAACATTCTCCGTTCGCTTTAGACCTTCCGGCGTCGCTTCGAAAGCCCAGGAGATCATTACCGAAATGACAAATCCCAACGCAAGAAAAACGACGAAGGCTTTCATCACCCAGGTCGGTGCTTCAAATGTAGGAAGCAGAATCGACGCCGCTTGGATGAGCAGCCAAGCTACCACCGCGTAGGTAATCGCAACTTTGTAAACATTGCGCCGCTTTAGCTCGGAAAAAAGGTTACGCGGATTCACTTGGATGCTGGCGAAGTATTTTGCGGCGCGAGGGCAGCGACGATCTTATCAAAGCGCGGATCGCTGCGGAGTGGTTCCCATTCAGGATCCAGCTTCAGCTCGCCGTAGGTAACACCATTTGCAATGTGCGCGGCGGCTGCAAGCTGTTCGAAAGCAAGATCCTTCTCACCGGTCCAAGCGTAAATGAGCGCGAGACTGCTGATCAACCCCGCCCCTTGCCCTGCATCCTTGGACAATGGCATTAACTCGCAAGCGCGGCGTCCTTCGTATATGGCCTCCTCTTTTCGCTCCAAGGCGGCGTCGATCTTGCCGAGGAGGCTCCAGGCCGCCGCGTAATCAGGTTGGGTGCTGACGAGCTTTTCCTCAATTGAGCGGGCGGCGTGAAACGAGTCGCGCGCCGCTGCCGGATTGTTAAAGGTGCGAGCGTTCACACCGACAAACCATTCACGTGGATGAATAAAGTTACCTCCGGGTGATATCCCCTCGGCTGGGATGGCGGCCAGCGCGCGATTGGCCGCGGCGGCATCGCGCTCGGCCATTGCGCAACGGAACAGAACGTCGGCAATCTCTGCCGCAGCGCCCGGTTTTTCCGTCAAAATCGCGGAGAGCTCCATTCGCAGCGGACCGACATCCCCTCGCTCGAAGAACGGCAGCATGGCGCGGATGATGCGCGCCCAGTGGTCGCCCGGCGAAATGGCAACTGCGCGCTCAAACAGGCGGGCTGCCTCGGCGTAGCGGCGCAAGCCGCGGTAGGTCCCCCCCGTTTCCATGAGAGTACTGAAGTTGCGTGGATCCAACTCAACAGCACGATCGAAGTTCCTGATAGCCTCTGTCCAACGGCCCTGACGACGGTCGATGAGAGCCGTCACGAAATACACCTCAGCATTGTTAGGGAGTTTGCGTCGGGCGAGATCCAGTTCAGCGCGAGCTTGGTCATAATCTCGAAAGCCTTGGTAGGCATAAATAGCCTGCGCAAGGTGGACTTCGCCCGCGTCGGGCTGGAGCCGAACCGCATTCTGAATCGCGGTATTCGCGAGCTCACGCCGGGCCGGACTGTGGTCGTAACCTCCCCAATAGAGTTTGAGGTGAAACCGGCCGAGCATGCAATAGGCGAGCGTGAAATGCGGGTCGCGCTCAACCGCTTGGTCGAGAAGACCGACCGCTTGCACCAGGCTCTGCCGCTCGGGCTCCTTGAATTCGAGTTCCCTGGCCTGCACATAAAACGCGTTAGCGGTAAGATCGGCGGTTGGTCGCTGTTCGATGGCGGTCTTTTCATTAGGTGAAAGCTTGGCTTGAAGCTGCTCGGCAATCGCCTTCGCGATTTCGCTTTGGATGGCAAATACGTCGGCCAGATCGCGGTCGTAAGTCTGAGCCCAGAGATGCGCGTCGGTGCGCGCATCGACCAACTGCGCGTTGACCCGCACGCGATTGGCGGAGCGCTGAACGCTTCCTTCCACCACATGCGATACCCCGAGTTGCTGGCTGATCTCGCGCAGATTGCGCGCGATTCCGCTTTTGTATTGCATCACCGAAGTGCGGCTGATCACTTTCAAATCCGCGATTCTCGCGAGATCGGTTAAGATTTCGTCCTGCACCCCATTGGCAAAAAAGGCGTTGGCTTTTTCTTCGCTCAAGTTTTCAAAGGGCAATACCGCGATCGACTTGTCGGGAACGGCAGGAGCAGCGGCCGGAGTCGGGACGCGGCTTGTTTGCGGCGTCGTCCGTTGCCGGAAAAAGAAAATGCCTGCACCGATGAGGAGGGCGAGCAGGACAGCGACGACAACGACTTCATGCCACGGGATTCGCTTCGGCTGAATGACCGGCGACGGCACCGGCGCTGACGCAGCAGCCTGGCGAAACTTCTCCGGCGGCTCGGGATTACCGAGTGGCTCCGCGTAAAGATTCACCAAACGCAGACGCATCCCGTGCTTCACCTCACATTCGCCGAGATCACGCAGCCGCGGCGCCCATTGCCGATATTGCACGAGATCATCCGCGACGTGCTGCGAGAGAAGAATGTGTCCGGCGTCGCCGCAATCCATCACTCGTTGCGCGGTGTTGATCCCGGCGCCGGCGATGTTCTTGCGCCCGCTCACATCGGTCACTTCACTCACCGGACCGCTGTGAATGCCCATTCGCACCGGAATTTCCGGATGCTTCCGCAGCCCCTCGGCGATCTCGAGGGCGCACCGCGCCGGCTCTTCCGCGCTGTGACGAAAAACCAGCGCCATCCCATCACCGGTCGGCAACCTAACGAGTTGCTCGTCCTTTGCTTCGCGCACCTGCGGAGTCGCGAGGACGATTTTGGTCAGCTCCGCCAGCCGCTCCTTCTGTTCTTCGATCAGGAGCTTGGAGTAACCGACGATGTCGATGAAGAGGACATGCCCGATCTCAAAGCTAAGATTATCGTCGCTCATGGCTTGGCGGCGGCTTTTGGCATCACCCCGATCTTTTGCGCGAAGGCGATGAAGCGCGGATCGTCCTTATAGGCGAGCGCAAAAGGACGGTAGAGCAGCTGAATCACACCAGCGTCGTGCGTGGTCCAGGCGTGCTCCAGCCATTCGAACATTTTATCCGGTTCCTTGCGCAGGGCGTAGACCTCGGCGATCTGGCTGCCGGATTCGTCGGCGTTTTCGTCGATCAGTTTTTTCAGCGCCGCGTCGGCTTCGGCCCGGTCACCGTTGGCAAATTGAGCTAGCGCCAGCGCGTAGGTGCGCCAGAACGGATCGGTTTCCTGTTTCGCCAATTCCACCGCGGCGCCGGAGCTGCCGCGCAGGATCTCAATTATCGCCAGCCCGACGTAGTTTGCGGCGGATCGTGGCTCCAATTCGATAGCTCTCCGCAGCGCGGCCTCGGCCTCATCGTAGCGACGTAGCGCGATGAGATACTGCGCGACGGCGAATTGAAAAGTGCCGCGTAACGGATCCAGCGCTATCGCCCGCTGCGTGAGCGCGACCGCTTCGTCCAGTCTGCCAAGTTTGGCCATCAGAAGGGCGAGATCGTTTAAAACGTGCGGATTCTGCGGCGCCAGTTCGAGGGCGCGGCGGTATTCCGCTTCGGCTCCGGCCAAATTAAAGTCGAAAAGCTCAAGGATTATAGCTTGCGCCAAATGCGCCTCGGACAGGTTCGGATCCAATTCGAGCGCGCGTTTGGCCGAAGCACGGGCTTTTGCCATCGCCTCTTCTTTTTCTTTCGTCGCGATATGGCCGAAACCGGTGACCAGGTTTACCGCCGGGGGTGTTAGTTTCGCATAGGCGAGCGGGTAACGCGGATCGAGCCGGATCGCCTCCTCGTAGTAGACGATCGCCTTGCGGAAATCGTCCGCGGTGCGCAGATAGAAATGAAAATTTCCCTGCAAAAGGGCGTTGTAAGCCTCGACATTCTGCGGCGTGGCGGTGGCGGCCAATTGCGTGGCCTGCCCGTTGTTCCCCAGCAGCGCCACCTTGAGTTGTTTCGCCACCGCGCCGGCGATTTCCGATTGCACCGCGAAGATGTCTTTCAGTTCGCGGTCGTAGGTTTCCGACCATACACTGGCGCCGTCTCCGGACTTGATCAGCTCCACCGCGATGCGCACCCGATCGGCCGATTTGCGCACGCTGCCTTCGAGCAAATAATAGACGCCGAGCTTTTCGCCGATGGTCTTGCTGTCGTCGGTCTTTCCTTTGAACTGAAACGACGACGTGCGCCCTATCACTTTCAAGTCTGGCAGACGCGAGAGCGAAGAGATGAATTCTTCCGACATGCCATCGGAGAAATACTCGTTAGCCGGGTCGCCCGTGGAATTGATCAGCGGCAGAACAGCGATGGATTTTTCGGGAATGGCGGCGGCTTTCGGTCGATGGGAGCTGAAATAATAGGCTGCGCCGGCGGCAAGGATCGCGACGAACACAAGCGCGGCGATCCAACCGACACTGCTGCGCCGCGCCGGCTGCACCTTTGCTTGCCGAAATTTCTGCGGGACTGCGGCGTTGCCCAAGGGCTCAGCGTAGAGATTGACTAAATGAAGCCGGACCCCGTGCTTAACCTCGCATTCGCCCAGATCGCGCAGTCGCGACGCCCATTGCCGCGAATGGATTAGATCATCGGCCACGTGCTGAGAGAGGAGAATGTGACCGGCGTCGCCGCAGTCCATCACTCGTTGCGCGGTGTTGATCCCGGCGCCGGCGATGTTCTTGCGTCCGCTCACATCAGTCACTTCACTCACGGGGCCGCTGTGAATGCCCATCCGCACCGGAATTTCCGGATGCTTGCGAAGGGCCTCGGCGATCTCGAGCGCGCACCGGGCCGGTTCTTCCGCGCTGTGACGGAAGACCAGCGCCGTGCCATCGCCGGTCGGCAGCCTGACGAGTTGTTCGTCGCTCGAGTCGCGCACCTGCGCCGTGCCGAGCACGATCTGAGTGAGCTGGTGCAGCCGCTCCTTCTGTTCCTCAATCAGGAGCTTGGAGTAACCGACGATGTCGATGAACAAGACGTGACCGATCTCGAATTTCGCGTCTGAGGAATACTCGGACGGCATAAGACTCACTTCGGTCTGTCCTCGCACAGCTTTTGAAAGCGCGGGTCATTCCGGAGTGGATCGAACATCGGATCGAGCCGGAGCAGCGCGGGAGTAAGCGGCGCGTTTTCAGCCAGTGCGCCACTGCCCGGTATCGAGAGTAATTTCTGTAAAGCGGCGATGGCGCGGTCGGGTTCTCCCATTTGGGCCGACACCCGGGCGAGAATCTCGATCGGAATAGGACCAGCCAACACGTCCTTCTCGATCGGGGTCGCGGCTATGGCGCGCTCGGACAAAGCTATCGCGGCGGCTTTGTCACCGAGGCCCATATTGATCAGCGCGAGATATCCCATGAGCCTATTATTTTCCGGCAGTTCTTTGAGGAAAGGTTCCAGTTCGCTGCGCGCCTGTCGCCAACTTTCCTGGGCGGCGGTATGGTCGCCGGCGACTTCCTGTGCCCAGCCTAAATAAAAGCGCAGTTCGCCATTGATGTAACCCAACGCTGGATCAGGCTTGGCCAATATTTCCTTTAGCCGAGGGATGATTTGTGCAGGGCGGCGCTCCAGGATTGCCTGGTAAACTTGTGTTTCCACGGCCTGGGTGTCCTCAGCGTTTGGATGCAGCGGAGCGAGGAGCGCCGAGGCCCGCGGTAGGTCGCCCTCAGCTTGCGCAATAGCCGCCTTGAACGCGAGGGTATCCAGGTCGTCCGGTGTAATATCGAGAACCTGATCAACCTTTCGCTGCGCTTCGGGAAAGCGACGAAGGTTCATATAGGAAAGCGCGTGCTGGCCGAGTAGGGAAGCGTTTCGCGGGTCGAGCCGCTCGGCTTCGTTCAAGTACGATTCGCTCCGATCCCATTGACCTCGCCTCCGTGCAACATAGGCGAGCGATTCAGGAATCAGGCTGCTATTGGGCAGGAGCTGACGTTCCTTGCTCAAAGTAACGCACTGCCGTGTCGTAATCTTTCAGACAGGCGTAGTGGTACTGGCCTTTGGCCACTACGGCCTCGCCGAGATTGGGTTGAAGAGTGAGCGCGGTTTCGGCTGCCTGCCGCGCCTCTTCGCGGAGGGCCATCGTTGGCTGAAGAGTCTGTGAGATGTAGCCGCGCGCGTCCGTGGCTGACAATAGCGCCCAACCAAGGGCGAACTTCGGGTCCAAGCGCACCGCTTCTCTGAGATATTTCTGTGCGCCAAGGACGTTGGTAGTTGTGTTTGCCGCTTTCAGTGTATAAGCCAGGCCGCGCAGGTAGGCATCGTAAGCTTCAACATTGTCCGTCGGTTTGGCGGCGATGAGCTGCTCTTCCCGACCGCTGAGATGCGCTCGCAACTGATCGGCGATGGCTTTGGCCACCTCACTCTCGACCGAAAAGATGTCGCTCAGTTTGCGATCAAAGGTATCGGCCCAAAGATGGGAATCATTGGCTGCTTTGATTAGCTGCACGTTCACGCGCACGGCATCGCTGCTCTTCTGCACGCTTCCTTCCAGGATGTTCGCGACCCCAAGTTGTCTCGCGATCTCAGGCAGGTTTTCAGGCGCGCTTTTGTAATGTTCTGTCGACGTGCGCGAGATCACCTTCAGATCGGCAATCTTCGATAAAAGCGTCAGAATCTCGTCTTGGATGCCATCGGCAAAGTAGGCGTTGTCAGGATCGCGGCTTCGGTTTTCGAAGGGTAAGACAGCGATGCTCTTCTCCGGGACCGCCGAACTGGAAGGAGGTGGCTCGACTGATGCGTTCTTCTTACCAGAAAGTTCGTCCTGCAACTCATCGGTGATTTTCTTGGCAACTGCGCTCTTAATGGCATCGGCCAACGAAGGGGGCGCAGTGGCGCTCGGTTGAAGCACTGTTGCTGACCCGTGTTTGTCCGGCGTGCGCATGATGGCGGGCGCGAAAATCACCGACACAATGGCAAGTGCGAAGATGAGTGCGATAAGCAACCCGGCGATAATGAAGATCGCGCGCGCAACCGGAGAGAGTGCTTTGCGCGTTCCTTTTGAAAAGGTACGAACACTGCCGCGCACTTTGCCGATTCGCGACGGCGGGGTGGGATTGCCAATTGTTTCGGCATAAAGATTAACTAGCGAGACAACAACTCCGTGTTTCACTTCCACGTCGCCCAGTTCGTGAAGATACGGCTGCCAACGACGCTGTTGTGCGAGATCGTCAGCGACGCGTTTACTAACGAGAATGTGGCCGGCATCTCCGCAATCCATCACCCGCTGCGCGATGTTGATGCCTACGCCGGCAATGTTTTCGCGCTGGTTTGCATCCTTCACATGATGGACCGGGCCGCTGTGGATTCCCATTCTCACCGGCAGGCTTGGCTGCGCGCGCAAAGCCTGGCTGATCTCCAAGGCGCATTCCACCGGTTCTTCCACCGAACCGGTGAAAACCAGGGCCATGCCATCGCCGGTCGGCAAAATGGTAAGCTGTCCTGCAGCCTCGGCTCCGCGCGCCGTCTCGGTATTGCGGACAATCTGATTTAACTCCTGAAGCGCTTCAGACTGTTCGTCGGTCAGTAGCTTGGAATAGTCAACGATGTCCATGAAGAGCACATGTGCAATCTCCAGGCGCTGCTTCGCCTTCTGCTCATCAGCCATGAAGGGCGACTCTACGGGCTCAGCGCAACTCCCTCTAGCGTATTCTTTCCGCGGAAGCGAACCGACGATTTGGTCGGAGGAGGATTCATCGGAGCGTCCCGTAGTCGGTCTTTGCTTGCGTTCAATCGCTCTGGGGCCGTTGTCCTTATCGAATGGTTAGGTCTCACACTTTCCCGCCAACAGCTGCAGAATGACCCCGGCTCTGGTGACTGTCACACATACGCACGCGCGGGGGACCAGGCGCGTTGGCGAACAACATAGATCACATCATCAAGTCGCCGCCGTTGATGTCGAGGGACGCGCCGGTGATGTAGCCGGCGGCCTCGGAGGCGGCGAAGCAAATCAAATCGGCGACTTCGAGCGCGGAGCCGAGGCGCGGCACGGGATAGCTCGCGGCGAGACGTTCGAGCAACTCGTCCGAGGCATGTTCGCGCGTCAGCTCGGTATCGATCATACCGGGGCAGATGGCGTTCACGGTGATGCCGAACTTGCCGAGCTCCTTCGCGGCCGCGCGCGTCAGTCCGAGGAGTCCGGCCTTCGATGCCGTGTAGTGCGCACCGCCGAGCGTGCTCACCATCCGGCCGGCCGAGGACGAGATATTAATGATGCGGCCGTAGTGCTGGGCGCGCATTGCCGGAAGAACGCTTTTCGTCATCAAGAACGGCGCGGTGAGGTTGACCTCGATCGCTCTGCGCCATTCCTCGGCGGTGAGATCGGGGAAGCGTGTCGACAGCGGAAGCGCGGCGTTGTTGACGAGGATGTCGATCCGTCCGAAGCGTTCGAGCGTGCGGCGCGCGACCTCGTCGGGGACGCCGTCCGCCGCAACGTCGCCCGGCACGGCGAAGGCGCGCTCGCCGATTTCCTTCGCCAGCGCCTCGGCGCGCTCGCGGTTGCGGACGTTCACCGCGACCGAGGCACCGCGCTCGCGCAGGCGTGCTGCCGCAGCCCGTCCGAGGCCGCGCCACGCACCAGTGACGACGGCGACGCGCCCCGCAAAATCAGCGTTTTCCATCTGGAGAATTGTTTTACCGTGCCTGAGCTCCGCGCACGTTCACGAACGCCGCGATCAAGGCAGCGAGGATAATGATGCGGGACAAGGCCTTCGATTTCGCCCTGGGGTAAAGAACGCCCGGACTTAGCTGCGCTGAAGTAGTTTTACTATTCATGGGATAAACTTCTTCGCCTAACGAGACAAAAGATCAACGACCGCGCGAATTACGAGCGACTTCGCATAGAACAGAAGCCAGGCATAAGGACGGTTCGCGGTTCGCTGCAGCGCTTCCATGAGAAGGCATTCAAGTTAAGAATGAAATTCATTTCATCGCTTCGTTAATAAGGTGGGGTAGCGGTTGGGATCGGGCTTCCATGCGGACTCGCGGGTCGGTCCATGTTTAGATCCAAGTTACCGCAAAAGGGTGGAACGTTGCCATCTGGTTATCGAAGTCGGTTAGGTGCTTCCATGCGATGCATCGCAATCGTTCCAGATCGTCTGTCCTCGAGTTGCTCTCATCAGGCCGGGTGCGGAAATGGCTGATATGGCGTTTGGTTTTTCCACAAACTCAACAGTAGGATGGAGAGCTTTCGCGCTACGGCCACAACGGCCCGTTTCTTGGCGCGTCTGGTCCCGTCGGCCGCGAGCATAAGGCCATATTCACGCAGGGCACTGGCGGGGCCGAAGGGCCCGAGGATGTATTGCGCGGCACTCACCAAGAGTCGCCGCAGGTAGGCGTCGCCACGCTTGGAAATGCGCAGTTGAGGATCGCTCTCACCGCTTTGATCACGTCGCGGACATAAGCCGGCGTAAGCTCCGATATCGCGTACATTTTCAAAGCGGCTCGGATCCTCAATCTTTAAAACGAAGTAGAGAGCGGTAATCGGTCCCACGCCAGGGATCTGCTGCAGCCAAAGTGTTTGGGGATATTTCGTCTGGGCCAGGGCGCTGATTTCCCGGTCGAGCATCTGGATTCGTGCGCTGAGCTCAGCCAGAGCCTGCACGCTCGGGGCAATCATCTGGCGAAGCATTTCGGGCAACGCCTCCATCGCCACCTTGTGAAAGTATCCACTGGAAGGGTTGCGCACCGTGTAACCCAGGCTCTTCAAGCTGAAGCGCACGGAATTGATCAGGCCCACCCGCGCGCGCACCAGACTGTCGCGCAGCTTAATGCGCAACAAATCCTCCTGTGCCTCCTGACTGCCGTGGCGCACCGGATAAAGCAGCGCAGGATCCATTCGCCCAATACGCGCCAGCATCAGCGCGTCACGCCGATCGCTTTTGCGCTCGTGCTGATAAATCGCCCGCACCTTGCGCGGATTGGACACCACCACCCGCCAGCCCAGTCCTTCCAGCAATCGACTGATCCAGGGACTATGCGCTCCCGCCTCCATCACCCCGAGCGCGCCGTGATAACGGCCGGCCAGCTTCGTTAGGGAGTCTCGATCGTTGCTCAGGCTGCCTTCTTCAACTACTTCGCCTCGCTCATCCAGCGCACAAAATCTGTGCCGACGATCTCCCAAGTCCAATCCTACCGTAATGTTACTGCTCCTGGTATGTTGCTTCATAGGCGTCGAGCTTACCCTGAGCGCAATCGCTCAGACGCTCTTCGCCTTCTCATCTAATCTGGTTAGGCGTTTTAATCATGCTTGAGCGGCGTGCCGAAAATCTTCGGACTCGGTTTCCCGTTGCCGCCCCACTCTTTCACGAAAAACCAGAGCGCCACCGTCGCCTGTCGGTAAACGCAGCAGTTTGCCTTCCGTTTCGGCCAAACGGAACTGTTCGGTTCTGCGTACGATCTCTTTTAACTTTTGAAGCTGGTCGCTCTGTTCGGTGACGAGCAATTTCGAGTAACCGACGATGTCGATGAACAAGACATGACCGATCTCGAACTTTACATCGGAGGAATGACCGGATGGCATTGGCTTCATCACGGTTTTGCTTCACAAAGTTTCTGGAACGCAGGATCACTGCGCAAACGATCCCATATCGGATCTAGTCTGAGGAGCGCGGGAGTGACCGGCGTAATATAGTACCACCCGTCATAAGGGGTCCGTAGAACCCGGCTCAGGTTTGAGATGGCCTGGCTGTTCTCACCGACGAGCATATCAACCAGCGCCAGGTTTTCTTCTAACCCCGGACCGTCCACCGCGTCCTTAGCCGCGGGCAAAAGCGCGGTCGCACGTTCCGCTTCCTGCAGTGCCGCATCCTTCATATCCAGTGCGGCATAAGCCTGAGAGAGGTGTGCCGCCAGAATGGCATTGTCAGGTTGACTTTTGCATAGCGACTCGAGCGCGTTCCGCGCTTGTTCGGCGGAAAGTTTTGCGCCGACTTCATCACCGGCAAGGCGTTGGACGAAAGCGAGGTTTACCCAATTGGCCCTTTCGTAAAAGGCAGCACCAAAGTGGGATCGGTTCGGTTGGGCCTGGAGTAGCCTAACCGCCTTCTCTTGATCCCGTTCCAGCAGCAATTGAGTTATAATCTTCGGATTGGAATCTGGATTCGGAGTCTTCGCGTTTAATCCCGATAACGTTTGAGCCGCTTGCTTTAAATCGCCGATTGCCTGGTAGATACCCGCTTTAGTGATGAGCAGATCCGGATCGTTAGGCACGATGTCCAGCGCTCGATTGTATAACCTTAGCGCGGCCGCAAAATTTCGAACCATCACGTAAGTGTCTGCGGTGTGAACTACGAGCTCGCTATTGCGAGGGTCAACCACCAGCCCGCGCTCTAGCGAAGCAATGCTTTCGTTCCACCGGCCCTGTCGCCGGAAAATGGCGCCGAGCGCGAAAGGCACATCGCTGTTGCTGGGCAACATCTCGTTGATCTGCTTGAAGGTGCGGGTGGCAAGTTCAAAATCGCGCAGCACCCAGGTACTGGTAATACCCAAGCGCCAGAAGAGTGTCGGGAGAATTGGGTTGGAGTCTCTGGGCATTTTCCAACGCTCGTTTCGCCGCCTCCCGGCACTCGGTCGTGGTGTCGCTTTCACGGAAGTACAAGAATGCCTTCGCGCGTGACAAGCGCGCCCAGGCCAGCGCAAAGTTCGGGTCCAGTTCCGTCGCCTTCTCAAAAAAATTGATGGCTTGTCGTATCGGCTCATCCGAGTAGACGCTGTGGGTGGAAAAAGCCAGGCCGCGCAGGAACGCATCGTACGCGTCCGGGTTGTCAGTCGGTTTGGCCGCGATGCTTTGCTCTTCCTGTCCGGTTAGTTTTGCTCGCAACTGGTCGGCGATGGCTTTCGCAATCTCGGTCTCAACTGAAAAAATGTCAGTGACTTTGCGATCGAAAGTGTCCGCCCACAGATGCGAATCATTCGCCGCTCGAATCAGCTCCACATTCACCCGCACCGCGTTCCCACTTTTCTGCACGCTTCCTTCGACAACGTGCGCGACCCCGAGCTGTCGCGCGATTTCAGGAAGATTTTCCGGCGCGCTTTTGTAATGTTGCGTGGACGTGCGCGAGATCACTTTCAAATCGGCGATCTTGGATAAGCGCGTTAAAATCTCGTATTGGATCCCGTCGGCAAAGTAAGTATTAGCTTTGTCTTCGCTCAAATTTTCAAATGGCAATACCGCAATACTTTTTTCCGGAACGGTTGATGTCGATCTTGCCGATTTCTTTGAAACAATGACAAAGGCGCCGACGATCCCAGCAAGCAACAGCAGTGCGGTTGCGATTGCGGTCCAGCGCGCTCGAGTACGGTGTTTCTTGAGAGCCTGGAATTTCTTCGGAACTTGCGGATTTCCGATTTCGTCGCTGGAGAAGTTAACGACGACGACACGCTGCCCGTGTTTTATCTCGCATTCGCCGAGTTCATCCAGAAGGGAACGCCATCGCGGGTATTGCTCCAAGTCATCGGCTACACGCTTTGAGAGAAGAATGTGTCCAGCATCGCCGCAATCCATTACACGCTGAGCGATGTTGATGCCGGCCCCAGCGATATTCGCTTGTTCGTTCAGATCAGTGACTTCGGTGACCGGGCCACTGTGAATTCCCATTCGCACCCAAAGTTCGGGATGATTCTTGAGCTCCTTGCTAATTTCGACCGCGCAAAGGACCGGCGCTTCGGGGCTATTGCGAAAAACAAGAGCGCCACCATCGCCAGTCGGTAAACGCAGCAGTTTGCCTTCCGATTCGGCGAGACGGAACTGCTCAGTTCCGCGCACGATCTCCTTTAACTTTTGAATCTGCTCGCTCTGCTCGTTGATGAGTAGTTTCGAATAACCGACAACGTCTATGAACAGAACGTGGCCGATCTCGAATTTCACGTCTGAGGAATGGTCCGTCGGCATCAGCTTCTTATTATCTCAAGAACCCAGATTAAACGAGGCTATTCTGGCGTGGCAATTCGTGGCGTAGCCTGTAGCCGCGCCTGCCGAATCCCGCCTTTAATTGCCGAATAATTCGGCCCACTTCTCGTTAGATTCCGCATGATCAATGACGCAGATAAAATTCGAAGTATATGCCGAATTCGGCTTGGCGGCCGAAAAGGGGCAGACGTTGGAAGTCGAGGCGGGAAACTTTTGCCTAGCCTATATAGCTCTATTCTTTAAGCCCGATCAAATCACGGATGAGCAGCGCGAAATGTTGCGCAGCATTGTTAATGACCTAAATCGCAAGACACTGGGCAAGCTGCTCAAGATGATCAAGACATCAGCAACCTTTGATCAAAAGTTTGTCGCCGTAGTTGAGACCGCACTAGAACGCAGGAATTACTTAACTCACCATTTTTTCCGCTCACACAATCTTGCAATTAACAGCATTGAAGGCCGGCGCGCGATGATTGTGGAATTGAGGAAGATCCAAGAGGAGCTAGGTCTTGCCCTGGCGCACTTGTCTGCCGCTTCCTCGGCTCTCTTAGGCTTGACAGGCTGCGGTGAAGCGATCGATGAGCGAGTTCAGAAGATCATTAAGAATGGTCGGAAGATCAGAATCTAACCATGCGATGGAGCGAACGGCGGACCGCTCCGGGTCCACATTTCAGATGACTTCCACACTTTCAGAGCGAGCGATGCGCGCTCCCGTCCACCGTCGCTCATCTTGTTCTCGTTAGATGCTAAGATCTCGAATTTCACGTCTGATACCATTAACATACTTATTAAGGTCCCACGTGTTCCTGAGTTGTGAGCAGTTGTTGGAAACCTGGATCGCTGCGGATCGGGTCCCACACCGGATCGAACTTTAGACGCGCGATCGACACGCTTTCGCCGGCAGGCATGGAAAGCAGCCGGCGCAGAAGGGTAACAGCCTCGGTCGTCGCACCGGTATGCGCTTCGACCTCCGCCAGGCCGGCGAGATTAGCACCGCCAAGGAGCGCATCTTTTTCCGGCGGCAAAAGTTGGACAAGTTGTCGCGCGACATTGGATGCATCGCTATTGCGTTTCAGCGCAAGATAACTCCAGCTCAATTCTCTCAACGAAACCAGTTCGTTAGGCCGTTGCCGCAGTCTTTGTTCCAGAAGTGTGACCGCCTTTTCCGCATCCGCCCTTGCATTGGCGAAGTCGCCGGCGATGACTCGAATCGCTGATCGAGCCGCAGCTTGTCTGCGATCGTCGCCCGGAGCGGTGCCAGTCGTTTCCCAAACTTTCAATGCGGCGTCGAAGTTACGCGCCGCAACAAAGGTGTAGGCGCGTTCACCGGTCACACTTCCCACGTCGCCGGCGATCGAGATAATAATGATTTTGTTATCCGGCGGAAAGGTCGCGAGAACGCTTTGCGCTTCCTTGAGGTCACCCTTTCCGTTCAGAATGGCGAGAAGCAGCGCTCTCATCCCGATTAGGTCGTGTGGATCGAGGTTAATAGCGTGTCGGCTGGCTCGTTCGCCTTCGTTCCACATCCGTAACAGTCCGTAGGTTTGGCCCAAATTTCCGGCAACGTCGGCATTGCGCGGATCCTGTTCGACAGCTTTGTTGAGCTCCTCCAAGCAGCGTTGCCATTGCCCCAGCCGGCGATGAACGTAACCTGAATATTCAATCGCCTGAGCGTTGTTCGGTTGCAGCTGCACCGCCCGCCCAAACTCGGCCAGGGCCTGATCGGTACTGCCGGTATCCATAATAGAAGTACGCGCCGAGGGCGACATGGGTTTCCGCTAGATCGGGCGCGAGGGCCAATGCTTGCTCGGCCAGTTGATGCACTTCAGCGAGTTCCGCTTCGGTGAATGGCTCGACAAACCAGTGCCGGACGAGTCGGCATTCCACCAGCCTGGCATATGCCAGAGCGAAGTTTGGATCGCGCGCAATTGCTTGCCGATACCAGGCTGCCGCCTGGTCAAATGACTCCACTTTGAGCGAGTTGTTGGCGAGCCGGTTTTCGAACTCTCCCTTCAAAAACAGATCGTAGGCCGCCGTATCCTTCGTTGGTACGGCGGCAAGGGCGTTCGCTTCGGCCGGGGAAAGCTTGGCCTGAAGCGAATCGGCGATTTCCTGCGCGACTTCGCTTTCAACCGCAAACACATCTTTGACGTCACGATCGTATGTCTTTGCCCACAAATGTGTATCGGCGCCGGCGTCGATGAGCTGCACATTGACCCGGACTTTCTCGCCGGCCTTTTGGACGCTACCTTCCAGAACGGTGGTAACCCCGAGTTGCTGCGATACGGTCTTTAGATCTTCGGGCTTGCTCTTGTATTTCGCAGTCGATGTCCGCGAGATCACTTTCAAATCGGCGATGCTGGAGAGCTTGGTCAGAATTTCATCCTGGATGCCGTCGGCGAAATAAGCCGTCCCTTTGTCGTCACTCAGGTTCTCGAACGGCAGAACGGCAATTGATTTTTGCGGAATGGATGTTGTAGCCGCCTCGATGCGAGCCGCACTGGCAGTATTCCTTGCGGTATATCGGCCGAGAAAAAACAAGCCTAACGAAATGATCGCGCCGATTACGATCACGTAGATCCAGGTCTTGCCACGCGAACGTTCCTTTGCTGCGTCGGCAACTTCGGTTCGTTTAATTCCTTCCGGCGTGATTTCGAAAAGCCAGGCGAAGACCACCGCGACCGGAAAACCAAGGACGATCAGCAGGACGACTATCCGAATCGCCCAGTTGGGAACATCGAAGACCGGAAATACCTGAGCAATTCCCTGAGAAAGCGCCCATCCGCCGACGACGTAGGCGATCGCGACTTTGTATACATTGCGGCGTTTAAGTTCGGCGAAGAAGCTCATTGCGGCGGCGCCTTGTATTCCTTGACCGGCAGCTTGGTCAGCGCGACGAAGCGCGGATCGTCGCGGATCGGATCCCAGATCGGATCGAGCGCGAGCAGCGCGGGGGTGACGCCGCTCGGAATCTCGAGCAGTTCCGGCAGTAACCCGATGGCTGCGTCGCGATCGCTCTTCTGCGCGTAGATCTGCGCGAGCGCGATCTTCGCGGCTGCGCCTCCCAGAGTATCGTTGCGGTTGATCTCGATCTGGTGGTGCGCGGCGGCGATCGCCCTGGTCCAGTCGCCGAGGCCGGCGTAGACGAGCGGGCTGATCGGCCCGATCGCGGTCACATGGTCGATTCCACCCGGGACTGCGGCGAGCGCGCCGGCGAGTCGCTCGAAGGTCTTGCGCGCGAGGTCGGCGTGCCCGACCGCGCGTTGAACGAAGCCGAGGCGGAGCAATCCGAGGATATCGCCGCCGGAGAGTGTCGCGTCCGCGCGCTGCTCGGCCGGCCGCATGAACACGGCCAACGCGGCGTAGTCGCGTCGGAGCATCAACAGCAGCATGCGCGCGTCGGCCTCGTAGTATTCGCGCAGATCGCTCGGCACGCGCGCGAGCCAGGCATCGGCCGCGTCCAGCCGGCCCAGTTGCAGTTCGATCTGCGCCAGACCGGCGCGTGCCGTAGTGTCGTCCGGCGCAATTTTCAGCGCCTGCTCGAGCAGTTCGCGCGTCTCGTCGAAACGGCGCAGGCGGAAGAAGATCTCGCAGGCACCCTGAACCCGTATCGAGACGTTGCGCGGGTCGCGAGCGATGGCTTCGCGGTAATGGGCAATTGATTCGTTCCACCGCCCCATGCGCCGCTCGACGAAGAAGAGTTCGGAGATGATGTCGACGTCGCCCGGCTGCTGCGCCAGCGCGTGCTTGTAGATCTCGATCGCTGCAGGGAAGTCGCGTTGCACGCGATAGAGATATGCTCCGCGAGCGATCAGGCTTTCGGCGAGTTGCGGCTGCAGCTTCATTGCCGTGTCGGCGGCATTGCGTACGGCGTCGGCCGTGGATCGCTCCACGTCATAGCCGTTGAAGTAGAAGTTGCTCATGGCCACGGCGGCGGCGGACCAGGCCTGCGCGAATTTCGGATCCTCGTGCACCGCCTCAAAGTAGCTGTCGACTGCCCGCGCGGTCCCGACGTAGGAATAGGCAGCATTGTCCGTGGCCCGCCCGCGCAGGTAGGCCTCGTAGGCCCTGGGATTTTCCGTACCCTTGGCCGAAACGACCTGGCGCTCGGCGCCCGTGAGCGTCGCCTTCAGCGCTTCGGCGACGGCCTGCGCGACCTCGCCTTCCACGCCGAAGATGTCGTCGAGCGTGCGGTTGTAGCTCTCGGCCCACAGGTGTTCGTCTTTCGCCGCGCCGATCAGCTGCACGTTGATGTGCACGGCGTTGCCGGCCTTCTGCACGCTGCCTTCGAGAATATTCGCAACCCCAAGCTGGCGCGCGATTTCGGCTAGATTCTCCGGCGCACTGGCATAGCGTTGCGTCGACTTGCGCGAGACGACGCGCAGCGCAGCGATCTTCGACAGCTTGGTCAGGATCTCGTCCTGCATGCCGTCGGCCAAGAAGGCGTTGTCCGGATCACGACTCAAATTATCGAACGGCAGAACTGCGATCGATTTATTCGAAATGTCGTTAGGCGTTGCCGAGGTTTTGTTTCCCGCGGTGTAGCGACCAAGAAAGAACAACCCAATCGAGAGCAGGGCGCAGATGACAACGACGTAGATCCAAGCGTGCTTCTTCTGACCCACAGTTGGCGGCATCGCATCAGCGGTTTCGGTTCGCTTGATTCCTTCGGGAGTCGCTTCAAAAGCCCAAGCGATCACCAGAGCGATCGGAAATCCGATCACGACAAGTACAATCACCAAGCGCACGATCCAGTTCGGAATTTCGAGGAACGGAAAGACCTGAGTTGCGACCTGAACGATGAGCCAAGCCACCACCGCATAAGCAACCGCAACTTTGTAAACGTTGCGCCGCTTCAGCTCGGCGAAGAAGTCGCTGTTCTTCATCGGGGTTCGCCAGAGAAGATGCGCGTGATTAGCTTCTTGAAGCGCGGATCGTTGCGGAGCGGGTCGAGGCGGTGGTCAACGAGTATCCAGCCCAAATCAGCCGAGTCGAAGGGCGCGTGATCGTCATAGCTCTTCTCGAGTAAGCGGATGGCTTCGTCTCTGTTGCCGAACGTTAATTGAACCACAGCCATCGAGTAAGCCGGGACATATTGTCGTTCTGACAAAGATTTTAGCTCATCCCAAAGCTGTTGCGCCTCTCCTTTTCTACCGACGAGAAAATAAGCGCGCGAGAGCTCAGCAAGGGCAATAGGGTCTGCACCCAACGAGTTAGATTTTTCGTACTCTACGATCGCTTCCTTCAGCTGGTCCCTGTGCTCCAGTACATTGCCTAATAAGTCGTGTGCGTCTGAAAAGTTCGGATCGATCTCGATCGTTTTGCGCAGTTGCGCGATTGCATCATCGCTTTTCCCGGCAGCGTCGAACGCAAATCCCAGGGTCGAGTTGATGATGAGCGATAGTGGATCAAGCTCTTGCGCTCGCTTAAGCTCAGCCAACCCTTCTTCAACATGTCCCTGACTTTGCAGACATTCCCCGAACCACTGATGCGCGGTGGCGTAGTTGGGATTGAGTTCAATGGCACGATTGAACTCCGACATCGCGGCCGAGAGTTGTAGATTTGAAGCCAGCGCCCGGGCGAGGGAAGTGTGCGCCTCGGCCAGAGTGTCGTCGAGCTGGACTGCTTTGCGCGCTGCGTCCAACGCTGCCGGCAATTCGTCGCGCGGATTGCTGCCGAGCTCAGGATAAACCGGCAACAGCACATGGCAGTCTGCCAGTCCCGAGTATGCCAGGGCATATTTGGGATCCTTCTCGATCGCCTGCTGAAAATAATCGGCCGCCTTCTTCAAATTTTCACCGGTGCGTCTGTTCCAAAAGTAGCGGCCTTTTAAGTAAAGCTCATGCGCCTCGGGATTTTCCGTCGGCTTGTTTGACATCGCCGTTTTCTCCAAACCAGTCAGCTTTGCCTGCAACGTATCAGCAATGCTTTTCGCAATGTCGCTCTCGACGGTAAAGATGTCAGTGAGCTTGCGGTCATACGTGTCCGCCCAGAGATGCGCATCGGTCAGAGCATTGATGAGCTGCACATTCACCCGCACCTGGTCGTTCGCTTTCTGCACGCTGCCTTCCAGAATGTTGGCTACACCAAGCTGCTTCGCGATCTGAGGAAGGTTTTCCGGAGCGCTTTTGAAATGCTGCGTCGATGTCCGCGAGATGACCTTCAGGTCGGCGATCTTCGATAAGCGCGTCAGAATTTCGTCCTGGATGCCCTCAGCAAGGTAGGCGTTCGCTTTGTCTTCGCTCCGGTTTTCGAAGGGTAAGACGGCGATGCTTTTTTCTATCGCGATCGATCCCTGGTTTGCGTGCCGAGCAAAATACACAAGAACGATTGCAGAGCAGATCGCAACCAAAGCGGCAACTGCGATGAGTAAGTTTTTGCGTGGTGGATGACTGGTCGCCGCAATCGCTGCTGGTTGTTCCTGTGTTTTTCCAAACTTCTCGGGCCTCTGTGGATTTCCAACCTGATTGTCGTAGAGATTTACGACAGATATTTTCTGGCCATGTTTTACTTCACATTCGCCAAGATCGTGCAGAAGCGAACGCCATTGCGGGTATTGCTCCAGGTCCTCGGCGACACGTTTGGAGAGAAGAATGTGCCCGGCATCGCCGCAATCCATCACTCGCTGCGCAATGTTGATGCCAGCCCCAGCGATATTCGCTTGTTCGTTCAGATCGGTGACGGCGTTGACCGGTCCGCTGTGGATTCCCATGCGCACCTTGAGCTCAGGATGTTTCTTCAGCGCCTGTGCGATCTCCATCGCACATAACACTGGCGCCTCGGGACTGTTACGAAAGACCAGAGCGCCACCGTCGCCTGTCGGTAACCGCAGGAGCTTGCCTTCCGCCTCTGCCGCGCGGAACTGCTCCGTCCCGCGCACGATTTTCCTCAATTTTTGGATTTGTTCACTTTGGTCTGTGATAAGCAGTTTCGAGTAACCGACGACGTCTTTGAACAGCACGTGGCCGATCTCGAATTTCACGTCTGAGGAAGACTGGGCTGGCGTAGGATTCACTCTAGCTTTGCGTACTCCGCTTTGGCTTGTTTCAGGACGGGGATGTCGGGGTCGGCATTTTTCCAAAGACTGAAGAAATCCTGGTAGGCAGTTCGAGCTCTCGTGAAATCGCCGGATAGGGCATATGCGCGACCGAGACCCAAGTGTGCCGGTGCGCCAATCGGCTCATTTCCAAACACGCCTGAATGATTGAGAATTTTCTGAAACTCGATCGCCGCTGCCGCCCGTCTTTCGCCGCAAGGTACGCTCGTCGCGGACGTAAACGGGATACAAAGCGGGCGCGAAACCGCCATTGTTAGGAATTCCCAGTTCGTAAGCAGCCGCCGTCTCAAGCGCCTTGATGGCTTTTGACGAATCGTTGGAGACAAGGGCCAGCTGGGCGCGAACTGTCGGCGCCTGCCGCCAACTGATTTCGGGAAATCCAGCCTCTTTCAGCTGCCGATTCAATGCAGGAAGATCGTGGTCTAAAGATTTGCGCCACGCTTCCATGAACGGTCCAACTTTTGTCTGGATATCTGAGACAGCGGCTTTGACTGCCGCGGTGGGAGCGGCATCCGCACCTTGAATCGCGTCGAACAACCTCTCGACCGATTCCAATACGAAAAGCGTAGGAGGCGCGCCTTCGACGCGGATGGGGTGGACCAAATTGCATCAGCGATTTGGCAAAAGCTTCGAGCTTCTCCGCCACCGCAGGTTGCTCAGCAGCTTGCGCCTTGAGTTTGAGTTAGCTGTCGGTGATCTCGTCGAAGTTTTTCCCGATCGGCGCCAGCTTCAGCCGCAATTGATACAATTGCCGCGACAGATCGAATTGTTCCTTAAGATCGGCAACCGAAGCCTTCACCCGCGGATCGATCTTTACTGCCAATGGTTGGGTGAAACCTTTCCGGTTAACGGTCATTGTGACAGTGTAATCGCCAGGCATCACCCACGGCGAAGTCGGCGTCGGCGCGGTGTTGCGATATTGAGCTGACGATTGGAAACTGCGGTTCAACATCAGGCACCGGCGTATAATGCATGTCCCAAAGAAACCGGTGCATCCCGGCTTTCGCGGAAAGCGGTTGAGGCGGCCGAATCCAGTAGGCCGGAATTCGGAGCTTTTTCGGATCAGGTTCGGCCGGCGCGTCGGCGCTCGAGTAACGCCTGACCAACTCGCCGCTTGGCGTCTTTGATCTCCAGCGTTACCGGACCGGCTGCATCTGCGGAAAGGAAATAATCGATCATCGCGCCGTCCGGCGGATTTTCGCCGGCCGGTTCATCCGGAGGCAGCGGCGTATCGGTGTTGAGATTCCAGCGCACGCGCAAAGCTGTCTCCGGTTTGAACAGGAAATTCTCGCGTTGATTTTTCGTGAACTGCCGAAGCGGTGTGATGTTATCGAGAATCCAAAATCCGCGTCCGTGTGTCGCAGCCACGAGATCGTCATTCTTGATAATCAGATCGCGAATGGACGTGGCCGGCAGATTCAACCGCAGCGACTCCCATTTTTCCCCATCGTCGAAAGAGACGTAAACGCCCTTTTCTGTTCCGGCGAAAAGAAGACCTTTGCGCTGCCAGTCCTCGCGGACGGCGTTCACCGTCTCGCCTGCCGGGATGCCGTTGACAGTCTCCGTCCACGTCCTGCCGCTGTCGTGCGTGCGGAAAATGTGCGGCCGTAAATCATCGACTCGCAAAGTGTTCACCGCGGCATAGGCGGTGTTTGCATCGAAATGTCCTGCATCAATCAACGAAATCTTTTCCCAGGCTGAGATGTTCGGTGGAGTTACGTTCGTCCACGTTTTGCCGGCATCAGTCGTTAGATGAATCAAACCGTCGTCGGTCCCGCACCAGATCCGGTTTATCTCAATCGGCGATGGCGCCACGGTGTAGATCACGCCGCGTCGTTTCGCCTGCGTCGCGGCCTCGCTTTTGTATTTTCCCACGCTCGCCGGCAACTCATATTTCGGTCGCGACAAGTCCGGACTGATCTTTTCCCAATGATCGCCGCGGTCGCGCGTTTTCCAGAGCGTATTGCCGGCGAAGAAAAGCAGGTGCGAATCAATCGGTGAAAAGACCACCGGCTCCGTCCGTAGCATGCGGAAATCGCTCGTTGGCAAGGGCACGGGCAAAATTTCCTGGGCCTGGCCGGTTCGCCGATCGAATCGCGTCAGTTTGCCGCCGTAAATGGTGTTCGGGTCGAGCGGATCGGCAACCACGTAGCCATATTCCTCCGCCGCGACCGGCTGCCAATCGCGAAAAGTAATGGCGCCATTGTCTCCGCGGCTCTCGATTCCGACCGACCCGCTTTCCTGCTGGCCGCTGTAAAGTCGATAGGGAAACGCGTTGTCCGCGCTCACATGGTAAAGCTGCGCGGTCGATTGATTGTACCAGGAGCTCCACGTTGACTCCGCCGTTGACTGTGACAATCGCTCCCTGGTCCGAACCGAGAAGAATGACATCGGGATTAGTGGGATTGATCCAGATATTTTGATAATCGTCGCCACCGGGCGCGCCCCGCCAACCGTCCCAGGTTTTCCCGCCATCGGTCGATTTCCAGCAGACCACGCTGGCCGAGTAAACAATTTGCGGGTTTTTTGGATTGAACCGAACAACCGGCAGATCGCCGCCGCCAATGCCAAGTCCCGGGCGCGCATCGTCCGTTGTTCCACCCCAGGTTTCGCCGCCATCATCCGAACGATAAAGTTTCGAAATTGTTTTTGTTTTGACGGCGGCGAACAGCGTCTTCGGCGAACTCGGAGCCACTGCGATATTTGCCTGAACGATGTTGCCCGGCAGACCTTTCGTCAGCTGCCGCCACGTCGTACCGCCATCGACGGATTTAAAAATACCGCCGTTGTCTCCATTGAAGACGCCATTTTCCCACGGGCCTTCGCGCGATTCCCACAACGCAGCATAAATAATCGCGGGATTGGTCGGATCGATCTGCACATCGCTCGCGCCCGATGTTTTCATCGCGATAAAGGACCTTTTCGAATGTTTTGCCGCCATCGAGCGATCGAAACAGGCCGCGCTCTTCGTTAGGCCCGTAAGGATGACCACCCACAGCTGCGAACAGCCGGTCGGGATTTTGCGGATCGACCGCCAGCTGCGCAATCTGCTGGCCGTCGCGCAATCCGAGATGGGTCCAGGTTTTGCCGGCATCGATCGATTTATAAATGCCATCCCCGACTGAGAGATCCGGCCGGTGCAGACCTTCCCCGCTTCCGACATAGACGACATTCGGATCTGAAGCTGCAACCGCAATCGCGCCGACTGATGCAGTCGGCTGATCGTCAAAAATCGGTTGCCATGTCCGGCCGTAATCCGTCGTCTTGAAGACGCCGCCGTTGACGGGCGCCATATAATACAGGTTCGGCTGTGAGGGCACACCGGCAATGGCACGGGTCCGGCCGCCGCGGAACGGGCCGATATTTCGCCAGCGCAAAGCAGAATCAAACTCTCCAGCCTGAGACGAAGCGATTGCAAAAACGATTACAACGACGAACGCGATCCCAGAAAACGGGATATCATTCTGAATGGAGCGCATGCGGCGCGGCCATTCTCAGCTGCTATCCTTAATGGCGCAACAGGAGTAGATGCCCCGATTTTCAGGCAAATAAAGCGGGTCGCTAAGACCCCGCTAAAGCCATCACGGTAGTTTCGCATACTCGGCTTTGGCTTGTTTTAGAAGGGGAACATCGGGATCGGCATTTTTCCAGAGAGTGAAAAAATCCTGGTAGGCGGTTTTAGCTTTGGCGGAATCGCCGGATAGCGCATAGGCGCGTCCGAGACCCAAGTGTGCCAGGGCGCCGATCGGTTCGTTTCCAACCACACTCGAATGGTCGAGAATTTTCTGAAACTCACTTGCCGCTGCCTCGCCCTTCTTTGCCGCGAGATACGCTTCGCCGCGGAGATAAACCGGATAAAGGGCAAACGTGAAGTCGTCGTTGGTGTGTCCCAATTCATAGGGCGTGGCCGGGGAGAGAGCATCCAAGGCGGCTGCCGCATTTCCACTGTTGAGCGCGAGAGCTGACCGAGCCATGGGCAGATACTGAGTTTGAACAACAGTGTCTTGCGGAAAACACTTTGTTAGGTCGTCGATTGAGTGCTTCGCGTTGGCAACGTCTCCCGCGAGCGCGAAAGCGATCGCGGAAAATCCTTCGCCGTGTTTTCCCTTTATCTCTGTCAGAGCAGACTGCGCGTCTTCCTTTGCCCAATCCGCTTTTCCGACTAGCGCTTCGCGGAGCGAATTGTGTCCCTGATACTCTGTCGCGGTTTCCTTTTCCTGTGCCCGTCGCGCCGAATCGGCCGCCCGGCGGGTAAGGTCGCGCGCTTTGCCAAACTGGCCGCCATTCGCCGCCGTTTCGGATTCGAGAAAAAACATTTGATCTTCCACTCCCGGAGTCCCCATGGCCGCTGTTGCTTGCTGCTCCATCCCGGCGGGGTCGTTCTGGAGAAAATCGACCACGTAAAGAAGGAGCGAATACCAGGGGGAATTGAGCTTCTTAGCGCGCGATTGCTCTACCGTGGCTTTCGCTTGATGAAGTCGGCCCAGGTACTGGTCGCAATAGATCAAACTGACGTAATTGTTCGAACTGTCGGGATTGATCTCAAAGGCTCGTTTCGCCGCCGAGTCCGCTCTGGCGTAATCTCCGAACGTGAGATGGATAAACCAAAGATATATCTGTGTACTCTCATCGCGTGGATAGGTTTGGGCGAGTAATTCGTAGGACCGGCGGGCGGCGTCCAGGTTTCCGGTAACAACGATTTCATAAAATGCCACAATATTGAGTTTTTCGTGATCGCTCGTTCGCTCGCGCAACTCGTAGGCCTTGCGCGTATTTTCCGCGGCCAGCGCGAGTTCTCCCTGAGGTTGATAAGATTCGCCTAACGCCAGGTAGGCCATGGCGAAATTCGGATCGAGAGCGACGGCGCGTTGAAAGAACGAAATCGCGGCAAGATAATCATTGTCGATATCGGTCGCTTTATTGCCCAGGGCATAGGCCTGCAACGCCTCGAGTGATGAGGTCGTGGTGTCTTCCGGCAATGCATCGTACCTCTGAACCGACGCCAGCGACTCACCCAATTTCTTCCGCATCTTTGTTGCCGCCTGACCGAGCGCGTTAAGCACTTGTTCCTTTCCGGTTGCGGTTTCCTGTTCTTGCGCCAGCAAATTGCCATCACGGCAGTTCACTACCTTTAGTGACAAGACATACTGCGTGCCGAGGGCGGAAATGGAGCCTTCGATTGTGGCGGCAGCGCCGAGCCGTTGACCAGCTTCGCGCGCCAGCTCCGGGGTGAGCCGCGTATCCCTGGGTTTTGACATTCGCGTCAGGGTCTGGGCGATGATCGAATCCGAAACCAGGCTGAGAAACGGCGTCTGCTCGAGTTGCGAGGCGAGTCCTTGTCGGAGTGTTCCGTCGAAAACGGGATCGCCGGTGGTGTTGGCGAAATCGGCGAGGACGATCGTGTCCTTGTCAGTGAGCGGCTTGGTTTGACGCGAACGATAGTAGAATCCGGCCCCTACTAATAAGGCAATGAGTAATATAGCGATGACAACCGTCGAGAGCTTCCTAGCCCGAGCCACTTTCGCCTGTCGGAATTTCTGCGGTGTCTTCTGATTACCAATTTCATCGTCGTAGAAGTTAACGAGAGATGCTTTGTGACCGTGTTTTACTTCGCATTCGCCGAGCTCGTGCAAGTAAGGTCTCCAGCGCGGATAATGCTCCAAGTCTTCGGCCACGTGCCGCGAGACAAGAATGTGACCGGCATCGCCACAATCCATCACACGCTGCGCGATGTTGATCCCGGCGCCAGCAATGTTCGCTTGTTCGTTTATATCGGTGATTTCGTTGACCGGCCCACTGTGAATTCCCATGCGAACTCGAAGGTCAGGATGATTTTTCAGCGCTTTGCTAATTTCCAATGCGCACAAAACTGGCGCTTCCAGACTGTTTCGAAAAACGAGCGCGCCACCATCGCCGGTCGGTAATCGCATCAACTTCCCTTGCGCTTCGGCGAGACGGAACTGCTCAGTTCCGCGCACAATCTCTCTTAGTCTTTGAATCTGGTCGCTCTGCTCGTTGATCAGCAATTTCGAGTAACCGACGATATCGACGAACAAGACGTGTCCGATCTCGAACTTCACGTCAGAAGAAGGCTCGGTCGGCATGGGATTCCCGTCTATCTCAAGCGTGTGGCAGCCCTAGTCCTATTCCAACCCAATTTTCTTCAAAATCGCCTGGAACCGCGGCTCGTTGCGCACGCTGTCGTAAATTCGATCAACCGTTAGATACCAACAGGCGCTCTCCCGGTCCTCGTACGATTTTTCCAGCCAATCCAAAGCTTTCCCCTTTTCGCCAAGTCCCAGGTAGATGGTAGCGAACGCGGTCGTACTCGACGTACTGCCGTTTTGCCATTTCTTCGAGCTCGCGCAAGATTTGCTCGGCCTTCGGTCGATCTCCGGAAATAGCATACGCGTAGCCGAGGAGTCCTTGATACCACGCGCCGGTAACGATTATTTTGGTTCTCTGAAATTCCGCGATTGCGCCAGCGGTGTCGCCTTTCCACAGGAGGCAGCAGCCTAACAAATGACGAGCAAGGGTTGAAGTGGAATCCAGCTCGAGCGTCCTTCTAATTTGGACAATTGCATCGTCATATCGACGTGCGTGATACAGGTAGTACGCCAAGGCGGCTTGAAAGAACGAATTCAGCGGATCGAGCTCGATCGCTTTTTTGTCTTTCGCAATCGCCTCGTCTAATCGACCAAGCCCGCCCAGGAACCATGCATATATTTCGTATACCCATGCCAAATTAGGATTTAGTTCGATGGCGCGATCGAATTCAATCTGGGCATTCCGCCAATCAAAAGCACCGCCAAGAGCGCAAGCAAGGGAAAGGTGCGCTTCCGGCAGTTCCGGGTCGAGCTCCAACGCTTTTTGCGCGAACTCCTTCTCTTTAACTACCGCTTCTTTGCTCGGCATCACGACTCCTCCCATATAGGCGTAGGTGTCGGCAAGGCCGCAATAGGCCAAAGCATAGTTGGGATCGAGCTTCAGCGCCTGCTCGTAGTAGCGGATCGAGTTGGTCCAGCCGGCGTCGCTGTATTTGCCAAACTCGTAGCGTCCCAGCAGATAGAGGCGATGAGCCTCCGGGTCCTCGGTTGGTTTCTTCGCCAAAGCGCGAGCCGCTTCGGCCCCTAACTTCACTTGCAACGCCTGCACGACTCGCTCTGCCACGTTGCTCTGAAAATTCAGAATGTCGTTCATGTCGCCATCGTAATCCTTGGACCAGAGATGATAACCGTCACTCACGTTGATGAGTTGAGCGGTGACGCGCAGCTTCTCCCCGGCTTTGCGAACGCTTCCTCCAACACTGTATTGACATGCAGCTGATCACCGACTTTCCGGAAAATATCCGCGTCGGTTTTGCCCTTGAAAGCGAAACAAGATGTCCGTCCCGGCACGTGCAGCCCTGGTACCTTGGCCAGCGCGTTAATTAGTTCCTCGGTCATCCCGTCGCTCAAATACTCGTCGTTTTTGTCTGCGCTCATGTTGACGAACGGCAGCACCGCGACGGATTTGGCTGGCGCAGCGCTCCTGATGTTTTGGGGCCGCTGCGGGTTACCCAGTTCGTCCGTGTGGAAATTGACCAGCGAAATGATTTCGCCGTGTTTGACCTTGCATTCGCCAATCTCATGCAGATACGGCCGCCAGCGGGCGTAATGCTTGAGATCGTCTGCCACGTGCCGCGAGAGAAGAATATGACCGGCGTTGCCACAATCCATCACCCGCTGCGCGATGTTGATTCCGGCGCCAGCGATGTTTGCCTGCTCGTTTAGGTCGGTTACTTCATTGACTGGCCCGCTGTGTATTCCCATTCGGACGTGCAACTTGAGTGATTTTTCAGCGCCTTTGCGATTTCCAAAGCGCACAGAACCGGCGCTTCGGGACTCGTTCGAAAAACAAGCGCGCCGCCGTCACCGGTCGGTAATCGCAGCAGTTTGCCTTCCGCTTCGGCGATGCGGAACTGCTCAGTTCCGCGCACGATCTCCTTTAACTTTTGAATCTGCTCGCTCTGCTCGTTGATGAGTAGTTTCGAATAACCGACGATGTCGATGAACAAGACATGTCCGATATCGAACTTCACGTCTGAAGAACAATCTGACGGCATGAATCATAACTATCTCACGGCTTACAATTTCACGAGGCTATTTCTACCGGCGGGTTGTTGTGGTTGGTCAGGATGCATCCAGTCGAAAGACTCAAGCTGGCAACCGGCGGAGCGCATCCCGCCAATTGTGCGATGATATATTACGGTTCGGCCGGTGAATTGCAGTCCTCTGATCTGACGCGATACTTCAACGATTTGGCCGCGGAGCCTAACGAAACGAAATGTTCAGGTGACGCCGCACGGTTGCTATGACTAAGACGCAGGATTGGCCGCGAATTGCCGTTGTCGGAGCCGGTGCGGTCGGTGGCTATTTCGGCGGCATGCTCGCGCGGAGCGGGTTACCGGTTGTGATGATCGGCCGGAAATCATTTGTCGATGCTGTCAGGGCGAACGGGCTTGTCATCGAACGGCCAGCGGGTCAGGAGCGGATAACTGTTGAAGTGGCAACCGAGGTCGATGCAGTTGCTGGTGCAGGAATCGTATTGTTCTGCGTCAAATCGAATGACACCGTTTCGGCAGCGCAAGAAATCGCTCCGTTCCTGGCGACGGATGCGCTCCTGGTTTGTCTTCAAAACGGCGTGGACAATGTCGAGCGCATTCGTGACGCGACCAACATTGCTGCGCTTCCAGCTGCCGTTTATATCGGGGTATCAGTCCCCGAGCCGGGGCGCATCAAACACATCGCCCGCGGCGATTTAATCATCGGTCCGGAAGACGAACGCACCAAACGCTTACAAGAAATCTTTGCCCGCGCGGGTGTTAGCTGCCGGATCACGAGCAACATTGACGGTGAAATGTGGATTAAACTTTTATGCAATTGCGCGCTGAATGCCATCTCTGCGCTTGGCCGGGCGCGTTATGGAGAAATCGCCGAGAATCCCGACGCCCGAAAGTTGATGCAAATAGTTGTCGATGAAGTCCTGGCCGTTGCTCGCGCGGCCGGTGTGAGGTTGCCTAACATCGAAGATCCCACAGCAGGCATGGCGGCGGCGATGGAGATCGCGACCCAAATGTCGGCCGCATTTTCATCTACCGCCCAGGACATTCAGCGCGGCAAAATGACCGAAATCGATTCACTCAATGGCTACATCGCCCGTCGGGGAGCTGAGCTCGGGATTGACGTTCCGGTCAACCACGCGCTGTTTACTCTGGTCAAACTAGTTGAACACACCTTCTCGGTTTGATGACGAACTTTGCCCTCGAAGCAGCGCTCGGCCGGGCGGCCAAGGTCATGGCGGAAAATTCATCTTAGCGTAGAGTGCCTGGAAACGACGCTCCGAACGTAACGGGTCGAACATCGGCTCCACCTTGAGCCAGCCCATCCACGGCGAGCCATCCTCGTAGGCCTTTTCAGCCAGTCAATCGCTTGGCTCTTCTCGCGCAGGCCCAGGTAGACGAGCGCCTGACAAAACGGACCAACGAACCGGCGGGCAGCCAGCTGATGCAATTCCTCCAATATCTTCAACGCTTTGTCTCTTTCCCCATTCATGGCATAAGCATACCCAAGATAGGCGGTCCAAACCGGCTGCGATTCCATCTTCGCGGCCAGGCTAATCTCCTCAATCGCCTTATAGTTTAGGCGATGCAGTTCAACGAGGCCCCAAGCGAAATGCGGGAGAAAAAAACTCGGATCAAGCGCGAGCGCTTTTTGGCACTGCGCGATTGCCTTGTCATAATTCGCGTTGGCTTCCGGACCGGAACTCGAGGACAAGTTTGGCGGATTCATTGCAAATGCTATCGCGAATCGGCCTCAGAGTTTTTCGGGGCGAAGACTTTTTGGAGAAGATTCTCGAAGCGCGAATCGCCTCGCAATGGATCGAAAATCGGATTGAATTTGATTTCAAACGCGAGCCGGTTGCGCTCTTCAACGGCCTTTGCAAGCCAGGCGAAGGCTTGCTCCTTGTCACCCAGCCGCATGTAGGCAGTGACGTAGTCAACGGCCGGGACGTACTCGCCGCGCGCGGTCTTTTCTTTGATTCGCTCCAATTGTTTTTGTGCCAGTGCGTGAACGGCAGCCTCAAAGCCCGACTCGGCATAAGTGCCTTTGAGAAGCGAGGCATCCTCATCTACGCCACGGAGGTGCAAAGCTTTGCTCCATTCCCCGATAGCCTCTTTCGCCATATTCTTTTTTTCGTACGCATAGCCAAGCCATTCATGGGCGAAATCCCAACTAGGATCGAGCTCCAGTGTTTTGCGAAATTGATCGAGCGCCGTGTCGTACTGCCGCATAAAGAAAAAGAGTCGCGCGCTACCGAAACCAAACCGGGGCGACAGCGGATCGAGATCGAGGGCGCGGCGCATCTCGGCAAGCGCTTCTTCGTTGCGGCCAAACAGAACCAAACAGAACGCGTAATGAGCATGCATTTCGGCAAAGTTTGAGCTTAACTCCAAGCCGCGACGGAAATTCCGTTCCGCACCTGGCCAGTCGCGATGGTAATAGAGTTTGTCGCTCGCCAGAGAGTTGTAGGCTTCACCAAGCGTCGGGTCGAGTTCCAACGCTTTCTTCGCGTTGTCTTCCTGCGCCTTTGCCCATTTTTCTTCGGGTGGCAGGTATCCGAATCCGAACGCGAAGCCGTAAAAATCGGCAAGTCCCGCATAGGCCAACGCGTAGTTCGGGTCCAATTCAATTGCCTGCTGATAATATTGGCGACTCTTGTCGAACTCGGGCCCCACCCATTTGTTCCAGTAAAAGCGGCCCCGAAGATACAGCTGATGTGCCTCGCTATTTTCTGTCGGACGGGAACTGATCGCGCGCTGCTCGGCGCCGGTAAGTTTCGCTTGCAACGCATCGGCAATTTTCTCAGCGATGTCGCTTTCAACGGCGAAAATATCGGTCAACTTACGATCGTATCTCTCTGCCCAAAGATGCGAATCACTCTCGGCATCGATCAATTGAACGTGGACGCGCACCTGGTCGCCAGCTTTCCGCACACCGCCCTCCAGAATATTCGCGACGCCAAGTTGCCTGGCGATCTGCGAAATGTCCTCGGGTGAATTCTTGAATCTTTGCGTCGATGTGCGCGAGATAACCTTCAGGTCGCCGATCCTCGAGAGTCTGGTCAGGATTTCCTCCTGAATGCCGTCGGCAAAGTAAGCATTCGCTTTGTCTTCGCTTAGATTTTCAAACGGCAGGACCGCGATCGATTTGCGCAGAGCCGGCGCGCTCGCCTCAACCTTTTCCTCGCGCGCTTCATGTCCTTTAAGTTTTTTCGGCAGCTCTGGATTCCCGATTTCATCCGAGTAAAGATTAACCAGCGCGACCGTTGCGCCGTGTTTCACTTTGCATTCGCCCAGCTCGTGCAGAAGCGGACGCCATTGCGGGTACTGCTCCAAGTCATCGGAGACTCGTTTAGAGAGAAGAATGTGACCGGCATCGCCGCAATCCATCACCCGCTGCGCAATATTGATGCCGGCGCCGGCGATGTTGGCTTGCTCGTTTAGATCAGTGACTTCATTGACCGGACCGCTATGAATGCCCATGCGCACCCGAAGTTCGGGTTGATTCTTCAGCGCCTTGCTAATCTCCAGCGCGCACAGAACGGGCGCTTCGGGGCTGTTTCGAAAAACGAGTGCGCCACCGTCGCCCGTAGGCAAACGCACCAACTTCCCTTGTGCTTCGGCGAGACGACACTGCTCGGTTCCGCGCACGATTTCCCTTAACGTTCGAATCTGCTCGCTTTGTTCGTTGATAAGCAATTGAGAGTAACCGACGATGTCGATGAACAAGACATGTCCAATCTCGAATTTTACGTCTGAGGATTGCTCGGACGGCATAAGACTTTGCACTATCTCAAAACTCGCGATTTAACGAGCCGATTTTGCGATTCAAGACATCGCTTTCACTGCGACCGCAACTTTGTCGCGCCGCTTCAACTCGGCAAAGAAGTTGATTGACTCGCGTCCCCGCTCGTCAACAACACTCCGCCCGGGTCGTGATCCCGACCCGCCCGTCGATGTCTCTCGACTTCCGTCGGCTCCATTGTCGATCTTCACTGTTTTCGCTCTGTTTTCGGCGCAATCACCTTTTGCACCAGCGCTTCGAAACGCGGATCGCCATGGAGTGGATCGAGCGATGGATCGACTTTGATCCAGCCGATATTGTAACCGTCGCGTTCCTCGAAACTCTGCTGAAGGGAGCGCAGGGCCTCCTCTTTATTGTTCAGGCTGAGATAGAGAAGCGCACGCCAGTAGGCGAGCACCTCGCGGTGTTGACTTATCTTATCGAGATCGGTCAATGTTTGCAGGGCTGCGCTCTTGTCACCAGCCAGAGCTTTAGCGGCACCGCTCAGTGCCAGGAGATATGGATCGTCGCTCAATTCTTTTGCCTTCTCGAACTGTGCAAGAGCGCCAGCAAGGTTGCCCTTTTGCTGAAGAACGATACCTAGCCAGTATTGAGCGTAGTAGAACGTTGGATCTATCTCGAGCGTCTTTCGCAATTGCGTGACCGCGTCGTCATAGCGGCGGGCGACGTACAGAGTTACGCCGAAGTCCGCGTTGATAATCGGGGAGAGAGGATCCAGCTCCACAGCTCGCTTCCCCTCGGCAATGGCTTCCTCGAATCGCCCAAGGCCCAGTAGGGAGTCGTTGCCCAACCAATGATGTGCGGTGGCGTAGTTTGGCTTCAGCTCGATCGCGCGCTGGTACTCGCGAATGGATCCAGCGAGATCGATTTCGTCAAAATACAGCACTTTACCCAGTGCGGCGTGTGCTTCGGCCAGATTAGGATCGAGTCGGAGAGCTTTGAGCGCCGCTTCTTTCGCCTTTGGGGAAGCATCGCGCTGGGAGGTCGGCGTATAAAAAGGAAGCAGCGCGTACGCGTCGGCCAAACCAGCGTAGGCTAATGCATAATTCGGATCGCGCGCGACCGCCTGCTGGTAAAAAGCGATCGCTTTCGGAATGTTGTCCCCGGAACGCCGTTCCCAGAGCGACCTGCCCCTGTGATACAGCTCATAGGCGGTCGTATCGCTCGTCGGCTGCGACGCCATCATTTGCTTCTCTGAGCCGGAAAGCTTGGCCTGCAAGGTATCCGCAATCGTTTTGGCGATGTCGCTCTCCACCGCGAAAATGTCGGTTAACTTGCGATCGTAAATCTCGGCCCAAAGATGCGCGTCGGTCATGGCGTTGATCAGCTGCACATTCACACGCACCTGATCGTTCGCTTTTTGCACGCTCCCTTCGAGAATGTTCATGACGCCGAGCTGCTTGGCGATCTGCGGGAGATTGTCGGGCGCGCTCTTGAAATGCTGCGTCGACGTGCGCGAAATAACTTTGAGGTCAGCCACTTTGGCGAGCCGAGTTAGAATCTCGTCCTGCACGCCTTCCGCAAAGTAAGCATTGCTTTTGTCCTCGCTCAGGCTTTCAAACGGCAAAACGGCAATCGATTTGGGTGGAAGTGCGGTCGCGGACGGCTCGTTGGTCGCAGCGGGTTTTGGTTCATGCGCATTTTTCTGCAACAGGATTGCGGTCAAGGCGAGCGCGAGAATTCCCAGCGCAAGCACTGAGACGATTCCCATGCGGCTGCTGACGAAAGGATTCGTGGGCGGTGCTGCCGCGGTTGGAGATTGCCGCATTGCTGGCTGGGCGCTCCTGAGTTTTTCCGGCAGCGCGGGATTGCCAAAGGCCCCGCTGTAAAGATTCACTACCGATATACGCACGCCATGTTTGGATTCACAGTCGCCCAGCTTATGCAAAAAGGGCTGCCAACGCGGATAATGTTCGAGATCTTCGGCCACATGCCGGGAGAGAAGAATGTGTCCGGCATCGCCACAGTCCATCACTCGCTGCGCAATGTTAATTCCAGCGCCGGCGATGTTAGCTTGCTCGTTTAAATCAGTAACTTCGTTAACTGGCCCGCTGTGGATTCCCATCCGGACTCGAAGTTCGGGATGATTCTTTAGCGCCTTGCTAACTTCTACTGCACACATCACCGGTGCCTCCGCGCTGGTGCGGAAAACCAGGGCGCCGCCGTCGCCGGTTGGTAACCGCAGCAGTTTGCCTTCCGCTTCTGCCGCGCGGAACTGCTCCGTCCCGCGCACGATCTCCCTCAATTTTTGGATTTGCTCACTTTGGCCGGTGATAAGCAGTTTCGAGTAACCGACAACGTCGATGAACAGCACGTGGCCGATTTCGAATTTCAGGTCTGACAAATGCTCGGACGGCATGAGATTTTTTACTATCTCAAAACTCACAATTTAACGAGTCTATTCCGATTCAAGACATCACTTTCCCCGACCGGAGGCTTGTATACATTGCGCCGTTTCAGCTCCCCGAAGAAGTTTGCCAAACTTCATTTTTTCATCCCCTGGGGCTCGGTTTCAAAGGGTTAGCAATAAATAAATCATCGAAGCTTGCATCTTAAAGGATTGGTCACTCGCGCTCCCGCGCTCGCGCCAGCTACCCTAGCTGCGTTACCGCCTACCCACGCGGCTCCCCGCCGCGCGTGTTCACGGCGTTGCTTTTGCCACACAGTCAATTTATGAAAGACCAGCATTAGCCCAAAGTGCGCGAACCACCCTCGCGATCCGTGAGGGGCCGGCTTGAAAATCCGCGTGACGCGATCAGGGTCATAAACCAACAAAACAGAAATCAATATGTCACAACATCCAACGGAATCGAAACGTCTGCTCTCACACATCATAGCGGAGTGGGCTTGCGCGCTGAAGTACGAACATCTCTCGCCAGAGGCAATTCAAGCGGCGAAATTGTTTTGGTTCGATTCCATCGGGTGCGCCCTCGGCGGAAGTCAGCAAGATGACGCGAAGATCTTGCTCAAACATTACCGCGCGATGTCCGCCACGGCAGACTCGTCCGGTGGCCAGGGCGGCGGGAAAGGCAGAGCCACCACATTCGTGTCTGGATTCAAGACCAATCCAGTCGACGCCTCATTTTTAAATGGCCACATGATTCGCGCGATGGACTACAACGACATTTATTGGAAAGCCGATCCATGTCATCCGAGCGATCTCATCGCCGCGCCGCTGGCACTCTGTGAAAGCGAAGGTTTGAGCGGCAAGGATCTGATTCTCGCCACCATCATTGCCTACGAAATTGAGATGCGTCTTTGCGAAATCGGACGACCCGGTGTGCGCGAATACGGCTGGCATCACACCACCTTGAGCGCGTTTGCGGCGCCGATCGCCGCGGGTCGAGTGCTGAATCTCACGCCATCGCAAATGGTATCCGCCATTGGTATCAGCGCGTCGCGCACATTTTGTCCAGGTGCGGTTACGGCGGGCAAGTTGACCAACATGAAGAACACAGTCGATCCGTGGGCGGGACGCATGGGTGCCGAGAGCGCGCTTCTTGCGCGCGGCGGATTCTCCGGCCCCGAGCACATCATCGATGGCAAAGAAGGGCTCTTTGCCGTCTTCCATCACGTGCAGTACAAGGGACAGCCTGCCACTTTCGACGGCGAGGCGTTGGTCAAAGATCTTCCTAACTCAAGCAAGTCACACTATCGCATCCTTGATTGCGGCATGAAGAGTTTCCCAATCGAGGCCCTCAGTCACTCGCCCCTCACCGCGATGATGAAGACGGTCAAAGAACACAACATCAAGGCTGATGACGTTAAAGAAATCAAAGTGGAAGTGATCGCGCGCGCCGCGGACATTCTGGGCGATCCGCACAAGTATCGACCGGATTCCAAAGAAACCGCCGATCATTCCCTACCCTATTGCATGGCAGTCGGATTGGTCGACGGCATGGTGACGCCGCTGCAATTCCGAGAAGAACGCGTGCTCGATAAGGCGCTCATTCCGATCATGGACAAAGTGAAAGTTGTGCCTAACGAAGAATTCGAAGCGCTCTTTCCCAAGTTTCAGCCGAGTCGCGTCACCATCACCACCAATAGTGGCCAGTCACACTCCACCCGTGTCGATGTTCCCAAGGGCGATCCACGCGATCCAATGACGGAGGAAGAAATCGCGGTAAAATTCACGGCGCTCGGCGGCGATGTCATCAGCAAGGATCTATGCAAGAAATTACAGAGATTCATTATGAGCATTGAAACTGCCAAAAATCTTGGAGGACTTTTTGAGCTGACTACGGCCGGGGCCTAGGTGGATCGCGACCTCTGGGCGCGATGTTATTCGACGCGGCTTCGCCGCCATTATTTTAACATCGTGCTCGGAGAGCACGATCCACCTTACGCCGTCGCGCTTCCTTCGCCTGCTCCGAACTGAATTCCCTGCGCCAGCGGCAGTTCGGTTGAAAAATTAATCGTGTTCGTCTGGCGGCGCATGTAGCTCTTCCACGAATCGCTTCCGCTCTCGCGCCCGCCGCCGGTTTCTTTCTCGCCGCCGAACGCGCCGCCAATCTCCGCGCCGCTCGTGCCGGTGTTGACATTGGCGATGCCGCAATCACTCCCGGCGGGGCTGATAAATTTTTCGGCCTCACGCATATCGTTTGTGAAAACCGCCGAGGTCAAACCTTGTGGCACACCGTTGTTAATCGCGATCGCTTCGTCGAAGTCGCGGTAAGTCATTAGGTAAAGCAGCGGCCCGAAGGTTTCATGACACACAATCTCGAAATCTGGTTTCGCATTTGCCAGACACGGCGTCATGTAACAGCCGCCAGGATATTTTTCCCCATCCAGCCGTTCACCACCGTAAAGGACTTCACCGCCTTCATCTTTCAATCGCTGGATGGAACGCTGCACCATATCGACCGCCGTCTTGTCGATCAACGGACCCATCAAAGTTTTTTTCTCGAGCGGATCGCCGATCGGCACACTTTTGTAGGCCGCCAACAATTTTTTGCGGACTCTATCCGCGACGGATTCGTGCATGATGACCCGCCGTGTAGAAGTGCAACGCTGGCCGGCGGTACCGACGGCCCCGAAGAAAATCGATTGCGTCGCCATGTCGAGGTCGGCGCTGGGCGCAACGATGAGCGCATTATTGCCGCCCAGTTCCATGATGGTTCTGCCCAGGCGGCCGTGAACCGCTTTTGCAACGTTTAAACCCATGGCTACCGAACCGGTCGCGGATACGAGCGGAATGCGACGATCGTCGGCTAATTTTTGACCAACTGTTTTACGATCGCCGATCAGCAAAGTAAAGATGGCCGGATCGGCGCCGGTCTCGCGACAAACGCGCTCGGCAATCTTTGTTACCGCAATCGCGCTGAGCGGGGTTTTTTCCGAGGGCTTCCAAACGGTGGCGTCACCACAGACCGCTGCGAGCGCGGCGTTCCACGACCAAACTGCGACCGGAAAATTGAAAGCGCTGATGACGGCAACGACGCCGAGCGGATGCCACTGCTCCATCAAACGATGGAACGGCCGTTCCGATTGAATCGTTAGGCCGTAAAGCATGCGCGATTGGCCGACGGCCAGATCGCAGATGTCGATCATCTCCTGCACTTCGCCTTCGCCTTCAGCGACGATCTTGCCCGACTCCATCGTCACGAGCTGGCCAAGCTCATGCTTCGCTTCGCGGAGCGCGTTCCCTAGACGGCGGACAGTGTCTCCGCGCACTGGTCCAGGCGTAACGCGCCATTTTAAAAATGCTTCCTGCGCGCGCGTGATCGCCGCCTCGTAATCTTCGTGGGACGCCGTCCGGATGCTCGCCAACTTCCGTCCATCGATCGGCGAGATCTTGTCGATCTTCGTGCCGCCACCACACCATTTACCGTCGAAGACTCCAGCGTTGTCCTCGGCCAGGCCGAGTTTCTCGAGAACTGATTGCATCGTTACTTGCCTCGCTGATGACAATACTTCGTCATCAGCTCAATGGCCTCGTCAACCACCTCGCCCTTCATGTCGAGAGCAGGCCGGAACCGAATCGAGCGCTCGCCCGAGCGCAATGTCAGCACGCCCAGATCGAATAGACCTTTCCACATCTCCTCGCGCGTTTTCGCATCCGGCAAATCGAACGCGAGGAACATCCCCCGCCCACGTGCCGCTTTGATAAATCCAAAAATAGTTTGCAGCTCCCTCAGTTGATCCAGGAAGTAGGCCCCTACTTTTCCCGCGTTCTCCACCAGGTTTTCTTTTTCGATGATTCGTAGAAACTGCGTCGATCGGACCATGTCGGTGAAATTGCCGCCCCAGGTCGAGTTCAACCGGCTGGGCAAGCGAAACGCGTTGTCCTCTACTTCATCGAAACGCGGTCCAGCCATCACGCCGCAGACCTGTGCCTTCTTTCCAAACGCCATGACGTCCGGAAGAACATCGAAATGTTGGCAGCACCAATTGCGGCCGGTCGCGCCCATCCCGCATTGCACTTCGTCAAAAATCAAAATGATTTCGTTCTCGTTACAAATTTCGCGCAGCTTCTTCAACCATTCGCCACGGAAATGGTTGTCTCCCCCCTCGCCCTGAATCGGCTCGATGATGATCGCGCAGATGTCGATCTTGCGCTGGTGGATGAACGCTTTGATCTCCTGCTCCGATTTCTTTTCACGCTCGATCACATCACGTTCGCGGTCGGATTCCGGCAGCGAAAAATTCAGATAAGGAGTTGAAACGCGCGGCCAATCGAATTTAGCGAACAAATCGGTCTTGAGCGGATCGGTATTAGTCAAACTCATGGTGTAGCCAGTGCGGCCGTGAAAAGCGTGACGGAAATGCAAAATCTGCGTGCCGCGCTCGCCATGACCGGCCGCCATGTTTTTGCGCACCTTCCAATCCATCGCCGCTTTCAAGCAGTTTTCGACCGCGAGCGCACCGCCTTCGATGAAGAGATAGCGATCAAGTGGTGGCAAACCCACCACACGTGCAAAGGTTTCCACAAATTCAGCGTACGCTTTCGAGTAAACATCCGAGTTCGCCACCTTTACCTTCGCGGCGCGCAAGAGATCTCGCTGAACATCTGGATCGTTAAAGTAGGGATGATTGAACCCGACCGGCATGGAGCCGAAAAATCCGTAGAGATCGATTAACCGATGACCGGTGGCCGCATCATACAAATAGGAACCGCGACTTTTGTCGAGATCGACTACGATCCTGAATCCGTCGAGCAAGATGTGTTGCTCGAGTTGGTGCAGGACGCCTGACGCGTCGAGCGATTGTCGATTCTTGCTCTTCTGAGCAGGCAGCCGCGAATCTCGAGCCGCCTCCGTCAGCATCGGAGGTATACTCATCCGTTGATCGTAATCCTGAGGCGGGAAACGGTCAACCGACCCGGCGCGCAACTCTCGCGATTTACTTCGTCGATTCAGCCAGGGCGGCTTTCTCAGCGTTTGCTTTTTCCAACGCGGCCTCGTATTGCGTCACTTCGGCATTATAAGCGCGATTACCTTCCGTATCGCTGTGGAGAAGGTCGCGTTTCTGCAAACGCAACTTTTCGCTCCACGCGCGCAAACGCTCGAACTCCGCCGCATTCACCGCCTGGCGTTCCGCCATCGTTGGCGAGAGTTCCACTCGCGGCCCTGGCGAATCAACAACGCGCTTCGCTCCGTGAGTGGGTTGTTCCAACGCGTAGCCAGTCGTTGCCGGGGGCGGTTGCGTCCGCCTAATTTTGTGACGGTAATACGCGCTCGGAGTTAAACCCGGACCGCAAATGAGATAGAGCAGCACGCAGGGCAAAGTCGCCAGCCGGAATTTTCTCGATGCATAGGCTAGATCCGGAAACCTGAGCCGGAAAAATAACGGCCCAAATGGCAAACACACGCCGAGTCCCCACCAAACGCTAACGCCAAACGCCGCGCCGATGAGCAGGATACGACCAATAATCGCGCAGAGCAGCCCGATGCCGAGGAAGATGAGAGCTGCCACGCATCAATTTTGAGCACGACGGGTGCCAGATGATAAGGTCGTCGCGCACTCGCTGGCGCCTCACCAAAATCTCGCGCTTGTTTCGGCCACGATCCTGAGCATGCTGTCGGGTTTTTCGCCTTCGCGAATTTTATGGCAACGAAGAGACGCGTCGTCATTACAGGTCTCGGCTTTATCACGAGCATTGGCAACAACCGCGCCGATGTCCTCGATAGTTTGTTGAATCAGCGCACCGGCATCGAGATTCATCCGGAACTAGACCTGCCCATATCGCCCGTGCGCCTCGCCGGCACGATCAAAGGATTTTCATTTCCGAGCGAGGACCAGACGACCTGGCAATTCCCAGAAGGTATTTCGATTTCGCGAAAGGAACTACGCTCGATGGCCCCGCATGTTCTTTATGCCTATGCAGCGATGAATGAGGTAATCGGCGACGCCGCGCTGCCGCCTGAAACCGTTTCCAATCCGCGGACGGGCTTGACGTTGGCTTCCTCGGGCTCGGCCATGATGCTTTATCGGAATATTGGCAGGCTGCTCACGAAGGGTCCGTTACGTTGCCATCCATTCAGCCTCGCCGCCAGCGTCGCCGGCACGTTGAATTTTAATTTAGTTTCTTTCTTCAAGATTCGCGGTGCATCCTCCGGTTTAATCAGCGCCTGCGCATCTTCGGCGCACGCCTTTGGCTACGCGCTGGATTTAATTCGTCAAGATCGACAGGATGCGATGTTTGTGGTTGGCGCGGAGGATTGCGATCTCTTCAGCATTTTGCCCTTCGCAGGTGTGCGTGCGTTGACGCGCTCGACCGATCCCACCAAGAGCCCGTGCCCTTTCGATCGAAGGCGCGATGGGTTCGCAGCCAGCGGCGGCGCGACCGTTTTGTTTCTGGAGGAACTCGAGAGCGCGCGCAAGCGCGGCGCGCAAATTTATGCGGAGGCGCTTGGCTGGGGGCAAAGCTCGGACGGCTACAACGTCGTTGCGCCGACGCCGAACGGCGAAGGACTTGCACGGGCAATGCGTGACGCGATGAAAGACGCCAATGTTGCCGCGGACAAAATCGACTACATCAATGCCCATGCGACTGCCACTTCACAAGGAGACGCTGCGGAGGCACGCGCGATCAAAACGGTGTTTGAAAATCACTCACCACTCGTGAGCAGCACGAAAAGTCAGACCGGCCACGCCTTATCGGGAGCCGGCGCCCTGGAAGCGGCGATCTGTTGTCTCGCAATCCGTGAAAAATTCACGCCCGTCTCGATGAACATCACCGAACTCGATCCCGTTTGTGAAGGGATGCGCGTCGTAACCAAACCGATCGATTTCCCACCGCGCACGGTGCTTTCGAACTCGCTCGCCTTCGGCGGCGCAAATGTCGCGCTCGTGTTGCAGAGATTGTCGGAAAATTAAGGCCGGGGCTAGACCTCGATCACCCGCGGGCGGTTCGGTGAACCGCCCTACTTCACCATACCGTCGCGCAGCATTGCGTGTTTGCCGGCAAGCAAATCCTGCGTGAGCTGATAGCCGCGCTTGTCGGCATTGCGGCGAGTGCCGGCAAAATGATTGTCGATCCTCAGCCGCGCAGAGCGGCAAAAATAATTCGCTACGGACAGGACTTGTTCGCTCGCCTTGCCCTGACCGAGCAGATGCTGCGCGTACGAGCAGGTCGCGCTGATGGCGAAAAGTTCGGTCGCGATGCCGACAAACCGCGAGAGAAGCAATTGTTCGCGATCGAGCTTGGGACCGAAGCGCGCCATGGCGTGAAATAATCCGCGTGCGAGTTTTTTGCTCGTCACCGCAACGTAGTCAACGTGCTTTTGCAGATCGGAATGCAGATTGTCGATCTTACCCGGCCGAGCGGGCAGCCATTGGCGCGGATACCAACCGGCGTAAAACTTCCCGGACGTAAAAACGGCTTTTGCGCGGTCCGACATCGGCAACTGCGTATTGAAAATCGCGCCGCCCACTTTCAAGTGCGGGTCGAGCGCTTCGCGTGCGATGAACAACCGCATGATCTCGCTCGAGCCCTCGAAAATCGTATTGACGCGGCAATCGCGCAGAAATCTTTCGACCGAAATCGGAGGCTCGCCGCGACCCGCGAGTGACGCCGCCGTTTCATAACCGCGGCCGCCCCGCACTTGCATTGCGTCGTCTGCAATTTTCCAGGTCATTTCCGTTGCCCACATTTTGCACATCGCCGTCTCGATCCGCAGATCGCCAGACTTGCGGTCGAGCAGCGACGAAGTGAGAAAGGTCATCGCTTCCATCGCGAATACGTTGCCCGCCATCTCCGCGATTTTTCCAGCAATAGCCGCGTGCTTACCGATAGGGACGCCCCATTGAATGCGTTCGCCCGCCCACTTCCTCGAAATTTCGAGCAATCGTTTGGAAACGCCGACGCATGCCGCGGGCAAAGTGAGGCGGCCGGTGTTCAATGTCGTAAGTGCGACTTTCAAACCAGCGCCTTCTTTCGCGATGATGTTCGCGCGCGGTACGCGCACATCGGTGAATCTCACCACCGCGTTGTAAAGCGCGCGCAGACCCATGAAGCGACAGCGATAAGTGATCTCGAGGCCGGGTGTGGCAACATCGACAATGAAGGCACTGATTTGTTTGCGTTCTTTTCCGTTCACCATTTTGGGCGGCGTTCGCGCCATCACCACGAGTACTCCGGCTTTCACGCCATTCGTGCACCAAAGTTTTTCGCCATTCAAGATGAACTCCGAACCATCGGGCGTTGGTTCCGCCTTGAGACTCATCGTCGCCGGATCGGAGCCGGCGTGCGTCTCGGTCAAAGCAAACGCCGAGATTTCTCCACGCGCCACGCGCGGAAGATATTTTTTCTTTTGTTCTTCGGTGCCAAAAAGCAAAAGCGGCTGCGCCACGCCGATCGATTGATGCGCGGAGACGAGCGCGGCGACATTGCCATCCCAACTGCCAAGCAAAACCGCGGCGCGTCCGTAATTAAACTGCGACAAACCGAGCCCGCCGTACGGCGGCGGCACTTTGATGCCGAACGCGCCGATCGCGGCCAGGCCTTCGAAATTCTCGGGCGGAATCTCACCGGTGCGATCGATCTCGTCAGGATCGACATGTTCGCGCAAATAAGTTTCGAGCTTCTGCAAAAATGATGCGCCGGCGGCCTGGTCTTCCGCGCTTTGGGCAGGGTAAGGATGGATGCGATTGAAATCGTAACGGCCGACGAAAAGGTTGCTCGCGAAACTGCCGCGATCGTCGAGCGGATCGCGTGAGGCCTCCGCCAGCTCGAGCGCTTCGCGCTGACCCTTCGACATTTTCGAGGTATCAATGACTGACGAAGCTGCGGGTTTTTCCGGCTTTGCGCTGGTTTCCTCCGCGATTTGTTTCTCGGGGGCCTCGAGCGGCGACTTCATAGTGGCACGGACTTCCAGCCTGAGCAACGCAGGCAAGATGCCCGATTGCCCCCCGGACAAGGCGCCTGTGGCAGGGCCTCAACTTTCATAGAATTTCGTTCCGTCACGGGCGTGTTTCTTCAAAATCTCGCACGGTTCGAACTTGTCGTCGGTTTGCGCCAGCCGATTCATCTCATCGACAATCTTCTTCAAACCAAAATGTTCCGCGAACCGCAGCGGCCCGCCGCGGAACGGCGCGAAGCCGGTGCCAAGAATCATTCCGTAATCAGCGTCTTCGGGCGATTCGACTACGCGCTCCTCCACACAGCGCGCCGCTTCATTTACCATCAGAAAAACAAGCCGCCTAGCCAAGTCCTCTCCATTAAACTTCAATCGCGGATCGCTCTGCCATTCTGCCAGAATGTTCGGTCCCTCGGCTCCCTCGGACTCACCGTGCAATCCGCGTTGCCACTGAATGATCGACTCGTTAGGCTTTTGCGTTTTGCCTTCGTATTTGTAAAAGCCGTTTCCGGACTTGCGGCCCAGCATTTGCCCATCACCTAACCAATGCAGTAGGGCCGGAGCATGGTCGCAGCGTCCGAATGCCTTTTCGAGTGTCGCAGCAATGTCAACGGTGATGTCGATGCCGATCTCATCGACCAAACGCAGCGGCCCCATCGGCATACCCCATTCCAGCAGTGCATTATCGATCTTTTGTGCGTCGATGCCGGCTTCGAAAAGCTCAGCCGCATCGAGCAGATATGGGAACAAGACGCGATTGACGAGAAATCCGGGACTGTCCCGCACAACGACGGGAAGCTTTCCAACTTGCCTAACGAACGCGAGTGCGCGTTCCTTCGTGTCGTCCGAGGTTTCCTCGGCAACAACCACTTCGACAAGTTTCATGCGGCTGACTGGATTAAAAAAATGCAGACCAATCACCCGTTCCGGCGCAATCGTCACCGCGGCCAATTCACTGACCCGCAGCGCAGAAGTGTTAGTCGCCACAATCGTTTTCGGCCCGACCTGCATCGAGAGGTTGCCAAAGATCTCCTTCTTGATTTCGATCTTCTCCGACGCGGCTTCGATGACGAACCGGACATCACGCAATTCCATCGGCGCCGTCGAGGCCACGATTCGCGCGCGTCCCTGCTTGGCCTTTTCTTCGGTTATCAAACCGCGCTGGACTGCCTCAGCGTAGGTCTTTTCGATGTTCGCAAGCCCGCGATTGACCTGGTCCCGGCTCACGTCACGCAAAATCACAGTCACGCCATGTGAACTGAGCCATTGGGCGATGCCTGAGCCCATGACGCCAGCACCAATCACAGCCGCGTGCGCAACTTTTCCCGTCAGCGCTTTCGACATTTCTTTCCTGTATTTTTCTGCCAGGAAAAAATTGCGGATCAAGTTTTGCGTCGATTCGGTTTTGCCAAGATCGACAATCGCATCGAGCTCAAAGGCGAGCGATTGCTCCGTGGAAGCAACAAGACTTTTCTGAATCACTTCAAGAGCGCGCGCAAGCGCCGGATTGTGATCGCGCGGCGCGAGAATTGTTTGGTCGATCTTTGCCGCGGGAGAAATTTTGCGTTTACCTTCGCGCACTTTTTTGCGCGCAAGATCAACAAGTTGATTAGCCGGTGCAATTTCATCAACCAGGCCGAGCTTCAACGCTTCCGGAGCAGAATAAAGTTTTCCTTTCAAGATCACTTCCGCTGCGCGTTCGACGCCGATCAATCGCGGCAGGCGTGTGCAACCGCCCCACGCGGGAACCAAGCCGAGTGTTGTTTCCGGCAGTCCGATGCGCGTTGCTGGGTCGTCCGATGCCACGCGCCAGTCGCAGGCCAGCGTGATCTCGTATCCACCGCCAGCGCATGCGCCGTGAATCGCGGCTACAGTCGCAATTTTCAGGGCTGCAATCCGATTGAAAATGCGCTGGCCTTCGGCAATGAACGCGCGCAGCTCACCGGTCTGCGCTTGTTGCAACAGAGTTTTCAAATCGGCGCCGGCGACAAAGATTGATTTCTTGGCGGACTGGATGATTAACCCGCGCAGTGACTTATCGCGCTCGATAAGATCAACATGTTCATTCAGTTCCTTGAGCGTAGCAGTGTCGAAAATGTTCGCGCCCGAGTCCGGCCTATCAAATGCGAGCACGCAAACGCGGTCCTCGCCAATCTCGCGTTGAATCATGGAACGTGTCGCCACCGATGGCATCGACACTCATAATGAATCGTTTCCGGCAAATTCCAAGCGCAGAGAAGATGCAGAATGAAATCGTGGAGTAGTGGGTTCTCGCGTCTCATCACTCCATTACTCCAACAGTCCGCGCCCGGCTGAGCGAACCGTTGCTTTGATCGGGCGCGAATGTTACAAACGCGGCGTGGTCGGCAAAACTCTCGTACCTGAAATCAAGAAGCCGGTCGCCCCGCGCAACCGTCCTGCGTCGCCTTCGAAGTTGGACGAGGCGGCCCTCAGGAGCGCCGACGAAGTCTTCGAAATGCTCGGCACGACTGCCGCAGGTTTGAGCGAAGAGGAAGCCGCCACGCGCCTTGAGGAATACGGGCCTAACGAAGTCGCGCACGAAAAGAAAGAGAGCTGGCTGCAACGGCTTGGGGTCGCCGCTCGGAATCCGCTGGTGATTTTGCTGACAGTCCTGGCGATTTTGTCCTATTCTACCGGAGATTCCGCCGCCGGCACCATCATGATGTTGATGGTAGCTCTGGGCATGTCCCTGCGTTTTGTGCAGGAGACTCGCGCCGACAATGCCGCCGCCAAACTGAAGGCGATGATCACAGTCACCGCTACAGTCGTGCGTGATAATCAGGCCAAGGAAATTCCGCTCCGTGAGCTCGTGCCCGGCGATGTCGTTAAATTGTGCGCGGGCGACATGGTCCCGGGCGACGTTCGACTCATTTCTGCAAAAGATCTTTTCGTCATTCAAGCGACCCTGACCGGCGAATCTCTGCCCGTCGAAAAAACAGATCTGCCGGACCAACGCGAAAATGTTTCGTCGATTGAGCGGACGAATCTCTGTTTTCTCGGCACGAGCGTCGAGAGCGGGTCGGCCACTGCGGTAATCGTCGCCACCGGCGCACAAACTTATTTCGGAAAAATCGCGCGCAGCCTTGCGGGACGACAAGTCGAAACCGCCTTCGACAAGGGCGTCAAAAGATTCACCTGGCTAATGATTCGTTTCATGATCGTAATGGTGCCGTTGGTTTTTCTCATCAACGGACTAACCAAGCACGATTGGAAAGAAGCATTCTTTTTCGCGCTGGCCGTGGCGGTGGGGCTTACGCCTGAAATGCTGCCGATGATCGTCTCCGTTTGCTTGTCGAAGGGCGCCATCGCCATGTCGCGCAAGGAAGTGATCGTGAAGCGACTCAACTCGATTCAAAACTTCGGCGCGATGAACGTGCTTTGCACCGACAAAACCGGCACGCTCACAATCGATCGCGTCCTGCTCGAGCTTTATGTCGATGTTTTCAAAAACGAAAACGAGGAAGTGCTTCGCGATGCCTACCTCATCAGCCATTTTCAAACCGGACTGAAAAACGTGCTCGACCGTGCCATTCTGAAACACGCGGAACTACACGGCGAGCTCGGCATCCAAAAATACACAAAACTGGACGAAATTCCGTTCGATTTTTCGCGGCGCATGATGTCGGTGGTAGTCGAAGGACCCGATGGCCAATGCCAGTTGCTGACTAAAGGTGCACCCGAAGCGGTCTTTACCAAATGCACGCATTTCGAGAGCGACGGCGAAACATTTCCGATGGATCCCATTTTCGTCGGCGACCTTCTCCAACAAGTGAACGACTTGAGCGAAGACGGCTTTCGAGTGCTAGCAGTCGCGACAAAGAAGGTGGAAAAGCGCCATGCTTACTCGAAGGCCGATGAGTGCGACCTCGTGTTGACGGGCTATCTCGCTTTTCTCGATCCGCCAAAAGAGACCGCCGCCGAAGCGATCACCGCCCTGCGTCAACACGGCGTCTCCGTCAAAGTCCTGACTGGCGACAATGATTTAGTGACGCGGAAAGTCTGTACCGAAGTCGGCATTAACGCGGAGAAAATCCTCCTCGGTCGAGACATTGAAGGCATGTCCGATCCGCAGTTGGCCGACGCTGTTGGCATAATGGACGTGTTCGCGCGTCTCTCGCCCGCGCATAAACAACGCATTGTGAAGGCGCTGCAAAATAAAGGGCACGTTGTAGGATTCATAGGCGACGGCATCAACGACGCGCCAGCTCTGCGGGCCGCGGACGTCGGGATTTCGGTGGACAACGCCGTCGATATTGCGAAGGAATCCGCCGACATAATTCTGCTCGAGAAGAGCCTGATGGTCCTGGAAGAAGGCGTGCTCGAAGGTCGCAAGGTGTTCGTGAACATTTTGAAATACATTCGCATGGGCGCGAGCTCGAACTTTGGCAACATGTTCAGCGTGATCGGAGCGAGCGCGTGGCTGCCCTACGTTCCAATGGCCCCGATTCAGGTTCTCACGAATAATTTGCTCTACGATTTTTCGCAGGTTCCGATTCCGACAGACAACGTCGGTCCCCAGCAAGTGGCCAATCCGCGGCCGTGGCACATGGGTGAAATTGCCAAATTCATCGTGTTCATCGGGCCGATCAGTTCCATTTTCGACTACACCACCTACGGGATTATGTGGTTCGTGTTCAAATGCGGCCAACTTAATCTCGCGCCGCCGGCGGGATTGGCGTGGCGCTTCGCGAATACGGTCACGCCTGATGCGACATACGCTGCCGCGCTTTTTCACACGGGCTGGTTCGTCGAATCGCTGATGACGCAGACGCTCATCGTGCACGTCATCCGCACAAACCTGATTCCGTTTATTCAATCGCGAGCGAGTTGGCAACTCACAGTCACGACAGTGATCATCATGGCCATCGCAGCGTACCTTCCATTTTCGCCGTTAGCCACGTTTTTGGGTTTTGTCCCATTGCCCCCGCTTTTCTGGTTGTTCCTGTTGGTCACGCTCGTCTGCTATCTGGCATTGACGCAGATTGTGAAAGTGTGGCTGCTGAAGAAATCATGGATCTAACTGCCAGGAATTAGAGCGGACGATGATTTCGATTGGAAAATTTCTCGGTCATGACGAAAAATTTTACGACTTGCTGGAAGCGAGCGCGCAGCAGGCCGACACGAGCGTGCACCACCTCGTCGACCTTCTGGCCAAGATCGACAATAAAGATTCGTTTCGCGACCTGACGGCATTCGCGGAGAGCCGGCGCGAAGACAAGCGCATTACGCAAGAGCTGACGGAACAACTTTCGAAAACTTTCATTACGCCCCTTGAGCGCGAGGACATTCAGGCGTTGGCCGCTTCGCTCTACAAAATTCCAAAGACTGTGGAGAAAATCGGCGAGCGGATTCTGATTAGTCCACAGGATTTGCCGAAGCTCAGTTTCGGCAAACAGGTGCAGCTGCTCGATCAGGCTGCAGAAGCGGTGCTGGCGATGGTGAAACAATTGCGCAAAGGAATGGATATCCGCACCGCCCGAGAAATGAACGCTAAATTACAAACACTTGAAGGCGAAGCCGACGAACTGGAGCTGCAACTTTTGCGCGACCTGTATCACGGCAATTACGATCCGAAACACATCATTTTTTTGCGCGATCTCTACGATTTGCTCGAAAAGGTGATCGACCGTTGCCGAGACGCGGGCAACGTTGTTCTTCAGACAGTCTTGAAGTACTCGTAACGTCGCTGCCCGGCGCAAGATCGACATGTTGCTTTTCATCAGCGTCGTCGTGGCCGCGGTCATTTTTGAATACAGCAATGGCTTTCACGACGCCGCGAACGCCATCGCCACCGTCGTCTCGACGAAGGTTCTGACACCGCGCCAAGCGATCGCGATGGCGGCCTTCTTCAATCTGACGGGCGCGCTGCTTGGCGGCGCGGTTGCGTCAACAATCGGCAAAGGGCTGGTGGACGCGAATGTGGTCAACATGGCCACGGTGCTTTGCGCGGTAATTGCCGCTTTTGCATGGAACATCACGACATGGTGGTTCGGCTTGCCGTCAAGCTCGAGTCACGCGCTCATCGGCGGACTCTGCGGTGCGGCACTGGCCACCGCCCATGACAACTGGTCCGTCATAAAATGGAATACCGGTTTATGGCCAAAAGTTGTTGTTCCGATGATCACCTCGCCGCTGGCCGGATTCATTTTCGGCGGGCTATTAATGCTTTTGCTTTTCATCGCGCTCCACCAATTCACGCCTCATTTCGTGCATTCGCTGTTTGGCAGGCTGCAAATCCTGAGTGCAGCCTGGATGGCGCATAGTCATGGGACAAACGACGCGCAGAAAACCATGGGCATTATTACACTCGCTCTTTTTACCGGCACGAAAGCTGGCAGTTTCGATCACCTGCCTGGCTGGCTCAGTTTCCTAAAAACCCCAACTTTCGTACTCCCCGCGTGGGTTGTCACTCTATGCGCCATAACCATGTCAGTGGGCACCGCGGCCGGTGGCTGGCGCATCATTCGCACGCTCGGTCACCGGATGGTGAAATTGCAGCCGGTTCACGGTTTCGCAGCGGAAACAACCGCCGCATTGATCATTCAAAGCGCCAGCTACTACGGCGTTCCGCTTTCCACTACGCACGTGATCTCCACTTCAATCATAGGCGTCGGCGTGGTAAAGCGCTTCGGCGGCATGAAATGGATAGTAGTCGAGCGAATTATTTGGACCTGGATCTTTACGCTGCCGGCGAGCGGCGTGATCGGTTACGCGCTGGAACGCGCAGCTGCAGCGCTTTGAATCTGCGACCGCTGCGCACGCGCTCGAGTCAGAGAACTATGTTTTGACCTCAACCCATTCGTTGCGCGCGCGGGAATCGGCCACCGCCTGGACAACGCGCATGTAACGCACGCCATCTTCGAAATCGGGACCCGGACGAATCCGCCCCTTCGATTTCACCGCCGCGATGAAATCGTCTTCCACCCGCCACTCCGTCAGTAAATCCGGCGTCAGATCGATGACACGCAAATCTTTGTCGCCAACTTTCCCGACCTGAACAATATCGGTGGCGAAATCGTAAACCAGGGTTCCCTTGTCGCCGTAGATGTCGAGCCGATCGCCCGGCACATGCGCGTTCACGCCGCTGAATTCCAGCACGCCTTCCGCCCCATTTTGAAACACGCAGAGCACGGTAAGCAGATCGGGAATGATGACTTCGTAACCTTGGCGGATTGGCATCAGGATCTTCCCGCGTGCAAAAACGCCGCCGATATCGCCCAACCAACGCTGCACTACCTCGACATAAATTCCAAGCGTAAGCACATTCAGACCGCTAATTTCGATCTTTTGCCGCCAATGCGCTGGCGCGTCGGGATCGAGATATGCGCTTGTCAAACTTTGCAAGCGCACATGGTGCGGGCGACCGATGTAATTTTCCGCCAGCAATTTTTTCACGAGCAGATCGGCCCGCATTCCATAGGGCGGCGGGCAAAGCATCGTGACCAACTCCGGATAACGTTTTGAAGCGGCGAGCATCTCCTTCGCTTCCGCCAGGTCCATCGACATGCGTGCCTGGCAAAAAACATGTTTGCCCGCCTCCAGCGCAGAAATGGTCACGGCCGAATGCATGTACGGCGGTGTGCCTATCCAAATAATGTCGAGATCGGGAAGGGCCAGCAGGTCGGCCCAATTCCGCATAGGTGTGGCATGCGGACATTCCTCGGAGCAAAATTTTTCGCTGCTCGCGTAGGTCGAGTTCGACACTGCAACAATTTCCACATCAGGGTTGCGTTTGAGTGCGGGCAAATGTCGCGTGCGCACAATTCCGCCCGCCCCGACAATTCCAATCCGCAGTTTGTCATTATTTTTTTGCGTCATCCCTTAAAATGTAGTTGTCGATCTTGGGTTACGGCGCGGCAACGCGCGAGTTAAGTTTGACTATTTCTTGAGCGCGCCGTTCAACTCAACCACGAATCGACACGAATGCACACGAATAGAGACGGAAGCGTCCGAATTGCGCATCCGTGTGGTAGAGCGCGACGTTCAACCCCGAAGACGTTCGCCACCGAAGATTTCCTTGACCGTGACGGCTGCTCACGGCACGTTGCGCGCCTCTTCTTAAGGTTATGGCCAAGATTTGTGTAATCACAGGCTCAAGGGCCACGCGAGGCAACGTGATTCATCGGCGTGGTATGGCCAAGAAAAAAGGCGGCGTCGGCCGGCACGTCACGAAAAACGTGCCGCGCATCTTCGCGCCCAACTTGCACGAGCATCGCATTTGGGTGCCGGAGCTGAAAAAATTCGTGCGCGTGCGTGTGACGGCTCGCGGGTTGAAGACGATCAATAAAAACGGCGCCTACGGAGCGCTCAAAAAAGCCGGCGTGATTTAATAGCACAACGCGCCGCTCTGAATTCCAGGGAGCGAACCCCGTGCTAGCAATTGCGAATCGTTAGGTCCCCTTCCTGTCCCAGAGGGGATTTCGGCGAGGCCGGTGAAATCCGAGCCGCGCAGGCGTTGCAAACGAGGCGCGTTTGCACCCGGGGGCATTTTGCGCGATCTAGCTGCCAGCCATCTCCGCTTTCGCGGGTGTAGAAGCGGCCGCCGCGGCCAGCGCCGGTTCTGCGTCGGTAGGGCGAGACTCTATCGAGCCGATTTCCGCGGTGGGCGCAACTTCGGACGTCGGCTCCGCGGCTGAGACAGCCAGTTTCGCCTTTACTCGCGGCAGATCAAGCGAGCCGTCATTGAATTCGATCACGTAGCCTTCGCGGATCAGCCAATGCAGGTCGGACGCGAGCGCCAGCTTTGCGCGCGCCTGTTCTTCGCCGGCTAGATTGACGATTAGTTTGTCGGCAAGTTCCTTGCGACTTATTCGAGGCGCTGCACCTAACGTTTCGAGAATGGCATTCACAGGCGGAGAGACCGCCGCGCCATGCTGGACGAGGGGCCGCGCACGAATCGGCGAGACGAAGAGCATCCCGCGCCGGTGCCGGAAAATATGCAACCCAGCCTGACGAAACTGTCCCGTTAATTCCTGCATCATGCGCGAGGGCGAGCGCATGGCACGCGACCACTCATCCTCGATAAATCGATGCAGTGCGCGATCGGGCAACTGGCGACTGATTGGACCATCGATCGTCAATTCCATGGCTGTGATGATCAAACCCGGCAAATAGTTCTGGCGAAAATGGCGTTCCGCATCCGTCGCAGATGTAAAGGTCTCAAGCGCTTCTCCTTTCAAGGTCGAATAGGTCGTGATTTTGCGGACCTCTTCTTTCCATTGTTCTACCACCGCCGGATCGCTCACAATCTCGATCTGACGCTGATAATCCGCGAAGCTCATCCTCCGGCTGAACCGCTGTTCGAACAAGCTGCGCAGGCGTTTTTGATAATCGTGATGATTCGTCGGGCCGAGCAGCGTGCCGCTCAATTTGCAGCGCGCGACGTTGGTAAAATTTCCTTTGATTGGCTCGCTCTGGGTGATGTCGACCTTGTAAAAACTCGACTGCGCGAAGCGAAAAGCGTCGCGCTCGAGGGATTGGCGATCCACCGAAACAGCCCCGCTATCGCCGAGCTGGAAGAGCGGCAATTCTGCACTCGCAGTCAAGCGAACATTGTAGCGCTCAGGTTTGGCCAAAAATAGGCGCGCCAGAGCGAAGATCGAATAGGCAACTGGATTCTCTTTGATTTGGGCAATGACGCTTTCCAGCGCGGGCGGACGCGCCAAAAAACGGAGGCTGATTCGCGAGGTAAGGTCCTGCAGAGGTTTATCTTGCTCTTCGCGATGTCGATCTTTCCCTGGAAACGAACGACGGTCTCTTTTTTTTCTCGGACGATCTCGCTCTTTGTCTGCCGTGAACGTTGGGCGTTCGACGTTGGGCGTTGGAGTTTTTCTGTCGGCGCGAGGGGTCCGGCGCGGCCAGCGGTCGTGCTCTACTGGCGAGGGTTCTGGAGCGGGCTCGTTCACCCACGCGGGCAGCATTTTCAGATCGAGCAGTTCGTCGAGACTAAGGGAAGAATCGGCCACGCTCCCCTTCTACGCCAACCCGCGAGGAAGTAAACTCGATGCTGTAATCACCGGCGTGTCGCCGGTCACTCTAACGACCCATTGCGCGGTGGGAACATCCGGAAATTGATTGACAAGCAGGCTAATTCATTTACTTGCACATGCTGCGCGGGCAGTTTAAGCCTGGCGCACGAACCAACGAAAATTTATGGCCGAAAAATCAATCGAGGAGAAGGTCAAAGACATCATCGTCGAGCAACTCGGGGTCAACCCCGAACAGGTCACGCCCCAGGCGTCGTTCATCGAAGATTTGGGCGCGGATTCCCTGGACATCGTCGAACTGGTGATGGCTTTCGAGGAAGAATTTTCCGTCGAAGTTCCTGATGAGGACGCCGAAAAGTTGCAAACGGTTGGCGACGTCATCAATTACATCAAGCAGCGCGCCAAACAGCAAGGCGGCGAAGCCGTCGGCGCTTAATTTCTCATCTGAAAATTTTAGGGCAGCCGCTCTGGTTGCCGTTCATTGAAATTGGTGGGCTTTGCCACCTTTTCGTTTCACGGTTGCGAATGACCGTAACCCGCTCAGACTAGAGGCGATGGACTGGAGACTTCTTCAAAAGCCGCTGCTCCACGTCTTCGGGCACGACGTGTCGTTTCTCGGCCTGATCGCCTTCGTGGCGTTGTTCTCCATTGGCTTGTTCGTTGCCAGAGTACTGCAAAGCGATGCCGTCCGGCGTTTGCTCAGCCGGTTCAAAATCGACACCAACCTAGTCGCGATCCTCACCACGATCTTGAGTTTGGCGGCACTTGTGTTTTTTGTCATCGCCGCGATAAACGCCGCGGGCCTGCCGCTTTCGTGGAACGCGCCTCTGCCGGCCATACAGCTCAGCTTGTTTCAAATTTTCCTCCTGCTTGGGCTGCTCATCGCCGTTTTCTGGTTTTCGTCGCAAACCAAGCGCTTCCTCTTCAATCGGTTCCTCGCCAAAAGCGGACTCGACCGCGGATTACAGTACGCGATAGCGCAAATCGTCAGTAACCTCGTGCTGATCGTTGGCATTATCATCGTCCTAGACAACGCCGGCATTCACCTCGGGGCGCTCACGGTTTTTGCCGGTGCCGTCGGCGTTGGCGTTGGCTTTGGCTTGCAAAATATCGCGAGCAATTTCATCAGCGGGTTGGTAATTTTGGCCGAACGGCCCATCGCAATCGGAGACCGGATCGAAGTCGCGGGCATCGCTGGGCAGGTGCAGCAGATTCGGGCGCGCAGCACAGTGATCTTGACCAACGATAACATCGCCATGATTGTGCCCAACACGAAGTTCATCGATTCGACAGTCACGAACTGGACCTACGGCGACCCACGTGTGCGTTTTCGCATTCCAGTGGGCGTGGCTTACGGCAGCGATGTGAATAAGGTGCGCGATGTCCTCATCGCCGCCGCCCGCGAGCATCCGGCTGCGCTAAAAGATCCAGCACCAAATGCGTATATCGATAGATTTGGCGACAGCAGCATCGACTTCGAGCTTATCGTGTGGAGCCAAGAAATGAGCTACAAACCGCGCCGTTTCAAAAGCGATTTGAATTACTTGATCGAGAAACATTTGCGCGAAGCCGGAATTGAAATTCCAAATCCGCGGCGCGATGTGCGAATTCGCAGCGGCATACTCAAGGTACAGAACGTCGATGCAGAAGCCCGCCATGTAGGGCGAGAACTGACATGATTTCTCCCAAGCCAAAGCTTGAGAAGATGGCCAGGTTCCGTCTATTTAATCGATTTCCCCTTTGTCAGGCCTAATCAGCCCAATGGCATGCAAACTATTGGAAAAATATCATTGCCGCAGGGCGTCACGGCGAAAATCGTCAGCTGCGCCGAGTTGAACGGCTCGACGGAGTGGAAACGCGCGTTTGGGGACAAGTGCAAGGACCACCGGTTCTACGAGATTGTTGAGAAGACGTTAGCCAACGATTTTGAATATCGGTACTGGCTGCTCCAAGATTCCAGCGGAAACATCAGGGCCATCCAGCCGATGTTTTTCGTTCGACAAAATCTTGTTGAAGGCGTGCCGGGCCGGGTGCGTGCGATCGTCGATTTTATCCGCAAAAGGTTTCCGCGTTTTTTGACCATGCGCGTGCTAATGGTGGGATGCGCGGCGGGCGAGGGCCATTTGGGTGTATGTGATTCGAAAGACGAACCGTGGGTGGCCGAGGCGTTGCACGCCAGCCTGAGAATTTACGCCCGCGAAAATAAAGCCGGCTTGGTCGTCTTGAAGGATTTTCCGGCCAAATATCGGCCGACGCTCGGTGATTTTTCATCGAATGGATATGCGCGCATTCCGAGCATGCCAATGACGAAGCTATCGCTTGATCACGCGAGTTTTGACGATTATCTCGCGACCCTCGGTTACGTTACGCGAAAGGGTTTACGGCGAAAATTCCGTAAGACGGAACGCGCGACCAAGATCGACATGGAGGTCGTGAGCGACATTGCGCCTTATGTCGATGAAATCTATCCGCTCTACCTGCAAGTGCACGAGCGCTCGCCTATGAAGTTCGAGCAGCTGACAAAAGATTACTTTCGCGCGTTGGGAAAAATGATGCCGGAACGTGTGCGATTTTTCATCTGGCGCCAGAGAGGCAAGGCCGTCGCCTTCAGTTGTTGCCTGATCCACGACGGCAAGATTTACGATGAATGTCTCGGCCTGGATTACACGGTCGCGCTCGACCTGCATCTTTATTTCTACACGCTTCGCGACGTGCTCATCTGGGCCATGGAGCACGGCCTCAAGGAATACCGCAGCGGGCCTCTCAACTACGATCCAAAACTGCACCTCGGTTGCAAGCTGATGCCGCTCGATCTTTATGTCATGCATACGCGAGCGTTTTTGAATCCGATTTTCCACCGCGTGTTAAAATATTTGGAACCGACCCGGCATGACCCCGTCTTGCGCCGGTTCCCAAACGCGAACGAGCTCTGAGCAATTTCCCGGCGAGCGAACGGCACAGCGCCACTCTTCGATCTCAAATTGAAATTCGTCGCGCCCATGCCCATATTCGTGCCGCCAAAATCCGATCCGGCTTTGCGAAAATATTTTGCATCCATATATAGCGCGTGATGGATCGTGGGCCGCGCCTTTTCCCGAATCCCTGGTTACTCCTCGCTTTCGAAGCGCTCTTCGTGACCGCTTCGGAGACGCTTTTGAAAGTGGGCGCGTCCAGAACCGAGCGTGTCGCGGGTTGGGAATGGACCGGGCTGCTGTCGCTCGGTTCAATTTGGATTTGGTGTGCGATCGCGCTGGTGATCCTGAGCTTTCTCTGTTGGATCAACGTCCTGAAATACATTCCGCTCTCAATCGCCTTCCCGCTTTCCAATGTGGTGCATGTGCTCGTGCCGCTCAGCTGCTGGATTTTTCTTGCTGAGCACATTTCGCCGCGACGCTGGTGCGGGATCGCAGTTGTCGTCCTTGGCTTGGCCGTGGTCGCAAAGCCGGTTTCGAAAATCGAGGAAAAGCTATGACACGTGAGCAAACGATCGTCGCCATCGTTGTTTTCGCGACCGAAGTGACCACAACCGTTGTGGGACAGCTTCTTCTTAAGCACGCCATGGAAGGTTCGACAACCTTGGGTTTCACTCATCCGCGCATTCTGAAGTTGTTCGGGACTGGCGTGCTCGCCCTGGCGATTTCGTTTTTTCTAACCATCGGTCTGCTGCAGCATTTCGATCTCAGTTTTTTTTATCCCATCCAAGGATCAACCGTCGTGATCATCACGATCGCAGCCGCAATTTTTTTGCGAGAGAAATTGTCGCTTCAGTTAGTGATCGGTTCGCTGCTGATCAGCGCAGGGATCGTGATCGTCTCGCTGAGTTAAGGCCGGCCAAAGCGTTTCGATAGCGGCGTGATTGATCTTTTGCGCTGCTGCAAGGTCGGGCCACGCCAAATTCGGATGATCCATTTCCGAGGCAAACCGTTGCTTCCAGCGCGCGTACACGGGCTTCGACAATGCACCGCAAATGTCGCCGGCGATAATTCGGCACGCATTCCGCAACTTTGCCAAGGCCCATTCGAGGTCGACAATCGCGAAGCGGCCGTTTTCCCAATTTGTTGCCGCCTCGTCGGCACGAAGACAATCGAGGTCAATCGTGACGTAAACATCCATCTCGCGAAGATTCGTCACAAACATCTCGAAATGTTCGCGCCAATTCTCGCGCAAAATTGCCCCGCGACGTTGTCGATTTTTCAACGGGCGCTCATCTGCCCATGGATGTACTTCGAGTTTTCCGGCGCGCTCGGCGTGTAAATTCCCAAATATCTGGTGCGGCCACCAGCATTCGAAATTTCCGCAGCCCCAAATGCTGACGCGTTTCACCCGCGGCAATTCCAGCGCCCGATTTACCCAACCGCCGCAACCCCATTTCGGCGGACGAATATCCCAATCCGGATGATTGTCGAACGAAACGACGACGACAGGCTCCGCGAGGCGCCGAATCCAAAGCGCGCTCAGAAAATGAAAGTCGCCTGAGCCGTAGAGCAAAAACGGCGCGAGACGTTGTCCGTACTCCCGGTAGAACTTCTCGACCAAATGCGGTGGCGAGGAAAATCGCAGCAGCGGTCCCCACTTTGTTGCATCGAGAGTTTGGAACGGAAGCTGGTCCCGCCTCCAGGCGCCATCCAGATCAAGATGCAACGCGGCCGGCAGCAAACGATTCAGCGCGGTGTCGCGCCACCGCGTGTGTCTCTGCTCAACGCGAAGCGAAGATTTTCCGCAGCGTCTGCGTCATTCGGCCGCAAACGCAATGCCTCATTAAATTCCGCGATGGCCTCCGGGGTTTGTCCCAACTTCATGTAAACGACGCCGAGACTATTATGGACCGGCGCTTTCGGATCGAGTCGCGCCGCTTCCAAGTAATGCTTTTTCGCACCTTCAAGGTCGCCCTTCAAAAACAGGGCGTGGCCGAGATGGTAATGCGCCTCGGGACGCCCCCGTTTCCAGTGTAGCGCCGTTTCAAACTCCGCGATTGCTTCATCGAGCTGTCCATTAGTCGCCAGAAACATCGCATAATTATAGTGTACCTTTCCCGACTTTGGGCTCAACTGTATGGCTTTCTCATACTCGGCACGAGCTTCGTCTTTGCGGCCGGAGAGCTCGAGCACGTAACCATAATAAGACTGAATCTCGCCACTGCGCGGATCGTCGTGCACAGCCAGTTCCATTTCGCTAGCGGCCTCATTTAATTTCGATTCCGCAATGAAAACTTGACCCCATCTGTAGTGCGACTGCTCCGTCGCCGGATTGAGGCGCAACGCAATTCGGTATTGCACGGCTGCCTCGTCAAAATGATTTTCATCTTCCAAAGCCGACCCGTACCGCAAATGCGCGCGTTCGCTCGTGGGCAGGTCGTGCACTACGGAAGCGGCGCGTTCCACTTCGGGCGTAGTGGTTCGGATTTGTCCGATCCAAAGGAGGCTCAGCGGGACGACAAATACCACTGCCCATTTCAACCCATGCAAGAGCCAGCTGGGCAGAAACGGTTCGGCTTGCGGACCGGCGGTGCCACCGGCAAGACCGAGATGTTCGCGCGTCGAGCGCTCGCGCACCTTCCAGATAAACCCATCATAATAAAAATGAAGCAAACCGGACGCCGCGACCACGCCAGTAAGAAAACGTTTGATCGTTTCGATTTCTGTTTCTTTAAAATATCCCAGCGAGCCATACGCAAAGACGAGGCCTATGTAGAGTCCGACTAAGGAGCCGCTGCGCCGGAAGACAAAACGCATGAAACCGCCGATGGAGCTGTCCTTTTCAACTCGGTTGCGATTGTAGATCCAGACGAGCGAGAGGTATTGGACGTCGTGAAATACTTCGAAAAGCGCGATCCCGGCCAGGACATTGGTTACGCCGTTATTGCAGTACCACCAAAAGGCGATAGTGGTCGTGAGCAGCGCCAGCTTTACTGGGTTGGGGCGTTTCCCAATCACCCACATCCGCGCAAAGTTTGCCACAAACAGAATCGAAACAGCGATCGCCGCCGCGAAGAGTGCTTGCTGCGCGCCACGTAGGAGTTCGGGCGGAATAAACGGGCCGCCACTCGCGTAGTAGGTTTCAAGTGTGTCGGCCATGCGTTGAGGGGAAAGAAGCACAGCGGTGGCAAACCAAAGAGCGCAGCTCGCGAAATCGAGCCGGCGCGTCAAGGCAGCAAACGAGCCGGTTTTCGCGTCGTAGATTCGACAAAAGCCGTAGGTCTGCATCATTCCGTGCCAAACGCCCCAGAAGAAAACGACCAACACGATTCCCTTCAAATCCCACCAGACAAAAGCAAGGCAGACCGCGACCAAAAAAATGGGCGCGAAAATAAAGCGCCAGCGAAACCGTTCGAACAGCGCGCGGTCGCCGTAAGCGCGGATCATTCCCGGCAAATGGTGTCCAGTCGCGCCAAACGCCGCCACGAAAAGGTAAATGTCCTGTGCGCGCCAACGCGCTTGGGCCAAAGCAAACATTGGCACAAGCAACAGAGGTGTGCCGACGTAGAACAGCAGGTCGCGCCAGCTATCGAGAATCCACAAATTCTTTTTCGCGACGGTAGTTGGGACGGCCGGAACAGTTTGCGGGCGTGAAAATGCGCTTATCTGCTGCATGGGGCTGCGGGGCTTTATTTTCGTCAGATCGACGGAAAAATCAATCCCCTCCTGCTCGTGCCCTCAGCAACATCGACATCTTCCATGCACGCAGCTTCTGCACCTCGCCCGAAATTAGGGTGGAATTGTAAATAATCATCAAACTCAAGAACTGAAAGGTCGCAAGCAAAGGCGGGACTTCTACTGCGTCGTAACCGATGCATTCTATTTTTTCGCCCGCCGAGCCGCGATCGTTCTGGGCAGCGCCTGGGCCTTTGCGGGCGCCCCGTTCGTCATACTCGTCTGGTTGATTACCGGACCAATCTTTCACTTTTCGGATACCTGGCAGCTGATCATCAACACCGCCACGACCATCATCACATTCCCGATGGTGTTTCTAATTCAAAACACTCAGAACCGTGACGCGAAAGAGGTGCACTTAAAATTGGATGAGCTCATTCGCGCTCTCAAAGGTGCCCGCAATAAACTCGTCGACCTCGAAAATCTTTCCACCCCGACGGGGCAGCGCCGGAGTCCACCTAAACCGTTACCCTACCGGTCTTCTCTAATTTTCGCGCGACGCCCGTCCGCAAAAAGACTTTGCCGCTCGGACACAACTTGAAAACCTCGCAGTTCGAACAATCCGGTTTGCGCGCGTAACAACGCCGCCGTCCGTGCCAGATCAACCAATGACTCCAGTTCGTCCAGTGCTCACGCGGCACCAGCCTCATCAAATCGCGCTCGATCTTTTCCGCGTCCTTGTGCTTTGTTAAGCTAAGCCGCTGCGACAGCCGCGCCACGTGCGTGTCCACCACGATTCCATCGTTCCTTCCAAAGGCGTTGCCGAGCACGACGTTCGCTGTTTTTCTTCCAACGCCAGGCAACTCGTGCAGTTCCTCCATCGTCGATGGAACCTTGCCGCCAAATTTTTCGACGATCGTCGATGTTGCAGCGCGAATGCTCCTAGCCTTATTTCGAAAAAATCCGGTCGATTTGATGGCGTTTTCCAGCTCCGCTTGCGGCGCATTCGCATAATCTTTTGCCGTTTTGTATTTCTTGAACAGCGCCAGCGTCACTATGTTCACCCGTTTGTCCGTGCATTGCGCCGAAAGAATGGTCGCAATCAACAGCTCAAGCGGATTTTTGAAATCCAGTTCGCAGTGCGCTCCGGGATAAACTTGCGGCCAAATCTCAATCAACTGTTTCACTCGCTCGCGTGCAGTCATCGGCGAATCTTTCAGCGCCTCCGCGAGATTGACAATCAATCTTGCGAGAAGCGTTCGAGTTTTTGGGCAAGGTTCGGCGGAACGTGGGTGACGATGAGCGCCCAGTCGCCTTCGTATTTCAGTTCCAGCACGTGACCGACTCGATGAATTTCCGCGATCAACGCTGTTTCATTTGCCGGAATGTGGAAGCGCGAACGTAATCGCCAGGAACTGAGCGCTTGTTGCAAAGCCTGAATCAATTTATCGACGCCCTCGCCAGTGCGCGCCGAAATGGCCACGCTCCCTGGAAAACGTTTCACATAGGTTTCGGCCAACTCACGATCCGTGAGACTGTCGATCTTGTTGAAAACAATCAGCGTTTGTTTACCAAACGCATCGAGCTCCTTGATCACGGCATCGACTGCTTCCATCTGCTCGTCCACACGCGAATGGCTCAAATCGACAATGTGAATGAGGAGATCGGCTTCGCTCACTTCCTCTAGAGTTGCTTTGAACGATTCAATCAATGTGTGCGGCAGTTTGCGCAAAAACCCGACCGTATCGGTGAGCAAAACACGTTGTTTGTTAGGCAAAAGAAAACTGCGCGTGGTCGGGTCGAGCGTGGCGAAAAGTCTGTTTTCGGCGACAAGGTCCGCGCCGGTCAGCAAATTGAGCACTGTCGATTTACCCGCGTTCGTGTAACCCACCACCGCTGCGACTGGCCATTGATGACGTTTGCGACCCTGCCGCTGCACCGCGCGCGTTTTCCGCACCGATTCCAGTTCGCGCTCAAGCCGCGCGATGCGCTCTTGCACACGGCGGCGATCAACTTCCAATTGCGTTTCGCCAGGACCGCGCGTTCCGATTCCACCGGTCTGCCGCGAAAGGTGATGCCACATTCGCGTCAAACGCGGCAGCAAATATTGCAGCTGCGCTAACTCAATCTGCAATCGGCCTTCCCGGCTGCGCGCACGCTGCGCAAAAATGTCCAGTATCAATTGCGTACGATCGACAACTTTCCGCGCGAGCAAATTTTCCAGATTGCGCCCCTGCGCCGGAGAAAGTTCGTCATTGAAAATCACGGAGGTCACTTGTCGATCTTGCAGTGAATCCTTAATCGCTTCGGCTTTGCCTTTTCCGATGTAATACGGGGCGGTCGGTTTCTGGAGCTTTTGCGTGACTGTGTCGACCACTTCAGCACCCGCGGAATTTGCCAGTTCGGCGAGTTCCTCCAGCGAGTCCTGCAAGTCCCACTTCGAGACGCCTTCCTTTTCCAGGCCAATTAAAAGCGCGCGCTCGTGTGTTTTTTGGGGACGAGTTTCAATCATTCCCTTGCGCAACCCCGAATGCTTTCAGGCGTTGCGAGATCCATTTCACAGCTTCGGTGTGAGTAAGAAGCGATAAATTCAGCGGTTGAAAATTAGTTTGCCGCCGAAACCAGGTCAACTGCCTTTTGGCATACTGACGCGTCGCTTGTTGAATCGCGGCAACGCATTGCAAGATCGACATTTTGCCGGCGAGCAGCTCGCGAATCTCGTGCAACCCGATCATTTGCGACACAGTCGTGCTCATCCCACCGGCCGCACGCACTTCTTCAATTAGGCCTTTCTCAAACATCACGTCCACTCTGCGATTGATTCGCTCGTAAAGGTCCTCGCGATCGCGAAAAACAAAGATACCTGTTGTAGCCACGATCGCTGATCGCGGCCAGCCGGACTGAGCGACACTGGACACAGATTTCCACTCACTGCGTTGCACCGAAGCCGGTTTCCCGCTCGTTAGGCAAATCTCGATCGCGCGCACTAATCGCCGCCGATTTTTCATGTCGATCTTGCGAGCGGTTTCGGCATCGATTTCGGCAATTTTGACACGCAATTGATCGAGACTCAGTTCGTTCAATTGCGCGCGCAGTTTCGGATCAATCGCGGGCAGCAACGTCAACCCGTGCGTCAATGCTTTGATGTAAAATCCGCTCCCGCCCACGACGATCGCCAATTTCCTGCGCAAATGAATCTCGTCGATCGCCCGGCGCGCGAGCTGGCGAAATTTTTCCGCGTTCATTTCTGCCAAGATCGACATTGTGCCGATGAGATGATGGGGCACTTTGGCAAACGTTTGGGCGGCCGGTTTCGCGGTCAGCAAATTCAGGCCTCGATAGATTTGAAATGCATCGGCGCTAACAATTTCGGCATCGACTTCCTGCGCAACGTCGGCGGCGATTTCAGATTTTCCGATGGCTGTAGGCCCGACAATGAAAAACACGTTTTTCACAAAGGAATTTGTAGGGCATCTGGGTCAGATGCTGCTTTAGTGTAAATCGTGTCTGACCCAGACGCCCTACAACCTTTCCGAAAACAAAACCGGGAGACGCGCTTTCGCGTCGTCTCCCGGTTTGGAATTTTGTCAGCTTAACTTCTCGGCTGATGCTCGCTCGTTTTCGCGCCGCTGACCACGAGTTTGCGACCGAGGAATTCTTTATCGTGCAATTCCTCCACCGCTCGTTTCGCTTCTTCGATGCTCTGCATTTGCACAAAGGCGAAACCCTTGGAGCGCTGGTTGTGCCGGTAACTTACGACCTCGGCGTTTTGCACGTGGCCGACGCCATTGAACAGGTTGAAGAGATCGCTCTCCGTCGCGTCGAAGGACAAATTGCCGACGTAGAGCCGCGGCGAAGTGACTTCGACCGTTTCAGGTTTGCGTGTGGGCCGCGGCTGCTGTTGCGAACCGTTGCGCGATACAGTGGCCGGCTTCTTTGTGCTTTTGCCGTTTCCAAAAAGTGCAGCGAGCCGCTGCCAGAATGTTTTCTTGGGCGCTTTCGCGGTCTCGCGCGAATGGCGCGCCCGGCGATCGCTCCTTTGTCGAGAACCGCCCCGCGAACGGCGCAGGCGTCTCTCGGATGAATGAGAGTTCATATTGAATATCTTGAATGTTTAATCGATTGTTAAGTGGGCGGAGCGCATCTGATGGTGCACTGTCCGCGGCGCGCGAACCTCGCTCGGTTCGTTCCACCAAATTGCAAGCAGTCTGCGACGCCACCGGAAACTCCGCCTCGTCGTATCGGAAAAAGATCGAACCGCGAAACGTCACAGTCAGCCAACGAAGCAGCGAAGATGCAAAACCGCGCATCATAACCTATAACCTCGAAAAATCTGGATCGTGGAAAGCGGACGTTCGAAGGATCGACTTAGATTCCCGACATCTCTGTACTGATTATCGCGTGTAATGGAGGCAATTGCAAGCGAAAGGAGCAGCTGCGGCGCCGGGCGAAGATGTCGATCTTATTTGTTATGACCCGATCGCAAGAACCAATCGATGAAACGCGGGAGGCCTTCCCGGAATTTCGTTTTGGGATCGTAACCCAGCAGCTTTTTCGCTTTCGAAATGTCGGCGCAGGTTAGCGGCATATCGCCCGGTTGTTCGGGCAACTGCTTGATCTTCGCCTTTTTGCCAAGCGCGCTTTCAATTGCCGAGATCAAATCTTTGAGCCTAATAGTTTCGCTCTCGCCCAGATTGAACATGTCGAACAATGGCCCTTCGTATTTGAGGCCGGCCAGCGTTCCCTGAATGATGTCGTCGATGTAAGTATAATCGCGGCGCGTGGTGCCATCGCCGAATTGGTCAATCGCTTCCCCGGCGTAAATTCTTCTCGTGAATTGATGGATCGCCAAGTCTGGACGCTGACGAGGCCCGTAAACCGTGAAGTAACGCAGCACGACCACCCGCATCTGATAGAGGTGGGAAAAAGTGGAACAGAGAAATTCGCCCGCAATTTTGGTGGCGGCATACGGGCTGAGTGTCTGAGTAAGGTGTTGATCTTCCGAAAAGGAAACTTTCTTTAACGCACCGTAAACCGACGAGCTCGATGCGAAAATAAATCGCTCCACTCCGGTGAGACGCGCCGCGTCGAGCAAATGCAATGTGCCGGCGACGTTTGTATCGTAGTAAAGCTGCGGATTTTGAATTGACGGCCGAACCCCAGCGCGCGCGGCCAGATGCGCGATGTTTTCAAATTTTTGGCGGTGGAATAAATTCCGCACGGCCTCGTTATCGCGAAGATCGACATGATGGATTTCGACGTTGTCAGAAATGTGAGCGATGTTCTCCCGCTTAATTTGCGGATCATAAAAATCGTTGAAATCGTCGAGGATGGCCACGTCGTGACCGGCGGAAAGCAGCTTTTCGGCAAGATGCGACCCGATAAACCCGGCCGCACCAGTGACCAAAATTCTCATTAGCACGAATTAACACCAATGGAGGCCAAGAACGGCAAGTTGTTTTATGATTCGTGTCGATTTATGCCCATTCGCGGTTAGTCAATGAAGAAGTCAATCGCGCTAAGCGCAGCCGCGTTCGTAACGGCGTTTGCGGCGACGTTGGCGATCAAACTTTCGCCGGAATTGACCCGACCCAAGCATGTCGATCTTGCGTTTCGGATTCCCTCGCCGCTCGAACTTGCGTCGCTTCCTGCGGCGGCGCGTTTTGACTTTCCACTCGGCAGCGAAAATGCCGCGATGAGTACAACGCGCAACACTTCACGGAAAATCACCATCTCGGAGAAGATTTAAATGGGATCGGCGGTGAGAACAGCGATTTGGGCGACCCTATTTATGCGATCGCCGATGGGCGTGTCTTGCTCGCCCGCGACGGCGGACCCGGCTGGGGCAACGTCATGATCGTGTTGCACGCCTATGTCGAAAACGGCGAGCGCAAGTATGTGCAATCGTATTATGGGCACATTGAAAAGATGCTCGCCCAGGCGGGCGAGGATGTGCGGCGAGGTCAGCAAATCGCGACGGTTGGGACCGCGAACGGGCTCTACTTTGCCCATCTCCATTTTGAAATGCGCGAATTTCTGACGCCGTTTATCGGCCCGGGTTATCGCGACGACACGCGCGGTTGGCTCGATCCAACGGCGTTCATTAATCAGCATCGCGGCGCGCCGGAAGACGATGTGGGGCGACCGCCGTCCTCAGCGCATTAAGCTGTAGAGGCCGCTGTCCTCAGCGCAAACACAGGACTCGCCGCCGAGACGGCGCCGCTACAAAAGAGGCAATTAAGAGAAGTTGCGCCAATGCGCGAGCAAATAAACCCAATTCAAGACGAGCAGCGTGACGATAACGCCCCGGAGGAGATTTCTCTCCGTGGCCGTGATATGCGCAATCCGTAGGCGCGGCGCGCGTGTGATCAAAACGGCCAACGCATAAAGATTAAAGATCGACAATGCGCAGAGCGCGGCAAAAACGAGCGGGTTCCAGCGCAGAGCAGCCAGAAAGTGGCCATGCAAAAACTGAGTGGTCGCTCTGGTTGCGCCGCAGGTCAGGCACGGCCGGCCGGTAAGATCATGAAACACGCAGCGCGGCCACGGCAAGCCGAGCGCGAACCAACCCGCCACCACCGCCAGCGAGCTCACCGAGATGCTCAGCCAGATTCGTTCGTGATCAAGTTGACCGGGCGCAAGCCGGCGTCGCGCGATCTGCATCAAAATTTGCTAATGTTGAGATGCGCTCCAGGCGCCAATCGCGCCAAACATTATTGCGAGCAATAAGCCGCCGCCACAACACACGATTAGCGGCAGCAGCACAGCGAGGACGGCGCGGCCGGTATCGGTTTCATGCGCCCGCGCCAGGCCGGTGCTGTAAACAACGATTTTCCAAATCAAAACGATCAAACCGCCGCAAACGGGAACCACAAGAAGCGGACTTACTGATCCCCCGCCGAAGCAAATGACTCGAAAAGTAGTCTCAAATGATTGCTTGGCGCCACCCACGATCATCAGACACACATGATATATTGCGGACCCGATAAACGTCCCAATAACGACGAATAATGGCATCAAAATTAAAACCAAAATGAGACCGATGCCGCCAACAACATGGTCGAACGCAGTGTGTCGAGTTGGAAACAGCGCAAAGCTGCGAAAAACAAAATTATAAACGAAAGCGAAGACGGCTCCAAAAGAACCGCCGATCACCGCGTAAAGAAGCGGCTCGCCCAGGCCACCTTCGCGTTTCATAGCAGTGAACGCCGCCGTTGGTTTGCTTAGGACCATCTGCAAAGTTTCGATGAAAGCGCTGAACAATCCTTTTTGCTGCCGCTGATCCCATGGCAATCCGCTGCGTGGCGCAGGAGCTTCCCACGTCGTTCCAGCGGGCGGAAGCATGCTTGCTGATATTGGCCCGACCTGCGGGGGCGGCGCGGCGGCCGCCGCTGCGATATCTGCGGCGAACTCGGGAAATTGCGAAAGCGGCTGCCAGTTGGCCATGCCTTCCCGCCAACCGAGGTCGCTCGGCCCGAACCTGCCGCTGCGAAGACCTTCGCGAACTTGTTCTTCAGGAAATGCGCCCAGGCTCGTTGCTTCCCGACTAATGTGGATCATGGCCATAGGATTCGCGTTTTAGTTAGGCTCGGCGGCAAAGTCAATGCGGGTTCGCGCGCGTTGAACGATTCGAAAGCGCAACTCAATCGAAGCGATTCGCCTTGTTCGGCTTCTCCAGCGCACGCCAAAAATACCACGCTGCAGCCGAGCGATAAGGCCGCCATTTTTCACCAAGCTTCATCAGCTGTTTGGGTGTGGGTAGTTTGCGCCGGCCGAAAGTTTTTGCGAAACCTTTGCGCACGCCGTAATCGTGCACTGGCCAAACATCGGGCCGGCCGAGATCGAAAAGCAAAAGCATTTCCGCCGTCCAGCGGCCGATGCCCCGCACCGCGACCAGGCGTTCGATGATTTCCTCGTCGGACATTTTCGCAAGCGCGCCCGCCTGCGGAACGCTGCCGTCAATTGTTTTGGCCGCAAGATCTTTGAGCGCCGCGACTTTGGCGCGGGAGAGCCCGGCTGCGCGCAAAGTTTCATCCGGTGTTTTCAGAATCAATTTTGGATCGAGATATTTCCTTCGCGGATAAAGCGCGCGCACACGGCCCCAAATAGTCGCAGCTGCCTTGCCACTGAGTTGCTGGTAGGCGATTGATTCAGCCAGCGCGTCAAACGGCCGGACCGCGAGCGACGGCATGATTTCATAGCGACGAGATCGCGCGATCAATTCCGCCATGCGGGGATGAGTGGCGGTCAGATGGCGATGCGCTTCTTCGTGGTTCACATGTCGATCTTAGCAATCGCGATAAATATTGCCACCGAGTTTGCTCTCGCATGCGTTTTTGCTTTGGTGACAAGGATGGCTCAAACTCAACTGACCTGGTTCGGCCAATCCGGCTTCAAAATCGTCACGCCGGCCGGAGGTGTGTTGTTAATTGATCCTTGGCTAACGAATCCAGTTTACGAAAAAGGGAAGGACGAACTCGCCAACTTGAAACGGGTTGACCTGATTTTGCTTTCCCACGGGCATTCCGATCATGTCGGCAACGCAGTGGAGATCGGGAAACGCGCTCGCGCAAAACTAGTAGCCACATTCGATCTTTCGGCGGCAATGAGAAACGTGCTCGATTATCCGAGTGACCTGGCGCAAACGGATACAACCGGCCACTTCGGCGGCACGCTCGATCTCCTCGATGGTGAAGTCGCGGTCACGTTTGTCCCGGCATGGCATGGCGCTGCGGTGGAGAAGGATGAAACATCGCCACCGTTCTATGGCGGGAGCCCGAGCGGATTGATTGTCGCGATTCGTGAGGCACTCACTTTTTATCACACCGGCAACACGGATTTGTTCTCAGACATGGCGCTAGTATCTCGATACAACAAGATTGACATCATGCTGGTTTGCATCGGCGGCCATTTCACCATGGATCCGAGACGCGCCGCCGACGCGGTAATGTTTGTCAATCCGCGCACGGTGATTCCGATGCACTATGGCACGTTTCCTGTTCTGACAGGGACGCCGCAAGCGTTCGAGCACGAATTGAAGAAGCGCGGGGCGAAAGCGGAGCTGCGCGTCATGAAACCCGGCGAGACGCTCGCGCTTTCGTGATTCGCAAATTGAAATCGAAATCAAACGCCGAACCGAGGAGGGAAAATGTTTCTGGGCAACGGAACTAAACTGTCGGAGCGGCTTGTGCCGCAAAGTTTGTCCAACGCCGCGACCGCCCTCGTCGAAGCGATGAATTTGAATTCCATCACGGAAGCGCGACGCGGCGGCCGACAAGTTATAATCAAACGGCGCAATGTTGCTGGCGAACCGCTGGCCAATCTGGCGAACGCTTATTTTCGCAAATCGCAAATACCGATTCACTTTTTGGGTGACGTGAAGGAGTGGCAGAACCGGGAGATCACGTCTTTCAACATGCTGAATGGCTATCGTTACCGCGCTCGTACTGCGGGTGCGGGCACCGTGATTGAAGACAAACTGCCGGGGGAAAGTCTTTGGGACCACATGAAGCGCGGAACGCTTACCCAGGGAATGTTGCAAGCTGCCGCTCGGGAGATTCACCGTGCGCATCAATTTTGGAGCGATCATTTTCATGGCCCCTGGTCGCACGCAGACGCAACCACCACGAATGCTATTTACAATACGAAGACCGGGCGCGTGCGCCTGATTGATTTCGAGATCGAGCACGACAAATCGCTGCCAGCCCGGGCGCGTCACGCCGATGATCTCCTCGTTTTTTTGCTCGATATGGTGGGATTGGTTTCGAGCCGCCGATGGTTGCCATTCGCGCTTTGCTTCCTTCGCGCTTACAACGAGGCAGATGTAATCGCGGAGTTAAGAAAGCGGCTGGTTCTGCCCGGCGGTCTGGCTTGGGTTTGGTGGGAAGTGCGCACCAACTTCACGGCACCCGCTAAAATGAAACGAAGGCTCGCCAGCCTTCGCGCCGCGATTGCAAAGCTCGAGATCTATCGAGCTGCGGCTGTGCGCGCCCGCCACAAACGGCGGCCTTCAATCATTTGCCACGCGATCAAGCCGGGAATGCCAATAGCGAGCTCGCGTACCCTCGAGATCAAAGAAAGGGCAAAAGCTGCGTCGCCGGGAAAGCCGAGAAGATTGCCCACGACCAAATAACCGCCCTCCTGCACCCCAAGGCCTCCCGGCACTGCGAAGGCAGCCGACCGAATGGTCAGCGCCATGCTTTGCAGGATGAGCGCATTCACAAATGTTGCGTGCAAACCGAGCCCGTGCAGCGCGATCCAAATTTCGCCGGAACCGCCAACCAGCGAGATAATTGTCACCCCGCAGCATAACGCGATCCCGCGACCCCGAGCGTAGAGCTCTGGTACGGTTCGATCGAGAACCTCGCCGCTTTGCACGAGTGATTGCCACTCTGGCGAATTGGCCAGACGCGCAATAATCAGCCCGAGAAAACGGAACATGCCTAGCCGTTGCACGAAATAAAATCCGGCCACGCCCAGAACGCCGGCCAATGTTCCGAGCAAGGTTGGGCCAATGAAATGTCTTTGCCCGCTGACCTCGACCAGCAACGCGAGACCGAGCAAGGTAAAGGCCGCCTGTGTAAAAACGCCGAGGGTAAGATCGACAAGCACGGTTCCCGCGGCGATCGGCAGAGCAGCACCTTTGATTGCGGCGAGGCGGGCGCGCACAATGTCTCCGCCAACTGCCGCGGACGGCACCAGCGTGCTGACCGATTCACCAATCCAACGCATCCAGAGAATTCTTCGCAAGGGGAGGCGATCGGACTTTGGAAAGAGCACCCACCAGGCGACGGCATCGAGGAAAACTGGCACCGCGAAGTGAAAAGCTACGACCCCCAAGATACTCCAACCCGCGGTGGCAAAGGCCCCTCCCACCTGCGAAGCGCCCTGACGAATCAAGAGCGCAGTGAAAAGAGCCGCCCCGGCCAGACCTAATAAGTAAATCGTTAACTGAACCTTGCTGGGCGCTTTCATTCTTTCTCGGAAGTAATTCGCGCGCGATTGAAACAATGCGCTCACAAGCCTACTAGGAAACGCAAACGCGCGCTGAAGTTATCGCCGCGGGCAATCCGCGGTCAATTCTCATTCAGAAATTGCGCGAGCAGTTTGTGAAAGTGGTACACAGGGGCGGGTAAGGCTTCGGCGCGAAATGGTCATAATTGATCTGGAACGGCATCAATCGACCACATATTACACAGATGGAGGACGGATTTGAAGGAGGAAGACCATTTCGACGCGTACGCAAAACGCGCCCTTCTGCTTTAGCGCCAATCGCGACGCAAAGCAGAAAAGGCGCGAATTGTAGTTATCGATCTTAGCTCTTAATCCTCGTCGAGGATCACGCGATCGACCAGCATGTCGTTACCCTCGCTGGCGTAGTGCACACGGACTGGCACGCCCACTCTGATTTTCGTTTTCACAGTGGCTTCGTCCAGTGTTCGGCCGCTTCTCGTCACATAGGTGACACTCTTGCCGAAGCGGTAATGTTTCGGCCCGGCGCTTTCCTTCAGCACAATTGTGCTGCCGGGAGAGAATTCGGTGATTGTGCCACTACCCTCAGTCGTGGTCGTTGTGGTGGTGGTCTCCGAGACCTGTGCCCACGCGAACGGCGCCGCGACGGCCAATGCGATACTTAGTATTATCTTTCTCATTCCCGCTTAGACGAACAACATCTTGATCTATTCGGAAAAGGAGTCAGAAGCGCGATTGTCGATTTGGATTTTGCGGCACTAGTGTGGCCCGCCAAGGCGTTGTAAACGACACTTATTTGGCATCGGGCGGCACGATTTGATTGGCGAGTTTGTCGAATCGCGGATCGCCGCGCAGCGGGTCGAGCATCGGCTCGACTTTGATCAGGCTCAATTTCGCAAACTCTTTGTTTTGATAGCTTCGCTCGAGCCAGTTGATCGCTTCGTTTTTGTCACCAAGACCAATGTAAACTAAGGCAAAACCAAAGGCCCAAAGAGGCCCACGTTGCTCCAACTCTTTCATCTGCGTGAGGAGCTGCAATGTCTTTTCGCGCCTCCCTTTTAGCGCATATACATGGGCCAGGTAGGCCAATACATGCTCGTCACTCCTAAACTGGTACGCTTTCTCGTATTCGGCGACCGCCTGTTCGAGTTGGCCGCTGAGTTCGAGCGCCTCACCCAACGACCGATGGGTAAGCGCAAAGTTCGGATCCAGCTCTACGGTCTTTCGGAGCTGGACGATTGCGTCGGGATAACGTCTCGCAACAATTAGGACGTACCCCAAGTTGGCGTTGATGATCAGGGAAAACGGATCAAGCTCAACCGCACGCCGCAGCTCAGCTATGGCACGGTCGAACTCGCCCAGCGCCGGAAGAACGGTTGTAGCCACAGACGTAGTGCGCGAATGCGTAGTTGGGGTCTAATTCGATCGCGCGCTCAAACTCGCGCTTCGACTCATGCAGATTAAGGTCATTACTGAAAAGTGCCGCCGCAAGGGACGTGTGCGCCTCGGCCAGGTTGTCATCGATCTGCAAGGCCTTAATCGCAGCTGCCTTCGCCTTCGACGTGTATTCCGCTCGACTAACTGCGGTCCATTGGGGCAAAAGATCGAAACAATCAGACAGGCCGGCGTAGGCCAGTGCGTAGTTCGGATCCCGGGCAATGGCTTGATTAAAGTAATCGATTGCACTGTTTATGTTCTCCCTCGTCTTCAAATTTGTTTCAGTGCCACGCTTGCTGGCGAAGTAGCGACCTCTCAAATACAATTGATGTGCCTCACTGTCCTCCGTGGGGCGCGCCACAATCGCCTTTTGCGCGGAGCCAGCGAGCTTGGCTTGCAATATGTCGGCAATCTTTGCAGCAATCTCGCTTTCGACGGCAAAGATGTCCGTTAACTTTCGATCAAATTTGTCGGCCCAAAGGTGCGAATCATTCTGCGCATTGATCAGCTGAACATTGACCCGGACTTGATCGGCTGCCTTCTGAACAGTGCCTTCCAGAATATTTGCCACACCGAGTTGCTGCGCGATTTCGCGCAAATTGTCAGGTTTGCTCTTGTAACGCTGCGTCGAAGTTCGGGAAATCACTTTCAGATCAGCGATCTTTGAAAGGCGCGTCAGAACTTCTTCCTGAATACCGTCGGCAAAATAGGCATTCTCTGGATCGACACTTAGATTTTCGAAGGGCAACACCGCGATTGATTTGCTGTTTGCCCGCGACGCGGATGAGGTCGCCGTTGCTTCTGGCCTCGACGCTGTTTGGCGCAAGAAAATTAAGCTGCCGATAATCGGAATCAAAAGGACCGTCGCGCCAATCAGCGCACGTTGGCGCGTCAACAGCGGTTCCGGTTTTGCTAAGGCGCACTTCTTTGGCGTTTGCGGGTTGCCAACCGTGTCCGTGTAAAAATTGACCAGTGAAATCTTGCGACCGTGTTTCACTTCACACTCGCCGAGGTCGTGCAGATGCGGATTCCAGCGCGGAAACGGCGCGAGATCCTCGGCCACGCGTTTCGACAAAAGAATGTGCCCAGCATCGCCGCAATCCATCACCCGCTGCGCCATGTCGATGCCGGCGCCGGCGACGTTGGATCGGTCGCTAACATCAACAATCTGATTCACGGGCCCGCTGTGAATCCCCATCCGCACCCGAATCTCGGGATGAAACTTAAGCGCAGCGCTGATCTCCATCGCACAGTCGATTGGCGCATCTGGCTCACTAAAGAACACCAGCGCTATGCCGTCACCGGTCGGAATGCGAACCAGTTTGCCGTCGGCTTCAGCGCGGCGAAACCGCTCGCTATTCTTCACGATGTTCTTCAGCTCGCCCATCACGCGCGTCTGCTCCGTGATTAGCAAGGTAGAATACTCCACGATGTCGATGGTCAAAACATGCGCTATCTCGACCTTGGGGTTCGCCTCACGCTCGACGGCCACGGTTTAATCTGCGAGCGAGCGCTGTCGGAAACAATCAGAATTCGGCGCTGCCGGGTGTGCGCGCAAATGGAGTAACGTCACGAATGTTCGAGACACCGGTAACGAACATCAGGATACGCTCGAAGCCGAGACCGAAACCGGAGTGCGGCACGGTCCCATAGCGGCGAAGATCGAGGTACCACTTGTAATCGGCCGGATTCATATTGTGCCTGCCCATGCTTGCCTCGAGCATTTCAAGTCGTTCCTCGCGTTGACTGCCGCCCACTATCTCGCCAATGCCTGGAACGAGCAGGTCCATCGCGGTGACTGTCTTATTGTCGTCGTTCAACCGCATGTAAAACGGCTTGATCTCCTTCGGGTAATTGAAAACCGTCACCGGACATTTGAAGTGCTTCTCCGTGAGCCAGCGCTCGTGCTCCGATTGCAAATTCAATCCATACTCAACCGGGAATTCGAATTTCTGGCCGCTCTTCTTCAAAAGATCGACAGCGTCAGTATAAGTGATCCGCTGAAATTTTCTCTCGACCACAAAATCGAGTCGGGCGAGCAACTCTTTGTCCACGAACTTTGCGAACAAACCCATTTCTTCGGGACAATTCTTTCGGACATCGACGATGAGATATTTCACCATCTCTTCGGCAAGATCCATGTTGCCGTTCAAATCGCAGAACGCCATTTCCGGCTCGATCATCCAAAACTCGCTGGCGTGGCGCGAGGTATTGGAATTCTCCGCGCGGAAGGTCGGCCCAAAAGTATAGACTTTCGTTAGGGCACAGGCGAACGCTTCCGCTTCAAGCTGGCCGCTGACCGTGAGATACGTCGATCGCGCGAAGAAATCTTTCGCGTAATCAATTTCGCCCTCTTTGGTTCGCGGAGCATTTCTGCAATCAATTGTCGTGACGCGAAATAACTCGCCGGCGCCTTCGCAATCGCTGCCGGTGATGATCGGCGTGTGAAGGTAAACGAAGCCGCGCTCCTGAAAAAATTGGTGAATGGCGAGGGCAAGCTGGCTGCGCACACGAAAGACGCAGCCGAAAAGATTGGAGCGCGGCCGCAAGTGCGCGATCTCGCGCAGAAACTCAGGTGTGTGTCCCTTTTTTTGCAGCGGATAGGAATCATCCGCCAGTCCGACAATGTCGATCTGGTTCGCCACCAGTTCCCATTTCTGGCCCTTCCCTTGCGATTCTATTAACTCGCCCTGAACAGTGATGGAACAGCCCGTCGTTAGGCGCTGCACCTCTGCGTAATTCGGCAGTGAATTCTTCGCGATGATCTGCAAATTGCGCAGAGATGACCCGTCGTTCAGCTCGATGAAGGAAAAATCCTTCGAGTCCCGCCGCGTCCGCACCCAGCCCTGTACCTGAATGGGCGCGACGGGCGCCGAGCTTTGCAAGGCATCCTTTACCGAGGTCGGAGAAACCAGCATGCCATGAAGTTGCCGGAGGATCTCAATCCGACAAGCAAAAGAGAAAATCGGATTGATCCGCGCCTAGCGATGGGTGCAGGCTAGACACAACGGCAGATCGAGTGTGTTTGACTGCTATGGAAACTCCGTTGAGCCCGCTGGAATTCGCCCGCCGCACACGCAAGCTCTATCCCGGACGGGACGCCGTGGTGGATGGCGAGTTGCGGCTGAGCTACGAGGAATTCTTCGACCGATGCGATGGATGGTCGTCCGCTTTGCAAGCGCTCGGGGTCAAACAGGGCGACCGCGTCGCTTACATCGCGCCCAACACTCACGCTCAGTTGGAATCGTTCTATGCGGTTCCGCAAATCGGTGCCACGCTGGTGCCGATCAATTACCGGCTAATCGCGGATGATTTTGCCTATCTGATTCAGCACAGTGGCGCTCGGATGGTGTGTGCGCACTCCGATTATCTGGATGCGATCGACCGCATTCGGTCGCAGATACCGAACGTTGCGTTGTTCGTAGCACTGGAGAGAGACAAGGCTGGCTGGTTGGATTACGAAACGCTGGTGGCGGAAGCGCCGAGAAATTTTCGTAGACCCACCATTCACGAGACGGACCTCCTCACGATCAATTATACCAGCGGCACTACTTCAAGGCCGAAGGGAGTGATGATCACCCATCGGAACGCTTACACCAACGTAATTGGGACGCTTCTTCATCATCCGATGACACTGACGGATCGTTATCTCTGGACCTTGCCGATGTTTCATGCCAACGGCTGGACCTTTGTGTGGACGGTGACGGCCGCGGGCGGGGCTCACATCTGCCTGCGAAAGGTCGAGTCGACCGCCGTTTTCCAAAAGATCAACCAGGAGTCGGTGAGTATGCTTTGCGCCGCGCCGACGGTGTTGATCGGCATTGCCCACGCGCCGGAGGAATTCAGGCGCGAAGCCCGCCCTGGCCTGCGGATTTTGACAGCTGGCGCGCCTCCGGCTGCGGCAACCATCGAACGCATTGAGGACGAACTCGGATGGGTGGTTACTCAGGCCTACGGCCTGACCGAGACATCGCCCTTTATTACAATTTGTGAATCGCGACCCGAACATGAACAGCTTTCCTGCGCGGACCGCTCGGTCATCAAGGCGTGCCAGGGAGTGGAGCTGCTCACTTCAGGTGAATTGCGCGTCGTAGATGAAGAAGGAAAGGATGTTCCCCACGACGGTGAGACGATCGGTGAAATCATTGTTCGCGGCAACGCGGTCATGCAAGGCTACTACCAAGAGCCCGAAGCAACGGCCGAAGCGATGCGAGGGGGCTGGTTTCATACCGGGGATGCAGCCGTCATCCACCCCGATGGTTACGCTGAAATTCGGGATCGTTTAAAAGATGTAATTATCAGCGGCGGCGAAAACATTTCCTCCGTAGAAGTGGAAGGCGTGCTACTACGGCATCCCGCCATACAAGAGGTGGCGATTGTCGGCCTTCCGCACGAGCGTTGGGGAGAAGCGCCCCACGCGTTTGTTGTGTTAAAAGCGGGCGCGACCGCCACCGAGACCGAGCTGCGTGACTACGCACGCCACCATCTTGCGCACTTCAAGACTCCTCAGGGAATCAAATTTCTGCCGGAGCTTCCGAAAACTGCGACCGGTAAAGTGCAGAAATACATACTCCGCGGGGGACCGGCGATCTCGAAGCAATAGCTAGGGCACATGAGCGATTGTGAGCGGCTGGAAGCGGTCATCTCAACTGATGGCGGCGCCACTGTCGGCAAAATTAGCTCAGTGGAAGCCAATTTCCCGGTTGTGGTTGGGCTTTGGTCCCGTTAAGAGAGAGATACGTGTACTCCTGCAGGAGACGTTCGTAGTCGGAGAGAAGTTTCATGGCGTCGTTGGGTTTCAAGCGGTCGGTCTTGATGGCATCGTCCACCTGCGACTTCAACAGGCGCATCAGTTCAACTTTGTCCCACTGCGTCATGGAAAGAACTTCGGCGATCGTGCTGCCTTCGATGACCTCTTCGATGTACCAACCCGATTCTTCGTCGGGATCGAGAAAGATGTGCACTTCGGTGACGCGCCCAAACAAGTTATGCAAATCGCCCATGATGTCTTGATAGGCGCCCACCATGAAGACACCGAGGTAATAAATTTCGCCGGGTGTGATTCGATGAAGCGGAAGAGTTTCGCGCACATCTTGCAGGTCGGTGAATTTCGAAACTTTGCCGTCGGAATCGCAGGTGATGTCCACAATCATACCGTTGCGATCGGGCGGGGTCGTTAGGCGGTGGATCGGCATGATCGGAAACAATTGGCCGAGCGCCCAATGATCGAGGAGCGATTGAAATACGGAAAAATTGCATATGTATTGATCGCCTAACGAGGTCTCGAGCTGTTTCACTTCCTCGGGCACATACCGCAAGCCGCGGTGCATGTTCACGATTTGTTGGGCGAGCTGCCAATACACGGTATCGATCTTCGCTTTCGATTCGAGATCGAGCAGGCCAAGATCGAACGTTTGCTGCGATTCCTCCTTGATCTGCTGGATGTCGTGCAAACTCTCGAGACGATTCCCGCGCTTGAGCCGCTGTTTCGCGTCGAGAATGTCGCGCACGAGCCTGTGATCTTTGTCGCCCGCTTCAACTTTGATTTTCGGCGAAGTCTTCTCAATCGAGCTGAATGCCTCGACCACGAGCACAGAGTGATGTGCCACGATTGCGCGTCCTCCTTCGTTCACAATGATCGGGTGTGGCACGCCTTCGGAATCGCATACATCGCCTATGTTCCAGACGACGTCATTCGCGTATTCTTGCAGTGAATAATTGGCGGAACTATCGAAGTCACTGCGCGACCCGTCATAATCAACGCCCAGTCCGCCGCCGACATCGAGATAGCCCAGCTCGTGTCCGAACCTAGCGAGCTTCGCGTAATAGCGGGCCCCTTCGCGCACCGCGCGTTTGATGGTCGAGATATCGGGCACCTGCGAGCCGACATGAAAATGAACGAGCCTGAGACAATGGGCGAGACCGGCCGCTTTCAACATCTCGCTGGCCGCGACCAACCCGGCAGTGTCGAGGCCGAACTTCGCGTTCTCGCCTCCGCTCGGAGCCCATTTGCCCGCCCCTCTACTGTAAAGGCGAACGCGGATCCCTATGTGCGGCTCGACCCCAACTTCCTTCGCGGCGCGAATCGTTTGTTCCAGTTCTTCCAACTTCTCGACCACAATGACGACCGACTTGCCGAGCTTGCGGCCGAGCAGGGCGATTCGAATGTAAGCCGGATCCTTGTAGCCATTGCAAATGATGAGGCTTTCCGGGTCCTTGTGCATGGCAAGCGCGGCCACGAGTTCTGGTTTGCTGCCCGCCTCGAGACCAAAATGAAACTCCTGGCCGGCATCGACAATCTCTTCGATTACTTCGCGCAACTGATTGACTTTGATCGGAAATACGCCGCGATACTGATTCTTGTAACCGAACTCGGCGATGGCCGATTGAAACGCACGATTGACTGATTGAACACGGTGCCGCAGCAGATCCTGAAAGCGAATGACCAAGGGAAAGCCAAGCCCACGCGAGCGCGCTTCATTCACGACTTCCAAGATGTCGATGTTTCCGCCAGATTCCTGCAACGGTTTGGCGATGACGTTCCCGTTCTGGTTGATGGTGAAGTAACCGCCGCCCCAGCCATCGACGTTGTAAGTGGCAATAGCCGACTCCAGGTCCCACTCGGTTTTCATTTCGCTTCGTGGCGCGACCGCCGGTCGCAAATCGCATTCTCAATCAGCGCGTGAAACATGCAAGCCCGCTTCAAAAAATTTTCGCGTTTTAACGGACGTGCCTGGCAGGTCGCTTGTTTTTCCTGCGTCTCCGGATAACGTTCGCCGGGATGAACAAGACGGTGATCGAAGTGCAAGTGCGCGCGGTTTTGCCGACCAGCGGTGGGTGCGCGGTTTTTATCGGCAATAGCGATAAAGTTTTCATCATCTATGTCGATCAAACAGTCGGGAGCGCGATCACGATGTTCATGCGTGAGATTACGAAGGAACGGCCGCTTACTCACGATCTGATGGGACACTTGATGACGGCTTTGGGAGCGAAAGTCGAACGCGTGATCATCAACGATTTGAAAAATGCAACCTACTATGCGCGCGCCATCATTCGTGCAGAAAACGAATTGCAGCAAAAGAAAATCATCGAGCTAGACGCGCGACCGAGCGACTGCATTGCCCTGGCTACGCAACAGAAGGCGCCCATCTACGTAAGCCAGGAAGTTTGGGACGAAGTGGACGATATGAGCGATGTCCTGCGCAAAATGGAAGAAGAAGGCCTTAAGCCCGATCCCGGGGCGGAAACGAGCGAAGAAGATTAGCGCGACTACTGATCGCGCACTCAAAGACGTTAAATTGTTACAAAGTTAAACGGGGGTCGGTTTAACGTTGTAACCTTTTAACATTGTAACGTGGGCTTTAGCCCAAAAGATCGCCATACCGCGCAGTCGCCAGTTCCAGACAACGCTCCAAAATTTCCGAGGCGGTCGAGAGTTTAAGCGCTTCGTCGACGAGTTGGCGGCATTCCGGCGTGGCCAAATTCTGCACAGCAAGTTTCACTTGCGGCACCAAGGTTGCGCTAACGCTCAGTTCGTCAACGCCGAGACCGAGCAGGAGCGGACAAAGCGCGACATCGCCGGCCATTTCGCCGCAAACACCCACCCAAATGTCGTTCGCGTGCGCCGCATCGGCGGTGAATTTGAGCAAGCGCAACACCGAAGGATGGGTCGGCGCGTAGAGATGGGCGATGCGTTCATTCACCCGATCAACCGCAATCGCGTACTGAATTAAATCATTCGTCCCGATGCTGAAAAAATCGACTTCCTGCGCGAGCAGGTCCGAGGCAATCGCCGCGCTCGGAATTTCGATCATGGCGCCGGCTTCCATTTCTTTTCCGATGTCGATTTTGGCGGCACGCAATTCTTCCTTACACTCATTCAAGACCGACATCGCTTGGCGCAATTCTTCCAGCCCGGAAATCATTGGGAACATAATTTTGACGTTGCCGACAGCGCCGGCGCGGAGAATGGCGCGCAATTGCGTTTTGAAGATGTCGATGTTCTCGAGACAAAAACGGATGGCGCGCCAGCCAAGAAATGGATTCAACTCGTCGCCAATATCGACCGTGCCGGCTGCCAGCTTATCACCGCCGAGGTCGAATGTGCGAATGATCAGCGGATGAGGTAGGACTTGCTCTGCCACGTTGCGATATGTTTCGTATTGCTCTTGCTCGGTTGGTAGCGTACCACGATTAACGAAAAGAAATTCGGTACGGTAAAGACCGATGCCTTCCGCGCCGTTGGCCAAGACCGCTTCAACATCGCTCGGCAGTTCGATGTTCGCGGAAAGAACAATGTGGCGCCCATCACGCGTTGTCGATTTTGTTTCGCGTAGCTCACGAAGCCGCTGTACGACGCGGCCTTTGCTGGCCTCAATCTCGCCGTAATGAGAGAGCGTTTCTGGTGTTGGATCGACAATCAACAGACCGTCATAGCCGTCGAGCAAGACCTGTTGCCCGGTTTCCAGTTTGTCCGTCGCATCATGTAAACCGACGATGGCCGGAATATTGAGCGAACGCGCCAAAATAGCGGTGTGCGACGTGCGGCTGCCCAGGTCGGTCGCGATGCCGAGCACTTGTTGGTGGTTCATGGTGGCGGTGTCCGAAGGTGTCAGATTGTGCGCGACCAAAATGTGTGACTCAGTCAAGCCGCGCAGCGGTTTCGGCGCTTTGCCTTGCAGATTCCGAACGATCCGGCGCGTTACGTCTTGGATATCGAGGGCGCGCTCGCGTAAATAGGGATCGTCGATCCGGCCAAGCGTTTCGGCATATTTTGTCGCTACTTCCTGAAAGACCCACTCTACGTTGCACAAGTCGGTTTCCAGTTTGCGCAACACCTCGTCGATTAACGTGCGGTCTTCCACGACCAGCAGGTGCGCATCAAAAATAGCGGCGTCTTTGGTGCCGATCGCTTCGGCAATTTCCTGCTGCATCTCGAGGATCTGCACCCGCGTCTGCACGAGGGCCGCTTCGAACCGCGCGATCTCGCTCGCGATTTGCGATGGCTCAATCCGATAACGCGGCACGTCGTCGAGATCGTCACGCACGACATGGATAGGTCCGCGAGCAATGCCCGGAGAGACACCGGCTCCGTGAAATCGCAGTTCTTGTTTATCGCCGCTCATCCGCGCACCAGACTAACCGGAAGTTAGTCCTCGTGGAAGCGTGCATTAATTAATTCCTCGAGGTCGACCAGGGCTTTCTCGGCATCAGGCCCTTCGCAACGGAGGTGCAGTTTCGATCCTTGCCCGGCTGCCAGCATCATTAAACCCATAATGCTCTTGCCGTTGACCTCTTCACCGTCTTTCGCGACCCAGACCTCGCAGCGATAACGGGAGGCGATGCGAACGAACATGGCGGCCGGTCGCGCGTGCAGGCCCAATCGATTAATTACGGCGATATCTTTCTCAACTTTTTGCGTGCGCTCAGCGCCGCGTGTTTTCCGATTCAGTAAACCCATTATGTCGATTTTGGCTGCATCAAATTGAGCAGTTTCGTGTTGAACTCCACCGCACTGTTTTGACCGAGTCCTTTTAATTTTTGATCCATCGCCGCCACCTCGATCAACCGCGCGATGTCGCGCCCAGGCTTCACCGGAATCGTAACATGCGGCACTTGCATCCCGAGAATTTCGTAAAACTCCTGATCGAGTCCGATCCGTTCTACTTCCTCTAATTCATGCCAATCTTTTAGCGTGACCACCAGGTCCAGGCGCTTTTCAACGCGAATGCTACCGATGCCGAAAATATTCGCCACATTGATGATACCGATGCCGCGCACTTCCATGTGATTGCGCGTAAGCTCTGGCGCCGTCGCCATCAGCTCGCGGCCCTCCAGCGACGTGATGCGCGTCACGTCGTCCGATACCAGACTATAGCCGCGCTCAATCAACCCAAGCACGCACTCGCTCTTGCCGATACCGCTTGCGCCGCGAATCAAAACCCCCACACCCAGAATGTCCACCATGCTGCCGAATTCAGTCACCGTCGGTGAAAAATCCATCTCCAGCGCGATGGTCGCCGCGTTAATGAATTTCATTGTAATCATCGGCGTGCGAAAAACCGCTATCTTCGCGGCCTCAGTAACAGCCAGAAGTTCCGGCGCGAGGTGAAAGCCCCGCGACATCACCAGGCATGGAATTTTGCACTCGCAGAGCTCGCGAACCCGCTGCACGCGCGTCTTTTCGGGCAAACTTTTCAAATAGGAATGTTCCGCGGCACCGAGCACCTGCACCCGTTTCTCGGCGAAATAGGTGTAGAATCCCGAAAGCGCCAGGCCTGGACGATTGATGGTCGGTTCGCGAATTTTGCGGTGAAATCCGACCGGAGGACCTTCCAATTTCATGTGCAATTTTTCAGCGTGCAAGGTGTAGAAACTCTCCACCGTCACAACCGGCACGCTTTTACGCTGATCACTTGTTGATGTAATCGTTTGCGTCTCCGCGGGCACTGCCATAAGCGCCTAACCTCTACCGCGGAAGCCGCAATTTTCCAATTCGCATCCCGAGAACACCGGGGCTCCGAGCGGCAAGCGATGCGATTGCCCTACAACGGCAATAACCTTCGTCACGTTCAAAACCGCTGCGGCAAAATTGCGCGATTGAACTGTGCTCGCGGCAATTCTGATGCCCGATCATCTTCACGTTATCGTCTCCCCAACAGAGGATCGTCATGCGAAGATCAGCAATTTCGCGTCGGCAATGAAGCGCTAGATGCGCCAAGAACTAAACGCATCCTGGAAATGGCAACCGGGTTGTTTAGGCCAACCGCTACGGTTCAACAACCCACAACAATTGTAGGGCAACCGCACCGGTCGGCGACCGTTACACCGGCAAGCATTCCCTCGCACGCCATAGCTTTGGCGAAGGTGGCCGCGTGCCAACCACAAGATCGGCCCCTACATCCTGAAACGCTCACCCAGATACAATTGCCGGCTGATTGGGTCGTCGATGAGGAAATCCTTCGTGCCCTCGCTTTCAACGCGGCCTTCGTAGATCAAATACGCCCGGTCCACGATCGACAATGTCTCGCGCACGTTGTGGTCGGTAATCAAAATTGCCAGCCCGGACTTGCGCAGATTTACGATAATCTGCTGCACATCGTAAACTGCGATCGGATCGACGCCACTGAACGGCTCATCCAGCATGAGCAACTTCGGATGCGTTACCAGTGACCGCGCAATCGTCAGCCGCCGTTTCTCGCCGCCGCTCAGCGTCAGCGCCTGATTCTTTGCGATCCGTTCAATCCCGAATTGATGCAGTAACTGCTGGCAACGATTTTTCCGCTCGGCTTTGCCCAAGGGGAGCGTTTCCAAAATTGCGAGAATGTTCTGCTCGACCGTCATCTTGCGGAAGATCGATTCCTCCTGCGGCAAGTAACCCATGCCCAGTCGCGCTCGTTTATACATGGGATAATTTGTCACGTCGCTTCCGCAAAAAATCACGCGGCCGCTGTTTGGCCTAACGAGTCCGACAATCATGTAAAAGCTCGTCGTCTTACCGGCCCCGTTTGGGCCAAGCAAACCGACAATTTCTCCAGCCGCTGCCGTGATATTGACGCCATCCACGACTGAGCGACCGCCGTAAATCTTCACGAGCTGATCTGTCGAAAGTACATTGTCGCTCTTGGGCGCGAGTGGCGCGGTCTTTTGCGAAATGGCGGCAGGGGCGGTTTCGCTAATCATGGTTTGGCGGATGCTTTCGGTGAAGCCGCTGGTTTCGTTTCCGGCTTTTGTTCGTCCTTTGGTTGCTGTCGAATTTCGGTGCGGCTCGGTCCGTGCGTGGTCAATTGTCCATTTTGATTAACCATCATCACCGTATTGGGGCTCGTCGCGATGTGCGTGTTCACGCCTTCCTGCACGCGGGGCGTTCCGGTCAACTCAACGTCGCCAGTCGCGGCAACATAGGTCGCCTTGTCCGAACGCCCGACAGAGTGTGTGGGCGGGCCGCCGTTCGGGTCTGGCCTATCGCGCACCATTGCCACATCGCCTTCCGCAATCGCTTTCTGCAACCCTTGATTTTCACCTTTGGTAATAAAGACGGTCAACTTTTGCGATTGCAGGTTGAAGCGAGGGTCCGTCACTTTCACGTGGCCCGTGAAGATGCCCATGTTCTGGTTGGAATCAAAAAATGCCTCGTCCGCGTAAATTTCAGTCGTCGTCGGTTCGTTTGCCCGCGACGCGTCGCCTCCGAACAGCTTACTCGGCTCCTTTTTCTCCTTTGCTCTCATTTCCGCTTGCGGTTTCGCTCCCGGGTTCGCCGATTGGGCCGGCGAAACGGCGCTCTGTCCTTGCAGTAGTGCGGACAGACCCAGCAGAACCAAAAAAATGAAAGCACCCTTGTTTCTCATTCGTTAGGCTGGTGCGGGTTGAGATGCGATTGATCGGTAATCACCATCTTCACATTGCCAATCAGCTTGCCTGTACGCGTGTTCGTATCGAATTGCACCGAATCCCCAGCGATGTTGAAATCTGCCCGCCGGATGGAAGTTCGTTCTTTCGAGCTCAGAATTCGCGTTTTGAGATCGAGCACCGATTCGCTCATCTCGATGGTGAGATCGGGCCGCTTCTCCGGCGTATAAGTCGTTATTCTCAAGAGATGAAATCCAACGTGCTCCTCGTCGATGCGGCGCGCGGTGGTCGCTTCAAACCGCCCACGCAAATGCCCCTCGTGATCGAAATCGGGAAGCACCAGGCCTTTCGCTTCGTGCCCGATCGGCAACGGGATATTCGTTAAGCTTTCCTCGCCGGGCGAAACGCTCGGTGTCGCCGTCGTCACTGCCTGCTTCTTTTTTCCGGCGCCTCTGCTCTTCGCTTTATCCGCCAACACCTCATCCGCCGAAACCAAGATCGACAACGACAAGATCGAAAATAACGAAATGACCAGGCCCCAATCGCCGGAGCGACCGTCACCAAACGGCAGCATGAATAGCTTTTAACATGCGCAACTGCTTCGGCAAATGCTTTAGCGAAACTTGCACCGCTGCGTCGGATAAAGCGCGTGCCGGATTCTCGTGCACTTCCATGAAAATCCCGTCGCAACCAGCCGCCATGGCCGCGCGCGCCAGCACCGGCGCAAGGACTCGGTCCCCGGAAGATGCGTCGCCCGCCCCGCCTGGCAGTTGCGCCGAATGCGTAGCGTCGAAAATGACTCGGTAACCTTGTTCGCGAACCCAATAAAGCGAACGCATATCGGCCACCAGATTGTTGTAACCGAAGGTGGTGCCCCGCTCGGTGAAACAGAATTTATCATTGCCGAACGCGATCAGTTTTTCGGCAATGTTTTTCACGTCCCATGGCGCGAGAAATTGACCTTTTTTCACATTGATTGCGCGTCCGGTTTGGGCCGCCGCTTGCAGCAAATCCGTTTGCCGGCACAAAAATGCTGGGATTTGCAACATATCGATCTTTTCCCCGGCAATTTCCGCTTCGGCCGGCGAATGCACGTCGGTCGTCACCGGAGTTTTCAATTCGCGTCCGATCGCTGACAGAATCTCGCACCCTTCGCGTGCGCCGATTCCGCGAAACGATCGCAAGGACGTACGGTTCGCCTTGTCGTAGGACGCTTTAAAAATGAGATCGACATCTTCGGACGCGCAGATTCCCGAAATTTTTCTGGCCATTCGCCAGACAAAGCTTTCGGACTCGATCACGCATGGCCCAAGAATAAACACCGGACGCTTTCCGCCGATCGTGGCCGATTTAATTTTGAGCGGCTTGGAACGCACGAGAGAATTGTAGGGCGGCTGTGCCCGCGGCCAATTACTTTTCAAGCGTTTCACAGAAACGCCCTGCAAGTTTTCTACCCCGCACAAGATCGAAAATCGCAAACGGCGCGTAGAGGACGAGGAAAAAACACAGCGCCAATCCGTGCATTTGCAGCAGATAAAGCAGACGCGAATCGGAAAGAAAACTCAAAATAGAAAAGGCTTCCGGTTTGTGCAGCAGAAATCCGTAATTAAAGCCGGTATACCAGTCTGCGACCATGGTAACGACAAAATAAAGTTCCGACCAGAGGAAGACCCGCACGATCGACATCGGATATGGCCGATATTGTCGGACGAGCATTAGGAACACGACGCCGACGATGATGCCGCAATGCGAGATGAAAAAACTGAAGAAGCGAAAATCAGGAAAACCGAAGCGCAGGTTGGGCGTGAGCACGGCCTGCAATGTTCCTCCGATTCCCCAGAAATACGCCACTTCGAACCACCGCTGATTTTCGGTCAGCATCGCCACGATCACGACAACCATTCCCCAATCGCACAGCTGAAGGGGCAACATCTGTTGCCAGCTCACGATGCCGCCGCGATAACGCACAAAGATCAAATACCCCGCGTAATTCAAAACGAGCAGAACGGACAGTGCGACGATGATGCCATGCTCAATGGGCTGCGATTTGCTGCGGTCCACAATTGCTGCAAAAAAGAACGGCAACGTGATTGTTAAAATGATAGCGGTAAGATGCGAGAAGCCATAGGCGTGAAATTGCGGTGCGCTGTTCATGCTCCAATAAGGTAGATCGAGCTCTCCGAGCTCGATGTTAACATCAGCCGCCGAAGGCGCATTTATTTAGCATCGTGCCCGGAGGTCGCGATCCACCTTCCGCCGGACTGTCTAACGAATCAGCCAGAGATTGCATGGAATCACGTCTGTGATCCAGGCAACATTGCTCGGGAGCGTTGAACCGCCACCACTCGATGGTGCCACCGGGATGACGAGCAGATCCGCTTCGACCGATTTCACAAAATCGGAGGCCGCAAATCCGGTATTGCCACGAATGTAGCGCGCCTCGATCGGCACCTCGGTGGCGCCAGCCGACAAAACGAAGTTCTCGAGCTCGATTTCTTCATCGTCCCGCGTCTTGGACTTCCCGCCATTCCCCTCGGCCTTCACCCGCGCTTCGTCGAAGGTCGTAATGACGCGGATAACGTAGAGGCGCTCAGAGGACTCCCCCAGCGCCAGATGAAAAGTTCGTTTCAGGGCCTCTCGCGCATGGTCCGAATAATCCGCTACAAACACGATTCGCCGCAACGGTTTCGGCTCTCGCTCCGGTTGTGTAAAAAGCATGATGGAGCAATCCGCTTCGCGAACAAGCCGCCGCGCGACATCGCCAAGAAAAGGATGCAGCACGACTTCTTTCTCCAGCGCCCCGGCGACGACCATGTCGATCTTGTTTTCTTTCAAGGCGCGCAGGATTCCTTCCCCGGGATTGCCTCGCTCATAATAGATCGTGGAATCGGCCGGCAACCGCAGGCTGGCCAGAACATCGCCAAACTTCTTCGCCGTTTCGTGATTGCGCTCGCCTACGTGAATCAAACTTAGCGCGGCCCCGAACCGTTCGCTCATCCGTTTCGCTTCCGAAAGCACTTGCTCAAAGCGCGGCGAAAAGGTGCTGGCTACAGCAATTGTTTTGTAAGCCGAGGGGTTAATCATGAGACGGAAACGCAATCTCGTGCGTCGAGAAAATTCGGCAACTGCGGGCGGGCCGGCCCGGCGGCCGTCCACAGCACTCGGCGGGCACGCCCTACCATCAGGCTTTCCATTTGCGATATCCTGCGCGACTTTCGCGGCATGCGACGCGCCATTTACCCAGGCAGTTTCGACCCGGTAACAAACGGGCATCTTGATGTGGCCGAGCGGGCACGCAAACTTTTCGATGAGGTCATCATTTCGGTGGCGGATAACGACGAGAAGGAAGCGCTCTTTTCATTGGAAGAACGGCTCGATTTATTGCGACAAAGCTTCGGCAAAATCGACAATGTGCGCCTCGCGCATTTCGATGGCTTGCTGGTGGAATTTGCCGCTGCACAAAAAGTGCAGGCGGTGATACGCGGGTTACGCGCCGTTTCCGATTTCGAATTTGAATTTCAAATGGCGTTAATGAACAGAAAACTGCAAGGAAGCGTGGAAACGATCTTTCTTATGCCAAAGGAGGAATACACTTATTTGAGTTCACGACTGGTGAAGGAGATTGCACGACTCGGCGGCGATGTGTCGGAGTTCGTGCCCGCGGCTGTGGCAACGGCCCTCGCAAAAAAATTCTCAAAATGAAGTTTGAAGGCTTTCGGCAGTGAAAATTCATCTCAAACAAATTCCGCCCGAAGGATTACGTATCGAGGGCGAAGAAGACTGCCCGATTCTGGAATCAGAGACGGAAGAAATCCATTGCGCCGGCCCGCTTCGTTACAAGATCGACATTGGCGTTTCTACTGACGCGCTCTGGGCAAATGGCTCGCTCACGCAACCGGTGGAGTTGCGCTGCGTTTCGTGCCTGGAAAAATTCGTGCACGAAGTCCAGGTGCCGGCGTTTGCACTCCATACCGAATTGCACGGGCCGGAAATGGTAGATCTCACGCCGTTGATGCGCGAAGACATCTTACTGAACATGCCTGCTCATCCGCGTTGCGACCGAGATGGCGGGCGAAAATGCAAAGGCGCGAAGCCCAAATATTCAAATCTGGAAGAGGAGGAGCGCGAGGCTAAACGGGAACATGACTGGGAGGTGCTGGATAAACTGAAGTTGAAACGTTAAAACGTTAAGAAGTTACAAAGTTTGAAAAGTGCGGTCCCTTCTAGCGTTGTAACTTTTTTAACCATTTAACTTACGGCGCCGCCGCATTTGTCTTTTGGTGGAAACATGCTTTCATAGCCGGCTCGGATGGGAGTTCCAAAACGCAAAACGTCGAAGATGCGCTTGCGCACCCGGAAGGCGGCTAATCGCTGGCGCGCGCCGCAACTGAACAAATGTCCACAGTGCGGCAGCACGGTGGCGTCGCATACTGCTTGTCCATCATGTGGTTATTATAAGGGTCGCCAAGTGTTGACGGTAAGCGGAAGTTAATGCATTTGCGGTTGGCGGCTCCGAATTGAGTCGCGAGCTCCTTTTGTTTCGGGGTTGTCGATCTCGTCGGGTTTCAATTTTGATTTTGCAATTGCCGGGCTTAGTCCGCAAAGTTTCCTCCCATGAGGATCGCCTTGGATGCAATGGGCGGCGATTTCGGTCCGCCTAGCTTAGTCGCCGGCGCGGTAATGGCATTGCGCGAGTATCACCACATCCAAAAGCTATATCTGGTTGGCGATCAGCGGCAAATCGAGACTGAATTAGAGAAGCATCGTTGCAACGATTCCCGGATTGAGATTGTCCATTCGACGCAGGTTGTGGAAATGAGCGACAAAGCGTGGTCGGCGGTGCGCCGGAAAAAGCATTCATCGGTCAGCCGTGCGGTCGATCTGGTGAAACACGATCAGGCAGACGCGATCGTGAGCGCGGGCCATACCGGAGCGGCCGTGGCCGCGAGCATTGTCAAGTTGCGAACGCTGGACGGAATCGACCGGCCGGGAATCGCGGCGGTGCTCCCCACGCAGTTTAACGTCTTTGTTTTGATTGACGCGGGCGCAACCATCGACTCGCGACCCGAGCACCTTTTACAATACGCGATTATGGGCTCGGTCTATTCGCGCCACGTGCTGGGCTATAAGAATCCGACAGTTGGTTTGGTTTCTCTCGGCGAGGAGGACGTAAAAGGCACTGAGTTAACGAAAGAAGTTTTCAAATTGCTCAAGCGAAGCAGGCTGAATTTTGTCGGCAATATCGAGGGTCGGCATTTGTTCGAAGATCCGGTGGAAGTGGTGGTGTGCGATGGTTTCGTTGGCAACGTGATTTTGAAAACGTCCGAATCTATTGCGGTCGCAATTTTCAAGTGGCTGAAACATGAATTAACACGGACAAAAGTGCGTATGGCTGGCGCTTACATCGCGCGCCACGCTTTTAACGACATCAAGCGAAAGACAAACTACGAGGAGTATGGTGGCAGTCCGCTCCTTGGCGTCAACGGCATTTGCATCATCGCGCACGGCGCCAGCACTCCGCTCGCGATCAAGAACGCCCTCCGGGTAGCAGCCGAATCGATTGATCACCGCGTTAACCCGCATATCGTCGAGGAAATTCGCCGTTATCATGAAACGACAGCCTCGCTCGAGCCCGCGCTCGGGTAAAACCAACCGCAGCGTGTCGATCATCGGCACGGGCAGTTACGTGCCGGAGAAGCGCCTAACGAATGAGGATCTGTCGAAAATCGTGGAGACGAACGACGATTGGATCACCACCCGCACGGGCATCAAGGAACGGCGCATCGCCGCCAAAGATGAAAACACCAGCGACATGGCAGCCAGGGCGGCACTCAAAGCCATCGAGCAGGCAAAGATCTCGTCCGAGGAGATCGAACTCATCCTCGTCGCCACGGCCACACCCGACATGCTTTTCCCCGCGACGGCTTGTTTCGTACAAAAAAAAATCGGAGCCAGGAACGCAGCCTGCCTCGACATCTCGGCCGCTTGCGCCGGATTCATTTTCGGCCTTGAGATCGCGACAACAATTTATCACTTCCCACACCTACGACACCGTCCTCGTCATCGGTGCGGAAAAATTGACCTCAATCACAAACTGGACCGATCGTAATACTTGCGTCCTTTTTGGCGACGGCGCTGGCGCGGCTATCTTGCGCCATCGCGGCAGCACCCATGGCGTAATCAGCACACACATCGGAAGCGATGGACAATTCAGTGACATCCTTTTCATGCCGGGCGGTGGCTCGCGCTGCCCGATCACCCGCGACAATGTCGATCTTAATCTGAACACCATCCACATGATCGGAAAGGAAGTTTACAAGCAAGCGGTCACCGCCATGATCGACGCATCCAAAAAAGCGCTCGACCAGGCGGGATTGTCGATCCACGACATCGCTTGCGTAATTCCGCATCAGGCGAACTTGCGCATTATCGAAGCCATCGCCGATCGTCTGAAGATTCCACTGGAGAGGTTTTACATGAACCTCGATCGCTACGGAAACACGTCCGCTGCCGCAGTGGCGATTGCGCTTGACGAAGCAAATCGGACCGGTCGCATCAAATCCGGCGATTATGTCCTGATGGTTGTCTTCGGCGGCGGCCTTACCTGGGCGAGCACAATTATCGAATGGTAGATTGGAACGGTGAAGCGTTGAAGAGCTAAAGCGTTGAAGCCGTCGATTACTTTTCCAACTTTCCGAATGCTCTTCCGCTTCAACCCTTTATATCGCTGTAAGGCCTTAACGTGCGATGCTAATCGAAACCCACGCCCATCTCGACTATCCGGATTTCGCGAATGATCTCGATGACGTGATTCGTCGGGCGACCGAAGCTGGCGTCACGCGGATCATCACGATCGGAACTTCGGTCGAGAGCAGCCGGCGCGCGGTCGAGCTTGCTGAAAAATATCGAAACGTGTTCGCCGTGATTGGCGTTCACCCGACATACGTCGCGCAGGCAGGCGATGATGTAATCGCGTCTTTGCATGAGCTGGCGAAAAGTCCGCGCGTGGTCGCATTCGGTGAGACGGGACTCGATTATCACCACCTGCCGAGTGTCGAAGCTCGTAAACAAAAGAGCGTGCAAGTGTTCAATGCACTGCAGAGTGAAACCGAAGAGGAGCTCGAGGCGACAATCGAAGACGGCGCTTATAAATCGAAACAGGCGGCGCTGTTCGAGGAGCAGCTCGATCTCGCAGTGGAATTCGGGCTTAACGTGGTCATCCATCAACGCGACGCTTGGGACGATACGTTTGAACTGATGCGGCCGTACGCAGGAAAAATGCGCGGCGTTTTTCACTGTTTCGGCGGCACACTTGATCAAGCCAATGAAGTGTTCGAGCTTGGCCATCTCGTTTCCTTCACTGGAATCGTGACGTTCAAAAATGGCAAACCGGTGCGTGATGTCGCGGCCCACGTGCCCCTAGACAAATTCATGGTGGAAACAGATTGCCCTTATCTCGCACCTGTCCCGTTCCGCGGGAAGCGTTCCGAGCCTGCGCACACGCGCATCGTTGCCGAAACAATCGCGGCCGCGCGCGGCATTTCGCTGGAAGAAGTTGCGGAAGCGACAACCGAAACCGCGGAGAAATTTTTTCGATTCAACCGATGAAAAGCGAAGGTGGACCGACCGCTCCGCGGGCGATGTTAAATCAGGCGTCGAAGGCGCATTCTTTTTGGCATCGAGCAAGGGAATACACGAACCACATCAAATGTTTGCTCGTCATATTCGCCCTCGCATCCTGCGTCGCACCCGACACCCAGCATCAGATCGTCATTAGCGCGCACGATCAAAAATTGGCATTGCTCGAGCAAGGCAAGTTAACGGCGGTGTATCCGGTCTCCACTTCCAAGTTCGGGCTTGGTGATTGGCGCGGCAGCTTCTGCACACCGCTCGGGGAATTGGAAGTCGCAGATAAAATCGGCGATGGCGCGCCGCTCGGTACCAGGTTCAAGGATCGCCGCCGCACCGGTGAAATCGTGGCTGTGGACGCGCCCGGACGCGATCCGATTGTGACTCGAATCATTTGGCTGCGCGGACGAGAAGCGCAAAATGCCAATGCGTTCGCCCGGGACATCTACATTCACGGCACCCCGGAAGAGAGGAACATCGGACATCCTGTGAGTTACGGCTGTATCCGGATGCGCTCGACTGATATTATTAATCTTTACGACATGGTCGGGCTCGGCGCGCATGTGACGATCGTCAATCTGCCGCTGGACGCGCTCGTGCCGGGGCTGCGCCCGAAACAAGCTCTAGTCATTCGTTAGGCCGGAGGCAGCGGGGCTGACCACGATACCCTCGGGGCGCGTCCTAGCAAAGCCGCGGCCGGCAAACCGGCGGTTACAACTATGGCAACTTGCCTAAATGCTTTCTTGGTGTCTCGCGCGCCAACAGTTCCATGTCCGCATCCACCATGATGCGAACCAGCTCCTTGAATCGTACTTTCGGTTCCCAACCGAGGATCTCTTTCGCCTTCGCCGAATTGCCGATGAGCAAGTCGACCTCCGCTGGACGTTCATAACGCGGATCGTGTTTGACGTACTTTTTCCAATCAAGATCGACATGTGCAAACGCCGCTTCGGTGAATTCGCGCACGGTGTGCGTTTCGCCGGTCGCGATGACGAAATCGTCACCTTGAGCCTGCTGCACTATTTGCCACATGGCCTCGACATACTCCGGTGCGTAACCCCAGTCGCGCTTCGCTTCTAGGTTGCCGAGAAATAATTCGTGCTGCAGGCCGTGCTTAATCGCCGCGACTGCGCGCGAAATCTTCCGTGTCACAAAAGTTTCGCCGCGACGAGGGCTCTCGTGATTGAACAGGATACCGTTGCTCGCGTGCAGGCCGTAGCTCTCGCGATAATTCACAGTCGCCCAATACGAAAAAACTTTTGCCACGCCATACGGGCTGCGTGGCCAAAACGGCGTCTTTTCATTCTGCGGGACCGTTTGGGCTTTGCCGAACATCTCGCTACTCGAAGCCTGATAAAAACGCGAGCGCAATCCAGCTTCGCGAATCGCCTCCAGAATGCGAATCGTGCCGACAGCAGTCACGTCGGATGTATATTCAGGAATGTCGAAGCTCACGCGCACGTGGCTTTGCGCGCCGAGATGATAAATCTCGTCCGGCTTCAAATTGTAAAGCAGCTTCACCAAATTGACTGAATCGGCGAGATCGCCGTAATGGAGAAACAGGCGCACACCGTTGATGTGCGGATCGGCGTAAAGGTGGTCGATGCGCGAGGTGTTGAAAGTGCTCGCGCGGCGAATGATCCCGTGCACCTCGTAGTCTTTCTTGAGCAGCAAATCGGCGAGATAACTTCCGTCCTGCCCGGTGATTCCTGTGATGAGCGCTTTCTTCATGAGCGGCGTTTCGCTTTAACGCTAATGCGCGAACTACGCAAACCTATTACAGGTACCCCACTACTCCGTCATCTCCGCTCGCTTACTCCGGCGGCGAAACCATGATGCGCGCGAGAACTGCGCGTTGCGCCGCGATCAAATCGGCGATGCCTTTGCGAGCGAGCCCAAGCATCTCATTGAGCTGCGATTGAGCGAATGTTGCTTCCTCGCCCGATCCTTGCACTTCAACGAACTCGCCGTCCTCAGTCGCAATCAAGTTAAAATCGACAGTGACCGCTTTGTCCTCTTCATAGTTAAGATCGACAATGGGATTGCCGTCGAGCATGCCGGCGCTTACTCCGGCAACAAGTTTTTTGATTGGTGGAGCATCCACCTTCTTTTCCTTCGCGAGTTTTCGGCACGCGATCGCCACAGCCAGACTCGAGCCTGTAATCGCCGCGGTTCGCGTTCCGCCGTCGGCTTGGAGCACATCGCAATCCACCCACATCGTACGCGGTCCAAGTTTTTCAAGATCGACCACTGCGCGCAGCGAGCGCCCGATCAGCCGTTGGATCTCGGTGCTGCGTCCATCGAGACGACCTCTTGAAATGTCGCGCGGCTTTCGCGTAGTCGTTGAATACGGCAACATCGAGTATTCGGCCGTCAGCCAGCCGCCGGTTACATTTTGTTCCTTCATCCAACGCGGCACCCCTTCTTCGATTGTCACGCCACAAATCACACGCGTGTTGCCCATCGAGACGAGGACCGACCCGTTGGCATTGGGCGCGATGTTCAATTCGAAATCCACGGCGCGGACCTGATCGGACGTGCGGCCGTCGCTGCGTTGGAAAGGTGGGTTCAATCGATCCGCAGATTACACAGATTAACGCCGATTAAAAAACGGAACTTCCAAGAATCTGTGAAAATCCGCGAAATCTGTAAATTGGTTTTTATCCGTTCACGACCGAGACCGCCATTTAGCTTGGATTTAGACCGCCGCTTCATTTTGTACTCGCAACCCGGTTGCCGATCTTGATGCTGCTGCGGCTGAAGTCTTTTCCTTTGGCATGCAAGAGAATTCGCGTGCTAGAAGGTCGAGCAACCGCTTCGGCTCCAAGGTATTACAAGCCGGCGAAGGCTGCAAAATTTTTTTACGGAATGACATTGACCAATCCCCGATGCGGGGTAATTTGTATATCCTGCTGAAAGCGGGACTCCTCTAACCAAGGAGTTCGTTCTACGTACATTTGGGACTGCAAATTGGACTCAATTTTGTCCCGGCATGATTTATCGGAAACGAAAATTATGGTCGGCATGAGATTGAGTTTTTTTGTAGTCTGAGATGTACGCTAGGGCTGGTTCTTTGACATCTACATACAGGGTAGTAAGAAAGTACAACTTTAAGAGCTGAGTCTGAAATCAATGTAGCGTAAGCGTCTCGCTTGCGATCTACAGGAGAGTTTCAGTTATCAAAGAATCTCGTCCAGCCCCACGCATGGGGCTGGATGAACAGATTGATCAAGCTACAAAGAGCGCATCATGGATGCCTTGGTGCCAATAGGCGATGAAGGACGTGGTAAGCTGCGATAAGTCACGGATAGCGGCAAACACGCTTTGACCCGTGAATGTCCGAATGGGGTAACCTGAGCGAGGTAATACTTGCTCGAGCTTGTGTGAATCCATAGCACAAGCATCGCGACACCCGGCGAAGTGAAACATCTCAGTAACCGGAGGAAAAGAAATCGAAAGAGATTCCGTCAGTAGTGGCGAGCGAAAGCGGAACAGGCTAAACCCAGCTCCACTTTGCTCATTCCGAATTCCAGAGAAGTCGAAATGAGTGGGCAAAGTGGGACTGGGGGTTGTAGGAGCCCGACGTGGTAGTGCAAAGGTTAGGTGAAGCTTCTGGAAAGCTGCGCCATAGAGGGTGAGAGGCCCGTAACCGAAAACCGGAGCACGCCTAGGGATTTCCTGAGTAATACGATGCACGTGAAACTTCGTATGAATCTGCGCCGACCACGGCGTAAGCCTAAATACTCATTGGCGACCGATAGTGAACCAGTACCGCGAGGGAAAGGTGAAAAGAACCGCTGCGAGCGGAGTGAAATAGTACCTGAAATGATGTGCTTACAAGGTGTTAGAGGTCGCCTCGGCGACTAATAGCGTGCCTTTTGCTTAATGAGTCTGCGAGTTACTATCAGTGGCAAGCCTAAGGCGTTCTGCGCTGGAGGCGAAGCGAAAGCGAGTCCGAAATGGGCGACCTAGTCGCTGGTAGTAGACCCGAAGCGGAGGTGATCTACCTATGAGCAGGATGAAGGTTGCTTAACCGCAACTGAAGGTCCGAACCCGTGACGGTTGAAAACGTCTGGGATGACTTGTGGGTAGGAGCGAAAGACTAATCAAACCCCGTGATAGCTGGTTCTCCCCGAAATAGCTTGAGGGCTAGCCTCGTGTGCTAACTCAAGGAGGTAGAGCACTGGATGAACTAGGGCCCATACCAGGGTACCGAACTCAATCAAACTCCGAATACCTTGAGGCGTAACACGGGAGTCAGTGCGTGGGGGATAAGCTTCACGCGCGAGAGGCAAACATGCCAGACCAGCAGCTAAGGTGCCCAAATACCGTTCAGTGGAAAGGATGTGAGGTTGCTAAGACAGTGAGGATGTTGGCTTAGAGGCAGCCATCATTTAAACAGTGCGTAATAGCTGACTCATCGAGCGATCTCGCGCCGATAATGATTGGCGATAAACGGTATACCGAAGCTCTGGAAGACGATCCGCCTCGGCGGGTCGGATTGGTAGGGGAGCGTTCTTAATGCATCGAAGCCGCGATGGAAATTGCGGTGGAGCGTTAAGAAGTGAGGATGCAGACATGAGTAGCGATAAGACAGGTTAAATTCCTGTCCGCCGTAAACCCAAGGTTTCCTGGGGAAGGTTCGTCCTCCCAGGGTTAGTCGGGACCTAAGTCGAGGCCGAAGGGCGTAGACGATGGAAAGCAGGTTTAATATTCCTGCACCGGCTGTGGTTAAGCTCGGAAGTACGTTTCTGTAGAGATGGGCCGCCGATTGAAAGTGGCGGTCTGCCCGCAAGGGCAAGGACGTGGAGGCCTCGGCTGAAGCGGATCCATTAAAACGGGAACCAAGAAAAACTTCCGGGTGTTCCCACGGTAGCCCGTACCGTAAACCGACACAGGTGGGTGGGCATAATTGTGCCAAGGCGCGTGAGTGAAACCTCGTTAAGGAACTCGGCAATCTAGCCCCGTAACTTCGGAAGAAGGGGTACCCGCACCACTTTGGTGATTCCGTCAGACGGTTAGCCTGCAAAGCAGGCAAACCTCCCCCAGCTGGCAATCTCCAGTTAACTGGAGAGGAAGAGTCATTAAAGTGGTGCGGGTCGCAGTGAAATGGGTCAACCGACTGTTTAACAAAAACACAGCACTCTGCCAAGTCGTTAAGACGACGTATAGGGTGTGACACGTGACCAATGCGGAAAGATTATGGTAAGCGGTTAGTCCCGCGCAAGCGGGACGAAGCTGCGAGCCGAAGTCCCCGTGAATGTCGGCCGTAACTATAACGGTCCTAAGGTAGCGAAATTCCTTGTCGGGTAAGTTCCGACCTGCACGAATCGTGTAACGAGTTGACCGCTGTCTCAACGAGGAGCTCAGCGAAGTTGTAGTGGCGGTGAAGATGCCGCCTACCCGCAGTAGGACGGAAAGACCCTATGCACCTTTACTACACGCTGTTACTGTTGTTTCGATCTCGATGCTTAGCGTAAGTGGGAGGCTTTGAAGCGGCCCTTTTGGGGGTCGCAGAGCCGTCAATGAAACACCACCCTTCGGTATTGGAATAACTAACCTCATGCCCTCTATCGGGCTGAGGGACACTGGCAGCCGGCTAGTTTTACTGGGGCGGTATCCTCCCAAAGAGTAACGGAGGAGTACGAAGGTTGGCTCAACCTGGTTGGCAATCAGGTGACGAGTATATGGATATAAGCCAGCTTAACTGCGAGACACACATGTCGAGCAGATACGAAAGTAGGTCCAAGTGATCCGGTGGTTGAACGTGGAATTGCCATCGCTCAACGGACAAAAGGTACGCTAGGGATAACAGGCTGATCCTGCCCAAGAGCTCATATCGACGGCAGGGTTTGGCACCTCGATGTCGGCTCATCACATCCTGGGGCTGGAGAAGGTCCCAAGGGTCCGGCTGTTCGCCGGTTAAAGTGGTACGCGAGCTGGGTTCAGAACGTCGCGAGACAGTTCGGTCCTTATCCACTGTGGGCGCAGGAGATTTGAGGGGTTCAGACCTTAGTACGAGAGGACCGGGTCTGACGAACCGCTGGTGTTCCAGTTGTTCTGTCAAGAGCAGTGCTGGGTAGCTATGTTCGGAAAGGATAAGCGCTGAAAGCATCTAAGCGCCAAGCCTATCCCAAGATGAGATCTCCCTGAAGGGTCGTGGTAGACCACCACGTTGATAGGCTTCGGGTGTAAGCATGGTAACATGTTCAGCTCAGGAGTACTAATAACCCGTTCGGCTTGATCATTTACTTTTCTGTTACGCTGTAGCCGGGGTCGCTGACCCCGGTTCCAGTCAACAGAAGAGACGAATGATCTCAGAACAAAACGAAGCCTTGAATGTGCGTTCTCAAACGCTCTGTATGTAGTTGTCAGCGGACTAGCGTGTTCTTTGACAGTTGAACGCGAATCGTTGGAATGTTAAAAAAGTTACGAAGTTTAAAGGTTAAGACCGAGACACAGCCGGCAGCCGGTAACGATTTAACGGATCACCAATCACGCGCCAGAAGCCTGCTCCGAAAATCGGAGCAGGCTTCTGGTGACTATCGCGCAGTGGCCCCACCCGTTCCCATTCCGAACACGGCAGTGAAACGCTGCAGCCCCGATGGTAGTACGGCGATAGGCCGTGCGAGAGTAGGACGTCGCCAGAATTCCCAGCACCTTGTTCCAATCAAGGTGCTGGGTGTTTTTACCTTGTAGCAGCCGTCTATGACCGTCTCAATCTTCGCTCGGAATACACGCGCTCCGCAGGCAATCGCCACCCAACTCGGAGCGGTTTCCATTTATACAGGAACATAGCTACTGTGTTCACATGACGAGGAATATCACGCTCTCTGTCGACCCTCTTTTCGTGATTGTATCAATCCCTTCATTAGATCGAGGTGCTTGTATTTGCCACGCAGGGCGCGAATGGCCGTAGCCTTTTGCGGCTTGGATTTCTTTTTCGCTTTCGGAAGAACTCACTTCATGCCCGAATTGATCATCATGCGTTGCTGCGCTAAGAGAAAGGAATCCAGCAGAAAGGTCTCCTATGCTTACCAGCCAAAAAGTCATCGACGCGATTGGGTCAGAGGTCGGAGGACAGACGTCTGAGTCAGCGTGTATCCGTTTGCATCTGCGTAATCCGCGGTAGGTTTCTCTATGCTTACGAGTCAGAAGGTTATCGACGCCATTAACGAACAGATCGGCTACGAGTTCAGTGCGGAGTTGCAGTATTACGCAATCGCCGCGCATTTTGCGGCCGAGGCCCTGCCGCAATTGTCGCAGCATTTTTTCCAGCAAGCCGAGGAAGAGAAGGGTCACGCCTTGCGGTTTATCAAGTACGTTGTCGATGCGGGCGGACGCGTGATGATCCCGGCGATCGCTGCGCCCAAGTCCAAATTCAAGACGGCGCGCGATGCGGTCAAACTGTCGCTCGACCAGGAAATCCACGTCACTCAGCAAATCAACGGACTCGTCGGATTGGCCCGAAAGCAGAACGACTACATCACGATTAATTTTCTTCAGTGGTTCCTAACCGAACAGCTCGAGGAAGTTTCGTCGATGGACAACTTGCTCAAGATCGTCGAACGCGCCGGGACTGATCTCCTTCAAGCCGATGAGTACCTTGCTCGGGTGGGATTGAAAACGATGCCGGAGCCGCCGAAGGAATAAGAAACAAACGCCGAACGTCCAACTCCGAAAGCTTTCGCGAGCAGGCTGCTCAACGCCCAATTCCGAATCCTGGGACCGCGGCTGAGGACAGCCGCCTCTCTACACCAAGATCGGGATCCTGTTGAGATTTGCCTCGTACCCGCATCGGCCTTATCGCAAAATATGAATCCAAGAATTGTCTCTTTGATGGCGGCATTTAGTCTGGTGTTCAGCGGCGCAGCATTCGCCGCTGGTGCGAAGACCTATCAAGTCACAGGAACGGTGGTCACCGCGACGGGTAGCATGGTTACAGTGCAAAAGGGAACCGAGCGATTGGAAATCGATATCGATCCGGCGACGACGAAAGGCTCAACGGATCTCAAAGTCGGCTCGACCGTCACGGTCACCTACGTGATGAGCGCGACGAAAATTGAGGGCGGATCCGTTTCCTCCCCGAAAGAAGAAACCAAAGCGTTGCCCAGTCCGTAGTTAATCGAGTAAATCGACAGGATACCAAAATTTGATTCGATTGGATCTCTGAAAAGCGGGTCGATTGCTAGACAGGATTTGCCCGATTTTCACGAGACCCAAATTCTTAGTTCAATCCAGAAATCCTGTTAATCCTGTCTCTCTACGTCTGCTTGCGCCAGGCGCCGAGGACGGCGCCGCTGATCGCCCACGCGACGAGGGGCCGACCCATGTCGATGAGAATCAGCGGCCACGAATTCGTCTCGAAGGACGAGAACACGGCGATGGTGGCGTGCTCGACGAAAAGAAATGCGAACCAGCAGATGAGTGCGATCTTCAAACCGGCGATTGCGTTCGTCGCATTGAGACGCCCGATCAGCCAGGCGAGCGCATAGTTGACGACGATCGCTGTGATGATTGCAAACAAATATGCGCCGACATTATGTGTCCGGTCGATGTCCGTCATCGTCCGGGCGTGAAGATTTAGCCATTTTTCGCCGAAGATTGCGTACCAGCCGTAGCCGACGAGTTGATGAACAACGACGAGGATCCAGACAGCCAGATGGTGGATCTTGCGGTTCATGAGGTCCCCATTATCCCCTAATCAGAAATTTAGTTGCAAGCCGATTCAGCGAAAAAGTAGATGTCGATCTCAGCAAGCGCGCAAAAATGAACAGTACCCTGTATTTCGCAGCCGCCGGCTTGCTCATCCTCATCGCGTGCGTGGGTGCGGGAAGAAAGATCCATCGGCACATTATGAAACCCAAGCTGTTCGCGACCATCGTGGCGATCAGTCTGTTGACCCTTTTGTTGATCTGGCTGCTGCTGATCGCCCTCAGCCGCAAAGATGCCGAGCCGCCGCGTCAGCCTGCCGATTCTTCTACGACGATCGGGAGCGGCTGAGTTTCCGTCGCTGTCTCCGCTGTGTCTGCTGGGGCAGGATCGATGGAGATAATCTCGAAACGCGCGACGCCGCTGTGTTCGTTGAGGTTAACGCTCTCACCCGACTTGCGGCCAAGTACTGCCTGCCCAATGGCGGTTTGATACGAAATAATGTGGCGGTCGGGATCACCGTCCCAGGCGCCGAGAATCGTGTAAGTCTCTTCTTTTTTTGAATCGACATCGCGCAAGGTGACCACGGTCCCGATGGAGACGCGCGATGTATCCGGGTTTTCGAAGGATGTCCCCCGCGCGCGATGCAGCATCTGTTCCAATTCTGCTTTGCGACGCATGAGCACGGCTTGCATTTGTTTGGCGGCCTTGAATTCGAAATTCTCGCTCAGATCGCCATAGGACCGCGCCAACGCGATTTCCTTGCTGTTCTCCGCAATTTTCCTTTTGACGAGCTCTTCGTACTCGGCCTCGCGCCTGCGCAGACTGCTCCAGGAAACAATCAAGTGCGCGTCCTGCTCGGCCGACTGCGCGCCGGTGATCATGCTTTCGAGCTGCGGATGAATCTTCACAATGCGCGCGAGCAACGAGCGCTTGGTCAACTCATCGAACAACGGGCTAAGTTGTAGCCGCCGCATGGCGTCGCGCGCCACGCTCACGTCTTCATTCGCAAACATCTCACCGAGTAACTGCCGATCTTCGGCGAGCAATCGCTGCAGCTTTCCGGCGCGACCCGGTGCCTGATGCTGCTCACGCTCGACCGCGGACAAAATGGCCGCGAGCAGTTCGGAGTTAATCAGCTCACGCCACTCCGCGCGCTCGTTGCCTAACCAGACCAGCATTTCGCTGGTGGCGGAGTGTTCGCGAATGCTGCGTTCCAGCATGGTTCGCAGTTGCGCGTGCTGTCCGGCTTCGCTCAAGACGCGCGGAATTTGCGCGACCAGCCGACCGTGGCTTTCGCGCATCAACCGCAACGCGCGCTCCGTCCAGCGCTCGCCCAGAGCAGCTGGTAACGTTTGCAGGATTTTCTTCTCCTTCGCCGCCGGCAGCTTTGGCAGAATCGAGGCCAGCCGCGCTTCCTCGTCCACAATCAATTTCGCCAACGTGAAGCCGACAATTGTCGATCTTAACTGCGGCACGCGCTCGAGCAGTTCGTCCCGGCTGATGATCAGGTCGAAAGAAAGTTCCGGATGCAATTTTTGATTGCGCATCGCGGCCGTTTCGACCGCTGTGACGATCGGCTGCAATTGCCTTCCCGGCTCCTTGAACTCGGCGTGCAGCCTAACGATTTGATCGAGAACCCCCGCTTTCTCCCTTGGTTTGTTCGCCTGATTGAACGACGCAATCAGCTCATCGGCTTTGGACACGGCTTCAGCGCGCAACTCCACCGGCTCGTTCTTCTTCGCCGGAACAGAAAAATAGCCGCTCGCCTTTAAAACTTTCTTGGTCGATTCCCACCAGCGTTTCCATTCCGTTTCGGTCAAGATGTCGCCCACCAACCATTCACTGATCTCCTGAACGGTTGCTTTTCCGCCGAAGCTTTCGAGAACGTTGCGGACGAGGGCGGCCGGATCTTGCTTTGCAAGTTGCTTGATCGACACGAGGTCGGTCGCCTTGCGCGCAAGAAAATGTTCCGGCGGAATGGCCACGAGATTCTCCGCTGCGTACGGCAATTGCATCGAATGCCCTTTTTTGCCGGTGAAATCGATGACGATTTGATTGAGGAGAAGATTCCACTCGGCCACTCGGCCGAAGCCCCAGCTTTTGTGCAGGCAAAAGGCTCCCGGCCTTAGCTTGTCCAGTAGCTCGGCCGCTCTCGAGGTGAGTTTTCCCGATTCGATTAATTTCTCCAATTCCGCATCCATGCGAGCCTGACAAACTACGACGAAGAATTTCCTGCGCGAGAAAAAACTCGGGAAGCGCGCCATTTGCGATTGCGATGGGATGCTCGTCGTGAAACGCTACGCGCCGTGTCCACGAGCATTTGGTTTTGGATCGCCTTTCACATTGGCGTTTTCCTCGCGGTGGTTGTCGATCTTGTTCAGTTCAAACGGCGCGACCGCGCACTGAGCATGCGCGCGGCGGCGCATCGCATCGTCATCTGGATCGTGCTCTCGCTCCTGTTCAACGTCCTCGTGTGGAAACTGCGCGGACCGGAGAAAGGGCTCGAATTTCTCACCGGATACTTGATCGAATACTCGCTGAGCGTTGATAACATTTTCGTCTTCGTTCTTATCTTCACCTACTTCCGCGTCCCACCGATCGCACAACATCGCGCCCTGGTTTGGGGAATTCTCGGCGCCCTGGTTATGCGCGGGATCATGATTTGGTGCGGCATTGCGCTGGTGCAGCGGTTTAGCTTTGTTCTCTATTTTTTTGGTGTTTTTCTGCTGGTCAGCGCATTCCGGATGTTTTTCGGGAAAACTTCACCACGCGAGTTTGGAGACAGTTGGGTGATGCGGGTCTGCCGCCGCACATTTCCAATCACGCGCGAATTTTACGGAGAACACTTCAAAGCCAAGGTGGACGGCCGATGGATGCTGACACCGCTGGCCCTGGCGTTAATTGTTATTGACGTAATGGACCTGATTTTTGCCGTCGATTCTATCCCGGCCGTGTTCGCGATCACACGCGACCCATTCATTGTTTACACTTCCAATATTTGCGCGATTCTCGGCCTGCGATCGCTTTATTTTCTACTCGCAAACCTGATCGACCGATTCATCTACTTGAAGACAGGGCTCGCGCTGGTGCTCGCATTTGTCGGAATCAAGATGATTATCGCGGATTTTGTCCATGTGCCGAATGGTCTTTCGCTCGCAGTGATCGTTCTAATTCTTACCGTCACCATCAGCATTTCGATGATCGTGACGAAGAAACGCACCGCGCCCGAAAACCAAAAATGAAAAATTACCGCGAAATAATTTCGGGCTTGATTTAGTATTCTAAGGTCTGCTTAATTGTCAGGAGCGCTTATGAAAAACCTTACTTTGGCCGCGCTGGTTATCGGGTTCGCTGGAACTTTGCTCGCCGACATTCAGGACCCGCCCTCCAATGACTACGGGCCGACCCGCAAGCTCGGCCGTGGACTGGCCAATTTTTTTCTCGCACCGGCCGAGATTCCGGTGACAGTTGCGAAGATTAACACGGACGAAGGCAATGCCGCCGCAGCCGGCTACGGAGTTGTGCGTGGAGTAGGCCGCTCTGCAACGCGGCACATTGCTGGACTTCTTGAGATTCTGACCTTTCCCTTCCCAATGTGGCGAGAAAGTTATGCTCCACTTTTGCCTAACGACACTCGATACATCCACGCCGGTTACTCCGAATTCCCGCCCGAGCTCGGTAACGAATCGAAGTATCCGTACGTGCGCGATTACTGAGCCGCTGATCCCACCAACGGCTTGTAATCTCGAGCCCGAAGGCTTTCCGGGACATTATTCCGCAAGAGCAGCAAACACCGAACGTCCAACGCCGAACACCGAACGTTGAATGAAGACGCTGTGAATTCAACGTTAGATGTTGGACGTTGGGCGTTCTCTGAGTGATCCTGACGTGGCTAGGCCTCTCAACAAAGCTAGGTCCGTTCTAAGTTCCTCGTAAGCTCATGGTTGACGTCGCGTCGCCACGTCGTAGAGGTAAACCGGATTCGAAATGGCGCGGGACAAAAATTCGCGACGTTTTCCGACGCTTCTAGCCGCCGCTGTTCTGGCGTTGGTTTACTTCGTCGTCGGCAAACTCGCGCTCAAGCTCGCTTTCTTCCACGCGAGTGCGTCGCCGGTCTGGCCGCCGACCGGCATCGCGCTGGCGGCGTTGCTGTTGCTTGGCTACCGGGTGTGGCCGGCGATTTTTATCGGCGCCTTGGCGGTCAGCGCCATAACCATGGGCAGCATCGCGACTTCATTAGGCATCGCCACCGGCAACACACTCGAAGCACTTTGCGGAGCGTGGCTGGTGAATCACTTTGCCGGCGGACTGCATGTGTTCGATCGGCCGCAGAACGTTTTCAAATTTGCGGGTGCAGCCGTTCTCAGCACCGTCGTTAGTCCAACCTTTGGCGTAACGAGTCTTGCTCTCGGTGGTTTTGCCGACTGGGCAAATTACGGTACAATCTGGATGACGTGGTGGCTGGGTGATTTCGCCGGAGCTCTCGTTGTCGCGCCACTCATTCTTCTCTGGAGCACGGCTCCGCCCCGGCGCTGGACCCGTCGCGACGCCATCGAAGTGGGCGTCCTTCTTTTCCTGCTATTCGCGGTCACCGAAGCGGTTTTTGGCGGCTGGATTTCGGTTTCGGCCCGCAATTATCCGATCTCGTTTATCTGCGGGCCAATCGTGATTTGGACCGCCTTCCGTTTTACGCAACGGGAAACCGCCACGGGCGTTTTCCTTCTCTCAGCTATCGCGATTTGGGGAACGCTGCACGGTTTTGGCCCGTTCAGCGTGCAAACCGAGAACCAATCTCTCATCGCATTGCAAGCCTGGACCGCAGTGCTCACCATCACGGCCATGGCGCTCTCCTCGGCCATGGCCGAGCACCGGCAAACGCAAGCGACACTCGAGCAGCAAAAATCGGCGGTCGAAGCAGCCAACCGCACAAAGGACAATTTTCTGGCCATGTTATCGCATGAGCTGCGGACGCCGCTCACGCCGGTGCTGGCAGCATTGGACATGCTCGAACGCGAGCCAGGTTCGTCACAAGATGCCAAATCCGCGCTCGCCATGATTCGGCGCAATGTCGAGTTGGAAGGCCAGTTGATCGACGATCTTCTCGATCTTACGCGGATTGCCAAAGACAAATTGCAGCTAAAATTCGATTCGCTCGATGCGCACGAGACCATCGCAAATGTCGCTGAGATTTGCCGCGCCGAAGCGGACGCCAGACAACTTCATCTCCAGCTTCATTTGCGGGCCGGTGCCCACTACGTCGCAGCGGACACGGCGAAGTTTCAGCAAATCATTTGGAACTTGTTAAAGAACGCCATCAAGTTCACCCCCGCACACGGCGATATCACGATTTCATCCACCAATCCCGAGCCGCAACTCCTGGCGATCAGTGTGCGCGACACCGGCGTCGGCATTGATTCTGAAATCATGGAACGCATTTTTAATCCATTCGAGCAGGGGGAGCGTTCGTTTCAGCAATGCTACGGCGGGCTTGGACTCGGCCTGGCAATCTCAAAGTCCCTCGCGCAAGCCCACGGTGGAACGTTGACTGCAAAAAGCGAGGGCCGCGATCGCGGTTCCACTTTTGTGTTGACCATGCACACGGTTTCGTCGGCGAAAACAGTCGCGACAAAGTCACCCGAGCCGACCGGCACACGCCCCCTTCGTATTTTGCTGGTGGAGGATCATCAAGACACGTGCACGGCGCTGGAAAAATTACTGATCCGGCGCGGTCATCTAGTCGCGGCCACCCACAGCATGCGTTCGGCCATGGAAACGGCTGCGCGCAATCAATTCGATCTCCTCATCAGCGACATCGCTTTGCCCGACGGCAACGGCGCAGAACTCATGACTTATCTTCGCGCCATCTCGGGCATGCGCGGAATCGCCATCAGCGGTTTCGGCATGAATGGAGACATTGAGCGAAGCTTGGAAGCTGGTTTTGCCGAGCACCTGATCAAGCCGGTCAAAATGGAAAACCTGGAAGCGGCGATTGAGCGGGCCATCGATGCTGGTTCCAATTGAAACGCCTCCGCCAGCCGGCTCTTTCCGACTGCGCACCGTCGATCTAAAAATCAAGGACATCGCCTTTGGCGGCAAAGGGGTTGCGCGGGAAAACGGCAAAGCGGTCTTTGTTCCCTTCACCATTGATGGCGAGCGTATTTCGGCGCAAATCGTGCGCGAGAAAAAACAATTCGCCGAGGCGGAACTTGTCGATCTTCAGGAAATTTCGCCGCATCGCGTTAAGTCTCAGTGTCCGTACTTCGGTCGATGCGGCGGCTGCGCATATCAGCACATCGCATACGAACACCAACTTGCGATCAAATGGCGGCAGGTCCGGGATGTTTTACAGCGAATCGGAAAAATAAAAAACGTCCCGATGCGGCCGATCATCCCCTCACCCATTTCGTATGCGTATCGCAATCGCATTACAGTGCATGCGCAGGATGGCGTGATCGGATTTTTTCAGCGCGATTCCCATCGTTTGATCGACATCGAGCGTTGCCCGATTGCAATGGACGAAGTCAATCGCGAGCTGGCCAGATTGCGCGCGAGCCCTGTTCTCGATGGTCATTACACCTTGCGCGCTGTATCCGGGCCTCGCGTTTTCTCGCAAACCAATGATGCCGTTGCTTCTGCCATGCGCGATTTGATCGTGGGAATCGTTCCGCCCAATCAGGAATTGTTGATCGACGCTTATTGTGGTGCGGGCTTTCTCACGAAAGCGCTGCTCTCCAAATTCGAGCGCGTCATCGGAATCGATTGGGACAAGTTTGCGATTGCGGCGGCGCGCGAAAACGCAAGCGCGAAAGAAACGTACGTTGCCGGCGAGATCGAAGAAGCACTGACCCGTCTTCTCCGCGACACACACGCTGTAGAGGCGGCTGTCTCAGCCGCACACTCTCAAGGCGTGCGCGTGAGGACACGCGCCACTACACCAGAGAAAACCACCGTCATCGTCGATCCGCCGGTGACTGGCCTAACGAACGGTATCTGCAAAACGATTGTCGATGTTGCGCCCGCGAAGCTCATTTACGTTTCGTGCAATCCGTCCACAATGGCGCGCGATCTCGGTGAATTGCAAAGAAGATTCGTGCTCGAATCGGTCACGCCGCTCGACATGTTTCCACAAACTGCCGAGATCGAAGTCGTCGCACAACTTGCAGCAGCGACTCACGCCGCTGACGTTACAGCGTTAAAAAGTTGAAGAGTGGAAGCGGAACATTAATCGTTCAACGCTTCAACGATTTAACGATCTAACAATTTAACGGCTCACGATTCACGCTTCGCTTCATGCTTCCACCAAAAGTCTTAATCGCGGATCCCATTTCGCAACGCGGCCTGGAGGAACTCTCGCGCGATGGCGCGCTAGCGGTGTCGCTTCAAACCAAATTAAGCGAAACGAAGTTGATTGAAATTATTCCGGAGTTCAGCGCGCTGGTGGTGCGGAGCGAAACCAAAGTGACGGCGAAAATCTTGACCGCCGGCGCCCGATTGCGCGTGATCGGGCGCGCCGGTGTGGGCGTGGACAATGTCGATGTTGAAACGGCCACGCGACGCGGTGTGATCGTGCTCAATGCACCCAGCGGCAATACCGTGTCCACAGCTGAGCATGCTTTTTCCCTTTTGCTTTGCGTCGCGCGCAAAATCCCGCAGGCCGATGCCAGCATGCGCGGTCAGAGTTGGGAACGGAAAAATTTCGAAGGCGTCGAACTGTACAATAAGACCCTTGGTGTGATTGGGATGGGTCGAATCGGGAGCGAGCTGGCTCGGCGCGCGATCGCTTTCGGCATGCGCGTGATCGCTTATGATCCCTACCTTTCGGCCACACGCGCGCGAAGTCTGCAAGTGGAACTGGTGGATGAGGTGGATGATTTACTGGCAAACTCCGACTTCATCTCGCTGCACACGCCGCTGACCAGTGAGACACGGCATATTGTCGATGCCGCGCGCTTGCTAAAAACAAAACGCGGCGTGCGCATCATCAATTGTGCGCGCGGCGGATTGATCGATGAAGTCGCGCTGGCGAAAGCGTTGCAAGATCGACATGTCGCGGCCGCAGCGCTCGATGTTTTCGAGGTCGAACCTTTGCCTAACGACTCGCCGCTCCGCTCAGCACCGAATTTGATCTTAACTCCACATCTTGGCGCTTCCACCGCCGAAGCGCAGGAAAGTGTCGGCATTGAGATTGCGCAATCAATCCGCGCCGCGCTGCTCGAGGGCACCATTCGTAACGCCGTTAATATGCCGAACCTCGATGCCAAGACCTTGTCGATCATCGGGCCGCATCTGCGGTTCGGCGAAAAGCTGGGAAGATTTCTTTCCCAAGTTGCGCCGCGCCGTGTGGACACGCTGAACATTAATTACAGCGGGAAAGTCAATGAGGTGGACACGACCGCGATTACCCGCGCGATTTTGAAAGGTTTTTTGCAGCTCGCGGGCGGCAGCGAAGTGAACGAAGTGAATGCACCCGCGCTCGCCCAAAGTCTTGGCCTCGAAATCACGGAAACGCGCTTAAGTGCGGCCGGCGACTACACCGATCTCCTAGAGCTCTCAGCCAGTGCTGAAGGCAACACGATTTCGGTCGCGGGCGCATTCTTTGGAGCGACGCCGCGCATTGTGAGTGTAAACAGTCGCCCGGTGGAAGCGCGGCCGCACGGCGTCATTCTCATTTTAGAAAATACGGACCGACCCGGCATCGTTGGCCGGATCGGCACGTTGCTAGGCAATCACGGAGTCAACATCGCCACGATGTCGTTGAGCCGGAACCAAGCGGGTGGAACGGCGCTGACGGTCTTGAATCTTGATACCGCACCGAGCGAAGAATTACTCAGCGAAATTCGCGCCAGCGGAGACATCCACTCCGCACAAGTAATCGAGCTCTAACCGGAGCGTGAATCGTGAATCGTGAATCGTTCGAATCTCGAATCTCGATTTAACGAGTTACGGAACCGTTACGCCTCGCCGCACAGGTAACGAGTCAGGACATCCATTCCGCGCGGCTAATCAAATCGTGAACGGCTGAGAAGCCGTGAATCCGTTTGCCCCGCCCTCTAACCCACGGAGCATCCTTGCCAGATGGCCGCCTCAGGCCACAATGAGAGGCAATGAAAACGCAACCGACGCTTCCACCCTTCGACCATCACCCGAAAGAATACAGCGGCCCATCGGCGGATGAAGTGTCGCGTTTGCGCAAGGAATTCCTGAATCCGGGAATTTTCATCTACTACAAAAAGCCACTAATGCTGGTGGAAGGGAAAATGCAGTACGTTTGGGACGAGCACGGCCGGAGGTATCTCGATGCGCTCGGCGGAATCGTGACGATCAGTGTGGGTCATTGCCATCCGTATGTTGTCGATGCTGCGCGCAGCCAAAATGAGACGCTGCAACATTCCACCACGATTTATCTGCATCCGAATATTGCCGGATACGCGCAGAAGCTGGCCGCAAAAATGCCTGGTGACTTGAAAGTCTGCTACTTCGTCAACTCCGGATCGGAAGCGAACGATCTCGCGCTGCTGATGGCACGAGCCTACACGGGAAATTACGATGTGATCGCGCTGCGCAACGCCTACCACGGCGGAAGCACATTGACGATGGGCCTGACTGCCAATCGCGCGTGGAAATTTAATGTGCCGCACAGTTTCGGCGTGCATCATGCAATGACGCCTGATCCTTACCGCGGCTTATGGGGACGCGACGATATCGCTGCCGGAAAAAAATATGCCGACGACGTGAAGAACCTGATCGACTTACGGCACATCGGGACAGGTCGCGGCGTTCATCGCCGAATCGATTCTAGGCGTCGGCGGCTGCGTCGTTTTTCCGGATGGTTATCTCCGGCAGGTTTACGAACACGTTCGTGCTGCGGGTGGCCTGTGCGTTGCCGATGAAGTGCAAGCCGGTTTCGGAAGGACCGGAACCGATTTTTGGGGATTTGAAACGCAAGACGTGATTCCCGGACATCGTCACGATGGCGAAAGGAATCGGAAACGGCTGCCCGCTAGGCGCTGTGGTCACAACACCGAAGATCGCCCAGACGCTCGCAAGCCGGCTGCACTTCAATACCTTTGGCGGAAATCCCGTGGTTTGCGCGCAAGGCAGCGCGGTTCTCGATCGTGATCGAGCGCGAAAAGTTGCAAGAAAACTCGCTAAAGATCGGCAATAAAATCCTCGCGGGCTTGAACGGATTGAAGGAAAAACACAGCTTGATCGGCGATGTGCGCGGAAAAGGCCTGTTGTTAGGCATCGAGTTGGTGAAGGATCGAGAAACAAAAGAGCCAGCCCGCGAAGAGTGCGCGCAAGTCTTGGAGATTTGCAAGAATATGGGCTTGCTCCTTGGCAAAGGGGGTCTGTGGGGACAAACAATCCGTTTCTCTCCGCCAATGTGCGTTAACGAGCAGGACGCAGATTTTCTGATTGAAGCGCTCGACCGCGCGTTCGCAGAATTGTAATTGGCTCCTCAGCGTCTGGGTGGATTTTGTAGCGGTGGGCGTGTCGCCTGCGGAACGCGAACCAACCGGCACCTCGAAAGTTTCGGGCTACAGAAATCCTGCTAGGGCTAAGCTTTTCAACAAAGCCCTATGCGTTCTCAAGAAATATTGCGCCCTCGGCATTGGTCGACATCGGGCCCAGAGAACTCGATCCGCCTACTTGCGCTTTGGTGGAACGCGACCTCACCCAGTGTAGCCACCGCCCTGCGGGCCGGTTATTGCGGCTAGAAACGCGCGACCTGCCCTCGCAAGAGGCTTCAGCATGGCAAGCAGGCGCGTGGGCTTGGTCCCATCTGCACTTGCGCAGATATAAAAAGTAAGACTACGGACGCAAATTCGATTTTCGATGTCGAGCGTAAGCCGGGAAAACGTCAAGACGCTGGGTTATGCCGCTGCTGTTTTCGCCGCGGCTGGCTTGTTGTATTTCCTGACCGCTGCTCGTGACATTGTGGTAGGCGACACGCCTGAGCTAATCACTGCTGCGGTCACGCTAGGGGTTGCTCACCCGCCCGGCTACCCCCTCTTCACGATGTTAGGACATTTGTTCAGTCTGTTGCCCTTCGGCTCAATTCCGTTTCGGGTGAATCTTCTCGCCGTCATGTGTCATGCGCTCACCGTCAGCGTAATTTTCTTCACGGCATTGCGTTTGACCCGGTCGCATCTCGCGGCGGCAATCTCCGCGCTCATCCTCATGGTGAATACCATTTTCTGGCGCTGGTCTCTAGCGGTGAGGTGTTCCCCTTAAATAACCTGTTGGCCAGTCTGCTGATTTATCTACTGGTAACATGGCATGAGCAACAGGAGCGAACGGGCTTCTTAATTGGAGCATTTTTTGTGGGCGGATTAGCACTCACGAACCATCAAACCATCGTCCTGTTAGGACCGGCCTGCTGTTTTGTGCTGTGGCAAGGTCGTGCTGTCCTAGGGCGTCGTCCTCAAATCCTTGCCATCTGTGCGATCGCGTTTTGGTGGCGCTCTTGCCTTACACTTACGTGCTGTGGGCCGCGGCACGCCATCCGGTCCTTAACTGGGGCGGTGTTTCCTCGCTTAGGGACCTCCTTGCCCTAATTCTCCGCCGAAGTTACGGCACGCGTTCTTTGGTGAGTGTTCCAGGATATACCGGCGGTCATCCGCTGGATAGAGTCATTATCCTCGTCAATTCCTTTGGTCCGTTAATGGGACTGCTAATACCATTGGGGCTTATCTATTCCTATCGCAACCTAAGATGGTATTTTTGGTTCACTCTGCTGGCCTTCGTCTGCGTCGGTCCCTTCTTTGTGTGGATTACTAATCTGAATCTGGCCACGGCTCCCTCGGCTTTGTACGTGCTAGAGCGGTTCTTCATGCTGTCTTATGTGGTTCTTGCTTCCTTAATGGCCCTCGGCATTGTAATGATTGCGCAACTCATCTCGTCTCATCGCCCGTCGCTCCCCGTCTCACCTTTACGCCTGGTCGCGGGAGCGTGCTTGATGGCCGTGTTGGTCACTGTGTTTGTAAAATTCCGCGATATTGATCAGAGTCATAATCATATCGCACGCGCCTTTGGTGAAGATGTATTCGCCACGGTTGAGCCGGGGACTATTCTTCTCGCCACTGGTGACTCTGTTGTCTTACCGCTGACCTATCTCCGTACTGTAGAAGGACTGCGCCAAGACGTTATCCTTATTGATGCCTCTCCTACCGGCAGACTGGTATCTACGCCAATTACGAGAGCATTATTCTACCCTGAGCATACCATTTGATCATTACAATGGTGAGCTCAATAACGTGAAAACATTGATAGATGCAAATAAGAAACAAACGATAGCTGTAATTGGCCCCTTACCGAATAACGATAACGGCCTAAGCGTTGACTACTGGACCTATCAGCACGGCCTTGTTAACATTATCGAGCCGAAGTCCAAAGATATACCCATAGAAGAGATGGTTCGAGACAACGACCAATTACTAAATCGCTATAAATATCCGTCGCCTCGCGACGTTAAAGTTAAAAGCTTTGAAGCCGAACTTCTGTCCCTTTACGCGGTACCGGCAATGCGAATAGGTAATACATACGAACAAGCGGGCATGAAAACAGAAGCCCGGGTTTGGTATCATCGCGCTCTCGATATAGATCCCTACCTGCCCCAACGGGTCCGCGAAGCACACGCGCGGGTTGAGCCTAAATGAATCATTCCCGTGGGCGAGCCACATTTCCCAAATCAAAGGAGAGACTAAAAACGTAGAAATACTAATGGCGAGGTTGAGACCTTGCAGAGTTGAGGAAGAGTCGAACGTGACCCCGCCGAAGAGAATTTGGATCGTCGTCGCTTTCGCGGCGTTGTATTTGATTTGGGGGTCGACTTATCTAGGAATTCTCTTTGCCATCCAATCAATCCCGCCGTTTTTGATGGCTGGGGTGCGATTTTTTCTCGCGGGAGTGATCATGTATGCGGCAGCCCGATGGCAGGGCGCCCCCCGACCAGATCGAGCGACTTGGCGAAGCGCATTTATCGTCGGCGCTTGTTTGCTACTGGGGGGCAATGGCGGCGTTACCGTCTCGGAAAAGTGGGTGCCAACTGGGCTCTCCGCACTGCTCGTGGCAACTGTTCCGATTTACATCGCGTTGTTGAGCTGGATTACCGGAAGCGCGCCGCGACCGAGACCGATTGTTTGCCTGGGGCTCGCCGGAGGTTTTGTTGGCGTAGGAATTTTGGTTGAACCGGCATTCAAAGTCTCATCATCGGCTCCACCGCAGAATCATCTAGCTCTCGGCGTGTCGATCTTACTGGTCGCGTCGCTCATTTGGTCGGTCGGCTCGCTTTATTCGAGAAATGCTAACAATGCGCCGTCGCCGTTTTTGGCCGCCGGTCAACAGATGCTTTGCGGCGGCGGATTGCTTATTCTCTTAGGCATCGCGATGGGCGAACATCGCAGTTTCGATCCGCGCCATGTGACATTGCTTTCGTTAGGCGCGTTTATTTATCTTGTCGCGATCGGAGCGCTGGTCGGTTTTCCCGCTTATATTTATCTGTTGCGCCATTGCGATCCGGCAAAGGTGGCAACCTATGCCTATGTCAATCCGATCGTGGCGGTGTTGCTCGGCGCGATGTTTGCCGGCGAGAATTTAACTTTGCGGACGGCTGTGGCGGCGGGCTTAATTATCGGTTCCGTGGCAATGGTGATTACGACGCAACAAACGAAAGCGAAAGCTGCGCCGCCCACAGCCGCGATCGCTGAGATCCATTGCGCGAGATGAAGATCGACAATCGACAAGAGACACTTGAGGTCGTTAGGCGCAACTGGCGCGCCGAAGTGGAGACGGCGCAAGCCTATCGCGACCTGGCTGCTCGCGAAGTGGACGAGAAACGTAAGGGAATTCTGTTGCGGATGGCAGAGGCGGAAGAACGCCACGCACAACGTTGGGAAAGGAAACTTGCCGATCTCGGCCAGGCCGCTCCCGTTTTGGCGGACACCATCGGAAGTCGCCTCAAGCGCTGGCTGAATCGCGCGCTCGGCACCGAGATCGCGATCCGACGCATGGAAGCGGCCGAGCAAAAACATGAAGCGCAGTTTCGCGATCAACGCGACCGTGCCCTGGCCGGCGAGCACGACGTCAAAGATTTTTTGCGGGAAAGCGCCCTCGAAGAAAAAGCGCATGCGCGCGCTTTGCAGACAATGGTGCCGCAACTTGGCGCGCGGACCGTGCTCGACACCATCCTGAAACGCGAACGGTGGCACGGCCGTGGAGGCAGCTGGGTAGCGGACGCGATTTACGGCGTGAACGACGGACTGGGCGCTGTGTTCGGCATTGTATCCGGCGTCGCCGGCGCGACGAACAATCAGCAACATTACGTTCTCATCTCGGGGCTGGCGGGAATGCTGGCTTCATCATTGTCGATGGGCGCGGGCGCTTATCTCGCAGTAAAAAGCGAGCGCGAAGTTTACGAAGCGGAGATCGCGCGGGAGAAAGCCGAGGTCGAAGAAAACCCGGAAGAAGAGATCGAAGAGATGTCGCTGTTTTATCAACTTCAGGGATTCAACCCTGAGGAAGCGCAGAAAATGGCAGAGCGACTGGCCGAGCAGCCAGACCAGATGGTACAGGCGATGGCACAAAGCGAGCTTGGCTTATCGCAACAACATTTTGGCAAACCGTGGACTTCCGCCTTTTCAGCCGCACTTTCCACCGCCGTCGGAGCGTTCATTCCGATCATCCCGTTCTTCTTCATGAGCGGCGTTGCCGCAGTCGTCGCTGCATTCGCGATCAGCATCATCGCCCACTTTGCGGTCGGTGCGCTCAAATCGCTTATCACGATCCGCTCCTGGTGGGCGTCGGGATTGGAGATGACAATCGTGGGGATAATCGAGGCCGCGGTAACGTACAGCCTCGGTCTGGCCTTTGGCGCGCTCGGTTAAGAGAACAAATCGCGACTTTTCTGCATCGTTCCGAGCCTGCGCTCGCGACGTTGTCCTAAGAGAATTTGACGCTCGCAGGAATAAGCAAGTTATTCGTAACCAAACCATAGTCGTGCAGGTCAAAAGCAATGGGGCATTCAGCACCACTCAGCGGTCGGGCTTTTTAAGGCCATGTCGAAACGAACACTCTTTGTAATTGCCGGAGTTATACTCTTGCTTATCGCTTGGTGGAGCTGTCATCGCGGGAGTTCATCCAGTCAATCGCAAGCGACCACGAGTGGTGGAAACGCCGGACGACGCGGCGGCGGTGCAGCCGGCGGCGGACCAGTGCCAGTAGTCGCAGGAAAGGTCGAACAGAAAGATGTGCCAATTTACCTCGATGGTCTCGGCACCGTGCAGGCGTTTAATACCGTGACCGTGCACTCGCGCGTGGATGGTGAATTGCAGCAGGTCCTGTTTGCCGAAGGCCAGGACGTGAAAGCGGGCGATCTCCTCGCGGTGATCGATCCGCGGCCGTACCAGGCAGCTTTGGATCAAGCGATCGCGAAAAAGGCGCAGGACGAAGCACAACTGGCAAACGCAAAGATAGTGCTCGCGCGCAACACGGACCTGTTGACTCGAAAAGTGATCGCGCAGCAAGACTTCGACACTTCGAAATATCAGGTCGATCAATTTCAAGCCATGGTGCAGGGCGACCAGGCAGCAATTGATAACGCGAAAACCCAGGTCGATTACACGCAAATCAAGTCGCCGATCAATGGCCGAACCGGCGTGCGCATTGTCGATGTTGGCAACATCGTCCACGCAAGCGACCAAAACGGCATCGTCGTCATCACGCAGATGCATCCCATTTCGGTTGTGTTCACTTTGCCGGAACAAAATCTGCAGTCGATTCTAGGCGAAGGCGCGGCGAATGGAGGATTGCCTGTTCTGGCGCTGGACCGGGGAAACACGACGACGCTCGATGAAGGCAAGCTGGCAGTAGTTGACAATCAAATCGACCAGACCACTGGCACTGTGAAATTGAAGGCGACGTTTCCAAACCTCGACCTGAAACTTTGGCCCGGAAAATTTGTAAACGCTCGTTTGATTTTGACAACGCGCAAGAATGCAACGGTTGTTCCTTCAAGCGTTGTGCAGCGCGGGCCGCAAGGAGCTTACGCCTATGTCATCAAGCCGGATAAATCCGTCGAGATGCGGCCGATCAAGGTTGCGCAGACGGAAGCGAATGTCGCGTTGATAGATAACGGATTGAAAGCTGGCGAGCAGGTTGTGGTAGATGGCCAATACAAACTGCAACCCGGCTCGCGGGTCGAGCTGACCAGCCCGCAGCCGCAACAACCGCCTGCGTCGGCAAAACTGCCGGCCGGGAAATCGGCGAGACCGACGAAGAGCTCCAAGTCATGACTGGCACAACTTTTCAAGTTGCGATCCAACAAGCTGCAAGTCCGCCACGGCGGATTCGTCCTGCGGCGAATTGGGAACTTACGCCACTTAATTGGGAACTTACGCCACTTTTATGAGCATTTCCGAGCCGTTCATTCGTAGGCCCGTCGCGACTTCGCTGATGATGGCCGGCGTAATTTTGCTCGGCCTGCTCGGTTATGAATTGCTGCCGATCTCCGCGTTGCCGACTGTTGATTTTCCAACGATCGAAGTGACGACGTTTTATCCCGGCGCAAGCGCCGATGTGATGGTCTCGTCGATCACGACGCCGCTCGAGCGGCAGTTCGGGCAAATCAGTGGATTGGCGTCGATGAATTCCACCAGTTCGTTCGGTACATCGACAATCACTTTGCAGTTCGTTCTCGACCGCCCGATCGACGTCGCGGCGCAGGACGTGCAAGCCGCGATCAATGTCGCCGGCGGATTTCTGCCGCAAAATCTGCCGAACCCGCCGAAATACAACAAGGTTAATCCGGCCGACACGCCGATCCTTACGCTGTCGATTACGTCCGATAGTTTGCCCTTGGATCGCGTGAACGATTTCGCCGACACGTTGCTCGCACAGAAATTTAGCGAAGTCACCGGCGTCGGCCTTGTCACGATTCAGGGAAATCAAAAACCGGCCGTGCGTGTGCAGGTGAATCCAGCGACGATTTCCGCCCTCGGACTCAGCTTGGAAGATGTGCGAACAATTCTCGGACAGGCGAACGTGAATGCGCCGAAAGGCAGCTTCGACGGGCCGCGGCAATCGTTCACTATCGGATCGAATGATCAGATTTTTTCCGCTGACGCTTACAAACCGATCATCGTCGCGTACAAAAACGGAGCGCCGATTCGTCTCGGCGATGTTGCGAACATTATCGACAGCGTAGAGAACGATCAGCTGGGAGCGTGGGTCGGCGCGAAAAGCGGCGAACAATCCGCCGTGCTCCTCGATATCCAGCGGCAACCGGGCGCGAACATCATTCAAACGGTGGACCGCGTGAAGCAATTGCTGCCGCGATTGACCGGCACTCTGCCGCCGTCGGTCAAAGTGACTGTGCTGGCCGACCGCACGGAAACGATCCGCGCCTCGGTGCGCGACGTGCAATTCACGTTGCTGCTGACCGTCGCGCTCGTCGTCATGGTGATGTTCCTCTTCCTGCGAAAACTCTGGGCGACAGTGATCACGAGTGTGGCGCTTCCGCTTTCGCTCATCGGGACGTTCGGCATCATGTATCTCGCCGGGTTCAGTCTCGACAATCTCTCGTTGATGGCGCTGACCATTTCCACCGGCTTCGTCGTCGATGACGCGATTGTCATGATCGAGAACATCGTGCGCTATATCGAAGCGGGCGATCGACCGTTGGAAGCAGCACTCAAAGGCGCAAAGCAAATTGGCTTCACCGTGGTATCGTTGAGTGTCTCGCTCGTCGCCGTTTTCATTCCGCTCTTATTCATGACCGGAATCGTCGGCCGCTTGTTCCGCGAATTCGCGATCACGATGAGTGTGGCGGTTGGGGTATCGGCGTTCGTTTCACTGACGCTCACGCCCATGATGTGCGCGAAGCTGCTGCGCTCCGAAAAAGAAGAAGAAAGAGAACACCAAGGCGAGTTCTACCGGCGGACAGAAGAATACTGGACGCGGTTTCGCAATTTGTATGAACGCGGGTTGCGCTGGGTGCTCGCGCATCAGAGCTTCATTTTGAACGTGGCGGTGATCACGCTCGTCGCGACTATTCTTCTCTACATTGTCGTCCCGAAAGGTCTGCTACCGCAACAAGACACTGGGGTGATCGTCGGCGTGACGGATGCCGCGGAGAACATTTCCTTCAAGGCGATGTTGCAGCGCGTGCACGCCGTTTCCGATATCGTTAGGCGCGACCCGGATGTCGCGAGCGTGTCGGCTTCGGTCGGCGCCGGAACGGTGAACGCGACGATCAATACGGCGCGGCTCTACATCGTGCTCAAGCCGCACAATCAGCGCGCGAATGCCGAAAAGATCATCGAACGTTTGCGCAATGCCACGCGCGATGTCGAAGGCGTCTCACTCTTCATGCAAGCGGCGCAAGATTTGCAAATCGACGCTCGCGTCAGCCGCACGCAATTCCAGTACATTTTGCAAGACGCGGACGCGGCCGAACTCGCGGAGTGGACGCCGAAGCTCGTGCAAAAACTTGGGCGACTGCCGCAACTCAGCGACGTGGCCAGCGATCAACAGGTGAACGGCTTGCAATTGAATGTCGATGTTGACCGCGAAAAAGCGTCGCGCTTGAACGTGCTCACCCAAGCGATCGACGACACGCTTTACGACGCGTTCGGACAACGGCAGGTCTCGATCATTTTCACGCAGCTCAATCAATTCCGCGTCATTCTCGAAGTGGAACCAAACTTTCGCGAATCGCCCGATTTGCTCGACAAAATTTACGTCAAATCAAGCAGCGGCCAGCCGGTGCCACTCAGCGCGTTCGCGACGATGCACGTGAGCAACACGCCGCTCTCGATTCCGCATCAAGGGCAATTTCCGGCGGCGACCATTTCGTTCAATCTCCGCAGCGGCAGTTCGCTCAGTCACGCGATTCCGGCAATTCAAAAAGCAGAGAGCGAAATCGGACTGCCGGACACGATCGCGACCACGTTCACCGGCGCGGCGGCGGAATTCCGTTCATCGCTAACGAGCGAGCCACTGCTGATCTTGGCGGCCGTCGTGGTGATCTACATCGTGCTCGGCGTTCTCTACGAAAGTTACATTCATCCGATCACGATTCTTTCGACATTGCCATCCGCCGGCGTCGGCGCATTGCTCGCACTCCTCATTTGCCGCATCGATTTTTCGCTGGTCGCGCTCATCGGAATCATTTTGCTCATCGGCATCGTGAAAAAGAACGCGATCATGATGATCGATTTTGCGCTCGAAGCCGAACGCAAGGAAGGGATGTCGCCCGAGGAATCGATTTATCAAGCGTGTCTGCTGCGGTTTCGGCCCATCATGATGACAACGGCGGCGGCGTTGTTAGGCGCGTTGCCACTTGCCCTCGAGAGTGGAACTGGCAGTGAACTGCGGCGCCCGCTCGGAATTTCCATCGTCGGCGGTTTGCTGCTCTCGCAATTTCTCACGCTCTACACCACGCCGGTCATTTATCTTTATCTCGATCGCTTTGGCCGCTGGGTTGAGGAACGCCGAAATCGCGGCCGAATGGCCCAAGCTCAACTGCCGCTAAGATCGACATCGGAACCGGAGCACGAACCTGAACCTCAATTTGCAGGAATCGATGGTGAAGATGATCGCCTTGGATTTTGATGGTAGCGCGAGCGTCTCGCTTGCGATTCGGGACGTGGCAAGTTGTAGCGGCGCTCGCCGCGGCGAGCGCCGGCCCATGCGTTTGGCACAAACGCCTCTACAAAAACACGCAGGCCGGAGGCTTGTGCTGCTCTGGCCATGAGTGTTTCGGAGCCATTTATTCGCCGGCCGGTTGGCACATCGCTGCTGGCGGCGGGAGTTCTGTTGCTCGGCGCGGTGGCTTATCACTTCCTCCCGGTTGCACCACTGCCGAAAGTCGATTTCCCGACGATCAACGTGAACGCGCAGGAGCCGGGCGTCGATCCTCAGACCGCCGCCTCATCGCTGGCCGCGCCGCTGGAGCGACGATTCGCGCAAATCGCGGGCGTTTCCGAAATCACATCGGTGAGTTCGCTCGGTGGATCCAACGTTACCATCCAGTTCGATCTCAGTCGCGACATTAACGGCGCGGCGCGCGACGTGCAGAGCGCAATCAACGCCGCGTCCGGGGAATTGCCCAGCGGCCTGCCGCAACCGCCCTCCTATCGCAAAGTCAATCCATCGGACGCGCCGATCATGGTGCTCGCGATGACGTCGGACGCGTTGCCCTTGTCGCAAGTTTACAATCTCGCCGATCAGATCATCGGTCAGCGCATCAGCCAGGTGGATGGCGTCAGCCAGGTGATCATCGGCGGCGGCGCGAACTCCGCCGTGCGCGTGCAACTAAATCCGGTCGCGCTCGCTTCGATGGGTCTGAGCATCGAAGACATTCGCACGACGCTTTCGCAAGTGAATGTCCTTTCACCAAAGGGCGCATTTGACGGCCCGGAGCAGAGTTTCGTCATCGCGAGCAACGATCAACTAACGCAGGCCGATCAATATCAGCCGATCATCGTCGCGCACCACAATGGCGCGGCCGTGCCCTTACGCGATGTCGGCACGGCAATCGATGCACAGGCAAATCGCGACCAGGCCGGTCTCTTCAATAATAAGCGCGCCGTGCTGTTGATCATTTTCAAACAGCCGGACGCAAACGTTGTTCGAACAACCGATCAAATTCACGCAATCCTGCCGCAATTGCGCACCTGGCTGCCGCCGAGTGTCTCACTCAACGTAATGAGCGACCGCACGATAACGATCCGGTCCTCAGTGCACGACGTCCAACTAACGCTCCTCATCACGATGGCGCTCGTCGTGATGGTGATGTTTCTCTTCCTGCGCCGGTTCTGGCCGACGTTCATCTCCGGCATCACGATGCCGCTCGCACTCGCCGGGACCTTCGGCGTGATGTGGCTGTGCGGTTACAGCCTCGACAATCTCTCGCTCATGGCGTTAACGGTTTCGACCGGGTTCGTTGTCGACGATGCGATTGTCGTAATCGAAAACATCGTGCGCTTCATTGAGAAGGGCGAGCCGCCGCTTCAAGCCGCGTTGAAAGGCGCGCGTCAGATCGGTTTCACCGTCATTTCGATTAGTCTCTCGCTCGTCGCAGTTTTCATTCCGCTGCTTTTCATGAGCGGGTTGATCGGGCGCTTGTTTCATGAATTCGCGGTGACGTTGAGCGCGGCGATTCTCGTTTCCGGCGTCGTTTCGTTAACACTCACGCCCATGCTCTGCGGCCGATTTTTGAAAAGCGAGGAGCGACATCGGCAGCGCAGCGCGATCGATCGACTGAGCGAGCGCGGTTTCAACGCAATCCACGATTTTTACGAACGCGGCTTGAAGTGGGTCCTCAAACACGAATACACCATGCTCATTGTCACCGGGCTGGTGATCATCGCGACCGTTTACCTTTACTTCGTTGTGCCGAAGGGATTTTTCCCGCAACAGGACACGGGACAAATGATGGGCACGACCGAGGCCGCGCAGGACATTTCCTTTGAAGCGATGAAAGAAAAGCAAGAGCAGGTCGTAAAAACTGTCATGACCGATCCGGCGGTGCAGGCCGTCGGCTCATTCTTCGGCGGCGGGAGCGGCTCGGCGTTGAATAACGGCCGCATGTTCATCAGTTTGAAACCGAAAGGTTCCGGCAAAGGAGAACGCAAAGATGACGCGGGCACAGTTATCGCGCGTCTGAGGCAAAAGCTCTCGAAAATTCCCGGCGCGCAACTTTTTCTCACGGCAAATCAAGATATTCGTGTTGGCGGAAGGTCGTCAAAAGCGCAATATCAATATGCGTTGTCCGATCAAAACATCGAGGAGCTGAATTCATGGGCGCCAAAACTTGTGAACAAACTTCGAACGTATCCGCAGATCAAGGACGCCACCAGCGATCAGCAATTTCGCGGATTGCAGGAAACCGTGGTAATCGATCGCGATGCGGCCGCGCGCCTCGGCATTCAACCGCAAGCAGTCGACAGCACGCTTTACAGCGCGTTCGGCCAGCGGCAGGTCTCGATCATTTACACGCAGCAGAACCAATATCACGTCATTCTCGAGGTCGATCCGAAGTTCCAGCTCGATCCGAGCTCGCTTGACAAAATCTACGTCAAATCAAATTCCGGAAGCCAGGTGCCGCTGAGCACGATCGCACATTTTCAGTTGGACAACACGCCACTCTCAGTCAATCACCAGGGGCAGTTTCCGTGCGTGACGATCTCCTTTAACACTGCCCAAGGCGTTTCCTTAAGCGAGGCAACGCAAATCGTCGAGCGAGCGAAACGGGATCTCGGAATGCCATCAAGCATTCGCGGAAATTTCGCCGGCACTGCGCAGGTTGCTCAGGCCTCGTGGGTGACAATGCCGTGGTTGCTTCTCACGGCACTCTTGGCCGTTTACATCATCCTGGGAATGCTTTACGAGAGCCTGATCCACCCAGTCACGATCCTTTCTACAATACCATCCGCTGGACTTGGGGCTCTCTTAGCCATGCTGGTAACCGGCAATGAGCTGGATCTCGTCTCGGTTATCGGAATTATCCTGCTTATCGGCATCGTGAAAAAGAACGCGATCATGATGGTGGATTTTGCGCTCGAAGCCGAGCGGCACGATGGACTCAGTCCGGAAGAATCGATTTACCAGGCTTGTCTCGTTCGGTTTCGGCCCATCATGATGACAACTCTCGCCGCAATCTTTGGTGCGTTGCCGCTCGCCATTGGTATGGGCGTCGGCAGCGAATTGCGGAAGCCGCTTGGCATTTCAATCGTGGGCGGCCTAATCGTTTCGCAAATGCTCACGCTATATTCCACGCCAGTCATTTATCTGTGGCTCGACCAGTTCCGACAGCGTTGGCGCCGAAGGCGATCAATGCGAAATGGTCATTATCCGGTCGCAGCAATGCCGCCCTTAGCCGTCGGCACAGCAGGTCTTCGCTCCGAAACCTCGCCTTTATAAAGCTCCGCAACATCGCTCTTTTGGTTTGAGCCGCCCTCTCGTTGTTCGAACCGTGGCCTACGGCCGGTCGATAGCCATGCGCGCATTTGGTGAGCGCTGGTCCAGCAACAATGTCGTGCTCATTGAAGCCTCAAAACACTGTGTTGATGACGATTCCACCCGGAACGGCGGGTGGGCAATCGGGCTGAGCAGAGTCGTTAGAGCAAGCTCGACAGATCCGGCTTGCTTCAAACAGCGCCGGTTCAGTAGAATCAGACGCCAAGTGATTTCCCATTACGCAGATAAGAGGGTCTTTCGGCGTTGAAAGGAATTTACGACGCGCAAGGCCGCTCCTCCTTTCCGAAACGCGTCCTCTCGTCTTGAGCCGGCGTGCCACCATTGGGTGCCTCGTCTGATTCTGCCGGCCGCGGCCATGGCAATCTGGGGGGCGAACGTCATCGCACAGGATGCATACGTTTCGCCATCCACGCTGAAAAAGTTAAGTGTGGAGGAGTTGGTCGATATCGATGTGACTTCGGTATCGAAATATCCGGAGAAATTTTCTGAAGCGGCCGCGGCCGTTGCCGTGCTTACTTCGGAAGATATCGAGCGTTCGGGCGTCACGAACATTCCGGATGCATTGCGGCTGGTTCCAGGCTTGGACGTGGCACAAGTCGATGCCCACACGTGGGCAATCAGCTCTCGCGGGTTCAATGACATCTTCGCGGACAAACTTCTCGTCTTGATTGATGGCCGGACGGTTTACACTCCGTTGTTTTCGGGCGTCTTTTGGGAAGTCCAGGACACGCTGCTCGATGACATTGACCGTATTGAAGTAGTGCGTGGCCCGGGCGCGACGCTGTGGGGCGCAAACGCAGTCAACGGCGTCATTAATATCATCACGAAAAGCGCGCGCGAAACGCAGGGATTTCTGGTTTCAACGGGCGGCGGCACGGAGGACCGTGACTTCGTTAACGTTCGCTACGGAGTAAAAATCGACGACGACACCTTTGCGCGCGTTTACGTCAAGTATTTCGATCGCGATTCATCTGTGCTTCCGGATGGCACGGATGCGCATGACGCCTGGGACATGTTTCGCGGCGGATTTCGCATCGACTCAGAGCCGAGCAATGAAAACTCGTTCACGTTCCAAGGAGACATTTACACCGGGAATGAAGATGAAGTGTATTCCGTGCCGACCACCACACCCCCTTTCGCCACAACCGTCTCATCCACGGACCAGGTGTCGGGTGGAAATTTGTTAGGTCGCTGGACACACACCTTCGCGCCAGACTCGCAGTTGACGCTGCAAGCGTATTACGACCGGACCGAGCAGGAGTCATCAATCTTTGGCGAGAAGCGCGACACGGGAGATGTTGATCTTCAGGACCGCTTCGACTGGGGGGACCGCCAAAAAATCATCTGGGGTATCGGCTTCCGTGTCACTCACGCAAACATCAAAAATTCGCTGAATGTTTCGCTGTTTCCGTTCGATCGAACACTCACGCTCTACAGCGCGTTCGTTCAGGATGAAATTTCCATCGTGCCGGATCGCTTGCGCCTGACGATCGGGTCCAAATTCGAGCACAACGATTTCACCGGCTTCGAAATTCAACCAAGTGTGCGGGCTTTATGGACGCCCGGCCACGGCCAGACTATTTGGGGCTCAATCTCACGCGCGGTGCGCACGCCGTCAGAAGCGGAAAGCGACATTCGATTGAACCCAGCGCCACCGGTGCCAATCCCGCCAGGCTTCCTCACCATCCACGGCAATCCGAATATGGAATCGGAGAAACTGATCGCGTACGAGCTGGGCTATCGTGTGCAGCCGATCAATCAGTTGAAAGTCGATCTTACGGGGTTTTACAACGACTACGATGATCTGCGAACGCTTGAGCCGGTCCTGCCCGGCCCAGTCAGCCCGTCCACAGTCGAGAATAAGTTGTTTGGCGAGACCTATGGCGTCGAATTGTCGGCCACAGCGCAAATCACAAGACAATGGCGAGTGCAAGGCAGCTACAGCTACTTCGACGCCCAGCTCCATCGCGAGTCCGGCAGCCGCGACACGTCAACGGAAAAGATCGATGAAGGATCGAGCCCGCATAATCAATTCTTCATCCGTTCGCTGCTCGATGTGGGCTGGAACATCCAGTTTGATTCCACGCTGCGCTATGTCGATGCGCTGCCCGTCCCGAAAGTCCCGAGTTACATTACTCTTGATCTGCGCCTGGCCTGGTCTCCGCGAAAAGATTTAGAGTTCGCCGTCGTCGGGCGAAATTTACTTGATGATCGCCATCCGGAATTTGCACCGACGTTTATCGGCACGCAAAAAACCGAAGTGGAGCGGAGTGTCTATGGAATGGTCGTATGGCGCTACTAAGAGCGGCCGCGCTGGCAAATCCCGTTTTCACGCGTTGGTGGTGGGTGTCGATCCTGCTCTTTGTGGGCAGCCTGAAATTGTCGGCGCAAACGGCGATCCCGCCCGAATATGAAATCAAAGCTGTTTTTTTGTTTAACTTTGCCCGGTTTGTGGATTGGCCTGCCAAAACATTTCCCGACGCCGACGCTCCCTTTGTCATCGGAGTGTTGGGAGAGGATCCGTTTGGTTCTTACTTGGACGAAACGTTGCGTGGCGAAAAAGTGAACGGACGGCCGTTGGCAGTGCAACGTTATCGCCGGGTGGGCGAGATCCGGGCATGTCAGGTTCTTTTCATTAGCCGTTCCGAAGCCGATCGACTGGAGCAGATTCTTGCCAGCTTAAGAGGCCGAGGGATCCTCACCGTAGGAGATACGGATGACTTTGCGGCGCGCGGTGGTATGATCCGACTCGCCACCGAAAAAAACAAAGTCCGAATGCGTATTAACCTCGATGTCGTCAAAGCGGCCAATTTGGCGATCAGCTCGAAATTGCTCCGAGTCGCCGAAATCCAACATTGACCATGTCGATCTTTTGCTCGCGAAGACTCTCGCAGTTGGACGCGCCGATCTAAGAAATGCTTATCTCGCTACGCAACTTGCCGGTTAAGCGCAAGCTGATGGTAGTCATCTTGCTTACCAGCAGTGTCGCGCTCTTGCTCATGGGCAGCGCCCTCATCATTTATGAGCGGATCGCATTTCGACACGCGCTGGCCGTCAACATGAACGTGCTGGCGCAAATCATCGGGTCGAACAGCACGGCCGCGCTCGCCTTCGACGATCCAAAAAACGCACGCGAAATTTTGGGCGCGTTGCTGGCCGAAAATCAAGTCAAAGCTGCAGCCATCTATGACCGGAATGGACGAATCTTTGCCACTTTCCCAGATCGCGTTCCGCTAGAGCAGTTCCCCACCCAGCCAGGACCCGATGGTCACAAATTTGACCGCAGAGAGCTAGTGATGTTTGCGCCGATCTTCCAGCAGGGGACGCGGCTTGGGACGATTTACTTGCAAGCGGATCTCGGAGCGATGTATTCCCGCTTCCGAGTTTACGGCTTGCTGCTGTTGCTCGTCGGCGTCTGCTCTACTCTTGCTGCGATGGCTTTGCTCGCAAGATTGCAACGGCGCATTTCCTCGCCCATTCTCGCGTTGGCTAAAGTCGCCACGGCCGTTTCGCGAGATCACGATTATTCCGTTCGCGCAACCAAGCAGGGCAGAGACGAGATAGGGCAGCTGACCGACGCGTTCAACGAGATGCTGGCCCGGATTGGCGAGAGCCGCGCGGCGCTTGCGGCCAGTGAGGAAGATCTGCGACTCGCCAACAAGGAAAAGGACAATTTTTTCGCTGTCCTGAGCCACGAACTGCGAACCCCGTTAACCCCGGCCCTCGCAGCAGTAGCGATGCTCCAGGATGACAAAACGCTGCCGGCAAACGTCCGTGCGGAATTGGATATGATTCGGCGCAATATTGAAGTGGAAGCGCGGCTAATCGACGATTTGCTAGATATCAATCGCATTGTGCGGGGCAAATTGGATTTGCATCGACAGGTGGTTAATGTGCGTTCGCTGCTCGAGGACGCCTTGCACAATTATTGCGCCGGCGCGGCCGCCAAGAAAAACATCCGCGTTTCGACGGAAATGACCGCAACCGAAACCTACGTGTTTGCCGATAGTTCCAGGTTGACGCAAGTTTTTTGGAATCTGCTTCAGAACGCCTGCAAATTCACACCGGAAGGCGGGGCCATCAATGTTCGTGTTTACAACGAGTACCGTCGGATCGCGCCGAACCAGCCGGCGGCTTCGCAAACGGCAGATGGCTCGCTGGCCGAGTTGATCGTGCAAATCCGCGACACCGGCATGGGCATCCGCGTCGAGACTTTGCCGCGCATCTTCAACGCTTTCGAACAAGGCGCACGCTCGCGCAACCGCGTCTTTGGCGGGCTGGGGCTCGGGTTGTCAATCAGTCGCGCGATCATGGAAATGCACGGCGGTTCTATTTCGGCGTCGAGCGAAGGTAAAGATAAGGGTGCGACCTTCAGCATCCGCCTCCATACCGTCAAGCCGGTAATAACCGGCCACGCGGAGAGACTGCCCGCCGTCTCTCCCGAGCAAATCCCGACGCGTCCGATGTGTGTCTTAGTCGTGGAAGATCATCTCGACACAGCGGAACAATTTGCTCGCTTGCTCAGGCGGTCCGGGCACGAAGTAATCTGCGCACGCAGCATCAGGGAAGCGCAAAAGTACGCCATGATGACGCCAGCTCCAGATCGGGCCTGTGCATTTGATATCCTGATTAGCGACCTTGACCTGCCCGATGGTAGCGGACGCGATTTGATGCGCAATCTCGGCAAACGCTATCCGATTCGCGGCATCGCGATAAGCGGCCACGGCATGAAGGAGGACATTGAAAGCAGCATCGCGGCCGGTTTTTCCGATCACATCACCAAGCCGGTCGATTGGCAGGAGCTTAAGACGGCAATGCAAAAGATCGCCGAGGAGATACTTCAGAACGAGGAACAGCCAGCGGCAAAATAGCGCAGGCTCAGCCCGCTGGCTGCGCAATCCCTTTGCGCGGTCGAATTTCGTAAACCTAAACGGCCCCTGTCATAGACGGGATTCCGCCACGCCAGAGCGCCGGAGTTAAAGAGGGCGGCTCAGCGGTGTAGAGACTTGCAATTAGTGTTGCGACACTCGCAATGAAGCCAGTGTTAGCTCATCGATTGCGGATGTTGTGTAGAGGCCACGGTCGGGGTTGGTAAATCCGCAATTGCCATTCCTGAGCGGATTGGACATGGGGTCGAGGTTGAAACGGAAAGTGATAGACCACGTTGTTATTTTTTGATAAAAACGGAAGCTTTTGGCCTTTTCCGGAGTCTAATTGATTGGAGACGCGAGCTTATTATGAATACAAAATCGATTCTGTTCACAAGCTGTGTTGCAGCGATAACTTTGAGCGTCTCGGTTGCGATAGCCGGGCCGCGTGGTGGTTCCGCCGCGGGCGGTTTTAGTGGTGGAGGGTTTAGAGGGACCGGGGCGGTTTCCGCGGTGGTTCGGCACCCGCCCGAATGACGCCGGGTTTCGCAGGGGCCGGGTCGCGCTTTGGTCCCGGAATGCCTCGAAACTTTCGGGGCTTTGGGGGAGATCGCGATCGGTTCCGCCATCGCCACTTCAACGAATTCGTTTTCTTCGGTGATTTTGGTGATCCGTTCTTTTATCCGTACTATTATGGATATTATCCCTACAGCTATTATCCGTACGAATATTATCCTTACGACTATGGATACAATCCTTACGATCAACCCGTTTACCAGAGCGTCGTGACGGGTCGGGGTTCCTCGGTTGCCGAAATCCAGCTCCGTCTGGCGCGTGCAGGCTATTACCGGGGCCGGATCGACGGAGTCATGGGTTCTCGAACCCGTTATGCAATCCGAGCTTACGAACGCTCCCATAATTCGCGCGTGACGGCGCGACAAGCGAACAACTCCTTCGGCCAATAGGTCGGCCAATACGCGCCGATTATGCAGGAAATCGATCATCCTTCCTGGGTTTGTTGACCAGTAGCGCTGAAGAAGAGGAGGCGATGACGCGCTGCGCAATATTGATTCCCGCGCCGGCGACGTTTCACCTTTCATTGACACCTTTCACCTGATCGCGGGTGGGGTTCGAGCTTCGCAGGCTCCGAGGAGCCTATGACCCATTGCCTTCAACCAGGGTCTTAAAGTTTTGGAGATACCTATCTACCCGACCTGAGACGGCGCCGCCGAAGCTCGAAGTCAGCTTCAGGGTAACGCACGTGCTTTGGTCAGGAAGCGACGCGAAAGAAACGACTCCCGCGGCGACATGATCAAAAGCGCTATGGTCGGCAATAGTTCGCCAGGCTAGTCTTCGCTCCGGGACACGCAACATCATCTCAAGTATCGCTTCATACCGCTTTCCGTTGAATACCAGCGACGCGACAAAATGGTTCTTGTCCAATTTCCGCACCCGTTTGATCACGGTCATGAATTTTGGATAATCCTCAAACGCGAGCCAGCGTCTGTAGACATCAGCGACCGGCGCGTTGACTACGATTGATCCCTCCGCGGCGTCCATCACCCGCGGTCTGTTTCCCTTATTTGGCATCTGTTCGTTAGGCGTAGAACCGCGCGTATTCATTTTTTGAAAACGTGCGGCTCCAGCCATTGGTGTAATTAAAGATCGACATGTTAAGTAGGAGCATGGGGTCGTGCCGGCGTGCGCGTCGTCGAAAAATCTTGCGCACGGTGTGCGAGAAATTGTTTTCACGGCGTGTGGTTTTCATTGTGATATTTTCGTGTATCTCTAACGCTAATGGGCTCGGCGGCCTGTCACCACCAAGCAGTGGTGGGATTTTTCGCTCCCTCTTTCGAGGGAGAAAAACAAAAGTGGCAATGTGGCGCGCTGATGGTTAGATTTTTTACGGCGGCGAACTCGATCAATTACTGCGAGATATTCCCATGAAGTCCGCTTCGAAAGCATTCGGTAAAGGGGCGAATTTAGGAATTAGTTCCGAGTCGGCCACCTCGTATCGAGTCTTCGGACAAGCCATGTTCCGTTTTGAATAACCAAGAAAGGAAAAACCCTATGGATCCGACCAAAGACAACATTAAGTCTCGCGAAGAGGACAACCAACCGATGCGGTTTGCCAATGCGACGCTCGGCCAACATCGCCATGTCTGCGCGTTTTTTCACGGCCCGGAGGAGGAGTATCGTGTGCTACTTCCGTTCGTTAAGGAAGGGCTCGCGCGCGGCGAGAAGGCGTTTCACATTGTCGATCCAAAACTGCGCGACGAGCACTTACAGCGACTTTCCTCAGGCGGCGTCAACGTCCCTTCGGTCGAGAAGAACGGGCAATTCGAGCTGCACCATTGGCACGAAGTTTATTTGCGCGACGGTCATTTCGACAGGGACCGAATGCTTGCCTGCATGCAGGACGTACTGGAGCAGAGCCAGCGCGACGGCTTCCCCCTCGCCCGCGTCATGGGCCACGCCGAATGGGCTTCCGGAGACTGGCCCGGGGTCGACGATTTCCTCGAATACGAGTGCCGGCTGAACGACATCATACCGCAATATAAGGATGCCGTAATCTGTCTTTATAATCTGACGAAGTGTGGCGGCAACCTTATCATCAACGTCATGCGAACTCACCCGATGATTCTCATGGGCGGCATCGTCCAGCAGAACCCGTTCTTTGTACCGCCGGATGAGTTTTTGCGGGAATTGCGCGAACGCCGTGCACCCAAGGGTAAAGCAGTGGCCTCAAGTTAAATGTCGAAGTCAGATCTTGGTTTGCGACGACTTGCCTCGGCCGTTTGGCGGTACGGTCTCTCGGTTTTATCCGTGGCGACCTCCACGGTCGCTACGATGCCGCTGCAAAGCTTTGGCGTCAGAACTTCGCTTTTTTTTCCCGCCGTCCTGCTTGCAACGTGGTTTGGCGGCACAGGACCTGGGCTACTTGCTGTCTTACTGTCGATTTTGTCGATCAACTTCTTCTTCACCGAACCGGTTTACGCATTTCAATTTAGCGTTCGGGATATTCCGACCACGATCGCGTTTCTTTTTTCAGCGCTGGTTCTCAGTTCGTGGAGCACCGCCCGCAAACGTTCCGAGAACCGCTTGCGCGAAAGCGAATCAGAGCTTCGGAAAGCGCGGAATGAGCTGGAAGCTAAAGTCGAAGAACGAACCGCGAAACTTTCGCGCATGAACGAGGAATTGCAGACAGAGGTCATTGAACGCAAAAGTGCCGAAGAAAAGCTGCGCCGCAGCGAAGGGTTTTTAGCTGAGGGACAGAGAATCAGCCACACCGGAAGCTGGAGCTGGAAGATTTCCAACGGAAAGGTCACATGGTCCGAGGAGCATTTCCGGATTTTTGGGTTCGATCCTGAGAAGACCGAGCCATCGTTCCAGTTATTCCTGGAAACGGTTCATCCGAACGATCGATCATTTATTGAGCGAAGTCTCGATGAAGCAATTAAGGAGAAAAGAGGATTCGACCTCGAATTTCGAATCGCGCTTACGGATGGATCTATTAAGCATGTCCAAGGGGTGGGCCGAGCCGTCCTTGGGGAGTCTGGCAATGTCGATGGTTATGTTGGCACGACCGTGGACATCACCGGCCGCAAGCGAGGACACGCGTTGTTCGCCGGTGAAAAGCGTCTTCTCGAGATGATTGCCACCGGCGTTCCACTCACGGAAATCCTGAATGCCCTGTGTCTCATTATCGAGGAGTACCGTCCCAGGTACGCTTGCTTCGATTTTGCTCCTTCGTGCCGATGGTCTTCACCTCGATTCCGTGGCGGGCCCGAGTCTTCCCAAAGGATGGAGGCAAGAGATGGAAAAGCTGCCTATCGGACCGTGTGCCGGCTCTTGCGGGACGGCGGCCTATCGCGGATCAGCAGTCATTGTTTCCGATATAGCGACTGATCCGCTTTGGGAGGTACCGGAGCATCGTGCCGCCGCATTAAGTCATGGGCTGCGAGCTTCTTGGTCGAATCCAATATTGTCCTCAGAGGGAAAAGTCCTCGGAACTTTTTGTATTTATGAGCGCGAAATTCGAAGTCCGAGCACGCACGACCTCGAGCTTATCGAAAAGGCGACCTACCTGGCACGAGTTGCGATTGAACGCGATCGGGCAGAGACGAACTTGCGGACAAGCGAACAAAAATATCGAGATCTGATCGAAGCTTCGCCCGACGCCATCTGCGTTCTCGATGCCGATAGCAAATTTGTGATGGTGAATCCGGCAGGCATCAAGGTGGCAGGTCGTCCGGAAGAGGAACTGATCGGTTCCTCAGTTACCGACACCTATCTTCCGGAAGAACTCCACTTGTTTCGGGACCGGATCGAGAAATTGAAAGCGGAAGGATCTTTTCGGTTCGAACGAAAATTCCTGCGAAAAATGGGCGAGGTAATTCCGGTGGAGGTCTCATTGTCAGCGCTGCGCGGCCAATATTACCAGGCGATCATCAGAGACATCAGTAACCGTAAGCGGCGCGAAGCGCTCTTAGCCGGCGAGAACAGAGTTCTTGAGATGGTGGCCAAAGGCGATTCGCTGGCCGACATACTCGATAACCTGTGTCGGCTGGTGGAAGAGCAATCTTCAGGTGTGCTAGCCTCCATCTTGTTAATGGATCCGAATGGAAAACAGTTGCGACATGGCGCGGCACCCCATCTTCCGAAAACTTACACCGAAGCGATCGACGGAGCTTTCATTGGGCCCGCCGTCGGTTCATGTGGAACGGCCGCTTACCGAGCCGAACAGGTCATTGTGTCGGACATCGCCACCGATCCACTGTGGACTGATTTCCGCGAAGTGGCTTTGACGCACTCGCTCCGCGCCTGTTGGTCCACACCGATTTTTTCCTCCGAAGGCAAAGTGATCGGCACGTTTGCCATGTACTATCGCGAGCCACGTAGCCCGAGCTCGGTGGAGCAGGACACGATTAAACATATTACCTATCTCGCGGGCGTTGCCATCCAACGTAAGCTGGCGGAAACGTCCCGGCGCGAGAGCGAAGCGTATCTGGCGGAAGCGCAGCGACTCAGTCATACCGGGAGTTGGGCGTGGGCGCCCGCTACGGGCGAGATCCGGTACTGGTCGGAGGAAACCTACCGCGTGCTTGGCTTCGATCCGGACGCCGGGCCGCCGCGATTCGAAAAATTCTTTGGGCGACTTCACCCTGAGGACCAGGACAGAGTCAGAGAACTGTTCGGAAAAGCGATTGCCCAGAACGCGGACTTCGAAACGGACTATCGCGTTGTTCATCCGAGCGGTGCGATCAGGAATATTCATGCGGTCGGTCATCCGGTTTGCGATGAGACCGGTCATCTGGTCGAGTTTGTCGGCACTGTTATCGATATAACTGACAGTAAACGCTCCGAAGAGGCGTTGCGGCGAAGCGAGGCTTATTTGACGGACGCGCAAAGGCTGACCCATACGGGCAGTTTCGCAATGAACGTTGCCACCAGGGAGAACACACACTCGTCCGAGGAAAACTCCCGCTTATTTGGCTTCGATCCAGGGCGAGCTACGCCGTCATCCGAAGCGTTTCGGGAGCGCGTCCATCCCGAGGATAGAGTCAAGGCCGACGAAATCCTCGAGAGATCGATCCGGGAAGGGAAGGACTTCGAATTGGTTGTTCGAGTGGTTCTACCGGACGGCACCCTTAAGTACATCCATTCGGTAGGCCATCCTGTTTTCAACGCGTCCGGCGATGTTGTTGAACTCATCGGCACTAATATGGACGTGACCGAACGTAGGCACGCCGAGGAAGCGTTGCGCGCTTCCGAGCAAGTGGCGCGCGGACAAGTGGAGGCGCTGGCACAGAGTTTGGATGTCCTGACGACTGCGCCTGACCCGGAGAAGTTTATTGGCCAGATGTTGAATACGATTGGCCGCCTTTTGAACGCGCACAGCGTGAGCTTGTGGTTGTTCGACGACTCGAGCGACTCACTTATGTTGCGCTCCTCAACCTCGGATGGCGGAAAATTGGCCGCGCCGGATCCGGAGCATCCATTCATTAAGAACCCGTTGTTCTGGAAAGAGAACGTAGTAGTTCAGGAGCTGCTTTTCACGGCAGGTCCGGTGGTTTGCGATGACGTCGATACTGATCCGCGCGTTAAGGGTGATTGGGGTGAGCATTTGAAACGAAACGGCACAAAGAGGTTTCTCGCTGTGCCGCTTTTGGTGGGCGGACAAGTCAGAGGTTTTGTTGGCATTCGCCATGTCGATCGCGCGTCTTATCGGCCTGAGGAGATAGAATTGACCCAGGCCCTCGCCCATCAAGTCATGCTCGCCCTCCAACTCAATGAGTTTGCCGAGCAGGGTCAGCGGGCTGCGGTCTTCGAAGAACGAAATCGAATGGCGCGGGACATTCACGATACTCTCGCCCAAGGTTTTACCGGCGTAATTGTGCAGTTGGAAGCGGCGGAGGATGCAATCGCGTGCGGTTCCCGCAAGGAAGCGGACAATCATTTGCATCGGGCCGGCGAATTGGCTCGGCGGAGTTTGAGCGAAGCGCGCCGATCAGTGCACGCGTTGCGCCCGCAAGCCTTGCAAGAACACAATTTTTGGGACGCGCTCAAAGGCATCATTAAAAACACGACTGTTGGAATGGCGCTTCACACGACATTTGAAACGCACGGCAAATTACCCGAGCTACCCCAGCCCTGGCAGGAAAACCTTCTCCGCATAGGACAAGAAGCTTTAACCAACACGCTCAAGTACGCCCGTGCTCATAACTTCGAAACGCGACTAAGCTACAAAGCGAAAAAACTTCGCCTGGAACTTCGTGACGACGGCGACGGATTCAAAGTCAAAGATCGAAATGATGGCGTGGGTCTCGCCGGGATGCGCGAGCGAGTCGAACAAATGGGCGGAGCATTGAAAATCACCAGCTCACGTGGTAAGGGCACGAAGATAACGGTAGCATTGCCCTGCAACGGAGAATCGACGTAATGAGATCCAAAAAGAAAGCAGCAGCCAAGTCTAACAAGCGTGCAAAGAAACCAACCTCTGCTGCGAAGAAAACGCCGAAAGTTAGAGACACAAAAAAAACTCGTATCACGGTACTCATCGCTGACGATCACAGCGTTGTCCGCGAAGGCTTGGTTTCGCTCATCACTCGGAAAGCGGACATGACTGTGATCGGTGAAGCGAGCACTGGTCGTGAGGCTGTCGATCTTTGGAAGCAACATCGGCCCGATGTGATGCTGCTCGATCTGCGCATGCCTGAACTGGACGGGGTAGGCGCAATCAAAGAAATTCGTGGTGGCAATGAGCAAGCCCGGATAATTGTCCTAACGACGTTTGACGGCGACGAGGATATTTACCGCGCCATTCAAGCCGGCGCTAAAGGTTACCTGCTTAAGGACGCGCCGCGCGAAGCATTGATGGATTGCATTCGTCGGGTGCACGCCGGTGAGACTTGTGTGCCCCTGCACCTGGCGGCCAAACTGGCGCAGCGCGTCAGTGGTGAAACGCTCAGCGCGCGTGAGATCGAAGTCCTCAAGCTGATGGCTCAGGGAAAAAGCAATAAGGAGATCGGTTCAGCCCTCTTTATTAGTGAAGGCACAGTCAAGTCACACGTGAAAGGCATCTTCGCCAAAATGAATGTCATTAGCCGAACGGAAGCCGTCGCTAACGCAACGCGCCGGGGATTGATTCAACTTTAACTCAAAAAGAAACTTCGTTAACTTCGTTTCCTTCCGTTTGATTCGTCTCGAGATCTTTAACAGAAGATAACAAAGGAAACGAAGATTCTTGTAAGACTCGGGAACGCCAAAAACCTTCGTTAACTTCGTTTCCTTCTGTTCAATTTGCTCTTTCTTCGCGGCGACTGACCGTGCTCCCTCCAAAGAGGGAGCGAACATTCCCTCTTAAGTAGTACTGCAAAATCCCACCGCCGTGCAATGGCCGACTACTACTGATCGCCGATATCGTGTGAGCCAACAAAATAACCCAAAGGAGATGCCTATGAATGATCAGCAAGTACTGGTTCGCGAACCAAAGACGCAACAAGAGAGCGCGACACGCCCTCCTCTACCTCCGTTCACCCGTGAGACTGCCACCCAGAAGGTTCGTGGGGCGGAAGATGGCTGGAATTCTCGTGATCCGGAAAAGGTGGCCCTGGCCTACACAATGGACTCGCGCTGGAGAAATCGCGCTGAGTTTGCGAATGGGCGGCAGGAGATCGTCGCGTTTTTGAAACGAAAATGGGCGAAAGAGCTGGACTACCGGCTAATTAAAGAGCTCTGGGCTTACTACGGAGATCGCATTGCGGTGCGTTTCGCCTACGAATGGCATGATGACTCCGGGAACTGGTTCCGCTCGTATGGTAACGAGAATTGGGAGTTTGATGACCACGGCCTGATGCGGTTTCGCTACGCATCCATCAACGATCTCCCGATCAAGGAGTCGGAGAGAAAATATCATTGGCCGCTGGGGCGCCGCCCGGATGGGCATCCTGGATTAAGCGACCTCGGTTTATAGCAGTTCAGAAGAAGACAAAATCAAACCTAAACAAAGGACAAAATAATATGAGTAGAAATAATTCGACAAAAACTTCAGAGCTTCGGCAGAGACGCGACGCTCCACTGGCAACACCGACCGATCTCACCCGTTCGGCCACCAAAGACATTACCGGCGCCATGAACGCCATTCTCGCGGACGTGTTCGCGCTCTACCTGAAAACCAAGAATTTCCACTGGCACATGAGCGGTCCACACTTCCGCGATTATCACTTACTTCTCGACGAACACGGCGACCAGCTTTTCGCCATGACCGACCCAATGGCGGAGCGAGTTCGAAAGATTGGCGGAGGTACGATCAAGTCGATCGGCCATATCGCCCGTCTTCAGCGCGTGCTCGATAACGACGCCGAATACGTCGAACCCTTGGACATGATCGCTGAGTTGGCGGACGACAACAAAACGTTAGCCGCACGTCTTCGCGAGGCTCACAACGTGTGCGACGAGCATCGTGACGTTGCCACAGCGAGTCTGATCGAAGTTTGGATCGACGAAACCGAGCGCCGCACCTGGTTTTTGGCGGAGATAAAGCGCAGCCGAAACTGAGCCATTAGTAGAAAAGGAGAATCACAATGGCTTACATCACCGTTGGAAAAGAGAATTCAGGTAACATCGACATCTATTATAAAGATTGGGGCAAAGGACAGCCCCTCGTCTTCAGCCATGGTTGGCCGCTGTCGGCCGATGACTGGGACGCGCAGATGCTGTTCTTCCTCAAACAGGGCTACCGCGTAATCGCCCATGACCGCCGCGGGCACGGACGATCCACCCAGACGGGCGACGGGCATGACATGGATCATTATGCCGACGACCTTGCGGCGCTAACGGCGCATCTCGATCTGAAGAACGCTATCCACGTCGGCCATTCCACCGGCGGCGGCGAAGTCACGCACTATCTGGGACGTCATGGAGAGAGCCGGGTGGCGAAGGCGGCGCTGATCAGCGCGGTGCCGCCGCTGATGGTGAAGACGCCGGCCAATCCGAAGGGCCTTCCCAAGGAGGTGTTCGATGGATTGCAGGCGCAGCTCGCGGCCAATCGCTCGCAATTTTATCGCGACCTGCCGTCGGGCCCCTTCTATGGCTTCAACCGGCCGGGCGTGAAATCCTCCGAGGCGGTCATCGAGAACTGGTGGCGCCAGGGCATGATGGGTGGCGCCAAAGCGCATTACGACGGCATCGTCGCCTTCTCGCAGACCGATTTCACCAACGACCTCAAGAAGATTACTGTGCCAGTGCTGGTGATGCACAGCGAGGACGATCAGATCGTTCCCTACGTCGCTGCCGGCCCCTTGTCGGCCAAGCTGCTGAAGAACGGGACGCTGAAGACCTACAAGGATTTCCCGCACGGCATGATCACCACTCAGGCAGACACGATCAACGCGGAACTGCTCGCGTTCATCAAGGAAGGTCGCCAAAGCTCGAAGAAAGCAGCCTGAGTTCAAAACGTCCCAATGAGTTCGGAGAATGAAATGTTCTCAGATCGAAGTTTTCTATTCTCGTATCGCCACTCAGACGTGGAATGCCTAACGAATTATGGAAAGCCGGGTTGAAGGATTAACGACAATACCGAGCAGCTTCGATCCGAAGGAGACGATGGATCGGTTGGAGGCCGAGATCCGCGCAAAGGGACTCAACGTGTTCGCTCGGGTTGATCACGCCGCGGGAGCGGAGGAAGCCGGACTTGATTTACGACCGACTGAACTGATCATCTTCGGAAACGCCCGCGGCGGTACGCCGTTGATGCAGGCGTCCCAGACCGCCGGGATTGATCTACCATTAAAGGTGCTCGTTTGGCAGGACGCAGCGGGTAAAACGTGGCTCTCGTATAACGAACCTAACTGGATCGTCCAGCGCCACGGCTTAGGCATCAAGGCAGAGATCGTTGATAAAATGACTGCCGCGCTCAGCGCGATGGCGAAAAAAGCAGCGAACGCTCCGTGAAAGCCTTACTCGCCAACGAAGCAGTTACGAATAACGAAAGCGCAAAGACACAAATTGCCGAGCAATTCCTGACCGGGTTTCGCAGCCGCGACTGGATCTTGTGGAGGCCCATCATGCTCCCTGGAATCTGGATGACCGGAATCCAATTGTCGCCCCGATCTTGCCGGATTCGGGTTCGCCGAGGTCTCCGACAAAGTGGCATTACAAATACTCCCTCGAATGAGGGAGGTGAAATTCAGTCCGACGAGGGAAAAATAATTCCGTCTTCTGAACAATACGCTTGCCGTGGTTCGAGACCGTAACCTACGCTCTGCGCGAGAAGGTTTTGCATGTCCAATCAAGACGAGACTCCTGAAAGCCCTGAAGAGGACACACGGTTCGAGTTTGGGCGATCTACACGTCGGAGCTTTCTCTCTCGGCTGGGAATGGCCAGCTTGTTGGCAACGGCCGGTTCTGTTACTACAGCATTAGGCGAGCGTTCCGTGAAAGAGCAGGTAGCATCATCCGAGTCGAAGGACGCTATTCCGGTAACGCTTCGGGTTAACGGCAAGAAGCACGATCTTCGGATCGATCCCCGCACGAGTCTTCTCGATTGCCTGCGAGAGCATTTGCATCTCACCGGCTCGAAGAAGGGATGCGATCACGGCCAATGCGGCGCGTGCACGGTGCACATCAACGGCCGGCGCCAGCTTTCGTGTCTCTCCTTCGCCGCGCTGCACGAGGGCTGATGAGATCATCACGATCGAGGGAATCGGCAAGCCGGAAAAAATGCATCCGATGCAGGCGGCGTTCGTAACATGCGATGCCTATCAATGCGGCTATTGCACGTCGGGCCAGATCATGTCGGCGGTGGCGTTCTTGAAGGAGCCGTGCGGGCCGGAGGACGCGGAGGTGAAGGAATTCATGAGCGGCAATATTTGCCGTTGCGGAGCCTATCCCAACATTGTCGCCGCTATTCAGAGTGTGCGACAAAACGCCAAGCCACAAAAAGCAGGATGAAGACATTCCAGCTCACACAGCCGAAGGATAGCGCGCAAGCGAGCATTGCGATGAGCAAGGCGAAAACGGCGCAGCAAGGCGCAGACATCCGCTTCATCGCGGGCGGGACGACGCTGATCGATTTGATGAAATTGAACGTCGAGCAGCCGCAAAACTTGGTCGATGTGAACCGGCTGCCGCTCGATAAAATCGAAGCGACTTCGGATGGCGGCCTAACGATTGGTGCCACGGTGCGCAATTCCGAGCTGGCCTGGCATCCGCTCGTACGCAAGAACTACGCTGTTCTTTCGCGAAGCGATCTTGAGCGGAGCGACCGTGCAGATTCGCAACATGGCAACGACTGCCGGCAACCTGTTCCAGCGGACGCGTTGCATGTATTTCCGCGATCACCGCGATGCCGTGTAATAAGCGCGAGCCCGGGTCGGGTTGCGGCGGCGATCAATGGATTCAATCGTAGCCTGGCGATTCTCGGTACGAGCGAACAATGCATCGCGACGAACCCATCCGACATGAACGTGGCCATGGCCGCGTTCGAGGCGACCATTCATGTGCGCGGGCCAAAGGGCGAGCGCAACATCCCGATCGGCGACTTCCATCTCTTGCCCGGTAACACGCCGCAACGCGAAACTGTGCTCGAGGCGGGCGACTTGATCACGCACGTCACACTTCCGCCGCCGGCGCCGGGAAATCGTTCACTCTATTTGAAACTGCGTGACCGCATGTCTTACGAATTTGCGCTCGCGTCCGCGGCAGTCGTGATCACGGCAGCGAACGGAAAGATCACGCGCGCTCGAATTGCAATGGGTGGAGTTGGGACAAAGCCTTGGCGCTCGACCGAGGCCGAAGGTGAGTTGACCGATCAACCGGCGACCGAAGCTACTTTCCGCAAAGCGGCTGATGCAGCGCTGCGTGACGCAAAACCGCAAAGCCAGAACGGCTTCAAGGTCGAGCTGGCCAAACGCTGCCTCGTGCACGCGCTAAAGCTTGCGACGCAGCCCGCCTAACGAGTAATCACATGCCTCAGGAAACCACAGCATCACCGATCGGTCGCGATACTCCGCGAATCGATGGGCCGTTGCAAGGTGACCGGAACAGCGCAGTACGCCTCCGACTTCCACTTCCCCGGATTGTTGTACGGCGTTCCGGTCGAGGCCACAATTGCCAATGGGAAGATTACGAAGCTTGACACAGCCGCCGCAGAGAAGATGCCCGGCGTCCGCGCGATTTTCCATCGCAGAAACATCGGAAAGATTTTCCGTTCGAGCATGGGGAACGGACTGGATGGTATTTGCATCGAGCGGCGACCGGCGTTCGAGGACGATGTCGTTCGCTACTATGGCCAATATGTCGCGCTCGCGGTGGCGAACAGTTTCGAGAGCGCGAAAGCCGCGGCGGACACGGTCGTCGTTAGCTACGCGAAAGAGAAACCGAACGTCGAAGACAAGCTCACCGCCGACGACGATCCCGATCAGGTCATGACCAGCTACGGGCCTGAGAAGCGCCTGCAAAGCGAGCGCGGCGATGCGGCGGCGGCCTTTGCCAGTGCGCCGGTTAAGGTCGACCAGACTTATGTCACGCCAGCTGAGACGCATGTCCCCATCGAGCTACAGGGGACGACCGCGATTTGGGACGGCGATCAACTGACCGATCTACGAGGAATCGCAAGCGGTTTTCAACATGCGCACGGTGGTCGCGCAAATGTTCGGGTTGCCGAAAGAGAACGTGCGCGTCATCACCAAGTTCGTCGGTTCGGGTTTCGGTAGTAAATTATGGCCATGGACGCATTGTCCGCTGGCGGTGGCGGCGGCGCGGCAGTTAGGCAAACCGGTCAAGCTCGTGCTCAGCCGGAAGATGACGTTCCAGGCGGCGGGCCATCGCGCCCATACTCAGCAGCGGGTCCGGCTCGGCGCCACACCGGAAGGCAAGCTCGTCTCGCTCGACCACGATTACGTCTACCACCGCGCGATGCTCGAGGATTACCACGAGAATTGCGGTGAAGCGACGGCGTTCCACTACAGTACGCCAAACCTGCGGGTGCATTTCGGACGCGCCCGGCGCAACGTCGGCACGCCATCCGACATGCGAGGCCCGGGCGCGGTGCCCGGACTTTACGCGACCGAGTCAGCCATGAACGAGCTGGCCGACCAACTCAAGATGGATCCCGTTCAGTTTCGCATCTTGAATGAGCCGAAGATCGATGAATCGTTAGGCATTCCATTTTCATCGCGGCATTATCTCGAGTGCCTCCAGTTGGCGTTCGGAGAAGTTCGGCTGGTCGAAACGCAACCCCGAGGTCGGTTCGATGAAACGCGATGGCCTGACGCTTGGCTGGGGCGTGGCGGGGGCTGCGTGGATCGCGACGCGCGACTCCGCGGCAGCTAACGTGGAACTACGCGATGATGGCACCGCCCGCGTTGCTTGTGGCGTACAGGATATCGGCACCGGCACTTACACAGTTCTAGCCCTGCTTACTGCGGATAAGGCCGGCGTCCCGGTCGAAAAAGTGGAAGTGGTGCTCGGCGATACAGAGCTTCCGCTCGGCCCGATCTCGGGCGGTTCGTGGGCGACGGCATCGGTGGTTCCCGCTGTCTTTGCCGCAGCGGATAACGCGATCAATTCGTTATTGCAGGTCGCGACCGGAACGCCTGGATCGCCATTCCAAAATCGCAAGCCGGATGACTTGGCATTCGAGGGCGGACGAGTCTTCGTCAAAGCCAATGGACCTGGCGGAGGCGTTCCGTTCGCCGACATACTGAAACGCGCCGACCTTCGTCTCGTCACCGGCAGCGGTAGATCCGAAGGGATTTTCGGCAGCAAAGAGAAGCCAAAGTTCTCGATGCACTCATTCGGTTGTCATTTTGCCGAAGTGACATGGCAACCTGAGATCGCGCGACTTCGCGTTAGTCGCGTTGTTACGGTGATCGATGCCGGCCGCATTATCAATCCACTCGCCGGACGCAACCAAATCGAAGGCGCAGTTGTCATGGGAATCGGCATGGCATTGCTGGAGCACACCACCTACGACCCGCAAAATGGCGCCCCCATCAACAGTAACCTCGCCGACTACATCGTCGCGGTAAACGCCGATGTGCCGAAGCTCGAGGTGCATTTCCTCGATTATCCCGACAAGGAGCTCAACGCACGTCGGCGCGCGCGGCATTGGCGAGATCGGCCTGGCCGGCATCGCCGCCGCGATCACGGCGGCGGTCCACCACGCGACAGGCGTTCGCGTGCGCGAACTGCCGGTGAAGATCGAGGATCTGCTGACTTCGTCCGTGTTAAGTTAACGTGTGAAAGCGCTGCAGCAGATCATCCGGCGTGTCGCGGAGAGTCCATCTCGCCCCTGGGCGCTGGCCACACTGGTTCAGACGGAAGGTTCCACCTATCGAAAACCGGGCGCTCGACTCTTGGTGGATTCGGAAGGTGGCACTTTGGGTGTTCTGAGTGGCGGCTGCCTGGAAGAGGAGGTTGCCCGTCACGGGCAAATGGTGATCGATGATGCTTCGCCCGTGTTGCTGTCGTTTGATACGAAGCGTCTCTATGGGTGCGATGGTCAGCTGAAGATTTTTGTGGAGCCTCTTCCCGCTGCCGGACAGAACGGCAATCTCATCACTAAGATTGGTGCGATTGCTCAGAAACCGAGAGGTTTGCCGTGTCCGCACATGTTTCGAGGGTGACAGCGCTCGGCTCCCAGCTGCTGCCGCCTGATGTCCTTCTGGTCGAGCAGCGCGGTGTCTTCATTGATACGGTCCCGCTTCCTGTCCGACTGCTACTCTTCGGTACCGGACCCGAGATCGAGCCGATCACTCAGCTCTCTGGAAATCTCGGCTGGGTTGTCGAGCGTTTCGATCATCCGTCAGAGCTTGCCGAAGATTTTCGTCCGGATGCACAGACCGCCGCAATAGTCATGACTCATAATTTCGGTCGAGATCTCCTCGCGCTCGCTCGTCTTCTGCCGCTCCAATTCCGATACGTCGGATTGCTGGGGCCAAGAAAACGTCATACCGAGTTGCTTACGCGGCTCAGCGAATATCGACCGTTCGATTTCGACGCGGATATCAGAACCCTGTTCGCTCCAGCCGGACTCGACATCGGCAGCGAAGCGCCCGAAGAAATCGCGCTCGCGATTGTGTCCGAAGTTGCCGCCGCACTTTCAAACCGTTGCGGCGGTTTCCTACGAGAACGTAGGAGTGACATCCATCCATCCGCAACTACGGCCAGCGGAGAAGCCGCGTAGTCTTCCGATGAGAGTCGCCGCTGTCGTACTCGCGGCGGGAGGCTCAACTCGCTTCGGACAGCCGAAGCAGCTCGCCGTTTTTCGAGGCGAAACATTCGTCAGGCACATTGTCGCAGCCTCGGTAGATGCTGGCTGCGCGCCAGTCGTAGTCGTCGTTGGCGAGGATGCAGCACAAATCACCCTGGAACTGACCGGGCTTGCTGCCTCGATTGTGATGCACCCGCACTGGTCGATCGGGTTGGGCTCTTCCATCGGTGTCGGCCTACAATATGTGATCGATTCCGCGACAGAACCTGACGCGGCGATTCTACTGGCGTGCGATCAGCCGTTCGTGAGCGCTGCGACGCTCAGGCAGCTCATCCAATCGCGCCTAACAAGTGGCAAGCCGATCGTCGCGTCTGCTTACGCAGCCACCCTCGGGATTCCCGCACTCTTCGATCGATCTTGCTTTCCCGATCTGTTTCAGCTCAAAGGAGACAGCGGAGCCAAAGGGATCATTTTCTCGCGGCAACACGATGTTGCGTCCTTCGATTTTCCCGCCGGCGCGATCGACATCAACACGCCTGCCGATTACCAACGCTTCTTATCTCAGAATGAGACGGCATCATTTCCGGCCGAAGAATTTGTGAAAGGAGCTGGTCCGTGTCGTTAATAACTCGACGTACACGATTGCTGAACGGTCTCAAGGTGAAGGACGCAATCATTGCCATACCCGAAGACATGATCGCGATAGGCTTCGAATACTTTCTTGTGTCCGTGGAATAAGCTCGTTCGCGATGTCCGAGACGGGCAATTTCGCGCAAGTGTAGTCCATTAATAGCGCAGGGCACGGCTTTTCCTTTCTTCGCAGCAAGCTCTCAGCACTGATGCTGCCTGGACGGTAGACATTTTGTGACGAACATTATTCGCAATCGTTGTCCTGGGCTCGAGTGATTGTTCGTCGTAAAGATATGAAGAAAGAAGTTAACAAAGACAACGAAGGACTCTTTGGGCCAGAAATTGCCGCCCATTTCAAAAAGAACCTTTGTTCCCTTTTGTTTAATTTGCTGCTTCTTCGCCGCGGCTTGGCCTTCTACCTCGAAAGAGGGAGCGAACATTCTCTCGTAAGTGGTACCGCAAAATCCAACGGACGGGCAATGGCCGCGATCTGCTGATCAACAATATTGATCGGCAATGACAATGAACACATCTGCGATCAGGCCCGGCGAAACGCACTCTTACACCCGCCTTCGGCAAGAGATCCACGACGCCTTACGCGAGCAGCACCCCGAGTGGGTCCAGCCCAACGGGGATTGTCCCACCTGCGAGTCGTACGAGTCACGCTTCGCAGAGCTGCTCGACGGTTTTCTGTCGAATGGACGCAAGTCGGCTGCCTGATGAAAACATGAGTCCAAAAAGTACAGAAGACCGATCCTTGGGAGTCCACCAGCGTTAACACCTCTTTCCCCTCAGCCACGGCCGCCTGATACGAAGCAGGAACTTCGTTAAAGATAATTTGATCAAATGCACTAAACGAACACGTATATATGTATTATGAACACGACCACTGAAGCTCTCGCCACGGGACAAGATTCCCGCCGAACCGATCCTCGACCTGCCATTAGGAGCGGAACATTCGTAATCGGTGGCGACATTCCGGTTCGCCGACTCGGCTTTGGCACAATGCAACTCACTGGCGCGGGCGTATGGGGAGAACCGGCCGACCACTCCGAGGCGATCGCCGTCCTGCGGCGCGCGGTGGAGTTGGGAATCAATCTCATCGACACCGCCGACTCGTATGGGCCCGAGGTTGCCGAGCGTCTCATCGCCGAGGCCCTTCATCCATATCCCGTCGACCTTTTGATCGCGACCAAAGCCGGCTTTCAGCGGCCCGGCCCAAACCAATGGGTCGAGGACGGGCGCCCCGAGCATCTGCGGTTGGCGGTGGAGGGTAGTCTCCGCCGGCTGCGTCTCCGGCGAATCGATCTGTTACAGCTGCACAGGATCGACCCGAAGGTAGCGATGGAAGATCAGATCGGTGCGTTGGTCGACCTTCAACGTGAGGGCAAGATCCGCCATATTGGATTGTCTGAAGTCAGCGTAAACCAGATCGAAGCGGTCCGGCGCATTACACCGATCGTTTCGGTGCAGAATCGATACAATCTGGTCGATAGAAATTCCGAGGACGTGCTGGAGTATTGCACCCGGGAAAACGTCGGTTTCATCCCTTGGTTTCCGCTCGCCACCGGAGAACTCGCGAAACACGGCGGCCCGCTAACACGCGCAGCGAAGCGCCTCAAGGCACAGCCGTCGCAGGTGGCACTCGCGTGGCTGCTCCGAAAATCGCCGGTGATGCTCCCAATTCCCGGAACTTCGAAGATCAAACACCTTGAGGAGAACATCGCGGCAGCTCTCCTGGAGCTAGACGATTCGATCATGAAGGAGTTGGAACTGTAGCCAAAGGCTCATTGACACTGTGACTCCAAACGCACACTCAAACGGTCGCCAGTCGGTGCTCAGCCCGGGCACGCGAGCGCCCGACTTCACATTGCGATGCACACCCGACCAGTCGATATCGTTGAGCGAGCTCCGCGGACAGCCGGTGGTGCTCGCGTTTTACCCGGCTGACTGGAGTCCTGTCTGCGGCGATCAGATGGCGCTCTACAACGAAATGCTGGATGAGTTTCAGGAGTTTCAAGCTGAACTCGTTGGCATATCGGTGGACGGCACGTGGTGTCACGCCGCTTTCGCCAAGCAGAATAAGTTGCACTTTCCGCTTCTGGCCGATTTCGAGCCGAAAGGAATGGTCGCGCGCGCTTACGGCGTTTACGACGAAAAAGATGGCACGTGCGAACGCGCCCTATTCGTCATTGATCCCGATGGAATCATTCACTGGAGCTATGTCTCCCCGATCGGCGTCAATCCCGGCGCTAACGGAATCTTATCCGCGCTCGAAGATCTTAAGGCGAAAAGCGAGAGGGCCGCCGCGGCAAAATGATTCCAATGACACTGCCCGATCCGGATCGCGATCATATTTATGGTTCGGCTGATGGATCAATTAGACTATTGGAATACGGCGACTACGAGTGCCCGTTCTGCGCTGAGGCCCAACCGATCATTAAAGAGATCGAGCGGCGATTAGGCGACGATTTACTTTTCGCGTTCCGCCATTTTCCACTGACCAACATTCATCCGCACTCCAAGCACGCGGCCGAGGCAGCCGAAGCGGCCGGTGCGCAGGGAAACTTCTGGGGCATGCACGATGTCCTCTTCGGAAATCAAGATGCGCTTGAGGACGAGTACCTCGCGGCGTATGCGGCTGAACTCGGTCTCGATGAGACGCGCTTACTTCGGGAAGTCACTTCGGGCATTTACGCGCAACGGATTCGCGAAGATTTCAAAAGTGGGATGAGAGGTGGCGTGAACGGAACACCGACATTCTTTATCAATGGCGAGCGTTATGACGGCGCGCGTGATCTAAAACATCTGCTCAACGCTCTGACTGCGCAAAGCGCGTAGTGTTCAGCTCCCTTCGAAAGGAGTTGATCAATATGCTCAGAGTCACGGAGAATTTTAGCTGCTTCAGCAATCATCATCCGCCTCACACGATGCGAGCTGGAGTCAAATTCTTTCCTGACGGCAGCGCCGCTTACGTTCGACCGCCAAGAGTCTTTTTCACGGCAAAGTTAAGATGAATCGAACATGAATACTATTTTGAGTCCTACAGCTGATCCCAAAAAATCTTTGTGGAACATTGCGTTCGACTTGCCAGGGCGATTTCCGATCGCTCGGTGGGCTCCCATTGCGTTGCGCCTAGTCGTTGGCTGTGGTTTCATGGAGCATAGTTTCGCCAAGTTGTCCAAGGGCCCCGACGCATTGGCCGCTATCCTGCACGCGTTAGCTGTGCCTGCGCCACATTTCATGGCGTGGGTCACCATACTGACCGAGTTGCTCGGCGGCTTAGCAATACTTCTCGGCGCCTTCGTGTTCCTGGTCAGTTTGCCGATGGCGGCGCTTTTGTTGGTGGCGATTTTTACGGTGCATTTGCCCTACGGGTTCAGTTCGATCAAGCTTATGGCCGTGACTGCTACCGGCGCGCAGTTTGGGCCGCCGGGCTATGAGTGTGACCTCCTCTACCTCGCCTGCCTTGTGGCGCTGGTCTTGGGCGGTCCTGGACCGCTGGCAATAGATCGCCTCCTGAGAAGGTTGAGGAAGGCCGCGCATTCTTAGACCAATCTCGCAATCACCAATTGAACGCCCGGCCGCTGAAACGAGCAGAACATTTTGATCGGTGGAGATCCCGTTCGTTTCGACGCACTTGAAGAAAACCTGTCCGATGCATACAGGGCTTAAGCCATGTATTGCGGTGTGCATTCTTCTACCCTAAAGAGGGAGCGAGCATCACCTCATAGGTGGCACCACAAAATCCCGCGGACGCGCTATGGCGGCAGGTCCAACGGCTTGCGTAGGTAAGCAAGTGATCCAACCCTGATCGAAAGAAAGAACTAACGAACATGAACTTCAATTTCTTACAGAAGCAAACCTCACGTCGCGAAATGTTGCGATATTCAGTCACGTTGGCAGGCACCGTTCTCCTGGTGCACCTCTTTCCCGGGAGGCTGCTCCGCGCCTCCGCAGCGGGCGACGCGCAACAATCACCTTCGGCGGCCGACTTGCTCGTGAGTATGCGCGCCAAGTTCAACGCTGTTCCCATGGAAACGCAAAAGCTTGCTGACAATGTCACTATGTTCGACGGCCCCGGCGGAGCCGTGACCGTCCTCAATGACCCCGACGGCAAATTCATGGTGGACACTTTCGTTGCGCCCGCCTGGCCCAAGCTCAAAGAGGCTCTCGATGGCCTTGGCAACGCTCCGGTGAAATACGTCATCGACACCCACTGGCACTTCGACCATACCGATAACAACGCGCATCTTCACGCCGAAGGAGCCACGGTCCTTGCCCACGAAAACACTAAGAATCGCATGTCCGAGCCGCATGATCTGCCGGTCTTGTATAGAGGACCAGACGGCGCGCTCCACGACTTGCATTTCGATCCCTCGCCCGCGAAGGCCTTGCCGCAGCAGACCTTTCCCGACAGTTACGAGTTGCAAGCCAATGGCGAAACCCTCGTCCTCCAACACTTTGCTCCCGCGCATACGGATTCGGACATCTACGTTCATTTTCAAAAGGCCAACGTGATTTCGATGGGCGACACGTTTTTCAACGGCATGTATCCCTACATCGACCCCGGTACAGGCGGCAAAATCACCGGCATGATTGCCGCCGCCGACAAAATTCTCTCGCTCGCCGACAATCAAACCAAGATTGTTGCGGGGCACGGCCCCCTTGGCAACAAAGCGGACCTCACGAAATCCCGGGACATGCTGATCACTTCGCGCGATCGCGTTCAGAAATTGAAGTCTGCGGGAAAATCCGCTCTGGAAGCCGTTGCGGAAAAGCCGTTCGCCGATCTCGACCCCTTCTGGGGCAAAGGCATCATCAACAGCGACCAGTTCGTCCAAATCGTTTATCTGACGCTGTGAGTCGTACCGGTATGCAAATCAATTCTCAGTCCCTCTGCATCGCATTATTGTTGTTGACCTGCTGCGCACTTTCAGCGCAGAACGAAGAGCATCGCGTTCGGAATATTGTTCTGGTTCATGGTGCCTGGGCGGATGGTTCTGGTTGGAAAGGCGTTTACGACATTCTAGTCAAGGATGGCTACAATGTCAGCATCGTCCAAGAGCCGGAGACGTCCTTTAAAGAAGATGTGGCTGCCACAAAGCGCGTCCTTGGTCAACAAGATGGACCATGCATTCTTGTCGCTCATAGTTATGGGGGAGCGGTAATTACTGAAGCCGGGACGGATTCATCGGTTGCCGGCTTGGTCTACGTCGCGGCCCACATGCCGGATGCTGGAGAGAATGAGGCTGACGACGGAAAGCGCTTCCCCAGTGACCTCAGCAAGTCTGGTGCGATAAAGAAGACGGCGGACGGTTTCACTTACGTCGACCCCGCACAGTTTCATGAGTACTTCGCAGCCGACCTGTCTGCTGAGCAGGCCGCTTTCATGGCGCGATCGCAGGTGCTCAACTCAGCTGACAATTTCAAAGCAGTGATCACAACAGCTGCGTGGCGAAGCAAACCGAGCTGGATGCTGGTAGCGGGAAAAGACAGAACCATCAATCCCGACCTCGAACGGTGGTATGCCGCACGAGCCAACAGCCACACAGTCGAAGTCGCAGGCGCCAGTCACTCAGTCTATGTCTCCAGGCCGAAGGAGGTTGCAGCTCTGATCGAAGAAGCTGCGTTTAAGCTTCCATCTCAAAGGAGGGAGTGAAGAGCCACTCGTAAGTAGGACCGCAAAATCCCGCGGATGCGCCATGGCTCCAAAACCGAAGAGTAACGATCTTACCTTGTGAAAAAGTTTAAATTACTGAGTTTAGTAGGTATCAGCTCGATCGCGCTCGCTCACCCAGGATGGGCAGCTGGCCACGGCGGGGGCGGCCACGGCGGGGGAGGTGGTGCTTTCCACGGGGGAGGCTTCCGCGGTGGCGCTTTCTACGGTGGTGGTTTCCGTGGGGGACGTTTCGGTGGTGGCGCTTTCCACGGCGCTGGCTTTCGCGGTGGCCGTTTTGGTGGGCGCAACTGGGGCGGCGACTGGCGCCATCACCGATTCTCTAATGATGTCTTCATCGGCGGCTACGGTTATCCGGGATGGTGGGGCTGGGGCTATCCGTACGGATATTACGGTTACGACTATTACCCGTACGATTACTATGGATACGGCGGGTACCCATACGACTACTATGGATACGGCAGATACGGTTACGGATACCGCTATGGCGGCCGATCAACACATTTTCGGAGTTTGCGGAGTCGGTGACAAGCCCGGCTACGGTTCTTTGAAATCGCCCGCCTGTTAGTGCGTGCCGAGCAAACCAAGCTGGATGCTAGTAGCGACAAAAGACAGAACCCTAAATCCCGACCTCGAACGCTGGTATGTCGGCGCGAGCCAACAGCCACACAGTCGAAGTCGCGGGCGCCAGTCACTCGGTCTACGTCTCCAGACCCAAGGAAGTTGCAGCTCTGATCGAAGAAGCTGCATCGCACGCTCGAGAGAGAACCTTGTAGTGTAGGACAAACAAAAAAGCCGCCTTGAACAACGGAGCAACATGAACCAAAGAAAATTCATCACCACAATTACCGTGGCTACCATAGGCCTCGGAACCGCCCTAATCTTGACCAGCCGCACCCAAGCAAAGGCACAGGAGACGACAAACGAATATGTAGTGCCGTCGGAAGCCGTTCCGAGGGGCAAAGCTCCCAGGATGCAGGTTCAATTGCTGAACCCTGGAGAGGCGACGAAACAATATGCGGTAATTTTCTACCAGGGAGACGAGGCTTTCTCCGGATTACTGGAGTTTGCACAGAAGTATCACGTTACGAGTGCGCATTTCACTGCTATCGGAGCGGTGAGTGGAGCAACGCTGGGGTGGTTTGATCCCCAGCGCAAAATGTACAAGAAAATTCCGATCAACGGTCAGCACGAAGTGATTGGGATGAGCGGTGACATCGCGCTCTATAAAGAAAAGCCCATAGTCCATACGCATATGGTGGTGGGGACATCAGACGGAACAACACTCGCCGGCCATGTTCTCGCTGCGTATGTATCCCCGACGCTGGAAGTAATGGTCACAGTCGATCCGGTAGCGATGCAGAAGCGTTTTGATCCGGACACGGATCTGACGTTGATTGATCCAGCTTTGAAGTAGCAGCTTCGCAGCTCTTTTCTTGTTTCATGCAGGTCTGAGATGGTTTTAGCAAAAGGAGCCGACGTGAGGTGGAAACAAATCGAGGATGTTAATCTGAAAACCTTGGAGGCAGCTAGCTCGAATAAGAAAATAGGGAACACCTCCCGAGTGGGATATTCGAAAATCCCCCAAATGGGCAATAGCGGTAGAACCAACCGCGTCGGTAGCTTCCTCGATAAAATGACTACTCAAGTAGACAGCACAATATCCGAATCTGAAAGCCTTAGGGGGCTGCGCCAGAGCCAAAAGAGGACCCCCGAGCATAACGAAAAAAAGGAGATTCACATGCGATACCGACTTTTAGGCAACAGCGGACTTCGAGTTTCGGAGGCAGCGCTCGGCACGATGACTTTCGGCGATGATTGGGGTTGGGGCGCTGCCAAGGACGAGTCACGAAAGGTGTACGACGCTTTCCGCGAGGCAGGGGGCAATTTCATCGACACCGCTAACGTTTACACGAACGGCACCAGCGAATTGCTCCTCGGCGAGTTTATGAAGGACCACCGCCAGAGCGTGGTACTAGCCACGAAATATACCAATGCCGTTGCGGGAACAGACCCGAACGCAGCCGGGAACCATCGCAAGAGCATGGTGCAGGCATTGGAAGCGAGCCTTAAACGACTTAAGACCGACTATATCGATCTCTACTGGGTTCACATCTGGGACCAGATCACGCCGGTTGAAGAGGTCATGCGAGGACTGGATGATTTGGTTCGCCAAGGCGAGGTGCTTTACCTCGGCATCTCTGATGCCCCGGCCTGGTGGATCGCGCAAGCGAACACGCTCGCCCACCTGCGGGGATGGTCGCCGTTCATCGGGTTGCAGATCGAGTACAGCCTGATCGAGCGAACCGTGGAGCGGGAGCTGATCCCGATGGCCAAGGCGCTGAAACCTCGGCTTGACCGCGTGGTCGCCACTGTCCAGGGGCGTGCTGACCGGCAAGTACCACGGTCACGGGTCGTCTGAGCCAGGCCGAATGAGCATCGGCATGATGAAGGAGTTGATGCCAGAGCAACAGCGGACCGACCGCATTGTTGCGGCCGTGAAGACTGTGTCTGACGAGACCGGTCGCAGCATGGCGCAGGTAGCGCTGGCGTGGCTTCGCTACCGCCCGGTGCCAGTCATTCCCATCATCGGCGCCCGAAAGCTTTCTCAGTTGCGGGACAACCTTGCGAGCTTCGACCTGACGCTCTCAACGAACCATTTAAAGACGCTCGCCGCGGCGAGCCGGATTGAACTCGGTTTCCCGTACGACATTTATGCAAAGGAGATGGTCCGTGCAACCCTCTACGGCGGTCTGCGAGACCGAATCGTGGCCTAACTGCGGCGGATCGGTGAGGCTACACTGCTGATCTCCGCTGCTGTAGGAGAACGAGTTTTATCCTGCGACGCCTTTCAAAGAAGAGCAAATTGATGGGCTTTTCAGAAAATACAGGATTAAATATTCGTAAGGTGATTAATGGGATTGGTAACCATAGGGGGTGACATATCCATTCTGAAGCAATTACACCAAAATATGAAACGGGAATTGCAAATGACTTCCAATTCGTTAACAGCACTTATTACAGGAGGAACGAGCGGGATTGGCAGAGCGGCAGCCACTAAACTGGCCGAGCTTGGCATCCATGTCATAGTCGTAGGCCGCAATGCTGAGCGCGGGGAGAAGACGGTTGCGGAAATCCGCGCAGCAGGAGGCAAATCGGATTTTGTTTCGTCTGACCTTCGAGACGCGTCCAGCGCGCGCGAAGTGGCCACAAGAGCAATCGAGCTCGGTAACGGCCATATCGATATTCTGATCAACAATGCGGGGATCTACCCGTTCGGGCCGACGCATGAAACGACGGAAGAAACATTCGACCGCGTGTATTCGCTCAACGTCAAGGCGCCTTACTTTCTCGTCGCGGAACTTGCTCCGTTGATGGCCAAGAGAGGCAAAGGGGCAATCGTCAATCTATCAACGATGGTTGCCGATTACGGAGCGGCCGGCATGAGCCTTTATGGCTCGAGCAAGGCCGCCATCAATTTGCTGACCAAAGTGTGGGCAGCAGAATATGGCCCGAGCGGTGTCCGCGTCAACGCAGTGAGCCCTGGACCTACGCGCACGGAAGGCACTGATGCAATGGGTGAGGCGCTGGAGCAACTTGCCGCCCAAGCGCCAGCCGGCCGTCCAGCTACAGCGGACGAGATTGCTGAGGCCATTGTCTTTTTGGCCACGGATCGTGCGAGTTTCATTCACGGCGCAAAACTCGCCGTCGACGGAGGGCGCACTGCCATTTAAGTACTGCTCGGGCAATATGGTCCCTAGGCGAAGCTTTAACAATTGACCGGCAGGGTGTAAACACGTTTTTGCAACCGGAGAAACACATCATGAAGCCAGGAAACCACGAATTTAAACTGAGACCTCGCTCAAAGCCGGAAGAATACGATCTCCTCATTCTAGGCAGCGGGACGGCCGGCAAACTCCTCTCCTGGACTCTGGCCAGAGAGGGGATGAAGACCGCCGATATTGAGCGAAAATATGTCGGTGGTTCCTGCCAAAACATCGCCTGTCTTCCGAGCAAGAACGTCATCCATAGCGCCAAAGTCGCTTCATACTTCCGTCGAAGCGAGGAGTTCGGCATCACCAAGGATAACTGGAAAATTAACATGCCCGCCGTGCGTGAGCGCAAGCGCAAGATGGTCGCCGGCTTAGTGGAACTGCAACTCGATTTATACGAAAAAAGCGGAGCGGAACTGGTCATGGGCTCCGGGCGCTTTGTCGAACCTAGAACCATCGAGGTTACCTCTGCCGATGGCGTTACACGCCTCCTTCATAGCAAGCGGGTCGTCCTCAACACCGGCACCCATGCGACCATCGGTCCTACGCCGGGCCTGCGTGAAGCGTACCCCATGACCCATATCGAAGCCTTGGAGTTGGACCGCATTCCGGAACATCTCCTCGTACTGGGAGGCGGTTTTGTCGGCGTCGAGTTTGTCCAAGCGATGCGCCGTTTCGGAAGCCGGGTGACGGTGATTGATCCTAACGCTCGCCTGGTCCATCGCGAGGATGAGGATATCTCGGCAGCCCTGCACGAGTTGTTCAGAGACGAGGGAATCGAAGTGCTCACGAACACTCGTATCACCCGGGTTGAAGGCAAATCCGGTAAATCGGTGAAACTGAGCGCCGACCGTGACGGTTCGGAACTGGTCCTGGAAGGCACTGATCTCCTGGTCGCGGCGGGTCGCACGCCCAACACCGAGGGCATCGGCCTAGATCTCGCGGGAGTGGAAACCACCAATCACGGGTACGTGAAAGTGAATGAGCGCCTGGAAACAACGGCGCCCGATGTCTGGGCAGTGGGCGAGTGTGCCGGCAGCCCGCACTTCACGCACATCTCGGAAAATGACTTCCACATCGTGCATGACAATATCCTGGGCGGCCATCGCGTGACCACCGGGCGGCAGGTACCGTTCTGCTTGTTCACTGACCCTGAGTTTGCCCGCGTCGGTCTGAGTGAAACGGAGGCCAACGAGCGGGGCGTGGCCTATCGCCTGGCGAAGATCCCGCTCAGCGCGGTACAGCGAGCCCGAACGCTTTCCGAAACCCGGGGCTTCATGAAAGCCCTCATTGACACCGGCAGTGATCGCATCCTGGGCTTCAGCGTTTTCGGAGTCGAGGCGGGAGAAATCATGGCCAGCGTACAAGTCGCGATGCTTGCCGGACTCCCCTATACCGCCTTGCGTGACGCCATCTTTACCCATCCGACCATGCTCGAAGGACTCATCGCGCTCTTTAGTAATGTGCCGCTCACCTCCGTTCCTGTTCGCGAAGAACAGGTTGTACTAGCATGAATCTCCGCTGAACGCCTGCATGTGAAGGGCTCAGCATCGCAGATCCACGCTTCCCGTTGTGCAAGGCTGCTCCCGGCCGTTCTCGGCGTGATCGCCGGCAGCACGGATGTCACTAGCTTTCTGGGACTCGGCCTGTTCAGCGCACATGTTACCGGCAATCTGGTCATCCTCACCGCGCACATTGTGGCTCGGAGAGCAGACAACGCCTGCCTCGTCCTTTCGGTGCCGCTTTTCATCCTGGTGCTCGGTCTTACGAGGCTGCTGGTCGCTGGTTTGGAAGCGCTTGCTATCAGCTCCTTGGGGCCTCTGCTCATGCTGCAGTTTCTGCTGTTGAGCGGCTCTTTTGTTCTTGGCCTAGCCTCTGACCCCCACCCGGCTCTGGAGGCGCGCGGCATACTGCTTGCCGGCCAACTGTGCGTCGCAGCCATGGCGGTCCAGAACGGGCTGGTCGAGCTTTCGCTCCATGGGGCGCCCTCCACTGCGGTAATGACGACGAACCTTACCCGCTTCATCATGGATGCCGGAGAAGCCCTATTGGGGCATGATCCAGCTGAAGTGGCCGAGGCGCGTCACCGAGCGAAGGACACTTGGCCGGTTATCGTTGGCTTCACCGCGGGCGCCGGCCTTGGTGCGGCGTGCTTTGCGGCCGCAGGCCTAAAGTCTCTGGGACTGCCAGCCGGTCTGGCCCTGCTCGCACTGATCATGAGCCTGGCTGTCAAGCCGTTTGGCAGAAAGCAATGACGATTTGCAACCCTCAACCAGCTTCTCCCCTCCTCCCCATCTGCGAGGGCACTTTGGGCAGATAAAATTGATTTTTCCTAACGTTTCTTGGGAAATGAAAATAGGAAAAGTCTAGCGGAACCCCGGCGTTTGCTGCCGTAAGTGCCCTGCGCGGATGCATAAGTGGGCTCGTCACACCAGGGAGCCCAACTCGCGTTTCAAAGAGGCGATATCATCAAGAAGCACCATGCGGATGCGTTCTCGATTTCACCGTGCGGTAACTCGCCTGTCTCATTGTCTCTGGCGTAATTTTTGGACTAAAGGCGTTGGATGGTAGAGATGCAGGCGCGGCTGACACCGTCGAGCTGCGCGGATTGCAGAAGCTAGGACACTCTTCGTGGAAGAGAGAACGGTCTGAATGTTTTTCGGCAGTAATGTAAACTTAGCCCCAAGGGTTGCAGATCTTTAAGGCTCCCGCTGCGTTGCTCGTCGGTCGAAGATCCAGGCGGATATTTTTCCTTCTCGCGCCTTGCGGCAGCCTTAAATCTCTTGCAAGGCACCCCTCCTATTTATTAGATGGGTTCTCATCTGTCTTTTAATTCCAAGGAGGAATCAAATGCCTACGTCCAAACCCGCTGCAAACGAAAACGAAATTTCCCGCGACCGCCTCGCGGAGCTATTGAACGAAGACCTTTCCCGCGAATATCAAGCCATCATCGCCTACGTGGTCTATTCCCAGGTGCTCAGCGGAGCCCAATACATGGACATCGCCGCCCAGCTCGAAATCCACGCCAAGCAGGAGCTCGATCATGCCCTGATCCTCTCGCGGCAGATCGACTATCTCGGCAAAATGCCAGTGGTCACTCCCAAGCCGGTCCGCACATCGAAAAATGCGAAAGACATGCTCCGCTACGATCTCGATAATGAAAACGAAACCATTCGCAATTACCGCGATCGCATCCCGCAATGTGAAACGCTTGGAGAATACGCGATGGCGGAACAGATTCGCCAGATCCTCATGCAGGAACAGGATCATCAAATCGATTTGGCCACTGCTCTCGGTGAAGAAGTTCCAGACGTTAGCGGTGGTCCCAAAGGACGTACTCTGCGCAAGCGTCGCTAACGCTGCTCGCATCGCCCAGTAGGGCGGTCCGTGAAAATTTCCCACATACCCTCGGCGACGGCGCCGAGATTGATGTAGAGAGTCGCGCGGCGTGAACTCGCACAAGATGAACAACAACAAACGGCGGCTGAAACTAGCCACCTCGCCTTGCGCAGCGCCAAACAATAACCGCACCGATCGTGACGGTGATCACAAGACCAATGCCGAACTCGTCGATGATGTATTTCGTTAGACCTGTGTCTTTCGTCAGCGGGGTGAAAATGGATTGAATAAACAGATTATGACTCGCGTGGAGAATTGCCGCTGGCCATAGACTTCGCGAGCGCAGGGTCAGCCAGGCCATAATGAAACTGCCACTTACGGCCATAATGGTAAAACAGATCACCCCGTACCAGGCAGGCGCGCCCGCATTGTAATCAGCGAAAATCAGGACCGGATAATGATAGACGGCCCACATCAATCCGCTGATTAATCCGACTCCGGGAAAGCCGACGACCTTCGACAGCTCCGGCACGAGAAATCCGCGCCATCCGATTTCTTCGCCGAGTGCGCGTGAGATTTTGCCGACCATTCCGAGCGTTGCCGTAATGAGTACGAAAAGCAAGAGTGTGAGCGCCGGCGGAAAATTCTGCCAACCGAAGTCGTTTGCCGTGCGGTTCAGAAAATCTCGATCGGCGAATGTGCCCAGGCCAGTGAGCCAAACGAAGAGATAAACGGGAAGCGCGTAGGCGAGCGGAATGAGATAAGCCAGCCACCCATATCGCGCGGCCCCCCAGCCCCAGGGAAGATCGCTGATACGTTCCCGGAAAATCGCTTTCGTGGCGAACACCGCAAGGGCGGGACTCCACATCGCGCCTGTCACGTAGAGCAAGTTGCCCGCACCCATTTTGCCAGCATGCAAAACGAACGCACCGAAAACGCCGCTGAAAAGTATCGTGAGAATGTAGTAGACGCCGATCTTCTTCCAGACGCGCTCCTTCGACTCCTTCGCGCCTGCCAGCCTATCAGAAGCAAGCTGCATGATCAGTGGGTAGTGGGTCAGTTTGAATTTGGGAATTTCGCGGGGCGTTAATCTGTGGCACGATTCGCCATGCCAAAATCAAAGCCGAAAGGCAAGCCGAAGAAAGAGAAACGCGACTTCGCTCAAACCGCGTTTGCAGTTTTCCAAAAAGCGACGGGAATCAAACAATCTAAAGCGCGTCACTCGGCTCAGCGCCATTCTCGCTCAGGTCGTGGAAGATAGAGGAAAGTGTGCCTTCTCGTTAAGGCTGGCGACCGAAGCGTCCGATAGAATCTTGTTGCCTGTAGCCCTTTGACTCGACCGGGGCCGTGCCTCGGCGTTCAAACTGTTTGAAAATACGGGAGGTCGTCGCATTAATTGATTAGTAGCGAATAGTACACTATCTAATTTTGGGCAGCGGCTTAAATGCGGGGAACATAGGTGCCGAATTGACGTAATCAAGCCGACCTCGCCTGCCCAAACTCACTAGCCCTCATCTTCGCCTTAGATTTCAAACTGACCCACTACCGGTCAGTGTCGAACCCGATGGATTTCACGTCGCTCTCGAACGGGTGGCGGTAATTTTACATTCACTTATCGACTCGTTAGACGGTTGGAATGGTTCCGCCGTCGATCACAAATTCAGTGCCGTTGATATATGGAGCGCGGTCGGATACCAGGAAAGCGACAAGCTCGGCAATTTCTTCGGGGCGGCCGAAGCGGCCCATAGGAACACCTCCAAGCGAATCCATTAGCTTTTGCCTCGCCGTATCAAAATCCGTTCCTGCATTCTTAGCCAGCCGCTCGATGAGTCCCACAGCCGCGGTCGTCTCGACGCCACCGGGAGCAACCGAAATCACTCGCACCCCTTTAGGTGCGACTTCGTTTGAAAGTCCTTTGCTATAGTTAGTGAGAGCCGCCTTAGCCGCCGCATACGCTAAAGTTGCTTCATACAGTGGGAGGGTACGCTGAATGGAGGAAATATGAATGATGACGCCCGATTTCTGTTCCAGCATCTTTGGTAGGAATGCCCGATCCAAGCGGACGGCGGCGAACAAATTCGTATTGAAGGTCTGCTGCCAGTCATCATCGGTCAGGGCAAGCGCGCCACCGATTGGCGCTGAAGAACCACCCACATTATTAATCAGGATGTCCAGGCCGCCGAGGCGAGCGAACACTTCCTTCACAACTTTTGCCACGCCATCAAGCGTGGTGAGGTCGGATTGAATGAAAAACTCTGGCGACCGAAGGTCATCGGGCCTTGAGCGGGCGGTCGTCATAACCGTTGCACCTCCGAGAACAAGGCGATTCACAATGGCTTCGCCAATTCCCTTCGTTCCACCCGTGACCAGGATTCGCTTCCCGCTGAATTCGTTCCCGTCAAACGTGGCCTTTGGGTTTTCATTCATGGAGCACACCATAACATCTGACCGTCGCCAGGCTACACCAGCTTACCGGTCCAGTTGGGGACCGAGAGGAAATGGAGCGTCGCGATCAACCGCGAATTTTCTCTCTATATATAGAGAGGACATGAAGCAACCTCTCCAAATCGGGCGTTCCGCTGGCAGTTGTTTGCATCAGCGGCTCTAAGGAAAGGAGGAACCGAGATCACCTCATGGCAAAAAGACCGGCAAGTGACGGCTTCGGTATTGCAGTGCACTATGCCAGCAATTCAGCCAAAGCTGAAGCAGTGTAGCCGAGATCAAAGACGCGGGTGGAAAAGCCAATTTAGTAAGGCAGTGTAAGATTTATGGCTCACGTATTTGATCCGCTCACGATTCGAGATCTTGAGTTTGCAAATCGCGTGTTCGTCTCGCCTATGTGCGAGTACTCCAGTAGCGATGGGTACGCCAATGACTGGCATTTCGTCCATCTGGGCAGCCGAGCAGTGGGCGGCGCTGGACTGGTGCTTACTGAGGCAACGGCCGTTCGTCCCGAGGGCCGCATCAGCCCGCAAGACCTGGGTATCTGGAGTGACGGGCACATTGAACCCCTGGCTCGAATCGTCAGTTTCATTCATAAGGAAGGCAGTGTCGCCGGCATGCAGTTAGCGCATGCGGGACGTAAGGCCAGTACCTACCGGCCATGGGAAGGTCAGGGAAAAGTTTCTGAAAACGAAGGGGGTTGGAAGAATGTCGTGGCCCCGAGCGCACTCCCTTTCACCGATAACTATCCCATGCCGCAAGCTCTCACACTTGATGGCATTCAGGAGATAATTGCTGCTTTCGCCAACGCTGCGCGTCGCGCCTGCGAAGCCGGCTTCCGGGTGATTGAGATTCATGCTGCCCATGGCTACCTCATTCATGAATTTCTGTCACCGCTTAGTAATCAACGGAAGGATTCTTACGGAGGTTCATTCGAGAATCGCACCCGATTATGTCGTGAAATTGTTGCCGCGGTTCGATCCTCCTGGCCAGAGGGAGCGCCGTTGTTCGTGCGCATTTCCGCTACCGATTGGGTCGACGGCGGCTGGGATATTCTACAGTCGATCGAGCTTGCTCGAGGACTGAGGCAAATAGGAGTGGACCTGATCGATTGTTCTTCTGGCGGCAGTGTGCCTCATGCAAAGATTCCGGTCGGTCCGGGGTACCAAACACCGTTTGCTCAGCGGATTCGTCGGGACGCTGAAGTCATGACGGGTGCGGTTGGGATGATCACTTCTCCAGTTCAGGCAGAGCAGATCATCGAAACTGGACAGGCGGACGCGATCCTTATCGCACGCGAGCTCCTGCGCGATCCTTATTGGCCATTGCGAGCGGCTCATGAACTAGAGCAGTCAATTTCGTGGCCTGTCCAATATCTGAGAGCTGCCCCAAAAGGCGCGCAAGCTCGCGTTCCCGTAAACCTCAAAAACTTGGAGTCATGCTTCGAGGAACAACACGCGGTCCCGGGAAGACGGATTTCTCATTCTTAAACCGTAATCGTCCCCCCTGGGGTGACAGAGAGAAAACGCGCGGATTGATTCAACGCTAATTGAGAGAAACTTCGTTACCTTCGTTTCCTTCTGTTCGATTTGCTCCCGGTAATATCATCCGGGATATGCCGTTCTTGAGGACAGGCTCGTGGAAGTTGATCAGCAGTCCGATCGGGATATCCAACAGCTTCATGTAACTGAAGAGCTGTGCCTTGCTAAACGGATGCAAAGTCTCGACAGCCTTTAGTTCCAGGAGCAAGCAGTTTTCCACCATGATGTCGAAACGCAGTGATTCATCGAAGACGAGGCCCTTGTATTCGATGCGAACTAGTTGCTGTGTGGCCGCAGGGATCGAGCGCAGCTCCAGCTCGCGCAGCATACATCGCTCGTAAACCGATTCGATCAGCCCTGATCCCATGTGTCGATGAACTTCGATAGCGGCGCCGATTACCTCACCGCTAAGTCTCTCTGCCCTTTGATACAAGGGATGCAAGAAAACGAAGGGGTTTTTGGGCTCGGGACTCTGTGCCTGACACGTACGGCGCAAGTGCGCCGGCCATTCAAAGAAAAACTCTGTTACCTTCGTTTCCTTCTGTTTGATTTGGTGCCGAGGTGCGATGTGAAAGGCGCGGACCGGCTTGCGCGACCCCAAAGCCGATCTGCCTCGAACGGGGGAGCACAAATCACCTCACGAGCGGTATTTAAAAATCCCACGCTTGTGTCGTAGCGAGCCACTGAAGCGCGTCATTAAGTTTTAGGTATGAAAACGATTAAATCTTTAGCCATCGCGGCGATCGCGTTGTCGATTTTGGCGTCAAACGCCTTTGCGTTGATCAGATCACCCTATCCGCGCAAACCCACTGCGCCGGATACGATCGTCGTCATCACCGATGACAGGCATGATGGAATTCGCTCGACTCTTCGAGCCTCAAATTAAACATTACCAATGGGCACAGCATCGATTCCATTCTGGTTCGCCATGGTTAGCCCGTTGATCGGCTTAATCGTCGGGTTTCTGAGCGTGTGGCTTTTAGGTTGAGTCAGAGGTAGGCATAGAAGTCTCAACTAAAGGTCGCGCTTGCGCGCCGTTCTACTTGTCGCACCGAAGCTTGCTCGATGGCGGATCAACTATCAACTTTCTTCGCGCTTCACTCTTACATTGGACGTTGAATGTTACACGTTGAGCGTTGTCTCTAACTTTACAATGAGGAAATTGGCCCTAACGGCATGCGCTTTGGCTTGCATCGCGACATTGTGGGCTGCCTTCGTCGCCAGTTCCTATCCGGCGACATCCGGCTCCGCTGCCTCTGGCGCGACATTGACGCCTTGCCACATCGAGGGCGTAAAGGAGGAGCTGCGGTGCGGAGTTTACAATGTGTTCGAGAATCGCCGGACTCGAACGGGAAGAAAACTGCCGCTGAAGATTGTTCTCATCCCTGCGCGCCAGCCACATCCTGATCAGGGGCCCGTATTTTACATGGCTGGCGGTCCGGGTGAGACAGCGACGGAGTTGGCGGATTTGGTCATCGGGTGGGGCGACGCCGACGAGCACGACGTTGTCCTGGTAGATGAACGCGGAACCGGCGATGGTCACCGCCTCGACTGTCAGTCGCCCAGGTCGGACGATAATTTGGAGGGCTACCTCAACGGCCCGTTCGACCCGGTGGCCGCACGCGCCTGTCGCGACGACTTACAAAGAAAATACGACTTGAGCCAGTACACCACGCCTAACTTCGCCGACGACATCGACGAAGTTCGCGCCGCGATGGGCTACGACAAAATCAACATCAATGCCGGCTCATTCGGAACGTATGCCGCGCAGATCTACATGCGTCGTCATAGCGAACACATGCGTACCGCGTATCTCACCAGCCTCGTTACTCTTTCGGATCGTGTGCCGCTCTACCACGCCCGCAGCGCGCAGGCGGGCCTCGAGCGTTTGTTCAAAGATTGCGACGAGGACTCCGCCTGCCATGCGGCCTATCCGCGACTGCGTGAAGATTTCGCCACAGTCCTGAATCAAGTACGCAAGGCGCCGGTGGCGACCTGGGTAAAACATCCGGTGACAGGAAGCTCGTACCGAAATTCATCTGACAGAACGGGCATTCGCCGATGCCGTGCGTGTGATGATGTACCGCAGCCCAAGCGCGAGAAATGTGCCGTTCCTGGTCGAACAGGCCGTGGCGGGCGACTTCAGTCCGTTTGCCGAAGCCGCGGTGCGGGCGAATCGCGGCGTCTATACAGGGGCCAGGACCGGATTGCACTACTGCATTACCTGCAACGAATTCGTTAGGCGGATACGTCCCGAGGAGATCGAGCCAGCCACGCGCGGAAGCTTTCTCGGTTCCTGGCGAGTTAGGGACCAGATGGCGGCCTGCCAGGACTGGCCGAAGACGGAGCTGCCGGCCGATTACTTCGAGCCGTTCCGCTTGAACATCCCGGCGGTGCTGGTTTCAGGTGCGACCGATTCGGCCTCGACGCCTAATTGGGGAGAAGAAGTAAAATCTTTCATGCCGAACGCCATCCATGTTGTCGTTCCCGGGGGTGCCCACACCCCTGAAAACGAGTGCACCCGATCCATTAGACACGAGTTGTTCCGAACCGGTACGACCAAGGGACTCGACACCGGCTGCATGGCGAAGGTGAAGCCGCCGCCTTTCAAGCTACCCACCGCCGCCGCCGCGGGAAAACTTACGCCCTGAGGCGACGCACGCCGAGTCGTGCGAGTCTCCGCGGCGGTCTCAGTAAGAAGGAACTAGACGCATGAGAAAAATAATTGCGGCTCTTCAAGTGTCGGCGGACGGCTTCATCGAGGGACGCAGTGGAGAACTGGATTGGGCAATGGCGAAACGTGAAGAGACGTGGAGTGATAACCACAAATGGTGTCCTAAATCTGCCGGCCTATTCGTCGTGTAATTGAAGCGAACAAAACCTCAACCAAGAAACAAAAAAATGAGCACACAAACAAAAACCAAACCTAAGAGTGAAAAAAACAATGGCGTTCCGGCGAGCCTCGTATGGTTTGAAATCCCAGCCGACAACGTCGAGCGCGCAAGGACGTTCTACGGCAAATTATTCGGCTGGAAGATCGAGAAGTTCCCGGGGCCAAAGCCCTACTGGCACATCGATACCGGCGGCGCCGATGCCACGCCCGACGGCGGAATGATGGAGCGCCAGTGTCCGGAACATAGCGTCACGAATTACGTTGGTGTGCCGTCAGTGGACCAGGCTGCAGCAAAGGTTGAGAAACTTGGCGGCAGAATCTGCATGCCAAAGACAGCCGTGCCGCAGATGGGTTATTTCGTCATCTGCAACGATACTGAGAACAATAGCTTTGCGCTCTGGGAGCCGAACGAGAACGCGAAATAGATGTCCTGACGGCGTTCACGCGTTCGTCGGATAATTGATAGTTACAGAAAAACCATTACGTGAAATAAAAATATGAACACAGAAGCAACGACAGGCGAATACATGCTGTTATTTCGAGGCGCGCAGTGGGACAAAGGTCTCTCGCCTCAGGAACTCCAGCAGGCAATGGATAAAGTCGCGGCGTGGGCCGAAGGATTACAAAGCCAGGGGAAGGCCAGAGGCGGCCAGCCCCTGGGCGCGCAGGGTAGGATCGTATCTGGAAAAAAGGGTGGGTTTGTCGCGGACGGCCCATTTGCTGAATCCAAGGAAGCAATTGGCGGTTATCTCATGCTGCGAGCGGACCAACTGAAGGAGGCGGTCGAAATCGCGAGATCCAATCCGATGCTGGAGTACGGCGTGACCATTGAAGTCCGGCCCGTTCTCGCCGAATGTCCGGTATTCCAACGCGCCAAGGACCGAGCCGGACGGGCGGATCAACTGTTGTCCGAAGCCGTCGCGTGATGGAGAGCAATCGTTAAAGCGGTAAAGCGTCAAAGCGTTAACTGAAAAGAAAATAATCATTATGAATACAACATCGACAACGAAATCCGATTACTTGCTGCTCTTCCGCGGCAATATGTGGGACAGAGGACTTTCTCCCGAACAACTTCAGAAGGTGGTGTCCGACTGGTTTGCCTGGTTCGAACGGCTGAAGGACGAAGGACGGTGCACGGGCGGTCACCCATTGGAAAAAGAGGGCAAGATTGTTTCGGGCAAACAGGGTCGCACTGTCGCCGACGGCCCTTTCGCCGAATCGAAAGAAGCGGTTGGGGGCTATTTCTATCTTCAGGTTTCTGACATTGACGAGGCGATTGAAATTGCACGGCAATGTCCCGGCCTGGAATATGGCGCCGTCGTCGAGGTCCGTCCGGTGGCAGAGATCTGTGCGGTCAAGCAACGTGCGGAGGAGCTTTCCGCAGGGCAGCTCGCTGAGGCGACCGCTTGAGCGCGTGAGCCAGCCTTCAGAGCAGAAAGAAACAGCACCGCCAGGCGAGATTTCTCGCTTGGCGGATCATCTTTTTCGGCACGAGGCGGCAAAGCTCGTTTCGGTTCTGACCGGAATCTTTGGGATCGACCGATTGCAGTTTGCGGAGGACGTCGTCCAAGAATCCCTGGTCCGGGCATTGCGGACTTGGCCGTACATGGGCATTCCAAAGAACCCGGCCGCCTGGCTCACGCAAACGGCGAAGAACCTTGCGCTGGATTTGATCCGGCGCGAAAAATTGTTTCGCGACAAGGAGCCGGAAATTATCGCGACCCTTGAGCAGTGGCCGGCAGATTCCGCGGCCGCCGAATCGCCAATGTTCGAAAACGAGATCAGGGACGGCCGGCTTCGGTTAATGTTTACATGTTGTCATCCGCTTCTTCCGCTGGAAGCGCAGACGGCGCTGGCGCTCAAGACGCTTTGCGGCTTCGGCACCGCTGAAATTGCCAAGGCGTTTCTGACGACCGAAGCCGCGATTGCCAAGCGATTGACGCGAGCGCGGCAGAAAATCCGCGAGGTGCACGTCCCATTTGAGATTCCGTCCGGCGAGCAGTTGTCGAGCCGCCTCGACGGTGTGTTACAAACGCTTTATCTGCTCTTCAATGAAGGTTACAAAGCCTCCAGCGGCGATCATTTGATCAAGGGGGAACTTTGTCAGGAAGCGATCCGACTAACGTCCTTGCTGGCGGAACATCCGACGGGAAATCAGCCCGCCACTCATGCTCTGGTTGCGCTGATGTTGCTCAACGCAGCGCGCCTGCCAGCACGGACAGATTCCGAGGGCAACATTCTTCGGCTCAAAGAGCAGGACCGTTCGATTTGGAATCAGGCGATGATCGCGCGCGGCATGTTACATTTGAGCAAGTCCGCCGTCGGCGAAGAACTCACCGCTTATCATCTCCAGGCCGGAATCGCGGCCTGTCACTGCGCGGCGAGCGGTTATGAGTCAACCGATTGGCGTCAGATTCTTTCGTTGTACGACCGGTTGATGGAACTTGATGATTCGCCCGTCATCGCTCTGAATCGGGCCGTGGCGGTGGCGAATGTCCGTGGGCCAAAAGCTGGCATTGAAGCGGTTGAGGCGATTCAGAACGGGAGCCAGCTCAATTCCTACTATCTACTTTACGCGGTCTTGGGCGAGTTCGAGAAACAGCTGAATAACTTTCAGGCCGCTATCGATAATTTTCGCAAGGCGCTTCAACTCACCGAGCTGTCATCGGAACAATCATTTCTCTCGAAACGTCTCCGGGACTCGGAAGAACGCAGTCTGCGAAGCGTTGCCTGAAAGAATGGCAACGGCCAAATGTCTCGTTTTGCGCCTTACTCGTCGTTACCCCGTGCGACCACCTCTTTGGCGACCCTGGGCAAACCTGACCCCAACTCTTTGCCCTTCTTCGGATCGCCGGCCTGAGAGTTGAGGTTCACGACGAGTTTCTGCCGCGTGCTTCCCCAATTTTTTTAAAAGCCGCAGCAACGTCAGCCGCTCCTTTTTTGAAAGGACGCTGACCGCATTTTCCATAGCCGCTGCGTGTTCGCGAAACCCGCCAGTAATCAGCGCCCGTCCCTTGGCGGTCAGTTCAACCTGACGCACCCGGCGATCGCCGGCGCGGTCCTTGCGCGAAACCAGTCCTTTTTTGACGAGTCGATCAACGGCCACGCTGATGGATCCCGGCGTAAGCCAGACCTTGGGGCCGATCGTATTCACCGGGAGCGGCCCCTTATGCAGGAGTGCTTCGAGAACGCGGAAATCGGAGTCGCCCAGCTCTGTCTGCGCGATGCTCTCTGCCGCGTGCGGGATCAGCGATTGAAAAGCTTTCATGAAGACGAGCCAGACATGAACACCGGTGGAATCTTGCCTGGGACTCGTTCTTTTCCGTCTCATTCCAATTTTATCTTGACACAGATTGTATTGATGTCAATATACTGAATATCAAACAAACGAAACTAACATGAAAATCACTACTGTCATCGCCCGTTTTCTTCTTGGCCTCATCTTTCTCGTCTTCGGACTAAATGGCTTCCTCCACTTCATCCCCGCGCCGCCGCCGCCTTCCGGAACGGCTGGCCAGTTCGTTGGGGCCCTCTTTGTCTCCAATTATCTGGTCGTCGTATTCCTGCTCCAAATCATCCCGGCGGTCTTGCTCCTGATGAATCGCTACGTCCCGCTTGCGCTGACGCTACTCGCTCCGATTATCGTTAACATTCTGCTCTTTCACATCTTGATGGCTCCGAGTGGGCTGCTTCTCGCGATCGTCGTGACGGTGCTGTGGATCATACGTACTTCTGAGCGTCCGCTCCGCGTTCGGTGGGCTCTTGCAGCCGCGCGTTGCGGCTCAGGGACTGCAATAAGTAAAGTCACCGAGGAGAAAACTTATGCTCAAGATTGCCATCATCATTGGAAGCACGCGGCCGGGTCGCAACGGCGAGGCCGTGGCTAAATGGGTTTACGAAATCGCACAAAAGCACAGCGGCGCTGAGTTCGAGCTCGTGGACATCAAAGACTTCAACCTGCCGCTCCTCGACGAGCCGGTGCCTCCCATAATGGGGCAATACAGTAAGCCTCACACCAAAGCATGGGCCGCTAAGATCGACAATTTCGATGCCTACGTTTTCGTCACGCCCGAGTACAACCATGGAATCTCCGGCGCGCTCAAGAACGCGATCGATTTTCTGTTCGCCCAGTGGAACAATAAGGCGGCTGGCTTCGTCAGCTACGGCGGCGCCAGTGGAGCGCGCGCGGTCGAGCACCTGCGGCTGGTGCTGGCGGAGGTGCAAATGGCCACCGTGCGTAACCAAGTCCTGCTCTCCATGTATACCGACTTCGAAAACTTCAGCGTCTTCAAGCCAGATTCACACAAGGAGGCGTCGGTCAACGAGATGCTGGATCAGCTCATCGCATGGGGAGGCGCACTGAAGACGCTCCGGAAGAAAACCGCATAGGAGGCCACTGATGCAAATCGGCGTAGATAGTTTCGTAGCGGCAACCGTTGACGGATCGGGCCGGGCAATCGACCCCGCAAAACATCTCAGCGAGTTGCTCGAAGCGATCACGCTCGCTGACGAGGTTGGTCTCGATGTGTTTGGCATCGGCGAACATCACCGGCGCGAGTTCCTCGATTCCGCGCCGACGGTGATCCTCGCGGCCGCCGCCGCACGGACACGCCGCATTCGCCTAACGAGTGCTGTTACGGTGTTGAGCGCGGCCGACCCCGTTCGCGTGTTCCAGGAGTTCGCAACTCTCGATCTGCTTTCGAATGGCAGGGCCGAGATTGTCGCCGGGCGCGGCTCATTCATCGAAGCGTTTCCCCTCTTCGGGCTCGACCTCGACCACTACGATTCGCTCTTTGCCGAGAACCTCGATCTTCTTCTGAAGATCCGCGAGAACACACATGTCCACTGGTCGGGCAAGCACCGAGCGGCACTCACCGGGCAGGGGGTTTACCCGCGGCCGCTGCAGAACCCGCTGCCGGTTTGGCTTGGTGTTGGAGGCACACCGAGTTCCTTCACTCGCGCCGGCGCACTTGGATTGCCACTGATGGTGGCGATCATCGGTGGCGAACCGCACCGGTTCCGGCCCCTGATCGACCACTACCGTCACGCTGGTCTGCGCGCCGGCCATTCCTCGCAGCAGCTCAAGGTGGGTATCCATTCGTTAGGCTACGTCGCTGACAGTTCAGCCCGGGCGGCAGACGACTTCTTTCCCGGCTATGCGCAAAGCTTTTCTGAGATCGGTAAGGAACGCGGATGGCCGCCCGTCACCCGCGCACACTTCAACGCCCTCCTCGGGCCGACCGGTGCGCTCATCGTGGGCGATCCGGAAACGGTCGCGGAAAAAATCCTCTACGTAAACGACTCGTTAGGTGGCATCTCGCGCCTTACGTTTCAGATGAGCGTCGCGGCACTGCCGCACGCCAAACTCATGCGCGCGATCGAGCTGCTTGGGACGTGCGTTGCTCCCCTCGTGCGAAGAGCGCTCGCGTCCAGCATTCGGCAGGAGCCGCTACCGACGAAGTCAGATCGTGCTGCGTGAATCACAAAGCGCTGTGGAGGAGCTGGAAGCCGGGATCGCGGAGCTGGAAGGGGGAGAGGTCTGAAGTCAGAGGTTATACCGTACCCCAAAACGTTCTTACCGGAACTACCGCGCGGGTGAACGATGAACAATGGACGTGTGAGAGCGACGAACGCGCCGAGTGGGATTTAACCAAAGTAGTGATCCGCTGGCGAGCTGCGCCCTGAAGTCGCCGTCGGTATTTCCAAGGCAGCACGGCGAGCCGGCCGCGCACGTGCAAGAGAAGCACACCAGATGCCTGTGCTGCGCGCCAAAGGTCGCGGCGACCAAGATGAGCATATATCTCTTTGACCGCCACGCGACCGAAGAAGTCGCGCCAGTAAATTTTGCCTCTGCGCCACGCTGCTTCAAGCCGCGGATCTCCCTCGACGAATTCGCGTTGCGAGCGCATTACGCGCCGCATCGCGCGCAACATGATTGAGCCTTGGCGCGTCGTGTTCGCGCTGTGGCGGCGGTAATATGCCACGATAGTACGATGATGCGCGCTCGGGAACACCCGCGCAGTTCGAAGTAAGAGTTCATAGTCGTCCGCGGGCGAAAAATATGTTTTGAACCCGCCAACTATTTCGAACGCCGAACGCTGGAACATTACGGCAATCGTGTTAGCGATGTGATCCACCTCGAGTAAATGCCGGTACTGGTCCGCTTCCATATTGGCCGCCGAGATATGCCATGGCGCAGAGACCACAAGCGGACGATGTAGCGATGCCCGGTGCGATCCATCCCCCAAGATAGTTTGAACGTCTCCGACTACGAACCGCGCCTGTGGGTGCTCGGCAAAGCAGCGCAGGTGCGCTTCGACAGCCTTTGGCGCTAATCGGTCGTCAGCGTCGACAAATAGAACATACTGGCCGCTAGTGGCACGGAATCCTGCGTTGCGCGCCTCAGCAACACCTCGATTCTCCTGGCGCACACATCGCACCCTGGGGTAGTGAGCGACAACGTCCACGATATTGTCCGACGACCCATCGTCGACCACAACGATTTCGACGCGCGGATGTGTCTGGGCCAGAACGCTTTCAATCGCATCGCCTAAAAACTGCCCCTGGTTGTAGCACGGAATGACTACAGAAACGAGAGGTGCTTCGCGTTCGCTTAACATCGTAAATCGTGCTGAAACCAGCGAGTAGACAATCTCTTATCCTATCGAGTGGATCGGGACATCGCGTTAAGCGGCTTTCCAGCGTAGGTCCGGCCCCACGAGCTTCTTCAAAGCCCGGTCGAAGATGCGCTGAAACGTCGGGTAACGTAATCGGGCAGCACTTACGAACTCCCGGAATAAATGTCGAGCAAATTAAGACGCAAAATACATAAGATCACATCCTACAGGAGGCTGAGCGTTGGTCTCACCGGGTAACCACGTGGGATTGCTCATCACCTACGCAAGCTCACGCGATGACTGAATATCCTCGCTCCCACCTTGCTTCCCGACAACTGTTGAACATTGATGGCATAGTGGAAATTCGTTTCTCAACACGAAACAACTTTCCCTGGGTGTAAACATCACTGTTATCGCCGTTCGTTTCTTTTTGCAAAAATAAAGACCGGCAACGAAGCAAGTTGCAACACAACTGAAAACGCGATCATTGCGGGAATTGATTTTTGGTAGAGCACGCCCATCAACCAGCTGCCGAGAAACCACGCAATGCCGAATCCGGTATCGAATACACCGAAGGCGGTGCTGCGTTTGCTCGCGTGTATTACGCCGGCGATGACCGAGGTAAGCAATGATCCTTGTGCGCTCATGCCAATGCCCCAAAGAATCATTCCAAGCAATGCGATCCAGGTCTTTCCCAGAAAAACGAGCGGCGCAAAGAACGAGGAGAGAAAAAACACAGTCAGCACCACCGCGAGACCTAGTTTATCGAACAGCTTTCCAAAGATGAGCGCTCCGAGTGCGCCGGCTGCCATCGCCACCGCATAGTAGATTGGAATCAAGTTCGTTGCGACCGAGGCAGTGTTTTGAAAGTGGTAAGCAATCAGGGCGAAATCAGCGAAACCGGTTCCGATGCACGCGTTGGCCACCATGTAGAGCCAGAAAGCCGTGGGAAATTTTTCCTTATGGATCGCCTCACTTGCCTCGAGATCGCGCGGATTAGGAAAGAAACAGCGCGCGACGAGAACCATCGTTATGGCAAGCAGCGCTGGAACAAGGAGCAGCGCGAAACCATTCCGATAATTTCCGTGCCGGAACAGAGTGAAAAAGATGATCAACGGTCCAAGTGTTGCGCCGGTCTGATCGAGCGCTTCATTTAACCCGAAAACCCAGCCTTGGCCGATCTGTTTTCCAGCAAAGGAAAGCATCGCTTGAGTCGCCGGTTTCCTAAGGCGAAACTGACCTTTGATCACACGTTGTCAGCAGTCGTCTCAACTACGCAAACTACCTTTCGCTAGTGGCTTGCACCGGAAGCTTCGTCGTCTCACGTCATCAGGAATCTGCCCATTTTTATGCAGCCGGGTGACACAACGGGTGACACAAAATTCAGCATCCTTTTTGTTACGCGGCACCCATGAGTGCACGCGCGAACGACTTTGCAAAACATTCCGCCTCCGGCTCGGGCAAAGAGACCGCTGACATTACCGCGTCGAATTATTTGTCAGCCGCTTTTGGCGTGGGCGAGGCGACGAGTTTTTGGAAGCGCGGATCATTCCGGAGCGGATCAAACATTGGATCGAGCCGGAGCAGCGCAGGAGTAAGCGGCACGTTTTCAGCCAGCACGCCAATGTACGGTATCGAGAGTAGTTTTTGTAAAGCCGCGATTGCGCGTTCGGGTTCCCTCGTTTGCGCCGCCACACGGGCGAGGATCTCGATCGGAATGCCACCATCCAAAGCGTCTTTCTCGATCGGCACCGCGGCCATCGCCCGCTCGATCAGTTTGAACGCTGCGGCTTTTTCACCAAGACCCATATTGGTCAACGCGAGATCTCCCATGAGGGTATCATTTTCCGGCTGTTCTTTGAGGAAAGGTTCCAGTTCGCTGTGGGCCTGGCGCCAGGTTTCCTGCGCAGCGGCATGATCGCCGGCGACTTCTTGCGCCCAGCCTAACCAAAAGCGCAGTTCGCCATTGATGTAACCCAACGCTGGATCAGGCTTGGCGAGTATTTCCTTTAGGCGAGGGATGATTTGTGCGGGTCGGCGCTCCAAGATCGCTTGGTAAACTTGTGTTTCCAAGGCCTGGATGTCGTCGGCGTTCGGGTGGAGCGGAGCGAGGAGCGCCGCGGCACGCGGCAGGTCGCCCTCGGCTTGTGCAATACTCGCTTTGTTCGCTGGGGTATCCAGATCGTCCGGCGTAATATTGAGAACCTGATCAAACTTTCGCAGCGCTTCGGGAAAACGACGCTGGAGGGTATAGGAAAGCGCCTGCTGGCTGAGCAGGGAAACGTTGCGCGGGTCGAGCCGCTCCGCTTCGTTGAAGTACGCCTCGCTCCGGTCCCACTGGCCTCGCCTTCGCGCGACATAGGCCAGTGACGCAGGAATCTGGCTGCTATTAGGCAGGAGCTCACGTGCTTGCTCGAAGTAACGCACCGCCGTGTCGTAATCCTTCAGACAGGCGTAGTGGTAATAGCCTTTGGCGAGGACCGCCTCGCCGAGATTGGGCTGAAGAGTGAGTGCGGTTTCGGCTGCCTGCCGGGCCTCTTCACGGAGGGCCAGCGTTGGTTGAAGACCCTGTTGGATGTAGCCGCGCGCATCCACGACTGACAGCAGCGCCCAGCCAAGGGCGAACTTCGAATCCAAGCGCACCGCTTCTCTGAGATATTTCTGCGCGCCAAGGGCGTTGGCGGGTGTGTCTAAGGTTTTCAGTGTATAAGCCAGACCGCGCAGGTAGGCATCGTAAGCCTCCGGATTGTCCGTTGGTTTGGCGGCGATGACTTGCTCTTCTTGACCAGTGAGTTTTGCTCGTAACTGGTCGGCGATGGCTCTTGCTACTTCACTCTCAACCGAAAAGATGTCGGTCAGTTTGCGATCAAAGGTATCGGCCCAAAGATGGGAATCATTGCCTGCTTTGATAAGCTGCACGTTGACGCGCACGGTATCGCCGCTCTTTTGCACGCTTCCTTCCAGGATGTGGGCGACGCCAAGCAGCCTGGCGATTTCGGGGAGGTTTTCAGGCGCGCTTTTGTAATGCTGCGTGGATGTGCGCGAGATCACCTTCAGATCGGCGATCTTGGATAAACGCGTCAGAATCTCGTCCTGAATGCCGTCGGCAAAGTAGGCGTTGGCTTTCTCTTCGCTCAAGTTTTCGAATGGAAGCACCGCGATGCTTTTGTCGGGAATCCCCGTTGCCGCAGATGGTGACCGCTTGGGCCGCAAGATGAAAAGGCCGAGCGCAACAGCGGCGACAATTAGAAGCGCCGCAGCAATCCCTGCCCAGCGCATTGCGGCCGATCTTCCAGCAGATACGCCAGTTGCCGTTGGGGTTTTCTTCCGCCCTCTTTGTTGCTTAAACTTTTCCGGCAGTTCCGGATTGCCCAAGTCGTCGGTGTAAAGGTTGACGACAGAGACCCGGGCGCTGTGTTTCACTTCGCATTCGCCGAGATCGTGCAGGCACGGCTGCCACTGACGGTATTGCTCCAAATCTTCGGCGACATGTTTCGAAAGCAGAATGTGGCCGGCATCGCCGCAATCCATCACGCGTTGTGCCATGTTGATTCCAGCGCCGGTCACATTGGAGCGGTCATTGACATCGCTAACCGCGTTGACCGGCCCACTATGCACACCCATCCGCAATTGGATTTGCGGATACTTCTTTAACGCCTTGCTGATTTCCAAAGCGCATTCCACCGGCGCTTCCGCACTGTTGGAAAACACCAGCGCCATCCCATCACCAGTGGAGAGCCGAATCAGTTTCCCAGCCGCTTCGGCTTCACGGAAATGTGGTGTGTCCCGGACGAGTTGATTAAGTTGCTCAAGTATCTCGCTCTGATCGTTAATCAGGAGTTTCGAAAAGCCCACCACGTCCATGAACAGGACATGGGCGATTTCCAGATGCAAATCGGCTTTACGCTCCACAGGCTTGCAAACGTGGCTCGAAGGATAATCTCATCAAGCTCGTTGGCGGTCGAGCAAAAGCTGCTGCATCGCAAAATCCCTGATAATCAGAGACGCTATCTTGCCCATCTCAATTCGATCAGTTTATTGTTTCGATACGTATGAGTTCCCGTAGTTCAACGGAAAGAACAAGGGTTTCCTAATCGCGCGTCCGGTGCGTTCGGCGACGATTAATCCTGCGGCGACCGGCCAGTTTCCGGCGAGCGCCAAGGCCGGCACGGCCAGCAGATTGATGCTGTAACCAACAATCGTGACGATCCAATACTTGCCCGTCTTGTCGCTGATTACTCCCGACACGGAGCGCAACGCGTAGCCGAGAAGTTCACCTAGACCGGCGGTAAATCCGACAACGGCCGCGCTGGCGCCCAGCGTTCCGAGAAATTGGCCGGTCGAACTGCGAGCGCCTTCATAGGTCATGTCGGCGAAGAAATTAACGACACCGATAACGAGCACGAAATGGAAGGCGGTCGATGCCGACAGCGTCTTCTTCATGCGATTTACGGCGTTGCGGGCGTCGGTGTCGAAACCGGGGCCGGCGACGGCGGCGTTACAGGTTTGGCGAGCGCCAGCAGTTCGGACACGGTAACAAACTTAAAACCTTTCGCCAGCAGGGCATCGAAGACCTCCGGCATGGCATCGATCGTTTGCGCGTGAATGTCGTGCGAGAGGATGATGAAGCCTGGCTTTGTCTGGTTAATTATCCGTCGGGCGACCACGGCAGGACCTGGCTCTTTCCAGTCGAGTGGATCGACCTCCCACAGAATGACGTTATAGCCGAATTCGTCATGCACCCACTCGCGTTGTTTGGAGGTAAGCGATCCATAAGGCGGGCGCATGATTTTCGGCCGGAAGCCGATGGTTTGCCGGATCAGGTCATCAGTCTTTTGCAGCTGGCCGCGGACTTGTTCTTGGGATAATTTCGCCAGATTCGGGTGCGACCAGCTGTGATTGCCAATCTCGTGTCCTTCGGCAATGGCACGTTTCAAGATTTCCGGGTGGCGTTCCACGTTTTCTCCGAGCACAAAGAACGTGACCTTGATTCTTTTCTGCGCGAGCAAGTCGAGCAGTTTTGGCGTGAGTGTTTGATGCGGGCCATCATCGAATGTCATCGCGATGTAAGGCCCATCGACGTGAACAGAACTGTAAGTGACCTTGGCCGCAGTTGAAGTTGCTGGAGTCGCAGCCGGCCCAGGGCTCTGCGAAGAGTCGCCCCGCGGTTGCCAATCTGCATTCTGTCCGGCCGCAACGCTCGCCAAGAAGCAAAGACCGAGAACCACGCGCGATATCATCGAAGCAAAGTGGAGTTAGGTGTTATGGCGCCGAATTCGAACCGGCGCCAAGGCCGCTGGATAAAGACACTTCTGAATGCCTTCTGTTAGAAAAACTCCGCCAACAAGGATTCGAATCAGAGTCGTGGCCGAGGGTGCACGTGTGTCAGCCACTCGGCCAAGGAGAGTGGTGTTCACTTCAATGGTATATTTGTTCTACGTGTAGTCGAAGAGCGTCATGAAACCGTAGTCCATGTGCAGTTGCTGGTGGCAGTGGAAAAGCGTCAGCCCTGGATTATCAGCAATAAAGTCCACCTCGGCTTCCTGGTATCCGCCCAACATCACAACATCTTTCAAGATTCCAGCCGTCGGCTTTCCGGCCAAGCTTGTCAGCTCAAAACTATGGCGATGGAGATGGATTGGATGGATATCGTCACTGGCGTTGCGCATACGAATGCGATAGCGCTTGCCTTCCTTTAGGTGAAATGAAGCCGGGATCATCTCGTCGCTCATGGGGAAGGCCACGCCATTGATGGTCCACCGGTTAAAACCTTCCTCGGCGGCGTTGTCCTTCGCGAAGATCATCTCGATCGTCTCATCCGGCGAAGGGGCAGTCGCACCGGGCTTCGCGAAACGCGCGTAGTCCCACCGAAAGGGCAGTGGGGCGATCCATTTCGCTTGTCCGCCGCGACCAGCGTATTCAACGACACTGCCCATGCCGTGCCGGCGATCATCATCGGCGAGATCGCCTATGATCCAGACACCCGGATGATTCATTTCCACAATGGCGGAGATACGTTCAGCCGTGCCCAGCCACAGCACCGGCACCTGCGCCGGGTTCGGGACGGGATTGCCATCGAGCGCGACGATCTGAAACGAGTGGCCTGGCAGCGCAAGGCTGCGAATCTCCGTAGCACTTCCATTCAAGATATGAAACAGGACGCGTTCCCTCTGCTTCACACGAATCGGCTCGCCGTGACCGAGCATGCGTCCGTTGATCGTGAACGATCCGTACCCGACTTCATACCCGTGGGGCATGCCTTTCGCTATCGACGCTTTCATTGCGGATTCCCCCGTTTGTTCAAGCGACTTGACGCGACTCGCCGGCAACAAGAAATCCATGGCCATGTCGCCGCCGCGACTGAACGTGGGCTCGAACTCCTTTAGGACAAGAAAGACTTCGTGGTCGTATCTGCCTGGTTCCTGTTTCGGTTCTATGTACACCGGCCCCACTTGTCCGCTATATTGCCCAGCCGCGAGGTTTGCGCCGGCGCGGTTGTGGCTGTGATAGAACCGCAAACCAGCCGGTCTGGGTGTGAACACTATGCGCCGCTTGCCATGCGCAGGAATGAACGGGGTCCCCTCCTCGGCGGCTCCGTCCACATCGGTCGGGACCTTCTGACCATGCCAGTGCAGCTGCTCTGGCGTATCGGTGTCGTTGGACACGTCGACCGTGACCTGCTGACCTTCCTTGAACCGAAGCAATGGCCCAGGGAACTGTCCATTGTACGTAGTGATGGAAATGATTCGCTTGGGCGCGATCTCAACGGGAGACGTTTCGATGCGCAGGGTGTAGTCTGCGGCAGCGGGCTCGCTTGGCGGAACCGCTGGTTCACTATGCTGAATTGGCTCCTCGGTGCGAGCCAGGATGCCTCTCGGAGAGAGCAAAAATGCTCCGGCGGTTAGGCCCGTTGCTTTCAGAAATGCACGCCGCGACTTTGCAAAGTCCTTCATTGCATTGCATTCTCCCTACAGCGTTGAGCAATCGGAAGCAAAGGGCATCGTCTTGGGATAGGTTGAGCCTTTCGCGGTGCTCTCGGAGATATTTATCGCGAACGCGTAAGTTGCAGCCGCCCAGGCCCAAACGCGCTCCCCGAAGGATCACTCGGGATTGGTTCCGCGTGCCGCAAAGCGCGCAAAAAGACAGCCGCGATAGGGATTTTCGCGATTTTGCTAACAAGCAAAGTCATTTCGCTAACAAGCAAAGTCATTTCGCTAACAAGCAAAGTCGTTTTGCTAACAAGCAAAGTCGTTTTGCTAACAAGCAAAGTCGTTTTGCTAACAAGCAAAGTCATTTCGCTAACAAGCAAAGTCATTTCGCTAACAAGCAAAGTCATTTCGCTAACAAGCAAAGTCATTTTGCTAACAAGCAAAGTCGTTTCGCTAACAAGCAAAGTCATTTCGCTAACAAGCAAAACGACGCGTAAAGTTAGCAAAACCGCTTTGCTAACAAGCAAAACAGCCGGTTTCCTTAGCCGAACCGCCTCGAACTGAACGGTTTCCGGGGCGGGTTTCGTTCCTTCTGACGTCTGATATCAGATGTCTGACGTCTGACCTCCGATACGCTGTCTTCGAGTGATTCGTCCTTGGCAGTTTGGGAGATTCATCCAGTGATGAAACTGATGCAATGACGGCGCACGAACGAAACTTGCTCTTTGGAGCCGTTTCGAACAGAGTGCAAAAGCAATGGCGGCCACAGAAGAGAAAGATGTTAGGGAATTGCCTGCGTATGGAATCGCAGAGGCTGCGCATTACCTTCTGGTTCCGCGCGCGACTTTGCGTTCGTGGGTCGCCGGAATGTCGTACGGCAGCGGCTCGGAACGAAAATTGTTCAAGGCGGTTATTCAGCCGGCAGCGAAGTCGCCAGTCGCGCTTTCCTTCATTAATTTGATCGAGGCTCATGTGCTCGCAGCAATCCGCCGAAAGCACCGTGTCGACATGCCGGCGGTTCGCCGAGCGATTGACTTCCTCAAGAATAGGCTCGGCTCAGCCCATCCTCTCGCCGACCACAAATTTGAAACGAACGGTGTCGATCTTTTCATCTCGCGTTACGGCGAGTTCATTTCTGTTTCGCAAGGTGGCCAACTCGCGGTCAGACAACTTTTAAAAGCGCATCTGCGCAGAATCGACCGCGATGAAAAAGGCTTTCCGCTGCGGCTTTATCCTTTCACGCGAATGGGTGACGTTGATCAGCCAAAGAACATCGTAATCGATCCGTTTGTTTCATTCGGGCGCGCCGTCATCTCTGGAACTGGCGTAAGCACCGAGTTGGTTGCCGAGCGCTTCAAGGCTGGCGAATCCGCGGATGAGCTGGCTAACGACTACGGCTGCGACCGCGAAAAGATTGAAGAAGCGATCCGTTGCGAACTCAGCCTTGCCGAAGCCGCCTGAAGAACTTACTTTCTTTCTCGACCGACAGCTTGGCCGCTACAAGGTGGCGGGAGTTCTTCGCCGTGCCGGACTAGACGTTGAAATCCACGACGATCACTTCGCGCAAAATGCTCAAGATCCGGAGTGGTTGACCGAAGCCGGCAAGAACAATTGGATTGTGGTGACTCGGGATGAGCGCATTCGCTATCGCGTTGCAGAGAAGCAGGCAATCCGCCGAGCGAAAGTACGGGCATTTGTTCTAGCGGCGCAGGGTAACTTGCGAGCAGAAACGCTGGCAGAGATTTTTATTAAAGCGCTGCCGAAGGTTCGGAAAACCGTGACAAAGCAGAAGCCGCCGTTCGTCGCAAAGATTTCACGCAATGGAGACGTTACCATGCTTGAATTCTGACCGACTTGAGTGTCGATCGACCAGGGGTTGCGTCGTAGCCTACTTCTTCAGATCCGATGCGATTTCGGCGAACGGAGCGTGCTGGGGAGCCGCGACATAGATGGGCAAACCCGAGAGGGCGAGAGAGCGGGAGCGAAAGAGTCAATTGGGCGAGCGCGGCTTGCAGGTCTTCTACGATCTCTGCTGCGATGACGTTGGGATCGGGAAGTTGGTCGATTTAACGATTTAACCATGTAACGGTTCAACGTCCGCGAAGCGATATGTCAGATGTTTAGATGCGACCCGATTTTCTTTTCAGAGAACCATTGTTTCGCCGTCGAGTTCACGGCAAGAGAACAATGCGGATTCCTTTGCTAGCCACGCTGTGGCTTGTGCGAAGGCGGCTCGATCTAAGCTTTGGAAGCGACAAACTTTCTATCTCCGCTTTTTCTTTGCTGATTTCTTCTTAGCCATTTTCTTTCGTTTGCTGACTCTTGAGCTCTTGCTCCGTTTAACATGTTTCCCAGATCCGTTAGGCATTGGCACCTCCTTTCAAGATTGACCGCGATCGATCGACGTAACGCTTGTACGATTCAGTTGCCGCGAAAATAGTGACAATCTCAAATAATGCGGCCAACAAGTATGATAAGCACGACGGTATTTTGTTTCCCATCTGTGTTGAAATCCAACCGTAGAACAACGGTAGCTGAATGATAGCCATCGCTCCCCAAAATTGGTGATAGCGGTAGAAATCGTCCACCGTTGAGCGAAATGCGATTAGTTTTCCCTCCCCGCTAAGTGAAGCAAAATCTGCGGGGGTGAGTTTGAAAGACCGACAAATCCAACATTCAAAAATGTAGTATCTAACCGCTGACATCTGGAGCCCCGCCGCGATAGCGATCAAAACCACAAGCAGATAGAGGCCGCCACTAGCTGATTGATCCACCAAAGTCTTAAACAGTGTCTCGAGTCGGTACTGACCAGAAAGAAACCGCATAGAGCGATGCCAATCCAGGAAGTAGGAAAGCGATTATTAGACCAAACGTAGTCGAGGTAAAATCTTTCAGATCCTTCATTAGCTATTTAGGTTTCATTGCGCGAACAGCGTGAGAAGGGACGCACAGAAAAATCATTACGCTGCTTGATCATAAAGGAACTTTTGGAAGCCAGTGAAAACCTTCGCAATCTCTTCTGGCTCGCCCAAGTCCGCAACCGCATCGGCAATGGCGTTGTTGTATTTGAGTCGAAGGAGCGGCGTGAGTTTTTCCTGGGCCAGTTCCTCTACTCCCACCTTTACATACTGCGATAAAACGAAATTCAGAAAGACCTGCTGCTTACTATTGAAGTGTGTGCTGATTTCAATCTTGGCCTGATTCGCTCGTTCTTCGCGGCTGATTGGTGCAAGATGGAACGCGATGAATGCGAGTACGTCGAACAGATCGCTATTTTCGGCGTCGATGATCTTTTGCATCTCCGCCATCTGCTCTCGCCCGTAACCTTTCTCCGCAAGTCCTTCGAGTAATGCTTTGCGAGTCGCTGGCTCGCTCCAGAGCGCGCGAAGCTCGGCTTCGTTTTTGAAGAAATCGGGGAGCTTTCCGTAGAGGCTCCTTAAAAACTCCTCAGCAGACATCGGCTTGCCGTCAGGACTCCAAAACGTAGTGGCCGTCATGTGCTGAATGGTTCGCTCCTTGCCGTCCGCGAGTTTGACTTTGATTTTGGTGCGCGGCGGCAACGGCTGGGGTCCCGGAGCAGGATAAACTGGAGGTGTCTGCGCGACCCGAAGCTTTTCGCGCGGTTCTGGCTCTATCGGTTCCCCGTCCCATTCTGGATCATTGAAATGGTGATGTGCTTTCACGAAATCGTAGATCGTGAAGTAATCTTTGCCGTCATAAAGACGCGTTCCGCGACCGATGATTTGCTTGAATTCGATCATCGAGTTGATCGGCCGCAACAATACGATGTTGCGCACGTTGCGCGCATCCACGCCGGTCGAAAGTTTCTGCGAAGTCGTCAGAATTGTTGGAATCGTCTTTTCGTTATCCTGGAAGTCGCGCAGAAATTGTTCTCCGCGCTCTCCATCATTTGCCCGTCACACGCGCGCAATAGTTTGGATCTTTGCTTGACCTCATCTGATTGACGAGATCACGCACGGCCAACGCATGATCCTGCGTGGCGCAGAAGACCAACGTCTTTTCCTGCTGGTTAATCTCATCCATGAAAATCCGAACCCGCTTCTTCTCGCGTTCTTTGATCTCGATGATGCGGTTGAAATCGCTTTCGACGTATCGCTTGCCGGCTTCCACTTCGCCTTCGACGACATCATCGTCTGGCGTGTAAACGTAATCATCGAGCGTGGTGGAAATCTGCTTCACCTTGAACGGCGTGAGGAAGCCATCGTTGATGCCCTCTCTCAATGAGTAGATGTAAACCGGATCGCCGAAATACTTGTAGGTATCGGCGTTGTCTTGGCGTTTCGGGGTCGCGGTGAGCCCCAATTGAACTGCCGGCGAAAAATACTCCATGATGCCGCGCCAGTTACTTTCGTCATTCGCGCCGCCGCGATGGCATTCGTCGACGACAATGAAATCGAAGAAGTCCGGAGGATACTCGCCGAAATAGGGACTGGGGTGTCCATCCTTCGGCGGGCCGCTCATAAAGGTCTGAAAGATCGTAAAGAAAATGCTGCCATTTTTTGGCACCCTTCCTTTCTTCCTAATATCATCTGGCGCGATTCGCACTAGCGCATCCTCGGGGAAAGGGGAGAACGCATTGTAGGCTTGATTTGCGAGAATGTTTCTGTCGGCGAGAAATAAAATGCGGGGGCGACGAGTTGGTTCGCGGCTCAGGTTCCAGCGGCTATGAAACAGCTTCCAGGCGATCTGGAAAGCGATCATTGTTTTTCCGGTCCCGGTGGCAAGTGTGAGTAGAATTCGTGGCTTTTCTGCCGCGATGGCTTCAAGCACACGGTCGATAGCGATGTCCCGGAAATACCGTTCGCCAAGAGTGCCGCTCTTATCTTCGAAAGGCACAGCGGCAAAGCGGTCCCGCCAATCGTTTTGATCGGTAAAGGTGAGATCCCACAGTTCTTGCGGGGTCGGGTAAGTTGCGACTTCCGACTCAGCGCCCCGCTTCATGTCGATCTTGTAAAGCCCTTGGCCGTTCGTTGTGTACGCGAATCGAATCGACATCTTTGCGGCGTAGCTTTTCGCTTGGGCAGCACCTTCCGTGAGCGGTCTGTCCCAAGCTTTCGCTTCGATCACAGCCAACTTGTGATTGCGGTACATCAAGATGTAATCCGCGATTTCAGCCTTAGCGCGAAGTCCGTACCCTTCGAGCCGACCGGGTGCGATGAGATATTCGCGATGGATTCGGCTGCCTTCGACGACACCCCATCCCGCATTTTTCAATGCGGGATCAATGTGCTCGGCTCTGGTTTCGGCCTCGTTCATAGGCTTTCAGCTTGTGACGCTCGGGCTCATCTTTTCGGTCATTTTTTCCCTTTGGCTGAGTTGCAGGAACGACACATGAGGGCAGCGTTTTCCAGACGGGTGCGACCACCTCTGCTGTATGGGTCAATGTGATCAATCGTGAAATCATCCCAAGCGAGACGTTTTTTGCATTTGGGATTCTGGCAGCGGCGATCAGCCGCAGTGTTCCAAATGATTCGGCGCTGGGCCTCGCTGAAACCGCGCTGGGCATCCTTTTTCGCAAATAGGCTTTCCAGCAGCCCGCGCAGGATGGATTCGCGCAGACGTCGCTGGTTAACCTCATCAGTCGCCTGCATGACGGTCAACAGGTATTGCCGATACAAATCCTGCTCCGTACCGACATTCTGCGCTTTCTTTAGCTTCTCTCGCAGGTCATCCACCTTGTTCGAAAAAACACTAAGAATATCCCATGCCAGCCGGTTACGCCGTCTATCGGTGAGTACTAAACCTTCCTGCTCAAACTTGGCGATGAGCGTGGTGAGCGTGTAGAAATCCGTGACCTTAACGAAACGCGTGCTGTAGAGCTTTGGGAACATCCTGCGAACACGATTGAGAGACGCAACCGTAAGCCGCGCGCCGCGACCGACCTGCCGCATATCCACTCCGGAATCCGCCATGATGCTGTTAAGCGCGGACTTCTTATTGATGGGATCGCCTTTTTGGATCGAAAGCATCAATTCACAGATTAGCTCCACATGCTTCATTCGGCTGATTTGAGACGTGCCCATCACGCCCATGTCCAAGAAGTAATTCTGAAACCTGTTCGCCACCTTGGCCGCCTCTTTCAAAAAGGCGCTCTTGTAATATTTGGCGTGGCGCTTCTCCTGACCCGTGAGGGCTTTGCCGGTGGAATTGATGCGGACGAAGACCTCAACGATATCGCCAAATTCACCATCCACTTCAATCACCGGTAGCCGGTAGCCAGTGATGATATGCTGCTGCTTCCATTTGCAGAGCTGCTTCCAAGTGACCCATTTGACCTCGTCGTCTCCGGGTAATTGGGTCCTGCACTCGAATCTTCCTTGCTTTAGTCCCATGAACATCAGGAAAGACTCGATGCGCTGCTTCCCATCGATAACATCGTAAACCACATCGCCATCCCGCTGGTTGCGGTACAGGAAAATGGCCGGTAACGGGTAATTGCGAATGATGCTGTCCATCAACTTGGCGCGATCCTTTTCCTTCCATACCGATTTGCGCTGAAACCCTGGCTCAAGATTCAGGTGATCCTTTTCATATAAGTTTGCCAAGTCCTGGATGGTCTTGGGATTCTGTTGATGGGATAGAGTTGGGAGAGACATAATCCTTCGGTTTCTAGAGTTGGCCGGTGAAGGCTTGGTGTAGCAGCGACTTCTTCAACGCCACTAGCGCAGCGAGCTTCCGCTCGTACAGGCTTGCAAGGCGTTGGGTTTCTTCGTGAAGTTTGTCGAGTTTTGCTGCCAGTTCTTTTTGCTTCTTCACATCGGGAAGCCAAATCTTGAACTCGAAAAGGTGCTCTCGATTAACCTTTGGCATTCCTGCGCGGGCCGAACCCTGGATGGCGTAGTCGGTAAAGCGTTGGCTCAACAGCAGGTGGAAGAGGTAGTCCCGCGTGACTTCGTTCGGCGAAGGAGCGAGCGGATACATGTCTGCGCTGCACAGTCCCTCGAAATCCGGGCGAGCGACCTTCATCAGGTAAGGACGAATCTTGCTGTAGAGCACCATTGATTCATCGAAGAGAAACTTTCCAGAAATCAGACCCTCTTCCCGTGCAGTCTTGAGGTCAACGAAGACGCCCGTCTTGGACTCGATGTTTCCGGCGCCGACATGGATCAAGTCGAGGAACTCTTTCTTTCGAGGGTCAACAAGCCTTGAGGTAATCGCACAGACTTCGCTCAACTTCTTCTCCACCCACCCCTTGCCGCGCTCGGTGAAGACGGATTGGAGGTGGCTTTCGAAGAGGGCGCGGGCGTTTTGGAGGTTGTTTTCGGCGTTGGCTTTGGCGGTGGCGATGCCCGCAAACGCTTCGTCGAGGAGGCCGATGATCCGCTGCTGTTCGGGGAGCGCGGGGACGGGGATATTCTGATAAAGCTTCTTGATGACGCTTGGGTGTGCCTTCCTCACCCAGTCGAAGCTGATTTCCGAGTGGCGAAGCGAGAGAACATAATAGAGGTATCTGTAGTCCAGAACGCTTCTGTCCCGAATCCGAAGAATACCGCCGACATTCGTGACTGAGAACTTGTGTTTTGGCCGATGGAAAAGTCTGCCGCCACCGTCAACTGACCATGTGATGAGTTCTTCATCGAATAGGAACTTTCCGTATTCGCCAAACTTTCCGTCGTTATCCTTCGCTGAGGAATAGATGGGAAAGTTCCCCGGACAGGCCGCGATGTCTCTCTTTGAAATAACTTTCCCCCGCGTGAGGTGAATCACCCCGCTCTCAACAAGCTCCTTGAGGGTTTTGACCGGGACGGCTTTCAAAGGAGTGCCTTGATGTTCCCCAGCACTTCCGCGCTCTCGGCATCCAGTGAGGCTATCTCCTCCATGATGGCCGCCGGGCTGCGGTGCGTGATTTCCTCGCCGCCTTTCGGGTTCTTCACAGAGAGGTCGAAGGTCGCCGGGTCAATAGTCTTCGCGTCCACGCTCCAGCTTTTGGGCGAGTCGGTGAAGGTTTTTTGGAACTTCACGTATTCGGCGAGGTCGTCGTCGTTGAGCGCGTTGGTTTTGCCGAGGTTGCGGCCGGGGTCGAGCTGGTAGAACCAGATTTTGCGGGTGGATGCGCCTTTCTCGAAGAAGAGCACCACTGTTTTCACGCCCGCACCCGGAAACGTACCGCCGGGGAGATCCAACACGCTGTGCAGGTTGCAGCTCTCCAGCAACAGCTTGCGCAGACTCACGGAGGCGTTGTCGGTGTTCGACAGGAAGGTGTTCTTGATGACGATGCCGCCCCGGCCGCCAGCTTTCAGGATCTTGATGAAATGCTGGAGGAAGGAAGAGGAAGGCGGTTTCGCCGGTGCGGATTGGGAAGTTTTGCTGCACCTCCTTGCGCTCCTTGCCACCGAAAGGCGGATTGGCCAGCACCACGTCGAAGCGATCCTTGTCCTGAATGTCGGCGAGGTTCTCTGAAAGCGTGTTGGTATGGACGATGTTTGGCGCTTCGATGCCGTGCAGGATCATGTTCATGATCGCCATCACATAGGCGAGGGACTTTTTTTCCTTGCCGTAAAAGCTTCGCTCCTGGAGGGTTTTGTCCTGCTTCGTGGTGCGGTCCGGGTTGTTCTTCCTCAGATAATCGAAGGATTCGCAAAGGAAACCGGCGGAGCCACAAGCACCGTCGTAGATTTGCTCGCCAATCTTTGGCCGCACGACTTGGACGATCGCGCGAATCAGCGGACGCGGAGTATAATATTCGCCGCCGTTGCGACCGGCGTTTCCCATCCGTTTAATTTTTTCCTCGTAAAGTTGCGAGAGTTCGTGCTTCTCTGTTTGCGATCGGAACTGCAACTCGTCGATGTGCTCTATGATTTCGCGGAGATTGTAGCCGCTCTGAATCTTGTTCTTAATCTCGCCGAAGATTTCGCCGATTTTGTATTCGATCGTGTTTGGACCGGTTGCTTTCTGCTTGAAGCCCTGGAGATAGGGAAAGAGCTTCTGATTAACGAAGTCCCGGAGGTCGTCACCGGTCATCGCTTTGTTGTGATCGAGCTTCCCGTCAACCGTTTTCGGCGCGGCCCACTTCTCCCAGCGACACGGCTCTTCGAGAATGAAGCTGTATTTGCGACCGTCCAGCTCAGCCTCAGTCGCGCGATCTTCCTCTAATCCGTCGAGGTATTTCAGGAAGAGCAGCCACGAAGTCTGCTCTATATAGTCTAGCTCAGTAGTACAGCCGGCTTCTTTCCAAAGAACGTCGTCAATATTTTTAAAGGCTTGTTCGAACATGCTAGAGGGGCGACGGGGAAGAACTTAACCGACGTTTTTTCCGATGGAAAGGACAAGGCGCGCTGACGCGCCAGAGGTCAGATGTCGGACATCGGACATCAGCGGTCAGACGTCAGAAGCTAGAATTGCAGGATGTGGATTTCGGATTACGGAGCGCTCTGAACATGGCAACTCAAGATCGGGCAATTCTGGAGAAGTTGGATGCGATTTTGCCATCAGAGGAGGTGCGTGCACAAATCCAGCCGATCGTAGAGCGTGTGCGCGCTCATCCCAGTCGCTCCATTGTTAAAGGTTGGATATTTAAACCGTTCAAGCGTTACTTCAACGCAAACTGACACGTGAACGTAGGCGGACAACATTTTCGGACGATCTGGCTTAACCCAGGAAATGAGCAGGTCGTGCAGCTGATCGATCAGAGATTTTTACCGCACCGTTTCGTGATCGAGGAAGTCAACACGGTCACGCAAATGGCGACCGCAATCCGGGAAATGCATGTGCGGGGAGCGGGCCTGATCGGAGCGAGCGCTGGATACGGGATGTACCTTGCCACAATCGAGGCGGCGGGGAGTGATTCGTTTGATCAATACTTGGCCAACGCAGCGGTGCAACTCAAAGCTACCAGGCCGACCGCGGTGAATTTGACGTGGGCCGTTGAGCGGCAATTGACCAGCATCACCAAAGGAAAGTCCGAGCTCTCCGCGGCGAGTCTTCGACCGGACTGGCACAAAACGGTGCAGCGAAAGGTCGCCGTCGCATTGGCAACCGCCAAAGAGATTGCCGCCGAAGATGAGGAACATTGTCGGATGATCGGGCAACACGGCCTGAATCTCATCGAGCAGGTTGCCCGGAGGAAGGACGAGAAGCCGGTCAATGTCTTGACACATTGTAACGCGGGATGGCTCGCGTTTGTGGATTACGGGTCCGCCCTGGCGCCCGTTTACGCCGCTCACGATCGCGGTTTACCGGTTCATGTTTGGGTCGACGAGACCCGACCACGAAGCCAGGGATCCAAGCTCACTGCCTGGGAACTCGGTCAACATGGTGTGCCGCATACGATCATCGCGGACAGCGCCGGCGGACATTTGATGCAGCGCGGGGCGGTCGATCTTGTGATCGTCGGATCGGATCGAACCACCTGCACCGGGGACGTGGCCAACAAGATCGGAACGTATCTGAAAGCGCTGGCGGCGCGGGACAACAAGATTCCTTTCTACGTGGCGTTGCCTTCATCTTCATTTGACTGGACGATCCGCGATGGCTCCGAAATTCCGATCGAGGAACGCGGCGCCGAAGAGGTCAAGCGCGCTGACGGCTGGCGGAACGGCCAAATGTTGGAAGTCAGCATGGCGCCGGAAGGCAGTCCCGCGGCGAACTATGGATTTGATGTGACGCCGCGACGCCTGGTGACCGCGCTCATTACCGAACGGGGCGTTTGCAAAGCCGACGAAAAAAGCATCCTCGAACTTTTTCCCGAGCACGCATCGTGAGCGAAACGGGTTCAGTAAAGTTCACATGCCAACAGGTGGCGACGAAGATCTCCCGCTTCGCCGGATTTGCCGAACTGAACAAATGCCGGCGCAAGCTTCTTGAACTTGGAATGATCGGCGTGGATGCGAGTGGCATCGGTTTTGGAAATCTAAGTATACGGAACGGCGCAACGTCGCGGTTCTACATCACAGGCTCGGCAACTGGGGGGATCTCTGAGCTAATGCCCGCGAATTACGCGAAAGTGGTTGCTTACGATTTCGCGAGGAACTGCCTGCAATGCGAGGGATCCTCAGTTGCGTCATCGGAATCACTTACACATGCGGCTGTTTACGAATCAGATCCAACAGCCCGCGCAGTGATCCATTGTCATGACATGAAGTTATGGGCGGCGCTTCTGGACAAAGCTCCGACGACGCCGAAGAAGGTTGAATATGGGACACCCCAAATGGCCTATGCGGTGCGGCGTCTTTTCGACATGACAGATGTAAAAAGGAGAAAGATTTTTGCGATGGCGTCGCATGACGGAGGTCTCGTGACGTTTGGGAAAGATCTGCAAGACGCGTTTCGAATTTTGATGCGCTCCGACGAGCGAAGGTCAGAGGTCAGAGGTCGGACGTCGGAGGTCGGACGTCAGAGGATACTCTAAAAGCTGAAAAGACTGAAAAACTGAAACGCGGCTCTAGCAAGCCATTACAAAGAGAAAGGCAAAGGCGATCACATGACAACAAGACAGATCAACATTCAGCGGTTGAGCGTGACTTCTGCAAAACCGTTCGACAGCGTTGTGGCGGCGGTGAACGCAGCGGTCGGCCATCCAGATATGGGTGAGTTCGCCAAAAAGGTCGCGGCCGCAAAAACCTACGACGAGATGGAGAAAGTGGTTAACCCAGTGCTTGGAAAATACGGACTCATGGAATTTGACCGCTTCGACATCGGCATGGTCCTGGCGAAAGCGCTCGGATCAGGCGCGCGAAAGAGTCTCCGCCTCGTGGTGGGCAATCCGCTCATCATGCAGGCGATGGCGCGGCATATTCCGGACGCGGGTTCCTATGCTCCTGTGACCCTGCTGATCGATGAACGAACCGACGGCGTGCACCTGTCTTATGACACGATGGCCAGTTTGCTGGCGCCGTATGGACACCCGGAAGCTCTCCACGTCGCGCGGGATTTGGATGCCAAAGTTGGGAAGTTGCTCGCGGAAGCAGCTGGATCATAATCCGTTGTCGAAGTGCTGATCAAAAGAGGAGGGCGCGGTCTCGAGGCTTTGACCGAAGAGTTGTCCACACGTGCCTCAAGCGTGCCTGGCCTATCGGGCCATTGACGGCAAGTGCTGCGGAAGCCCTTGCTGATAGACCCGGAGATTGACGAAAGCGGCTCTCAACAATGGCGTGGCGACTCCGTGCGCGGCGCCGCGCTCGATCAGGTCGCCCACGATGTGATCGGCCTCGACGGGCGCGCCCTTGCGTAAATCGCGATACATCGAAGAGGTTAACGGAGATCCAGGCGCCGTAATTGCGGCAGCGTGTTTTGAAAGCAATGTTTCCGACGGTTTGTGACCACTGGCGGTGGCAACCGCGGCGGATTCGTCCAGCATCTTGAGCGACAGGTCGGCTCCGCCCGTAACGGCCACGATCTCGCCGATCGCTCCGCGCATTAGGCAAGTGATGGCGCCGAGACTGGCGAGCTGGACCCATTTCTCCCACATCGCTTGCATGATGTCCGTCGATAGACGGGCGTCGAATCCCGCTCCGCGCAACGTTGCGTCAAGCGTTTGCAGCCGGGATGTCGTCTCGCCGTTTCTTTCGCCATAGACAAGTTGCTGGAAGTCGGCGAGCTGAACGATGCGGCTTTCGCCGTCGATCTCGGCCGCGACGAGACAGACGCCGCCGATGACCGCGTGCTCTCCGAATCGCTTCACCAGGAGCTCGACGTGGCGCAGACCATTGAGCACCGGAAAAATCATCGTCTCTGGCCCAACGGCCGCGGCGAAATCGTTCATCGCCGCCTCAAGCGCATACGCTTTCACGCTCAGGAGAACGAGGTCATAAGGCGTGTCGATCTTGTTAGCACTGACCAGTTTTGGAGTGACGACCGCATCACCATGCGGGCTGACGATGCGAAGGCCATTCTGACCGAGCTGTTTCGCCCGAGATGGACGGACGAGGAAGGTCACGTCGCGTCCGGCCTGGGCCAGACGGCCGCCAAAGTATCCACCGACCGCACCGGCACCGACGATAAGAATCCGCATAGCCGAAGGAGTGAAGTTCTTCGTTGAGAGTTGACTGTTGATAATTGGTTACTGCACGCTCGGGGTGGCTGGCAAGGCGCGAGGAGGAAGAATGGTGGAAATAGTGCTTAGCCGACGGAAGGAGATTCGCAAACCAGGAGTATTTTATGAATTTGAAAATGAGGGCGGCGCAGATCAGCAAACCCGGTGGAAATTGGGAATTGGTGGAACGCGATATCCCGGAGCCGGGTGCTGGAAAAGTTCGCGTGAAAGTGGAGGCATGCGGCATTTGCCATAGCGATATGTTCGTCAAAGAGGGCCTTTGGCCCGGGCTTCAGTATCCTCGTGTGCCGGGTCATGAAATCGGGGGACGCGTCGATGCGGTCGGCGGCAACGTCACGGAATGGAAGAAAGGTCAGCGCGTCGGCGTAGGCTGGCATGGCGGACATTGTTTCGTGTGCGAACCGTGCCGCCGCGGCGATTTCGCAATGTGCATCAATCGCAAGGTCACTGGCATCGATTTCGACGGCGGATATGCCGAGTACATGATCGCACCGGCGGAAGCGCTGGCGGCGATTCCCGATAAATTGCCGGCGGAAGAAGCGGGGCCGTTCATGTGCGCGGGCGTCACTGTCTACAACGCGCTCCGTAATTCGGGTGCGCGCGGCGGCGACGTGGTGGCGGTCCACGGCATCGGCGGACTGGGACATCTCGGAGTTCAGTACGCACGGCAGATGGGATTCGAGACCGTGGCGGTGGGACGAGGGAAGGACAAGGAACCGCTGGCGAGGAAACTGGGTGCGCATCATTACATTGATTCGGGCACCGGCGATGCGGCGGCGGAATTGCAAAAGCTCGGCGGCGCGCGCGTGATTCTGGCGACGGCGCCAAACGCAAAGGCAATTTCCGCGCTGGTAGATGGATTGTCGGCGAACGGCAAGCTGGTTGTACCCGCCGCGCCTAACGAACCCTTGACCGTGAGCATGATGTCGTTAATCGCAGGAAGGCGATCGGTGCTGGGTTCGTACTCCGGCACAGCGAAAGATTCACAGGACACATTGGAATTCAGCGCGTTGACCGGCGTGCACCCGATGATCGAGAAATATCCGCTAAGCCGCGTGGCGGAAGCCTACGAACAGATGCACAGCGGCAAGGTGCGCTTCCGCGTCGTCCTAACCCTGGGCGTCTGACACGTCACCGCCCAGGTAATTGGCAAAACGCAGGTGAAAGTCGCGCAATAAGGAGCAGTATCCGTGGCGACCTGCCGATACCGACGTGAAGCGCGCGGAACGGATTTAGAATGACAACTCAATGCGAACTAAACCGACAAGAGCATTAGCACCGTGACTAGGCTGCCTCGAATGAGGTATTAGAAAACCCCACCGTCGCGCTATGGCAGTCTATTTCCGAGACGAATAGTTTGTCGATGTAATGGGCACGATCTTAATCATCTACGCTTTGACTATTTTGCTGTTCGGCTTCGAATCGACCTCGCCGAACGAACGAAATCGATTCAATCGCTGATTGGATTAAAGTGGATGGACGCCAGCCGGTGAAAAACAAGGAGAAATACGATGGCTAAGAAGCGAGTGGCGGATGTATTGGTCGATACCATCATCGCGGCCGGCGTGAAGCGAGTGTACGGACTGGTCGGAGATTCGCTTAACGGTGTGACCGATTCGATTCGCCCGCGAAAAGATTTACAATGGGTGCCGGTCCGACATGAAGAAACGGCAGCTTTCGCTGCAGGCGCAGAAGCGCACCTGACCGGACAATTAAGCGTGTGCGCCGGAAGTTGCGGACCGGGCAATCTCCATTTGATCAACGGTCTCTACGATTGTCATCGCAGCCGCGTCCCCGTGCTGGCAATTGCGGCGCAGATTCCGAGCGAGGAAATCGGCAGCGGATATTTTCAGGAGACGCAGCCCGAACATTTGTTTGCGCAGTGCAGTCATTACTGTGAATTGATTTCACAGCCGGAACAAATGCCGCGCGTGCTGGAGATTGCCATGCAGACCGCAATCGCACGGCGCGGAGTTTCAGTGATCGCACTGCCGGGCGACATTGCGTTGCGTAGCGCGGTCGAAGAAGAACCGCGGCTCCATTTCCCACCGCCGAAACCTACCGTGTGTCCGGCGGATAATGAAGTCGAGGCATTGGCGAAAGTTCTTAACGACTCAGAAAAGATCACCATTCTCGCGGGCGCGGGTTGTGCCGGGGCGCATGCCGAGCTGATTGCGCTTGGAGGCAAGTTGAACGCGCCAATCGTGCACGCTTTGCGCGGCAAGGAATTCATTGAGTACGACAATCCCTTTGATGTCGGTATGACGGGGCTGCTCGGATTTTCCTCCGGTTACTTCGCGATGATGAACTGCAACACTTTGCTGATGATCGGCACCGATTTTCCGTATCAGCAATTCTTTCCAAAGCACGCAACTGTCATCCAGATCGATATTCGCGGAGAGCAACTCGGCCGCCGCACCAAGCTCGACTACGGTTTGGTCGGCGACACCAAGGTAACGCTCCAGGCTCTCCTGCCGAAGCTAAAACAAAATGCCGATGACGCGCATTTGAAGACAAGCCTCGAGCATTATCGCAAAGCGCGAAAAGGATTGGACGAACTCGCGACCGAAGGAAGCGAGCGCAAAGGCAGCCATCCACAATTTGTCGCGCGCGCAATGAGCGAGCTCGCGCGCGACGACGCAATTTTCACCTGCAACGTCGGCACACCGACAATCTGGGCGTCGCGTTATCTGAAGATGAACGGCAAACGGCGATTGCTCGGCTCGTTTGTCCACGGTTCGATGGCCAGCGCTCTGCCGCAAGCCATCGGCGCGCAGCTCGCCATTCCGGATAGACAAGTCATTACGATGTCGGGCGACGGTGGTGTCTCGATGTTGTTGGGCGATTTGCTGACTCTTCATCAACTCGAGCTGCCGGTGAAGGTCGTCGTTTTCAGAAACGATTCGCTCTCGTTCGTTGAATTGGAAATGAAAGCTGGCGGCTTTCTCGATTTCGGTGTCGAGCTCAAGAATCCCGATTTTGCCGCGCTCGCGCAAAGTGCCGGCCTCCTCGGACTCAAAGCAGAAACTGCTAAAGACGTGCGGCCGATGCTTCAAGAAGCATTCAAACACAATGGACCGGCACTGGTCGAGGTGCTCGTCCATCGACAGGAGCTGTCGATGCCGCCAACAATTACCTTAGAGCAAGCGACCGGCTTCGGTATGTTCATGCTCAAAGCCGTGCTGAGCGGACGAGGAGACGAAATTATCGATCTAGCGAAAGTTAATCTCTTTCGTTAGGGGAGCGCACGCGCCATCGCGTGCTCATTGCGGCGCCTCGCCGCAATGTTCTGGAAGAGAAGTTCGCGATGTCGATGGTGCCAGCGTCGGATCGCCGCAGCGACCGTCTTTCCAGATAAAAATAGCTATTCGGCTGCGCTCTTCGCCGCACTCAGATGATGTTCCGGCCAAAGCGCCACCACGGCGAGAGCAACGATGATTCCGACTGAGACTTCAAGGAATCTGTGCAGCGCGACGGTCCACGCCGGAGCCGCGCGCGGAATCAGGACAATGATCGCAAGGGTAATGCTTGCGTAGCGATATGCAGTCTTCTCCAGACGAAACACGATCGACAGCAATCCGATGAGAAAGATCGCAACCGCGAACGCGACCAGATTTGCCTGGAAAAAATTTGCCTCGAGTGCTCCAACTGACGCACCCACGAGGGTAGCGACGATCCGCTCGATCGAGAGCGTCAGCGTCGCGCCGAGCGTGGACTGCATGACGACCAAAGTCGCGATTGCGGCCCAGTACGCCTCGGGCATTTGCACGAGCCGCGCGATTACGACTGACACGGTCGCAGCGACTGCTGTGCGCATCGCGTGTGTAACCGAAGGAAGATTCTCTTTCTCCCACGTCCAGAATTTCATAAGCGAATCATCTTCGCCGCCGGTTTGCGTTGGCAAGATCACAATCGATAAGGGGGGGCCATGCTTAGCGCGTTGAATGGCTTAATGTTCGGATTTCTGGGGGCGTGGTTTTTCAGTAGGCTTTAAAGCCATGCGTAGCGGTCGCGCATTCTTTCTATCTCTAAAGAGGGAGCCCACATCAACTCTCAGGTAGCACTGCAAAATCCCACGTCTGCATCGTAGCGGCGGATTCACTCCGGCGAGTAGGTTCGGTTATGAATGAAAGCGACACTGCACTGAATAGATACCTGCGAGAGATCGGGCGGATTCCCCTTTTGACACGAGAGGACGAGATCGAGCTGGCAGGGAAGATCAAAAAGGGAGATGCCGAAGCGCGCGAGCGGATGATCAACTCGAATTTGCGGCTTGTTGTAACTATCGCGCACGAATACACGAATCTCGGTCTGCCCCTGCTTGACCTGATCTCCGAGGGCAACATTGGCTTGACGAAAGCGGTCGAGCGTTTCGATCCGGCGAAAGGCGCCAAGCTGAGCACGTATGCGATGTGGTGGATCAAACAATCGATCAAGCGCGCTCTGGCCGACCAGAGCAAAACGATCCGACTGCCGGCGCATCTCGGCGACAAAATCGCGAAAGTGCGTCGCGTAGCGCTGCAGATGAGCGACGAGCTCGGCCGCGACCCGACCGACGAAGAACTGGGCATCGCCAGTCAAAAAGTTGCGCGACTAACAAGTGTCGGTATCCGCCCCGCTTCACTCGACGCCTCGATTGGCGATGATGATTCGACGGAATTCGGCGAAATGATCGGCGACGAGGACACGCAAACACCGTTTGAATTGGTGCGCGACAAAAACCTGCGCGATGAAGTGGATGGCCTAATCGCAGTGCTCGACGCCCGGGAGAAGAAAATCATATCTCAACGTTTCGGTCTCGACGGTGGCAAGCCGAAGACTCTGGAAAACGTCGCTAAGAACTTCTCTGTCACGCGGGAGCGTATTCGGCAATTGCAGAATGTTGCGCTGGCGAAGCTCCGCCGCGCGCTAAGCAAGAAAGAGAAGCCTTTGGACGGACAGCTCCTGGCCGCAGCTTAAGAAAATGATTAAGAAAAGATATGAAAACATATGGCCCTCTAGTTACAAACGTAGCGCTGGGGTTTACCATGCTCAGCCCATTAATCGTCCTAACCGTCGCATTTTTGGGCGCGTGGTTTTTTGCTCAGCCGACCGGTTAGAAACTGCGGCGCAACGCTCCGTGAGGCAAAAAAGAGTGAGTGATTGCATTCAATCGATACGCATCACCAAAGATCCGCGATTTCAACCATGAATCTCCAACTCGAAAACAAACTCGCCCTTGTCAGCGGTTCCACGGCCGGCATCGGTTTAGCCATTGCCAAAGCCCTCGCCGCAGAAGGCGCTCGCGTCATTGTCAATGGGCGCACCGACACGCGTGTAGGGGAAGCCATCGCCTCCATTCGCGCCGACATTCCATCGGCGAAACTCGAAGCGCTCTCGGTTGATTTGTCCAAAGCCGACGGAGCGGCGGAGACCATAAAACGTTATCCCGACGTGGACATTCTCGTGAACAACCTGGGGGTTTATCAAGTCAAGGCCTTTGAGCAAATCACCGACGCAGAATGGTCGGCGATCATCGAAACGAATTTTCTAAGTGGCGTTCGTCTGTCGCGTCATTATCTGCCACGGATGAAAACGGCGGGTTGGGGTCGCATCATTTTCATCTCAAGCGAGTCCGCGGTGAATATCCCATTGGAGATGATCCATTATGGCGTGACGAAAACGATGCAAGTGGCGCTCGCCCGCGGACTGGCCGAAACCACTGCGGGAACAGGTGTGACGGTCAATTCCGTGCTAGCCGGCCCGACTCGTTCAGAAGGTGTGGAAAGATTCGTCGCCGACATGGCGAAATCGAAAAACGCCACGACCGCGGAAGTGGAACAGGAGTTCTTCCGCACGGTTAGACCGGGTTCGCTCTTACAACGTTTTGCCAGAACGGACGAAGTCGCGGCACTGGTAGCGTTCGTGGCCAGCCCGCTTTCCTCCGCGACAAACGGCGCAGCGTTGCGTGTGGAAGGCGGCGTCGTGGGCTCGATTCTTTGAGGCGATTTCATTTTAATCGGCTCGCTGGTCAGTCGCTTAGCTGGATTGCGGCCGGCAAATTTTCCGAGGCCGCTTCGAAATCTGCCCTCGCCGCGGAACGGCTATGGTTGTAGCCGCAGTTGCTGAGCGCGGTTTTGTTCGCTGTAGATCTCCCTCGGAAGAGGTAACCGCGATTCTTCCTTCAGCGGCGTTGGAAAATCCCACCGATTCGCCATGGCAGCCGATTGAACGCGCCGATAATCTTTTCCGATGAAAATGAATGGCTCCCTGGTAATAGCGGTGATTGATCAGGCTGGCCTTCCGACGCTGCGCGTCGCATTCACTCTCGCCGTGATCATCTTTCTGCTTGGCGGCATTCTCATCTTCCGCAGGCGACACCAATTTTTCGATCGCGATCCAAACGTCGAGAATGATGGACCGGCTGTCCGACATAATCGTCTGGAGGAAATCCTGTTTGTTTGGAACGGTCTGATGCTGGTCCTGATCGCCATCTTGTACCGAGTGTGGCGCGCGTGACGTGAACAATTTTAAAATCGCCAAGACAACCTCAGAGCTCTAAAAGAAATCATTATGAACGAATTTACTCGTCGCAGTTTCATCGGAACAGCTGCTACCGCAGTAGGCAGCTTTGCCGCATTGCAAAAAGTGGTCGGCGCAGACCGAAGCAAGAGTGATCCTGGCCCGGCCAATCCGGCGCTTGATGGCCAGAACCCGGATTCCATCTGGCCACCCGGCACGGACTCGAAGAGCCTGGTCCAAAACTTCAAGTATCCGTTTTCCTTCGCGAACAAGCGGACTTACCAAGGCGGATGGTCACGCGAGGTGACGGTGCGGGAGCTTCCCGTCTCGAAGACCCTGGCCGGTGTTAACATGAGGCTGACGGCGGGTGGATTCCGTGAGCTGCATTGGCATACGGCCGGCGAATGGGCCATCATGCTTTACGGGACAGCACGGATTACGGCCATCGACTTGGACGGCAAAAGTTTCGTCGCCGACGTGGGCAAAAATGATCTGTGGTTTTTTCCCTCAGGAATCCCACACTCGATTCAAGGCCTGAATCCCGATGGATGCGAATTCATGCTCGTCTTTGACGACGGCAACTTTTCAGAGTCCGAAACGGTCCTGTTGAGCGACGCGATAGGACACCTGCCCCCTGAAGTGTTGGCGAAGAATTTCGCTGTCGACCAACAGGCGTTCAAGAATGTGCCGAAACAAGAGTTGTTCATTTTCCAAGCGGATGTTCCGGGCTCAGTGGATGCCGATCAGAAGGCAGCCGCGGGTACACGTGGAAGGTCGCCGCAGAACTTTGCATTTCGCACGATGCAAATGCCGCCGACGCTGAAAACGAAAAGTGGCGAGGTGCGGATTGTTGATACAAGCAATTTCAAAGTCTCGACCACCGCGATGGCACTTGTCACCGTTCATCCCGGTGGGCTGAGGGAATTGCACTGGCATCCAAATGCGGACGAGTGGCAGTACTACATAAACGGCAAGGGGCGAATGACCGTGGTAGACACAGGCAACAAGGCTCGCACGATGGACTTTCAAGAGGGCAACGTCGGATATGTCCAGAAGACTTTGCTCCATTACGTCGAGAACACAGGCGACACAGATTTGGTGTTCCTGGAGATGTTCGGCAAGGTCGATCGGTTTCAGGACCTGTCATTCTCGGAGTGGCTGGCTCATACTCCGGCGGAAGCGGTCATGGCGCACCTGAACATCGACAGGACAACTTACGATGCAATTCCCAAAAACGGCGGCGTAGTCATGCCGCTGTGATAGGAGGAATTGTACCGAGTGAAGCTAAATGGCCCCGGTGGCGATCATTCCTTAGGTCGGCCCAGGGGAATGGCCAGCGCGCTGAGAACGACCGGCAGGGCCAGCGCTCAGAAGCCAAACTTAACTTGCAACGCAGGCCCCGCGGCACAGCCAACGGCGAAGCCGACTATGCACAGGAAAGTCATGCGTGCCCGGCACCGGGCTTTGGCGAGTTCATCGGCATCTCCGCGGCCGCGAATGAGCGTCGCCAGATCGACCGTCAATTGAGTGATGTTCGTCGTCATCACCGCGGTGGATGGCGCGTCTTTCAGAGCAAGCTTCAACAGCACATTTTGGGTTGCCATGGCGGCGATCCCAAACATTCCGGCGATGACAGCCATCGAACTGTCCGCATCGGTAAATCGACCAAACCCGACACCGAGTACCAGAAACCCGGCGAGAAGTGCGGCTTGAAGCAACAACAACGGTCGAAGCGGGTCGTTCCAGGCCGTGCAATGGCGCTGGCCGCGAGCGTGACCACGCCCATCGAAGACCGGTAAGCCAGGAGCGGCCCGATCTGACTGAAACGACCGGTGACATAATGCGCGGCCAAGATTACCACGTTGCCGGTAATGTGGGAGGTGAACAATCCTCCGAGAGCGAGAAAACCGATGACATCGACTGCGCCGGCCGTTGTGCTGAGGACGGTCGGTAGCAACCAGCTGCTACCAAGACGTGTGAGCGACGAAGTCATCGATTAAGGTTTCGCTTGCACAACTTCGCCGGTCGCTGCCGCCAATTGAAATAATTGTTGCAGCCAGATTGTCCAGCCTGCCGAAACGTGTCAACGGTTTCCTTGAAGAACCGCTCCACCTTGGTGGCGTCTGCTAAATCCGCCTCTTGTGGCGATGGCCTGTCAATCCGTCCCTTGAACCAGGAATATGATCCTGCTCAGAACCAGGCAGCGTGAGCACCGCACAGAGCGGTGCAATAACCGTCGCGTTCCGATGAATCACATCGCGCGTCCTGCCGAAGAGTGAAATCCTACGACGACGGGTACCTCGAAAGAGGGAACGGCAATCAGTCCCTACGGGTCAGGAATAAATCACCCGCACGCGCGGTAGCGATAGTGTGACCTCAAACCGTAGCTTGAGGCATGAAAGCGAACCGTGCTCTACCGAGTTCCATTTCGGTCGTCAACCTGCCAGTTGCCTTGTCCGGCCAGATTCGCACCTACACCGAACTCCAACAGCGAATGCACGATGACCTGCGTGTTCAACATCCAGAGTGGGTCCAGTCTAATGGCGATTCTCCCATCTGCGACATCTACGAGCGACGCCTCGCCGAACTGATCGATCTTTTCCAATCACGCGAACGCGAGTTGGTCGCTGCTTAATCCGGTGAATCAATCGATCTCACAAGACAAGGACCCGCAAATATGAAACCGACGACTCTCGAAGTAACTGAAGCGAATTTTGAAACCGAAGTTTTGAAATCCAACCAGCCAGTGCTGGTCGAATTTGCCACTGGATGGAGCCTTCCTTCGATGACATTGGAGGGAGTCCTGGATGAAATCGCCAGCGAATCCGTCGACTGTCTGAAGGTAGCCCGCGTCAAACTCGATCACAGCCCTAACCTCGGGTTGTGGTACGGCATTCGATGCATTCCGACGATCTTGTGCTTTGTCGATGGCGAAGAGCGCGTCGGAATTTTCGGGACAACGAGCAAAGAAGCAATCCTTTCTCAGCTGCAACTGGCGATCAATTCGCGGCACATATCCGGGCCCGGTTTCGCTCCGTTCAATAAAAACTAGCGCGCAATGTGGGAAAGGAATAGGAATGAAAATTGGATTTATCGGCTTAGGGATCATGGGGAGCCGCATGGCGGCGAACCTGCAGAAACACGGCCATTCATTGGTCGTGTTCAATCGAACGCGCGCCAAGGCACAGCCGCTGCTCGGTCCCTGCGGAACATTTTCTGATTCCCCGGCAAAACTCGGCGAACAAGTGGACGTCCTATTCACGATGCTGGCCCATCCCGACGCGGTGGAGCAAGCGGCGCTGGGTCGCAACGGCTTTCTAGATCACCTCAAGCCGAACGCACTTTGGGTCGATTGCAGTTCGGTTAATCCGTCGTTCTCCAAGAAGATGGCCGCCGAGGCTGCGCGACGGAAAGTTCACTTTATCGACGCGCCCGTGACGGGCTCCGCGCCCGTGGCCGCCGAAGCGAAGCTCGTTTTCTGGGTGGGCGCCGATACGGACGACCTGGAAAAAATTCGCCCGCTCCTGCTCTGCATGGGCAACAAAATTGTTCACACCGGAGGACACGGGATGGGGACCTCCATGAAGATGGTAGTCAATCTGTTGTTGGGAAATGCCATGGCCTCATTCGCCGAAGCGATGGCGTTAGGTAAAGGCCTCGGAATCTCGCGAAAGATGTTGTTTGATTCATTGCTCGGCACGCCCGCGGTCGCGCCGTTTCTCGCGTCGAAGCGCGAGAAAATCGAGAGCGGAAATTACGAAGCCGAGTTTCCAATGCGCTGGATGCATAAGGATATGCATCTCGCATCGGTGAGTGCCTACGAATCTGGTGTGGCCATGTTGTTAACAAATGTGGCCAAGGAAATTTACCAACTGGCCATGCGCAACGGACGCGACACGGAGGATTTCTCGGCCATCTACGATTACCTCACAGATAATTCTGATGTTGCGACGATCGACCAAAAGCCGCCGGCTCCCGCGATGGCACAACTTCAGCAAGCCAACTGAAATCTCAGCTTCTATGAAGATAGGGGCACTGCGTACACTTGGATTCTAGATGGCTTCTAAAGTGGAACGCGTTTTGATCCCTCTTGTGATGGCGACAGGCACCGTTGCGCTGCTTTTCGGTTGCGAGCGTCCGGCCCAAAGGGAGAGGTCGAAACAACCACCAACTCCAGAAACGGATCCTTTAGCGCAGCCGAAATCGCTTCAACAAGTTGGCGCACCCATTGAGATGACTCGGGAGAAAATCCCGGCGGACAATCCGCAGACGCCCCAGAAAATTTCCCTCGGCCAGAGACTTTTTTTCGACCGTCGCTTGTCGGTTGACGGCACCGTGTCGTGTAGCACATGCCATGATCCAGCGCGCGCCTTTACTGACGGGAAACCAACCTCCGTCGGCATCAAAGGCCGCATCGGCCAACGCAATGCACCGACCATTCTGAATGCTCTCTATAATAAGATGCAGTTCTGGGACGGTCGGGTAAACACGCTCGAGGAGCAGGCGGCGCTCCCGATTGTCAATGCCGTTGAGATGGGCTATCCCAACCTGGATGCGGCCGTGGCGCGGATCGCATCGGTCGAGGAATACCAGCAAGCCTTCCGTGTCGTCTTTGGCCGCCCTCCCAACGGCCCTGACCTGTTGCGCGCCATCGCGTCCTACGAACGAACCCAATTGTCGTTTGATTCTCCCTTCGATCACTTCATCGCCGGCGAAACGAACGCGATCGACGAATCCGCCAAGCGCGGCTGGGAGCTTTTCAACAACCAGGCCCGCTGCAATAAATGTCATGCGTTGACGGAGACGACGCGGGACGTCACGAACCTTATCGATAACGACTTTCACAACATCGGCATCGGAATCATCCGACACAACGTCGTCGCGCTGGCGGGCCAGGCCGAGCAGCTCATCAAGTCGGGCGATACGGCGGCCATCGATCGCGCCGCCATCCAGACGGACATGTCGGCGCTGGGCCGCTTTCTCATCACCAAGAAGGAGAAGGATATTGCCTCTTTCAAAACACCGAACATACGCAACGTGCTGGTGACTGGACCGTATTTTCACGATGGTTCGCAGGAGACGCTTTGGGATGTGATGGACCACTACAATAAAGGCGACGGCTTGCAGAATCCGTATCTCGACGAAGACATCCAGCCGCTGGCTCTGACCGAGAGTGATATCGACGATATCGTGGCTTTCATGGCGTCACTCACGAGCGCGAGCTACAAGGAACAAGGAGCGGCAGAGTTAGCGCGCCAGCGTGCACTTTCCCAGGCGAGGCGGCCCCAGCGCGACACAGCCCGGGCGTTTGGCCCAAAACCGCCGCGGCCCGCTCCGCCCAAGTAAGTTTTCGCTATCTCAAAAGAGGGAGCCGTCGTCAGTTCATAAGTGGCATTGCAAAATCCCCCGATCGCGGCGTGGAAGGAAGATTGGACCGGAAGGAGCCTTCGAGATGAAAAGAAGGATATTAATTGCTTGCCTAACAATTGGGCTTTTGGCGTCGGGAGCCGCCGTGCGCGCCGCAGATCAACGTGCTATCGCTCCCTCGCACACCTCTTCCTTCGAGCACAGACATCATGCACCTGAACCTCATTGGTTCGCGATGCTCGGCGCGCGCAATGCTTCCGGTGTGATCCCGCGCGCGATTCGCGGCGGTGATCCGCTGCAGATGCTAAACGTGCGTGCACCGGAGAAATACGGCACAGCCGAAGAGAACGTGTCTTGGGATCCAGACGTTCCAGGACGAGGGAACGGAATCAAGCTCCTCAGCATTTCTTTCTAGCACAGCGCCCGACTTGCCGGGGAGCGCCTTGGCACCGAACGCAGTGCCTACCGGCGGGCCGCTAATCCTTTGGTTAACTCAGAGACGAACACTTTTGAAGGTAAAAATGGCAACAGGAATTCAAACGCAGGTCCCGTGATCGTGCGACCTCGCCAGGAACCAACATTAGACGCATTTACATATGATAAAGACAATCGCTTATCTCGGTCTCGGCACCATGGGCAGCGGCATGGCGTCCAACCTTCTCAAAGCCGGGTACAAACTCACCGTCTGGAATCGGAGCGTTGACAAATGTGAACCGTTCGCCAGGAGAGGCGCCCGCGTGGCCGATACTCCAGCGGACGCCGTCCGTGACGCCGAGGTTGTCATGTACAGTTTGAGTAACGACCAAGCCGTCGAGGAAGTTGTTTTTGGCCCGAAAGGAATTCTAAGTGGCATCAACAAAGGCCAGATCGCGGTGGACATGAGCACTGCTCTTCCCGCGACGAGTTTGCGAGAACAGGAAGCGTATGCAAAGCACGGTGTTGATTTTCTCGACGTGCCTGTCTTTGGCAGTAAGCAAGAATCCGCGGATGCCAAGCTTTGGATTATGGCCGCGGGCAACAAGGCCATTTTTGAAAAAGTGAAACCGGTCCTGACGCAACTGGGTCAAACCGTTCACTACTTTGGCAAGAGCGGAAATGCCGCGGCCATGAAGCTGGTAGGTAACCTCATCGTGGCTTTGGAAATGGAAGCGCTCGCGGAAGGGCTGGTCCTCGCGCAAAAGGCCGGGCTTGATCTGAATACCGTCATGGAAGTCGTAAAAGTTGCCGACTTCCGCTCACCGCTGCTCGTGGGCAACGGTCAGAATATCTTGAAACGCGATTTTTCTCCCAGCTTCGCGCTCAAGCTCATGCTCAAGGACGCGGGCCTTATTGAAAGATTTGGTAACAGTCTGGGGTCACCCATTCCAGCGCTGCGCGTCGTGCAAAAAAATCTTGCATCGGCGGTTGCGCTTGGCTTTGGAGAAGAAAATGCCTCCGCCGTAATCAAAGCGCTCGAAAAAGAAGCGGGCGTCGAAGTAAAACACCCGCCGCGGGCTAACTGATGTCCCGCCGTCACGTAGAAACGGTCTGCAACAGCCGGTCGTTTATCGGGGTGTCTGTGTAGACGTCTGCGCGGCTACCTCGAACGGGGGAGCACCAATCACCTCGCCCGCGGCACTGAAAAATCCCCCACGCGCGCAGTAGCGGCGGCTTGGTTGCAAGCGATATTACCCGGATGAAAACGAACAGCTTCCTGACCGACACATTTGTGTTGGAGACAGCTCGGAACGCTCTCAGTGTCAATCCTTTCCTCAAGACCGGCGGCCGAGAAAATACGACCGAAGTCATTTCGGCAATCGATCTTTTTATGCAGAGTGCTCTTTCAGAAGCATAACGCGCCATGTGGATTGTCCAGTTAGCGCTTCGCCGCCCCTACACATTTGTCGTAGCAGCCTTGCTGCTGCTTTTGATGACGCCCTTTGTTCTGACCAAGACGCCAACCGATATTTTTCCCGCTATCAACATCCCGGTGGTCAGCGTGATCTGGAGCTACACCGGATTACCGGCCGACCAAATCGCTCAACGGCTCGTTTATAGCGAGGAACGCGCGCTCACGACCACGGTCGACAATATCGAACACATTGAATCGACCTCCTATGACAGCTTTGGCGTAATCAAAGTCTTCTTTCAACAGGGCACGAACCCTTCGACCGCGGTGGCACAATTGACCGCCGTTTCCCAAACCATTTTGAAACAGCTGCCCCCGGGAACGACTCCGCCACTGATCATCCAATACAGCGCGTCCACGGTTTCCATTCTTCAGTTCGGAATCAGCAGCCCCAAACTTTCCGAGCAGGAAGTGTTTGATCTTGCTTTAAACCAGATTCGCGTCGGGCTGATCAGCGTTCCCGGAGTCAGCATTCCCTACCCATATGGCGGGAAGCAAAGGGTGGTTTCGGTCGATCTCGATCTCAAGGCGTTGGAAGCCAACAACCTCGTCGAATCCGATGTTGTCACTGCCATCAGCAATGGCTCTCTTACCTATCCAAGCGGCACGGCCAAGATCGGCGGGAAAGAAGTGCCGATTGATCTCAACGTCAATCCGCCGCGCATCGATCTGTTGAACGACCTGCCGATCAAAAGTGTCGGCGGGACCGTAATTCACATTCGCGACGTAGCACAGGTGCGCGACGGCTATTTTCCACAGGAAAACATCGTTCGCCAGGATGGTGTCCGCAGCACGTTGCTCAGCGTTTTCAAGAATGGCAGCGCATCAACGCTCTCAGTTGCGGCGGGCGTGAAGGCTGCCATGGCAAACATTCTCAAGACCGTGACGAGCGATATCCAAGTAAAGCAATTCGCCGATCAATCCGTTTTCGTGAAGGCGGCGGTCAGCGGCGTCGTTAGGGAAGGTGTGATTGCAGCTGCTTTGACCGCGCTGATGATTTTGCTCTTTCTCGGTTCATGGAGAAGCACACTTATCATTGCGGTATCCATTCCGCTTTCGGTGTTGTCGTCTCTGGCCATTCTCAGTCTCCTCGGTCAGACGATCAACATCATGACGCTCGGCGGTCTGGCCCTCGCAGTCGGCATCCTGGTGGATGATGCCACGGTGACAATCGAAAACGTCGAGCGCCATCTGGCATCAGGTGAAAAATTGGAAGATGGAATTCTGAAAGGCGCGGGTGAAATCGCGTTACCGGCTATGGTTTCCACCTTTTGCATCTGCATTGTCTTCGTGCCGATGTTCTCGCTAGCCGGGGTGGCTCGCTATCTTTTCGTTCCGTTGGCCGAGGCGGTCATGTTCGCCGTCATCTCCTCCTACGTGCTTTCGCGCACATTGGTGCCGACAATGATCATGTTCTTCGAGCGCCATCACCACCAGCCTTCGGGCACTGCGGCGACATCCGGCACGGCAAGCAAAGCTCTCACCACGGCGAGTTCGTCCGGTGGTGGACATGTTGCACGTTGGACGCGGCCGCTGGTGAATCTCCAGCGTGGTTTTGAAAAAGCGTTCGATCGGTTTAGGGAGACTTATGCGAACTTGTTAGGCACAGTCCTGGAACACAGAGCGACTTTCGCCATTGGATTTCTGTCCTTTTGCGTTGCATCATGGATACTCGTTCCCTTCCTCGGTCAAAATTTTTTCCCGGCGGTGGATGCAGGAACGTTTCGATTGCACGTGCGGGCCCCGACCGGGACGCGGATCGAGCAAACGGCCAAGCTGGTGGACGAAGTGGAAGCTGCCATTCGTCGTCAAGTTCCGGCGAACGAACTCGAGGGTATGCTCGACAACATCGGGCTTCCGGTTTCGGGCATTAACTTGAGCTACAACGACAGCGGAATATCAGGCCCGGCCGACGCCGATATCCTGGTCTCATTGAAACCGAACCATAAGCCGACCGCCAATTATGTCCGCAACCTCCGTCTCAGTTTGAACCGCGACTTTCCCGGCATAACCTTTTACTTCCTGCCGGCCGACATCGTCAGCGAAACAATTAACTTCGGACTTCCAGCTCCGCTTGACATTCAAGTTGTCGGACGAAATGAAACAGTCGACCAGCAGGTCGCGAACTCCATTGCTCAAAAAATCCGCCAAGTCCGCGGGGCGGTTGATGTCAGGGTTCAGCAGCCTAACGACTTGCAGCGATTCGAATTCAATGTCGATCGGACAAAGGCGATGGAGCTCGGGCTCAGCGAAAGAGATGTGGCTGGTTCGGTCCTGCTCTCTTTGAGTGGCAGCAGCCAGGTGACACCGACCTACTGGCTCGATTACACCAGCGGCGTCCAATATCTCGTCAATGTCAGGGTCCCGGAACGTCAGACGACTACGCTCTCTGAGCTAAGGTCGATGCCGCTCAGTGCCTCCAAACCTGGAACTGGCAACGGTCAGATTCTCGATAATGTAACTGACGTAACGCGGATCACGAGCCAACCCATCTACACGCACTATAACGTTATCCCGGTAGTCGATGTTTATGGCGGAGTTGGAGGCAGAGATCTCGGCGGAGTGCTGAGTGATATTAGACCTATCGTCGAGCAGGCCCAAAAGACCGCGCCGAAAGGTGTCAGCATTGTTCTCCGGGGACAAGCATCGACGATGAGCTCGAGCTTTCTCGGACTGGGCATCGGAATGTTAGTGGCGATTGCGCTCATCTATCTGCTACTCGTGGTCAATTTTCAAAGCTGGCTCGATCCATTCATTATTTTAACGGCATTGACCGGTGCGCTCGCGGGCGTGATTTGGGGGTTGCATGTTACGAGCACAACCTTAAGCGTCCCCGCGATGATGGGCGCGATCATGTGCCTCGGCGTCGCCACTGCGAATTCTGTTTTGGTCGTGACCTTTGCGCGCACCCACCTTCAGGAAGGAATGGATTCACTGAAAGCAGCATGGGAAGCCGGCACTGGCCGCTTGCGTCCAGTGATCATGACGGCGTCGGCGATGATCATCGGAATGTTACCAATGGCGCTTGGTCTTGGGGAAGGCGGCGAGCAGAACGCGCCGCTCGGCCGCGCGGTCATCGGAGGGCTCATGCTCGCTACCGTCGCTACGCTACTTTTTGTGCCTGTAGTGTTCAGCTTGTTGCACCGCCAACCAGCCGACACTGCCAACGCAGAACCGAAAGACAATGTTCCATCAACGGTCCTCGAGGAGGCCTTTTCCGCAACCTAAGCACATCTCTCTATAAATATGAGCGCGACTACTCCTTCCAACAGCGTTGGCTCCGGCGAACATAAGACAGCCCCAATCGGGGCTCACCGAAGACATCGCGTTATTCTGATGTCGGGCGGAGCATTGCTTCTGATCGCATTGATCCTTGGCTTTGTTCCGCAGCTCCGACAGCGGCAAACAGCTGCGGCTGATACCAAGGAGTTGGCGATTCCGACCGTAGCGGTGGTTTCGCCAACCATTACCACGCCTAACAGCGGGCTAAATTTGCCGTCTGAGGTCAAGCCATGGCAGGAAGCATCCATCTTTGCACGGGTCAACGGCTACCTAAAAGACTGGCTCGTGGATATTGGCGCACACGTTCAGAAAGATCAGTTGCTCGCGGAGATCGACACGCCCGATCTTGATCAACAACTCGCGCAGGCCAGATCGCAGGCAGTGCTCGCGCAAAAAAACTTCGAACAGTCCAAAAGCACTAACACCAAGTGGCAGGAGTTATATAAAGAAGGTGTCGTATCCCAGCTCGATTCCGAGAATATGACCACCTCGCAAGGCACTAACCAGGCCAACACCGAGGCGTTTGATGCCAATCTCCGTTTTCTCCAACAGGAAGTCGCCTTCAAACGCGTGACCGCGCCCTTCCCCGGCATCATCACGGTCCGCAACGTGAATGTGGGCGACCTGATCACCGCCAATAACACGAACCTGGAGATGTTCCATATTCAGCAAACAGACCCGCTTCGTGTTTATTTCCGGATTCCACAGACCGAGGCATCCAATATCGCAATGGGACAAAGCTTCGAAGTTCAGGTCGGGGCGCAGACCGCAAAAAACTATCCTGGAAAAGTGATCTCAACGTCGGGAGCGGTCTCCCCCGATTCCCGGACAATGCTTGTTGAATTACAGGTCGATAACTCGAAGAACGAGATTCTCCCCGGCAGCTACGCCACAGTGCGAGTGCCCCAGGACGCATTAGGAAAGCTGGTTACCTTGCCTGATAACACACTCATATTTCGCGCGAAGAGTGTGCAAGTCGGCGTTATCGATGAAAAAGGCGTCGTTCAACTCCGCGACGTAAAAGTCGGGCGAGACTTTGGCATCCAGTCCGAAATCCTGAGCGGCGTGACTGAATCCGATAAAGTAATCGTCAATCCCTCGGACTCTCTTACTAGCGGAACAACGGTCCACGTCGCAGCGACGCCCGCTCCTTCCGCGACACCCGCTCCTTCGGCAACACCTCCTTCCGCGACGCCTGCTTCTTCCGCGACGCCGATGGCTTCCGCAGCATCGGCTGCTTCCGCGGCACCGGCCGCTTCGGTAACGCCGGCTGCTTCAGCAGCGCCGAATGCTTCTGCAACGTCCGCTCCTTCTGCGGGGAAGAGATAGGATTCGCATCCTTTGTTCCTAACGGTAGGAAATACCGTGGCAAAAAATTTCAAAGACCTGTCTGAACAGGAAATCCTCGCGCTGGCAATTTGTTCCGAGGAAACAGACGCGCGCATTTACGCAGACTTCGCCGCGGGTTTGAAGGCCGATTATCCCGCGACCGCTCAAATCTTTACGGAAATGGAAGCGGAAGAGAATGAGCATCGCCGTCAACTGATTGAGGAATACCGTCGCCGCTTTGGAGAACACATCCCTTTGATCCGTCGAGAAGACGTGAAGGGGTTCGTGCACCGGAAGCCAGTATGGATGATCCGACCGCTGGGAATCAAAACGGTTCGGCGTCAGGCCGAGGTGATGGAAACAGAAACGCGGCGTTTCTACGAGCGCGCTGCCAGTAAAGTCAGCGACGCGTCAACGCGAAAACTACTCGGCGACCTTGCGGAGGCGGAGCGGAAGCACGTCACCTTAGCCGACAATCTCCAACAGGAATACCTGACTCCAGAAGTTGAGGCCCAAGAAGAGAAAGCCCATCGCCGATTGTTCGTTCTGCAAATCGTGCAACCCGGGCTGGCGGGACTGATGGACGGTTCGGTCTCAACCCTTGCGCCGGTTTTTGCGGCAGCATTTGCGACCCACAACAGCCACGCTGCCTTCCTGGTCGGCCTCGCCGCCAGTGTCGGAGCGGGAATCTCAATGGGGTTCGCTGAGGCAGCTTCTGATGACGGTAGCCTGACCGGCCGGGGCAAACCTCTGCTGCGTGGAATCGTCTGCGGATTGATGACCACGGCGGGAGGAATCGGTCACACGTTGCCATATTTGATTGCAGATTTTCGAACTGCTACGGCCTTTGCCGTTGCAATCGTGGCAATTGAACTTTTGCTTATTAGCTGGATTCGAAACCGGTATATGGATACGCCGTTTCTCCGCGCCGCTTTTCAAGTGATTGTCGGAGGAATTTTGGTGTTTCTAGTAGGGATTTGGATCGGAAGCTCGTGATCGTCTGGATCGAGTGTCTTCGATACCGCAGGTGCATATCCGGGGAGCGACAACCACCTCGCGTGGGAGATTAAAAATTCCTGCACAGGTGCAGTGGCGGTCAATCAGCGAACACCCATAGCGTGGGGCATGAAAACTCCACGATTTAATTACGACCGCGACCCAGGCGCGACTTCGCGCCCAGGCGCTCGAAAATATCCGAAATGGATTCGCATGTCTCGCATCGGCGGTGAGTTTCCCAGTCGTTCCATAGGCCCAGAGCGAGGGAAAATTTACGCTATCGTCGCACCACCGATGCCGGCCGATCTCTGTGGCAAAACGATACGACGCATTTTAATTTTCGATAATCATCCAGACAGTCTTCGGTTGGTTTTCGGGCGCCGTTTAAATGCTGATGTCGGTCCTGGCGCGCCGCAAATTACGAACCGCCGATACATTATCCTCGGGCTGGTTCCAATCCTAGCTGTTGTGCTCGCAACGGTCTGGCTGTTGCTGTAGCTCGGGTCGGTGACCTCGGCGCTCCGGTGAGCAGCGATTGCGGCATGATGCCAATGATGGACCGAAAGGCCCCCGGATGAGTCGCGCTTTCAACGGTTCCTGGGGCGCTGCCCCAGGCTACTATGAACGCTGCGCCTTTGGCGCTAAACGTCGCTGAAGCGGCTTCAGGCTTAGAAGCACTCACTCTGAAGAGGGATCGATCAATCCGTCTTGGGTAGGATTCGAAAATCTGGCGGACGCGCAATGGCTGTGACGAGCGGCTGGCGCGAACTTAAGATATGAAAACAAAAGGAATATTTAGCATGATTGGCCTGACTCTGCTTGCCCTCAGTCAGCCAACCTCGGCGGCTGGGCACGGTGGCGGTGGAGGTGGATTCGGCGGTGGTGGCGGAGGCCATGGTGGCGGCTTTGGCGGCGGTGGTGGTCACTTCGGTGGTGGCGGCTTCCATGGTGGCGGTTTTGGCGGCGGTGGCGGTCACTTCGGTGGTGGTGGTGGCTTCCATGGTGGCGGTGGACACTTCGGAGGCGGCGGCGGCTTCGCCATGCATCGCTCTCCAGTTGGAGTCCCGCACTTTGCGACTCGGGCCACGCATGTGCAGTCCGGGCAACCGGGGTTTCATAGTTCCCGCGCAAATTCGGCGCGTGACCTAGCGAACGCTGGCCGTGTGAATCGAACAACAAACGCTTCCGATCGCGCTACGGCAGCGCTTAATCGTCCAAACAATCGTGGCACGAACCCTTCAGCTGCGCGTTCATCGCAAACATCCATGCAACGCGGATTGAACGGACGAATGGACCACATCGCCGAACGTCATGACGGAAATTGGCATCGTGACTGGGACCGGCGCCATGCCCACTTTGATCACGATCGCTTCTTTGTTTTTGACGATGGCTTCTGGTTCGGACTCGATCCCGGATTCTTTCCATGGGACTACCTGCCTTATTACGCCGACGACTACTATCCATACGATTACTACGCGGACGTTCAGCCGAACGATTACCCCCAACCGGTTTATAACGGTGTCCCGACACCTGATCCAACGGTTGAAGCCGTCCAGACGCAGCTTACTCAACTGGGCTATTATACCGGGCCGGTCGATGGCATTTTCGGTCCGACGACGCGTGACGCGCTGGCGAAATATCAAATCGCGAAGCACTTGACCGTAACCGGGAGTTTATCGCCCGATACACTACAGTCCTTGAGCCTGCCGCAGGGAACCCCGAGCTGAGTGACAACAGCGGATCACGATGAAACCACGACTCCTCCTTCTCCACACACACGATCGCAATCTCGATCGGCTACTGAGTGAAGCTCCCTTCGGGACGCGCACGCGTGCCGCGCGTGCGCGGGGAGCCATCGTCCTCAGCGCATGAAGGACAGGCAACGCACTGCAAGCTACCAGCATCCGATGCCGCACAATGCCATAGGCCATTCACTAAAATGAGTCGCCGGCAGCCAGGACCTTACTTACGCGCGCGGATGCACGACAGCGCAGAACTCACTCTGAAGAGGGATCGATCAATACGTCTTCGGTAGGATTCGAAAATCTAGCGGACGCGCGATGGCTGTGACAAGCGGCTGGCGCGAACTTAAGAGATGAAAGCAATGTTTAGCATGATTGGCCTCAGTCTGCTTGCCCTCAGTCCGTCTACGTGGGCGGCTGGGCACGGCGGCGGCGGCGGTGGTGGTGGATTTGGTGGTGGTGGCGGTCACTTGGGTGGCGGCGGAGGCCACTTCAGCGGTGGCGCAGCGCCTCATCCTGGTGGACGAGGATTCAGTGGTGGTCCTCCCGCTTATTTTTATAGTCGAGGGACACATTTCGCCACTTCGCCCGTCCGGCAGTCGCAGGCTCTAGTTCAGCAATCGCACACCTCTGTCAGCCCGGGTCGCGGGACGACCAACTCGCCGACACAGCAAGCGCGAACATTCGCGCGTCCCACGTTCAATGGGCACGTCGCCGAGCGTCATAATGCAACAAGTTGGCATGGCGACTGGGACCGGCGGCGTGCACACTTTGATCACGATCGCTTCTTCGTTTTTGACGACGGCTTCTGGTTCGGACTCGATCCCGGATTCTTCCCGTGGGACTATTATCCGTACTACGCCTACGACTATTACCCGTACGACTACTATCCCGGCTATTACGCAGACGTGGAACCGTACTATTATAATGAGGGCGTATACAGCAACACGCCAATGCGCGATCCGACAGTTGCTACTGTCCAAACGAAGCTGATGCAACAGGGCTATTACGGTGGTCCAGTCGATGGCATTTACGGACCGGCAACACGCGATGCGGTGGCGAAGTATCAAATCGCAAGGCACCTCAATGTAACCGGGAGTCTATCGCCCAACACGCTGCACTCGCTCGGCTTACCTCAGGTTACACCGGGTTGAACAACAACATCCGATCGGACCGAGATGCAACGGTTTGCTCTTCTCTACGATCAATAAAAGTCCAACGTATGAAACCACAAAATCCTAAAACGAATTTGAGCAGGAAGCTCGACATGAAAACCAAGCGCCTTGGTAGTTCTGATCTACTCATTACCCCCGTTGGCTTCGGCGCTTGGGCCATCGGCGGCTCGGGTTGGGAATTTGGCTGGGGCGAACAGGACGACAAACAGTCTGTCGCGGCAATCCACCGCGCACTCGACTTCGGCGTTAACTGGATCGATACCGCGGCTGTTTATGGTATGGGGCACTCTGAGGAGGTCGTCGCTTTTGCGTTGAGGACGTGGCCAGGACCGCGTCCCTACGTTTTCACAAAGTGCGGTCTGCGTTGGGACGACCAAGGCTATGTTCATCGAGATTTGAGTGCGGCCTCGATCCGTCGCGAATGTGAGGACAGCCTGCGCCGGCTAAACATGGACGTGATCGATCTCTACCAGATCCATTGGCCGACGGAAGACTTGGAAGAAGGCTGGGGTGCAATGTCTCAGCTGCAAAAGGAGGGGAAAGTTCGCTGGATCGGCGTATCGAATTTCAATGTCGAGGAATTACGCAGGGCGCAAAAGATCGCTCCCGTCAGTTCGTTGCAACCTCCCTATTCGTTAGTCCGTCGCGAGGTAGACCAAGAGATACTTCCTTATTGTCGATCTAACGGAACAGGAGTGATTGCCTATTCGCCAATGGCGTCCGGATTGTTGACCGGCGCGATGACTCGGGAACGCGCGGCGTCTCTTCCTGTCGAAGATTGGCGGAGTCGCAACGTCGAATTTCAGGAGCCAAGGCTTTCGAAAAACTTGGCGCTGGTGGAGCGCTTGCGAGAAGTCGGCGCGCGGCATGGACGTCCTCCGGGACAGGTTGCTATCTCCTGGACGCTTCGAAATCCGGCCGTCACTGGCGCGATTGTCGGCGCGCGCAGTCCCAAGCAGGTTGAAGGGATTATCGGTGCTGCTGAGCTTCAGTTGACCGACGAAGAAGTCGCGGAGATCGAAGGCAACAACCTGACCGAGCCGGAATTAGTGAGCGCGACCTGAGAAAGGCGACTTCAGGCGATCACCCGCTGAATGCGTACTCCGGCGCAATCCGGCGCAACTCAAGAATGCTTGATGAAAAATTCTCTGAACATGATAGTCTTCGCTCCTCCTGCGGGGGTATAGCTCAGCTGGTAGAGCGTCTCGTTCGCAATGAGAAGGCCAGGGGTTCGAATCCCCTTACCTCCAGAGCCGAAGGCATGGAGTAAAAATCCAACAAATCGGGCTTCCCTGTTGGATGCACTAGCGGAAGTATAATCCCCTACTTCCAGCCCCGAAAGCATTCGGGGGTGTCACGCCGTAGTCCCGCGACTGTGGGACCAAGGCGGACAATTTTCGCTTGCAACATCAACGCGACGAGAGCTTCGACTCGGCAAGCCACGCCGCCGTAAGCGGCGGATTGTGAAGCGTGATAGGTGAATAGTGATTAGAAATCGCAGGCGCAGTCAGAACATCGGTAACACTTTTGGGTCAGAACATAGGTAACACTTTGTAGATCATTGTTTAGACTTTTTCTGTTTCATCTGCAGTTTTATTCGGGTGGATAGCAGCCACTTGTTGCCTTTTATCCAAGCGGGTATCGGCCCGAATAAAACTGCTCGCGCTCAGATCCACCTGGCCAAGCAAGAGGCGTCCAAACCAAACTTCCATCAGCTCCGGGGTGATCGGCTTGAGTCCCACCGACCAACCGGCCAGGGCGCTGCTGAGGAAAAGCACCTCTCCATCTAGCTTAACCAGTCCATCTTTGCTAACTCGCCGCGGACACATCTGCGGATAATCCAGATCCTCTGGCGTGCCTTCATATTTTCGCTCTGCGCAGGTGTAAACTTCGCCTGGGCAGCGCATCCCCAGCGCCTCGTGCGGCCGCTCGTAGTTAAATGTCTGTCGCCACAGGTCCAGCGCCTCCTGATCGGATTGTCCTAAGGCTTCCACCTCACGGCTGATATCTTGATGCATCCGCTCATGGGCTCCGTTGTCCTGGGGGTGACCTGGTCGACCTCTTTCCAAGTCGATCCCCAATGCCACCCACCAGGCGGACAAGCGGCTCAAGCCAAGCAGAGCGTTCCTGCTGGCAAAAGGGCACCCGTTGTCACTCCGGATTGCCTGGGGTAAACCGTAGCGCCCGAAGAGTTGCTCGAAATTGGCACGCACAGTTTCGCTCCGCCCGTCAGCCAGCGCACGCACCTCCAAAAGGTAACGACTATGCTCATCTCGTACGGTTAACGGTTCGCAGCGTCTTCCTCCATTCCTCCACCAGCCCTTAAAATCTACTGTCCACACTTCATTGGCGGCCCCAGCTTTGCGCCCACTGCTCAACCGCCCCGCTTCAGTCGAGCGCCGCCGGCGTCGCTTCTGGGTTAAACCGGCTCGTTCCAGTACCCGCTTCAAAGTGCTCTCACTGGCCACCTCTCCATGCCGACGCAGATAGAGCTCCCCAATCTTGCGTGGCCCCCAGCTCAAGTGCGCCAGTTTCAAACGCACAATCTCGCACACTTCTTCCTCGGGCAGTTGCTCACAATGGCCTTTAGGCCGCCGCGATTGCTCTTTCATCCCGGCCAGACCATCCCGGATAAAACGCTCCTTCCATTTATACCCCGTTTTGGTACTAACCCCGTAATCCTGGCACAACGCCCGAAAATTGAGCGTCCTCATTGCCTTCAACGCAAACTCCATTCTCTGTTCCATAGGTTCTGTCTTCTTCCACGGCATAAAGGCTATTTTCTTAGCCTTCTCTGCCCCTGAAGTGTTACCTATGTATTGAACCTACAGTGTTACCTATGTATTGAACCTGCACCCGCACGCTCGGTTGCTAAACACTGCACTGATCACCAGTCACTTCTCACGTATCACTCTTTTTGTGACTGGTGGGGCTTTCGAGGCAGGTTTTATTTATCGCCGGCCCCTTTGAGCGCCGCCCGAAGATCTCTAACGAAGTGAGCATACTCGCGCTCGCGCGATTCTTCGTCCGGCTGGCGAAGCAAAGACGAAGGATGAACGGTTGCGAGAACTTTGGGCGCCAGCTTCGAAGATAAAACTTTTCCACGCTCCCGAGTAACGCGAAATGATGGCCCGAAAACCGTCTGTGCCGCGGTCGCGCCGAGACAAACAACTAATTTCGGCTTGACCACACGCAGTTCGGCTTCCAGCCAGGGACGACACGCGGCGATCTCACGCGAATTCGGTTTCTTATGAATCCGGCGTTTCCCGCGCGGCTCCCACTTGAAATGTTTTACCGCATTCGTGACATAAACATGCTTCCGGTCAATGCCAGCTTCTTCGAGCGCACGGTCCATGATTTTTCCCGCCGGACCAACGAATGGTTTGCCGGCAACATCTTCGTAGTCGCCCGGTTGCTCACCTACCAGCATGATCGGCGCATCCTTCGGCCCTTCGCCAAAAACTGTTTGCGTTGCACGCCTGTAAAGGTGACAGGCCGTGCAATCGCGTCCTGCCTCGCGCAATTCCGACCAGCTCGACGTTTCCGGCACCGGAGCGGGTCGCCAATACTCTTCCTCGCTTGTTGGCATTGCTCGATTATGAATCGAAATTCGCGACCTCTTCGTCTTTGATTAGTTGCATGGCTGTTCTAGAAACTTCACGACTGGTTCTGAGACCTTTTGGCGAGAAAGATATCGATCTTTTAGCCGAGTTAATGGCGAATCGGGATTTCATGCGCTTTTCACTTGGTCCCTACTCGCTCGAACAAACGCAAACCGTGCTCGATAAAATACTGTCCTGGAATCGCGCGGGACTGCCTTCCCAATTTGCTGTAATAATGCGATCCAACGACACGTTGATCGGTTACTGTGGCTTCTTCCATCAACAGGTGGATGAAACGAATGAGATCGAAATTGGTTATCGGCTTCATCCCCATTATTGGAATCAAGGACTTGCCACAGAAGCCGCGACCGCGGTGCGCGATCACGCCTTTGGCGAGCTAAAATTGGCACGAGTTATATCACTGATTCATCCCGATAATGCCGCCTCGCGCCGAGTCGCAGAAAAGATCGGGATGCGCTTCGAGCGTAGAACAGTTTTCAAAGGATTTTCGACGCTCGTTTTCGCGATTAAGCAATCATGGTGGATCGAGCAGTCCCTTGCTCGATGCTAAAACCAATCGGCGAAGCCGCAAATTTTCCATCGCGCAACGCGAGCGACGCGAATCCCAATCCCGTTTTCGGCTACGCCACTATATTTAGCATCGCGCGACGGAGCGACGCGATCCACCGCTACGCGCGCAATGCGCCACTCCGAATGGCTGCGATCAGCCGGTGAGATTCGCGTGCCGCTTGAGAAACTCCCGCGCCAGCGCGCGGTAGGCATGTGCGCCCGCCCCGCTCGGGTTGTATTCAAGGATCGATTTGCCGAAGCTTGGCGCTTCACTCAAACGCACTGTGCGCGGTATGACCGTTTTGTAAACGCGTTCTCCGAAATGTTGTCGCACTTCTGCGACGACTTCGGCACTCAATTTTGTGCGGCTGTCGAACATCGTCATCAAAATACCGCCAATTTCCAAGTGATCGTTTGCGCCCGAGTCACGGACTTGCTGGACCACGCGCACGATCTTTACCAAACCTTCGAGCGCGAAATATTCGCATTGAATTGGAGTGAAAATTTCATCGGCGGCGGCGAGCGCGTTCGTCATCAAAATGCCTAACGAAGGCGGGCAATCGAGCAGAATGAAATCGAAGGTTTCATCTGCGCGAAAGATCGACAATGCGCCGGCCAGTCGCGTGAGATGGTCGCTCATGCGCGCGATCTCCACTTCTGCACCGGCCAGGTCGAGATCGGCTTTAACAAGAAAGAGATTCTCGATTCGTGTCGGTAGCACTTTTTCGGCGAGGGACGTGCCGCCCAAAAGCGAATCGTAAATGCTCTCGCCTTCGACTTCCTGCATGCCGAGCGAACTGGTCGCGTTCGCCTGCGGGTCAAGATCGACAAGAAGCAAGCGCAAACCTTTCTCAGCCAGCCCGGCGCTTAAGTTCACTGCCGTGGTTGTTTTGCCGACGCCGCCTTTCTGGTTTGCGATCGCGATTATTTTCACTCTTCGGATTGGGGAGCACACGCGCCTCGCGTGCTAGCGATGGCGCCCTCGCCGTCGCGAACTTTTTCGGTGTGACGAGACATACGGAATTGCTTTCGGCGAGGACGCCGAAAGCAGCACGCGAGGACGCGGGCGCTCCCCAACGTTTGCAATCACAACAATCTTCATGCGCGCGGGACAATTAGCGTGCGCAGCTCGAAAGTTCGGCGGCCGTCTGGTTCCTTCCAAAGGAGATGGTCCGGGTCAGGGAGCATCTCTGTTACTTCCAGCTCGCCGGACTTCGTCAACCAGCGATGAAAAATCTCCAGAAACAGGTAGCTCTCAAGATCGACAAAAACCGGCTTGGTATCTTTGTCGCGACCTTCCGCGCCGCTGCGGCGCAGCGCTTGCTCGGTTGGCCGAATGTAAACGTAGCGCGGCAAATCTCGCTGCGCACGCAATTGCTCTACGGCGAGGACGAGTTCACGCGAGACGCCGGTGTAATCGCCTTTCGGCCATTCTTCCTGCGTCACAACCCACGCGCGGCGTTGCACGATTACTTTTCCGCAACGCAGCCGCGGCATCTGCGGCCCCATTCCGAATTGAAACGGATGAAACCCGAGCGGGATGATCCAGTTCCGGGCAAAAGAACCGAGATATTCGTGCGAGCCCCTTTTTCGCAAGGCAACGTCGCCATTTCGTCCATCGACGTACACTTCAGTCTCTGAGGGTGAAATCACTTGCCACCCAGAGTTGGCGCGTTGCGGCGCGACGAAATAATTCAGAGCCGGAAGAGCATCGAACATGCGGACAGTAGTGGTCGCGGTAAAATCCGCCGCGAAGAAACCGAAGTGAAAACTTGGTTGGCCGAAGACGGTGGCTAAAAGCGCCTCGGAAAGGGCACGTTTGTCCGGACACGACCAGTAGAACCCATGATGAAGCAGTGCGACTGGCGGATGAAGTTCCGCCAGGATCCATTGGTAATCTCCGCGTTCCACGGCCTCGATCGATGTCGCGGCAATCTGCAAGTCAGCGGATGGATAGGTGTATTCATCGAATTTCTCGAACTCGAAGTTTTGCCTAACAAGTTGGCAATCATCGGCCGTCCATTCGCATTCAGTCGCAGCGGCGCGATCACGCATTCTTTCCCGAAACGCCGCCTTCACTTCCTGAAATGCGATGTGCGCCAGTCCGACGAGGGCGGGTCCAGTCAGCGGCATATTGAACCTCTCGCAGTGGTGCATGAATGCCGGCAATGGTAGCGCGCCGCCTTGCAGTGGAGCTTTCGCAAGCAAGCCGCGCAATCCAGCGGCGACACGACCGGCGATGAAAGCGTAACAATCGCGCCAGAAATCAATCCAGGGCGCAGAGTCGCGCGCAACTTCGTTGATAAGATTTTCATCGATCGAAAAATGGCATTCCAGAAAACATTCTTCGCCAATTGGATTGGCCGCCGAATAGAGAAAGCGACCACCCGCCTTGCGCGGGACGCCTAGCTGATCGAGCCGCGCGTCCGCTTCTTCGATAATTTTCATGCGTACAATTGTCTCAGTTGTTCTGGCAAACGTTTCCGGTAGAAGACTGATTGGTTGCAGCAGGCCGAGCCAACGGGCGCGGGTCGGACCTTCTCGCCAACGAGAAATATCGGAGAGCAGCACGTCAAAAGCATGCGGCTCAAGAGCTGGGACTTCTATTTCCCAGCGGACGATGTTCTGCTGTGCCAGCTCTTCGAGTAATTTGGGCTCAACCCCTAAGGCGTAGGCTGGGGTCTGCCCATCGCATCGGACAAGAAGATCAACCGTGTCTGCATCCAGCACGCGGGTCTCGCCGGTATCGGTAAAAACAAACTGATTGCCGTCGAGCCGACCGTTCGGATGAAGTCGCGGCGGAAGCTCGATACGAATGCCCGGGTCTGCATTAAGTACGGCCGCGGCACCGTGCGCGGTCCAACGCTCGAGAAAGGTTTCGCGTTTAGCAATGTTCGGCTCGGGCGTTAACCTCACTTCACCCGTTCCCCGTTCTACTTTTCCCCAACTGCCGGGACCGAATGCGCTTAACGAATCGTTTTTTGCGGAGACGCGCTGCAAATACAACAAAATCGTCCGCTCGTGGGCGCGCGCCTCTTTATTTCGTGGTGGTAAACTTTCGCCGACGGAAAACCGCCTGGCCAAACGCTCGGCAAGTCCTTCACCTGCAAAAACAAGATAAGCTGGCAAAATTCTTTGGGCTGACTTAAAAAGCGACTGGCGCGCAATTCTCATTTCGCGACGCAGCGACTCGTCAAAATCTGATTCGGCGCTCGATAATCTCGATAAACAATCCGAATAGGTCGCAAATGGGCCCGACAGCGGGGCAACTGGCGCTGGAGCCGTGCTCGATCGTATCGCCTTGTGCCACGCGTGAAATACTTCTTTCGACAGCCCATGGCACCGCGAGCGGAGAATTTGGTCAACCTCCAGCTTTGCCTTGGCGAATTCTTCTCGCCCAACGAGTAGTTCGCGCGCCGCGGCGGAAACTGCGGGGGTGGAAAGGCCTTCCATTGGCTCAAATGGCACGCCGGCCATCCGGATGAGAAAAGTTGGCGCTACTCGATAACCGGATGGCACGTGCCCAGCAAACTCAATGCGGCGCGAAGTGACAAGTTAAAGTGATGTTTAGGTTTTTAGAGGAAGACAGGCATCACCGGCTGTCATGGCAACGGGGCTTCCAGCCTCTATGTGTTTAGCGTTGATATTGGAAGGGATCAGCGCAGCGCTATCGGCGCAACATGTCTATAGCATACACCATGAGAAAACGTCTAAGCTTCCCTAGGAGCGGCACGTATGATCCTCGCAAGAGGAAACATGTCGCCCTAGGGGGCTAATGTGTTTTGGCTGGTTGCCGTTCTATAAGCATGCTGCGCCGACGGCGCTTATCCACCAGAGACGCTAAACACACACCCAGGCTGTCGGTTCTTAGGCGTGCTCATCGCGACAGTCGAGGACGCCTGTCTTCCGGGCGCGGCTATTGATTCGAGAGAGGCAACCGAATAGTGAAAGTAGTGCCGACGCCGGGCGTGCTCTCCACTTTGATTGAGCCGCCGTGGTCCTCGACAACTTTTTTCGTGATGTAAAGGCCGAGACCGGTGCCGCTCTTCGCCTGTTTCGTAGTGAAATAAGGATCGAAAATGCGACTTATCTGCGCCGGGGCAATGCCGGCACCAGTGTCTTCCACTCGCAGATCAACATAAAAATCCTTTTGCGTGCATTCGATTGTGACGCGGCCTCTGTTCTCGGCGGAAGCTTGCAGCGCGTTGATGATGACGTTTTGAATGGCCCGTTGGATTTGCACTGCATCGCCCAAAAGCGTGCAAGGGTCATCGCAGATCAAAGCCTGTAATTCGACACCGCTTTGAGTCGCTATCCCGGTTACGCCTTTGACGACTTCTCGGAGAATTCCTGAAACTGAAATCGGTTTGGGCGGAGAAGCCTCGACACTGCCGTAGCTTTGCCACATATTAAGAAGCTCGCGGCAAAGACGGACATTTTGCTCGATGATATTGAGCTCTTTAACCGAGGTGGCATTTTGTGGCGAGCCGTCGCTCTCGGATTGTTCGAGGCGTTTGGCGAGCAATTGCACGTAACCCCAGACGATCGTGAGCGGATTGCCAAGATCATGCACGAATTCGGCGGAGGCCTGGCCCAGAGAGGCGAGCCGCTCCTTTTGTGCGAGCTCCTTCAGCAGCCGGTTATTTAATTCCTTGATTTCGTCGGCGGCGTGTTCGCTCGTCCGTTGGACCCGGGTGCGCTCGACGTTGCGGCCGATTACTTGTTGCATTTCGTGCGCGTCAAATGGCTTGCTGATATAATCGTTCGCGCCCAAGCGGAGGGCTTCTTTGGCTGTGTCGAGCGCTCCGAAGCCAGTGAGCATAATGACAGAAAGATGCGGATCGATTTCGCGGATTTTGCGCAAACCTTCGATACCACTCATGCCGGGCATGCGAATGTCCATTACAATAGTGTCGGGCTGCTTTTCTTTGAGCAGTTTAAGCCCTACTTCCACGGAATCGGCGGTATGGACCTGATAATTTGGCTTCAACAGCATGCGCAAGCTCTCGCGCGGACCGATCTCGTCATCGATGACGAGGATTTGCGGTGGTTCGCTCGAGACGGTCATAGGATAGTAAGCAGAGGCAGTTAATAGCTGTGTGCAGGTCGCGTGCGGACGAGAGAAAACGAAAGCACCTTTCGAGCCATGATGGAAATCAGCGGCAAAACGGTGAAATAGATTTGATTGGCGCGCAAGCTGCAATTTGTGAATAAGTAAGAAGTTTCTGTGAATAAGGAGACCAGGAACGGCCCGAAAAATATAATGATTGAATCCAGTGTACCATTTAGAATCCGCCGCGATGTATCGGTGGTCGCCAAGATCGACAACGACTCAAAATCACTAAAGGCCGCGCGGTTTGCCAGGAATCTCAGCCTCGCCGAATGGTCGCCGGAGAAATTCGAAGCGACGGAAAGGGACTCACATGCTTAAAAGAAACCGGGTGGTCATTACGGGTATTGGTATTTTGGCGCCAAATGGAATCGGCCTGAATGCGTTTTGGGAATCGCTGCTCGCTGGCCGCAGCGGTATCGGGCCGATCACGATGTTCGACGCCACCGGTTTCAAAAGCCGTATCGCGGGTGAAGTAAAAAACTTCGATCCTCTCGATTACATCGAGCCGGAACTCAGGCCGGAGCGAATGGCACGACACACTCAATTGGCTTACGCGGCAACCATGATGGCGTTAAGAGATGCAGGCCTCGATCCGAACAAACTGGACCTACCGGGTCCAACGCCGGTGGTAATCGGCATAAGCACGAGTGCTATCGACGTGATCGAAAGCGTTTATTTCGCACTGCAAAATAATGGTCCGAACCGTGCACCGGTAACTTCGGCTTCAGCTTCGATACCGCAGGCTGCTGCTAACACGATTGCCGACCGAATCGGCGCTTCCGCACATGCGGCGACGATATCCTCAGCATGTCCGTCAGGATTGGACGCCGTTGCTGACGCAGCGGCGATGATTCGGTCTGGCGAAGCTGAGATAGCAATCGCGGGTGGGGCGGATGCGCCGATTACGCCGTTGACGATGGCCAGTTTCATCGCAAGCGGTCTGAGTTCTGTCCGCAATCACGAACCGGAGAGGGCGAGCAGACCGTTCGATCTGGAGCGGGATTCCGGTGTCATATCGGAGGGCGCAGGCGTCTTTGTGCTCGAGAATCTAGAACGGGCTCAGGCCCGAGGTGCGCGGACATATCTAGAACTGGGTGGATACGGCAAGCGGCGTGACTTGGATTCTGGGAAGCCGGGGTCCGGATTGGAAGATTCGATGAGCATCGCGCTAGCGAACGCTGGGCGTGCGCCGTCGGACATTGATTATATTTCGGCATATGGGCCGAGCCATCCGGTTCTTGATGCCGTTGAAGTCGATGTAATCAGGAAAGTGTTCGGCAACCGCGCCTACCGCGTGCCTGTCAGCTCAATCAAAGGAGTAACGGGAAACCCGCTGGCAGCAGGCGGTCCTTTCCAGGTAGCCGCGTGCGCACTCAGTTTCCGAGACCAGCTAATTCCGCCCACGGCGAATTACGAGGTCGAAGACCCACAATGCGATCTGGACTTTGTTCCAAATCAGCCGCGAAAGGCGAAATTGGACTCTGCACTCGTTAATGTTCGTGGTATGGGCGGCAGCGCGAGCACACTTGTCGTAGAGCGAATCGCAGCGTAATGAACAGTGCCGCGGTCCCGACCTTCATCGCGTTGGCTCTCCAAGTTGCCCTTGGTCTGGTTGTGTTTCAGGCGAATCGGCACAAGCTCGCGAACCAGTGCTATCTGCTACTCTCGCTAACGATCGCTACCTGGCTTGGTACCCTCTATCTCGCTTTTGTAGCGGCGACTCCGGCAACTGCAGAGTTCTCCATCCGACAAGCCTCGGTCGCCGGCGGCGTAGTTCTCGCAACGCTCAACCTTCTTCGCCTTTCGATTCGGCGAAAGCACCAGGGTTGGCGCGGTCTTTTTCGCTGTTCCCGCGTTTGGCTGGTTGTTACCGCAGGCATTGCTGTCCTTTGCCAAACAAAGTGGTTCTTGAAAGGCGCGCAGATGCCACATGTGACTGGCGCCGCGCCCAGCCCAATTTATGGCGAAGGGGTTTACGTTTATGGCGTTTATTTCATTGTCGCGTTTATCGCATTGGCCATCAGCTATTGGCGCGACCTGAGAAAGGCAACCGGTGGCGAGCAGGTGGAGCTTGCATTCATTTTAATCGCCGCGGTTGCAACGATCGCCATCGCGCTCCTGCTCACATTTGTTCTAGATCCTTTTATTGAGCAATCGCGGTTAATCTGGTTCGCGCCATTTCGTTCCGTCCTCTTCAGTCTGATTATCGCCTACGGCATCGCGACGCGGAAGATCATGGAAGTCGGAACTCTCTTCCGCCGCGTTCTTTCCTATGTTGTCTTGGGGACGTATCTTCTCGCGCTCTACGCGGTGGTTTGGTGGTTGGTGTCGACGGTTTTGCGGTCTTCTACTGACAACGCCCACTCAATCGCGCATGTAGCGGCTGCCATTGTGGTCGCATTTGCGATGGCGCCGGCACGCGGCGTTTCTCAGCGCCTGGCGGAGCGCCTTTTCATTAGCGCACAGCGACTGGATTTTCGCGCCACGGTCGGGACCGCCGCCGCCATTCTCAAATCGGTCACCACTTTGCGCGATCTCCTCGAGCGCTTCGCGCAAACCATCGCCCAGGCCGCAAATACCGAGCGGATTCTTATCCTGCTCGCTCAAAAAGATGAGTACGCGCAGTATTATCCGGCGCCAACGCGACAAAGTCAGATTGATCTGCCCAAAGATCATCCTCTGCTTAATTACCTCAGAACATCCGGGCAACCGATCGTGCTCGATGAGTTGCATCGCATTCGGCCTACGGCGGAGGTCCACCGGATTATTAACCAGATGCATCACCTCAATCTGGCGGTCGTCATGGGCATTTCCGCGCGCGATCAACTTGAGGGAGTGATGCTGTTAGGTCCGCGGATTTCCGGCCGCATCTACGGGAGAATCGAACAGGAGGCGCTACAGGTTCTCTGTGGCCAGCTCGCGGTCGCGATCGAAAACGCACAGCTCTTCACTGAAGTGCAAAATGCGAAAATCTATAACGAGACGCTGTTGCAAAACTTGACCACCGGTGTGATCGCAGTTGGGGCGAACGAGCGCATCACCGTTTTCAATAACGAAGCGGAGCAGATTACCGGGCTGAACTCGGGCGCAATCTTGGAACGTCCTTTGGTCGAACTGCCCGAATCGCTCGGACATGTGCTGCGAGAAACCCTGCAGACGGGACAAGGTCAGGTCAACCATGAGGTTACTCTCGGCTCCGATTCCAAAGAGATGATCGTGCGCACAAGCACCTCTATCTTTCACGATCAAGATCAGCAAATGCTCGGCGCGTTGATGGTGCTGACGGACATCACGGCAATCAAACGGTTGGAATCGCAGATCCGCCGAAGCGATCGCCTGGCCAGCCTCGGCACGCTTTCAGCCGGCATGGCCCACGAAATCAAGAATCCATTGGTGTCGATCAAAACATTCGCGCAACTGCTACCCGAGCGATACCAGGACTCCGACTTCCGCGAAACGTTTTCGAACCTGATCGGTCACGAAATCGATCGGATCGATTCGCTGGTCAACCAATTGCTTCGTTTTGCGCGACCGACCAAACCGCTGCTCAAGCCGATGCACGTGCATGAGATACTGGAAAAATCGCTCAGCCTCCTGAGCCACCGTCTGTATCAAAAAGAAATTAAATTAACTCGTTCTTGGCAGGCAAATGTGGATACAATTCGGGCCGATGCCGACCAACTCGAGCAAGTTTTCCTGAATTTTTTCCTCAACGCCATGGACGCAATGAAAAACGGCGGCGAACTCGCCGTCAGGACGCAAGTGCAAACGGATGAGCGCTGGGTCGCCGCCCTTACGCGCAGTAATGGCGAATCCGGGGAGGTTTTGCACATCACGATCCGCGACACCGGGGAAGGAATTCGTAAGGAGGACATCGCGCACGTCTTCGATCCATTTTTCACGACCAAAGATTATGGCACCGGACTGGGTTTATCGGTCGTGCACGGGATCATCCAGGAGCACGGTGGCCAGATCGAAGTGGAGAGCGAGGTGCAAAAGGGGACCGCTTTCCACATTCTGCTGCCACTTGCCCGCTTCGAGAGCAAGGTGGCGGTGGCATGACTCCTCCGCCGGTCTGCGTTTTATATACTCAGGACCCTGATCTCAGCCGTCGGGTAAAAGCGTTCCTACGCGCGGCCGCGGAAGTGCGCCATGTCACCGAGCCCGATCGTCTCAATGCCGTTCTCCAGCAAGTCGGGCCAGCCTTGCTCATCATGGATCTCCGCGCAAAAGAATCCCGCGATCTGATCGAGCAGATTCAGGATGAATGGCCCGAAATTCTGATCATCGCGCTGGGGACGCCCCGTTCCGAGCCGCTGCGCGAGGTCGAACAATTCGGCATTTATGCGGCGGAAGATTTGCAACTCGATCGCAGGCGCTTTCATGCTCTGATTGGTAGGGCATTCGATTATCTCAGAGCGCTTCAGGAAAACCGGGACTTGCGCGCAACATCGACAATCCCTCCGGTGGCCCGAGTGCCGCCGCGGCCGGACACCATTCCCGAGCAATACGGCGCGCCCACCGTTCCGCCGGTCATAACTTCCACGCGTCCTTCGCCGGTTTGAAAGCGTCGATGCTTTACTTGTCAATATTGTTGAAGGAGTGGCGGACGCGGCAGGCGTAAGCCGCGCCGGCATTTTCTCGCGCGATCCGCGAGGGCGATCGCTACCGTCTGCGTGCTGGGCTGCGTTGTTTACCCGAAACGAGCCGAGATGCAATTTGGCGAACGCGACGCACTAGTGCGCTGGTTCGAATTGCACGCGCATTTGATTTCACGCGCGAACCTCGCGCAAACGTCCGATCACAAGCAACGCCTGCTTATGCAGCGCGCTTTGGACACTTTCGGCGCAGAAGTGATCGTGCCCCTTTACGCTCGCGGTCGCGTCATCGGTTGGATTTTCTTCGGGCGTCGCCTAACTGGTCAGCCATTCAGTTATCGCGATCTCGAAGGATTGATGATGCTGGCGGAGCACGTGTCCACGGTGCTGGAAAATGCGTTGCTCTACGAAGAAGTCGCTCTGCAAAAAACCCTGGCCGAAACGCTGCTCAAATCGATCCCGTCCGGCATCGTTGCCGTCGATGACAAGGCGACGGTGCGGTGGTTCAACCCTACGGCCGAGCAAATTCTTGGCCTAACTAGTTCGGACGTCCTAAACAAGCCGGTGGAAGCAGTCGGGAGCAGACTCGCCGGATTACTGCGCGAAACGCTCGATGCAAAAACAACTCCGATGCCGCAGCAGTGGATCGACCACAGCACGCGACGCGCGCTTTCTGTGGAAACCAGAAGACTTGTGGATCAAGGCGCCTCGCTCGGCGCCGTCGCCGTGATTCACGATCTCACAGCCGGAACATACGTTGCGCGAAAAACAAGGCGCTGGTCGATCGGGCTACCTTTTGGAGCGATCTCGCCGCCAGCATGTCCCACGAAATTCGCAATCCGCTCGTGGCCATCAAAACTTTTGCCCAGCTTCTTCCCGAGCGTTTCGACGACGCCGATTTCCGCAGAGAATTTAACGAGATCGTTCTGCGAGAGATCGATCGACTGGACAAGATCATTACCCAGATCAACAACTTCGCTCACCCGCCGGACCTCGTCCTCAAAGCGATCGACGTCCGCGCTCCAGTCGAAAAAGCTCTCGAGATCGCGCGATTGCACTCCAGCGTCAACGGCGGCGTGGAAGTGGAAACGTCCCTACCCAACGACTTGCCAAGCGTGCTCGGAGACGAGCGCGCTCTGGCAGAAGCCTTTGCCCACCTTGTGGCCAATGCCGCGGAAGCCCTTTCCGGTAAACCGGAACCGCGCATCACGCTTTCGGCGAAACCCGTACGCGAAGCCGGCCGCGCCAGCGGCGTAGTTGTGACCGTGCGCGACAATGCCGGTGGAATCGCGCCTGAACTGAAAGACAGAATCTTTTCGCCATTTTGCACAACGAAGCCGCGCGGCATGGGTCTGGGTCTGCCGATCGTCAAACGCACCATTTTCGATCACAACGGCCGAGTGGACATCGATTCAACGTCGCACGGCACCTCAGTAAGTATAATGTTGCCTGCCACATCGGCCGGAAGTTGAGAAATTTTCCGTTTTCCGATTTTCGATCTCATCGTTAGATTCGCTTCGCGCACCTTTCGAGCGAAGATCGACATCAGGCTTATGATCGTTACCACCGCTCAACTCTACAAGGTCGCTTACGGCAAATTCGCCGTCGGCGCGTACAACATTAACAACATGGAACAATGTCTCGGCTTGTTCCGTGGTAATGTGCAAAGCAAGGCGCCATTTATCATCCAGCTTTCGAAAGGTGCGCGAAAATATGCCGATAAACGAATGCTCGAAACGATCATCCGGACGGCTGAAGGAATGTTTCCCGAAGCGATTTTTGCCGTGCATCTCGATCACGGCGACGAAGAAGCTTGCTACGACTGCATCGCATCCGGTTTTTAGAGTTCCGTCATGATCGATGCCAGCCACGAGCCGTTCGAAAAAAATGTCGCCGTTACAAGGCGCGTAGTCGATAAAGCGCACGCCAAAGGTATTAGCGTGGAGGCTGAACTCGGCATGCTCGGCGGCGTGGAAGAGGACATCAAGGTCGATGAAGGGCACGCCTGCCTAACGAATCCAGACGAAGCGGTTGAATTCATCAAGCAGACAAAATGTGATTCACTCGCGGCCGCAATCGGCACGAGCCACGGCGCCTACAAATTCCAAGGCCAACAGTCCTTGCACTTCGAAGTGATTGAAGGAATTCGCGACAAAGCGAAAGCCGCCGGTCTGCCCCCACCCCGATAGTGATGCACGGATCATCCAGTGTTCCGAAATCGGAGGTCGAATGGATAAACGCTGCCGGAGGGAAACTTGATCCCTCCGCGCGTGGTGTAAATGAAGAGGAATACCTGCCGGCGGCGAAACTCGGCGTGACCAAGGTCAACATCGACACCGATGGACGGCTTGTCTGGACACGCGTGCACCGCGAATTCTTCCGCGATCATCCCGAACAATTCGATTTTCGCCCACCCGGAAAAGTTTTCATGGAAGAATACGCCAACTTCATCGCGCACAAAAACGAAAAGCTCGGCTCTGCCGGACAGCTCGACACGGTGCGCGCCAGCCTCAAAAAATAGCGCGAGCCTCCGGCTTGCGAATTGAAGCAGCAAGCGAGACGCTTGCGCTACCATGAGGACGCTGACGCTTCAAGAAATCGCGAAACTGTCGGGCGGGGAGCTGCGCGGCGACCCCGCGCTAAGGATTATGGGTGCAGCGTCGCTCGCCGACGCGGTTGAAGGCGAGATCGCGTTTTTCAACAATCCTAAATACGCAGTGCAGCTGCGGCGGACGCGCGCTTCGGCAGTATTGGTGCCGATGGAGTTTGCCGAAGCCATCCCGGTCGCGCAGATTCGCGTCGCAAGTCCGTCGAAAGCATTCGAGCGTCTCGTGCTGGAATTTGCGCCGAAACCAATTGCGTTTGCGCCAGGCATTCATCCAAGCGCCGTTCTCGATCCAAGCGTGAAGCTGGGCTCGCGCGTTTCGATTCAACCGCACGCTGTCGTTGAGGCCGGCGCAACGATTGGCGATGAGACCGTGATCGGCGCGCAAAGTTATGTGGGGCACGAAACGGTTATCGGCCAAAATTGCATGATTTATCCCCGCGTAACTATTCGGGAACGGACCCATTTGGGCGCGCGTGTCATCATTCACAGTGGCGCAGTCATCGGCGCAGACGGATTTGGATTCGAGTTCGTCAACGGCCGGCTACAAAAAATTCAACAGCTCGGAATCGTGCAAATCGACGATGACGTGGAAATCGGAGCCAACACCACGATCGATCGCGCGCGTTTTGGACGCACCTGGATCCAGGAAGGCGTCAAGATCGACAACCTTGTGCAGATTGCCCACAACGTCGTGATCGGAAAACACTCCGTGATCGCCGCGCAAACGGGAATCTCTGGAAGTACCCGCGTGGGAGAGCAGGTGCAAATGGCAGGTCAGGTCGGCATTGTGGGCCACGTTGCCATTGGCGACAGAACCATAATCGCCGCCCAAAGCGGGATCTCAAAAGATATCCCAGGCGGCGTGTGGTTTGGTTATCCGGCGGTGCCAATGCCCGAGGCCAAACGCCAAGTCGCCTGGGTGCGTCGCCTTGGAAAACTGTTCGCCCGGGTCAAGGCGTTAGAAGAGAAGCTCGAAGGTAAAGGACCACGGTTCGGCAGTGGTGATTAGCGCGCTGGGTGCGAGCGGTTGGCAAGCTTACTGCTTTGTAAATTATGGAAATTATGGGAGACCCAATGAACCCGACCAATCGAGATTATTCTCAGTTCCTGATCATTGATGATGATCCGGGGATTGCCAAGTTTCTCGTCACTTACCTTCGCCAGCGCGGGCACACCTGCCAGTCCCTTACCGACGGCTTCCAAACTGCCGCTTGGCTCGCCCACCACGATTGCGACGTCGTGATTGTCGATCTTAAGATGCCCAAGGTGGATGGAATTTCGCTCATTTCCTTCATCCGCGAAATTAACCCCAAAATCCCGATCGTTGTTTTCACTGGGGTCGGCTATGACGAGGAGCAGATGCATGCCGCATTGCGCGCCGGCGCGAACGGCTACGTGAGCAAGAATCTGCCGATCGAACAACTTTACTGTGTTTTGGCACGCGTCCTTGCCACGTGTCAGCATAAGGGTCGCCGCGAGCCCTCGAAGGGCCAGCAGCACCACGCGCTAGTTGGGGCCGCTTGAATTTCAACCGCTGCGAGCGTCCTCAATCAGCTCCCACAGTGTTTCCGGCGAAATGCAGGTTGCGCCGCACGCGCTTACCGTTTGCTGTTCCAAATAGTCCGAGGTCGCCACGCTCAAATCAAATCGTGCCGCATATTTGCTGGCCAGCCGTTCGATGATTGCGTCCGCAGTCTGACCGCGACGCGAGTAAAAAATGTGCACATCTCCAGGATGCGCGGTTTCGGTTACATGCTCGCCTTTGCCATCAAAGACAACCACGACTCGGATGCCAGTGCGGTCCTGATAATCCCGCAGTCGCTTGATCAACGCATCACGTGCCAGGGACGTCCGCCGTTCGTGCAATTTCAGCAGATCGGGCCAGGCGAAGATCACGCTGTGACCGTCAACAACCAAATAGCGCGACCGCATCTGAAAAATATAAGCCTTGCAGGCGAGCGCGCGAGCCCGCCTGTCGTAAGATGTCGCCGGACGTGCCTCCGGCGGGCAGCCCAAAGAACAACCGAACCATCGTAAAATAGTTTGGATCGAAGGAGCTGGACGACCCCACGAATCGCTGCTTTTCAGGCGCGAAAGAGGGTGGGTCTTTACTCAGGCTGGGCCGGTTTGTTTTCTCCCTTTTGCTTTCGGCGCCCCACGCTGCGTCGCTTTGCTAGCAATTTTCTTGCGCTTGAGATATGCTTTGCGCCGCTTGCGCTTTATTCGAACACGATGCTGCTGGCCCATGCGCTTCTCCTATAAATGGGGAGCGAACACGACGCAAGCGAGGCCTACTCCTCGTCTAAAACAAAAGGTTACCTGGAACCTAATCTGGGTTGCAATTTGCGGCCGATCACGTTTAGAAGAATCCCCACTGCACTTCCGTCAGTTATGACATTTTCCGCCACGCCGAGAACATTGATCAGCATTTCCGCCTTATTTTTGGTGGTGGCGGCGGTTTTTGGCGTTCTCAACAGCACCAAGGTAAAAACGTTGCGCTCGTCAGCGGCTGATGCGATCGCGGCGCGCGACGCGGCTGAGCGGCGCCGCGCAGCTCAAGAAAGGGAAATCAAAGCCCGCGAAGCCGCCATCGCGGCAGAGACAGCGAAGATTGCGGAAAGCGAGAACAAAGTGGCCAATGCTGAAGGCGGGCTGGTGAAATTGCAAACCGAGAAGGCTGATTTGCAAGCTAAGCTTCAGGGCAACGAAACTGAAATTGCCAATTTGCAAAAGCAAATTGACGAAGCCAGGCCAGCCTCAGTTAATCCGGGCGCTCCATCGACAGTGGAATTGCAGGCTCAACTCGATGACGCCAGGCGCCAACTCGACAGTGCTGAGCGCGAAAAAGCTTTGCTCTCCGACAAGCTGCAATCGCTCCGAGCGCGTTCTTCGCAATTAGAAGAGGAAAAAAAACGCCGTGGCGTCGCAGCTGGAAAAGTCGGAGTGCGCGGCACTGTGCTCGCAGTCAATCAGGCTTACAATTTCGTTGTTCTCAATCTGGGTGCCCGGCAAGGGGTCGAACCAAATTCTGAAATGCTTGTTCTGCGCGACGGCAGTTTCATCGGAAAGATTCGTATTTCTTCGGTTGAACCGGCCACCGCCATCGGCGATATAGCCACCAGCACATTGGCACGAGGTGTCCAAGTGCAACCTGGAGACATTGTCATTTATGCTGGCGCAAGTTTCTAAACTCAAGAAAAGTGTAACGGGCAGTCTTTTGATCGCCGCGATCATTTCGCTCATCTCTTGTGCCTCAGAAAAGCAACCAGTGAGCGTGGTTAAAGATTCCGAGGTAGAAAAGGAATCCGCCATTCCGTGGAACAAGCAGGAGAAATGGGAAGTTGGCGGCGAAATGTCGGCGATGGGCGCGAGTTCGGACCGAGCGCATTAAGCGGCCTCTAGCTGCGCGAAAGATCGACAATTCGCCGGCGCGCTGATTCCATTAGATCCAAAATCCGGCAGGAATCACCGCATTTTTCGGCACGACCACGATCCCGTCGCGGATAAAATAATTTTCCGCGTCGAGATTCGGCGGTTTCCCTTCCGGCGTGACGACGACGCCGTCGGCAATGCGTGCGTTCTTGTCGATGATCGCTCGGTCGATGACGCAACTGCGGCCGATGCCGATCGGCGGACCGCCTGCGGCTGGTCGATCTAGCTCGAAATAATCGGCGCCCATGACGATGCTGTTGCGAATCGTTGCACCGCTTTGAATAATACTGCGAATGCCGATGACGCTGCGCTCAATGTGCGCATCGGAAATGATACAGCCGTCTGAGATGATGGCTTGGCGCAACGTCGCGCCGTTGATTTTGCTGCCCGGCAAAAATCGCGGATGCGTGTAAATGGGCGCCTGCGTATCGAAGAAACTGTACTCGGGCACGAGATCAGTCAGGTCGAGATTTGCCTCGTAAAACGCGCGCACCGTACCGATGTCTTCCCAGTAACCCTGAAAAATGAACGCGCCCACATGTCGATCTTTTATCGACTGCGGAATGACGTGCTTGCCAAAGTCAACCAGCTGATTGTCGAGACATTTCACGAGCACGTCGCGGTTGAAAACGTAGATACCCATTGAGGCTTGAAATAGTTCCTGTTCTTCGCCTGTGCCAACCGCGGCCAGTAATTCGCGGCTCATTTTCATTTCTTGAAGAATTGCATCGTCCTTGGGCTTCTCGACAAACCGCGTAATGCGCCGATCAACTCCGCTCTGCATAATGCCAAACTCAGAGACTAGATGCCGGTGGACGGGTTTGGTTGCGAGCGTGATATCCGCTCCAGTTTGAAGGTGTTGATGCAAGAGTACGCGGAGCTCCATCCGATAAAGCTGGTCACCGCTGAGGATGAGAAAGTAATCGAACGGCTGCTCGAGAAAGTAACGCATGTTTTGCCGGACGGCGTCGGCCGTGCCTTGATACCATTGCGATCCGGCCGGCGTTTGTTGCGCCGCCAGGATGTCGATGAAGCTGCGCGAAAAATTGTCGAACTTGTAGCTGGCTTGAATATGCCGATGCAGCGACATGCTGTTGAACTGCGTCAGCACGTAGATCGAGCGTAAGCCGGAATTCAGGCAGTTGCTGATCGGGATGTCGACGATTCGATATTTTCCACCAAGCGGCACCGCCGGTTTCGCTCGGTCCTTCGTCAACGGAAACAAACGCGTGCCGGCGCCGCCGCCCATAATGATGGCAAGCGTGCGCTGCGTGGTGCCAGGCGGCAGCGCCGGCGCATACATCGATGTCGGATTTAGGAACGATTTCCGCAGTGATTGTCGATCTTCTTCCAGCACACCTGCAATAACTCAGCGTCTGGGTCGTTCGGCAACTTTTTTGCTGCTGTAGCCACCGCACTGTGCGCGGTCCAGTTTGCCCCGTGGTGATGACCGGCCACAGGCCGGTTGCTACACCGCCGCGAAAACGTTAATATCAGGTTCACTTTCCCCAAAATATGTGCGGAATTGTTGGTTATGTCGGGCGGGCAGACGCCGCGCCGATTTTGCTCGATGGCCTTCGTCGCCTCGAGTATCGCGGCTACGATTCAGCTGGAGTAGCAATTGTCGATGGTGATCACGTTGAGATGCGCAAATGCGCCGGTCGCATCGCATCGCTCGCGAAATTAGTTTCCGAAAACCCGGCGCCAGGATTGTTCGGGATCAGTCACACGCGTTGGGCGACCCACGGGAAGGTAAACGATGAAAATGCGCACCCGCATTTTGATGCCAGCGGAAAGATCGCGCTCGTTCACAACGGCGTGATCGAAAATTACCAGGCGCTCAAGGAGCAATTGATTCAAAACGGTGACACGAACTTTCGCTCTGACACAGACACGGAGGTGCTCGCTCATTTGATTGGGAACATCTACCGACAGTTCGGTGGAAAAGATTCCAAGGCGCGATTGGTTAACGCTGTGCGCGCGGCGTTGAAGCAAGTCATTGGCACGTACGGCATCGCGTTGGTGCATGCCGATATCCCGAATTTCATGGTCGGCGCGCGTCGGGGCAGTCCGCTCGTGCTCGGCGTAGGCAAGGACGAAAATTTTCTGGCTAGCGACGTGAGCGCAATCGTTGCGCACACGCGGGACGCGATCTACTTAAACGACTTCGACGTCGTTGCCGTCGAGCGCGACAAATTTGAGATCAGCTCGCTGGATGGCGTCAGCGGACAACACCCCGTCAGCAAAGTCGAATTTAGCGCCGAGGACATCAAAAAAGGCGATTACCCGCACTACATGCTCAAAGAAATTTTTGAGCAGCCCAACTCGGTGCGTGACGCAATGCGCGGCCGGCTCACTTACGAAGAATGCACTGCGAAGCTGGGCGGCCTCAACATGACGGCAGCGGAATTGCGCTACGTCGCTCGTATCGTGCTGACTGGCTGCGGCACCGCGCTACACGCCGCGATGGTCGGTGAATATTTGATCGAGCAACTCGCCAACATTCCCACTGAAGTCGAGTTCGCCAGCGAATTCCGTCATCGCAACACGCCGATGACTCCAGATACGCTCGTTTTCGCCATTAGCCAGAGCGGCGAAACCGCCGATACGCTCGGCGCGCTGCGGGAGAGCCGGCGCAAAGGCTATCGCACGCTTGGGATTTGCAACAACGTCGCCAGCACGATCGCACGGGAAAGCGACGGCGGTGTTTACATGCACGCCGGACCTGAGATCGGCGTCGCCGCAACCAAATCGTTCACGTCGCAATTAGTTATTCTGACGCTGATAGGCCTGCTTCTTGGCCGGATGCGCAATCTTTCCACCGCGCAAGGCAGCCCGATTATCACGGCGCTTGAAGCCTTGCCGGAACAAATTGAGGAGGTCTTGAAATTAAGCGATCAGATCAAAGCGATCGCAAAAAAATATGCCGATGTGAGCGGCATGCTTTTCTTCGGGCGCCAATTCAATTACCCGATCGCGCTGGAAGGCGCGCTCAAGATGAAGGAGATCACGTATCTGTTCGCTGATGGCCATCCCAGCGCGGAGCTCAAGCACGGCATCATCGCACTCGTTAGGCCGGACCTTCCATCCGTCTTTATCGCGCCAGACGACACCGTCTTCTCAAAAAACGTTAACAACATCGAGCAAGTTAAAGCGCGCAAAGGCCCGATTATCGCGATTACCTCCGGAAATGGCGCAAAACAATTGAAAGGGCTTGTCAATGACATCATCGAAATTCCGGCCGTGCTCGAGCCTGTCAGCCCGGTTCTCAACGTCATTCCGTTGCAACTTTTTGCTTACCATCTCGCGGTCGAGCTCGGCCGTGATGTGGATAAACCGCGCAACCTCGCCAAAAGCGTCACGGTAGAATAGAACCTTCCTGCGTCCGTCATCAGGGCAACGCCGTGCCGTAGTTGCTCTTTACAAGTGAAATATCGGCGCTGTTGAGGAAGCCATCCGTATTAACGTCCTCGCGGACGTTGGATCCACCTACAGTTTGACCCGACTGCGACTTAGTCTGGCTGATGTCGGCGGAGTTAACGAAACCGTCGCCGTTTGTATCGCCAACCAGAACAGCCATCGAAGCGGGGATCCACTACTGAAGTCTCCGGCTGAGTCGCTGACGTTACTTAGGCTAACTGTGATAACTTGCGCATTTCGTGACTCCGCTAAGATTGAGGATGTAGTTATGCTTATCGTTACTGTCGATGTTACTGCTGCTCACCGAGCCAGTCCCACTCGTAACGCTCGCCCCACCGGCACTCGACAGTATATTTGAGAATGTTAAAACGAGCATGTAACGCCGCTCGTATCCAGCGTGCGGCATTCAATACCATTGCCACTTGTGAGGTCGATATCGAATGTGCCGGCGCTGCCATGCGTGGCTCGCGACACCACCTTGTTCAGAATCGGGCATGCTATCGGCAGATACCGCTGGTTGTCGGTGGTGCCGTTGAAGGTTGTGTCACGCCGCTTTTGCGCCCTCTTTACCCAGGGCCCTGCGCGTTCTCTTCGGCAAGTGCGCGACCGTCCGCTTCCGTTTCGCCGCAGCGGTGGCTTTTTTCGCGCCGCGTCTCTTTTTACTCGCCATCTGAAAATAAATCGTGATTCACCTGGCACTTAGATTTGTGATAAGCTTGTCGTTTAGGCATTTCCACTCGTGCTGCTAAACGAAGATTACGTGCTCAGAGTCCTTCAGGACATCGGACTGGTTACGCGGTCACAGATTGAAAAAGCGCGTGCCCGACTAGATGGCGCAAATACCGTTGTCGATCTGTTGGTCACCGAGGGAATCGTTTCCGATACCAACGTCTCGCGGGCGCTCGCTGCTCAGGCCCAAATGGATTGGATCGATATCTCATCCATGGTCATTCCGCCGCAAGTGATCAAACAAATCCGGGTGGAAGACGCGCGCCGATTCAAAGTGATTCCAATTGCGTTTTGCGAGACCGGTCTCGTTGTGGCGGTGAGTGATCCTCTCGACATCGACACGATCGACAGTTTGAGCTTTCTATTACAGCGCGAGCTCGAGCTGGTTTGCACGAGCCCAGAGAAAATTCGCGAAGCGCTCATAAAATATTACGGCACGGCGGATGAAGCCGCTGACATTCTTCAGCAGCGCCTCGGCGAAGATGTCGATCTTGGCGTCGAAATTGGCGACGGCGCGCAGCTGGCGGAAGGTGACGAATCTGACGCGCCGATCATTCGAATGGTGTCGATGTTGTTGATCGAAGCCCATCGCGTTCGGGCGAGCGACATTCACCTGGAGCCGCTCGATAAAAAATTCCGCGTTCGCTTTCGAGTCGACGGCGTATTGCACGAAATGCAGGCACCGCCGAAGCGTCTGCAATCCGCCATTATCAGCCGGCTCAAGATCATGACCGGCTCGATGAGCATCGCCGAAAAACGTCTGCCGCAAGACGGACGCATTCAGGTCAAAATCAAGAAAAAGCCGATCGATCTGCGCGTCTCAACGATTCCGACCAATCACGGCGAGAGCATCGTCATGCGCGTGCTGGACAAGTCCAGCTTGATGCTCGGACTGCCCGAGCTCGGATTCTTAAGCGACGACCAGGATACTTTCGAGCGGCTCATTCAATTGCCCGATGGAATTCTCCTCGTCACCGGCCCGACCGGTTCGGGAAAGACGAGCACGCTCTACGCCTGCCTCAATTACATCAACAAACCGGACCGCAAAATCATTACCGTCGAGGAGCCGATCGAATATCAGATGACTGGTATCAACCAGGTGCAAGTAAATCCGGAAATCGGGATGACATTCCCGGCCGCGCTGCGCTCCATGTTGCGCCAGGCGCCGAACATCATCATGATCGGTGAAATTCGTGACCTCGAGACGGCGAGCATTGCCACAAATGCGTCTTTAACCGGTCACCTCGTATTCAGCACCCTGCACACCAACGATGCTCCTTCAGCCGTGGCACGTTTGATCGACATCGGCGTGCAACCGTTTCTTGTTGCCTCCTCCGTGCGCACGATCATGGCCCAAAGGCTCGTTAGGCGGCTCTGCCTAAACTGCCGGCAGCCAGGTGAGCTGAGCGAAACGGAATTGCGGGCGTTGGGCATCGAGCCAGGCCAGCTTCGCGAAGCCGAGGTGATGAAGCCGGTTGGTTGCGAACAGTGCCGCCACACCGGGTACAAAGGCCGCATGGGCATCTTCGAAATCTTCGGGATCGATGATGAAGTGCGTCACATGATCAACAAGCGGACATCAACGGTGCAGTTGCGGCAGCGCGCGCGCGCGCTCGGCATGCGGACTTTGCGCGAAGACGGTGTCCGAAAAGTTTTGGCCGGCCTGACCTCCGCCGAAGAAGTCATTTCAATTACGATTGGAGACGTGAGCTGATTCATTTAACGATTTAACGATTTAACGATTCACGGGCCCATGAACGATAAACAACTCGCTGAGGTTTTCATTGAGCAACACGTGCTCCAGCCGTCCCAGGCCGAGGATGTGCTGAACGAAGCCCAGTTGAATGGCAAAACCATCGCCCAGGCGATGATTGACGGCGGTTTTGTCGATGAAAGCGGCTTCTACGGGATTATCGCCGAGGCGCTCGGGACCGAATATGTCGATCTTAGCGACAGAGAAATTTCGCCGGCGGTATTGAAATTGATTCCGAGCGGCCTCGCCCGATTACACCGTGCACTGCCGATCGCAATGAGTGGAAATACATTGCGCGTTGCGCTGGTTGATCCGCTCGATCCGCGTGCAGCGGAAGATTTGCGCTTCGCCCTCGGCAAAGATGTCGATGTTGTCATCGCGCCGACTGAACAAATCGAAAATCGTATTAAGGAATATTACGGCACTGACACCTCCAGCATGGAGGAGGTGCTCAAGCAGCTTGGTGAAGCCGGTGAGATGTTGCAGATTCGCGGCGACGATAAGACGGCCGCTGCGGTCGAAGCCGAGGCGAACCTGACTCCAATCATTCGTTTTGTCGACCTTATTTTGTATCAGGCGATCCAGGACCGCGCGAGCGACATCCATTTCGAGCCGTTCGAAAATGAATTCAAAATTCGCTATCGCGTGGATGGCGCGCTCTATGAAATGTCGCCGCCACCGCGGCATCTCGCCCTGCCCGTGATTTCGCGCGTCAAAGTCATGGCGAACATGAACATCGCCGAGCGCCGTCTGCCGCAAGATGGCCGCATTCAAAAAAATATCGCTGGCCGCCCGGTCGATCTTCGCGTCTCGACCTTACCAACGCAGTTCGGTGAGAGCCTCGTTTTGCGGGTGCTTGATCGCTCGACCGTCAATCTCGATCTCGAGATGCTCGGAATGCCCGATTACATCCACCAGTACATTCTGGAAATCATTCAGCGACCGAATGGAATTTTCATCGTGACCGGCCCGACCGGCTCAGGAAAAACGACCACGCTTTACTCCTGTTTGCGCAAAATCAACACGATCGATTCCAAATTGCTCACTGCAGAGGAGCCGGTCGAGTACGATCTCGAAGGGATCGTGCAGGTGCCGGTGAACGAAGCAATCGGCCTGACCTTTGCGCGGATTTTGCGCTCGTTTCTGCGACAGGACCCCGACCGCATCATGGTCGGTGAAACGCGCGACCTCGAGACCGCCCAAATCTCGATCCAAGCAGCGCTCACCGGGCATCTCGTCTTCACTACGTTGCACACGAACGATGCGCCGGGCGCCATCACGCGTTTGATCGATATGGGGGTGGAGCCATTCTTGATTTCATCGACCCTCGAGGCCGTTCTCGGTCAGCGGTTGCTGCGCAGCATCTGCCCACCTTGCCGCACGACCTATCAGCCTAACGAATCGTTGCTTGCGCAACTGGAGCTGTCGCGGCGCGAAATTGGCAACCGGCAATTTTTTTACGGCAAAGGCTGCGACGCTTGCAACCATACCGGTTACAAAGGCCGCAAAGGCATTTACGAATTGCTGAAAATTACCGATCCTATTCGCGAATTGATCAACGAACGTGCACCGACGGTCGTTCTTAAACAGAAAGCGATCGAGCTTGGCATGGTCACCCTGCGCCAGGACGGGTTACGCAGCATCTTCGCCGGCAACACAACCATCGAAGAAGTTTTAAAATACACGTAACGTGTTCGCCCTCTGTGGGTAGCGCACGCGTCTCGCGTGCTACGCCCGTCCGGCTCGGACTTTCGGCGTCGCGCCAAAACAGTCTTTGCATTGGACCTGCCCTTGCCGTGAGCCTGAGAGATCACAGGAAAAGTTCGCGACGCCAACACGCGAGACGCATGCGCTACCCGAATGACTCGACAACTGCGGTGCAAATATCCTAAGATCGACAGTCGCATGCCACGCTATACCTACATAGCTCTCGACTCTCGCGGACAGGAATCGACCGGTCTGGTCGAAGCTCGATCCACCAACGAAGCAATCGGTCAGTTGCGTCAAGCCGGATTTTTTCCGACCGGCGTTTACGAGGAAGGCAAAAACGGCGGACCTAACGGGAAAGTATCGCGAAAGTCGGCAAAGACTCCACGTCCGGCACGCACAAGTTTAGCGCGCAAGGAGATTACGCTTTTCCAGCGCAAAAAAATTAAGCCAAAGATCTTGATGGTTTTCACTCGCCAGCTTGCCACGCTGGTCGATTCCGGTTTGCCGCTCTTGCGTGGTCTTAACGTTCTCGCCAAACAAGAGCGCGACCGCGTTTTAAAAAACACGATCAATAAAGTGGCAGACGGCGTGCAAAGCGGCGGCACATTCTCCGAGAGTCTGGCCCAGCATCCGGCAATTTTTAACAACCTCTACGTCAACATGGTCAAAGCCGGCGAGGTCGGCGGCGTGCTCGAGCTGGTGCTGAGCCGGCTGGCGGAGTTTCAGGAGAAAGCGGCCAAAATCAAAAACAAGGTGGTCGCCGCCATGGTTTACCCGATCATCGTCATAACGTTGGCCGTCGCCATCATGGGTTTCCTGCTCGTGTTCATCGTCCCAAAATTCGAGCAAATCTTTCACGACATGCTCGGTGACAGGCCGCTGCCCATCGTCACGACCTTCATCATCAATGTGAGCAGGTTCGTGCAAAATGACTGGCTGGTCCTGATCGGTGGGATCATCGCCTTGGTGGCTGGCTACAAATTCGCCAACCGGACAGCGAGCGGAAGGTCGATCATCGACCGGTTTACCCTGCGGCTGCCATTGTTTGGCGATGTCATTCGCAAAACCGCCATCTCGCGTTTTACGCGCACCCTCGGCACGCTAGTGAGCAGCGGCGTCCCAATTTTGCAGGCACTTAACATCACGCGCGAAACCGCCGACAATACTGTGATCGCCGTCGCGATCAATCAAGTGCACGACAGCGTGAAGGAAGGGGAATCCATCGTGCAACCGCTCGAAGCCAGCGGCGCATTTCCGCCGATGGTCATCAGCATGATCGATGTGGGTGAGGAAACCGGTCAGCTGCCGGAGATGCTTTTGAAAATCGCTGAGGTTTATGATGATGAAGTCGATAACTCGGTCGCGGCCATGACCGCAGCGCTTGAGCCAATCATGATCGTTTTTCTCGCACTCATCGTCGGCACCATTGTGATCGCCTTGTTCATGCCGCTCATCAGCATCATTCAAGGCTTGCAGCAGCAGACGTGAGCGTGCGCAAACGCACACCGTCGATCTTAGGTGCGTGTCGTCCAGGCAGCTGTCCTCAGCCGCGACGCTGTAGCGGCAGCCGTGTCGGCTGCAAACGTTTGAGGAACGCAGGCGGCACGCCTGCCACTACAGCCGCGTTCACCGTTCTCGAGCTGCTCGTCGTCATTACCATTATCGCCATCCTTGCCGGATTAATTCTGGCGACCAGTGGTTACGTGCAAAAACAAGGCGCCCGCTCCCGGGCCCAAAGCGAAATCGCCGCAATGTCAGCGGCACTCGAAAGCTACAAAGCTGATAACGGAATTTATCCGCGCAGCGCCGATACCGACACTCTTAACGCTCAGACGGCCGGTAGTCCATGCACTTATCAGGCCGCCAGTCTTTATCTATACAAACAACTAAGCGGAGATACGAATGCCAATTTCCAACCGCCTACCGGAGCGAAGTCCTACTTCACATTCAAGCGGAATATGCTGGGAACGAGCAGCAGTACGACCAGCACCACAGACACGTGTGGAAATACGCTTACTCCGACAGCAGTGAGCTACGTTCGCGATCCGTTTGGAAACATCTATGGCTACTCAACCATTCAAGCGGCGACGGGAACCACAACCGCCGGCTACAATCCGACTTTCGATCTTTGGAGCACGGGGAACGCAAATCCTCCGAGCAATCAATCGCAGTGGATCAAAAATTGGTAGGGCGCGACCGTCGCGGCGGCGCATAGGTCGCACTGCGAATGGCAAAACCAATCGGGAGATCGGCGAAATTCTCAAAGTGGGCCCGCGCACGATTCAAAAACATCTCGAGAATATTTTTCCAAAGCTCGGCGTGGATAACCGGACCGCTGCCTGCAGTTGGTGGCACGGGCGGAAGAACAATCATTAACTCATCAACGTCCCGCGGGCGGATCGACTCAACTCGGCCGCTTGATTGCCGATCCAAGCCACACGCTGTTCGACGTATTTACGAGTTCGCGCGGTCTGTCGCACAATGCGCGGCGTGACGAGAAATTGCCGATCCGACCAGGAGCCTTCCCGAAGCGCGGGCCATGCTGATTTTTCCGCGCGCTGGAATCATTCCCCGGCGTGTAGCGAACATGGATGCGTGTGTACCGACCGTTGCCACACATGTACCGACAGTCGGTACACGCCAAAAAATCGTCGCCGCACGCGGTCCGGCCGTCCCTACACGTGCGCCGAACGTGGATACACACCAGCCAATCCTCGCTACACGCCAACCGGCCGTGGCTGCACGCATAGCGAACGTCGCTACACACCGCCCGAGCGTCGAAACACACCATTTCACCCTCAAAACACGCCTTGAAAGCATCCCGCTACACCATTTTCCCTTCGTAAGCAGTTAACCAAAGACAAAACCACACCATACCAACATCCCAATATGGCTTAAACAAACTACGTTATTACAAGCGACGACGGCTTCTCGGCCCAACTCCAAACCTTCAAGAACACCATCGGCGGCTATGCCGCCATGCTCGGCGTCAGCCCAGCGCAAGTCACCGCCCGGGCAGCCGACGCCGATTACTTCCAATACGTGCTCGCCTGCCAGGCGATGATGCGCGATGGCGGCACTCCACCGCCCGCTCGCGGTCGGCCAAACGCAACCTGGAAGGTTGTGCTACTCTAATTTTCGGTTTTCCCTCGGCGAGCCATCCCTACCACCGCAAGATCAACAATCACCTATCGCTCGTTCGTGTTCACCACGATGACGACGCGCCGGTTTAGTTTCTGGCGCTGAATTTCGGCGTCCAGATCGGGTTGCGAGGCGTTCGCCGCAAACAGGCGGGGCGGCACCAGAAAATTGTTCGCTCCATAGCCGCGCGTTTCGATTTGCGCCGGATTGATTCCCATCACACTTACCAGGTACTGCTTCACGCTGTCGGCGCGCCGCTGGCTTAGATCGAGATTGTAATCACCCGACCCGATCGAATCGGTATAACCTTCGATCGTGAATGTCGCTCTCGGATTACGTCTGATCAACGTCCCGAGTTTTTGTAATCGGGTGCCCGCGTCATATTGAAGATCTGCGCTATCGAAGGCAAAAAGCTCGTCATCCGGCATGCGGATTTTTGTGCCCGACCCGAGCGGCCCTTTTTGTGAAAGCAACTGATCGAGATCACTGAATCCGGGCGCGTTTTTCTTATTCGGCCCAGCGCTATCGGCGGCGATTTTGCTGGTGAAGGTGTTCGGGCGTTTGATGATGGTGCTCGTGGCCAGCTCCGTCCCGCTCAATGCCGGCTGCGGTCGGCCCGAAACGGCGGTGTCGTTCAGCAACGATTGCTCATGCGTCGCATTTGGATCGTTGGAAAGCGTCTGCGCGGTCGTACGTTCGATCTCGTTGATCACAGAACTCGCGGCGGATTGATCTACTTTCGGCTGATCCGGCAAAGCATCGCGCATGTCATCGGGAAGCGCCGAGCTGGCGCGGACTTCCTCCAGAAGTTTGTCGAATGATTTTTTCTCGTCCGGCAATTGCACATCCGTCTTGTCTGGCTGCGGTTTCGCGGCGGCGGTGTTTTGGTCTTCGCTGGATTTGTCGAGCGATTTAAGATCGACATTCTTCACCGTGAACGTTGGCGTCTGTCGCCCCTCCAGCAGTGCTGCCTCGGCTGGTTGAAAGCGCACCCGGTAAAAATAAAAGCAGAGCGCAACATGCAAGCCTAACGAAGCAACCAAGCCGAACCAAATCCAGCTCCGCTGTTCGCTGCCGGTCAGAAGCGCTTCATGTTCGATGTCATCGATGTCATGAAACTCGGAAATCCTCATCAGGTGGGCGACTGTTTGGTTCGGTTAGACAACGGATTCCCGCTGCGCGTTCGTTCTATGAACGCGCGCGCTGCTTTTCGTATCTCATCGGCAACTCGCGCCTCAGGCGAGACAAACTTCGGCGTGAACCACGGAAACAAACCGATCAGATCGTGCGTGACCAGGATTTGCCCGTCGCAATGTTCGCCCGAGCCGATGCCGATGGTCGGAATGTCGATGGCCTTTGTGATTTGCCTGGCCAGATCAGCGACCACGATTTCCAAGACCACCGAAAACGCACCGCCTTTTTCGACCGCGCGCGCATCGGCGATCAGCGCTTCTGCTTCCAACTGCGTTTTGCCTTTCACTTTGTAGCCGCCTTCCTGGCGCACGCTCTGCGGCAACATGCCGATATGCGCCATAAACGGAATGCCGGTCTGCGTGATCGCTTCGATCTGCGCGAGATGGCTGGCACCACCTTCAAGCTTAACCGCCTGCGCACCAGCATCGACCAGTCGTTTCGCCGTCGCGACTGCCTGCTCGAGCGTGTCGTAAGTGTGGATCGGCATGTCGGCAACGAGCAACGCTCGCGTCACGCCGCGGGCAACCGCTCGCGTGTGATGGAGCATCTCGTCCAAGGTTACCCGCGTCGTGTCTTTGTAGCCGAGCACGACCATGCCTAACGAGTCGCCCACCAGCACAATGTCTATCCCCGTCTCGTCGAGCAATCGTCCAGTGGGATAATCGTAGGCGGTGAGCGCGGTGATTTTCTCGCCTCGCTTCTTCATCTCCCGAAATCCTTCCGTTTTGCGAGCCGCTACCATTGGTCTTTGAACCGCGACACTTTACCTGAATTGGCGACCTGCGCGAGTAACTCGCGCACGCTCTTCCTTTGGTTCGGCAGGATCAGATCCGGCCGGATGTCCGCCAGTGGTTGCAGGACAAATTTTCGCAAATGCAAACGCGGATGCGGCACCTGCAATTTCTTGTTATCGATCTCTATTCCGCCAAAATAAAGAAGATCGATGTCGATGTTGCGCGACACGTTGCTCGGGTGATTTCGTTCGCGCCCGAGTAACCGCTCGATTTGCAGCAGTCGTTCGAGAAGCGCTCCCGGCTTGCCCTTGTACTCGAACTCGAAAACTGCGTTCAAAAATTTCGGCGCACCTGGCTCGCAACCGATAGGTTCCGTTTCGTAAATCGGCGAGGCAAGAATTGGCGGCGCGACGCCAGCCAGATCGACAATTGCTTTCCGCGCCGCCCGCAGGTTCGCTAGCCGATCACCGAGATTCGATCCAAGCGCAACGCCGGCTCTCATAGGAGTTTTCTGTAGAGGCACGCGTGTCGCCTGCAAACCAAAAAGAATGCAGCCGGTACGGCCGCCACTACAGTTTCAGTCCCAGTACATCTTCCATGCTGTAAAGCCCCGGTGCTTTTCCCACGATCCACTGTGCTGCCCGCAACGCGCCGCCCGCAAATATTTCACGACTCGCCGCGCAGTGCGTTAACTCAACACGCTCGCCCGGTCCGTTGAAAATGGCCGTGTGCTCGCCGACCATATCGCCTTCGCGGATCGACCGAATTGGAATCTCATTATCGATCTTTCGCGATCGGCGCAACATTTCCGCGATCGCTTTGGCCGTTCCGCTCGGCGCATCTTTTTTCGTACGGTGATGGGTTTCCACGATTTCAATTTCGAACTCGTTCCCGAGCAGCGCCGCTGCTTTGCGCGCCAGCACGAAAAGCACGTTTACGCCAACACTAAAGTTCGCCGCAAAAACAATGGGGATTTCTTTGGCTGCGCGCTCAATTTTTTGCCGCTGCGCTGGCGAATGCCCGGTAGTGCCAATGACGAGCGGTTGTCGATGTTCGCGAGCGGCGCGGCAAATCTCGTCGATTGAATCGGCGTGGCTGAAATCGATCGTTACATCCGATTTCGCCATCGCCGGTCCGATGGCGTCGCCGCGATCGCATTGTGCCGCGATCTCGATCTTCGGATCATTTTTTGCAAGACCGACAATCGTGCGCCCCATCCGGCCCGCGGCCCCGACAAGCAAAACGCGAACGGGCAATTCTTTCATTGCGACGAAACCCTCACTGCGCCGTTTCGCTTTGCAACAAAGAGGTAATCACATCATCTACGGTTATCGGTGATAGTAGAGAGCACGCGAGCTCATTTGTTTTGCTCGAATTCTCCGAGCGCCTTTCGCAGGCGCGCCTGGTTTGCTTCGCTCATCTCGCACAACGGCTGGCGCACTTCACTCGACATCGCACCTCGCCAGCCAAGCGCCGTTTTCACTGGCACCGGATTCGGCTCGATGAACAGCGCTTTGAAAAGCGGAAACAATTTTCGATGCAATTTTTCTGCTGCCTTTGCGTCGCCCCACTCGAACGCGCGCACGAGAGAGCACACGTCCGTCGGAAACAAGTTCGAGGCCACGCTGACAACCCCAACCGCACCGACCGCCATGAACGGCAAGGTCAATGAATCGTCACCGCTTAGAATCGTGAATTCGTCAGGTAACCGGCCGCGCAATTCGCTCACGCGCTCGACACTGCCGCTTGCTTCTTTGATCGACACAATGTTTCGGCACGTTTCCGCCAGCCTAACGACCGTGTCCGCGCCGACATCGACAGAGCAGCGGCCAGGGATGTTATAAAGCATGATTGGGAGCGGCGTCGATTCAGCGATTGCCCTGAAATGGCGAAAGATCCCTTCCTGACTCGGCTTGTTGTAATACGGCGCGACGAGAAGCGCGCCGCCCGCGCCGAGTTTTTCGGCACGCTGGGTCGCGTCAATGGCATCTCTCGTTGAATACGAACCGCTTCCAGCCAGCACAGCGCAGCGGCCCTTCGCAATTTCTACTGCGATTCGAATCACTTCTTCGCGCTCATCGTGAGTGAGCGTCGGCGACTCGCCGGTTGTTCCGACGGCGACGACCCCAGAAATCCCAGCGGCAATTTGAGCTTCGATTAATTTTCCCAGCGCCGTGCCATCTACACTTCCATTCCGGAATGGGGTAACCAGCGCAGTGAAAGTGCCGCGAAACATGGATTACAGTGTAGAGGCGGCTGTCCGCAGCCGCAATTCTGTAGCCTCGGCGCTATGCGCCGTTCGTTAGAAGGTGTGACCGGCCACAGGCCGGTGAGCTACAGCTCGATCGTGCCTTCGAACACAAATTCCGCCGGCCCGGTAAGCGTCACGTTGCGAAACTGGCCGCCGCTTCTGTCGAACCCAACCATTAACTCATTGCCGCCGCGGACCAGCACACCGATTGTCCCCGAAACATTTTCGGTCGCCGCAAAAACCAGTGCGCTCGCCACCACGCCGGTCCCGCAGGCGAGCGTCTCATCTTCCACGCCGCGTTCGTATGTTCGAAGCGCGATCTTTTTCGGGCCGCGCTTCTCCAGGAAGTTCACGTTCGCCCCTTTCGGCGCAAACATTTCGTGCCGGCGAATCTTCTCACCTTTGCTTCGCACATCGACCACATCGATGCGGGAAACGGAGACGACGACATGCGGAACGCCGCTGTTGATGTAATGGACAACTGCCTCTTCGCTTTCGATTTGCAGGCGAAGATTTAGCCGCAGGCCGGTTGGATCGCTCATGTTCAGAATGACCATCTCACCCTCAAGCCGCGCGCCAATAATTCCGGCCGGTGTTTCGAACGAAATCTTGTCACCCGCGTCGGCAACTCTGTTGGCAAATCGCGCAAAACAGCGCGCGCCATTTCCACACATCTCCGCCTCACCCCCGTCTGCGTTGTAATAGCGCATCCGGAAATCGGCGCCGTTTGTCGATTTTTCGAGCAAAAGAATCCCATCTGCGCCCACGCCGCGATGGCGATCGCAAATCCGAACGATCTGTTTGGAATTCAAGCGCACATCACCGGCGCGGTTGTCAATCACGACAAAATCGTTGCCTGCGCCATTCATTTTTGTGAACCGCAGCATGCTTTCGTCTATCATAATCTCGCGGTGAAATCCACTCGTGGCGTTGCTCTTACTGAATTCGGGGCTAGTTTTTTCGCCGTGTTTGGCCGAATCGCCACTTACATCGCGTCCGTCGCCATTTTCGGTGCAACTCAAACGGCGGCTGATGACCTGAATGGGCTTATTCTTGAGCAGATCAACAAAATGCCGAGCGGCGGAAGATATTCGGTCTCACATTTCGCGACGATTAAATTGCAATCGGCGGCGCATTTTGAGTCCGGAAAATTCTTTGTCATTCCGACCGCGCCGTATCCCAGTTTCTGCTCCGGCGCGACCTACGTCGTGTTTATCAAGGCGATCGAAGCATTGCGCGATCGGGGTCGATTACAGCTCGATTTCGCGACATTGGACCAGTTGGTCATTCGTGATCAGCACGATGGCCAAGGCATTTGGGGCCGCTGGAATGCGAACGGTCCGGGCACTGCACGCCTGTTCCACGAACTCGGTATCGGGCGCAATTTTGTCGATTTTCGAGAAGCGCAACCCGGCGATTTCATGAAGATTTTTTGGAACAATAATGTAGGCCGGCGCGAGAGCGGGCACTCGGTTATTTTTCTTGGCACAGTCAATCGACCGGACGGTGAGTATGTCCGCTTTTGGTCCAGCAACATACCGCGCGGTTACGGCGAGAAGGAAGTTCCGCGGACTAAAATTGCCTACGCAATTTTTTCGCGCTTGGAAACACCGGAGAACTTATCCCGCATTCACACGGTGCCGGAAACGGATTCGTATCTCGCGTCGCTCCTGCGAAAGAAATCGAGCTTCGCCGAAGCAACTCGGATGTGCGGGATCTAATGGATCGCATTGGCCAACTTAAACGCGAACGAGCCAACCTTGTCGATTAAATCCGGTTTCGCCCCGTGTTTCGCGATAAGATCCACAATCGCGCTGCCGACAACGACTGCGTCCGCGTGTCGCGCGACTTCCCGCGCTTGATCGGCGTTTGAAATACCAAAGCCGACCGCGATCGGCAGATCCGAAAATTTTCGCAGCTCGGTGATTCGATCGCCTAACGAAGAGGCGATCGTCTCGCGCGCGCCAGTCACACCTTCGCGCGAAACGTAGTAAAGAAATCCACGGGCATTTTTTGTGATCACTACGACGCGGTCGGGCGGAGTCGTTGGTGCAATGAGACGGACGTGAAACACAGTTTCGTTGGCATTCTTGCGGTCATTGTCTGTTTTAAAACTTGACCGCTTTAAGCGGTCAAGTTCTTGAGCGTTCCTTCGATTTGCTTGTTTCTGCGTTGGCGCCGCTCGTCGTTGAACGAGCTGTCCGGCTTCGCCGAGTTCGGCGATATCTTCCTCGGGCGGAAGATCGAGAATGAGCAACCCATCCACGCCCGCGGCTTTCGCTTCGCGATGAAATTTCTCGAAACCGAACTGCAACACCGGATTCAAGTAAGTGTAGAGCACGATGGGGATGGTCGATCTTACGCGAATATTGCGAATGCAACCGAGAACGCCGCGCACCGTCGCGCCGGCGTTTAGGGCGCGTTGGGCCGCCAATTGATTCACAATTCCGTCAGCAAGCGGATCAGAGAATGGTATGCCCAGCTCAACCAAATCCGCGCCGGCGTTCTCCAGCGCCTGAACAAGATCGACAGTCTTTTCCAAGCTCGGGTCGCCAGCGCAAATGTAGGGAATAAAACCTTTCCGCTTCTGCCCGCGCAGCTGTTTAAAACAATTGTCGATTCGGTTAGGCATGCCGCGATGATGTTGCGTCGCAAACGTTCAACGTCCAACGTTTAACATTCAACATCCAATGGCAGAACAAGAGAAAACGCTGACGATCAACGAGATTTATCAGTCGATCCAGGGCGAGAGCACCTGGGCGGGAGAGCGCTGCGTTTTCATCCGACTTACTTTCTGCGATCTGCGCTGCAATTATTGCGACACCGAATACGCGTTTTACGAAGGCAAAAAGCAGACGCTGAATGAGATTGTCGATCTTGTCCGCGGGTTCGATTGTCCGCTGGTTGAGATCACCGGCGGCGAACCGCTTCTGCAAAAAAATGTCCTGCTGCTGATGTCGATGTTGGCGGACGCCGGACACACCGTTCTTCTCGAGACCAGCGGTGCGCACGACATTTCCAAGGTCGATCCGCGCGTGCACCGGGTTATGGATTTGAAAACGCCAGGGAGCGGCGAAGTGGGAAAAAACCTTTGGTCGAACATCGATCACCTCACCAAGCGCGACGAAGTGAAGTTCGTGATGGGCTCGCGCGAAGATTACGAATGGTCATGCGACAAAGTGCAAAAGTTTGACCTAACGAAACGTTGTCACGCCGTTTTGTTTTCACCGATCTTCGGCCGAATCGATCCGCGCCGAATCGTCGAATGGATTCTGGCCGACAAGCTCGACGTTCGTTTTCAGCTTCAGATGCACAAGTTCATCTGGACCCCCACTCAACGCGGCGTTTAATCGCGCGTTGAATCATTCAGCCAACGGCTCCGCGACTCGTCCCCGCCACTAGTGTTTTGGCGCGCGCACTGTGCCGGTCTCGACTGCTTCTTTGTGCTGGGCGACGATCCGGTCCGCTGTTTCTTGAACCATTTGCTCGAGGAGCATACGCAAATGCGTGTCGGGCCGATAATCAGCCGGCGCGATGTGTTTGACGCGATCGGCGTGAGAAGAGAGCTGGTAACATTTTTTGAAACCGGCGCGGCCGGGATCGTCCGGATTGTAAACGGCAATTGCTTGGCCGCCGTTTTTCTTCATGACAGTGAAGCAAGGTACGTCGGTTGGGCCGTCGCCGATGTAGATCATGTTTGGGAACGGAATCGGGCGAATTTCCGCGTCCATGTGGTCGTTCACGTCCTGCGACATATCGAGCAGGCCTTTGTTGATGCGAAAAAGAAACTGCGTCTTTTGCGTATGACTGATGACGCGCTTCGGAAAGGTAATGCGGCCTTCGATGTCCTCTGCAAATTCACAACCGAAAATCGCACGCACATATGGCTGCAACCGGCTGCCTTCGACCAACACCTTCAAACCTGATGAGACGATGTAGTGATCGACCGTGATTCCGTTGGCGACATGTTCGGCTGTGAGCAACCCGTTCTGAAATTGCTCGAACATTTCCGGCAGACCCTTGTAGAAATTTAACTTCTGGCCGAGTTTTTTTAGCTCGATATTCGTCGGCCGATCCATGTCGAGCATGTCGAGCAACACTTTCATGTGAGCAAGCTCGTTATCGTAGCCGTGATCGCGCACCAACTCGGTGCAACGTTGCCAAAATTTCGGGCCATCAATCCCGAAGGCAGGAAACACGACCTCGTCCTGCATGTAACTGGGGCTGAGGGTTTGATCGTAATCATAAACGATCGCGATGGTGTTTTGCGGCAGGGACATCGGAAGACGTGATTGGTTAAAACGTTACATCATTACAACGGGAGCCACTTAAGCTTCTTTACGATTTAACGACTCAACGATTTAACGATTTGAGTCGCGAGAAGAAGTCTTCAAAGAGCGCATCGTAAATCATGCCGCGCTCGGGGTGGTATTGCACGGCCAATGCGAAAGGATGATCGCGCAGGCGCATTTGCTCAACGATATCATCCGTTGCGCACCACGCTTCCACTTGGAAGCCTTCGCCGAGACGATCGACTGCTTGATGATGCGCGCTATTTACTTTTTCAAATCGATGCACCGCCTTTGCGTCGCAGCGCAGAGGCTGAATGTCGTGATCTTTTTGTTCCGCCAGCCTGTGACCTGGAATGTCCAACTTAAGCGTGCCGCCGAGCGCGACATTGAGAACCTGAAGACCCCGGCAGATGGCGAAAATCGGCAGACTCCGCCCAAGTGCTTTCTGAACCGCCTCAAATTCCCAGCGGTCGCGCGCAAGATCGACATCTTCGATCAAGCATGGATCGACAATTTCCTGCCGCAGAAATTCCGGCGCGATATCGGAGCCACCGGTTAAAAGCAGGCCGCCCATTTCATCCAACTCGACCGCGCCCTTGCGCGCATCATGAACTCTGATTTCAGGATGCTTTGCGAAAAACGGTTGAAACCACTTTTCGTCTTTCTCGCGCATCCAGGTGGCCAGGTTCGGCATGATAAAGTAGCGGTCGTATCAGTTCGCTCTCCTACCCAGGAAAAAGCCGACGTAGATAAAGGTGACTGCCGCGGCGGGAATCATGAAGTAGCTCGCCTCAGTTCCAAGTTCCCCGCCTGTGATCCATGCGGGTCCAGGAAACGTCGCCTCGAATAAGCGGCCGACCGGCACCTGGCCGCCGTTGCGCGTTCCGATGATAAAGAATTGGCCAAAATCAAAAGCGGCATGCCAGCCGACCGCCCACCAAAGAGATCCTGTAACCCGAACGCTGAGGCAAAGAAGCACTCCCAGAGCGAAAATCATTCCGATATCGATTGCGTTTTCGTGCGGCTTGGACAAGTGCGCGCCGGCAAACAGCGCGGTGGTGATCAGTGCCGCTGGCCAAAAACCGGCCCCGCGCCAGAGCGACTGCAAAGCGTACCCGCGGAACACGTATTCCTCTGTAAGACCGACGAGTAACATTGCGATAAGCCATAAGACGGGTGCCGTGATCATCTCTGCACCGCGCAAGGCCACTCCCTGCAGGCGCATTCCGCCCGTGACTAACATGGCCAGCCCGACGAAGACGATCGTCAAACTGGCGAGGAGGGCACCATTCCAAAACAGACCAGTGAAGGCTTGGTTAAGCGGCAATCCATAACTGTCGATCCGCCGCCGCTCGAGTCGGGCGGCCACGCCGGTGATGATCAACACGATGATCAGATCCACCAGATCGCTCACAATTAGGTTCGTTGCGCTCAGCCCGTTGTCTAAGTGGAGCTTTCTCGCCAAGAATCCGAGGGCCGGTTCCTCCAGAAATTGGGACACGAGAATAATTGCCGCCGCCAATATGATGAAGCGCCATCCTTGTCTCAATCCATTTTCCCCGATGAATACCCATTTCACGCGCCTCATCCGGCTATGCGTCCTTCATTAAGGCTGAGTTGATTCCGGCCGCGACCGAAGAGCGGAACTGACTCGCACGAAAGTCACAGCCCCATCAGCTCGCGCACATATTTCACCGGCGCGCTGCCGTAAGAAATGACCTGGTCGTTATATTTTTGCAGATCGAAACCGTTGCTCAATTTCTTTTTCGCCGCTTCGCGAAGCGCAAGATGTTCGCTCACGCCGACAAAATAAGTTGAGAGCTGGGCAGAGGTCAGTCGCGCCCGTTTCCATTTTGCGACTGCCTCACCTTCTTGTTGGAACGCCTCTTTCATCATCAAATTCATCGCCTCTTGCTCGCTCATGTTTCCGGCATGAATGCTTTGATCGAGAATGGCATTGGCGATCGCCCGCAGCCGCATTTTCAACTGCTCCATTTTGACTTCCGGCCCGCCGTAACCTTGTTCCGCCATCATTTGCTCGCAGTAGACCGCCCAGCCTTCGACGAACGTGCCGCTCTGAAAAACAGCGCGCACCAGCGTCGGCGCATGGAATTCATTCGCGTGCGCAAGTTGCAGATAATGGCCAGGCATCGCTTCGTGCACGGTCAGATCGCGAATCATGTAATTGTTGTACTCGCGAAAGAACGACTCTTTTCGATCCTTCGACCAGTCATTTGGCGTCGGCGCAACTGCATAGAAAGTTTTGCCATTTTTCTCGAGTGGTCCGGCAGCATCACAATAGGCAATGGCGACGCCGCGTTTGAATTCGGGCATGACAATAACGTCGAGCGGCGTCGCTGGAACGGTCACCAGATCATGCCCCTTCACAAAATCCGTCGCTTCAGTGACAATTTTTTGGGCGTAGCCGACCACTGTGTTGTTATCCGGATGCTCGGCCGCGAGTTTGTCCAGGACGGCAGCGGTTATTTTATGTTTGTCAGCCAAAGTCTTCTCGTCGGCGTTGGGAAAATATTTTTGGTAAAGCGGGAGCGCCGTCTCATAAATCGCGGTTTGCGTCTGCTGCAAATCGGTCTGCGCCCGCTTCATGATCTCTTCCATCGACAGGTCGGAGGCCAGGGCGAAACGCAGCTTTTTGCGAAACTTGTCCGCTCCAATACGAAAATTTCCGTCCGAGCGTTTGAGCAAATTGTCCTGCAACCATTTCTTGTAATCTTCCAACACCGTCGCGGTTTTCTCCTGCAACGGCGCAAGCTCCTTTTTCATCTGCGGTGCTTGATCGAGCAACGGTAACAACCCTTCGCGGACGAGGCTGATTGCGCCCTGCACCTGCTCGACGGCCGTTTCGGTATGGACGCGGGGCGGATGCTGCAGATTTTCTTTTGCCTGCTGGATCACCTGCGGAATTGCTTCCAACCGTTTCCGCAAATTCGGAATGCGGTTTTCTGGTGAATCGAAATCGCGCGCGACCAGGAGATAGAGACCGTTGGCCAGGCTGTTATTGTAAACGAGCGGGTTCCAATCGGGTTCGCGCAATTCTTCCAGCTCGAAAATCTCATTCTCGATGTTGTCTCGAAGAATACGTACATCTACCTGGTTCGCGCCAGTCAGCTGCGAAAAATCGTCAAATTTTCTGAGCGAGTTGCGAAACGCTTTAGCGCGAGCGAGCAATCGATCGCTGTTCGGGTGCGAGTAGTCGGTCACGTGACCGTCAAAGCGATGATCGCCCAGCTCGGTTGCGTACTCAGGATGAGAGACGAGCATTCCTTCGACATAATTATGGGCGATTTTCTCGAATTCTTCGTCTTTGGGATTCGAGTACGCCGTAGCGAGCGACATGGATAATGACAGTACGATTGCGATCCCGAGAATTTTCATCTCGACCTTATGTCGGCGCGCCGCTGGAAAGGACTGGTTCGGTTGCAATCTCATCGAGCGTCGGCTGCTGCGATTGCAGGTAAGTTCGACCTTTGTAAAACCTAGCGACAATTACAAAGACAACCGAGGCAGCGAACATCAGAGCAGTGAAAAATGTGAAGTATTGGTAATCAGTCAGTTTCTTCGTCCCGTCAGCGTTCAGATCCCATGAGTTAAACCATCCATCAAAAAACTCTCCGCAGGCAACCGTTAGCAACCACAAAGCCATGACCGAACTCTTCATTGAGTTCGGCGCCTGGGTGTAGGAAAATTCCAAACCAGTGATGGATACCATCGCTTCGCCCAGGGTGAGAATGACGTAACCGAGGAGTTGCCAGTTTACACTTGGTCTAAAACCCGCGTCGATTTGACCTTGGATCCAAACAATGACTACAAACGAAAGCGCGGTCAGAAACAATCCGATGCCGATCTTGCGAAGTGGTGTCAATGGAAAGACGCGATCGATCATTGGATAGATCACGTAATTCACCAACGGAATAAAAAGCAGAATCAAAATCGGATTCGCCGTCTGCACCTGTGCCGCTAGCAAATCCATTCCGAACCAATGCAGGTTCATTTTCTCGGCCTGCAGGGTCCATTCGATGCCATTGCTCATCCCCCAGAGCGCCCAGAAAAACAAAATGAATACGTAAACCATGGCGATACGGCCAAGGGTTGCGAGACCCTGGCGACTGAAAGTTTCTCGCAAATAACCAAGGCCAGCCGGCGGGACGTGGACCATCTTTTTGCGGCCAGCCCAGAAAAATAATGTCGCGACCAACATGGCTACGCCGGGAATACCAAAACCCCAGCGCGGCCCATAGTGGGAGTTGGAAAGGAGCCAGGGACAGAGAAGCGTGGAAATAAAGGACCCGGCATTGATCGAAAAATAAAACCAACCGAACATTTTCGAAAGCAGGTGTCTGTTCGACTCGCCAAATTGGTCCCCGACGTTCGCCGAAACGCATGGCTTAATACCGCCGGCACCGAGACAGATCAGGGTCAATCCAAGCATCAGCATCGTCCGCTCGCCGACTGCGATTCCGAAAGATGTATCCATGAAAGCGAGGGTGAGATGGCCAAAACAGTAAACAATTGAGAGAGAGAGAATCGTCCAATATTTGCCGAGGAAGCCGTCGGCGAGGATGGCGCCAAGGATCGGAAGGAAATAGACCCCGAAGACGAAGTAGTGGCTATACTTATACGCCTCGTTGGGCTGCATCGGCACGAGGACGCCGGATTTGTTCAAAATGTAATGCGCCATGAAGACGGTGAGGATCGACTTCATGCCGTAGTACGAGAACCGCTCGGCCGCTTCGTTGCCAATGATGTAGGGCACGCCGGGCGGCATCTTTGTGATGTTCGGCGGCGAAGTTGCGTATTTGTACTTAGCCATGGCGACGCGATTGCCTAACGAGGGCTGCTTTCCGGAAAAAATTCAGCGGGCGTGGGTTTGGCAAAGGGCATGGGAGAAGCCGGTACTTCCTTAATCATGTCCGAATTCCCTTCCGATCCGCTGACAAGCTCGACATGTTCCCTTTGCACGTCCGGGTCCTCGCCCAGATGATGCATTTCACACGAGCAGCAAAAAAGAATCGCGCCAACTGCGAAAATGACCCCTGCCTTGCGAAGATCAAAACGCATAGCGCGCTGGCACAGTAACGGGCTCTCCGCGCTTCGCGCAAGGCGAAAGAAGCCGGCTGCGGTCAGCCGCGAAAGCTTTCGGGGCGGCTACAACCAAGAGCCCAAGAGGACGAATAAGTGTTAATTGAAAGACGCGGCTGCGAGATTACTATCCTTTCCGAAGTGCCCCGGCCGGTAAAGAACAGCGCTTGGAACGAAGTCTTCGCCCTCATTTTTCTTGGCGTTGGCACACTGCTCTTTCTCGCGCTGGTTTCTTATAATCCGAAGGATCTGCCCGCCTGGGTACCTTGGAGTTATCTCTCGCCATCCAATCGTCCAGCCCAAAATTTCATTGGGCCATTTGGCGCAATCATTGCGGGATTTTGTTATTTAATGATGGGCGCAGCCTCGTATTTGCTCGCTGGCATTCTGCTCGGGTTCGGTGCGGCGAAGTTGTTCCATCCGAGTCTACGCGTGACTCCGCGAATTCCCTGGATTGTTTTGTTCATCGCTTCGGGCGCGTGTCTGCTGCAACTGCAAACGCAGCATCTGCAAGGATGGAAACGCGCCTTCAACATTCAGGGCGCGGGCGGTTGGTTCGGCTATTTTTTCGGCAGAACGTTGCTGCTCAGTTCCATGGGCAAGGTCGGTTCGCTGATCCTGCTCGGAGGAATTTATCTGACAACGTTGATCCTGGTAACCGGGCTGCGACCAATTCATCTCGTTAGGCAAAGTGTCACCGGAACACGGCGCGCGTTCGCAAAGCTGCACGAATGGCGTTTGCACCGGCAATTACGCAAGTCGGATTTGAAAGGCCAGCTCGAGATCAGCCAAAAGGAACTGGCCAAACAGAGTCGCGTGCTGGAGAAGCGATTGAAGAAACAAGGTGCGCCCGTAGCCGAGCCGGCGGCTGCATTGATTTCGCCGGAAGAATTGGTCAATCGACCAACGCCGAAAGTCGTAGATACGACGGCGCTGCCAAGCGAGCCGGTCCCTGCGCGCAAAAAGCCGTCGCTCGCTGAATTGCGTGGCGCGGTCGCAAGCTCGACAACAACGCCGAGCCTAACAAATCGCACCTGGAGCTTGAAGACTTACACGCTGCCGGGACTGGATTTGCTGGCCGAGCACGATCCGGAGGGGCGCGGCGGCGCTGATCCAGCCGAGCTTCAACGCGTCCAGCAGACTTTGATCGACACGCTCGCGCAATTTGGGATCGCGGTTGCGCCGGGTGATATCACCAAGGGCCCAACGATCACGCGCTACGAAGTTTATCCGGCTAAAGGCGTGCGCGTGGACAAGATCGTGAGTCTCGAACGCGATCTCGCCCGGGCTACGCGCGCCGAGCGCATCAACATTCTCGCGCCGATTCCAGGCAAGGACACAGTCGGCATCGAACTGGCAAACACCCGTAAAGTGACAGTGACGCTGCGCGAGTTGCTTGAATCTCCTCATTGGGAAGAAGCGAAAGGGCGCGCGAAAATTCCGCTCGCACTCGGCAAAGACGTTTACGGCAAAGCAATCATCACCGATCTGGCGCAAATGCCGCATCTGCTCGTCGCTGGCACCACCGGCAGCGGTAAGAGCGTTTGCATTAACGCACTCGTCGCCAGCATGCTGTTTCGTTTCACGCCGGAAGAGCTGCGCTTTATCATGATCGATCCAAAAGTGGTCGAGATGCAGCATTACAATTCGCTGCCGCATCTCGCTTTTCCGGTAGTTGTCGATCCAAAGAAAGTGCTGCTTGCCTTGCGGTGGTTGACCGACGAGATGGAGCGGCGTTATAAAATCTTCGCCAAGATCGGCGTCCGGAACATCATCAGTTTCAATGCGCGGCCGCCGAAAAAGAAAGATGTTGATGAGGAAAGTGGCGCAAGTTTTCAACTTGCGAATGCAGAAGAAGGGCAAGTTGGAAACTTGCCCCACATTAAAGTTCCGCGTGAAGATGAAATTTCGATTCCAGACAAGCTCCCCTACATTGTCGTGATCATCGACGAGCTTGCAGATTTAATGCAAACGGCACCGGCGGACGTAGAAAGCGCGATCGCGCGCGTCACGCAAATGGCGCGGGCAGCTGGAATTCATTTGATTGTGGCGACACAAACACCGCGCGCCGACGTGATCACGGGCGTGATCAAGGCTAACATTCCAAGCCGGATCGCGTTTCAAGTGGCAAGCAAGATCGACAGTCGGGTGATTCTGGATGAGAACGGAGCTGACCGTTTGTTAGGCCAAGGCGACATGTTGTATCTGCCGCCCAGCGCCTCGCGCTTGATTCGGGCACAGGGCGTGCTCGTCACAGATGAGGAAATTCGCTGCCTCGTCGAGTTCGTTTCTGCCCAGGGCCGGCCAGCATTCGATCCGGCGATACAAGAGAAACTTCAGTCGGCTGCGAGTTCGACCGAGGAAGTGACCGATGAAGATGAAGAGCTGGTCGAAAAATGCATTGAGATCATTCGCCAGGAAAAGCGCGCCTCCACTTCGTTGTTGCAGCGCCGGCTGCGGCTCGGTTACACACGGGCCGCGCGCATCGTTGATATTCTGGAACAGCGCGGTATTTTAGGTCCCGGCGAAGGCGCGAAACCGCGCGAGATTTTGGTCGATCTTGACGCTGCCGTTTAGCCGGCCCCCAACATGTCGATCGAAGGTCTTGGCAAGAAGTTTCAGGAAGCGCGTCTGGCGCGTGGTCTCACACTCGATGAAGCTGCGCGGATGACGAAGATCCGGCCGTCCCGTTTGGCCGAGATCGAAGCGGACGATTTCTCGCAATTTCCCAGCCTGGCCTATGCCAAAGGTTTTCTGCTGATTTACGGAAAATTTCTCGATGTCGATGTCACGCCGTATCTCGACGCGTTTGAAACGTCATCGCAGATGACGGTAGATGGTTATTCCTACTTACAGGAATCACCGGCACCGAAGCTGCGCCGTACACGCCCGGCGCCGACTCGTCCCGTGCGATCAAGCCGCTCGTCGTCCTGGCCATTCCTGATCGCATTTGGAGCGATCGTGTTCGGATTTTTGGTCATGAGATTATTTCTGCAATTTCAACGGCTCGCGCCGCGTACTGAACAGAGAATCGGAGTCGCCGAAGCATCGCCAGCGCTTCCGAGCCCGAGCGGTGCTCCAGCGCGGCCGGTTGCAGAAAGTAGTGTCGCAAAAAAACCGGAAGCCGCGGCAATCACTGCCCCGTCCGCTACACCAAGGGCAAGCAAGCCGGTGCAGATCGTAAGCTCGACCCCGGTGGCGTCCGCACCGCCGAAAGAGCCCGAGATTCGCCGGGCCGAACCAGTGCGACCGGAAGATTTGGCGAAGGCGGGCGTGACCGAAAATGCGACGGAATCGGGTGGGCCGAATCGGGTGGCAATCAAGCCGCTCAAGAAAACTTACATCAAAGTCGTGGTCGATGACGAAGCGGTGAGACCCGCGTTCGAGCGCTGGATTTCTCCATCGGACGGTACCGTCGAATTCCGCGGACAACACATTGCCGTGCGCGTGCTCGATCGCGATGCGATTCAAATTAAGAAAAACGGCAAGCTGCTCGCAGAGGACGACAGCGACGTGACCGTCGAATAAGGCGCAGTGAAATCCGGGAATTCCTCTGCGGAGGCGAGCGTGTCGGCTGCAAATCGCAAATCAACTCAGTGTCAGCAGGCGACACGTCCGCCAATCGGACGCACTCGTCCCGTTGAAAGCCTGCAACTACAGAAGACCAAGATCGGAATGATCAGTCTCGGCTGCGCCAAGAACTTGGTCGATGCGGAGATCATGCTGGGGAGCGTTTTACAAGCAGGGATGGAAATCACTTCGAGCGCGGAGGAGGCTGATGTGCTGGTCGTGAACACGTGCGCGTTCATCGACTCGGCCAAGGAAGAATCGATCGACGCGATTTTGGAAGCGCATCAACGGCGCGGCCTAACGAGCCGGACTAACCAAAAACTGATCGTTAGCGGTTGCATGGCGCAACGATTTGCGCGCGAGCTGCGCGAGTCGCTTCCGGAAGTTGATGCGTTCATCGGACTGGATCAGGTCAGTCAACTCGGGGCAATCGTCGAGAAGATTTTAAGAAAACGCTCAACGTCCGAACACCCAACGCCCAATGTTGAATTCAGAAATGACCAGGCCGGCTCGGACTTCGACGTTCGATGTTGGGTGTTCGGCGTTCGGCGTTTCTGATGCTGCTCTGGATGGCAATGGCGGCTTTGACTTCGTTACGCCGCATCCACGTTACATTCCCGATTATGACACACCGCGATTTCGACTGACACCGGCGCATTCGGCCTATGTAAAGATCGCCGAGGGCTGCAATCACCCGTGCAGTTTTTGCGTCATCCCGCAGATGCGCGGACGTCATCGCAGCCGGCCGATGGATTCAGTGTTCAGCGGAAGTTCGGTCACTCGTGGCGGAAGGCGTACGCGAGATCAATTTGATCAGCCAGGACACAACTTTTTACGGAATGGATTTGTGGCCGGAAAAGGCCGGGCCGCGTCAGGCGGTAGATTCTTCACGTGGGCCCGACTCTTTCATCTCTCCTACGTGAGATCCAGAAGATCGACGGCGATTTTTGGGTGCGGCTGCTTTACACTCATCCGGCCCACTGGAGCGATGAGTTGATCGCAACGATCGCCGAGTGCGGGAAAGTTGCGCGTTATATCGACATCCCGCTCCAGCACATCGACGAAGCGATGCTGCAAAGAATGCGTCGCGAAACTTCGCGAAAGCATATTGAAGATTTGATCAACAGGTTGCGAGCGGAATTCCGGGCGTCGCGCTGCGCACGACGTTCATCGTCGGTTTCCCCGGCGAGACGGAAGAGCAATTTGAATCGCTCATGGATTTCATCTCGCGCACGCGGTTCGAGCGGCTCGGAATTTTCAAATACTCGCAGGAAGAAGGATCGCGCGCGGCCAAAATGGCGCGAGCAAATTCCGGCAAAAATCAAGAATGCGCGTTACCGCAGGGCGATGTCGATCCAGCAAAAGATTGCGCACGAAATTGCGCGTGCGAAGATCGGAAGCGAATTAAAGTTGCTTGTCGATCAACCGCACAGCGCGCGGAGTGAGGCCGATGCGCCCGATGTCGATGGCCGCGTCATTTTGAATGAACCCGCACCAGCGGGCGAATTCATCCATCGAAAAATAACCGGCGGTCGCGGCTACGATTTGATTGCGTGATTGCGAGATCTGAATGGATTTTCCCCCTGGGCCGCAACTTAAAGAGTGACAAATCGCCGATTTTCGGGCAATGTTTTAGCAGATTCGCACCGTCTGATGGCTGATCCAATTGAACCGAAAAAAGAGACTGTCCGCGTCGTTGTCACGCCGCCGGCCGCGAAGTCAGCCGAGGCTCGTGATACAGTGCGAATCACTTTGCCTACGCGTCCGCCGGCGAGTCCTCCCCCTCTGCCGGCGAATCCGCCAGGTGCCGGGACACCGCGTCCGCCGATTGCTAAGCCATTGATTCCGCCCGCGCCGAACAAGCCGATGCAGGCGCCTCGGTTTGCTCCTCCTCCAGTGCCACTGGCCGCCAAGTCAAACGCACCGGTCCCGAATGCGCCCGCCGCACCATTATCCGTCACTACGCCATCGGTTAGCCCCAAAAAAGAGACGGCGCGGATCGCAGTGGTGCCGAATCCAGCCCCAGCTCTGGCCTCCGTTCAGATGAAAAAGACGCAACCGTTGATCGATAGGCCGGTCGTGGCTGCCGCGCCAGCGGTGACACGGGTCACCGTGGCTTCGCAAACGGCGGGCGTTGTCGATCAACTGCCGACAACTCTCTGTTGGGGCCTGGTGGGCGTTTCAGCGGTTATTTTGATTATCCAAATCTTGAACTACATTTCTTGATGGAAAATTCAGGGGCAATCAATTTGAATGAATCAAACTTCGAGCGCGAAGTGACACGCAGCGATAAGCCCGTTCTTGTCGATTTTTGGGCCCAATGGTGCGGGCCATGCAAATTAATCGCGCCGTTGCTCGATGAAATCGCCAAGGAAAAAGCCGGCGCGATAAAAGTCGGGAAGGTAAACGTGGACGAGAACCAGAGTCTTTCATCGAAGTTCAACATCCGGGCCATCCCTTCGCTGCTTTTTTTTAAGAACGGCCAACTGCGCGACCAAGTCACCGGCATGACGAGCAAGAAAGATCTACTCAGCCGGATTGAGGCGCTGGCCTGATGGAATTTTTCGCGTCGCGAAAATTCCCAGCGACCAGTGACCCGCTGAAGGATCGCCGGTGACCGTTCACTGAATATGTGACGCTTTTCGGCATGCCCAATGCCCGAGATCGTCGTCAGTCACCATTCCTAACGAATCGCCGGCATCAGAATGCTCCCCCCGGTCGAGCGGATCAGCTCCAGGACAGCGTTTGCTCCATTGAACAACGGCAGCACCGTCGTCATCATGAGCAGGAAAAAAGCCGCAGCCTCGGTCGCGAAGTGCTGATGCGCTTCGCGCACGAAGTAATCCCGGCCAATCGCATGGAAGGACGTTTTGCAGGGATCTGCGCATCGACTATCAGCATGGACGCTTGCTGCGCAGGAATTGGAGTCCGTCTTAAGGCACACACGCCTTTTGCGCCGGACGACGAGAACGGAAGCAGATCGATGACTAATTGGAAATATCGGTTTCATGCAAACCGCTCTGACCTCCATGAAAGCGTGGGCTCAGCTCCATGCTCCGTTGTGCCGTACTCAACGTCTCCGTCGGCACCGCCTTCCGCATATTCCGCGACCCTAGCCGCTCTCCGCTGGGAAGCGGCGGCGGCCCGATCTTGATCGCCGGCTGCGTCGGTAAATTCAGCGCCAGCTTCTCAAAAAACGCCCGGCGATTCGGGTATGATATTTGACCAATCGTCGTGTGCATTTTGGTTTTTCGGCTCGAGTAAGATGCGTTCATCGTTGTCTTGAGGTAGAGAGCTCTAAATTCACTTAGAGCCAATTGCCCGTGCCCTCGTTTTAGTTCCCGTTCTTCCGTAGCCGTGCGTTCTCGTTTTACTTACGGTTTCTCGACAATGATTGTGCCAGTCATCTTCGGGTGAACGGAGCAAAAGTAGGTATAAGTGCCTGGGGCGCCCGCTGTGATCGTGAACTCTTGATCCGTGTCGAGCGCGGTCGATTTCTTAAACTGCTTCTCGACGCTCACAACGGTGTGAGGTTCTTCGTCTCGGTTAATCCAGGTCACCTTCTCTCCAGACTTCACGGTTAAGGTCTGGGGATTGAAGGCGAAGTCTTTGATCTCTATTTTATTTTCCTTGGCACTAGTGCTGTCGGCGTTCTTCATCTCGCCACCGAGTGCGAAGAAGGAGAGATTGAGGAGACTCATACCACATAAGAGTGCCGCTATTTTGTTTTTGTGAGTGAGTGTAGTCATAGTTTGAATGGATCTAGCTGAGGTTGGAGTCGACGACGGCGAGGGCAGTTTTGCCTTGCTTATACTGGACGCTTGTTAGGCCAAGCATGCTGCGCAGCTTTTCGGCCGGCACTTTCATAGGACCAGGCGATGCCGCAGTTCCGGGCGCGGGCTGCGGGAAAGCGGTAGACATCGCCGTGTGGAAAGTCACGTTACCTTCGACTTTCTGAAGCACCTGATGGATGTGACCGTTTAGAACTGTCAGGGAGCCAAATCGTTTCAGAAATCCAAGAGCGCGTTCGCTGTCGCTTGTTCCCCAGCCCCATTGCGGATAAACCGCCCAGAGAGGGATATGCGCGAAGACAACAATCGGCGTGCTCGTCCCAAGATCTTTCACGTCGGCCTCGAGCCAATCGAGCTGCTCGTCGCCGAGCTGCCCCAGACCGCCAGCCTGAAGGTCAAGGACATTGACCAGTCCAATAAAGTGGACTCCGTTTTTGTTAAAGCTGTACCAACCCGAGCCCTTGGCTTCGACGCTCTTTAAATAACGCTCGCGGTAAAGCTTTCCGCCATCATTGAGCACATCGTGTTCTCCGGGAACATAGAAAACGTCCTTGGTCCGGCAGCTCTTGAGAACTTCATCGAAGGTGTCGAACTCCTCCGGCTTCGACAACTGCGTGATATCTCCCGTGTGGATAAGGAAAGCGGGCGGTGTTGGCGTCGCGTTGATGCGATCGAGAGCAATCTTGAAGGTCTCTGTCACATCTTTGTTCGCCTCTTTGCTAAAGCCGATGTGGCTGTCGCTGATCTGGAGAAAACTGAGATCCGTAGCCGATGGCAACGAGTCTCCTGCTTTCGCGATTTGGGCAAGGGTTCTCGACGCAAGGACCCCGCCGCTTATGGTCCAAAGCAGGCCGGTCCCGGCCCAAGCCATGCATTGAAGGAAGCCGCGGCGGTCGATCCCGTCGTGTTCGTGGTCGTGAGAAATGTAGTCGGACATAAGTTTTGTTTCGGTTAATTGATTGGTATTTGCCTTACAACTGTCCTTACCAATCTGGTTCGCATTTATTCCCGAAATCTTGGGCGGTTAGCTGCGGAACTCGCAGTATCTGCAAAAACGCCGCGCTGCGGCGTCAACCTGCAGCGCGGCGATTTGAATTGTCGCGTACCTTAATCTTAAACTTCCCTCTCGGCCGCGTCCGCAGCCTGCGCCAAAGAGGTGATCAACTGCATGAACCGAGGGGATTGTCCCCTGAAGAGCCCGTCTTCAATGAAGCTGTTGATAGCGCCCCTTGCGTCTAATTGCCCTGGACCGGTCGGGCGAATGATGGCACAGGGAGGCAGGTGTGGACTGATGAATTCGCACGGCTCGGGCATGATCAGGTTGGCTTGCAACGTCTCCGGCTGACCGGTGGCGAGGTTAGTAAAGGTCACCGTTGAATTGTTCACCGGATCGAAGTCGGTCAAGGGGGTGGCATTGCCCGCCTTGTCCTGCCAGGTCTGAAAATGCATGATCTCGGATCCGCCGATACTGATAAGGATTCGAAGAACTTCCAGGCTGGTTACCTTTTGCGCCAGGGTCGCGTAGAGGCTGGTGCCACCTTGCTCAATAAAGCCAAAGTGAAATCCGGCCGTGAAGGCGATCGCTTTGACATGGTCACTGGGATTGTTTGGATCGCCCAGTTCGGCATTGTTTCTGGGAATGGCCGTATGCTGCTCTGTTTTCAAGCTCGGGACTGCATCCGGGAACTTCGCACCAAAATCAGGGTTGGTGGTGCTGCGATAACGGGTCCACCAGCTGGTATCCACACTGAGCTGCTTAAGGTTCGTAAGCCGTCCAGTTTGCGGGACGAACGAGACTTGGCTGGGCTGCAACCGGGCGAACTGCCTCAGGTCAACCTGCTGCTCGCCTTTGGATTTTAAATAGGCATTTAGGAAAGCCGCGTGACTCTTCTCGTCATCGGTGTTGTCGGCAATATACTGAAGCTGGTCGCCGTCGAGAATTTGAAGGGCAGCGGTGTAGCCTGAGGTTGGCGCATTAATGCCCCCAAGTTCGTTGTACTGTTGCCACAGGTCGGCTTCGATCAATTCTGCGGCAGCAAGGAGCTGGAGGATCGCAACATCTCCACGGGTAAGAGCGTTGTTCTCCGTTTCATTTTCATTGTTTGCCAATGCCTTGCCAGAACCGCTCAGTAAAGCGGCGCCTGGCACGAGAAGGGCCGCGCCCAGCCCAAGATTTCTTAGAAAAGATCGCCTGGCGAGGCGGTTGGGCGCTGAGAGCGAGGTTGCTAATTGCGATGATGCTGTGGCCTCTTTGGCGCCGTTGTCGTCGGAGTGATGGATATCAGATTGCATAGAATGTGGGTTTTATTTTGGTTTGTTTGGGTTTTGGGTTTGTTTAGGTGTTCAGGCACATTGCCTCACGCCCTTTCCATACCGACTCCGCGCAGTTTTATTCCAAAAATCTTTGAGTGTGAGACGTGAGGTTCTGGCGTTACCCAACCGGATCACCAGTAAGATTTCTGCGCCATTGTTTGGCGCCAGAGCGAGGTTGGCGCTGCTCCATTGGCCTGGTGCGATGCGACCTCGAGTTGCACTATTGGTAGTACTTTCGCTTCGTTAATCTCATCATTCCAGTGACGCAGCCAAATTACCGCGTCGGCTCCTTCACGCGCCACTGCTTCCGCAATGGCGCGCCCAATGGAGCGTTTCCCACCGGTTACAACCACCTTCTTTCCTCTAAGGTCAAGAACCATGAGTCAGCCCTCCGTTTTTTGAGTTGATCGATTGGAGTGTTGGCAAAAATTCGAGACGACACCGTATCCGAATTTCGCCGCCCAGGGCCCTCATGACAAAAGGGGTTATGCCATCGTCAATGCGGTGAACAACGAAGCCGCATCCATGAGGCTGCAATTTCTCTAGTGCGATGCGCGCGAACTCAGCGTCGGGCACTTCTTGCGTCATAGGTTGGGCTGCACGCAATTGCTCTAATCCCATCAGTGCGGGGGCAGCTGCCACTCTGATTTTCAGAACGCGGCCATTGCTACTATCTGGGCCATCCTCACCCTTTTCCGAGTTCATAGATCGAAATTCGTCAGTTGCGTGCTAGGCTCCTTTGCGTTTTTGTCTCCCAGAGATCCAAGTCGAGGATCGCCTGCTGACCTTCTTTGATAACAACGAGCATGCCGGCGTATCCGCCTCTCCCCGACCGAGCTACAACGGCGTAAGTTCCAACAGGCAACGCCACGACCTCGGGGATTTCATCGTTTGCGGAACGGTGGTTCTTGACGTTTTTAAAGAGCTTTCCACCGACCGTGTAGATGGCGTAAGAGCTGTGTGGGAAGTACCACGCGTCGCCATCGTTGAATTCATCGGTGGCGGAATAGACCTTGAGATATCCTTGTGGTAACTCAGGTCGATAATCGAAATTCCCTGGTCTAACTGGGCCTGGAGACAACAGATCGTTACCTGCGGCTTGGGTCGCCGTTGATCCACTCAGACACAAAGCTAATAGAACAATCAGTAATGCGGCTTTCAAAAACGATAAGCAAAGTGATGATTTCATGTAGTTGGTGCGGCTGATGTTTACTTGACGATGATTTTCCCTGTCATCCGGGGGTGGATAGAACAGAAGTAAGAGTAGGTTCCCGTTGTCACGAAGGTGTGGGAAAAGCTCTGACCAGTCTTCAAAACGGTTGACTTTTTGAATTGATTGTCAGCACTCGACACAACGTGTGGCACGTTGTCGTGGTTGGTCCAGGTCACTGTCGCGCCGACTGAAAGCGTTAATGTGTTTGGGGAAAAACTGAAGTTGTCGATAGTAACCTCAGTCTTTATCGCGTTGACAGGAGCTGACTTTCTTGTGTGGGAGTCCTTGCCGTGCGTACTACTCAAAAGCGCTAGAGCAACAAACATCGCAAACGCCAGAGTGCCTGTATTCAAATGTTTCAGAATCGGCGAGAGTGCGGATACTCGCCTGGCAGTGTGTTTCTGATGGTGAATTGGAGAAGCGAACATTAGATGAGTCCTTCCGAGATCTGGTTTTAGTAGTGGTGCCATCGGTAAAATTGCTTTCAGTTATTCATACCATTTTGCTGAACTAATATTCCCATCGTATGAGAAGGTGTTTCGGAAAGCAGAGCTGCTGGAAGAGCGTCGGATATAGCAACGCAACATATCTGCACGGGCGCTTACTCAAGAAAGGGATGCATCGCCCCGGATCTAAGCCACTCTTACAGAAAAACTACGACTTATCCTGCCACGAAGCTCGTGACCGCCTCTACTGGCCCAACAGAATGTTTCCCACCGGTTGCAATGGCGTTATTTTCTTTAAGCTTGAGGGCCATAAGTCAGACCTCCGCTCTTGAAATTAATCCATCGTCACGATGGAAAAAGCTCTTGATTAGATCGTACCGTCTCCCAGTGCTCTGGACCTTGATCAGGAATCGTGTTACGCCATCATCCGTCCGGTGAACAACGATATCGCATCCGTAAGGGTGCAGCGTCTCCTGCGCAATGCGCGCAACCTCAGCGTCGAGTGCTTCTGCCGCCACGGGTCCGGCTGAACGCAATTCGTCTAATTGCTTTATCACCTCGGCGGCCGCTTGGCGGATCTTCCGAACGCGATCGTCGTACTTTGCCTCAAACTCATTGCGCACCTCGGAAGTCATGCGGTTTCCTCAATACCTCTTTCAAGATAGAAGGCGGCGCAGGAGATCACGCTCAGGATGCGCCGCTCTCGACGCCGCTAACGATCCCGCCCAAATGCCCGGTCATCGCGATCAAGAGTACCTGTGCAAAGTGCAAGAAAGATGTAGATGATCCCTGGCGTTTGCTGCGGGTTTTTCCGCTGGCGAAAACGCCATCCGCAAAGAAGCCAAATCATTCCGCTTGATGCCAACGCGAAGCTCAGATGCAAGAGAAGGTTTCCTTTTAGTTTCGCTCCTTCCAGTTGCCACTGCCATGCGGTTAGTCCGGTCGCAATAGCCACTGGCGCCGAGAGTGCCGCCGCCACAAGATTATAGTATGCGGCCTTCGCCATCGTTGGATTCGTTTTCCAAATCGCCAGGACGTCTAGTGCGACGCTGATGATGAACAAGGCTATTGGGAAATGAATCACTACCGGGTGTTGCGCGTGTTTTGCCAGAAGAGCAGCTTTGAGGTCAAAGGCGTTCATGTGATTTTCGGTGAAGGTGCGCGCAAGATTGCAGGAGAGTTTGATTTAACGTCTGGACCATTCGAACTCACCATTGATCAGTTCTGTGCTATCCGGCGTAGTGTGCCCTTTTCTCTGAGATCCAAGTCGAGAATCGTCCGCTGGCCCGCCTTTATGACAACGGGCAGGCGGATATATCCGTCCTTCTCCGATCGAGCAACGACCATGTAAGATCCAACCGGCAGCGCCACGAGCACCTCGGGAATTTCATCGTACATGAAATGGCTGTTGACATTTTTAAAGAGCTTTCCGTCGATTGTGTAGATGGCGAAAGCACTGTGCGGAAAGTACCATGCGTTGCCATCGTTGAATTCATCGGTGGTGGAATAGACCTTGAGAGACCCTTGCGGTAATTCAGCCCGACAGTCCAAATGCCCTAGCCTCAGGGGGCCGGGAGATAGCAGACTTCTATCTCCCGCTTGTCCAATTGTTGCACTGCGAAAGTACAAGCTCAGTGGCAAAATTAGGATGACGGCTTTCAAAAGAGTTGAATAATGTGTTGATTTCATAGAGTTGCGTTGTCGTTGATATCTACTTGGCGGTAATCTCCCCGTCGGCACCCGAGGGGGGATAGAGCAGATGTAAGAGTAAGTTCGTGCGGGGGCGAAGCTGTTGGCGAAGTGCTGCCCCAGTTTTCAATACAGGCGACTTCTTGAACTGATTGTCTGCGCTCGCGACCAGGTCCGCTACGTAGCCGCGGTTGATCCAGGTCACTTTCAGGTCGGCGGCCGGCAGCCTCAATGTGTCTGGTGAAAAGCTGAGGTTATCAATTATAATCTCAGTCTTCATAGCTTTAGTAGGAGCGGACCTTCTGGTTTCGGAGTCCTTTGCGCGGGTACTACTCAGAAGCGCGAAAGCAACGAACATCGCGAACGCCAGAGTGCGTGTATTTACATGTCTCAGAAACGGCGACAACACGGTCACGCATCTGGCGGTGCGCTTTTGATAGTGACTAGGAGAAGCTGACATAATTGAGTCTTTCTTTGGTTTGGTTTCTTTAACTGCTTTCACTGATCCATACCGCTTTGCTTAGCGGATATTCCCGTTGAGGGAGGGAATTCTTCGGGATCGGAACGAGGCATGAGAAGCTCGGGTCTTGCTGGAACAGTAATTCCGATGCGATGAGCAGCGCGCTAATCGGCTTATAATAGCGGAGAGTAGTGTCGTAATTTGATTTTTTGACTAGAAGCCATCTTATAAATGGGAGAGGCCGCGTGGCTGTCGATTTTGGCTTGAGTAAGGCGTGACGAGAAAGCATATCCTCAGGCGACCGAGGAGCAACGCAACCAAAGTCACAAAGCGACGTCACCCGCAGGGCAAGGTCTCCTCCTATTTATGAGATGGCTTCTAGTCCGGCCGTCGGGAGACAAACATGGCACAGCACGTCCGAGATTATCTGCATTCGACCACAATGCACCGCTGCTCACCGCCTATGAACCAGCGTTGAATCGCGCGATGAGCGACCAGAAGGTCGTCAATGATGCGGCGTCTGCTTTTCGAACTGCTGCTTAAAAGCCTGCAAATCGTTATCGCTCACGTCGGAGACCGCCCAGTAGTTGAAGTCCGAATCAACCCAGTGCAAGAGCTGATAACCTTGGCGCGTAATTGTCTTCAGAGTTCTGGTTTCATCGGGCGCTGCCGGCCAAACAAACAGGTTAATGAAATGTTTACGCCTTTGGTAAACCAAAGCCGCCACCGGCCTGTTATCCAGATAATCCAGACGGCCACCAATCAGAGGAAATCCCTCACTGGAAAGGTCCACAACCGCAGGGGCAAAATCGAGCTTGGCGTCCAGCCAGGGCTTTACGGTGTGCTGGTCGGAGGAAGCGACGTCCGTGAGGTGGGTTGCCATAAGCGAACGCACATGACTGGCGATGAGCTGCGTCGCCAAGAACTGATCTTGCCCGGGTCGCTGCAATCGGGGCAGTACGTTCCAGGTGATAATGGCTGCAAAAACGATGGCCGCGGCGAGACCCAGCCAATTCCATGGTGTCCCCCAAAGAATGGTCCGCAGCTCTGGCTGCCTTCTTCGGAACAGCACCTGAGAATCTCGCACGACATTTCGCGTTGGCCGTTCGGCGATCTCTTCTCGCAACGAGAATTGAATTCGCTCACGTAACGCGGCGGGCGCCTTGTAATAAGGGGTGGCATTGCCAATCGCACGAATTAGCGAGCCATGCGTTTTGTAGGCTTGATCACATTTATGGCACTCCTGCAAATGCTGTTCGATTGTCTGGCTGGTAATGGGATCCAGTTCGCCATCCAAATAACCATCCATCAGTTTTGTAGCTTCTTCGCAGTTCATCTATTTCTCCTTACCGATTCGAGCCGCTAAACATTCCCTGAGCTTGGCGCGGGCGCGGGCGAGCCGCGACATGACCGTACCCGGCGGAATTTGCGCGATGTCGGCTATTTCCTTGTAGGATAGACCTTCCTGGTGTCGCAGCGTCAAGATCTCACGGAATTCCACAGGCAATTCATCCATTGCTTCCTTAATTAGTTCCGCGTCTTCACTATGCTCGAGAATCGTTGCGGGACTCACAGACTCGTGGCCGGACACGTGTATTTCTTCATCAAAAGTTGTTGTCAGGTCAACGGCACGGTTCTTTTTTAGCAACGTGTAGGAAGTGTTTCGGACAATCGTCAGCAACCAGGCACGGCCATTTGAACCGTGGAATCCGGCGAAAGATTTGAACGCGCGCAGGTACGCCTCTTGCACCACGTCCTGTGCGTCTTGTTCATTGCGAAGCAGCCATCTCGCTAAATTGTGCGCAGCATCAAGATGAGGCAACATCGCTTCTTCGAAAGACATTAACTCCTCTTTCGGAGGTTGATCCTGTTCTTCGCGCCTCTTGAGTACGACAAACTTCACAATCTTCGGATCCGATTCGAAATCTTCGGTCTGGGAAGCATGTTCCACTTTCAATGGTAAAGCCATAACGTTTTCGACAGCGTCATTTTCGGTCCGACACGGCTATAGTATTGGTTCCCATTTGTCTAATAAGACTGGCGTGGCCCCGTTTTATTCCATTCTGGCAAAAAAAACCCGCGGAGAAGATGTCATCTCACAGGTACGTATTTAGCGTCTTGGTGATGAGTGCAGGGGCCGTTTTCTCATTAACACCTCGCTTGAGCGAGGTATGTGTTTAGCGCCAAAGGCACAGCATTCATCCTAGCCTGGGGCAGCGCCCTAGGGATCGTGCAACGCCGAAACCCCAGCGCTGAAGGCGCGACTCATTCCGGCGCCCTCGTCCATCATTGGCGCTATGCCACGAACTGGGTGGGTTGAGTCGCGCTTTCAGCGCTCTTCACGATCCGGTCAGAGTCCTGGGGCTATGCCCCAGGCTGGCATGAGACGGCGCCTTTAGCGCGCTAAACAGATACTAAGCGAGCTGCCTGGCGGCGTTCAAGGCGGCAAACCGCTTTAGCGGTTTCTCTGGGCAGTGAAAAAACCGCTGAACCGGTTACCAACGCTTGCTTTGGCGTCTCGCAGCCCGCTGAAGCGGGGTGTTAATGACACTCAAAGCAGCGGACACTCAACAAAAACCATCACAGGCGAAACACTGACGCACATCACTCTCCGGGAATATAAATCCACCAAATTGGTTGAATAAGTGAAGAACAAATTACCGCTAACCAAACACGCTTATGACTCCAATGATCGCTAGTATCCTTAATTTTGCGGGGCCGGACATGATGATAATCCTTCTCATTGTATTCCTCCTGTTCGGCGCGAAGAAACTGCCTGAGCTTGCTCGGGGTATGGGCAAGGCGGTAAAGGAGTTCAGCGCCGCTCGAGATGAAATAGAGAAAGGGTTAAGTCATTCCGGCCCCAGCGGAGTAGCGCAGCCAAAACTACCGGACACAACAGCCGAGCAGACATCCGCGCTGTAATCCCGGCGTTGCCATCAGAACGAATCGAAAGAACGCGATGATCGACGGGCCACCCGATAAGCCTGGCAAAAAACGAATCGTCATTCTCGGCGGCGGTTTCGGCGGAGTTTATGCCGCCATTCATCTTGAGAAATTGCTGGCACGCCAGAGCGCGGTAGAGATTTGCCTCGTTAGCCACGATAACTTTTTCTTGTTCACGCCGATGCTTCACGAGATCGCAGCGAGCGATCTCGAAATCACAAATATCGTAAACCCCCTTCGGAAGCTACTTCGTAAAGTTGAGGTATTGGTGGGTGACGTGAACCAGATTGACCTGCCAAACAAGCGGGTTTTGATTTCACATGGTTATCGTAACCACTCCCTCCAGATCGACTATGATCATTTGGTCATCGCACTGGGATCGATCACCAACTTTTACGACATCCCGGGTCTCGCCAACCTGGCCGTACCGATGAAATCGCTTCGTGATGCGATTCAGTTGCGCGCTCAAATCATCCGACATTTGGAAGAGGCAAATTCCGAATGCAATCTCACCGACCGGCAATCGTTACTTACCTTCGTAGTGGCGGGCGGTGGCTTCGCGGGTGTGGAAACGGTTGCGGCGTTAAATGACTTTGTGCGGGAAGCGCTGCCGTTCTACCCCAATCTGTGTGAAGATATGTTGCGGGTTATGCTGGTCCATTCTGGTCCGGCGATCCTGCCGGAACTGGGTGAAAGCCTGGGAAGATACGCCGAGGAGGTGCTCGTGCGGCGCGGCGTAGAAATTCGCCTTAAAACCCGGGTTAAGACCGTGACGGAGGGCAAGGTTTTCTTAGCCGATGGTGTCTCAATTCCATCGCACACTCTTGTGTGGACTGCAGGCACCGTGCCTAGTCCCATCATCTCTTCGCTCCCCTGTGCAAAGGAACGGGGCCGATTACTCGTAAACCAATTCTTACGAGTTCCCGATTGGCCTGATGTCTGGGCCGTGGGTGACTGTGCGTTTGTGCCAGATATCAGAAATCCAGGTCAGTCTCATCCGCCGACCGCGCAACATGCCATACGCGAAGGTAAGGTTGTGGCGCAGAATATCGCGGCTGCACTCCTAGGTCGTGCTCTAAGATCATTTTCGTTCAGGACCATCGGGTTGCTGGCTTCGATCGGTCGTCGGATGGGTGTGGCACGGATTTTTGGCTTCAATTTTTCAGGCTTCTTCGCCTGGTGGATGTGGCGGACGATTTACCTGAGCAAACTTCCCGGCTTGGACAAAAAAGTTCGTGTGGCATTCGACTGGACGCTGGACCTTCTTTTCCCCAAGGACGTTTGCGCGGTGTACGACCTCGATCAACGTCGCGATTTCCGTTCGCCCGGCTACACCTGGAATGCGTCTAAGAATAATGGCGATCACGAACCCATGACGCGCCGGCTATTACCCGCGCGCGCGGGAAATGGCCTAACCCAACTCGCGCATCTGCGAAATGAGTTAGATGGGCGAGCAAATCCAAAGCTCGAGTGAGCGGGGGCGGGCAGCTCACCGCCGTGCTGCGCTTATGACTGCACTCTCACGACGCCCTCCAGTCCGCGCCGCTTTTTACATTGTTGTTCTTGGCGCCGCGATATTCGTGATCGCGCTGATCATCTGGCAAGCTGCCACTGCACATGGCACACCCGACCCGATGCGACCGGGTACGAGCCCAGTCGTGGCGTTTATGGATATCGGCGTCCTCGTATTCCGCGAAGGACTCGAATGCATCCTGGTACTCGCCGCGATCACCGCGAGCATGACCGGAAGCGATCAGGCGCATCGGCGTCCCGTTGCGATAGGTGCGGGCATGGCGTTCGTCGCGACATTAGTGACATGGTTCATCGCTATCGAAATCGTCGGACAACTTACGGAAAGTGTTCCAGCGCTCGACTTACAAGCAGCGACCGGCCTTGTCGCGGTCATTGTTCTGCTCGTGATTATGAACTGGTTTTTCCACAAAATTTATTGGGGTGGCTGGATTCGGGCGCATAATCGCCGCAGGAAAGCGCTATTCGCCAATTCGAATGGCGAAAGCTCTCGCCTTGTCTTCGGTTTGATTCTGCTTGGATTTACTTCCCTTTATCGCGAAGGCTTCGAAGTTGTTCTTTTTCTCCAAAGCTACAATCTGCGACTGGGCGGCAGCGTCGTGCTAAAGGGCGCGTTGCTCGGCCTTCTTCTCTCAGGGATTGTGGCTGTACTTACGTTCGTTCTGCAGCAGCATCTCCCATATAGAAAGATGCTGATTACCACAGGCATTCTGCTGGGAGTCGTCTTGGAGGTAATGGTGGGTGAACAGGCGCAGGAGATGCAACTCGCGCATTGGATCTCCAGAACAGACATTAGTTGGTTGGCCAACGTCGCCCCTACTTGGATGGGGATGTGGTTTGCGGTGTTCCCCACTTACGAGACGATGGTCGCTCAACTATTAGCCGCGATCTTGGTCGTGGGTTCTTATTATGCCGCAAGTCATATGCGGCGCGGAGTACGACCAGACAGTAGTGACTTGGCAAACGCAACCGCAGCCAACTCGATCCTTTCCCAGGCCGCTGTCCGTTAGAACACTCAACGATCGATCGGGGCGATTATATTTTCGGCAAATCGCTCCATCTCTTCGAATTGCGGGCTGCATTGCAGCAGGAGAAGGTCAACGCCAACCGCTTCAAACTCGGCAATGCGTTCCGCAATTTGGCCGGTGTGCCGACCAGTCCAGACCGCAATCCTCGATTACTGACAGAGTAATCTTCTAGCGAAACATGTTGGTCAAGCTTTGTGCCGGCCAGCCATTGCTGATAATTGTCGTAGCCGGCGGCTGGCTGCTTCACGTCGGTAATGCGCGCCAGTTCTCTCTGCGCTTCCTTTTCGGTGTCACGAACAATCGAGTAGGCAGCGACTCCGAAAGTCATAGGACCGAGACCTTTCCTTTCTCTTCGCTCGGACATGTCAGCGATCTTGGAGCGGACACGATCGGGAGGATCTCCATGCATGACAAAGGCATCGCACCGTTCACTGATCAATTCCTTCGCCGCTTCCGATTCGCCACCCGCGTAAATCACTGGTCGTGGCTGTGAGATTGGCTTTGGCCGCAGGATCGAATCCTCGACCTGATAGTAACTTCCAGAGAAAGAAAAATGATCCCGTTTCCACATCTGGTCGACGACTTCGAGCCATTCCGCCGTGCGCGCGTAACGATCATAATGCTGCTCGAAATGGACACCATACTTCTTTGCCTCATCCGCCCACCAGGATGAAACAACATTGAGAGAAAGACGGCCCGGGCCGGCGATATGATCGATGTTCGCGGCTGTTTTGGCGAGGAGGGCGGGCGAGTGAAAGGTGGGACGGACCGCAACCATCAACTCGAGGCGTTTCGTCACCGCTGCCAAGGCTGCGGCTGTAGACCAAGCGTCTCGCGCAGGCGCATCGGCGCCTTTGATGTCGTTGAGGTTTAGTTCAGCGATCAGCGTGAGATCGAACCCGATCTCTTCGCTTCGTCGCGCTAGACGGCTAGCGTATTCCCACGTCGCCTCCATCTGTTCGTCTTCCACGTTTCGGAGCCAGCCGCCGAAGACGGGGAGCCAATACCCATAGCGCATTAGGCCTCCCCCTTTTCCTCCTCAAGGTAGTCGACCAGCCGCACGTGCGGATCAAAACCAAGAATTTGAGGCGCGTTCGCAACAAAATTGGAAAGTGCATTAATGTCGTAATAAACGACGCGGCCATCGCGATCGTCGACGATGTATTCAACGCTGCCCACTTCGATTTGTGCGGCACCGACGATTTTTTCAACTGCATCAATTATTTCTTGTAGGGGTGTGTAAGCCTCCACTTTCAATCCGGCTTTCGGTGCATCGACGAGGCCCATGGTATTCGCGGCGGAAGCGCCGTCTCCAATCCCGCATATCTCAGCCGGACACAGATTAAAGTTGTCTCCCGAGGTGTAGACTTTGATCGCATACAGAAATTTTCCACCGAGAGTCTCGACGCGCGTAATGTGTCCCCCGCGGACTGGAAGAAACTCCTGCACGAGAGCAGTGCTATCGATCCCAAAATCGATTTCGCCGGCCGCGGCCGCACGGTCAAATGCCGGCGCAGAATCAAAACGCATAATCCCTGCGCCCCTGCCGCCGATATTTGGTTTAACGATGACTGGGAATCCAATCTCCTGTGCTGCGGAAGCAGCTTGGATCGCGCAGTTCACGATACGCGAGCGCGGCGCGTCCACTCCCAGGGAGTGGAGGAACGCGAGTTGCGATGCCTTCGAAATCTCGAGCGAGAACGCTTTGCAGCCGTTGATGACGCGCGTTCCAATACGCTTGAGGTGCGCGAGATAGTCGCGCGTAAAGAAGATGGCTTGTGCGTTACCGCGTTGGTAGGCGGAGGCGCTCATCCGGTTGAAAAACAAAGCGTATTTTCTATCGATCGCGGTCGCGTCATACGCGTGGCATCCGGCATCGATGCGCACGTACTGAATGGAGCGGCGATCCAATTCCGCAAAGAGCGGGCGGAACCAATCTGGATGCTCGTAGTAAACCGCGAGTGGTAACTGCTCGTTCATCACTGGTATTTCTCAATCACTGAGAATCGACCAGACCGCACTAGCGACTTTTGGCCTCTCGGCCTCGGGATTAACCGAAAAATTCAGAACAGCGAAATAGTTCGGTTTTCTTTGCCAAATTGAGAGTGCGCGGTTTCCCGCGTGGTGCGCCAGACCAGCGACGGTTGTCGTCGCACTGGTTCCACTTTGGTTCATACTTTTTTGCCCCTATTTAACAGAACCGCTTTAGCTCCGTTTTTATTCCGCTCCCTCTGCCGAGAAGCACTCAGTCGATCAAACTTTCTCGCCAGATAACCGGTGGATATCAACTTTTTGGGAATAGAAATCCGCCAGCTCGGTATGAAGGGGTAAATCCGACCTATGGCGCTATCAGTCACAGTTCTAGGAATGCTTCAGGTAACGACATGAAACGATTGACTACCGCGATTGGATGGGCGGCAACCGCTTTTCTGGGCCGCTGCACACCCGCCGTATTATGACGCTGCAAATTGTTCCACCTAATTATCGTCCACGATCTGAGCCGCGTTCGTACGTCGCCGCCAAAAGTCTCCGAAGAACAGGCTCATGGCCGAGAAATAGAATGCATGGGCGTGACAAAAAGGAGGTTTTCACCATGAACCAGCGCGCCATTCATTTTGTAAAGCCCTTCATCGCCGGCTTTGTCTCGACACTCGTGTTCCATCAGGGATTACTCACGCCGTTCTATCTCGCTGCCGTTGTTCCGCGCGCGCCCTACGATTTCAGTGCAGTGCCGCCGCTGGCTATTCCGGCCGTGATTTCGCTGGCCTTCTGGGGCGGCGCGTGGGGTGTGGTGATTTGGCCGTTCCTCAAGAATGTGAACGGTCCGGCTTACTGGGTGCGGGCACAGGTGATCAGCGCCATCGCCTCCGGCTCGGTGACACTGTTCATCGTCTCCCCGCTCAAGGGTATGCCAATGGCAGGTGGCTGGAATCCGAAGGTCATCGTTAGCACGCTGATTCTCAACGGCACTTGGGGTTTGGGCATGGCGTTGTTGATGCGCTTAATGCGTGCTTCGCGCGCGCCGTACTCTGAGTTATCCGTATCGATACCACGGAGGGAGGTAAGCACTTGACTGGCAATTACTGCTGCGCCGATCTCTTTGATCAGAAATCGATCAGCGCAACGGAATCGGCGTAAATGCCTAACGAGCGCAACCTCGTAGAACTACATGGTCCGGTAGTCTGTCATGCGAGCGGCAAGAGTCTCCTTGAGTTTGCCCCGCGCGCGCGCAAGCCGCGACATGACGGTGCCGGGCACAAGCTGCGCAATCTCGGCTATTTCGTTGTAGGACAAACCTTCCAGGTGGCGCAGCACCAAGATTTCCCGGAATTCCACAGGCAATTTATCCATTGCCTCCCTGACTAAGTCCGCGTCTTCACTTTGCTCGAGAATCGTTGCAGGATTAACCGATTCGTGGCCGGATACGTGTATCTCCTCATCAAAAGTTATGGTGAGATCAACCGCCCGATTCTTTTTCAGCAACGTGTAAGAAGTGTTCCGGACAATCGTCAGCAACCAGGCTCGGCCATTAGAGCCATGGAATCCGCCGAAAGATTTAAATGCGCGCAAATATGCCTCTTGAACGACATCCTGCGCATCCTCTTCGTTATGAAGGAGCCATCTGGCGAGGTTGTGGGCCGCATCCATGTGAGGCAACATTGTTTCTTCAAAAGACGCCAATTCCTGTCCCTCGGTGGCGCCTTGTTCTTTGGAAACGCTGGATGATATCGCTGACATTGTGCCATTTTCATGTCCAACGAGTTCCAGATTCATAAGCCAGAGACAGGTTTGGATCGACCATAAGTGGCTGCGTTGCTAGCTCGTGCTGCCGCCTTCGATGTCCATGAGCTAGCGTTCCTCGATGAAAGCGAGGAACCAAATACCAAGCCTGGGACTATCGCAGGAATTTCTGGTATTCTTGGTGGCACTAGACATCTTAAGAACGCGAATAAAGGAGCTCGGAGCAAACGGGTAAGGCGCTCACGAAGTTTTATCCGATGCCCGAACCGACCTAATGAGGCATCGGTCGAAAGTGCAAAAAGCTGCGGAGAGAACGCAGCGCGATCGCCTGTCTTGAAGTCTTCCTTATTTGCAGTAACGCGATCGTTTGCGTCGGTGTTCACTCGTGTTGTCCGTTGTTGATCTGCTACTTCTTTCTCAAGCTTTTGTGAGCGGACATTTCAGAAAATTTGAAATTTCTTCTCCCCTTCAAACCGCGGATTACGCGGATTAGTTGGATAACCAAAAATTCCTTTCCGATCCGTCTGGCATTCGAGCAATCCGCGGTTACTTCGCCTGCCGACGAGGTGGCTTCTTAGTGAGAAACGGTCGGAGTGAGCCGCTTAACTAGCGCTTGAAAACGTGGATCGCTTCGCAGCGGATCCCAGAGAGGGAAGCGAATTATTCAAGGACGGTTCGGACCCTGTAGACTTCACAAATATCGCGTTGCCGAAAAACAAGTCGGAACGCGATCATTTCGGCGTAGGTCCGGAGATGAGTTTTTGGAAGCGCGGATCATTCCGAAGCGGATCAAACATGGGATCGAGCCGGAGCAGCGCAGCAGTGAGCGGCGGGCCTGAAGCCACCAGGGGGCCTTCATACGGTATCGAGAGTAGTTTCTGTAAAGCGGCGATGGCGCGGTCGGCGTCCCCCATGCGCGCCGCGACCCGGGCGAGGACCTCGATCGGAGCGGGACCATCTATCGCGTCTTTCTCGATCGGATTCGCGGCCTTGGCCTGCTCGGTCAGAGCCAACGCGGCGGCTTTGTCACCCAGCCCCATATTGGTCAGCGCGAGATCTCCAATGAGGCTACGATTTTCCGGCTGTTCTTTGAGGAAAGATTCCAGTTCGCTGCGCGCCTGCCGCCAGCTCTCCTGGGCGGCGGCATGATCGCCCGTGACTTCTTGCGCCCAGCCTAACCAAAAGCGCAGTTCGCCGTTGTGATAACCCAACGCTTGATCAGGCTTGGCCAATATTTCCTTTAACCGAGGGATGACTGGTGCAGGCCGGCGCTCCAGAATCGCTTGGTAAACTTGTGTTTCCAAGGCCTCGGTGTCGTCGGCCGCCGGGTGGAGCGGAGCGAGGAGCGCCGAGGCACGCGCCAGGTCACCCTCGGCTTGTGCGATACCCGCCTTTAGCACAAGGGTATCAACGTCGTCCGGTGTAATATCGAGAGCCTGCTCAAGCTTTCGCAGCGCTTCGGGGAAACGACGAAGGCAGACATAGGATTCTGCGTGCGAGGTGAGTAAGTTAACGTTGCCAGGGTCGAGCCGCTCGGCTTCGTCGAAATAGGACTCGCTCCGGTCCCATTGGCCTCGCCTCCGCGCAATATAGGCCAGTGATTCAGGAATCCGGCTGCTGTTGGGCAGGAACTGACGTGCTTGCTCAAAGTAACGCACAGCGCTGTCGTAATCCTTCAGGCAGCCGTAGTGGTAATAGCCCTTGGCAAGCAGCGCCTCGCCGAGGTTGGGCTGAAGGGTGCATGCGGTTTCGGCTGCCTGCCGCGCCTCTTCACGCAAGGCGACCGTTGGTTGAAGATTCCTCGTGATGTAGCCGAGCGCATCGACGGATGACAGCAGGGCCCAACTAAGGGCGAACTTCGGGTCTAAGCGCACCGCTTCTCTGAGATATTTCTGCGCGCCAAGGGCGTTGGCGGGCGTGTTTTGCGTTTTCAGTGTATAAGCCAGCCCCCGGAGGTAGGCATCGTAGGCCTCGGGATTGTCCGTCGGTTTGGCGCTGATGACTTGCTCTTCCCGACCGCTCAGGTGCGCTCGCAACTGGTCGGCGATGGCCTTGGCTACCTCACTCTCAACTGAAAAGATGTCGGTCAATTTGCGATCAAACGTATCGGCCCAAAGATGGGAATCATTGGTTGCTTTGATTAGCTGCACGTTTACCCGCACGGCATCGCCGTTCTTCTGCACGCTTCCTTCCCAGGATGTGGGCGACGCCAAGTTGCCTGGCGATCTCGGGCAGGTTTTCAGGCGCGCTTTTGTAATGCTGGGTGGATGTGCGCGAGATCACCTTCAGATCAGCGATCTTCGATAAGCGGGTCAAAATCTCATCCTGAACGCCTTCAGCGAAGTAAGCGTTGGCCTTATCCTCGCTTAGGTTTTGGAACGGAAGCACCGCAATACTTTTTGCCGGCACAGCCGGCGGCGATTGCACGCGATAACGAAAAGACATTGCGATAGTGCCGACGATTGCCGCGAGCGCGAGCAGCGCTAATACTCCCGCTATCTGCGCGAAACGAACGCGTCGCGAGCGCGCTTGCGGTTCAAACCGTAGATAACAGCGGTGCACGGCCGCGAGCAGCTCGCGCGCGGATTGCGGTCTTTTCGACGGATCAATCGCCAACATCGATTTCAACAGTCCAACCACCGGCGCGGGGACGTGCGCAGGCTTGAGCTGTTCCAGCGGTAGGTCATTGGCTTGTCTCGCTCGAATTTCTTCCAGCGTGCGTCCGATAAACGGCGTTCGGCCGCAGAGCAGATACCAAAGCGTAACGCCGAGTGAGTAGATGTCCGAACGTGTATCGACGGGCATTTGTCCAGTGCTGGCAAACTGCTCCGGGCTGGCAAAGGCCGGCGTGCCAATAAAGCCAGCTCGAGTTTGATCGGCACCGGTTTCCGATTCGCTCGCGACAACTTTCGCCACCCCGTAGTCAATCACCTTCACGACAAGTGAATCGCTCGTGTCCGATTCCCTCTGACGCGAAGCGATCATGAGATTGGATGGCTTGATGTCGCGATGCACAACGTCGCAAGCCTCCGCGGCGGCCAGCGCGCGGGCGACCTGCTCGGTTACTTTGAGCGCGAGCGCAAGCGGCATCGGCCCGTCGCGTCGCACCCGGGCTTCGAGCGTCTCGCCTTCAACAAGCTCCATGGCATAGAAACATTCGCCGTTTTGTTCTCCGTAGTGTGTGACCACAGCGACATTTGGATGACGAAGTTGCGCGGCGGCGCGTGCTTCACGCAGGAACCTCAAGCGCGCGGCCGGATTTTCCGCGACCTTGCGATCGATTACTTTGAGCGCGACGACGGAGTTCAACACCGTGTCGCGCGCGCGATAAGTTATGGCCATCGCTCCGGCGCCCAGCTCAACCGGAAAACCGTCTTCGCCTACATCGACTTCGAAGTGGGCGTACCTCATTGGGCCGGGCACAACTCGGTGAGATGCAGCCGGTCCTGGCGCAGACTGCTCGCGGTCAGGTACGAACGCCAAGCTAACGAGACAGCGCACGCATTCCCCGTTCGGACCGCGTTGGGTTAACGGCCGTCCGCATGTCACGCAGATCTCCGCCGTTTTCTCGGCGGTTTCACGACGAACGTTCTTGTCATGTATTCCTGAGATCATTTGAAAGCGATAAACGAAAGTCGGCTCATGACATTAGTATTCGGTAAAGATAATGCACCTCCTCGTCAACGTCCGCCGGGTCGGAAACGGTGCTTGCCACCTCCGCGCGCAGCGAGTCGCGGTAACGCTGGCGCAGGCGCGAAAGCCAGGTGCGCAGAGTAGCAATCGGCACGCCGAGTCGTACCGCGACATCCTCTTGATTCGGCGGCGTTGTTGTTCCGCCGGCAAGAAAAGGCTTTAGCTCGTCGAGCCACTGAGCTTTACCTTCCGCAACAAACTGCTGACGCAAGTGCTGCCATGCGCGGGTCACGACGTTCGATGCCCACGTCAGATCATAGCAACTCACATCGTCCAGATGAGCTGTGGCCAACATTGCCGCCTCGGCTTCCGGCAGGTGTTCGTCGAACGACAGAATCAGCCGGCCGCCTCCTCGCTTGAGCGCTTGGGCGCGGTCGTAATTATTCGCCAAAAAATTCTGCAGCGATCCCAACAGGAACGTGCGAAGACGGCCCTTCTCTTCATCTGCGCGGCTCAACGTATTTTGCTCGAGCAGATGAGCGAAAAAGGCTTGCACGAGATCCTGCGCGTCAGCGGAAGGATAACCGCGATGGCGCAGAAAGGCGTAGAGCGGTGGCCAATACGCTTCGCAAAAATCCGAGAGTGCCCTTTGCGCCGGTTCCGTCGACTCACTCTGCCCGGCGCGCAAAATTAGGGTCCAATGCGTCGTTTGAAACGAAGCACCTCCCTCCTGCAACGTGCCGGGCACCGGTTTCGTAAACCCTCAATATTGCCGAAACACCTCGGCATTACGATCTAAATCGAGGAGTCTGGAGGACTATGCCCCCGCTAGTATACTCGACAGAGCCTTCGTCGGTTACCCGCCAGCCATTACAATCCCAAGGTAGACAGGGTCTCCTGCGTAAGATTTCCAGTCACGCGTAAGCCGTGGTCGCTTTGAAAGCTCGTGATCGCACGACGCGTTTCGGGACCGAGAACACCGTCGATCTCTCCACGGTAATAACCCTCTTTTGCCAGTTGCGTTTGGGCGTCGGCAATAGTCCGGTCGTTTTATTGATCGGATGAATTGTAAGCGCCGCCGCGGTTGTAATATTCGGCATCGTCCTGGTTGTAACCGCTCGAATCATATCCATACGGATAACCGTACGAGTAATCGGAGGGTGAGTAATAGTTGGAAGGATAATAATCGTAGGGAGAATAGCCGTAGCCGGGGTAGCCGTAACCGTATGGCCACCACGGATAGAACCCAAGGTCGAAGATTACCCAAACGCCGTTGATGAAGCGGCAGCGGTGCCCATTCCACCAGTGCTCACGATTCCGGTCCCAATCGGGGCGCCAGCCGGCTGAGCGACGCGCGAAGACATGCTCCCGATTGGCGTTCAAGCGGCCGTTCTCATTTTCAATTTGTCCGGACCGATCACCCTGGCGGTTTCCAAGGCGTCCAGACTGATTGTCTGGATTCGAGGACCGCGTCAGACCGGTGCCATGGTTGGACGTTCTGGACGCAAACCGCTGACTGAGTGACGTCTCTCCGTTTGGGTTGACGTAGCCCCGGTTTCCATTGCCAATTTGTCCGGACCCATCTGCACGACGGTTCTCGAAGCGCGCGAGGCGAGCCTCTGGATTCGAGAATCGGGTAAAACCATCGGTGCGATTGATCGGCCTAGACGTAAACTGCCGACTGATTAGCGCGCCTCTATTTGGGTTCACATAGTACTGACGAAATGCAGGCGCTGTCGAACGCATCCCGATTGATGAAAAGCGCTGTGTCGGCATCATCGGGCGTCCGCCCCCGAAATTTCCGCGTGGCACGGAGCGAACTGATGCAGCCGAGGTGCGCGCCGGCGCGCGCGACCCGACGGCGGAATTCCCGCTGCTGTGACGATCGTCAGCTTGGGCTGGAGCAGCTAGGGACACGCTTGCCGCTAGCGCGAGCCAATAAAATTTATTTTTCATGATTTGCTCTGGGTTCAATATGCACCAATTGAACCATTCAATTAAACACTTGTTTCGGCGGAATCGGTTTCGCCCTGCTGAATTTTGAATGCGGAGAACGCTGGACTGAACTGCGCCCGGCGGGGGTCGAACCCACAACCTTTGGCTCCGGAGGCCAACGCTCTATCCAGTTGAGCTACGGGCGCGAACGGAGCCGGAAATTAGCCACAGATTACACAGATTTTCACAGATAATTTGAGGCGACACGTCTTGCTCATGCTCATGCTCGGATTTTCCATTACGATTATGATCAGGCGCACGAGCATGAAGCAAATGATCGGCATCGTCTCATTTGCAAATTCCTCCGTCTTGACTAACAGTTTCGCCCCGGCCGAGCGGCTGGTGCCATTATGAACCGCATTCTCGAGGCGATCGAAAAGGAGCAGCAGAAAACCGGGGCGAATAACTTCAAGGTTGGTGCCAGCGTTCGCGTGCATACGCGGGTGATCGAAGGCGACAAGGAACGAATTCAGATTTTCGCCGGTATTGTGATCGGGCGCAAAGGCCGCGGCCTGAATGAAACATTCACGGTGCGCCGCATCTCCTACGGCGAAGGCGTCGAGCGTGTTTTTCCGCTGCACTCCCCGCGCATTGCCAAGATCGAAGTGGAGCAGCAAGGACGCGCCCGGCGCGCCAGGCTGAATTATCTTCGCAAGCGCAAGGGCAAAGAGGCGACCGCAGTGCGCGAGTAAAACGCTGAAACACTGAGAAACTGAAAGGCTGAAAGTCCGAGCCGGACTGGCGTTTTTCAGCTTTTCAGCGTTTCAGCGTTTCCGTAATTTTGGTTGATGTATCGCCGCTGCGGATTTCGATACGAGAAGAAATTGCGCACGGCCGGGGTCGCGCGCATCGCGGGAGTCGATGAGGTTGGTCGCGGCGCGCTGGCGGGTCCGGTCATCGCGGCGGCGGCCATTCTTCCGGAAAAATTTCGGCACCGAAAATTAAATGATTCCAAGCAACTCTCCCCTGAGCTCCGAGAAAAAATTTATGTCGATCTTACGAGCAACACCGAGGTGTTCTGGGCAATCGGCATAGTCGATCACCTCGAAATCGACCGGATCAACATCCTGCGCGCGACGCATAAAGCAATGCGCGCGGCCATTGGAGCGCTTGTTGATCCGCCCGATCACGTCCTCATCGACGGTCTGCCGGTTTTTCCATTTCCCTTTCCGCAAACGGCGATCGTGGATGGCGATTGCCACAGTCTGAGCATCGCCGCGGCCAGCGTCATCGCGAAAGTAACACGCGATCGGATGATGCGTGACTTTTGCGCGCGTTTTCCGGAGTATTGCTTCGAACAGCATAAAGGTTACGGCACTGAACTGCACCTGACCAAGCTTCATGAACTTGGACCTTGCCCGATCCATCGCCGCTCTTTCGAGCCGGTGGCGCAACCGCTTCTCGCCCTCCAGGAAATCATCTGAGCATCTCCGGCGCGGCGCACGTGGCGAAAAACTCGCCTGCGGTTTTTTGCGCCGCCACGGTTACAAAATTCTCTACCGCAATTTTCGCGGCCGGCGCGGCGGCGAAATCGATATCGTCTGCCGCGATTGCGATACCCTCGTTTTTGTCGAGGTCAAGACGCGGGGGCGCGAGGACTTTGGCCGGCCAGGGGCGGCGATAGACCGGCGGCAACGAAAACGCATTTCTCAAGGAGGGCTTGCTTGGCTGCGCTTGCTCGATAATCCGGACATTCTTTTTCGGTTCGATGTCGTGGAGGTGCTCATCACTGAGGATGCGGAGCCGCGGCTCGAATTAATCCAAAATGCTTTCCAGCTGCCTCGGCCCTACATCTATTGATTTCGAACCGATGGCGCGATGGCGTGCGATTCCAGAATAAAGGAGTCATACCATGGCAAAAATTGTCAAAGTCATAGAAGTGCTTTCGGAGTCCCGGAATAGCTGGGAGGAAGCAGCGAAGAACGTCGTGGCGGAAGCAAGCAAAACGCTGCGCAATATTCGCTCCGTTTACATCAAGGAATTCACCGTGGCGGTCGAGAACGATAAGATCAGCAGTTATCGCATTAATGCGAAGATCACATTCGATCTCGAGAAGGCAGGCGGGAAATAAAAACGTTGCAAGCGCGGCTTCGCCGCCAGCGGCCGTCGAGGCGCTCTCAGCGCTCGATTGTCCGACGGATGCGCGCTCCTACAACAGCTCATAGGAGAGAACGCTTAGGCAATAAATGGCGGCTGTTTCGACGCGCAAAATGATTGGGCCCAGGGTGATTGGACTGCAGCCTTGGGATTTTGCCAGTGCGAGTTCGGCTGGAGTAAAATCGCCTTCCGGGCCGATGAGCATGAGCACGCTCGCGGGAAGATGCCGATGTTCGCTTTGATAATCGGCCAGGATTTTTTTCAGATGTTGCGCGCCGGATTGCAACGAGCCGATGAGACGGAAGTCGAACTGCGACTCGTTTTTCTGTAGTGACAGCCCGGAACGCTTTTGGGGCTGCGGAGGCGAGGGCTTCGCCGGCGACACGTCCGCCAGTTCGCCGGTCGGACGAATCCGTCCTATGGCGGATCGGACGGACTCATCCCGGGGCGAGCCTGTCTCTACAGGGAATTGCGCGAAGAAGTCTTTGAGCTTTCGCGGCGCATCAATCTGCGGCAGCCAGTTTTGTCCGCATTGCTTGGCCGCTTCGATTGCGACCTGTTGCCATTTCGCTTGTTTTCGCGTCGCCTCTTTTTGATCAAGATCGACAATCGTCCGCTCGGAAATGAGCGGCGCGATTTCCGACGCGCCGATCTCCACCGCCTTTTGCACGATCAAGTCCATATTTTTTCCCTTCGGGATCGCCTGGCCCAGCGTGATGCGACAGCGCAGCGGCGGCGTTTCCGTCTGGTGCAATTTGCGAAAACGAATTTCGTCGCGCGCAAGATCGACAATGTCCGCGGTGATTTCGCGCCCGCGTCCGTTGAAAAGAACGGCTTTGTCGCCGTGCTTCATCCGCAAAACATCGCTCGCGTGATGCGCTTCGGCCCCCCGTAAGACCAGCGCGCCGGAATCCAATTCGTTAGGCGAAATGTAAAAGCGATGCACAAAAAAGCATAACCGCGGATTACGCAGATATCTCGGATAATCGCCCGCCAAAACACGCGAAATGACACGAACGGCGGATGGCGCGGCTGAAGAAGGGAGGCGTAGCGCAGCGTGTTTGGTCCCCCTTTGGCATCTTTAGCGACTAAGCTTGAGTCATCCGTTCTAATCCGTGGAATCCGCGGTCAGCGAAAGAATTTCTTTGCGCGTTCGAAGAAACTCTTGCGCATCGGCGTGTTTTCTTCACCGCAGGCATTGGCGAAATCTTCAAGCTTTTGGCGTTGCTCGGCGTTCAGTCGCGTCGGGCACTTCGACGATCAGCCGCACGAGCAAATCGCCGCGCTCACGTCCATTGACGTTGACAATGCCTTTACCGCGCAGTTTGAACATCTGACCGCTCTGCGTTCCGGCCGGCACTTTCAGATTGGCTTTGCCTTCCAGCGTCGGCACCGCGATTTCGCCGCCGAGCGCGGCGAGCGTGAACGGGATCGGCACTTCGCAATACAGATTGTCTTCCTCGCGATGAAAAATTTCGTGCTCTTTGACGTGAATGACGACGTAAAGATCGCCCTGCGGACCGCCCCGGATTCCGGCTTCGCCATTGCGCGCCGAGCGCAGGCGCGAGCCGTCCGCGATTCCGGCCGGGATTTTCAGTTTGATCCGGCTCGCTTTTTCCACGCGACCTTCACCGCCGCATTGCCCGGCACGGTTTTTCGATAATCTGTCCGACTCCGCGACAGCGCGGACAGGTTTGCGAAACCTGAAAAAATCCGCGCGAGCTGATCACCTGGCCGCGTCCACCGCAAGCCGGACAATTAATCGTGCGCGAGCCAGCCTCCGCGCCGGTGCCCTTGCATTTGTCGCAAGTATCGAGCTTGCGGACTTCGATTTCCTTTTCCACACCGAAGGCCGCTTCCTCGAGCGTGATCTGCATGTCGTAACGCAAGTCCGAGCCGCGTTGTCGATCTTCGCCCTGTCGTCCGGCAACGCCGCCGAAAAACGTCTCGAAAATTCCGCCCGTCCGCCGCCGCCAAACACCTCGCGGAAAATATCGAACGGATCGTGGAATCCGCCGCGGAAACCACCGCCGCCCTGGGCAAAGGCCGCGTGACCGAAGCGGTCGTAAGCGGCGCGTTTGTCCGCGTCCATCAACACGTCGTAAGCTTCGCCGAGCTCCTTGAATTTTTCCTCCGCATGCGGGTCGTCGGGATTTTTGTCCGGATGAAATTTCACCGCGAGCTTGCGATAAGCGCGCTTGATCTCCTCCTCGGGCGCATTCCGGTCAACGCCGAGGACTTCGTAGTAATCGCGTTTTTTTGTCGCCATTTCAGAATGGTGATAGGTGACGTGTAACTAGTGACAAGAGGAGCAAGCCATCTTGCCCGATTACTCGTCACTCATCACTTCTTTGCCGGGCCGCATGAAACGACAACCGTCGACGGGTCGCAGCAACCGGTCTTTGAAACGATAACCGCGGCGCGTTTGGCGAATGACTGTTCCTTCGGGAAATTCCTCGCTCGGTTCGTGCGCGATTGCTTCATGCAAATTCGGATCGAATTTTTGGCCGACCGCTTCGATCGGCTGCAAACCATTTTCGATCAGAAAATCGTTAAGTTGTTTGAGCACCAGACTCATCCCCGAATAAATCGGCGATTCCTCGCCTTCACCTCGTGCGGCAGCGAGTCCGAGCTCGAAGTGGTCGACAATCGGGACCAATTTTTCGAGCAGCGAGGTGTTGGCATATTTGATCGCTTCTTCTTTTTCGCGCGCGCAACGTTTCTTGTAATTTTCGAAATCGGCCTGGCTGCGCATCGCCAGATCGCGAAACCGATCGAGATCGGCTTGCAAACCGGCTATTGGATCTTCGGTCTCGCCTTGCGGACGAACCGTCTCCGTGTTTTCGGCAGAGCTCTTGCGTCGCTCGCCGCGCCTGTTGGAGCGGCCGATGCGCCGCTCTCGACGGGGGTCGCTGCCGATCTTTGTTTCGCGTTAGCTTCGGCTTGGTCAATACGAAATTTTTTCATGTTTTGCGAATGGCAATCAAGGTGATGTCGTCATTTTGCGGATTAGACCCGGCGAAATTTCGCACATCGTCGATCAAGCGCGTCACCATCGCCTGTGCGCCGTTGGGCGCGCTGGCGCGAATCGATTGCGATCATTCGTTCGACGCCGAATTCGTTTCCATCGTTATCGAGCGCTTCAGTCACTCCATCCGTATAGAGAACCAGGCAATCGTCGCGCTCGAGCGGGACGGTGAAGTCGCTCGTTAGCCTATCGAAGACGCTCCACTGTCAATTCCGAGCGACCATTCCCGGCGGTTTCAAAGGGATGACTGTTTGCGATGCGCGCTTGTAGAGCAGCGGCGCGTCGTGCCCAGCCCGAGAGAGAGTGATGCCTCCGGCCGTGATCGAGAATGAGATAGACCATGCTGATGAACATGTCTTCTTTGATGTCGGGATAAAGTTGCCGGTTCACTTTTTGCAAAACATCCGCCGGCGAAGGATTTTGCGCTGCCTGACTGCGCAAGACGCTGCGGCAAATCGCCATGATGAGCGACGCCGGCACGCCTTTGCCAGAAACATCGGCAATCGCCACGCCGAGCCGTTCGTCGTCCACTTTGATGTAATCGAAATAATCGCCGCTCACCTGGTGCGCTGGAACGTTGATGCCGTTGATCTCAAATCCGCTAACGGCCGGCGCTTCGGCCGGGAGCAAGAATGCGCTGGATGTCGCGCGCGATCTCCAGATCGTGATCGAGCCGCTTCTTTTCGTTGGCTTCGGAATAAATGATCGCGTTGTAAAGGGCGAAGGCCGATTGCTCGGCAATCGATTTGAAAACGACAAAATCGCTCTGCGAAAACGGCGTGCCCCTTGGGCCGTTGGCCAACGCGAGCACGCCCATGTTTTGCTTTCCGTAAAGCAGCGAGCCACCATCACGGAGGTGGCGCCGAACGAGGAATGTCGCGCAGCTTCGCCAGCTCCGGCGCTTCGGAGAATTCATTCAAGCAAACCGGTTGCCCGGTTTGCCAGACACGGCCGAGCAGCCCCTCGCCCATGGCCAGACTGTGCAAGCGAAGATAACTTTCCAGCGCGACCGGCGTCGACGGCGGCCTGCTGCAAAATGTGGGGCGGAACATCGACCAGCGGTGGACAACCTTTGGAGATGATAAGCCGGCATCAGTTTCGTGCCGGTGCGATCGGCCAGGTAAAGCGCGCCGCCGTGCGCGTCGAGAATGCGGGTCGCGCCTTCGACAATCAACCGATGCAAGTCGTTGGGCCGGATCGTTTCGCTGAAGGCTTCGCCGAGTCCGTGCAAGAAATCGAAGACCAGCGTTTCCTCGACTTGAATCTCCTCCTTCGAACGTTCCAGCGCCCGAATGCGCCGCGTCATGCGCCAAGCGGTAAAAATCCAGCCCGCCAAAGACGCGACCAGCAGCCCGAAGAGAAGGATTGGCCACATGATGGACCGGCCAGCTTACTTCCTCGCTGCTCTCTTGATGAAGGTCTTGCTTTAGATATTCGAGAACGTCTTTAAATCGGAGAAGATTCTCCGGCGCCGCCGTACAAAGCGCCTCATGCGCTTCCAGCATCGTTTCGGCTTGCGCTTTCTTCTTTTCGTCAGGGTTCTCGCCGTTTCACCGCTTGGCAGTGATTCGCATTCCGGCGCGGTTGAGCCGTCGTCATGAATGCTGAAAATTTGATCGAGCCCGAGGCCAGAGAGCAAATCCTGGCTGCGATCTCCGCAATGCACGATGTGAAGATGTCCGCGGCCGAGTTCCTTCAAACGCAAGGCCACGCCCGCCATCGTGCCCATGAAAGTGGAATCCATCATGGCGCAATTCTCCAGGTCGATCATGAACTCGCGATATCCGCGATCGACCATTTCCCGAGCGAACTCTTTCAGGCTCCCGCTGTTGAGGAAACTGCCCTTGCCCTCAACCTTCACCCAAACGGCTGGACCGTTTACGCCTACTAAAATAGATGACTGCACGGTTGAGCTTGTTAACGATACAAGATCGATGGCGCGCCTGTCAAACTTCCCCCAGCCGCAAGCCGCCTTGCTCACTCCCACAGATAGGAACGGTTTTCCGCCACGATCTTGCCGTTCTCGATCAATAAACAACGCCACGCGATCACGCGCCCGTCGTCAAAATAATCGTCGCCCACCACTTTGAACTCCGTCTTATGATTGCCGCGCGCGTTCGGATATGAAATCTCCTGCGCCTTGAACGTGCGCGTGCAGGTTCTCCTGTCGATACTCCAACCGCACGGTCAGATCCGCTGGTCGTTTGGCGCGCCAGAAGAAATCGAAATAATTTCCGTAACGCTGGCGCCGATCGAGCTTGGTCACAGCGCCGAAAAGCCGGTATTGCCGCTCGAACATGATCGATGCATCTTGCGCCGTGGCCGTCTTGGTTGACGGCGCCGTGTTCGCAAGACGGCCTGGTTTGCCCAACCCGCCTCCGGGTTGCCCGGTCTGATCCTCAGGCTGATTCGGCTGGTAGCCGCCTCGGAGATTGGGCGCTCTCTCACTTAGGAAATAAAGTTTCGTCTTACGAAATTCGAAGATCGGGATCCAGCGCCACCGGCAACGCCGTAACCTTAGTCAACAGCTTTGGTTCATCAGCGGCCCGAGCAAATTCGATTGTGCCAGAGATTAAAAACAGCGCAGCGACAACCATCCTCATCTTTCGTTAATCAAACCGACATCACGGCATCTGTCAATTCACACGACCGAAGAGTGTAGATGCGGCCTCTCAGCTTTAAGTCAAACGCGGCACAGCCGCTTGGCTACAACGCGGGACTACTTGATCGCGCCTTTCCACGGTAAATTTTCGTGTGATCGATGTTCGATACGAGCGCGGCGTTTATTTGCCGGGGCAGGATTTGTGGCTCGACCCGTGGGACGCGAAAGCGCTTCGCCTTTGTTTCTCACGCGCACAGCGACCACATCGCGCCGCACGACGAAGTGATTATCTCCGAGCGAACCGCGCGGCTCATGCAAGCGCGGCTGCCGGGCCGGCGCACGGAACACGTGTTCCCGTTCGGCGAAATGCGAACGGTTCACGATGTCGATCTAATGCTGCTGCCAGCCGGTCACATCTTCGGTTCGGCCCAATTATTTCTTTCCGCCTGAAAATGAAACGTTGCTTTACACCGGCGATTTCAAATTGCGCCCGGGAAAATCGGCCGAGCCAGCGGAATGGCGCCAGGCCGATACCTTGATCATGGAAACGACGTTTGGTCTGCCGCGCTATCAATTTCCGCCGACGGAGCAAGTCATCGATCAGATCGTCGCGTTTTGCCGCGAAACAATCGAGGACGGCGCAGTGCCGGTCCTGCTCGGTTATTCGTTAGGCAAAGCCCAGGAAATTCTCTGCTCCCTCGATGGCGCCGGCCTCACCCCGATGCTGCACGGCTCCGTTTTTCAAATGACGCGGATTTACGAACAGTTCGGCCAATCGTTTTGCAAATATGTCCGCTACAACGCGAACGCAAGTCGCCGGCAAAGTTCTCATCTGTCCGCCGAGCACAAATCGCTCGCGTATGCTCGAAAAAATCCCGCGTAAACGCGTCGCGATGATCAGCGGCTGGGCGGTCGATCCGAACGCAATTTATCGCTACCAAGTTGACGCCGCATTTCCGCTTTCCGATCACGCCGATTACAACGATCTCGTCCGATATGTCGATCTGGTCCAGCCGAAGCGCGTGCTGACGCTGCACGGTTTCGCGGCCGAATTTGCGCGCGACCTGCGCGACCGTGGGGTCGAAGCATGGGCGCTGAGCGAAGAGAACCAGATGGAATTCCGATTCGAGAAAGCTGCTAGTGGCAGGCGTACCGCCTGCACCCGACAAAATTGCGGCCGACACCCTGAAAGCTTTCGGCGCTACAGAATCCGAATTCTGCGACATTCGCTGAAGTTGGTGAAGCGATTGCTGCGACGCCTGCGAAGCTCGAAAAGATCCGATTGCTCGCGGATTACTTGCGGACGCTCAATGCCGAACAACTTTCGATCGCGACGACTTATCTTACCGGAAAAGCTTTTGCCCAAAGCGATCTGCGCACCTTGCAAGTTGGATGGGCGGTGATTTTTCGCGCTTTGCAGGCCGCGACTAAAATTGACGACGCCGAATTTCACCGCATCGCGACCAGCCACGGCGATGCTGGCAAAACGGCGTTCGAAGTTCTCGAAGGCCGCACGAAACCCGAGCCGTTCACGATCTTGGAATCGCGCCAGCTGTTCGAGAGCTTGCATCGCGCGCGCGGTCCAATCGCGAAAACCGAGTTGCTGCAAACCCGATTGTCGATTTTACGGCGCGCGAAGGCCAATACGTTGTCAAAATTTTGACAGGCGATCTGCGCATCGGGTTGCGCGAGGGACTGGTCGAAGAAGCAATCGCGAAAGCGTTCGGTGTTCCGCTCGACGAGGTCAAAGAAGCCAACATGCTTCTTGGCGACATCGGCGCGACGGCGCTGCTCGCTTCTAGAAACGAATTGGCTCGCGCCGAATTGTCGATCTTTCGCCCGATCAAATGCATGCTGGCGACGCCCGAGCCGACGGCGGAAGCGATCTGGGAACGTTTTGTAGCCGATTCGCGCTGTGAGGGCGGCGCGGACCTGCTATAGCACGCCCGCGCCGCGGCGCCCAGAGGTCCGCGGCTACAATATTATGTCGAAGACAAATTTGATGGGATTCGCGCGCAACTGCATCGCGACTCGAGGACGCGTGGAGATTTTCTCGCGCGATCTGAAACGAATCACTGAGCAATTTCCCGAGCTTGCCGCAGAGCGCGCGCAAGTTCGATGTCGATCTTGTCCTCGATGGTGAGATCGTCGCGTTTGAGGACGGCCGCAAGCTGACGTTTTTCGATTTGCAGAGGCGTCTTGGCCGCAAAAGCGAAGGCGCTGACTTTTCGCCGGCGCGTCGGCGGATGTTCCGGTCGCATTCATCGCGTTTCGATCTTACTTTGGTTGAACGGCCGATCGTTGTTGAAAACGCCCTTGCGCGAGCGGCGCACGTTGCTGCGCGATTTGAAATTGCCGCCGCAATTTCAAATCGCTGAGGTTTTCCCAGCCCATTCGGCTGAAGAGATCGAGCAAATTTTTCACCAGGCGCGAAACCGCTTGAACGAGGGTTTGATGATTAAAGACCCGGAAAGTTTTTATTCGCCGGGCACGCGCGGGATGCTTTGGTTCAAGTTAAAGAAAGAGCTCGCCACGCTGGACGTGGTGGTGGTCGCGGCCGAACTCGGCCACGGCAAACGCAACAATGTGTTGAGCGATTACACTTTCGCGGTGCGCGATGAGGCGAGCGGCGAACTCTTGCCGATCGGCAAGGCCTACTCCGGCCTAACCGATGTTGAAATCGCGGAGCTGACCGAGCATTTCAAACAAAACACGATCGTCGATCACGGGCGGTATCGCGAAGTGAAACCGGACATCGTGCTCGAGGTCGCGTTCAATTCGATTCAACCGAGCACGCGACACGCAAGCGGATTGGCGCTGCGTTTTCCGCGCATCAAAGCGATCCGTCGCGACAAAAATGTCGATGCCATCGACACGCTTGAGTATGCGCGTGAACTGGCGTCACAGCATGAGGGCGCGCACTCGAGCTCCGATTCGTTAGGCTAAAATCAAAATGTTTGGTTATTCGACTTCTACGGCGTTGCGGACGAAGGCGATGCAGTCTGAGCCGGAGTAAATGTCACGGTTTCAAGCTGGCTGCGGCGCCATCGTTGCACATTGGCGTAAAGCGCTACCAGCGCCAGCACGATGACGATCGCGAGCATTAATCGGAGAACATTTCTCGGAACGCGCGGCGGCTTATTTTCCTCGCTGCGCCATTGGGGCCCATTCACCTCAGGAATATCGATGTCGATGTTGCCCGCGCAAACTTTAGCTATTCCAATTGCAACGCGGCGATCGACTCCATTACGCGCTGGCTCCATCGCCCGTAAAGATTCTCTCTGGGGCTCAAATCGCTTTCACTAAAATAAATAGGGTTCCCCACCACGAGAGTGATGGGGCGAAACAGACGGATTCTTCCGCCGATGGGCCACGCGTCAAACGCGCCGAAAATTCGCAGCGGCACGACCGGGGCAAGCGTTTTGGCAATGACGAGTCCAATTCCAGGCTGCGCCGGTTTCAGGTTCCCATCAAGCGTACGGGAGCCTTCAGGAAAAACGAGCGCGCAATTTCCGTCTCGAATGACTCGAATCAGAGCTTTGAGCGCGTTGCGATCGATCCCTTCGTGATTGACCGGAATCACATTGAGCTTTGGTAACAGCCAGCCAAGCACCGGCGACTCGAGCAAGCTTCGGCGCGCAAGAAAATAAATGGCCCGATCGTAGGCGGTCCCGGCCAGCAGCGGGTCAAGATAACTTTGGTGATTCATCGCCAAAATCACCGGACCGGTCTGGATCATTCGTTCGCGGTGCAGGATGCGGAATCGAAAAAAAATTCGCGACAGCAACCGCGTCAGATGGTAACCCAGCCCGTAATAGAAATTCACGACCGAGGATCGACCGGCTTTGCACCCGCAGGGCAGCCGATTCTGTGAATCGGCTGGGTCGCCCAACCCCTTCGAGATAGCATTTTGCTCATATATGAGCGCTAAAGAAGGGGCTGCCCCGTTTCGCGAGAGCCGGCGACGCGCAGTCCTTTTGTCTGGAGGCGCGCGGCAATTTCGCTGACAACCCCTTGGATACTCAGATTCGACGTATCGATCACTTCGGCGTCTTTTGCAATAACGAGCGGCGACGCACGGCGCGAAGAATCTGCATGGTCGCGGTTGGCGATTTCATCGCGTTGACCCTCAGCCGCGCGGCGGCGCAAACGCACGTCCGGTAACGCGTCGATGTAGAACTTGAAAGGCGTATCCGGAAAAACGACTGAGCCAATGTCGCGACCTTCCATAACGAGGTCGTAGTCGCGCGCGTAGCGGCGCATCTTTTCGACAAGAACTTGGCGTAAACGCGGCACGCTGCTGACGAGCGAGACGCTGTTATTCACGTTGTCGTCACGCAAATGTTCAGTTGGATCGATATCGTTAATTAAAATGTGCGACTCGTTATTTTGCAGATCGCAAACGATGCGCGTGTGCTCGAGGTAATTGTCGATCCGGGTGTGGTCGCGCGGATCAATCCCCCTTCGCAAAATGTCCCAAGTGACGGCGCGATACATCGCACCCGAGTTCACGTAAACAAAACCAAGTCGCCCGGCAAGCTCGCGCGCAACGCTGCTCTTTCCCGAAGCCGCTGGCCCGTCGATGGCAATAACGATATAGCGATCTTGTGCTCGCATTTCACAATTTGAACGCGCTTGTTTTTCCGCAGCCCTCCGGTGGAAAGCAAGCTCGATACCTAGGGGTGACTACTTCTCTTCTTCGAGTGGGGCGGCCGGGACAAGCGAACCGATTACCGGTGTGCTCGTGCGCATCCGGCTTGGATTCATAAAATCATCCAGGGCTTTTTCGAATCCCGGATATGACCCACGGACGCAATCGGCGTCTTGAATGATCGTTTCGCCATCGGCAAACAGTCCAGCGACCGCAAAAGCCATGGCGATGCGATGATCGCCGAAGCTGGCAAGGCGCGCGCCGCGCAATGGCGCTGGCCCGTGAATTTCCAAGCCGTCATTGAGTTCGATGACTTGGGCGCCCATCCCTCGCAAATTATGCGCGATGGCGGCGATACGATCGGTTTCCTTGACGCGTAATTCCTGAGCATGGCGAATAATTGTTGTGCCATTGGCCAAGGCGCCAGCGACCGCGACCACGGGCAGCTCATCGATCAGGCGCGGGATTTCTTTTCCTTGAATGACCGTACCCTTGAGTGGCGCGCCCGTAACCTCGACGATGCCGCGCGGCTCGATTTGATCGACATCTTCGACAGCTTCGCGTACTTGTGCGCCCATCCGCACCAGAACGCCGAGCAACCCTGTGCGCGTGTCATTCAAGCCAATATGGCGCACGAGCAGATGCCCGCCTGGTTGCGCAGCGGCCGCGACGAGCCAAAACGCCGCAGAAGAAATATCGCCCGGAATGGTGAAATCGCGCGATTCGGGCACTTGATCGCCGAACACACTGATGCCGCCGTTATCACCCTTCGCTGTGCGCACGAGAAAATAATTGAACATAAGCTCGGTGTGGTTGCGGCTGGTGGATGGTTCATCGACAGTCGTTTTGCCTTTGGCGAAAAGACCGGCGAGCAGCAGGGCGCTTTTCACCTGCGCGCTGGCGATAGGCAAACGATAATGAATTCCACGCAACGAGCCGCCGCGAATACGAAGCGGCGGTGTTTGATCGGGACCCTCCGCGACAATGTCCGCGCCCATTTTGCGCAGCGGCTCGATTACGCGCGCCATCGGTCGGCGCGAGAGCGAGGCGTCACCCACGAGACGGCTCTCGAAAGTTTGTCCAGCGAGCAGTCCAGCCAGCAGGCGCATCGTTGTGGCGGAATTCCCGCAGTCGATTTCTTCGGCTGGCGGAGTTATGACTCGCTTCTTTCCGTGGACGATCAGCAGGTCGGACTCCGGTTGCTCGATTCGAATGCCAAGCGCGCGCAGCGCGTTGACCGTGTGCATGCAATCATCGCTCGGCAAGAAGCCGCGCAGGGTGCAAACGCCGTTGGATAGGGCCGCGATAATGGCGGCGCGGTGCGAAATACTTTTGTCGCCCGGAACAGTGATCTCGGCCTCGATTCGCGGCGCTCGTTTTATGCGCAATTCCATAAGAGCAGGTTCGTCTCAAAAAGCCCGTGCGCCGGTTCTGCACGCGTGCGGTTCACAGCATCTAATATGGCACGGGCTTGTCCAGCACTGTCGCCAAATTAGGCGCGAATTTTACGGCACGAGAAAAATCTTTCCCGTGTACAGGATCCTTGACTTCGGTTCCGGGGGCGAAGCCTTCGACGTCAATATATTTGCCCGGTGAAAAAGGGCTCTCCACGAGATGAGGTTTGCCCGGAACGGGAATGCCGTACGGAAAATCCCCCTTCGCCACCTTACCGCTGGGGGCAGGTGGTGGCGCTGGGGGGGTGGAAGTTTCCTCGCGAGCGACATTCTCTGGCGGCGCGTTCGGATTAAACGGTTGCTGCGTCGGCGGCGCTGGTTCCCGACCTTCGTCCGGATATCTTGCGACGGGATGCCGGACTCGTCGCGGCGGCTCTTCATAGTCAGTGCATGCTGAAACAACGAATGCAGCAAGCAGTGCGAACAACAGCGGGAGCTTCATAAAGATTTTCTTCGACGAATTTACATGGGTTCTAATTCATTGCCAGTCGAGTGACAAACGTTAATTCGCGCGTGGGAACCGAGAATTTACGAGGTTGGCATTACCGGAAAATCTTCGCAAAACGTGCTGGCGCCCTAAGATCAAGATTGGAAAGATCGACATAAAAATAAGCTGAGATAACTCGCCATTTGCGAATGAAAACAGGGATGCGAGACGCATCGCAGCTTCTCATTGCGGACGACGAAGCGGTTTCCCGCGAGCTGCTCGCCCGCGCGCTGTCCGCGATCGGCTATATCTGCCGCGAATCGGGCAGTGCGCTGGAAGCTTTGGAACTTGTCCATAAAGAGGCTCCGGCGCTGCTGCTGGTTGATTTCAAGATGCCGGAACTTGATGGGGCGCAAATGCTCCAGCAGTTGCGGGCGGATCCCGATCCTCAAATCGCGCAAATTCCAGTCATCATGATGACCGGCCATGAGGGACACGAGGTTCGTTGTCTGGAAGCAGGTGCGGATGATTTTGTTACCAAGCCGATCAATATCGCGGTTTTGCACGCGCGGATCGAAACGCAGTTGCGCCTGCATTCCATGCGCATGCAATTGCAAAAACAAAGTGAGGAAGCGGAAGCATGGCGTCGCAATTTCGAGCGAGATTTGGCGGCGGCGCGTTTGACTCAGCAATCATTGATCCCGCAAAAACCACCGAAGATTCCAGGATGGGAAGTGGCGGCGTCTTATCAACCAGTAATTGAGGTTGGCGGAGACATTTACGGCTGGCTCCGCATGAAGGACGGGCGCTTTTTGTTTTGGATCGCGGACGCTGCGGGACATGGCGCGTCGGCTGCCCTGCTAACGACTTTGGCCAAACTCCTTTTTCATCACGGCAGCGTCGAGCACGAGACAACGACGGCCATCATGGAGGCGGTGAATAACGATTTCCGCGGCATTTTTGCTGGACGCTCATTCATGACCGCAATGTGTGTAACGCTTGATCCCGAAAGTGGGCGCGCCAGTGTTGTGGGTGCAGGACATCCACCATTGCTGGTTAGCCGATTTGGTCGAGGCACCGAAACAGTTTCATCATCAGCCCCGCCACTGGGTTTGATGAAGCGGCCAAATCTTGCCGAGACGATTGTCGATCTTGCGCGTGGTGATGCATTTGTTCTTTACACCGACGGTCTGTTCGGACGCGAAAGCGCGGATCGGCCGCGATTGACGCCAACGCAGCTGGCCGGAATGGTCAACCCGTTTGCCACAGATGCCGAGACATTACTGGCACGCATGTTAAAAGAGACAGCACAAAACCAGGACTCCGATAGGCCACCGGACGACGTTGCAGCAGTGGTCGTGCGTCGGATGACATGACAAAAAAAAATTTGGTTTCGTGAAAATTATTATTGCCCTGCGGCAAGCGAAGCATTAATCACCCTCTATGCCGAAAACCAAAAAGACTTCAAAACGCAAGCCTAACCCCGCCTTCATGAGACCAGTCCAGCCCGACGATAAGCTCGCCCAAGTCGTCGGCTCAACACCGTTGCCACGTTCCGAGCTTACTAAGAAGCTTTGGAATTATATCAAGAAGCATGGTCTGCAGGACAAAAAGAAGAGAACTCAGATCAACGCTGACGACACGCTCCGGCCGGTATTCAACGGCAAGAGCCAGGTGAGCATGTTCGAGATGACCAAGCTCGTCTCGGGACATATTCGCTAGACGGTGACACCAGCCCGGCGGTTTCTGGCGCCGGACACAAACTTAGCGCAGCCGGCGGTTGAATCGCACCGCGGTGGCTACTTTTTGCGCACTTGCGCGAAGTGTGGCTTTGTCCGAATTTCTGGTGTGAAAAATTTCGTGCTGGCGGCTATCGCCGTCGTCGGGTTTGGCGCCATTCTGATGGCAACTCAAAAAGAGAAACAGGAGGCGCAGCCACAGATTTCCCAAGTTGTCAGCCAGCCCGAGAACCGTTGGCTGACCGATTATAAGAAGGCGCAGGAGGAAGCCAAATCGAGCAACAGGTTTCTCCTTATGGAGTTCACCGGTTCGGACTGGTGTGGGCCATGCATTTTGTTACAGCGAGAGGTCTTCTCGTCGCCTGAGTTCCAGGATTACGCGAAAAAGAATTTCGTTTTGTTGGAGGTGGACTTTCCACGGACGAAAACTCTGCCGCAAGAGGTGGTAGTACAAAATCAGGAGCTTGCATATCGATACGGGATCTCGGTTTTCCCGTCGGCCATCATTCTGAACGGTGAGGGAAAAAAAGTGGGTGAGCTGCTCGGTTACGATCCGGGTGGAGGATCAAAAGGCTACATCGAGGAATTGGAAAAGGCGCGCAAAAGGTAAGCACATGCCATCGAGAGGGTAGTTGTCGATACTAGCTCTTCTTGCCTGCTTCGAAGGCGCGTTGCAGAACGTCGGCTAGCTCCGTGCGCGAGAATGGCTTCGGCAAAGCGCCACGAAATCCGTAGGCGAAGAACTCCGACAAAGCCGCCTCGTCAGAATATCCGCTGCAGACAATCGCAGTAACGTTTGGATCTAACCCTCGCAGGCGCTCCATTGTGGCCAACCCGCCCATGCCTCCGCGGACGGTCGCGTCTAGAATGACTGCCTGAAAATTCTCGCCGCGTCGCAGAGCGTGTTCGTAAGTCTGGACAGCAGACTGGCCATCAGGCACCGCCGTTGCGTCAAAACCAAGGGTGCTGAGCAATTGCGAGGTGAGATCGCGAATCGCAGGTTCATCATCCATCACGAGGACCCGCTGGTTTCTGAGATGGAGATCGGGCTGACTCGCCGCTGGGCTGCTCTGAACGACAGCGCTCTCAGCTGCTGGCAGGTAAAATGTAAATGTTGATCCTTCGGATGACGAGCTTTCCAAGTGCAAGAGCCCGCCGTGTTTCTTTACGATCGAATAGCCTATCGACAGGCCGAGTCCGCTACCCGTCGGTTTCGTCGTAAAATATGGGTCGAAAATCTTTTTCGCCAGTGTTTCGTCAATCCCGTTACCTTGATCGGCTATTGTGATTTTGATGTAGTTTTCCGCCGGCAATAACGCGCCCGCCTTTGGTTGGATTTCAATGTTACATGCAGTGACTGTTACCGTCCCACCGTGCGGCATGGCCTCGCGAGCGTTCATCACCAGAGCGTTGATGACGTGTTCGATTTGCCCTCTGTCGACTTCTGCATTCCAAAGATCGTCCGGAATATCGATTTCAGCTCGCACATTAGAGCCGCAAAGGCAGAACTCGGCTGATTGCCGAAGCAACTCTTCCATTGAGGCGACCCGTTTCACCGGCGAGCCGCCTTTGGAAAAAGTCAACAGTTGTCCAGACAATCGAGCCGCATGTTGCGCGGCCTGGTCAGCCTTGGACAAAGCAGCCATGAGAACGCGCGCTTCGTTTGACGCTTCAATCTGCGCGAGCCCGATGTTTCCGGAGATAACGGTCAAAATGTTGTTGAGATCGTGCGCGATACCGCCGGCGAGAGTTCCGAGCGACTCGAGTTTACCCATGGTGAGACGCTCCTCCTCGAGGCGCTTGCGCTCGGTTATGTCGCGGAAGAAGACCGAGATACCGCCTCGACTAGGATAGGCTTTTACCTCGTACCAGTTCTTGCCGTCGTTTGAATCAGCAACCTCGAATTCCATCGCTATCTGCTCGTCTATAACGTCGCTGTACTTGGTTTCAAACACCGATCCGACGAATGATGGATATTCCACGCGCACATCCCGGCCGAGTAATTCCCCTCGAGAGCGGCCAAACATCGCCTCGGCACGGCGGTTGATATACGTGAATTTCCACTCCCAATCAAAGGCGAAAAACCCGTCGCTCGTGTTTTCGAGAACATCGACCATGCGCCTGACCGTCTCCTGCAGTTCCGCCCGCGCTTGGGCGCGTTCGGCCAAGACACCAATGCGTCGCTCCGCCACGGAAAGTCGCACATTCAATAAGCGGGGATCGAGCGGTTTGGTCAGATAATCATTTGCCCCCGCTTCGAGTGCTTGCTCGAGATCTTCGGCATCGCCCCGCGCGGTTACGAGCAGGATGAAAACGTCGTCGTTGCGCGCCTGCGCACGCAGTTCCTGGCAAAGCTGCAGTCCACTCTTCCCCGGTAGCATCCAGTCCAGGATCAAAAACGGAAATTTCAGGCCAGCGATCGCCGCCTCGGCTTTCTCTGCGCTTTCGACTGCAGTTACCTCGTGCCCGCGGCCTTCGAGCAAACGCTGGACCTGTTTGCGACTTTCCTGGTGATCCTCGACTAGCAGTATCTTCATTTTTGAGTTACCCGGCCCAAAAAAGCCCCGAGCTCCGATCTTCCAGTGGCACGCAGTCAACTCTACCGGTCGCTCCTTGTTTCGTGAGCAAGACGGTTGCCAACCTGAGATCTTTGTGCAACTCCGCGCGCAAAAAATCGGGCCACAACGGAAAAGATCTATATCTTCCAGTGGGCGCGGAGTCACTTCCTTGCGTTACGATCTAGCTCTGCTAGATACAGCGAAAGCTTTGGCATATTCGAATTCGAAAACGGACTTCCGCTCCTTCATGTCAGTCCTCGGTCTCCTCCTGATTTGTTCATTGTCCGTCTTCGCTATAGGACAGGCGCAGGCAACCGATCCGCCCCCTGCGTTACAAAAAGACAAAGCCTCCCTGCCAGTCGATCCGCCTCTCACCTTCAGCTGGGTACATGTCGATGGGCAATACATTGCCTTGACTTTCGACGATGGCCCCAGCGCGAAGCTTACACCAAAACTTCTCGATTTTCTGGGCACGCACCACATCAGGGCCACCTTTTTTGTGATCGGCCAAAACGTTGCCGACCACCCTGAGATTGTCGCCCGCGCCGCTCGCGAGGGTCATGAAATCGGCAATCACAGTTGGTCGCATCCAGCCTTCGCCAAAATGTCCGACGAAGCCGTGCGGCGTGAATTGCAAAAAACCGATGACGCGATTCACAGCGCGACGGGGAATCGGCCCGCGTTGGTGCGGCCGCCTTACGGATCCATTACTGCGAGGCAGAAGAAATGGATCAACGAGGAATTTGGCTACAAAATCGTTATGTGGGATGTCGATCCATTCGATTGGAAGCGCCCGGGCCCGATAGCGGTCACCAATCGGATCGTGCGAAACACGCGGGCCGGATCCATCGTTTTGTCGCACGACATTCATCCCGGTACAATCGAGGCAATGCCTGCGGCGATCGCCCAACTCGAAGCAAAAGGATTCAAATTCGTCACCACATCGGAATTGATTTCAATGGCGTTGCCCGAGAGGCCGAAATCTTCGCCAAGATCGACAACGAGCGGAGAACCAGGTTCCATCGAATTCCCCGCCGTCGCCTAACGGCTGATCGTCAGGGATGATCGCCGATCAATACCTGCAGCTTCGGAGCGAGCTCGAAACTGCGCTGGGTGAATTGTTAAAGCTGGGAGCGGAAATGCGCCGGCCCTCTACGGCACTCGACACGCTGCACGCGCTGCTCACCGACATTCGCGAGCCGTTGCTCTTCGTCGCGATGGGCGAAGTGAAATCGGGAAAATCGTCTCTCCTCAACGCGCTCTTCGGGCAGGAATTTGCCAAGGTGGACGTCCTTCCCGCCACTGATCGTGTTTACATTTTCCGCTATGATGCCGAGGAAAAGTCAGTCGAAGTTTCGCCGCAAGTGACTGAGCGTTATTTGCCGATCCCATTTTTGCGCGACTTCAATGTGGTCGATACGCCTGGCACCAACACGATGGTGCCTGGGCATCAAATGATCACCGAAAACTTCGTCCCGCGCGCTGACTTAGTTCTTTTCGTTTTCTCCGTAGCCAATCCCTGGACGCAATCCGCATGGGATTTCCTCGGTCTGCTCCAAAAAAAATGGCTGAAAAACATGGTTTTCGTTTTGCAACAGATCGACTTGCGCGAGCCCGGGGAGATCGAAATTATTCGGAGACATCTTCAGGACACGGCCCTGCGGCGACTGGGATTTGTGCCGCCAATTTTTGCCGTCTCCGCGCGCAAGGCATTGCTTGCGCGGACGACCGGCGTGGACAAGGAGCAACTCTGGCGCGAGAGCGATTTCGGACCGCTGGAAGAGCAGATTAATCTGATCGTGACCGAATCGAGTGCACGCATGCTGAAGCTGCGCTCAACGTCTCAAACGGCGCGGGTTATGCTGGAACAGTTCACTGACGAGATTCGCGAGGCTTATGAAATAATCGCACGGGACGAGGCGCGGTTGTCGCGTGTCGATCTTTTGCTCCAGTCGCGAAAGGACCAAACGCTGAGACAGGTCGCCGGTCTTCTGCGTGGAATCGAGCAAGCATGTCGCCAAGCGACCGCTGAAGGGGCAAAGCTTCTTCAGCAAAAACTGTCGTTCTGGCGAACGTTGGGATTAGTCTGGAATCAGAAACAGGGGACGCTGCGCGACTTTCAGAGCGAAATTGAAGCCAAGCTAAAGCAAACAATGCAACCACAGGTCGAACAGGCGGTCCGCTTGTTGGAAGCCGACCTCCGCGGGCTGTGGCCGCAACTGCACGACATGATCGACCAGCAGCTCGGCAAGGAATTGCGATCTCAAATTCCGAAAACTACTCCCGATTTTGCGCGGCAACGCCGTGAATTGCTGCAATCGATCCAGCTCACTTTGGTTGAGCGCGCCGCTGGGAAATCGATGGAGGACGAGCTTGGCAAAATGTTTCAGGAAGCCTCAACACAATTGCGCGTGCCGGCGGGAGTGGCAGCCGCCGGTGGGATTGCCACGGCGATTGCCGCGATGATCAGCGCAGCCGTGGCGGACGTAACGGGCATCCTGGCCGCGTCATCCGCGGCATTGGCCGCATTCCTTGCGTTGCGGCAACGGCGGAAAATCCTGGGCGCCTACCAAGACCAAATGGAAACAAAACGCTCCGAATTAGTGAAGACGATCGAGCAACAACTCCAAGAGGCGATAGCCACGTTTTACAAGCTAGTCTCGGCTGCTTTTGAACCGCTCGGCGCGTTTTGTTTGGCGCAACGTCGAAACGTACGAACCGCTCCTCCATCGGGCAGAAGAGCTTCAGCAGACTTTCGAAGCCTTACGGAGGCGGCTCGCCTGAAAGAGGAGGGTTACTTCTTGGCGGCAGGGCGCTGCTGCACCAGCTTTTGTTCCATCTGCCGACGGGCAAGAACGAAGTTATTGTTGTCTCCGTAACTCCGCCACGGCCCGGGTGGAACATCGCGTACATCGACAAATTGCCAATCGGTCACGTCAGTCGGCTGCAACCCAAGATAGTCGCGCACCGCCGGTGAAACGTCCAATCCGGCGCCGCGATTCAGGTTCGGCTTCGGGCGCTCGCTCCCAAAAACATACTGAAAATGGTCAGTGCGAAACGGGCCGCAATCTTCCCATTGCGCGTAACAAGTGCGGTTGCCCTTGCGAATTGCAATCCAGTGGTGCCAACAGACTGATTGCCCAGGAGCAGTATAACCTTCCTTGAACCACGGAATCACGAGCCGCGCCTCCGGCTTGAATTGCCCATGCGTCACGTCGTTGTACGGCAGCGCACAGTAAAAAGGATTCTGCCGCGGAATGAACGACACCGGGAGATAATTCCGCCGGCCGGACGGTTCGGGATTATCGAAGCCGCCATAATTGGTAGTCCAATTCAAGTCCCAAGAGCTGCGGACGTTCGGCACCGGGTTATTCCCGCTGGCTTGCTCTCCCACCCAGAAGACGGTCGTAACGATATTGGTCTTCCAAGGATAATGCGTAACGGTCGCATGCGAACTCGTCGGTATCTGCACCATTGGCTCGACCTTCAACAGGGCTTGCTCTCGCAATCTCATCGCGTATTTGGCGAAATCGGCGGCCGTCGCATAGGGCGAAGTCGATTGTTCCTCTGCACGAAGCGCGCTGACCGCGCTGACCACAATCAAGAGGGCGACAATCCGTCTCATTGGCAAATGGTGGTCTGTTTGTATCCGATATTTCCCTTTACGGCAAGGCTTTTTAGTAATGAAAAAACCGATTCCTCAATCAGTGATTCATCCTAACAGCACTATCCATTCCAGTTCAGCCCCGGCTGACCAGGGTGTCGCGCTTGAATTGCCGATCGTCAGTCTGCGGATAAACGAGGGTAAAGTGTAAGCCGCGGCTCTCTTTTCGGCTTAGGGCGGAATCAACGATAAGCGCCGCCACCGTGGCCAAATTCCGTAATTCCAACAGGTCTACGGATACCTTAAAATTCCAATAAAACTCGCGAATCTCACGCTGAAGATTTCGCAAGCGCGCGCTCGCCCTTTGCAGCCGCTTATCAGTGCGAACGATCCCAACGTAATCCCACATCAAGCGCCGGATCTCGTCCCAGTTGTGATAAATGACTACCAGTTCGTCCACATCCTGCACATCCCCCGATTGCCATTCCGGCAACGCGATCTTTTGTTGTCGCTGCACCGGCGATTGCTCGCGCGTCATCGTTTCGCAGGAGCGATGCGCAACGACGAGACCCTCGAGCAGCGAATTACTCGCCAATCGGTTCGCGCCATGCAATCCGGTGCAACCTACTTCGCCAATTGCATACAAGCCCGGCAAACTTGTTGTGCCGTTCACGTCCGTCTTGATTCCGCCGCATTGATAATGCGCCGCCGGCACAACCGGGATCGGCTGCTTCGATATGTCGATGCCGAAGCGCATACACGTCTCGTAAATATTCGGAAAGCGCTCACGCAAAAACTCCATCGGTTTGTGCATGATATCGAGAAAGACGCATTGGGCGCCGGAGCGCTTGATTTCAGCGTCGATTGCTCGCGCGACGATATCCCGCGGCGCGAGCGAACCACGCGAATCATAGCGTTTCATGAAATCCTCGCCGCGATTGTTCCGCAAAATCCCACCTTCGCCGCGCACCGCTTCCGAAATCAAAAACGATTTCGCTTTCGGGTGAAACAAACAGGTCGGATGAAACTGAATGAACTCCATGTTCGCGATGGTCGCGCCGGCTCGCCATGCCATGGCTACCCCGTCGCCCGTCGCGATGTCTGGATTGGTTGTGTAAAGATAAACTTTCCCGCAGCCGCCAGTTGCCAGCACGATCCGATCGCTGCGGATCGTCTTCACTTCGCCCGTCTTTTCATCGAGAACGTAAACGCCCAAACAACGATCCTCCGTCGCAAATCCAAGCTTCGCCGCTGTAATCAAATCCACGGCCACGTGATTTTCCAGAAGATCGACATCTCCGCTTGACGCGCATCGATTCAGCTCGCCCAACAATGCGTTTTCGATTTCCTTGCCCGTCACATCCTGCACGTGCAGCACACGCCGCTTCGAGTGTCCGCCTTCGCGTCCGAGATCGAACTCGCGATGCCCCGAAACTTCGCGCTCATCGAATTGCACGCCAAGATCGACAAGTTCCTGAATACGCGCCGGGCCTTCTGTGACGATCGTGCGGACAACGTTTTCATCGCAAAGCCCTGCGCCGGCTTCGAGCGTGTCGCGCACATGCAACTCGAATGAATCTTCGTCGCTGGTCACACAGGCGATCCCGCCTTGCGCCCAGGCCGTGTTCGTGTCTGCGCCTTTGCGCTTTGTGACCACTGCTACCGAGCCATGTTTGGCCGCCTTCAGGGCAAGGCTCAGCCCGGCAATGCCGCTGCCGATTACCACGAAGTCGTATTGCTTCATTTATTGTAGCGCGGCTGTGTCCGCAGCCCGGGTAGAGCGCCCCAGCAGAGCAGGGCGGCTACGGCTTGGAAATCGTATTCCTTCATCGCAATTGGATATTATCGATCAAACGAGTTTTACCGAAGAAGACCGCGACGGCGAGCAACGAATTTGCCCTAACGAGCTCAACCGGCCGCAAGTTTTCTGCGTCTACAAGACCGACGTAGTCAATTCGCCCCAGAGATGCAGTTGCAATTTTCGCACGCGCAAGATCGACAATCATCTTCGCCGACTTTTCCGTCCTCGCTTTTTCGGCAACCGCTAGCAAAGCCTTGTGTAAAACCGGCGCCTGCTTCCGCTCCTCCGAGCTGAGATACTGATTTCGCGAGCTGCAAGCCAATCCGTCTTCTTCGCGCACTGTCGGAACTGCGACGATGTCGATCTTGTAATCGAGATCGCGCACCATTCGGCGAATGATCGCCAGTTGCTGGAAATCTTTTTCGCCAAACACGGCCGCATTTGGCGTGAGAATGTTAAACAATTTCGCGACAACCGTGCAAACACCGCGGAAATGTCCAGGCCGCGATTTACCCTCCAGCTTGCTTGATAGCGAAGTCTCCTCCACAAATGTCGAGCGACCGTCCGAATACATTTCCTCGGCTGTCGGCCGGAACAAAAGATCGACATCTGCATGTCGGCAGAAATCTTCGTCGGCTTTCTCCGGCCGCGGATAACGCTCGTAATCGCTGCCCGGTTCAAATTGAAGTGGATTAACAAAAATGCTTACTGCCACTTCGCCATCCGCCCCCGCGTGCTTCCGCGCGGCGCGAATGAGTTCCCCATGCGCCTTGTGCAACGCGCCCATCGTCGGCACAAGCACGCGACGCTTCGCGTAGTGTTCAGCCTTAACATCCGACACCTTCGAGACAATTTGCACGCCGAAACGATTATGTAGTCTGCACCAGCACGCGAACCAAGAATGTGAAGCCGCACCCGCAGCCGTACGCTCCTTTTAGTATGTTACATGATTGACGTAGGCTCACGATCGATGTGAAATCTGCCACTGAAATTATAGTTGCCCCCAAAAATCATAACCTCGGAATGCGTATAGCCGGAGTGCTATCAATAACGGATGTGCACTCTTGGTCGGATTACGCGCTCAACTTGGCCAATTCCGCCGCCAACATCATTGGCATCATCGCTGCGGCCGTGGTTTTAATAGCGATCGCGTTGATCTATTTCACCGGTTCCGAGTTGACCGAAAGAGCCAAAGGAAAGCTTGTGACGTCCCAACAGGACCAAACGAAGGCGTTGCGCCAGTCGCAAGCCGAACTCTCGGCCGCCTGGAAATCAGAGAAAGCGACCTCCTTACGCCTTTCCCAGATCGAGACTGAATTGACGGCAGCAAAGCACTCTCAGGAATCGATGGCATCGCGTCTTTCCAAAACCCAGACTGAGCTTGCCGCGGCCCGACGTGCGACCGACGAAAAAACATTACTCCTTTCTCAAGCCGAAGCTGAACTTGCGGCCGCACGGAAGTCAGGGAAAGAAAAAACATTACGTCTTTCCCAAGTTGAGGCAGAACTCGCGATCGCGCGACGTTCGGGCGAGGAAGCCGAAAGGTTGGCCAAGCAATTGGAGCAAAAGCCGGGGCCTCGAAAAATAACTTCCGAGCAACGAACTGAGTTTCTCAAAGCGATCCGCGGAATGCCAACTGGCAAAGTGATTGTCTCCGCTTTTTTCGATAACAAGGAAACGCATGAGTTCGGCACGCAAATCCTGAGTTTGTTGAAGGAGGATGGTTTTGAGGTAATTCAACGCGCTCCCCTTAATTTTTTTACCACGAGCCGGCCGGCCAGCGGTGTCAGGATCGGCTGCGAAAACATTTCCGATCCTCCGCCACATTTCACTACCGTGCGGCAGGGCCTCAAGGCAATCGGGTTGGACGCTCCGACCACGACGCTGATAAACGCGCGAGAAAAGGACATGGTCGAAATTCAGGTGACTCCAAGACATTAATAGCAATGTAATCGGACCCGAAGAACGTCATCATTCATCCGGACGGTACGCTCTCTAACCAAAGTCCTTGTCGCGCGAACAACAATTTTGCATGCCCAAATTTTTGCCAGTCTGCCTGATGTGCGAGATCGTTCATCTCCTCGAATGAAAACGCGCGCGCGACTGAAACTCTGGCATCATAGCGCGTCATCGGTTCGCGAAAGATGAGTGCGGTTAGAAGATAAACGCCGATCCTTGCCAACGAGCCGCGACACAAATCGGAAACGAGTACGAATTTGCGTGAAAGCTCGCGGCTAAGTTGCAAGACGCGCACGGCGTCCCGATGGCTGAAGTGATGAAGCGCAAGCGAGCAAAGCACAACGTCGTAGTGTTGTTCTGGTCGCCATTCGAGAATGTCCGCTTCGATATATGAGATCTCGGGATAAGCGGCGCTCAGTTCTCGCGCGATCTCGAGCGTGGCTGGTTGTCGATCTAACGCGTCGATCTCCACCTTCGCGCCAATTTTTCGCGCAAGATCAACAATCAATCGCGGGATGTCTCCCGAGCCAGTGGCAAGATCGACAATCCGCACGCGCTCGCCGGGCTCGATCCAGCGCCTAACGAATCGCGAGACGAGCCGATAACTGCCAAAGTAGCGATTGAGCGTGCGAATATTTTTTAAATCACGCCTCAGTTCGGGCGAAACCGGCTGGGGCCGATCCATCATCTCCAAAACAGCGGGATCAAATTGCCGCTTCATTCAGATTAACCGCAGATTACATGGATGGGCATAGATAAAGGCAAGTAGCGCGAACGGCCGCTGAAGGCCCAGCGCCATGCTTTGTTCCTCTTTCCTGCGCTAATTCGCAGATTTAGCGGAGGGTAATTGATTGCCTTCCTGCTCTCTCGATTCACGACTTCAGAAATTTCCGCCACGATTTTGGCAGAGGCGCGCTCTCGACCTCGCTCTTCATCCTACCTTCGAACTCGGGATGAAATGTCGTGCTCGTTCCGTAAACCATGATCACATCTTCGGAACCTTCCGTGCGGATCGCGTGCGCGACTCCCGGCGGAACAACGATGCCGACGTTGTTTCGACTGCGATGATTGTCGCCATCGATAAAAAATCGCAGGATGCGTGAGGGTAGACCGGCGCGCAGATCGCGTAAAATCACCTCGGCGCGTCCTTGCACAAAAAATATGACGTCCCATTGCTCTTCATCGTAGCGCCGCAGCACGTAATTTCGCGCTTGCGTAATAAACAATCGTCGATGCCACTTTTCTGCGGTCGTCTCGGGCGGCACGCTCGGCGGGTGCACGTGAAATCCTTTCGCGCTGTAGGCAAACATTTGCGCGGCTGACCATTGCTTTGGCCACAATCCAATTTTGGCGAGAATTCCTTCGTCACGTCGAACCAGCTCGGCAAAGATGCCGCGGTGCGGCTGGGAATGAACCGTTCTCGCAAAGATTTCCACACCTGGAATCCAAGCCCGCCTGATTTGGGGTTTACGACGATCAATCGCAGCCAATTCACCGGCCTCAACTCCCGGCTCCGCGATTCGTTGCACAAAGGCTGGGGTTTTGTAATCGCGCGCAGTCAACGCTTTTCGCGCCGCCTCATCCAGGCCGACCCACAATTCTTTTTTTTTCATGTCCCAAGACCCGGCGAAGCCGGAAAGCTCTTCTTGCGAGCAGAATCCGCTGGTTGGCGCTCTCTGTAAAGGAGGGAGCTGGGCGACAGCTGATTGGTTCAATCGGCTGTCTCTGGTAGAAGCGGTTCATCTTAGTGAGGCAGTTATCTGCCTAACGAAAAGCGCCCAACCAGCGCGCATTATATTAATTGAAGCCCGGCGCAGGCAAACTTACCCTGCTGCGCATTTTGCGCGCTTCGCGCGGATTGTCCAATGTTCGATTACTTCGTTTATCTGCTTTATCGCGCAGGCTTTGCCCTGATCACAATACTGCCGCTGCGCACGCTTTTTGCGCTGGGAAATGCATTGGGCTTTTGCGCCTGGGTACTCCTCCGGAGATATCGGCGTCTGGCGCTGCAAAATATCGAGATCGCTTTTGGCAATGAAAAATCGCTACGGGAATTGCATTGGCTCGTACGCCAGCATTTTCGGCGTTTGGGCGCGAATCTACTTTGCAGCATCAAACTCGGTGCCGTATCGCTGGAGAGATTGACCGATTGCATCGAGATCGAAAATCTCGAGGCCATCCATCAGCAACTGCGTGCAGGCCGGCCCGTTGTTCTCGTTCTTAGTCACATCGGCAACTGGGAATCGATCTCGCAAATCCTACCGAAATTCATCGGTTACGTCAGGAACAGCACGATCTATCAAAAACTCGGTAACCGATTCATCGATGAACATGTGCGTGGTTTGCGCGGTCGCGCCGGTGTGGAGACGTTCGACCGCAGCGAAGGTTTCCAAAAATCGGTCCAACTGCTGCGCGGCGGCGGCGCAATCGGAATTTTGAGCGATCAACACGCGGGCGATCGGGGTTTATGGGTGCCGTTTTTTGGCAGGCTGGCATCAACCACACCCTTGCCGGCGCTGCTGGCAAAACGCACCGACGCAGCCTTAATCGCGATGGCCTGTTACACGAACGGTCCGACGCGCTGGCGCGTCGTCGTCGAACCCGCTCTCGATCCGCGCGGTGAATCGGTGGAATCGCTCACCGCGCAAGCGAACGACATCATCGCGCAACAAATTCGCCGCGCGCCCGAGGACTGGTTTTGGGTGCACAACCGCTGGAAAACTCCGCGACCAAATTTCCTGCTCGCGCGCTACAAACGGGGCGTGTATCTGCCGTCTGAAATCGCGCGGGAAAATCTGAAACTGTTTCGCATTTTGATTCGCGCTAGCAATTGGTTAGGCGATTCGATCATGAGCATTCCGGCGATTCGTGCCATCAAAGCCGGCCGGCCGGACGCGCACATAACGGTGCTGACACCAGGAAAGCTCGCGCCGATTTGGAAATTGACTCCGGAGGTGGACGACATTATTTGCCTAACGACCAAGTCATTGTTCGCGACGGTTCGTTTGATTAGGCAAAAATCACGATTTGATGTTGCGATTGTTTTTCCAAATTCGCTGCGCGCAGCGCTGGAGGTTTGGGTGAGCGCAATTCCACGAAGAGTCGGTTATCGCGGCCACTGTCGAAGTTGGCTGCTAAATCAAATCGTGCGTGAGCGGCGCACACCCGGTCCGCCGCAGCATCAATCGAAGCGCTACTTACGAATTGCACAGGATTGCGGGGCAGCGCCAATGGAAAATGTCGATTTGGTAGGGCACGAGCGCCGGGGGCGCCATGCCGGAAAGAGTCGCGCAAACGCCGTGGCGGGCTCAGCGAGCACCCCCTACCAATTAAAACTCGGGCTTTGTCCGGGCGCGGAGTACGGCCAGGCCAAGCGTTGGTTGGCGGAGCGTTTTGCCGAAGTTGGATCGACAATCTCCACCCAAACGGGCGCGAGATGGATTTTGTTTGGAACCAAAAACGACGCCGCAATTGGCGAGACAATCGCGGCGGTATTGGACAACAATTGCACTAATCGGATCGGCCAAACGACGCTCGAACAGTTGATTGATGAGCTGCGCGCTTGCCGATTGCTTGTGACAAACGACACCGGCACTATGCATCTGGCCGCGTTGCTCGGTGTGCCGGTCGTCGCCATCTTTGGCTCGACTGAGCCGCGATTGACGACCCCGCTCGGCGATGGCCACATGATCCTGAGACATCATGTCGAGTGTAGTCCCTGTTTTTTGCGCGAATGCCCGATTGATTTTCGCTGCATGAAAGCCGTCAGCGTCCGGGAAGTTTGCGATGCCATCATGTCGATTTTAGAACCAGCGGCACCAGAAACGCGAAGATGATATGAGTCGGTTAGGTTCGTGTCCTTCGTCAAGTTCGTGGTAATTTGCACAATGAACGCCAACGCCCCGCGCATTCGCACCGAGGTGCAGGTCATGTTTTTCGACACGGATTGCGGCGGCGTGGTGCACAACATTGCCTACCTCCGCTTTGTCGAAATCGCGCGCGTCCTTCTGGCCGAAAAACTTGGGCTCGCTCTTGCCGAAATGGCGGAGACGCAAACATATCCGGTCGTTGTCCGGACCGAGATCGATTATCGCTGCGCGGCCAGGCTCGGCGACCGCCTCGTGATCGAAGGCTGGCTCGATCAGGTTGAGCGGGTGCGGTTCTGGTGCGGATTCAAAATTGTGCGGCAGACAGATGATGCACTCATTGCCGAATGCCGGCAAATGCTGGCGCTGATCGAAATGCCTGCCGGCAAGCTGCAGCGGTTGCCTGAGAAGTGGGAACAATACAAGACTTCCGATCTGCCTGAGCCTGTTGCCTAACGATTGATCGATATGGATGCCGGCGTCCGTACTTTCCGCATCGAAGAAACTTTGCTGGATCCGCCGGCGCTCAATCCGCCCCCGACGCGCCACGCATTGCTCGCCTTGCTGGTTGCGCTGGCCGCAGTGCTTCACATTGCTACGACCGGCTGGGGCGATCTTTACGGTGAAACCGAAGGCCAATATGCGGGCGCCGCGCGGGAAATGACCGCTGCCCATGACTGGCTCATTCCAACGAACGACGGCATTCCGCGCCTGCAAAAGCCGCCGTTACTTTACTGGCTGATTATTTTGTCGTTTAAAATTTTTGGCGTCCACGCGATGGCGGCGCGTTTGCCCATCGCTGCGGCGACAATTGCGGCCGTGACGCTAACGTTTTTGATCGGAGAACGGTTGACGGGTTATTGGCGGGGCTTTATCGCCGGACTTATTCATCTCTGCCTGTGGGGCACGTTTCTGCTCGGACGCATCATCATGCCCGAGCCGGTGTTCAGCGCCTTCATCGCTGGCGCGATTTTTTGCGGCGTTTGTGCTTATCAACGGCGGCAGGCGCGCCGCCTTTGGTCGCTGGGAGGATGGATTTGCGCTGCGCTCGCTTGCCTAACGAAAGGAATTCATGGCCTTATCTATCCGGCAGCTGTCTTTTTAATTCTCGCTCTGTTTTACCGAGAAGCACGTGTTCGCTTTCGTGCGATGCTGCACTGGCCGTACTTGTCGATCTTCTTGTTAATCGTGGCGCCATGGTACGTTTGGGTGGCATGGCACTTCCCCGGATTTTCTCGACATCTGCTCCAGGCGGAATGGGTGGGACACCTGCACGCTTTTGCGATTGCGCCGGGCGCGGATTACGATGTGCCGCGGTGGCAATTTCTTGTTCTTCACCTAGCCTGGTGGTTCCCAGTGTCAGTCGCTATAATGCCTGGAGCAATCTTCGCCTGGCGAAAGGTTTTGCGCCCACGCGAGATGGAATTTGGCGACGCGTTACCTCTCTGCTGGATGAGTGTGGTCTTCCTTCCCCTTCTCCTGATAGGTCAGCGTCAGGATTATTATTCCATGACGATGTGGAGCGCCTTGTCCCTTTTTGCAGCCTCAGCCTGGGACCGCATGCCGCGTCCTCTCCGGGTCGTCGGGATTTTCAACGTCGCCTCTGTCGGTGTGCTCGCCGGAACGATTGCGCTTTTTCTGCCACGACTTGCGAATGGTAGTGCAGAGCAGTGGAAACAGCTCGATTTGCGCGCCACGGCGTGGCGAACCATAGCGAGTATTCCAGGCGCAACGTGGCTCGCCTTCCGACCGATGCTTGCGCTGGTCGGCGGCGCGCTGGTGCTGGCCGCTGCGCTCGCACTCTACTTAGTGGTCAAAGACCGCGGGCGCATTGCCATTGCCGTTTTGCTCACTGCCATGATCCCGCTGGGTCTCACTTCGATTGAAGGCGTGGCGCGTGTGGCACCATTTTTTTCGCTGGCCAATGCAGCCGCTTATTTGAACGCTCACACGGGCGCAAACGGAGACGTTTATTATGAGGGACCGCTCCACACCGGGAGCAGCCTGCTCTTTTATCTCGACCGCAAGTTTTTCCTCGTGAATCAAACCGCCGATCCGTTCGTGGAACGCTTGGGCGCGCTTCAATTGCAGGCGAGCGAGGAGGCGGTTCTCGAGCGCTGGAACGCGGCCGACCCCGTATTTCTCGTCGTCGAGGAAACCCGTCTGGCTCATTGGCAACAATTGATCACCGAACGCTTCCACATTTTTCACCAGGTCACGACATGCGGCACCTATGTCGTGCTGAGCAACCAATTGTAAGCGGTCTCGATTTGAAAAATTTTGCCGGTGCCGTAGTTTGCCGGCTCAATTTTCGAGGGGACCGAATCCTATGTCGCAACACCGAAGTCTTAAAGGGGCCAGCACCATCGCGGCGAAACGCAATGTTCTGAAACGTTTCGAGCGTGTCGAGCTGCTCAAGAAGCGAGGACAATGGAAAGAAGGCGGCAAAGTCATTGGTCTGCGGAAGACTAAGCCGGACGTTTAGTGAAGAAAGTGAACAGTGAGAACTGATTGGTGGTTGGAGTTCCACTTTCACTAATCACTTCTCGCCGATCACTAATCACGGCCCCGTGCGCCTCAATCGCTACCTCGCCGCCGCCGGCGTCGGTTCGCGCCGTCATTGCGACGAATTGATCGCAGGTGGACGCGTGATGATTAACGGCAAGGTCTGCACCGACTTCAGCACGCAACCGGCCGCGCGCGATCACGTTAAAGTCGATGGCCGGCTCCTCCATCTCGATCCGCCCCTCACGATCATGCTGCACAAACCGGCCGGTTTTGTCTCCACGCGCAAAGACGCCCATGCCCGCGACACGATCTTCGATTTGCTTCCGCAAAAATTTTCCAAGCTTTTCAACGTCGGCCGGCTCGACACGCAAACTGAAGGCCTGCTCATTCTCACGAATGACGGCGAGCTCGCACAACAGCTCACCCATCCCCGCTACAAGATCGACAAAGAATATGAAGTAACACTGGATCGACAGTGGGACCGGGCGCTTGCGCCAAAACTATGCAAAGGAATTTTTCTGGATGGCAAACGCGCACGTATCGAACGGTTCCACTCCGTGACGCCGACGTGTTTGCGTGTTGTTTTGCGGCAGGGGATTAAGCGACAAATTCGCCGCATGTTTGCATCTCTTGGTTATAAAGTGAAACGCCTCCTCCGCACGCGAATCGGAAACCTCCGACTAGGCAATCTCCCGCGCGGTCATTGGCGCGCGCTCACAAAACGCGAATTGGAAATGCTGCGAAATAGCACTCGGAGTCCGTTAAAAGGCTGAGCTATTGTTGAAAATGAAATTCGACGGCTGTAGCGCCCTCATCACCGGCGCCTCGGCCGGAATCGGCCGCGAGTTTGCGCGGCAACTCGGCGCTCACGCGCACTCCCTTGTCCTTGTCGCGCGAAGACGCGAGCGACTCGAGCAATTGCGCGACGAACTCCGAAATCGCGATGCGCGATTGAACATTCACGTACACGCGGTCGATCTTTGCGATAAATCGCAAATCGACGAACTGGTTCGATGGCTAGAGCAAAATAAGATCGACATCGACGTGTTGATCAACAATGCCGGACTCGGTGATGTCGGTCCGTTCGCAACTTCCCATCTACTACGCAACGATCAGATGCTCTGCGTCAACATTGTCGCGCTGACCACACTGACGCGAAAATTACTGCCCCAGATGGTTTCGCAAAAACGCGGCGCGATTTTGAACGTAAGCTCCTCCGCCGGTTTTCTTCCTATTCCCGAATTTACCATTTACGCCGCGACCAAAGCTTACGTAAACAGTTTTAACGAAGCGTTGCGCGCGGAACTGCACGGCACGGGCGTGACGGTGACGGCGCTTTGTCCCGGTCCGGTGCACACCGAATTCCAGGAAGTTACGAAACGTCCAGGTGGTCAGCCCGAACGAGGTCCTGAATTCGTTTACGTTTCAGTTGAAAAAGTCGTCCGCGACGCGCTTGCCGCCGTCGAAGCCGACCGTCCGCTCGTGGTCCCTGGCTTCATCATGAAACTCGGTATGTTCCTGGTACGGATCACGCCGATGCCTATCTTGCGACTCGCCTGGCGCTTCAGCGCAAAGCGGGGTTAACCTCGCAAAGAAAGCGGTCCGCCGCGGGGGCCAGCGACCGCCGCTACAACGTGCACTTTATGAAGATTTGTATTTGACCGAGCAGCCGTACGGCTTGGTGGTCGGATTGCTGACTGGCTTGCCGGCGAGAGATTCGTCAAGGGCGGCCTTGACGTAGTTGGTCGAGCTCGGAATGTCGTTCGGATTCGGCGTGGCTTTGTTGTCGATCGCGCCTTCGTAAACGATTTTGCCTTCCGGATTAATCACGATCATGTCGGGGGTGTTCTTTGCGCCATAGCTGCGGGCGACCTTGCTCTCAGGATCGAGAAGCAACGCGGTCTGATGCGTTTTCCATGAACTCATGATTTTCTGCGCCTGCGCCGGTGTCATGTTGCCCTCGGCGCCGGGCGCGTTGGAGTCGATCGTCAGCCAGACGACACCTTTGCTTGTGTATTCCTGCTGCAATTTTTGCATGTTGTCACTCCCGTAGTGCTTCTTCACAAAGGGGCATTCCGGATTAAACCACTCGAGCACCACGTACTTGCCTTTGTATTGCGAAAGCGAATGCGCCTTGCCGTTGGAATCGGCGAGTGAGAAATCAGGTGCAGCGGTACCGACCGGTGGAACCTCGGCGGCATAAATCGCGCCGGCTATGAATGTGGCGACTGCGGTGAGCAACAATTTCGTTTTCATGGGTTATTGTGAAGCAACTGTGGGTCTGATGGTTTCGATTTTATCTAGAACATTTCGCTGCGTAAGCAATTCCGGAAAAACAATCGGTTCCTCGGATTTGCCCGGATACAGCACATAGAGTGGGACACCTGGGCGGCCAAATTGTTGCAATAATTTTGTGATCGCCGGGTCGCCGCTCGTCCAATCGGCTTTTAGTTTGACGATGCCGTGGCGCTGAAAGGCGTCGCGGACGGGCGCGGTCTCGAGCACGGTTCTTTCGTTGAATTTGCAGGTTAAACACCAGGCCGCGGTAAAATCGACAAACACAGCATGTCCCTGATCCATTTCGGTTTGCAAACGCTCCGCTGTGAACGGTTGCCAATCGCCTCCGAGTTGTGAACCTGGATTTGCAGTTTCCGCCGAACGAAATTTATCGCCGATGAAATAAAGACCACCCGCGAACACGAGCAGCAGCATGAGGGCGCGCGACGTACGTCGGGTCGAAGCAGACGCTGTTGGGAGAACAAATACGCCTTTCATCCAGCATGCGATTGCGACCACGAGCAAAAAGCAGCTCGCCCAAATCGCGCCGTCCAAGCCACGTTGGGCGCCGAGCACGTAAAGCAAGAACAACAGTGTTGCCAAAAGCAAAAATCCCATGAACTGCTTCACGTGCACCATCCACGGACCCGGCTTCGGCAAAAACCGCAGCCAGGCCGGTTGCGCGCTGAGCAGCAAATAGGGCGCGCTCATGCCCGCGGCGACGGCCACAAACATCGACAAAATCACCGTGGGCGATTGCGTGAATGCGAACCCGAGTGCAGTGCCGAGAAACGGCGCCGTGCACGGCGTTGCCAGCACGGTCGCGAAGAGGCCTTGGAAAAACGAGCCGAAGTCGTCTTTTCGTTCGGCGGTAGAGAGCAAGCCGCTTGTCATGCTTTGCGGCAGCGAAATCTCGAACACGCCGAAAAGATTCAGGGCGAAGACGAGGACGATGATACTCAGCCCGAGAACAAAATACGCGTTCGTGAATTGAAATCCGCCCCAGGTCACGTCGCGGCCAGTGAGCTTGAGCGCGATTAGGAGCAACGCAAGAGCGATGAACCACGCAAAGATGCCTGCGGTGAAGGCGAGGCCGCTGCGCAGGATTTTTTTCCGGCTTTGTCCAGCTTGTTTAATGAAACCGAAAATCTTGAGCGAAATCACCGGCAGCACACACGGCATCAAATTTAAAATGAAGCCACCGATGAAACCAAAAAACAAAAACGTGAGCAGGCCGCGCGTGGCGACCGGTGGCCGCGACGACGCTACTTCGCTTGCACCAGAAATTCTCCAGGCCGCGCGATCATCTGCATTCGGGCGTGAAGCGAAAACAAGCAAGCCCGGTAGAGACGATAGCTTTTTGTCCGCACTCTGCAGCGGTATTTTGAAAGTGATTTCATCTCCACTCCGCGATTCGATCGATGGATGTCCGACTAGGACGTTCGCCGGCGGTGCTGGGAAGAAATCGATCGCTGGATACCTGGCGAGCGTCGCACTGTTCACTTGCAAACGAAGATCGGAACCACTGCCGCGACTCCACTTTGCGGTCGCGACGTTTTCGCCTCGCCAATTTTGTGGAAGCAACTTTCTATAGCGATCAAACAATTCCGTGTTGGCCGCAGCATTCGTTGTCGATTTTGGCAGAGTCAGGGACAAAGTCGCACTGCCGGGAATGCAGATTTTTTCGCAAACGAGCCAACCGGCTTCTGCGCTCAGTATGGCAGGTGAATTGGTCGCCGCGGCGAATCCATCCTTTGGCGGATCGATCTTCGTTGGCGGGGTGATTTCCTGGATGAGCAGGACTTCGTTTTCGTAACCATAAGTCTCGATGTCCCCCGGATCGTTCGTCTTCAGTGGAATAGGCCATTGAATCTCCCCGGCCCTCCACCCGGGCGGCAAGTGCCATTTGATTTCAGTGGGCAATCCGGCATCGCCGGAAAATTTCCAGTAGGTGTGCCAGTGCGGCGCCATTCGCAGGAGCAGACCAACGCTGAATGGTTTTCCAGGAACGATCGCGTTGGTGTCGGCGACGAGCTCCGGTTTGACCAACTGGCGGCCTTCGTATATTTGCCCACGAAGTGGAGCCGCGATCGCCAGGATCGACAATAAGAGTGCACGGGCGACGCGGAAAGCTCCCACCTTCATAGAGACAATTAACATTGCCCGTTGTTCGCAGCAATCGGACAGAGGCGCGCTGGCTCGTGACCTGCTGCCAACGAAATTATGCGCCCGTTCTCAATCTTCGTCGCCCTGGCCGTTCTCGGTGCAATTTATCTTTGGCAGAAACATAACGAGATGCCGTCCAGCGTGGGCAAACCCGCGGCTGTTTCAATTGCGCAGCCAACACCGGCGCCGCGCGGCCAGGCTTCCGAGTACAACTGGATGAAACGCTCGATCGATCGCGCGCGCGATGTCGCAGAAAAATCTCGAGCGCGGACGAAGGAAAGCCAGGATCCGTAACCGACGCTTATTGCTGCCGCTCGAGCTTGTTCTTTACCGCAGCTTTGAAATCGGCGGCACTCAAATCGGGTTCTTCCGGCGAGGGGGCTGACCCTATTTTGCCGAGATGTGCGACGTTTTTGACCGGCTCGTCTTCGCTATTAGTGACAATTTGGTGGCCGCTTTCATTCGCTCGCACGTGGAATCGGCCATGCATGATGCCGACGAGCGGGATAAACTGACTGCCGTTGTTTTGGACGAAAAGGATGTCTTTGTCGCCGACGTGGAATTTCGGCGCGTCGCTCACGCCCATCGTCTCGCCAGCAACGGTGCCACCGAGCATGCGAATAGTGAACGATTGACCGGGATTACCTTTGAGCGCCTCTTCCACCTTAAAAGTGACATAGCTCACGATATAGCGTTGCGCGCCTTCTCCAACCCATTCCGATTTCACATTGGTGACATGGCCCTGAAAGATGACGTTGGCTTGCCCAACAAGTTCGTCGAAGGTGGGCGGAATGACGGTAGTGGCGGACGCGCTGCACACGGTCGCGAATATCCACGTGCAGGCGAGCAGATACTTTTTCATATGGGACCTTGGTAGGTGATGTAATTTTCTGCTCAGAGCGAATTAAAAGCTCCAGTCAGCCGGCAGGGTCGGCCCATAATTGCCGGTGATCAAAGTGTTGTTGTTTAAATACCACATCGCTGTTCGCTGGGTGGTCGGATTGTAAAGCACGTAATCGGGCTTGCCGTCCCCGTTGAAATCGGCCGCCCCTACCACCGCATAGTCGGTCGCAATCGTTGGTCCAAAGACGCCACCGGTGTAGTTCGCTCCAGATAAGTACCAGATGGCAGATTGCCGCGTGCTGGCATTGAAAAGCAGGTAGTCAGGTCGCCCATCGCCGTTAAAATCAGCCACTCCCACCAATCGCCAGCCAACCGGAAGTGTTGGACCCATAGCGCCACCTACCAGAACGTTGTTGTTGAGGTACCAGATTGCGGTTTGGCCCGTGCTGACGTTGTAAAGCACGTAATCGGGTTTGTTGTCCCCGTTGAAATCGCCGACCGCCATCAATTCCCAACCGCTCGGCAGGGTTGGGCCATAGACGCCATCTACAGAGGTAGTTCCGGATAAATACCACATCGCGCTTTGGCGTGTAGCGGGATTGAACAACACGTAATCGGCTTGGCCATCGCCGTTAAAGTCGGCCACTCCCACCAATCGCCAGCCAACCGGAAGTGTTGGACCCATAGCGCCGCCTACCAGAACGTTGTTGTTGAGGTACCAGATTGCGGTTTGGCCCGTCCTGGCGTTGTAAAGCACGTAATCGGGCTTGCCATCATGGTTGAAGTCGTAGATAAGATTGTAGAGTGGCGTCGGAGTTGGGGTGGGGGTTGGAGTAGGAGTCGCCGTCGTCGCTCCATAAAGCGCTTGCGCACCGTTGACGTCGTCCTGCGAAACCGTTTCCCGGTCGCTAATGCGTGAATTCATGATTGCATCCACATGTTGACCATTTTGATCGGGGTGAGCCAGCCCCAGCGCATGTCCAAGTTCATGAACCAGAACGCGGCGGATGTCGGGAATCGCATAGCCGTTCGAACCGAATCTTAGCGGGCCGCGGTAAGAATCCCACGTTTGATGGTTGTTAACCAAGATATCGGCTTCACTCATCCTGCCCCCGTAATAGACATAGTATGTAACGGCCAAAGTGCTCGAGCCGAATGATTGACCGAAGATCGTGCTGGAAAAAGCGATCGTGTTAATGCCATCTCCCGAACTGAGGGGTGCGTTCGGATTCACTGCTCCGAGAAACTGCAAGCCTTGCACGTTCGAATTCCACACGTTGGGCGCAGGCATCGCCGCGTCGTCCCACGAACTGTTTCCGTCACTCAGCGTGCGGCCAGCACTGCCTAGCGCGAATTGAAACGTCACCGTGCTTCCATTTGGCCAGCGGGCGCCTTCTTCCACATAGCCACGCGCATCAACTACGAAAAAGACCGCCGTGAGAATCGCGAGTCGCACGACTGCGTTGGTAAAACATCGCTTCGATCGCGGCGCTGCGAGGTCAGGCCGTAAGAAATGGGGTAGATTCACTATAATTTCTAGAAAGCAGTATTTATGCGCACCTCCGAAAATAATCCCTTGCCGGCGCCAACCAACTTGTTCCGATCAAAGTGGCCCACACTGGAAAGACCCGGTCACGGCACCACGAAGATCTTTTGCGAATCTGGATCTTTAACCTTGCTCCCGGGCACGTATCCGCTGACATCGATCAGCCCTCCGTTGGGATCGAACGGATTGTAGACAAGACCGGGTTTCCCTGGGACCGCTTTCGCCACAGGAAACTGCGGCTGATTTGAAATCGCGCGTGGTGAGACCGAGGGCGATGGTTTTGGCTTGAGCGTATTTTGCGCCTGGCGTGGCGAAGGAGTTGGGGTTGCGGTCACCGGCTGTCCCGGTATTTCCACATCGGAAGTGGTCGTCGTTTGCGGAGATTTGCGCGTACTCTCGTGGTGAACGAGCCGGGCCGGCGCGGCGACTACGTGGGCGACATCGCGGGCTGTTCCGCAACCACCAGTGGCCATCCCCAGCAGAACCAGTGCGCCCGCCACCCCCTTCATTTTGCTCTTATAACGATGACTTTTCTCGAATGCAACCGAGATCACCAACGAACGCATCGACGTCCGTAGCAGTCGTCGACCACGAGCACATCAGCCGGTAAACGTCCGGCTCGATGAATTTGTAAAATTGCCAGCCGTGCACTTGCAGGTCGCGCACCAGTTGCTCGCTCAAACGCACAAAAACTGCGTTCGCCTCCACCGGAAAGACGGTGTCGACCTTCACCGCTTTTCGCAAACTCTCCGCCAACCGGCGCGCCATTTGATTCGCGTGGCGCGCATTTCGCAACCAAACATCGCCTGTTAACAGGCCCAGCCACGGCGCAGCCAAAAAACGTGTCTTCGAAGCGAGCTGACCGGCTTGTTTGAGTCGATAATCGAATTCGCGGGCCAGTTCCTTGTCAAAAAAAATCACCAGCTCACTCGCGGCCAAACCATTTTTGGTTCCGCCGAAGCAAAGAACATCGAGGTTTATCAGCCAGGTGATTTCCTTTGGCGCGCAATTGAGCGTTGCGATTGCGTTTGCAAAACGCGCGCCATCCATGTGCACGAACATTTCGCGACTTCGCGCAAATTCGCCGATCCGCGCCAGCTCTACGTGCGAATAAACCGTGCCGAGCTCGGTCGATTGCGCGATGCTGATGACACGCTGCTTGTGCGCATGTAATTCCGGCTGCCGCCCGATAACTTCCTTCACCTCCTCGATGTCGATCTTACCGTTGGCGCCTCCAACCGTGAGCAGCTTCGATCCTTTCGTGAAAAACTCCGGCGCGCCGCACTCGTCGGTTTGGATGTGCGCGTTTTTGTGACAGATGATGCTGTGGAACGACTGGCAAAGCTGCGCAAGGGCGAGCGCATTCGCAGCCGTGCCGTTGAAAATAAAATAAACCGCGCAATCGATCTCGAAAATTTCGCGTACAGATTCGCGAACTCGCGCCGTCCAGCAATCGTCGCCGTACGATGGGGCTCCACCGACGTTCGCTTCCTGCAGAGCCGCCAATGCTTCTGGACAGATCCTGGCCGTGTTGTCACTGGCGAATTCGTAACGCTCAGTGTGCCTCGTCATATCGCCGTACCCGGCGAAGCCGGGCAGCTCCTTCCAAGCAGGATGCGTTTGTTCACCCTCAATGTAAAGAAAGGAGCTGGCCGCGGCGAGCTGATTGGCTCAATCAGGCTCGATCCTGCTAATCGACATGGGCAAACGCAAACCCAAGCGCCTGCATAATAAGAGGGATCGCCTGACGAACCCGAGCCCCGGGGCCTCTAGAGCCCGCCAGGCAAATCACCTCTAATTTTGCCCCTTTATCTAGGAACTGCTTTCACCTCCTTCTTCGAAAATGGGAGGCAAAATGACCGTATGTTCGGCGAAATTATTTTGCGGGCCAAAAACAGCAGCGTTCGGCTTTGCTTAACCCAAATCGCAGGAGTAACGTTTTAAATGAGTTCTCTCCAGACCGAAATCGTGCAGCGTGGGGCTGAAATTTTCGATCTGGTCGATCGACATCCCGAGCCGCTTTTCAGCAAAGCCGGATTTTACCAGCGCATGATGGAGTTCTCAATGCGGGACGAGCATTTCAAAGTCCAAATGTTCCGATTTGTCGATGTGCTGGCGTCGCTTCATCACGGCGGCGAGATTGTGCGACATCTCGACGAATATTTCGCCGATATGCGTAACGGCTTCGCGCCGCTAGTGCGTACGGGCGTGCAGGCGGCCAAAATTGTCCCCTGGATCAGCGGCCAATTATTGCGCTGGAATGTTTCCGGCATGGCGCGCCAGTTCATCGCCGGAAAAAATCCGCATGACGTGATGAAGACGCTGCGCAAACGGCGCGGCCAAAACATCGGATTCACTGTCGATCTTTTGGGCGAAGCTGTGGTGAGCGAGCGGGAGGCAACCGAATATGCGGCGCGCTGTCTCGAGTTGCTCGAATATCTCGCCCGCGAAACGCGGGGCTGGACAGATCCGCTCGGCAAAAATTCCGAATTATTTCCGGTGGTAAATCTGTCCGTGAAAATTTCCGCGCTTTACTCGCAAATGAATCCGGCTGATCCCGCCGATGCGATTGCGCATCTCGCGCCGAAGTTACGGCCGATCTTGCGCCGGGCTCGTCAACTGGGCGCCTTCGTCAACTTCGACATGGAAAGTTATGCGCACAAAAACAGTACCCTCGAGCTTTTCAAAATGCTCTTTACCGAAACCGAATTTCACGACTGGCCGCACGTGGGCGTTGTTATTCAGGCCTACTTACGCGATGCGGGAAAAGATCTTCTCGATCTGATCGAGTGGGGCCGGGCGCGTGCCACGCGATTCACTGTTCGCCTCGTCAAAGGCGCGTATTGGGATTACGAGAAAATCAAATCGACGCAGAACGGCTGGAGCATTCCGGTTTATCTGCAAAAACCCGAGAGCGACGTGAACTTCGAGCTGCTCACGCGCATTTTGCTGGAAAACGAAGAGATCGTCACATCGGCATTCGGTTCGCACAACGTCCGCAGCATCGCCCATGCGCAAGCCCTGGGCGATCAGCTAGGCATCGATCGCAGCCGCTTCGAATTCCAACTGCTTTATGGCATGGCCGGTCCGATCAAACGCGCGCTCGTCGAGATGGGTTATCGGGTGCGCGAATATTGCCCGGTAGGCGAGCTGCTTCCCGGAATGTCCTATCTCGTCAGGCGATTGCTCGAGAACACATCCAATGAAGGTTTTTTGCGCGCGAAATTTGCCGAAAACGTTTCCGAGGAACAACTCCTGCGCGATCCAAGCGAGCTTTTGAACGGCGCGCAGCCGCCCTCAGCGACTTCTGCTGCACCACAAGATCGACAAGTGCACGATGGCGCTTCGCGCGATATTCCACCCGAAGACACTTATGAAAATGCTTCGCTTGTGAATTTTGTTTACAAAGAAAACCAGGAACAAATGCGTGTCGCGCTGCATCAGGTGCGCGCGCAATTTGGGAAAAAATACCCGCTCATCATCGATGCTGAAAAAATTTGGACCGGCAAAACCATCGCCTCGATCAACCCAAGCTCGCCCGAAGAAATTGTTGGCCATGTGACGGAGGCCGGAATTCCCGAAGCCGAACGGGCCGTGGAAGCCGCGCGGGTCGCGTTTGAAAAATGGAGCCGAGCACCATTTGAAGAGCGCGCGCGTTTGCTTGAGCGCGCCGCCGCCATCATGGAGCGCAGGCGCTACGAGCTTTCCGCACTCGAAGTTTTCGAAGTTGGTAAACCGTGGGCGGAAGCCGATGGCGACATTCGCGAGGCGATGGATTTCTGTCTGTTTTACGCACAACAAATGCGCTTGATCGGCCGGCCCCGCCTCACTCAGCACGTTTCCGGCGAAGAAAGTTACCTGCATCACTGGCCACGTGGTGTCGCCCTCGTCGTCGCGCCATGGAATTTCCCGATGGCAATCTTGTGCGGGATGACCTCAGCCGCGCTCGTCACCGGCAACACCGTGATCATAAAACCGGCTGAACAATCGGCCGTCGTCGGCGCTAGGCTAATGGAAATTTTTGAGGAAGCCGGCGTGCCGCCGGGCGTTTTGAATTTTCTTCCGGGCAAGGGCTCAGTCATCGGTGCGCACCTTGTTGATCATAAGGATGTCGATCCGATCGCCTTTACTGGTTCGCGCGAAGTCGGTTTGAAAATTTGGGAGAGCGCCGGCCAGACACGGCCCGGACAGCGCCAGTTGAAACATGTCGTTTGCGAAATGGGCGGCAAGAATGCCATCATCATCGATTCCGACGCCGATCTCGATGAAGCAATTGTCGATTCAGTTTATTCCGCCTTCGGCTATCAAGGGCAGAAATGTTCTGCGCTTTCGCGGTTGATTGTGCTCGAAGACAATTATCGCCGCGTCATGCAACGGTTACTTTCCGCGGCCGCCAGTTTGCGCGTTGGTAATCCGGAAGAACCAGGTATTACGGTCGGACCAGTGATTGATAAAACCGCATACGAACGCATTCAAGATTACATCGGAATCGGCAAGAGCGAAGCCACGCTCGCCTTCCAACGGCGGGATGTGCCGCCGCAAGGTTATTTTATTCCGCCGACGATTTTTGTCGATGTCACACCCGAAATGCGGATCGCGCGCGAAGAAATCTTCGGTCCGGTGCTTAGTGTGATCAAAGCCCACGATCTCGATGAAGCAATCGAAGTCGCCAACGGCACAGATTACGCACTTACGGCGGGATTTTTCTCACGCAGTCCGGCGAATATCGAACGCGCCAAGGCGGAAATTGTCGCCGGCAACGTTTACGTCAATCGCTCCTGCACCGGTGCGGTTGTTGGACGTCACCCCTTCGGCGGATTCAAAATGAGCGGCGGCGGGACGAAGGCCGGTGGCGCCGATTATCTCCTGCAATTCTTGTTGCCACGCGTCGTAACCGAAAATATTACCCGTCACGGCTTTGCCCCTGAAGAAACGCCGCAATATCGCGAAGAATTTCTCTGGCCGCCTAAGCGGTGAGCACACTCACCGCAGAAGGTCTGCGTCACCTCGCCGACCGGACAAGATTGACACTTTGTCTGCGCGTCACCGGCGCGCGCCGGCGCAATTAATTTAATTCAAGGGTCGTCCTTTGCTCAGCAATCGCACGACTGTGACCACCATGTAGATCACCGGCCAGGCCGCCGTCAGCACAACAAGCGCGAAAACAAACGTCTCTTTTGTCCGCTCGCGCGCAGACTCCAGGAGAAATTCGCGACTGAAATTGTGAAATTTGCGAACATCCGAGTCGTCGTCTCCATCGTAAGGGAACGAAGAACCGCGCCAGTGTTTGAACCCCGACTGAAAGAAGTAATCCGTTTGCGGAAACAGTCTTCGGTCAAATACAAGCGGGCACGGCGGTTTCATACTTTGTCATCCAAAGCTTGGATCGTTCCAACTTCGTACCCATCGCCTCAGACGGCAATGAATCAACTATTGAGTAATCTTGCCCAGCCGAGGAATCGCGCCGCCGGGCCGGAAACTCTTGTCCAGCTGCAACGCACGCGCGGGTGCGCATCATCCTCACTCGAAACGCCCCTGAATCGTAAGCTGCTTACGATGCATGAGAGTTCGTCATTTTCGCTAAATCCCAGCGACTGTCATCCTCGGCTGCGATCTTGCGATGGATTACTGCCAATGGCCGGCGATCCAAACCCAGCCGCCGGGACGGTGCACCCAGTGGCCTTTGACCCATACTGCCGTTGCCCTCGGCCGCACAACCCAACTGCCGGACACCCAAACATAAGTTGTCCCCGTCCATCGCCAATACCCAGGAGTCCAGATATAATTAGGTCCAGGCGCGACCGTGAGGGTTTCGACCCTAACAGGCGGCGGCGCTTGGGTGACAAGCACTTCGCCAGTAGCTGGTCCAGTGGTAGTCACTTCCCGGGTCACGGTCGTGGTCGTCGTGACCGGCGGTGGCTCTTCAGCGCAGCCGATCAATGCCAGCGGTAACGCCAGTGAATAAATACTTATTTTCATAAACATCTCCTTTCTACTATTTCGCTTTGCACGAGCGGTTTGGCTTTGTTGAAAACCCAAAACCGGGCCCAGGCGCAGGCGATAGCGCAAAGCCGATTTTGATCCGATGATGCAAGATGCTTTACATTGTCGCAACGCCAATTGGAAATTTGGGCGATATCACCTTGCGTGCGCTCGAAATTTTGCGCGACGTCGACCTCGTGGCGGCCGAGGACACACGGCATTCCGGCGTCTTGTTGAAGCATTACAACATCGATAAACCGCTAATAAGCTTTCATGAGCATAACGAAGCGATGCGCACCGCGCAGCTCGTTGAGCGCCTGGCTACGGGCGAAAAGATCGCGCTGATCACTGATGCCGGAACGCCCGGCCTTTCCGATCCAGGAACGCGACTCGTTCGCGAATGCATCAAGCGCGAACTTGGTTTCACAATCGTCCCCGGTCCGTCGTCGATCTTCCCTGCACTGATCGGGTCTGGATTTTCGACCGAGAAATTTCTGTTCGGCGGATTTTTGCCGGTGAAAAAGGGACAACGCGAACGCGAGCTGCGCGCCGCCGCGGCACGCGACGAGACATCAATTTATTTTGAATCGCCTTACCGCCTAACGAAAACCCTCAAAGCTTGCATCGATATTTTGCCAGACCGACAACTGTGCGTCGCGCGCGAGCTTACCAAAAAATTCGAAGAATTCCGCCGCGGCACGGCCTATGAACTTCTCGCTCACTTCGAGTCGCATCTGCCGAAAGGCGAAATCGTGCTGGTGATCTCAAGCGGGTAGCGACGCGGTGTTGCGGCGTCGGGTCGGCTCGCACCGCGCCGACCCTACCTTTCCACTTGTCAAGGTGGCGCACCTGTGGAATTTTGCGCGGCTTTTTCTCCTCAGAAGCGCTTATGGCTTACGCAATTATCAAGACAGGCGGACGGCAATATCGTGTCGCAGAAGGCGAGACGCTCGATGTCGATCTGCTCGATGTCGATGCTGGCAAGGAAGCCATCTTTTCAGACGTACTCATGCATGCTGACGGCGACAAGCTCATGCATGGCAATCCATCGATCCCGGGCGCGAAAGTCACCGCCGAAGTGATCGAGCAGCGCAAGGATAAAAAAGTGATCGCGTTCAAATACAAGCGACGGAAAGGTTATCACCGCACCGTCGGTCATCGCCGCAAATTGACGCGCGTGAAAATCAAAAGCATCAGCGTGGGCGCCAAATCGAAAAAAACGTAATCGTTTTCTATTTTCCGCTTTCTCATTATGGCTCATAAAAAAGGACAAGGAAGCGTCAAGAATGGCCGTGACAGCGTCAGCAAACGGCTTGGCGTGAAAAAATTTGGCAGCGAGACGGTTGTCGCCGGTAACATCATCGTGCGCCAACGCGGCACGAAATTTTTGCCGGGTAAAAACGTAGGGCTCGGGCGCGACTACACGATTTTTGCCCTGATTGGTGGGAACGTCCGTTTCGATCGCGCAGGGCGACGCGTGAACGTCGATCCGGTCGCGGCCAAATAGATTTCGTTGCGAACTTTTTTCGTTCCTAGATCCGGTTTTCGGCCTTCCGGTTTCGACGAGTTTGCGGTATAACGAGAGCTTCCCATGAAATACAGAACCTTCATTCTTTTCGGCGCCCCCGGCAGCGGCAAAGGCACGCAGGGCAAAACCCTCGGCACGATCCCACGTTTTTATCATTGCCCATGCGGCGACGTGTTCCGCTCCATCGACACGCGTACAAAGGTGGGCAAGGCGTTTCTGGAGCATTCGAGCAAAGGTCAACTCGTGCCGGACAATATCACAGTCGAGCTTTGGAACGAGGCAATCAATGCGGCGGTCGAGGGGCACAAATTCAAACCAGACATCGATATTCTCGTGCTCGACGGCATTCCGCGAAATGTTAACCAGGCAAAAATCATGGGGGAGATGATCGATGTCGAAAAAGTGTTTCATCTTTCCTGCCCAAATCGCGAGACGCTGTTTTCCCGATTGAAGAAGCGCGCGCTCAAAGACAATCGCCTCGATGACGCGAACGAGCAGGTCATTCAGCGCCGGCTCGACATTTACGAAACTGAATCGAAGCCCGTGCTGAATTACTATCCAAAAGAATGCATCACAGTGGTTGACGCGATGCAGCCGCCAGCCAAAGTTTTGTTCGAGATCCTCGCCAGCGTCAATGGCGCGAGTGTGCCACATGAGCCAGCAGCAGTTTGAAAATTTCACTGCCTCCAGTCTTTATTGCGAAAAGTGCCGGGCCACCATGCCCGTGCGCGAGCGGCTGCTTTTAGTTCTGCCAGACAAGGAGATCTTTGATTACCTTTGCAGCGGATGCGGGTCGTCGGTCGGACAACGTGAAGTAACCGCCGGCGACAAAATGTTGATGCAAGCGATGGCCGCGCGAAATCGCGCGCGCGGCCGACCCGTGCAATTGATGCAGTAGCTGCGAATGCGCGTCGTTTTTATCGGCACGGGTGAAATCGGCCTGCCGACACTGCGGGCGTTGCAAAAATCCCAGCACGAACTCGCAGGCGTTGTCACGCAACCGGACAAACCGGCTGGACGCCACCAAAAGATTACTCCGCCGCCAATCGGAGCCGCGGTTTCCGGCAGCCAGATCTCAATCTTGCGACCTGCGCGCATCAAAGATCGACAATCGACTCAGCAAATTCGCGCACTGCAACCAGACGTGATCGTGGTTATGGCTTACGGGCAGATTCTCCCGCATGAGGTGCTCGAGATTCCGAAGATTGCTTGTTTGAATCTGCACGCCTCGCTCCTGCCCCGCTGGCGCGGCGCCGCGCCGATTCAAGCCGCGATTGCGTCGGGCGATCGCGAGACTGGGATCACGGTCATGTACATGGACGAAGGACTCGACACCGGTGACATTCTTTTGCAACGCAGGATCGACATCTTGCTCAACGATACCGGCGAAACCTTGCACGATCGGCTGGCGCAAGTTTCGCCCGAGTCTTTGCTCGAAGCGTTGGACTTGCTCGCCAGCGGAAATGCGCCGCGCACCGTCCAAGACAACGCGCTTGCGACTTTCGCGCCCAAGTTGAAGCGCGAAGACGGACAGATCGATTGGAGCGAACCGGCGGACGTAATCGAGAGAAAGATTCGCGCGTTCAATCCGTGGCCGGGCGCATTCACTAAAATCGCAATGGAACCCGATGCGCGGCGCAATCTGAAGATTTTTGCCGCTGCGATCGTCGATCTTTGCGGAAAGCCAGGGGAGATTTTACGAAGGGACAATGAGTTGATTGTCGCTGCTGGCAAAGGCGCGCTGTCGCTGGGCGAAGTGCAGCTAGAAGGAAAACGACGAATGAACGCGACGCAATTTCTCCGTGGAGCGTCGCACTTGGAGACGGATCGCGACCTCCAAGCGCGATGTTAAATAAATGCGGCGTCGCCGCCTGCCTTAGCATCGAACTCGGAGAGCTCGATCCACCATTTTGCTTTCCAAAGAACGGTTCGTCTTGTTTCATTCACTTGCCATGAAGACCGAGGCGCCGGCTTACAAACGCATCGTGCTCAAGTTGAGCGGTGAGGCACTGCAAGAGCGCGGCGCTCGGGAGAACATTTCTCCTGCGGTCGTGCGTGGAATCGCCGAGTGCATCAAGGAAGTGCACGGACTCGGTGTGCAAGTCTCGGTGGTGATCGGCGGCGGAAACATCTGGCGCGGATCATCCGCAGCGCATCGCGGGATGGACCGCACCACGGCGGATTACATGGGGATGCTGGCGACGGTGATTAACGCGCTGGCTTTGCGCAGCACGCTCGTACAAATCGGTGTGGAGACACGTGTGCAAACGGCCATCGAAATGAAAAACGTGGCCGAGCCTTTCATTCTCGGCCGCGCCATTCGGCATCTGGAACTTGGGCGAGTCGTTATTTTTGCCGCCGGTACCGGCAATCCTTACTTCTCCACGGACACGACGGCGGCGTTGCGCGCGAGCGAGATCGGCGCCGACGTCATTCTCAAAGCAACAAAAGTGGATGGCATTTACGATCGCGATCCGAACACCAACGCGAATGCGAAGCGTTACGAGCGCATCACGTTCACGGAGGCACTGACCAAGCGATTGCAGATCATGGATTCGACCGCTTTCAGTCTTTGTATGGACAACAAGATCCCGATCGTTGTGTTCGACATGAACAAGACGAGCAACATCCGCGACGCCGTGCTCGGTCGCAAAATCGGTACGCTCGTTTGCGATGACGACGAAGCGAAGTAGAAATCCAAACCTATGAGTAGAGATGACATCGTCCTCGAAGCCGAGATGTCGATGGAAAAAAGCGTCGATTATCTGATGCACGAGTTTGCCGGCGTGCGCACGGGCAAAGCGTCGCCCAGCCTGGTCGAGAACATTGATGTACAAGCGTATGGGTCGACCATGAAATTGAAACAGCTCGCGCTTATCACCACGCCGGAATCGCGCCTACTGGTGGTGCAACCGTTCGATGCCGGTACCGTCCAAGATATCGAGCGTGCCCTCAAAGAATCCAGGATCGGCATCATGCCGGCCGTGGAAGGAAAAATCATTCGCCTGCCGATTCCGGAGTTGTCCGAGGAACGCCGGAAAGAACTGGTGAAATCGTTAGGCAAAATGGCGGAGGAAGCGCGGGTGCGGGTCCGGAGCAATCGGCGTGCGGCCTTGGATGAAGCGAAGAAATTGAAAACCTCCGGCGGTGTGAGCGAGGACGAATGGCACGACCTGGAAGACGAAATTCAAAAATTGACCGATCGCTTCGTCAAATCGATCGACGACCATCTCAGGCATAAAGAAGCTGAGATCATGAAGGTGTGATTGTTTCAAACGCCAGCGTCTCGCAGAGACACCCTACAGTCTCACCAGGTCGAGCAAAAACTGGCACCAGAGATAAAGCATGCCGCGCCACGAATATTTCACGTCTCCGGCCGACGTCGGCTTGAGCACGCCCTTCTTGATATTATGCGCGATTTGATCGCGTAGATCGTTTTCCATTTCTTTTTCAATGCGCTCTTCGTCCAGGGCGTCGATGGTTGCCGTTTCGACTCGGTTGCGCCGCAGAAATTCGCGATGGCTTTGGTAAAGCTGCCAAAAAGAGTGATCCGGGCGCTGCCGATTGATCCGAAAATGCGGCGTCAATTTCAAGCCGTAGGAGAGTGGATAATTCCAGGTCGTCCAGATAATGCCGCTTTTGGCCCGTGACGAGATCCGCAAATAATAAAACGAAAGGTCGTGCTGCTCGTTCAGACAGATGGTCGCTTGGGCGCGATCTTCATCTTTGTAAAACAAGCGGAAAAATTGCCGGTAATCTTCCCAGTCCCAGCCGGCATCGGTCACATGCACGAAGCCCTCGTTCTCGATCTCGCGTGTAATTTCATTCAGGTTCGGGAATGTATCTGGTGAGGGTGCGCTTTTGGGACGAAGTTGTTTTTCCTTGGGCAACCGCAGCGTGCGAATGCGCGTCAAAATTTCTACCCACGGCAGAAAGAACCAGCTAGCCGCCGCCAGCGCCCCGAGCACGTGACTGTTCGTGATGAAATAGACGAGCAAATAGGACGCGAGGAGGATGCCGAGCGCGCCGGCCTTTTGGGAAAATGCGCTTTGAAAGCTGCGCAACGCCACGCTAAGCACAGCTATCCCCAGAATGAGAAAAAGTGGAAACAGCATTACGGCGCGATCTCGTGTTCGCTCAGGAATTTTTCGAGCTGATCCGTGTCGAAATTCGCCAATACTTTGTCTCCCGCCACAAAGGTCGGCACGTAGGTTTGATCGGAGAGTTCCTTCATCTCCTCAAACGCTTGTCGATTTTCGCCGACGTCGATCTCGATGAACTTGTAGCCCCGCTGCCTGAGAAAGTCTTTTGCGTCAATGCACCACGAACACCACTCGCGGCTGTAGAGTTTCAATTCCATCAGCAGCGCAAATAAACGAGCGGCCATTGCCCCGTCAACCTATGGAACGTAAATGTCGAATTCGACAGCGGTGCCTAGGTCGAACGCCATCTCCAGGCGCGTTGTCAAATAACTGCGGCTGTGCGCGTCAAATTTTTATATCGAACCCTCGGCAGGCGACTCTAAAAAATATAGCGCTTCGCGATCAATAGGACTTCGCCCAGATCACGCGGCGTGCGCTCGGCTCGCCGGTGAAGATGCAGCGACCAGGTTCGGAATCGCCAAACGGAATTACGCGGATTGTGACTTTCAGGTCGTTCTTGATTTGCTCTTCGATCGCCCGCGAGCCGTTCCAATGCGCCACGGCAAAGCCGCCGTGGATTTCCGGCTTGGCCGGATTCTTCGGTGTGAAAAATTCGTAAAACGCTTCCTTGTTGTCGATCTCTCGCGTGTTCTCGTCACGGAATTGGCGCGCGCGGTTGTAAAGATTTTGTTGGATCGAGTTCAGAATTTCTGGCGCGGTGGCGACGAATTCCTGGATCGACATAATCTCCTTGTCCTTCACCGGCTGATCGCGCCGGCTCACCGCCACCGAATTCTTCTCCAGATCACGGGGGCCGATCTCCAGTCGCAGAGGCACGCCTTTTTTGATCCATTCCCAGTTTTTCATACCACCGCCGAGGTCGCGCCGATCCACTTCGACCTCGATCGGCGCATCAAAAAAGCGAACCTCGCGCAGGTTGCGCGCCAGCTTGTCGCAAGCCTCGAGCACTTTCACGCGCGTTTCTTCCTTTGGCGTGATCGGCAAGATGGCGATTTGCGTCGGCGCGATGCGCGGCGGCAAGATGACTCCGTCGTCATCGCCGTGCGCCATCACGACGGTGCCGACCATCCGCGTGGTCATTCCCCAACTCGTCGTCCAGCCAAATTCCTGTTTGCCTTCGCGGTTTTGAAATTGAATCCCACTCGCGCGGGAAAAATTTTGCCCGAGAAAATGGGACGTGCCGGCCTGGATGGCCTTCCGGTCCTGCGCCATCGCTTCGATCGACAATGTCTGGACGGCGCCGGGAAAACGTTCGCTCTCCGATTTCTCACCGCTAAAAACCGGGATAGCGAGATGATCGCGCACAAATGTCTCGTAAACGTCAAGCATCTGTTTCGTCTCGGCGCGCGCTTCCGCTTCGGTCTCGTGAACAGTGTGACCTTCCTGCCAGAGGAATTCGGTCGTGCGCAAAAACAATCGTGGCCGCATTTCCCAGCGGACAACGTTGGCCCATTGGTTGATCAGAATCGGGAGATCGCGATACGATTGCACCCACTTCGCGTAGCTCGCTCCGATAATTGTTTCCGAAGTTGGCCTAACGACCAGCGGTTCGGTCAATGCGCTGGCCGGTTTCATTTTCCCATCCACATCCACCTCCAGGCGGCTGTGGGTGACGACGGCGCATTCCTTCGCGAAACCTTCGACGTGTTCGGCTTCCCTGGCGAAGTAACTCAGCGGAATGAACAACGGGAAATAGGCATTGCGGTGTCCGGTTGTCCGAAACATCGCGTCCAGCTGGTGCTGCATGTTTTCCCAAATCCCGTAACCCCACGGACGAATGACCATGCAGCCACGCACGTCTGATGGCTCGGCCAGCTCAGCCGCGCGGACTACCTGTTGGTACCATTCCGGAAAATCTTCTTCGCGTCGGGGCGAAATGGCGGTTTTCGGCGCAGCAGAATTCGACATGGCAGAACGAATTAAACTCGCAACCGCCAAATGACCAGCCGCCATTTTTCGCAGCGCAACTTTACTCGCGGTGGGCGGTTAGTATTTTCAAGCTATGAAAATCAAATCGTTAGTGACGATGTCGATCCTGGGGGCCGCGATACAATTAACGCCGGTTGTAGTGGGTCAGGATTCAGAACCGCCCGGAAAAGGCTGGCGCCATAATCACGAAGCGCGCTTAGCAAATCTCTCGCCTGAGGAGCGTCAGAAAGTCGAAGCCGCGCATCAAAAAGCAATGCAGGACCCAGCGGTGCAAACGGCGCATGAAAAAATGCGGCAGGCGCGCAAGGATTTTGAAGACACCATGCACGCGGCCATGTTAAAAGCCGATCCCTCGATCCAACCGATCTTGGACAAGATGCCGAGGCACGAAAGGCCCGAACGGTAAAGCGCTTGCTCGGCTAATAATTTCGCGCGACAAGCTCCCGCTCCTTTTCCCGCCCACTTTCAATATAACCGCCCGCAAAATCGATGCTGCATACCGTGCGAAAACGTGCGTGCGGCCCGTAGCCTGCTCCGGCGAAATTGAACTTAGGGTTGAAAATGTTTTTGCGATGCTTTCGTCCGGGGATGCCGTCATCGATAACGAGAGCGAGGACAACGTCGCGTGCGGAGGTTTTTCCATAGGCAATATTTTCGCCCCAGCCTAGCGTCCAAACGCCGTAGCGGCTGATGCGAGTCCCTGGATTGCTCCGGTCACTTCCGTCGTGACCGATCGCGCCACCGATTTGATCCGCGCAATGATCGGCCGCGGCGCGGGACATTCCAGGAGAAAGAATTAGCGGTTGCTGTGGCTGGGCCGTATGCAGAAATCGAATGGCTTCGTCAATCGCGCGCAAACCCTCTTTCGGAAACAACTTGGTTTGTCCGGGCAGGAGGAAAAACTTGCCATTAAAGTGAGAGCGGATTTCCTCGACATAGGTCGCATAGAGCGCTGGGGTTTGCCGGGCAAGATTCATTTCTCGGACGATCGCGCTGGCGGTGACATGCTCCTCGTTGGGCGGAACTTCCTTGGCTGAGAGAACAATGGTTGCATGGAACAAAGCAAGGCCAATGGCAGTAATCCTGAACATTATGGTAGTTATAAAGCAGAGTTAGTGCCATTTCGTCACCTCGCCTGAGGTCCGCGCGCCGGAGCACGCTGATTACGAATCCTATATTTGACACCTCGAGCCGCGCCCAGTAGTTTCCGTGCCCTTTCTGGTCGCGATGAGAACTTTTTCCGCCAAAGCAAATCAAGTGCAACGCAGCTGGTGGCTGATTGATGCCAAAGATCAGGTACTCGGTCGTGTCGCGGTGAAGGCCGCGAGTTTGTTGCGCGGCAAAGGGAAGAGAATTTTCACGCCGCACGTTGACACCGGCGATTTCGTTATCGTGATCAACGCCGACAAAGTGCGCTTGTCGGGAAAGAAAGAAGAGCAAAAGAGTTACATGAGTTTTTCAGGGTATGTGGGCGGCCACAAATCTGAAAGCGTAAGCGCCCGGAGGATGCGCCACCCTGAACTGCTGATCGAACGCGCCGTACGCGGGATGATTCCGCATAATCGGCTCGGCCGCGCGGTCTATCGGAAGCTGAAAGTTTATCGCGGCGAAGCGCATCCTCACGTCGCGCAGCAACCGCAGCCGGTCAAATTTGCCTGACCAATTCGCCTAACGACTAAGTATGACCGCCGCCACTCAGGAATTTATCGCCACGGGACGCCGCCGGACGGCGGTCGCACGCATCCGGATGACGCCCGGTAGCGGTAAAATCGACATCAACGGCCGAAGCTTTGAAGATTATTTTCCGAGCGCACCGTTGCAAAATACCGTGCTACAGGCGCTGCAAGCCGCCAAAATGGTGAACAATTACGACGTCTCGATTAACGCGTCCGGCGGCGGTATGACCGGTCAAGCAGGCGCGGCCCGCCTCGCCATCGCCCGCGCCCTTCTGCAAGTGGATGAAAATTTGCGAGGCACCCTCAAAGACGAAGGACTACTCCGGCGGGACCCACGGATGAAGGAGCGAAAAAAATCGGGGCAGCCCGGCGCGCGCAAGCGCTTCCAATTCTCGAAACGTTAAGCCAGTTTAAGACTGCGCCTGGAATCGAACGCTAGATCGACACGTCCGTGAGCGCCTCCAGTTTCGAACTTTACACGCCGAAAATCAGGTGATGATATTTGTAATGGAGGTAATCGTATGAAATCGAAAGCTAATTTTGTCTGGCAATTCACTATCGCAGTTGGCGCTCTGTTTGCAGTCGCCACCCTCTGCGCTCAGGAGGAGATGACCCAGCCCGACAATCCTTTTTTCCGGAAGAAAAGGTCGGAGTCTTCCTCGACAGCGGCAACGACTAAAACTCTAAGCGCAAAGGACAAGAATTTCCTGATCGGCGCCGCAACCACCGGAACCTGGGAAATAGCAACTGGAAAGTTGGCGGAGCAAAAGGCGCAAGACAGTACGACAAAGGAAGTCGCCGCGCGGATGATCGCCGATCACTCCAGCGCAAACAAGGAATTGGTCGATCTCGGCAAGAGAAAAGGGGTTGGGATTTCGGCAGCAGCCGGCAAAGCTCAGCAGATCCCAGGGGAGGGTTTCGACAAGAGATACCTGAATTTGGTAGTGCAAGATCATCAGGAAGAGAGCAGCCTGTTCGAAAAAGAAGCAAAGTCGGGTGACGACGCCGACATTAAGAATTGGGCGGCCAAAAACCTGCCCACGATCAAACAGCATCTTGCCCTGGCAAAAGATGCACTGAGCAAGGCAAAGTAACGGCACGCCTAAAAGCCGGCGCCACATTCTAGGTGCAAGTTGTCGGCGTGATCCTGACGCTTTTCCGGTGACGAATCCCTCGCCAATTGGCGCGGATAATCTTCGCTAACCGCTGTTTACTGCTCTTCGTCAGAAACCGTTTCCGCAACGGTCCTGCTTTACAGCTTGAATCTGATCCTGAAGCGATCGGCGATCATGGCCCTCCACTCCCTATATGGAAAGCTCCCAGGAACGTCGCAGCGACAATCATAATCGTTACGCGCAAACACCAAACAGAGGGCCTCGCGCGCCGAATGTCGTTCCATGCAACGTATTTTCAAGCGGCGGGCCGGACTCATTATTGGACTTACGAAGATTGTAGGACACTCGGCCTGCAGTTGTGAACAAAAACTTTTCAGTTTCCCGCAAATCGCGCCCGGTCAGCACGTCCCGATTCGAAACTCGCATTTTAGCCGACAGCGTTTCAAGTTCCGATATGGACGTGATCCGAATTAGTATGTGGTCGGGCCCGCGAAATATTTCCACCGCGATGATGCGGTCCTGGGGGAATCGCGCGGACACGTTCGTCATTGATGAGCCATTTTATGCATACTATCTGAAGGCGACTCATAAGAAACACCCTGGCTTTGCGGACGTGATCGCAGTCGGTGAGATCGATTGGCGCAAAATCGTGGCGCGATTAACCGGACCGATTCCAAGAGATAGGCGCATCTTTTTTCAAAAACAGATGACGCACCATCTGCTGCCCGAGATCGATCGACAATGGATCGTCCATCTTAGGAACTGCTTCCTCGTGCGCGATCCGCGCGAGGTGATCCTTTCCTACATTAAGAAAAACCCCGAGCCGACGCTGGAAGATCTCGGCTTCGTCCAGCAGCAGAAGATTTTCGATTTCGTTCGCCAACAGACAAATTCACTCCCGCCAGTTGTCGATGCCAAAGACGTCTCTGCAAAATCCGGAACGAATTTTGCGCCTTCTTTGCGGTGCGATCGGCATTGAGTTCGATCCAGCGATGGTCTCGTGGAGGCCAGGTTTACGCGACACGGATGGGGTTTGGGCGAAGTACCTGGTACGGACAAGTGGAAAGATCGACATCGTTTAAGCCGTATCAACCCAAAGAGGGTGTTGTGCCAGATCGTCTGCACGAAGTTTATGAGCAATGTAGCGAATGTTACAAGCGGCTTTACCAACATCGGTTGCATTGAACCGCAGATGACGCAGATAAAACGGATCAAATAATTTCTTTCTTTGTTGATCAGCCAAATCCGCGTAATCCGCGGTCAAAACAAATGCTTCAGAAGTTTGATGAGCGGAACCGCGACCTGATCGTGAACACCAATGGTCAGCTCGTGCATCGCAACGAAGCGGGAATCAGTCCGTTCGATTCGGCGGTGCAAGGTGGCGATGCGGTTTGGGAAGGACTGCGACTTTACAATGGTCGCATTTTCAAATTGTACGAACATCTCGATCGGCTCGAACGCTCCGCGCGTGCACTCTCGTTTGCAGAGATTCCGACGCGCGAAAAAATCATCGAGGAAGTCAAACGCACGCTCGCCGCAAACAAAATGCGCGACGGCGTCCACATCCGCCTCACGCTGACACGTGGAATCAAGGTCACTTCCGGAATGGATTCGCGGCTCAATCAAAGCGGACCAACTTTAATCGTTCTCGCGGAACACAAACCTCCCGTTTACTCGAAGGCTGGTCTCAAACTGATCACTGCATCGGTGCGTCGCCCGCCGCCGGATGTTCTCGACGCGCGAATTCATCATGCGAATTTGCTGAATTCGATTCTGGCCAAAATTGAAGCAAACAACGCCGGCGCCGACGACGCGCTCATGCTCGACACCCGCGGCTTCATCGCCGAGACGAACGCCACGCATGTGTTTATCGTGCGCAAAGGCGATTTGGCGACGAGCCGGGTCTTCGCCTGCCCGGAGGGGATCACCCGAGCGACGGTCATCGAAATCTGCACCGCGGAAAAAATCCGCTGCGTCGAAACCGATTTGTCACTGGTCGATATTTACGGCGTCGACGAAATGTTCTGTACCGGCACCATGGGCGAACTCGCCGGCGTCACCAAGATCGATAATCGCCTCATCAGCGACGGCAAAGTCGGCCCGATGACCAAGCGACTGAGCGAGCTCTACGCTCAGCGCACCGCAACCGAAGGCGTTCAGGTTGTCGAGCTGTAGTGCCGTGCCGTCCGCATATTTCCGAGGAGCGCACGCTATGCCAATCCGGCTCGGACCCCGCATGCGGGTTTCGGTGACTCGCCAGGACAATCTTCTCCGGGGCGCTAGTCCCGTCAGTAATTCCTAACCAGACGAGTCACTGCCACGAGCATCGACATGATCGGCCAAACCGAGATTCCTGTGATTACGATAAAGAACAAAAGCTCGGCGATATAATCCCGACTTGCTTCTGCGCCAAAGAATTCGCTGCTTACTTTTCGGAACGCCCGCAATTCCGTTTTAGGAAGATCGACAGAGGAACTCGCCGGCGATTCTACGGTCGCTTGAAGGGAGTAATCGGTTAATGGAAAACTCCCAGGCTCGCATGGCACGCCGCTATCGCGACGGGAGCCGCCCTGGTTGCGACTAATTTGAGGTGTTGGTTTCATAAATTTCTAAATTGTTAAGTGTGCTTCTCGAATCCGGTTCGAGGTGCCGGCGCAAAAAACCCGCGCGTGGTGAGATTCGACCACTGGGGTGCCGCGAATTGCGGGCTCCAACTTGGCGAGATCTAACGAGCCTTTATGCAGCCTGCCCACCGGGGCAGACGACGCGAATTGGCGCGTTAATCATGTTCATCTCTACCAGTTTAACAGCCGTTTGCGTGCCTGTCCAGCGTTCCGGCGAGAGTGTACTCATAAGTACTTCTTGTCGTGATAGATACGAATTATGAATGTTCTGGACGATATCACCCTCGACCGTAGCCGACGAGCGCAATTGGATTCGAGTTAAGCGCTGCCGTGCCATTTTGTCTGCGACCGTAACGTCCGATCACGCTAGCTGGGGGTTCAGCTGCCAGCTCCCAGATCGGCCACGCCTCTCCGTGCCAAGGCGTGACAGAGCCTCGCGCGGTGATACCGTGCGCGAGATGGAACCTGCCGATTGGGCGTCACTGAGCGATCAGGAACTTCTCGAACGCCGCATCTCCAAGCTCGGCTTGCGGCTCGAGGGCACGACGCTCGAACCGCTCATCCGGCAACTTTACGACGAGCTTTCGGCGCAAGGGCTCGTATTTCATCCGCCAAGTCACATCGGCGATGAATGGTTCGTGCCCATCGGCATCCCGGCGATCTTCGTGCCCTTTTTTCTAGTGCACGACCGGCTCCGTGCGCTGGAGCGGACGATGATGCTCGAGGTCGAGGGCGAGACGCCGGAGTGGTTCATGAAATTGATGCGGCACGAGGCAGCACATGCCTATACCTACGCGTACCAGCTTACGCGAAAGAAAAAGTGGCGGCAGATTTTCGGGCCCACGTCGCGCGAAGAGACACCGAACACTTACCGGCCGCGCCCGTTCAGTCGTAGCTACGTCGTGCACCTGGACGATTGGTATGCGCAGAGCCACCCGGACGAAGATTTCGCGGAGACCTTCGCAATCTGGCTTTCGCCGGGGCTCGACTGGCGCAAGCGTTACGCGGGCTGGAAGGCGCTGCAAAAACTCGAGTACGTCGATGAGCTGATGCGCTCGCTGGCGGGTACGCCACCGGTGCATGCGCCGAAGTACCGCGTGGCCGATTACGATTGCCTGAACCTCAAGCTCAAGACCTATTACGCGCGCAAACGGAAACTTTACGAAGATACCTATCCGGATTTCTACGACGCCGATCTGCGGCAACTCTTCGCCGCCCCAGCCGGGTTGAAAGCGAGCAGTTATCTGCGCCAGCGGCGACGGCGGCTGATGAACTCGGTGTGCCAGTGGACGAACGAGAAAAAGTTCCGGGTAAACAAGCTCCTGACGCGGCTTGTCCAGCGCTGCGACCAGCTCGAGCTGAACGTGCTCAACGATGACCCGCAGCAGGATTTTCGCGTCACGTCTTACATCACAACGCTGGTGATGAATTATCTCTTCACCGGAAAGTTCAAGCGCACCAAATAGCGTGAAAAAGAAACTCAAAGTCCTCGTCCTTTTCGACGGCACCCGTCCCACCAAGATCGATGAGGACCTGAGCAGGGAGTTGAAGCATAAGGATTGGAAAACCGAGGCGAACGTCATGGCCACGCTCGGCACCCTTGGCTATACGGCGGAGCATCTCGCCATCTTCGACGACCTCGATCTGGTCCGGCAAAAAATGGAAAGCTTCGCGCCTGATGTTCTTTTCAACCTCGTCGAACAGTTCAAGAACAACCCGGGATTTGATCAGAACATCGTTTCACTTCTCGAAATGCAAGGTGTCCCCTTTACCGGCTGCGGGGCGACCGGTCTCGTCCTTTGCAAGCACAAGGCCATCTCAAAGAAAATCCTTACCTATCATCGCATCCACACGCCGAACTTCGTGGTCATCGTGCGTGGCCAGCGCATCACGCGGCCCAGACATCTCAAGTTCCCAATCCTGGTGAAGCCGGTGAAAGAAGAGGCGTCCTACGGTATTTCGCAGGCGTCCTTCGTCGAGACCGACGAACAGTTCCGAGAGCGCGTGTCTTTTATTCACGAGAAACACGACAGTGACGTGATCGCGGAGGAATACATTGCCGGCCGTGAGCTCTACGTGAGCCTGATGGGCAATCTACGGCTAACCGTCTTTCCGATCCGCGAACTGCTTTTTCGCGAAGTGCCGCCGGACGAGCCGAAGATTGCGACTTACCGCGCGAAGTGGGACGAGGAATATCGCAAACGCTGGGGCTTACAGAATCAATTCGCCCAGGGGCTCGACCCGGCGCTCGTCGCGCACATCGAGCAGACGTGCAAACGCATCTACCGTTTGCTCACGATCGACGGCTACGCGCGCATCGACCTGCGGCTGACGCCGGCCAACGAGATCTATTTCATCGAGGCGAACCCAAATCCCATTCTCGCGGAGGACGAGGACTTCGCCCTTTCGGCCGGCAAGGCGGGCCTGCCGTATCCGCAATTGATCGACCGGATCATCCGGCTGGGGATGAAGACGCTTCGAGATTGATCAAAAAAAAAGACAATGCCCAACATCCAACGCTCCACATTCAACGCCGAAGCTAGAAGTGCCTTAAGTGGCTGGGTACGCCGTTCCACTGAGCATTGGGTAGATTATCGGATATTGATGGCGTCGCATTGAGTGCGCCGAGGTGAAGCGCGAGGCACCGAGCGTCGCGGCAACATCGACAACCGTTTCGGCGGCAGACGGACTAATGGCGTAAATAGAACGGAGGTTTCAAAGAATTCGAAACTGGCAATTCCGGCTCGCTGATTTAATTCTGGAGTGATGCAGGACGCGCTCACTCCGATGATGCAGCAGTATCAACGGCTGCGGAAAAGTATTCCGGCGGACACGCTGCTGCTTTTTCGGTTGGGCGATTTTTACGAACTCTTTTTTGAGGACGCAAAGGAAGCTTCAGCGCTGCTCAACGTGGCGCTGACGAAGCGCAACGGCATGCCAATGTGCGGCGTGCCGTATCACGCGGCGCGAACTTACATTGCGAAGCTCATCAAGGCGGGCCGACGCGTGGCGATTTGCGATCAGACGAGCGAACCGCAACCCGGCAAAATTGTTTCGCGCGACATCACGCAAATCATTAGCGCGGGCACGGTCAGCGAACTCGACCTGCTCGAATCGAAACGCGCAAATTATCTCGGGGCGGTCTGTGCCGATCACGGCGTATTCGGGTTCGCCTACGCAGACCTGACCACGGGCGAGTTCCGGTTGACGCAAGCGCGGGACCGACAATCGCTCCTTGACGAGTTGGCGCGCGTCGGACCGGCGGAAGTTCTCATAAGTGATGAGCAAAAGGAAGAGTTTGGCGAAATCGACGGCGCGCTCGGCTACGACAGTTACGCATTTTTGCCGGAACAAGCGAGTCTTCACTTTGTGCGAACATTTCAGGGTCAAATCGCTCGACGGATTCGGCTGCGGACAAATGCCGCAAGCGGTCGCGGCCGCGGGCGCGATCGTTCACTATCTAAAGTATCGCTTCGCCGCAAAATCGACCACCTCACTTCGTTGCGTTGCGATGCGCCGGCCGATTACGTGCTGCTCGATGCCGCGACGCAAAGGAACCTCGAGCTGGTTGAATCGCGGAGCGCACGGGACACAAGCTTGCTCGCGGTGCTGGATCGCACCGTGACACCGATGGGCGCGCGCAAGTTGCGTTCCTGGATCTTGCAGCCGCTGCGGGATTTTAGCCAGCTCGACCGCCGTCAACAGATGATTGCCGATTTCTTGCAGGAGCCGGACCTGCTGGCGTCAATTCGCGCCGAGTTGAAATCGATTCGCGACATCGAACGCGCGGTCGGCAGATTGAGTCAGGCGTCCGGTAACGCGCGCGATCTGGTCGCGCTAAAATTTTCACTGCAACAAATCCCAAAACTCAAAGCCGAATTCCAGAAGTTGCTTGATCGACTCGCCTTCGGCGCAACTCGCGTAAACGAACAAGGCGAGGTCGAATTGCTCGCAGAGCGTTTGCAAAACGAAATTCGGGAAATGCCGGAGCTGGCGGCAAAGTTAAGCCAAGCGCTGGTCGATGATCCGCCGCTGGCGCTGAAAGAAGGTGGGATTTTCCGCGACGGTTACGATGTCGATCTTGACGAGCTGAGGCAAGCGTCGCGCGACGGCAAAAACTGGATCAGCGAATTGCAGGAGCGCGAGATCGCCGCGACCGGAATCAAATCGCTCAAGGTCCGTTACAACTCGGTGTTCGGTTACTTCATTGAAGTGACGAAATCGAATCTGGCCAGCGTGCCGCCACATTACACGCGCAAACAAACTACTGTGGGCGGGGAGCGTTTCATCACGCCGGAGTTGAAAGAGATGGAAGGACAAAATTCTCGGCGCAGATGAACGGGCCCGAAATCTTGAGTACGAGCTTTTCCAAAAATTGCGCGAGGAAACGTTGCGCGAGCTAGGACCGATCCAACGAACCGCGCAGGCGATTGCGATTGTCGATGTCATTTGCGCGCTGGCGGAGACGGCGCGGCTTTTCAATTACTGCCGGCCGGTACTGAACGATTCGTTGCGCCTCGCAATCAAAGACGGTCGCCATCCGGTGCTCGATCAAAATTTAATTGAAGAAAAATTTGTGCCTAACGATACCTCGCTCGATGGAGAAAATGTGCGGCTGGCGATCGTGACCGGGCCAAACATGGCCGGAAAATCGACTTACATCCGGCAGGTGGCGTTGATCGTGCTGATGGCGCAAATTGGGAGTTTCGTGCCGGCGACGAGCGCGGAGATTGGATTAGTCGATCGCATTTTCACGCGTGTCGGCGCAAACGATGATCTGGCGCGAGGTCAATCAACTTTCATGGTCGAGATGAACGAGACGGCCAACATTGTGAACAACGCGACAGAACGCAGTCTGGTCATTCTTGATGAGATCGGCCGCGGCACATCGACATTTGATGGATTGTCGATCGCCTGGAGCGTGGCGGAATTTTTGCACGACAAGATCAAAGCGCGCACGCTGTTTGCGACGCATTATCACGAGCTGACGAAGCTGACCGAAGAGCGCGAAGGCGTCTGCAATTACAACGTGGCGGTGCGGGAGTGGAACGAGCAGATTATTTTCCTTGCGCAAAATTGTGCCGGGTGGCGCGGACAAAAGCTATGGGATTCAGGTCGCGCGGCTGGCAGGCTTGCCAAAAGAGATTTTGGATCGCGCAAAGGAGATTCTTGCTGCAGCTGGAAAAAATGGATGGCGCTGCGGCTCCGATCAAAGCGAAGAAAAGATCGACCAACGCCAAAACCAAGGCAGACAAGCCGCAATTGGATTTGCTATAGCGGCCGCGTTTCGCGCGGGACGTGAAGGGCAGAGTGTCCTTGCACCATTTGTGATGACGGGGCGGCATGCCGAAATTATAATCGGCCACCGGCGATATGGCGGTTAAGACTGAAAAAGATCTCAGCGAAACGCAGCGCAGTCACTGGCTCAAAGCAGTGGCGGCGATCGAGCTGCGCAATTTCGGCTACGCCATCTCGCTTTTGCAGGGAATCTTGAAACAGGAGCCGGAATTTCTAACCGGCCGGCAGTTATTGCGTCGAACCGAAACCACCAAGCAGAAAGCGGCAAAAAAAAGTTTCTTCAACATTTCCACCACGCCGATCGCGGTAATGAAAGCGCAGCGTGAGATGAAAAAGGACCCGAAGCGCGCGGTGGAAATGATCGAGAAAGTCTTGGAAGAGGAGCCCTACAATCGGCAGGCGAATCTCATTCTAAAGGAAGCGGCGGTGGCGGCGGGCTGGCCGGAGATTGGCATTTTCGCGTTGCGCACATTGCTGGAAGAAAATCCGCGCGACGTGAAAGTGCTGCACGAGCTCGGCCGGCTCTACCACCAAATGGGCGAAAACGACCAGGAGGTGGAGGTTTACAATCGTATCTCCGAAATCGATCCGCTGGACGCCGAAGCGGTGCGGCTGGGCAAAGATGCTTCGGCGCGCGCTTCAATGACGACCGGCGGCTGGACCCAAGCGGAAAGTTATCGCGATTTGATCAAGGACAAGGAAGCTGCGGTCTCGCTTGAACAACAGAGCCGGATGCAATTGAGCGGCGAATCGCTGGATCAACAAATTGCCGAAACCTACGCCCGTCACCAAGCTGAGCCACAGAATGTCGATCTTGCACGGCGCCTCGGCGACACTTCATGAGCAGAATGACGACATCGAGTCGGCCATTGCCTGGCATCAATACGCGGCCGACTTGACGAGCGGGAGCGATGCGGGGCTAGTCCGAAAAGTTTCTGATTTAAAAATTAAACGAGCCGAACGCGAGATCGCCAAACATGAGGAATTTCTCGCGACTCATGGCGCGCAGGATGAGGTTTACCGGGAAAAAGCCGAGGAACTTGCGGCGGCGAAGAAGAAACGGGCTGAAATGTTGATCGACGAAGCGTGCAAGCGGGTCGAGCGCAATCCCACGGACTTGCAATTGCGCTTTGAGCTCGGAGAGCATTTGATAAACGCTGGGCAATATCGCGAGGCGCTGCCCGAGTTGCAGCGTGCGCGGCAAAATCCCAACGCGCGGTTAAAGGCGATGAACCTGCTCGGGCTTTGCTATCGCGAGCTCGGCATGCTCGATTTAGCGATGAAGCAGCTCGAAGACGCCGCCAAGGAAATCTTGTCGATGGACGCCATGAAAAAGGAGATCGTTTACAACCTCGGATTGGTTTACGAGCAAATGGGCGAGCGCGAAAAGTCGCTCAGTTGCATGAAGAAAATTTACGAAGCGGATTACGGCTACAAAGACGTAGCCGAACGCGTGGAAAGCTCTTATCGACAGGGATTGCCCCAAGCCTAAGTTTCCTGCGATCATTATCGATCTGGCCGGCGCGGAGTTGAAAACGTTGGCTTGCCTTTACATCCGAGCGAGTGCGACCATGCGAATCTCAAGTGCCGATGCGGCATCTTTCAACCCAACAATGTTTATGAAAAATAAATTTGAAATCATCTCGCGGTTTGGAATCGTTCTATTCTGTCTTTGCTTCGTCGTCGGCGCGTTTGCCCAGTATAATCGCATGCCGGCTGGCACGAATTCTCTACCAACAATGAGAACCAATCCAACAAGCACGGCGACTGCCGCGCCCAGCCGCGGCAGCAAGCTCAGTGCGAAGGACAAAACCTTTATGATGAACGCGGGCAAAGGCGGACAAATGGAAGTGGAATGGGGAAAATTGGCCGCACAAAACGGCCAGAACGCTGACGTTAAGAAATTCGGCAACCGTATGGTGACCGATCACTCAAAGGCGAACAGCGAGCTAATGGCCTTGGCCACGGAAGAGGGAGTCAAACTGCCGGCCGCAAAAATGAGCGGAAAGTGGAAATCCGACAAAGACTATATCGACATGATGGTGAAAGATCACGAACAGGACTTGGCTGAGTTCCAAGCGGAAGCACAAAACGGGACCGATCCTGATCTGAAGAAATTCGCCGATAAATATTCCAAGGTGGTCAAGAAACATCTCGATCTTGCCAAACAAACGCAAGGCAAGCTGAAGTAATCGCACGGCTGTTTTTTCCAGCGCGGCGCGCTCAAAACAGCGCGCCGCTTTTTATACTCCACAGCGCTGGGAAGCGGCTGAGAAAACCGCCTTGCTTTTGCGTGAGCAAAATCAATCCTCTCGACGATGCGGAAAACGAAGATCATCTGCACGCTCGGTCCGGCCTCGGAGAAAATGGAGACACTGCGGCAAATGATCAGGCAGGGCGCAGATGTGTTTCGGTTGAACATGAGCCATGCGGAGCCGGCCTGGGTCCGCGAGATCGTGCCGCGGATTCGCAAGCTCGCGGACGAGACCGAAAGACCGATCGGCATTTTACTCGATACACAGGGCCCGGCCATTCGGACCGGTGACCTGAAAACGGACCTGCATTTAAAGCCAGGCGACATTATCGAGCTCACCGTACGCGGCGCAAAAAGCAAAGAGCGGTACTCGGTTAGCGTAAATTACAATGGATTCGTCGACGACGTTGCCGTCGGCAACACGATTTTGGTGGACAACGGTCTAATCAAATTACTCGTGCTCGAAAAGGGAAGGAGCCGAGTGCGCTGCAAAGTTTTGACCCGCGCGCTACTCGGTTCGCGCCGTCATATCAATCTGCCCGGCGTGCACGTGAATCTTCCGCCGTTGACCAAGAAGGATATCGCCGACGTGGCACTAGGCGCAGAGCTTGGTGTCGATTTTGTGGCGCTGAGTTTCGTGCGAGAAAGAAGCGACATCGACGAGCTACGCAAAATCCTCGCGAAGAAAAAGAGCAGGGCGTTAATCGTCGCGAAAATCGAGGACCAACTGGCCGTCCGCTCGATCGACAAGATGATTGAAAGCGCGGATTTGATCATGGTCGCACGCGGCGATCTCGGCATCGAATGCCCGATGGAGGAATTGCCGATCATTCAGCGGCGGATCGTCAGGAATTGCATTCGCTTTAGCAAACCGGTCGTGGTTGCGACGCAGATGCTGGAGTCGATGATCACAAATCCGCTGCCGACGCGCGCCGAGGTCACTGATGTGGCCAACGCGGTCTTCGAGCAAGCAGATGCGATCATGTTGAGCGGTGAAACGGCAATTGGCCGTTATCCCGTTGAGTGCGTCAAGGTGCTGAATCGCGTGACGATGCGCATCGAACGTAGCGGCGGCGCCGGCTACGCCGAAGGTGCGGTGCTCGAAGACGCTCGGCAGAAGACGGTCGCCTCAGCCGTTGTGCTCGCTAATTCCCTGCGCCATTCGAAGCTGATTGTTTTTACACGGCACGGGACCATGGCGCGTTACGTATCGAATTTGCGACCGCAGAGCGCGCCGATTTTCGCCTTCACATCCAGCGAAGAAGTTTACCGCCAGCTCGCGATTTATTGGGGGACGTTTTCGGTGCGGATCGATTTCACGGATGATCCGAACGAAACGATCGAGTCCGCCGAGAAATTTTTGCGCAAGAACAAGCTCGCCATGCCCGGCGATCATTTGGTCATTATCAGCGACATTCTAGCCGAAGGCTCTCGCTTTGACTGCGTGCAGTTGCGCACCGCGAAATAAATTTGTAGCCAACGCTGTGTGAGCGGTTCTGCCTCGATTGCTCGGCGGTTCTGACGGCCCACAGGGCAGTGACTACAAGTTGAAACGAAAATGCGTCATTCCGCGACGACCGAGCGTTTCAAATGAAGATGCCCACGCCGAAGCCTTAGCGGAAGGCGGTCGATCTTGTCCGCCGAGGCGGATCATCTTACGCTTCGACCGGCAATTCGACGTCGATCGGCTTCTCTTTCTTGCTCAGAGCGCGGCGCAATTTCGAAAGCGCGATGTTTTGCAACTGGCGAATGCGCTCGCGAGTGACGCCAAATTTTTTGCCGACTTCCTCAAGCGTCTTCGGCTTGCCACCGTCGAGCCCGAAGCGCTGGAAAATGATTTTTTTCTCGCGATCGTCCAGCACATCGAGCAAACCACCGACCTCATTGCGAAGGTTCTTGTCGCGCAAAAGCTCAAAAGGAGTCTGCGCATCTTCGTCGCCGACGATTTCACCAAACTCAGTCGAATCGTCATCGCTGATCGGTGCGTCAAGAGACGCCGGGCGAATCGACACCGTCTTGAGTTGCGAAACTTTTCCGGCGGCGATGCCGATCTCTTCGCCGAGTTCATCATCGCTCGGTTCGCGACCGAGTTCCTCGCTCATTTGGAGTGAGACGCGGCGCATCTTCGAGATTTTATCGACCAGATGAACCGGCAGACGAATGGTCTTCGACTGGTTGGCAAGCGCGCGTTTGATCGACTGCTTGATCCACCACGCCGCATAGGTACTCAGTTTGCCGCCTTTGGCCGGATCGAAACGCTCGACCGCTTTCATCAAGCCAATGTTGCCTTCCGAGATCAAATCCAGCAGGGGCAGGCCGAGGTTGGCGTAATCATGCGCAATCTTGACGACGAGACGCAAATTGGAGCGGATCATGAGCGCGCGCGCCTCGCGATCGCCTTTCTTGATCTTAGCGGCAAGCTCAATCTCTTGCTGCGGCGTCAAGAGCGGGATTTGCCCAATCTCACGTAAATAAATCTTAATTCCGGTATCGCTATCTTCAGCGGCCATATAGCCTTTCTTCATGAAATAAAACGGGGGGGTCGATCGACAAGTTCCCGGTTTTCGTGTTCGCCGGTGCCTCCTTGATCGGATTCCTTAACATTCAGGGAACTAGTTAACAAGGTTAAATATTCCGAATAGTGACAGTCCGCGAGCTTTTTTTGTTCAATGTTTTTTACATTGGGGTCATCCTCGTGCCGGAAGATTTGGCTCTTGTTCCGAGGGCAAGTTCTCTGGCAATTTCGTCATCCGATGCTGGCAAAGATTTATTCCGCCGCCGTTTACGGCGTGGACGCATATCAGGTGGAAATTGAAGTGAATGGCGCGGGCGGCGATCCCGCGATCGTGATTGTGGGATTGCCGGACGCAGCGGTAAAGGAAAGCCGCGATCGCGTGACGACAGCGATCGCCAATAGCGGCTATTATTGGCCGCGCGGCCGCACCACAATCAATCTCGCGCCGGCCGACATTAAAAAAGAAGGTCCGAGTTTTGATTTGCCGATTGCGTTGGGAATGATCGCGGTCACCGAGGGAATCGACAGCACGCCTTTCGAAGATTTCTCTTTCGTGGGCGAGCTCGCCCTAAACGGCTCGATCCGCGCCGTGAAAGGCGTGCTGCCAGTCGCGCTGGAAGCGCGGCGACGCGGCAAGCGCGCGTTGTTCGTGCCAGAAGCGAACGCGCTCGAAGCCGCCATGGTTGAAAAGGTCGACATCTACGGCGTCCACAATTTGCGCGAGACGTTCCAATTTCTTCGCGGCGAAATTCCGCTGCTGCCCACGCGCGGTGATCTGACAAAGTTTTTCGCCACCCATCAGGATTACGATGTTGATTTTAGCGATGTCAAAGGACAGGCGCACGTCAAGCGCGCAATCGAAGTGGCGGTGGCCGGCGGTCACAATATTCTCATGATCGGTCCGCCCGGTTCTGGGAAATCGATGTTATCGAAACGGATCGCGACAATCATCCCGCCAATGTCGCTGGAGGAAGCGATAGAGACGACAAAGATTCACAGCATTGCCGGCTTGCTCGATGCCGAAAACTCTTTCGTCTCCACGCGGCCGTTCCGTTCGCCACATCATACCATCAGTGACATTGGCTTACTCGGCGGCGGCACATTTCCAAATCCTGGCGAAGTAAGTCTCGCGCACAACGGCGTGCTGTTTCTCGACGAATTGCCCGAGTTCAAAAGGTCGGCATTGGAAGTGATGCGCCAGCCACTTGAAGATGGAAAAGTAACGATTTCGCGGGCGGCAGGCAGTCTGACGTTTCCAGCTGAATTCATGCTCGTCGCGGCGATGAATCCCTGTCCCTGCGGATACTTTGGCGATTTGAAGCGCGAATGCCGCTGCGGGCCGGTTCGGGTGCAGCGATATCGTCAGCGCGTTTCCGGACCATTGCTCGACCGCATCGATCTGCATATTGAAGTTCCGGCAGTCGAGTATCGCGATGTGGCAAGCGAACGGGCCGAAGAAAGTTCCACGTCGATCCGCGATCGCATCGGGCGCACGCGGGACCTTCAGCAGAAGCGTTTCGTCACGGATGCTAAGGTCAATTGTAATGCGCGCATGGCAACACGGCAACTGAAGCAATACTGCAAACTTGGCACCGATTCACATGACCTCATCCGGGTCGCTATGAGCGAACTCAATCTGAGCGCGCGCGCTTACGATCGGATTCTTAAAGTTTCGCGGACCATTGCCGACCTCGACGATAAAATCGACATCTCGCCGGAGCATGTGAGCGAAGCGATTCAATATCGCACCTTTGATCGGACGCTCTGGGTGTGAGCGTCGACCCGACATAAAAGCTTGAATCTGAAAATGAGATTGAACGCATCTCAAAGGAAACGAACAAATAGAAGATGAAACCGACTGCAACTTTGAACGAAGCGGGCCGTCCAGGTTATTTTTTCGCGCGTCGTCTACCAATTACGGACTGCAATTTTCAGCCGCCTTCGCCTGTCGACTTTGGCGGCGGACATTGCGCGAATTTCCCTGCTCCATCTTTCCGCAGCATCAGCCACAACTATTTTCGCAAAGAAGCGCGGCGCAATTTTGTGATCGAAGCGTTCCTTTTCGCCGGGGTCGTTTTCACTTCAGCAGTTGCGCTGGTAATCAGCGCGATGGCAGTGATCGATTTCCTGCGGACGCTCGGTTATTTCTGAGTGCAACGTCCAATTGCCTTATGGACCGAAACACGCGGGCAGCGTGGTGGATCGCGCCCCTGTGCGCGCTGCTTTCTGGATGCGATGGATCAACCCAACCGCTCGAAGAAATATTCGACCGCACTTATCCAATTGATCCGACCGCAACCATCAGTCTGACAAGCATCGACGGTTCCGTTCAGATTTATGGCTCGGATAAACCAGAGATCCATTTACAAGCCATCAAGAAGGCATACGCGGCCGCACGCTTGCACAGCGTTTCTGTGAACGTGTCCGCTCGGCCGAATTCCATCTCGATCGAAACGATCTTCCCGCCCAAGAAAAACTGGAGCTTTTCCGACCGCTCCGGCACGGTGGATTACATTATCGTTGTTCCACAAACCGCTCGCATCGCGCGATTGGAATTAAAAAATGGCGAGATATCGGTCGCCGGAATGGAGGGCGGCGATGTCCACGCCAATCTCGGAAATGGCCGGCTTTTCATTCGCAATTGCTTCTGTGATGTCCAGGCACGCGAGGCCACCGGCGCGCTCATCCTCATCTACGATTGGTGGAATCCGCGTAAGTTTTCCGCCGATGCTCAAATTGCGGACGGAAATCTTTTCGCTATGATTCCCGGTGACGCCTCTTTTCACCTCATCGCCGAGGCCACCAATGGGAAAATTGGCAACGATTTCGCTGAAAAAGAACAACGCACCGGTACGACGGTGACGAAGGCGGATACCCTGGTGGGCGAATCTGCGCAAGCGACCATCAACCTTCGCGCGATCGACGGGAACATTAAAATCGTCGAAGCGAATCCCTGACTTCCAAATCGAAACCGGCGCTGTACTTTTCGGCCATGCCTTCCTTCGACATCGTCTCCGAAGTGGACAAACAAGAAATCGATAACGCGCTCAATCAAGCCCGCAAGGAACTGGCTGCGCGCTTTGACTTCAAGGGCAGTGCCGCTGCCATCGCTTACGAAAAAGACAAGATCACACTGACGGCAGAAGACGCAGCGCGCCTCCGCGGGTTGCGCGAAATTGCCATCTCCAAACTGTCCAAGCGCGGGGTCGATCTTCGCAATATCGAGCAGGTCGAACCCGAAATCTCGTCCGTCGGACATGCCCGCCAGGAATTGAAAATCCAGCAAGGTCTCGAAGGTAATAAAGCCAAGGAACTGATTCAGGCGATCAAGTCGCGAAACTTCAAAGTTCAAAGCCAGTTGCAAGATCGGCAAATTCGTGTCACCGGAAAAAAGAAGGACGACTTGCAAGCGGTCATCCAATTTGTGCGCAGCCGCGACTTCGGCGTCGCAACTGACTTCAAAAATTTCCGGGACTAACGTCTGTCCTCTGGCTTACCCGCCTTGCACTGGCGGCATGATCGAAATCTCATCGTCCGGTTCCAATTTGTAATTGCGATCCACGAACTCGACGCCGGCACCAACGAGAATTCCCCCATCGTGCGCTCGCAAGGCGGGCATCTGCTCATAAATTTTCGCCAGCAGATCAGCAACACTCGCTCCTCCCCTAAGATCGACGATCAACTCCTGCGCACCCGCCAGATCACGAAGCTGCGCGAAAAAATGCACGTGCACTTTCATTCGTTAGGTCGCGCGATTAATTCCTTCCGCAGAACTCCGATGCATGGAAGATTCCGATAGCGCTCCATGAAATCGAGTCCATAACCGACCACAAACTCGTCCTCGATTTCAAACCCCACATAATCAGCAGCGACCGGTTGTGGACGCGCTTTCTTTTTCTGCAATAACACGCAAATGCGAATACTGCGTGGCTTCGCCGTTTGGAGTTTTTCGCGAATGGCGCTTAGCGTTCCACCGCTATCCAAAATGTCATCCAGCAAAAGAACATGTCGATCCAGCACGTCGGGTAGCGCGATTTCTTTGAAAATCACTTCACCGCTTGTTTGCGCCTTGCCGTGATAACTGGCCACACTCAGGCAATCCAATTTCAAGGGCAGCGGAATTCGCCGCAACAAGTCGGCCATGAACATTAAACTCCCGTTCAAAATGGCGATGACGGTTAATTCGCGATCCCGATAATCTTCCGAGATTTGGGTAGCGATCTCATCCAGCCGGCGCAGAATGGTCGGCTCATCAAAGAGCACGCGCTCCAAGTCGGCCTGCATTTTCAATCATCACGCCGCGCACAAAAAATTCAATAGCGCACCAGCATGGGATAAACGATGTCGATGTTGTTTCATTTTATGCGTGTCCTACAGGAACGACTTGAAGTGCGGACCAGCGGCAAGGGTACATATGAAATTACACACGAGATCCAAAATAAGATCGCCAAATCAGGCGTGCGCAATGGAACGGTCACAATTTTTGTCCAGCATACCAGTTGCAGCCTGACAATGATGGAAAACGCGGCCCCCGCCGCGCGACGCGATGTCGAAAGATTTTTCGACAAGCTCGTGCCCGAGTACGGTGATTACGAACACGACGACGAAGGCCCTGACGATATGCCGTCGCATATTCGGATGGTGCTAACCCGCACGAGCGAGATCGTTCCGATTGTTGATGGGAAAATGCAACTTGGCACCTGGCAGGGAATTTTTCTCTTCGAACACCGCCGTGCGCCGCATCGGCGTCGGATTTGCCTCACAACTATCGGCGAATAGGTACGCGTGACAACCCCAGCCCGGTTTCGGACTCGGGCGCTCTACCAAGAACGCCGCGGACGGGTCCCGGCGATGCGTTTCTACCGATAGATCGCGTCCACCAATCGCAGCGATCTCTCGTTAGGCAAAACCGATAGTTCCATTTGATTCATGACATAAGCGAAACTGATCTTGTTCTCCGGATCGGCGAAGGCGTGGCTGCCGCCCGCGCCTGGGTGCCCAAATGAAGATGTTAATGGACCGAAGATTCGCCGCGGCGTATCTTTCGAATCTTTCATGAAACCGGCGGAAAACGCAGTCGGTATTTGGAAAACGCGGTCAATTCGGTCGCACAGCGTTCTCGTCATCCAACGGATCGCCTTTTCCGAAAAGAATTGTCGACCTTCAATTCGGCCGCGGTTGGCCAGCATCGCGTAAAATTTCGCCAGCGAATTGGCGCTGCCGATCCCACCGAAAGAGACGATCGGCTGCGCGCGAATGTCAGGCTTGTTCATAGCGCTTACCGCCTGCAACCCGTGCGGCGATGTGAAAACTTTGTGTGCAAACGTACGGTTGCTCGCAACGTCGAGATAAAATTGCTTCGGCTCCGGGGCTTTGCTCACTTTAGGCGCATAAATCGTCGCCACCCGTGTATTTTCTTTTGCCGGCAAGCCGACCCAGATGTCGAGCTTGAGCGGTTCGGCAAAGGTTTTGCGCCAATACTCGCCTAACGAGCTTCCGGCGATTCGCCTAACGAGTTCGTCGAGCAGGAATCCGAACGTGCGCGCGTGATAGCCATGCGCTGTTCCTGGAGGCCAATTCGGCTTTTGCCTTTCCAGCGCGTCGATAACTGCAGCGTAATCGAGCACGTCCACATATCGATCCAGCGCGGCCAATCCAGCCGAATGTGAAACCAATTGGGCGAGCGTGATCTTTTCTTTGCCCGCTTGCGCAAAATTCGGCCAAAACTCGGCCACCCGTCGTTCGATGTCGAACTGGTGTTCTTGCAGCGCATGTAGAGCGCAGGCGCTCGCCAGCCCTTTGGTTGCCGACCAAATCAATACAATCGTGTCCTTCGTCCACGGATGCTCTTGCTGCACATCCCGAAAGCCGCCGCAAAGATCAATAAGCGGTTTGCCGTCCTGCCAGAGGGAAATCGCCGCCCCCAGGTCGCCGAATTTCTCGAAGTTTTCTTCGAACAATGGCCGCAAGCGCTTTTGAAATTCATCGGCATTCAATTGCATTGACGAAATCCTGTAGTGACAGGGGCATCGCCTGCAATCACCAACCAGCAACCGACCAGCCTACTAGAGCCCATCTCACCAATAGGGAATGAGTGCGCTAAGTTCCGGCGAGCAGCTGGCAAGGCGCGACGAAGGAGCATAGCCGGAGCGCTCTGTGACTGAGAAGCAACGCCGCCAGCCCCAAAAGCTTTTGGGACCAGCGGCCCGCCGGAGCTTAGCCCGCAGGGGTTGCTGGATGTTTGCCGCTGAGCCAGCGTTGCTCGTCGGTTAAAGATCCATAAAGGACATTCTTTCTCCTCGCGCCTTGTCCCAGCGCCAAATCTCCAGCAACGCACCTTTTCCTATTTGCGAGATGGGTTCTACACAAAGGCTATGGCTCGGCAGCGCATCGCTGCCTCCACAGAAAACAAACGCGACTAGAGGAGTTGCTGGACCGATTTCAGATCGGGATCGCGCCTGGCGATTTCGCGAAACGACGCGTCCATTTTGAAGCTTTTCGCTAGATGCTGTTGCGCGTCCCTCACGTTTCCGAGCAGCGCTTCGTAGCAACCCATGTTGTAATGATAGATTGGTTCTTCGCGCAGCGCGGCTGGGCCTTTGAGCAAAAGCCGTTTGGCTTCAGCGGTTTTGCCGAGCTCGTGTAAACAAAACCCTGCGTGAAGAAATCCGGCGCTGCATTGTGGAGCGGCGCGGCAGAGCTTGCGGCTTACAACAAGCGCACGGCACCAGCTCTTCCGCCGCATCAAATGATGCAGGCGAAGTTGCAAAACTTCGGGTCGATCCTGAGACTTGCGATCGATGGCGTTCAACTCGGCCAGCGATTGGCGTGTCATGCCTAGCTCGGCATAACCACAGGCCGCTCGAAGTCGCCGTTCAAAATCCATGCATCAGTGTTAAGCAGAACGCTTGCCAAGTTGCTGTAGCCACCCCCTGTGGGCAGCCCGACGTATTCAAAACGACTTGTGACGGCGCATAGCGCCGTGGCTACAGCAGGAGCTCTTCGAGTTCGTTCAAGCGCCGCTCGAACAATCGCAGCGTGCTCTGGATGGGCGCGGACGTGCTCATGTCTACGCCCGCTTCTTTCAACGTTTCCAGCGGAAATTTGGAGCCGCCTGACTTTAGGAAGTCGAGGTATCTCTCAACCGCGCCCGGTTCTTTCGCGAGCACACGCTCCGAAAGGGCGATGGCCGCTGAGATTCCCGTTGCGTATTTGTAAACGTAAAACGCGCTGTAGAAGTGCGGAATGCGCAGACATTCCAAATCGAGTTGTGGATCGAGGACGAAATTTTCGGCAAAATATGCTGCCAGCAGCTTATGATATTCCGATTTGAAGACGTCGAGTGTTAGGGCGTCGCCACTCTCCTCGATCTGGTGGATGACCCTTTCAAACTCGGCAAACATCGTCTGCCGGAAAAGCGTGCCGCGAATGTCGTCGATCTGCCGGTTAACAATGTAAGCACGCATTTTCGGATCGCCGGTTTGCTCGAGCAGATAATGCGTGAGGAGTTCCTCATTGAATGTCGATGCAACCTCGGCCAGGAAGATTGGATAATCGTAATCCTGAAAGCACTGCGATTTTTGCGCGAACCAGGTGTGCATCGAATGCCCTGCCTCGTGGGCGAGCGTGTACACATCAGCGAACACATCTTCCTTGTAGTTCATCAACATGTATGGCGGCGCGCCGTAGCTACCGGATGAAAACGCACCGCTCCGTTTGCCTTTCGTTTCGTAACGATCGCACCACCGGCCGCGTAAGCCTTTCGCTAGAACATCGACATATTCTCTTCCAAGCGGTTGCAAAGCTGCCAGGACTTTCTCGATCGCTTCATCAAACGAGATGTGGGTTTCGATTTCGGCAACGAGCGGCACGTAGGTGTCGTAATGATGAAGCTCTTTCAAACCGAGAGCGCGTCGGCGCAAATCGAAATAGCGAAATAGCGGCTTCAAATTCGCGCGAACCGATTTAATCAACTCTTCGTAAACCGAAACCGGCACGTCGTCAGGAAACAGCGCGGCTTCGAGTGCGGACGAATAATTTCTTGCTCGCGAGCGAAAAATGTCAGCCTTAGCCGAGTAAGCAAGCGAGGCGGCGAGAGTGTACTGATGGTCTTGAAACTCGGTGTAAAATTGGTGGAACGCGCGTTTCCGCAGCTCAGCGTCGCGTTTCACCAGAAACGAACTGAACGAACTTTGGGTGAGCGGTTTTTCGCGACCGGTCTCGTCGATCAAAACGCCGAATTTCATGTCCACGTCCGTGAGTTGCGAGAAAGTATCGTCATAACCGCTGAGCGCGGCACTCCCGAGCGCAAGAATGCGTTCCTCTAGTTCGGAGAGGACATGCGGCTTCATTCGCCGGATTTTGCGCAACTTGATTCGCCAATCGGCGAGCGCGGGATCAACAACGAACTTTGCAAACGTTTCGTCGTCGATCGCTTGAATCTCCGGAGCGATGAACGCCGATGTCTCGCCAATCTTCGCCAGCAAATTCTGCATTTGTCCAACGCGCGCGAGGTACTCCGTGTTCGCGCCGTCTTCGGCTAGTTGCAGTGAGGCAAAATGGTAAAGGCGCTCTAGCTTAAGATCGATCGCCTTCTCGAATTCCAAACACTCAGCTAGATTCTTGGCTGACGCGCCAAGTTTGCCCTTCCAGTTTTTGATATGCGGATAAGTCTGCTGGACCGAAAGGAAATTCTCCTGCCACTTGCTCGCATCGACAAACAGGTGCGTCAGGTCCCACTTATCGAATTCGGGAATGTCAACGCGTGTTGGAATTTCCATTCAAAAAACGTCCAACGCCCAACCCCCAACGTCCAACGCCGAATTCAGACAACGCGGCATACGACGTTGCCTAATTGGGCGTTGAGCATTCGACGTTGAGCGTTTTCCGCGAATCACCGAAATCCTTCCTCGCCTTCTTTGTGCATGCGTGGGCCTTTTTGTTCGAGCGGTTCACATGCTTCGGAAATCGCAATTTGCGGACAACTGTCGATCCATTTTTCCGAATCGGGCGCGGCCCAGTGGACAGCATTTCGCAACACACGCTGCACACTGGGATTGAAATAGATCGGATATATCTCGTGACCGGGAGCGAAATAAAAAATCTTGCCGTTGCCGCGCTTCCAAGTACACCCCGACCGGAAAACGTCGCCGCCTTCGTACCACGAGATGAAAACAATTTCGTCCGGCGCCGGAATGGCGAAGGGCTCCCCGTACATTTCCGTGTTCTCGATTTCAAAATAGCGGTTGATCCCGCGCGCGATCGGGTGCCCGGGATTGCAAACCCAGACGCGTTCTTTCTCACCGGCCTCGCGCCACGTCAGCGAACAGCTCGTGCCCATCAAGCGCTTGAAAATTCTCGAGTAATGCGACGAGTGCAGCACGATCAGTCCCATTCCTTCCCAGATGCGCTTGAGCACGCGATCGACTATTGCGTCTCTGACTTTGCCGTGCGCGGCGTGGCCCCACCAAATCAGGACATCGGTTTCATCGAGAACTTTTTCGCCTAAGCCGTGCTCGGCTTGATCCAACGTTGCGGTGCGAATTTCCAGCGTTTTAGCCGCAGCCTGCTCGCGAATCATTTTCGGGGTCCCTGACCGCGACCGCCTATGGGGGTCGGACCCCCCGTCAGAGACGCCAACTACAGTGTTGTCGATCTTAAGCGCGTCGGCGATGCAACCGTGAATTCCGGTTGGGTAAATTTTCGCGACGATTGGATTTTTGCGCTCGTGAACGTTTTCGTTCCAAACTAGAACGCGAACTAGTTGCGCCATAAACTCATATGATATGAGCGGTGGTTAACGTCAAAGGTGGATCGCGTTCTCCGAACGCAATGTTAGATTTAGCGCGGCTTCGCCGCCATTATTTTAGCATCGCCCTCGGAGAGGTCGATCCACCTTGCGCACTGCAACTATTGCTGGGTGAGTTGAAATCTTGCGCATTGCCTTTTCCAGCAATTGTTTGCCTGGCGCGATTTTGTGCCAAGGCGATGCGCCGGAGGGATGCGGCAACGGGATAAGGTCAAAACTGTGTCCGGCGCGGCGAACGCCAAAGCTCCGGCCGATCACTTGGTCCAAGTTCTTGCATTCAATGAGCTGCGCGATCGCCAATCGCCCGACCGGAATGACGAGATGCGGTCGCAAGATCTGGATCTCATCGTTCATCCACGATGAACAATTGTGAATCTCGTCCGGCGCCGGAACGCGATCCGTGCCGCCGGGAGATTTTCCCGGGAAACATCGACAAACCGCGGCAAAATAAATTGTCGATCTAACAACTACCTCGTTCATTCCGCAGAATTGTTCGAACCAGCGGAAGAGTGTCTGGCCGGCCGTGTGGGCGAATGGCCTTTGCAAAACCGGCTCGCGCGGGCCGGGGGCTTGGCCGATCAACATCACGTCGCTCACGATCGCGCCGCCCGAAACGGGCGTTGATTTCATGCGTGGGCAACGCCGGCATTTCAGCAGCCGCGCGATATGATGATCGAGCGCGACTTGCTTGTGCGGTGCGGCAACGTTTTTCAATGGTCACCGACGAAAGATCGACAACAAGAGGCTGAGCACGATGCTGATGATGATGCAGGTGACGATCGGAAAATAAAATACGGAGTGCTCGCGCTCGATCCGAATGTCGCCCGGCAAACGCCCAAGCCATTTCGGAGCAAATCCGCTCCAAAAGATTAAGCCGACAATGGCAAGGACGACACCAGCGATGACTAGGAATTTTCCAAGCTCGCTCATGCAGAGAGAAGGTTGCGCTGATTGCTCAAAGACACAAGGTTGAGTGCGATGGCGGTGCAGTTCCGAGATTATTACGAAACGCTGGGAGTTTCGAAGACGGCGACGGCTGAGGAAATCCGGACCGCTTTTCGCAAACTGGCGCGGAAATATCATCCTGATGTTGCCAAGGACAAAAAGGCGGCTGAGGAAAAATTTAAGCAGATCAACGAAGCCTACGAAGTTCTAAGCGACCCGGAGAAACGAACCAAATACGACCAGTTGGGCGCCAATTGGAACCAGCCGGGCGGATTTCAACCGCCGCCGCAATGGGGAGAGCAGCAGCCGGGCGGTGGATTTTATCAGTGGGGCGGCGGCGACGGCGGAGTCGAATTTGAATTCGGCGGAACGGGATTCAGCGATTTCTTCGAAGCGTTTTTCGGCGGCGGACGCGGCCGCTCGGCGTTCGGAGGATTCGGCGGACGCCAGGCTACAGCCGAGCGCGGGGCTGATGTCGAAGCGGACATCATGGTAACGCTTGAAGAAGCTTTGCATGGATCGACAAGAACGGTTTCGCTGCGCCGGGCCGGCTCAAACAAAGTCGAAACTTATCAGGTCAAAATTCCACGCGGCGTTCACGAGGGACAGCGCATCCGCCTTGCTGGCCAAGGCGAAGCCGGCGCGCGCGGGGGAAAAAGCGGCGACCTGTTTTTGCGGGTGCGCCTGGCGCGACATCCGGATTTCACGGTGGAAGGAAGCGACTTGATCCACGAAGTAAAAATCGCCCCATGGCAAGCCGTTCTCGGCACGGAATTACAGGTGCCCACTCTGGAAGGAAGTGTCCGACTGAAAATCCCGCCGGGCACGCAAGGCGGACAGCGGTTTCGTTTGCGGGAACGCGGTCTGCCAGGAGTCTCAGGAAGGCGCGGCGACCTCTATGTCGAAGTTCAAATCAACCTGCCCAAAAAGTTAACGGAACGAGAGCGAGAAATCTGGAGTGAACTGGCGAAATTGCACGGCGGCTGAAGCCAAAGGCTTCGCGCGTTGATAACGAGATAGACAATCCGGGCGTCGGCTAACAAACTCGCAGGATGAAAATTGCGCTCGGCTCCGATCACGCCGGTTTCCGTTATAAAGAAAAAGTGAAGCAACTACTCGGCTCCCTCGGCCACGAAGTGAAAGATTACGGGACTTTCAGCGAGGAGCCAGTCGATTATCCGGTTTTCATCCGACCAGCGGCGGAAGCGGTTGCGCGCGGCGAGTGCGAACGTGGGATTGTCTTCGGCGGGTCGGGCAACGGCGAAGCGATGGTGGCGAACAAGGTGCACGGCGTGCGCTGCGCACTGTGCTGGAATGAAGAAACGGCGCGACTCTCGCGCCAGCACAACGATGCAAACGTCCTTTCCATCGGCGAGCGAATGATCCCGGAAGAACTCGCGTTAAAAATCGTGCGGATCTGGCTGGAAACGCCCTTCGAAGGCGGGCGACACCAGAGACGCGTTGAACAATTAAACGCGATGTAATTCGTTAGGCCAGGCGATCAACGCAAACGGCGACTAGAAAAACGGCGCTAACAAAGGCGTTGCTCTGAAAGAAAGCGCGATTGATCCCCCTAATATCGAGATCCCGAGCACTGCGATGTTCAAAGACGAGGGCCGCCGCCACCAGCGGCATCGCCCAAAAATAAACCGGACCGAGCCTCGCCTGCAAACCGAAGCCCATGAGCGCGGCAAACGTGGCGGCGTGTAGCAACTGAGCGAGGCGCAGACTTCGCGCGATACCCAGTTTCACAACAAGCGAATGGATGTTTTCCCGCCGGTCAAAATCGTAGTCCTGCGTCGCGTAGATCAAGTCAAAACCCGCGACCCAACAAATTATCCCCAAGGCAAGGATCATTGGCGCAAGATCGACGTGTCCGGTTTGGGCAATCCACGCGCCGATCGGCGCAATTGCCAGGGCGAGGCCGAGGAAAAAATGCGTCGCAGCCGTGAAACGTTTAGTCAGAGAATAAAAAAAGATGACGGCAAGGGCGATGGGCGACAACAAAAATGTCAGTCGGTTGATTGTTGCGGCAGCCAAAAAGAAACCCGCGGCGCTTAACAGAAGCGAAATCACGACCGCTGGTTTTGGCAGCAACAAATGCCGCCTAGCCGTGCGCGGATTGCGTTGATCAAGCGACCAATCAACCAAGCGGTTGAAAAGCATTGCGGCGGTGCGCGCGCACACCATGCAGACAAGGACGAGGAGCAAGATTCGCAGCGAAGGCCAGCCATTCGCGGAGACAATCAGTGCGCCGAGTGCGAAAGGCAGCGCGAAGACGGTGTGCGAAAACCGGATGAGCCGAAGAAATCGCCCGACCGATCCACCCGGCACGCTCATCGTCTCAGCTTGTCGATCTTGCAGGCGCATTGGGCGAGTCAAGGATCGAGATCCAACAATTGCCGCAAGCGCGTGGTTGCACCGGAAAGGAGGGGCGTGCCGTGCGCCAAAAGCATGCGCTCGACTCCGAGCCCCGACAGTTTTCGCAAGGAGCGCGCCCAAGAAGGAGGGCTGGCATCCCATCTGCTATATTTGTTATAATTGCTACAATATGATCACCTTCTCCTATCAAGCTCGTGACGGCTCGGGCCGCATCGTCTCCGGGATTCACGAGGCGCTCAACGAAGACAATGCTGTAACCAGCCTCATGGCGCGAGGCCTAATGGTGCTGTCCCTCCAGAAAAAAGCGGTCGCCACCCGTTCCCGGAAACGGGTTTGGTCGGTCAAAGAAACTGACCTGGTGCTCTTTACGCGCCAGCTCGCCACCATGATCGAGGCCGGAATTTCCCTCATCCAGGCGTTGACCGCGCTCTACGAGCAATGCGACCCCAGGCGGCAACGCAATCTGCGACACATCATTAGCGACGTAACCACGCGCGTGCAGGGCGGTGAAACTTTTCATGAATCAATTTCGAAACATCCACGCGTGTTCAACCGTCTCTTTGTCAGCATGGTGAAAGCAGGTGAGGCGGGCGGCTTGCTCGCCGACATTTTGGACCGGCTGGCCGGCTTTCTCGAAGCCAGCGCGCGCTTGCGCAAGAAGGTCAAATCGGCCATGACGTATCCGGTCATTGTTGTCTGCATCGCTTTTGCCATTACCACATTTCTCATCGTCAAGGTCGTTCCGATCTTTGGCGAAATCTTCAAAGACTTCGGCGCACAATTGCCCGCGCCGACTCAATTCCTCATCGACGTGAGCGATTTCGTTCGCGGCCAGTGGTACTTTCTGCTGTTAGGAATTGGCGGGATCGTTTTTGGCGTACGCGCTTTTCTGCGTTCTAAGAGGGGCAAACAGCTTTCCGATCGCTGGCGCCTAAAGCTGCCGGTGTTCGGTCCGCTCGTGCAGAAGATTTGCATGTCGAGATTTTCGCGCACCTTCGCCCAGCTTATCCGCAGCGGCGTGCCGATCCTCGAAGTGCTCGATATTGTCGGCGCCTCCTCGGGCAATCACGTTATTGAAACAAGCGTCCGTGCAGTCAGTCAAGACGTTGAGACAGGCGACAATCTTTCCACCGCTCTTTCCAAGCAGCCAATTTTTCCGCCGATGCTGTTGCGGATGGTTTCCGCCGGCGAAGCGACCGGTAAGATCGACGCCATGCTGGAAAAAATGGCCGATTTCTGGGACGAGGAAATCGAAGCCATGCTCGACGCGCTCACCTCATTGATCGAACCGATGCTTATCGTTTTTCTTGGCGTGATCGTGGGTGGCATCGTCATTGCGATGTTCCTGCCGATTTTCAAACTCAACGAAATCGTTTCTCAGAGCAAGAGCAACTAGGGAGAAGCTCGTAGACAGGGAGGGGCGGATCGCAAGGTCCGCCCCTTTTCTGCTTTTGGTTATCCGAAGATCGACAAACGCAAAACGCCACGATGCCCGTGGGAGGAACCTTTGGATCTTTGATCGACGAGCAACGCCGCCGCGCCAAATCTCTAGCAACGCACCCGTTCCCTACCTATGAGATGGGTAGATGGGTTCTAGCTCGAAGCCTGATTTGCGTCCGTGAAAATCGGCGCACCAGAAATATCTGTGTCATCAAAAATCAGCCCGTGCCCGTTGCCTTGCAATGATTTCAAAATGTTGGCGACGTTTTGCCCGGCAGCGGCGGAATAAAATCGAACCAGACCGACGGTCGTGCGCGAACCAAACACTGTGATCATGATGGTGTCGTCATCGACTGAGTTCATGAAAACGTGGCGGCCGTTTCCCTGGTGATAGAGCGCGTTGAATTCGATTTCGCCGATGCGACGCGCAAGCTCGCGGGTGGCCGCGAAAGAGCCGGCGGCGAGCGCCGCGACAATCGTGACCTCCATCAAGTCCATGTCGCCAAATTGCGAGATGACGTTCCCGCCGCGATCAATCACGATGGTGAGTTCGGCCTCGGTTTTTTTCAGAAAATCGGCGAGCACGCCGTCGAGCATAGCGACGTCTTGAATGGTCAGAACCGGAATCGGGTTCATACTGTCATGTTCTCGTCGTGGGGGATCACGTTCTCGGCCGGAATGGCGATGGCCAAAGGAGTAGCGCGCGGGACTTCGTTTTGCTTGCTGAATTTGTGCAACAAGATTTGCGAAACCGCGTTCAACACCGCGAATACATTCTGCCCGGTGCTGGAAATGGCTTCAAAACTTTGCAGTCGCTTTTTTCCGTTGTTGAGGACGAATTCGATGTAGTTGACTGGAGCGATGTTCGTCAGGTCGCGTTTGTTGTATTGAAGCACACACGGCACTTCGTCGATCGACATGTTCTGACGTGTGAGATTTTCGGTCAGGTTCCTGAAGCTCTCGACGTTTTCCTCCATTTTTTCCCACTGCGAATCGGCGACAAACACGATCCCATCGACGCTGCGCAGGACGAGCTGCCGGGTGGCGTTGTAGATCACCTGTCCGGGCACGGTATATAGCTGAAATTTCGTGACGAAACCTTTGATCACCACCGCGTTGAGCGGCAGAAAATCAAAGAACAGCGTCCGCTCGGTAGCGGTGGCCAGTGAAACGAGGTCACCTCGGTTTTGCGGATTTATCCGCTGATGAATGTAATTTAAATTCGTCGTTTTCCCGCAGAGCGCTGGGCCGTAGTAAACGATTTTGAACTGAATTTCGCGGCTGGCGTAATTAATGATCGACATGTGGAATTTCCGGTTGCGCAAACGTGCGTGAGAGCTTCTCCGCCAGCTCGCTCACCCGGGCTTGCGTCTCGGGCGCGAGCGCCGCTGCGTGGCTGTGCAATGCGGCGAGGCAAACATTTCCTTTCATAAAAAACGTGATGGCTGAGTGCGCGGACCGCAGCGTCATGGTGTCCAGCGGCCCCAATCTGCTTTCGAGCATGTGCGCATCGATCCTTTGCAACAATGCCGGCGCCATCGCGCACAAACCGTTCGCTCCGGCTTCGGGCGGAAAATTTCCCGCCAGGCTCAAGCCATCCGGGAACATGATTTCGCAGGCTTTCACACCGGGGAGCTGGCAGACGAGCGCGACCACTTGTTTGCCATCGATTTTCTCCTCTGGCTCCTCACGGGACGAGTCCGTCCGATCCGCCGAGCGACGGATTCGTCCGATCGGCGAACTGGCCGACGCGATGTCGATCTTTGGTTTGGTGTGGACGTTTAGTTCAGGAGGCGCCTCATCGACCGGTTTGACCGAAATCCTGGCGACCGGCGGCTGAAAACGTTGGGCGTCTTCTTTTGCCTTGACCGAGAAGGGTGTTTCGAAATCCGCTTCCGCGAAATTGTTCTCCTGATCGCCGCGCATCTTCAAGACGCCGTCGGGAAGATTTTTCAATACTTCTGCTAATGGCAATGCAACCGCCGTCTCCGCCGGATCAATGATGAACAATGCGCGCTGCGGTTCCGGCAGCGCTTCGTGAAATGTTTTTGCCTCAATAACCACGCGGCCGCTGGCTAACTGCGGCCCCACCACGGCCAGCGGGAACTGGACTCGAACATCTTCGGCTACCGTGCTGGGATCGCCATTCAATTGAAACGCCGGAACATTTTGCAAGAGGGGCTTAAGCGCGAGCGTGATCGTGGCGGCGCCAGTCTCAATCTGTTCGAAGGTTTCACCGAAATCCGGCGGGACTTCTGCCAGGTGGAGTGTGGGAGCGTCGGCCTGTCGAAGAATTGGCTTTTCCGGCGCTTCGGAGGTTTTTGGATCGACAATCTCCTCAGGCGGCTGAGACGAAATACCCAACGGCCCAGGCAAGGGCGCGGAAATAGTTGGAACGGGCGACCCGCTTGAGGCTGGAACTCCCTCAGAGGCGGGCCCACCCGTTCCGTTCGGCGGAAGTTGAAAAGGAATTTTCGTAGGAGGTGCCGGCGGCTCGTCAAATTCGGCCGGTGACGTCGGTGAGATTTTTTTCGGGAACGTTTCGGCGTTTGCCGCACTCAAAGAAATGAACGGATGCGGTGACGCCGATTTAGATGATGTCGATCTTACCGTCTCGCGCGCGACCGCTTCCGGTTCGGCAGAAGCAATTGTCTCGGCGGTGGCCGGTTCAACTGGCACTGGCGGGAGCGGCGAAGATTCCAGCGGCTCAACCTGCGTGCCGAAGCGCTCGGTATCTTCAATCGTCGCTTGCAAGATTGGCGTTTCCAGCTGTGGAATGCGCGCCTCGCGCACTTGATCGCTGCGGACGCGTGCGCTGTTGAATTGCTCCAGGAGTTTTCCGTAGGGCAATGGCACACGCGTCGGGTCAGTGGGCGCGACGGTGCGCAGAAAGATCTCAGGCACCTGTTGATAAAGGCTAGCCAAAGAAATACTCGGATTGCGTTCGGGCATTCCCTTTTCGATTTCGGACGCTTTCAATGCGACGCTGCGGTTAGGATCGATCACCTCAATCGGCCTGATGTAATCGGCCGGAATTTGCTCGATGAAGTCACCAAGCGACAGCGAGATGGCGCGCTCCATTCTCGGCTCCAAGGCCATAGCGAGCGCCGTAGGTAAATCGCGCGGCCGTGGCGCGACTGGGCCGGCGGCAGAGACGATCTTGCGCGGGCCCAGCATCAAGGATGGCGCCGTGACCGAAGGCGCGCCGGCCGCAACTAGAAACGGGTCCGGCCGCGCCGAGGACTGCCTCGTGTTTGGCAAAACGGTCTTGCTCAGTCCATGGCTGCTTGGCTTTTGGGCGCCACTGGGACGCACGCCCGTCGCCATATCGTGCTGCGTTCTGACAAGGAACCGCGCGCGGATTTTCTGGAAAAGATCGACAAATGGAATCGTCATTTCGCGTTAATGGTCCTCCGCCGTGACTCGCCAGACTTCTTCGAGGGTGGTCGCGCCTTCGAGCGCTTTTTCGATCCCCACTTGGCGTAGCGTTTTCATTCCCTCGGTCACCGCCTGGCTCTTAATGACGGCAGCCGAGGCGCGTTTAATGATCAAACGGCGAATGGTTTCCGTGACCGGCAACGCTTCAATCAGTGCCAAACGCCCGAGATAACCGCGCCCTTTGCATCGGTCACATCCGGTGCCGTGATAGAACACCGCGCCTTTCGGGTCCGCGATTGCCAGCTTCTCCAGAATCTCCGGCTCGGGGACAAATTCTTCGCGACAATTTGGGCAGACGCGACGAATGAGTCGCTGCGCGCAGGTCATCAAGATGGAGCTGGAAATCAAAAACGGCTCGATGCCCATGTCGTCGAGTCGCGTGATGGCGCCGGCGGCGTCGTTTGTGTGCAGCGTGCTCAGGACCTGATGACCCGTGAGCGCCGCCTTCACGGCGATGTCCGCCGTTTCGTTATCGCGAATTTCGCCCACCATAACGATGTCGGGATCCTGGCGAAGGATCGAGCGCAGAGCCGAGGAGAAATCGAGCCCGATGTCCGGCCGCACGGCCACCTGATTAACGCCGGACAACTCGTATTCAATCGGGTCCTCGACCGTGACAATGTTGTATTGTGGGCTGTTGAGTTCTTGAAGCACCGAGTAAAGCGTGGTGGTCTTACCCGAACCGGTAGGGCCGGTGACGAGGATCATCCCATGCGGGGCGTCGATCGCTTTGCGGAACTTGGCTAGCGTCTCCTGTTCCAAGCCCATTTGATCGATGGTTCCGGTGAGCGAGGACTTGTCGAGAATACGGATGACGATTTTCTCACCGTGCGCCGTCGGCAGAACCGAGATACGCAGATCGATCTCCTTGCCCATGATTCTGATGCGAAACCGTCCGTCTTGCGGAACTCTTCGCTCGGCAATGTTGAGGCCTGCCAAAATTTTTATTCGCGAGGCAATCGCTAACTGCAACGCCTTAGGCGGCGATTCCGCCGGGATCAATTCGCCGTCAAGGCGATAGCGCAGCTTGAGCGTGTTTTGGAACGGCTCGATGTGAATATCTGACGCTTTCTCCCTGACCGCTTGCGCTAGAATCAAATTGACAATCTTGATGACGGGCGCGTCTTCGCTGTCGTGGGCCAGCCGGTCGAGATCGATCTCTTCCCGCTTCGCCTGCTGCACCTCGACGGAGTCGGCGGCGCCCTGCGCTGCTTCTTCCGAAACTTGCTTCAGCACCTGGCTCATGTTGCCGGCGCCTTGGACACCGCTTAGCATGTCGCTGACCGCGCGATCGGTAGCGATCATCGGCACGATCTCGAGCTGGACGCGCCGTTTTAGATCGTCCACTGCGAGCACGTTGGTTGGGTCGGCCATCGCCACGAAAAGCTTGCCGTTCAGGCGCGCGATCGGCACTAGCTTGTTTGCCTTCGCCATGTCGCGTGGCACCATCGACATCACATCTTCCGGCACGCGCAGCCTTGCCAGATTGATCGGTGGCGTGTTGAGGCAACGCCCCATGCTGAAGGCCATGTCCTGCTCGGTGACGAATTGCCGATCGGTCAGGATTTTCAGCAGCCGACCGCCTTCGGCTTTCTGAATGGTGATTGCTTCCTGAAGTTGGTTTGGGAGGAGCAGTCCGTCCTCGATCAGGGCGTCGGCAATGCGTTCTCCGAAAGATTTGCTTCTCATGTCGATCTTCCGTTAGCCACGCGTGTCGAGCCGGTATATGGACTGTAAACTTTTGGTAATGGCAGCCGGCTTCGCCAAATACCACGAAACCGTGTAATCGACCGATTGCTGCACCGCTTCGCGCCCGGTCGAATCAAAAGGATTGCAGCACGCCACCATCATGGTGCGGCTGACCAGATCGAATGGCACGAAAAGACGCCCGAGCGTGAGATAATCCGGCAACATCGGCGCGATCTGCCGGTCGGTGTCGTAATACTCCAGCGGCACATACGCGAATTTTGTCCGGTCGATTAGCGCCGAGAGCACCGCTTCGAGCCGATCAACATCTTGTTTGCAAAGGTTCTCCAATAGCGAGATCGCCATCGCCCGACCGGTCAAATCTTTGTTGGCGTGTTTCACGTTCTCGAGCGCGGCATTCACGTCCTCCTCTGCAAAGAGCTGCTGCACGATCAAAAATTTCGCCAGATGATCGTCCCCGCGCTCATGCAAATTCGCCACTCGGCCGAGATGCTTGTCACGGGCAACTTCGACATCGATCAGTGACCCTTCGCCACCTGCGGACGTTTGTTCGACCACCACACTGCTGGCGTTCTTTCTCACGATCGCTTCCCCCGACGCTTGGAGGCGCGCTTCGATCTCGCCGAGCATTGCCAAAATCTCCGGCGCGTTCGGCTGCTTCACCAGAATCGACTCGCACCCCTGCAGCGCGAGGGTGTAAGAGCCGGAGTTAAAATACGCTTCCGCTAATTTGCGTAAGACCCTCAACGCCTCATCGTGCCGGCCAAGCTTCTCGTACGCTTCCTTGAGGATCTCGAGCGATTGATAGTCCTCGGGCTGTGTCTGAGTGATCGCCTCAAACATCTCGATCGTTTGAACGATCTGATTATGTTCTTCTTCTGGCAGTGTGTGTTCCAGCACGGCGCATGTAAAAAGCTAGAACCATGCCCCTATGCCTGGAGCAACCGTGATTCCCCTCTTAAAATTGCGAATTTCTCAACTCTGAGCCAAGCGGCGGATTGCACGGATGAGCAAAGTCATTGGGCATCGGGCATTCCACGTCGAACGTTGTGCGTTGGGCGTTGGACGTTGAGCGTCGTGCGTTGTGCATTGGATTTTGGGCGCTTGCCGCGGCGCGGCTTTCGTTCCTTTCGCTTTAGGAGGAACCGCCGATTCAAACTGTTGCTGGATCTGTAGCGACGGCACCTGCTCGGCTGCCCCGTCCTGGTCGCCGTGGCGACCATGGCGGGCGAATACGGTCCGGAGTGGCCAATGCCCGACCTCTGATCCGCCAAAGGACGGATTCGCCGCGGCGAACCTACGCCCTCTCACCTCCGACCTCTGGACTGCAACTCCTCCCCTCACTTCCCGCTGGTCACACGCCACTGCTTTGATATACAATTGCGGCCCCACCACCCCACCCACGTTTGCAACTCTCAACCCGCACCCTGGACTTCAGATATCAGATGTCAGATGTCAAACGTCAGACTTCTGTCTTTCGGCTGCCGCTCCGCTCCGCTCTGACCTCCGTTTCAGCTGTCAGACGTCAGACATCAGACATCAGAACGTCAGAGACGCGGATTTCACCGATTTCCTGTGGTGGCAGCGGTGTCCGCTGCGCTTCGGCGGATTCATGAACAGAAGGAAACGAAGAAAACGAAGGTTGTAGGGTTGGTGAGAACGAACCGATCGCTTTTTTTCGCGCCATCACTGATCACTAATCACTATTCACTCTCCCACCTCCCCCCTGATCCGCCGAAGGACGGATTCGCCGTGGCGAATAACCGATCCCTGATAACTGATAACCGCGTGAACGCTCAGAGAGCGTTCACGCTGATTGAATTACTCGTGGTCATCATCATGATCGGCATTCTCGCGGGCCTTCTTTTCCCGGCCCTCATCGGCGCCCAGAACCAAGCCAAAAAAGTGCAGGCCAAAAACGATCTCACACAGATCGTCAGTGCCGTGAACGCATTTTACACGGAGTACGGAAAGTATCCGGTGGATTCCACAGCTAATAATTACAACCCCGCAGACACTTACTACGGTTCGGGAACAGCGCCATCCGGCATTACCGTCACTTATACCAACGACAAACTCATCAACGTCCTTCGCAATAATACAAGCAGCACTTCCAACGCGAACGGAGGAGGGAACCTTGTCACCACACTCAATCCCCGAGGAATCGTTTTTATTTCCCTGCCTAGCGTAAAGAATCAAAGTCAGCCAAAATCGGGCATCGCAACGCTGACTGTTACAGTGAACGGGATTTCAATTCCCATCGGCTCTTTCGTAGATCCTTGGGGAACGCCTTACAGTGTGGCGATCGATGGTGGCTACGATAACCAGATTTCCAATCCTTATGGCGCGCCAGCGACAGGGGGTGCTGGCTCTAATCCGCTCTGGCTAGGCGCCATCGGATGGTCATTTGGCAACGACCAAAAACTGGGAACCAATGGCGATAACGTTTACAGGACGTCCGGTGGAGCTCAGTCCGACGACGTGATTTCCTGGCAATAGCGCCGATTAAGGCAGAGGTCAGAGGTCGGACATCAGAGGTCAGACGAAAACATCCAAGGCCCAACGATCCGCGTAACCTATCACGCCGTCTCCTCGTGAAGGCAAGGTGGAACGCGATCTCCGAGCGCGTTGCTAAAACAAATTCGGCTTTGCCGCCAAACCTTTGACGCATGCAACGCGCCTTGAGCACCATGTTGCGCCTCCGGCGATTGGTTACCATCGAGCTCGATCCACCTAATCCTCCAATTCGCGGTCGAGCAACGCTTTCTCTTCCTCCCTAGGTTTTGCACGGCCGCTCAACAATTCCGCTTCTTCGATCTGGAAAATCCGGTCGCGGATTTCTCGAAGCTCGACGGAACTAAGCTTGGGCAGCTCTTCCAAAATCTCGCTCTTGCTCACGCCAAAAGTTTAATGTCAAGAGTCAGGAGACGCAACAGATCAACGGCGTGTCGCCTGCAAAACGTGAAGTAACCAAAAGTCTAACCGCGGATTACGCCGATTCGACGAAACAATAACAGAAGGAAACTAAGGAAACGAAGTTTGTTCGGCGTTCTCTGCACCCTTCTCCTCTGATTTCCGACTTCTGACCTCAACGTCTGGAGTGAAGAGCGACTTTGTTTTCTTGGTTATCTTCTGTTGAGAATCTGTTGGGCTAACCGCGGATCCGCCTCCGCCGAGCCGCCGTCGCGAAACATTGGGAGAAAGACGCTTGGCTGAAGCATAATCCACAACCGCAACTGGCGTTCATGCACGGTGGAACGCGATCTCCGAGCGCGTTGGTAAAACAAATTCGGCTCTGCCGCCAAACCTTTGACGCATGCAACGCGCCTTGAGCATCATGTTGCGCCTGCGGCGATTGATCACCATCGAGCTACGGAGAGCTCGATCCACCTGGCCCCGATGCGCCTTCAGCGATTGGTTTAGCATCGAGCTGCGGAGAGCTCGATCCACCTTGTGCGTGGCCAGCCTGGCGAAACATTGGGAAAAAGATGCTTGGCTGAAGCATAATCCATGAACGCAGCTGGCATTCATGCAAGGTGGAACGCGATCTCCGAGCGCGTTGGTAAAACAAATTCGGCTCTGCCGCCAAACATTTGACGCATGCAACGCGCCTTGAGCATCATGTTGCGCCTTCGGCGATTGATCACCATCGTCCTCGGAGAAGCCGATCCACCCTTGCCCCGATGCGCCTTCGGCGATTGGTTTAGCATCGAGCTTGCGCCGCGGTCGCCACGGCGACTAGGACGGACAGGCCTGAGAGCTCGATCCACCTTGTGCGTGGCCAGCCTCGCGAAACATTGGGAGAAAGACGCTTGGCTGAAGCATAATCCATGAACGCAACCGGCGTTCATGCACGGTGGAACGCGATCTCCGAGCGCGTTGCTACACAAAGCTGGAACGCGATCTCTGGGCGCGTTACCAGAGCAGGCGCGGCAATGCCGCCAAACTTCCACCAGCATTACTCCATCACTCTGCCACTCATTACTCGATGCGCCGTAGTCTCTGCACATTTTGGTTGGACGGCACAGAGTTCGCGTCAATTGATTAGAGCGCGCGTTCAAGGTATATTTTCAAAGTGACTGCCAGCCAAATCATAGACGAAATCAAGCGGCTCAATCCGAAGGAACAGCTGGGTGTGATCCGCTTTGCCTATCAACTCGATGCCGAGCGACACTTGACTGGAACGGAATTGTCAAGCTTGGCAGAGCGAATGGTTCAAGCTAGCGACGCAATGGAAGCAGCGACCATTCGCGAGGCAATCGTTCGCGGATTCTACGGTCGTTCCAATGCCTAAAATCCGGCGGAAAAATCTCCCGCCGCGGTTATTAAATCATCTGCTCGATCGAATCAAGGCGCGCCAGATTTCGCCGGACCAACTTGGAGCGCTGGCAGACTGGCTAGATACCGAACCTGAAGTCCCGAACGGCAAATGGTTCAAACGATTTGCCGCAATGAGCGTTTGCGGCGAAGGCGAACTCGTAAAAACCTTTCTCACAAGCGGTCAATTACCAACAGGAGAAGAAATCCTAGAGTGATCTATTAATCCAAAATCACCGACCACCGTCGTCCCTCCGCCTGTCCGCAATGAGCGCTCGCCACGGCGGAGCCCGTCCAAGGGCGAAGGCGGGTTGGGCGTTGGGCGTTCGGCGTTGGACGTTGGGCTGCTTGCGCAGCCTGCCCGCCGTGACGGGCAAAAGCTTTCGCCGTAGCCCCTGGCGCGCCATAGCGATTTTGCGACAGCGGCTTGGCGAAGACGGTGGCTGACCTCTGACCGCCGACCTCCGATGTCTAACGTCTGGCCTTTGATCTTTTGCCCTCTACGGAGCCGGAGGCCTGAAAAGTGCCGATTTTTCTCGCTTTTCGAGTCCGTATCGGATTATAACCGGCGCCGAACATCCAGCCCCCGTGAAAACCTCTGCTCAGCTTGCCCGTCCGGGCTGCCGTAGCGGCTGGCGACCGTGGCGGGTGAAAACACCTGCTCGGCCTGCCTGCCGTGGCGGGCGAAAGCAAACCGACAACAAGCAGCTAATAACAGATAACCGCGCCGCGAGCGGCGCGTTTACAATGATGGAACTGCTCGTCGTCATCGGCATCATCGCTCTCCTGCTCGTATTGATCGCGCCCGCGTTTACGAACATGAAAAGCGCCGGCGACGTTACTAGCGCCGCTTACACGATTAAAGGCGTGCTCGACACAGCCCGCGCTTACGCAAAAGCAAATAACACTTACGTATGGGTCGGCTTTTATGAGGAAAATGTCTCCACCTCATCACAGAACCCGGCTACCGCAGGAGTTGGCAGAGTTGTGATGTCGATCGTCGCTTCAAAGGATGGGACTATTATATATGATCCGAGCAGCCTCGCCCCGATTGATGCGACGAGACTAATCCAGGTGGGTAAATTGACCAAGATTGACAACGTACACCTCTGGACCCATACGGACGCTCCATCGGGCACGGGATCAACTTTCGATACTCGGCCCCCCGTTATGTCCGCATACACCATTGGAGATACGACTCCTTCACCTTCTAGCACGTACTTTCAATACCCTGTCGGAAATCCAGCGCCCGCTCTGCAGTACACGTTTGTGAAAGCTGTCCAATTCAGTCCAGGAGGCGACGCTCGAATCAACAATAATACCTCCAGTCTGCAAACTGCGGCTGAGGTCGGGCTCGAACCAACGCATGGAGCTGTTTCGCCTACTTCTATTCCTGCCAACGTTGTCGCCATCCAGTTCGGCGGCGTAGGCGGCAACGTAAAGATCTATCGCCGATGAAGCTTTCTTATTTCAGTTCAGTCTTAGTGGTCTCCGCAACCCATACCCATAAGTAACAATATGAAAACCTACAAAATAACTCCTCAGCGCTCAACAGCTTCATTTTCTATCGTTGAGGTAACGCTTGCCCTCGGTGTCGCCGCGTTTTGTTTGATTGCGATCTTCGGTTTGGTGCCAACTGGCGCAAAAACGAATCAGGACGCCAGCCAACGAACCACCGCCAACGGCATTTTATCATTAGTCGTGTCAAACCTTCGTACGATTCCGCAATCGGACACGAGCTCGAAGCAATATAAGCGCTATTTCCCAACCAACAATTCAGTTAAGACCCTCTATTTTTCAAATAACGGATCTAATCGAGATGGAGATAAACCTGAGCAACCCACTGCGGACACGGTTTTCTACGTGACGATTACGAATGCCAGCAGCGGCTCAACAGCGCCGACGGTTTTGGATATAAAAGTCTCCTGGCCGTATTTGGGCAGCAGTTCGGGCGGCAGCGGTGGGGACAGTGACAACGAAGGTAGGGACGGTGATGACTCAGTCGGCGGTGGTGGCAGTAGTCAGCCGACTGCCGCGGGAGTTGTTGAGACGATCATTAGCCTCGACCGGACTCCTCCTTCCAGTGGTGGTGACAGTGATAATTGAGAACGACAAGAGCGTGTTAAGAGGCTAAGCCGCATTCATGCCGCGATTCTTTCGTCATCACCGTGGCGGTTTCACGCTCGTGGAGATCATGGTCTCGATCACCACGCTAACGCTGCTGCTTTTGATGACAGCGCAGTTATTCAACAGCGCGATACCATTACCACCATTGGTCACAAACGCATGGATGCCGATAATCAAGCCAGACCTGTGCTCGACCGCATGGCGGTTGACTTCGCTCAGATGGTTAAACGAAGTGATGTTGATTTCTTTGGTAAGAACACAGCCGCCCCCAATTCGCCGGGCGGCGCAATGACCGGAAACGATCAAATAGCGTTTTTCAGCGCTGTACCCGGCTACCCTCCTAGCGGATCTCAAAGTCCGGTATCGCTTGTTGCATATCGGGTGAATACCAACCCCAGCTCATCCAACTACAACAAGCTCGTGCGGATGGGAAAAGGCTTATTGTGGAATGGGGTTTCTTCCACCACCGACACACCGATGGTGTTCTTTCCTTTGACTATTGCCGCCACTTGGCCAAAGGCGACCGACCCTACCCAGACAGACACAGGTTATGAGGAGGTAGTCGGGCCGGAGGTTTTCCGCTTTGAATACTACTACTATCTTAATTCTTATCCACAAAAATCGGGCTACTCCGACAGCGCTACGCCGTGGGATAGCAGCAGCAATTTTACTCCACCCCACACAAGTGTAAGCGGTTTGCGCGATGTGGGAGCAATCGTCGTAACGATCGCGACGATCGACCCAAAAAGCCGCGCGCTTGTGTCCAACGCTCAGCTCGCGAGTCTGGCCGGGAAGTTGCCAGACTATGTGACGTTCAATTCACCTGGGAACAGTGGTCAGGTCGGTGCGCAGCTCCAATCTAAGTGGCAAGACGCGGTAAATAGTGAGATAGCCATTCCAACTTTAAATCCCCCTATCCCGAAGGCTGTACTAAGCGGGATTCGCTTCTACGAGCGGTATTTTTATCTTAACGGGCAACAGCAGTAAGATGAAATTCGCTCTTCGCATTCGTCCATCCGGTGAGCGGGCGGCAGCTCTGATTATTGTGCTCGCATTCGTCGTCCTGGCGACCGGATTGGCTGTTGCCTATCTCACGCGGACGCTGACTGACCGGCAGGTTGCGCAGAGCAGCTTCAATCAATCGAAAGCCGACGAACTCGGCTTGAGCGCTACCGATCAAATCATCATCGATCTCAAACAAGAAATCGTCAATGGCTCTACGGCGTCGACAGTTAACGGCAACACGATTTACACGCCTACGGCAAACGCGTACATGCTGCCAAGCCGCAGCCCAACCCCGGCAGCTGGCACAACCCCAGCTATTGCAAACCTCATTCGTCGTAGTGTCCGTTCGGATGCAATTCCCGCCCCCGCGCCCACTTCTCGAGCGTCGGGTGTGAACTCAACGGTAGATGTTTCGGCGAATGGGCGGTATATTAGCTGGGCTCGATGGAACTCACACTACCTCGTCCCAAAGGCGAATACGGGTGACACTACCTCCAACCCTATAACAACCGGGACAACCGGGTTCACCGCCCCGAATTATTGGGCGCCGGACTGGGTTTATGTGGTTGGTGCAAGCTCGACAACAAGCCCGACACCCACACCGGGCATCAATGTGATTACTTCTCCAAATAGCTCGGTCATCGGCCGATACGCCTATGCGATCTATGACGAAGGCGGTTTGCTCGACATGAATATCGCGGGTTATCCGACAGGAACGACGGTTACTCAGTTAGGCCGTAAAGGGTCTGTTGCATTCGCCGACCTGACAGCGCTTCCCTCACCGACGCCGGCACCTAATCCGGTGCCCAGCCCGATCTTTAATGGGCCAAGTCCGTCCCCATATCAGGTGGATCAGCTTGTCGGTTGGCGTAACTATGGCACAACACAGCCAAGTAATAGTTTTCCCGGGCCAACCCCGCCGCGCTTTGCGGGAAACTTCGTCACGGACTCAAGCCCAGCAAACAGATACTACAACTTTGTCCTGTGGAACACGACCGGTTTCCTGACTGTAAGAAGCAATCCCAGCCCGTCTCCCTATCCGTGGAACGGGCGAACCGACCAGGCATTTCTAACCCGACAGCAGTTGATTGCTTTTCAACGTCAAATCGGCTTCTCGGCTAATGCATTGCAGTATCTTGCGACCTTTTCGCGCGAATTGAATCGTCCAACTTGGAAACCATCGACGCCCACCGGAAGCACGATCGATTATGCCGGTCAGGCCGAGAACTCTTCCACGATCAATCGTGACCTCGCCACAGTTCGTGCGACTGCATCGTTTACTCGAAATGACGGAACGACGGCTTCAAACGGAGAGCCGTTACTTACGCGGTTTCCACTACATCGCCTGTCCTGGCTGACTTACAAGGGGCCAAGCGCAACGCGAAATTTCCCACCGCAGTCACCTGCGCTACTGCCGTCGGATCCGGACTACGACATGTGGCAGCTACTATACACGTACGGTGTCCCACAAAGCTATCTGCTTCAGGGTACAGCCCCGAATATCAAAGCAAGCTTTGGTCTCGTGTGGGACTCGCGATCTTACGTCGCCAGCCCCAGGGCCGGGCTGCAATGGGTCTATACGTCACCGAACTCCAGTAACTCGGGTGGGACATTCAGTGGTACCTCCGGCAGTGCCGCGACGGTAATTAAAACGCTTAACACAGTTCAATCTGAAGCCCGCGAGCCGGATTTCTTCGAAATTCTCAAGGCAGTCATCCTGAGTGGGTCACTAGGTTTGGGCACGAACGCCAATAGTTTCGTTGCTGCCGAAACAAAGTACTACAGCACGACGAATAACTTGAGCGCTGATTACCAAATCATGCAGATTGGCGCCAATATTATCGACGACTGGGATGTTGATAATATCCCAACCTATATAAATTTTAATGGAAACGAGCCAACTGGTGTCGAAAACCTTCCCTACTTAAATAAGCTCGTCTTTTCGTTCTTCTTCACGAGTTTACCAACTCCCCCCGATATATTTTACTCCTGGCTAGTGCCCTCCCTCTGGAACCCGCACCAAAACGCTTCCGCAGCCCCGGCTAATCAGGACGTCCGCTTTGCCATGACCGGCGGCGTACTGCTGGTGCACGTCCGTAACGGTTCGTCGAACCCAACTGCAGGCGCGCTCGTCGGCTCCGCATCTTCTCCCTGGGTCGAAGTTAAGGCCAATGCCTTTGGAAGGCCATGTCCGCCAATACCCACGCCCGCTTCCGCTTGGGTGCCAGCTCCATCGCCGTCGCCAAGCAACGAGAATGGCAGCCCAGCAAAGGCGGGATTTTCGGCGACAAGACAGACCGACGGAACGCCAGCGGGTAGCCCAACGTACGATGGCATGCCTTTACCGACCATCCCGGGTAACAGCAGCAGCGGCGGCAACTTTACAAGCGTCAGTCAAGTCAATCCGTATATGCAATCGGGCACCACAGCTGCCTTCGAAATGCAGGTCTTGATTCCAGCAAATCCTTCTCCGGTTTGGGTGCCTTATCAGTCTTGGAAAGGCTGCAGCAACGGGAACAATCCGACTGCTCCGCTTACAGCTTCTCTGAACATGACGAACTGGAGGAATCCCGCCGGTTTTAAAGATCCTGAGTTCGTTGCGCTTGACCCGCGCACGGTTCGCCTCGGCGTGTGGGGAAGCCAGGCCAGCGATACTGGCAACCCCGCTGACCCGAGCTACAACGCGGGCGCAGAGGATACAATGGATCAGATGACGGCTTCAGGAGGTCTTGAGGGAGTCGCTTCTACGATGAGGCCGCAACCTACTACGACCTTCCCGATGACTTCGCCGGGCGGCGGGAAAACCTATTTACAAGGATACTTCTACGCCAACAACGACCCAGCGAACGCTACGACGAATGGAAATCGATATGCCGATTTAGATGGAGTTACGCGAGCTGGTGATTGGACGACGAATCCGCCCTATAACGGCACTTCAAATACGCAAACCATAATGTATGGCGGCCCGGGAGCGCCAACTCCTACGCCCACCCCAACTCCCACCCCAACACCCACTCCGACGCCGCCTCCACCAGGAGGTAACTACCGGGATAGGCCGCAGATACTTAGCGCGCCATTTCAAAGCGTAGCAGAGCTCGGACAGGTGTTCCGTGATCAGCCTTGGAAAACGCTGAACTTTACGACGGCGGACTCCGGCGATCTGGGCCTACTTGACGCCTTTACGCTACAGGATGCGCCAATGAACGCTGGTAAGACATCACTCAACACCCGGCAAGCACCGGTATTGACGGCGATCCTATCTCAGGCTGCACTGAGGCTGGACGGGAGCAGCATTCTAACCTCTCCTCAAATAACAAGTCTGGTTACCGACATAACTACCATCACCGCCACCAGCCCGCTGATCAGCAAACCGCAACTTATCGCACAGCTTGCAACGAAGGCTTCGTTTACTGGACTAGGTAACAAGGAGGCTCGGGAATGCGTCGTGCGCGCCTTGTCCGACGCAGGCCAAACCAGAACGTGGAACTTACTGATTGACGTGATCGCGCAGGCGGGGCGCTACAAACCGAATGCAACGAATCTGGCGAGCGATTTTATTGTCGAGGGCGAGCAGCGGTATTGGGTGCACGTCGCGATTGACCGGTTCACCGGGCAAGTCATTGATCGCCAGATTGAAGTGGTGAAGGAATAGGTATAAGCAAAAACTGAAATGCTGAAATCAGATTGGCGTTATCAGTTATCGGGACGCTTCGCGAGTTGTCCGTTATCAGTTACCAGTTATCTGGTAAATGGCATGAGACCAGGAAGCTAACAGGCCCGAACTGGGAGATCAATAGCCGCCGAAATGCATCGTCTTATCTCAGCTGCAGATAGCAAAACGCGTGTTGGAAATAATCTTTCCAGCCGAGGTTACACACTTGGTCCGCGTCACATACGCAACGGGGCAACAGGCCTGGATATCATCGTTGATTGGTTTGGTTGGGTTGACTTCGATTACACGACCATGATTTTGGCCGGGTCGCTCCAGGCGCCCATGACGCCTTTGAGCCCAGCCGTGCGGATGCGCATCCACACGGTGCTGCCCGGTGCGTTGCCGTTCAGGGTGGCTTTGCCGCCGCTGAACGTGCCGGCATGCGTCCATCCGGCTGCGCTGTTTTGAGCGCCCACGGTGCTTTGCACCTCGTTCATGCTGTGCTGGCGGCCGGGCTTGTAGCGCGCGACGATCTCACCGCTCAGATCGCCTTGACGTAACCGCAGATCCTGGGGCCGGTAAAAGGTCCGGGCCGGTGTAACCGCTGAAGTCAATGATTGCTTTGATCATGGTAGGAGTTAGCTGCGTTGGTTTGGGTTTTTCTGGTGATAGGGGATGTTCGGGTGAAAAAGGGAGATTTACGCCGTAAACAGGTACCGGTTTGCTGCGAACGGGTACAGCGTCGCATAAACAGGTACCCGTTTGCTCCAAACGGTACAGCTTTGCCGCAAACAGGTACCGGTTTGCTGCGGGCGGGTACAGCGTTGGATAAACGGGTGCCAGTTTGCTCCGAACGTAGTACAGGTTTGCCGCAAAATGGTACCACTTTGCTCCGAGCAGGTACGGCTTCGCCGCAAACAATTACCAGTTTGGTTCCAACGGATACGGGTCTGCTGCAAAAAGGTACCGGTCCGCCGCAAAAGGTAGAGCGTTTGCGTCAAACGGGGAAGCGTTTGCGGCAGAACCGTCAGCGTTTCGCCCCGGCGTGGAAGCGGAAGCGGGCAGAAGTCGTGATTTTTAGTTGCCCTCGCTCTTTCCGAGCCGTCGGTTCGGCTGACTCCATCACTCCAAAATCACCGACCTCTGATCCGCCAAAGGACGGATTGACTCGATCGCATCCCGCTCTCTCACCCTCGCCCCTCGGGTCCTGTGATCTATGTCGCGGCTCCCGCCGCGCTCCATTCGCCGTGGCGAACCTGCGACCTCGGATCTTTGACCCCCTTGGTTTGCCCACTTGCTCGCGAAAGCTTTCCGAATAGCCCTGGCGAAGGCGGCTGCTTTTCGCCCTCTCCGAGCCGTAGGGCCTACGGAGCCGGAGGCCTGAAAAAGGACCCGATTTTTCTGGCTTTTCTAGTCCGTATCGGATATAACCGGGGCCGAACAATTACGCCCCGTGAAAACCTCTGCTCAGCTTACCCACCGCGGGTGGCGACCGTGGCGGGCGAAAACACCGCCTCGGTTTCCCCGCCTTGCCGGGCGAAAGCAACTACTCGCGAAAACGACTCTGCTCACCACCGATCGCCGATCCCTGATAACCGATCCGCCAACGGACGGATCCGCCGTGGCGGATAACACACAACCAATAACAGCCTGCGGCCTGCCGGGGCCTACGGCCCGGAGGGATAACCGCGCCGCGAGCAGCGCGTTTACGAACATCGAACTGCTCACCGTAACCAGCATCATGGCTCTTCTGCTCGTATTGATCGCGCCCGCGTTTACGAACATGAAAAGCGCCGGCGACGTTACTAGCGCCGCTTACACGATCAAAGGAGTCCTGGATACAGCCCGTGCCTACGCGAAAGCAAACAACACTTATGTATGGGTCGGCGTTTACGAGGAAAACGTCTCTCAACCGTCGCCGAATTCAGCTGCGCCAAGCATCGGCAGAGTCGTAACGTCGGTCGTTGCGTCAAGTGACGGAACGATCATATACACCTCAAGCAGCCCTGGGACAATTGATCCCACGAGGCTACTCCAGGTGGGCAAATTGACCAAGATTGACAACATACACCTCTGGACACATACGGACAACCCCCCGGGCACCGGGTCAACGTTTGACACTCGTCCCAACGTCGCATCCACCTACTGCATTGGAAATACAACCCCGCCAAATTCTACTGGCACCCTGTTTCAGTATCCTGTCGGAAGTCCGGCGCCTGCTGCACAGTACACGTTCCTCAAGGGTGTCCAATTCAGCCCGGGCGGCGTGGCCCAGATTATCAATTCGACAACCAGCTATTCTCCGCAACCTGCGGCTGAGATCGGACTCGAGCCGACGCACGGAGCTGCTACCCCTACTCCTACTCCTGCTAACATTGTCGCTGTCCAGTTTACTGGGATCGGTGGCAACGTACAGATCTATCGAAGATGAAACTCTCTTATATCAATTCAGCCTCTCGCTGTCTCCACAACCCATAAGTAACAATACATAACTAACAATATGAAACCCTACAGAATAACTCAGCGCTCAACAGCTGCTTTTTCCCTCGTCGAGGTGACACTCGCCCTCGGGGTCGCAGGCTTTTGTCTCATCGCAATTCTCGGTCTGCTGCCGGCCGGTCTGAATACCAATCAGAACTCGGTCCGGCAGACAACTGCGAACGGCATTTTGTCTTCAATCGTCGCCGACCTTCGCGCAACAACGACAGGAAGCCAATCGAATCTGTTCCAGATCCCTTTTTCGGGGACTACAAAGCTCTGCTGCGACGGGAATGGAGCGTGCTCCTTGACCAGCTCAGGAGGATCGGGCGGAGGAGATAATGATGAACAGGGCGGTGGATCGGGAAGTGGATCGGCAAGTCAATGTGCAAACGCGATTTTCTTGGTCAAGGTGGTCACACTTTCCAGCTCGGGAGGATTTGGCGGAGGATCGGGCCTGAACATTACAACAGCCGATGTCAAAGTGAGCTGGCCCTATTCGGCAGCAGCAGCAGGGGGCGCAGATAATGATTCAAGTTTCGGAGGAGATAGTGATGAAGGGGGCGGTGGATCCTCCTCCACCTCTAACGGCATTGTTGAAACCTTCGTGGCCCTCGCGCCCGGGGTCAGCACCGGCCAGGGTGAGGGCGACTAGGAAGGACGGCGGCGGCAATCGCTGCGGGGCCATGCTGCCGCCGGATTTGTTGAGACAACCCTTGGCTTCAACCGCAATTAAGAAGCGAAGCGCATTCGTGCGGCGATTTTTTCGTCACGATCGGCGCGCTTTCACGCTCGTGGAAATGCTGGTGTCGATCGTTGCCCTGACGCTGTTCGTCCTGATGGTAAGCCGGCTCGTCAACAGCGCGAGCACCATCACGACCATCGGCAACAAACACATGGACGCCGATAGCCAGGCCAGATCGGTGCTCGACCGAATGGCGGTCGATATCGCCCAGATGGTGAAGCGATCTGATGTTGATTTCTTTGGTAAGAACACAGCAGCACCTAATTCGCCGGGCGGCACAATGATAGGACAAAACGGTAAGGGGCAAAACGATCAAATAGCATTCTACAGCACCGTTCCAGGCTATTATCCACCGACGGGTTCGCAGAGCCCAATCTCGCTAGTTGCGTATCGGGTGAATGCCAACCAAAACTCACCTAACTACAACAAGCTCGAGCGCATGGGTAATGGGTTAGTGTGGAACGGGGTGTCGGCCACCCCAACCGCAACGCCTATACCGAATCCGACTCCGACTCCTTATCCTTCGATGCAATTTCTTACTCCTACCATGACAATCTCGGGCACCTGGCCCACAGCAACGAATAGCAGCAGCCCGGATTCCGCCTACGAGTTGATCGGACCTTATGTGTTTCGTTTCGAATACTACTACCTCATCAAGGGTCAGACAGTAGCCGGGATAACTTACCCCTCGATCTTAAGTGATACGCCTTTTCTTGGCGCAACGGTGCCCGGTCACAACGCCGTAAACGGTTTCCAAGATGTATCCGCAATTGGAGTTACCATTGCCGTCATCGACCCCCAAAGCCGCGTGTTAGTCTCGGATGATAGCCAGCACCTTGGCAAACTAATCGGGCAGATGCCTGACTTCTCGCTGAACATGCACTCGGGGGGCACAAGCACAGCGACGCAACCTGGGGACCTGGATGCCCAGTGGCAGTCGGCGGTGAATGCCACAACCGCTGTACCGCATGCCGCAGCTTCTGCGATCCACATATATAGTCGGCTTTTTCCCATCGCGCATTGAGACTCTATGAACAGCGCGATGAAACTGTTGCGGCAACATAGAAGGAGCGGCGCGGCTCTCATCATCGTCCTCGCATTCGTTGTCCTCTTGCTCGTGTTGGCCCTTGCCTATTTCTCGCGCACCGTGACTGACCGGCAGGTCGCGCAGAGCAGCTTCAGGCAGACGAACGCCGATCAACTCGCCTTAAGCGCAATCGATGTCATTGTCGCTGACCTCCAGCAGGAAATCTTCAACGGTTCCACTGCATCCATCGTAAATAACTACACACTTTACACGCCAAACAGCAACGCCAACATGTTGCCGATGCGCAGCGGAACTCCATCGCCAACCCCAGCTCCTGGTTCACCCGATCCACTTCCTAACCTAATCCGGAGAAGTTACAATTCTGGTACATCGCCTCCCGATCCAATTCCTTCTCCTGGTGTACCTAGCCGGGCTTCGGCGGTCAATTCGACGACCGGTGTTTCACTTAATAGGCGGTTCATTAGCCTTGCCCGATGGAACAAGCATTACCTCTTACCGAGATACAATCCGAGCTCAAGTGCTATCGATAGCACCCCACCCAGTCCCCTCTCTAGTCCATATAATCCGAATCCCTCAGTTGCAACGGGGTTCACACCTCCGGATTGGGTGCTCGTGACAAGAAGTGGACCCGGACCCAGCCCCACTCCGTTCGCCAGCTGGAACTCGTCCCTATCGGATGCTACGTCAACGAACGGCAACTACGCAATTGGACGATACGCCTACGCTATTTACGATGAAGGCGGTTTGATCGACGTTAATGTCGCTGGGTTTCCATACGCAAGCCCCTCGCCCGCACCGACGCCGCCCGCACCGCCCCAGCCAATCTACGCCCCAAGCCCGCCGTACACACAGAGTCCCGTTCCCACCTACCCAACCGGCTACACCGCTGCCAGCTACACCGCTCAAAAAATTGGACGTAAAGGAACGGCGGCGTTCGCCGACTTGAGCATTCTGGCCGCATCTGGTTCGACCTTCTTTCCGCCCGCGCAAATTAATAACCTCATCGGTTGGCGTAATTATGCGTCAGCCCAACCTGGTTCCAATTTCTCCACGGGGTTCACGTTCGATCTTGCCGCGGCGACCCGCTACAACAGCGTCGCGCTTTCAAACCTGGCCAGCTTCCTTCAGACGAGTGGAGCAGTATGGAATAACGCAACCGATCAAGCCTTCGTTTCCAGGCAGGAATTGTTAGCTCTTAGGACTTCTACCCAATTTTCACAAAACCTTTTACAGTATCTCGGTAATTCTCGCGCGAGTATAATAGACCTAGCTGGAAACCAGCGACGACAACGACGATAAACCCTGACCTTAGTGGAATCCTCGTCACGAACGCATTCACTCGCGTCGATGGGGAACCAGCCGTAGTCGGCGAACCGTTGCTCAAAAACCGGTTCCCGCTGCGCCGGCTATCTTGGATCACCTATGCAGGGCCGAGCGCGACGCGGACCATGCCTCCAGCATCTCCTCCTCTTCCTCCTACTGATCCCAATTACGATATGTGGCAGCTACTCTATACATACGGTATCCCACAAAGTTATCTGCTGCAAGGAACGGCGCCGAACATCAAGGCTTCGTTTGGGCTTGTATGGGATTCACGAACCCCAACCACGCGCACGGTTGGGCAGCAATGGGTGTATGATTCACCAAACTCTAGTAACTCCGGTGGTAGATTCGACCCGGTGAGTAACCCTACCAGAAACGCAGCTAGTGTTGTCAAGACATTGAGCACAGTTCAATCGGAAGCTCGTGAACCCGACTTTTTCGAAATCCTGAAAGCTGTCATCTTGAGCGGCTCCGTCGGGTTGGGATCGGGCAGCGCGACCACTAACACATTTGTAACGTCAGACCCTAACTATTACAGTACAACTAATAACCTGAGTGCTAACTACCAGATCATGCAGATCGGAGCGAACATAATTGACGCTTGGGATACCGACAACGTGCCGACTTTCCTTAACTACGGCGCTAACAATGGCACTACCGGTTTCGCCCAACAAATAGTTGGTATTGAAAATCTCCCATATCTAAGCAAGCTCGTTTACTGCGCGACCTTTGGAAATCACAGCCCACCCCCTAACAATGATTACTCATCTTGGCTAATTCCATCATTTTGGAACCCTCATCAAAACGCTGGCTCCGCGATCGGCGACGTGCGTTTCGCTCTGACCACCGGTTCGGTCAGCGGCGTCGTAAAGAGTGCCACGAGTACTTACACGACTCCAGCGATTAGCGGCTCGATCACTGGGTCGTTGTCGACACCTTGGATTCAAGTTCACGCTAACGGCTTTTCAACGCCCTCTCCTCCCATCCCCGGCGCCGCTGGCAACGAGACCGCTAACAGCGGTTCCGTTTTTGGCCCCCCCGACGGTACCACCCCCACCTACGATGCGTTTTTCTTTGGAACCTTTTCCAACCCCCCGAACAGTATTAATTATAACAACGTCGTTCAAACCTATCCGATATTCTCGACCAGCCCAACGAAGCCGAACTTCGAGATGCAGGTTTCTATAAACGGCATTTGGAGACCCTATCAGAGATGGTTCGGTTGCGCTCAGTCGACAACACCCGTAGCGCTTCAAGGACTAAGTCCGCAGTCCAAATGGAAAAACACGACCTATCTTGATCCTGAATTTGTCTCTATCGATCCGCGCACGGTGCGCTTCGGGGTTTGGGGAAATGACGGTAAAGATTCGGGAAATACCAACGACTACACCACTGGGGCCGTTCTGACGCTCGACGAGAATAACGGTGGGACCTCACCCGAGCTTATCTTTTCACTACTTCCGCAAGGAACCAATTTTAAGACGACCGACGCGAACAAGAGCGCGTATTTGTACGCTGTCAACCAATCTTCTAATGTAGACTATTATAGTGACCTTGATGGCGTAGTTCGGAATGGAGATTGGCCGACGGGTAATGGAAGCACGAATGGTACAACCATCATGTATCCAGGTAACTCCGCCGATCGTCCTCAGATTCTTAGCTCACCTTTTCAAAGCGTAGCTGAGCTAGGACAGGTATTTCGCGATCAACCTTGGAAGACGCTCGCGTTCACAATCGCTAATTCCGGTGACGCTGGTCTTCTTGATGCGTTCACTTTGCAAGATGTCTCGGTTACTGGAACGGCTCCATCCTCTCCCTCTCCTTATGTTTGGATGACTGCGGGAAGAACGTCATTGAATACGCGGCAGGCACCAGTCCTCACTGCAATCATGTCACAGGTCTCAAAAGCGATTGCCGGCACGGGAATTATACCCACCAGTTCCACCGATACGACTGTTTCGAACATCGCAAACGCGTTGGTGAAGCTCACGACGACTACTCCCATGATTAGCAAAGGGGATTTGGTGGCGCGGCTTGCTGGAGACCCCTCCGTTACTGGATTGGGCAATAAGGAAGCCCGTGAATCTGTCATGCGCGCTCTGTCCGACGCTGGTCAGACGCGAACGTGGAACCTAATGATCGACGTGATCGCACAATCAGGCCGGTATCCGGCGAGCGCGGCCAACCTGTCGCAATTTGTAGTTGAAGGCGAGCAACGCTACTGGGTGCATGTCGCGATTGATCGGTTTACCGGCCAAGTAATCGATCGGCAGGTCGAAGTGGTGAAGGAATAGGCGCTTCGAGCGCCTAGTTATCAGTTATCGGTTAATTGTTATCGGTCGCTTCGCGAGTTATTTGTCATTCGTTATTTGTTATCGGTTAATTGTTATCCGTTACAGGAGAATCCGCAGGTCGCTAGGGTAAGCCGCTGACCAAAGCTATCTCTCAAATTTCGCTGGCTTTGAATCAACGTTTTGCTACCGTTTGGCGATGGGCGGTATCACATTCATGATTGATTCCAAGGGCAGAAAGACCGCTGCAGTCATTGATTTGCGCAGGCATCGCAAACTCTGGGAAGACTTTTACAACACCGCGCTGGCACAGCCTCGCGCACGCGAACCGAGGGAAAGTCTCGCTTCGGTTAAGAGGCACCTGATGCTCTCTAAGGCGGATGCCTGATTATTCGGTAACGTTTGCTCGCTCGGGTACTGCCTCAGTCGATTCTCGAGTCTCGGTTCACGGTCCTCGATTTCGCTTCCGAGTTGTCGGCCATTTCAGCTTGTCAGCGTCTCAGCTTTCCAGCTTTTAGGATCATGACCGCGAAGGTGGTTTTCATTAGCTTGAGTTTGCGCTATAGTATTGCATCAGCTCGGACGATTTGATCACAGTGAATCCGGAGATTCTCGGCGGTGTTCCAGTCTTTAAAGGAACGCGCGTGCCGGTGAGGACCCTCTTTGAGTATCTGGAAAACAACTACTCTTTGGAAGAGTTTCTAGAATGTTTCCCATCGGTGACTCGCGATCTAGCTTGCCGGGTTTTAGAACGTTCTGAAAACGCGCTGCTGGCTCCAGCGTGAAAATACTCCTGGACGAGTCTGTCCCGGAGGTTCTCTCTAAAAAACTGGTCGGCCATAAATGCGCAACTGTTCAGTGCGGATGGACTGGAATGACTAACGGCGAACTCCTCCGCCGGGCAACACCCAAATTTGATCTATTCATTACTTGCGATCAGAACATTCTCTACCAGCAGAACCTCGCGAAGCCGAAGATCGCTATCATGCAGCTCTCGACCAATGACTTGCGGCGCATCCGTGCTGCCATCTCCGCGATTCAATCTGCGGCTGCGTCGATTCAAAGAAGCGAATTTAAAGTTCTGGAAATTCCCTGATCTCGCCCCGGAAATGCATCTGGCAATTACCGACTCCTGATTCTGCTTCCACAAGATCTAACTTCCCTCGATCCACAGCCGTAACTGTCACCGTGTCGCTAAAATCATTTCTTGGACGGGTTCAGACACGCGCATTCGAGCCGGTGGACATCGCGGCGCTGGTCTTTTTCCGAATCGCTTTCGGCCTGCTCATGCTCTGCGAGGTCGTGCGATATTTTGCGCATGGCTGGATCGCCCGCTATTGGATCGCGCCGCGCTTTCTCTTCAGCTACTACGGCTTCTCGTGGGTCCACCCCTGGCCGGGCGTTGGGATGTATCTGCACCTCGGACTTCTCGGTGTGTCCGCGGCGTATGTGGCACTCGGCTTTTGCTATCGAGTTAGCGCGATTCTTCTCTTCCTGGGGACCACGTTTTGCTTTCTTCTCGATCAGGCGATCTATCTCAACCACTTCTATCTCCTATGCCTTCTCAGTTTTCTCTTGATCTTCGTTCCGGCCAATCGCGCGTGCGCGATTGACACATGGTTTCATCCCCAAATGCGGACCGACCGGGTTCCCGCATGGGCACTCTGGCTTTTTCGCGGACAGATGGGGATCGTTTATTTCTACAGTGGGATTGCGAAAATCTCACCGGACTGGCTTCGCGGCGACCCCATGCGGATGTGGTTGGCCGAGTCCACCGATTTTCCCATCGTCGGCCGGTTTCTAAAGGAGGAATGGGCCGTATATCTGGTGAGCTATGGGGGGCTCTTGCTCGATCTGCTTATCGTGCCGCTCCTTCTCTGGCGCCGGACTCGGGTCGCGGCTTTCTGCCTCGCTCTCGGCTTTCATCTGGCCAACGCGCGCCTCTTTTCCATCGGCATTTTTCCGTGGGTTGCGATCGCGGCCACCGCTCTTTTCTTTTCGCCGGACTGGCCGCGCCGCATGTTCGTGGTGCTCACTCGAACCCCGATCTTGCGCGAGTCGAGCAAGACGGCTGCCGGCGCACAGCAAAATAAACCTCTCGTTCTGATTCTGATCGCGACCTACTTCGCCATCCAGCTCGTGGCTCCTCTCCGGCATCTGCTGTATCCGGGCAACGTCAACTGGACATACGAAGGACATCTTTTCAGCTGGCGGATGAAATTGGTGGATCGCGATGCGCAAGCGCGCTTTTTTGTGAGTGATCCGAATACGGGCGTGACGCGCGAGGTGGATCCACTAGAGCATCTGCGTCCCGCCCAGGCTGAAGTGATGGCGTCGAGACCGGACATGATTCTTCAATTCGCACATTATCTTGCGCGGAATCAGCCGTGCTCCGGCCCGCGGCCACTGCAAGTTCGCGCCGAAGTTTTGTTGGCTCTAAACGGCCGCAAACCGGCGCTGTTTGTCGATCCCAAAGTTGATCTCGCCGCCGAGCGGCCCGCTCTCGGACACGCGAAGTGGATTTTGCCGATGCCCGGGGCAACACCCAGTCGTTAAGATTTCAAAACGGAGCTACGCTAAGGTATCTGTTTAGCGCCAACGGCGCGATTGATACTAGCCCGGGGCAACGCCCCAGGTCCCTTTTTGCCATGAACCAGCGCCCTTGGCGCTAAACACAACTCGGCAAGATGCCTATGCCACCGGGATGTGTCCGCTCCCTTCGTTCCCTTCGTTTCCTTCTGTTTGATTTGCCGCGGGATCGTAAGGGGAAAATTGCAAACAGAAGACAGCTCACCGATGATTTCCCCTTTGTCGTCTGCCGTAAGCCGCGGAGAGTTTGTGGATCTTGCGTGGACGCAGCCTATCGAACGGGTTCTGTTTGAAAATTTTGACTCGGCTGCGGTCACGACTTCGGGGTCGTGTTAGACAATCCCATGGTGGTGGTGGGCAGCCAAACCAATGCATCAAACGGAGTTCATCCCAACGCTCCGCGAAGATTCCTTCCCTTGCTGGGCCGGCCAAGAAGGCAGCGGGGCGAGCGCGTGTTTGTCGTAGCAACGCGCCCGGAGGTCGCGTTCCACCTTCGCATCGCCAAAGCGGCTTGATCGCTTCGCGAGTTATCAGTTATTGATTTGAGTTATCTGTAAGCTCGACTCTCGGTTCACGATTCCGCTTCGCGAGTTATCGGCCATTTCAGCTTTTCAGCTTAACCTTCGCTAGCGCTCCAGACTCCTGAGACTCCTTGAGGCCGGGCACCGGTTTACGATGCCCAGCGCTCAAAGCTTACCTGGGAAATCTTGTATTATCTCGACGTTATTTTTGCTTGTAAACCTCTTCGCAGGCCTTCGATCCCTACCAGCGCAATCCCAAGGAGAGCAACAGCCGAGCCTCCGTCGGGAACGCTTCCTGTGGCGGCAGAAAACGAGAATCGTGAATGCGCTGAAGGATTTTGTGTCGTAAAACTCCATGTGCCGCTGGTCAGATCGAAGCCATTACCGGTAATAGTTCCAGTTCCTTCAACAGTCACTGAACTTCCACCTTGCGTAGTTATGGAAGAAGAAGTGAGATTGAATACGAAACCGTCAACCTGCCAAAAGTTAGGTACTGATCCGGAATTGAATGACCACGGAAAGGCAATGGTGACGGCGTCTCCGTCGTGGACGGTGCCACTGAAACTTCCGTCCTCACTTGCCACCTGCGGCAATCCGCCAGTCCCAAGACCGTGCCAGCCAGTCACCATGGTTGCCGTGCTTGCTGATTTAGTATTCAAGGTGCACGACCCTACAAATGTAATGTTGCCGGTGATTGGTACTGCCTGAACCTGCTGGCCAAAGAGCCCGCATGCGATTATGGCAGTCACCAAGATTGTTTTTAATAGACTTTTCATAGTTAACTTCATCTGTTATGGATTATACTAACAATTAATAGTAAGCAGATTAGATGCCAACAACGAGTCGTAAAGTTGTAACTAGCTGATAATGAAGTGATTATACTCTATACTTCTCAATATAGTCAATTTTCAATTGGAGGAAAAACGTAAATATTTCCGACAGTTGGCTCCATCAAAACATAGCACTTTAGACATAACTACTTGAATATGAAAGGCTAATCGACCGGGCGGATAGAAATTAACAATTCCGACGTACCGGCGGTTTATTATTGAATCCTTCCTGGAAACGTCGGGGCGTCGCGGCTGCGCTTTGGAACAAACCCAAATCCAACCGCCGGAAACGCTGAAATGCGCCGATCTAATTTCAAAATCTGAGCGTTTTAGCTGCCAGCTCCCGACTCCGCTCCTGCCCGGACTGATAACCGATAACCGACAACCAGGCGGCCTTGTAGCCACGCCTCACTCATAAACCGCTTCGAGTTGTTGATCGATTATCTCGCTGGTGAACCGGTCAATCGCGACGTGTAACCAGTATCGCTTTTCGCCTTCCACGACGAACTGCGCCAGATTGGTTGCGGATGGCGGGTAACGGCCTGACTGGGCGATCACATCGATCATGAGACCCCACGTTCTCGTTTGACTGACCTCAGCCAGTGCGCGTGCTACGGTTTCTTCAGCTTCCTCTGTGGATCCTATCGCTGTCCCAGTCGCCGCAACGAGCCGTGAAACGTCCTGCCGACCGATGGCAGGATTTACCGAGGTGCCATCCGCGGTGCCGGCAATTATCGCAGTCGCGGCGGCGTATGCGGTCTTGCTCTTGTTACTCACTGGATCGGCTTCTCCCACGATTGCTGTTGTGGTTTCGTTGGAAATCGCACCTTGGATTAGAGCCGCGAGCACGGCGGAGTTTTGGCTATTGAGATTCACGATGCCAGCTCGAGTAGCCGCTCTGTCGTAGGTAAAAAGATCAAGCAGCGGCGCGTCGGGGCTGCCAGCGCTGTGAAAATCCAGCGTGGTAGAGGCATTGCGATATGCGTACCCGAGCTCGCCAACATTACGAAGGGAGCGCTTGAGCACAATCGGTGACGAGGACGGACGAGGATCGGAAGGGCTGGCTGGAGGAGTCGAATCTGCCCCAAATGCTTTATTTGGAGCCGTTGGATCACCATATTCAATCCAGGTCGTGTTGCGATCGCCGTCGCGTTGATCAATTAGCGACGCAATGATAGACAGAATCTCGCCATCGCTAATGGTGGGTGGATAGGCATATCTTAGCAGAACAGATAAGTCCGGATCCTGTTGATTCCCGGTCAATCCGTGAATCGAAGCCTGCAAACCGGTTCCCTGGGCGCCAAAATATTGCCAGTGCTCGGGCGTATCTCCGGAAGCAGCAACGTATACCACTCCGAAGTACAACTTAATATCTGTCGCATTGCCGGTAGGATTGGTGAAGAGGTCGAACCGATTTAGCGAGAAGCGACCTACCAGCCGCGTGGCGGAATCGCCCCACGTGGGAAGGTTATGCTCGCGCGAAAAAGTTGCTAAGAACTGCAGCGTGTTAAAGCTGGCGCCGACCGCGCTGAACAAATCGATCAGCTGCTTGCGGCTAAGAAAGGCTTGGTCCGTCCGGTTGTTATACAAGGTCGCGTCGACGGTGAGAAAGTCGCGCGTCGGCTTGAGCGAATAGGCGACAAAATCTGACGCAGCAGGGTCGGGCGCAGGCCAAAGGGTTGGGAAGGTGCCAGAGGCCTTCAATGTCGCGTAGTTTCGCCACGCTACCATCTTCGTGACAGCAGTCGGATTCGGGGTGGCGCCTGCGGATGTGATTTTCATTGCAGTCAGGTCAGCGAAGGCGCTCACGCCTTTTCGGCCTATGTTCATTATTAAAGGCGCAGGCGTGACAGCTGGCGAAGGAGAAGGATAAGGGTAGCCCGCAACGTTGAAATCAAGCAAACCGCCCTCATCGTAGACCGCGTACGCGTATCGCCCGAGCGCATAACTTGTGTTCGTCGAATCTGCCAAACCAGAATTCCATCCACTGAAAACGGTTGGTCCGCTCCGCGTGACGATAACCCAGTCGGGTGCCCAATAATTAGGCGCGCTGAAGCCAGTGGTTATAGGATCGGAAGCATCGTCACTCGGGTTCGCCTTGGGAACCAGGTAATGGCGGTTCCAGCGGGCCAGGCTCACTGAGCGACCGTTGACAGAGACATCCGCGGTCGAGTTCACGGCCGAGGCGCGACTAGACACAGCGGGCACGGGAATTGCATCAGCGCGGACGCTCCGACGGATTAGATTTGCAATCGCGGGTGTTGAACCGGTTGCCGGCTTAGGACTGCGCTGGGGAACGATGGTGGAATTGGTAATTGGGACTCCGCTTGCGATCTCTTGTTTAAAATCAGCGACGATAATATCTAGTGCGCTTCGGGCCAGCTGATCTGCTTTTGCGTTATTAAAGCTACCGTGCGCGATCTGACGAACCATGCCCGTTCGGGAGAGGAATGCGGCCACCAAGCCAGTTACAAGGACAATAAATGCCAGCACAACGACAAGAGCCATGCCCTGTTTAGACGAGCGAACCATTCTTCGCGGGTTCTCCATTTAAAACTTGGGCAGAAGATCAAAGCTATGATGGTATAAGCGAATGGCGGAAATTCCCGCGCGCGGCATATCGTTCGCATCGTCCAGGGCGGTTTGCCATTGTGCGAGCAAATCTCCAGGTCGCATGGAAGTCGAAAAATCGTCCATGCGCTCAGCAAGTGTACTTAGCTGCGAATTCGACAGCAGTAGTTTGGTTTTTGGATCGACCACGGCGATGCACACCGAGATAGCCGCGACATCCTGCATGCCGGGAGCGCCGGGAACGACACCAAGGCTCCCGTCTTTCAGGAAATAAAAGTATTCGAACCGAAAGATATGCGGACCGATTGTTTCGTAGTCTTGGTCTGAACTGCTGCTATCTGCCGCGTTCGGCCAATTATTAATAATGGCTGTTGGTCCAAAGATGAGCGGGGTGTGAGTTGTCGAGACACCGTTCCACAATAGCCCCTTTCCCATCCTTTCCAATTTGTTGAATGATGGTGAACTACTATTGGAGTTGACCCGATAAGCAACCAACGATGTCGGGCTCTGGGAACCGCTCGAAGGGTAATAGCCAGGCACTTGGCTAAAGAATGCGATTCGATCGTTCCCGGTCTCGCTGTCTAGATTCGATTTTATGTAATAGTCCGCATCCTGCCGTTTTACCATTTGTGCGAAGTCCGTTGCCATTCGGTCGAACAGCTGTCTTGCCTGGAGATCGCAATCAATGTGTTTGTTGCTAGCGATGGTCACGCTTGCTGCGCTACTAAATAGCCGGCTAACGAAGAGAACGAGGAGGGTCAAAACCGCGACCGAGACAAGCAGCTCAGCCAGCGTAAATCCGCGGTGATCCTTTGGAGCGATCATTGACAAACTAGTTGCGGGGCAATGCGATGAATGTTTCCGCAGATCCCAGCGCGTTTGCAGGCTCGGCAACGGCTGGCCAAGTCATCTTCAAATCGGCAAACGTTGCTGTCCTTGGCCCGCCTCCGTTAGGTAGGAACGTTACTGTGAGACGATAGCGACACCCATCAGGCGGCGGCGAGACCCGACCCTGGCTATCGAAGTAAAGAGTGACAATCGATCCAGCGCCGCCGGAATTACCTGGAATGTTAATGCCAAATTGGACAGAGGTTGCATCGTTACCGGGTGGGGAAGTCGGAGGAGTAGCTCGTAGGTCGGCAATTACGGCCGCAAGGATGTCATTTGACGCCGTTTGCTCGGTCGCACTGTAGCTCGTTTTTAGTCCAACAGGTAACAATGCGAAGACCGCTATGAGCGAAATCGCCGCCATCCCGAGTGCCAGAGTTACCTCTACGAGAGTAAACGCGCGGACCTGTGCTTTGCTCCCACTCATCGCCGATAAATCTTAAAGTTCCCACCGATCCCGCTGAATTGGATCGCGATAACGTTACGCGTATTAGTGTCCTTGATATCGCCGTGTGTGGGTTGGAGCCCAATTTCCACGACCCGCCGTATTTTGTAGGTACTATTGACGCTGCATTCGCCCCGCGGATTAAACTGGAGCGTCTTTCGAAATGTGTATTGGGCGGCGGGAGCAGGACTTCCAACCGGGTACTGAAAAGGAAACCGTGAGTTCGTAGTCGGTGCAGATTCGTTTCCAGACAGATTAATCTCGCCAAATCTGGAATCATTGTAACCGACTCCGCCTGGGTCGAACTGAAGAGTGGGTCGCGTATCGAAGCCATCTCCGGTTCCAGAACCGACCGCAAAAAGCGGCAGATGGGTGTTCTCGATCTTCACCAATTTCGCTACCTGCATGAGCCTCCCCGGATCAATAGGATCGGGATTAGAGCTGCTATTGGGGTTGTACACTGTGGTACCGTCCCTTGACGCCGCGATCGATATCACAAGTCTTCCGGTTCCGGGAGTAGCGGTAGGAGTTGCAGAAGGCGCTGAGCCGTCTTCTTCATAAAAACCGATCCAAACGTAGGTATTGTTTGCCATAGCGTAGTTGCGAGCCTGTTCCAGGGCGTCCTTTATCGTATAAGCTGCGTTCGTCACGTCACCCGAGCTCTTAATGCTCGTGAACGCTGGCGCCACGAGGATCATTAAACTTCCAATGATTGCCGTAACGAACAGCAATTCGACCAACGTAAAGCCGCGCGGCTCGCGGCCCCGAACCGCGTTATCAGTTATCGGTGAATCGTGATTGGTCGTGAGCAACGACAGCTGTCGCTCTCTAAAGGCCGCCCTTCGGTCGTCGCGGCGACCTATGGCGGGGCAAACGGAATGGGGAGGGAGAATTTTCACGAGGGAAGGAGTCGGCCTCATGGTTATGTCGGATATGATCTTACAAATCCAGGAAAATCTTTTGCTCCATGGCAAAAAACCGGAGAGTCCGGAGCTGGGGCCTTCCTTCTTCCTCCGTACTTCCATTGCGCGAACTCTCTGGGCCGTTAGAAACGCATTTGGCGATTAGCGGAGAGGCGCGGTTTCGGTTTTGGAAATCCGGAACGCGCGCTAGTGATCAGAATGTCCGCGATCTCTCGGCGCAATTGGCTCATCGTTACCGCGGCAATTGCGGTTTTTTGCGCAGCAGTCGCCATTTTCAATGTTTGGCTAACGAATTACATCGAGAGCGAACAATTTCGCGCAGCGCTGGAGAACGAAACCGCGAAAGGTTTACATTTCCCCGGCGGACGTTATGCGCCAATCCGGCGAACCGGATTTCTAACTGCAACGAGCGAGCACTTCCAGGCGCAGGACGGCCGCAAAGCGATGCAAGCGCTCAATGCGCGCGACATCACCGCGAAGTTTAATCCACTCGGCCTGTTCCTTCGTCGCTGGCAATTTGACAACGTCCACATCGAATCAGGAGCAGTCCAGATCCACATTTACAAAGCAGTCCCCGAACCGTCGCCATCCAAGCCGTGGTTCTCGGCCATTTTGCCGAATCGCGTTTATCTGAAGCGGATCGAAACGGAAACGGCCGACGTGACCTGGCGCCTCCGCGGCGAGCAGGTGGGATTTTTCGGGACGCGACTGTTGATCACGCCCTACGGTCGCGATTTTGATTATCAAGCGGCAGGCGGCACGCTGAAGATGGCGCCGAGTCCCGATCTCTATCTGCGCGGCGCACATCTTCTCATCACGAGAAAGTTGCTCGCGCTTTACGATGTCGATCTCGCGACCGGACTTGCGCCCGGTCGCCAGAGCGAGGGCGATATTCACGCGCACGGCAATGCCGGTATCGGCGAGGACAGCAGCGTCGAGCTGGAAATAGAATTCGAACGTTTGGCGATCGGCCCGTGGTTGCCGGCAAGTTGGAAAGACAAATTTTCCGGCGACGCTTTCGGCAGAGTTCGTTGGGCTGGAAAAAATCGGAAGTTGGAAAGCTCTTCCGGCGACGGCGCGTTGCGCGTGCGGGACGGGCGGATCGACAATCTGCCGCTGTTGCGAAATCTCGCGACGATTACGCAAAAGAAATCGCTCGAACATTTGCGGCTCGACGATTGCGCTTTCGAGGTGCGCTGGAGTTATCCAAAGATCGATATCGAGAACATCGACATCGAAGCGCGCGGCAAATTTCGGATGGAAGGCAAAATCTCAATAAATGGCCACTCGTTAGGCGGCGCGGTTCAGCTCGGCATTTCTCGCGAATATCTCGATTGGTTGCCGAATCCCGAAGAAGTCTTCACGCGCGAAGAAGGCGGCTACATGTGGACCACCGTGCACTTGTCCGGCACGCTCGACCATCCCCAACAGGACCTCAGCCCGCGCATTATCGAGGCGCTGAAGGAATCGCCGGCGAGGTTTCTCGCGGCGATCCTCCGCGAAATCACGGAATGGCTAAAAAGCGCATTCGGCGATTAATCGGACGACTGACTCTTACCTGCCTCCAGCATGCGCACACGCTTGTCGATGTAGGGGAGGCGAATGGTGAGTGTGAGGCCCTTACCTTCGCTGCTTTCCATGGAAAGCTCGCCGCCGTGTTCGCGCACGATGCGACGCACAATCAATAGACCCAGACCGGTACCGCTCGGCTTGGTCGTGAAATACGGTTCGAACACATGGCTTAGGTTCTCTGCGGAAATGCCGCCGCCAGTGTCGGTGAATCGAATGAGCACGTGCGATTCATCCATGTCCGTGCGGATGTGCAAAATTCCGCGACGTTTCATCGCCTCGAAACTGTTTTTGATGACATTGTAAAACGCCTGCTTCATCTGGTCGCGATCCAGGTGGAGCATTGGCAAATTGGAACGCAGTTCCTGCTCGACCACGATGTCGCGATCTTTGATTTCCGCCGCGAAGAAGCGCACCGCTTCTTCGACAATTGTGTTAACGTTCTCTGGCCGCAGTTGCGGCCGCGTTGGACGGATTGCGCGCAGAAACTGGGTGACGATGGAGTCGAGTCGATTGATCTCAGAGCGCGCGATATCGATCGATTCCTGTAATTCTTTCTGCACCATGCCATCGAGCTTGCGCGCCTGCCTCTCCATCAATTGCAAATGAATATTGAGCGAGTTGAGCGGATTCCCGATCTCGTGCGCGACGCCGGCAGCAAGCAAAGTGAGCGCATTGAGCCGCTCCGACTCGAGCGTCTGTTGCGTGCTGCGCCGGCTCTCGGTGATGTCGCGTAAGATGATCGCGTGACCGACCCTCTCCCCCGAGATGTCGATCCCCTGCTCGCGATGTCTATCAGGGTTGCCCTCGTCGATCTTGTCCGTACTTACCTGGCGCTCGATCACCAGCGGCACGATGTAGAAATTAATGAAGCGATTCGCTGGATAAAAAATCTCCATGTCCCGGCTTACCGCGCCTTCACTGCGCGAAAGCGCTTCCCAATCAAGCCCACGAACGCGCTCATCCAGGCGCTTGCCTAACGAATCTCCTGCTTCGAGTCCGAACAGTTCGCAGGCCGCATCATTGAGGTAAGTGATACGTCCATTCGAATCGGTGACAATGATCCCTTCCTGGATCGAATTGAAAACTGTCTCGAGAAATCCTTTCTCCTGCGCCAGGCGGAGAAAATAATTCTGCACCTCCTCGGGTCGGATTTTGCCGAGCCGCCCAATCAGTTTCTCAACGAAGCCGGCTTTCATGTGCAGGTTCCATCTCGACCTTTGACATTTCCACGCGCAGGTAATTCAACACGACGGGCGCGAGGATCATTCCGGGAATGCCCATCAGTCTTTCGCCGATAATGAGCGCGAGTAACGTCAGCCAAACCGGATTCCGAATTCGATCGCCGATGATTTTGCTGTTCAAGAAATACTCCAGTTTATGAATCGCGATCAGGAAAATAAGAGCCACCATCGCCATCTTCAGAGAAACCGTGAACGCTATGCATACGATGATCGTGTTGCTAATGAGATTTCCCACGATGGGGAGCAAGCCACAGAGAAACGTCACGGTAATCAAGAGCGGCGCATTCGGCAGGCGGACGATGAGAACAAAGATCGCGGTCAGTACCGTGTTGATGAGTGATATCGTGATCTGCGCGCCCATGACCGTGTCAAAGCTCCGGTAGAAATCGCGGAAACGGGTGGAGATTTCGCCGCAAAAAACCGAATAAAGATTGTTCCTAGAAGATTGGACATTGCCGGAAAGGTCCAACTGGCTGTTAAAGAACAGGCTCACCGCGGCGACAATTCCTATGGCCACAAATACGAGGACGGCGGTGGCGTTTCTGGCGAAGTCGGCGACATTTCTCAAGTAATGGGCTTCTTCCTTAAAAGCGTCGATTGCGAAGGCCCTGAGACTATCGAAATCCGTAAAGGGTAACTCAATCTGCCGGGCCTGGGCCCAGGCAGTGGCCGACGGGAGGGAACTATCGGCAATCTTGGGCAACTCGCGGATAACCGCCCGAGTAAAATAGGCCGCGCCACAGGCAATCCCCCCGACAACGAGCAAAAACAAAATGACTGCTAGCCACTTTCTCCTTATGAGTGCGAGCAGCTTGCAGAGCACGAAATAAGAGAACAACACGCCAAGCAACGGCGGACCGAGGTGCAAACATCCAGCCAAGACCAGTGTAAAAGCAAGTACGCCGTAGGAAAGTCGAGCGGGCGTGGTCATACCTTCAGCTTTTTATCAGCTGCTTAACTTATACCTTTGCCGCGGTCAGCGACCGCGGCTACAACATGAACGTTTCAATCTCACCAGCAACCGGCCAATCATCAGCTGCTCTGACAAGGTTTGCACGCACCGGATTATCGAAAACGTAATTCCATTTCTCGCCGTAGCTTTCACTGGAGCGAAGCACATGATCAAAAAATTCCGCCTGCCATAGCGCGGTTGCAGTTGTAGCCGGCGTCGCCGACCCCGGCGCGAGAAGCTTATTGATCCGCCTACCCGTCCAACTCTTCCAGGCGCCGACGAATTCGGGCAACGTTTTCGCATCGAGCTCCGGCCTGCAAAAGAAATGCACATGATCAGGCATGATGACATAGCGACCAATGGCCCAGCCATGACGCCCATGAGCTAATCGCCATTTTCAACTAGAATCTGGGCTACGTATTTTCGTGCTAGAACCGCGCGACGATTCTTTGTGCACGTCGTGACAAAATAAATCGGCGCGTCAACCCAAATGCGTTCGAGCCGCCGCAGATGCTTGTGCATCGAGCAATGTAGCCGAGGAGATTGTTCTCGGCATCCGGGGTCAGCGACCCCAGCTACAACATCAGCGCTTGGCCGGTTCGTAATCAGTCGCTGGCTGACCCGTCTCGGCTTCAGCGCGTTCTTTCAGCGCGGCTTTGCGGGAAAGCTTGACGCGGCCTTTGTCGTCGATGCCGATGCATTTCACCCAGATCATGTCGCCGACTTTGACGACGTCTTCGGTGCGTTTGACCCGGAAATCGGCAAGCTCGGAAATGTGGACGAGTCCTTCCTTGCCCGGAAGAACTTCGACAAATGCGCCGAACTCTTTCGTCGAAACGACGCGGCCTTGATAAGTCGTGCCGATTTCGATCTCCTTGGTCATGCCGCCGATGATTTCCTTCGCGCGCTGCATCGACTCGCCGCTCGTGGCGTAAATGTGCACTGAGCCATCGTCGTCGATATTAATTTCAGCGCCCGTTTCCGCGACGATGCCTTTGATGGTCTTGCCGCCGGGGCCGATGAGTGCGCCGATTTTCTCCGGATTAATTTTGATCGTCTCGATGCGGGGTGCGTATTTCGACAGTTCTGCTCGCGGCTTGTCGATCTTGGCACGCATAATTTCGAGAATTCTCGTGCGCGCCTCTTTCGCTCGTCCGATCGCCTCGGCCATGATTTTGTGGCTGATTCCAGGCAGTTTCAGGTCGAGCTGATAGCCAGTGACGCCCTTATCCGTACCACACAATTTGAAATCCATGTCGCCAAAATGATCTTCCGAACCGATGATGTCGGTGAGCAATTCGTAACGTTTCAATTGTCGATCTTCGCCGTGCTCGGTAACGAGTCCGACGGAAATTCCAGCGACAATTCCTTTCATGGGCACGCCGGCATCCATCAACGCGAGCATTCCGCCGCACACGCTCGCCATCGAGGTCGAGCCGTTGGATTCCATGATCTCGCTCGATATACGGATCGCATACCGAAAATCATTTTCGCTCGGGACGAGCGGCTCGAGTGAGCGCTCGGCCAATGCACCGTGACCGATTTCGCGTCGCCCGGGTCCGCCGGTCCGTCCAGTTTCGCCGACGCTGAACGGCGGAAAATTATAGTGCAAAATGAAACGCTTCGATTGCTCGCCGCCGCCGTAAGCGTCAATCATTTGCGCTTCTTCGATCGGCGCGAGCGTGGCCAGCGTGAGCGCCTGCGTTTCGCCGCGCTGAAAAATGGCCGAGCCATGAGCACGCGGCAGCACGCTCACTTCGCAACTGATTGGCCGCAAATCCTGATAGCCGCGGCCATCGAGCCGCTTTTGCTTCTCCAGAATACTGATGCGGAACGCCTTTTTCTGCACGTAATCGAACGCTTGCGAAATGGAGAATGCGTCTGCCTCAGGATGTTTTTTTAATATCGACATCTTCACTTCTTCGCGCAGCGCCTCGACCACTTTTGCTCGCGCGACCTTTCCCTCGGTATGAAGCGCGTCATCGATCCGGTTGCCTGCAACTTCATACGCGACGTCCAGCAACTCTTGCTTCACAGTGAGCAGCGGCATCTCCCGTTTTGGTTTGCCGACTTGCGACGCCAGATCCTTTTGAATCCGGATCATCTCGCGCGCATGACCATGCGCCAATTCGAGCGCCTTCACGAAATCGGCTTCCGGAACTTCGTTAGCCGCGCCTTCAATCATGATGATGTCGTTTTCCGTGCCGACATAAACAAGATCGAGATCGCTTTGTTCGCGCTCGGTGTGTGTCGGGTTGGCAACAAATTGGCCGTTGACGCGGCCGACGCGCACCGCCCCTATCGGCCCGGCAAACGGAATATCCGAAATGGAAAGCGCAGCCGACGCCCCATTGATCGCCAGAATGTCGGGATCGTTTTCGCCATCTGCGCTGAGCAAGATCGAGATGATCTGTGTGTCATAAAAATAACCTTGCGGAAAGAGCGGCCGCAGGGGTCGATCGATCATGCGGGAGGTGAGCGTTTCCTTTTCCGTCGGGCGGCCTTCGCGCTTGAAATAACCACCCGGAAATTTTCCAGCGGCAGCGGCTTTTTCGCGGTAATCGACCGTAAGCGGAAAATAATCCTGACCCTCCTTAATAACCGTAGATGAGACTGCGCTGGCCAGAATGATAGTGTCACCGCATGAAACGATGACCGCTCCGTCTGCGAGCTTGGCGACTTTGCCGGTTTCAATGGAGATGTTCGTGGCGCCGATCTGCGCCGTGACCTTTTGTTGCATATGTTTTCCTGGATATGCGACTTCCAGGTCGGTCACCCTGACTGTAGGTTTTAAACTCGATCCCGTCTCGCGGCTGCGGGACGATGCGAAACTAAAACCTAAAATCCAAGGCGCCCTAACGACCTGGCTATCGCGTTGTTGTTATTTTCGAATCAGCTTCGAACTGAAAACGCGGACCTAAAATCGATCCCGCGTTCGCGGGACGGTTATTTCCGCAGGTTTAACCCATCGATCAGTTTTTTGTACCGATCCGCTTCCGACCGGCTCAGGTAATCGAGCAAACTCCGCCGTTTCGCGACCATTTTCAAAAGACCGCGACGCGAGGAGTGGTCCTTGGCGTGGCTCTTCAAGTGTTCCGTTAACTGCGCGATCCGGCGCGTCAACAGCGCGACTTGTACATCCGCGCTGCCCGTGTCCTTCCCATGCAGTTGGAACTGCTGGATATCCAACATTTCCGTGTTCTCAGCCATTTCGAAGCGCCTATTTTAAACAAATAACGGCTTTTCGCAAGTTGCGCGCCTTATATCAGAACGGCAACGGCAATCGGTCCGATGCCGGAATCGCGCGCCTTCACGAAATCAACCCGCAGGGTAAACGGCCTTTGTCTCCCACTGGAAGCAAACCGCGTCCCCAAGAATTCACTCCCGCGCTTTCAATGCACCTCGTTATGCCGGTGCCAATTTTATCCAGATAAAGAGCAGAATAATCGCACCGATGATCGACAAAATGAATCCGGCCGGGTGAAACGCGGAGCCCGGAGCGGGCTTGGAAAAAATCCGCGCGATCAAGCCGCCGACGATCGAGCCGCCGATGCCGAGCAGCGTGGTGGCGATGAAACCGAGATGTTGCGCTCCCGGCATAACGGCACGCGCAAGCCAACCGACGATAAAACCGACAATGATCGACCAAATGATATGTAGCATAGTTTTGTTTTGGTTAGGGAGCCGAGGCTATCAGGTTAGTTAATTCGAAAGCCACTCTTTTCTCACGCAAGATCGACATCTACACGCTCGCGTGATTCTTACTTGGGAGCACAGGCTGCCCATCTACAGCTTCTTCCGCGCCTGCTTCATCCAGCGCGAGATATTCGTCGGCGTCGGATGTAGCCACAGCGCTATGCGCCGTGCCGTGGCGCCTCTTCATCGAATGGCGAGATATTCGGTTGACGTTTTGCCGTAAAGCTGTAAATATTGCTAGAGGTGAAAACCACGGTCGATATTCCGGAATCTCTCCTCCGGGAGGCGAAAGCTGTGGCCGCCCGCCAGGGACGAACGTTGCGCGATTTCGTTGCCGAAGCGATGAACGAGAAACTGCAGGTGCACGTTTCTGGCAAGAAACCGTGGATGAAACATTTTGGCGCGCTTTCGAAATTGCGGAAGGAAAATCGCCGGATTGAGAAGGTCATCGAAAAGGAATTCGAAACGGTTGATCCCGCGGAGTGGCAGTGATCCTCGACACAAATGCGCTTTCCGCGTGGCTCGATGGCGACCCCGCGTTGCAACCTCACCTTGAGACGGCGGAACGCATTTCACTTTCACCTATTGTCCTTGGCGAATTTCGCTTTGGTATTTTGGGATCGCGTCATCGTGCGAGTTACGAGCAGCGGCTTCGTCTGATCGAACGGGAATTTCAGCCATTGCCGATCAATGGCGTCACCGCTGGGCATTACGCAGCGCTTCGCCGCGAGCTCGCCACAAAGGGCCGTCCAATTCCGTGGCACGATCTCTGGATCGCGGCGCAGGCCCGTCAGCATCAGCTGGCCATTCTCTCCCGCGACGAACATTTTGATGCGGTGCTTAATTTACAGCGTATTTCTTGGTGAGCACGAGCGGCGGGCGATTGATTGAATGTAGCGCATGCGTCTCGCCCGCCGCGGCGGTTTGCCCTATCATGAAGAGACGAAACAACGCACAGAAAGAGACAATCACGATAATGAAAAGATTAACCCCCGTTCATCCCGGAGAAATTCTGGCCGAAGATTTCATGAAACCATTGGGCCTTTCACAGTACCGCTTGGCCAAAGAGATCGGAGTGCCTGCGCGACGTATTAACGAGATAGTGCAGGACAAGCGCGCAATCACTCCAGAAACCGCGCTTCGCCTGGAGCGCTTTTTAAGGTGGCCCGCCCAGGTCTGGCTCAATCTGCAAAGCTATTACGACATGCAACGGGTGGTCGGCGATCTCAAAAGTACGCTCCGTATCCGGGAGTGCGCTGATTGAAATCGACCGCGCGGATTCCCCAGCGCTCCGGTCGCGCCCAGCCCCAATAGGCGAGGTGCACCTCGGGGTTGCCGCGCGCTGCAATTCAATTCTAAGGTGGATCGGCCGCTCCGCCGGGCGATGTTGATGATTGCGGCTTCGCCGCCTAATTTTAGCATCGAGCAAGAGACTGCTCGATCCACCTATCATTTCTGTCGATTTGCTTCATCGAACGCGAGGTATTCGTTGCGCGGCGGGCTGAACGTGTCGAGCACGCGTGTGTTTTCGATGGTCTCCACTCCGTGCGGCACGTTGCTCGCAAGATAAAATGAATCGCCAGCGGTCAGCTCGTGCGGCGTTCGGTTGACGATCAACTTCATGCGGCCTTCCAAAATATGCACGATCTGCTCCTGCGGATGTTTATGCTCCGGCATTTTGCTTCCGGCCTCAAGGTGCGCTCTCATTTGATACATCGTCTTTCCGCTCGCCGCCGTCTGTCTTTTGATACCGGGACAGATCTCGATCCACGGATTTTCGTTTTTCATAAGCTAACTCCTGTCGTGACTGAGTTTTAATCTGAAGTGATAAGACGAAATGTTCATGCGTTTGAGCAGATAGAAACGATGCGCGTCGAAGCGCTGCACGCCCGAATCCAGCTCGAGGCTTTCGGAGCCATGTTCGCGTGCCTCTTTAACCAACCAGTCAAACAGTTGACCGCCGAAACCCAGCGAGCGATCGGCGGCACGCGTCACCAAGTCATCGACATACAAAAATTTTCCGGAAAATAGCGATTCCAAATAACGGTAGCCGGCCACGGCGCGGACTTCGCCCTCCGATTCCAAGAAGGCCAGGAGATAACCGCCTTTTTGCTGCCGCTGTACGCGCTCGACAAATCTTTCGGCATTGTGAACATGTGTCCGCAACTCCCGCATGACCGGGTGACAGCGACGGATCGCTTCCGGTGTCGCAGCGATTGAGATGCTCGAATTCTTCATGTCGACCTGTCACGCCGTAGCGGAGCCGCGAAGGCGGATTTTGTCTCGCGTTTGCCGTTGTACCAAAGATCGAGCTTGTCGCGGGAGCGGACCGTGCGCATTCCGCCGATCATTACGAGAAACATGTTCGCCAAAATTTCACGTCCCGAATACATCCGCAACTTTCGCCCCGACGTAAGAATTGGTTCGCGCAGAATTTTGAACCTCCCAATTTTCCGGAGCGCAAAACTGAAAAAGACTTCTTCGCCGACGAAAAGCTCTTCACTGAATCGGCCGATCGCGTCGAAGTTTTGGCGGGTGGTGAAGAGGAACGCGCCGGCTCCAAGATTGAGGCCGAAATAAACCGTGCAGAAAATTTTCAGGAAAATACGAGCCCAGAGTGGAACGGCTCCGCCCACAGCAACCCGCGCGCTGCCGCCGGAATAACCAGCTACGAGCGCCGCGATTGCATCGACGATATGCCTCGGGTTGATGCGTGTATCGGCATCGACAAAGAAGAAAATATCGCCGCGGGCAGCGTGCGCGCCGGCGTTGCGTGCGGCCGCGATTTGCCGGCGGTTGATTGAAACAACCTGCGCACCGGCCGTCCTTGCAACCTCGGCGGTTACATCGGTTGATGCGTCGTCGACCACTATAATTTCATACTGCTGATCAGCGTTTGTCGCTGCCATTCGAATGGCCTCGATTGTCGCTGGCAGCTCAAATTCTTCGTTGTAAGCCGGAATGATGAACGAAAGCATGAAAGATTCCGACATATCGCTTCATTGACTTCGGATCCAATTGACTTGTAGAGGCGCAAGCCGACACACGCAACTGCTGCGGAGAACTCTAAACGTTTTCGCAAACAAGTTAGCAGCCACTACAGGCAAATCGCATTCACTATTCCAGGGGATCTCTCCTCCGATGGAAGCAGTCGTTCGGCTTACGGAGTGATCGTAACTGTAGCCGTGTTGTTTAAGAGCTTGTAGCCCGATCCTTTGCTGAGAGTCATGGTCGCTGCCTCCTTGCCTTCTCTCCGCTCATCATTCTCTTCCATGGAGTGCATGGTAACGGTGGCCGAGGATTGGCCGGCCGGGATAGTGACTTTACCGGGAGTTCCACTAAGCGTGTAATCGGTTCCTAAAATAGCTTGACCGCTCATCGAGTAAGAAATTGTAATCGGATGTGACACCTTTCGGTCAGCGAAAATCTTAAAGGTTGCATTCTGGCCTTCCTCAACCTGTGTTGAAGACGCTGAAATCCTGATTTGAGGAGTTGGCTGCGGAGTGGGAGTAGGAGTTGGCGTCGGAGTTGGTGTTGGGGTCGGGGTTGGAGTTGGAGTTGGAGTTGGAGTTGGTGTCGGGGTTGGAGTTGGAGTCGGTGTTGGTGTTGGCTTACACTTACCCGCACCGGCCGCGTGATAGATTGCGGCTACTTCATCGGCGGTGAGCGCGCGGTTGAAGTACTCGACTTCATCCATTTTGCCTTTGAAATACGAGGTGTTGAAGTTCGAGATGTTGCCGAACGCGAGCGGGAATCCCGCCCCAGTGCCGGTGCCGACTGTTTCGGTATCGACCAGGTTTCCGTCAATGTAGAGCTTGCCTACGTTCCCCTGGCGTGTGACCGCGATGTGCTGAAAGCCGTAGGTCACGCTGTTCGCAGGACCGAACAAATCCGACACGTCTCCATTCAGCGCAACTCTCCAATAATGCTGGCCGGTATTTCCCTGGATGAAAATCAATGGGTAATACTGCGAGATGGCACCTTTGCAGATGATGTAATTGTCGCCTGATGGACTTGTAGGATCGACGGCGATCCATGCATCGTAAGTAAAATCGGCCGAGTCCATGTTCGCCGAATCGGGAACAGTCACTTTGCCGCTGGAACCATCGAAGTTAAATCCTTGTCCGACTTCGCCCGGTCCGAACGTAACTCCACTATTCGCAGTGCCATTGTTGCTGCCCTGGATATCGTTTGCATTGCCCTCAGCCGGCCACCAGCTAATCATACCGGTTGGCGGCGGCGTGCACGGGCACTTACCTCCGCTGCCAGCGTCATAAATCTTTTGAATCTCCCGCTGACTAAGCGCGCGGCCGAATACTTCGGCTTCGTCGATCAGTCCATTGAATGGGTATTGTCCACTAGTTCTCAGCCCGATCGTCATGTTTTGGCCAAAAGGCGGCGTTTGATTGGACACGAACGAACCGTTCAAAACGCCATTGATGTAAAGCTTCAAGGTCGAACCGTCGTAGGTGCCTGTGATATGACTCCATGTGTTTGTTGGAATAGCAACGGTCGAATCAACGAATTGATGATTGCCAGGGTTGAAGTCGACCTCGACAAAATTTCCATCCTGCAGCGCTAATGAGTAGTTGATCCCATTAGAGCCTTCTTTATCAAGAATCCAGCGAATGCCTGAACTGGTTGTCGGAAATACCCAGGCATCAACGGTAAACTGTGCGAGATCGAGGTTAGTATCGTGCGGAACGGAAACGTAATTGGCTGAGTTACCGTTGAAGCTGAATGCCTGCCCAACTTCGCCTGGCCCGTAAGCTGGAGTTCCATTGAAAGTTCCATTGTTGCCGTCTTCGACATCGCTAGTATTTCCCTCGGCCGGCCACCAACTGATCATTCCGCCCGGCGCCGGCGCGCAAGAGCGACATTTACCTGCGCTCCCCGCCGTGTAGATGCCGAGAACTTCAGTCGCAGTAAGCGCGCGATTGAAGGCTTCCAGTTCGTCCAGCAGCCCCACCATCGAGCCGCCCACCAAGTTGTCGGCGTCGCCGCCGAAGGTAAACCGGGTGGCGTTGTATGCGGTTGTGAAATTAGAACTGTAGTTGCCGGCGGTGAAAGTGGTGGGCACCGCGACACCGTTGACATATATCTTCATGTCGGTGGCGTTGAAGCTGCTGGCCTGATAACAAAATGCGACATGCGACCATTGATTTAGCAGCAATGGGGTCGTCGCGATCCACTCTGGGAATTCGTTTAGACTAGGGTTTTGAAGACCGATTCCGAGGTTTCCACTTGGATCAAAGAAAGCGAAGTAGCTGGCAGTGCTTCCTGGGGTTATCGCTTTGCCCAATATCAACTCGAAACCGCTGTTACCTCCGCCGAACGCGGTTGGATAAATCCAGAAGTCAAAGGTCAGCGCCCTTCTCAAGCTTCATCGTCGCCGTCTTGGCTTTGTTCTTTTTCTTCCAAGCAGCTAGTATCTTACGACACCGACGGTGGTCAACTCGCTTCCGCTGATTGACAGGGCTAGTGAGTTCAATTCAATGCGTCGGCTCAACTGGTAAAGACTAAGATCGAGATACAAAGATGGTGATGCGCCTGTTTGCTATTGTGGTTCTGTCTCTTGCGCTGTTTGCAGGCTGCACGAATGCAAAACAAGCTCAACAGGATGATTCGAAGTCCATTCTCCGTAAAGCGGACAGTGGCCAGGAAATTCACGGTAAACTAGGCGCGATGTCCGGCGCGAGCGCGCGTTAATTACCTAGACAGGATTTACAGGATTCACAGGATTGGTGCGCAGAAAGAAATCCAATTCAATCTTGTTAATCCCTGTCTGACTCTCGATGCCTTTAGTGGCGACGAAAGTTACAGAATCAAGTTCAAATCCCCGAATTCGTGTCAAAGATACTTTTTCGCGATCGCTTCTTCGTAGGCCGCGCGGATTTGCTCGACCGGCAAAAATGCGCTGAGTAGCTCCAGATGACTTGTTTCCGGTTCGTGCAAACCGGTGAGCAAACCATCCACCGCTTTCAAACGATGGCGATTGTTGATCTTTAGCCGCGTGTAATCGTGAGTCTCTTGCACACGCCCATCGGCTCCAGCGACTGATTCGAGCGCCCGCACCACCGTCGTCCCCACTGCGATGACGCGTCCGCCATTGTCTCGCGCAAAATTGATTTTTTCAGCGGTCGAGTCGCTGACAAAATATTCCTCCTCCGAAGCGGGATGCGCGCGGTCGAGTTCATCGTCCATGTAAGAAGAGAGCCCGGTGTGCAGAACAATGTAGGCGATGTCGATCCCGCGCTTTTTCAAAGCAAGCAGCAATTTCCAGGTGAAGGCGCGGCCCGCGGAAGGCATCTCGGCCGAGCCCGGCTCTTTTGCATAAACGGTTTGATAATAGTCGAGGTCCCACGGCGCGGAGACGTATTCGTAACGAATCGGTTTTCCCAGCCGGTAGATAAGATCGACAAGTTCGGTTCCAGAGCGGGAGAAACGCAATTTCCAGAGACGCGGAATATTTGCGTCGCGTTCGAACACGATTGCTGTGAGACCTTCGGTGAAATCAATCTGCATTCCCGCACGCAGTCCGCAGCCGAACGGGTCGCCCTGTTCGCAGAGCAACAGCGCCAGCCAGGAGTCATCCGGCAAATGTTCGGCCAAGCGCACTTCCATGCACGGGCCGTGCGCCGCACTGCATTCGCAGCCGCGCAGCGACGCCGGCAACGTCCGGCTGGAATTGAAAACGAGCAAATCGCCAGCACGCAAATAATTGTCGATTTTGTCGAAACGCGTGTGCTCGATCTTTCCCGTCGCCTGGTCAATAACGAGTAAGCGCACCTGATCGCGGCGAATCCCGCGCCGTTCCGGCGGCTCTTTGGCGCTGAGCTCGGGCGGCAGAACAAATGTGAACGAAACCGCCATCAACAGAATTCTCGCACTAAGTCCACAATGGCCACAACGGATTCAAGCGAAAACCGAACTTATTCCTTTTCTCCTTCGTGTCCTTCGTGGCCGTCGTGTGAGATTTGCTTGTTCCAATCTTCCTGCGCTTGGAAACGTTTGCCGGTAATATTTTTGGATTCGTCGGAAGCGAGAAAAACAAAAACATCGGTCACGTCGGCGGGATCGGCCCATTCGGTTGGATCTTCCTCCGGCTCAGCCGCACGGTGCATCGCCGTATTCATGTTTCCGGGATCGACCCAGTTGACGCGCACGTCAGACTCCTCCAACTCCGAAGCCCATGTCTGCGACATTCCTTCCATTCCAAATTTGGAAATGCCATACGCGCCCCAGCCCGGGTAGCCAACCTGACCAGCGTCGCTAGTGACGTTGATGATGGAGCCGCCGCGCTCGATTATTGCCGGCAGCGCGTTCTTGATGAGCAAAAAGGGCCCGATCAAATTCGTGTCGAGCACTTCGCGAAAATGTTCCACGGGATAGTCGAGGAGGTTTGGCATCGGCGATGGGCCGATGGTGGACGCATTATTCACGAGCACCTCAAGGCCACCGTTAAACTGCGCCAGCGTCGTAGCGACGATGCGCTCGATGTCACGCGGCTTGCTCACGTCGGCCTCGATGATGACGATCTCGATCTTCGGCGCGATTTTGCGGACTTCGTCGCGAACTTTTGTGAGTTGATCTGCGTGGCGCGCGATGAGTGAAAGCCCAGCGGCGCCTTCGCGCGCAAACCGCAGCGCCATCGCGCGCCCAAGCCCCTGCGACGCGCCTGTGATCAAAACATTTTTGCCCGTGAGTTTGTTCATCCCACGAAAACATTCGCGCGTGACCGGGCGCGGCTCAACTGTTGACGTCGGAAACAGGATAGCCTAAGAGCCGCCATGCAAAAATTCGTTGTGAGCGTTTTGCTCTGCGCCGGATCGATCGCCCCGGCAATTTCGGCGACGCACAAGGTCCCCGGCGACGAACCATTTGCAAGCATCGCAATCCCCGACAAATGGCAAACGAAGGAAGTTGGGGAAGCCGTTCAAGCTACTTCTCCAGATGACGCGGTTTTCTTCCTGGTGATGCCGGCGGAACCGGGCAAAATCGCCGAGTCGATGGGCGAGGCGATGCGCTACTTGCGGAACCAAGGCGGCCTTACAGTCAAGGCCGACACACGCAAAGATGAAGCGGGAAAGTTGAACGGCATCGACGTGCAAAATGTTTCCTGGCAGGGAAAGAACAGCAAAGGCGACGTGACAATCCGGTTCGCCATTGTGTCGATCGCCCAGAACAGGCCCCTGCTGGTGGCTTATTGGTGCTCGTCCGAAGCGGAGAGAAAACACCGCAACGAGTTGAAGAAGATGCTGCAAAGCATTCAGAAAAGTTAAGCTTTTGGCGCTGGCGGGTTCCTCGTCTCACCTCGGGGCCGCCACAAATTATTCATCGTAAGTTGCTTTTGATGAATGAGCCGATTCGGAGAACTTGATTCCGGATTTTTGTACTTCGCGATAAGGCAAAAGCCAGATGAGCGATTCGTCGTGAAGATCGACAACCTGAATGCGGTTCCCCCACGGATCGTGAAAATCGCAGCGGAACGGCGGCTCGAGTTTAAGTTTGTATTTGCGGGTTAATTTCGTGCGGACTTCAGCGAGTTGCTGCTCGTCCCGCACCATGATGCCGAAATGCCGCATATTCGCCGGCTGCACTTTGTCCACTTCAAATATGGCGAGAAACTGGTGCTCGCCCAGCTTGAAAAACGCATCACCTTCGCCGTCGCTCATCTGCTCGAGATCGAAAACATCTTTGTAAAACGCGGCCGCCTTTTTGATGTCGTCCACCTCGATGGCGACATGATTGCATCCGTAAACTTGCACGCTCATGCTCCAGCATAGTTTACGTCATGAAAATTTGTAGGGCGTTTCTGGCAGACGCCACAATGTGAGTTCGGCCACCTGACGAGCCCGGCTGGGCTCGTGTGCCGATCCAGCCGCTCGCCTGTTACGTCGCGGACTCCAGTTTAGCACCAACCCCGGCCAGATTCTTGCTGTGTTCTGAGGTGTGCTGACGGAGAATTTGATCGATCAATTGGAATCAGTGCTGCCCCTGGCGGTAGAATGGGCGTCCGAACAAGAACAGCGGATTCTCCTTGAAGGCGAGGCGCTCTCCGGAAGCGAGCTGGCCGATGCAATTGTCGTCGGAGTGCGACATCCGGAGCGCGTCCGGGTTTTACCGGTCGAGGCGATTCCGTCTCCGTCGCATCCGATCTTAAAAGCCGTTTCCGAGCAGATCGAGTTGCTGCCGTCGACCCCGAGCGGGCTCACTCTGCAATACGGCATCTTCGTCCGGGGCGATTGCCGGCAAGATCGACACCTCGTCCTCCACGAGCTGGTGCACACGGCGCAATACGAGCGCCTAGGCGGAATTCGTCGATTTCTGCGGAGCTATCTTTTCGAATGCGCGACGCTCGGCTATGGCCAAGCCCCGCTGGAGCAGGAAGCAGTTGAAGCAGCAGCGCGCATTTGTGGTTGGGTAGCGCATGCGTCACGCGTGCCTGGTGAGCGCGTCCTCGCGATCACGAACTTCTCTTTAGGCTAGCAACCCTCGGGAGACTACTGAGCGCGGCCAAAGGCTGTTTCGGCGCGACGCCGAAAGTCCGAGCCGGACTGGTGTTTGCACGCGATACGCGTGCGCTGCCCGATCCGCAGACCTTGCGTGCAGAGAATCATTTCCTGTGTCCGAGCATCTCGCCGCGAACCGAGCGCGGATCGACGCGGGTAAGATTTTTCTCCATTGACGACGTGAGTAGCCGGATGTGCGGGATTTCGCAAAGGTATTCGGCGATAAACCAGACTGGTTTTTCTGTGGTCATCCAGTTGCGATGATCAAACCGCGCGAGATTCACCGGCCGAGAGTAACGCCGCAATGTGCGCTCGAAGCGCATATTGAAATAGATATTGAAGTAGCTCATAGCCAGCTCGCGCAAGCTCCGATAAACCGGCTCGCGATAACGGCAGCCGGTGAAGTTCGATTTCGCGACCGCGCCCCAATGTCCCCGAACTTTGAAAATGGCGACCACATGATCAGTATCGCGCTCGGCTTCAAGATCGAAGATGAGCGGCGGAAATCCGAGCACCCGCAGCGCTGCGGCGGCAAAAATTCCACCCTCGAGACAAGAGGCGGTGCGATCATGCAAAACTTTACCCGGCGAGCGTGCGGTGAAACTGAGGTTGTAAGGCAATTCATCGAGAAACCTCTGAATGCCGAGCGGTGTCTTGAGCGCGCGTAACTTGCGCAGCTCCACCAAACTAAAGCCCGAGAATCTCTCCATGTGGATAAGCGCCGAAGCACTAAGTTCCAGGCTCCAGGGAAATTTCAAACAACAATATCCAAAACCGGATTTGACTATCGCACTCCGGCTTTATTTGGACGTTGTATCTTGGGATTTGGAGCTTTCGTCCGCTAAAGGCCGACTGGGTGTCGCGCTGCAAAGCCTGAAGGCATGCGGTCCGTTAGCTGCCAACCAGGTGCCCAGCGGTCGTGGGCGGTTATGTACGGTGTCGTGTCGAGCCGCAGCCCTGCGATTACGGCAAAGGTGTGGCCATTGCGCGCGTAAATCGTGATCCACTTACCCCGACCGCTCTCGCCGAAGTGGCGGAACTCGGAGGAGCTCAACGGCGCCTTGATTAAACCCGCTCCACCGAGTGCGTAGGAAACAGTGCCGGAGCAATCGTAACCGCAATCCTTAAAAGATTTATGACCGCCGCCATACCGATACGGTTTGGAGCGAAGCTGGTTCGCGGCCCAGATTGCGCGCTTCACCGGCAGCGGCGCTTTTTTTGGTGCGCATGCTTGTCCGAAACGAAGGCAAGCTTTGCCACCGATTGTTATCGGACCCGATGTGGGAAACGGCTCGGCCATTGCCGGTGGAACGATTAAGGCCAAAGCAGCCGTAGCGAAAAACATTTTAGGGCTCGAGTTATTCACAAACCGTTTTCGGAGCGTGTCCTATGCTATAAGATTGGGCTTGAAAAGAAAAAAATTCCCGAAAGGCTATTCTCTCACTTGCGGGTTAATCTGGCGGCGGTGCAAGGTTTGGTGATATGTTCACCGCGTGATGCGCGGGCTGGCGTTTTTCTTTTCGGCAGCACTCGTGGCCGTTGCCTTTGCTCAGGAAGAGTCAACGACGGACAACGTCGATTCTTTTGATATCGAACCACCGCTGCTAATTCCCAATCGCGGGAATGAGCCGTTACCGGATGTCGCGGCGCCGGATGCGGATGTCGGTCTTGCGCAATTGGAAAAGAATTTGGAGCGGGCCGAGCGAAATGCGGGGGCAGCCGAACGGCTTTACAAAATCGGCGCGCTTTCGAAGGTTGAGGCGGAACAACGTGCGCTTCGCGTCATTCGTTTAAGATCCGATCTGCAAAACGCGCGGCTTGCCCGGGCGAAGGGGGACGTTTTGCAAAAAGAAAAACAAGTGGCCGCCGGCGAAATCGCGAAAGAAGAACTGGCCGAAGCCGAAACATCGCTTGCGCACGCGATCGAAGCAGCTCACGCTGCCGCCGTTGAACGCGGGCGCGCTGAGCTGGAGGCGGCGAAACCAATTTGCAACGCCAGCAAAAGCTCCTCGCTTTGGGCAGCGCGCGAAAATCCAACGTCGCGCGCGCCGAACAAAAACTGGCCGAACTAAGGGCGCCGAAAAATTAGCTCCGGTGAAGCCCCGTTCGAAGCAGATATAGAATTGACGCGACAACAAGCACGATCCCGTTCACCGCAAACTCGCGCACCGTCGCGTGCGCGAGAATCCAGATGATTGCGACAATCGCGAGGGCGGGCACGATTTTCATGCCGGGAAAATTGAAGGGTTGACCGTCGGCCCGGACGTCGCGTTGCACCAGAGACCAGCAGGCGGCGCAGCATAGCAGATACATCAGGAGGATAGCGACGTTGGAAAGCACGGCCAGTTGTTCGAACGTGCCGCTGACGGACAAGGGAAAGGCGAGCACAGCGTAGGTGATGATGGCGACGTCGGGCGAGCGATAACGCGGATGCACGTGAGCGAACCACGTCGGAATCACGCCGTCGCGACCAAACGCAAAGATCATTCGCGGCGAACTGAGAATGTCGCTGGTGACAAAACCGAACGCGGAGATGGTCGCACCGGCGACGAGAATGGTGTGACCGATGTTACCGAGAAATTTCGCCGCGGCTTCAGCGAGCGGCGCGTCTTTGTAATTCGCAAGATCGCTGCCGAGCATTCCCTGCGCCAGTAGTTGGATCATGATGTAAATGATCGTCGTGACAATGAGCGCGAGGTAAGCGGCCCGCGGAACAGTACGCGCCGGATCTTTCACTTCGCCGCTCGGGATCAACGCGACTTCGATTCCGACAAAAGCGAAGATCAACAGGATGACGCTGTCGCCCAATGCCTTGCTGCCCGGCCATGCTGTCCACGTGAGATTCGCCGGATGAATGAAAAAGATGCCCGCGCAAATGAACAAGAGTAGGGGGAGAAGTTTCGCCAGCGTCAGCACGGTGACTGCGCCCGCGCCCTCGCGTACGCCGCGCACGTTGATCACTACGAGCGAGCCATAAACGACGATCATGACGATGACCCGCATCACCGGACTGCCGAGAAACGGCGCGATGACCGCGATCGAGTTCACCAAAACGTTAACTACGCCGGCGACGGCGCCGAGCGCGGTGATGCCGTAAAGCACCCCTGCGAGAAAGCCGACGTACCGCCCGAATGCGACTTCGACATACGCATAAAGCCCGCCGGTGAGCGAAACACGGCTGCCCGCAATTGCGAAACAGGTTACGAACAACAACATCGCGAGCCCGCACGCGATAAATGCAAGCGGCGCCGCTGAACCCAGACCTTTCGCGACCAGCGCTGGCAAAACGAAAATGCCCGCGCCAATTGTCGAGTTAACGATATTCGCGGTCAGAGCCGGAACACCCATGGCGCGGACGAGCTGATGATCTACGCGCTCCGCTTGTTGAATCGAAATCGTCTCGTCGGCCATGTCCCGCATGGTGTGCGATGGTAGAAGTGAGCGCAAGGTGGATCGCGATCTCCGCAACGCCAGTCCGGCTCTGACCGACGCCAAAAATTGGCAGCCGTGGGCTGCGCAGAATTAGCATCGAACTCGGAGAGCTCGATCCACCTGTGAGTTCGGCGTTAAGCGCCTGCTCGCGAATCCTTTCGGAGTTGAGCGTTCGGCGTTGGGCGTTTTCTGTTTCTTCAATATCCCGCCGCCTTCCCATCTTTGCGCGATTCGCTGGCGCCAACGTAAACACGCTGGCCGTCATGCATCTCAACTTTGATCGCCTGATAACCGCCGTAACCGCCGACATCAAAGCGCACATCGTGTCCGCGCTTCTTTAATTCGCGTACGGTTTCGTAGGGAATTCCGCTCTCCACTTCGACGTAGCCGCCATTCTCCATTTTTTCGCCGGTCGGCTCGTTGTCGCCTTCGTGTTGCCAGCGCGATGCGTCGCCGGCTTCCTGCACGTTTAATCCGAAATCGATCTGGTTCGTGAGCACTTGGACGTGACCTTGCGGTTGCATCCCGCCGCCCATCACGCCGAATGCTTCCCACGGTTTTCCATCTTTCATGACGAATCCAGGAATGATGGTGTGAAACGGCCGCTTGCCCGGCGCGTAAACATTCGCGTGTCCCGGCTCCATCGAAAAAAGCTCGCCGCGATCCTGAAACATGAATCCGAGCCCGGGCACAACGATGCCGCTGCCCATCCCGCGGTAATTGCTTTGAATCAGCGAGACCATGTTGCCTTCGTCATCTGCTGTGCACATGTAAATTGTGTCCCGGTCGTCAATGACACTCCGCGCCTGTGGTGGCAGCCGTGTCGGCTGCGATGCTGCGGGATTTGCAGGCCACACGCCTGCCTCTGCAGAGCCCGGACTAACCCTTTTGGCCGCGTGAGCCGGATCGATGAGCTTGCGCCGCTCGGCCGCGTATTCTTTGGAAAGCAAACTCTTCAGCGGAATTTTCGCGAACGCCGGGTCGGCATAAAACTTCGCGCGATCGGCCCAGACGATCTTCTTGGTTTCGATCATGGTGTGCAGGGTGTCGGGTGAATTGCGTCCCATCGCGCGGAGATCGAATCCTTCCAGGATATTCAAGATCTGCAGCGTGGCGATGCCCTGACCGTTCGGCGGGAGTTCGAACACATCGTAGCCGCGATAATTCGTCGAGACCGGTTCGACCCATGTCGAGGTATGCTTCTCGAAGTCGACTTTGCGCAAAAATCCGCCGTTCTCGCGCATGAACTTGTCGATCTTGTCCGCGATCTCGCCTTTGTAGAAAACGTCGCGCCCTCTCTCACCGATCAAGCGCAATGTTTTCGCAAGCGCGGGATTTTTGAAAATGTCGCCTTTAGCCGGCGTACGGCCTTTTCCGTCGAGCGTGTAAGTTTCGAGAAACGCGCCGGGAAGTCCTTTGTAGAGTCGGGGCCCGAACGACCAGTAATACGCGATCAAGTCCGTGACCGGAAAACCTTCTTCGGCATAATGGATCGCCGGCGCGAGATCGTCGCTAAGTTTCAGTTTCCCGAATTTTTTGTGCAGCTCGGCCCACGCATCGACGGTACCGGGCACGCTGATCGGCAACATGCCAGTCGGCGGAATCGTTTTGCGATTCAGTTTGTCGAGCTCCGCCTTCATCTGTTCGTAACTCAAGCCGAGCGGCGAGCGTCCGCTGCCGTTGATTCCGTAAAGTTTGTTTTCTTTCGCGTTGTAAACGATGGCGAAAAGATCGCCGCCGACTCCATTGGAGACCGGCTCCATCAATCCAAGCGTCGCGTTCGCGGCAATGGCCGCATCCACCGCGCTGCCCCCGCGCTTCAGAATATCGAGCCCCACTTGTGTCGCGGCGGGCACACTCGTGCAAACCATTCCGTGCCGCGCCAGCACTTCCGAGCGTGTGGCGAAATTTTTTCCGGTGATGCGATCGATCTGCGCCGAAGAAACGCCGGGAAATGCAGAGACGATAACCAGGAGAAGGACAACGCGAATCGACTTCATGAGTCCGAAACTACCACTGGCCTCATTCTACGCGAAGGCGAGATGTGTTGAGCGATTATCCAAGACAGGATGCGCTCAAGAAATCATAATGCCAGTCCGTCAAAGCTTTCACAATGCCAGTTCGCATCATACTGATAATCGTGCTCGCGGTTTCCACGGCTTTGCCGACGCGCGCGGCCGAGCAATCACTGACCGACAGTATCAAAAAGATTTTTTCGACACCGACTCCCACGCCCTCGCGAAAAAAGAAGCGATCTGCAAAGAGGATATCGCCTTCGCCGAGCCCTTCGCCGAAAAAGAAATCTTCCCCTCTCCCGGCAAAGGAGTTGCCCACACCGTCAGTTGCCCCGCCAATCGAAAGGAAAAAGCCTTCTGCTACGGCATCGCCGAGTGCGTCACCGCGACGGAGAAAGAAACCATCACCAACGCCAACGCCAACGCCAGCACCAAGCGAACTGCCATCCCCATCGGCAACTCCCAGCGCGACAGCTTCTCCGAGTGCGGTGCGGGAGAGTTCACCGACGCAGGCGCTGGAATCACCATCTCCGCCAGGTTTAAAAAAACGCGGCGCGCCGAATGCGACGTTAGCGCCGGATGCGATCAAAGGTTTTGAAGATTATCCGGCAAGCGTGCAGAAACTTCTCGTCAGCGCACTCGAGTTGACTACGCGCGATCTCGATTACAAATACGGCTCCGCCGACCCTGCGACTGGCGGCATGGATTGTTCCGGTTTTGTTTATTTTGTGCTCAAACAAAACGGCGTGGACGATGTGCCGCGGGATTCGAGCGAGCAATACGTTTGGTTGCGGCGCGCCCGGAGATTCGAGCCGGTACTGAGTCAAAAGGACGACTCATTCGAACTGGAAAATTTGAAGCCCGGCGACCTGCTTTTCTGGACCGGCACCTATTCAATCGAACGCGATCCGCCGATTACCCACGCAATGATTTATCTCGGCCGCGAACGAAAAACTGGACGACGCGTCATGGTGGGCGCAAGCGACGGCCGAATTTATCAAGGGGAGTCGCGCTATGGGGTGAGTGTCTTTGATTTTAAAATTGAGCGCCCCGGGAAACGCGATGAAGGCAAATTGCGCCCGACCTTTGTGGGTTACGGTCACATTCCAGGACTGCGCGAGTAGCGGAGCGAAGGACTTCGCAGGTGAGGCTGGACTGTTCCCGCAATTTATATCGACAAGCTGCGCGGAATTTCGCTATGAAGGCGGAAGGTTCTCAGGGCAAACAAAATATTGCAGCCTAAAACCTATGAACTGGAAAAATTTTTTCTTCGCATTCATCGCCGCGTTCATCTTCATATTCCTTTGGGGATGGCTGTTTAACGGTGTGTTTATGAAAGACATCTATGCGCAAACGTCGAGCTTGTGGAGACCGCAGAACGAAATGATGACCCGCATGCCTTGGCTGATCATCGGTCTGGCCATATTGACTTTTGCGATTGTGCTGATCTTCGCCAGCGGTTTCGCGGGAGGCGGTGTCGCTGCGGGAATCAAGCTCGGCATCATGCTGGAGATTCTCGCGTTTGGCGCACGCTTGACGATGTACTACGTGCAACCGTTTCCCGGAAAATTGATCGCGTATTGGACCCTCGGCGGTTTGATCGAAATGATCGTGACCGGCGCGATCATCGGCGCGATTTACAATCCCGGTCTGACGACGAGGGGCGCGAACGTATAGATCGCAGCATTGACGCGCTTGTAGGACAAACGCTCCGCTCGCCGAATTCACGCCGGCGAAGGCAGGCGATGGGCCTTCCCTACAATTGTCGTTGGCGCAGAAGCACGTCCGGGAAATTGCTTCCCTCGTGAGTCAACGGCACTTTATGATTGCATTCGATCCGCACGTATGGCCGAGACTGTTGAGAAACTCACGACGGGCGAGCCGCTGACGATTGATCAGCTACTGGAGTATCTGCCAGCGCTGAAGGAAATTCCGCGTGCGCAGCTGGAGAATTGGGGTAAAGGCGCGGCCGTCCAGCACCGATTTCGCAAAGGCGAGATCGTCTGTCGCGAAGGCGAGTTCGGTTCCACGGCCTACTATATCGTCTCCGGCACGGTTGATATTTTCATCGACAATCCGCTGGCACATTTGCGCAACCGGCCCGCGACCGGTTTTTTCGGCCGCAGTGTTGCGCGGATGAAAAGTTTTCTCACCAGCGACGATGAAGACCGACGCGCCGAAGCGCATCAACGCCAATTCATCGGCATCGACGCAGACGTGGATCTTCCGGTGCATCGGCCGCTGGCGCAGCTTGGCCCGGGCGATCTTTTCGGCGAAATGACGTGCCGCACCTATCAACCGCGCTCTGCCACCGTGCAGACGCGTGAGCCATGCGTCATGGTGGAAATGTTGCGGGTGATTCTCGACATGCTCGTGGGTAATCGGCAGCCATCGGACCTCACGAAGGCGACGACAAAAGTGAAGATGCCAACATTCAAAGGGACCTCATTCAAAGCCGAGCTGGACAAAAAATATCGCGGACGCTCTCTCAGTAATCATCTCCGCAGCGTCCCGCTGTTCGCGAGCCTGAGCGAAGAATTCGTCGAACGTTTGCGCCAAAACGTCGAGCTCGTCTCCTACAATCAAGGGCAAATCATCTGCAAGGAAGGTGAAGACGCCGATGCATTTTATTTGATCCGCTCGGGCATGGTGCGCGTTTCGCAACACATGCCCGGCGGCGAAATGGTTCGTACCTACCTAAGCCGCGGCGATTATTTCGGCGAGATTGGATTGCTTCGCTCGATCAAGCGCACCGCGACCTGCTCCGCGCTCGACGCGGTCGATGTTGTGAAAATTCCCGCCGCGGAGTTCAATTTGATGCTGGAAAAATTTCCCGACGTGCGCGCCCAACTCGAGCCGGTCGCCGCAGCGCGTCTCGCTTCGGATCAGCGGAAAATGGTTCCCGCCGGCATTCGGCTCGATGATTTTTTGAACCAGGGATTATTCGAAGCACAAAATCTTCTGCTCATCGATCTCGACAATTGCACGCGCTGCGATGCATGCGTGCGCGCTTGCGCACAGCACATGACGGCGTCTCGCGATTGTTGCGCGACGGTTTGCGCTACGACCATTTTCTCGTCGCCACTGCATGTCGATCTTGCCGCGACCCGCTTTGCATGACGCAATGCCCGGTCGGTTCGATCCGGCGCAAAGAAAATCTCGAAATCATCATCGAGGATTGGTGCATCGGTTGCGGCAAATGCGCCGAGCTTTGCCCTTACGGCAACATCAACATGCATCCGCTGGAGATGATCAAGGAGATCAAAACCGAGATCAAAGGCAAAGACGGTGCGCCGCCCAAGTGAAGATCGAGAAGAAGAAAATGACCGCCTACAAGGCGAACACTTGCGACCTTTGCACGCAATTATCCATCCCGAGCTGTGTTTATGCCTGTCCGCACGACGCGGCCAAGCGCGTCGATCCGCAGCGCTTTTTCGGCGATGCGTCTCTTGCGCAAGACGAATTGCTTCAGCGAGTATGGTCACCGGCGCGACACTACAAGACGCATCACACGGAGTGAGCAATGCGCATTTTCAATCGCGCTCACGTTCCCTGGTTCATCTTTGTTCTCCTCGCGACGGCTTTCGCGGCCTGGCTTTACATCGGCAATTTCGCTCCGGAGAATTTGCCGGCGGGATTGCGATTGCCGCTGCCGTTTGTCCAAAAACCTTCCGACCTTCGCAGCGTCGGCGGAACGCCGCTCGGTCTGATTTTTGGCGCAATCTCATTGGCGATCTTCGTTTTCGCCGCGCTGCTCGGCGTGCGCAAAAAAGTGGTGCTCTGGCGGATTGGGAATTTGCAACGCTGGTTGCGCGCCCACATCTGGCTGACCTTGCTCACCATTCCGCTCGTCATTTTGCACAGCGGTTTTCGCCTCGGCGGGCCGATGACGACGCTGCTCCTGGTTCTTTACGCGATCGTGATGGTGAGCGGCATTTATGGACTGGCGCTGCAACATCAAATGCCGCGGATCATGAAGGAACGACTGCCGGCTGAAACCGTTTACGAACAAATCCCGCACATCCGTGCGCAACTTTTCGCCGCGGCCACGAAAATGCGCGATTCCTTCAAGCCAAATCCGCCCGGCCAAAACTGATGCCGGAGCGCCGGCGCCGAGCCCGACAAAAGCAGTTACGGCTGGATCGACTCCGATGGCTTCAACGGCTGCCGACTTGAGCACACCAGCGGCGCGCGCCAAGACCGCCGTGGGATCGACAATCACAGCCGCGACCGTCAACACGCCTGCGACAGAAGTTCGTAGCCGCGGTCGCCGACCGCGGCCCGGCGACTGCATCGCCCGCTACAACGTCAACGCCGCCGGCTCCAGCGCAAGTGAAGCCATCTGCCACGCCTGCGCCAGCTCACGATCCGGAGTCGGAAGCTGCGCTCGTTGAATTCCTTGAGCAGCAAATTCTACCGTATCTCTCCGCGCGCCGCGGCGATAAATTTGGTCTCGGCAACAGTCGCTATTCGGAGGATATATTTCGGTTCGTCAAATTGCGCGTGGCCGAAGCGTATCGCGGCCGGGTCGAAGAAATCCAGGCGTGGTGCGACGAGCGGCGCATGCTCGACCTGCAAATCAAACTGCAACATTGGCTGCACGGCTGGCTATTTGTCCACGCGCCCATTTCGTTTTTGCTGATGATGCTGACGGCGTGGCACGCCTACGTCACTCTCTTCTACTACTGATGGGTTTCAAGGATCGACATCTAAGGAACCCGTCGAGCGCAGCTGTAGTGGCAGCCGTGCCGGCTGCGCAGGCGGCCCGTCCGCCAATTCGCCGGTCGGACGAATCCGTCCTGTGGCGGATCGGACGGACTCGTCCCGTGGCGAGCCTGCCTCTACAATTTCACTGAGCGTTTGTCATGGCTGCGCCGCGTCGCACGCAAAAACAGATCGCCGAGCGCTACAAAGGCAATCTCGGCTACTACAGCCGATAGCATCCGTGGCGACGAGCGCGCGTTTTGGTCAAGCTGGATCGCGATTGTCGGCGGAATCATCGCCATCGTCATTTTTCAAATGCGCGGCCGCGAAACGTTTTTCAATGCCGGGCAAAATTTCCGCGCCGCACGCGGGATTCGCTGACAATTGCGCGAATTGCCATGACAAAACCCTGTCGGCTCCGGAAAATTCACGTCGATTCTAACCGACCGCTTTCAGCACGGAGTCGCGTTCGAGGCGATCGATCGCAACTGCGAGACGTGTCATGCGCAGCACACGCTCCACGAGCCGAACGTGGTGGAAAACCGCTCCTGCTCAGCGTGTCATCAGGAACACCAGGGCCTTGCAATCGTTGAGATTGGTCGCGAGCTCCCAATGTGCTTCCTGTCACAACAACAGCGCCGATCATGGAAGCGTCCGCGCAAAAAGGAATGCAGCTTCAGTGGCAAAATTTCCATCGACATCCTCATCCTGCCGCAGCAAGTCGTTTTGGAATTGCCGCGACCAACGCGGGGCTATACAAAAAAGTTCGATTCGTTTTGGAGTGGGCATCCGGAGTTTCAGCTCATTCGCGAGAACGCGCGCGACCCCGACGTGCTTCGATTCAATCATCAACGGCATTTCGCTAGCCGACATTCCGCCAGTGAACGGCAAAAAGCTCGACTGCAACTACTGTCACAAGCCCGATCCGGGCGGGCGCTATTACCAGCGGATCACCTTCGCGGCCAACTGCCAGGCGTGTCATTCGCTCCAGTTCGACGCCAAAAATCCGGAGCTAAAAATTCCGCATGGAGATGTCGATCTTGCCCGCACTTTTTTGCGCACTTTGCCGGCGCAATATGGCGATTATGCGCGGCTGAAAAAAGGAATCACACGCGACGCTGAGGTTGCGAATTTTGTGACGCAACAAATCAGACAATTGCGAGAGAACATTTCGCACCGGCGAAGAACTGGAGCGCGCCGTGTTCTTCACGACCGATCCCTACAAACCGCAGCAGCAAATGGACGCCACAACTCTCGCGAACTTCACCGGCTGCGCTTTTTGTCATGAAGTAAAGGCGATCGCCAACGCGCCACCGGCGATCACAAAACCTATTTTGATCGATCGCTGGATGCCGCAGGCAAGTTTCAATCACGTGAAACATCAAGTTGATCCGCACACCCAACAGCCGCTCGACTGCAACGTTTGTCATCACGCGCTGCAGAGCCGCGAAACGTCCGACGTGCTCATGCCCGACCAAGGCGAATTGCGTCACGTGCCACAGTCCGCAAGGCAAGATCGTGGCTGAGTGCATCACCTGCCACACTTACCACGCGCCCTCAGCCGCGCAGACAACAGTTGCGGCCGCAGAGAGCACTGCACCACTTTCATTGAAACAAATGCTTCTCGGCGAAGGTGGATCGAGCAGTCCCTTGTCCGCCGGTTCGCCAGTCGGACGAATCCGTCCCGTGGCGGATCGGACGGACTCGTCCGGTGGCAAACCCGCTGCTAAAAATTGGGCGGCCAAGCCGCAAATTGTTAACATCGCGCTCGGAGATCGCGATCCACCTCACTGAAGGTTGAGCGTTGCCCCTTGGGCGTTGAATGTTTCCTCCTCCATGGATTTTGCGAACAAAAATCCTGCCCAGCTCGGCTATCGTATGCCGGCGGAGTGGGAACTGCACGCCGCAACGTGGCTCTCCTGGCCGCGACGCGAAGGAATCAGTTTTCCCGAATCGTTTGATCGCGTGTTGCCCGCATTGCGCGAGATGGTCGAGGCGCTGGCGGAATCGGAGCAAGTCTGCATCAACGTTTGCAACGGCGCGCATGAAGCCGAAGCGCGCGAAGTTTTGCAGGGATTATCGATGGAACGGATCACGTTTTATCGCATTCCGACGAACGAGCCGTGGTGCCGCGATCATGGTCCGATTTTTCTTACGCGCGATGTCGATCCAAAACTCGCCGTGGTCGACTGGGATTACAACGCGTGGGGAAACAAATATCCGCCCTTCGCGCTTGATGATGCTCTGCCGACGCACGTAGCCGAACTTCTCAAACTTCCGGTTTTTCACCCTGGGATGATTTTGGAAGGCGGCTCGATCGAGGTGAACGGCGCGGGCGCGCTGCTCACGACCGAATCGTGTCTCCTCAACAAAAATCGAAATCCGAACTTGTCCCGCGAGCAGATCGAGCGACGGCTTCGCCATTTCCTCGGCGTCCGGGAAATTCTTTGGTTAGGCAACGGAATTGCCGGCGACGACACCGACGGGCACATCGACGATCTTGCGCGCTTTGTTTCGGAGAAAAAAATCGTCATTGTCGTCGAAGAAAATCCCGACGACGAAAACTACGAGCCGCTTCAGGAAAATCTCGCGCGCCTGCGCGAGATGAAGATCGGTGCGAACCGCACGGGCACAAAGATCGACATCGTCACGTTGCCGATGCCGAAAAAGATCGTGCGCGAAGGCCTCCGATTGCCAGCGAGCTACGCGAATTTTTACATCGCAAATACCTGCGTGCTCGTCGCCGACGTTCGACGATCCCGGCGACGAAATCGCATTGTCGATCTTGCGCGAACTTTTTCCGACTCGGCGCGTGATCGGAATCGACTGCCGCGAATTAATCTGGGGTCTTGGCACGTTTCACTGTCTCACCCAGCAGCAGCCTGCTTTGACCTAGCAAAAACGCCCAATGCCCAATTTTGATTTCCAAGTTCTGCTTTTCGAGATTCAGTTTTCGGCGTTGAGCGTTCGGCGTTTGCTTTTTACTCCGCAATCGGCGCCGGCTTGTAACCGCTTTTCAAAATTGCGTCATGCAAATCCGGCGGGTGCGTTTTTCGCGCGTCGAACGTCACGATCACGCGCTCGCGTGGAAGATCGATCGCGACATCTTGGACGCCGTTGATTTTCTTTAATACGGGTCGCAGGCGCCGCACGCATGCGTCGCAATCTTCGCCTTCGGTTGCGATCTCGATCGTTTCGAGAATGGCATGGTCGGCGCGTTCCGGATTAAACGGGTCGCTGGGTTCAGGCTCGTTTGGTCGTGCAGGGTCCATCAACTATATAACGCCGCTCGCGGGCAACGCGGCTGTCTCGCCGTCGTCGGCGATGTCATTAACACCTGGCTTCACCCAGGTGCTCGTCGAGCGACCTGCCTCCCAGCCGTTTCCAACGGCTTTTGCGAACTCATCGGCTGTTGGGGTAAGCCGTTGAAACGGCTGCATGGGTTTGCCAGCGATCAGCACCGGGCTAAAGCCTGGTGTTAATGAGACATCGATGTCGTGGCAATTGCCTCTTTTCGCGCGATCGGCTCCAGCACGCGCCAGACATTTTCGGCGAGAATGCGTTGGCCTGCGGCATTTGGATGGATGCGGTCCGGTTGGTTTAAGGTTGGATCGCCAGCCACGGCTTCGAGCAAATACGGAACAAGCGCTGCATTATTTTTCGCGGCGAGATCGGCGTAGATTTGCCCGAAGGCGAAAACGTAATCATCGGACGCGTAATTCGGCAGCTGCATGCCGCAAATGATGATGCGCACGTTTGGATTCGCGCGCTTCACGCGATCGATGATCTCCTGAAGATTGTCTCGGATCTGCTCGATTGGCACGCCGCGGAACGCGTCGTTGATCCCAAGTTCGAGAATGAAGATGTCGATCCTGGGTTTGAGATGTCGCGGCAACCGGCGAAGTCCGTCCTCGGTCGTGCCGCCAGTCTGGCTGGCATTTAGAATTTCATAGCTCAAACCGTCTGCGCGTAATTTATCGGTAAGCAAAGCCGGGTAAGCCTGGTTCGGTTTGAGTCCGAATCCCTCCGACAAACTGTCGCCGAGAACGACGATCCGCTTCATTTGAGAGGCCGCAACAGTCTGTCCCAACAGCAGGGACAAGGTTGCCGAGATCAATGTGATGGCAGTGTTTATCACAAAAAACGTCCGATGCCGAACGTCCAACGTCCAACGCTCAATGATTCTGAATTGGACGTTGAAGGTTGAGCGTTGAACGTTTCCGGTTTAACGATTCAACTCTTCAACGTTTTAACTTTCCTATGGCTAACTACGCAATCAACGGCTTCGGACGTATCGGGCGCAATGTCTTACGAGCGATGACGCAAAAACAGGTCGAGCAAGTGCAGGCGATAAACGATCTCACCGACACCTACACGCTCGCGCATTTACTCAAATGGGATTCGGTCCACGACAAATTCAACGGCGAGATCGGTTACGACGAGGAAAACATCATCGTGCGCGGCCACAAGATCAAAATTTTTAAGGAGCGCGACCCGGCGAATCTGCCGTGGAAAAAGTTGGATGTCGATGCTGTCCTGGAGTCGACCGGTTTTTTCACCGACCGCGAAAAGGCCGAGTTGCATATCAGCAAGGCCGGAGCAAAACGTGTCCTAATCAGCGCGCCGGCCAAGAATCCGGACGCGACGATTTGCATCGGAATCAACGACAATATTTACGATCCGGCGAAACACACAGTCGTTTCAAATGCGAGTTGCACAACTAATTGCCTCGCGCCGCTGGCAAAAGTCTTGCACACCAAATTCGGGATCGAGCACGGATTCATGAGCACCATTCACAGTTATACCAACGACCAGCGTATTCTCGATTTTCCGCACAAGGATCTGCGACGCGCCCGGGCCGCCGCGATGAGCATCATTCCATCGAGCACAGGCGCGGCGAAAGCGATCGGCGAAGTGATTCCGGAGTTGAAGGGAAAGTTAAACGGTGGTGCGTTTCGCGTGCCGACACCGGATGGTTCGGTGACGGATTTCAGCGCCGTGCTCTCAAAAGACGCGACCGTTGATTCCGTCAATGCTGCATTCAAGGAAGCCGCTAGCGACAAAAGTTACAAGGGCGTGGTCGAATACAGCGACGAGCAGCTCGTTTCCCAAGACATCATCGGCAATCCGCATTCGTGCATTTTCGACAGCAAATTGACGATAATGCTCGGCAACCGTTTCGTGAAAGTAGTCGGCTGGTACGACAACGAATGGGGCTACAGCAATCGTTGCGTCGAGATGCTCGAGATGCTGGGAAGATAGACCGTCTTGCTCGTGCTCCTGCTCGTGCTCGTGCTCATAATCGAGGTATGAAAATATATTTTGATCATGAAAAGCTCGATGTTTACCGCGAATCGATCGATTTCTGCGCTTGGGTTGGCGACTTCCTAGCTTCGATTTCCGGCAAAGCGGCCGCAAAAGATCAACTCGATCACGCTTCGACGAGCTTGCCCCTCAATATCGCAGACGGAAATGGGAAATTCTCAACGGCTGATCGCGCAAGGTTTCTTGAAATCGCCCGCGGTTCCGCGCTCGAATGCGCGGCGTGTCTGGACGTGCTGACAGTGCGCAAGCTTATCACTCCAGAGCGGATTATTCCCGCCAAGGAACAACTCGTCCGAATAGTTAACATGCTGATGGGAATGCTGAAGAGGTTTTCGGGACGAGCGGAGTTCATGCGTGAAGAGGAAGCGAGCTATTCTTCTGAGCAGGAGCAGGAGCACGAGCAGGAGCAGGAGCAGGAGCACGAGGAATAATGACCAAGCTGTCGATTCGCGACCTCGATGTTCAGGACAAGCGCGTGCTGGTGCGGGTTGATTTTAATGTCCCGATCGAGGAGCGCGACGGGAAGATCGATATTACTGACGACACCCGCATTCGGGAGAGTTTACCAACGATCAATTACCTGCGCGAGCACGGCGCCAAGACAATTTTGATGTCGCACCTCGACCGGCCGAAAGGGAAACGCGTCGAAAAATATTCACTGCGGCCCATCGGCGACTATTTGCATTCGTTAATTAATCATCCGGTCATCTTCAGTACCGAAACAATCGGCGCTATTCCGGAGGAAATCATCGCGCACATGCGTAAAGCTGACGTAGCCTTGCTCGAGAATCTTCGCTTTCAACCCGAAGAGGAAGCGAATGATCCGAAATTCGCCGAAGCACTTGCTAAATTCGGCGACATTTACGTCAACGACGCATTCGGCGCGGCGCATCGCGCGCACGCATCGACAGTCGGCGTCACGAAATTCGTCTCCCCCTGCGTGATGGGTTTTTTGATGGAGAAGGAATTGAGGTATCTCCATGAAGAACTCGATAAACCGGCCAAACCGTTTGTTGTCATCATGGGTGGGGCGAAGGTTTCGGACAAGATCGGCGTGTTGAAAGCACTAATGGAAAAGGCGGACACGATTCTGATCGGCGGTGCGATGGCGAATACATTCTTCAAAGCACAGGGAATTCCGATCGGCTCAAGTCGCGTGGAAGCGGACAAGACCGATCTGGCAAATGAACTCGTCGATCTTGCAAAGCAGCGGGGCGTCAAATTTCTATTGCCGGTTGACGTTGTGGAAGCTCAAGAGATCCGCGCGGGCGCGCCGAAGCGAAACACGGGCCGGCTTTCGCGCGACCACGGAATCACGGACGGCTGGCAAGCGGTCGATGCTGGTCCCTCCACGATCGCGCTTTTCGCAGAGGAGATCGCCAAGGCGAAAACGATTTTGTGGAACGGACCGCTTGGCATTTTCGAGATTCCAGATTTTGCGCGGGGCACGATTGCGGTTGCCGAAGCAATGGCAAAGTCCAATGCGACCACTATCATCGGCGGCGGCGATTCAGTCACAGCCGTGAAACAAACCGGGCTTGCCGACAAAATGACCTTCATCTCGACCGGCGGTGGCGCGGCGCTCGAATTGCTCGAAGGGAAGGAGCTGCCCGGCGTAGCGGCGCTAACGGAAAAGGAGTAATGGAATCGATTCGACGACCAAAACTCCACCACTCCATCACTCCAACACTCCATTGATTGCTCATGCGAAAAAAAATCGTCGCTGCGAATTGGAAGATGAACATGACACAGGCCGAGTCAGGGCGGTTTGTTGAATCGTTGCTGCTCGATCTGGGCGACATATCCGATGTGGAAGTAGTGATCATTCCGCCCTTCACCGCGATTGCGAAAGTCACGGAATCGTTAGGCAAAGCGCAGAACATCAAGGTCGGCGCGCAAAACATGTACTGGGAACGCAGTGGTCCGTTTACTGGCGAGATCTCCGCGGCATTGCTGCGGGATTTATTTGTGCGCTACGTTGTGCTCGGTCACAGCGAACGCCGCACGTTGTTCGGCGAGACGGATGAAATCGTGAATCGCAAAGTGCGCGCCGCGCATGAGTCCACCTTGCGCCCGATTGTTTGCGTTGGTGAAACCCTGGCCCAACGCGACAAAGGCAATGTGGAAAAAATATTGTCGATCCAGCTGCGTGGGAGCCTGGCCGAACTCACGGAAAAGGAATTGCTGGAAACAGTAATCGCCTACGAACCGGTTTGGGCAATCGGCACCGGCCGCAACGCTACGCCCGAGCAGGCGCAACAGGCGCACGTATTCATTCGGCACACTCTGGGCGAATTGTCCGATGAAACGACCGCCGAGCGCATGCGCATTCAATATGGCGGCAGCGTTAAACCGGAAAACGCGCACGAGTTGATGGGCCAACCGGACATCGACGGCGCGTTGGTCGGCGGCGCGAGTCTCGACCCGCGCAGCTTCGCGCAAATTGTGAAAGCGGCGCGAGACAAAGATTAGGTGGAACGCGATCTCCGAGCGCGTTGGGTAATAATGCGGCTTCGCCGCCTAAATTAGCATCGCGTTCGGAGAACCCGATCCACCCTCTGGAGTTTGTGAAAGCCGCTACAATTACCTTTTAATCTCCAAATACGTGCGCGATTGCACTTTGTTCGTCCCGGGTTGCAATTCTTCGACGCGCATTTGTTTCAGGAACCAGCGGTTGTCGATCTTTTGGGCGGAGACGACTTCAAACCGCTTCGCAAGTTGGCCGTTCCAATCGTAGCCTTCCATCCGCATGAGCGCGCCGCTCGCCTTATCGATCCACAGAAAAACGTTAGAGTATTGCGAGTCGCGCGATGGCGGCTGCAATTGAAGTTTCCAGCAGCCTCGGGTGCGGACGGTTTCGTCGCCCAGAACGCGCGCATTCGGCCAATAAAGAAACTTGAGCGCGAGATCTTCGTAGGTAACGCCCGTCCCGCGAATTTTTTGGTCGAGCTTTCCGGCGAATTTCTCGGCGCCCGTGTCCGTCACCAGATCGAGCCGGGAGCCATTTTCGCCGAGACGCAATTGCAAGACTTCCTCTGGATTTGAAAATGCATAGCGAATGATCGGGCCGTTTTGGATGAGGCGAAACGGAATAACGATTTCGTTCTCTCGCAACTGGCCTTGCAAATCAAGCTGCTGTCGCGCCTCGAGCATTCGAACCGAGTCGAGAATTTCTTTGGCCGAGGGAGCGGGCGCAGCGCAGATCGACGAAATGAAGGCCAAAGAAATGACGAGTGACGAAGGCCTAATGCCGAAGGAATGACGAAATCGAAATGACGAAGGAGACTTGGGTTGCACATTCGCCATTTGAGCATTCGAGCTTGTTTCGTCATTCGTCATTCGTCATTCGTCATTACTGCTTCGTCATTACTGCATTTGTTTATTGGAGGGTAGCGATTAAAACTTACACGCCGCTTCCTTTTCGCGCATGGACCAAGCGATGTTTCATCTCATCAATCAACGATGGACGAATCCGGCGCTGGATTTGTTCATGGCCGCGATCAGCAACATCGACATCTGGAAGCCATTTCTCGTCGTTATCGTGCTTATCGCGCTGATCTTCGGCGGATTCAAAGCGCGCACCTGCATTTTATGTTTGCTCATCGCACTGCTCATCTCGATACAAGTCACGGGCGTTTTAAATCGGCGATCGGTCGCCATCGCCCGAAGCAGGTGGAAAGCGTGCGCCTGGTGCAATTGCAAAGAGCGCATCCCGAGTTTCTCACGCTTTTCAAAAAGCCCACGATTCGCTATTCGGATCAGACGGATCGCAATCGGTCCGGCCCGTCATTTCCTTCAGGACACATGACAAACAACACCGTGATCGCGACCTGCTTGACGGTTTTTTACCGGCGACGTGGCGCGCTTTACTGGATCATCACTGTGGCATTGGATATTCGCGAATTTATCTGGGCGCGCATTGGCCGAGCGATATGATGGCAACATTCTTTCTCGCCGTGGGCGAAACATTGCTCATTCTGGCGGCGCTTGAAACCGATCTGGCGATGGGCGGCGCGAAAATGGGCGCCGCAAATTTTTGCGCGCCATCCGAGTTTATTGTCGATCCGGCGCGATGAACACGACGCGCGCGGTCTGGCTGTTTGTCATCGCGCTGACCCTGATTCGATTGTCGATGTTAGCGACGAGCGATCTCGAATTCGATGAAGCGCATTACTGGATGTGGTCGGAGCGGCTCGCGCCGGCGTATTTCAGCAAAGGCCCCGGGATCGCGTTTGCGATTCGAGCGAGCACCGCGATTTTCGGCGCGAACTGAATTCGGCGTGCGCTTTTTAAGTCCGGTGCTGGCGGCCGGCACGAGCTTGCTGTTGTTTTATTTTGCGCGGCGATTGTTCGGCGAAACGGTTGCCTTATGGGCGGTGATTGGGCTGAACATCACACCGATCTTCAATCTCGGCGCGTTCCTCATGACGATCGATCCATTGTCGATCTTTTTTTGGATGGCGGCGATGTTTACGTTTCTGGCTCGCGTGCGAACACAGTCCGCAATTTTCCTGGTATTGGCCTGTGACCGGTTTGCTGATCGGGCTTGGATTTCTTTCGAAATACACGAACGCGCTCGAAATCATTTCAGTTGCTGCTCGTGCTGGCTTTGGCGCCGCGGTTGCGACAGCGAATTTAAGCGGGCTGGCTTCTATTCGTTGCTCGGCGTGTTTAGCGCTCTGCACCATCCCGCCGATTGTCTGGAACGCGCAGCACGCATGGATCACGCTGGTCCATTTGCGGTCGCGCGGGAGTCTCGATCGCGCTTTTGGTTTGCATCCGGTCGAGCTGCTCAAGTTTCTCGGCGAACATTTTCTTGCCTATTCGCCGCTTCGTCTTTCTCGCTTTGGCCTGGGGAGTGATCGGAAGCTGGCGCCGGATCAATCAGCAATTCAAAGTACTTTTTCTCTTTTGGTTCGGCGCGCCGGTGTTCATTTTTTATTTGCTGTTCTCGCTTGAACAAAGCGGCGGCGCCAAATTGGGATGCGTTGGCGATGATCGGCTTCGGTCTGCTCGCGCTTTCGTTTTGGCGTGAACGAATGGAAGCCAGGTCATTTCCCAGCACGCGGCCAGCGGTCGCTGTCGTGCTTGGACTAATCATGAGCGCGGTTGCGCTCGATACGGACCTCATTCGGAGCTTTCGGACTTCCGTCTGTGGCGCGAGCGACCCGAGCCGATCGCATGCGCGGTTGGAAATCGGCTACCGCCGAGGTCGAAAAAATCCGCAACGATCTGGAGACAAGACTCGGCGAAAAATTATTCCTGATTGCCGACGAACGCGATCGCGCCTCGGAGATTTCGTTTTATTTGCGCGACAAACGTCCGGAAGGCGCCGGGACACCCGCCGGTTTACATCGTCGAATCACAGGACATGCGTGAATCAGTTTTCCTTTTGGCCGCGCTACGATGAATTTGTCGAAGCGCCGAGGCCAGGCGCCCGCGGAGTCGAAGGAAGAGGCTTACACTGAAGAGCATGGTGTCAATCGATTCACCGGCCGCAGTGCGCTGTTTATTCGCGGTCACAAGAGCAAACACGTGCCGCACAACATCCGCGCAGCGTTTCAATCGACTGAACCGGTTGGCACGATTGAAGTGCGGCGCTTCGGAAAAATTGTGCGCACGTGGCAGCTTTTTCTCTGCCGGAATTATCGCACGCTTCCGCTTATGAACGACGCGAGCAAAGCACCCGGCCGTCTCTGTGGTCGTGCCGGTCTTCAACGAGGAAGCCAGCATGTCGATCTTGCAAGCCGAGTTGCGCTTGGCCCTCGCCGGGCTCGATCACGAAATTATCTTCGTCGATGACGGTTCAACCGATCAGAGCGTTGCGAAAATTGAAAACGCATCGAACGTGCGTGTGTTGCGGTTCGAAAAAAATGCCGGCCAAAGCGCCGCGCTCTTTGCCGGGCTGGACGCGGCGCGGGGCGCAATCATCGTCACAATCGACAGCGATTTGCAAAACGATCCGGCCGACATTCCACGGTTGCTCGCTGAGATTTCCCAGGGCGCGGATCTCGTTTGCGGTTATCGCCAAAAGCGAAAAGACACACTGGTCAAGCGCCTAACGAGTCGCATCGCGAATTTTGTCCGGAGCCGCTATACACGCGACGGTGTGCGCGATACCGGTTGTACGTTAAAAGCGATGCGGCGCGAATGCGTGGGCGCGCTCATTCCGTTCAAGGGCATGCATCGATTCATTCCGGCGCTGGTGAAAGGCGCGGGTTACCGGATTGTCGAAGTTCCGGTCAACCATCGCCCGAGAAAATTTGGGAAGAGCAAATACGGCCTCGGCAACCGCGCCCTGCGCGCCACGATCGATATGTTCGGCGTGCGCTGGCTGCTCTCTCGGCGGCTCAATTACAAAATGCGCGATTTGTAGCGTGTCAGGATTCTTTTTGTTTCCGGTGGTTCGTTTGGAGCTCAGGGACTGCCTATCACCTACTCCTCAAAATGCCTTGTCAACGTAGGCGCTCCCGCTAAGCTTTCGCTCCCACACGGAAGTCCACATGTCGTTGGGCAATTTATTATCTGCCGAGCAAATTATTCCCGAGATGAAGGCGACCGAGCGCTGGCCCGCCATCGTCGAGCTAATCGATTTGCTCGTTAGCTTAGACAAAATCAAGATCGACGCGCGCGAAAGCATCCTCGCCTCGCTCAAGCAGCGTGAAGAGACGATGAGCACCGGCATCGGCTTCGGGATTGCCATTCCACACTGCTCGTCTGAACGGACTGATGAAGTTGTGGCCGCATTTGGAAGATCGACAACCGGAATTGAGTTCGACGCGCTCGATAACGCGCCGGTCAAATTCGTCGTCCTCTTCATCGTGCCAAAGAACCAATTTCAGATACACCTGCGCACGCTCGCTTCCATCGCGAAATTTCTAAATGATCGCGCCACGCGCGAGCGCCTGGCCGGGGCAAACTCCACCGAGGAAATTTTGTCGATCTTTCGCGAAGGCTCGCAAAAGTAATCTGTAGCCGCCGTGGGGCGCAACTCTTCGGTGGTGGATCGAGTCCGGCAGCTGCCGGAGCGATGTTAAAATAAATGCGGCTTCGCGGCTCGATCCACCTTCTCGCTTCGCACAGTGAAGCGGCTACAATATTGGCGCAGCAAACCAATGGAAACATTCCAGACGCTTCTCGCCAAAAAGTTAGCTGACGCCCTGGCGAAGCTCGGTTTACCGAATGCCGGGGAGCTAACGCCAGCAACCGATCCGCGCTTTGGCGATTACCAAACCAACGCCGCTCTCGTTTTGGCAAAACAACGTGGCGAAAACCCCAGAATGCTCGCGGGTAAGATCGTGGGAGCTTTGGACGTTGTCGATCTTTGCGAGACGCCGTCGGTTGCGGGCGCCGGTTTCATTAACTTTGTTCTGCGCGGCGAGGCGATCGCCAAGAAAATAATTGAGCTCGTCCCGGACGAGAGACTGGGAGTCGCGAGATCGGTAGTGCCGAGAAAAATCGTGATCGACTTTGGCTCGCCCAATGTGGCCAAACCAATGCACGTCGGCCACATCCGCAGCACCGTTCTGGGCGACGCACTTGCGCGCATCGCCACTTTCCTCGGCCACGACGTCATCCGCGACAATCATATCGGCGACTGGGGCACCCAGTTTGGGATGGTGATTTGGGGCTGGAAGAATTTGTTAGATCGACAATCGCTCGAGCGCGATCCCATCCCTGAGCTTGTTCGCATTTACAAGGAAACGAATGAGCGAGCGGCCACCGATCCCGCTGTGCGCGAGTCCGCGCGCCAGGAATTGGTCAAGCTCCAGGCAGGCGACCCGGAAAACTTTTCGATCTGGAAAGAGACGGTCGATCTTTCCCTGAAAGAATTCGAGCGTGTCTACCAGCTCCTCGACATTCATTACGACATCCAGCGCGGTGAAAGTTTTTATAACGATCGTTTGCCCGGTGTGGTTGAGACTTTGTTGAAAACCGGAATCGCCGAAATCAGCGAAGGCGCGGTCTGTGTTTTCTTCCGCGATATTCCCGAGCTGGCGGACAAACCGGCGATCATTCGCAAGAAGGACGGTGGCTTCAATTACGCAACGACTGACGTCGCAACGGTCGATTACCGCGTCAACGAATTGAAAGCGGATACGATTTGGTACGTCGTGGGCGCGCCCCAGATTTTGCATTTCAAACAAATCTTCGCGATCGCGCGTCGCGAGGGATACACGGCCGATCTTCGCCACATTACTTTTGGGAGCATTCTAGGCGAAGACCGCAAACTCATGAAGACGCGCTCGGGCGAGAATGTGCCACTGCTCGACTTACTCGATGAAGCCGTGCAACGGGCGCGGAAAATCGTCGAAGAAAAAAATCCGGACTTGAGCGAAGCGGACAAGAACGACATCGCGCAGAAGATCGGACTCGGCGCGGTGAAGTACTACGATCTGTCACAATATCGAATGACCGATTACGTCTTTTCGTGGGAGCGAATGTTAGCGCTGCAGGGAAACACTGCGCCGTATTTGCAGAATGCCTACGTCCGCATTCGTTCCATCTTTCGCAAAGCTGATGTAGCCACGCCCCTGTGGGGCGTCGAGACGGAGACGGGCCACCCGCCTTTGGAGAGCTCCGGCGCGGCAGGCAGGCCCGTGGCTACAAAGATCGATAAATTCATCTTGAACGAACCGGCCGAGATCAATCTCACCAAGCGGCTCGTTCAGTTTGCCGAGATCGTTCCACAAGTCTTGAACGATTTTCGTCCCAACATTCTCGCGAATTACCTGTTCGAACTCGCCAACAGTTTCCATGCATTTTACGAGGCTTGCCCGGTGTTGAAATCGGAGGAGCCCGCACGCAGCTCGCGTCTCGTCTTGTGCGATCTCGCCGCACGCGTTTTGCGACGCGGGCTGGATCTTCTCGGGATCAAAGTGCCCGAGAAGATGTAAAGAAAAGGCCGAACGCCGAACATCGAATGCTGAACGCCAAAATGACGACTGGCGTAAGGTTCGTCCACAGATTCCCTAGGCCCAGATTTACGCAGATTCTCTCCGAGCTGTCGCTCTACGAGCAGAAGCCGGAAGGGAATTAGGGTTCTGAGAAATCTGCGAATGGAGCTGATAGGATCAGCGACATAGAAGGTTAAGGCGCGACGGGTTGCGGCGAGGGAGTTGGGAAACGAGCGAGTTCAAATCTGTGGATTCGCTAAGCACCCAGATTCTTCCATTGGACGTTCGATGTTGAGCGTTGGACGTTCCTTTGTCTTTTGCCCAGCACTCAATGAAAACGGAACATCCGCGCATTCCCAGTTGCACTTACCGGTTGCAATTCAACCGTTGGTTCACTTTTGCGCATGCGCGCGAGATTGTTCCGTATTTGCATGAGCTCGGCGTTAGCGATGCCTACGCCTCGCCCTATTTCCAAGCGCGCGCAGAAAGCTTGCACGGCTACGATATTACCGATCACAACAAGCTGAATCCGGCAATTGGTTCGCGCAACGAATACGAGGCGTGGGTCGCGGAGCTGGGCGCGCGCGGCATGGGACAAGTGCTCGATTTTGTCCCGAACCACATGGGCATTGGCGAGCCGCTCAACCAGTGGTGGATGGATGTGCTCGAAAACGGGCCGAGCTCGATGTATGCGCCCTATTTCGACATCGATTGGTGGCCGCTCAAGGCCGATCTGCGCGATAAGGTTTTGCTGCCGATCTTATCCGATCAATATGGACGCGTGCTCGAGCGCGGCGAGTTGCAGGTGCGTTTCGATGCTGGCGCGTTCACCCTGCACTATCACGATCGCGTCCTGCCGATCGCACCCCGCACCTACCGTTACATTCTCGAGATTGCTCTCGAAAATTTGGTGGAATACAAAGACGAGGAGTTTTACGCGGAATTCCAAAGCATCCTGACCGCGCTTGAGTATCTGCCGAGCCGCTCCGAGATCGATCCGGAAAGAATCGAGGAGCGCGGTCGTGAAAAGGAGATCATCAAGCGGCGGCTTGATCGTCGCTGCCAGGAAGCGCCGCAAGTCCAGCAGGCGATCGAGATGGCGGTGGCGCAAATCAACGGACGTCCGGGCGATCCGCGGAGCTTCGACAAACTCGATGAACTTCTAAACGCGCAATCTTATCGGCTCGCCTTCTGGCGCGTGGCCGCTGAGGAAATTAATTATCGGCGCTTCTTTGATATCAATGACCTAGCGGCGATTCGCGTGGAATTACCCGAAGTTTTTGATGCGACCCATCAGTTGCTTCTCGATCTTGTGCGCGATGGGGCGGTCACTGGACTGCGGATCGATCATCCAGACGGACTCTATTTGCCACAGGAATATTTCGAAAAATTACAGCGGCGTTGTGCGAAGGCGCTCGGTGTCTCCGTGCCGAAAGATGGACGCGCCATCTATATGGTTGCCGAAAAGATTCTGACCGGCGACGAGACCCTGCCTCGTGACTGGCCGGTGCATGGAACGACCGGTTATGATTTTGCAAACCAAGTCATCCAGTTGCTGGTCGATTCGTCGTCGGAAGACGCAATCACAAAATTATATCGCCGTTTCATCGGACAGTCGATGCATTTCGGACACTTGGTTTACGCAAAAAAGCGCCAGGTCATGCGCCTGGCCCTGGCGAATGACGTCAACGTGCTCGGCAACATGCTCGATCGGCTTTCCGAACAAAATCGCTGGTATCGCGATTTCACCTTGCAAGCGCTGGCCACCGCCCTGCGCGAGACAATCGCTTGTTTTCCGGTTTACCGGACTTACCTCGCACCTGGCCGGCCGGTGAGCGACAAAGATCGACAAGTCGTCGAGCGGGCGATCGCGGCGGCGAAGCGGCGTAATCCGGGAATCGAAGAATCGGTTTTCAATTTTGTGCGCGACATTTTACTGTTTCGCTTTCCGGAGAATCTCGACGAAGAATCGCGCGTCGCCCATACGCAGTTCGTCCTGAAGTTCCAGCAATACACCGGTCCAATCATGGCCAAGGGGCTGGAGGATACGGTGTTTTACATTTTCAACCGCCTGGCGGCTTTAAACGAAGTCGGGGGTGAGCCGCAACAATTTGGGTTGAGTATGGAAGCCTTTCATCAGCGCGCGCAAGATCGACAACGCGATTGGCCGGCGACGTTGCTCGGGACTTCGACGCACGACACCAAACGCAGTGAAGACGTGCGCGCGCGCATGGTCGCCATTTCGGAAGTGCCCCAACTTTGGCGTCAATCGTTGCAGCGATGGCGCGCTATGAATCGACGCTGGAAGAAGCGAATCGACGATGTCGATGCACCAGACGCAAACGAGGAATATCTGCTTTATCAAACGTTGCTGGGGACATGGCCGATTGCTGCGCACGGCCAGGCGCAGAAAGGAGCGGACACGGAATACATCACACGCATTCAGGCTTACATGACAAAGGCGCTTAACGAAGCGAAGATCAACACGAGCTGGGTCCAGCCTAACGAACGATGGCTTGGTGCGATGCGTGAGTTCGTCGCCAAAATTCTGGAGCCGTCGGCGAAGAGCAGATTTTTGCCGAGTTTCCTTCCAGTTGTGGAAGAAATTGCGCGGCTAGGCGCGATTAATTCGCTGACGCAAGTTTTGTTGAAACTGACTTCGCCCGGAGTGCCCGACATTTACCAGGGCAACGAGATTTGGGATTTTTCGCTGGTCGATCCGGATAACCGGCGCGTGGTCGATTATAAGCTGCGGCGCGAAATGCTCTCCTGCCTCACGAGTAGTAAGCCGGAGGAACTTTTGCAAAATTGGCCCGAGGGGCGGATTAAAATATTTCTCACCCAACGCGTGTTGCGGTTCCGAAACGCACATGTCGATCTTTTTCGGTGCGGAAGTTATTTGCCGATCAAAGCGGGTGGCACCTTTGCGGAATCGTGCGTGAGTTTTGCGCGGATGCGAGGCGAAGAGTGGATCATCGTGATTGGGCCGCGGCTTTCAGCGCGGGTCGGCTTTCCGCCGGTCGGTGATCGCTGGCAGGACACGTTTGTCGATATTCCGCAAAATATTTCGCTGAAGAATGCGCGCGAAATTTTCACGAACCGCGAGATTCAAGCGCAAGATCGACAGTTACCGATCGGCGATGGGTTATCGATCTTGCCATTCGCGGTGCTCACGAATTGTGGCCCGTAGCCACGGCGCTGTGTCGCCGTGCCCGGGCAGCCACGCACGCTGAGCGCCTCGACATAGCTCGCCACGGGACGAGTCCGTCCGTTGGCGGACGAGGCGGCTACATCAGCTGGCTCTATTACAGCTATTGCGCGCCGAGGCTGAAGCGCTCAAAAAGATCGATAATCCAGTGTGAAAAATTCGCGATGTTTGCCACGAAGTCTGCGCCAAAGCCGGCAAAGGTAATTTGCGGCGAGGCGAGGATGAGCATCACGCTCAGCAACACCAAATTCATAAAGTAAATCACGATGAGCGAGAAAAATGTTCCGTGGTCACTCAAGTCGCTTTGGTTTTTCGGGATCATCCAGCAGGTGAAAGTAAGATGGAACGCCCAGGTCGCGCCGATGAGGGCGTAGAGCAATCGGCCGTACGGTTGCATATTGTAGAAGAGACTGAGCACGCCGTAGATCCCGATCGCAAGGACGCTATAGAGCGGAAAAATATACGGCGCGAGCGCGATCCAGAAATTTGTCCGGTCGGTCACGATATGGCCGCCTTCCGGGCCGATACGAAATCGGCTGACGCGTCCACCCATTAGCCAAACCCAGAGCGCGTGTGTGAGTTCGTGACCGAAAACGTAAAGGATGAGCGGGCGCGGCAAACCAAAGAAGGAGATCAGCCACAGCAACGCGCCTAACGAGAAGAACCAAAATTCTTCGCCGGCCCAGAGTCGTTGGCTGACGGCCGCGAGCGTGAAGACCGTGAAGAACGTTTGGGTGAGAACGGCGCAAAACGGGAGAAGAAAAATCGCGACGACAAACTTCACCCACTTAGTCGGCACCGTCATCGGGCGAAACTCGTGACGAAACCGGGTGTTTGGGACGACGTATGGGACGACTCGAACGCGGCGCGTGGTTTCGCGCGGGCGGTTCATGGTCGATTTTCGCTTTGCCGCTGCCAAATCGTCGGGAGATTAAGCAGATTGGCGCGGATTTGGAAAAGAGAAATTGCGTTCCCTGGGGAGCACAGGCTGCGAGCCTGTAGTTTCCGGCAGCTTGCCGGAAACCTTGTGGAGTCGCACGTGCAGAAATCACGAATGCATTCGGCGAGCCGCCCAATACAGGCTGGCAGCCTGTGCTCCCCAGAAAGGGATCGAGCTCTCCGAGCTCGTATGTCTTTAGCGCCAAAGGCGCGGCGTTCATAGTAGCCTGGGGCACCGCCCCAGGAAGCCACACATGCCAAAAGTGCCAGCGCTGAAAGCGCGATTCATTCCGGAGCCTTTTTTATCGCGCCAAGCGTCTCTGCCTGGCGCTGGCGGGGCGTTGAGTCGCGCTTTCAGCGCTCGTTCACGGTGCGGTTACAATCCTGGGGCGGTGCCCCAGGCTGATATAAGAAGGGCGCCTTTGGCGCTAAACAAATACCCTGTTCGCGATTCATTCCGGAGCTGTTTTTCTTCGTTATCTTTATGTTCAGAGTATCCGCGCAATCCGCGGTTAAATAGAAGTCAATTTTACGCACGGCCGAGATAGGCGCCGGTGCGAGTGTCGATCTTGACCGTTTCGCCTTCCTTGATGAAGAGAGGCACGTTGATCGTCTTGCCAGTTTCCAACTTCGCCGGCTTGGTCACGTTGCTGGCGGTGTCGCCGCGCAAGCCTTCAGCCGATTCGACGATCTTCAACCTGACGGACGCGGGCAACTCGACCTCCACCGGTTTGCCTTCGGCGTAGAGCACCTGCACGGAAAGATTTTCCACAAGATAATCTTTGGCGTCGCCAAGGAAGTTCTCCTGCAACGTGATCGTGTCGTAGCTCTCAGGGTCCATGAAATGGTAGCCGTTATGATCCTTGTAGCTGAAGTCGAGTTGTTTCCGTTCAATATCGACCAGCTCGACCTTATCGGTGGAGGCGAATCGCACGTCGGCGCTTTTGCCGGTATTGATATAGCGGATGATAGCCTGGACAAACGCGCGCAAATTCCCCGGTGTACGGTGATGTACCTCGAGCACAATGGCGGTGTTGCCATTGTATTTTATCGCCATTCCTTTTCGGAGATCGTTTGCCGCGGCCATGGGGGAAGCGTGATTCGTTGAAGCGTTAAATCGTTTAAGAGTTGAAGCGTTCAGGGGAGCGCGGACGTTACATGGCGCTTGGTGCTGGTGCAAGTTTCCCAGAAAACGTACGCATCTAGCGGGTTGGCGATTGCGTCCTCGCGATCGCGAACTTTCCGTATCCAATCTTACTACCTGTCCGGGCGAAGCCCAGGACAAGTCCGTTTTGGCGCAACGCCAAAACCAGCACGCGGGACGCGTGCACTACCCTACAACAACTTCAGCCGCGTGAGGTCTTGCGAATCGACAATGCCGACCGGTTTCTCGTCGTCATCAACCACGACCAAATCATCGATGCGATGGCTCTCGAGCAAGTTGAGAACCTCCACGGCGAGTTTGTCCTGATGCACGGTGACGGGATTCAGTGTCATCAAATCGGCCACTAAGCGCTCGCCTACTTTTGGGTCCGATTGAAAATTTCTCACGAAATCACCGTGTGTGAAGATGCCGATGAGCCGCCCCTCACCGTCCGCCACGACGGCGGCGCCGGCTCGCACGCTCGTCATCGCTTTAAGCACATCGCGAATCACCGCGTAGGATGAGACGACCGCCATGGCGTCGCGTGGCCGCATGATTTGATGCACCCGCATCAGGAGACTGCGGCCAATTTTGCCGCCCGGGTGAAATTTCGCGAAGTCCTCCTTGTTGAAGCCGCGCGCTTCGAGCAAGACCATGGCCAGCGCGTCACCCAACGCGAGCATCACCGTCGTGCTCGAGGTCGGTGCCAGATTCAGCGGACACGCTTCCTGCTCGATATTCACATCGAGAAGAACATGCGCGTTTTTCGCCAAGGTCGAGTTCGCGTCGCCGCAAATCGCGATGATCCTGACTTGAAGCCGCGCGATGGCCGGCAAAATGCAGAGCAATTCCTCTGTCTCGCCGCTCGAACTCAAAGCCAGGATGACATCGCCGTCCGCCACCATGCCGAGATCACCGTGGAGCGCGTTCAGGGAATCTAACATCACGGCGGGCGAGCCCGTGCTCGTGAGCGTGGACGCAATCTTGGCGCCAACGTGACCCGATTTGCCGACGCCTAACACGACGATTTTGCCGCGCCCATCCACCGCTTCTTTGATCAGCTCGACCGCGCGCGAAAAATTCTCACCCATTCGCTCGCGGAGCCGTTGCAATTCGAAAATTTCGATGTCGAGAACTCGCCTCGCCTTTTCCAGAAAATCCATTTATCTTGACAACTGTGGGCCGGAGCGTTGTAACCGGCAAGAACTTGCACGCGCTAATGGAGGAAAATCGACCATGAAAAAACTGATGACAATCGGCTGCCATTGGGCGCTATACGGGTCGATTTTGCTTGCGCTCGTCACGTCAACAGGCGCGCAAACGCTGCGGGCGCCGATTGGTAAAAAGCAGGTGAAGCGCCCGGCTCCGCCACCGCCGGTTTACAAGAAGAAGGTGGACGGAGTATTTCCGCGCGCTTTCCAGTCGGGAGGCAATCCGCTGCAAATGTTGAATCCCTACGCGCCAGCCAAATACGGGACGGCAGAAGAACATGTCGTTCTCGACCCGGAAACTGGAAAATGGAAGGGCATCAAGCTCTTCACGTTTAATTTTTAATTGAGGGTTGAGCGTGAGCGCCGTGCTCGCGAATCCTTTCGGAGTTGAGCGTTCGGAGTTGAAAGCCCAACCCGATTCTCTTCCAGTCGTTGCATTTTACTGCGCGACTTTTCTCAAGCCGGAGATGCTCCATATCTACCGGCAGATCACCGCACTCACACGCGTCCAACCGTTCGTTATCGCGCAGAAGCGCGAAAATCCGGAGCAGTTTCCATTCGACAAGATCGAGATCGTGGCCAAACCGCCAACGCATTTTTTGCGGCGCTTGTGGTGTCGGCAACTGCGCAATCGACCGTGGCAAATTTCCCGCTCGGAATTGGGAAAGTTATTGCGCGCTCTAACTGATAACGACGCGCAATTGCTACATATTTTTTTCGGGCACATCGCGGTGCATCTTCTCCCGCTTGTTCGCGCATGGCGAGGTCCAGGCATCGTTTCCTTTCACGGGGCGGACGTCTTGGTCGATCTCGAGAAGCCGGCATATCGCCAGGCGACGAAAGAAATGCTCGACGCAGCGCGGCGCGTTTTCGTTCGGTCGGAATCGCTCCGGCGCGCGGTAGTCGATCTTGGCTGCGCTGAAAACAAGATCAACGTCGTGCGGACGGGAATTCCACTCGAAGAATTTCCGTTCCGGGAGCGTCAATTTCCGGCAAACGGCGAATGGCGATTCGTACAAGCCTCCCGCTTGATCGAAAAGAAAGGCCTGGCTACCACCCTGCACGCCTTCACCCATTTTCTGACACAATATCCAAACGCGAAGCTAACGATCGCCGGCGAAGGACCAATGCTGTGTGAACTCAAGGAATTGACACGCAAACTCAGGATCGACAATCGGGTGGCCCTTCCTGGGTTCGTTTCGCAGGAAAAATTGCGGGATATTTTTTATGAATCGGATATTTTTCTCCATCCGAGCGAAACAGGCCGCGATGGAAACCAGGAAGGCATTCCCAATTCCATGCTGGAAGCGATGGCGAGCGGGCTGCCCGTTTTTACGACGAACCACGGTGGAATTCCCGAGGCGATTGAAAACGGCGTGAGCGGGATTCTAGTTCCAGAGCGAGATCACGCGGCGCTCGCCCACGTGCTGCTCGAGGCCGTCCAGGACCGGCATCTTCTGTCGCGCTTGGCGCAGAGCGGAGCAAAGGCTGTTGCGGAAAAATTCGATCAACGGATCCAAGTGCAGCAGTTGGAGACGCTGTATTTGCAAGCGATGGCCGCGTCACGCACGGGAAGATAGGCCTTTGGCCTGTGCGCCCAGCGGACATTTTGTCCGGCATGTGTTTAGCGCCAAGGGCGCTGGTTCATGGCAAGCTCGCCGCGGCGAGGAAAAGTTGCTCCCAAAACGAGCGCTGAAAGCGCAAATCAAGGCGGTGTTTGCTTCAATCCCACACATAGCGTTCGTCAAATTCGACACCGTACTTACACAAAAAGGCGCGATACTCCTCTTGAAAACTGCGGGTGCGATGGTGCTCTTCCTGACTCTCCACGTATTCGAGAACGGCATTAAAGGGACCTGGGGCGTTGCCCCAGGCTAGTATGACTATCGCGCCGTTGGCGCTAAACAGATACCTTGTTCGCTGTTTAGTGAGACTACGGAGTGCAACTCCGCCGGCCGCACAGACCGGAAGTCTATGTTCCGATTCGTGCGAAAAAGATCGACAACTGGGAACGCACGGCTTGAAACGATAGCCGCTCTGCCGCCCGCCCCTGTGATTCGATAATGGCGGCAGCGCGGGCGTTTGTGCTGGTCAACAGTTCCAAAGCAATCGCGTTGAGCTGTTCGGTTGCCCGTCCTTCTCCGCAAAAGTTGGTAAACGCGATTCTGTCGATTGCGCCATCGCCGCCTACGCAAACGGTGCGACCCAGCAGCGCATCGCCCGCGACCTGGCCAGGAACACGACTACGATCGAGTTGCAGAACAATTTTGTGTTTCGCGACCTCGCATAAATAATCGTTATACGGTTTGCGTCTCTCGATTACTCGTAATTTTCCGGCTGGAAATTTGAGCTCGGAAAGGCTTTTCTCGCCTTTTCTTCCATCGAGATTGAAAAGGGTCACCGGTTCGCCAGTCGCATGGCAAAGTTCGCGGGCGAGCAGCAGCGCCGCCAGATGATTGCGCGATGGAACGTCCCACTCGCGGGTCCCCACGAAAATCCCGGATTGCTCGTTAGGCGAGACTGCGAAATTCCATCTTCGATCGTCGACCGGATACGGGGTGGGAATAAAAGCGACATCGGCCGGGTCATGTTTTCGCCGCGCCTGCCGATAAATCCCGGCGGCTTCCGGAGTGGTCGCAATGCAGCCGTCCGCCAGGTTTACGATTCGCAAAAAGCGAGAAAGCTTGACGGGTTCGCGCAGTTGGTTGGCGATTTGGTGCAGTCCCGTTTCCTTCAATGAGACAGCGACAGTGCGGCGCTGCTTTTTCAGCTCGATCAACGCGCGTTCCGTTTCTTTGAAGTCGCCGCGAATGAGGAGAAGGATGGGCGTTTTTTCCGCAATCGCATTTTTGACATCGCGTTGAAACGATCCGCCGGTGCACGCGGCAAAGGCATGGAAATTTATCGGCGGATGCGCCGTGATCGCCGCAAATCTTTCATCGAAATATTGTTTCGAGTCGCGTCCGCCGGGATTCAGAACGCTCAACCGAAAACCTGCTGCGTCGCTCGACGCCATCAGTCTCTGGAATCGTTTGGAGGCGGTGTCGCCGATTTCAAAAGTGTGTCCTCACTCTCTTGTTCCAGCGGGCCGACCGGAATGGCTTTGCGAATCTCAACCGGACGTTCTTCGCGAGCTGGTTTTTCCTCCTGTGGCTCGACCGGGATTGCTTTCAGGACCGGCTTGCCGTCCTCAGTCGTCGCGCCGCTCTCAATCTTCTTTTCCGCAACTTCTTTTTCCGGCGTCGGCTCTGGCGTCGGCTCCGGCTTCACTGTTGCCTTCGCCGAGTTGTAAGGATCCTTCTCCGCTAACAGGGTCGGAGCTTTGACGATCACAGGTTTGACTTCGTTAAGATCGATAGCGGGCTCGGCGCGCGGAAATTCGCTTGCGGGAAGCTCGCGCGCGAGTTGCGCCCGCGGTTCGCCATGAACGTTACATGGCTCGGTGGGCATTTGCTCAGCCGTGGCCAACTCCATATAAGTCGTGCGCCGTTGCACCAGATCGCCGGTGCCGCTTTTCACCCTGTCATAGCATTTGTCGGTGGCGAGCAGGCCGGAACGCGAGCAAATCTCGACCTGCTTCAGGTCGGGTGGCCGTTTGATTTCGCGCGGCGGATGATGTTCTGCGGCCGCGTTCATGATCTCGACCCAAACGGGCAGGGCCAGCTCGCGGCCAAACGCGGCGCGATAAATTTTCTGCGGTTTATCGAAGCCGGCCCAAACCGCGCAAGTGAAATTGCTGTCGTAGCCAGCAAATAGCGCATCGGTAAAATCGTAAGCCGTTCCGGTTTTGCCCGCGACGTCTGGGATCTTTTTGAGGCCCAACTCGGTGCGCGCGCTTTTGCCGGTTCCTGATTCCAGCGCATCGACCAGACACGAATGCACTTCGTAAGCAGTCTGCGGTTTGATCACGTTCTGTTTGCCGAGATTGTGCTCCGCCTCCCAAACCACGTTGCCGTCTTTTTCTTCGATGCGCTCGAGAATATGAGGGGCAGCCGGCCGCCACCCGCCATTTGGGAAAATTGTGTAGGCAAGCGCAAGTTCGGCCAGCGTGATTTCGCTGCTGCCAAGAAAAGTCGCCGGGTAGGGCCGAAGCGCGGAACGGATTCCGGCGTTGCGGCAAAATTGCAAGACGGCCTCAAGCCCTGCGTCCATACCGACGCGCACCGTCGCGCCGTCCTTTGATTTGACCAGCGCCTGCCGCGCTGTCATCGCGCCTTCGTAACGGTTGTCCGCGCTTTCCGGCCCCCATTCGCCCAGAATTCCAGTCGTCCCTCCAATCATGACGGCGCGATTATCGAGCGGTGAATCTTCTACCACGGACCCCGGATACATTCCGTTTTCAAAAGCAGCGGCGTAAACGAACGGCAACATCGCTGTCCCTGCCGGGCGCCTGGCTTGCAACGCGCGATCGTACTGATTGTGCTCAAAATCGCGCCCGCCTACCAGCACGAGAATTCCGCCGGTTTGATTGTCCAGGCCGATAACGGCGCCTTGCAAATATTCCGGTGCCGGTTGGCTCGACATCGCGGCATTCGGTTTTGTTTTGTGAAAATTCGCCGCATATTCGGCGTAGGTTTGGTGATCGTAACCGGGATTCTGCTCTGCTTTCTCGAGGCTCTTGCGCAAAGAATCTTCCGCCACCTTCTGTAAATCGGCGTCGATAGTGGTGTGAATGCGGAATCCTTCATTCATGGCGCGGTCCCAACCGACAGCCGCAATGACTTGCTGGCGAATGTAATCAACCGCGTAGTTTTGCCCCTGCGCATTCTGCCGGTTACCAGCCACAACTTTTTCCGCTTGCGCCGCGGAGAACTTCGTATTGTCGATGAAACCGAGATCGCGCATGCGAGTAAGCGCGTAATTGCGCGCATCGCGCGCCGCCGCACGATCGGTCCAGGGTGATAAACGATTTGGGCTCTTGATCAGTCCGGCCAGGGTGGCGCATTCCGCCAGCGACAGCTCATGCGCCGATTTTCCAAAGTAGCCGCGCGCCGCGGCTTCCGCCCCGTAGAGCCCGCCGCCGAAATAAATCCGATTCAAATACAGCTCCATGATTTTCTGTTTGCCGAACTGATCCTCGATGCGGCGCGCCAGAAAAATCTCGAGGAGCTTGCGGCGGAACGTTTTTTCTTTCAGAGCAAAACTGTTTCGCGCGAGCTGCTGGGTGATCGTGCTTGCGCCTTGTCGCACATGGCCGGCCAGAAAGTTTTTAAAAGTCGCTCGCACGATTCCGGAAAGATCGTAGCCGTGATGCTGATAAAATTTACTGTCCTCAACCGCGACCACGGCGTTGATCAGATCGCGCGGCAATTGATCGTATGGAATCGTTTCGCGGTTCTCGACGTAAATTTGGCCAAAGATTTTATCGTTCCGATCGAGAATTACGCTGGCCGATTCCATCTGTTCGAGCTTGTTCAAATCGAAAGTCGCCGCGCGGTTTCTCAAATCCGAAGCCACAACAAGAAGATAAATCGCCACCGCGCCCAGGAGCACGGCGAGTATGCCGGCTGGCACGTAAACCACCGGACACTTATACCAAGGTCGACGAAACCGATAACCGGGCGGCGGCACGAGATAGGTGTGGGTATAGTTGATCAAGCGAGGGGCGAAGAATTGGGTCGCGCAATTTAGGCCACCGATCTAACGATTCAACGTTTTAACGCTTCAACGTTGTAACACTTTAACGATGTAACGATCTAACGATTCACGATTTAACGTTTTAACGACAGCCCTTTCTGTCATTGGGCGTTGGACGTTTTCCAATTGCAAACTGAGCTTATCCAGTTCATCAAGGAAACAATCCGCAACCACGGCCCTCAGTCCTTCGCCTGGTTCATCTAGCAGGCGCTCTAGTTAAACAACAAACGCCGAACGTTTTCCAATTGCAAACCGAGCTTGTCCAACTCATCAAGGACACAATCCGCAACCACGGCCCCCAGTCCTTCGCCTGGTTTATGGAGCAGGCACTCTATCATTCGCCCCACGGATATTATTCGAGCGGGCGAGCGGCGATTGGGCGCGGCGGCGACTATTTTACAAACGTGAGCGTCGGCCCGCTTTTCGGCCAACTCCTCGCCGCGCAATTCGGTGAAATCTGGGAAAGGCTTGGCCGCATCGACAACTTCACTATCCTCGAACAGGGCGCACATCACGGTGAGTTCGCGCGCGACGTGCTCTCAGCCGCAGGCAAAGATTTGTTCTTCGAAAAGCTTCGCTATCAAATCATCGAGCCGTTCTCGATCTTGCGAGCCCGACAATCAGAAACGCTGCGCGAATTCGAAGAAAAGGTTTCGTGGGCAAAATCTCTATCGGAAGTCGATCCTTTTGTCGGCATCCATTTTTCCAACGAGTTACTCGATTCCATGCCGGTGCATTTGATTGCTTCGACCGGTCGCGGCTGGCGGGAAAAATTCGTCGCCATCGAGCGAGACAAATTTGTCTTCGTCGACCAAGCGATCGTCCATCCAGCGCTGAAAGCCCAAGTAGCGAAATTACCAGAGCGCGCCGCCGGCTACGAAACGGAAGTCAACCTCGCCGCTCTCGATTGGATCGATAATCTCTCGGCTAAACTAATGGGCGGCTATGTAATTGCCATCGATTACGGATTTGGGCGGGATGAATTTTACGCGCCGTATCGCACCTCGGGAACGCTTCAGGTCCGGGCACAGCATCGACTTCTTACTTCGCCGCTTGAACAGATCGGTCACGGGGACATCAGCACGCACGTGGATTGGACAAGCCTTGCCGAGCGCGCGGAAGAGCGCGGCCTGCGCGTGCACGGTTTTACCGATCAACAGCATTTCATCACCGGAATCCTTTCCGAATTACTGCGCGAAGAGGTGAAGAAAACCGTCGATGCAAAAGCTAAACGCGCGCTGCAAACATTGCTTCACCCGGAAATGCTCGGTCGCGCTTTTCAAGTTCTCGCGCTAGAGAAAGATGTAGATCGTGCCGTGCCGCTGGCGGGCATCAAGTTCGCCCGGGACGTTCCGCGCGGCGCTCGGCATTTGAACTCCGTCGTTCAGGTTGCGAAGAATAGTCCTCTTGTCTCGTGGTCCTGTTGTCCTCCCGGTTCCATATCTTCGGGTCAGGCCCCATTAACCATTAACAATCAACTGATAACGATTCGCGCAAGCGAATGCCCATTAACCATTAACCGTTAACTGAGAACCGAAGCTTCGCTTCCCCAATTAACGGAGAACAATTAACCGATCCGGCTGCCCGCAGCGCGGATTGATTCGATCGCATCCCGCTCTCTCACCCTCGCCCCTCGGGTTGTGTAATCTATGTCGCGGCTGCCCAGCTCGCTCCATTCGCCGGGGCGAATAACGAAACCGCGCCTTCGCCTGTAATTAAGGCGTGATCTTAAACACTACGCCGACGTCTCGGCCTCCACCGCCGATGGCAGTGGTGCCGTACAGGTCGCCAACTGCATCCAGGGCAATGCCGCTGGGAGCTCCTCCGTCCGATCCGCCGGTGAAGGTATGGAGCACGGTTAGCTTGCCCGCCTTGTCCAACTTGAACACCACGCCGCATCCCTGACCTTCGCAGTCGCGGTCGTTGCCGCCAAATCCGGTAGTACCGTAGAGATTGCCCGCGGCATCCTGGATCAGATCGGCGCTTGGAACTCCCCCGTCCGCTCCGCCAGTAAAGGTGTGCAGCACAGTCAGCTTCCCAGCCGGGCTCAGCTTCAACACCACTCCGCAACCTGGAGAACCGTTGAGGTTGCAGTTGAGGTTGCCGCCGTTCCCGGTCGTGCCATAAATGTTGCCGGCCGAGTCGCGGACCACATCGCCGGGACCTCCACCGTCTGCTCGGCCGGTGAAGCTGTGCAGGACTGTCTCCCTTCGAGAAGTATCTAACTTGAACACGACTCCGTTGTTGGAATTGCCGCCGGAGGCAGTCGCTCCACATCTCGGTTCAACGAAGCGGTAAAGCGCAACAAACAGCGATTTCCTGAAGACTTTATGTTTCAGCTCACGGCAGACGAAGAGGCTGCTTTAAGATCGCAAATTGCGATCTTAAAGGCAGGGCGCGGCCAACACCGCAAGTATCGCCCGTACGCATTCACAGAGCATGGCGCGCTGATGGCCGCTAACATCCTTAACAGCTCACGCGCAGTGGAAATGAGTGTGTTTGTGGTACGCACTTTCGTGAAAATGCGCGAAATGCTGTTGGGCAGTCGCGATCTGGCGAAGAAGCTCGAAGAGCTGGAAAAGAAATTGACCGGTCGGCTGGATTCGCATGAGGTCGCTATCGTTCACGTCCTTCAAGAACTCATGCAAATTCTGAACCCTCCGCCTCCCCCGCCTGATCCGCCGCCGCGGAGAATCGGTTTTCAGCCGTCAAAATAAAACAGGGCTGCTGACCACCGGCCTCTCAAACATCCGCGCCTTGGCGCTTCCTCCTTTCTAATTTGATTGCTCCCGCTTCTGACTTCGGCGTTGAGCGTTCGGCGTTGGACGTTTCGGGTTTCTCTGACCTCCGATATCTGTCCTCTTCGCCAACGGACGAAGTCGCCGTGGCGACTGACTGATCCGCCAGCGAACGGATTGATTCGATCGCATCGCTCTCTCACCCTCGCCCCTCGGCTTGTGTGATCTATGTCGCGGCTGCCCAGCTCGCTCCATTCGCCGTATCCGGTCAAAGCCTACCCGCTGTGGCGGGCGGCGACACGGACTGGCCCCACCACGGCGGGCAGGCTGTGGCAAGGCGGCCGCCCTTCGCTTGCGTTGTCACGCTAACACATAACGTCCGGCCTTTTTCGTTCCAATTCGCTTGACCAAGCCTGCTTTCATCAACGGGTTGAGCAAATCCAGAGCCCCTTGTTTCGAGATGCCGATTCCATCCCAGATTTCGCGCGGCGTTAGCGCCTTGCGCTCACGCAGCAGGTGAAGCAACTGCTCCTGCTTCGGACGCAGCACGAGTTTTGTCTTGCTCGCGTGCGCCGTCAGCTTTTGAATACGCGTCCAAACCCGCTCGAGCGTCACGCGTAATCCCTCTGCGCTGTATTCGAGCCAGCTAGTCAGGTCGCCGCCCTCCTCACGCACTCTGGCTAGCGCCGCGTAATAGCGCGGGCGATCATCCCAATAAAATTCATCCACCGAAAAAATGTGATGGATGTCGAAGCCTCGCCGATACAATTCCCACAAGCTGAGCATGCGGCCGGCTCGTCCGTTCCCGTCAGCAAACGGGTGAATCGTTTCGAACTGGTGATGCAAAATGGCTGCGCTGAGTAGAGCAGACATTTCCGCCGTATGGTTATTCCACCACTTCAACAGGTCCGACATCGTCGGCTGCACCTTCTCAGGCGCCGGCGCTATGTAGTCACCGACTTTCACGCGGATCGTGCGGTATTCACCGGCTTTCCCCTGGTCCATCACTTCGTCTGCCATGATCCGGTGCAGTTTCAATACTTCGGCGTGGGTGATTCCGCGGCGATGTGCGTTCTTTTCGACGAAACGCAAGCCAGCAAAATAATTTGCGATCTCCCGGCGCGGCCGCTGGGCTGTCGCTGGGATTTCGCGTCCTTCCTCGATCGCGCGGACCTGCTCGAGGGTGAGGGGGTTGCCCTCGATCGCGGTTGAGGAATGCGCGTTGCGAATCCGTGCGTCTTTCTGCAAAGCGGGAATCCACGGCACCTGCACGGTCGAGGCCAGAATGCGCTCCCGCAACTCCGCTACTTTCTCCACTTGGGAGAGCAACAACGGCGTAATCGTATAAACCGGCTGATAACTCACGCCATTAGTCAAGCATAAGTCAAGTTTTACGTCAAGCGATCAGCCGCGTTATAACGTTCTAACTTTGTAACGATGTAACGCTTCAACGCTGTAACCGAATCACGACAGCGAAGCTATTGGTCAAGCGTAAGTCAAGTTTTCAGTCAATCGACGCTTTCATGCTGACCTCTGAGTAATCGGGCGTTCGGTGTTCAACGTTCGGCGTCCGGCTACGTGCTCCCGGCTCCTCGCTTCCTGCTCCCTGTTTGCTGATAACCGATAACGATTCGCAGGAGCGAATTGCCCTCTAACTGATAACCGAATAACCGATAACGGCGCCGGGCGCTTACTTTGCAAGTGCTTTCAACTCGGCCCGGGCAAAGTGGTACTCGGTAGAGTCCTTTTGATCGGTTGCGAGAGATTTGTTAAAGCAACCTTCCGCGCCAGCCTTGTCACCGGCCATCAACTTTTTCATGCCGATGTAGAACCAAGCCTCGCAAAGCTGGCCTCGCTCCTTCCTTTTATCCGAGGATTTCGCCGCAGTTAATAAATCGGCGTCGGATTTTTTCCCTAGAACGTGGCTGGTTACGGTTGAAAACCAATCCGCGGTAGTCCCGCGCTGTTGCAGGTAATCTACCAATTCCTTGTTTGCGGCACCTGTTTGACCCGTCCGGACACGGATCAACCAGACGTAAAGCCGGGGATATTCCTGGTCTTCCTTCGACAATCCAAAGAACCGGTCGTAATCCTGCAGTGCAGCACCCCAGTTACGAGTGGCAAAGAATAAAGCTGCGCGGTTATTGTAAGTGGCAGCATTTTTTGGCTCGAGTTCTATCGCTCGGTTGTAGTCTGCCAGTGCGCCATCCAGATCGCCGTCCATCGTTCTCACTGTGCCCCGGCTGTTGTAGGCGGCAGCATTGTTCGGATCGAGCTGTATCGCGGGGTTGAGATCCGCGAGCGCATCATTCAGGTCGCCTTTATCCTGTTTGGTAATGGCACGGTTGTAATAGGCAGTGGCATATCCTCCATCCAGTTCAATCGCATGGTTGTAGTCCGCCAGCGCGCCATTGATGTCATGTCTCGCCCTCCTGACATTCGCCCGGCCGTTGTAAGCAGGGGCGGATTTCGCGTCGAGTTCTATGGCGCGATTGTAGTCTGCCAGGGCCCCATCCAGATCGCCTATCGCGGTTCTGAATTGAGCACGATTGGCGTAGCCGCTTGCACTCGTCGGGTCCGGTTCAGTGGCGCGCTGATAATCCGTTGATCCGGCACTCACATTGTCGTCTTGTGTTGCGGGAGTGGCGTCCGCGGGAGACGCCAGTTTCTTCGGTTCTGGCCCCTCCGCCGGCGGTGCCACTTCGCCGCTCAAATCATTCGTGTTTGGTTTGGGAAGCCCAGTGCTGCTCGGCGTCTCGATCTCTCTCGGAGCCAGCTCGACGATCGGGCTCGTCTTCTCGGCCGGACGGTCTAACGCCCTTCTTCGGGCCGCGTCGCCCGGGGCTTCGACGGTTTTCGGCGGGAGCTCAACTGCAGGGACGTGCTGTGCGATCGTCGTGTCGTGATCGCTCTGCGTTCGTTTAGCCACATCGCGGTCGTAAACAGCAGCGATGTTTTTCGGCTCGATCTCCATTGGCGGGGTAGAGGCCGGCTCCGGTCGCGAAACATTTTTGGCTTGTGGCGGAACATCATGGGTTTTCCCAGCATCTGGATTTTTTGTTTCCGTCGGAGGGTTCTTCTTTGTCCCACCAGCTGAGTCGACCTTTGCTTTGTTCCCTGGCGGCGGGCTGCGATATTTCGGATCCAGCTTACTCGCTCGATCGAAATCTGCTGCCGCCGCATTCTGATCGCCCTTTGCCGTTTCAACCTGAGCGCGGATATTGTAGGCGGCAGCGTCTTTAGGATTGAGTCCAATCGCGTGATTGCAATCTTCAATCGCGCCGTCGAGGTCATGCTTGGCAATTTTGATTTTGGCCCGGCTGCGGTAGCCGGTGGCATATTTGTACCAAAGTTTGATCCCGACGGTGTAATCCGTCAGCGCCCCATCCAGATCGCCCTTCCTTTGCCTGGCAGCGGCGCGATTACCGTGAATCTCGAAGTTCCTCGGTGTGAGTTCGAGCGCGCGATTGTAATCCGCGAGTGCTCCATCCAGATCACCTTTCGCCACTTTGACCAGACCGCGGTCATTGTAAGCGGTAGCATCGTGCGGATCGAGTTCGATGGCTCGGCTGTAATCAGCCAGCGCTCCGTCCAGATCGCCCTTGTTCTGCCTGGCAACACCGCGGTTGCAATACTGGCGCGCGGTGGTCTGGGCGAATCCGTCGCTCGCCACAATACTCAGGCTTGCGGCGAGTAAGATGTATCTAAGTTTTGTCGCTTTTAGGAACAACGTTTGGACAATCTAAAATGCCGCTTTTTCGATTGCCAGAAAAACTGAGTATCCAGAATCCGCTGTGACCAGTATAGCATTCGAGGACCGAGAAGCGCTTCGTCACCATGGGCAGTGCCTTTACTGGCAAATTGCTCGTTGTCGTTCATACGGATCAAGGGGATAATATCCGGATCATTAGCGCGCGACGCGTCAGCCGTCGAGAACGCAAAAGTTATGAAGAAGGCATCGAATAAATCCTCACGTAAACAGGTGAGAAACGAATACGATTTCTCACAAGGTGAGCGTGGTAAATACGTGCGGCGCTATAAGCAAGGGACCAATGTAGTCGTTCTGGAACCGGACGTGGCCAAAGTTTTCCCCACCTCGAAACTGGTCAATATATCGCTGCGGGAGATTATTCGTCAGCAAGCGCGCGAGTTGGTGAAATAACCGTAGCCCCCGACTTCCGACGCCTAGGGCGTCCGCTCCCCGCTCCCATCTCCAATCAATTACATTTGCGGAACCAGCCCGTAAAACATAGTATTATGCGATGACCAAGACGATTTCGAAAGTGGGCAACTCGCAGGGCATTATCTTCGACACCGCACTCATGGATTTGGCCCGCGTCAAAGTTGGCGACCAAGTCAACGTGACGGTCGTGCCCGAAAGCGGTGCCATCATGCTTATGCCACTTCGCAAAGGACCTTCGGAAAAGGAAGTCAGCGTAGCGATCAAAAAAACCGCCAGAGATTATCGGAAAACGTTGCGCAAACTCGCGTGAGCGCAACGCCGGACGATTGCTTCCACCTTAGCATCGCTTTCGTCCGCGAGATTCACGCCGAAGCGTTAAAACAATTCGGCGGATTACACGGCGTGCGCGACGAAAACCTGCTCGCTTCGGCCGTGCTCACTCCTCAGTCAAGTTTTGGCGGGAAATCGCCCTACACCGATATTATCGATGTGGCGGCTGCATATCTGTTTTACATCTGCCGCAATCACCCTTTCCTCGATGGGAATAAACGCACGGCCATGATGGCAGCGATCGTTTTCCTGCGCCTGAATGGTATCGAGCCGCAACCGGACAGCGAACGATGGGAAAAACTGATGCTCGACGTGGCCGCGGGCAAACTTGATCGCGATGCCGCGACGCGGCGTTTGCGCAAACTGGTGAAGCGATTCCGTAAAGGCTAGCCGCCGCGCTGTCCTGGAGTCGTCTATCTCCGACTTCCGATTGCTGCCCATTCTACATTCTACGTTCTACTTTCTCCTTTCAACGCGCCCTCTGACGTTTGACTCGTTAGGCGCGCAGCGCGGCAGCGCCGCGTCAGAACTCTTTGGTCGCGACATCAGCGACCAGTTTCTCGAACCGCGGATCGGCCCGCAGGTCATCCCACACCGGCTGGAGCTTCAGCAGACCGTAGCTCAGTATGTTAGGCACGCGTTCGACCGCTTCGAGCTGCTCGATCGCCGCAGATTTCTCGCCGGTCCAAGCCAGGATTTGCGCCAGGTTTACGGCAATTACAGGACCATCGACCGCATCCTTGCTAATCGGCAGCAACTCGCAAGCGCGTCGTCCCTCCCGAATTGCTTCCTCTTTCCGGCCGAGCCCGGCATCCATGACGCCCAAAAAGCTTACCGCTATGGCAAGGTTCGGCTCCGCCGCCACTGCCTTCGCCACCTCTGCGCGCGCGACCGTGAAAGCGGCGCGAGCACGCGGGACGTCGCCTTGCCATCGGGCGACATCGCCTTCCCAGTAGGCGCGTGGTAAGGTGGCGCCCGTGGTGGTGATACCCTCTCGTGGCGTATTGGTTAGGGTGCGTGCGGCGGCGGCAGACGTGCGCTCGCACAACGAATAGTTAGGATCATCCACATCGGGGGCGACGCTTGGGTCCTCGGCGATCACGGCGGCCAGCATGGTTTGGTACGGTTTCACGTCCGCGCGAGCATCGAGCTCGATCGCGGCAACGTTTATCCGGGTATTGGGATCTCCGGGGATGACATTGAGGCAACGCTGTAACATTCGCGTCGCGTCGGCATACCGGTGCAGATTCTGATATGCCAGTGCTACCTGTTGCAGAGTGAAAAAGTTGCGCGGATCCAGCTCAAGCGCGCGCTCGAGATTGCGGGTGGCTTCTGCCCACTGGCCTTCCCGCCGATCAATGTATCCGGTGTATTCATAAAGCTCGGCGTTGTTAGGCAAAGTTTTCCGCGCGATGTCCAGCTCGCGACGAGCACCTTCGTAATCCCGGAAACCGTGGTAGCGATAATCGGCGAGCGCCAGGTGCGTCTCGCCGGCATCGGGCTGGAGCCGCACGGCGGCTTGCACCGCCGCATTGGCTTTCTCCAACTCCGCTGGCGTGTGGTCCAGTCCAATCCAATAAATGTTGGTGTGGACGCGTGCGAGGAGGACCCAGGCGAGCAGGAATTTCGGATCGCGGTCGAGTGCTTGCTGAAGAACGCGCACCGCTTGCGGAAGCTTATCGCGAGCGTGAACTGGATCGGAGGTATCGGCATAGAGCGCCTGCGTGCGCAGGTAAAGATCGTAGGCTTGCAGGTCTGATGTTGGCCGGGACGCAAGCGCCGTCTTTTCCTGCGGCGAGAGTTTGGCCTGCAGCTGGGTCGCGATCGACTGTGCGATGTCGCTTTGGATGGCAAACACGTCGTCGAGCGAACGATCGTACTTCTCCGCCCAGAGATGGGCGTCGGTCCGGGCATTGATGAGCTGAGCAGTGACCCGCACCTTGTTGCCGGCCCGTTGCACGCTGCCTTCCAGGATGTTCGCCACGCCCAGCTGGGCCGCGATCGCGCGCAGGTCGCGCGGCGCCCCGGTCTTGTATTGCATCACGCTCGTGCGGCTGATCACTTTCAGGTCCGCGATCTTGGCCAGGTCCGCCAGGATTTCATCCTGCACACCGTCGGTGAAATAAGCGTTCTGCTTGTCGTCGCTTAGGTTTTCAAAAGGTAGAACCGCGATGCTCTTTTCCGGAATAGGTAGGGACGGACCGCTGGGCCGTCCGCCTTCGGCTGCTGAGTTTCGAACTGTTGAACTCGGCTGCGTCGCGCGATTCCGGAATAAGAAAACGCCACCGATTGCCAGCGCCACGACGAGCAACACCACCGCAGCGATTAATCCTTTCCTTCGTGGAGCAATTTCACTCGCCGGCCCAACCGGCTTGGCCCCAGCAGCAGTCGCTCTGAGTTTCTCCGGCGGCTCCGGATTTCCCACCACATCGGCAAAAAGGTTTACTACTGAAACCGTCACCCCGTGTTTCACTTCGACATCGCCCAGGTCATGCAGATAAGGCTGCCACCGGCGGTATTGGACAAGATCGTCCGCTACTCGTTTCGAAACCAGGATATGACCGGCATCGCCGCAATCCATCACCCGCTGCGCCGTGTTGATTCCGGCTCCGGCGATATTTTCTCGATTGTTCACATCGACCACGTGATGCACCGGGCCGCTGTGAATGCCCATGCGAACCGGCAAACTTGGTTGCGCCCGCAGCTTCTGGCTGATCTCGAGTGCGCATTCCACCGGTTCTTCAACCGACCCGGTAAACACCAGCGCCATGCCGTCGCCGGTAGGGAGTATCACGAGCTGGCCTGCAGTCTCCGCTTCCCGCGCCGATTCCGTTTTGCGCACGACCTGGTTCAGCTCCTCCATCGCTTCGGTTTGCTCATCGATCAGCAACCTGGAGTAGCCGACGATGTCCATGAAGAGCACGTGCGCGATCTCCAAACGCAATTCTCTGGGGGCCTTCCGTGTTGCATCCGTCATCTCACCGGTTTCGTCTGATCCTTGATTCGGTTCCATCGCTATTGCGTCATTTACTCAATCGCCGTCACAGACCTGTGACTTTTGACCTGTGATTTCTGCTCTCACTGTGGGCTTCTCAGCGTTTCAGTGTCAGCGTTTGGCTTTCAATCCTCCGCTCGGAGCCAGCCTTCAATCGCTTTGCGAACATTTGCTCGCACTTCGTCAACCGTTTCGCCTTGCGACACGCAACCTAGCAACGCGGATAACTCTGCCCAGAAACCGCCTTCGTCGGCTGTATGGATCAGTACCTTGAGAGTCACGCGCAAAGAATAGCTGCGTGCCCCTTCTTCGGCAAGTCTACCCCACTCCCCAGTCTCCAGCGGACGAACTCGCCCCGCCACGGCGGGCAAGCTGTGGCGGACTCCGTGCTTTTCTTCCATTGGGCATTGGACGTTGGGCGTTGAGCGTTGGACGTTTGCTTCCTGCGTTTTGATCTCTGACTTCCGTGGGACGTGGGCGAAGCCGTTTACGTCCTGACGTCCGACTTTCGATTGCTGCCCCTTCTACGTTCTACTTTCTACTTTTGTCGGAAAATCCCCTCCTCAGAGAACAAGATTTCTGCTAGGTCTTTGGTCCAGCAGCCAGCTCCCCTCGCCAATCTGCGGTCTTCGATTCTCTGATGCCATTAACCGGTAACGATTCGGAAAATGCGAATGCCCAATAACCGAGAACCAATCACGGATAACTCATCCCAGGGCCTCGCCTTCTCCCTTCTCATCGGAAAAACTTTGAGGTAAGCTTTCGCCTCTCAATAAAGTCGCATGAAGCTCGAAGGAATCGCAGTTGGTAACAGTTTGACGGGCATTGAGCCCACTTTGGTCGTGACCGTAATCAGCGTTATTCCTTCCTGCAGCATCGAAGCCAAAGCGCGTTTTGCATCGTTCGCATCACGAGCGCAGAGGGCAATGTTAAACCATCGATCGACGATTTTTACCCCGTCGCCCGGGTCGTTAGCGAGCACTTCCTGAACCGCCACTTGCTCCGGTCGAACAGTTGCGTTCGAATCCAGTTCAGCCAATCCCCTGGCGACCCGAGCAACGGCATCGTTAGGCGTGACCGCCAGCGCCCGGTCGAATGTCGCCACGAGATCATTGTAACGGCGCAGCACCTGATAGGTACCGGCTACCTGGTGAAGGATAAAAACATTACGCGGATCAAGCTCGAGAGCTCGGTTCACATTGCGCAAGTGGTCCTGCCACCGGCCCTGCCGCCGGTCGATCCAGCCGAGGGTCTCGTAGACCGACGGTTCGTTAGGGAGCAGACGGCGAGCAATCGCCAGTTCGGAGCGAGCCCGGTCGTAATCTCGATAACAGTAATAGTACAACAACCCCGCAGCCAGATGCGGTTCGCCCCGGTCTGGGCCAAGCCGAAGTGCGGCCTCCACCGCTGCAGTTGCCCGGGCTAATCGCAGCGGAGTATGGTCATAGCCATTGAAATATAGTCCTTCGTGCGCAAAGCCGAGGCGACAATAGGCCAGCAGAAATTTTGAATCTTGAGCTACGGCAAGCTCAAGTTGATGCACAGCTTGGTAGCGAAGGTCTGCAGAACGCGCATCTAACGCGGTACCGTCGAGAAGAATTCCCGCGCGAATATAGCGCTCATACGCCAGGTGCTCATCGGTGAGTTTTTCCTCAATCGTCTCTTTTTCCGCTGCCGAGAGCCTCGCCCCAAGCTGGTCTGCGACGGCTTTGGCGATTTTGCTTTCAATCGCAAACACGTCGTCGAGCGCACCGTCATAACGTTTTCGCCAAATGTGAGTGCCTGTCCTCGCATTAATCAGTTGCGCATGCACCCGGACGCGGTCGGACACGCGTTGAACGCTACCCTCCACGACACGAGCAACTCCCAGAGCATCCGCAATCTCGCGAAGATTGCGTTTCACCCCTGGCTTGTATTGCATCACCGAGTTGCGGCTGATCACTTTCAGATCCGCGACCTTGGCCAAGTCGTCCCGGATTTGATCTTGAACGCCCACGGCGAAGAACGCCTCCTCTGGATCGACGCTCAGACTTTCGAAGGGCAAAACGGCGACGCTCCTTTCTGCAACTCCTCCAACGGGGGCGTTATTGCCAAACCAAACCCCAAGCCCAACGAGCAATTACCGCAAGCAGGATGCCCCCGGCTATGAAGGAGGCATCAACCGCGCGTTTCAGTAGAATTTCCCGCGCCGCTGCTTCCTTACTTACTTTGATCTGTCCTGGCATAATCCGCGTCTACAACGTCTCCGGACACCTAGAGATTCGGATGATAATTGAACGTAACGAAAATCGAAGCTTATCGAAATTGCCGATGGCGTCGAATTATTCTCTTAGCGCGCTTCACACTAACCTTCGGTAACGTGAATCGTTAAACCGTTACAACGTTGAAGTCGTTGGCATCTGCGAGATCTGCGTAATCCGTGGTTGGGTTTATTGATTTTTCCCGGCCACGATTGCGGCGTGCCGCGGCAGCCTGCCTCAGGGTCCGTTTTGCACCAGCTTCATCACAGGATGAATCTCCCAGACCGCCAAAGATGAATCATAGTTCCGGCGATTTCTTCTCGGATGCTTGCCGGAATGATCGATGTCGTAGAAGGCTTTCCCGATAACTGTCACCACCGGGCGTCGAAGTAGGTAAAACCCCCATTGCTCGATGGGGAAAGTCTTGACAGAATGAAACGGGCTTACCTAGCATGAATGCTTTCGGTCTTTCCGCTCAACCAGAACCTTCAACGAAAGAAGTTTGCCATGTCGCTACGCATCAATGACTCAGCGCCTGACTTCACCGCCGAAACCACGCAGGGGAATATCCGGTTCCATGATTGGATCGGCGAAGGTTGGGCCATTTTATTTTCGCACCCGAAGGATTTTACTCCCGTCTGTACCACCGAACTAGGTTACATGGCGGGGTTGCAGCCGGAATTTGAGAAACGGAACTGCAAGATCATCGGACTGAGCGTGGACCCCGTCGATCACCACGGCAAGTGGGCCAAGGACATCGAAGAGACCCAGGGTCACAGGGTGAATTATCCGATGATCGGCGACCCGGAGCTCAATATCGCCAAGCTCTACGACATGCTCCCAGCCGCAGCAGGGGAAAGCTGCGACGGCCGCACGCCCGCGGATAACGCCACCGTGCGCACGGTGTTCGTGATTGGTCCCGATAAAAAGATCAAACTGATGCTGAGCTATCCGATGACCACCGGCCGCAACTTCGATGAAGTGCTGCGGGTGCTCGATTCCATCCAACTCACGACCAGGCATAAAGTTGCGACCCCAGTAAACTGGAAACCCGGTGAAGATGTCATCATCGCGGGATCGGTCTCAGACGACGAAGCTAAACGGATCTATCCCAAGGGGTGGAAGGCTCCCAAGCCTTATCTGCGCGTTGTCCAGCAACCGCAATAGAACGGCAGGCCGGGAAAACGTTACATCTGACCCTTGACCTATTACCCACCCGTCTGACCGCTGACGTTCTGACCTCTAACGCTCTCGACGGCCCGCCGCTTTCAAGCGGCTTCGGCGAGGCTGAGTTCGCAACGGATCGCTTCTTCAATCTTTTCGCGGTCGCAGCCGTAGTCGTTGGCGAGCTCGTCCGCGGATTCGCCGGCCTTGAACCGTTCAGCGACGAGCTCGGTAGTCACTCCAGTGCCAGTGATGACAGCACGGCCAAACGATATGAATGGATCGATGACAATATTCCTTGGTTCGTCCGGCGACCCCAGTCGCGTAAATGGATACAGCCCGATAGGTATCCCTTGATCATCCCGTTCGATACGCCGCAGGTGTGCTTCCAGCAATTCTCTGACTGCAAGCTGTCCACCTTCAGAAACAGAAATGAACTGACCGTAGTGCGATATGAACAAGTCGATTCCGTTTGTTTCGAATTTGTGATCGGAGAATGGATGTCCTGAGCCCAACTTATTCTTCAAAAAATCAACCGAGCGCCGGAGGGCTGGCATGTTCACTCGATGCTTCCGACGGATTGCTCCCAAAACGTGAGCCTCAATCAAATTGATGAAGGAGAGCGTGACCGGGACCTCGCTGCTGGCGGGATTACTGGTTTGAAAAACTTACGCTCAGAACCAGTATTGTACCACATGCCGGCAACCCAAGCACGCAAAGTCGCCGCAGGGATGCGGAGATAATGCGAAGCCTCTTCAACTCCATATGCAGGCAATTCTCTAACGTCTTGCTCCTCCGTCGCCATCGTTTCCGCACTTTCTTCGTCGGCGCGATCCTGATGTTAGAACTGCGGGATTGAGGCGCTACAAAGGAATTCGGAACGACATCTGCGATTAGCTTGTTAGCTTTTAACAAAGCGGTCGAGACGCAAAAAGCGACCGGTTAATAGAATTTCTGACGGGTTGCCCTTACGATCTGCGCCGGGCGGACCATCCTGCGCAAGCTTGCAATTCCGGCCAGAGCAACACCACCAACACCGAGAAAGACAATAGAGCTGCCTTCCGGAACAGCAGTAAATGTAGCGCTTTTCAAAAGCACATTAACACTGCCAGCCGTTATATCAATAAAGCCGGTCTGGTCGGCCGCCGGAATCGTCACGGATCCATCAGCGTTGGTTACCGTCCCGATAAGTGTCGCCCCCGTAAGAGACCCCGCTGTAGTGGTGAAATAAACCTTCGCCTGTTCACCCTGTTGCACACTGGACAAAAAGGCCAAAGTAAAAATGGAAGACGGAGTCGTAGGCAGCGTAAGCTGCACGAAATCAGCGGTAGTGATTTCATTTTGACCCGTGGGGTCGCTTGCGGTGCCCAATCCCATCTCATTACTCCCACCTACGTCACCCACATTTTTTGCATAAAGAGCCGTAGTCCCACCTGCGGTGAGGAACCCACTGGCAGTTAGGGACAAACCCCCTTCGGTAAAGGTGCTGGTGGGGCCCAAATTTACATTGCTGCCATTTTCCTGGAAGTTAAAGGTGACAGCCGCTTGAACCTGCTGACCAAATAGCCCGAACGTGATTACGCCGGTCGCCAAAACGGCCAAGATTGCTTTTGATAGATTTTTCATAGGAATTGCTTGCGCAAAGTGTTTCAAGGACCTGATCGTTATATAATTAAACTTGGATGTCTATAAAAATATTACCCAGCAAATCATTGAACAGCCTCTGGACGGTTAGTTCTGCGACATCGTTGGTTACTCGAAGCTGCTGATTAACGAGCAGCGTGCCCAAATCGTCCGCAGTACGGAGCATTCGGATTGCGGAATCTGCGGGCAAATTGATCAAGATTCCGACCGGCGACGGAATGGCGTTGGTGTTTCATGGTAATCCGGGAAGCGCCAGTCTAATGTACGCTCCCCCGCGGTATGGCCTCTGAACAAACGGAACGCTCTTTTCCGATATGAACAAAAGACTTTCATTGCCAAAACGTGGGTCGACTAAACTCGAGCCCGAGTCACCCGACGTATTGTCTGCGGCCATCTGGATCATTTTCGGGTTGCTCGTCGTGATCGCAATCCTGCCCTTTTTGGCTCGCAGGTGATTCCGCTTCGCGCGGGTGCAGGTTCAGGAACGTCGTATACACAATAGGTTCAGGACATAGGTAACACTTTTTTGGTGGTGTGGTGAGGTAAAAACCTCGGCATGCCGTGGAAAAAAAGTGAACCTATGGAAGAGCGAATTGAGTTTGGATTGAGAGCGTTGCGGAGGGAGAACTTCCGAGCGCTGTGCCGGGAGTATGGGATCACGGCACGAACTGGCTACAAGTGGCGGGAGCGGTTTTTGCGTTGGGGCATAGCAGGGATGAGGGAAGAGTCGCGGCGGCCACGGAGCAGCCCTGGAGCATTGGGGGAGAGGGAGGTGTGTGAGATGGTGCGTCTGAAGGAAGCGCATCCGCGCTGGGGTCCGCGTAAGATCCGCGAATTATATCTGCGGCTGCATGGAGAAGCAGCGAGTGAGAGCAGTTTTAAGCGAGTGCTGGAGCGAGCGGGATTGACCGAGCGGCGGCCGCGGCGACGGCCCTCAGCGGAAGGCGGGCGGTTGCATAGCGGGCGGCGTGGTCAGGCGCCTAACGAGGTGTGGACAGTGGACTTCAAAGGCTGGTGGTATGACGAAGCGGGGCAACGGTGTGAACCGCTAACAGTACGCGATGAACATACGCGCTATATTCTGGAGCTGCGGGTGATGGAGAATGCCCGCAGTATGACGGTGCGCACGGTGTTTGAGCGGCTCTTTGACCGTTACGGCTTGCCGCAGATGATCCGCAGCGACAATGGCTCGCCTTTTGCCGCAATGAGGGCGCTCCTTGGGTTGAGTCGACTCTCAGCCTGGTGGGTAGCGCTGGGCATTGATTTGGAGCGCGGCCGACCTGGGCACCCGCAGGATAACGGTGCCCACGAACGTTTGCATCGCGACATCAGTGTGGAACTAGAAGGAGTCGCCGGGATACACTGTCAGGCGGCACTGGATCTGTGGCGAGAGCAATTCAACAATGAGCGGCCGCACGAGGCACTGGGAATGCGCACCCCGGGCGAGCTCTACGTGCCGGCTCCACGCAAATATGACGGCACGCCCATAGCATTAGAATACGCCGCAATGGCTACCCGTAAAGTTAATGCTTGTGGCCAACTCCATTGGGAAGGTGAATGCTATTTTCTCAGTACCAGCTTGGCCGGCTGGAACGTCGGACTGCAGAGTGTAGGCGAAGGGGTCAACGTCTGGTTTGGTCGACTCTTGCTCGGCCAGATCGACCCCTCCAGAGCAAGTTTTTTGCGGGCGGATATCCGCCCGCAAAAAGCAGTGGAAACGAATGAAAACAACCAACAAACTGTAAACCAAGTGTATACCATGTCCTGAACCTGAAACGTATACGATGTCCTGACTGCACCGCGGACCGGTTAACGGTTACCCGTTAATAGTTATCAGTCACCATCAATCAGAAGCTTTGAAAGAGCTTGGCGCGGCTGGCAAGCTCTGTCACAATTCGCCCGATCAGCCGGTGACCCTCCAGACGCAACTCCGAACACGAAATCGTATTAGGTCCAAAAAATACGCCTTTAAAGACGTAATTTTTGGGCACAATTCTCGTTAGATGGCAGAGGCGACTCGTGGGTTCTTCGTTCACTTGAACTAACTTACGCAACAACCAAGGAGCAAATCGTGACCGATCCCAAGTACGCGGCATTCACGGCGCTCGACCCGTTCTTCGACATCGTCCAGCAGGGTTTGGCCGGCCTGGTCGACGGCGACCACTATTTCGACACCATCGCCGACGACGCGGAGTTCGAATTTCGATATCATTTCCCCGGATGGCCCCAGACACTTCGTGGTCGTGACGCCCTGATGGCACTCTATGCGGGCTACGGCAACAACATCGTCCTGCACGGCGCTGATGAGCTCGTCGTGCACCGATCGCAGGACCCTCGCGTTGTCATCATCGAATACGATGTCCATGGTAAAATTGTCGCGACCGGCTCCTCATACGACAACCGGTTCATCTCGGTCGTTACTATTGAGGGCCGAAAGATCGTGCAATGGCGGGACTATATGGACTCGCTGGCAGCCATGACTGCGCTTAGCGCCTCAGGCTGAAGCCGCAGACCGCAATCGAAAGGTGATTGCGCTTAACAAGGTCCTAGGCGATGCAGGCGTAAAGTTGGCCCCAAAGGCCACGAAGGATCAAAGATGAACAAGAGAGCCGAACCATCCGATGCAGCCAACCGTCGGCAATGGTACTAAATCAGTTGAGGGTTGAGAGATGATAGTTGATAGCAACAAACACCGCAGCCCCGCCAGCGGTGGCTGATCTTGTTCTCGTTAGATGGTGGGATTATGCCAAAGATACGCGATGACAAGGAAGCGCTGGACGCATTCATGCATGCCCATACTTATCCAGCGGAGGATGGGCTGCTCGTGAAGCAGCTCGTGCATCATCCTGTCCATCCACGAAGCGATCGCGGGAATGCTGCGGCTTACTTTCGATTCCCAGGTTTGAAAGCGCTCGAAGCCCACGTGAGCGAGTTGCCAGCCGGAGCATCGGCGACGCTCCACCGGCACAATTGTGAGGCGCTGTTCTATGTGTTGAAGGGCCAGGGCTATACTGTGATTTACGACGAGGAGGGTGCGGACCGGCGCATCGAGTGGAAGGAGGGCGATCTCTTTTTCACTCCGATCTTGGTTTGGCATCAGCATGTAAATGCCAGCGCAAATTCCGTGACTCGGTATTTGGAGATAACCACGATTCCTCTCATGAAATCATTGGGCGCATGGTTGATTGAAAGCAAACCGAGTGAGGATTCCTAACAAGTGCGATGCAGCCGACGGCCCCATTGCCATGCAACTTCAGCGTGTTTGCCACGACACCCTGCCGTGGCTTATCTCTTTCTCGTTAGGCGCTGAACGGGGGCTGCTCCTTACTTTATGATCAAATCCGCCTTCAAAGGCCTGCTTAAGCGTTCCGGCTTTCATCTGTTCACCAACGGCTCGCTTCCGCCCGGAGTGGATTGGCTGTTGGACCTCAAGAAACTGGGACTCCATGCCTCGGTTACCTTTTTTGACGTGGGAGCAAACGTGGGCCAAACCATTTTCGAGGTGCGTGCAAGCTTCCCCCAAGCTTCGATCTTTGCCTTCGAGCCGTTTCCGGTCACATTTGGAACGCTCCGGGAACGCACGGCTCACCTGAAGAACGTCCGGATTTTTCCGTTGGCTTTGGGAGCCAGCCCGGGAGCGCTTCAGGTCAACACGCGCGAGAACTCGGTGCTGAACTCCCTGGTGGGCGCGGCGCAAGCCACAGAGAGCGTGCCGCACGACCCAGGTTCGGTGCGGGTCACCATGGATAGCTTGCAGAACTTCTGTGCACAGCATGAGATCGACGTGATCGATGTGTTAAAGACGGATACTGAAGGTTATGACCTGGAGGTGCTCAGGGGTGCGGGCGAGTTGTTGGGGCCAGGCCGCGTGCGTTATGTTTACGCCGAGGTAACTTTCTGCGCCCAAAACCGGCAGAATACTCCCTTCTCACCCCTTTTCGATTATCTGGCCGAGAAGAACTTCCGTTTGCTGGGTCTGTATGAGACCTACACCTTACATCACTTCCCCGAGCCGAACGTCTTCTGCAACGCGCTTTTTGTCCATCGTAGCCACCACGTCTTGAAGAATCCAAGGTTCTTTCGGCGAGGCGGCGAAACCAGCACGCGAGGCGCCCGCAGGCGGCGGCCGGGCAGTGCGCTCCCCGGAAAAGAACTCGCCAATGGAAGCTAGAAGATGGAAGATTGTAGCAAAGCTCGGTTCCGCCAGCGGTGGCTCAGCTTGTTCTCGTTAGGGTACTTTGCACATGCTCGAACTCAAGAACATGCGGCCCTTAGCAAAGGTTGCGATCGTCTTCCTCGGCTTCGTCCTTGCGCTGGCTATCGCTTATATCGCTCTCAAAGTTTATGTTGCCCGGACGGCCGGGCCGGACCGCGAGCAGTACGCGGCAATGTTCGCCTTTGGAGATAGCCTGCTATTCCTCGGCATTTTTGGGGCGGCCGCCCTGCCTGCACTTTCGGCGACACTCTATTTTCTGAGACCTCATCCCACCTTTTGGATGCTGCTTTCGACAGCGACGCTTGCCGTGTCCGTGACAAGCATCGCAGCCTCGATCGCTATGGCATATCAACGCGCTACTGGTTCATCCGGCCCCCTGAGCCCACTTTTAGCCCTCGGATCGTTGGAGGTAATATTCGCTCCCGGCTTCATCATGCTTTTTCTACTGTCGGGCATTTTCGCCCCAAGTAGGTCTGTTCGGGTCGTTTTCGTTGCTGCAACCCTTGCCGAAGCCTTTGTCTTCCTCATTTTCTTGTTCCCTCGGCTTCAACCCCACTGAATAATTCAAATGCTGACTCCTTGTGCTCGCCTAACAAAACGCTGCAGCGAACGGCTACCAGCTGGCGTTTACATTTCACATGACCAAAACATCTTCGCTTCGATTCATGCTCGGCGCCGGTAGCCGTAGCTCATCTTGTTCTCGTTAGATGCTTTTTCCCGGATCACATGCTTGGACCCCGGACGCAGAGATCGCTCATCTCTGGGGTAGTTGTTGCGGTTCTCGTCGTCTTTTCGCTTCTGGTTCACAGCTACGAGCGTTACTATCGCGGACCGGACGACAGCTTTTTCATCGGCACGTCGAAGAATCAGAATCTTGGGCGTGTGCGACAATGGAGATAATCAACCGGAAATAGAAAGGATTACATGAAATTGGCAGCTTTATTTGCAGCGCTCATTGCCGCCGCAATTGATGCGCAATCACCGGGCCCGACTATGAAAGCAATCGTGGCGCATCAATGGGGGGGACCGGAGGTGTTAAAAGTTGAAGATGTGTCGCTCCCCCAGCCGAAAGAGAACGAGATTCTAATCAAGTCTTTTGCCGCTGGGGTGAACTCATTCGATGGGACTCTCTTGTCGGGCAAGTATGCGAAAGTTTTCGGAGCACAGCTGCCGTGGATTCCCGGATATGACATTGCCGGCACGGTCGAAAAAGTCGGTGCCAACGTAAAAAAATTTAAAGCGGGTGATCCTGTTTATGCGTTCATTTCAATTTCGAATGGCGGTGGCTACGCGGAGTATACTCTGGCGAAAGAAAACCAGGCGGCTTTGAAGCCGGCGACGTTGAGTTTTGCTCAAGCTGCAGGCGTGCCGAGTGTCGCATTGACCGCGTGGCAGTCGCTCGTGGACAAAGCAAATGTTCAACCGGGACAGACAGTATTAATCCAGGGAGCGTCTGGCGGAGTCGGAATGTTTGCGATTCCAATTGCAAAGATTCGCGGTGCGAAAGTGTTCGCGACTGCTTCGACCGCCAATCAAGATTTCCTGAAACAACTTGGGGCCGATGTGGCCATCGATTACAAAACCCAAAAATTCGAGGATATCGTCAAAGACGTTGACGTGGTCGTTGATGGCGTCGGTGGCGAAACGCTGAAGCGATCCTATCCGATCGTGAAAAAAGGTGGAATCCTGGTGGGTCTGGTTGGCCGCGTTGATCAGGCGGAGTTGGACAAATATGGGATTCGCGGCGTGTCTCTCGAGGCTGAATATAAGGGCGATCAGCTGGCCGAGGTCGGAAAGCTAATCGACGCAAAGAAACTTAAAGTCGTTGTTTCCGAAACTTTTCCACTGGCTGACGCAGCCAAGGCCTTGGCAAAAGCGGATACAGGTCACGCCCGCGGCAAGATCGTGTTGAAGGTTCGTGATGAGCCGAAATAACTTGGTGCGAGCGCAAACCGTAGCTTGCTTTCTGCTAGCTTGAATCCTTATCCTGTTACCGTGCTCGCTCTCGCCCGGCGCAGCTCATCTTGTTCTCGTTAGATGGTGGGATTATGCCAAAGATACGCGATGACAAAGAAGCGCTGGACGCATTCATGCATGCCCATACTTATCCAGCGGAGGATGGGCTGCTCGTGAAGCAGCTCGTGCATCATCCTGTCCATCCACGAAGCGATCGCGGGAATGCTGCGGCTTACTTTCGATTCCCAGGTTTGAAAGCGCTCGAAGCCCACGTGAGCGAGTTGCCAGCCGGAGCATCGGCGACGCTCCACCGGCACAATTGTGAGGCGCTGTTCTATGTGTTGAAGGGCCAGGGCTATACTGTGATTTACGACGAGGAGGGTGCGGACCGGCGCATCGAGTGGAAGGAGGGCGATCTCTTTTTCACTCCGATCTTGGTTTGGCATCAGCATGTAAATGCCAGCGCAAATTCCGTGACTCGGTATTTGGAGATAACCACGATTCCTCTCATGAAATCATTGGGCGCATGGTTGATTGAAAGCAAACCGAGTGAGGATTCCTAACAAGTGCGATGCAGCCGACGGCCCCATTGCCATGCAACTTCAGCGTGTTTGCCACGACACCCTGCCGTGGCTTATCTCTTTCTCGTTAGGTTAATATGCTAGTCACACACTTGGGACATTCGCCCCGTATCCACACGAAAGCATACGTGGCGCCAAGTGCAGTCATCTGCGGCAACGTGACTGTTGGGCCTGGCTGCCGCATCCTCTTCGGTGCACAGGTGATTGCAGAAGCCGGCTCTATCACTATCGGCAGCGAGTGCATTGTCATGGAGAACGCCGTGCTTCGCAGTTCCGAGCGTCATCTTTTGACCATCGGAAATAACTGCCTTATTGGCCCGAACGCCCATGTCGTCGGTTGCACGATTGAGGACGAGGTTTTCGTTGCGACCGGCGCGACCATTTTCCATTCGGCGCATCTCGGCAGGAGGTGCGAGGTTCGAGTAAATGGCGTCGTGCATGTGCTGAGCGAGTTAGCCGCCGGCGAAACAGTGCCAATCGGGTGGATTGCCGTCGGTAGTCCTGCGCAAATTCTGCCTCCCGGTGAGCATGAGAAGATTTGGGAGCTGCAGAAACCGCTAAACTTCCCGCTTACAGTTTACGGATTGGAGCGCTCGCACGCTAACATGGTGAAGATTACCCGTCGCTTATCAAGAGCACTCGGTTCACATGCGAACGACGAACCCAGCACCTAACCAAGCTGGAGCTAACGACTCCCCGGCGCATAAGTTCATTTCACATGATTAAAACCTTTAGCTCGCATTTGACGCTCGGCATCGGTAGCCGTAGCTCAGCTTTGGCTCGTTAGGCGATTCTACGTATTTTTCATGAACGAAGCGGAAGCTACTATTCGATCTCACGAGCGAGCGTCACTGCGCGAGATGGCGACAGATTCCATTCGCTATTGGGAGCCACGCCGCTTCATCTACAACGCGGTTCTAGCATCGGTCGTCCTTGGTTATTTCTTTAGTGCTTGGCCCGCGTCTAGAAGCACTGTGACGCTTAACGGGATTCTTTTCCTATTCGTCCTCGCTGTCCTTGCCAACCTTTGTTATTGCGCCGTGTATGCCGCGGACATCTTTGCTCAGTTTTCTGGTTTCCGAGCATTCTGGCTTCGCTGGCGCTGGCTACTTCTTGTCCTTGGCATTACCTTTGCAGCTATCATCACGCGCTTTTTTGCTCTCGGCTTTTTCAGCCATGCGGGGTAACTTGCAATTGAACAAATCGCCTCACCAAGCGCTGCTGCCAACGGCTCTCCGGCGAAATAACTCGCAGATGGAAGCTAGAAGATTGAAAATTGTAGCAGAGCTCGGGATCGCCAGCGGTGGCTGATCTAATTCTCGTTAGATCCGATGATCGCATTCAAGATAGTCGCAACAGTTGTCGTATTACTGCCAGCAGCCTTCGGCCTAGTTTTGCTATTCGCATCGGCAGACCGACTGTTCCGTGGTGTTCGTTGGTTGCCATTGCCCATGCCAAAGAAGAACACACGACTTTACACAGCGCTTTTGACATTCTGGAGGGCCCTCGGAGCCATGGCTCTGCTGTTGAGTGTGGCCTTCGCTTACATTCTTTTCGTACGGCAAGGATGAAACGATCTAACCAGATTAGATGAGAAGGCGAAGAGCGTCTGAGCGATTGCGCTCAGGGTAAGCTCGACGCCTATGAAGCAACATACCAGGAGCAGTAACATTACGGTAGGATTGGACTTGGGAGATCGTCGGCACAGATTTTGTGCGCTGGATGAGCGAGGCGAAGTAGTTGAAGAAGGCAGCCTGAGCAACGATCGAGACTCCCTAACGAAGCTGGCCGGCCGTTATCACGGCGCGCTCGGGGTGATGGAGGCGGGAGCGCATAGTCCCTGGATCAGTCGATTGCTGGAAGGACTGGGCTGGCGGGTGGTGGTGTCCAATCCGCGCAAGGTGCGGGCGATTTATCAGCACGAGCGCAAAAGCGATCGGCGTGACGCGCTGATGCTGGCGCGTATTGGGCGAATGGATCCTGCGCTGCTTTATCCGGTGCGCCACGGCAGTCAGGAGGCACAGGAGGATTTGTTGCGCATTAAGCTGCGCGACAGTCTGGTGCGCGCGCGGGTGGGCCTGATCAATTCCGTGCGCTTCAGCTTGAAGAGCCTGGGTTACACGGTGCGCAACCCTTCCAGTGGATACTTTCACAAGGTGGCGATGGAGGCGTTGCCCGAAATGCTTCGCCAGATGATTGCCCCGAGCGTGCAGGCTCTGGCTGAGCTCAGCGCACGAATCCAGATGCTCGACCGGGAAATCAGCGCCCTGGCCCAGACGAAATATCCCCAAACACTTTGGCTGCAGCAGATCCCTGGCGTGGGACCGATTACCGCTCTCTACTTCGTTTTAAAGATTGAGGATCCGAGCCGCTTTGAAAATGTACGCGATATCGGAGCTTACGCCGGCTTATGTCCGCGACGTGATCAAAGCGGTGAGAGCGATCCTCAACTGCGCATTTCCAAGCGTGGCGACGCCTACCTGCGGCGACTCTTGGTGAGTGCCGCGCAATACATCCTCGGGCCCTTCGGCCCCGCCAGTGCCCTGCGTGAATATGGCCTTATGCTCGCGGCCGACGGGACCAGACGCGCCAAGAAACGGGCCGTTGTGGCCGTAGCGCGAAAGCTCTCCATCCTACTGTTGAGTTTGTGGAAAAACCAAACGCCATATCAGCCATTTCCGCACCCGGCCTGATGAGAGCAACTCGAGGACAGACGATCTGGAACGATTGCGATGCATCGCATGGAAGCACCTAACCGACTTCGATAACCAGATGGCAACGTTCCACCCTTTTGCGGTAACTTGGATCTAAACATGGACCGACCCGCGAGTCCGCATGGAAGCCCGATCCCAACCGCTACCCCACCTTATTAACGAAGCGATGAAATGAATTTCATTCTTAACTTGAATGCCTTCTCATGGAAGGCGATTCAGCTAACGGCTACCGCTTTGAGAACTCAGTTGACGGTTGATAGTTGAGTGTTGAGAGATGAAAACCCCGGCCCCAGTAGCCGTAGCTCAGCTTTGTCTCGCTAGGCGATACTGCATATGCGAAGCAAAAGGATCAAACAGCTAATCGGCGGTTTGGTGATTATTGCTGTGGCGATCGCAGCCAAGGCATTTTTGATTGAGCACTTTCGTATTCCGCAGAATGGGATGTATCCAGGCTCCATGAGACAAATCGAAACCGAAAGGTTGATCCTTCGTCCTTTTGAACCGGAGCGCGATGCGGCGTTCATCCTCGAGGTGCTCAATGAGCCAACCTTCATCGCCAACGTGGCGGATCGCGGGGTGCGGACGCTCGCGCAGGCGGCGGATTATATCAGGGAGAAGTTCCTGCCGGGCTACGAGCGATACGGCATTGGTTATTGCGTGGTTGAGTTGAAAGCAACGGGAGTGCCGGTTGGCACCTGCGGATTGTTGAAGCGCGAGACGCTGGAGGATTTCGATATCGGCTACTCGACGCTCGAACGGTTCTCGGGCGACGGCTACGCCTTCGAAGCGGCGTCGGCGCTGATGCAGTACGGCCGGACGGAGCTGGGACTGAAGCGCATCATCGGGCTGACGTCGTCCACCAACGCAACATCGGCGCACCTTCTCGAAAAGCTTGGCCTTCGGTTCGAGCGGACGGTGAGGGTCCCCGGCTTCGAGACAGAGAGCGGGTTGTTCGGCTCGCATGAATAAGTCTAAGACGCAGTGGTCGAGGTTTTTGCCTGTCGCATCCTGTGCTTGGCAAAAGCCTTGGTAAATCGCTAGTCTGCACGAATGACCCTTTCCCCTAGCCGGATTCCCGTGTCCTCCTCCCAAGGATTGGATTTGCTGAAGCGTAGCGCCAGGAAGCTCTCGTTCCAGAAGGGACGGGTAATTTTTCGAGAAGGTGAATCGAGCAACGCCCTCTACGTGATCGAGCAGGGAAGCGTGGAAATATCGGCCTTAATCGGAGGCCACGAGCGCCGCGTTTTCGCGACCTTTGGGGTCGGTGACTACTTCGGTGAGATTGCCGTCATCGATTCGAAACCGCGATCCGCCACGGCGATAGCGAAGGCAGATACTGTTGTCCGGCGCATTTCGCGCGACAAAGTATGGCGGATGTTTACTCGATCGCCCCGGCTGCTCGTGACGATGATGCACGGCTTCAGCCACCGGTTACGGGAGTTCGATCAGCGTTATCTCCAGGAACTCTTTCACCATGAGCGCCTTGCGCTGGTGGGGCGCTTCGCACAGTCCATCGTGCACGATTTCCAGAGTCCACTGAGCAACATCGGTTTTGCCGCCGACCTTGTCTCTGCCGACGATGCAACCCACAAAGAAAAAACGATGGCGAACGCCATAATCCGCAGGCAAGTCGAGCGAATGACGGGGATGATCGGCGAAGTGCTGGAGTTCACGCACTCCTCGCGAAGCCGCGTCGTGCTCACGATGACAAACTTCCATCAATTCATCGAAGAAATGGTGGCCGAACTCAGGCCGGAAGCCGCGCGAAAATCGGTTGCCATCGAACTGAAAACATCGCCGCCGCGTATCAGAATCCCCCTCGATCGACATAGACTTCCCCACGTTTTCTCCAATCTGGTGCGCAATGCCATCGACTTCATGCCCCGCGGCGGGCGGATCATGCTGAACTTCGTATTGAGTGAGCGTGATGTGATCATCAAAGTGGAAGACACCGGCCCAGGCATCTCGCCTGATGTATTGGCGCACCTCTTCGAACCCTTCTTTACCCACGGCAAGTCTCACGGCACCGGGCTTGGACTCTCGATCTGCAAACGAATCGTGGAAGACCACAAGGGATGGATTTCCGCGAGCAGCAAGCGAGGCGGCGGCGCGGTTCTGACATTTTCGCTTCCACGAAAGACGAAGCGTTGAATCACCAGCGAGCAAGCGGCGGAAGGGTTCGAAGACCGGGAAGAATCGGGGTCCGATCTTCACTTTTGATATTTGCTTTGAATCGGGAATGAGTTGCAGGCACCCGAAGCCTGCGGGAGCGTTTTGCCTGAATGTTTCGACGCAGATCCGGACTGGTCATTTTGCTTTGTCTGATCGTTATTTCGTTCTTCGGGGTCCTGACCTTTAGTGCATCGATGTTTCCGAAAGGCTATGACTGGCGCTACCGCGTAATTTCCAACCTTATTTCTCCACGCGATAATCCACAACACTACCGGATCGCTGCCTGTGGATTGATACTGACCGGATTGTTCATGCTTCCATTCGCTCAACACCTGAACCGAGGCCTTGCCCCGGTAGCAAGCATTGGAGGGCGCATGGCCGGCGTCGCGTTCCTGTTGGGAATCGTTGCGCTCATCGCTGATTCCTTCGTGGTGCCACAGCACGTCCATGCGGCCTTAGGCATCCGGCGGTTCCACGAGTTTCTCGCGCGATCATCGGCGGGATTCTTAGCAATCGGGATGTTGAGTGGCTGCTGGTGCGCCTGGAAAGGAAGTGGCCGCGCTTTGCCGCGATCATTGTTTTGGATCTGGGCGGCCGTGACTGTGCTACCGCTAACGGGAGTAATTTGCAGTGAAGCTTTGCTCCTGGTCTCGCGGTTTTATCCGAGGCTCTCACACCCAATCAGGCACGCGCTTCGTGACTCAGTGTTTTGGCACCTTGGCTTTTGGGAATGGATCGGTGCCGTCGCGGTTTTTGTGTTTCTATGCGCGGCGACCTTTCTCATTCCAGCGCCAGAAGGTCTCCGAACCAGCGAGGTCACATGAAGAAAAGTTCTCCTCCATCGGCAACCGCGAATCTCGGGGGGAATGACGGCGCGACAGGACGACGCTACTTTTTCTCCACAAGCGACAGGAACCCTTCGTAACCTTCACCTTTCATTCGTTCGGTTGGAATGAAATGGAAGGCGGCCGAGTTAACGGAGTAGCGTTGTCCAGTGGACGACTTCGGGTCGGGAAAGAGATGGCCAAGGTGGGCATTGCTTCGTTTAGCGCGCACCTCGGTGCGCTGCATACCATTCGAAGTGTCCAGGTTCTCGACGAGGAGATCTTTCGAGATCGGTTTGCTAAACGCGGGCATGCCGAGGCCGCTATCGAATTTGTCGAGCGAAGTGAAGAGTGGTTCGCCGGTAATGACATCGACGTAGATGCCGGTGCGCTCGTTATTCCAGAACTCGTTTTGAAAAGGGGTTTGCGTGCCACCTTGCCGCACGACGAAATATTCCTCGGTCTTTAATCGGTGTTTCAAAACCGCGTCGCTCGGGACGGGGCGGTTCGGATCGAAACCTGTGGTCTCCTTTTTCTCTTTCTGCGCGAGAAAGAAGAAGTACAGCGCCCCGGCAGCGAGCACGACCGCGATGGTGACACCGATGTACATGCTGAGGGCCGACTTTTCCTCGCTGGTGATTCGGCCCCCGTACATCAGATCGCGATCATGTTATTGAAGCAGAGATTGGCCACGTCCGTCACTTCTTTTTTTCAACAGAGTGAGGACTGATTTGCGGTCAAGTCTCAATTCCTTGAGATGGCGCTTAGAGGTCAATGGCTCTGTTGAAAAGCTTAGCGTCTCTTTAGCGCCAACGGCGCGATGTTTATATTAGCCTGGGGCAACGTCCCAGGACTCTGGGTGGATCGCGTACGAAAGCATCCCTGGGGCTGGAATGAGTGCCGCGCCTTTGGCGCTAAATCCATGCAAAATCCGGTCTTAATGAAAGCGTACTCAGTGTTGGACCACATCCTTTCAACAGAGCTAGGTCAAATCTAAACTCCGAAAGGGATTTGAGAATGGGGTCGCGTCTAAAACATCTAACATTTCACAATGCGTCTACATTAGCGGGAAGCTCTGGATTACGCGAGCCGTTATCCAGTATGCCCCGGCTTCCTAGACACACTCAAGCCCGGTGCCTCCCGCCGTAAAGCTAGCAGCCGCTATCCGCGCGCAGCCAGCGCTCAACCTCGACATCTTTGACTCAAAAATGAAAGCCTCGAAGACAGCACCAGTTGAATCAGAACGTCAGATGTCCGATATCAGATGTTCGAAGGAACGAAGACCTCCCCTGGCGCGCCGTAGCCTGGCAGCCGCCGGACGAAGGAGGCAAGCCGCCCCGCCCATTTGAAGCTCGCTCGTTGCCCACACTCACTCGCTGCTTCCCTCGCAGCTTTACTCCGGCAGCTGCCGGATCGCTCATCCCATTCACTGCATTGATTCGCTCGCGCCCACGAGGCTCATCTGTTGCCCACACAGACTTGACCGTCCATCTCGCTCGCGCCCACGGCTCGGTTCACCGAATGGAGCCGTCCGGCAGCTGCCGGACGACATAGATGGGCAAACCCGAGAGGGCGAGAGAGTGGGAGTGAACGAGTCAAATTGCTTCCGATCTGAAGAAATAGTTCGATCTGAAAAACGCGCGCTCGCGCCGGATGGTCGAATCGAAACCGATTTAGCTCGATGAGCGCGCCACTCAGAAGCAAATCGACGATATTGCTCATTATTGCGACATCGCCCCACAGCTGGAAAGCGAAATTTTTTGGGTGAGGACAGCCATGACAAGCTGGTTGTCCAAGGCGGCCGAGTAATCGCTGTTGAGCTGCAACATTCTGCTTTATTTAAGTCTACGCTTTCGCCCTTTCGCCGGCTGTGGATGAAGAAGGAGCCGATAGGGCGTTCAAGTTAGGACGAATTTGAACACGTTTGAGATTGACTTCGAAAAATGAGCCAAACATGCTGGCGTCGGAGCTGGAAATTAAATTGCAAATTCGAAAGGAGTGGGTGGATGAAGATTTTTAGTAGCAAGAGCAGTCAAGGTGGTCGGAGTTCGGGTGCAGCAAGGATGCTTATGATAGCGGCGAGCGTGCTGATTGTAACGTTGCAGTCCTCCAGCGCGACTCAGGCGGACGACACCAGCATCATTCTTGTGAGCAAAGTTCCGGGAGCCAGTCCTTTTATTCGTTACCTCAACTTTATGGTTAGTCCGATCGCTAACTTGAAAAGCGTGCAGTTTACCGTTCAGCCGAAACCCGGTTCCGTTACCCGCCCGATTTCGGCAACTTATGCGAGCGGTTATTTATCTAGCAGGGGATATCTGGACTCCGCTGGCCATCTGAAAGTTGCCGTCTTTGGACTCTATGATGGTGTTACTAATAGCGTTACGCTGAACTATGTCTTCCACGATAACTCATCAAAGCAGAGTCTATTTTCACTCGTTACAGGAGCGTTCCATGATCCCTGCGGGTATAAGCAGGGCACCGTAGTGAAGGCACGGACTCTCTCCACCAGTTTAAGCTACGACTTCATGTTGTTGAAAAACAGCTGCAGTGATTTTTCTCCTGCTTTGATGGATACGGACGGAGCACTTCGCTGGGTTGGCACCGCGGAAATATCAAGTACGGCAAGTGCATTTTTTGATAACGCCATTTATCTGGGAACGGGACCCCAGCTCATTCGCATCGAATTAGATGGGGCGGTCAGCGTTGTCGGCGACTACAGCGGTATCGGGGTGACAGGGTTCCATCACAATATTGACCCCGGTAAATATGGGTTGCTTCTGGAAGTAGACACAAATACCGATGTCGAAAGCGTTATCCTGGAGGTCGACAGGCGGGGCGGCGTACGTAACAGCTGGAATATGGCCAAGATTATCTCCCTCGCCATGCGAGCCGCTGGAGATGATCCGAGCGCGTTCGTCCGCCGCGGGGACGACTGGTTTCATAATAATGCGGTGACTTACCGGGCCAGCGACGATTCTCTTATCGTCTCGAGTAGGGAAAACTTTGTTATTGCTCTTGACTATCGATCGGGCGCGATCAAGTGGATCCTTGGAGACACGAGCAAGGCCTGGTATCAATATCCGAGCCTGCGCCAATACGCCTTGACTATGCCAACGGGGGGAGTTGCTCCCATCGGGCAGCACGCGGTGTCGATTACTTACAATGATAAGCTTCTGCTGTTCGACAATGGATTTCCGAGCTTTAACCAGACTCCGCCTGGTAGCGAGCGAACATTTGCCGTCCCACGGAAATACTCGCTTAATCTAAACAATAGAACCGCATCCCAGATCTTTAGCTATAATCTCCAGATTATTAGCCAAATATGCGGAAGCGTTTACGAAGATGCTCCGGATAATTACCTCGTCGACTATGCCGTTGCCGGCGGCTACCAGAGCGGTAATGCATTTGCCGAGATCGTGGCTCTGCAGGCAACCGGTCAAAGGGTGTTCGATTATAAGTATCCCACCACATTCTGCGGGGAAATTTTTAATGCCTTGCCTATTCACCTTGAGCAGCTCAGCTTTCTGACAGCTGGTCCCGCCTTTGCCGATACGGCTCCTTAATCGCCTCTACCGACGACTGGATGGCTTCTCGCATTCTCGGGGCAATCTGCCGCAGCGGGGAGAGAAATAGGGTCTGATCTTCACTTTTGACAATGGGATCGGGCATCGTTTTGACAGTTGCACGGGCTAAAGCCTCGCTGGTTATTCGCCACGGCGAATCCGTCCATCGGCGGATCGGTTAACAGTTATCGGTTCTCGGGCAACGTCCGTGCCTTCACATGTCTATGTCGCTCGGTGCCCGCGAATAAATTCAGTAACCCAATTCCGCTTTCCTTTGGGCGGCGGTCGGCAAGGGATCCTTTTTCGTCTCGATGGCACCCTGGCCCGACTCTTGCACCCGTCTGGCCTCAGTCGCGTTGAATTCAATGTCCGATCGAAACTCCGGCGGAACGTCTTCCCCGGCGTAGATGGCGTGTACCGGACATTCATCCACGCAAGCCATGCAATCGATGCACTCCTCCGGGTGAATGACGAGTTGACCCTCCAACTCATAAAAGCAGGCCACCGGGCACACCAGCACGCAGTCGGTGAACTTGCACCCCACACATTTATTGGTAACGACATGCGCCATAAATCATTTTTGTTCCAGGTTCATCGGGCTTACGAGAGTAAGCTCGATGAGCGGTGCGAGTTTGCCAATGCCGTTTTGGGAAAATGCTGGAAAAATGGGGTCAACAGGTGAAGCAATGGGGGGCGCTCTATACATTCAAGATTTAACCTTCGGTGACGTGAACCGTTGAAACGTTAAAGCGCTGAATCGTTACACCGATCAAACTGCCGAAGACCTCCAAGCCGCCCTCGCCCAGTTGAAACTCGTTTGTTGCCCACACTCACTCGCTGCTTCCCCGCAGCAAATGCCAGTCCGTCATTGGCCGCATCAAGCAGCCTAACCAGATTGATGGAGCTAACCGCTGGCCGCTGTGATATCCACTCTTCGATGACTTCCACATTTGAACCTGCTGCAAAGCGCGCTCTCGCCAGCGGTAGCTCATCTTGTTCTCGTTAGACCGTGAACATTCCGCGCGATAAGATACTAAATCAGATGGAAGGCACGGTAACGTGGTTGATTGTGCTGGGACGATTTGGTCGCCTGCTCTTTTCGTTGGCGATAATTGGGATAGGCGTAGAGACATTGATCTGCTCGTACGTTTCCAGTCATTCGCTTGGCCCACACTATGAGGTTGTGCCAGTAATTCCGTGGCTGCCGGCTATTCCGAGTTTGGCCTACCTCGTCGGAGCAATCTTAGTCCTCTGCGGGGCAGGCCTTCTTTTTCAACGCACCTTGGTGGTGTCTTCCATCACACTCGGTGCTCTGATGTTATTCTGCGGACTCGCGTTTGACGTGCCGCGACGTCCCAATCTCATGAGCGCCGAGTGGCGTACCAATGTGCTCGAACCAATCGCCATTGGCAGCCTGGCGTGGCTCACGCCTGGATTGGGCGGCATTCCAAGATGGCTTCACAGGGCGAGCCGCTATCTTCTTGCATTTGCGCTCATCGTCTTTGGCATCGCCCATTTTCAGGTTCTCACCTTCATTGCCAGCCTCGTGCCCGGCTGGATTCCCTGGCACTGGTTCTGGACTGTTTTCTTCGGCGTAGCCTTCATCTCCGCAGGCGTAAGCTTCGCCACTGGATTTCTGCAGCGGTGGGCGGCTTTAGGTGTGGGACTGATGTTCGCGCTCTGGACCGTAACAATTCACGTACCGCCTGTTCTCAACTTTTTCCGCATCCCCGGCGCAACTCAAGACCCGGACAAGTGGTCGGACGTGTTCATTGTCGTAGCGCTATGGGGGGGCTCGTGGGCGCTCGCGCGCGATTTGCGCGATAGAAGAGATTTAAGCTTGGGGGCAGATTCGAATCGGGCCTAACCAGATTAGATGAGAAGGCGAAGAGCGTCTGAGCGATTGCGCTCAGGGTAAGCTCGACGCCTATGAAGCAACATACCAGGAGCAGTAACATTACGGTAGGATTGGACTTGGGAGATCGTCGGCACAGATTTTGTGCGCTGGATGAGCGAGGCGAAGTAGTTGAAGAAGGCAGCCTGAGCAACGATCGAGACTCCCTAACGAAGCTGGCCGGCCGTTATCACGGCGCGCTCGGGGTGATGGAGGCGGGAGCGCATAGTCCCTGGATCAGTCGATTGCTGGAAGGACTGGGCTGGCGGGTGGTGGTGTCCAATCCGCGCAAGGTGCGGGCGATTTATCAGCACGAGCGCAAAAGCGATCGGCGTGACGCGCTGATGCTGGCGCGTATTGGGCGAATGGATCCTGCGCTGCTTTATCCGGTGCGCCACGGCAGTCAGGAGGCACAGGAGGATTTGTTGCGCATTAAGCTGCGCGACAGTCTGGTGCGCGCGCGGGTGGGCCTGATCAATTCCGTGCGCTTCAGCTTGAAGAGCCTGGGTTACACGGTGCGCAACCCTTCCAGTGGATACTTTCACAAGGTGGCGATGGAGGCGTTGCCCGAAATGCTTCGCCAGATGATTGCCCCGAGCGTGCAGGCTCTGGCTGAGCTCAGCGCACGAATCCAGATGCTCGACCGGGAAATCAGCGCCCTGGCCCAGACGAAATATCCCCAAACACTTTGGCTGCAGCAGATCCCTGGCGTGGGACCGATTACCGCTCTCTACTTCGTTTTAAAGATTGAGGATCCGAGCCGCTTTGAAAATGTACGCGATATCGGAGCTTACGCCGGCTTATGTCCGCGACGTGATCAAAGCGGTGAGAGCGATCCTCAACTGCGCATTTCCAAGCGTGGCGACGCCTACCTGCGGCGACTCTTGGTGAGTGCCGCGCAATACATCCTCGGGCCCTTCGGCCCCGCCAGTGCCCTGCGTGAATATGGCCTTATGCTCGCGGCCGACGGGACCAGACGCGCCAAGAAACGGGCCGTTGTGGCCGTAGCGCGAAAGCTCTCCATCCTACTGTTGAGTTTGTGGAAAAACCAAACGCCATATCAGCCATTTCCGCACCCGGCCTGATGAGAGCAACTCGAGGACAGACGATCTGGAACGATTGCGATGCATCGCATGGAAGCACCTAACCGACTTCGATAACCAGATGGCAACGTTCCACCCTTTTGCGGTAACTTGGATCTAAACATGGACCGACCCGCGAGTCCGCATGGAAGCCCGATCCCAACCGCTACCCCACCTTATTAACGAAGCGATGAAATGAATTTCATTCACTAGGTTCTCAGTTATTAGTTATCTGTTATCAGGAAGAGGCCTCGTTCTAACCAGCCGTGGCTGAGCTCTGTCTCGTTAGGGTGTGAGCTTGTCGTGAGAGCGACGCTGATGCCGCGCTTCACGAAGTTACGTCATCGCGCAGTCATGCATCGTAAGCCGGTTACGATGCCAGGCGTTGTGCCGCGATGCTGCGCTACCACGCTGCACCGAGACCTTTTCGTTTAATTCCATCCGGGCTACGCTTGCTGAACGCGATTTTGTCGTATGCTTGCTATGCCCATGGCCAATAAGCCTCTCGCCGTTGTTACCGTCTTGTTGGTGACCGCGTTCGCTGTTGCCCAGAGCATAACTCCCAATGCACGCCCCCGCGCCTCCGACCTGGGGCTGAAGGTCGGCATCCTGCCGACCGGACCGCTCGATGCGATCACCGATGTTGCCGGTGTCGAAGTCGGGCAGACGACCATTATTCGCGGTGACAACATCCGCACCGGCGTGACTGCCGTTCTGCCACATTCGGGCAATCTCTATCGCGAGAAAGTGCCTAGCGCGATTTTCGTGGGCAACGGTTTCGGAAAGCTGGCGGGCTCTACGCAGGTAGAGGAAATAGGCGACATCGAAACGCCCATCCTGCTGACGTCCACCACAAGCGTGCCGCACGTGGCGGACGCACTGATCAGCTACATGTTGGCACTGCCGGGCAACGAGGATGTGCTGTCCATCAACCCGGTGGTCGGCGAGACCAATGACGGATACCTGAGCGAAATTCGCGGCCGCTACGTCACGCCCAACGACGTGTTCACCGCCGTCAAGAACGCAAAGGGCGGTCCGGTCGAGGAGGGCAATGTCGGCGCGGGCACCGGAACTGTGGCCTTCGGCTGGAAAGGCGGCATCGGGACCTCGTCTCGCCGCCTGCCCGCGAGTCTCGGTGGATACACGGTTGGTGTCCTTGTGCAGACTAATTTCGGCGGCGTGCTCACGATTGCGGGCGTTCCTGTGGGCCAGCTACTGGGCCAGTATTACCTGCGTAAGGAACTTCAGCAGGCTGGCAGCGGCAAAGACAAGGCAGATGGATCATGCATGATCGTCGCCGCCACCGACGCGCCGCTGGACGCACGCAACCTGAAGCGTCTGGCAACGAGGGCGTGGTTGGGCGTCGCGCGCACGGGGAGTTCAGCCTCAAACGGCAGCGGGGACTACGCGATCGCATTCTCGACAGCGCAAAAGGTACGGATCCGTGCCAATGACAAAGGGCTGACCCGGAACGTAGAAGTAATGACCAACGACGCCATGTCGCCGCTGTTTTTGGCCGCGATCGAAGCGACGGAGGAAGCGGTGTACAACTCGATGTTTAAAGCAACGACAATGACTGGCAACGGACACACGGTCGAGGCTCTGCCGATTGAAAAAACGGTGGAGTTACTTAAAGAATACCGAGTGATCAACTAGAGAATCGCATCAGCCAGCGCCGCAGTTCGCGCGGCTCAACAGAAGCGATGCGCGGATTTTTTCCACGCACCTCCACGAGGGTTCATCCGTCAGGACTCACTCAGCCTTCAATCGGGGAGTTACCCCACTGCAGCGCTCGAGTCCCTGCCGGTATTGCGCTTCCGCCCTTGGTTCTGTTGTTTTCCAGTCCCATCGGACGCCAATCGAAAGCTCCGGCCTCGCCTCCCGTCCAGCTCAACTTCACTCACGCCTAAACCCATACCCTGAGCTAACGGCTCCACTGCGCCATTCATTCGACCCCGATCTTAACCAGCATGATTCCAAATGCTGCCACTTGCGCCTGCCGGAGCTGTGGCTGAGCTTGGTCTCGTTAGGTCGCATTGTTTCACGCGGTTATGAGCTTTATTAAGCACGTGCAACAGCGCCGCCACTTATGAATTTCCCCATCGTAGTAGCCATTGGCGCGGTGTTCGGCGCCTTGGAAGGCGTCGGGATTTTCTTTGAACCCAAAGAGCCATACAAATGGCAGATCCTTTTTGCGGCCACGTTGAAGGGCGTACTGGTTGCGCTTCTGACAGGCTTTTCCTTAACCGCAACTACGCGATGGCCGTCCGCGATGGGAATTGGCGCGCTCTACGGTCTAAGTTTCAGTCTCGTCATTTTTCTTGCAAAGGGAGGTCCGACATCAGGCGACGCCCCATACGTGATTCCGGGTGGGATTATCACAGGGGGATTGATCGGGCTCTTCATAGTCATTTGGGCGGTTAAAACGATCTAACCAATCGCTGGAGCCAACCGCTGACCGTTTAGAAGTCCACATTTGATTTTATGAGGCAGTTGTCAGTTTTTGCCGCGCTCGCCCCAGCCAGCGGTGGCGCGCCTAACCAAACATCTGAGGTAGTCCGTCAAGGATTTGGGTAGGAGTTGGTTGAGTTTGTGGGCGAGTTGTGAACCTCTGCGTTTGAGGCTCTGGAGGCAGGTTGTTTCGTCGCAGGGGAGGAGGCCGCGCCGGCTGTGGCGAATCAATAATTCGAGGACGCTCTGCGGGCGCAAGAATCGAGGTCGGAAAATCTATTTTACACCGGTCGCGAAGACAGTTTGAAAATGCGGGCTTTGTTTTTCGCGCGCGACAACGTTGACTTCGACGTCGCGAAAGCCGCTTTTTTCCAGAAGCTCGTGCAAGCGCACTTCGCTAAAGCCGAGCCACTGATCGGCATAAAGTTTTCTCGCCTTTTCGAAACCATGACTGAGCAAGTCGAGCACAATGATTCGGCCGTTTTTTTTCAAGATTCGATACGCCGACCTGACCGCCCCCTCCGGCTTGATCGCGTGATGCAGCGCCTGGCTCAAGATGGCAAGATCGACGCTGTTCCTGTCAATCGGCGGGTCCTCGATATCGCCGAGCCGGTACTCGAGATTCTTCACGCCATGCTTTTCCGCCAGCTTCGAGCCGAACTCAACCATCTTGGGCGAATTATCGACTGCAATAACTTTGCGGGCGCGCTGCGCGAGTAATTGCGAAAGTGTTCCTTCTCCTGCGCCGAGATCGACAATCGTCAAACGCGGAATCAGCGCGATCAGGGCGTGCGATAGCGCTTTCCAAGAGCGGCCGGGCACGTAGCTGCGTCCGAATTTTCCCGCCAGCTCGTCGAAATATTCGCGCGCTTTGTCCTGGCGCTTGCGCAGAGACAGCTTAAGCGCGGTGCGATCGCGCGAGGTTTCGGGAATGTCGCGCGCCAGCGTCCGAACGATCTCCTGCACACGGGCGTGCGCTCCATTGCGCGCCGCAGCTTTGTTGGCCGCGTAGTAAACGTTTTTTCCGGCGCGCCGATCCGCGATCACGCCGGCCCGTTTCAATTGCGCGAGATGAGTGGAGATGCGCGACTGGCCCATTTCCAGGATCTCTTGCAATTCGGCCACGGAAAGTTCTTCCTCTTCGAGCAGCAACAGCAAGCGCAGTCTTGTGGAGTCGGCCAACAGACGAAGCAAATTAATCGTTGACGCCATAAGACGGCTAAACGATATATCGACGTATCATGATTGGTCAATATGTCTTGCGACGACGTTACATCGTTACAACGTAAATCGTTACAACGGCTGAACCCGTCCCTCGGCTAATCCAATTTACGTTGTAACCTTTTTAGCGAATCACGTTTCAGCTATGTCCCATCGTTATATTTTTTCCTCGGAATCGGTCACGGAGGGTCACCCCGATAAAGTCTGCGACACCATCAGCGATTACATTCTTGATGCCTGCCTCGAGCAGGACCCGCTGAGCCGCGTCGCTTGCGAAACACTGGCGAAAGGCGACCTGGTCGTGCTCGCGGGCGAGATTACGAGTAACGCGAAGTTTGACTTCGACGAGCGGGTTCGCGACGCCATCCGCAGCATCGGATACGTGAATAGCGATTGCACGTTCCACGCCGACACCTGCCGCGTCATTTGCGAAATGAGCGAGCAATCGCGCGATATTAAACAAGGCGTCGACAAGGCTGCCGCCGAAGGCAAAGCCACGGCCGAGCAGGGTGCCGGCGATCAGGGCCTGATGTTTGGTTTTGCCTGCAACGAAACTCCGGAATTGATGCCAGCGCCGATTTCCTTTGCGCACAAGCTGGGTCGCGAGCTCACGCGCTTGCGCAAGTCCGGCGAGATTCCCTGGCTGCGACCGGACGCCAAGACACAAGTCTCGATCGAATACGATGGTTACAAACCAGTGCGCGTGACGACCGTGGTCGTTTCTTCACAGCATGCCGCTGACGTAAAACAGAAGGAAGTGCGGGAAACACTGACTGAACTTTTGATCAAGAAAGTGATGCCGCCTGAATGGCTGGACGAGAAAACGGCATACTTGATTAATCCGACCGGTCGTTTTGTCATCGGCGGACCGGAGGGCGACGCCGGCATCACCGGGCGCAAGATCATCGTGGACAGCTATGGCGGAATGGGACGTCACGGCGGCGGGGCATTCTCGGGCAAAGATCCGAGCAAGGTGGACCGCAGCGCCGCTTACATGGGACGCTGGGTTGCAAAAAACGTGGTCGCTTCAGAATTGGCGGATCGTTGTGAGGTGCAATTTGCCTATGCCATCGGACATCCGGAGCCGGTCAGTGTGAGCATAGATACATTCTGCACTGGAAAGCTGGATGACGAAAAACTGGAGCGCGCCGTTTGCGAAGTTTTCAATTTCAAACCGGCCGAAATCATCAAGCAGCTCAATTTGCTGCGTCCGATCTATCGAAAGACAACGAACTACGGGCACTTCGGCCGGGTCGATGATCTCGAAGCAATAACATGGGAAAAAACGAACAAGGCTGAAGCGCTCAAGAACGCGGCAAAATAGGGTCCACAGATTTCGCAGATTTACACAGATTCAAAATGCAGAAAGACCCGGAAACTTGCGCGATTATTGGCGCTGCCATGGAGGTTCATCGTGAACTTGGGCGCGGTTTTCTCGAATTGGTTTATCAAACCGCGCTTCTCAATTTCGGAGCGGCCAGCCTCGAGCATAAGCGTCTTGTCTTCAGCCCCTCCGATAATCTGCGTAAATCTGCGAAATCTGTGGACGAAATCTACCTGTAGAAAATTTTATGAGTACGAGAACTACCGAACCGAAAACAAAACAAGATTTTAAGGTCGCCGACATTTCGCTGGCGGACTTTGGAAGGAAAGAAATCTCCATCGCGGAAAAGGAAATGCCGGGTTTGATAGCAATCCGGGAAAAGTACGCGCCGCAAAAGCCGCTGGCGGGCGTGCGCATCACCGGGTCGTTGCACATGACGATTCAAACCGCGGTGTTGATTGAGACACTTGTCAATCTTGGCGCGAGCGTGCGCTGGGCGAGCTGCAATATTTTTTCGACACAAGATCACGCCGCGGCAGCGGTCGCGAAGAGCGGCACGTCTGTATTCGCCTGGAAAGGCGAATCGCTCGAGGAATATTGGTGGTGCACTTATCAGGCGCTGTCGCATCCGGATGGCAAGGGGCCGCAGCTTGTGGTTGATGACGGCGGCGACGCGACGCTGTTGATTCACAAAGGCTACGAACTCGAAGAAGGTAGCGATTGGGCCAAGACAAAATCAACGTCGAAGGAAGAGCAAGTGATCAAAGATTTGCTGCTCGAAATCCAGCAAGAGAATCCGTACCGCTGGCATGAAATCGTCAAAGATTGGCGAGGCGTTTCGGAAGAAACGACCACCGGAGTACACCGTCTTTATAAGATGCATCAGGAGAAGCGGCTGCTGGTCCCCGCGATCAACGTCAACGATTCGGTCACCAAATCGAAGTTCGACAATCTTTACGGCTGCCGGCATTCGCTTATCGATGGATTGAATCGCGCGCTCGACGTGATGGTCGCCGGGAAAGTCGCGGTTGTGTGCGGCTACGGCGACGTTGGCAAAGGGTGCGCGCAATCACTGCGCGGCCAGGGCGCACGCGTCGTCATTACCGAGATCGATCCGATCAACGCGTTGCAAGCCGCAATGGAAGGCTACGAAGTCACGACTCTCGAAGAAACGCTCGGCCGCGGCGACATTTACATCACCGCTACCGGGAACATCGACATCCTCAGGCTCCAGCATATGCAGCGGATGAAAGATCAAGCAATCGTCGCCAACATCGGCCACTTCGACAACGAGATTCAAGTGGAGGCGCTCGACGCCGCCAAAGGCGTAAAGCGCACGAACATCAAACCGCAGGTAGATAAATACACATTCCCGGATGGCCACGAGATTTTCCTGCTGGCCGAAGGGCGTCTCGTGAATCTCGGTTGCGCCACCGGCCATCCAAGCTTCGTCATGTCGAACTCATTTTCCAACCAGGTGCTCGCCCAACTGGATCTCTGGAAAAATCGAGAAAACTACAAGCCCGGCGTTTACGTATTGTCGAAAAAACTCGACGAGGAAGTCGCGCGCCTGCATTTGGAAAAGATCGGCGTCAAACTCACGAAGCTCTCGCAGAAACAGGCCAACTACCTCGGCGTGCCCGTCGAGGGTCCGTTCAAGTCAGAGCATTACCGCTACTGACGAGAGGTCGAGCGACGGGGTTTGTTTTGCGCGGTGCCCGGCACTTCGATCGATTGGGTAACGTGCAGACGATCTATGCTGAGATCGTCGATTTCGAGCCGTTTGATTTTGGCGCGACCTATTACAAGTCGGCCAATTGCGATGGCGCCGAGCGCGAGAGCACCGAGTGCAACTGCGCCGATGGCCAACGCTCCGATTGATTGAGCGCCCACGGTCAGTGCAGGAAAGCGCAGCACGCCCAGCTCTTTTTCGCCAAATCGGTCCGATTTCATTTCACAAATCCACTTTTATGACGTCAACGTAACTGCATCCCGTCTGCTTGCCGCGCCGCCATTTGCCTGAAATATGCACCCGACGCCGACGGTTTGCCGCTTCAGTAAGAATCTTCGTTTCGCGCATCGGTGCGGCGAGCCAGACCGTATTCGAGCTTGTCGTTCTAAAGTCAAACATGACTTGCGATGTGCATGGTTGGCCAGCGTGCAGCGTCACCTTGCCCACTCCATCAAAGCGCGAACCCACCGACGACGCCTTCTCGAGCGCGGCGGGTTTACTTGGTTGCGCGCAACTCGCAAATGCCGCGCCGATTGCTAATACTGCGACCGAGCCCCAATTCGATTTCATATTTCTCACTTTTCTTCCTGAAATTTTCCACCGTCCAGGCGTTTTCGATTAATTCGGGTTCACGTTATCTGCCTGCCGGGAGGTAGCCTCGCGGGGTGGGGTCAACCCATTCGGCTTGCGCTCGAGGCAGGCTGTTGGAGCTTTCTGATGGATGAGTCCAAAAACCCACAGTGCCCTCCTGATCGTTGGTCATGGTTCGACCGTGAATCCGGATTCGAGCGCGCCGACGCTGGCGCACGCGGCCGAAATTAGGCGCCGAAAAATCTTTGTCGATGTTGAGTGCGCGTTTTGGAAAGAGGAACCGAGTCTGCGTGACGCACTTCTGATGTTCGAACGGGAAATGATTCCTGAAGTGTACGTGGTCCCGAATTTCATCAGCGAAGGTTATTTCACCCAAACGGTGATTCCGCGCGAGCTGGAGCTGAATGGTCGAACGACAAAACGCGCGAACGGCCAAGTTTGGAAGTATTGCGGGCCGGTCGGCAGTCATCCGATGATGACCGAACTGCTAGTGGAACGTGCGCGGGAAATCGCACCTAATGTCGATCCCGCACAGACGAGTCTCTTGATCGTTGCCCACGGAACCGATTTGAATGACAACAGCGCCATGGCGGCAAAACGCGAAGCGGCGAAAATTCGAACGCTGAATCGTTACGCGGCTGTGCTCAACGCGTATATGGAAGAACCGCCGCTGGTGGCGGACTGGAGAAAACTAACGACCACGCCGAATGTGGTGGTGGTTCCATTTTTTATCTCCGATGGATTGCACAGCTACGAGGACATTCCCATTCTGCTCGGGATTGCAAAGGAAAGATCAACAAGGACTAATCGCGAGGCACCTGCTGAAATTTTTCGCTGCAATCCGCACCAGATCGACAACCGCTCCTTATTCTACGCGCCGGCCATCGGGACGGACAGGCGCTTTGCAGACATCATTGTTTCCCAAACGTCGCAATTCGACAGTTGACAATCGCGCTCGCGTTCACACTTTTTTACGCCAGATTGTCTTTCCGCGATGAAATCCAAAACGTGCAAGACCCTGCAGGAAATTGGCGCGTTTGTTCTCGCAGGCGGGTGCGCGCCAAAAAGAATGAGGGAAGTCGCGGAAATGATCCGCGTCGCGCGCGAGTATCGCTGGGTCGGCATTTACAAAGTGACGAGAAAGGAATTCGTTATCCTGGCTGGCACGGGCGATGAGCCGCCGGCTTATCCGCGTTTTCCGATCACCCAAGGCTTATGCGGGGCTGCTCTCGAATCAGGCAAGCCGGTCGTGGTGGGCGATGTGCGGAAAGATTCTCGCTACCTGCCGACTTTTCACACCACGCGCTCGGAAATTATTGTCCCGATGACGAACGGGCACCGCCACATCATCGGAATGCTCGACGCGGAAAGCGAACAAGTGAACGCGTTCGGGGACGAAGATCGAGAGTTTCTCGGACGCGCGGCCGGACTGATCGCGCATTGTTTGCACTAACGAGTGCGAGCAGCGCAATGCCCCGATTCCGTCGAGCGCTGTCTCGAAGTCGCGCTGCGTGATTCCTCTTGCTTCGGCCAGATTTTAATTCGAAGACCGAGTGGCGGTCGTTTTGTCCTTTGCCATTGCGATGATGAGGGCCGTGATGATCTGCAAGTTTTCCAAAATCCGGACGACGTGGTGGAGCTCGCGCGCTACGATGACGCTGGAAATTATCGGCCGCTAAAAACGGCGCCGAATTTCCGGCATGGTTGGCGACTGGAAATTGTCGATCTTAGCGACCTGTGGCGAGCGCTGGACAATTTCTATCCGGGCAGGCTTGCAACGCTTGCCGCGTGGAAGGAGAATCGCCTAACGACCACGCCGTTGCGCCAAACGTTGGATCGACAATCAGGAATGTATCGAGTTGCGGCAAAGATTTCGAACCAACAGATCGATGATTTGGTCGGAAGTTTTTGCCGATCGGACGGCGGATGTCTGCGCGCGATCTTGTGGAAACGCGATGCAGGCGGCGCGCTTCCCTCGACGAAACTGCCGGCGGAAAAGTTTGAGGTCGCATGCGATCAAGCACGAGGGCCGGGGTCATCAACCGCTGCTACAGGGCGCGTGATTCCGCTGCTTTGTCAGGAAGCGTGCAATTTGTTGGTGGCGGAGTGCCGCAAAGCGGTCAAAGGCGGCGAGTAGCTGTAGCAGCGCTATGTGAGCGCGTATCTGTCTAGCGCCAACGGCGCAATATTTATACTAGCCTGGGGCAACGCCCTAGGATCGTTGTAAGAAAAATTCACTAGCGCTGACAGCGCGATTCACCTGCGCGTGTTTTTCGGCGATTATTCCGCAATGCCGCAATCGCTGAGCAAGGTCATCATTCATATTATCTTCAGCACCAAAGATCGCCATCGCACCCGCAGTTTTCAAGAGGAGTATCGCGACTTTTTGTGTAAATACGGGGTCGAATTTGACGAACGCTATGTGTGGGATTGAAGCAAACACCGCCTTGATTCACGCTTTCAGCGCTCGTTTTGGGAGCAACTTTTCCCTGGGGCGTTGCCCCAGGCTTGCATGAACCAGCGCCCTTGGCGCTAAACACATACGTGAGCGTCGCACTGTTATGTGTGAATGTTTGCGACGGTCATAGACCGCCAGGAGCCCACATGATTATTCGCGCACGCGTCGTCGTCACGATGGACGGCCCACCGATCGAGAACGGCGCGGTCGCTATTTCGGGCAATCGAGTCGTCGATGTCGGCAAGTTTCCTGAGATTTGGGCCCGACAGTCCAATCGAAAAATTGTCGATCTTGGCGAGCAAGCGCTGTTGCCGGGGCTGATCAACGCACATTGTCATCTCGATTACACTTGTTTGGGAGGTAGGATCCGGGCGCAAAAATCTTTCGCGGATTGGATTCGCGCGATCAACTCGGCCAAGGCGAACCTTTCGTCGGAAGATTATATCGCCTCAATTACCGAAGGCTTTGCGGAAGCGGCAAGATTTGGAACGACCACGATCGTGAATCTCTGTGCATTTCCGAAACTCGTAGCACAGATTGACGAACCGATCCGCACCTGGTGGTTTGGGGAATTAATCGACGTGCGCAGCTCAGATTGCCCAAATGAAATTGTCGACCTTGCCGTTAGATCACTAAAATCGAAAGAAAATTGGGGATTGGCTCCGCACGCATTGTTTACGGCGTCGCCAAACCTGTTTCGTCATTGTGAAGAAATCGCGCGGCGCGGGAATATTTTGCTCACGACCCATTTGGCGGAGTCGAATGAGGAGTTTTCAATGTTTCGCGAGGCGTCCGGGCCGCTTTACAAATTCATGAAAGAGATTGGACGCGACATGAGCGATTGTGGTCACGAGACCCCAGTCGGTCTATTCCTCGGCACGCCGGACTGGCATAATAGCGCCCCACCAAATTGGATTGTCGTGCATTTAAATGAGCTAGCCGAAAGCGATTTTGATTTGCTGGCAACTCCGACAGAAGTCGCCGGCGGAGGATCGACAACGACATTCGCGATCGTGCATTGCCCGCGCAGTCACAAGTATTTTGGGCACGGGCCGTTTCAGTTCGAAAAATTCAGAGAGCGTGGTTTGAACATTTGTCTCGGCACAGACAGTCTCGCGAGCAATGTCGATTTAAGCTTGTTCGCGGAGATGCGGCAGTTTCAAAAGACGTTTCTCACGATTTCTCCTACGGAAATCCTCTCGATGGCGACTGTGATTCCAGCGCGGGCGCTGCGGCAAGAGACCAGGATGGGCAAAATTCGCTTCGGGTTTTATGCCGACCTGATCAGCGTACCCTGTGCAAGCTCGAGCAATGTCTTCGAGGAGATCATTGCGTTCGATCAGCCAGTGGAGTGGTCAATGATCGACGGGAAGGTCAAGTCGAGGTGACCAATAGGCGGAGCGGACGGTCGCGCCCTACAAATTCTCATTTGCCGCTTTTCTTTTCTCAAAATTGAAATACTCTCCGCGCTGAGATTTTATGGCTAAAATCGTTGTTATCGATGACGAGCCGGCGATGATCGAGGTTATCGTCACGCTTTGCCGGGAAAAGGGCCATCAAGTTTTTCCATTCAACGCACCTTCGAAAGCACTCGAGCAGCTCGATACGATCGCGCCGCAGGTGGTGATCACGGACATCAAGATGGAGACGATGACCGGCTTTGATGTGCTGCGGCATGTGCGGGAGAATCATCGAAGCACAGCTGTGATTTTGATTACGGCGTTTGGTTCGACAGAAACGGCGGTGGAAGCGATGAAAATGGGCGCGACCGACTACGTGCTGAAGCCGTTCAAGATCGACGAGCTGCAAACGCGCATTCAGAGGGCGCTCGATTTTCAGGCCGCGCTTGGTGAAGTCAGCTACCTGCGCAAAGAGCTGAGAAACCGCTACCGCTTCGAAAACATTATCGGCACGAGCGGCACGATGCAGAACGTTTACAATTTGATCAATAAGGTCGCCGACACCGACAGCACGGTGCTGATTGTAGGCGAAAGCGGCACGGGCAAGGAATTGGTCGCACGCGGTCTGCATTTTAATAGCAATCGGCAGCATCACCCGTTCGTGGCAATCAATTGCAGCGCCTTACCGGAGAATTTGCTCGAATCGGAGTTATTCGGACACAAGAAAGGTGCATTCACCGGGGCGGTCGCAGACAAGCGCGGACTTTTCGAAGAGGCCAATCTGGGCACGATTTTTCTCGATGAAGTCAACTCGATGGCGCCGCCGTTGCAGACAAAACTTCTGCGGGTGTTGCAGGAGCGCGAAGTGCGGCGGGTGGGCGACAACAAGAGTTCGCCCGTGAACGTGCGCGTGGTGGGCGCCACGAATGAGCCGCTCCAGCCGAAACTCAAGGACGGCACGTTTCGCGAAGATCTCTATTACCGGCTGGCGGTGATCCCAATCGAGATTCCGGCGTTGCGCGAGCGGCTCGAAGACGTCCCGCTATTGGTGAATCATTTTCTGCAGAAACAAGCGAGCGCGAGCGGCGGCGAACCGAAAAAGATCGATCCGCAGGCGGTGGACATTTTGTGTCACTACGATTATCCAGGCAACGTGCGCGAGCTGGAGAATGCGATCGAGCGGGCGTGCGCTTTGTGCGATAATAATTTGATTCTGCCGATCGATTTGCCGCCGCACATTGTGGACCACGCGAAAGGCGATAAAGCAGACCAGGCACTAGCCACCATGCCGGTAGGGCAAACGCTGGATGAGTTCATTCAGCAACAAGAACGCCATTACATTGAAGCGACCCTCGAGCGTTGCGACGGATCGCGCGAGAAAGCCGCCAACATGCTCGGCATCAGCATGGCAACGCTTTATCGCAAAGTGGAGCCGAAGAGCAAAAAGTAAATTTGCCGGCGGCGCCGGTTAAATCGACGTGCGCGACGCGAACGCTGGAAGCGGCGCTTGCGCCCTACCAATTGTCGATCTTAGCCGCGTTTGCCGAAAATTTTCACCTGCTCGGCAGCTTGTTGGAGTTCGCCCAACTGTTGCAACGCGGCTTCCTGTTTCTTCAAAGTCTCCTCGTTCTTCGCTTTCATTTGCTCGAGCAGCTTAATGGCGGTTTCAACCGACGCCGAGTTTTGCGCTGTTGCGGCAGTCGGAAGGGACGCGGTCACCGCCGCCGGCGAAGCCGCCTGGATGATGATCGGCCCCGGGGATTGCGCTCGCGCGCCGAAGATCGAAATCGTCGCGACGATCGACATGCAGAAGATTTGTCGCATTGCCGTCCGCATTATTTTTCCCGTTTCGAAAAGATTCGCGCGACGCGTATGGTCTCGGCGACCTCGGCGAGTTTGCTGTCGATCTTCGCCTGGTTATCGGCGATTTGCGCTTGTTGCGCTTGTACGTCCCTGATTAGAGCGAGCAGTTGCTCCTCTTGTCTGGCCTCCGGCGTTTGCGCGGCGCCCGATGAAAAAAGGAGCAACGTGAGGGAAAGGAGAATAGCAATAGAAATTCGTGTCATCGGTTGATGCAATGAAATCGAAGCAAGTCGTGTTCCTTCGTTCGCGCGGCCTGCAAATTGCTTGCCTCTCGTGCGCTAACTCAGTAAACTCCACATATGGCTGGGCCGGGGATGCATCAGACGCAGAATCTTTCGCTGCAACAAGTTCTCGCCCCGCAACTCCAGCAAAGTTTGCTGATTTTACAGGCGCCGTTGCTCGAGCTCCGCAATCTGGTTCAACAGGAAATGGAGACCAATCCCGTCCTGGAAGAACTAGCGGTTGAGCCAAGCGCGGAGGAAGCGGGCGAATCGGATGCAGCGGCGGACGCACAGTTCAAAGAGGAGTTCGATAAACTGGCTAAGCTGGATGAGGAATGGCGCGATTACATGGCGCAGTCGAGCAGCTACACCGGGCGTTCGCAGGAGGCGGAAGATAAACGCCAATTCTTCTTCGATTCAATTCCGACGCAGGAAACGCTCCAGCAGCACTTGATGGGACAGCTGAATCAGACGGTGCTCAATGCGAACGATCGCAAGAGTGCAGAGCTCATCATTGGCAACATCGACGACAATGGATTTTTGCAAACCACACCCGAAGAAATGGCGCTCAACACGGGCATTCCGCAGGACGATTTCGAGCACATGCTCACCCTCATCCAGAGTTTTTACCCCCCGGGAGTGGGTGCGCGCGATTTGCAGGAATGTTTGCTCATTCAGCTAAAACGGGAAGGCAAGCAAAACAGTCTCGAATACAGAATCATCACCGACCACATGCAGGACTTGGGCAAGCGGCGCTTTCCGGAGATTGCCCGGCGCATGGGCATCAGCGCCGAGCAAGTGCAAAAGTGCGCCAATAGCATCGCGCAGCTCGACCCGCGACCGGGCGCGATTTTTGCCGAGGCGCCCAAAAATTATGTCTTGCCTGATGTGACAGTCGAAAAAGTGAACGGCAATTACCAGGTCATTTTAAACGGCGAGCAAATCCCACATCTGCGCATCAGCAACACCTACAAAGACATCATGGCCCAGGACCGGAACGGGAGCGATGTGAAAGATTACATCCGTGACAAAATCCGCAGCGGCAAGTTCTTGATCAAGTCGATCCATCAGCGTCAGCAAACGATTTCCAACATCGCATATCAGATTGTGACCCGGCAGCGCGAATTTTTCGAGAAGGGCTCGTCCTATCTCAAACCGATGACCATGGTGCAGATCGCCGACGCGGTGGGTGTTCATGAAACAACAGTCAGCCGCGCTATTTCCGGCAAGTACATATCCACGCCGCAAGGCGTTTTCGAGATGAAATACTTTTTCACGCCTGGTTATCAGACGGCCACCGGCGAATCGATGAGTAACACGAGCGTGAAAGAAGCGATCCTCGATCTTGTTAAAAGCGAACCCGGTAATTCGCCCTTGAGCGACAAGGAAATCGTGGAAATTCTCAGCAAGCGCGGCATTCCGATTGCCCGGCGCACGGTAGCGAAGTACCGCACCGAGCTTAATATTCTGCCGAGCAACATGCGGCGGAAGTATTGAGGCGGTCGCCTCACGTGATTCGTTAAATAGTTACATCGTTAAATCGGTTGTGAGTGGAGACTGAGCTCAGCCGTAATTCACGATTCACAAATCACGATTCACGGTTACGATTGCGGTTTCGATGAATCTCTCCCTTCGCGCTACCGTTCTCGCCGAGTGGCGCGGCTTGCCGGACAAGCCGCCGGTGCGCCACCACTGGCAATCGCCGGGCGATCTGCTGCCAAAACTAATGCAACGTCTCGGGCTGAAGGAGCGCCTGCACGAAACGGAAGTGATGGATGCCTGGGCGAAAATCGTGGGCGACTTTATCGCAGCGCACTCGACGCCGGTCGCGTTGCGCGAAGGGATTTTGTATGTGCGCGTCCTTCAGCCTGCGTTACATTACGAGCTCGAGCAAGTCTCGAAGATCAACGTCCTGCGTAAGTTAAGGCAGCGCTTCGGCGCTAAAACCATTCGCGACGTTCGATTTCGCGTTGGCTAACCGACAAAATTCTTCGTGAGAAGAATTGCTCGCTTCGGGCAAAAGGCTAAAAGATGCTCGCTTTCTGAATGAAGGCCGAATCGGATGACCGAATTCATATCGAGCAACTTAAAATCGTCGCGCGCGTCGGTGTCTCGAAACGCGAACGCGGTAGATCGCAGCGCCTTGCTCTTAGCATCACGATTTGGCCGCGCTTTCAAATCGACGATTTGAACGACGACGTAACGAAGACGGTCGACTATTCCAAGCTTTGCCAGGAAGCGAAGAAGTTCGTGCAAGGGCGAGCGGACAAGTTGATTGAAACGCTGGCCGACGCGATGGCCGAGCATTTGCTGCGAAAATTTGATGTCCGAAGAATCACGGTCGAGCTGCGTAAATTTGTCTTGGAAGGTGCGGGCTACGTTTCGGTAACCGTAAACCGAGCGGCCGCTCTCGATTAAACACGAAAAGGGGTCGTGGCAGGGCGTTCACCAGCAGGTCGAAATTGAGCATGCGAAAAGGAAGATTCGAAAAGCCAGCGGCGGAAATTGCGCGGCGATACAGCGAATCGGTCTCGATCGATCGGCGGCTGTATCGGCACGACATCGCCGGATCGATGGCCCATGCCGCGGCGCTCGCTCAAGCCGGAATTCTCACGTCGGAAGAACGCGAGAAGATCGAAAAGGGATTGCGGGTGATCGAACGGGAAATCGAAGCCGGCAAATTCAAATGGGACGAATCCCTCGAAGACGTGCATATGAACATCGAGGCTGCGCTCACCAAACGAATCGGCGCGAGCGGCGCGAAGCTGCACACGGCTCGGAGCCGCAACGATCAAATCGCCCTCGACCTGCGCCTCTACGTCAAGGAACAAATTGCCGAAACGTCGCTGCGTCTCAAAAAATTGCAGACCGCGCTGCTCAATCTCGCCGAACTCCATCTCGATGTGGTTATGCCCGGCTACACGCATTTACAGCGCGCCCAGCCGATTTACTTCGCGCATTACTTGTTAGGGAAAATGGAAGCCTTCGCTCGGGACAGCGAGCGTCTGCGCGATTGTCTGACGCGGACCGATGTCCTTCCGCTTGGTTCCGGCGCGCTCGCCGGATCGACAGTCGCCTTGGATCGACAATTCGTCGCGCGAGAGCTCGGCTTCGCTCGGGTGAGCCAAAACAGTCTCGACGCCGTGGGCGATCGCGATTTCGTCTGCGAACTTCTTTTCTGCCTCGCTATGATCGGCATGCATCTCTCGCGCTTGAGTGAGGATCTGATCATCTGGAGCTCGAGCGAGTTTGATTTCATTGAATTCAGCGACGCCTTCTCCACTGGATCCAGTCTCATGCCACAAAAGAAAAATCCGGACATGGCTGAGCTCACGCGCGCTAAAACCGGGCGGCTCTACGGGAATTTATTGTCGATCTTGACCACTTTGAAAGCGTTGCCCTGCTCTTACAATCGCGATTTGCAGGAGGACAAGCAGGCACTTTTCGATTCCGTGGATACGGTTCGTGTTTCGCTGGAAATTTTTTCGGCGATGTTGCCGGAGCTCAAAATCCATCGCGCCGAAATGGAAACAGCGGCGGCCGATCCGAATCTGCTCGCCACCGATGTGGCCGAATACCTCGTGAAAAAGGGAGCGCCATTTCGCGAAGCGCACGAGATCGTTGGCAAATTGGTCGCAAAACGAGTTCCCCTGAATCGAATCGCGCTTGCGGACCTTAAAAAATTTTCGCTATTGTTTGATGTCGATATTGCCAGCGTGTTCGATGTTCGCGGTTCGCTGGCCGGGCGCACCGCCGGCGGCGCGCCGTCACCGGACAACATCGCCGTCCAGGTTAAGCGTTGGCGAAAACTGCTGAAATAACTCTCGTGGCAGCCTCGGCATGGGACGAGTCCGTTGGATCCGCCACGGGCCGGATTCGTCCAACCGGCGAATTGGCGGACATGTCGCGGCGCGGAGAAAGATTGCGGCTGACAGAGCCGCCTCTACAGTTGCTCGCGTGAAAGGCAGCAAATTGGTGCGCGATGCCGAAGGCTGGGAAACGATTTCGACCGATGAACATTTTGCCAATGATCATCTGGCCGTGGCGACAGAGCAGGTGCGAACGCCGCTGCACTTGCAACCGCGCTCGTGGACGATTGCCCACCGCAAAGCGGCAGTCGTCATCGCGCCGATGACTCGCGATGGCAAAATTGTTTTGATCCGGCAGGAACGAATTCCAATCCGCGCGGCGATTTGGGAAATGCCCTCCGGTCAGATAGATAATAGTGTAACTGAGGTCGGCGACCCCGCAGAAAGCGCCATCCAAAAAGTCGCCCTGCGTGAGCTTCGAGAGGAAGCCGGTTATGAGCTGGCGGCAGGTGGCGAACTGATCGCGCTCGGGTATTTCTTTTCGTCGCCGGGATTCACGGATGAACACTGCTACTTTTTTCTGGCCCGTCCGGTCGAACCGTGCGCGGATTTCGTGCGCGATGAAACCGAGGCGATTCTCGATTGTCGCCCGTTCGCGATCGAGGAACTGCGCGGGATGCTCGCGGACAACGAGATTCGCGACGGGAACACGCTCGGCATTTGCGCCCGCATGGCCGCGCGCGGTTTGATTTCCCTCCACGCCGCCTGATTGATTCTCAATCTAATGGCGCTGCAGGACATTTTTAAATTTCGCGAGCTTCCAGAAAGCGAAACCTCAAAACCATTCCTCGAGCATCTCGAGGACCTGCGTTGGACCGTCGTGAAGATGGCGATCACGCTTGTCGCGGCGATGATCATTTGCTTCGCTTTTCGCTCGGTCCTGGTGCGCGTGATGCAAGCGCCCTTACACGCAGTCGATCCGCAGGTCGGCGCGTTGCGTGCGCTCGGCATCACTGACTCGATTGTGGTTTCGTTTCACCTCGCATTTTATGCAGGGCTTGTTCTCTCCTTCCCGCTGTTGCTCTATTTCCTTGCGGAATTTGTTCTGCCGGCGCTTACCGCTGTCGAAAAACAGTTCTTGTTTCCGGCGATCTTCGTCAGCTTCGGGCTTTTTCTGCTCGGGGTACTGGTTTGTTACTTTTGGTTGCTGCCCAAGACGATCCTCTTTTTCTTTCGCGACACGCAATCGCTCGGCTGGACACCGGCCTGGACGGTGCAGCAATACTACTCGTTCGTCACCCGGTTTGTGATCGGTTTCGGTCTGGCTTTTGAGCTACCGGTAGTGGTGCTCGCGCTCGTGCGCTTCGGATTGATTACCTATAAGTTCATGGCGCGAACCCGGCCGTACGCGATCGTGCTCATCTTTGTCCTCGCCGCGATCATCGCGCCCGCGCCCGACCTTCTCACCTTGATCGCGATGGGATTGCCAATGTGTTTGCTTTACGAAAGCTGCATCTGGATTTCCTGGGCGATGGAGCGGAGATCGAAATCCCGCGCGAATTGATTCTGTGGACGCTTCGGCCTACCGAATTCTCTTTAGCGTTTTCGCCTTCGTTTTGGGCGCGGCGGTCGGTTCTTTCTTGAACGTCTGTATTCATCGGTGGCCGCGCGAGCTCTCCGTGAACAGGCCGCGCCGATCGTTTTGCCCAAATTGCAAAAAGGAAATCCCCTGGAGCCAAAACCTGCCGCTGGTGAGCTGGGTGGCGCTTCGCGGGCGCTGTGCCAATTGCGGCAGCAAGATCGCCTTCCGTTATTTTGGCGTCGAGCTAATCACTGCCCTGCTTTTCCTGGCGGTGTGGCGAGTTTTTCCATGGCAAATCGCAATCGCCTACTGGATTTTCGTTTCCGTCCTCATCGTCGCGACATTTGTCGATCTGGAACACTTCATCATTCCGGACCAAGTGACGATTGGCGGCACGGTCGCGGGAGTTGTTGCCAGCTTTCTGGTTCCCGAACTTATGAATGCCGATTCGCGCCTGGCGGCAATCATTCGCTCGCTGCTCGCCGCGGCCCTTGGCTACGTCATTCTCTGGATCGTGCTCGAAGCTGGCAAAATCGCTTTCGGCAAAAAACGAATCCAACTCGATGCGCCGACGCCATTCCGATGGATCCGGCGCGGCGATGACGCCGATTTCATTGTGGGCGGCGAGCAAAGCTTATGGAGTGAATATTTCGCCCGCGAAAAAGATCGGCTGCTGCTGCATTGCGACGAGGCGAAGATCGACAATCGCGCGCTCGGCGAAGTCACTTTGGAATTTCACTACAACCGGGTCGCGGTCGGCAGTGAAGAGATTTTGCTGGATCAAGTGGATCAAATTTCCGGAGTGGCGCGAGCATTGGAGATACCGCGCGAGGCGATGGGGCGCGGCGATTTGAAATTCCTTGCTGCGATCGGGGCTTTCACGGGTTGGCGCGCGGTTTTGTTCAGCATTTTTGCCGGCTCGGTCCTCGGCTCGCTGGTCGGTCTGCTCACATTGGTGTTGGGCAAGCGAGTGTGGTCGGCGAAACTTCCGTTCGGTCCGTATCTGGCGGTTGGCGCGTTGATCTGGATTTTTTTTGGCAACGCTTTCGTGCGCTGGTATATCGGTCTACTTAATCCATAGCGTCTCGCTGTGCAAAAGCGAGACGATCAGGGCCATTCGCGGATGTTGCTCATCCAATCTGGAATGCGGACCTCGATATCTTAAAGATATCTTAGACCTCGCACGCTTCCGTCGACGCCGCCGTGGAGGATTGCACGGGGACAGCGTTTGCTCGCGCGCGGAAAAGAAGCCTTAGATTAATGAGCTCGCACTTCCACCACCGCAGTAGCCCTTTTCCAAACAATCGCCATAAGCGTCCGTCCGGAGTAAATCCGTCATATAACTCGCGCCAGCCCGCGTTGCGTCTTCCGTAACAGCCGGTAGCCCACCGCCGTTTGCCCATTGCGACGAGACGGCGATTGTAAAATTTCATCAGCTGCGCGAAAAATCCCCCGGCACGCCCGCGAAACGGCAGATTCAAAAACTCAGTTTCCGGATCGCGATAAAGCGGAATAACCAGCCCAACGTAATAGCTGCTCACATCGAGCAAAAGCCCGGCTGACATCAGTTCGGCATCGCCCATGTAGAAATATTTGTCCTTAAACAAAGTTTCGAACCAGTAGCGATACATCGTGGAATACTGTTCGTTGTAATGGCGAAGACGCTCTGCCACCTTTTCGCCGGCCAGGGCGCGCGAGAGAAGATCGGCAACGTAGTAGCTCGTATAGGAACAAAAATCGAGCCCAGGACTGTACAGCGGATCGATGAAACCGGCAGCGTCGCCAACCATCGCCCAGCCATCGTCGCAAACTTTCTCGCTGTGATACGGCAACATTGACAAGGCGTGCACGTCTCCCTCGATGATTTTCGCCGCGCCGAAGATTTCGCGCCCGACCGGATTACCGAGAATGTGAGCGTGCAACCGCTCACCCAAACTGGCACCTTCCGGCAGTTTGAAAATTCGGCTGTCATAAACGATTCCCGCGCTTACGTCGCCGCCGCGTAATGGAATGATCCAGCACCACCAGCCGCGCCCCATTAAATGGTTCGTTGCCCATTCGCGCGCCGTCCGGCACACGTTCATGTAATCCGGAAATTTTCCTCGCCATTCGTAGCTGTCCCATTGTTTCACTCCGGTGAACCGCCCCCACACGGCATTGATCGGGTGCTCGGTGTTCTGGCGAAAATGGCCAAGCTTGCGAGAAAGCATCGCCGCGCGACCGCTGGCATCAACAATCCAGCGGCAAGTGACATTGCGCTCGGCTCCATCGACGATGGCCGTCACTCTCTGACCATTCCCGCCGTTGAGTTCCCAATTTGTCACCTTGGCCGGACGCCAAAGATCGCAGTTGGCTTGCACCGCCAGCTCGAGCAAATGCGAATCGAGCGTCGAGCGATCGACCTGAAACGTCTGCAAACGCGCTTGATAACGCGCGCCTACTTCGGTGCAGTCATCGAACGGCTGGTCCGGCCGATTTGAAAACCAAAGCCGCAAACCTTGTTTGGCCAGCTGGTGATGACCGAGATAATGCGTCAGCCCCAAAATTCGCGTCATGTAACAACTGCTCGCTTCCGTCGTCGATTCGCCTACTTTGCGATCGAATTGTGTCGTCTTTTCGATGATGAGCACACGCGCGTTCGGTCGTTTGCGCTTGAGCATCAGCGCGGTGGCTGCGCCTGAAAACGCGCCACCGAAGATGCCTACATCGTAATCGAACTCCATCGCCAGGAGAGAGAATGGACTTTGCTCGCTCCAAACGCAATTGTGCTCCCAAAAATGATCTTCACCAATGGGCGTCTGATCTTTCCTGATGGAATCCGCGACGGCTTCGAAATTGAGACGCGAGAGGGAAAGATCGCCGCGATTCAGAAGCGAGCGGATACGCGGTCAGATGAAATTGTCGATCTTAACGGGAATTATCTCGCGCCGGGTTTTGTCGATCTCCACCTGCACGGCGCACTCGGCCGCGATACGATGGAGGCTCTGCCCGAAGCGTTTCACGCGATCTGCAATTATCATGCGAGCGGCGGCACAACATCGCTGTTGCTCACAACCGCGGCCGCGCCTTTAGAGCGCATTGTCGATGTTCTGAAAGCAGTTCGCGATTGTCGACCTTCCACTAAACAGATCGCAGGCGTTCATGTCGAAGGACCGTTCATTTCGAAAGGGAAGCGCGGCGCGCAACGCGCCGAATTCATTCGCGATGCGACGCCGCAAGCCGTGGAGAAATTGCTTGAACATGTCGATCTCATCAAGCGCATCACGATTGCGCCGGAATTGCCGGGCGCACTCGATGTGATTGAACAATTCTCTAAGTACGGCGTGAGTGTGAGCGGCGGTCACAGCGATGCCTGGGACGAACAGGCGCGCGCGGCGTTTGAGCGCGGCATGCGCAGCGTCACACACACGTTCAACTGCATGTCGAGCGCGCGCCGCGACGGAATTTATCGTAAGGCCGGCCTGCTCGAGTTTGCGCTCAGCGAGCCGCAGATCACTTGTGAGCTGATTGCGGATGGTCATCACGTCTCGACCACGTTGATTAAAATGTTGTATCGGGCGAAAGGTGTTCGCGGAATTTCCCTGGTTACCGATGCAACCGCCGGAGCGGGATTGCCTAACGACTCGAAATTTTCGCTTGGCGGTCTCGATTGCATTGTTCGAGACGGCGTCTGTCTGGTGGCCGATGGCTCCGCGCTGGCCGGCAGTGCCTCGCGCATGATCGATCTCATCCGGACGATGGTGCATGATGTCGGTCTTCCCCCGTTCGAAGCAGTCGCAATGGCGACGACAAATCCTGCCCGCGCTGTTGCTCTCCATACAAAGGGAGAACTAAAGATCGGATGCGACGCCGATTTTGTTATCATGTCGCCGGACTTGGAGGTGCTGCAAACGTTTTCCGACGGCGAACAAATTTTTAACCACAGCCGCAGGCACGCAATTCGACCGTTTTAAGCGGTCGAGTTTCCCACCAGCTACATCAATGAATCTCCAAGCAACGCGCGATCCCCGGCCGCCGCGGCGAATCGAAAAGCACTCTGAAGCGCGCCGCTCCTGATTAGGCACTAAATCGACAATAAGAATTCGGCGATATCGAGCGAAGCACGCGGCCGGCTGAGCTTGCTAATGTTTGTCGCCCATTCGCGCCATTGCTTGGCGTCGCCAGCGAATGCGCGCTGTACTTGCCCGACCACTTCCGTGGGTGAGCGCGCAATCACGCCGGAATTGGTTTCGACAATCAATCGCGCATTTCCTTCTTCCTGACCGGAAACGATGTGGTTGACGATCATTGGACAACCGGCGGCGATCGTTTCCTGCACGGTAGCGCCACCGGCTTTCCCGATGAGCAGATGGCTTTCGTTCAGCATGCGCGGTAGTTGATCGGTCCAGCCGACAATATCGATCTCCCGATCGCCCGCGACAGCTTTGATTGCGTCGCGGACTTTCTCATCGCGTCCGACGGTGACGGTCAGTTGAACGCTGAGGTCAAGCAGGCGCGCGACAGTTTTCGGAGCTTTGCCTGTTCCGGCGTTGATCACGTAGAGAACGTGCGGACGCTTCGGCAAAGGAGCCTGTCGATTCCGCGCGAGGTCGGCGAACTTGGGGCTGACTGGAAATCCGAGGATACGGATTTTTTCTGGGACAACTCCGCCGGCGCGAACGACGGCGGCACTTTGTTCGTTAGGCAGAAGAAAATAATCAGCAGGCGCACGATACCAAATCGCGTTGACCGTAATGGAATCAGTAACAACGGCGACGTTCTGGCAGTGAGAGGCGGTCGAGATTTGCCGTAGCAAATATGGATAAGGCGGGAAGGTCGAGACGACGACGTCGGGCCGAAAACCTCCCAGCAAACGCGCGAGATGATCTTTCAGTTGCGAAAACTTTGCGAAATCTTTATCGAACTCCTTTTTGCGGTCGAGCCAGCGGTACACGATCCCCCAGGAGCGCGGCCAGCGATTGATGAGAGCGAGATAAGTTTTGCGCACGCGCTCGTTCAACTGGCCATACGCTTCGGCGAAGAGATCGCGCAATTCTACCTGCGCACTCGGGGCAACCCGCGCAACCCCGTCCCGCACGCCGCGCGCGGCGCTGTTGTGTCCCTCCCCAAAGCTGGCGGTGAGGATGAGGATTCTCTTCACGGTTCGTTAGGCCAGGAAAGGCGAGCTAAGCGGCGGAAGTTTAATGGATATTTGTGTGAGGCAAAGTAAACTCTCGCTCGCATGAAATTGGCGCGTTTCATCTGGAAAATCGGGCGACGTTTCGTTTGGGAAACGGCGACCGATAACACCCCTGGTCTGGCGGCGCAGATCGCCTATCAACTCCTGTTGGCGCTTCCGTTCGTGATGCTTTTCCTCTGGCATCTGCTCGGACTTTTCGGGACCGATCCGGCGAAGTTGCACGGCATGTTCATTGTGCTGAAGAACTTTCTGCCGCCCGATCCGAAGGTGCAGGACATCCTCGACTCGGCCGTGGCCAGCGTGGTGGTGACCGGATCGAGCGGGCTGCTGGCGAATCTCGGGATTTTTTTCGGCATCTACCTGGGCACGGTTTTCATCGCAACCATCGCCCGAGCGCTCAGTCAAACACAGGGAGTGCGGCAAGATCGCAATTGGTGGTCGAAATATATTGTCTCATTTTTTCTCCTTTTCTGGTTCGGCATCATCATTCTATTTTGTTTCAACGCGATTGTTTTCGGCGAGACGCTCGCTGGAATTGCCGAAGTCAACTTTCAACTGTCAATCCCGCTTCAACAATGGGTGGCCGCGTTGAATCTGCCGTTTACCGCGATTGCGCTGATCGTGCTCGCGCTCATTCTCTATCTGCTGACGCCGGAAAATTACCTGACGATTCGACAAGCCTTGCCGGGCGCGATCTTCTTCTCGTTCGGCTGGATCATTGTGACAAAACTGTTCCAGCTATACGTCGAAAAATACAATCGCTACAATCCAACTTACCTCGCGCTCGCGTCGATCATCATGCTGCTCACCTGGATGTACCTTACCTGCTTGTTTTTGCTCCTCGGCGGGAAATTAAACGTGATTCTTCGGCAGGAACGCCAACGTAAGCGCGGGGAGGTCATTCCCGTGTCGGCGCAAACAGCGCAGCCGGCTTGACTACGCGAGTTTTCGCGCGTCGAGTCCGAAGTGCCTTGTGGGGGGTTGATCGTGCGATGCGCTCTGTTACGCTCCGCGTCAGTGGGTCGCTTCCGGTTGTTATTGGCGATTGCGTTCAGCGTAAGCGCGACTGTTTGCGTGCTCGTTCATGCTCAAGTCAGCGACGAGGAAAAAGAAAAGCGTGCCGAATTTCTCAAAGCGCGTGCTTCGGCGTCGGCAACGCCGGACGCATCACCCAGCTCGTCGGCGGGAAGAAAAACGGCAAAGCACAAATCGAAAGCTGGTTCGCCGTCACCGAAGCCGAAAACGAAATCAAGGGAAGCGCGTGAGGAAGCGGGCCCAGCCGCGACGCCGAAAGAAACGCCTGAAGCAACAACGAAGCCGAAATCCAGCAAGAAAAAGACAAGCACCAAGGAAACGCCGGCCAAAGCTAAAAAAAAGAAGAAAACTCCAACTCCGGAAAAAACTCCGAGAAAAACGACTTCGGTCAAACCTGCTGAAACTCCATCGGCGCGCGAAACGACGCCTGTTCCGCATGCCGTGGCCGTGCCGGTCCCCTCGTCGCCTCCTGCGCCGGCAGCGACAATCACCACACCAGTGGAAGCACCGGAACAGCTAACGATCGAAAAATATGGTTACGAGCAGCCGCGCAGTTTTTGGTCGCGCCTTTTCGGCCGAGGTCGCAGCGGTGGTGGGGCTGGTTATCGATACCTCACCGCATCTGTGAGAGCGGCAATCGATCGTGCCCCGGTTGCACGTGGACGCTGGCAATACATCGTCGTGCACAACAGCGGCACACGACAGGGGAACGCCGCCGTGTTCGATTATTACCATCGGCACGTCCGCCGAATGCAAAATGGACTCGCGTATCATTTCGTGATCGGCAACGGCACATCGACCGGCAATGGTCAGATCGAAGTGGGTGACCGCTGGCGGCGTCAGATCAACGGCGGCCACGTGCACAGCGACTATCTCAACAACATCGCGCTCGGGATTTGTTTGGTCGGTGACTTCAATCGCAACCAGCCGACTCGCGCGCAGCTCGACTCGTGCGAGGAGTTGATTCGTTACCTGAGGCAGCGATGCGGCAAAATCGACAATCACTACCCGATCGTGAAACCACATCGCGAAATGAATCCGCCGCGCTGGCCGACGGACTGTCCGGGTAACGTCTTTCCCTATTCCTGGTTCCGCCGATTTTAGGAATAGAAAACCCTTGAGGCGTTGGAGCGATTGCTCTCGCCTTCGTAAGGCATTCGGAAAGCATTGCCATTTTGGCCCGTCTCCCTGCAAAATGCGCCCGGTTTCTATCCACTAAGCGATGCGGATGAAGGATCGGATTGCGGACAGTCACAAATCCATTTTCACGTCAAATCACCGGCTTTGATCTGACAACCGGCTTTGGCAGTCCCAAGGCGTACAGTTTCGTCCACGACCTGGCGAATGCTCTACCTTGAAATGCGTGACCAAGGCGTCGAGAGGCGTTAATTGCGCTGTGCGACGATCAGATTGCTTTCTTTGTAATTCCATCGGTAACCGAAGTTGAAGGTCAGCAGCGGCGGACTGCTCTGTTGATAAAGCTCCATGAGCTTGGGCTGATAGTGTTGTTTGAAGATCTCGATCGGGCCGATGTAATTGCCGAAAACCCGGATGCTCCACTTGTCACGATTGAAATAGGCGAGCGGAATTCCGGCATCGTCCTGCACGATTGTGCTGCTGTGATCAAGGACGAAATTGCGGATCCGATTGAAACTGTCTTCAAACATCAGGTAAGACGATGATTTAAGTAGACTGCAACCCACGCCGAAGTGGTTGCAAAATTTGAGGAAGCCGGGACTCGACGCGATTCCGCCATCGGAAATGTCAGTTGTGAAATAGTAAAGTGTTTGCGCGTCTCCCGAGTGATTGTCGTTGTATTGGATTCGCACGCCGGGCGTGCCGCCTCTGCCAGGTCGGCTTTCCTGAAATGAGCCGTTTGCGTTTAGCGAACCGAACGTGACGTCGGTGATCGACTTGTCGGCGCGCGCCAGAAAAACGTAAAGGATCGGCAAAGTGCCTTTGAGTTCCTGCGAGTCCAAATCAACTTTCATGTCTTTGGTGATAAAGAAGCTGAAACGCAGCGAGCTGTTCATCGCGTCCTCGAGGTTGTACAGCGCGGCGGACAAGTTTGCGATGCGCAGCGGATCGGGTGGTGGTCCCATCGATTCTTTGCCGCAAAGAACGTAAACGGAAGCCCGTGGAAAAAATTGATCGACGTAAAGAAAATCCGGGCCGCTAAACATGTAGAAAGCGACCGGGACCGGTTGGAGCGATTCGGGCAGATACTGCGCTTGCCAGGCGTGCAGTTTCTGGAGCTGCCGTGTGTTGAGCTTGGCAAAGGCTTTCTCGAAATTGGCCGAATGTTCAACCCAGGCCAGGTCGTGGGTGAGCGGCTCGAGCGGTGAATTTTTCGGCAAGGGCATGCCGGCGAGGAAACGCGCGGTATCGTTAGGCGGCGGAGGTGGGGGGCTAAGCTGCGCTTCAACACTCCACAACGTGAACAGGATCGACAATGCAATGATCGACAAGGTGAGCGACCTTGCCAGGACGCGTTTGTTCATGTCGTGTGAGATTTGCCCGCGCAGAAGTAAAGAACCCAGCCGAGAAACAAAGTGGCGAGTCCGCCTAACGATTCCGTGGGATGCCAGCGCAGAAGGTAAATCATCATCCAAACAGTGATCGTGGTAAAAACAAGCGGCGGCAGCGGATAAGCCCAGACGCGGTAGGGACGTGCCAGGGCGGGTTGAGTTGAACGTAGCACGATAACTCCAAGTACGGTGAGCAGAGAACAGGCCAACAAACTGAATTGAATGTAACGGAGGACCGTCTCAAAGCTTCGGGTCAGTAAGAACAAATTCACGATAGCCAATTGCAAAATCCCGGCATTTGCCGGAATACCATCCTTGTTTTTCCGGCCGAGCAATCGCAGTAGCCAGTGATCTTCACCCATCGACATGGTCACGCGCGGACCGATCCAGGTCATGGAACTGATCGAGGAAACCAAGCCCAGGCAGATGACTGCGCCTGCGATCCTTCCGCCGTTGGCGCCAAAAATCTGTTTGCCGGCAATCAAGCCGACTTCGAGTTGCCCGCGCATTTCCTCTTGCGGGGTAGTCGCGAGAAAGATCGCGTTTAACAAAACGTAAAGCACGATGACGATGGTGGTTCCGGCAAACAGCGCACGCGGCACATTTTTCTCCGGCCGTCGGATTTCAGAGGTGATGTAGCTGGCGGCATTCCAGCCTGAATAGGAATACATGACAAAGACCAGCGCGACCGCAAAGGGCGCGGTGAAGATCGACGTTAGATCGCCACGCACGGGCAGGAATGAAATCGATTGTTTCGGTTCAACAAAAAAACCGACCATAATGAGCGCGGCGACCAAGAGCACTTTCACGAGTGTCCAAAGATTTTGGAACGCGCTGCCTGTCCGCAGATTCCCAAGATGAAAGAGCGCCACGATCCACACGGCAACGAAGGACAAAACGGCCGGTGACCCGAACTCGAAAACTGCCTGAAAATATTTGCCGAAAGCCATGGCGGCGAGCGCGATGGGCGCAGCGAAACCCACTGTAGCGGAAACAAAGCCGGCCATGAAGCCGAGCGCGGGATGGTAAATTTCCCGGAGGAAATGATATTCGCCGCCGGAACGCGGAAGAGCAGCGCTCAGTTCGCCGTAGCAAAGTGCACCGCAGAGCGCGGCGATTCCACCGATTACCCACAACATGAGCAGCGCAAATCCGGAATGAATATCCGCTATTTGAAAGCCGAGGCTGGTAAACACGCCGGTGCCGATGATGTTGGCGATCACAATCCCGCATGCGGTGAAAAAGCCGATGGTGCGAGCTGGCACTTGCGTCGTCGCAGTAACGGGCAACGTAGCGGTCTTCATGCTTGGATCGACAATCCCGAGATTACCGGGAGCCGCGAGTTCTTTCGGAGTTCCATTCGCTTGCATGGTTTAGCTAATCGACTGCCAGCAGCGCTGCTTTATTCGGGGTGCGTCTAAATTTGTCAGGTTGTCAGCGGCCCGGCTTCGCGTCACCTTGCAGACCATGAACCCTACGCTCTTGATCGAATCAGCCACGCAACTCGCAGTTTTTCTGGCAAATCGCCCCGGCGCGCTGGCCCGCGTGTGCGAAGCGTTGGCCAAAGCCGAAATTAACATTCACGCGCTCGCCACTTCCGACACTGTCGATCACTCGGTTGTGCGCATGGTACGTAAGCGATCCGACCAAGGCGCTGATGTTGCTGGGCGAAGCCGGCGTGCTTGCGCTCGAATCCGAAGTGCTCATGATCGAAACGGAGAATGAACCGGGCGTGCTCGCAAAAATCGCCGCGCGTCTGGCGGAGGCAAAGGTAAATATTGAATACGCCTATCTGGCGGGGAGCCCGAACGCACCCAAAGGTCTCATTGTCCTTCGGCCATCCGATGTCGATAAAGCGCAGCGCGCGCTGCGTGATTTGTAACGCCTAACGAGCCGATCCGCCAATCGCATTGCCTATCCGACAGAACCCGCGTTTATGACTCCGGTCAAAAGTTGGCTGGGATATCCATATCCGCTCGGCGCGACGTGGCTGGGCAATGGCGTGAACTTTGCGCTGTTTTCGGAGCTGGCCACGAGTGTCGATCTTTGCCTGTTCGACAAAGTGGACGCGCGCCAGGAAAACATTCGCATCCCGATGACGGAGCACACCGATCAGGTCTGGCACGTCTTTTTGCCAGATGCGCGGCCTGGTCAACTTTACGGTTATCGCGTTTCCGGCCCGTACGAGCCGGAACGCGGGCTGCGTTTTAATAGTTCGAAGTTGCTTCTCGATCCTTATGCGAAGGCAATCGCCTGCGAGGTAAACTGGTCGGACGAGATGTTCGGTTACGTCGTGGGCGACAAACTGGAAGACCTCGCGCAGGATTTCCGCGACGACGCCTGGGGCATGCCGAAGGCAGTCGTGATCGACAATGCATTTGATTGGAATAATGACAAACGGCTCGGCATTCCGCTGGCGCAATCGATCATCTACGAGGTGCATGTGAAAGGTTTTACAAAGCTTTGCCCAAATGTGCCCGAGCATTTGCGCGGCACTTATGCAGGGCTCGGAACCGACGCTGCGATTGGTTATCTGAAGAGTCTCAACATAACGGCGCTTGAGCTTTTGCCGGTCCATGCGCATGTCGATGACAAAGCTCTGATCGACCGGGGCCTGACTAATTATTGGGGTTACAACACCATCGGCTTCTTTGCGCCCCACGCCGAATACTCGAGCAGCGGACGAATGGGAGAGCAGGTCACCGAGTTCAAAACGATGGTGCGAAGTCTTCACGCCGCCGGCCTCGAGGTGATTCTCGATGTTGTCTACAATCACACGGCGGAAGGAAATCATCTTGGCCCGACGCTTTGCTTCCGCGGCATCGACAACATCGCGTTTTACCGATTGCTTTCAGAAAATCCTCGGTTCTATCTGGACTTCACCGGCACGGGCAATACTGTCGACACGCTGCACCCGCGCACGCTCCAGCTCGTCATGGATAGTTTGCGCTACTGGGTGCTTGAAATGCATGTGGACGGCTTTCGTTTCGATCTCGCGCCGGCGCTCGCGCGCGATGGCACCGGCGTGAATAAGTTTCACGCCTTTTTCAAGATCATCCGGCAGGACCCGGTGCTGTCGCAGGTGAAATTGATTGCTGAACCCTGGGATGTTGGTGACGGCGGTTACCAGGTTGGGAATTTTCCCGCGCCCTGGTCGGAATGGAACGGGAAATATCGCGACGCGGTGCGCGCTTATTGGAAGGGCGACGAAGGTCGCATCGCCGAGATGGCTTATCGATTAACCGGCAGCCCCGATTTGTATCAACACGACGACCGGCGTCCCTACGCGAGTATCAACTTCGTCACGTCGCACGATGGTTTCACGCTCAACGATCTCGTCAGCTACAACGAGAAACACAACGAAGCCAACGGCGACAACAATCAGGATGGCGAACATAACAATCTCTCGTGGAACTCCGGCGTGGAAGGCCCGACCGACGATCCTAAGATCGACATGTTGCGGCGGAAACAGCGCCGTAACTTTCTAACCACGCTTTTTCTTTCCCAAGGCGTCCCCATGCTCCTGGGCGGCGACGAATTCGGCCGGACGCAAAAGGGCAACAACAACGCTTATTGCCATGATAACGAGATCAGTTGGTTCAGTTGGGCGCGCGACGAAAAGCAGAATCAGTTGTTCGTATTCACGAAAGGATTGATTCAACTACGCAAGAATCATCCTGTCTTTCGGCGGCCGAAATTTTTCCAGGGACGACGTATCCGCGGAAGCGAAATCAAAGACGTGATGTGGTTTAATCCCGGAGGCAATCAAATGAGCGATGAAGAATGGGAATCGCCGTTCGTGCGTTGTCTCGGGATGCTGCTCAGCGGCGACACGATGGACGTTTTAAGCTTCGAAGGCGAGCCGATTCGCGATGAAACCTTTCTGTTGCTAATGAACGCGCATTACGAGGCCACCCCTTTCGTGCTGCCGGGTGAGGAAAAGATCGAATGGGAGCTGATTCTCGACACAACAAATGAAGAGGGCTTTCTGCCCACAACCAAGAAATTTGCTTCCGGCGAAGAGGTTGATATCGGCGAGCGGTCGGCCTGTTTGTTAAAACTAGCGGCAGGTGCACAGGCGCAAGCGCGGCTCGAATCGTGGAAAAAACGCCATATCGAGCTTCCACCAGCGATTACTGCCGAAGAAGAGCGGGCGGGCGCGAAAAAGCCGGGCGAGCAGCAGAAATTCTGAGCCGCCCGATCTTGCAGCGGCCAGCGAATTCTATATAGAGAACTTGATGCGCCATTGCCCCTTGCGCAGCTCCTGGTCAGTTGCTTTATGACTCCGGCCTCTTTGGTTATCGTTGCAGATCGCGGAAGTTTGAAAGCATATCGTGTGGATGAGACCCCAACCCGCGGTCCGAGCTTGCATTTGATCCAGGCATTCGACATCACCGATGCGCACGGAAAATTGATCGATAAGCTAACCAACGTCGCCGGAAGATTCCCGGCGCGGGACGGCGCGGGTCAGCACCATGGCGCATCTATCGCCGAAGGGAACTTGGAGACAGAGACCGATCGCCGCATTTACAAGCAACTGGCCGATCAAATCGTGAAAATCATCGAGCGCAGCGGCAAAGACGGCTGGTCGTTCGCGGCGCCGGCCGAAATTCATTCTGCGATTGTCGATCTTTTGCCGGCGGCGGCACGCAATCGCATTGTCGAACACGTCAAATCCGATCTCGTGAAAGTAGAGCCCGCGAAATTGCCGGCACATTTTCGCTCCCTGCGGCCGATCTAAAAACGATGCTCGATATTAGACGGTGGATACAAGAAGAAGAAGAGGGAATGATTATCATACCATCCAGCATCCAGTATCAAGCGTCCAGCATCTGTGCTTCAAGGTTTTGCTTCCTGAAAACCGGAGCTTGATCTAGATTACTACCAGTATGCAACTGCCTGTGAACATTACCTATCGTGGCTTGGAAAAGTCAGACAAGATCGACAATCTCGTTTTGAATTATGCGGCGCGTCTGGAGAGATTTTGCGACCACATTAACCGCTGCGACGTAGCCATCGAGCAAACCAATCACACGCATCAAAAAGGAAATCCGTATCGTTGTCGCATTGATGTCACTGTGGCGCGCGGCCACGAGCTCGTCGCTGACGAAAAACAGATGGACAACGGTTCACACGAGCCACTGACGAAAGTCATTCACGATGCTTTCAAAACGATGGAGCGCGAATTGTGCCGCGTCGTGGAAAAGCAGCGGCGCGAGGTGAAAACGCACGCCGATTCCCGCTCACCAAAATAAACACAGGCAGGCTGATTGATCCGCTGTAGCGCAATAATCCGCCTCTTGCCGGTCGATTAAAGCACCGCGATTTGCCCCGCGGCGACGCCATGATTCTGCGGCGCGCAGTTCGCGATCGCGAGGTACGGCTTAGGCTGGCGCGCCGCCCAACGCTCCGGGCAGAGGTGGGACCACATCCGGACTCACCACGACTTGGCGCGGCGGTTTTTCCGGCGGCATTTTTTCGCCGGTCGCCGGTGGCGTGCCACCGGGAGGATTCAGCAACCGGCCGTGCTTGACGATCTCTTTGATCTGCGAACCATCGAGCGTTTCATATTCGAGTAACGCCTTGGCGATAACATCGAGTTTATCGCGGTTCGCAAGCAGGGTTTGCTTCGCGGTTTGGTATGCTTCATCGAGAAGCCGCCGCACTTCCTGATCGATCTCTTCGGCGGTGGCTTCGCTGTAATCGCGAGCGCGTGAGATATCGCGGCCGAGGAAGACGTAGTCCTCATGCTCGCCGTATTCGACCATGCCGAGCTTCTCGCTCATTCCCCATTCGCAAACCATCTTACGCGCCATGGCCGTGGCCATCTTGATGTCGCCGGCCGCGCCGTTGGTCACATCGCCAAAAATAATTTCCTCGGCCACGCGGCCGCCCATTTTCACCGCAAGACTAGCACGCAACTCGTTCTTGCGATTGGTGTATTTGTCTTCCTCGGGCAACCACATTGTCGATCCTAACGACGGGCCGCGGGGGATGATCGTAACTTTGTGGAGTGGCTCGGTGTGCGGGAGGAGCTCGAGCAATAGCGCGTGGCCCGCTTCGTGATATGCCGTGTTCTGTTTTTCCTTTTCGCTCAGGGCGAGGCTGCGGCGTTCTTTGCCCCAGCGGACTTTGTCGCGCGCTTCTTCCAACTCTGAGAGCGTGATTCCTTTTAATCCGCGACGCGCCGCGAGCAGTGCCGCCTCATTGATCACATTGGCCAATTCCGCTCCGGAATAACCGGGGGTCCCGCGTGCAACCACGGCAAGATCGACCCCTTCAGCGAGTTTCACTTTCTTGGCGTGCACGCGTAAAATTTCTTCGCGACCTTTTACATCGGGAAGGTTGACGGTGATCTGTCGATCGAAGCGTCCGGGCCGCAAAAGCGCTGGATCGAGAACATCCGGGCGGTTTGTCGCCGCAATAATGATGACGCCTTCCTGCGTGTCGAACCCATCCATCTCGACAAGCAGCGCATTAAGCGTTTGCTCCCGTTCATCGTGACCGCCGCCGACGCCGTGACCGCGATGGCGACCGACCGCATCAATTTCGTCGATGAAAATGATGCAGGGTGCGGACTTCTTGCCTTGCTCAAACATGTCGCGTACGCGGCTTGCACCGACGCCAACAAACATCTCGACGAAATCCGATCCGCTGATCGAGAAGAACGGTACATCCGCTTCGCCGGCGATCGCGCGAGCTAACAAAGTTTTCCCAGTCCCCGGCGGTCCAACGAGCAACACACCTTTGGGAATGCGTCCGCCAAGTTTCTGAAACTTTTTCGGGTCGCGCAAAAACTCGACCAACTCCTGCACTTCATCTTTGGCTTCTTCGACGCCAGCGACATCGCGGAAGGTGATTTTGTTTTTGTCACGCGCCAGCATGCGCGCGCGAGATTTGCCGAAATTCAGCGCACCCTTACCCGCCATGCGGATTTGCTGACGGAAGAGAAAATAGAGCAGCGCAAGAAAGAATAGGATCGGGCCGAAACTGATAAGAGTTTGGCCGATGAGATGGGAGTCGGTCACAATAGCAGGCTGCAGGCCGGCCGCGGCTAGCTTTTCCTGGAGATTGCTGGTGAAATTGAGATAGATCGTGGTGTGAAATGGCACTTGCTGAGGGGGAGCGCCGCCAACACCTTGTTTGATATAGGCGCCGCGAATCGTTTGGGTGGGCCGGCCTTCCTCCACCGCCAGGACGAGCGGTAAATTCTTGTCGTTCACGATTTGCTTGTTATCGAGCAGCTCGAGAAAACGATTGTAGGGGACCTCTTCATAAGTTTGGTAGCCGCCACGGTAGAAAAGCAGCGCCAGCGCGAAGAAGCCAAAGGCAATAGCAACCAAAACGACCCCGCGCCAATTAAAGGTGGGCTCGTTCCCGCGAGGCTTGTTCTCGCGTTGGGAATTGCGATCAGATTGTGGCATAAAGCGTGCGATTTACTCGCAACTGCAGGCTACCATGAACACTTTTCCAATGCAAAGAGCAGGAGCCGCGCCGATGGCAGGTGATAAATTACAAGTGAAGAGTTCCAACTATTGAAGATCGACATCTTTACGGGTCGATATGTTCATTGAGTCGCGGATCATTGCGTAGGGCATCGATTTCGGTAAACTTTAAACCCAAACACCGCAATGACTCAGCTAGTCACCACAGTCGCCGACAAAATTGACCGGGCAGTGCAAAAGGTCACGCCGTTTGCTTATCGCATTCAGCGTCGCGGTCGGCGTTGGGTCCGCCGCGCGTTACGCAAACCGCGCAGCGTTTCAGAGGGGCCGAACCTGTTGCCGTTGCTCATCCAAGTGCTGGCCAGTTTTTCTAAAGCTGACGGCGTTTTGCTCGAAGAAGAGATCGACTCAAGTCTTGGATTTCTGCGTTACGATTATCCGGAAGCGGTTTACTCGGAGCTGCGTCAACTTTTCCGGCAAGCGCTTTACGAGCAGCAGGACCTCTCGGCGATGGCACAGAAACTCAGCACGCAGTTGAGCACCGAACGAAAGATCATGCTTGGAGTGCAACTTTACGATCTCATTTCGCAGGCTGGCTTGAAGCAGGAACAGGTCGTTGCGTTCTACTCGTTCATGTCGCAGCTGGGGATGGCTGCGCAGGCGATCGACATCGTTTATCAGCTTAACGCTTCGGAAGATTCTGACCCGTCGATTTATCAGCGGGGCGCATCGCCGCTCGAATCGCTTTCCTTCGGCGCAAACGGCAAGGCCGATGTCACGCTGAAAAATCTGAACGAGAACGACCGGTTGCTGGCATTTCGCTATCACGATCTGATTCTGCTGAAAAATTACAGCGGACAAAATGTGTCGGTGCGCGGCCGGCCGCTGGTACGGGGCGGTTTTTGCCGAATTTACCCTGGTCAGCGCATTTTGGTAGGCGACCAGGTGCTCAGCTACCAGGAGCTGGCGCAGTACTTCAACGCGAAGAAAAACGTTTCGCTGCCACACATTTTCGTTCGCGTAAATAAGGATGCGGATGAAGTCGCGCTCGAGCGCGCCCGAACGCGCGAGAGTGCCCTCGAGATTGTCTTCGGATTAAAGGTGCGCGTGAAAGCATTGCGCGATGTCGATGCGGTGCTCAACGGCGTGAAACTTAAGTCCGGCACGCAGGCGGAGGCGGCGCTCGAGGACAAAATCATTTTCCATAACCACAGCGAGATGGATTTGGTGGACCTGCGCCGCCGCGCGCGCGCCCTCGGCGGGCGGTTTCAACTCAAAGCCTCAAAGTCGGAATATCTGGTCTCGAACAATCCAAGCTTGCTCGAAGCGGACGACATTCTCCTGTCGCCGGGAACCAGCGGCGACGTGCTGCTAAAAATTTTCTGTGACTACGATAAGCGCGTTGGACAACTCGAAGTGATCGAAGCTGACCGTCCAATCATGGTTGGCAATACCATCGTCCGAACAACTGCGCCACTCCGGGACTGCGATACCATTCGGATCGACGTCGGCCAATTTCTACGCTGCAACTTTTCCGAACGCATCGTCGAAGAAGAGCGCAACATTATCCGTTCGCTTGAGGTCAGCGAAATCACGCACCGTTTCAGCAACGGCGAGATTGGCCTCGACGGAAATTCGTTCGCGGTAAGCCGGGGGGAGCTGGTTTGCGTGATGGGCGCAAGCGGCTCCGGGAAAAGCACGCTGCTCAAAGTGCTGGCCGGGCAACTCCAACCTACGAGCGGGAAAGTTTTGCTTAATGGTCAGTCGCTCTACCAAAATCTTGACACGCTTAAGCGTTACGTCAGTTACATCCCCCAGGAGGATGCGTTCGACGAGCAGCTGACGATCGGCGAAAATCTGCAATTTGCGGCCGCCATTCGCTCGCCGCACCTTTCGCGCCGCGATCGGATGCGTCGTCTCGAGGCGAAACTGCTTGAGCTCGGGTTGGGAGAGCGCCGAGACGCCGTGGTTGGCAGCGCGGTGAAAAAAACGTTGAGCGGCGGCGAACGCAAGCGTCTCAACATCGGCCTGGACATGATCGGTATGTCGGACGTGTACCTGTTCGATGAGCCGACTTCCGGTCTCTCTTCAAAAGACTCCGAGCACGTTATTGAAATCATCCGCTCGATGGCGCACAACAAAATCATCATCGTTACAATCCATCAACCGAGCTCGAAAATCTTTCAGATGTTTCACAAGGCAATCTTGCTCGACAAAGGCGGTCGGCTTGTTTTTTTTGGCACACCGTCGGACATGCTCCGTTACTTTGCAGAAGCGGAACATCAGCACCAATTCGGCGCCGAGCTGGGGGCGTGTCCGTCCTGCGGCACGACGCGGCCGGAATTTATTTTCGACGTGCTCGAAACACCGCTGCGCGATTTGAGCGGCGACATCATCTACGAGGAGAACTCGCGCGGACAGTTGGTGGCAGCGCGCCGTTACTCGCCCGATTTCTGGCGCGACAAGTATGAAGCGTTTCGCTTGATTCAGGACGTCAAGCAAGTTTCGTTGCGGAAAGAGCTGGCGGCGCCGTTGCCGGTGGCGCCGGCGGAAAAGAAACGCATCCGCATTCGTTGGCACGATGAATGGACGCAATTCCGCACGCTCTTGCGGCGCTCTTTCATTAGCAAGCTCCGCAATCGCGCGAATATTTGGATCACCATTGGCGCGGCCCCGGTGCTTGCGCTCTTGATCGGCACGCTGCTGCGCTACTCGGAAAGCGGCAAATACGATTTCGCCTCGGCTTTTCATATTCCGACCTACCTTTTTCTCGGCTTGCTCGTGGCAATGTTTCTTTCGCTTACGAACAGCGCCGACGACATCATCCGCGACCGCCCGATCCTGCAACGCGAGCGCAATCTGGATGTTCGGTTGCCGTATTACATTTGTTCCAAGGTGGTTTCACTCGCTGTCTTCGCCTTTATCCAGTGCGTGCTGTTCGTTCTGATCGGAAATTACGTCCTCGGAATTAGCGGCATGTTCTGGGTCCATCTCGGCCTTATGTTCGTGACGGCATTGGGCAGTCTCGCCCTCGGACTGCTCGTCTCGTCTCTCGTGTCCGATGCCAAGACCGCGGCCAATATCGTCCCGCTGGTGTTGATTCCGCAGATTTTGATGAGCGGCGCGCTCATTAAATATGAGGACATGAACCGGAACCTCAGCTTCGTTTACGCGCTCACTCGCTGGTTCCACGAACATCCGACCAAAGAGCGCGGTAAAAAAATGGATAGCAAATTGCAAGTGCCGTTCATCTGCCAATTCATTCCGATGCGCTGGTCTTATGAAGAGATGATCGTCGCTCAGGCCAAGCTCAACCCGCTCACGCGCAGGCAAGACCGGGCCCAACGCGAAATCGACAGCATCGTTGCCAAACATCGACAAGACACGGCTGAAAGTAAGCGACTCGATGACTTAAAAGAAGTGCTGGCGGTGCTTTCCGGTTTGGAGGCCAAAACGCTTAACGAGGTCGATCACTATTTGAAATTGATTGATCAGGTTCTGGACCGCAAACAACCGTTCGATCGCGCTTTGTTCAAGGATGCGAAAGGACCGGTCACGGCCGAACAATTCTATGTGAACCAAAAAATTTCTGATTTGATCTCCAACGCCGAGATGGAGCAAAGCGATTACCGGCGTGGCAATCGTCCGAATGTTTTCTTCGGCGCCGAGAAATATTATCTCGGCCTTCGAGTGGGCGTGTTTGTTTTCAACACCATCGTCTTGATTGGATCGATACTCGGGTTGCTCGGCTTGCTCCACTGGATTCTGCGCCGGCAACTCGAAGTCAGGAGGAGCTAGATGAAAATTCAAAATCCAAAAAGTGCCAGTCCGGCTCGGACCGAAATCCGAAGTCGTCTGATCGTCGCGGCCAGCGAATCGGATCCCGACATGCTCTATGCGACCAAGTTCTGGGCGCCCGACCCGTTTATTTTTCTCCAGCGAAACGGCAAACGCACTCTGGTTTTGAGCGACTTGGAAATCGATCGAGGTCGCAAACAGGCCGAAGCGAATGAGTTCGTCTCTTTTAACAAGCTCGAGCGAGAAGTGCAGGAGAAATCAAAGAAATCGCCGCCCTATGAAAAGGTGCTCGCGCATTTTCTCCGCCAACGCGGCGTAAAATCGACAACTGTTCCTTCGAATTTTCCACTTCGCTACGCGGAGGAACTCGCCGCGAATAAAATTCGGGTTCGGGCTACGAACGGGCTTTTCTGGCCAGAGCGCGAATCCAAATCGGACCACGAAATAAAAATGATCGGTGGGGCCCTGCGCATCACCGAGACTGGTCTTCGCCGAGCGAGCGAAATTTTAGCGCGATCGACAATTAGCTATGGAAAAAAATTGCGCTGGTCGGGCAAGACGCTGACCTCGGAAATTTTGCGCGCGGAAATCGATACAGCGATTTTGCGCGCAGGCGGAGTGCCAACTGGAACGATCGTGGCCGGCGGCGACCAGGCTTGCGATCCCCATGAGCGCGGATCCGGTCCGCTTTTCGCAAACTCGCTCATCATTCTCGATGTTTTCCCGCGTGACGCGAAAACCGGATATTTCGGCGATTTGACGAGGACGGTTTTGCGCGGGCGCGCGAGCGAGGCGCAGCGCGACCTTTGGGAAACGGTGAAAGCCGGGCAAGCGCTCGCGTTGAAAAAAATTAAAGCGGGCGTCGATGGAAAGACAATTCACAAAGGCATCCAGGAATTATTCGCCCACCGAGGATTTCCAACTGAGGTGCGCAAAGGAAAGCAAGTCGGTTTCTTCCATGGGACGGGACATGGACTCGGCCTGGAAATTCACGAGTACCCGCGCCTGCAAAAGGTCGTATTGAAAGATCGACAGGTGCTCACGGTCGAGCCGGGGCTTTATTATCCCGGACTCGGTGGCGTGCGGCACGAAGATGTGGTCGTCGTCACAAAAACCGGCTGTAGAATTCTTTCGCATTTTCCCAAGGGATTGGAAATTTGAAATTGTCGTCATTCCGAGCGAAGTCGAGGAATCCCGTGGTGAAAACTTAAAGGTAGCTTCACGGGATCCTTCGACTTCGCTTCGCTGCGCTCAGGATGACGGCGCGAATGGCTCCAAATGAACGAAGCCCCGTTTGCACCGTCTAATCTAAACAGACACACTTAAGACGGGAATGTTCTATCCAATCGGACTCGGTCATCATTGGCTACTTTATATCGGTGTTCCGTTGATCATCGGACTCTGGGCGCAAATTCGGGTGAGCAGGGCGTTCAGCAAATGGAGCAAGGTCCGCGCGAGCTCCAACATCACGGGGGCGGAAACGGCGCGGGAAATTCTGCATGCTGCGCAAATCAACGATGTCGATGTTGTGGAGACGAACGGTTTTCTCGGCGACCATTACGATCCGACAAGCAAACGGCTTTGTTTGTCGAGCAATGTTTACAACACGCCGTCCGTAGCTGCACTCGGCATCGCCGCGCACGAGACCGGCCACGCCATCCAACATGCGAAATCCTACGCGCCGCTGAAAGCGCGCATGGCGATTGTGCCCGTCACGATGATCGCCTCGCAAATGCTGCCGTTTGTGATTTTCGGTGGATTGTTTTTCGGGATCACCGGTCTGATCACGCTTGGAATTTATTGTTACGCCGTTCTGCTCGCTTTTCAGCTGATCACATTGCCAGTCGAATTCGACGCATCGCGCCGGGCGAAAATCATTCTGCGGCAAATGGGAATTATTCAGCCGGGCGCAGAAGTGGCAGGCGTAAACAACGTGCTGAATGCCGCAGCGCTTACTTACGTCGCCGCCTTCGTCGCCGCGCTGGGGAACTTGCTGTGGTTGCTCTCAATCCGCGATCGGCGCGATTGATCGATGCCCGTTTGAAGGACGTGAATCCGTCGATTGCATTACCGGCCCCGCGTCGCCTAACCGATTTGTTGTCGTCGGCTCCCGGGGTGCATGTTAAGAGTAAGAGGGAGCCGATGGACAAGCCACGAACCGATGAAGACCAGGAATTAGTGGCGCGCACCCAAGCCGGCGACGCGGCTGCATTCGATCAGTTGGTCGTAAAATACACGCCGCGTCTTTACGGCTTGATTTACAACATGACCTCGAACCACGAGGATACTAACGACCTGTTGCAGGACGTTTTCTCGAAGGCTTACAAAGCGATTCGTGGCTTTCGCGGGAAATCCTCTTTTTACACTTGGATCCACTCCATCGCCGTCAATATGACGCTGAACTTTCTCAAGAAACGCGGTCGCCGTTATCAACTGAGCCTGGACGACGTTGATGCGAGCATTCAAAACGACAAGGAATTCCTGGAGGCGACCGCGACCAACAGCCCGGTGCGGGAAGCCGACCTCTCCGAGCTGCAAAAAAGGTTGAACGAGGCCCTGATGAAATTGTCTGATGAACACAGAGCTGTGGTTACCATGTTCCACATTCAGGGAATGCCCCACGCTGAGATCAGTAAAATCTTGCGTGTTTCGGAAGGGACGGTACGTTCGAGGCTCTTTTACGCGAATCGGCAATTGCAAAGTTATCTGGATGAATTTCGGAAGGACCCCATTTCTTAATCCGCGCACCGATGGACGAATTTAACGACAACGAAATCGCGAAGCTGCTTCGACTGAAACGTTACGAGCAGCCGCCGTCAGGTTATTTCGAGAACTTCCTGCATGAATTTCATCGCCGTCAGCGCGACGAACTGCTTCGTGAACCGCTTTGGCGCATTTGCCTCGACCGCGCCCATGATTTCATGGCGCGACTAAATTTGCGCGCGCTCACTTCTTATCCGGCGGCCGCCACCGCCGTCCTCGTTTGCGCCGCGGTCATTTCACTCAAGCTTTATCAAACGCCAGCGCCAGCCGGTCTCGCCGCACAAGATCGATCCGCCTCAAGGGGGGGCGGCCGCGACAAGTGTTCGCTGCCCCAACGAACAACGCCGATGCGGGATGGACGCTTGCCTCCCCGGTTGCAACAAGGTTCTTCAGCTCGCGCTCACTTCGCAATCCCACTGAAAGCGCCCTCACTCACACGAGCGCAACGCCTCCGCGGTACGTGCTCGACAGCGTTCCCGTGAGTTATGAGACGACTTTCAAATTTTAAGCGCCTCCCGCGAGTTGGGCTCGCGAGCGCTTCGGTCGTTGCCATTGCCCTCGTTTGCGCAGGGATCCCTATCGGCGCAGTTGCTGCCGAAGAACAATCCGCCAACTCGATCAGCCACCAGGTCAAAGATATCTTTGAGCGCGCCGCCAAAGCAGTCATAAAGATTCACGCCATCGATCCGCATGGCCAGTTGTGCGGCACCGGATTTTTTGTCGGTCCAACCGGCACGCTTTACACGGCGTACTCAGTCGGCGGCGAAGCCGAGAATTTTACCGTGGAGTTTAACGGCAAAAAATTTCCTGCCCGCCAGGTTGTGACCGATATTCGCAGCGGTCTCGCCATGTTGAAGATCGATGCCGCCACTCCGGCGCTGCCGATCGGCAGATCGGATGAACTCGAAGTCGCAACGCCCGTGGTGACGATCGGTTTTCCGCTCGATCTGGACGAAACTCCAAACTTTGGCATGATCGCCGGGTTCGATCATAAGTATCTCGGTCGCTATTTCTCAACCACGCACCTGCGCGTCAATGCGACGACGCAACGTGGCGAAGCGGGCTCGCCACTTCTGAATTTGAAGGGTGAAGTTGTCGGCATCGTCGTCAGCAGCTTGGAGAACGGTTCTTCTTGCTATGCCGTGCCGATCGAAGCGGCGGAAAAAATTCGCCGTGATTTCGTTCGCTTTGGTGAAGTGCGTCACGGCTGGATCGGCGCGAACGTGACTCAGGCTCCCGCTCCGGTGGAAGGTTCGCGCGCCGAGATAACGGAGATTTCTGCGACCCCGCCGGCAAATGATTCCGGATTGAGACCGGGCGATATTCTTTTGCAGGTTGGCAAAGTAAAAGTCCGCGAACCAGAAGATGTTCTCGATGCTTCATTTTTCCTCACCGCTGGTGACGTGGTTCCAATCACGGTCGCGCGCGGTGGTGAAAAACTGACCTTTGACATTCAGGCCGATATTCATCCGGCAGTTAAAAACGTTCCCATGCAGGATGGCACCCAGCTCCCGGCATCGGCCACGCTCAAGTTCAATCGCGCCATCCCGCTCAGTTTGCAGCCCGGTTCACCAAGGACGCCGTAATTGTAGAGGCGCTCGCCGCGGCGAGCGCCTGTTCTAACAAGGTTCGGCGTTTGACTCCGAAGACTTGACGTAAACGCCGCTACAACATTTTGCGAAATTCCGTTTCGTCGATGACGCGAACGCCAAGGTGCTTCGCCTTGTCGATCTTGCTGCCTGGTTCAGCGCCGGCTAGCACATAATCGGTGTTCTTGCTCACACTGCCACTCACGTGTCCGCCGAGCGCCTCGATTTTCCCGGTCGCTTCATCCCGCGTCATCGACGGTAACGTCCCGGTCAGCACGAATGTTTTTCCGGCCAGCGGCAGGTCCGCCCCCTTTTTTGTTGAAATCTTTTCGCTCTTTGGCTCAATCTCGAGCTGCCTCGTTCGCCGTAGAATCTTCTTTCCCGGATCCGACGCAAAAAAATCCAGAACACTTTTCGCTACCACCGGCCCAACTTCGGTGACGATGCCGCTTTGCTTGTCGATCTTGCTTTTCGAGCGCTTGGCAAAACCGGCTCGGATCAAGCGTTCGGCGATTTCTTTGCGCTCGCTCTTTCCCTTCGCATGATAATCCACCACGTCACGCAGTAACATCGAGTCAGCCACATCTTCGATATTCTCGTGAAAGCGAGCGAGCTGCGTCGCAGTCGTTTTGCCGACTTCCGGGATCGCGAGTGCAAAGAGCCAGCGCGACAGCGGCAAAGTTTTCGCGCGCTCAATCGCGCGCACGGCTTTGGTAGCGTTTTTCTCGCCGAAAACACGCGGCGCTTCATCGGTGCCGAGATTTAGTTTCGCGAGATGCTCAATTTTCAGCTCAAATAAATCGAGCGGCTCACGTGCGAGTCCGCGTTCCACCAATTTGTCGGCGACAATTCCGCCCACGCTCTCAATGTCCAGCGCGCCGCGCGCTGCAAAAAATTCCAAACGCCGTGTCGTTTGCGCCGGACACTGAACATTTTCGCAACGCCAGGCAACGAATTGCGAGTCGCGCCGGACCGGTCCGCCGCACACCGGGCATTTGCCCTGGATATGCTCGAAAAAATCAAATGAGCTCGCGCCCCGCAGCCGCTTCGATTTCACTACTTCGATAACCGCCGGGATCACTTCGCCGGCTTTTTCGATGACGACCGTGTCGGCGATGCGGATGTCCTTGCGCTTGATTTCGTCCTCGTTGTGCAACGTCGCGCGTGAGACGCGGCTCCCGCTCACCGTTATCGGCTCGAGGACCGCAACCGGCGTGAGAATTCCAGTCCGGCCGACTTGAACGACGATGTCGATCAAACGCGTCTCGACACGCTCGGCCGCGTATTTATACGCAATCGCCCAGCGCGGTGACTTGGCTGTGAACCCAAGCCGCTCACGTTGCGCGAATGAATCCACTTTCACCACCGCGCCGTCGGTTTGATAGGCAAAACCGCCGCGAATTTTGTCGAGGTCGCGGATGGCCCTCAAAACTTCCTCGACCGAATCGGCCAGCCGCCATCGCTCGCTATGCGGCAGCCCGAGCTTCTTGAACAAAGAAAGAACTTGTGAATGAAGTTCGAGATCGACTCCTTCAGTTGCGCCCGTCCCGTAAAAAACGATTCCGAGTGGCCGTTTGGCTACGAGCGACGGATCGAGTTGCTTAAGCGAGCCGGCCGCAGCATTTCTCGGATTTGCCAAAAGCGGGAGGCCGCTCTTGCTCCGCTCTTCATTTAGTTTTGCGAAACCCTCCTTGTCCATGAAAGCTTCGCCACGCACTTCCAAAATTCTCGGCGCTGCGCCGCGCAACCGTTCCGGCACGGATCGGATCGTGCGAATATTTTGCGTGATATCGTCGCCCACCAAACCGTCGCCGCGCGTGGCCGCGTATTTGAGCTTCCCGTTTTCGTAAAGCAACGACACGGCCACGCCATCCACTTTTGGCTCAATCACGACCGGAATCTTTTCGTTAGGCAGAAGGCGTGTGATCCTCGCGTAAAAGTTCGCGACTTCTTCTTCGGAATAAGTATTGTCCAAGCTAAGCATCGGCACACGATGTTCGATCTGCGCGAAAGCCTGCAGCGGTTTACCGCCGACACGCTGCGTCGGCGAATCCGGCGTCATCAGCTGTGGAAAGCGCGTCTCAAGATCGACAAGCTCGGCGTAAAGCCGGTCATATTCGCGATCCGAGATGGTCGGTGCGGTTTCTTCGTAATAACGGCGATTGTGCTCCTCGATCTCAAGACGCAACCGCGCGACGCGCTTGGCGGCTTGCGCCTCGTTTTTTGCCATGAGCCATGATACAAACGCGGGAAAACTCGACAATGGACGGCGGTGAAAAAATACTTGGCGTCGAAGGCGGCGGCACCAAGACAGCCTGGGTGTTGGTCGAACGCGCCGCCGATGAGCTGCGCATTTTCGATCAAGGCAAACTGCCACCGTCGAATTTTCGCCTTACGCCATTGGAGCGATTGCGCGCAATTCTGTCGGAACTCCCAAAGCAGATCGATCGCGCCGGCATTTTTCTCGCGGGTTGCAGCGCCGGCGAAGATCAACAAACAGTTTCGCGCCTTGCGGCGGAGATTTGGCCGAAGGCGAAAATCATTGTCGGCAATGACCGCGATTCCGGCCTTGCCGCAGCACTTGGACGTGCCGACGGCATCGTGGTGAACGCCGGAAGCGGCTCATCCGTGACCGGGCGCCGCGGGGACAAGATCGAGAAGGCGGGAGGATGGGGACATATTCTCGGCGATGCCGGCGGCGCCTATTTTCTGGTCATCCAGGCGCTACGTCTCATCCTGCGCGAATATGACCTGCATCGCGGCGACGTGCAGTTCACCAGAAAAATTTTGCATGCTCTCTCGCTGAACAATCTTGATGAACTCGTGCGGTGGGCGCAGACCGCCGACAAGATGGAAATCGCACTGCTTGCGCCGGTTGTTTTCGAGGCCGCCGCGAACGGCGACAAACATGTCCTTGAAATTTTGGAAGAAGGCGCTCGGGCGCTATGCGAGTACACCGAGGCAGTGGCTACGCGCCTGCATTTACTCGCGCCAAAGATCGTGTTGTCGGGCGGGCTCTTTCATCGGGATTCGATTTACACCCACGCATTTCGCCGTCGGCTCAAAAAGAATCTGCCCGATGCGCGTGTGACGAATGCCGAACGAGCGCCTGAACTCGGAGCCGCTTGGCTGGCCGCCGAAATGAGCGAACTGAAAACTGCTCGCGAAAAAATTGCCGACAAAAAGATAGATAATCTGGCTGCGGCCCTGACCGAGCAACGCAATCCGCGTTCCGACAATTTGGAAAAGATGAGAGCGCGCGCGATTGTCGAGCTTTTCGTCGACGAAGAAAGATCTGTCGAGCAAGCGTTGCGTAACGCGATTGCGGATCTTGCGCGGGCGATCGAGATGGTGGCGGGGTCTCTGGGCAAAGGCGGACGCTTGTTTTATGTCGGGGCCGGAAGCAGCGGCCGGCTCGGCGTGCTCGACGCGAGCGAAATTCCGCCGACGTTCGGTGTTTCATCCGAACTAGTGCAAGGAATCATCGCCGGCGGCGGCAGCGCGCTCTCGCACAGTATCGAAGGTGCGGAAGATGAGGAGAGCGGCGGCGCGCTGGCCATACACGAGCGGGGAGTAAAGGATGCCGATGTTGTCATCGGCATCACCGCGAGTGGCCGAACACCCTTCGTGCTTGGTGCGCTCGCCTCCGCGAAGTCATTAGGCACAAAGACGATTTTACTCACGTGCAATCCGGCTCGTGCCGCATCGTCAGGGGTGTCGCCTGCCATGCCTGGATCTGCGGCCGACACTACAGTAATTATGGATCTTGCGATTGATCTTGCGGTCGGTCCCGAAATCCTGACCGGATCGACAAGATTGAAAGCGGGCACGGCGACAAAGGTCGCCCTCAACATCATCAGTACCGGTGCGATGGTCGCGCTCGGAAAGGTGCACGGGAACTTGATGATCGATCTCCATGCTTCGAGCGCGAAATTGCGCGATCGGGCGACGCGACTCGTCGAGCAGCTATTGCAATGCGATTACGCGACGGCCCGCCAGCAGCTCGAAGCAAATGACTGGAACCTGCGCGCGGTCGTGAACAAAATCGACAAGTAGAAGCAATTAGATAAGCGCAGATCGGCACCGCCGAGCGAAATATGATTAAAAAAAAGGAACTTTATGCTCTGGACTATATTTGTCATTCTGCTGGTTCTGTGGCTGCTCGGATTAGTTAGCTCCTATACGCTGGGCGGATTCATTCATCTGCTGCTCGTCATCGCTCTCGTTGTCCTGATAATCCAATTGGTCACCGGCCGGCGGGCGCTCTAGGATCGGCAACGATTTCGCACATGAAGCCAGCGGGAATCCTCGGCATCATTCTAATCGTGATCGGCATCATCGCACTCGCGTATGGCTGGTTTGGATCGGTCAATTACACTACGAGAGAAAACGTGGCGAAATTGGGTCCGCTGGAGGTGAACCAGGAAAAAGAACATCGCGTCCCGGTCGGGCCAATTGTTGGCGGCGTGTGTCTGGTCGGCGGCATCGTTCTCTTGGTAGCCGGGGGCCGACGGGCGTCGTGATGTCGATCTAATCATCGCCAGGCGCTTCGGCGCCGGTGGCCTTGAGAACCGCGAAGGTCTTGCTCCCTTTGCGATCGATATAGAGAAGGACGCCACGTTTCGGGTCGGCTCTGTTTATAGCTTCGCGAAACGATTTCACGTCCGTGACCGGTTTACCGTCCACTTCAGTGATCACGTCTTCGCGCTCGATTCCTTGTTGGGCGGCGATACTGTCCTCAGCCACGTCGGTCGCGATTACACCTTGTTGGACACCGAGGTGAAGACGCTCGGAGACTTCCTTGCTTAAATCCTGCACCTGTAATCCAAATTTCCCAAGTTCCTCCTCACGCGGCTCGTTAGGCTGCGGCGCCGATTCGTTTGATGCCCGCGCGATTTCGTTAGGCAATTCGCCGGTTGCCACCGGAATTTTTATGGTCTGGCCTTTTCGCCAAACCGTAAGATCGACGTGTTGGCCGACTTTCTTTTTCAAAATCTCATGCTGCAACTGCGAGTCGGTCGTCACGGGCGCTCCATCGACCCGCGTGATCACGTCGCCCGGTCGCAGATCGCTCTTGTTAGCTGGCGCGTCGGCTTCGATCGCGCGCACCACCACTCCATGATCCAGCCCCTTGAACAAATCGCGGATCGACGGATCGTCGCCGAGCGTTTCGATGCGGATGCCGAGCCACGGGCGCACAATTTTATGGCCGGCGATGAGCTCAGTCCCGATTTCCTTCGCCATGTTGATCGGAATGGCGAAGCCAAGCCCGCGATTTAATCCATTGATAAGCGTGTTCATGCCGATAACCTTGCCGTCGATATTGCAAAGCGGCCCGCCACTGTTGCCCGGATTAATTGACGCATCGGTCTGAATATAATCCGAGACGGAGTATCCGTTGCTCGCAAACAATTTGCTCCGACCTTTCCCGCTGATCACGCCGTAGGTGAAGGTGTAATCTAGCTTGAACGGCGCGCCGATCGCGAACGCAAACTCACCCACCCGCAGGGCATCGCTGTCGCCCAATTGCACAACGGGCAAATCTTTCGCCTCAATCTTGACTACCGCAATGTCGGTCTTCTCATCAGTGCCGACAACTTTTGCCGGAAACTCACGGCCGTCCTTTAATTTTACGTCGATCTTGTCTGCGCCTTCCACGACATGAAAATTGGTAAGAATGTAACCGTCCCGCCTGACGATGAACCCGGACCCTTCACTTTGAATCGGTTGGAGATTTCGCTGACCTCGCCGCGGATTATTTTCATCCGGGGGACCCTGGAAGAAGAAATCCTCGAAAGTCGGGCCTTCGCTGCCTTCGTTCTTTTTCGAGATTTCAATGATCACCACGCTAGGGGCAACGGTCTCGAAGACTTTGGCGAAAGCATTGTTTAGCGCGTGGACGACATCCTTGCCCTGCTCGGCAGCGGCTGCTGGAACCGTCGGTGTCGGCGCAACCTCGGGCGTCGCGGCGAAGATCGACATCGTAGTGGCTGCCAAAAGCGGACTCAAGATCGACAATAAGCGCATACGTCTGGATTTGGACAGCACTAAACTTGCTACGTTCAACTAGACAACGCTAGCCCTACTGCGCATGACTGCTCGGCGAGGAGTTTTGTCGCCAAATCGGTTGAAACTAGGTATAATATATTCGTCTTCAGATCTATTGATGCGCACGTCCAGTCGTGAAATTATCGCAAGTGCAGCGGCAATTTTGCTGCTGTTTGGCGGCAGCCAGCTCGGCCACGAGCCACTGGTGCGCAGCACGGTCTCAGGAGACGAATTTGTTCACGCCATCGCTGCGCATCGCACGTCGCTAATCGATTTCTTCCTCAGCGAGCATCTCGATCTGAACGCGCGCGCGGCGCAAGATCGGCCATTGATTCTGGCTGCGGCGCTGCAACAGGACTGGACGACCGTTCGCCGGTTGGTCGATGCGGGCGCCAGCGTCGATTTGGCCGATGAGAACAAACTCAGTCCGCTGATGATCGCTGCGATGCAAGGCAACGTCGACATGGTGCGCGAGTTCATCAGTCGCGTGACGAATCTGGAGGCAACAGATCGAAATGGATGGTCGGCGTTACACTACGCGGTCGCTTCGGGAAAGATGGAGACGGTCAATCTCCTTCTTTCAGTCATGCCGATTCTGGAAACTGGCAATAGCGGTCCGCTCGATGCGGCCCTCGATGCCGGCGATGAAAAAATCATCGGCGCGATCGCCGGGCGTCTTGCACGGATGCAAGATTGGACGAACGCGACGAGGCGGGCACTTGGCGTGGCACTCGCGATCGGCGACAGAGATTTGGTGCGTTTACTTCTGAAAAAGCACGTTGCACCACCGACGCCTGAGGGTAAAGCGGTGCCGCTGCTGGCCTACGCCATAGCGTCGCACGATGCCAAGCTCTTCAACACGCTAATGGAGTGCGGCGCGGATCCGAACACGACTCTTCCGTCGCATTACGACAAAGATTTTTTAGGAATCCTTCCGGCGAAGGGCTTGCGCAACTATATCGAGGATGACAAGGGCGTGACGGTGCTGATGCTGGCCGCCGGACTCGGGCAGGCTGAATGCGTGCAAGCGCTTCTCAATGCAGGGGCCGACCGCAACCGGGCGACGGGTCATTACAAAATGCTCGCGCTCTATCTTGCCGCCCAAACCGGCCAATGGCGTTGCACGCAGATTCTTCTCGGTAGCGGGCCGGCCCCCGAGCGGTTGCACATCGAAATCTCTCTCGCGTCGCAACACGTCTCGCTCGTCAAAGACGGCGTCCAGGTGTTCAGCTCAGTCTGTTCCACTGGGCGCAATGGCTATTCGACGCACGCCGGCGAATACGTTATCACCGACAAGGAACGCAGCCATAGATCGACAATTTACAAGGTCGAAATGCCGTACTTCATGCGCCTGAGCTGCCTCGATTTCGGAATGCACGAAGGTGCGGTGCCAAATCATCCCGCCTCGCATGGCTGCATTCGGTTGCCGGGCGACGCGGCGCGCAAATTCTTCACGGAAATTCCGCTCGGGACAGTTGTAACGGTTCAATAACGGCAGCCGCCCCGGACTGCAGGTGCGCCGCGCACTTGGTGGTGCCTGCGTTGACACCATTGTTCACGACGTTGACCTTTTTCTCTCAACACACAATGCATGTTTTTGCCACAGGGAATGGCAATGGGAAAGAGTTCGTCTCGCACGCGCCTGGCTTTTGGCCGGATGTTGCACCGGAACTCTGGAACGATTGGAAATGGCAGCTCAAAAATCGCGTCACGACGCTCGAGCAGCTCGAGCGACATGTTGATCTTAGCGACGAGGAACGCAGCGGCGTTTTGCTTTCGGGCGACAAGCTCGCACTTGCCGTCACGCCGCATTTTTTCAACCTGATCCCACGCGACAAGGATCCGGACGATCCGGTTCGGCGCCAGGTCATTCCGCGTATTGAAGAGACATGGTCGTCGCCTTACGACATGGCCGATCCGTGCGGGGAAGATTCGCACATGCCGGTATCCGGATTAGTGCATCGCTATCCCGACCGCATTCTCTTTCTCGTGACCGATCGTTGCGCGGCTTATTGTCGATATTGCACCCGCAGCCGTGTGGTCAGTGGCGTCGGCGAACAGGAATTGCGCACCGATTTCGAGGAGGCATTCCGTTATCTCGAACAGCACACCGAAGTGCGTGACGTGCTCTTGAGTGGAGGCGATGCGCTGATTTTCAGCGACGACAAGATCGACAGGTTGTTGTCGCGGTTGCGCGCGATAAAGCACATCGAATTTCTCCGCATCGGCACGCGCGTCCCGATTTTTCTGCCACAGCGGATCACGCCTGAGCTGTGCGCGATCCTCGCGAAACATCATCCGCTCTGGATCAGCGTGCACGTGAATCATCCCCGCGAATTAACAATTGAAGTGAAGCAAGCGCTCGAGCGACTAGCCAACGCTGGCATCCCACTCGGCAATCAAAGTGTCTTGCTCAAAGGCGTGAACGACGATCTCGAGACGATGAAAACACTCGTGCACAAACTCCTCATGTGCCGGGTTCGCCCGTACTACATTTACCAGTGCGACCTGATCAACGGCTCATCGCATTTGCGCACGTCGGTCGCGAAAGGAATCGAGATCATCGAAGGGATGCGCGGCCACACTACCGGTTACGCCGTGCCCCAATTCGTCATCGATGCGCCCGGTGGTGGCGGCAAAGTCCCGATCAATCCCGGTTACATTCTTTATCACGACAACGAAAAAATCGTCATCCGCAATTACGAAGGAAAAATCTTCGAATACCCCGAGATCGGCGGCGAGCAATCGGTCCAGTTCGCGCCGCAACGCGAATATCACGACGAGTATCTGTACTCGTAATTGTCGATCTTAGGCCAAATCTTTGGCGTGGATCGGCAATTTACGTATGCGTTTGCCCGTCGCGGAGAACACAGCGTTGACAATCGCGGGGACGATTGGCGGGACGGGCGGCTCGCCCATCCCGAAAGGTTCGGGAGCGTCGGAGGGGATGATATGCACTTCGATCGCGGGTGTATCTCGCATTCGAGCGACGGCGAAATCGGCGAAGGTGCTTTGTTGCGCGACGCCTCCGCGGAAAGTGATCTCACCTTTCAGCGCGGAAGAAATGCCCCAGATGATTCCGCCCTCCATTTGTTGCTCGACACCGATCGGGTTAACAACAATACCGCAATCAACTGCGGCCACGACGCGGTCGACGCGCACGTTCCCCTCGGGATCGACGCTAACCTCAACGACATAGGCGATGTAGGTGTGGCCAAAGTAAGCGTTGCAAGCCACTCCGCGGCCGTGACGCTCCGCCACCGGTCCGCCCCAGCCAGATTTGTCCCGGACAGTTTCAAGCACTCGTCGCAATCGGCGGCGATCGACTGTGGTGGATCCCGCTTTGAGAACGTCCGCGCCTTTCAACATTTCTAGGCGAAACGCGAGAGGATCCGCATTGCGGGCATGAGCTACTTCATCGATGAACGCCTCGCGCGCGAACACGCTCGAGGGAGCGAAAACACTGCGCCAGGGTCCGTGTTTTACTGGAAGATCAACCGCCACGTAGGCGGTCCGAATCGCGGGAAACGCATAAGGCACATCGTACGCCCCCCCAAGACCAATCCTGATACCAAGCTACGTTGCGAACTTCCTTCGGCTCGAGCGGAGAAATGTTATGAAATGAGCCGGCCTTTGTGTGCTTCCATGCGGCAGCTTTTCCTTGAGCGTCAAATCCCGCGGAAAGGTAATGAACGGAGGCAGCTTGGAAATGACCGTGCTTCATGTCGTCAGAGCGCGACCAAAGAAGTTGGACCGGCGCTTTGGCCGCGCGCGAAATCTCCGCCGCTTCCAAGGCGTAATCGACCGCAAGCCGTCTCCCAAATCCGCCGCCAATTAGCGTAGTGTTTACTTCCACCTTAGCCGGCGTGGTGCCGAGCAATTCGGCCACTTGTTTTTGCAATCTCTCCGGCGCCTGCGTCGGAGCCCAGATGGTACAGCGGTCTCCGCGAACATCGGCGACGCAGTTCATCGTCTCCACCGGCGCGTGCGCGTAGAAGGGATAACGATAAATCGCTTCGATGGTTTTTGTAATGACGCTTGTGCCGGCCGGCGGTTCTTCCTTGCGGGTAACGAATCCAGGTTCGTGTGATGCGGCTTGGAGTCGCTTCAGATGAGCGTCCGAATCGAAGGCGTCCTTCGGCGGTTCGTCCCATTCCACCGCAAGCGCAGTTCGGCCTTTGATTGCAGCCCATGTGGTATCGGCGACCACAGCGATTCCGCGCGACATTTTGATGACAGCGCGAACACCGGCCACCGCGCGGGCCTTATCCTCCTGCATGCGCTTTACTTTCGCGTCCTGCCACGCTGGCCGTTCGAGTGAGGCGCGCAACATTCCCGGTATTCTCACGTCGATTCCGTAACGCGCCTTGCCGCGGACGATATCCGGGCCGTCAATGCGCGCCGTCCGCTGGCCGATGATTTTGAAGTCGCTCGCGTTTTTCAGTGTCGGATTGTCGGGCAACGGCAACTTGGCGGCATCGGCAACTAAAGCACCGTACTCGAGATGACGGCCGCTCGGAGTGTGAACGATGGCGCCATGGGAGGCTGCGCAACTGGCGCGATCGACTTTCCAACTCGCTGCCGCCGCGGCAACGAGCATCTCGCGGGCGGCCGCTCCCGCTTGGCGCAAAGGTTTCCAACCGCTCCTCACGCTGTCGCTCCCGCCGGTGCCGAGATCGGAGCCAGGCGAAGGTGTTGCCTGCACCAGCTTGATGCGCGTCCAATCTGCTTCCAATTCGTCTGCCAGGATTATCGCGAGCGATGTGCGGACGCCCTGGCCCATTTCCGATTTGCCGATGGTCAATGTCACCGTGCCGTCGCTGTCGATCTTGACCCAGCCATTCGGCGAAAATTGCTTTCGGCCGGCGGCTGCGAAGAGCCCCCTGGCATCGAAGCCCACGACCAAACTTGCGCTTCCGAGCGCAAGCGTTCGCACAAAATTGCGACGCGAAACTTTCATGGCGCAGTTTTTCGCATTTCAGCGGCGGCACGGTGAATCGCCTTGCGAATGCGCGGGTACGTTCCGCAACGACACACCGAATCCGACATCACCGCGTCGATCGTTTCATCGCTCGGTTCGGGCTGCTCGCTCAGCAGCGCGCAGGCTGTCATAATCATTCCCGCCTGGCAATAACCGCATTGCGCCACGTCTTCTTCGATCCACGCGCGCTGGCAGGGATGACTAACGTCGGGTGACAATCCCTCAATGGTAACGAACCTTCGCGAGGCCGCTTGTGTCACCGGGATTTGGCAGGCACGTAACGCCTTTCCGTTTTCAAGCACCGTACACGCGCCGCACACGCCGACGCCGCAACCGAATTTCGTGCCGGTTAGGCCTAAATGATCCCGCAAGATCCAGAGCAACGGAGTGTCGTCATCGACATTGATGGCGTGAGCAACGCCGTTAACAGTGATGCGAACTTCGTTCATCGCCGCTCGTTAAATCCAACGAAGATAAATTTGCCGCCAAGTTTTTCCAGCGCTTCTCCACCTTGAATTGGATTGTGTACATCTCACCAGACAATTTCTCCGTGAATTCGGACTTGATCGCACGCACCCGGAAATTTCGGACTCGGCAGTCTTACCTAGCTCGTGCTACGATGACTGGATGGCAAATTTGCATGGCGCAGAGTGCACGATATGGACATTGCAAGCTCTCGTCTCCGCGTTTCTCGCGATTCTGTTTCTTCAATCAGGCATCGACAAAATTGTAGATCGACAAGGGAACATCGAGTGGTTGAAAGGGCATTTCGCCAAAAGTCCATTGGCTGCAATTGTGCCGCTGTTGTTTGGCATTCTTACGCTGCTTGAACTCTCGGCCGGAGTACTGAGCGGGATTGGATTTTTCGCGCTGATTTTTTCACACAATTCCACGATCGCATTTTATGGAGCGGTCGCTTCCGCCGTCGCTGTAACCGCACTGTTTTTCGGCCAGCGAATGGCTAAAGAGTACGCCGGCGCGGCAATTCTGGTTCCCTATTTTTTGCTCACGCTCGCTGCGATTTATCTCCTTGCACACTGAAATTAACCGCGGATGACGGGGATAGCCCAGATTTCCACGCAAAGTGAAGACGGCGGCAGAATTTGAAGCTTTCGTCTTCATCTCAATTCCAAGATATCCGTTTCATCCACGTAATCCGCGATCATTGTGAAATTGTTTTCACGGCTGCTTCTGGCGTTTTCCGCGATTGTGCTTGTGAGCGGGGCTTATTTGCACACGTCGGGGTTTAATAGAATGTCCGCTGCGGTGGCGAAATCCGATCTCGTCCCGTTTGTCGGCAAAGGGCTGAAAGTGCTGTGGCTCCAGGATTCAGTCATCGCCATTATGCTCGCGATCATTTTCGGAACTATCGCGGCACGAGGTTCGGCGGCACCCAGGTGGATCATTGTTGTTCTCGGATTAATACCTGTCGCGACTGCCGGGTTTGTTTATCACTTCATCGGCAATTTCATCGGCGGCCATGTCTTCCTGACCGCGGGAGTTGCGGCAATTTTGGGCGGGCTTTTGTATCCCGGAAGAGCACCGGATTAACAGCCTATAAACGACGCACGGAATTATAGGACAACCACTCCGGGCGAGATGGCAGGCGGTGCGGCTGCCCTATAACGTCATTGTCGATTCTTCGCATGACGCGCGACCGAACGCATCCGTCGCAGGCGAGTCACTTGTGAAGCATGCTGAAGAGAGAAGAAACGATCTTTCGGGCTGCCTACCGCACGGTCAAGTTAGTTTCCATGCCCTTTTTTTGATTATCGCCCACCGGGCAATAAACAGTGTAAGTTCCGCGCTTAAGGTTGACGTGCAACACCTTGGTCTGTTTTGGTGTGAGGTCGACGAGGAACTTCTGATCGGTCCCGTTGCCTTTGACCTCGAAGTTGTGCTTCTGTTTGCCCGCGTTTTTGACGATGAATGCTGTCCTGCCAGGCTTTAGGCTCGTTGGCATGTCGATGTTGTATTCGCCCAGCGTCACATCAACTCGGCGCGCGCCCGGTTCGGGAGTAAGCGCATCGGCCACGGTATTTGCCGCCTTCTTTGTGCCCTTGACTATGCTGTGCCCGACATTCTTGGCTGTCTCCGCAGTGTCTTCCGCTACGTCGGTTGCCTTTTGGACCGGTCCCTGCGCCCGAACAGCGCCAATGGAGACAGCGACGGCGAAAATCATCGAAAAGAATGTTTTCATGGTACTTAAGTATCGCTGCCGCCAGTTCTCGCGCGCTTACCCGAGTGGAGACAGGATCAAGAGGATTCAATTCGACTTCAGAACCACAAATCCTGTGAATCTTGTTGATTGTGTCTAATTCTTCATCACATCAAATAGGATCTCGCCGCCAATCACGGTCATTTCGGCGCGCGTTTTCAGAATCTCCGGCTCGGGGATTTTCATGATGTCTTGCGAGAGTACCGTGAAATCAGCGAGCTTGCCGGGTTCGATTGAGCCCTTGTCATTTTCCTCGAACGCTGCATAAGCGGGCCAGATCGTGAACATTTTGAGCGCTTGCTCGCGGGAAACCGCTTGCTCCGGGTGCCAGCCTTCGCCCGATTCGCCTTTGATGCTTTTGCGCGCCACTGCGGCGTAAAATTCGACCATCGGTTCACCGCGCTCGACTGGCGCATCGGAGCCGCCGGGGATGATGCAGCCGGATTTGAGAAAACTCTGCCAGGCGTACGCGCCGGCGAGCCGATCCATTCCGAGGCGCATCGGCGCGAAAAACAAATCGCTGATCGCGTGCGACGGTTGCATGGACGGAATCACGCCGAGTTTCGCGAACCGCGGAATGTCCGCAGGATTGACAATCTGCGCGTGCTCGACTCGCCAGCGGGGTTCAGGGATCTTCCGCTCGTTAGGCGGGACCGCTTTGAACGCTTGCTCGTAAAGATCGAGAATTGTTCGATTGGCGCGGTCACCGATGGCGTGGGTCTCAACCTGGAGTCCGCACCGTAATGCTTCCTCAAACATCGGCCTCAACTCTTCAGGCTTCTGGGTGAAAAAACCTGATGTGTCGGGCGCATCGTTGTACGGTTTTAACAAGGCCGCGCCGCGCGAGCCCAGCGCTCCGTCGAAAATTACTTTGATGGTGCGCTGAGTGAAGCGATGATTGAATGCGTTGGTTGTCGGTCCTTCCTTCAAGAAGCCTCGTGCGTCTTCTCCGGGACCGTAAACGGCGTTGATAAATCGGATTCTCGCCTGGCCGTCTGCGAACGCTTTCTTGATAAGATCGATATCTTCCTTCTGACTGCCGGCGTTTTGGATTTCGCACCAACCGAGCCCGATCTCACGATTGATGCCGTTTAACAGCGCTTGCTCGCGCTCTGCTTGCGTGGGCTTCGGAATATTTTTTTCAACGAGATCCTGCGCGTTATCGAGCAGCATCCCGGTCGGCTCGCCGGTTTTCTTGTCCTTTAAAATTTCGCCACCAAAGGGGTTGGGCGTGTTCTTGTCGATCTTGGCGATTTTCAGCGCGGCACTGTTCGCAATCGTCGCGTGACCGTCAGCACGGGTGAGAAATACTGGATTCTCTGTCGCGATGGCATCGACATCCTGGCGAGTGGGAAACTGCGCCGGTTTCCAAAAGGTTTCGATCCAGCCGCGGCCGGTGATCCACTTCCCGCGCGGAGTTTGCGCGACACGCGCTTTCACTTTGGCGAGAAAATCCTGGAACGTGTTGGTTCCTTCGAGATTTAGATTCGTCTCGCGCTCGCCGATTCCGAAGATGTGACAATGCGAATCGGTGAGGCCAGGAACGAGCGTGTGCTCGTGGAGATCGATGGTGCACTTGGCGTGAAATTTCTTGGTGGCTTCATTGGAACCAACAAAAATGATCCGGTCTTTTTTGACCGCGACCGCCTCGGCCTTCGGCTGTTTCTCGTTAACGGTGTAGATGTTCGCGTTGGCGAGGACGAGATCGGCATCCTGAGCGTGAGTCATTGCAGTGAGAGAAAATGCGGCGAGAGAGAGAAACAAGTAGTGCGCCAGTCGAGATGTTTTCACATTATTGAATTTTCTGTAGGGGAAGCTGACAGCTTCCCCTACAAAAGCTGCAGATCAATGTCGACGTTACCGGCTTGACGGCTCGGCGAGGTTTTGACGAGATCGAACGTGATCGTCCAGTTTTTGCGTCCTGGGAAGCGTCAATTGTTCTATGTAAAAGTTTTGCAGAGAGGATTCTCTCCAGTGGTTATTGACTTGATTATAGCTGGTGGAGACGGCAAAAAAATTACATTTAACCCAATTGATGTATGCGGATTGGAGAACGATGAAACGAAATAACGGCATCGCTAAATCGATCCGAATCGGCGCCATTGATCGATCAGACGCGGCGATGAAAATAATGAAGCTCTATTGCGAGAAAGCTCCGTCACTTATCTGGCGTCCCCGATTGTTCACTCCCGCCAGAATTTGTTGCGCTTCTCAGTCGGAAGATTATTTGAGCGGTTATACTTTGAAATACGTGTTACCGAGAGCGGACGCGGCGATGATGATGCCTACAACAACGTTATTCCACATCGCAGTTCCGCTGAAAAGAAACACGAATGGCGAAATGACGAGCCATATCCCCAAAATCAGGTTTAGCCAACTCCATCCTGGTCGATGCATCCTCCAGCGGATGAGCGCAAGAATACCCACCACAGCGCCCGTTGCGACGTTGTTCCACACTGCCTTGGAAGACTGAACAGCGAGCACAAAAGGGGAGATAACCACCCAGATACCGAGCAGCAGATTCGCCCAACTGCTTCCACCTCTGCTCCACCGACGTGCATCAACCGACCGCTCGTTCATGTTTGTCTCCTTTCCCGATTTTCCATAGCTCGCGTCCATTTATAGTTTCGGTTCCGGCGCACGCCTCCGCCGTATTATTTTGCTGTCTTCGTTTCAAAATCAGACACCCCTCTTTTTTTACACTCAATCACTTGCGAAACGATTGACGTAATGACGAAATTTGTTTTGCGCCCCCGCAGCGGATTTATAGAATCCTCATGACCCCCTCGGACGAGCAATTAACCTTAACCCTTTGCAGCGTGTGAACCAGCAGTACCCTGAGCAGCGTTTTCTTTTGTGGGCAGCGTGGCGACCCACGTCCGCCAGCGCGACTGCCGATTAGTAACCATGGCGAATTTCTTTCCACGCTGGTGCAACTGGCTGCCGCTGCAAATGGCGATTGCCGGCATCCTCATCGCCTGCGGGTTAACCGCGGCCACATGGTATTACGTTACACCGAAGTATACGCGCGTCGGCTACGAACCGATTCAGCCGGTGCCGTTCCCGCACGACGTTCACGTGACTCAGCTGGGGATGGATTGTCGCTACTGCCATAGCTTTGTCGAAGTCGCGGCGCATTCCAATTTGCCGAACACGCAGACGTGCATGAATTGCCACTCTCAAGTTCAAAAGGACAATCCAAAGTTGGAACCGGTGCGCGAGAGTTGGAAAACGGGCGAGCCGATCAGTTGGGTGCAATTGCATCGCACACCAGATTACGTTTTTTACAATCACGCGGCCCACGTAAATCGCGGGATCAGTTGTTTTAGCTGCCACGGACCGGTGAATCATATGCCGGTGGTCTATCACGCCAAGCCGCACAGCATGGCTTGGTGCCTGGAATGCCATCGGCATCCCGAGAATTTTTTGCGGCCAGATGATCAGGTTTTTAATCTCGATTGGAAACCGGACGACGTGAAACCGGCGGAGTTTGTGGCGAAGTACGGGCAGCCGGCAGGCGTGACAGAAGATTGGTCGAAAAAGAAGCACCTGACGCAACAAGAAATCGGCCAGACTTTGAAAGAACGCTGGAACATTCGGACCTCGGAGAATTGCCAGACATGCCATCGATGAACGAATCACTTGAAGTTCAGCCAAGACAGTTCCGGAGGGCGCGTGCGCTCCCCGGATGAAACCATGAAACGCGTTTTTCAACATCCACCTGAATCGGCGACTGGCAGAAAATACTGGCGCAGTCTGGGCGAATACAGCAACACGCCGGAATTTCGCCAATGGCTGGAGCGGGAATTTCCAGCCGGCGCCTCAGAATTGAACGAAGATGACTGGTCGCGGCGTGACTTTTTGAAGCTGATGGGCGCATCGATGGCACTGGCGGGTGTTGGCCTAACGAGTTGCCGCCGGCCGGAAGCGCACCTTGTTCCATTTACCAAGAGCGCTGAATGGACGATCCCAGGAAAATTTCTTTACTACGCCACCGCTATGCCTCGGCGAGCAGGTGCGATCCCGCTCATCGCTACGACAGTTGACGGTCGTCCGATCAAACTCGAGGGCAATCCGCTGCATCCGGCGAGCGGCGGCGCGACGGACACGTTTGCGCAGGCGTCAGTTCTTGATCTCTACGACCCGGATCGGTCGAAACGATTTGTGAATCACGGCAAGCCCGCTAATCGGTCGGAGTTTGACGCCTACATCGACAAGCTGGGTGCAACCATGCGGGCGAGCGGCGGTGACGGGCTGGCGTTCTTGGTCGAAGAGGCTCACTCGCCGACACGCGACCGATTGCGCGCACAGCTGGAGAAAGTTTTCCCGAAAATGCTCTGGTGCGTTTACGAGCCGCTGCTGAGCGAATCGCACAACGATGCGACGCGCGCCGCCTTCGGCGACAACGTGCGCCTCGTGCCGCACTTCGAGCGCGCTGACGTCGTGCTTGCGCTTGATAGCGATTTTCTCGACTGCGGCGAAGGCGATCTCGCGTCAGTGCGTGCATTCACTTCGCGGCGTCGCGTTCAGGCGGCAAAAGACACCATGAACCGGCTCTACGTTGTGGAAAACCATTTCACGCTGACCGGAGCGATGGCGGATCATCGGATGCGTTTGCCCGCCAGTCAGATTCCAGCGCTCACTTATGTGCTTGCAAGAAAAATCACCGCTCTCACGACCGATGCGGGACTTGTGTCGGTCCTCGACGGGGTGAGCGCTCCGGAGGGTACCGAGGCATTTGATGACCGCTGGCTCACTGAAGCGGTCAACGACTTGGTCAGCAAACCAGGGGCGAGCCTCGTGGTGGCGGGCACAAAACAACCGGTCGCCGTGCAGTTGTTGGTTTACGGAATTAATTCCGCGTTGAAAAACCTCGGCCGCACGATTGTTGTTCGCGAATTTCCAAGCAATCCGAACACGAAGAAAATCGCGCAATTAGCTGAAGAAATTCAGGCCGGCCGGGTCAAACAACTTTTCATTTTCGGCGGCGACCCGGTTTACAATGCGCCGCGCGGGTTGGCCCAGGATTCGGAGACAAAAGCGCCGATGGATTGGGTCGACTTGCAGAAGAAAGTCCCGGAAATTGTGCGGCTCGGTTATCACGAGGACGCGACCTCAGCCCTAAGCCAGTGGCACGTACCGTCCGCCCATTTCCTTGAATCCTGGGGCGACGCGCGCGGCTCTGACGGCGCTTACTTGTCGATCCAGCCGATGATTCTGCCGCTCTTTGGCGGGCTATCGGAAATCGAATTGATGAACATGCTGATGGGTGGGCCTAAGGCCGAAGGGCCTGAGCTGATTCAGGAAACATTTCGCGCCACCAATCCGCCGGGCGATTTTGAAACTGCATGGTCGGGATTCTTGCGGAACGGCTTTGCCACCCACATTCCACTGCGCGATCGTCCCTCAAGTTTCAACGGCAGCGCGTCCGCCGCGATCGCGCGACAAAACTGGGCGCCCACACCGGCACCGGTCGCGGAATCGCCCGAGATCGTTTTCGTTCGTAGTTATGCGACGGACGACGGCCGTTTCGTCAACAACGGCTGGTTGCAGGAATTACCTGACCCGATCACCAAACTGACATGGGACAACGCCGCGCTGATGAGTCCAAATCTCGCCAAGGGTCTAAATGTGGAGACCGGCGATCTCGTGCAAATCGACATCGCCGATACGGCGCGTGACACGAATGGTCATCCGATTCGACGCGAGCTCGTGATAGCAGCGCTGATTTCGCCCGGGCACGCGGAGAATTCGATCACGATTCCGCTTGGATATGGTCGCAAGATGCCAGGATCGGATTGGCTTCCCTACGCGGGCGGGGCCGTGCCGGAGAGCACAGCGCTGGCCGAGCGCAGCGGCTTCAACGCTTACTTGTTGCGTACCGCTTCCAATCCGCATTTTGCCGTCACCGACGGCGAAGCGATCGAGAGCGTACGCGTCACAAAAGTCGGCAGGAAATATCCGCTCTCCATCACGCAGGAGCATTGGAGCATCGAGGGACGTGGCGTGGTGCGCGAAGCTACGCTAGAGCATTATCGCGAAGATAACGAGTTCGTGAAGAAATCTGGCGGCATAGACGAACCCGTGTCTCACCCGCCGACGCTTTACAGCCATCCACCGATGGACGCGCCGCAGCAGTGGGGGATGACTGTCGATCTTAATGTGTGTACCGGTTGCAGCGCCTGCGTCATCGCTTGCCAGGCCGAAAACAACGTTCCGATTGTCGGCAAGTTACAGGCGGCGCACGGGCGGAGCATGCATTGGATCCGGATCGATCGCTATTACGCGAGTGCGAAACCGTTCAACCAGGATAACGGCGATTGGCCGGAAAATCCCGAGATCGTCCATCAACCGATGATGTGCCAGCATTGCGAGAACGCGCCGTGCGAGACGGTTTGCCCGGTGAACGCCACCATCCACAGTGAGGACGGCCTCAACGTCATGGCTTACAACCGCTGTGTCGGTACGCGCTACTGCTCGAACAACTGCCCCTTCAAAGTGCGCCGGTTTAATTATTTCGACTACAATCAGAGGCCCGTCGGGAAAAAGAAGATCGCCGGCCAATTCGGCATCTACAAAGAATACTTCGCGCCCTTCACCAGCAAAGGCGCACCCGACATTACGAAGATGCAGAAGAACCCGAACGTGACCGTGCGCATGCGCGGCGTGATGGAGAAATGCACTTACTGCGTTCAGCGGATTGAGGAAGCGAAAATTGCTGCACACGTGCGCGCGGGGGCGTCGAACAAAACACTCATTCCGCGCGATTCGTTCACGACCGCGTGCGCGCAAGCTTGCCCGACCGAGGCGATCGTTTTCGGCGACATCAAGGATCCGGAAACCCGCGTTTCGAAAATGAAACAGCAGGATCGCAATTATCGCTTGCTCGAATATTTGAATGTGAACACGCGAGCGAGTTACCTCGCGCGCATTCGCAACCCCAATCCAAAAATGCCGGACGCAGCGAACATCGGTGTGGCGAGCCCGGAGGAGAAGGCGTGAGAAGATTGTCGAACTTAGTCCACGAGAGGCTTCGTAATTCGAGAATCGAGATTCGTTACATCGGTTCACGATTCACGGTTCACAATTCACGATTCACAATTCTCTGAACATGGACGAGACCTACACAGCACCGGAAGTGATTCACGACGGAGCGTCGCGGGGCGTCGAGCGTGTGCCGCTGGTTTTGAACCGGCGCAGTTTCCATTGGATCACGGAGCGGATTTCCGGCGTGGTGGAGCAACCGGCGCCGCGCTGGTGGTGGGTTTGCTTCACCATCACCGGAACGATCGCCATGTTCGGCATGTTCTGTCTCGGTTATCAGATCTCCACCGGCGTCGGCACGTGGGGACTGAATATACCGGTCGGCTGGGGCTGGGGCATTACGAACTTCGTTTTTTGGATCGGTATCGGGCACGCCGGCACACTCATTTCAGCCATCTTGTACTTGCTGCATCAAAAATGGCGCACCTCGATCAATCGCTCGGCGGAAGCGATGACGCTTTTCGCCGTCATTTGCGCGGCAATTTTCCCCGGCGTGCACGTTGGCCGCGTTTGGATGGCGTGGTATCTCGCGCCCTTGCCTAACAACTACGGTATCTGGCCAAATTTCCGTAGCCCGCTGATGTGGGACGTGTTCGCGGTCTCGACCTACTTTACGGTCTCGGTTTTGTTTTGGTATACCGGACTAATCCCCGATCTGGCCACGTTGCGCGATCGCGCCACTTCCAAAATCAAGAAATTCCTGTTCGGATTTTTCGCCTGCGGCTGGCGCGGCTCGAACCGGCACTGGCGTCATTACGAAATGGCATATCTGCTTTTAGCCGGCCTCGCGACGCCCCTCGTGCTCTCGGTGCACAGCGTGGTCTCGTTCGACTTTGCGAGTTCGATCTTGCCGACGTGGCACACGACGATTTTCCCGCCCTATTTCGTCGCGGGCGCGATCTTCGGCGGCTTCGCGATGGTGCTGACGCTGCTCATTCCGGCACGGGCCATGTTCAAATTGCAAGACATCATCACGCCGCAGCACATCGACAAGATGGCGAAGATCATCTTACTGACCGGCTCGTTCGTCGCTTATTCCTATGCGATGGAATTCTTTATTTCATGGTACAGCGGCAATGCCTACGAACGCTTCGCATCTTCGAACCGCGTTTTTGGTCCTTACTGGTGGTATTGGTGGGTCGGCATGCTGTTCTGCAATTGCCTGTCGCCGCAACTCTTTTGGTTCCGCTGGTGTCGGCGAAATATTTTCGTTGTCTATTTCGTCTGCATGTGCGTGAACGCCGGCATGTGGTTCGAGCGTTTCATCATCATCGTCGGTGGATTGCATCGCGATTTCCTACCCTCTGCCTGGGGAATGTTTTATCCGACTTGGGTCGATATCTGGACCTTCATCGGCACGCTTGGGATTTTCACTTCGCTTTTCCTGCTCTTCGTCCGTTTTCTGCCGATGATCGCGATGTCGGAAGTGAAGATCGTTTTGCCGGAAGCGGACGCGCATTATGCCACCCCCACTGAACATCATCCGATCGCGCCCGGCGGAAAGGAGCGCATATGAGAGCGGTGGCTACAACGTGGGCTGGTGTAGCCACGGCGCTGCGTCGCCGTGCTTGCGGCTGCAACGCGCAGGAGGCGCCTCGGCATAGCAAGGCGCCTACAACAATCATTGGCCGAAAAGAGCCCACATGAGAACGCCTGCTGGCCATAGGGTTTATGGAATGGGCGCCGAATATCCGAGCGCCGCTGCGCTTTATGAAGCCGGCAAAATGGTGCGCGACGCCGGTTTCAAGCGTTGGGATGTGCACTCCCCATTCCCCATCCACGGGATGGACGAAGCGATGGGATTGAAGAAATCGTGGCTCAGCGGATGGGTTCTATTCGGCGGTGTCTCTGGCCTGCTCACCGCGGTCATTGTCGAATTTGGCCCATCGTCGTTCCTCTTTCCGCTCAACGTCCACGGCAAACCGACGAACTTTATGACCGTGCCGGCATTTTTTCCGATCATGTTCGAGCTGACCGTGCTTTTCGGCGCCTTCGCCGCATTTTTTGCCGTGCTCATTATGAACGGCTTGCCACGCCCAAATCATCCGCTTTTCAATTGGGAACGTTTCCGGCGGGTCACCAACGACGGCTTTTTCCTGGTCATCGAAGCGCGCGATCCGCGTTTCACAGAAATCGAAGCGCGCGAACTCCTCGAGAGAAGCGGCGGGCAGCATATTACCATCGTGCACGAGGACTGAAATATGTTGCGCGGCTTCTTCTTAATTTTTCTTTTGTTCACAATCGCGGTGGTGGCCGTGTTCGGTTTTCGCGGCCAGAAAAGCACCGGCGCGCCGCTTGAAGTTTTCCCGGACATGGTTAGGCAAATGAAAGTGCGCGCACAGGCGCCACTCGAATTTTTCGCGGACGGTCGTGGGCCGCGCGCTCCGGTCCCGGGCACGGCGCCGATCGGTTACGAAATGCCGCACCCGCAAAATTCGCCGGCCGGCGCGCCGCCAGGCGAGGGATTATCACATCGCCGGCTCGCCTTCAGCGCCGGCACCGATTATTACAACACCGGCAAAATGGGCGACCGCTGGGGCACGGGCATCCCAGTTGAAGTCACACCACAACTAATGCAACGCGGTCAGCAACGCTTCAATATTACTTGTGCGATGTGTCATGGCGCGACCGCCGCCGGCAACGGGATCACTAAACAGCACGGCCTCGCTACTGTTGTCACCTTGCAAGACGATCGCATTCGCAAGATGGCCGACGGCGAAATTTTTAACACGATCACAAACGGCAAAAACACGATGATGGCTTACGGCCCGAACATCCTGGTCGCCGACCGCTGGGCCATCATTGCTTATTTGCGCGCCCTCCAGCGCAGTCAAACTGCGGCCATTGTGGATGTACCGCCCGAGCATCGGGCTGAATTGGAAAAACCATGAGCGAGCGTTCACGAGTTCCGCCCACGCCGGAGGGGGAATATTTCGAGAGCAACCGCTTTGCCGGTCTTTCCGTGTTGCTCGGGCTGGTTGCTTTGATCGCACTGGCGCTCTGCGTCGTAGGCGCGTCGATTGCGCCCGCACAATTCAGCTTTTCATGGCTGTTTGCCTTTGCTTTTTACTTCACCCTTTGTGCGGGCTGCTTTTTCTGGACAATCGTTCATCATGCCACTGACGCGGAATGGTCGGTAGTGGTGCGCCGTCAGCTCGAGAATATTGCCGTCTTGCTGGCCGTGCTGGCCGTCTTCTTTTTGCCGATCTTGTTTCTTCGGCATCATCTCTATGAATGGATGGACATTCCGCCCGGCAAAGAGCATACACTCGACGCCAAACGGGCCTATCTCAATTTGGGCTTCTTCATCGTGCGGGCCATCATCTTCCTGGGACTCTTCATTACCGCATCGCAGGTGCTGCGCCGTTTCTCCATTCACCAAGACAAGGATGGCAATCCGCAATTCACTATCTGGATGCGCAAAGTGGCGTTTGCCAGCCTGCCGATCTTCGCGCTTTGCCTCACTTTCGGCGCATTCGATTGGCTGATGAGCCTGAACTACCGCTGGTTCTCCACCATGTTCGGCGTTTACATCTTTGCCGGCACCGCCGGAAGCTCAATGTCGTTACTCGTCCTGGTCATTACCGCCCTGCGCAACGCCGGCTATTTGAAGGACGTGGTCACCGTCGAGCATTACCACATCATGGGCAAGTGGATGTTCGCCTTCTGCGTTTTCTGGGCCTACATCGGCTTCGGCCAATACATGCTCATCTGGTATGCAAACATGCCGGAGGAGACGCAATACTTTCTCACTCGCAATACCGAGTCTTGGTGGTGGTTGAGCATGCTCCTCGTCATCGGGCGTTTCTTTGGCCCATTTGCCATTCTCCTCCTCCGCTCGATTAAAAAGAATCCGCACCAGCTTTGTTATGTAGCGGGCTGGATCGTCTTCATGCAGATGCTGGACATGTACCTCGTTGTGCTACCCGCCCTGCACGGCACCGGGGTTCATTTAAGTTTCTGGGATTTTGTTCCTCTCATCGGCATCGGCGCGACGCTCGCTTTCGTTTATTTGCGGATCGTGGCCAAGTCTTCCCTTTTTCCTATGCGCGATCCTCGTTTGGTTGAGTCGCTAAGACTGGTGAATTGATATGGCAGAGACAGAATCCCTTTCCCAGGCTGTGCAATTGCGCGCTCCGCTTTCGACTTGGCTCGGTGTCGTGCTGTTGTTTGCTCTCTTCGGTGTGATCGTACTGGCAGTAGTCGGCCCCACGCCGCGCGGCGCTGATTTCGAACAAAAACGGGCCAAGGCCCGGGAAGAAAAACTCAAAACGCTGCGCCAAGCAGACGCGAAGGAGCTCACTACTTACGGGTGGATCGATAAGAACAAAGGCGTGGTTCGCTTGCCCATTGATCGGGCGATGGAATTGGCCGTGGCCGAATTAGCTAGGAAACAGCCCGTACCGGCTTATCCGATTGCCACACCCGCCCCGCCGGCAACTCCGGCTGGCGCTACTGCGCCCGCACCCTCGGCACAAGCGAGCGGGACGCCGAAAACGACCTCCTCTGAAGGAGCAAAATCTGGAAATCGCGGCCAACCAGCTGCAGGCGCAAATCCGCCCGCCGCACAGGCCGCCACCCAACCCGGCGCTGCCGCGAGTCCGGCTGCTGTGCCGCGATCTTCCGCAGCCGTAGCGCCGGTTTCACCTTCACCACTACCGTCCCCGTCACCTGCTGGAACCCCGTTCCCTGTCCGAGAGAAAACGCCGCCATGAAAATTGTGGGTCGAATGCTAGCGAAGATGTCGATCCCACGCGCACAACACGGGATGGTGGGCGTGCTGCGCCGATCCCCCGAAATCATTTCAGCAGCAGCGGCGTCCTTATCAAAGTCTCGATCCTGCATTGCGAAATGAATCCGGCTACTGAGATACCATTAAAGGAACCGGCCGTAACGGTCGCGGCTGGCGATACGGAGCAAATCGAACGCGCCCTCATCGACGCATCCACGCGCGTGCCGGTGCTAATGTTTTACGCTTCGGCGATTGTCTGGCTGCTTATCGGCACAGTGCTCGCCGGTTTCGTCTCATTCAAAATGCATTCGCCCGATTGGCTCTCGAACGTGGGCTTTCTGACTTGGGGTCGTCTCCGGCCAGTGCACATGAACGTGATGGTTTACGGATGGGCGTCCATGGTGGGAATGGGTACGGCGATTTGGTTGATGGCCCGATTATGTCGCACTACTTTGCGCCACCCGCTTTTGCTCGTGGCGGGCGCCTGGTTTTGGAACATCGGCGTGCTGCTTGGTGTCGCCGGAATTCTCGCGGGCGACAACACCGGCTATCAATGGCTCGAATTTCCGCCATATGCGGCCATCGTTCTTTTCGTAGCTTACGCCCTCATTATTTCGTGGGCCGTGCTCATGTTCCGTTTTCGGCGGGGCGATCAGATTTACATCACGCAATGGTATTTGCTTGGCGCGTTTCTGTGGTTCCCGTGGCTCTACGCTGCCGCGCAGCTCATGCTTTTCGTGGTGCCGGTGCAAGGCGTGCTCCAAGCCGCGATTGGCTGGTGGTACGCGAACAATCTTCTGTTTCTCTGGTTCGGGGCGATCGCCCTTGGCACGGCCTATTACATGATCCCCAAAGTGATCGGCCGGCCAGTTTACAGTTATCATCTCGCCACCATTGGCTTTTGGACATACGCGCTTTTCTCGAGCTGGACCGGGATGCAACACCTGGTGGATGGACCATTTCCCGCATGGATGGTCACCGCCAGCATTGCGGCCACAATTCTTACCATCATCCCTGTCGCCACGGTCGGATTAAATCATCACATGACGATGCAAGGTTATTTTCCGGTTATGCGCTACAGCCCGACGCTGCGCTTCACGGTTTTCGGCGCAATGTCGTACACGGTTTTTAGCATTGTCGGGATTCTCATCTCGCTGCGCACAGTCGCCCGCTACGTGCACTTCACGGAAGCGAGTATCGCCTATTCGCACCTGGGTCTTTATGCATTTTTCACCATGGTGATGTTCGGTTCCATGTATTACATCGTGCCGCGATTGGTCGGGCGCGAATGGCGTTACGCCACTCTAATCAAACTGCATTTCTGGGCTTCGGCGTATGGCATCGGTTTGATGACGCTCATGCTCCTGGTGGGCGGTTACGTGCAGGGCGTGAGCGCCAATGACCCCTCTCTGCCCTATATCGAAAGCACGCAAAGCGTTCTGCCTTATCTGCGCGGGCGCACTTTAGCCGCGCTTTTGCTTACCGCGTCGCATTTTATTTTCGCGTTCCATTTCGGATTGATGCTGTTCGGATTGGGTCGCACTTCGAGCGTCCCGACCTTTTTGAATCCGGTAGAGCCGGAAGGTTCTGAAGCGCATTTATGAAAGGATTGCTCCCGCTTTTCATCGGACTTTTTGGAACATTCGCGTTCTCCTGGCTCGGGCTAACCGTCATCCCGAACTTGCAGATCGGTAGTCTCGATCCGCAATCAGACGAAGAAGGCACAGACGTCTATCCCTTGCCAAAATCGGGAATGGTCGAACGCGGGCGTCGCATTTACGCGGCGAATGGCTGCATTTATTGCCACAGTCAACAAGTCCGCCCCGATTACGCTGCGTACGATATTGACCGCAAATGGGGCGAGCGTCGCAGCGCGCCGCGCGATTATATCTTCGATCGTCCGGTGCAGTTAGGAAAAGAACGCATGGGACCAGATCTCGCGAATGTCGGTAAGCGCGCGCCGGCTGAAGAAGAAAAGGCGCCAGCCACAGCGGGAGCTTCAGCGTCGCCTCCAGCTGGTGCAGCTGCACCGCCTGCCGGAGCTGGTCCGCCGCGACCTGCGACGTCGCCTGCGGCTGCCATGCCAGCTACTGCAACAGCGAATGCCTCGCCAGCGGCTTCGCCTCCGCCATCTGTAACCGGCGAGCCAATGCCGTATTCGACCGCCTGGCACCATCGACATCTTTATTCGCCACGCAGCATCAACGACGACTCCAACATGCCGGCTTACCGTTTTCTTTACGAAAAACGTCTCATCGGCGATGAACGCTCCGCCGATGCGTTGCAGCTTACTGGCTCTGATGCGCCGCCCGCTGGTTCGGAAATCGTTCCGAGCTATGACGCGAAATGTCTCGTTGCATACTTGATGTCGCTCGATCAATCGCACCCGCTCAAAGAAGTGAAATCAGCTGCACCAGCGGCTTTGCCAGCCGCTTCGCCAGCTGCATCACCTGCGGCAGGAAAGGGAGCAAAATGAACGAGAAAACTCCTGATCGTTCCTCGTTCGCTCATCAGGGAACTGATTATGGCGAAACCTCAGACGTGCAAGAGGTACACGCCGCTATCCAACGCGAGAAACGCGAGCCACGCGTCGGACTTGAGCCGCTCTCGATTTGGTTGATCGCGATTTATGGGCTCGCGGTTTTTTTCGGTGGCGCGTATCTCGGACGTTACTCTGGAAACTTTAGCGGCGATGGCCTTGATCCTCTCGGCGGTCCACCGCCAGCAAAAAAAAATGCGGCGGGTGGTCCCGCCGGCGGTGAACAGGCTGCCGTGTTAACGCCGCACGATCGCGGGAAAAAGATTTTCGCCGCGAACTGTCAGACCTGTCATCAAGCGAACGGTCTCGGCGTGCCCGGCCAATATCCTCCGCTGGCTGGTTCGGAGTTTACAACCGGCGGCTCGCAGCGACCGGCCATGATTGTGCTCAAGGGGTTGCAAGGTCCGGTCACCGTCAAAGGCCAAAAATTCGGGACGGCAGTGATGCAACCATGGGACAAAACACTGACCGACCAAAAAATTGCCGACGTTCTCACTTACGAACGCAGTGAGTGGGGAAACAACGGCAGCGCCGTAACGGCCGAACAAATTGCCGCCCTGCGCAAACACCTAGCCAATCATCCAGATTCTTTTGCTGAACCCGACATATTGGCCGTGCCGGCCGACGCTGAGCTTCCCGGCGGTGAAGCAGCGCCGCCTAAACCGGGCGAAGCGGCAAAACCTGCCCCTTCCCCGAAAGGATAGCGCCCGTGCCCCGCGGAGAAGCCTCTATCATTCCAAGCACGAAGCTTTCTGTAGGGCAGGCATCTGGCCCGCGCAGCCGGCACGGCTACCGCGACAGCTACAGCAAGGCTTCCGCAATTAGTTCGGCCATGTGCTTCGGATGCAGATTGCTAAGATCGACAATCTGATGCCGGCAACTTGTGCCGGATGCGACAACTACATCGGGACGCTGAGTGTCGATCTTGCCGAGGAAATCGGCAGCTACCCGAACTGAAAGATCGTATTTCTCGGCGAGCGCGCCGAATGCTCCCGCCATTCCGCAGCAAGCAGTGTCGACCAATTTCGCTTTTCTTCCTGGCAACCGCTCTACCAGTCGTTCCATAAACTCCGGATTCATCAGCGACTTGGCGTGGCAATGCGCGTGTATTACGACGTTCATTTGTCGATCTTGTTGATCTTTAAACCGCAAGGCATCAGGCTCGCGCGCGAGTAGATCGTCGACGAATTTGTCGAAGAGAAAACAACGCATCGCAATTTTCTGCGCATTCTCGATTTTCAGTTCGCGATAATCATCCACAAACATCGACCAACACGACGGCTCGAGAAAAATGATGGGTATTGATTCGTCGGTAGCGTTCGCAAGATCAACATTGTGTTGTCCCATTTTCGCCGCGGGACTCAGATTTCCCTGACTAAACGCTGGCCGCCCACAACATTTGCGATCCTTGAGCAACTCGACTTTGAAGCCGAGCGCTTCGAGCACTTGCATCGCTGCGATACCGATGCGGGGCTCGTGATATCGCACAAACGTGTCGTCCCAAAGAATGACTTTGCCGCGGGCGCTGATCGGCGCGGCGCTGTGTGTCTCGAACCAGCGATCGAAGCGTTCGCTCGCGTAATGCGGCAGCGAGCGCTTCGCCGAAATGCCAAATGCCGTCTCCATCAATCTGCGAGCCGGTGCCAGATCGACAATCGAATTTGCCAATCGCGGCGTCATGCATCCGATTCGGCCTAACAAATCGACCGAGCTGAAGATTCGTTCACGCAAAGGCAAACCGTCGCGTCGATGGCGCGCGTAGAGCATTTCTGCCTTCAGGAGTGCAAGATTTACGTTCGACGGACACTCTGGCGTGCAACCCTTGCAAGAGAGACAATTGCTCAGGGCAGCGTCGAGCTCGGCTGAGTGGAGTGGATCTTTGGAGTGCGCGGACACGTCCCCGCCGGTGCGGGATTGCCGCACCCCAAACCGCAATTCCAGCGCCGCCCGAATGATGTTGGCGCGACCGCGCGTGGACATGATTTCATCACCGGTCGCCATGAACGTCGGGCACATGATGTCGGTATCTTTGCGGCAACCGCCACAACCGTTGCATTGCTCGAGATTGCCGATGAATGAGCCGTCCTTGAATGCAAATGCGAGGCGCGGCTCAAACGGCAACTTGATTGGCCGCTCAAAATTGTCGCGCATCTGATTGTCAATCTTGTGCCGGCCGTCGCTGAAAATTTTTCCCGGATTGAAAATGTTTTTCGGATCGAATGTCCGTTTGATCTCGCGCATCAAACCGAGCAGCTCGCCGCCCAACTGTTCGCGCATGTATTCCGTCCGCGCGATGCCGACACCGTGCTCGGCCGAAAACGAACCTTTGAATCGCCTAACGAGTGCCGAAGTTTGATCGGCGACCTGGCGAAATTTCTTCAAATCGGCAGCATCGTGAAGGTCGAGAACGGGCCGCACATGCAGGAGTCCGCTCGCGGCATGACCGTAGTAACTCGCTTCCACCCCGAGCGGTTTCATAATCGATTGCAAACCGGCGACGTAAGCGGGCAATTGCGCCGGACGAACGGCCGCATCCTCGATAAACGCGACCGGTTTGGCTGGGCCGACGCAGCCGGTCAAAAGTGAAAGGCCCGCTTTGCGTACCGACCAGACGAGATTCATCTCGTGCCGGCCCGTTAGGATTTTGGTGCGCAATCCGAGTCGTCGACGTTGCAACAACGACAGTCGTTCGGCGACATCCTCATAAAACTCGACGAGCAGGATCGATTCGCACGGTTCCGAATCGAGCTCAAGGAGATCGCGGGCGGTTTGGAAGTGAAGCTGCCCCTTGGTCTGATCAAGCAACGGCCGGTCAATGTGCTCGATCGCGGCCGGTTCAAGATCGAGAAGCTCGACCGTCGCTTGCATCGCGTCGGCGACGGACGCGAAGAAAATCAGGCCCAGGCCTTTCTCACGGGGCAGTGGCGAAATCTTGAGTTCTGCGGAGAAAATGGCGGCAAGCGTTCCCTCGCTGCCAGCCAGGATCTCGTTGAGATTATTTGGCGTACGCGAGAATCCTTCGATTCCGTAACCAGGCCAACGTTTTATCAGCCCAGGCGGCCAGCGTTCAGCCATTTCGGCGCCAGATGCGCAAATGAGATTATTGATCTTGTCGCGTTCCTCGCCTAGCGAATTAAACGCGGGACCGATGTTCACAATGCGTCCATCCGCAAGGACGATTTCAGTCGAAAGAACGTGCTTAGCTGTGGTTCCGTAAACGGGGACATGTGCGCCGGAAGAATTATTCGCGATCATTCCGCCAAGCGTGGCCCGCGAGCTCGTCGCCACGTCCGGGCCGAAACAGAATCCATGAGGCTTGAGAAAGGAATTGAGCCGATCCAGCACGACGCCGCCGCCGACACGCACGCTACGCTTGTCGATACTGAAATTGTCGATCTGGCGATTGTGCCGCGAAAAATCGACGATTAATCCATCGCCGATGGCGTTTCCAACCAGGCTTGTGCCCGCGCCGCGCGGCGTAACTGAAATGTTTTGATCGGCCGCCGCACGAATGACCGCGCTGGCTTCGTGCGCGTTGCGCGGGAAGGCCACTCCGAGCGGCTCGATTTGATAAATCGACGCATCGGTGGCGTAGAGCTGACGGGTGAGATTGTCGAAGCGCACCTCGCAACCGGCCGCCGTGATTCTTTCTTGCTGGGCCGTGGTCATTCCGAGTGCAAGAAGATAACTAGAGTAGCGGAATTTGCGCATCCGCTTGCACGCTGTCGGTGAAACGAACCCCCACGCCGATGAGGCGGACAGGTTTTCCAGTACGCCCAAACGCCTCCGTGAGGAGCGCATGGAAATCCGGCAGGGTTGGCGCGAGTCCGGCTCGCTCCGCGGTCGTGCGCGAGAAATCGTTAAATCTCAATTTCACAAAAATCTTCCTGATTGCTCGAGTTGTTTCTTTTTGAGCGAGATCGGCCATGAGATCGGTAAACAACTCCTTCAGCCGTTCTTCGCATTGCTCGAGAGTCGTCAGATCGATTGAGAAAGTTTCTTCGGTGCTGAGCGATTTCCGTAAGCGGTCTGGTTCGACCGACCGGTGGTCGATGCCCCGACAGAGATCGTAAAGGTCGAGGCCGAATCTGCCGAAAAGATCGACAAGTTCCGGGCGAGAGAAGCGTTGCAGCTCATCGCACGTTTTGACGCCGAGCTCTTCCAGTTTTCGCTCGGTTTTCTCACCGATTCCCCAGATTTTGCGCACGGGCAATTTCATCATAAACGCCGGTACGTGTTCCGGCGTTACCTCGAGTTGACCGTTGGGCTTGTTAATCTCGCTTGCGATTTTCGCGACCAGCTTGTTCGGACCGATTCCGGCCGACGATGTGAGCTTGGTTTTTTGGAAAATTATGTCGCGTATCTCTTGGGCAAGCAGGTCGGGCTCTAGTGGATGCGCGGTTACATCGAGATAAGCTTCATCGAGCGAGAGCGGCTCAACCAACGGCGTGAAGCGGCGCAAAATTCCCCTGATGACGGCAGCCTCGCGCCGGTACACATCGAAGCGCGTCGGGAGTACGATCAGATTCGGACAACGTTGCAGCGCCATAAACGTCGGCATGGCAGAACGGACTCCGAACTTGCGCGCTTCATAATTGCACGTTGTCAGGACGCCGCGATTGCGCGTTCCGCCGACGCCCACCGGCTTACCACATAAGGACGGGCGATCCCGCACCTCAATGGCTGCATAAAAGCAATCCATATCGAGGTGAATAATTGCCCGTGGCTTGGAATTCTTCTCCACCGACGCAATCTAACGGCGGCTAAAGGGATTCTCATCTTCTGCCGAGCGATTTCCGACGCGTTCCGAGGCTGTTCCTTATTGACGAACAAAGCGCAAAAAATCTATTATTCAGGGATAGTAATTTCTGAAATGTCCCTAATTCCGAGCGAATCGCAGAACTTCCCCGATCATTTCAGGCAGACGATCGCTGATATGAGAAATGCCCAGGGAAAAAAATTGGCGCCGCCGGTCCAGCGAGAAGCACCGCCGTCGCCCGGCGAGAAACGCTTTTTTCTTTTGATTCGAAAGTTTGTAGCTGTGCTCGCGAAGAGCGCTCGTCCGCCAACTGCCGCTGAGGAACCGCCGCACCAAGAAAGTCTTTCTCAATCAGGAATAACGCTACAAGCAGCGCACGAAGACGATGTTCCGTCGGCAGTCGAAAAACCGGAAGCGCCCGAACAGGAGAACCCCCTTCTTGCGGCGGCAGAGCCACAGCCACCGAGGGAAAGGAGTATCGCCGCGCCGATCTCGGCGGCGCCGAAAGTACCTTTCAGAAAAAGTGTCGTGCCGCCGAGTCTGAAGCGGAAAGCGCGCTGGAACGTACACGCCGTGCCCACACAACCAGCCCCGGCAGCGACGAATGGGGCCTCAGAGATTGGTTCCGTTAACGTTCCGAATCAGAAAACGACTCCAAAGGCCTCTAAAAGACCAGCACCTCGACCCCGTTTTGTCCAGTCGGCTCCTCCTGCTCTCGTTCAGGTGCTGCTTTCTTATGACGCTCAAGCGTCAGCGCCCACACCTGAGGGTTCTACGACAGCGCCAGAGACGGATCCCGTTTCAACATTGGACTAAAAACGCTAGCGGGTGCAGTCGCAGGTGCTCGCGTGGTTAACATTTCTAAATGCCACAGGCGAAGTTTGACGCCTGCCTGGCGAAGTAGAATTGCTTTTTCTCGAAATTTGCGGCATGACGAACCCATCTTATGAAATCAAAGGCCACGCGTGTCTTCATGGTGCGCCATGGCGCGACGGTGCTGAGCGCGGAAGATCGATTTGCCGGTGCGACCGACGTTGAGCTGTCGAATGAGGGCCGCGAGCAAACGCGGCGCTTGGCCGAACGATTGAGCCGCGAAAAGATCGCGGCTGTTTACACCTCGCCGCTCGGACGCACGATGGAGACTGCGCAAATCCTCGCTGCGTCGCACCAGCTCGAAGTGCAAGCATACGACGGCCTGCGCGAGATTTCGCATGGCCGTTGGGAACAAATGACTCGCCGCCAAGTCGAAGAGAAATTTCCTGAGGAAGCTGCGGAATGGGAGAAGGATCCGTACACATTCGCGCCGCTCGGTGGCGAGAGCGGGCTCGCTGTGACCGCACGCGCGTTGCCGGCATTGGTCGAAATCGTGCGCGCGCATCCGGGCGATCATGTCCTTGTCGTTTCGCACAAAGGTACGATTCGATTGTTGCTCAGCTCGCTACTAGGGTTCGACCCGCGCCGCTATCGCGACAATCTGGATCAGAATCCCGCGGCGTTGAACATCGTTGATTTTAAAGATCCGTCGCACGCCCGCCTCACCTTGTTCAACGACACCTCACATTACGACGAAGCGGGACAGGCAATTCCGGAAGTTCCGCAGGCGCGTTTGTCGAGATGGTGGAGTCGAGGCGGCAGTTAACGCTGGAACGCGCAAATTCAGGCTTTGCAATGAGGCTTTCCCTTTCGATATTTAGAAGCTAAAATTTTCCCTGAAATGGACGCTTCCACCTCTTTCGAAACGCATCACGACGCGCACGAGCATGCCGCCAGCCATGAGCACCACGAACTCGGTTTTTGGCGCAAATACATTTTCTCCACCGATCACAAGGTGATCGGGATCCAGTACGGCATCTGCGGCCTTATCTTTCTCTTCTTTGGGTTCAGCCTGATGATGTTAATGCGCTGGCAACTAGCGTATCCGGGCCAGGCCTTGCCGATCATCGGTAAATGGCTTCCGCACATTTTCGGCATGCAGTCGATGCCAGATGGGAAAATGACGCCGGAGTTTTACAACTCGTTAGGCGCGATGCACGGCACCATCATGATCTTTCTTGGCGTGGTGCCAGTAGCGTTCGCTGCCTTCGGGAATTTTGTCGTGCCGCTGCAAATCGGCGCGCCCGACATGACTTTCCCGAAAGTGAACGCGGCGAGTTTCTGGGCGTTTTGGGTCGGTGGCCTGATTATGCTGACGAGTTTCTTTGTGCCCGGCGGCGCAGCCAAGGGCGGCTGGACTTCTTATGTTCCGCTGGCCGCTATTGCCGACAAAGGCCCTGGTTACAATCCGATTCTTAACGGCCAATCGCTCTGGCTGATCGGTTTTATTTTTCTGATCACATCCTCCTTGCTCGGTGCGGTCAATTTCATCACCACGATCATCCAACTGCGCGCCAAGGGACTGACCTGGATGCGTCTTCCGTTTTTCGTGTGGGCGCAATTTGTTACTGCATTCCTTCTGCTGTTAGCGTTTCCCCCGCTCGAAGCCGCGATCATCATGCAATTGATGGATCGGACGGCGGCAACGAGTTTCTTTCTCCCTGCCGGGATGATCGTAAACGGCGCGCCGGTGCACATCAGTGGCGGCGGCAGCCCGATTTTATGGCAGCACCTGTTTTGGTTCCTCGGGCATCCGGAGGTTTATGTGCTGATTCTCCCCGCTTTCGGCATCGTCGGGGAAATCCTTGCCAATAACTCGCGCAAGCCGCTCTGGGGCTATAAATCGCTCGTCTTCTCGGTGCTCGTGATCGGATTTCTTTCCTTCATCGTTTGGGCGCACCACATGTGGCTCACGGGAATGGGCTCGACGGTGAGCGCGTTCTTCCAAACCACTACGCTGCTGATCTCGATCCCTTCGGTCATCATTTTGAGCGCGTTCTTCATTTCGCTCTGGGGCGGGTCGATTCGGTTCAACGTGCCGATGCTTTTTGTGACCGCGTTTTTGCCGATGTTCGGAATCGGCGGCCTCACCGGCATTCCCCTCGCATTTAACTCAGCCGATCTCTACTTGCACGATACCTATTACGTAATCGCGCATTTCCATTATATTGTCGCGCCAGGCACGATCTTCGGACTGTTCGCCGGCATCTACTATTGGTTCCCGAAAGCGACCGGCCGAGTGATGAACGAGTTTTGGGGCAAAGTGCATTTCTGGCCGTCGCTTATCTGCATGAATGTGATTTTCCTGCCGATGTTTTTGCAAGGCATGCTCGGGATGCACCGGCGTTGGTACGATGGTGGCCAGGGCTGGGGCGTCGCCGGCGATCACACGGTTTGGGGGCTGACGGGATTCCAATGGAACCAACCGATCTCGTGGGCGGCGTGGATCATGGGTCTGGCGCAAATTCCGTTCATCATCAACTTCTTCTGGAGCATCAAGCACGGCAAAAAAGTCAACGACAATCCGTGGGAAGCCACCACGCTAGAGTGGACCGCGCCTTCGCCGCCGCCGCATGGAAATTTCGTGACCACGCCGGTGGCGTATCGCGGGCCATACGAATACAGCCTGCCCGGCCACGCTCGCGATTTCACGATGCAGAATGAGCCGGTTGAACCGGGCGAGCGCGCCCCCCGCAAGACCATTGCCGAGCCGGCGCTCGTTTAGCTCTAACGAATGGAGATTCCGTACACAATTTCCACGCGACCGGACACCGGTCTTTGGAACGCGAAGATCGGCATCTGGTTGTTTCTCGCCTCGGAAGTGATGCTCTTCGGCGGATTATTTTCCGCTTATGTTTTTCTGCGACTCGACGCGCCGCCAGGAATGTGGCCGCACGGTTTGCTCAACGTGCCCGTCGGCACCTTCAACACCGCGATTCTCATCATGTCTTCAGTCACCGTCGTGCTAGCGTGGGCCGCGCTCAAGATGCGACGCTACCGCGCCTACTGGTGGTACATGTTGGCCACCATCACCTGCGGCGTGATCTTTCTTGTCGTCAAACTCGGCTATGAATGGCCCCAGAAATACGATCACTTCGGCGCTTACATTAAACCGGCGGCGCTCAAAAAATATGAGCAATATCTCGGCAATCATCGACTCGAAGAAAAAGGACTTCCACCGCGACTTGAAATCACCGGCCATCTCCACAATCGCGAAGCACTGAACGACCCAAACATTAAGGAGTACGAGGTCGCTCTCGACCCCGTAAACGCCGATCCGACCAATCCTGCGATGGACCGGCCGCATTTTCTGTACGTTCCGCCGACCGACAAGATCGCAAAGATCGACAAGGAGGATGTGGAGCGCGCGACAATGTTTTTACCAACGCACAACACGTATTTCGCCAGCTATTTCACGATCACCGGCTTGCACGGCCTGCATGTCCTCGCCGGAGTGCTCGTCTTCATTTACATGTGGCTGCCCGTCAGTAAAAAGCTTTACCAGCATAACCCTGAACATCTGGCTAATCGCGTCGAAGTCTCCGGGCTCTTTTGGCACTTTGTCGATCTTGTCTGGATTTTTGTTTTCCCGCTTTTTTATTTGCTCTGAACGATGAACAACCCGCCTGACATTTCCCAAGACCCAGCCGAGCACGAGGAATACGCACATAATGTGCAAAAGCACGTCAGGGGCTACTTGGTCGTGGGCGCGCTCCTCCTCACCTTTACCGGAATCACAGTTGCACTCTCCTACGTCGATTTTGGAACGCGCAAGGCGAACATTGGCGTGGCCATGCTGGTGGCGACATTAAAGGCAGGATTGGTTGCGGCGATTTTCATGCACCTAGCTGCGGAAAAGCGCCTTATTTATCGCGTCCTCATTTTCACCGGTTTTTTTGTTCTTGGACTTTTCTGGCTTATATTTCTGGCGTGGTACGATCCGATCACTCGTTAAATGTCACTTAAAGGATTTCACATCGTCTTTATCGTCTTCTCGACGCTGCTCGCGCTCGGTTGCGGCGGGTGGTGCATTTGGGTGGACCTTGTCGAAGACGCGCCAGTTTATCTCGCCGGCGCGATCGCTTCATTCGCCAGTGCGGTTGCGCTCATCGTCTACGGCGTTTGGTTTTACCGGAAAATGAAACGGCTCCACATCATCACATGAGAACGAAAATTTTCTCGGTTTTGTTGTTGTCGATCCTGTTCGCTGCCGAGCAGGCGAGTGCATGCCCGTTTTGTTACGGCGCCAAGGACGGCAAATCGGCCGAGCACATGGCCGTTGCGATCTGGTTTCTTTTCGGGGCGGTCATGTCGGTGATCGGTGGAATCGGCGCCTTTGGTTTCAGTATTTGGCGCCACGGTCGCATGCCGCTTCCGCCTCATAAAGAGTTGATGGAAGAAGATTTGGAGAAATATGAGTAGCCTCGCGCTCATCGACGAGTTTCTCGGCCAGCCAGCGAACGCCTCCGAGCACGGTTACCAGATCGATCACATTCTTGAGTTCTCCCATTGGTTCATGGGCGCGCTCTTCGTGGGTTGGTCGGCCTTTTTCGTTTTCGTTTTGATCCGCTTCCACAAAAGCCGGCAGCCCAGGGCCGATCACGCCGGCGTACGCAGTGGCATCTCGACACATCTGGAATTCTCCGTCGTTTTGATCGAAGCGGTGCTCCTGCTTGGATTCGCCATTCCGCTCTGGGCTAAGCGCGTGAACGATTTTCCATCCACCCAGGACGCAATTCTCGTCCATGTTGTCGGCCAGCAATTCAACTGGACGTTTCATTTGCCCGGACCGGACGGCCAATTCGGGAGCCGAGACATCAATCTGGTCACAAATTCGAATCCGCTCGGTCTCGATCCAAATGATCCCGCCGGCAAGGACGACATCGTCGTGCTCGGCGAGTTGCATGTGCCGGTCGATCGGCCGGTCATTATCGAGCTTTCATCGAAGGATGTGATTCACAATTTTGATCTTCCGCACATGCGCATCGCAGCCGATGCAATTCCCGGCTCGCTCATTCCGATGTGGTTCAAGCCCGTCAAGACCGGGACTTACGAAGTGATTTGTGGACAACTCTGCGGACTCGGTCATTCCGGAATGAAAGGAACAGTCGTCGTCGATACCCCCGCCGATTATCAAGCGTGGTTGAAAGAACGCGCGGAATTGGCCGGGACGCAAAGCGCGCCACCTACGCAGCGGCCGCCGGGCGAACCGCCGGTCGGGCCGACCCCGGGCACAGTTCCGCCACCCGGCGCGCCAAAGACCGAAAATCCTGCCGCTAAACTTCCGCCGCCGGCGCCTAGCCCGGGCGGATAGCGCGGCAATTCTTTTTTGGGGAGCGGTCGCGCCTCGCGTGCAATGCCCAGATCAGAACCAGCCGCCTCAAATAAGCTCGAGATTTTCATTCTCGTCGCGTTGGCTTAATCGTTTCGCGTGGTTCACAGCCGCGGCGGCGCTGCTTCTGATTTGCAGCGGCGGAATGGTCACCAGCAAAAATGTCGGTCTCGCCGTGCCCGATTGGCCGACCACGTTCGGCTACAACATGTTTCTGTTTCCGGTCTCAAAATGGATCGGTGGAATCTTGTTTGAGCACACGCACCGCCTGCTTGCTTCGACTGTCGGCGTCCTGACAATCGTCCTCGCGATTTGGCTTTGGTTTGGTCAAGATCGACAATTCCTACGCAACCTGGGGTTAATTGCGGTCGCGGGCGTGATCTTTCAGGGAATTCTCGGTGGCTTGCGTGTAACGATGCTAAAGGACGAAATCGGAATTTTTCATGCGTGCCTCGCGCAAGCGTTTCTCGGCCTCATCGTCTTTATCGCGCTTGCCACTACGGCCCTTTGGCCGACGCTCGCAAAAATTGTTGTCCATCCAACAAAGTTCGCGTCAATCAGAAGGATGGCGATTGCGACGACGATTGCGATTTATGCGCAGCTCGCGCTCGGCGCGACGATGCGGCACCAGCACAAAGATTTGCCCATTCTCGATTTTCCGACTGCGAACGGGGCATGGATCCCGGACACCGGCGCCAGCGCGCTCGCCAAGATGAACGCCTGGCGTGATGCGCATGCACTTTCTGATGTGACTCCGTTCCAAATTTGGCTGCAAATGGCACACCGTTTTCTGGCGTTGTTGATTGGAATCGCGGTGACCGTGTTTTGCGCTCACGTTTGGAGAGAGGCGCGACACGTGGCGGTACTGCGGCGGTTATCGAATTTCTGGGTCGTTTTCTTTTTCGTCCAGTTTACGCTCGGCGCATGGACGATTTGGAGCAACAAAGCGGCCGATATCGCGACCGCGCATGTCGCTGTAGGCGCGATCATGCTATCTTTTGGGATGAGCATTTCCGCGATTTGCTGGCGGATCTTGCAAAAACAGCGGGCCGAAACATCGGCGATCGCAATCGAACCGAAGGGAGCTGCGTTCGCGTGAAGGCTGCCACGATTGAGACTGGGAACATGGCAACCGATAGCGAATTGCCGCGGAGTCGTTTCATCGCCGATTTTGCGGAGCTGGTCAAAGCGCGTCTTACGCTGCTGGTTTTGCTGACCACAGCGGTGGGTTTTTATCTTGCCGCGGAGAATCCGACTAATTACGCAGCGCTTTTTCACACGGTTTTTGGAACAGCGGCAGCGGCAGCGGGCGCTGCTGCGCTTAATCAATGGTGGGAACGCAGGCTCGACGCCTTGATGCATCGAACGCGAATGCGTCCGGTCCCGGCCGGTCGGATGCGGCCGATTGAGGCGCTGGTACTCGGAGGTGCGTTGTCGATCTTTGGGATCGGTTATGTCGCTTTTGTGTGCAACGCGTTGAGCGCCATTCTCGCCGCTATCACGATTATTATTTACATCTTCGCTTACACGCCGCTGAAGCGAGTCAGCACATTTAATACGGCGCTCGGCGCTGTGCCCGGCGCGTTGCCGCCGATGATCGGCTGGGCGGCGGCACGCGGAACAATCGATGCCGGTGCCTGGAGCCTTTTCGCGATTTTATTTTTCTGGCAACTCCCGCACTTTTTCGCGATTGCGTGGATGTATCGCGACGATTACGCGCGCGCGGGTTTCCGCATGATTTCCGGCGACGATCATAGCGGTGAACGCAGCGCCAGCCAAAGTGTCTTCTTTTGTATCTTGCTTTTCGTGATTGCCGGGTTGCCTGCTTTTGTTGGTGTCGTGACGGCTGCTTACCTTTTGGTCGAGCTGGCGTTGGGCGGCGCATTTGTCGCCGTGGCCATGCGCTTTCTGCGGAGACGCTCGCTGGCGAACGCGCGACTTCTCTTCATCACTTCAATTGTCTATCTTCCGCTGCTGCTGCTGGCGCTTGTCCTGACGAAATCATGAACGCAAACCTGTGGCTCTAAATCGCACATCAGCAAGACCTGCGATGGTTTGGAAGCTCATCCTAATTCTTATCCCGCTGGTGACGTTGGCGCTTTTGCTTTGGCTTCGTCAGCTCGAAGTGAATACGCTTCGTCAGAGAACAGTTTCATCGTACGGAAGAGTGCCGGCTTTCGAGCTCATCAACCAGGACGGGCGGCGATTCGGTTCGACCCAATTGCTCGGCAAAATCTGGATCGCAGATTTTATCTACACGACATGCCCCGGGCCCTGCCCGATGATCAGCAGCCGGATGAGCGAATTGCAGAAGCCGCTCGAGAAGACCGATGTGCATCTCGTCTCCTTTACTGTCGATCCTGCGAGAGATACGCCGCAAATCTTGCGCGGCTACGCGGAGAAGTTGCAGGCCAAACCGGACCGCTGGGATTTTCTAACCGGCTCGCAATCTACGATTTACGGTCTCTCTCGAAATGGATTCAAGCTGGCGATCTCAGACGGCAACGAGGAAAAGGGCATTCCCGTGCACAGCACGCGCATGATTTTGGTGGATCGACATGGTGAAATCCGCGGCTACTACGACGCGGCGGAAGCTGATGGAATGACCAGGCTGCTGGCCGACACGACTCATCTTCTGCGCGAGCAACCGAAATAAATGTGGATATAAATTAACCAACCGGTTCTGGGCCCGCATTCGGGCCTTCGTCGCAAACCGTTCTTAAATAATCGCGATACTCGCCTTTCGGCAGTTGGTCGATGATTTTGGTCAAGTCCGCCTGCGCGATGAAGCCCATGCGCACCGCGACCTCCTCGAGACAGGCAACCTTGAGTCCCTGCCGATGTTCTATGGTGGCAATGTAGTTACCCGCTTCCAGCAGGCTGGTTTGGGTGCCGGTGTCGAGCCAGGCCATGCCGCGGCTGAGCAGTTTCACGTGCAACGCTTTTTGTTTGAGGTAAAGCAAATTCAGATCTGTGATTTCAAGTTCGCCGCGTGCCGATGGACTGAGGCTTCGGCAAAGATCGACAACTTGCTCGTCGTAAACATACAACCCAGGCACGGCAAAATGACTTTTCGGCTGTTTTGGTTTTTCTTCCAGACTAATAGCACGTCCATCCGCGCCGAACTCCACCACGCCGTAACGCTGCGGATCACGTACCTGGTAGCCGAAAATGCAAGCGCCGCGCTCAATCGCCAAGGCTTGACGATAAAAGTCAAGTTTCCCGTAGAAAATGTTGTCGCCTAAAATCAATGACGCCCCGGAAGTGCCGATGAAGTTGGCGCCAATCAAAAACGCCTGGGCAATTCCCTCCGGCTTCGGTTGCTCGGCATATTCCAGGCGAATCCCGAGCTGATCGCCGCGGCCAAGAAAACCGCGAATCATCGGCAAATCTTTTGGCGTGGAGATGATCAGAATGTCGCGTAACCCGCCGAGCATGAGCGTCGCGAGCGGGTAGCAAATCATTGGCTTGTCGTAAACCGGCAGCAGCTGTTTGCAGACAATTTTGGTGATCGGGAATAGACGGCTGCCAGCGCCGCCGGCAAGCAGGATTGCTTTCTTATTCATCGCAGGCTATCGATCTTCCCCGGCGCGTGCGCGGTATTCTTCCCGCAATCCGACCTCCGCAATCGGCGATCAAGAAAAACGCACGTCTTTGCCGGGATCCATCTCGAAATCCAGGCTGAGCGAGTCGGAGGTGTTCGGCTTGATGATTTCCTCCATGAATTTTACGAAAATGGGGTCTTCTCGAAAAATGGCGAACTTATCCATCGATTCAAAATCAATTGCGATAAAAAACGGCCAAGGTAGCTCCGAATTGACGCGTTTACCGCATTTGATGCTGAGCACCTCTGGAATTTTCAGTAGCTGCATGCGCGTGTTCATCATCATCTCTTCGACGCGGGCGGGAGTGACTTCGGGCCTGAGTTTGTAAAGGACGATGTGGTGAATCATTGGCGGCTAAAGCTATTAGGCGGTTCCGGCAAGGCGCGCAAGTCGGAAACGGACGCGCAGCGCGCTCGGTTTTATTGGTCGTCAAGCCGGTGAGACAACGGTAAGTAAACGTCGTGGCAGGAGACCAAACGCGAAAAGGCGTTCAGATACAGAATTTCTGGCTGGCAGTCGGTTTGTCGATCTTCGCCTCCCTGGTTTTCTATTTCTCAGTCAAACCAACACAGCAACATTTCGATTACACGGCTCGAATTGCTTCGGCCTTCTTGGACGGGCACCTCGGCTTGCGAAGTTCCCCGCCGGCCTGGCTCAATGAAATGGTGCCACGTGACGGCAATTATTATTCCGTCTTTCCACTGGGGGCGGTTCTCAGTCTCATTCCGGTCGCTCTTCTGCAAAAGGCGGGCGCGATTCAGGGTTTCCCCGGCCACGTCTTGGCCGCAATGATTGCGGGCCTTTGCGCTTACTTTTTTTTCCGATTGTCGGACCTGGAAGGCAAATCGTTCAGTCGGCGAATTCTCCTGGCGCTGTTTCCGATTTTTGGGACTTGGACTTGGTGCAACCTCGGATTCGGCGGTGCGTGGCATATCGCTCTCGGGTTCGCGCTGCTCGGGGAGGTGGGCGCTCTCTATTTTGTTTTGGTTCGAGCTTGCCCACTGATAGGAGGATTCTTTTTTGCACTGGCATTTGGCAATCGCACTGAAGTGATTCTGACGCTGCCAATTTACCTCTACTACCTGTGGTTCCCGCAAGGAGGAGACGCCGATCCAGCAACTTTCAAGGATGCCTTCCGGCAATCTCGCGAAAAATTTCCGGCGCTTGTCAAATTTTCAATCATTCCGGTTGCCCTCGCGTTTTTCACCGCTGTTTATAATTTTGAGCGCTTTCAATCGATCTTCGACTTCGGGTACAGTCATATCCCACAGGTCCTTCAAGAACCCTGGTACCAACATGGACTTTTTTCCCTTCATGCAATTCCGTGGAACGTCCACAAAATGTTGTTCGAAGGCTTCGGCGATATTCCTACTTTTCCCTATTTCAGGCTCTATCCTTTTGGCTGTTCGATCTTTCTGGCCAGCCCGTTTCTCTTTCTGCTTTTTCGCGAAGGCGGAAGCTACAAGAGCACCGCCTGGGTTGCGATTGGTATGTTGACCTTTACCCTTTGGTGTCACGGGAATCCTGGCGGATGGCAATTCTCCTACCGTTATGGGATTATCCTAATCCCATGGATGTTTCTTTTGGTTGTAGGCAACGGACCCGCGAAAATATCTGCCATCGAGGTTTCGCTCTTTGTCATCTCCGTCACGATTAATGCCATCGCGACGTACCAATTCCTCTGGACCAACGAGATTCATCCTTAGTTCGCCAGCTAGTTTCGGTCGTCTTTCACGGCGGGCGAATTCTGCCCGAGAACTTCTCTCCAGATAGTGCGCGTCTCTGGTCGCACGTTTTGGTCCGCATCAGCAAGCCAGGAGGCGGTCGCGAGCGAGTTCACCACGATCGACAAACCCACCAATCCAACGATTGCGTAACGCGTGCGGAGTAAGGTGGCTCCGCCGGCGCGGAGAAAGGCGAGCAGACAAAGAATGAGAAAAGGATACAGCTCAACGGCGTACCGCTGGGCAAGGGTGAAGAACGACAGGATACAAATAAATTCGGCGAAGAGCGCGATAGCAGCTCCCCGTTCGAATGCATCAGAACTGTTCGGCCGAAGAACTTTCGCCATTCCGAGAATTCCTCCGAGAACGAGCCAGCTCGAGCACCAAGGCACGGAAAGATAAGTCTCGCTGAATGGAAGTGAATAAAACGAAGACTTCGGAACAGCGTGCCGGTCCGCCCGCAAGAACGGCGGCTCAGCTTGGATCGGTGGGAGACGCAAGCTGAAATAATCCGCGAAGCTGTAAGGGACGCGGCGCAGATTAAAAATTCCATACTTCTGCGCGAATTCACGGTGGATGGGGTTGATGGAATGCTTGTAACTCATCCCGGTCAGAATGCCGAATTTCGCGTAACTCAGCAGAAGATAAAAGGCGAGGCCGGCCCCGAGTGGCAGAACGAGCGCGGCCAGGCGAGTTAGCCGATTGATGCGCGGTGGCCCAAGTGCCAGGAGCGGTGCAATTAAAAGCATGGGCGCGCCGAAAGTGACGCGGGAAAGCAAAGCGGCTGCTGCGCAAAACGAAAATCCGAGAAGTGAATAGGTTAGCCGCCGGCCCTCCGCCTTCCGCGACCGGTAAGCGAAAAACAGAGCGGTAAGCGACCAGGCAAAACCCCATATGACAGCCTCGTTATAAATGGAGAGATTTCCGAGCAGGAATAACAGCGGCGAGGCCAATGCGAATCCCGCCACACACGCGTTCCCCAACCATTTGCGCCAGCAGGATGAAAGCACCGAGCAGCGCAGACTTTGCGAAATCAGCCCGGCAAAAGCCGAAAGAGCGATAACGGCCGCACAGAATCCGGAAATACGCGACCAGCTTCCGCGTCCACCCGGATAGATGAGGTTCAAAGGAATACGCAAGAGGGCGGGGAAGGGGCCGAAGTACATGCGCACCTTGCCGTCCACGATTATCGCTTCATGGCGGATCGCCTCGACATCCACGCCCGGATCGCCGCGCAGAAGATGCTCCGCTTGCGAATCGTAAGCTTCGCCCAATACCTCTTTGACGAAGACATGTCGCCCGCCTGTCGTGGCGACGATCCAAAAAAGCACGCTCAGAGCGAGGGTGAGGGGAAGAAGTCGGGGAGCGTTTCTTTCGTCAGTCATCGCGGTGCGACTGTTTCAGCCGATGCCCGGGAGTGCGTCTCTCGATGCTGCCGGGCGTCGTCGAGAAGTGCGGCAATTGTTGGGAGGGCCCGGGCTACAACCAAAATCTGGTAGGCAAAGAGATTCCGCCAAAGCCGCACCAAAACAGAATTCAACGCCGTTCCTACGCGGTCGATGACTCCGGAGCCGAGCACCATCTGAAACGGGAGCCGGCACTCCTTTCACTTCCAGTACTTCGTAACCCACATAGGTCAGCATTCGGCGCAGGGTGGAAAAAGTGAGGAGCCGGGTATGCGTAAGGTCGAGAATCCCTTTTTTTCCATAATTGAAAATTCCCAGGAGCAGACCGAGCCGGGTAGAAACGAAAGCGATATTGGGCGTGGTGATGATGACCCGCGCCGGCTTTGACAATGCGCTCAGTCGCTCGCGCAGGTCGAGAAGAAATCGTTCGGGTGACTTGATGTGCTCGATAATGTCGAGACAGAGCACGACATCGGGTTCCCGCGGCAGGATGGAAAACTCGAACAAGCCGTCGTCCAGATCGGCCTTGCGAAACCAGTCGAGCAACTTCGCTACCTGCTCGGTCTTGTCCACTCCCATGGTGTAACAACCTTGCTCGCGCAGCCGCTGATCCAATCCTCCCGGCCCGCACCCAAGGTCTAACACCGCCCCCACGCCGTTCGCGCAATAGTCCAGAGCCCATTGATGGCTGCTGGGCTGGTTCAGCTTCAGCGTGTAATGCCGGTTGTCGGAAACGTAATCAAACTTCGGGTGATAAAAGATGGCCCAGTTCTGCAGGTGCGAGCGGAGCGTCGTCGCCAAAACCTGCGCGGCGTACTTCGCGCCATTCACATGGCGGATTTCGCGACTGGAGTAAGTTGGGATCGGAATCTCAACGATCTTGCGACCCGTGTTCAGGAGTTGAGCCGTGACGTCGGTATCGAAATCGAAATCGGGCGAGTTAAAGGAAAAGGGCAGACCGCGCAATGCTTGGATACGGTAGGCTCGATAACCGGAATGAAACTCCGACAGCCGCTGCTTTAGAATCCAGTTTTGCAGCGTGCTCAGAATGCGATTTCCCACGAATTTATAGAGGGGCATTTCGTCGCCGATCGTCGAACGGGAATCCATCATTCGCGAACCGAAAACGGCGCTGACCGATGGATCGTCGAATGCGGCGATGAAATCCGGCAGCCGCTCCGGGGCGTATTGACCGTCACCGTGCATCAACACAATAACGTCGAAATCGTTCTGGATGGCGTAGTGAAAACCTAGCTTCTGATTTCCGCCGTAACCCTGGCGGATTGGAGTCGGGACAGTCGTCAGGTTGTATTTTTGCTGGATATCCTTGAATCGCAGCGAAGTCTCGTGGGTCCGATCTACCGAGCGGTCGTCAACGACCAGTATCTCTAGCTGGTGAGGTTGGTCCTCCCAAAGTTCCGCCGGAATCCGCTCCAAGACAGATGCGATGCGAGCCTCCGACCTGTAGGCGACGACGAAGACCAGCACCTTCATGGCGTGAGCGGGAACGCGCTTTTCTCCGGCCATTCGCAGCCGAATGCGCGCCGCCGCCTTTCTAAACCCGAAACCTTATTTGCGCCAGTCGAGGGCGCCTTTTTTGAGTGCGTAAACGTAACCCACCATCAAGATGGTGATGAAACTGAGCATGCTCCAGAAGATCACACTACTCTGGGCGATCGCTTCCTTGTAAATGACGGCCCATGGATACATGAACACGATCTCGAGGTCGAACAGGATGAAAAGCATGGCCACGAGATAAAACTTCACGCTGAAGCGCGGCTGTGCCTCGCCCTGCGGCACCATGCCGCATTCGTAGGCGGTGTCTTTCGCAGGCGTGCGTCGGCCGGTTTTGCCGAGCAACACGCTCACCACTAACGCCGACACGGCAAACCCCACCGCCACGATTAACTGCAGCAGCACCGGCAGATAGTCTCGCAGCATTCGCTGCTTCCTTGAAATCCAGCTTTACTTTACGCCAACCAAATGGCCGTTGTGAGGCGCGATCGCCTTGGCCAACGATGAAGGAAGCCCTTTGTATTTCTTACCATTCTTCCTCACGGCCCCACGCGCCACCAGGTTTTGCAGTTTCTCATACGCACGAAGCCGCAGCATCTCCTCGCCCCCGCTGGCGGCATTACGCGCCCGCAGATTTTCATGAACGATGTCGAACAACTCCTTGAATTCGAAGGAAGCGCGACGCGAAAGCACCGCGACCAGTTCCTCTGTTACTAGATCAGGAACTCGACGGGAGAATGCGTTTTTCTTTAGGATAGCCATAGGGTGCGCAATATAGCACGTTTTTGCAGGATCGATAGGAGAAATTCTCTGTCCCTTCCCCTTGGTCGCCGATCGGGTCGAATTGACGCAGCTTCGCACGTACCTAGCGGCCGGAGTGATGAACGCCCAACCAAAGTATTGCCGGCACCCCGAGAATGATCGCAGCCTGACTTAACGTAATCGGTCCGATCGATTCGCTGATGTAACCGTCGCCATCGTATCGCTGCGAAGAAACGATCGGACTGAGATGCTTTGTCACGACTTCTGGCGCCGGCAGCTTGTTGACATCGATATGATCGGAAATCGCGGGCATGAAGGCCGCGCTCATCAGCAACAGCGGGCGTAGGGCCGCATCGAGCCGGGAATAGAACAACGGCATGTCGACGTAGGCGAAGAAGTTCGTGGGCGCTGGCAACGCGCGCGCTGCCGATTTATAAGATGCCGAGCTTGCCAGCTCTGACGATGATCGCTGGGTGCGCGTCATGGCCGCTTCCACCCACGTCGGATCGAGGCCGGCGACCAGCGTTTCGTTCGAAAACGCAATCGTCGGCGTGGCGGCGATCAGATTTCCAAGGCCCCAGCGCACGAAAAAATAATGGACACCATCCTTTTGCGTTTTCGTCCAGATGCAGATCTTCATCAATCGCGGAAGTCAACGCGCTCACCACTTTGTCTGCCCGGGCAACATCCTTGACCGGCAGGGTAACGATCAGGGATGGCCAACGCGCGCCCGGAGGCCAGTCCGCCAGCGATCCCAGCTCCAACTCAAACGCCGCCTTCCAATCTTCCGCTGACACGCCATTGCGCGAAGCCGCGTCGAAAACTCTGTGCAGCCACGCCGGGAACGGCGCGCTAACGTCCGGTTGATTGACGCCCGCGAGCCTTTCGATGTTCAGCAACATCGCCAGATAAAAAAACGTGTCCTTCGTTCCGAGATTAACGGAGGCTCGGGCGAGCGATGCATTCTCGGTCCGCCTCGCCATGCCGACGAAAAACACGTCATGGATTTTTCCGCGATCGAAGCATGTCGCTCCGCAAATGCTGCGCATTTGTTCGAGGATCGTCCGCTGATCCGCCGGAAGTGGCTGACCAATTTGCGCCTGAAGCAAACCGAGTTTCTCCGCGACCGTTTTTGGCTGCACATAAAAGAGCAGAGCGTAACTCGAGGGCATGTGCGCGATGGCCGCCCGAAAGTTTTCTTCGGCCTCCAGGGTTGACTCTCGATCTTGGCGGCCACGGGACGGACTCGCCCTGGCGAGTGTACGATGGTCGGCGCGGTCGAGTAACGCTTTGAGTTGGTCGAGATCGTTTGACGCAAAAAACCAGCCACCGTCATACACAGTAGCCGACTGATTCGGCCCCGTACCCACGATGTCGATCTTGTGCTGCATATATTCAACTGTCTCGCGCGGCGCGGTGGACGTGTTGTTCAGCGATTGCGCGCGCCATTTGCCGATGATTTTCTCGGCATTTTCCTGGCTTCCCCGGAAACGAAAGCCAGCAACGATTTTCGGACTGTTGTTCTTCGACCGAGGTCAGGCCAATAAATGCGTTTTTCGGGGCGAGCCGTTCGACCTCATGCAAGGTCTCCGAAGCGGCGTCATGCTGCGGCAACTTCTCCAGGGGCCTCTGCAGAAACTCCTGCACAGCCGGTTCGCGATAAAGTTTGTAGATGTCGGACTCGTGCCATTCGTCGCGCGCCCGGTTGAAATCGGGCAGGTGCACGAACAAAATCGTTCCGCGCGGAAGCAACGCGGCTACCGCTGTAGGCGAAGTCGTCGCCGCCTGTCGCAGCCCGTAAGAAATCGCGAACGCGGCGGCGGCCGCAACGATCAGGAGAAAGGCGAAACGCTTCATGCGCTGGACCAATCGATCAACTATCAACCATCAACTATCAACCCTCTTTACCTACGCCCTCGGATGAAATTGCCGATGCACGGCCTTGAGCCGCTGTTGATCGACATGGGTGTAAACTTGCGTGGTGGATATGTCCGCGTGGCCGAGCATTTCCTGGATGATGCGCAGGTCGGCGCCATTGCCTAACAAATGCGTGGCAAAACTGTGCCGCAACAAATGCGGATAAATATTTTTTTCCAGTCCGGAGTGTCGCCCAATCTTTTTCACGATTTGCCATATCCGTGCGGTCGTCAGTTTCGTTGCCGCGCTCGGACAAAAAAATCTCGCTGCCGCTATGACGCTTGATCAATTTCGGCCGTTCCATCGATAAATAGGCGGCGAGCGCTTCGCTTGCCTTGCGCCCCACCGGCACGAGGCGCGTCTTGTTCCCTTTGCCGGTCACGCGCAATATCCGCTCCTCAGCGTCAAAGTTTTCCAGGCGCGCGTTAGCCAGCTCGGAAATGCGCAGGCCGCTGGCGTAAAGCAGCTCGAGCATTGCGCGGTCGCGCAAGCCGAACGGGCCTTTCGTGTCAATGTTCTCGATCAAATGCTCGACTTGCAGTTCGTTCAGGGTCTCCGGCAAATAGCGCTCGATCCGCGGCAGCCCCAGCGTTTCGGCCGGGTCGCGGTCCACTTCATTTTTCGCAGCGAGAAAGCGAAAAAAAATTTTGAGCGCGACCACGATGAGCTTGATCGACGCCGCCGAAAGTCCGCTGCGTTTTCGCTCGGCCCAGATACTCGCTGATCAACGGCAATGTAACCTCGCGAGGATAGTCGATCTTGTGCTTCTTCGCGCACCACGCCGCAAATTCAGTGAGCGAGCGCTGCGTCGAAAGTTGATAATTTTCCGATAGTCCTCGCTCAATCGCCAGATAGCAAATGAACGACTCGATCGCCTCCTCCACGAGGAGACTAAAAAGTGATAAGTGCTCAGTGACTAGTGAAAAGTTCGGTCTGACTTTTGACTTCTGCTCCTTTGCCGACTGTTATCCGAAAATCCCGATGCTGCGATGCGACACCGATCGTCGGGCGCGACCTTATTGACAAGCGGAGGTTAAATGTCCGATTATTTAACAGATGAGTTTGGATTTGAACACCATCCTGAAAGACTGGCCGCACCAGAACGGCGCGATCAAAGTCCGCAAGATTGTGGGCCTCGACGGCCGGGAAAAATTGCAGCTGCGCGTCGATCTTGGTGTGCTGCAAATGGAATTGACCGGCCGGCCCGATGGTGTGCGTCCTTTCGGGTGCGATTCGTTGCTCGAATATCATCAGCGACGCGCCGCCCGCGCTTTGGAACAAGGCGAGACTTACCAGCTTTCGGCCGATCAATGCACCGAGCTCCAGCAGGAAGGCATCCAATATTATCATCGCTATCTCGGTCTGTTTCAGATCAATGATTTCGCCGGCGTCGTGCGCGACACCCAACGCAACCTCGATCTTTTCGATTTCGTGGCCGGGCACACGAATCGCGAGGAACTGACCTGGACGCTCCAGCAATTCCGGCCCTATGTCTTGATGATGAGGACTCGAGCCAAGGCCTCGATTTTCCTTAGCCACGGCAGATTTCCCGAGGCCATGGCCGAAATCGAGCGGGGCCGCGATGAGATTGTCGATTTCTTTCAGCGCTCCAATTTTCCCGAGCTGGCCGCGCGCAGTTCGGAAATCAATTTTCTGGAGGAATGGCTCGAGGAAGTGCGTGCGAAGCGTCCGCTCTCGAAGCTGGAGATCATGCAGCGTGAAATGGAAAGCGCGGTTGCCAAGGAGCTCTACGAACGCGCCGCCGAGCTGCGCGACGCCATCAAGCAGCTGAAGCTGCAATCGCACTGAGGTGGATCGTCAAACAGTTGATCGCTGGTGGATAATTGATGGTTGATCGACTGTAGCGGCAGGGTGTGTCGTCTGCGAAAATCTGGGAGCAGAGGCTGCTAGCCTGTAGTTTGCGGTAGCCCGCCCCGCAAACGCTCACAAGGCCGCTTATGTTGTGTGCACGCATGCGCGGCGTGGAAGCCAAAAAGCGGTGGCCGACATCGAGTGCCGAACATTGCGCATCTGAGATCGCGGATCGGACCATTTGGATCTGCGAAATCAGCGGTTGCATTGATTAAAAGTGGTTGCATTGATTACCCAATTTTGAGACGCTGACTAATGCCATGCGGTTGCTGTGCGAAATTTTCTTCATCGGCGCTCTGATTTACCTTGGCTGGGAGAAGCCGTTTCGGCAATGGGTCCCTGGTGCATCGAAAGCTCAGCCGGCCGTTGTGACGGCAAATCCAGCCGCGGCAGCCGCCGCGGCGCCTCGACCACAGCTACAACCCTGGGTCAGAGCAGCAGCAACGCCGTCCGGCGATTGGATGTGGGACCCTGCGCACCGTTCAACGCTCGATCGGCCAGCATACAACCCAAACCAGTCGTCGCAGAACTATCAGGATGAGGGTCGCGCGAGATACTGGATAGATGGCCGAGGCGTGCGGCATTCTTACGACTCGTCAGCACCCTCGTCTTCGCCGTGAAAGTGGTGCAGATTCAGAAGATCGTATACACAATAGGTTGAAGGCATAGGTAACCTTTTTGGGTGGTATTGTGAGCTAATAACCCATTACGCCATGAGACCAGTTTAACTCCGGACGAAGAGAATTCGGCATTAATGTAGCATGGCGAATTTGACTACGACTATTTCAGTACACAAACGATTCAGGTGGTGCGAGTAAGTTCAGCGCCCAAACGAGCGCTTATGATGGCAACGCACGTCGAGAAAATGTTGGGGCGCGCCAACATCTGGTGCTGCTGATTTCGCTGCTGCTCCTCTTTCTCATAACCCCGTTCGTAGCCTGGGTTCGCTAGGGCGCCGTGATAGGAGAGCGGCGCTGGGGAACGTGCGTTTTCGCAGCGCGGGTTATTCACAAGAATTTGGTTGTTATTTAGCGAAGCATTCGCTTTGATTTCAGGACGTTCATTTTGAATTGAACGGGCCGCCCGATTTTATGAGCTATCAGCTTCGACAAGACGAAACTCCTGGCGATGGACTGGATCGAATTTGTCGAAAGCAAATCGAGCTGGCCATTGCGATTGCATCCGGGGAAAGGGAGGCGAAAGACACGCCCGTCCACGAGACGCGCAAGCATCTGAAGAAAGCGCGCGCCGCATTGTGGTTGGTCAGGGAGGAAATTGGGCGTGGTCTGTTCCGGCAACAGGACCATTGTTTGCGCGATGTCGGGCGCTTGATTTCCGAGATCCGCGATGCCGAGGTGCGCTTGCAAACTGTCCGGCAATTGCAGGGAGTCACTCGACGGCACCAACGGCACAATTACCAAAAGCTCGAGCAGATGTTGGCACTCGAGCTCGAAAACTTCGTGGCCGCTTTCGCAGAATGGCACAGCCAAGCGATCCCGATGTTAAAGAGTGTCCTCGACAAGATCGACAATTGGCCCGTCGATCAGTTCAGTTATAAACAGCTCCGGCGGGCCGTTCAGACCGCTTACAAACGCGGTCGCAATGCACTTGGCGAAGCAAAGAAAAATCCGAGCACGGAGTCATTTCATGTTTTCCGGAGCAAGGCGAAGCAGCTTTGGTATCACCTGCGAATTTTGCGTCCGGTGAATCCGGTCGTACTGAATAATCTGATCGACGAATTAAATTCGCTCGGGGAACTCCTTGGCCGCTCCCATGATTTGGGTTTTCTTGGCGAACGATTACGCAGGGAGCATGGTCGCAGCGAGTGGCAACGCGAGGCTCAACAGTTGCTGGCGGTGATCGAGGCGAGCCAATCGGATTTGCAGCGTGATGCTACAGACTTGGGAGAGCATTTTTACACCGAACGTCCGCGCGATTTCGGGGCGCGAATTGTAAGCTGGCTTGACAATTGGGTCGACGACAAATCCCCATCGCTTGCCGATGTGCTTGTGAATGGAACTGCCAGAGCCGGCGCAAGCGCACGGAGCTGATTGGCGCAGCGCTCCATTTATCGGCTGGCCCTGGATGCGCCCGGGTGAGTGATGGAGTGCACTTCGTGGATAAGTGAATCCAGTTTACGCAGGTCTTTACGGCGCCCTTTCTCTGGCTTCATTTTAAAGTCACGGAGCATCGTTGTTAGCTCGCGAATCTCGTGCAGTCGTTGCCGTGATAAGGTTTCTGCTGGTTTGAGGGCGGCGACGGCAGTCGTGCTTTCAGCCAAATCGATCTCCAATCGCGCTGCGTAGGCACGGATCGTTGCTCTTAATTTGCGACGCAAGGTGGCCAATTCAGCCTGAAGCTTTGTCAACGGAGTGACTTCATCTCGCTTTCGGCTTGTTTTGCTGGCTCTCACACTTCACCACGCCTCCACCGGTGTTAGTCGCTGCGAGCGATCCTCAGGAAACCGAGCAGCAGGGACCGGGTCATAATGGACGAGCTCGATCATCCCGTCATTGTGTTCGACCAATGCTGAACAAGTTTCCACCCAATCACCGCAATTGTAATAAGTGATGCCGCCAATCTGACGAATGGAGGCGCTGTGAATGTGGCCGCATAGGACCGAATCCACCGAATATTTTTCGGCATAGTGAACGACCGCCTTCTCGAATTCGCCGACGAAACTGACGGCATCTTTGACACGCTTTTTGGCGTAAGCGCTTAACGACCAGTAACCCAGGCCAAAGCGGCGGCGCACGAAATTGATCGCGGGATTTAGCGATAGCAAGAATTGATAACCAACATCGCCAGCAAATGCGAGCCACTTCGCATTCTGCACCACCGTGTCCAGCTCATGGCCGTGAAGGATAAGAATTCGCCGGCCATCAGCCGTTGTGTGAATGCCGTGCTTCTGGATCGTAATGTTCCCATAGGCCCCTTCGAACCCGGACACAAATTCGTCATGGTTGCCCGGGATGTAAATCACATGCGTGCCTTTGCGTGCCTTCCGCAGAATTTTTTGGATGACATCATTATGTGGCTGCGGCCAGTAGATTCCACGCCGGAGCTGCCAGACATCGATCAGGTCGCCAACGACGTAGAGCGTGGCGACGTCATAATCCCGCAGAAACTCCAGCAAGGCTAGGGCATTGCTGGTCCGTGTGCCAAGGTGGACGTCGGAAACCCACGCGGTCCGAAAACGCCGCGCCACGCTGACTTGATCAGTCAGCTCTTCAATTGAGGGTCGCGGCGCGTAGAGGTTTCGCATCCGTGAAGCGCAGGCGAACCTATCAGTTAACCAATGGACGTGGCAAAGTGAGTTTTGTTACGTTTTTGTGTCGAACTAGCCCAAGTGTACTTCAGGGCTGAACCACGGTTTAACCGTTACGTTCCGGGCTTTGTGCAAAGCAAACAGATAAAGGATACGTCTCCTCGACGGAGGTGCGCTCCTCGACTATGTGAATGCTAGTTGACGAGTCGATGCGGCCGACGTTTCCGTTGCCCGCTGACAAACGCTGACCTCCCTTCGCTAGCTCAAGTATTGTTTCTGCTGTAAAGCGGCCTTCATGCGACGGCTTTCTCGGGTGTCACGGGATCGTCACGCGAAATTGACAATTCGTAACCTGACTTTACCGCGAGCCGGTTTATCGAACGCTCAACTATGAGCGTGATTACAGTTAACAGAGCACGGATCAAACAGCCGCTGAACGGGACATCGTCAAGTCCACGGTCGTTCCGCGAGTTAACGCGGGGTTATTTCGCCAGTGAGAGGAGTTGGGAATTTGTGATCGAAGTCCTGCTCTTCGCCATCATCGTTGCGATTTCAACGTGGCCAATCGTGGCAGCCGCTGATGCGCTGAACGATTTCCTCCAGCGGACGGCGAGTTGAGACACGCTGGGCAAAACTTTCGCAATCGTAGCGTGGCTGCCACGAAAACGTCACGGTGGGATTCGATTCACATGGGTATGATCAATCGTCTTTTACCAGATTTTTCCTTACTCCGCTCAATCCAGAGAGCCGTTCTCGCCTTTGGCGCGATGTCGATCTTAGTTTCGGGGGCGTTAGCGCAAACACTTCCACCGCCGGAGGCGGCCGGCTTCGAGCATGTCGTTGTTGTAATGATTTCACGACACCGTTCTATTACGACCCGAACAAAAGGAGACTTGCTTCTCGATGTTCGCAACGCGCAGGGCGGCGCGGAAGTTCCGCCGCGGGCCAGACCGGCGGTATGGACGAAAAGGATACTTATGGACTCATTACGCCTTTCAACGCGATCAATGCAGTCTCCCGAAAAGTCCACGGAAGCGCCGGGACATTTGATATTGGCTTGCCGCTCGCTGGAACTCCGGGGATCGAATGCCGCACCGGCGGAACGACCAACGACTATCAGATCGTCGTTACCTTCGGCGGACTAGTGACCTTTTCGGAGGCGCGGGTGACCCAAGGGACCGGCAACGTCTCGAGTGCAAGCCTGAATGGAAACCAAATCTTTGTGAATCTCACGGGAGTAACGAACGCGCAGACAATTCAAGTCACCCTTTTGGCGGTCGATGATGGCACCGCGACAAACAACGTGACGATCCCAATGTCCGTGCTCCTGGGGGGCGTAAATGCAAGCGGGAATGTCGACTCTGCCGATGTCGGACTAGTGCAGCGACAGAACAACAAGCCACTCACTTCCTCCAATTTCCGCATGGACGTTAACGTAAGCGGCAACATTGACTCAGCTGACGTGGGCATTTACCCAAAGGCAGAACCAACAATGCCTCCCGTAGCTAAAGGCTACCCGTTAACAGCACGGACTGCGCATCGCGTCGTTGTCGCGGGCATGAGAGCGAGCGGCAGAATCTCGTTCGTCGACAAATCGGTGTGCTGCTGGGGTCTATCGCCCGCCAACAGAATTTCACCTCGCTTCGAAGTTCCGAATTGCCGTGACCGCCAAATGTCACGTCAGGGCGATGGCTTGAAGCGAGCTAACGACGTCGTCGGGGCCTTTCGCGGCGAAGAAGCTTTCGTAATAACCTGGGCCGAGGTCCCAGTACGGGCCTTTGTAGTATTCGTCGCGATAAAATCGCCAGACGCCGCTCACCACGATGAGGCAACTCATCCGGTCGTTCCAAAAATCGCCAATGTAATGGAAGCTCAGGTTCGTGCGCGCGTAGGCGCCTTTGAATCCAATGTGATCGTAAAGCACAATCTCCGGCAGCCGGGTCGGCTCTGTTCCCGTCGGTATCTCTATTTTCCCGGCGGCGGAAGCATGATAGCTCAACCGGCCGAGTTTCCACTTCATGTCGATGATGCAGCCGTTGTCCGGCGAAAGTTCAGTTTTCGGTATTTGTCTCATAAGCAAGAAAAGTTCATGTGATCTTGAACAAGAGCAGCCGTGCTGTCGAGCAGATTAAAGCCGCCGATAACACGGATTTAAACGGAACAGGAATTTTCTTCGAGATCCCACGACACCCACGCGATCCGCGCTCAGATGAGGTGCTCGCGATTATCCGAGCGCAGGCGGATGGTTTTGCTCTGCAAATTGTGTTGGGCGCGGATAAAGCGCACAGTCTTGCTCTTCGCGCGCATCAAAATGGAATGCGTTACAGCCATGGCTGCGCCCTTGGTTTTCACGCCGCGCAGTAACGCGCTGTCGCTGATGCCGGTTGCGCAAAAAATGATGTTTTGGCCTTTGGCCAGGTCGTCGGCCGAAAAAATACGTTCGAAATCCTTTTCATGACCTTCGTCGATCAAATTTTTGCGCTCCTTTTCATCGCGCGGCCACATTTTGGATTGCATATCGCCACCGAGACACTTGATGCCTGCCGCGGCTAACACCGCTTCGGGCGAGCCGCCGATGCCCATGTAAAGATCGACATCGCTCTCCGGCAACGATGGCGCTATGGCGGCAGCAATATCGCCATCGCCGATCATGCGTAGCGATGCGCCGGCCGCGCGAATCCGCTCGACGATTTCCTTGTGCCGCGGCCGGTCGAGCATCATGACCGCCACATCCTGCACGCGTTTGTCCACGGCGCGCGCGACAATTGCCAGCGTCTCGGCGATCGGAGCATCGATGTTGAGCGAATCGCCGCGCTTTTGCATGTATTGAATCACGCGCGGGCCGTAAGCCAGCTTCGACATGTAAAATGACGGCACATCGCACAGCACGACTTTGACTCCTTCCACTGGACTCGCCGCAGCGATGCAACTAATCGAGTTGGGCGCACCTTTGGAAATATTAGTCGTGCCGTCGATCGGATCGATCGCAATGTCGAACGGCGGCGATCCGGGGATCCACGTGCCAAGCTGTTCGCCTTTGAAAATGCCGGGCGCGTCGTCTTTGATTCCCTCGCCGATCACGACCTCGCCGCAAATGTTCATCAGATCGAACATTCCGCGGATGGCGTCGCACGCGGCCGCGTCCGCTGCTTCTTTATCGCCGCGACCGAGCCAGCGTAACGAGTTGAGCGCCGCGGCTTCCGTCGCCCGCACAAAATCGAACTCAATAATGCGCTCGATGTCGCGATAATCCTGTTTCGGAAGGCGGTGCGTCACGGACAATAATTTTCACGCAACTACCACATATCAGCAAGCGGAGCGCCAGTCGGTGACTAGCAGCGTCAACAAGGGGCGCGGCTAGGCTGATTTCTCGATTGGTGCACCAACTTTGTTGCCCCACTCCGTCCATGAGCCGTCGTAATTGCGGACGTTGTTCAGGCCTAACAAATACGTGAGCACAAACCAGGTGTGACTTGAACGTTCTCCGATCCGGCAATAAACAATCGTATCTTTATCGGGCTTCACTCCCGCGCCATCGACGTAGATTTTGTGCAGCTCAGTCGCCGGCTTAAACGTGTTGTCGTCCTTGGCCGCTGTTTTCCAAGGCACGCTTTTGGCGCCAGGAATATGACCGCCGCGCAACACACCCTCCTGCGGATATTCCGGCATGTGCGTAATCTCGCCCCGGTATTCGCCCGGCGATCGCACATCGATCAACGGCTTCTGGCTCTTGCTCTGCCCGAGCGCTTCTTCGAAAAACGCGCGAATCTCTTTGTCGAAACGCTTCTTCGGCACAGGATAATTTGTGCGCGGATAGGTCGACCTTTCCCGCGTCATTGGACGACCTTCCGCCTTCCATTTGTCCCGTCCGCCGTTCAAAATTTTCACTTTGTCGTGTCCGAACAAGCGAAACGCCCAGAGCGCGTAACAGGCCCACCAGTTCGCTTTGTCGCCATAGAAAATGCAGGTTGTCTCTGGCATGATGCCATTCTTGCTGCACAGCTCCGCGAATTTTTCCGGCAAAATGTAATCGCGAATCACCTGATCTTGCAGATCGGCACGCCAATCGATGTGCACGGCGGCGGGAATGTGTCCGGTGTCGTAAAGGAGCACGTCTTCGTTTGATTCAACAACGCGAATGCCGTCGTCCTTGAGATGTTTCTCCAGCCAATCGCTCTCTACCAGCGCCTCCGGATGCGCATATTGCGTTGGGTTCATTGTCATAGCGGCGTAAATTTCTGCCCTCTTCCCAGTGCGAGCAAGAAGATTTAGCGTTTTTTCGAAGCCATACCGAGTTGCGCGAAGAGAAATGAGTACATGTCCGCCTGCTGCTTGATCCGCTCGCTCAGGGCCGTGCCGATGCCGTGACCGGCGCTCGAGCTAGTGCGCAGCAGAATTGGATTGCTCGATTTATTGGCTTCATCGAGCCGCGCCACCATTTTGCGTGAATGATACGGCGCGACACGTCCGTCATTGGCGCCGGTCATCATCAAGATCGATGGATACTTGGCTCCATCGACAACGTGATGATAGGGCGAGTAGGCGTAAAGCGCTTTGAATTGCTCCGGGTCCTTCACTGTTCCGAATTCGGTGACGTTGAAGGCCCCGTTGGGTGCGAGCTCCACTCGCAGCATATCGTAAATGCCAACCGACGAGACGACAGCGCGCATCAGCTCCGGATGTTGCGCTATCATCGCCCCCATGAGCAGACCTCCATTGCTCCCGCCCTGGATTGCGAGTTTTTCGGGGCACGTCCATTTTTCTTTGATCAGGTATTCAGCTGCCGCCGCGAAATCATCAAACACGTTTTGTTTCTTCGTGAGATTTCCGGCCTTATGCCATTCCTCGCCGAACTCGCCGCCGCCGCGAATATTGGCGACGATGTAAACGCCACCGCGATCGAACCAAAGCCTTTTCGTGAAATCGAAGTTCGGCTGCATGCTGATGCCGTAACCGCCATAGCCATACAGCAGCGTCGGGTTGTTGCCATCGGGCTTGGTGCCTTTCTTTCGGACGATATTGAGTGGAATTTTCGTGCCGTCTTTTGAAGTGGCGGACTCGCGCGTCACTTCAATGTCGGTAAATGAAACTGGCGATGCGTTAACCAGCGCCGTCTTCACAGGCTCGGTTTTGCCGGGCAGGCAATGGAACCAGGCAGCCGGCTCGGTGTAGCTCACATCGCGGAACAAAAGTGAATCATCTTCCAGCGCGAGCATCTCCGTGATGGCCGAGATTTTTGGAATCGGAACGATCGCCTCATTTTTTCCGTCCAATCCGAACCGGCGAATTTGCGACGGGCCGCCCATCAGATCTCCAATGTAGAGCGCGTCGCCAGCCGGAACGAGATACTGGATGGCCGCATTGCTCGGCGGCACAATCATCCTCGCGTTGGCCAGCTCCGGCTGATCAAGCGGAAGCCGCAAGACTTTGCCGCGCGGCGCATCCGCCCGCGAAAGCAGATAGAGCGCATTGTCGCGACCGAGCCGGGCTGCTTTGATCTGATCAGTGAACTGCGTGATCTGCTTCCAGTTGCCGTCCGGCCCGAGCAGATAATGGGCAAAATCGCCGCCGTCGCCATTCGCCACGATCGCCAGGATGTATTTGCTGTCGCGCGAAGCCTCGAGCGCGATTTCCGCAATCCGGGGGAAGTCTTTGCCTATCGAGTAAGTGTCTTCGCTGTCACGCGTGCCGAGTTTATGAAAATAAACCTGCTGATAAAAATTGCGGTCGGCCTCGGGCCGCTCGCCCTTACGCGGAAACCGCGTGTAATAAACTCCGGTGCGGTCCGCGTTCCACGCCGCGCTTCCACCGGCCGTGGGATACTGCACATGCGAAATAGTATCCGGCAACGCTTTGCCGGTGGCCACCTCGTAGATGTGCAGCGTTCCATCTTCGCTTCCACCTTTCGAAATCGAAATCGCGACATATTTCCCATCGCGTGAGGGCACAAACCAATCGATCGCCGTCGTTCCCTTCGGATCGAGCGCGTTCGGGTCGAGCACCATCTTCTCCGAGTTCAAATCGTCGGCGGACGCGAGCGTTATCAGCATCGGTTGCTGTTTCGGCGGCTGAAATTTCAGCGCAAACAAAATGCCCGGGCGCGACACCAAACCGGAATAGCTCGGTGAAGTTTTCGCATACCATTCCGTCAACTGCTTCTCGATCCTGGCGCGGTCGGGCAATTTGTCGAGATAAGCGCGCGTGCGCTGATTCTGCGCGTCCGACCACGCTTTAACGTCTGGATTCTGGTCGTCCTCCAACCATTGATAAGGATCATCCACTTTGACTCCCTGATATTCGTCCGTCACCGGCTTCTTCCGCGTCTCGGGAGTGGGCTCAGCGCCAGCGAGAGTGATGAAACCAAGCGCGAAAACCGCAACAAGCGAAAACGGCAAACGATTGATTGTCATAGGAGCATACAAACGCGTGAGCTCGCGCCACGTTCAATTCTTTTCACCGGATTTCTCTGCAATTCCGGGCGCTCAATAACAAACACCGGGCGCGGTGCCAATGCAGGTATCGTCGTTCAATTGCTCCAGCATGAAATCGGCAACGTCGGCCCGCGAGCCAGATGTAATTGCCGACGTTGAAGCGGTGCCGGTAATTGCCGCGCGCAGGGCCATTCGTCAGCATTGGCGGGCGCACAATCACCCAATCGATGTCAGTTTTCTTCTCGATTGATTTCTCCTGCCGCACGCGGTCCCAGAAATAAAATGGCAGCACCCGCGGCACGAAGCCAAACGTCGCCGTCAAACCAAGTCTCCCCACCGCGTTGCCCACGCCTAACGAGCTCTCGCAGATGAACCGGGGCACCCGCAGCTTTCCATCGCGCGCATGATGTTGTCCGCGCCGCGGGACAGAATTTTGGTCGGCCAGTATAACCGTTTGTGCCCAAGCGCCGACACCACTACGCTTTGTCCCTGCATTGCCGCTTCGACAGAGGCATAATCAAGCACGTTGCCCTGCGCCACGCGCAAATTCGGGTGCTCGACCTTAAGTTTTTTTCGGGTTGCGCACAAACGTTGTCACCTGATGGCCTTGCTCCAACGCCGCACAAGCTCGCGGCCGGTGCCGCCGGTCGCGCCGACGATCAACACGCGCAGCCGGTTTCCCCAGCCGCGGATGAGTGCGTAACTGTAAGCGAGCGCCTAAACCAGCCAGATGACCAGAATGATTTTCCACATCCCTGGGTTCCAGTTTATATTGCGATGCAAACGGTACTGCCAGCGCAATCTGGCGAATACTCAGCTCTTCGGTTCCTCGGCGATCTTCAATACCATCTTACCGCGCGTGTGGTGGGTCTCAGCTTGTTCGTCCGCTTTGGCGGCATCGCTGAGAGGCAGCACTTGCGACACAATCGGCTTGATTTTCTTTTGCTCGATTAATTTGGTGATCTCGGCCAGTTCGCTCGCGTCGGGGTGCGATGCGAGCGATGCGCCGCGGATTTGGTGTTTATCAAGCTCGGCTTGATCGCAACGGGAAACGAGGCTCACAATCATGCCGCCCTTCTTCACCACTCCGTAGGAACGTACGAGCGTGTCTTTGCCGACGGGATCGAGCACAAGATCGACATCCTTCGCCACAGCTTCGAATTCTGTCTTCGTGTAATCGATCGCCACATCGGCGCCGAGTTGCTTGAGCAAATCCTGATTCGGGGTTGATGCCGTCGCGATCACCCGCCCGCCTCGTGCTTTGGCAATTTGAATAGCGAAACTTCCGACGCCGCCCGATCCGCCGTGGATGAGAACGGTCTGGCCCGCGGTGAACTTTCCGGCGTCGATTAACGCCTGCCACGCGGTCAGCGCCGCCAGCGGCACCGCAGCCGCATCGGTATAACTGAGCGACTTCGGTTTTATCGCTGCCTCGCCTTCGTTCGTTAGGCAATACTCCGCCCAGCCGCCGCCCCAGAGCAAATAGGCGTAGACGGGATCGCCGCGTTTCAATCTCGTGACCTTCGCGCCGGTCCTGGCCACGACTCCGGCCATGTCGTAACCGAGGATCAGAGGCAGATGCGTGCCGAATTCCCTGGCGTATTTGCCACCAAGGATGAGTGGATCGGCCGGGTTAACGCCGCTCGCGATCACGCGAACGAGCACCTCGTTTTCCTTCGGCTCCGGCACGGGCGCATCTTCATACTTCAATATCTCCGGCCCGCCGTACTCGTGGGCGACGACTGCCTTCATCATTTTCGCTTGTGGCGAGGCAGTGGAATTAGGAAGTAGCAAGTTGGCGGCATATGCGACGCCATTCTTGATCACCGTGTTGATGTCGGACGCGTGGGCAATGTCATCGACCGGATTTGAATTGAGAATGACGAGATCGGCAAAATAGCCATTGTCGATCTTGCCGATGTGGGCGCCGGTTTCGCCACCGAAGAGTTTGGCGGCGTTGGCGGTGGCGCATTGCAGAATTTGCATCGGAGTGAGTCCGGCTTCTTTCATCAGCTGAAATTCGCGAAACAACGCCGGTCCATGAATCGTTCCGATGTTTCCCGCATCGGTGCCCGCGGCAATGGTGACGCGGCATCTTCAAGCGTTTTCAAATTCTGCAGCACGACATCGTACGTTTTCTTGATCCGATCGAGCGCTTCGTCTGGCTTCGCCAGCGCCGTCTTGATCCGATCAGGCAACTTGTCTTGCGGAATTTTCGTCACGTCGAGCGTCGCGATCACTTCCGGATTGCCCCACGCTTTTTCTTCCGGCGTGAGATTTAATTTATTCGCAAATGTGCGTCCATAACGCTCAAACACCACTAGCGTCGGACACAAAATTACATTTCGATTTTGCAGCAGTTTCACAAAAGCTTCATCGACCGGCTTGTCGATGACGCTGTGCACGAGCACGTCCACGCCTTCTTCAACTGCAGCTCGCGCCGTTTCCAGTTCGGTCGCGTGCACGGCGACGCGGATCTTGCGCGCGTGGCTTTCTTCAACCGTTGCACGCACGATCGGCCGAAACGAATCGACCGGATGATCCTTATCAACGATATACCAGATCTTCACCAAATCCGGATTTTGCTGCGCGAGCTTGCGCACGAACTCGCGCGCTTGATCCGGATTGTTGATCTGAACAATTGGCGGATCGCCCAGATCGAGCTGCGGCCGCGACACGCTTGAGATCAAGGGGCCTGCCACGGCGACGCGCGGGGCTTTCGCGGTCGAGTTCGCGCGCTTGCGCACGTCAAAATTCCAAAACGGGCCGCCCACATCGACCACGCTCGTGATTCCACTGCGCAGATACCGTGCAAATGTGTCGGCCAAGTGCGACTTGATCCACGCGACTTCATCTCTGTACGGACGAACACTGTTGAGATTGACAATGTCCGGGCGCGTGAAGAGGTCGGCCGATTGGAAGAAATGGATGTGCGTGTCGATGTAGCCCGGCAAAATGAATTTACCTTTGCAATCGATTACGCGGGTTCCCGGCTCCAGGATTTTCGGGCCAATGCGTTCAATGCGGTCTTCGTCAATGATGATCGATGTGTTTGTAGAGGGCTCACGGACTTCATTGTGGCTTGGGTCGATGAGTGTCCCGTCAACGAGCGCAATTTTTTCGGCATGCGCGGATAACGCTAAGATCGACAATGCGAGACCAGCAAAAAAATTCGCCTTGTTATTCATTAGCATGGAATCTCAGGTCGGCGTTTTGGTTTTCTCCGGTCGCGTCATTAATTCGCGAATCGCATCGAAGACGACTTTGAACTGGGCATCATATTTCTTTTCCAACGCCTCGAGTTGCGAGCAAGATCGACATTGGAGAGAACCTATCCTTATTTCGCTTTACCGCTTTGTTGAGCGCTTTCGCTTCAATGTCATAAAGCCACCCCAGATCGGAATCCAGCATTACGTTTTCGCCGCGGATCAAATAGATCCGACGCTCGACCTGGATCACTAGTGGGTCGGATGTTATGAATGGGAATTCCTCGACTGTGCCAACTGGAAATCAATCGGACTTGGTTCTTCCTTCCACGAGCGCGGCGGCTTCGCGAACGAGCTCGGCGTTATTGAGCTGCCGCGGTTTCAAATAGAATTCATCGACGACAATCTGAACCAGTGCGGCGGCAGGAACGGCGAGGATCGCACCGAGAATGCCGAACAAGGTTGCCATGGCCAGTGTGAAGAAAAGAATGTTAACTGGGAGCAATCGCATTTCTTTGCCGAGGACAAACGGCACGAGAAAGTTCAGTTCCACCTGGTAAACCAGCAAAATCACACCGAGTGCGAGCCAAAACTTCGTTGCTCCCATGCTCAACGCGACAAACAAAATCGGGATCGCGACAAAGAACGCACCAATGTTGGGAAGGAATTCGCCGACGAACGCAAAAGCGCCAAACATCAGCGCCGGTTGCACACCGATGATCCAAAGCAGCGTGCCGATGGAAATGCCGGTGACCGCCCCATTGATCGCGACACCGCGCGCCCACATTGTCATCTGTTTCGTCAGTCGCGCCAGTGTCCGGTGCGCTCGTTCCCGGTAGCGATCAGGCGCAAGCGCAAGATAACCGGCGACGAGCGGCTTCGGGTTTGCCAAGACGAAGATGAGCAACAAAATCGCGAGTGCAGTGCTCAACACGCCGCCGACTAAACCGATTGTCGATCTTAGCAGGATGTTGGCGACTGTTCCGGCAGCTGCTCCGATTTTCTGCGCGATCTCATCCGCCTGCGGCAAAGCATTGCGCGCCGCGGGGTAACTTTGCGCGAGCGCGGTCATGCGCGCCCGAATCCCCTGCCACACGTGCGGCGCGCTTTGCACCATGCTGTTGATCTGGTTGGCCAACGGTGGAATGGCAAAGAGAACAATCGTTCCCGCCAGCACAATCAGCGCGAGCATCACGAGAACGACACCCAGGATCCGCGGGATACCGTGGCGCTGCAACGAGACGACAATTGGATTCAGCACCATCGCCAAAAGGAAAACGATGGCGAAAAGCAGCAAGATCGACTCAAGAGCGCGGAGGATGAAGGCGCCAACAACGAACAGAACAACAAGCCCGAGGATGCGCCGCGCACCGCGGTAACTTAACGGCGCATCGTCAGCGCTGGAATGATCGGATTTGTTCATCAGCTGGTGGTTCCGCGATCAAAAAACGCATTTGCAGGCCGGGGTAGTGGTAAGCCCGCCGCCGGGCCACGGAACGCGTCCAGCTTGTCGATCTTCGGCAGCTTCACGATCTTACCGTGCTTAGCGCTCTCGAAAATCGCTTCGATGACGCGCTGGTCCTGCAAGCCTTCCTCGCCCGGCGTGTACGGCTCGCGATCGTTCACTACGCAATCTGCCATGTGATCGAGCTCGTTGGCGAACTGATCGGTCTGGCCAATCTGCGGTAACGGCGGCTCGTTAGGCTGCACGAACATCTTCAAACCGCGATATGGAAATGCCGGATCCATCCCGAACGTGCTGCGATCGGCAATGACGCGATACGATTGCGTATGGTGCGCATCGAAACTGCACGCGCAATTCGCCAGTAGCCCACTGGAAAAACGCATCTGCCACACCGCAGTTGCATCCACTTCCTTGAATCGTGGATCGCCCGCGGGGCGAAATGTCTGCGCGAAGACCTCTATCGGTTCTTCGTCGAGCAGAAAACGGATGGTATTGAGGCAATAAATGCCGAGATCGCCGACTGCGCCGCTGCCGGAAAGCTCTTTGCTCAAGCGCCATTCCATTTGCTCGACCTTTAGAAGATTGGCCGACTCGATGTATTTCACGTCACCGAATGTTTTCTGGCGCACTAGTCGCTGCATCGCGCGATTCATCGGCTCGTATTGAACGCGGTATGCGACCATCAACTTCACTTTTGCGTGCCGGCATTCCGAAATCATCTGCTGGCATTTTGTGACGCTGACCTCCATTGGCTTCTCGCAAAGCACATGTTTGCCCGCGCGAGCGGCGCGAATGGTATACTCGGCGTGCATTGAGTTAGGCAGAACGATGTAAACGACCTGCACGTCCGGGTTGTCCTTAATACGCCCGAAATTTTGGTAATCGTAGATCGATCCGGCATTGACGCCGTTTTCTTGCGCGAGCCTTTGCGCCTTGGCTGGATCGCCGCTAACGAGCGCAGTGAGCTTTGCTTTTTTGCTTACTCGAAATGCGGGAATTAATTCCTGGATCGACAACCGACCGAGACCGACCAGCGCGAAGCCGACGCGTTTTTCCATCGGCCATGGTTCTGAGGCGTCAGCCGATCGCGGCGCGGGAGCTTCGGAGCCGCTCGGTTCTTGCGCGGGAGCCAAACGTATCAACTGCGGGCCGATTGTGGCGGCGAGTGCGCCCCGAGCCGCGCGCGAAATGAAGGTGCGACGATTGAGGTAAAGTTCTGTGTGTGAGCTCACAGAATGAATTCGCACCAGCCGTGCCCGTGCGCGGTGAAGAATTCGAGTGCAGCGTTCGCGAGCTCCAGGGGAGCGCAGGCTGCCAGCGTGTCGATCTCGGCAGCTTGACGAGATCATCTGCCTCCCATGTGCGTGAGCGCCTAAACAGGCTGCTGGCGACCGCGGCTAGGTGGCCGGGGACTGCGCCCAGCCCGTTCGCGCCACCCAGACAATAGATGTCGATCCTTAGCGCCTGCGCTTTCCGAATGAATATCCCCGATGCGAGCGTCCGCCGCCGATTGAGCGTCGCCCGGCTGCCGCGGATTCCGGTTCGAAGAGCACCGTGTAGAGATACGGAAAGTTGTCGAGCTTTAGGCGCGGAATTTTTTGTCCGATGAAATGTTCGATGGCTTGCAGCGCAGAGACTTCCTGGCCGTTCATAAGTGTGAACGCGTCGCCGACATTTTGGGCGCGACCGGTGCGTCCGATGCGATGCACGTAATCTTCCGGATGCTCCGGCACGTCGTAATTGATGACGTGACTTACACCGGCGATGTCGAGGCCGCGCGACGCGATGTCGGTGGCGACCATCACTTCGTATTTGCCGCTCTTGAATCCTTCGAGCGCTTCGATGCGCTCGCGCTGGGTGCGATTGGAGTGCAGCACGGCGACGGCGTGTCGGGCGTGTTTCAAAAAATGCGCCACTCGATCCGCATTCTGTTTTGTCCGGCAAAAAATCAGGACGCTGTCGAAGTTAGTGCGCTCCAGCAGAGCGATGAGCAAATCGAATTTTTGCTCGGCCGCGACCGGATAAACCGCGTGCGTGACTGTTTCCGCCGGCGAACGGCGCGCGCCGATCTCTACCACTTCCGGATCGCGCAACACCCACGCAGCGAGGCGCTCGATCTCCGGTGGCAACGTCGCCGAAAACAAAAGCGTTTGTCGATCCCGGGAAATCCTTTCCACGATGCGGCGCACATCTGGCAAAAATCCCATGTCGAGCATGCGATCGACCTCATCGAGCACGAGGATGTTCACATCGCGAAAATGGAGCGTCCCCTGTTCGAGATGATCGAGCAATCGTCCAGGCGTCGCGACAAGCACATCGACTCCGCGCGTGAGGTCTTCGCGCTGTTTCCCGTAACCGACACCCCCGTGCACAACGGCCACGCGCAGATCGGTGAAACGCCCATAATCCCGAAAGGCGGTTTCGACTTGCGCGGCCAGCTCGCGGGTTGGCTCCAGCACGAGACAACGAAATTTTCCGTGATGCCCGAGCGAGGTCAGGATCGGCAGAGCGAAAGCGGCGGTTTTGCCGGTGCCGGTTTGTGCCGTGCCGATCAAGTCTTTATCCTCGAGAATAATGGGAAAGGCGCGAAGCTGGATCGGAGTTGGTTCAGTGAAACCCATCGCCTGGGTTCCGCGTACAACCTCCGGCGAAAGTCCAAAGTTATTAAATGACACCAGGTTGAAGCTACTTGCGTTGCAAGATTGCACAATCAGGTGGATCGAGCAGCCCCTTGTCCGCCGGTCGGACGAACTCGTCCCGTTGGCGAGCTTGATGTTAATCTAGGCGGCGAAGCCACAATTTTTAATATCGCCCGCGGAGCGGCCGATCCACCTCACATGAAAGTTTTTGTTCTCGCCGACACGCATAACAAATTGCCGAAGCGCATTGTCGACGTTGCGGAAGACGCTGATGAGATCTGGCATCTTGGCGACGTTTGTGCAGAAAGAATTCTCGTTGAATTGCGCGCGATTGGGCCGCCGGTCACGGTGGTTAGGGGAAATTGCGACAGCAATTTCGAATGGCCGTTGGTTGTCGATCTTGTCCGGAGCGGTCTGAGATTTCGTTTGCAACATATTCCGCCAGAGCGACCGCCGGAAGATGTCGATATCGTGCTGCATGGGCACACGCACGTACCTCGAAATGAACGACGCGACGGCGTTTTGTTCTTGAATCCGGGTTGCGTCACACGACCAAACCGGGGATCACCCGCCAGCGTGGCGTGGCTCGAAACTGCCCATGGAAAAGTAAACTGGCGATTGGTCAGTTTGTAGCCACGCGCGTTCTGTCGCGTGAAATGCCAGTCCGGCCGGGACGCCTCGACCCGCGTTCGCCGAGCTTCGGCGCGGCGAGCAGAGCGAGTCGGCTACAGCAGAGAGCCAATCATTTCTCGCTTTCGCCTGCTTTTTTGCCGAACCACCGGCGTTTTTTCGGTTTCGGCTCTTCCGGCTCTGGCACACTCGGCTTCTCTTCTTTCGCGGTTGGTTCTTCTTCGCGTTTCGGTTCTTCCCGTTTTGCTTCTTTTTCCTTCGGCTTCGGCTCGGCCTCTTTGCGTCTGGCTTTCTTTTCCTCGGCTGATTTTTCCTCTGTCACTTGGGCGGCGGCATCAACCCATTCCAGAAATGCCATCGGCGCAGAGTCGCTTTTGCGCCGGCCCAGCTTCACGATCCGCGTATACCCACCGTTGCGATTTGTCGATTTTTGCGCAATGTCGTCGAACAATTTTTTGACGGCATCCTTCTGCCGCAAGATCGACAATGCGTTTCGCCGCGCGTGGAGCGAACCGTTCTTGCCAAGGGTGACCATTTTTTCCGCGAGCGGGCGAACGGCTTTCGCTTTGGCGAGCGTGGTTTTGATGCGCCGATGCACGATCAAACTGCAAACCTGATTCGCGAGCAGCGCCTTGCGATGCTCGGCCGTGCGGCCGAGTTTTAGCGTCTTTTTTTGATGTCTCATGAACTGCGCGGCTGATGGATTCGCCTAAGGAACAATTAGGTTCTGTCGGTGCTTGATGCTCCGTTGGCCGTGGCGCCGTCCGGACTCGGCTGGCGTTTCCACCAGACCAGGCTCAAATTTCATTCCCAGACTAAGCCCAAGCTGTTGCAATTTCTCTTTGATCTCATTGAGCGATTTTTTGCCGAAATTACGATACTTCAGCATCTCGGCCTCGGTCTTTTGCGCGAGCTGACCAACGGTCGTGATGTTGGCGTTGTTCAAGCAATTGGCTGCGCGTACACTCAGCTCGATCTCGTTCACGCTCATGTTGAGCAGTTTCTTCAGCTTCAAATTCTCCTCGCTCACACCAGCCGGCGTTTCGTCGAATTCGATTACGTCTTCGTTATAGTTGACGAAGACGTCGAGATGATGACGCAGAATGGCGGAGCCTTGCAGCAGAGCGTCGTCCGGCGTCAATCGGCCATCGGTCCAGACTTCCAAGATGAGCTTGTCGTAATCCGTGCGTTGACCGACACGGGTGTTTTCGACCGCGTATTTGACGCGCGTAACCGGTGAAAAGATCGAATCGATCGGAATCAGGCCGATCGGCTGATCGGCGCGCTTGTTTTCCTCGCCGGTAGCGAATCCGCGACCGACGCGGACTTCCAGCTCGGCGTCAAATTTGTGTTTCTTGTCGAGCGTGCAGATGACCAGCTTCGGGTTGAGCACTTCGTAACCTTGCATCGCCTGAATGTCGCCGGCGGTCACTTCGCCTTCCTTGTTTACGCTGAGCGAGAGTTTTTTCGGCTCGTGATCCTCAGCTTTGAATTTTATTTTCTTGAGGTTGAGAACGATGTCGGTCACGTCCTCGACCACTCCGGGCAGAGTGGCAAACTCGTGTTGTGCGCCAGTGATTTTCACCGCCGTGATTGCGGCGCCTTCGAGCGACGAAAGGAGCACGCGCCGGAGGGAATTTCCAACGGTGTGTCCGTAGCCCGCCTCAAACGGTTCGGCGATAAACTTGGCGTAGGTATCGGTGGCAGTATCCTCGTCTTTAACGAGTGTTTTCGGCATTTCAAAACGACCGTAACGGATTGGCATAACTAACTTTCTGGAGTGCTGGAGTACTGGAGCATTGAAATAATGAGTAAAGACACGAAATCCATTACTCCATCACTCCAATATTCCATTGCTCCATGCGTTTTCACCGGGTTTCCCCTGGCGAGTGTGGCTTCACGTCCAGCGACGGAGGCCCAGGGACCAACGGCGTAATTTAAAAACTCGCGGCGGAACAGGGAATAAAAGCAATCCTACTGATTTTGCAAGCGGATTTGACAAGGCGCGACGTTTTGGTCGGCGATTCGCTCCTACCCTCTCATTTCTCGACGATTTCGCCCGACTGTGCGCTGGCAGATCCCGCTCTTTTTGGGAAATGCGTGGCCAACGCTTTCCCGATATCGCGAATCGCGTCCACCAACGCGTCAGAGAATCTTTCGTTACGAAAATGTTCGCGCATACGGTCGACAATCTGCCGCCAATAAACGTCGCCGCATCTTTCGTGGACCGCTTGATCGCCCACGACTGCAAATTTGCGCGCGCGGGGTGCGACAAAAATGAGGACGCCGTTGCGTTCGCTTGTCTTGTGCATTCCAAGCCGTTGGAGTTTCTTCTGCGCCGCAATCAAGGGATCGCGATTCAACTTTCCGCGCTGGATATAGACGCGGATTTGCGCAGAGGTTTTCGATTCAGCCTCGCGGATCGCGTGCATAATTCGATCGTGCTCGAGCTTGCTCAGAAACTCTCTTGTTCGCATGTGCCTACCAGCTAGAGCCCGCTCCGCCTCCGCCAAAACTGCCTCCTCCGCCGCTAAATCCACTGGATCCGCCCCCACCTCCGGACGACCAACCTCCTCCTCCGCCACCGAGCGGAAGGAATATCGGACCGCCCCCGCGTGATGAATAGCCGTAACCACCAAGCCGTCGCGTCAGTCTTGAAATCAGGATCAACGCGATGATAAAGATGATGAAGAACAAGAAGCTTGGCGCGCCGGCATTACCGTGTTGTTCTGTCACCGTTTTCCCGGTGCCTTTGTATTCGCCTCGGATCGCTTTGCAGATCAAATCGATACCCGCCGCTAGGCCGCCTTCGTAGTCGTTGTTACGAAAATGCGGTTTGATCTGATATTCGGTGATGTCGAAGGCCGTTGCATCGGGTAAAGTCCCTTCCAACCCATAGCCGACCTGAATGAACATCTTTCGATCCTGGACGAAAACGAACAGGACGGCCCCGTTTCGTCGCTCCTTTTGTCCAACGCCCCAAGCCTGCGCGATGCGCTGTGTGTAGTCTTCGATCGAGGAGTCGCTTTGCATTTTCGGAAACACCGCGACGACAACTTGGTTCGAAGTTTCGCGTTCGAATTGCGCAAGTTGTTCGTTGAAACGCATCGCGGCATCCTTTGAAACCACGCCGGCGTAATCGTTAAAGTACGCGGCCGGTTTTGGCGGAATGACTTCGGCAGCGTGAGTTTGAATCGCGAAGAGCGCGATCAATGTGAAGACAAGGCGGATCGCATTCTCCGAACGTGATGCTAAGTCCACGCGGCTTCGCCGCCATTTTCTAACATCGTGCTGAGGACAGCACGATCCGCCTTTCATCGACATTTAGGTTATGGCGATCCCGTCCCCGCCGGTGATGGCGCAGGCGACCCGAAACTGGGAAAATTCACCGTCGGCGCTCTCTCCGCTCCTTGTTGCGATGTGAAAAACGGTTTCGGCGAAAATCCAAACATCCCCGCGATCATGTTTGTGGGAAATCGGCGCACCGCCGTGTTGAAGTTTTGCACTGCCGTATTGAAGTTATTTCGCTCGACCGCGATGCGGTTCTCTGTTCCTTCGAGTTGCGCCTGCAGTTCTTGAAAATTCCGCGTCGCGCGAAGTTCCGGATAGCGCTCGCTCACCACCAGTAAACGCGAAAGGGCATTGCTCAATTGCCCCTGTGCTTCCTGAAACTGCTGCAACTGCGCCGCGTCCGTTGGCGCCTTAGTCGGGTCCAACTGCACCCGCCCGACGCTCGCACGCGCGTTCGTCACTTCGGTCAGGGTTGATTTCTCGAAGTTGGCCGCGCCGGCGACGGTATTGACGAGGTTCGGAATCAAATCCGCCCGGCGTTGGTAAACCGTCTGCACGTCGCCCCACCGTTTGTTGACCTCCTGATCCAACGTGACAAGACGATTGTAACTGCCCCAGAAAAATAGTCCGATAACGAGGGCGATGAAAAGCAGGATCACCAGCACACCGCCGCAACCGATGGCAAACTTATTCATAAGTTCGAAACTTCTTCATTTTCATAGGCTTGGAATCGTTCAGGAAATGTGAGACCAAGTCAACCCGCTATCCGCGGGAGCCGAAATGAAACGAAAGGGTGATGGAGACTCATTGAAAACCCTGTCGACCTCTGCACACGCAGGCTCGCCACGGCACGAGTCCGTCCGATTGGCGGAGGTGTGCCTACAAAACGTGACGTTGCCGATACAGCTGCCTCTACAGGTGTCCCGACGCAGCTAAGCTTTCCAGGGGAGCTCGCGAGGGCATTTGCGTTATTTCCCAAGAACCAACCGCAGAAATTGTGCATCAGAAAATTTCGCGCCACGTCCCTGACGCACAATGGTCGCGTTCAGTGATGGGATTACAAAAAGGCGCTGATAACCCGAGCCGAGGGCGACGACCGTGTCCTCCGGTGCAGCCTTGCAAATGCAGATGTCGCCCCATCGCGCGCTCTCCCACGGCAGGTCGAGTTCTTTTTCAATATCGATCTCCCGGGCGTTTGGCGCCGGTCGATTCAACCAAAAAGTCAAACCGTAGGATGGGTTTGCGCTCGTGCCAACGAGCGCCTGTTGCAGCAAGCCGGCAGAGACAACCTGGCGGCCATGATAATTTCCGCGCCCTACAATAAGCTCGCCCAGATGAGCCCATTCCCGGGCCGTCAGCTCAAATCCACTCGCCGGCAACGGATTTCCCCGCACATCTTTCTTGAATTCCAGATTCCTTAGGCCGAGGGGGGAGAGAACGTTCTCCTGAAGAAAGGAACTGCTTGATCGTCCATTTAGCTTTCGCCGCAAGAGCTCGGAAAAAATCTGGAGATGACTCGGACCGTAAATGAATTGGGTCCCCGGCGCAGCCAGGATCGACAATCGGATGGCGACGGCATTGCGGTCCCGAATTGACGCCCGATGAAGGCGTGACGCGCCTTCGATTCCATCGGTTTGACTGAGCAACTGCCGAATGGTGATTTCCGATTTGGGCGGATCGTTTTTCCATTCGCCGATTGTTTCTGAAACTCGGTCATCGAGTCGAAACAAACCTTGTTGGGCTGCGACCAGCGCGCCGATGCCCCAGAAACTTTTCGTGCCGCTGAAGATCGGCCACCGGCCGTCGCGCATTCCGCCGTTCGCATAACGCTCGAAAACAGTGCGCCCGTTCTGTATCACCACCATCGAGATGCCGCGCCTGCTTTCGGAATATTTCGCGGCCCGTGCACAATTGCTCGGCTGCAATTCCGCGACTGCCACTTTCGACATCAGCAGCGCACAGGCGAAAGCGACAAGTTTCACTTCACAGCTTCGTCAATACATGGGTAACTGCCGAGAATTTTCAAAACCGAACAGTGGTCTCGCAGTATCTTGAGCGCCGCGGAAACTTTCTTGTCCTCGGCGTGGCCTTCGATGTCTACGAACATCAAATACTCCCAGGCTTTCCGCCGTGACGGGCGACTTTCGATCTTGCGCAAACTGATTTTCCAATGATCGAAGGGACGCAGTGCGGCGAAAAGCGCGCCCGGCTTGTCCTGCAAACAAAACATGATGGAGGTGCGATCGTTTCCGGTCGGCGGACAGGATTGCCGGCCGATGACGAGAAAGCGCGTCGCATTGTCGTGCCGGTCGTCTACGCTCGCGGCCAGGATCGACAATTGGTAAACTTCGGCCGCCATTTTCCCCGCAAGCGCGCCGCCTTGCAAATCGTTCGCGGCTAATTCGGCCGCGCGTGTGGTGCTGGAGGTCTCGATCAATTTGACGCCAGGCATGTTGTTGCGTAACCAATCGCGGCACTGGCCGAAGACTTGCGGGTGCGAAAAAAGGTTTCTGATTTCTTCCCGGGGAACCCGCGCCAGCAAATTGTTTTCGATCTTGAGGAGAATCTGCGCGCAAATCCTCAGATCCGATTCCACGAACATGTCGAGCGTGTGGTTAACCGCGCCGTCGGTGGAATTTTCGATCGGGACAACTCCGTAATCCGCATTGCCGCGCGCGACCTCACTGAAAATATCAGCGATGTTTGTTTGCGGAAGATAACGTACGCTGGTGCCGAATTTCACATGCGCCGCTTGATGCGTCCATGTCGCCGGCGGACCGAGAAACGCAATCGTGACTTCCTTTTCCAGCGCGAGCGAGGCGGACATGATCTCGCGATAAATCGCGCGGATCGACTCGGGCCCGAGGCGGCCCTGACTGCGGGTAATCAGGTTTTGCAACAATTGTTCCTCGCGATCTGGCGAATAAATTTCGAGACCAGATTCTTTTTTCAAACGCCGGATCTCGAGCGCGAGATCAGCGCGTCGATCGAGCAAATCGACAAGCTGGTCGTCGATTGTGTCGATTTGGGTACGAAGATCGACAATGTCGGCCATGATGATTGCGGGAATAAGCAACGACGGTCGATTGAGGTCAATCCGGGGTCGGTGACTCCGGCTCGGCCTCAACGCCGCCGGTTGTAGCTGGGGTCGATGAACCTGGCCCGGCTACGGCCGCAGGAGCCGGCGGTGCAACCGGCAGATGGCGCGTGCGTAGTTCTTCGACGTTTGGCAATTCATCGAGACTGCGCAGGCCGAAGTGGTCGAGAAAGAACTGCGTTGTTTCGTACAAAAGCGGACGGCCGGGAATTTCGGCACGGCCGGCAATTTTGACGAGGCCACGTTCCATCAACGTTTGCAACACGCCATCGATATTGACGCCGCGTACAGCCTCGACGTCGGCGCGGGTGATCGGCTGACGGTAGGCGATGATGGCGAGCGTTTCCAGCGCGGGTGGAGTCAATCGTGCCGGTTTCGGTCCGGGAAAAAGCCGGCGCACCCATTGCGCATAAGCCGGATCACTCGCCAACTGCCAGCCCTGGGCTTTTTCGACCAATTGAAACGCGTGCTGCTGCCCGATGTATTCCGCTTTCAACTGTTCGAGCGCGGCCGCGACTTCGGCTTCTTTGACATTTGCAAATTCGTTAGGCGAAAAATCACCCGCTTCCCGGGAACGCTTGATTACATCGACAATCTCCTTTGCGGAGAGTGGTTTTTGCGCACTGAACAAAAGCGCTTCGACGAGTTTCGGCAGCGTCATAGGAACAAAACGCCTGTCATATTGAGGCCGCCGCGACGGCCGAAGGACCTCACACAAACTCCTGTGGCACGTGCCCGGCCGTTGAAGATGAAAACCCCGACTAGGAGGTCCGTCACTTCGTTCGCGATGACTGCGCGCTTAGACATCGGATTTCAATTCGCACCGATTGCAGACTGAATCGCGTCGGCGATGCGGTTGGCCTGCTTGTCGATCTTGTCCAGCTCGCGGCCTTCGATTAGCAAGCGGATTTTTGGTTCGGTGCCGGAGTAACGCAAGAGGACGCGGCCTTTGCCGGCGAGCTCGCGTTCGACTTCGTCGCGCAGTTGCACCACTTCGCGCAATTCTTCGATCGGCGGCTTGGCTCTCACCTTCAGATTGCGCTGCGCCTGCGGATATTTTTTGAGGCAGGTTTTCAATTTGCTCAGCGGCTGACCGGTGGTGTGCATGATGCGCAAGATTTGCAGTGCGCTGATGATGCCGTCGCCGGTGGTGGTGAAATCGCGAAAAATGATGTGACCGCTTTGTTCGCCACCGAGATTCAGATTTTGTTTCATCATTTCTTCGATGACATAGCGATCGCCGACTCTTGTGCGCAGGACCTTTCCGCCAGCGGCAGCGAGCGTTTCGTCCAGACCGAAATTGGTCATGACGGTGGCGACCAGCGTGTTTTGCTCGAGGCGGCCGCTGCGCAAAAGATCGACCGCGGCGATGGCCATAATTTCATCGCCATCGACAATTTCGCCATTCTCATCACATAGCAGAACGCGGTCGGCGTCGCCATCGTGAGTAATTCCGATATTCGCGTCCGTCTCCTTCACGATGCGCTGAATTTCTTCCGGGTGCGTGCTGCCGCAGTTGGCGTTGATGTTGGTGCCGTTCGGTTCGTCGTACCTGACGATGACTTCCGCGCCAAGCTCGCGCAAAACGCACGGCGTGGATTTGTAGGCCGCGCCGTTGGCCACATCGACAGCCACGCGCATCTCTTCGAGTGACATTTTTCTGGGAAAACTCGCCTTGGCAAATTCAACGTAGCGGCCGAGCGCATCGTCGATGCGCGCGGCGCGGCCAATTTTGCCCGCCGTTGGCCGGATCGAATCGATTTCGCCCGTGAAAACAAGCTGTTCGATCTTTTGTTCGACTTGATCGTCGAGTTTGTAGCCGTCGTGGCGGAAGAATTTGATGCCGTTGTCTTCGTAAGGGTTGTGCGAAGCGGAGAGAACGATGCCGGCATCGGCACGCAACGATCGGGTGATATAGGCGACACCTGGTGTGGGCAACGGCCCGATGATGAGAACATCGACGCCGAGCGAGGTAATGCCCGCGACGAGCGCGTTCTCGAGCATGTAACCCGAAAGGCGCGTGTCCTTGCCCAGCACGATTTTCGGACGAGCGCCTTCGGGAAGTGTGCGCGGGTTCAGTTGCATGAACACGCGCGCGGCGGCGCGCCCAAGTTTCAGCGCCGTCTCTGCCGTGACCGGTTCGACGTTAGCGATGCCGCGGACTCCGTCCGTCCCGAAAATCTTTTTCTCATGCACCATGGGGTATTGAAACGCTCGAAACGCGATTCGTAAACGGGAAAATCGACTCCGAATGGCTTCGCGGCCCGGATCATTTCTCGGTTGTCGATTGTTTGTCGGAAGACCGACAATTGTTTGGGTTCAGGGCGTTTGCGCGTCCTTTTGCCGATCGTGATCGCTAAAAAATACGCATTCGGCATCCAAACCGAGACTAAGAGTCGCCCATTTCAGCGGAAACTTTTCCAGGTCGAGGGTTCGTTGAATCATTGGCGCCCAGTCGTGATACTCACCTTTCACAATGTCGCGATACGTATTTTCGGTGCCGCTGACCGGAGTGAGATAGAGACCGTTGATTGGCGCGCCTAACACACCGTAATCGCTGAGCTCGATAAAATTCTTGATCGTTTCCGGCAACCAAATGCTGCGCCGATCGGCGTACCAGGCCACTGCCCAAGGCATGTCTGAAGCCGTAATTTCCTGCGGTTTCATCCAGTCGTTCATCACGGCGATGAACGGCGGCATGTAGGGCGGCCAGCGCACCAGCGGTTTATTTTGCGAAAAGAAGATGGCCGAAATCATAGGCCCTGCGCAAAGAAGATAGAGCAGCGCGACGAAAGCGATGCGGGCCAGGCGGACCTCGATGCCGAGCCGTCGCCATTGCACTAGCAAGTAAGCGAGACCGTAGCAGGTCATGAGCGGCACAAAAATCAGATGTAATTGATTCGCGGCGACGCCTTGCTCCTCGCTGATTCCGTACACCGCCATTCCAAGAACGCCGCCGCCCCACATCGTCAGCAGCATCCAGCGAATGATCGCGGTTTCCGGCCGTTTAAACCGGTAAAGCAGCGCCGCAAAAAACATCACCGCCACAATACTCAGCCCAAAATACTGAAAGATGTGGCCCGATTGCGTAATCAGATTAGCTATCAATTTATCCCGCAGCGCAGCTGGCCCGATTCCCTCGAAACTCACGTTGATGCGGCGCATCCATGCCGCTTCAGGGTGGCCGATCCCGTCGAGCACCGAGTAGATGGCAACGCCGCCCGCATTTCCGCAGACGAGAAAGGTGCGAATCAACCAGGGAAAATAAACGATGGCGAAGGCGGTGAGCATGGGTCCGGTCCCCCAAACGCGCGGGCGGAAAAACAACAAGGCGAAAACGAACGCCACCGCGAAGATCCATAGCGTCAGCGCGTGGGTCAGTGCCAGCAAGCCAAATCCGGCGCCCACTGCGGCCATCCAACGACCGACGAACCTGCTTTGATGCTGCGCTTCGACGGCACGCACCAGGGCGTAAACGGTCGCGTTGAACAGCAGGAGCAAGAGCATCTGCGGCAGACCGGAAAGCGAGTATTGCCACATCATGTCGCAGAGGAGAACCAGCCCACACGCAAGCAGCGCAAGCTTTTGATCGAACAGCCGGCGAGCGGTGAAAAACAGAAACAGCAGCGACGCGGCGAAGAGAAAGATCGACATCACGGCGATGGCGCGGTCGCCGGCATAAACAATCTTCGCGCTGACCCATTTTCCAATGCGCTTTCACTGGCAAAAGAGCGATCGCATCGACAAGCGGTGGCAGCGGTGCGTTGTAAGTGTCCGACCAGATTTTTTGCGGAACATTTTTGCCGTGAGCTCAGCAACTGCCCGATGGCGCGCGGCCGGACAAAATTCGTTCGCCAACCATGACCGCTGGCTAGGGCGCGACCGATTTGCGCCTGATCCATCGCCTGGGACGCAGCCAAGCCGCGAAACTGATACAAATAAACGACGGCAATCGCGGCAATCACGACGGCGATGAGGCAGCGCTTCACCCAAATTGCCAGCTCGCCCACTTCCAGTGCATGGACCGTGCGTTGCACGAATTCTTCGCTACCGGGCATCGGCTTCGTTCTTGTCTGGATTGGCTGCTTTGTCCGAATTGGCTCGCGTTCATTTCGTTGATTTTGCGGTGCAGCGTGCGGCGGCTGATGCCGAGTTTTTTCGCTGCCGCGGTGACATTGCCTTTGGTCGTGGCCAGTGCTTGCAAAATCAATTTTCGTTCCGTTTCATGCAGATCGAGCGGGCTGGCTTTTTCGCCGAACGCTTTGGCCGGCGAGATGCCGCGCGGCAACGGGGTGCCCGCAGCCTGGCGCACAGCCATTGGCAAATCCCGCAGCGTGATTTTTGGTCCCGTAGCCATGACCACGCCATGCTCGATGGCGGTGCGTAATTCGCGCACGTTACCCGGCCAATCGTAAGTCAGAATCGCATTCATCGCTTCGGTGGTAAGATCGACAATCTGTTTCTCGTTTGCCTTGCGAGAAGTGCCGGAGGAAACTGCGCACAAGCAGCGGTATATCGTCTTTGCGCTCGCGCAGAGGCGGCATGGTAATGCGCACCACGTTTAATCGGAAAAATAAATCGTCGCGGAATTTTCCTTCGCGCACGAGTTTCTCCAGATTTTTGTTGGTCGCGGCAATTATTCGAACATCCGCCTGCAATGTTTGATTTCCGCCCACACGCTCGAATGCGCGTTCCTCGCTCATCACGCGAAGCAATTTCACCTGGGTGCTCGGTTCGATCTCCCCCACTTCGTCGAGAAAAATCGTGCCGCCGTTTGCCTGTTCGAATCGGCCGATGCGTCGCTCATGGGCGCCGGTAAACGCGCCTTTTTCGTGACCGAACAGTTCGCTTTCGAGCAGCGTGGGCGAAAGCGCGGCGCAATGGACGGTGACAAATTTCGCCTTGTTGCGCCGGCTCAAATTGTGAATGGCGTGCGCGGCCAATTCCTTCCCGGTCCCGCTCTCGCCTTCAATCAGCACATTGGCCGATGAAGGCGCGACCTGTTTGATCGTGTCGAGCACTTCATGCAACGCCTGCGACTCGCCGATGATATTTCCCAAGCCGTAGCGTTCATCCACCTGTGCCGCAAATCGCGATTTTCCTGCTCGAGCTTCCGGCCTCGTAAGGCTCGCGCGATTAAAATTTCCACTTTATCGAGATTGAGCGGCTTGGTCACGAAATCGTATGCGCCGCGCTTCATCGCTTCGACCGCGGTATCAACCGAGCCGTAAGCTGTCATCATGATGCAAATCGGCGGTTGCGGCATTTTCAGCGCGCGATCGATCAACTGCATTCCATCTTCGCTGCCAAGGCGCAGATCAGTCAGCAAAAGATCGACATGCTCGCGTTCGAGCACATTCATCGCGCCGGCGATGTCGCCTGCCACGTACACATCGTAATCGTTCTCCAGCAAACGCCGGAGCCCGTCGCGTGTATGCTTCTCATCATCGACAATGAGAATGATAGGTTGGAGCGGGTCCATGGAGGAGTGATGCTCAATGCCTGGATGCTAGATGCTCGATTTATCATCGAGTATCAAGTATCCAGAATCCAGTGTCTGCCTGATCTCAATGTCGGGCAGATTGTCCGCTGCTACCGCTTTTTTGGTTTCTCGAACGGTTTCACCTGCACCTGCACGCCCTCGCCCAGGTCGTCGGTCGGATTCAAGATTACTTTGCTGTTTTCAGCCAACCCGTCGAGCACCTCGAGTTGCGTGCCGAAATCGCGCCCGACCCGAATCGTTTGCCAGTGGATGCGGTTGTCTTTTACAACGGTCGCGACTTGCGGCCCTTCCGTGCGAAATAGAAACATGTTGGCGGGCACGACGATCGGCGCATTCTCGTCTGCCAAACGAAATTTCACCTCGCCGTACATTCCCGCGTAAAGTTTGTTCTCGTGGTTCGGCACTTGTACCTCCACCTGCATGGTGCGCGATTGCGGATCCAGCGCGCCCGCCGTGCGCGTGACGGTGCCGTCGAACTGCTGGCCCGGAAATTCCTGCAAAATGATTTTTGCGCTCAAGCCTGCGTGAATCGAAGGCGCATTTTCCTGCGGCGCATAAACATACACTCGCAGCAGATCGCTTTGCACGAGTCGAAAAAGTGGCGTGCCGGAGTTGCCGCTGCCGGCGGTAACGAGTGTGCCAACGTCGATGTTGCGCGCGCTGATTTTTCCGCCAAACGGGGCGACGATGTTCTTGAAGCCCTGCAGTTTTCGAAGCTGCTCGTAATTAGCTGCGGCGGCTTCGTACGCCTTTTCATTTTGATCGTATTCCTGCGCCGAAACGACTTTCTTCTGGACCAGATCGCGCCATCGCTCCGCCGTCACTTTTGCGATTTCGTAGTTCGCTTTCGCCTGGGCGACTTGTTGATCGAGTTCCGGGGTCTCGATCTCAGCGAGAAGTTGTCCCTGCGCGACGTCATCTCCGATGTCCACCTTCCAGCTTTTCACGTAACCGTTCGAACGCGGATAAATGGTCGTTTCTTGAAATGCCTGAAATGTGCCGGGCAGAATAAGTTCCTTCGGCTTTCGGTCGCGTTGCGCGTTGACCACGTTCACCTCGACCTGCGTCGCCTGTTTGGTGAACGCTTTTTTCTGGGCGCGCTCATGGATACGACGCCATACGCCGATGGTGACAAGGAACGCCAGGAAGGTGACCGCCGCGATCGGTCCCCAAACGGCGACGCTGCGCACCGGCGGCCTTGTAGGCAGACCGCGCGGTGCCGATTGTCGACCTTGCGACTCGCCGCGATCATTTCCGGGTTGTCGATCTTCGGCGCCGTCATGACGGTGCTCGTGATGTTCGGTCTGGTTCATTGCGACGGTTGTTCTCCTTCAGGCCCGCGCCGCTCTTGTCGCTCGAACTCTTCGTCTTCATCGCAAGTAAACCCCGCTTTTCGCAAAATGCTGTAAACCACGGGAACAAAAAAGAGCGTCGCGAACGTAGCGAAAATCAAGCCGCCAATGACCGCGCGACCGAGCGGCGCGTTTTGTTCGCCGCCTTCGCCGAGACCGAACGAGAACGGCAGCATGCCGATGATCATGGCCAGCGCGGTCATCATGACTGGACGCAATCGGGTGAAACCGGCAGAGAGCGCGGCATCGAGCGAACTTTTCGGCTTGTCGCCACAACGTTCGTCATTGGCAAAACTCACGACCAAAATACTGTTTGCGGTCGCTACGCCAATGGCCATGATCGCTCCCATGAGCGACGGCACGTTGAGTGTTGTGCCGGTAACGAAGAGCATCCAGATGATGCCGCACAACGCGCCAGGCAGTGCCATGATGATAATGAACGGATCGGTCCACGACTGGAAATTGACCACCATCACGAAATAGACGAGCACGATGGCGAACAGGATGCCGGCGCCGATGCCGGCGAACGATTTGTTCATGCTCTCCACTTGTCCGCGAACGCTGAGAAACGTGCCGCGCGGCAAGTTCTTTTGGAATTCGTTCACGACTTTGTTGATCTGACCGGCGACGCCCCCCAAATCGCGGCCTTGCACATTCGCGAGAACGTCGAACACCGGTTGCACGTCGTAATGGTTCACGATGATTGGTGATTCGCGCCGCTCGACCGTGGCCAGGTTGCCTAGCAACTCGGGGCGCGGCAAATTCGGCGCCACCACCGGCGTATTTTTCAAGTCTTGGAGCGTGTCCATTTTGTATTGCGGCGTTTGCACCGCCACCTGGTAGTTCACGCCGTTCTGAAAATTTAGCCAGAAATTCGGCGACGCCTGGCCGCTCGAGCTGAGCGAAATCAACATCGTGCGCGCGACGTCGTTTTGGCTAAGACCGATTTGTTCCGCGCGCGTGCGATCGACATTCACCCGCAGATCCGGCCCGTGCACGACCTGGTGCACGTGAACATCGGCCGCGCCGGGAATTTCCGCGACGCGCTGTTTGATTTGGTTTGCGATATCGTAGCCTTTCGGGTCGCGGCCCGTGACCTGAATGTCGATCGGCGCCGGAATGCCGAAATTCAAAATCTGACTCACGATGTCCGGCGCGGCGAAAAAGAACTCCATGTCCGGAAAATCGCGGTGCAATTTCTCGCGCAGGATGTGCACGTATTGGGTAGTCGGTTTATGCTTTGGAGTAAGCGCGACAAGAATTTCGCCGTCAGCTTCGCCGATGGTGGCGTTGTCGCTGAAAGCGAGATTAATTCCGCTTGTCGGCAGGCCGATGTTATCGAGCACGTTCTCGATTTCGTTAGGCGGAATCACATCGCGAATCGCGCGCCCAACTTGATAAAAGCGTTCCTCCGTCGATTCGAGCCGTGTTCCAGCTGGTGCGCGTACATGCAGGCGGAATTGGCCAGCATCAACTGCCGGGAAGAAATCGCGTCCTAAAAACGGAACGATGCAAAGCGAGACGGCGACGGTTGCACCCATGGCGATGAAAACGGCGCTGCGATGATCAAGACACCAACGCAGAGCCTCGACATAACGGTCCCGCACTTTTTCGAAGACGCGATTGAAGCTTTCGTGAATTCCGCTGAGAAACCCCAAGACTTTGCCAAGAAAACCGTGTGGTTTTTTCTTCGGACGTTCCGCGGGGTTCTCCCGGTGCTCATTGTCGATCTTATCTTCGCTGCCCTCGTGTTCACCAAGTCCGTGCGCGAGGCTGGTGTCGATCTCTTCGAGATGTCCGCTGCATGAGAAATTTGACCATCGTCGGGACAACGGTGCGCGAGAGAAGATAGGAAGAGAACATGGCGAAGATGACCGCCATGGCCAGCGGTTGAAAAAGAAATTTGGCCACGCCGCTTAGAAAGAAGATCGGCACGAACACGATGCAGATGCACAGGGTCGAGACGAACGCCGGCACCGCGATCTGCATCGCGCCATCGAGAATGGCGCGAATCATAGGTTTCCTCATCGCCAGATTGCGATGGATGTTCTCGATCTCCACCGTGGCGTCATCGACGAGAATGCCGACTGCGAGAGCAAGTCCGCCCAAAGTCATGATGTTTACGGTCTGGCCGAGCGCGCCCAGGACGATAATCGAACACAAGATCGACAATGGGATGGAGGTGGCGACGATGAGCGTCGAGCGCCAGTTGCCCAGGAAAAGCAGGATCATCAGCGCGGTGAGGCAGGCAGCAATTACGCCTTCACGTAATACGCCGTTGATGGCCGCGCGCACGAAAATCGATTGATCGAAAAGCTGCGTACATTTCGAGCTCTTTCGGCAGCGTCGCTTGAATCCGCGGCAGCGCTTGTTTGACGCGCTTGATGATGTCGATGCGTGGACGCGCTGGCGCTTTTCAAAACGGTGAGCAGCGCGGAGCGAATCCGATTTTGCGCGACGATGTTGGTCTGGACTGCGAATCCGTCGCGCACTTGTGCCACATCGCGGATGTAAATCACCGCGCCGTTCACTTGCTTGATCGGCAAATCATTCAACACTTGCAAGACCTCCGGGCTGGAGTTGAGCCGCACGTTGTATTCGCGGTCGCCAATTTTTTGCGTGCCGGCTGGCAGGATCACATTCTGTACGTTGATCGCGTTGCTTACGTCGACGGGCGACAGACCTTTGCCGTAAAGTTTCGCCGGATCGATATCGATCATGATCTGGCGCGATTTGCCTCCGTAAGGCAGCGGCACCTGCGCGCCTTGCACCGTCGCAAGCTGGGTGCGGATGAAATTCAATCCGAGATCGTAAAGTTGTTGTTCGGAAAGCGTCTTGCTGCTCAAGCCAACTTGCAAAATCGGAACGTTCGACGCGCTGTATTGAATGATGAGCGGCGGCGTGGTGCCGGGCGGCATGATCCGCAACAGCGTCTGGCAAATCGACGTGATCTGCGCGACACCCGCTTCCACTTTTGCTCCTTCATGGAAAAAAACTTTGATGACAGAAACGCCGTTGTAGCTCTGCGACTCGATGTGCTCGATATCGTTCACGGTCGTGGTCATGGCGCGCTCGCAAACCGTGACGAAGCGCTTTTCCATTTCTTCCGGCGCGACGCCGGGGTAGCTCCAGATGACGCTCACGACCGGGATGTTGATGTTCGGAAAAATGTCAGTGGACATGCGCGCGATCGTCACGATCCCAAGCAGCACGACGAGGATGGCCATCACCGTGAAGGTGTAAGGGCGTCTAAGAGCTAAACGAACGATCCACATGGGATGACGATTCTAGGTTTCGAAGAGAGAAGTCTTCCTTAAGAAGATCGGGGATCGTGGCTTCTCCGGGTTTCACACTCTCTGAGGGAAGAAGATTTTTTATAATGCAGCTCCCATCTGTTGGTAAATTGAAGATGGACATGTTGAGCACGAGCATCGGGCGGTGCTGACGACGACGCCGAGAGATCCTGCGCGGTCTCGCGTTTCGATTTGTGATTTCGCTTTCACAATTTCATCGCCACCAGGCTCGTTCATACGCTGGCACGAAACCACGACGCAGGCGCAAGATTTTTTATTCGCGTGAGAGAGCGACTGGGAACCACCGTGACCGACACCTACCTGCCGGAAGATCGACATCTTTTGCGGCAAGGGCTCGACAAGGTTAAAGAAAATATGTTTTCATGGCGTGCGGGAGCCCGAGAAGATCACTACGGGCCCGGTGTGATCGCCTTTCAAATGGCAACGGGCAAATTTCCGTCCGTTAGTTCGCGTGTTCGCATGAGAATTTGCTAGCGTAGTCAGTGCCCCGCTTGTTTCAGGCTCGCGCGAAAAACAGAGCCCGCATTTTCAGACCGTTTTCGCGACGGTCGTAAAATAGGTTCCCGATCTCGATCTTGCGCCCGTGGAATATATTGCGCTGAGCGCGTGATTTCCGCTCGACCGAAGGCGGGCGGACTGAGATTATAGTGGGCGGCAAAGGAGCCCTCGTGCCCGAGCAACATCTATCCGCTGGGGATAAGACGGATCTCACGCTCGAGATCGCACATCTCTTATTCATCGACGTCGTTGGGTACTCGAAACTGCTGGTCAATGAGCAGATTGAGTTGATGCACCAACTCAATCGAATTGTTCGCGGAACAGAATGTTTCCGGGATGCGGAAGCCAGTGGAAAACTGATTCGTCTGCCAACTGGGGACGGCATGGTGCTGCTTTTTTTCCGCAGCCCGGAACAACCTGTGCGTTGCGCGCTCGAAATCAGTCACGCGTTGCGCAGTCAAACTCACATCCAGTTACGGATGGGAATCCATAGCGGCCCGGTCAATCAAGTGGTTGATGTCAATGACCAAATGAATATTGCCGGGGCCGGAATCAACGTCGGCCAGCGCGTGATGGATTGCGGAGACGCGGGCCACATTCTTCTATCTAAGCATTTGGCAGATGATTTAGCGCAATACGGCCATTGGCGACCGTATCTACACGACCTTGGCGAGTGCGACGTGAAACATGGGCTCAGGCTTCACGTTTTTAATCTCTACAGAGATGGTCTTGGTAATCCGGCCGTCCCGGAGAAACTTAAGCGAGGAAGAAGGTGGAAGAAGGCTGGTGTATCGATCCAGCCGATTAGTGGGGCGCGTTGGCCGAAGTTTGTACTAATCGCCGCTTTGCTTTTGTCCGCCGTCGCCCTGGCAATCAGTTTTTCCATCCTTTCTCGCCGCGGAGCCGTAACCCAAGCCACCAGTCCGGCGACTTTTGTGCCCGAAAAAAGCATAGCCGTGCTGCCGTTCGAAAACCGGAGCGACGACAAAGCCAACGCCTACTTTGCCGACGGCATCCAGGACGAGATTCTGACACGCTTATCGAAGATTGCTGATCTGAAAGTCGTTTCGCGAACCTCGACCCAGCATTACAAGAGCGCGCCGGAAAATCTGCCTGAGATTGCAAGACAACTTGGTGTCACCCACATCGTAGAAGGGAGCGTACAAAAAAGTGGCGATGCGGTGCGGGTAAATGTGCAATTGATCAAGGCCATAAATGATTCGCACGTGTGGGCCGAGACGTTTGATCGCAACCTAACGAATATTTTTTCAGTCGAAAGTGAAGTGGCCAAAGCCCTCGCCGACCAATTGCGGGCGAAACTGAGTGGCCGAGAAGAGCAAGATATCGCCGCCAAACCGACTGACAATGTCGAGGCTTACGATGCCTACCTGCGTGGCCTCGCTTATACATCGAAAATCGCGGATGCACCGGGCAATGCCGTTAGCGCGCAGAAATATCTCAGAGAAGCGGTGCGCTTGGATCCGAAGTTGGCCCTTGGTTGGGCACTATTGTCATACGTTGATGCGACCAGCTACATCACAATGACTCTTCAACCAACCGCTGCCCTCCGTGAAGAGGCACGGCAGGCAGCCGAAACCGCGCTCACCCTTCAGCCCAATCTCGGCGAGGCCGTGTTGGCCAAGGGACATTACTATTACGCCTGTCTCAAAGATTACGACACCGCGATGCGTTACTTTGAGCAAGCACGCCAGTTCCTGCCGAATAGCAGCCGGATTCCTGAGTTGCTAGCCTATGTCGCACGGAAGCGGGGCCAGTGGGACCTGAGCGAGTCGTACTTTAACGAGGCTGAGCGGCTCGACCCGCGCAATGTTGACGTGTTCACCCAGCACGCACGTTTCTTTATCGCACTTCGTCGTTTCGTCGAAGCCCTGCGAAAGCTTGACCAGGCTCTCAATATCAGGCCGGACGACTTCGATGCCCTCGCGCAAAAGGCGAGTGTCGCGCAAGCCGAAGGCGACTTGGCTCGGGCCTCGGCGGTGCTCGCTCCGCTCCACCCCGCTGCCGCCGAGACCGGCGCGTTGGAAACACAAGTTTACCAAGCGATTTTGGAGCGGCGCCCCATGCAAATCATCCCCCGGCTAAAGGAAATACTGGCCAAGCCCGATCCGGCGTTGGGTTTTTACAATGGTGAACTGCGCTTTTGGTTGGGCTGGGCGCAAGAAGTGGCCGGCGACCACCCAACCGCTCAGGAAACTTGGCGGCAGGCGCGCAGCGAACTGGAACCTTTCCTCAAAGAACAACCGGAAAATTATATCCTGACTGGAGATCTCGCACTAACCAACATGGACCTTGGTGACAAGGCCGCCGCATTAACTCTGGCCGAACGCGCGATGGCCGCGAATCCGATCGAGAAGGACGCGGTAGCTGGTCCCGCTTCGATCGAGATCCTCGCGCGGGTGGCCGCAGGCGTAGGAGAGCCCGACCGCGCCATCGGCACTTTGCAGAAACTACTCTCGATAGCATATGCAGGCCCAATGGCTGAGGAGGTGCCGCTCACTCCCGCGATACTTCGCCTGGATCCGATGTTTGACTCGATCAGGAACGATCCGCGTTTCCAAAAGCTGGTGACTTCGACCGCAGCAAAATAATTGAGCTAAAAGTAATTTGTGGCTGTGCGTTTTGTGAACGCGCCTTGATTAAGTCGCACCTCGTTGTTCGACTTGAATCGTTTTTCCGTAATTACGCGCGAGACAGCCGCGTCAGCCGCCCGCGGGAGCGTGCGGCGGGCCTGGGACATGCGGCGGCCCCGGAGTCGGTGGCGGTGGTGTTGGCTGCGGCGGGTGCGGCGGGCCCGGTGTTGGCTGCGGCGGGTGCGGCGGGCCCGGTGTTGGCTGCGGCGGGTGCGGCGGGCCGGCCGCAAATATCGAGGTATTTTTCATAATGTAAGCAAAACGTTTGAGCGATTCTTTATCCGTTGTCACGTCTTTTTTTTGGGCTGGGCGTAGGTTGCGCCAAGGCGTTCGCGTCCATCGAACATCAATTGAGGATAATTACGCCCGTGTTTTGCGATGAAGTGCAAAAACAACTGAACGTATCCCTCGACGCGGAATCGGTCTCTCCAGTGTTCCACCTCGGTTCCTGCGTAGATACATCCATCGCCTTCGAACATTTTTACCTTCGTTTCTGCCGAATCCGGGGTATTCAAAAATATGACTGACGGCCCGGCTCGACGTGGAATTTCGATGGACGCAGTCACCGACACCTCGCAAGCAGCCCGGTCGGTATGACGCGCCAGTTTCTCCCCTTTCGCATATCGGCGAGTGTAGGAGTAGGTCGGCGCCAGCTCGAACCCGACTAGCCGGCTTACCTCCGGCCGAATCCATTCCAAGACGGCGTCCAAAGCGGGATCCCCGCCGAGAGAAAATGATGATGGGCATTGCGCGTCATTCCAGAATCGGTTGTTGGCCAATAGAATTGCATAATACGCTTTCAAATATTCAAGGATCACTCGAGGTAAAAGGCCTTTGACCAACAGGTAGCGCTGTTTCCGGAAAGTCTTGGCCGTTCGAAGGCAATAAGCGCGAGGATGACGGCTCACGTCCAGGAGCGAATCGAGTTATATTCCGCCATTCCCATTACCGTCCGTGCCTTCCGGGTGGATCCATGGCTTTTCATTTGCGAACGGACGCGCGATTGATTTTTTGTTTTTTGCCGTCCGCAGGTATTCCTTTTGCCAGGTTTGTGCAATGGCGTCCGGTTTCCGTTTGGCGAGCGCCCACAGATGCCGCTCGCGGCTCTCCGACCATTCTCGGAATTTTCGATTGAGTTCTGGATCTGATTCCAACATGCGAAATTCGCCAGCAAACGTCTCCAGCACGCCTCGTTGAATTGGAAAAAACAGGCAAATGGGCTCTCCCAGCGTAAACTCGACCGTACATGCGCGCGTGAAACGCCAGTTCATCGTGAATGTCGCGTGAGACCAATCGGTTTCGATTATGCCATCGAGAGCAACGATTCCATCTTTTGGACGGTTGGTCGGGCCGCGCACCATCAAGTTCCAGCCCTCCGGCGTCTTGAATAGAAATGGGATTTGAAAACTCAGCACGCCTTCGCCGAAATTGGAATGGCAATGCAGAGTGCCGTCTCCATACAAGTTTTCAATATGGACCCCGCTCGGTTTCGACGTTCCATCCCAACTGGCGCGGACATGATGAGTTGATAAAATCTCCCAGCCGTACTGGTTCGCTATCACCAATGGCAGACATCGATATGGAAACCTGCCATTGGCATTATCCATCCATCTACGTTCTCGCGGTGCCGGACGTATTGGTGCGGCATCATCCTCGTGTATCTGGTAGGCAACTAATTGGTCGGTGGATGTCGCGGATTGCGCCTCCGATTGACGCTGCGTACGTATCTTCATGTTGGCTTTGTGATCTCTATTGGCAATTCAATACCACCGAGCCGCTGCCGCGTGCAGTTTTAGCAAAAGATACTGTTCTGTGAACTTCTTGCTTCGCCTTTTCGAAGATTTTTTCTCGTTGGGCATTGGCGTTGTTCCTTTCTTGAGCAAGGGAGCCAAAAATTTGAGCGGGTGTCAACGCCCGCGACATGATGATTTACGGGCGAGCGTCGCTCGGACCAGTATCCGAGGCGTACGTTTGGGCTGAGAGCATCGATGAGCAGGGGAGGAGCAGCTGAGCCTTAGCGATCGGCCAACGGAAAAAAGAACGTCGCAAGTAGCTATCTTTGCAAGACACTAGTTCGATCCTGCAAGATGTCGATCTTGCTCACAGCGACGAACACGCCGCCGTTCGCGAGCGCCGCCTTTAGGTTTCGGCGCTGCCTATTAGCACCCGCGAAAAGCAAAGCAAGCGTTTCCAAGCCGTTTTCACCACGGATGGGTAGCCTCCAAACGCGCGCGATTTCCCCTGAACGTGCCGATCTTGCGGTTGTCTCATTGAGTGGGAGCTTGCACCGGTGCGCGCGACGAACTGCAATCATTTGATTTGTTATGACCGGCTTTTTTGAAGAACTGCAGCGCCGCAAGGTCTATCGCGTGGCGGCGGGCTACATCATCGCCGGCGGCTTCATCATTCAAATGGTGTCCGCGGCTTTTCCCGCGTGGGAACTGCCGAACTGGAGCCAACGCCTGGTCATCGCGTTGATCCTGGCCGGGTTTCCCATCGCTCTGATTTTCGCGTGGATTTTTGACGTGACGCCCAGCGGGATCGAGCGCGCGTCGAAAATGGAGGCGCGAACTCAGCCGGTGTCGCGCCGGCGCCGGAACGTGATTCTCCTCGGCGTGGCTGGTCTCGTCGTCTCCGCCGCGGCTGGATTTTTTATTCTGCCGCGCGCCGCTGCGCACAAGATCGACAAGTCGATCGCGGTGCTGCCGTTTGAGAATCTGAGCGACGAAAAAGAGAACGCCTATTTTGCCGACGGCATCCAGGATGACGTGCTCACCAATTTGTCGAAGATTGCCGACCTGAAGGTGATCTCCCGCACATCCGTGATGCAGTACAAAGGAAATGCAAGGAACGCCCGCGACATCGGCAAGGCCCTGGGTGTGGCTACCATTCTCGAAGGCAGCGTTCGCCGCATTGGTAATCGAGTGCGCGTAAACGTGCAGCTAATTAACACAGACAACGATCAACACATTTGGGCCGAAGATTACGACCGTGATTTGACCGACGTGTTCGCCATTCAAACCGATCTCGCGCAAAAAATAACCGGCGAACTCCAGGCTAAATTGTCACCCACTGAAAAAGCGCAAATGGAACGCAAGCCTACGGAAAATGGCGAAGCCTATCTCGCCTTTGTCCAAGCGCAGAATGTCCAGTGCGCCCTTGAGGAGGATTTCGACAAACTGAAACAGAGCGAGCAGCTTTATGATCGCGCCATTCAACTTGACCCGAATTTTGCGCTCGCCCTCGCGCGCTCCTCAGTGTTGCAAAGTTGGATCGTGCACACTTTCGACCGCACCTCGGAACGGCGCGAAAAAGCGCACACTCTCGCCGAACGCGCTCTGCGATTGCAGCCTGATCTGCCGGAGGCGCATCTGGCTGTGGGATTCTCATATTACTATGGCGATAACAATTATGATGCGGCTCTGAGAGAATTCGAAATCGCACAGAGCGGATTGCCTAACGAATCGGAAGCCTATCTCGCCATCGGCGCAATCCAGCGTCGGCAGGGAAAGTGGGCCGAATCGACCGCCAATCTCGAGAAGGCCGTCAGTTTAAATCCGAAGGACATCTGGCCGCTGCAAAATCTCGCTTTCAACTACCAGATGGTGCGAAATTACGATGCGGCTAACAAAACCATCGACCGCGCGCTCGCCCTGGACCCCAACGCGCTAGGACCTTTGGGGGTCAAGGTCAACCTGGCTATCGCCGAGAAAGGTGATTTCAGCGTCGCCGAGAACGCATTTGCGGCTGTTGAATCGGTCCCGATGACCAATGAGCAGAAAATCAAGACCGCCAGTGAGCGGGCGGGCATCTTTCTTTTAGAACGCAAGTACAAAGAAGGATTGCAGCAATCGGAAAGCCTGCCGGACGATCTACTCGCAGGTTTTCCTGGAGCCTTGGGCGGAAAGTACTATCTCATTGGCTCTGCACGAAAAGCGCTCCACGACGAGCCCGGAGCACGCGTCGCTTTTCTACGGGCAAAAAGCGCCATCGAGGAGCAACTGAAACGGAACCCGGACGCCGCGGACGCGCACGTTCAGCTGGCAAAAGTCCTTGCCTACCTCAACGAAAAGGATTCCGCGCTGGCGGCGGCGCAACGCGCGACCGAACTGCAGCCTGAAAGCAAGGACGCCTTCGGCGGCCCGGAAATTGCGGCTGGAGTGGCGGAAGTTCACGCCATTCTTGGCGACAACACTCGCGTGATCGAAATTCTGGATGGTTTGTTGGGCCGACCGAGCGACGTCACTGTCCAGGGCCTGAAAGTAAATCCGATTTGGGACCCGTTGCGGAACGATCCGCGTTTTCAAGCTTTGATCGAGAAGTACGGTGCGAAGAGTTAGCCCGGATGTTTCACATCTGCTCGGCGGGAAACTGAGTAACCCTTTTAAAAAAAAGCAGGTTCGCATTTTCTCAAGGCTGTGGTTCAAATCAAACGTCGGACACAAGACCTTGCCCAGTGGAAAGAGTTGGGCTACCCAGCTATTGCGTGCCATAGCTGCTCTGCGGGTGCATTTTTCGCGCAGCCGGCGAAAAATGCAGCTCAGCGCTGTCATTTCATTTTTGATTTTCGCCACCCCCGCGCGTGCAGACTGGAAAAATATTTCGCGCGAGAGCGAACCATCGCCCGCAAAAGGCCTGGAACATCGATATCTTGTTTTCGAAAATTCCGATACGGGCGAACGCGTTTCGATGGAGCTCGCGCTTTTTTCGGCAAAGTCGTGCGCGCTGCGTGTCATCGATCAGCCCGCGGAGCCGCGCCTTGATTTAGCACAGGCAATGCAACGCGAGAAATGCCTCGCCGGTGTCAACGGTGGTTATTTTGATCCAAGCTACGCTCCGATCGGACTGCTGATTGTTGATGGAAAGACGATTGCGCCGCTGGAACGGGCGCATTTGCTTTCCGGAGTGCTCAGTGCGTCAGCCGGTAAGATTCAAATCTCACGCTTCGGAGAATTCTCACCAAAACAGAAAATCGACGCCGCAGTCGAGTGCGGGCCGATGGTTGTCGATCTTGGCGAATCTGTTCGCGGCCTTGAATCGACGCGGCCGGCACGAAGAACCTTTATCGCAGTCGCAGCGGGCAACCGCGCCGCGTTAGGGTTCTGCTCGGACGTGACGCTGGCCGATCTTTCAAAGATTCTCGCGATAGATTTCGCCACCAATTTCAAAATTCAGCGCGCTCTCAACCTCGACGGCGGTTCCTCGAGCGCGTTTTGGTTCAAGCGTCAGAACGGCAGTGCGTTTTCCGTTCCCGAGGAAAAAACCGTGCGCGACTTTATTGGAATCGTTCCAAAGTAAACGCGATGAGAACATTCGGTGGATTCAGATCGGACGACAGGTTTTTCTACGGCGAGCTTGTTGGCGATGAGGTTCGCGTTTCGGCGAAACCCTATTGGATCGACATCGAACCAACAGGTGAAACGCTGAAGGTCGCCGATGTGGATGTCGGTGTTCCGGTGGCGCCGTCCAAATTGATCGCGGTCGGTTTGAATTATGCCGAGCACATCGCGGAAATGAAACGGACGCAGCTGGGCGCGCCACTCATTTGGTTTAAAGCGCCGAGTTCACTGTTGGCGCACAATGGCACGATTGAAATCGCGTTCCCGGAACATCAAACCGATTTCGAGATCGAGCTGGCGGTTGTGATCGGCAAAACAGCAAAAAATGTTTTAGCCGAAAACGCGCTTCAGTTCGTTTTCGGCTATACCATTGGCCTCGATATCAGCGACCGCGATTTGCAGAAAACAGAGATGCAATTCGGCCGCTGCAAGTCGTTCGATAGTTACACGCCGGTCGGTGCCTTCGTTTATGCGGATGTCGACGTGAGCGATCTCTCGATCGAGTTGCGGCAAAACGGCCAATTGCGCCAGAGGGGGCGTACCAGCCAGATGATTTACTCCGTGGCTGAGCTCGTTTCGTTCGCGAGTCAATCGCTTAGCCTTCTACCCGGCGATCTCATCTTAACCGGCACGCTGTCCGGAGTCGGTCCGATTCGCGCCGGTGACGCATTGGAAGCGACCATCGGCAATTGGCCGCCGTTGCGAAATCGCGTGGCAAATGTGCACAGGTGAGCAGATTGAATCGGGTGGGATTGGGCAAACCGCGTCGATTTAGCCGTTTGCTTACATCCTTTTCGGGCAGATTATTCGAATAATAATAATGGAACGTCATCCCACGACGTGTCGATCCGAAGAAAAAGTGAAAAGTTTTGCTGGACTCGTTGTCTATCTGTTTGGGATAAATAGTTCCTTCCGAGCAGGTACAACAAAATTAGCCGCACTATGAAAACATTCCTAACTCTCTGCGTCACCCTCATTGCGATATCCGCATTTGCTCAACAGCGCCCCGCGGCGCCACCGCCACCGCCGCCGCCGCCAAATGCGCCCGCCACCGCCGCGCCAGTTAATCCCGCGGGTCAACCGAATGCCGCCGCTCCTGCGCAACCAGGTGCGCCAATTCCTCCACCAGGTGGGCCAATTCCTCCACCAGGTGCGCCTGGCGCGTCGCTCGCACCAGCCCAGGGAATTTCTCCCGTCACGGGCGGGTCCCCAATGCCCGGAACGACCGTTACCACGACTCTAAGCCCTGCGGCGAGCGCGTCACCCGTCGCGAGCGCCGCTCCGGCTGCGGAAACCGGCGGTGTGCTTAGCAGCAACTGGCTGATCGACAAGTTCCGCAAGGGCGGGCCGATCATGTGGCCAATTCTGATCGTGTCGATCATTGGGCTAACGGTTGTGATCGAACGAATCATTTGGTGGAGCGGCCGCTGGTTCCGGCGTGATCCGAAACGGATCGAGAAAGTTTTCACGGCGATCGAAGTAGGCGACCTCACCGAGGCGTCGCGGTTATCGCGCGACTCGCGCGATCCCGTTCTGCGCATGATGTGGAACGGTCTCAATCACCAACACGCTTCCCTGCAGGGCGCGTTGCAAGTCGCCGCCGGAATTGAGATCAAACGCGCCGGCCGGTTCCTCGTCGTCATGGACACGCTCGTCACCCTCGCGCCGTTGCTCGGCTTGTTGGGAACGATCACCGGTCTGATTCGTTCGTTCAGTTTTCTCGGTAATGAAGAGCTGGCCGTGCAAGCGGTCACCGGCGGTATTGCTGAGGCGCTCATTGCCACAGCGTGCGGTCTCGGCATTGCCATTTTCGCGCTAATTCCCTTTAACTTTTTCACCTCGCGCGTGTCTAACTTAGAGTTCGAATTGCAAACTGCAGCGACAAACCTGGAGGTGATGTTAGAAGCACAAACCGCGGAGCGCGAGATGGAGATCGCTGGGGCACCCAAAGCTTCTGGGAAAGGCTCGTCAATCTAAAGGTATCCAATGTACGTAAGCTCGCCAATTCCACACAAGAAAGCGCGGATTGAGATCATTCCTTTGATCGACATCATGTTCTTTCTCCTGGCCAGTTTCATGATGGTGAGCTTGAGCCAGGTGCACATGAAAGGCATCAAGGTGACCTTGCCGGTCGGCCAGTCTGGCGAAACACAATCCAAGCGTGATTACATCAGCGTTTCGGTCGATAGGAATGGGAATCCATATTTCGACAAGACGGAGATGGGTTATGATCAACTCACCGCCACGCTGCAAAAAGTTCATGAAGAGAATCCTGAAGCCAAAGTATTCATTCGTGGCGATGCGGACACGGTCCACGGCAACATCATCCGTGTGCTCGATATCCTAAGATCAGTGGGTTTCTACAAAGTCGCGTTTGAGATCAAGAGCGAGGCGGCCAAAGGAATTCCCGGTGCCGGAGGACGATGAAGCATGGCTAAACCGCTTCTTTATAAGCCACCGCCGCGATGGCAATTTTGGGCTGCGTTGGGCGGGGCCCTCCTGATACATATCGGCGCCGTTATTGCGTCAATGAAGCGTGAACCGCCGGCTGTCGATCTTAGCAATATCCCGACAGCCGAAGTCACGGCTACGCTAGAGGCGCAAGAACAACCGACCCCACCGCCGGAAGATATTCCACTTCCTCCACCTCCTCCAGAGCCTCAGGTGCAACCAGAATTTCATGAAGAGCAGGCCACACCACCACCGCGCCAAGCGCAGCAAAAGGTAGCTGCTCCGATTAAAGTCGCGGCCGATTTCAAGCGCGAAGGCATCAGCAGTCTTTGCTCCGCGACCGGAGTATCCCTACGAGGCGCGCGCTCGCAAAATCACTGGCAGCGGGGTTTGTGTTCTGACTGTCGATCCAGGTGGGAGTGTGACTGACGCGACCATGGCACAAAGTATCGGTAATCCCATTCTAGATAACACCACCGTCAGCACGTTTAGACGATGGCGATTCAGACCTGGTATGTATTCAAAAGTGAAAGTTCCGATCACTTACACAATGACCGGTGCTTCCTACTAGCTATGCACCTCGCTTCACCGATTCCACGCAAGCGCGCACGTATCGAGATCATTCCTTTGATCGACATCATGTTCTTCCTCCTGGCCAGTTTCATGATGGTGAGCTTGAGCCAAACCCACATGAAAGGCATTAAGGTCGCTTTGCCCTCTGCGGTTGCCCCCCCACCGACTACCCAAAAAGATTTCGTTTCCATCCAGGTCCGCGAGGGGAATACGGTTTACTTCGACGGTCAATACGTGGCGGACGACGAGATTTTGCCGCGACTTTACAGATTGCATGAGGCAAATCCCGGCATCAAAGTTTCGATCAGCGCGACCATGCTCGCGCGCCACGGCGATGTGATTACCGTCCTCGACAAAGTACGCCGTGCGAGAATCGAAAAGGTTGGCTATCAAATTCGCGCCGCGAAACCCGGCGGAGCGGCTCCGGCTGTTGGGAATCCTCCTCCGCCTCCTCCGCATTAGTTTTCAGCCGCGGGGGCGAACTTTTCGGTGAGCAAAGCTTCGCGCAGAGCCGCAATTGCCCTGGCGCGATGACTGATTTTGTTTTTCGTTTCGGCGGGAAGCTCGCCAAAAGTCGCATCGAATCCATCAGGCAGGAAGATCGGATCGTAACCGAATCCGCGATTGCCGCGAGGATGATCTACAATCGTTCCTTCGACTGCGCCTTCGAACGTCCCGAGCAATTTGCCGTCTCGCACCAGAGCAATCACGCATCGAAATCGCGCTGAGCGCTGATCAAGCGGCACATTTCGGCACGACAGCTCGCGAAGTAATTTGTCGATGTTTTGCTTCGTCGATCGCGTTCTCGCCCGCGTAACGCGCCGAAAAAATTCCCGGCGCTCCGCCAAGCGTATCGACTTCAAGCCCGGAATCGTCGGCCACCACAAATACAGGTTGATCCTTTACTTGTCGGTAAGTGCCTGCGTCCCGAGACGGCGAGCGCTTTGAAGATCGCGTTCTCGCCAAAAGTGTGACCAGTTTCCTCAAGCATCGGACTGCTTTCCCAATTCGAGAGATCGCTGATTCGAAATCTGTTCCCGAGAATCTGCGCAAACTCGCGTGTCTTATTCACGTTGCGGGTCGCGAGTAGCAAATCCATTTTCTTTTCCTGTTTTCCTGCTTTCCTGATTCATAGTCGAATGAGCAGCGAGCGCCGCAAACCTTATCCTTTCGACCAGATCGAGCCGAAATGGCAACGAATCTGGGAGGAGCGCAACAGTTTTCACGCGCCCAATCCCGGAGACAAGAATTTCGATCCAATGAAACCTAAGTTCTACATCCTCGACATGTTTCCGTATCCGAGCGGCGCCGGATTACACGTCGGTCATCCGGAAGGTTATACCGCCACCGACATCATCGCGCGTTACAAACGGCTGCGCGGCTTCAACGTCTTGCATCCGATGGGCTGGGACGCATTCGGCTTGCCGGCCGAGCAATACGCCATCAAAACCGGCCAGCATCCAGCCGTCACTACGCGCGAGAACATCGCGAAATTTAAATCGCAGCTGAAACGGATCGGGTTTTCCTACGATTGGCAGCGCGAAATTAACACGACCGATCCGCGTTACTTCAAATGGACGCAGTGGATTTTTCTCCAGATCTACAATTCGTGGTTCAATCCAAAAACGAACAAGGCCGAGCCGATTGAAACGTATCGTGGCAAAAACCCGGATGAAGTTCGGCTCGCTTACGTCGCGGAGGTTCCCGTCAATTGGTGCCCTGAGCTCGGCACCGTTCTGGCGAACGAGGAAGTGGTCGATGGAAAAAGCGAAGTGGGCGGATTTCCGGTCGTCAGGCGACCGATGCGGCAATGGATGTTGCGCATCACCGCCTACGCCGAGCGACTGAATCGACGAACTCGAAGGCCTCGACTGGCCAGAAGGAATCAAATTGCTCCAGCGTAACTGGATCGGTCGCAGCGAAGGCGCCGAAATCGATTTTGCGATCGACAATCACGAACACAAAGATTCGCGTGTTCACAACGCGGCCGGACACGCTGTACGGCGGGACGTTCCTGGTGCTCGCGCCGGAACATTCACTTGTCGATCTAATCGTGACCGAGGAGCAATGGCCGGCGGTGCGCGAGTATCGCGAGAAGACCGCGCGCAAAAGCGATCTCGAACGCGCCGAACTGGCCAAAGAAAAGACCGGCGTGTTTACCGGCGCTTTCGCGATTAATCCGGCTAACAGCGAAAAGATTCCAATCTGGATCGCCGATTACGTTTTGCTCGGTTACGGGACAGGCGCAATCGGGGGCGTGCCCGCGCACGACGAGCGCGATCTCGAATTCGCGAAAAAATTCGATCTGCCAATTGTCGATGTTGTTCAGCCAACAGGAGATGAATCGGCAACTGGATTTACCGGCGAAGGTATCGCAATCAATTCGCCGATCATCAATGGCCTAACGAGCGCGGATGCGAAAAAGAAGATTACCGCCTGGCTGGAGGAACGCGGCCAGGGAAAACGCGCGATTAATTACAAATTGCGCGACTGGCTTTTTTCTCGTCAGCGTTATTGGGGCGAGCCATTCCCGATCGTTTGGGAAAATGGAAAACATCGCGCGCTTGATGAAACCGAACTGCCGGTGGTGCCGCCGCCGTTGGAAGATTACAAACCGACCGGCACCGGCGAACCGCCGCTCGCGAAAGCCAAGGATTGGATTCGTTACTCAAAGAAAGCCGCGCGCGAAACCAACGTGATGCCGCAATGGGCCGGGTCGTGCTGGTATTACTTGAGATTCTGCGATCCGCAGAACGACAAACGTTTCGTCGGCGAAGAGGCGGAAAAATATTGGATGGGCGGGCCGAAACCCGGCGGTGTCGATCTTTACGTTGGCGGGACCGAGCACGCCGTGTTGCATCTTCTTTACGCGCGGTTCTGGCACAAGGTCCTCTTTGATCTCGGCTACGTTTCGAAACCGGAGCCGTTCCAGCGCCTGGTGAATCAGGGAATGATTCTGGGCGAGGACAGCCGGAAAATGTCGAAGCGTTGGGACAACGTTATCGATCCGCTCGACGTCATCGCGGAATACGGTGCGGACGCATTTCGCCTTTACGAAATGTTTATGGGACCGCTCGAGCAGATGAAACCGTGGAGCATGCGAGGAGTGGAAGGCGTCTCGCGATTTCTCGCCCGCGTCTGGCGATTGATGATGCACGAGAACCAGGCGGGTGAGTGGGAATTGTCGCCCGCGGTGCAAGATGTCGGATCTAACGAAAGCGCACGAGAAAATTTTGCACGCGACCATCAAGAAAATAACCGAAGACATCGAGTCGCTCTCTTTCAACACCGCCATCTCGCAGATGATGATCTTTGTGAACGCGTTCACGAATGCCAAAACGATTCCGATTTCGGTAATGCGAACATTCCTGATTTTGCTCAATCCATTTGCGCCGCATCTCGCTTGTGAACTGTGGGAGAGACTCGGGAGCAGCGGCGACATCGCCGGACAATCGTGGCCCGATTATGACGAACGGCTGCTGCTGGAGGATGAAGTCGAAATTGTCGTGCAAATAAACGGGAAAGTGCGAGACCGAATGACTGTCTCAATCCATGCCTCGGAAGAAGAACTTAAAGCGGCCGTGCTGACGAGCCCCAAGATTGAACAGCTCATCGCTGGCAAAATCGTGCGCAAAGTCGTGGTCGTTCCCAAAAAGCTTGTCAACATTGTGGCCTCCTGATTACCCATAAGGATCGTGTGGAAAGAATTTAAGGAATTTGCAGTCAAAGGTAACGCGATCGATCTCGCGGTGGGCGTGATCATCGGCGCAGCCTTTGGAAAAATTGTTACCTCGATCGTCGAAGACCTTTTGATGCCGCCCATCGGCCGGGTCGTGGGTAACCTCGACTTCAGCAACCTTTACATTCGGTTGTCGGATAAGGTTGCTCCAGGCTTGTCGCTGGCTGACGCAAGAAAGGCGGGGCCAGTATTCGCCTACGGTAACTTCATTACCACGACGATTAATTTCCTGATCGTGGCGTTCTGCATCTTTCTTGTGGTTAAGGGAATCAACCACTTGAAGCGCCCTAAAACGGGGCCACCGGTGGTGAAGGATTGCCCAGCTTGCACGATGTCGATCCCGATCAAGGCGAAGCGCTGTCCACATTGCACGACAGAATTGCAACCAACGACCTAGTTGGATCGAGTTCTCCGAACTCGATGTCAAAGTCAGGCGGCAAAGCCGCAACCGTTTAGCATGGGCCTCGGAGATCGCGATCCACCTGCGTAGGCTACTGAGGATCAACTCGCAAAACCCCTTGCGGCGAGCAGAGCCAAACGCGGCTTTGACCGTCGGGCGGCCACTCCGTCCCTGCCGCCCACGGCGAGAACGCGGGCATGATCCAGCAGTTCCGCCGTTGCACGAGCGCCGGCAGCTTCAATCGCAAGCCCGCCCCATCGCGCGCTGCGCCAACCGGATGATGATGTCCAATGACTTGAATGCAATCGCAGGACTCGACTGCGTCATTGCCGTGGTGAAAATAGAATCCGTGACTTTTCCACGACTCGATCAGTTTAACACCTTGAAGTTTACGATCGTGGTTTCCGGCGATGAGCAAAACTTCGCGACGCTCGCACAAGCGCTCAACCAGCGCGAAAAGTTCGCCGGCTGCCGCGCTAGCGTGCACGAGATCGCCCAGAACAATTAGCCGCTTCGGCTTGTAATCACGCGGGAGTTCCTCGAGACGTTGTTCGATTGTTCGCATTCCCCAGAGGGGGAAAGACTTCCGGCGGCACGTTGACTCAGCTCGTAGCCGAAATGTAAATCCGCCACGGCGAGCCAACGCTGGCGTGTGTGAAAAAGGGCGAGACGCCCGTCGAGTAGAACGTTTCTTGCTATTATAGCTACTATAACCTGCCTCGATGACAACGCGCCCATCCGAAAGATCGATACTACGCAAAGGAATTATCCTTGCCAGGGCGTGCAGCAGTGGTATTGAGGCGGCCGTGTTGCCAATGTCAAAAAGCCTTACACTAACAATCGGTATTGCAGTTGTTTGTCTGTTTGCCGGTTGCGCGGAACAGCAGTCCGCCCTCAAGCGGTCCGCGTCCACCAGCCAGGCGCGCCGCGTTCAAAAAGTGCGGACCACTGCCTATACGCATTGCGAAAGAGGCGGCCGCCGCAACGCGCTCGGCACCTCTCTATCCGGACGCCAGGTCATGAGCGCAGCGTCGGATTGGTCGCGTTTTCCCCTCGGAACACGTTTTCGCATTGTCGATACGAGAGAGGAATACATCATCGACGATTACGGCACGGCGCTAGTCGGAACGAACACGATCGATCTTTACAAAAAGACGCATCTCGAAATGAAACGCTGGGGCGTGCGCCAAGTCGATATCGACATTCTGGAGTGGGGATCGAACGACCAGAGCCTGAAAGTCCTCAGCCCACGCACCAAACACAAATGCGTCCGGCGAATGATTCTTGCGCTTCAGAAAAAAATTTCACCGCGAGTCGCTAGCCGCGCTTTGAATTGATCAACCGCACCCCGCGCATAACTTTTCGCGGATGAAAATTTTGGTCGTCGGTGGCGCCGGCTATATTGGGAGCGTATGCACGGAACTGCTCCTCGATGAAGGCCATAGCGTCGGTATCTTCGATAACTTATGCGAGGGCCATCGCGCGGCAGTTGACCCGCGCGCAAAGTTCTTCCAAGGCGACCTGAGCAACGCCGAGGAAATAAGATCGGCACTCGCCGAATTGAAACCGGAGTCGGTGATGCACTTCGCTGCCAGCGCCCTGGTCGTCGAATCGATGCGACATCCTTCCAAGTATTTCCGGAATAACGTCGCTAACGGTTTGAACCTGCTCGATGCGATGATCACAACCGGAGTCAAGCTTCTCGTCTTTTCTTCAACCTGTGCGGTCTTCGGGCTGCCCGAACGCGTGCCGATCGAGGAAAGGGCGCCGACGCAGCCGATCAACCCTTACGGCGAATCAAAACTGGCGTTCGAGAAAATTTTGCGGTGGTACGACCAAATTCACGGTCTGAGATTTGTGTCGCTTCGTTATTTCAACGCCGCTGGGGCATCCGAAAAGTTCGGTGAACATCATCGTATCGAAACGCATCTCATCCCGAACGTGCTCAAAGTCGCGCTCGGTCAAAAGCGACAGGTCGAAATCTTTGGAACCGACTACGAAACGCCGGATGGCACTTGCATTCGCGACTACATTCACATTGTCGACCTTGCCCGCGCCCACATGCTCGCCCTCCACTCTTCCAAGAGTGAATCCTACAATCTCGGGACCGGCGGCGGCTCGAGCGTGCGCGAAGTGATCGAGTCCGCGCAAAAAGTAACCGGTCGCAAAATCGACATTATCGAAAAAGCGCGCCGGCCGGGCGATCCGCCACGTCTCATCGCGTCTTCGGAGAAGATAAAGCGCGAACTTGGCTGGAAACCGCAGTTTCAGAATCTTGAAGCCATCGTCGAAAGCGCCTGGAAATGGCACCAGAGATTTCCGCGCGGTTACGGCGATTAGAAAGTACGCAAAAAGCGCCCGCCGCAGCGGGCGCTTTAAATTTGCACTGTTGCAACGGCACTATGCGCCGTTAACTCGGACGGATGAACTTAGGGCCGCTCGGTTGTAGTTGTCGTGGTGGTTTCTTTCTTCTCGTACACCGTGCCCGGCCGACTCAACACAATCTTGCGCACGATCATGCGATCCCCTTCCCGCACGTAATAGACCGTTGCAGGCAATTCGGGCCGAATCGCCGACCAGGTCACAACGCGGCCTTCCGGGTCGAGGATTGTTGTCTCCTTGGTGTAATAGTACCGGACCGGGGCCGCATCTGTCGTGGTGCGAAAGGTGACGTAGTCGGAGGCCGGAGTATAACCCAGAATGGTTCCCTGACTGGTGACTGTGGTGGACTCTGTCGTCGTTGTGCCGGTCACCGGATTTGTGCTTGTGGTCGTGGTCGTGCTTTGCTGGGCAATCGCTGTGGTCAGCGTCACCGCGAAAGCTGCCAGCAACATTTTGAGTAATGTCATTTGTTTCATATTTGTCCTCTGCTTTGGTTAACCAATGCTCTTTGTTGTAGATAGCTTTGACCGCTCGCGGCCGGAATTTATTCGACCGCACTGTTGTTTCGCCGAAACCCGCACCCCTGGTTTTTGAAATCAATGCAACCGCTCCCCGGTTTTCGCGATTTCCTGCCGAGTGATTGCGCGGCGCGGAACTACATTTTCACCAAATGGCGCGACGTCGCCCGCCGTTACGGATTCGTAGAATGGGACGGGCCACTTCTGGAACCAACCGAGCTCTACCGCAAAAAGAGCGGCGACGAGATCGTCGGCCAGCTATTTAACTTCATCGACAAAGGCGAACGCGAAGTCGCTTTGCGACCCGAGCTTACCCCCACTCTTGCGCGCGTTGTCGCCGCGCACGAACGCGAGTTCAAGAAACCGCTCAAGTGGTTTTCCATCGGCCAATTCTTCCGCTACGAAAAACAGCAGCGCGGCCGGCTGCGCGAACATTTTCAACTCAACTGCGACATCGTCGGCGAACAAGTTTCCCCATCCGGTGGAGACGGCGAGTCGATTGCCCTTTCTATTGATTTGCTTCGCGCTTTGGTTTTACCGAAGCAGACTTTGTCATGCGGATGGGCTCGCGGGAATTTGGGTTCTAAATTTTCTTAGCGAATTTAAGCGACCCTCCAATGATCCCGCATCTTCAAACCCAAACCGAATTTTTCCAAATAATCGACAAGTTCGAGCGAGAGCCTGAAAACGTAATCAATGATCGACTAAAGCGTCTTAACACTTCGTTTGCCGATGTTAGGGATTTCATTGAGACGACAAAAGAAAAGCTCTCATCTGGAAAAGTCGATGCCAGCAACGCTTCGCTGAAGCGTGTCGATAATCTTTATCGCGATCTTGAAGCCCGAAAACTTGCACAGTTTGTCGATATCGATCTCACAATCGTTCGCGGCCTCGCTTATTATAACGGTACAGTTTTTGAGGTTTTCAGTCGCGGGGAGAAGCGAGCGAGCAATTGCCGGGGGAGGGCGCTACGATGGTCTTTTGCCGACTCTGTTCGGGGCAAACTTCACCGCCGTTGGATTCGCCATGGGGGATGTTGTCCTCGCGAATTTTATTAATGATACGCCGCACGCGAAAACCCAAATGGAAGCGTGGACTTCTAGTCAACGCGCGGTCGACGTCTATATTGTGATCGCAAAAGAAGACCGGCGCGCCGACGCGCTTGAGCAAACTCAGAGGCTTCGCGATCGCGGTTATCGTGTTGATTACCCGCTCGCGCCCGCGAAAGTTCCCAAACAGTTTCAAACGGCCGAACAACTCGGTGCGCGTGTTGCGATTTTGCTTGGCGAGGAATGGCCACAGGTTGCGGTGAAAGATCTCGCGACCAGCGAACAGCAACTCATCGCCCGCGAAGACTTACTTGCGCACTTGCAAGCGCAACCCAGCTTGTCATCCTGAGCGAAGCGCAGCGAAGTCGAAGGATCCCGCGGCGGTACCGTAAAGCTGTCGCAACGGGATTCCTCGACTTCGCTCGGAATGACGAAAAAAATGTATCGCGACACGGATTGCAATTCGCTTCGCAAGGTCGATATCGGCAAGCAAGTCACGCTGGCCGGCTGGGTGCATGTCTCGCGCGATCACGGCGGCGTGATCTTCGTCGACCTGCGCGACCGCGAAGGTTTGACGCAAGTTGTGTTTCGGCCCGAAGAAAATGCAACGGTCGCGAAACAGGCCCACAGTTTGCGGAGCGAGGACGTGATTCAAGTCACCGGTAAAGTGGCAGCGCGAGTGCCGGGTACGGAAAACCCGAAGTTGGCGACGGGCGACATTGAAGTGGTGCCTAACGAGCTGCGGGTTTTGAATCGCGCGGAGGACCTGCCATTTCAACTCGACGCCGAGATTCACAATGAAGATTTGCGACTGACGTATCGTTATTACGATCTGCGACGGCCACGCTTCGCGCACAATTTGCAAGTTCGTCATCGCGCGGCCAAGGCGACGCGCGATTACCTCGACAGCCAGGGCTACGTCGAGGTTGAGACGCCGATTCTTTCGAAAAGTACGCCAGAAGGCGCGCGTGATTTCCTGGTGCCAAGCCGGTTAATGCCAGGGAAATTTTATGCGCTGCCGCAGGCGCCTCAGCAATACAAGCAACTTCTCATGGTCGCGGGCGTGGAAAAGTACTTCCAGATCGCGAGGTGTTTTCGTGATGAGGACCTGCGCGCGGATCGGCAGCCGGAGTTTACTCAGATCGACATCGAAGCGTCGTTCGTTACGCCGGATGATATTTTTGCTCTCACCGAAGGAATGCTCGCAGCAATCTTCAAAGCGACGCGCGAACTTGAGATCAAGACGCCATTCGATCGGCTGACCTACCACGAAGCGGTCGGCCGCTTCGGCAGCGACAAACCCGACCGGCGGTTCGGAATGGAACTGGTTGATCTTGGCGAAACATTTCGAGCGAGCAGTTTTAAAGTTTTTCGCGGCGCACTCGATTCCGACGGCGTGGTGAAGGCGATTAACGCGAAACAATTTGCGTCACTCACGATTGGCCAATCGGATGAGCTGACCGAAATCGCAAAGACGTTCGGCGCGAAGGGGCTCGCGTTCATCAAGGTCGAAGGCGGCGAATGGAAATCGCCGATCGTGAAATTTTTCAGTGAGTCAGAGAAGTCCGCGCTGCGATCGAAATTGAAAATCGAAGAGGGCGATTTGATTTTGTTTGCGGCCGACAAATGGGAAATCGCGTCGGAAGTGCTCGGCCGACTTCGGCTACGCGTCGCCGAGATCCAGAATTTGCATCGCACCTCTGCTAAAGGCCAGTCCGGCTCGGACCTCGATTTTCTATGGGTCACCGATTTTCCGCTCCTGCAATGGAGCGCCGAGGAAAACAAATGGAACGCGATGCATCATCCGTTCACGCGCCCGAAAGCTGAAGACCTGCCGTTGCTTGAAACCAAGAAATTCCCGGAGATTCGGGCCGAAGCCTACGACGTTGTTCTTAACGGTGTCGAGATCGGCGGTGGCAGCATGCGAATTCATGAGCCTGCATTGCAGGAAAAGATGTTCGAAGTGCTCGGCGTGAGCGCCGAGGATCGACAATCACTCTTCGGGCATTTGCTGCGCGCCTTGCGGCTGGGCGCGCCCCCGCATGGCGGAATTGCGCTCGGACTTGACCGCCTCGTCATGCTGATTTGCGGCGAGGAAAGTATTCGCGATGTGATGGCCTTCCCAAAAAATAATCGCGGCCTCGATTTAATGACGCAATCGCCCGCCGAGGTGGATCCGCGTCAATTGCGTGAGTTGGGAATTAAGCTCGCGTTCGAGAAGAAGAGCAGACAGGATTAACAGAATTTCAAGATTAATTGAGATTTGGATCTCTTTCTCGATGTTGTATCGGGTACGGTCAGACCAGTTTTTTTGTCTGTAGCGTTTTTCAAGGCGTTCGGCGAAATTGCGAAGATCTCGACGCCAGTACAGCTGTTGTTCGATCACTTTAGGCTCCCGGCCCTTTGGTTCGAAAAAGAATCGCCACGCAAAAAGTGACGATGGTTCCAAAACAGATCCACCAGGGAAATTCCATGGTTGGGAGCCAGGCCGGCTTGGCGTAGGCGATTTTTCCAAACAATCGCGCGATCGTGTTCGGTAAATCGCTCAGAATCGTGACGACGATAAAGCCCGTAATCATGGCCATGATGTTGCCGCGATTGTTGCCGCGCGTTTTCGTGAGCATGCCGGTTAGGAAAATGCCGAGCACCGAACCGTAAGTGTAACCGTAAATCCCGAGCACGATCGGAATGATGCGCACGTTCGGCAGCACGATGACGAAATAGGAAGTGGCCGATGCAACGACGATCATGAGCACGGAAAAGCCGACCGTTGCCCAGCGAACGGTGCGCAAACTTTGCTCGCCGGTCGCGTTCGGATTGATGTAAGGCTCGTACCAATCGCGAGTAAAGCTGGTGGCAAGCGCGTTAATTGCGGTGCTAAGCGAACCCATCGCCGTGGCGAAGATTCCCGCGATCAACAAACCGCGCAGGCCGATCGGCATTTCGTAGAGAATGAAATGGCAAAACGTTTCGTTCGGTGATTTCGGCAGGTTCGGATCGAAATGCACCTGATAGTAAACCCAGAGCAGTAATCCGATGCTCAAGAACGTGAGTGCAATCGGAATATCGGCCAACCCAGAAAGAATGAGCGAGCGCCGGCTGCGCCGAATATCCACGGCCGTCAACATTCGTTGCACCATGTCCTGGTCGGTGCCATGCGTCGCCATGGTGATGAATGTCGATCCAATTAATCCGGCAAAGATCGTGTACTCGATCTCGAACATCCCTTTGATTCGGTCCCAGCCGCTTTTCGCAGGATCAAGCCCGGTCGTAATGAAATCGGAGAAATGAAAACCGCCGTGAAGCTCCGCGATTTTGTGCCAGCCTCCGGGGATTGCGCTGTAAAGCAGGCCGAGCGCAACGAGCGCGCTGCCGATCATAATCGAAGCCTGAATGAAGTCCGTCCAAACAACGGCCTTGATTCCACCCAGCGTGGTGTATATCGCAGTCAGAATCACGATCACGACCGTCGCGCCGATGTAAATGAAAAGCGTTTCGGTTTGGCCGGGACGCGTGCCACGAATCATTTCATAAGCGAGCACAAGCGCGATGGCCGCGACATAAAGCCGCGCGCCCGACGCGAGGACACGCGTGAACATGAAAACCGCGGACGCGGCGTTCTTCGATCCGACACCGAAACGCGCGGTCAGATATTCGTAGATCGAGAAGACTTTGTAATCGTAGTACGGCTTGATGAAGATGTAGCTGACGAGGATGCGCGCCAGAATCGTGCCGAAAGCGAGTTGGATGTAAGTGTAATTGCGCAACGCGAAGCCTTCACCGGGCGTCCCGAAAAATGTGCCGGCGCTGGTCTCGGCCGCGATGATGGATGCGAGCACCGCCCACCAGGGAATTTGCCGGCGACCCAGCGCGAAATCTTCCAGATCGCGTTCCCGTCGGCCCATGAACAGCCCGATTGCGATGATGATAAAAAAATACAGGAATAGAATCGCCGTATCGATCGCCAATTTCGTGTTCATCGGTGCGAACAAGTGGTGATGGCGAGAGCGTCATCGCCAGCACGCGAAGGCGCGTGCGCTCCCCAGAGAATCGCCAGGCGGCCGTCCATGTCGATGTTAGGTGACAGAATTTTCCTAACGCGCAACGCGCTTTTTGGTGGGGCGTTGGACGTTGGGCGTTAGACGTTCGACGTTTGCTGGTGCATCTGACGGAAATTCCTGCATCGGATTTCGATCTCGAGAAGACACTCGACTCCGGTCAGGTGTTCCATTGGGAAAAGATGGAAGATGGATTTTGTGGCACGATTGGCCAGCGCGCCGTTTACGTGGAACAACGTGGCGAGGAACTACATGTCACGCGCGGGTGTGGCGAGTTGGTTCCCGATTACTTCGCGCTCGATCATCCGCTGGCCAACATTTGTCGATCTTTTCCGCGGGATCCGGCAATGGAAGCGGCGAGAAAATTCTGCCGCGGCTTGCGAATCATCCGCCAGTCCAAGTGGGAATGCGTCGCCACCTTCATCTGTTCGTCGATGAAACAGGTGACGCACATCCGGCAAATCTCGAGAAAGTTGCGCGAACGCTTTGGCGATGCGCGCAAAATCGGGCACCGGGAACTCTTCACTTTTCCATCGGCACAACGACTAGGATCCAGTTCAGAAAAAGAACTGCGCCAATGCGCGCTCGGATATCGCGCAAGGAATTTGCTGGCGACCGCCCGGCTGGTTGCCCGCGGAGAAGTCGAGCTCGAAAGGATGTCGGCGCTTTCCGATGTCGATCTTCGGGGAATGCTGTGCGAGCTGCCCGGCGTAGGCGCAAAGATTGCTAATTGCGTGATGCTTTTTGCCTACGAACGTCTGCGCGCCTTCCCGATCGACGTCTGGATCGAGCGGGTTTTGCGGCAAAAGTACTTTCCCGGCGCGCGAAAATTGAACGCCGCACGGCTGCGAACGTTCACACAAGAGTATTTCGGCGAGCACGGCGGTTACGCGCAGCAATACTTATTTCATTACGCGCGAAGGGGCGCGAGTAAGAGCAAGAATAGGAGTTAAGATTAAGAATAGCATTAGGATGGGCGCTCGGCGTTAATTTGTCAGCGCACTGCGCATGAGATAATGTTCGCCCCCTGGATTTGATGACGACATCGGATTTCATACTCGGTCATTCGGCCGACGATGTGGAGGAGAGAAAGCGGGAGGCACGCAAGGTTTTGTGGGCGCTGCTGGCCGCACTCTTCATTCATTGTGCGATCGCGTACTCGATTGCTATTTCCAGCGGCCTCTTTTCGTCACCAATGCAGATCGAAGAAGACAAGCCGGTCGAACTTACGTTTGTCGATCTTGCGCCGCTGCCGTCGGCCGTTCCGAAAAATTCGATGTTCATGGCGACGGACGAATCGAAGCAATCCATCGAACAACCCAAGGAAAAAACATTTGAATCGAACGCCAACTCAATCGGCGCGAGCGAGCTTCCGGCTACGGGCGCGCTGCCGTTGCCGTCGCAGGAAGGCAAAGACCGACCGACAACCGACTTGGAAACGCACCAATACTCGTTGGCAAACGAGGGCGCGCAGCCGCAACCGAGCGCGGTGCCTCAGGAAACGCCAAGTCCTTCCGTCGCGCCAACGCCTCAATCCACTCCGATTTCGGAGGCGGATCAATTCGCGATGCTGAGCACGACGCCGACCCCGTCGATTCAGCCGACCGTTGGAGCAACGCCGCGACAGCCCAGGTCAATTTATCAACCGTTAAAGGAACAGACGCGCCTTTCGGGATCGATCACCAACCGAGGTGCGCCGCGCGTAAATGCAATTGGCACACCACTCGGCCGCTATCAAAAACTTCTCTACGATGCGGTGGGATCGCGTTGGTATTCTTACGTCAATGGAGACAACGGCCTAATCAGCATCGGTACGGCGCGGCTTATGTTTTCAGTTGACCGGGAGGGTCGTGTGAAGAACCTAAAGGTCGTTCAAAATAGTTCCAACGAAGCTTTCGCCAACGTGTGCCTGCGATCCGTTTTGGAGATCCAGCTGCCGCCCATTCCCGAAGACGTGGCGAGCACATTGCCACCGGATGGTTTGGACGAAGAAATGACCTTCACCATGTTTGCCAACTGACCATCTCGAATGTCGGAACCTTTCCATTCGATCATTGGATTTTTCGCAAAGGGCGGTGTTTTCATGTGGCCGCTGCTCGTATGCTCGATCGTTTCGCTCACGACTATCATCCTGCGCACGCTGGCGCTGCGGGAAAAGAACGTGCTGCCGTTGACGATTGAAAGCGAAATGGAAAGATTCGCGCCAGGCGCAAGCCCCGAGCGGCTTGCCCGGATGGTCCATCACGATCCGTCGTCACTTGCGCGCATTGTGCGCGTGGCCCTGGCGCATTTGCGCTGGCCGCGCGCGGACAACGTCGAGGCGGTGCAAACGCGAGCGCGTTACGAGATGGTGCGCCTCGAGCGCGGCCTGATAGTGTTGGAAGTGATCTTCGGTATCGCGCCGCTACTTGGATTGATCGGCACGGTTTCGGGATTAATCCACGTTTTCGAGAGTTTGGGATTGAGCGCGGGCGCTGCAGATGCGAAACGAATCGCGCTCGGCATTTCGGAAGCGCTTAGCACAACGGTTTTCGGCCTCGGCATCGCGGTCCCGACCTTGGTCGCGTACTCGTATTTCTCCAAAAAAGTGGAAGTGCTCTCAGTGGAAATGGAATCGCTGGTCACCGAGCTAATTTCAAAATGTTATTACGGGCGAGTGGCCGGAGAAATGCCGATGCCGAGGCAAGTGACGCCGGCCCGCGCGCCGGTCGCATGAGGCTAGATCGCCGTCTCGCGTCATGAAATTTGCGGTGAAAAAGCGGCGAGCGCCGTCGATTATCATTGTTTCGCTGGTCGACGTTCTGACGATCCTCCTGATTTTCTTCGTGGTCTCGACCACGTTCAAGCGCGACCAGCCGGAGGTGCAGATTAATTTGCCGGATGCAAAGACAGCGACCAAAGCGCCGGCGGAACTGGAGCATGCGATTGTCACCGTCGATCAAAATGACCAGATCAAACTCGACAGTCGGGCAATTGGAGTCGATGAACTCGAAAATGCGGTGCGCGATTTGCCAGAGACCCGCAAGTCATCGCTCGCGCTCCAAGCCGACAAGAAAGCTTCCTTCGGCACGATCATCAAAGTGATGGATGCACTGAAGCTGGCTGGTGTGAAAAATTTGCCGGCGTTCACACGCGAAGAAAAATGAAGTTGTCTATCCGGCAGTACGGCGATCCCGCCTTGCGCGCGAAAGGCAAGCGCGTGGACAAGATCGACAATCGCATCCGCGAGTTGGCGATGGACATGATCGAGACGATGCACGCGGCTAATGGAGTTGGACTCGCGGCGCCGCAAATCGGCGAAGCCCTTCAACTCACCGTGCTCGACATTTCACAAGTGGAGGACCGGCCAACCCAAATGAAACTAAACGGACAAGACGTCGATCCAAAGGGCGCGATGCCGCTGGTGTTAATCAATCCGGAGGTCGAATTGCGCACTGAAACAGAAATGGGAACGGAAGGCTGTTTGAGTTTTCCGGAAATCAGCGGCCAAATTGAACGCGCAAAATCAATCGTGGCGCGCGCGCAAAGTCTGGAGGGCGACAAGGTCGAGATTGAAGCAAGCGGGTTCCTGGCGCGAGCCATGCAGCATGAAATCGATCATTTGAACGGGATTCTTTTTATCGATCGAATGAGCTCGGCGGCGAAGGCGGCATTATCGAGCCGGCTGAAGCGGTTGCAAAAAGAAACGCAGCGCGGAAAGCGCATCCGCACAGAAGATCGACACTCGCTCGTCAGCGAGACGACGCTATAGCCGCGTGAAGCACGTCCTGCTCTGAAGGCCACGGAGGGCTGCGTACAGCTCAGAGCGCTTTGTAATCGACGGAAATCGTTCGGTAAACGAGCGAATCGTGTTGGGCCGAGAAATAAAAAAGCTCGAGCATGGTCGCGCCGATCATCCATTGATAACCGACCAGCGTTTGGATGACATCGGAATCGGTATCGCGCGTCCGCGAAACTAATTTACCGGTGCCGTACTTGGCATCGAAGTAACGGCGAATTTCTCCCATGCGTTCGTTGTAGCGCTCGATTGTCCAGTTGTCGTATTCGTATTGCAATTCCACCCCGAAGAGCGCCCCGCCTTTAAAGGTGAAGACAGTACGTTTGAGCCCGGGATGAATCAGACCTTCGACAGTCCAGATCTCGCGGTTCTCTTTCTTCTCGCGTGACAAGATCTGCGCTTTGGCGCCCTTGAGCACCGCTTCTACTCGCGACATCGGATCGTTCCAGCGAAAACCGAACGGCGGTTGAAGCTCTTCCACAGCTGGCGCGGGCGAGAGCGCCAGCGCGGAAAGAATGAGCAACAGCAGAATCCGCATGGTCATTGCGAGCAATTGGGGAGAAAAAATGCCCGCGACGCAACAGCGGTCAACTTGGGAAAGTGTTCGGACTCAACTCCGCGGCGTGCAGATGATTTTGTCGGCGCTTGGGGAAATGTCGATTGCTTTTTTCAGTCAAGGTTTTTTTGAACGATGACGAAAATAAAATTCAGATTTTTTCTTGTCGATTTTAGAACCGGTTTCTAATCTCAAGCCGGCTGCCAGGGAGCAAACGGGCTGGATGTGAATAACGTGTGAACATTTCTGAGAAAACTTAAGCCCTACGAATGAGTAACACCTTGAGCTTGGTGAAGAGCCTTCAGATAAAACATGTCTATCCCGAGGCAAGCGAACGGAATTTTCACTGCGCAAATCGGCATTTCCCCTCGTATTTCCGTGGTTTGCGCAATTTTTCCGAAAGCCCGGCTGGAGCGAACTGGCCTGGCGAGGCGAAATCGCGTACCCAAACTGCGATCCATTTTCCCTCGATAACTGCCCATGTGGCAATTGTGTAACGATGTTAACAAGTATGGACAAACGGTGTGCGGAGCTCTGGCAGAAATTGGCGGCCGCGCTAAAGCCACAGGTGAGTGGCGACACGTTCAAGCGCTGGTTTGCCTCACTCGAATTGATCAGTGTAGACGAGAACGCATTGACCTTCCGCGTTCCGAATAACATCTACAAGTATTGGATCGAGAGTAATCACATGGCCGCATTGCAAGACGCGATCGCGGGAGCTCTCGGTGCGCCGCGCGCGGTCAAGTTTTTGTCGCCTTCGGAGCCGCTAAGCGAACCCATTTTCCAGGAAACCAGCGCGGCCGGAGGAACGGACTCGGCGCGCGGGAGTAGATCGGCCACCAGTACGCTCGGGCTCAATCCGCGCAACACGTTCGAGTCCTTCGTGGTGGGGCCAAACAACGAGATTGCGCACGCTGCCAGTCTCGCCGTCGGCCAATCACCGGCTAAAACCTACAACCCGCTGTTCATTTACGGCGGGGTCGGTCTGGGGAAGACGCATTTAATGCAGGCGATCGGGCAGTATGTGTTGGCAAAAAAGAAAACCACAAAAGTGATTTATCTTTCGAGCGAACTTTTCATCAACGAATTCATCGACGCGATCCAGCACAGCAATCTGGTAAAATTTCGTAAGCGATACCGGCAAGCGGATCTGCTGCTCATTGATGACATTCAGTTCCTGGGCGGCAAAGAACGTTCGCAGGAAGAATTCTTCCACACGTTTAATACGCTGTTTGACGGGCATAAGCAGATCGTGCTCTCAAGTGACCGGCCCGCTTCCGAGATCGCAAACCTTGAGCACCGGTTAGTCTCGCGTTTCGAATGGGGCCTGACGGCGGAGCTGCAACCGCCCGATGTGGAAACGCGCATCGCCATTCTGCGGAAAAAAGCGTGCGGGATGTCGATCAAATTGCCGGAGGAAGTTTTCGATTTTCTGGCCAACCGCATTCGCAGCAATGTCCGGCGGCTGGAAGGGGCGCTCATGCGAGTGGCTTCGTTTGCATCGCTCAGCGGAAAAGAGCTGACCCACGAAGTAGTCGAACATCTTCTGAAAGACATTTTGCAAGAAGAAGCGCGGCACTCCGTCACTATCGAGCAAATTCAACGGCGCGTGGCCGAACATTTCGACGTGCGTCTCGCGGACATGACGAGCAAACGGCGTCCGGCCAACATCGCTTTTCCGCGTCAAGTGGCAATGTATCTGGCGCGCGAGCTTACCAAAGCGTCGCTCAACGAAATCGGTGAAGCGTTCGGCGGCCGCGATCACGGCACCGTGTTGCACGCCTGCAAGCTGGTGAAAAAGCGGATGAAAGAACAGGATAGCATTCGCCAGACGATTTCTTTCATCGACAGCTCGCTGCAGAGATAGGAACAAATTGATCCGTTCGCCCGCGATTGTCGATCTGAGTACGCGCGAGATTACGGTTGCCGAACAAAATCGGAAGCTTTACATCTTAAACGCGATTCTCCGTCATGAAATTTAGCGCCACGAAAGAAAAACTGCTTGAAGGTCTGCAGCAGGTTCAAAACGTAGTTAGCACACGCACGACGCTGCCGATTTTGTCGAATGTACTTTTGCAAGCCAACGGGGACCAAGTTCATCTCACCACCACCGATCTGGACGTCGGTGTCCGCGGAAGTTTTGAAGCGCAAGTGGAGAAGGAAGGCGCGACCACGTTGCCGGCACGTCGCCTTTTCAACATCGTTCGCGAGTTGCCCTCGAGCGAAGTCCAGATTGATGTCGATGGAAAAAACGCCGCGTCCATTCGCAGTGGACAAAGCTTTTTCAAAATCCTCGGACTGCCGGAAGAGGAATTTCCGCCACTGCCGAAATTCGAAGGCGCTAAAGTGGTAACCATTCGGCAGAAGGATCTGCGTGACGGTCTGCGCAAAACCTCTTACGCCATTTCGACTGACGAAACACGCTACGTGCTCAACGGCGTCCTGTTTAGTTTTAAGGACAACAAACTCACGCTCGTCGCGACCGACGGCCGCCGCCTCGCGATGGTGGACATCGAGTTGGAATTTCCCCGCAGCCACGAAGCCGACATCATTGTTCCGACCAAAGCCGTGACCGAATTGCAACGCCTGCTCACCGATGAGGGCGAAGTGAAAGTGAGTGTGGGCAGCGGCCAAATCGCATTCGATCTAAACAAGACGCTGCTGGTGTCGAAATTGATCGAGGGCAACTATCCGAACTATCGGCAGGTCATCCCGTCTGAAGCGAAAGAGCGCGTCACCCTCGAGCGGGAAACATTTTTGAATTCGCTGCGTCGCGTTTCGCTCCTGGCCAGTGAAAAATCGAATTCGATCAAGCTCAGCTTCAGTAAGAACAACATCGACATAAACGCCAACACACCGGAGGTCGGCGAGGCCAAGGAATCGTTGCCCGTCCAATACAAAGGCCGCGAATTTTCCGTCGCGTTCAACCCGGAATTTTTGATGGCACCGCTGCGCAACCTGACCGAGGATGAAATTTTTCTAGATCTCATCGATGAGATGAGCCCCGGCGTCTTGAAAATCCAGACACCGTTTCTTTACGTCCTGATGCCGATGCGCATCAGTTCGTAATGGATCGCTGGCAAAAATTTGTCCACTGGCGTCTCTGCGGCCTCGTGGTTCTTCTGGTCGCTTCGCAAAGGCGGAGCTCCCATCGCTGATTCCGCGCAAGATCTTATTCTCCGATCCTCAACGCGCAGCAGTCAGGATTTCGTTTACCCAGACGAAGGCCATGGATTCGCGAGTCCAGAAAACAACATCGATTTCGCCGGTCGCGCAGAAGAACTTTTACATGAAGCCATCGGCGGCCGCGTCGAACCGTGGCAAAAAGTGCCGGGAGCTACCGGCGAGTTAAAGTAAAGGGCGCATCTGCGGCCAGCGCGTTCGCGCAAGCCGCCAAAACCGTTCCGCTACCGAGCGCTCTTAGGTCGCCATTCGGCGCCCGAATCACGCGAACGTTTTCATTTAGCGGCGCCCAAATCCCCGCGTCGGTTGGCCCGAAAAGCAAAACGCACTTTGCGCCCGCGGCCGCGGCCAACTGAGAAATGCCGCTATCGTGCCCGAGAAAAACTGCGTCCGCGAACAAAGCTGCGAGACGCGTCAACGGCAAGTTTTTCGCAAAACGAACGCGCGGATTTTTCCAAATTGACTGCAGCTTCACCTTTTGATTTTCGTCTGCATCGCCTGAGATGACGACGATCGAGCCCGCGAAATTCTCCGAGCTCAGCAACTGATTTCCGATCTCGCTCCAGGATTCGAGCGGCCAATTTTTTTTCTCGCTCCCGCTGCCAGGATGCAATCTCACAATCGGTCGCGCACAATCAGCGAGAAATTTCGCGGCGAAATTTCGATCTTCGAGCGATGGATAAAGCCGCGCCGCCAAATCCTCGACGCGAATTCCAAGCTCCAGAAGCGGTTGCGCTAGTTGTCGCGCCGCGTGCGCCGCGTGTCGTGAGTTGTCGATCTTGGCCGGGCCGCGCACAATTTGTCGGGCGCGGCAGCGGCGCAAATTGTTCTCGAAGATTCCGTCCGGATCGTAGAGATAGCTGATAATCAAATCGAAGCTGGAAAAATAACTGCTGAGCTCGGGCGACAGCCCCGAGTCTCTTGCGAAGAAGCCCGACATCGGTCCGTATTCGATTGAGCGGATGGCTTCCGCGTAAAACCGGTTTTCGGCCAGCGCCGCGATGTGCTTGTAACCGAGAATCTCGATGTGCGCCTGCGGATATGCGCCGCGCAGCGCTCTGAGCGCCGGCAGCGTAAGAATGAAATCGCCAATGGCACCGCCGCGGATTACGAGAACCCGGTTCATACGGTACGGAACATAGACTTTTCGTAGCCTGTGTGCCGCCGTGAAGTTGAACTCCGCTGCAGAACCGCCGCCGACAGCCTGTCCCTGCTGGCACAGGCAATTTACCTATCTTCCGCTCATCAATATTGCGTGATCGCTAGTGCAAGCATCACTGCGCCATATGCAAGGGCGATCCCATGCACGAACCGCCAACGCGCCTTATTCTTCGTGCTCCAAGTGATCTGATCGCGCAGCAAATAAGGCATCGCCACCCAAAAAAGACCCGCAATGACAAGCAGGTACGCAAACACAGTGACAAACAACCGGCTCGCTTCGTAGCGAAAAAATGCGGCATCGAGAAGCGGCTCGGCGGCGAGCAAGCAAAGAATGCCAAGCGCGCGCACAGCCAAAAATTCCTGCATAAAGCGCAGGACGAGCACATAGCTAATCGGCAGGGCAATGAGCAGCGGCCGGCGAAAACTGGCGAACTCGCCCATTTCCATCGTGCTGAGAAGCCAAAAACTCCAGACAAGATCGATAGTCAACAAGACGATGCCGGCAAGAAAGGAACGGGGAAAGTGTCGAGTCAGGCTTTGCACCAGCGTCGGCCGGAACAGCCCAGGCAATCCGACCAAAAGAAGAAACGCGCCGGAGATGAATCCGGCAGTTTGCAAAGAGAAATGATAAATCATGCGGCGATCATCGCGGCGGGCGCTTTGGGTCGGCTCAACGGCGTTCCATAGAGGCTGAACCCAGTCGCGCGCTCAATTTGTACATCGACAAGTTCCCCGACGAGTTCATCGCCGCCTTCGAAGATGACGATTTTGTTCGTGCGCGTCCGGCCCATCAGTCGCTCCGGATTCGTTTTGCTCGGGCCATCGCAAAGAATTTCAACATGCCGTCCAACGAGGCGCTCGTTCGCGCGGCGCGCTGATTCGTCCACGACGTCGAGCAAATTGTGATTGCGTTCTTCTTTGACTCGTTCCTTGATTTGATCAGGCATTTCGGCGGCTGGCGTATCTCGTCGCGGCGAATAACGGAAAACAAAGGCGTTATCGAATTGCACTCGCTCGACTAAGTCGCGCGTTTGTTTGTAATCGTCATCGCTCTCGCCGGGGAATCCGACTATGATGTCCGTCGTAATCGAAATTCCCGGCCGCGCCAGCCGGATTCGCTGGACAAGATCGACATATTTTTCGGCCGTGTAAGCGCGGTGCATCGCTTTCAGGATTTTGTTCGACCCAGACTGCAACGGCAGATGAACGTGTTCGACCAATTTCGGTAATCTCTCGAATGCGCCGATCAAATCCTCGCGAAAACCGATCGGATGCGGTGAAGTGAAACGCAGTCGCTCGAGCCCGTCGATCTGGTGGACGACTTCCAGCAATTGCACGAACGGACTTTTGTTGTCGATCTTCGGGAATTCGTGACGGCCATACAAGTTTACGATCTGTCCAAGGAGAGTGACTTCTTTCACGCCGCGCGCGACCAAATCGCCTGCTTCGCGCACAATTTCCGGAATGGAACGACTGCGCTCGGCGCCACGCGTCTGCGGCACGATGCAAAAAGTGCAATGCATGTTGCAGCCTTGCATAACTGAGACAAAGGCGGTCGCTTGCTTGGGCGCGAGTTCCTGTTCACGAATAGTCGATTGCGATCCCGCTTCCTCTGCAACATCTACAATCGAGAAACACAAATCGTCCATCCGCCTTTCCATTGAGCGTTGGACGTTGGGCGTTGAGCGTTGGATGTTTTCTGGAATCCAGCTCCTTTTTCTCGCAACCAGTTCATCCACATACTCTGCAACGCGATGAAACTTCTGGGTGCCGACGACAAGATCGACATGCGGCAAATTCTTGAGCAGCGATTTGCCGCGCGCCTGAGCCATGCATCCCAAAAAGCCGAAAACAATTTCGGGACGCTGTTTTGCCAGTTGCCCAAGCATTCCCATTTTGCCAAGCGCTTTCTGGTCGGCCATGTCGCGCACGCTGCAAGTATTGAGCAACACAACGTCGGCTTCCATTTCGCTCGCCACGCGCTCGTAACCACGCGCGATGAGCGAGTGCGCAACCTGTTCCGAGTCGCGCTCGTTCATCTGGCAACCGTAGGTCTTGATAAAGAATTTCGGCATGGAAGGACAAAATAATACATCGTCAGGCGAGATGCGCCACGCACTCTGATTATCCCTTTTCAAGTTGTCGATCTTTTGCATTTAATCGGGGTGCAAATGAAGGATCAACTTCCAGCGATCGGCATCATTGGCGGCAGCGGATTATATCAAATGGAGGAGTTACTCGATGCGACCGAGCATCAGATCAACACGCCGTTTGGATCGCCTTCCGATACGCTGATCGGTGGAAAAATTAGCGGGCGCCAGGTTTATTTTTTGCCGCGACACGGGCGCGGGCACCGGATTTTGCCGCACGAGCTGAATCATCGCGCGAATATTTACGCACTGCGCTCCCTCAACGTGCGCTGGATCATTTCGGTTAGCGCGGTCGGCAGTTTGCAGGAAAGATACGCCCCGCGGGATATTTTGTTGCCGTCGCAGTTTTACGACCGGACCAGCTCGCGCGCGGGCCACACTTTTTTCGGGAATGGAATCGTTGCGCATATTTCATTCGCCCAACCGGTCAGCACGAACCTACGCAATTTGCTGGCCGAGTCGGCGCGCTCGCAGGGCCTCACGGTGCACAACGGCGGCACCTACGTGAACATGGATGGGCCAGCATTTTCCACGCGCGCCGAGTCGGAGTTCAACCGCCGGCAGGGCTTCGACGTGATCGGGATGACGAGTTTGCCGGAAGCAAAGTTGGCCCGAGAAGCGGAAATTGCGCTCGCCACCATGGCGATGATTACCGATTACGATTGCTGGAAGATCGAGGAAGAGCCGGTTTCCGCCCAGAGTGTCATCGCTCATTTGCTGGCAAATGCCGATGCCGCCAGAAAAGTGATTGTCGATGTTATCCTGCGACTGCCGGGTGAGGCGAATTGGCCGGAACATTCAGCGTTGGACTCTGCTTTGGTGACCGAACGCAAGCTTTGGCCGCCGGCAACAATTGAACGGCTAAGGCCGCTTCTGAGACGCTTTTCGTAGCCAAAAAAATGCTTGCCATCCGTCACCCGATTATAGTAATTATAAAGCATCGGTATTTGCCGTTTATAGAGTCCAACGAATGAAAATCCAGATCGCTACCTGCCTGCTCGGCCTCGCTTTGCTGCCGGCGTGTTCCACTACCAATATGACGACAGCGAACCACCAGACCTTGGAACAGCGCCTGACGGCAAAATACGCCAGCGCTGGCACCAATATGGAGGAACCCGCGCCACCCGCCGAAGGCCCGGAGGATGTCCCAGCTGATGCGCCTGCCAACGTAGATCACAACCCCACACTGGTTCCTTCGCCATTACTCCGTTATTGGGCATCATCCCGAACGCCTTAATTTCGCCTCTGGTTTTTTAGGTTTTTTATCGCGTCGCAGAGCGAGCAAATCTGCTCAGCTGTGTGAACGGCGGTTACAGTAATGCGCAAACGCGCCGCGCCTTTCGCTACAGTGGGATAACGAATCGCGGGCACGAAGAATCCTTCCGCTTGAAGGTGCATGGCTAACTCGAGCGCGGCTTGCTCGTCGCCGACAATCCATGGGAAAATCGCGCTGCCCGAATGCAGCGAGAGCCGTTCCCGCAAGATGTCAATGTTACGCCAGAGAAGGCGCCGGCGGTCTTCTCCTTCGGCTGAGGAAATGAAATCGAGCGCGGCCAAGGCCGCGGCGGCCAGGCCCGGTGGCGGTGCCGTCGAAAAAATAAATGATCGGGCGCGATTGATAAGCCATTCAATCAAATTGCGCGACCCGCAAACGTAACCGCCACTCACCCCGAGCGCCTTGCTCAGCGTTCCCATTTGAACATCGACCTCGTCGCTCAGATTTTCGGCGGCGGCGAGCCCGCGCCCGTTCGGACCGATTACGCCAATGGCATGTGCTTCATCGAGCAGCAAGAGCGCGTTGAAATATTTTTTCAGCCCAACCAAATCGTGCAGCGGCGCGCGGTCTCCGTTCATCGAGAAGACGGATTCAGTGACAATGAGAATTCGCGCGTTCGGCCGTTCGCGGCCCGCCCATTCCAGATGGCTTTTCAGCTTGGCGAGCTGATTATGGGGAAAAACGCGCAGCGTCGCCCCGCTTAACTTCGCGCCATCGATTAACGAGGCGTGACACAACTTGTCGAGCAAAACGACGTCGCTCTTCGTGGCCAATGCCGGCAGCGTCCCAAGAGCCGTCGCGTATCCGCTGTTGAAACAAAGCGCCGCAGGCACTCCCTTCCATTTCGCCAGCGCGCTTTCCAAACAAAGATGCGGCGGTTGCGTTCCGCTCATTAATCGCGATGCGCCAGCGCCGACTCCGAATTGGTTGATCGCGCCAATCGCGGCTTCGCGTAAACGGGGATCGTTTGCCAGCCCCAGGTAATCGTTCGACGAAAAATTAATCAGCCGTTTCCCATCAAGATCGACGATCGGTCCTTGCGCGCTTCCGATCTCACGCAGATGTCGGTCTAGCGAGCGCGCGCGGAGTGCTTGCAGTTGCTCGGCAAATAAGTCGCTCATCCAGCCGATGGATTCCAGAGCCCCCAGGCGAGCAGTGCAGATGCGTCGCGCCACACTCCGGCTTTACTATCGCCGAGCACGACGACGATGATGTCACGACCGGGTCGCGAACCGCTGCAAATCAAGCAGTGCCCAGCCGCTTCCGTGTAGCCGGTTTTCATGCCGTTGCAATACGGGAGCCGTTTCAAAACTTTGTTGGTGTTCTCAAGTTCGCGGGTGCGGCCGTTGGCGTAACGAAAGACAATCTGCGGCAGACAAACGATCGAACGAATAGTCGGGTTGGCGTAGGCCGTGCGGGCAATAACCGAAAGATCCCGCGCGCTGGAATATTGTCCCGGCACGGGCAGCCCGTTCGGATTCACAAAGTGCGAATGCGTCGCGCCGAGCTCGCGGGCTCGCTGGTTCATTCGTTCGGCAAAAGCTTCGATACTGCCGGCGTTGTCCCGCGCCAGACACCGCGCCACGTCGTTTGGACTTTTCACGAGCAATGCGCGCAACAGATCAATCCGCTGGTAAGTGTCGCCCGGCTTGATGTTCAGTTTCACCGGATCGGCTAGCGTGTCGACCGGCTCAACGGTCACTTGTCGATCCAAAAAACCGGTCTCGGCAACGATCAACGCCGTCAATAACTTTTGCGTACTCGCCGGTGCACGAACTTCGTCCGCGTTTTTTTCGTACAAAATCTGCCCGGTGCGAGCATCGACCATAATGACCGACTTTGCGCCCGTCGCTGGAATTCCACCGGAGACACGTGGCGGCGCAATCTCCTCGCGCTCTTCATCTGGACTCGCCTTGGCTTTGGCGTGCGAGCGCGGAGACCGCGCGCGCGTTAGTTTTGACGGAGACTCCTTTGGCAGGGGCTCTGGAACGCCGGTTGGCCGGACGCTTTCTAGTTCTTGCGCGAAGACGGCCAGCGGCAGTCCCAGCGCGAAGAACCAGGCGATCCAGCGGCGTCCCCGTTTCATCGGCGGGAAATTTAGTGGCAAGCTTTCTCGCTGTGCAAGCGAATGGCCTAGGAAACTTTATAAATCCCCGCCGCGCTGAATCAGCTCGATCTCGTAACCTTCCGGGGCATCGATGAAAGCGATTTTGCTTCCGCCTTCAGTTTGATGCGGTCCATCGGAAAGGGGATAACCTTTGGCGGCAGATTCGCGCGCGAACTTCTCGATATCTTCCACTTCGAAGGCGAGATGCGTCAGGTCGGGACCGACCAGCACCGACCCGCTTTTATCGAATTTACAAATCTCGATCTCTTCCTCGCTCTCCGGCGCCTTAAAAAACACCAGCTGCGAGCCGCGCCCGGAAGTATGACGACGAGTTTCCTGCAAACCAAGAACGTCTTTGTAAAACGCCACCGTCTTCTCCAGATCTTTTACTCGGTAACGAGTGTGCAAAAGTTTTTTGACCATGGCTTATCTTATTGCCCTGTCCGGCGAAGAATTCAATGGCCCCGGGCAAGTTAAATCACCCTATCGCGGCAAATAGCCTTGTTCTCTGATTGTCGATCAAAGCGAAGAGTTGTAGTTCTTAGCTAATGAAGCTGGTCATCGCAGCCACGGGCGCGAGCGGCGCAATTTATCTGCAACGTTTGCTCGAGCAGATCGATTGCGCAGCGCACGAAGTTCATCTCGTTATGAGCGCGCACGCCCGACAAGTCGCCGCCGAGGAGATCGATCGATTGCAGATTCCCAAGGGCGTCACCCGACACGCGGAGAACGATCTCAACGTTCCATTCGTCAGCGGTTCGGCACGTTTTGACGCGATGGTCATTGTGCCATGCTCGATGGCAACGCTCGGTCGAATCGCCTCCGGCTCCAGCGATAGCGCACTCTTGCGCGCAGCCGATGTTTTCTTAAAGGAACGCCGCAAGCTGATTCTAGTGCTGCGCGAAACGCCGTGGAATCTTATTCACGCCCGTAACGTCATCACGCTGCTCGAAGCTGGCGCAATCGTCTTGCCGGCGATCCCGTCTTTTTACAGCCGCCCAAGGTCAATTGTCGATCTTGTCGATACCGTTGTGTGGCGAATTCTCGATCAAGTGTGCTTGCCCAATCCGCGCGCATTTCGCTGGCAAAGTGAACCCGAGAAGCCCCGCAAACGTTGAAAATCGAAGGCTGGCGGGCGCGGTGGCTGATCGCGTTTGGATTTCGTTTGCTCCAGGTTTGGGCGCGGACCTTACGTTTTGAAATCGATGACCGGATGGGCGTCATCGGCCAGCCTGCCGGCAAGAATTACATCGCTGCGCTTTGGCACAACCGCCTGTTGCTCATCTCGTTTGCTTTGAAAAAATTCCTGCCGCAACGGCCCGGCGCTGGCCTCGTCAGCGCCAGTCGCGATGGGGACCTCGTTGCAGATTTAACGCAGCGCTTCGGCTTTGAAGTCGTGCGCGGTTCCAGTTCGCGGCTGGGGGCGAGCGCAATTCTCGAACTCAGCAATGTGCTGGCAACCGGGCGCGACATTTTGATCACGCCAGACGGCCCGCGAGGACCGGCATATGAACTCGGTCCCGGCATTATTTTTCTCGCGCAAAAAACCGGCGCGGAAGTCGTGCCAGTCAACTTTGAGTACCTCGAGTTGCTGGCGCTTGAAAAGCTGGGACCAATTTATCCTGCCGCGTCCTTTTTCCAAGGTCCGCTTCATCATCGGACCACCGCATTGGGTAAGATCGACAAGTACGCCGCAGGCATTCGAAGCCGAGCGTTTGCGTTTGCAAGATGCACTGATGTCGCTGGTTGAACGCCGCTGAGTTAGCTAAGTTTCACGCATGGGCAATTTGATCGACAACCGCGGCATCGCGTTCTGTCATTCTGAGCGTAGCGAACGATTTCCCGACCGGTTATGCGTCACACAATGTAGTCAGTGTGACCGCCATTTCGATCGTGAGGTTCCTCTCCCGAGACTGCGGGATCGGAATGACAATTGAGCGTCTATGGTCTCTAAAGTTTGATCTTATGCTCAACATCATCGACGGCCGCACGATTGCCGAAAAGGTTTATGTCGATCTTCGTCGCGACATCGCGCAATTAAAATCGAAAGGAATCACGCCAGGACTCGCAGTGGTTCTCGTCGGTGATAACCCGGCCTCGCGCGCCTACGTTCGTTCGAAAGACAAAATGAGCCGCGAGCTCGGGCTTCACTCGGTCAAACTCGAACTGCCAACGTCGACGACGCAATCAGAGCTACTCACGCGCGTTGAAGAGTTAAATAGTGCTCCGGATGTTCATGGCATTCTTGTTCAATCGCCGCCTCCGAAACAGATCGATGAGGCAACGATCGTGCGCGCGATCGATCCAGCAAAGGATGTTGATGGATTTCACCCGCTCAATGTCGCCAAACTCGCGCTTGGTGATGTGACGGGATTCGTTCCCTGCACGCCGCTCGGTATCCAACACTTGCTCCTGGAAAGCAAGATCGACATCTCTGGCGCGCACGTCGTCGTTCTCGGGCGAAGCATGATCGTAGGAAAACCCCTCGCTCTTTTGCTCATGCAAAAAGGCCCGGGCGGCGACGCGACCGTGACTGTGGCGCATTCGCGCACACGCGATCTCGAAGCGATCACGCGTTCAGCAGACATTTTAATTGCAGCGATCGGTCGCGCCGAATTTGTGAAAGCCAATCACGTCCGCGATGACGCAGTTGTTGTCGATGTTGGGATTAATCGAGTGGAAGATGCAACGAGCGAACGCGGTTATCGGCTAGTGGGCGACGTTGCGTTTGACGAAGTCGCAAAGAAAGCGGCGGCCATCACGCCCGTGCCGGGCGGCGTCGGCCCAATGACCATCGCCATGTTGATGTCCAACACCGTGAAGGCAGCACGGCGGTCATCGTAGCCACGGCGCCCTGTCGTCGTGAATGGAACGCCCCGGCAAATTCGGCCTGACGATTTTTCCGGTCAGCGACCGCAGGATCGCCAGGCCAAATGGCGCGGCGTGCAAGAGTTGCGACGCAAAATGCGGCGACAAAACTGCGCTGCGCGCAAGCCGGTTAATCCACAAACGCCCCCGATACATCTCCGCCATACCGCGGGCAAATTCGCGCAAAGGTGACTGCCGATCCTGGCTACAAACGATTTTCTCGATCGCGATGGCCGAGAGTTCACCCGACCGCAGCGCATAATAAATTCCCTCGCCAGTAAATGGCTCGACCACGCGCGCAGCGTCACCGATGAAAAAAAGATTTTCGTGAATAGAAAGAACCGGCGCGCGGGTGAGCGGGGTGATTGTGCGCCATAGTTGGGCGGGTTTGATTTCAAAATTTCGCTCCGCCCATTTTCGCAGCGATGAAATAGTTGGCGGTGTGCCAACGAGACAAAGATTGAGTTCATCTTCGTTCACCGGCGCCTGTCCAGAATACCCTTCCGCGAGAAATTGGAGAACCACGCGGTTGCCGAAGTTGCGCGGCAATGAAATGTGAGCTTGCAGGGCGATACGTTCGCGCGCCGGCATTGGCAACAAATTACGGAGCCGCGCCACGGTGGAATTCCGTCCGTCGGCGCCCACCAGCACGCGCGCGGCGACGGTCTGATTAACGATATCGATCTTCCAATTGCGCGCTGCGGTTTTGGATAACGCCGTGACGGTCGATTCTTCGCGAACGACCACGCCGAGCTCCCGCGCACGGCCGAGCAAAAGGTTATCGAACAAACTGCGCTTGACCGCGATTTCGCTCCCTTCGCCGCCCGGAAGATCGACAGTTACCCGTCGGCCGGGAATGGTTATAAACTCGACGGCGTCGAGTTTTCCGTGCGGCAAGTTTTGGAATTGTTCCACAAGTCCAAGCCGGCGCAGCACCGGCCAGCACGCCGGGTTCAAGCAATCGCCGCAGACTTTCTCCCGCGGAAATTTTTCGCGTTCGATGATCACCGTGTGCAATCCAGCCGCGGCGCAAAAGGCCGCGCAGGTTGATCCTGCCGGGCCCGCTCCGACGATTGCCACATCGAAGAGCTCCATTTTGCCTCAGTGTGGAAGAAAGATGCGCGGGATAAAGGCATTTCGCGCGATAACCTTTCGACGTAGGTTACCTAACTTATGAGCTGGTCGCTTCCGATTATTCGAATCGCGGGAATCCAACTGCGGATTCACGTTACCTTTTTGCTTCTGATTGCCTGGTTGGCGTACGGGTATTACGCCGAAGGGGGCTCGGCCGTAGCCGCGGCACGCGTGATTTTTGTTCTGCTGCTTTTCGTTTGCGTGGTGTTGCATGAATTCGGACACGCGTTCGCAGCAAAAGCTTTCGGTATTAACACGCCCGACATTACGCTGCTCCCGATCGGCGGCGTGGCGCGGCTCGAGCGAATGCCGGAAGAGCCGCTCCAGGAATTAATCATCGCGCTGGCAGGCCCCGCCGTAAATGTGATCATCGCGTTTTGTCTTTTTTTGGTGATCGGCACTCGCGGCCTGTTGAATCCGGAGACAGTGCAAGGCGGAGACATGATCGCGCAGTTGCTTACGATCAATGTCGTTTTGATTCTCTTCAATCTGCTACCGGCGTTTCCGATGGATGGTGGCCGGGTTTTGCGCGCGTTGCTGGCCACGCGTCTCCCTTACGCGCGGGCAACACAGATCGCAGCGAGCATCGGACAGGGTTGCGCGTTTATTTTCGGTTTTCTCGGCTTACTTTGGAATCCGTTTTTAATTTTCATCGCACTGTTCGTTTACATCGGCGCCTCCCAAGAGGCGGCGCTAGCCCAAATGAGAGATGTGTCTCGGAGATTCCCGGTGTCGAGCGCAATGGTGCGCGAGTTTCGTTCGCTGCCGATCAGCGCTACGTTGCAAGAAGCGGTGGATGCGTTACTCGCCACGTCCCAACACGATTTTCCCGTGCTCGATGAAAGCGGGAAGGTGGCCGGCATGCTGACGCGCCATGATCTGATTGCCGCGTTGCGCAAAGACGATCCGACGATTCGTGTCGGTAACGTCATGCGGCGCGATATTCCGACAGTAACAACCGGCACGCGCTTTGAAGAAGCGTTTCGCATCATGCAGGAATGCAATTGTCCGGCGGTGCCGGTGCTCGACAGCATGAAACGATTGGTCGGTTTGCTCACGCCGGAGAATGTCAGCGAATTGATGATGGTGCAGTCCGCGTTGCCGCGCCGGCGCGCGGCGTAGCGATCCGCTGTAGCCGGTTCGCTGTGCGGAGCGTAGCGGTGACAGTTCTGAACCTCCGTCGGTCGGGCCCGCAGGGCCGCGGCTACAAGGCTTAGATGCCAAGGGAGGTGCTTGCCCTACAATTCGCGAAGCGCGATTGTCGATCTTCTCGACAGATGATGCCGACGAAAGAGAAACCCGATCTGCAGAAAAAGATGCATGAAGTCCCGCACAAGCCGGGGGTGTATCTCATGCGCGACCGGTTTAATCGCGTGATTTACGTGGGCAAAGCACGTGACCTGCGCAAGCGCGTCAGCTCGTATTTTTTGCCATCCAAAATGGCGCAGGCCGATCTGAAAACGCGCGCTATGCTGGAGGCGACATGGGATTTCGAAACGCACGTGGTCCGCAGCGAAGCCGAATCGCTCCTGCTCGAAGGCAAGCTGATCAAGGAATATCGGCCGCGTTATAATATTTCTTTCCGCGACGATAAACGATTTCTGCTGGTCAAGATTGACATGGCGGAGGAGTGGCCTCGGTTTAGGCTGGCGCGATTTAAGAAAGACGACAATGCACGGTATTTCGGGCCGTATGCCCACGCCGGGGCCCTCCGGCAGACCCTCAACTTGATGCGCAAGAAATTTGGCGTGCTCACCTTCGGTCGCGGTGCGCCGACGGAGCGCGAGTTGAAGTCAGCGACTTATCAAGTTCCGATGCGCTTGAGCGAAATCACGGCCCAGCAATATCGCGAACGCGTCGCGCAAGCGTGCGAATTTCTGGAAGGCCATTCGCGGGAGATGATCGACACGTTGGAAGGACAAATGCGCCAGGCTGCCAACAAAATGGATTTCGAAAAGGCGGCTGAACTGCGCAACATGATCGATGATGTTCGCCAGACGACCAAGGCGACGCGCCGCTTCACCCGCGGCAGTTTGCCGAGCGCGATCGATCCGATGGCGGATGTGCGAGCATTGGCCGAAGCATTGCAGCTTCCGCGACCGCCGCTCGTGATGGAATGCTTCGACATCTCTAACATTTCTACGACACACGTCGTCGCTTCGATGGTTTGCTTTCGGTATGGCTTGCCGGACAAGAATTGCTACCGACGGTATCGCGTGCGCACCGTTCAAGGCCAGGACGACTTCGCGAGCATGGCCGAAGTCGTTTGGCGACGATACTCTCGCGTGCTACTCGAGGCGCGTGAGCTCAATCCTGATGCGGCGGAGTTTTCTCAAGAAACGGCCGGCGAGGCAATCGCGCGACAGCAAAGTAGCGTAAGCATCCCGGCTGCAGCCGAAATTAATTCGCACGCCGGAGGCTCGCGCTACATTCGCGTTCCCGATTTGATCATCGTCGATGGCGGGAAAGGACAGCTCTCGGCCGCGTGTCGCGAGTTGCAGCGACTCGGCTTACACGATCTGCCGATCGTCGGTTTGGCGAAAGAGCACGAAGAAATTTATCGGCCGGGACGTGCCCTTCCGCTGCGACTTCCGCTCGACTCTGGCGCGCTGCGTTTGTTGCAGCGGATTCGCGACGAAGCGCATCGTTTCGCCAACGCCTACCACCAATTGCTTTTGAAAAAACGAGTTGAAGAAAGCATTCTCGACGATTGCCCAGGCGTTAGCCAGAACCGAAAGAATTTGCTGTTGCGAAGATTTGGATCGGTGAATCGGCTGCGCAAAGCGAGCGTGGAAGACATTGCCGCGACCGAGGGAATCGGTTCGAAGCTGGCGGAGGAAGTGCACCGTTTTCTGCAAAGACATTGATTTGTCCGCAGATCTCGCAGATCAACGCAGATTTTTTTGAAATGAGGTCGACCCTAATCCGCCAACATCTGCGTCAGCTGGCGATCATATTGTCGATCTTTGCTGCATCTGCGGTGGTTCAGGCGCAGACGGCAACTCCAAGCGCGAGCCCAGAAACAGAAGAGGAAACGATCATCCCGACGTTCGAGACGCAAAAGCTTGCGCGCACTTATATTCTCGATGTTCCGGCGCCACGCGGACAAATCACGGATCGCAATGGCGTCCCGCTGGCGCAAAACAAACTCAGTTACAATTTGGCCATCAATTTTCCTACGCCACTCGATTTTTCCGACGCGCGGGCAATCAGCTTCGCGCGGGAAAAAATTGACAAGGCGGCAAAACTGATCGGCCGGTCGATCGAAATTTCGGACGACGCGATTCTGCGACACTATCACAACCGCGGGATTCTGCCGTTCGAGATCGCGCGAGATCTCAGTGCGGACGAGTACGAGGCGGTCAAAGATCGCATGAAAGATGGAATGGTGGTGCGACCGATTTATGTCCGCACTTATCCGAATGGAAAATTAGCCGGCCAAATTATCGGTTACACTGGAAAGACCGGTCGAAATCTCGATGGCATCATCGACAATCACGAAACGCTCTGGCCGGAAACCGAAGGCCGCGAAGGACTCGAGCAAACCTTCAATGGCATGCTCACCGGCAAACATGGCGAATACAAGCTCACTTTCGACAAGGATGGCCGGAAAACGTCCGAGAAACTGATCACGCCGCCAGTGCCGGGCTACAACGTGATTACGACACTCGATGTTCGCCTGCAGGAATTGGCCGAGAAAGCGCTTGCCGGCAAAGCAAAACGCGGAGCGCTCGTCATTGTCGATCCAAACTGCGGCGACATTCTGGCGATGGCGTCCTGGCCGACTTACGATCCGAATCTTTTTATTCCCACGATCTCATCGGAGAAATTCAAGCGGTTGCAGGACGATCCGGATATTCCGCTTTTGCCGCGCGCGTTCCGCTCCTCTTATCCGCCTGGATCAACATTCAAGGTCGCTGTCGGAATCGCGGCGCTGGAGAGCGGCGCCGTCAGGCCTAACGATGAATACGAATGCGTGCCTGCCATTGAGATCGGCAATCTCACGTTTCACAACTGGAAAAAAGGCGATCGCGGCCCGATGAACTTCGTCCGGGCGCTGACCGAATCGTGTGACACCTGGTTTTACCAAGTCGGAATCAAAACCGGCGCCGAACCGATCATCGATTGGGCTTTGAAACTAGGCTTCGGCGCGAAGTGCGGCATTCCGTTGCGCGGCGAAGTGGAAGGGCGCGTGCCTAACGATCAATACATGAAGGCGACGCATGGCCGCAAATTACTCAACGGCGACATTGCCAACTTGTCGATCGGTCAGGGCGATATGCAGGTGACTCCGCTGCAAATGGCGCAGGCGATGGGCATCATCGCCAATGGTGGTACTTTTTACCAAACGCGCTTAGTGCAACAGGTCCAAAGCAGCGACAATGAAATCGTCAGCGCCTATCAAGTCCGCGAAAAACGCAGACTCGATAGTTCCGCCGAGACAATGGACCAATTGCGCACTGGACTAATCGATGTCGTGAATGGTGCCGGCGGCACCGCTCATGAGGCCGAACTCGACAATGTCGAAGTCGCTGGCAAAACCGGGACCGCGCAGTGGGGCCCGAAAAATAAGGAGCGGACGGCGGCGTGGTTTGCCGGATTTGTGCCAGCCGATCAGCCCCAGTACACATTCGCCGCGCTTTACGAAGGCGATGTTGGCAGCAAAGTTCACGGCGGTACCGTTGCCGCACCGATGATCGCCGATGTGTTCAAAGATATCTACAAAGGACAACTGACGAACGGCCGAAGACAAAATCGTGTGCGCGAAGTCACAACGGTTCGGCGCGCCCAACCAGTGGAAGATGATCAGTCAGATTAGACAGCGCGCGACCGTCGGGCGTGCCGACGATTAAATCGGACATCTCCGCGAGATGACCCTAACTCACGCCGCCGCTGTTTCCTGCGGCAATTCCATCGTGCCTTTGAACTTCGGAGGCTCTTCTTCGAGTCCGAAATTATTGGCGTAAAGAGCCTCGATCTTGTCCAAGTCTTCTACAGTCAACGGCGGACACTCCGGCGCTTTGGCGAATTCCACGAGTTGTTCCTCGTTGTAGATGTTCGGCAAGGCCGAGGCGATGCGTTTGTCTGCGAGCAGCCATTGCAGCGCTGCCTGGCCTAAGGAGCGATGGGCATTCTCAAGAAAACGCAGTTTGTCGACCTTCTTGATACCGTTGAGCAACCAACTGCGCGGACGGTGACTGCGGTGATCGGTTGGCGGAAAAACTGTATCGGCAGTGTACTTGCCCTCGAGCATGCCAGACGAATGCGTCACGCGAATTAGAAACATAGTGTCCTTGCCCGCTTCAGTGGCGGCATCCTGCATGGCGCGGCCAGGATGTTGCTCGAGCATGTTGTAGATGTGTTGGACGCTGGTGATGTTGCACCCGCGAATGCAGTTGACGCCTTCGTAAAGCCAGCCGATCGCTGGACCGAGCGCGATACCGTAGCAGCGAATTTTTCCTCCGCGTTTCAATTTCTCAAGGGCGGTCCAAAGCGCGTCGTCGTAAACCTGGTCCATGCGAATGTTATGCAACTGCAAAAGATCGACATAATCGGTCTTGAGCCGCTTTAACGCCGCTTCGGTCGCGTGCGTCACCGCCTCCGGCGAAAAATCTTGCGGAATCTCCCGTTGCCCGCGTCCGCGCCCCTCGCCGTAATGCACAAAATCGTAACCGACTTTGGTCGCGATCACGATCTCGTCGCGCTGCTTGGAAAAAGCCTTCGCGATCAGTTCCTCGCTCAACCCGTTGCCGTAGGTGTCAGCCGCGTCGAACAGTGTTATTCCGAGATCGAACGCCCTGCGCATGAGCGCGACCGCTTCGCCCTGGGTAAAATTTCCCCACCAGCCGGTGGAAATCGTCCAAAGACCAAACCCCACTTCACTCACGGTCAGGTCAGTATTTTTGTAAGTTCGAAACCGCATAACTCGGCAGCTTAGCCAAGAACAAACCAACGTCCAACCACGTTCGCCCCGGAAAGGGCTAGGTCATGCAAGCGTTTAAGGTTCAGCCTTGAACGTGAACCGACTCGGTTGCTCTTTACCTATGTTCTTTGGTGATCGACTTCGCGAGCGCGGCCACTCCGTCCGGGGCATCCGCAGGCGACGGGCTTGCTACTTAAGCTTTCACTTCAGCGTGACTATCACCGCGTCACTCGGCTGGCCGATTTCTTTGCCATTCACGACCGCGCGGGCGGTGTACGTGATCTGTCCTGATTTGCCGGGCGCTCCATCAACCGCGGGTGTACGCATAAAAAAGCCGACTTTTTGTGGTGAGCTCTCGCCTTTGCGCTGACGGTACAAATTGATTCCATCGACGTTGCCACCGGCTTTGCGAAATGGGATAGTGACGACATTTCCGGTCTGGCGCGGCCTACCGAGTTCGGCTCGATAATTGTTGGCGTCGAACTTTGCGCCGGTGTCGATCCGCAATTGTTTGCCGATCGCATCGGTATAGTTGTGGTCTCGTTTAACGCGTTCGACTCGCGCCTGCCGGCGAGTGTCGATGCCAGGACGGACAGCGGCCAGGGCACCCGAACCAGCGGGAAGGTCGACATACTCGCCGGACGATTGTCCTGTCAGCACGGCATTCGCGGTGTGGCCCGGATCGGCCTCGATTTCGCGTCCGAGCGTTTGGTAGATGTAGACGGCGTATTTGGAATCGTTCACCGCGTTGGTGATCTCGGCGTCGGTAAATCCGAGATCCTTTCCAACTTTCGGGAATTCGCTCGCGAAGTTGTTATGCCAATCGATCCGACCGGCCCGCTCTGTTGGATAATAAGATTTGCTCATACTTAGACGGTGTCACCACCGTCATAACTCCGCTCTATCGCTGCGGTCAAGCCGATCCATCACAGGCTCTGGCACGATAAAAGCTCAGTCGACAATCATCGATAACAATCTCCTTGGTTATGAACTTATTTCGCAGACGCAGAAATTCCGCGGCGGCGCCTGAGAACGCTTTCGAGTTGGCTCAAGCTAAGCCGACCCAACACGCACCGCTATGGCCGCCCGAGATTTCCTTGAGCGCCGAAGAAAAAAGCATGCTCGAAAAACCGTTGGACCCACGGGTTGACAAGATTTTACAGGAAATCTACGCCGATCGCGCCGCAGCCGAGCGCGGACTGAAGGCACGCCGCATCATCAGTTTTCCAAACGATGATTCGGGCGAACGACATGTCGTCCAAGATCCGGACGGATTTTGGCGCATCGTCCCCGGTCCGGCGCCGACGAAGCTGAACGAATTCTTCAACGCGCTCTGAACTGCGGATTACGCAGATATCACGGATACTCTCAGATCAGGAGATCAGAATCTTTCGCTTTTTATCTGTTTCAATCCGCGACATCAGCGGCTGAAGTCGCACTGCCGAATCCCGCGATTTTCCTGGCTAGGTACGCGGAGAAATACCCAGCGTAACGTTTTTGCAGTTCCGGGCGCTGCCAATCTTTTCCGGTGAGAATCTTTCGGCAGTTCGGTGAGCCGCATTTGCATTCCATGGAATAATCGTCGTCGTCGGTCATTGCCCAATCGTGAGTTAACTCTTCGCCGGCTCGGATGTCACGCATAGCTACAAAAGTAATCTCGCCGCGCAGCCCGACATTCGCGTCGCACGAGTGGTTCGAATACAACATCGACAACTCACGCTCATCGTCCGTCACCGGTGCGATGAACAAATCCTCGTCGATTTGAATTTCCACCGGCCCCAGCCGTGACGTGATTTTTTCCCGCAAAGTTTTTCGATCGACAATGTGGCCACCTTTTACGGCGATGATTTCGTCCTTGTCTATGGCAGCCAAGGCGAACAAACCGCGTCCGTGGATTTTGCTCTCGCGCACTTCGGTTTTCGGCGAGCGATAGGAGAGCGGCATCGTGATTTAGCGACAGATTAGTTGCAAAGGCGCTTGCGCCAAACGCCTGTATGATTTGAGTTTTGCGGCCGATACGACCCCCTCTACACTTGCCGATCGAATGAGAACTCGCAAAGCCGCCGTCATTTTTATTTTCGTCACCGTGACCCTCGACATTTTGGCGATGGGCTTGACTATCCCCGTGTTGCCGAAGCTGATCCTCGATTTTCTCGGTGGCAACATGAAAGACGCGGCCAATTGGAATGGCTGGTTCGGTTTGGTTTTCGCCGCTATGCAATTCCTTTTCTCGCCGGTGCTCGGAGTGCTGTCCGACCGTTTCGGACGCCGGCCGGTGATTTTGTTATCCAACCTGGGACTCGGTCTCGATTACATCGTGATGGCGCTGGCGCCGAGCATGAGCTGGCTGTTCCTCGGACGAATCATTTCCGGTGTGACCGCTTCCAGTATTCCCACCGCCATGGCCTACATCGCAGACGTCGTTCCGAAAGAGAAACGCGCCGGTGCATTTGGAATGATCGGCGTGGCATTTGGTCTCGGTTTCGTCATCGGTCCTTTTATGGGCGGGCTGCTCAGCGATTTCAGCCCGCGGCTTGCCTTCTGGGTCGCGGCCGGATTTAGCCTAACGAATTGGCTGTGGGGATATTTCTTCGTGCCGGAATCGCTGTCGCGCGATCAACGCAAAGAGTTCACGTTGCGACGCGCCAATCCGGTCGGCTCGCTCGTTTTGTTGCGCTCTCATCCCGAACTTGGCAAGCTCGCCACCATCCAGTTTCTTGCCTACGTCGCCCACAATGTTTTTAGTGTCTGGGCGCTGTATGCGATCTATCGCTACGCCTGGAACCAAACTTCGATCGGTGTTTCGCTGGCCGTCGTTGGCATTTGCACGGCCGCTATCTCCGCCGGCTTAACGCCACGAATGGTGAAACATTTCGGCGAGAAACGTACTCTTTACATCGGTCAGTTTTTCGGGGCGACCGGCATGCTCATCGCCGGCTTGGCCCGGACCGGCGCGGTCTTGCTTGCGTCCGTTCCGATCATTTCGATGTGGAACATGTCGATGCCAGCCGCGCAAAGCATGATGACTCACCGCGTCAGCGAACGTGAGCAGGGCGAATTACAAGGTGCGATCGGCAGCTTGCGATCGATCACGTTCATTATCGGACCGGTTTTGTTTTCGCGAGTGTTCGGCTGGTTTATCGACCCCAAACATTCCTTTCACGTTCCGGGCGCTCCTTATTATTTGGGCGCCGCATTATTGTTCAGCGCGATGCTGATGGCGACCCAGATCGAACAGCCCGATATGACCGCAACATCGTCGTCGCCCGCAGAAATGCGGACCGGAGTTTCACCTGAAGATGTCGCCGCTAGCGCCGTTACACCGATCATCAGTGAGAAAGAGCGGCGGAATTCTTGATAATTTCGCTATTTGAACGATGAGGATGCACATGTTGCGTGTCCGAAGCATTTCCGCGCCGGCCGTTATCGGAGCGCTCATCACCTGGTTCGGCGTGTCGAATCATTGTGCCCTCGACGCTATCGCTCGCCAAAAAACGACAAGCGCGGTTGACTGTTGCCCGTTTCATTCGCACCCTATCCAGCCACAAAATCAAAAGCATTCGGACGCTCAGCCCTGCTGCAAGATTTTGCGCGCCATCGTAGCAAACTCGGCGAAAGATCCGGCCCGCCTCGTTATTGATCTTACCGATGTCGATATTCCATTCGCGGAGCTTTTCGTCTTTGCGCGTCCGAAGATTTCTTTCAGCTCAGTCGCGCTCGACCCGGGGCCGCCCGGCGCATTTTCATTTGCTGAGTTGATTCTCCAGCGGAGCCTCCGCGCCCACGCTCCACCGTTTCTCGCCTAACTGATAGGATTGGCTCGCCCAGCCGTCCGTCTTCGGCGCGCCCATCGGCCACCACCGTAGCGGCAGGCGTGTCGCCTGCGATTCCATGGTCTGCGGCCGACATGGCTGCCTCTACAGAAGCCTAACCAAGGGCACCATCGAAATGCTAAAACCGATTTTCGTTCTGATTGGCGCAATCGCCTTCGCGGCCTCGGGCGCGATTGCCCAGTTAGAACAACCCGATCAAGAGCATGAGCAGGAGCAGGAAAAAGTGAAATACACTTGCCCGATGCACCCGGAAGTAGTGAAGGATCATCCGGGCAAATGCCCGAAATGCGGGATGACGCTCGTGCCGATAAAGCCGGACAGGGAACGCCCATCGTCCAACAGCCAACATCCAACGTCGAACGCAGAAAACGTCCCGCATGACATGAACGGAATGGCCATGCCGCATCATGAGCACCCGCCTTCGGCGGCCACTACGACCTCCGGCGCGGCAGCCGAGCCTGAGATGCAGATGGCGATGCAATCCTCCATTAACCTTGCCGATCCAATGAGTCGCGAAAGCTCCGGTACGTCATGGGTACCGGATTCCACGCCGATGTACGGGAAAATGTTCATGTTCGGCGACGACATGCTGATGCTGCATGGTGCGATTTTGCCGCGCTATACAAACGTGAGCACGCGACGCGGTGACGATCGCATCGACGCGCCGAATTGGATCATGGCGATGTTTTCGCATTCATTAGGCGAAAACACGCAGCTCGGTTTGCGTGCGATGATGAGTCTTGATCCGCTCACCGAAGGCGGGCGCGGTTATCCCCTTCTCTTGCAAAGTGGCGAATCGTGGCACAACCAACCCCTGCACGATCGCCAACATCCGCACGATTTGTTCGACGAGCTCTCGCTCACCTTGTCGCAAAGACTCATCGACGATTTCAGCGCGTACTTATATTTCGGTTACCCGGGCGAACCAGCGCTTGGTCCGCCGACTTTCATGCATCGATTGTCGGCAACGGATAATCCGGACGCGCCGATCGGACATCACTGGCAGGATTCAACCCACGTCACGTTCGGGGTCGCCACCGTCGGTCTGCAATGGCGCAACGTGAAGATTGAAGGCAGCGCCTTCACCGGGCGCGAACCGGATGAAGACCGTTACGATTTCGATCGACCGCGGTTCGATTCGTTCAGTGGCCGCGTTTCCTGGAACCCTACCCAAAACCTGGCGCTGCAAGTTTCGCACGGATATATCAAGAGCCCGGAAGATCTCGAACCGAACGTGAAGCGGCATCGCACCACCGCCTCCGCAATTTACAATCAACCGCTCGGGAACGATTCAAACTGGTCAAGCTCCTTTGTCTGGGGACAAAACAACGATTCTGGCGAGACGACCCAATCGTTTTTGGTCGAATCAAATTATCAACGCGGCCGCGACACCATTTACGCGCGCTGGGAGCATGTCCAAAAATCCGGACGCGAGCTTGTTCTCGCCCGCAGCGATCTCAATGAAATCTTTCCCGTGAACACAGCGACCATCGGTTACGTGCGCGATTTATCCCACGGCAGAGGAATCGACATCGGCGTCGGCGGGCAAATGACCATCGACTTTTGGCCCAACGACCTGGACCGCTACTACGGCGGCGAACCGGGCTACGGATTTGAATTTTTCCTGCGCATTCGGCCGTCGCAACACTAGAGGGGCGCCGATTGGAAGCCTGCTTGTCCAGAGCCGCAGTCACCGTGCCGAGAGATGTGAAAGCGCTTTTGCGCGATCAATTCGGAAGCGGCGTTTGACGATTTTAACGCGAAGTGGTGCCCCTGATTCCGGTGAAATTGCCGCGCGGATTAGCGCAGGTTTTTGGTCATGCGCACGATCGGCAAATTCAATTTGTTAGGCAAAGAAACCACCAGCCGCTCGCCGGCAGTGTAACCGCATGCGCCATAGAACGGCACACCCGGCAGTGTTGCGGCCAGCTCGATCGATTTGAATGTCGCAGCACGAATGGCTCTTTCGCATTCTTCCAAGATCGCGCGCGCAATTCCGCGACGGGCCCACGCTGGATGAACGAAAAATGCACGGATGCGGGCTGCCTCGATTGCCGGATTCAACTCGGCGTCGTCGCGATTCGTTTGGTGGTCGCTGCCGAAAAGTGTTTTGCGTTTGCTCCAACCGCCGCAGCCGATGATCTTGCTTTCGGCTGCCGCGCCGAAGGTCGCCGTGCCTCCCGAAGCCCGGTGCTCGACAACGAAATAGGTTTTATCACGAATAAGTTGTCGATCCACGCCAAAGACGGAACCGAGCGCGGCTTCTACCTGCTGTTCGGAATAATACGGCGCTCGCAGTCCGCGGGCGGAGAGCGCAATTAACTCATCGAGCGCCGGAATATCATCCTCGCTTGCCAGGCGCACTCTCCGCTCGGTTTTCACAAGGTCGCCATCCTGCAGCGGCGGGCGTGGCGCCTGCAAGCATTCTGAAAATAGCAGCTCGGTGGCTGATCAGCCGCCTGCAACGATCCGCTTTTGTGACTTAACTCATCCGTTTAAACCGCGCCCGCCAGGCCGTAGCGGTGGCGAAGGCGGGTAATCCGGGGTAAATTACTGATCGATGTATCCGACGAAGCTGAACAAAATCATCAACCTTTTCGAGTCGCTACCGGAAGATGAGCGGCGGGAGACGCTCGTTTCCTACGCCGACAACGCCAGCAGACAGGAGCCGCGCGAAGGCGAAAAGTTCGACCTTGTCGATGTGCGCAAGGACGAGGAATGCGCGGACACGGTCGGCGTCTATCTTTTCGTCGATGAAAACGGCAGCGCGCACATCCGTATGACGCTGGGGCCTGAAGTGCAAACGCTTACCCGGTCGATGACCGCGATTTTGTGCAAAGGCCTACAAGACTGCACGCCGCAGGAGATTCTCGATGTTCCGAGCGATTTCGTGACGCGCATTGTCGGCGCGGAGCTCGTGCGCATCCGTAGTCAGACAATTTATTACGTGCTTACCCGGATCAAAGGCATCTGCAAAGTGTATTTGGATCGCCAGCGGATGGCTCAAGTGGCGTAATGTCAAGGGCATAGCCATCCTCGGCTGTGGGGCTGCCTGCCGAAATCACCAAGCGAGACACCTGGTGCCCTACAAGCAAGATGCCTGTGCCCCGATTTCAGATTGCCACGTGAAGTTCGGCTGATTTCGTTTACTGTCCGCGCTGCGCAGATGCCGCGGAACAACGAACTCAAAAAGATCCTGCTTATCGGCTCCGGTCCAATCGTGATCGGGCAGGGCTGCGAATTTGATTATTCCGGTGTGCAGGCCTGCAAGGCGTTGCGCGAAGAGGGCTATCAGCTTGTGCTGGTGAATTCGAATCCGGCCACAATCATGACCGATCCGGAATTCGCGGATCGTACGTATGTAGAACCGATCACGCCGGAAGTGATCGAAGCGATCATAGACCGCGAAAGACCCGACGCGTTGTTGCCGACCATGGGCGGACAGACCGCGCTAAACGCTGCGATGGCGCTCTATCGTAATGGTGCGCTCACGCGATATAGCGTGAAGTTGATCGGCGCGAACGCACAGGCCATCGCGAAGGGCGAAGATCGACAATTATTCAAGGAAGCAATGCTGCGCATCGGGCTCGATGTGCCGCGCTCGGGCGTGGCTCACTCGTTGGTGGACGCCGAGCGCATCGCAAATGAGATCGGCACTTTCCCAATCATTGTTCGTCCGGCATTCACGCTGGGCGGGATGGGCGGCGGTATCGCTTACAACCGCGACGAGCTCGAAGAGATCGCAAGCCGTGGCCTCGATCTCTCGCCCGTCAACGAGGTGCTCATAGAAGAGTCGCTCGTCGGCTGGAAAGAATTCGAGATGGAAGTGATGCGCGACCGGATGGACAACTGCGTGGTCGTTTGCTCGATCGAGAATTTCGATCCGATGGGCGTGCATACGGGCGACTCAATCACGGTCGCGCCGGTGCAAACGTTGACGGACAAAGAATATCAAATGATGCGGGACGCGGCCTTCGCGGTCATTCGCGAGATTGGAGTTGAGACTGGCGGCTCGAATATTCAATTTGCCGTTCATCCAGACACTGGGCGCATGGTCGTGATCGAGATGAATCCGCGCGTCTCGCGTTCCAGCGCACTGGCGTCGAAGGCGACCGGATTTCCGATTGCAAAAATCGCGGCCAAACTCGCTGTTGGTTATACACTCGACGAAATCAAGAACGATATCACCCGCGAAACACCAGCGTGTTTTGAGCCGACCATCGATTATTGCGTCGTGAAGGTGCCTCGCTTCACGTTCGAAAAATTTCCTCAGGCCGACGCGACCTTGACTACGCAAATGAAAAGCGTTGGCGAAGCGATGGCGATCGGGCGTACATTTAAGGAAGCGCTGCAAAAAGCATTGCGCAGCCTCGAGATCAAGCGCTTCGGTTTGTTAGGCGACGGCGCGGATAAACACATCGATCTTGAAGCGTTGCGGCTGAAGCTCGCGATTCCGAATGCCGAGCGGATTTTTTACCTCGCGCAAGCGTTCGAGGAGGGCGTGTCGCTCGAAGAGGTTTATGACCTGACGAAGATCGACAAATGGTTTTTGCGGAATGTAGCGGATGTTGTGACGGAAGATCACGCGATGGACTGTAGCCGTGGCACAGGCTTACATCCTATGGGGCAAGCAGGCGTCTCGCCTGCTGACTCCGAATCGGCAGACAAGATACCCGTTGGCCCAAAAGCCAAGATGTCTGTGCCCCGGCTGCTCCGCGCAAAGAAGCTCGGATTTTCCGATCGACAACTGGCGTTCTCCTTCGGCAGCAGCGAAAATGACATTCGCGCTTATCGAAGATCGGAGGGCATTCTTCCCACTTATCGCCTGGTGGATACCTGCGCGGCGGAATTCGAAGCATACACGCCTTACTATTATTCGACCTACGGCGACGAGAACGAGCGCCGCGAAAGCGGCAAGCGCAAAGTTATGATCCTCGGCGGTGGGCCGAACCGCATCGGTCAAGGAATTGAGTTCGATTACTGCTGCGTCCACGCGGCGTTCGCGTTGCGCGAGCTCGGGTTCGAAACCATCATGGTGAACTCAAATCCCGAAACGGTTTCGACTGATTACGACACGAGCGACAAACTTTACTTCGAACCGCTCACGCTCGAGGATGTCCTCAACATTTACGATCAGGAGAAGCCCGAGGGCGTGGTCGTGCAGTTTGGCGGACAAACGCCCTTGAATCTCGCTGACGGATTGAAAGCGGCCGGGGTTCCAATCCTCGGAACGCAACCGGAGAGCATCGAAACGGCGGAAGATCGACAATTGTTCGCCGCGATGCTTGACAAACTCGCTCTGCGGCAAACGCCCAGCGGTTCGGCCGTCAGCACCGATGAAGCAGTTAAGATCGCGAGCAAAATTGGCTATCCTGTGCTCGTTAGGCCATCATTCGTGCTTGGCGGCCGCGCAATGGAGTTAGTCTACAACGAAGACGATTTGCGACGCTACATGGCGAGCGCGATTGAAGTTACCCCAGATCGGCCGGTGCTGGTCGATCGTTTTCTCGAAGACGCAGTCGAGGTCGATGTCGATTGCCTTTCCGATGGCGAGACAACCGTGATCGGCGCAATCATGGAACACATCGAGGAAGCAGGCATCCACAGCGGCGACAGCGCGTGCGTGATCCCGACCTTTTCACTTCCCCAAAAAGTGCTCGATGAAATTTCCGCCGCAACGAAAGCGATGGCGCGCGAATTGAAGGTGCGCGGTTTGATGAATGTTCAATTCGCAGTCAAAGCCGAAGATGTTTATGTGCTGGAAGTCAATCCGCGCGCGTCCCGCACCGTGCCGTTCGTGAGCAAGGCCATCGGGGTTCCTCTGGCAAAACTGGCGGCGAAAGTAATGGCGGGAAAAACCTTGGGCGAGCTCGGCTTCACGAAAGAGATCGTCCCGAAACATTATTCGGTGAAGGAAGCGGTCTTTCCGTTTCTGCGTTATCAAGGCGTTGACATCTCGTTAGGCCCGGAGATGAAATCGACCGGCGAAGTGATGGGAATGGATTTCGATCTTGGCCTGGCTTACGCCAAATCGCAGATGGCTGCGCCGCCCTCGCTGCCGACGAAAGGAAACGCCTTTATCAGCGTGAAAGACAGTGACAAGGAAGCGGTCATCCCGGTAGCACGCGAATTTATAAAGCTTGGCTTCGGGGTCTTTGCCACAAGTGGGACGGCCGCGACCCTGGCCAAAGTAAAAGTCAAAGTGAAAAAGGTTTTCAAACTCCAAGAGGGCCGGCCAAACGTGCTCGACCGCATCAAAAACGGCGACATCAATTTCATTATCAACACGCCAAGCGGAAAAATTCCGCGAGAACACGAGGTCATGATCCGCAACGCCGCGCTCGCCCAGAAAATTCCGATCATGACGACAGTGCGCGCTGCCCAAGCGAGTGCGAACGGAATTCGCTCGCTCCAGAAAAGCAAACTGTCTGTGCGCAGTTTGCAGGAATACCACACGGCAGAATTCAAGCAAACGTCCAACATCCAAAGTCCATCGCTTACCGCTCAATCAAAAGACGAAGGCGCTGCGCGCGATTCTGCATTGGACGTTGAATGTTGAACGTTGGACGTTGGACGTTACCCTCACCGGATGAAACTGACATTGTTGTGCTGTGCGTTGTACCTAGCCGTTGGCGTGAAAGGCATTCGCAGCGAGGACGAGACAAAACCTATGAATCCAAGTGCAAACGAAGCGGCCGTGATCAAAACAAGCGAGGGCGATATGGTCGTACAGTTTTGGACCGACGCCGCGCCGAAGACAATCCAGAATTTCAAGAAACTCGCGCGATCGGGATTTTACGACGGAACAACTTTCCATCGCATCGTGAAGGGATTCATGATCCAGGGCGGCGACCCGTTGTCGAAGGACCCTAACAAGGAAAATCTCTACGGAACGGGCGGTCCCGGTTACAAAATCAAAGCCGAGTTTAACGATCATCCGCATGAGCGCGGCGTGATTTCCATGGCGCGCGAACCGGACCCGGACTCGGCTGGCTCGCAATTTTTCATCTGTCTTGCGCCCGTGCCGCGGCTCAATCATCAATACACGACGTTCGGCAAGGTAATCAAAGGTACGGACGCACTGGAGAAAATCGGCGACACGGCGGTGGAGATGGCGCACGGCGAAATGAGTAAGCCGACCAAACGCGTTGTGATCAATAAGATCGACATCGTACCGGCGGACTCGGTGAAGTGATTTAACGTCCCGCGAAAAGTTGTGATAAGTGAATAGTGATCGGTGAATGGACTCAATTCACGAGTCACCGATCACTATTCACTGTCGAAAATGTCGAACCGTTCGGAAACAAAAATAGCGCTTGTGCAGATGCAGTGCGGCGCGGACCCGGAGAAGAACTTTGGTCGCGCGATTGAATTCATTCGCGATGCGGCGAAGCAAGGCACCGAGATCGTTTGCCTGCCGGAGCTTTTCCGCTCCCAATATTTCTGCCAAACCGAGGACCACGCCAATTTCAAGCTGGCCGAGGAAATTCCCGGAAGATCGACATCACTACTCGGCGATGTTGCGCGAGAACTTGGTGTGGTCATCGTCGCCTCATTGTTCGAGAGACGCAGCGCGGGCGTGTATCACAACACGGCGGCAATCATCGACGCGGACGGCAAGTTGTTGGGCAAGTATCGCAAGATGCACATTCCTGACGATCCGCTTTATCACGAAAAATTTTATTTTACGCCGGGCGATCTTGGCTTTCAGGCGTGGGACACGCAGCACGGCAAGATCGGCGTCTGCGTTTGCTGGGACCAGTGGTATCCGGAGGCCGCCCGACTGACCGCGCTGCGTGGCGCAGAAATTATTTTTTATCCGACGGCGATCGGCTGGCATCCGCGCGAGAAGAAAAAATTCGCCGCCGCACAACATTCGGCGTGGGAGACGATTCAGCGCAGCCACGCAATCGCGAACGGTTGTTACGTTGCCGCGGCCAATCGCGTAGGCCACGAAAAACCGGCCGGCGGCGATGGGATCGAATTTTGGGGACAAAGCTTCGTCAGCGGGCCCGATGGGGAGATTATCGCGAAGGGAACGGTCGATCGTGAAGAGATCGTGACTGCTGAAATCGACTGGAGTGCGGTAGATCGACATCGAACGCACTGGCCATTTCTGCGAGATCGGAGAGTGGACGCTTACCGTGGACTCGAGCAACGGCTGCTCGATTCCTAGTTTCATTTTCGGCCGAAGCGCCCTACCGTTGCGCCATGAAAACAATTGTTATTTCGCTAGCAGCTTTGTGTGCGTTCGCGGCGTTTGCGCAAGCGCAGGATGTGACGAAGGCGAGCGCGACTTTGGAGCCAAAGTCAGGAAGCCAGGTCACCGGCACGGTCAGGTTCGCAATGAGCGGCGACGAAGTGCAAGTGGTTGCCGATGTTCGAAACCTCAAACCGGGCAAACATGGCTTCCATATTCACGAAAAAGGGGATTGCTCGTCGCCCGATGCCTCGTCAGCCGGAGGGCATTTTAATCCGATGCATCAACATCACGGCGGGCCGCACACGGCCGAGCGTCACGTCGGCGATTTCGGCAACATTGAAGTCGACGCTTCCGGCAAAGGCCACCTCGTTTGGAAAGGGAAACTGGATCTGAACGGCCCAAATTCGATCATCGGAAAATCGGTGGTTGTGCATGAAAAAGCGGATGACTTGAAAACCGATCCGGCGGGTAATTCGGGCGCGCGCATCGCGTGCGGAGTCATTGAAGGGGCGAAATAATATTCGCATTCGACAGGCTCGGCCAAGCACTTGCCAGATCGTAGTTTCGCAAGAGCGACATGCAACTGATGACGCTGATCGAAATTCGCCGAGCCGCGCAAAGCGACCCGGTGACTGCGAGCGTGCATGTGCAGGTCGAATCCGCGACGTCGAAACTGACTCGCGAACAGCAACCGTATTGTGAATTGAGTCTGGCCGATGCGTGCGACCGGATGACGTTGCGCGTTTGGAGCGATCATCCCGCTTACAAGGCCTGCAGCTCGCTCAAAACCGAAGAGTTCATCGAATTAACAGGCGAATTTCACTCGCATTCGCAATACGGACTTGAAGCGCGCAAATGGACGGTGCGTCCGCTGACCGAGCAGGAGAAAAATGAATTGCTGCAAGGTCCCGTCGATTTGCGCGTGAAACAGGCGAGCGATTGGGATTTTATCTCGCGGACCTGTTCCGCAATTTCCGATCCGCGGTTACGACTTTTGTGCGAGACGTTTTTGAAGGAGCGGGGCGACCGTTTTAAACGCACGGCGGCGGCGCGCAATTATCATCACGCTCGTCGCGGTGGTTTGGTCGAACACAGCGCGCAAATGATGCGGGTGGCGCTGGCGATCGTGCCGCTGTATCCGGAGTTGAATGTTGATCTTTTGCTCGCCGGAATTCTTTTTCACGATTCCGGCAAGCTTTGGGAAAATCATTTTCCCGAGAGTGGCTTCGTTATGGGCTACGATGAGCGCGGCGAACTAATCGGCCACATTTCCATCGGTCTCGAATTGGTGAATTCGCTCTGGCGAAAGTTGAGCGCGGAAAATGCGCAGACATGGAAAGATTTCCTCCCGCCTTCGGAAGACGTGCGGCTGCACCTTTTGCATCTTGTCGGGTCGCATCACGGCGAAATGCAATTCGGCTCGCCGGTTTTTCCGAAGACGCCGGAGGCGATGACGCTTCATTACATCGACAATCTTGATGCGCGTCTCGAAATGTTCGCCGCCGGCTATCTGACCGCCAAACTGCTTGCCGATCGGATTTTCGATCGAGTGCGGCCGCTACCGGGAAATTTGGTGAAATCGCTGGACAAGTTTGTGCAATCAGCAGTCGCCACAAAGAAGGAAGATCAGTTGCTCTAATTCTAGGTAGCGCACGCGTCTAGCGGGCGGCAATGGCGTCTTCGCCATTGCGAACTTTTAAAAAGACTGTTTCGGCACGACGCCGAAACCAGCACGCGAGACGCGTGCGCTACCCAATCCGCCGCCTGGCTTCCGCGAGATAGGTTTCGTCGATCTCGAAGCCGATAAACCTTTGGACACCGGACCGTTGCGCGGCGATGGCGGAATTTCCAATCCCGAGAAAAGGGTCGAGCATGGTTTGGACTTTCGCGGCTCGGTGCAACTTGATGCACCACTCCGCTAGCTGGACCGGAAAGGTCGCCGGATGCGGTCGCTCCTTCGCGCGACTCTGAATTGTTTCGTAAGGAATAAACCACGTGTTGCCACGACAGCGCAGATCGGCGCCGCGCGTGTGCGACCAGCGAGAAATATTGCTCTTGTCTTGATATGGAACGCCGAGCGCGAGGCGGTCGATTTCCACTCGACCCGTCTTCGTGAAATGAAAAACGTATTCGTGGCAATCGTTTACAAATCGTTCCGAGCTGATCGGCTTGAAATGTCCGTACGAACGGACCTGGCCTTCCCGATCGTCGATACTGATCGATTTGATCCAGTGAATCGCGTTTTGCAGCACAAAGACATCGCGCAATCGCAGAACGATCTCATGCGGCAACATCGGATTTGACGGGGCCGAGCCGATGTTAAGAAAGAACGAACCGCTCGATTTCAAAACTCGCCGAACTTGCGCACCCCATTGGCCGCACCACTGCAGATACGATCGTCGATCTTGGCGGTCGGAAAATTTTGCATAGCGAACGCCGAGGTTATAAGGCGGCGATGTCATAACAAGATCGACAGATTCGTTAGGCAGACTTGCCATTCCCTTGACGCAATCTTTTAGCTGGAGATCGAACTCAGTCACGAACATCAATCTGTAATAGGCACCGTCAGCAAAAGTACAACCGAGATGTTCCTGCATCTGGGGAGCACAGGCTGCCAGCCTGTAGGATTCGGCCTCTGGCCGAATCCATCCGTGTAGGCGGTACACGATAAAGTCACCAAACGGTTCGCGGCAAGCTGCCGCGAACTACAGGCCAGCGGCCCGTGCTCCCCCAAATGCAGCCAGATTCGCATGCACCCGTCAATTCGTTTATCTTTTCGGCGGTGGCAGACAAACCTTCCAAGCTCAAAATCGCGGACCGTGAGTTCACCTCGCGACTGCTCGTGGGTACAGGAAAATTTTCATCCAATGAAATCATGCGCGACGCGCTGATTGCGAGCGGAACCGAAATCGTCACGGTTGCGCTGCGGCGAGCCGATCTTTCCGGCAAACACGATCCGTTCGCCAACATTCTCGATTTTATCGATCCGAAGCTTTTTTTACTTTTGCCGAACACGAGCGGCGCGCGCAACGCCCAGGAGGCAGTCCGACTGGCGCGACTCGCTGCGGCGGCTGGGCTTCCGACCTGGATCAAACTCGAAATTCATCCCGATCCTCGCTATTTGCTCCCCGATCCCGTCGAAACCTTGGCCGCCGCCGAAATTTTAGTGAAGGAAGGATTCACTGTTTTGCCGTATATCAATGCCGATCCCGTTCTGGCGAAGCGTTTGCAGGACATCGGCACGGCAACGGTGATGCCGCTCGGTTCGCCAATTGGAAGCAATCGTGGAATCGAAACCCGTCCGCAAATCGAGATCATTATCGAACAGGCGACCGTGCCGGTGGTTGTCGATGCCGGACTGGGCGCGCCAAGTCAGGCGGCAGAAGCGATGGAGATGGGCGCGGACGCAGTGCTGGTCAACACCGCGATCGCAATTGCTTCCGATCCGGTCCGCATGGCGCAGGCATTTCGTAAAGCAATCGAGGCCGGCCGCGAAGCGCACGAAATCGGGCTTGCCGAAAAACTAGCTACGGCTGCGGCAAGCAGCCCCCTCACTGGATTTTTTTCGCGCGGTTCGTAACGAGCTCATCCTCAAATCTCGTTCTCGTTAGCGAGGCGCAACCCCCGCGTCATTATAAAATTCGATTTGGCGTCCGCCGAGGCGGCGCACCACGCCCCAGCCATGCTCAGCGGCGAATTCCCGAAGCTGAGCGTCAGTCATTGAATGAACTAGCCGAAGTTCGGCCGGATGTATGATGAAAATCTCCGGTTTGACCGCGAGTCGGGCCGATATTTTCTCGACCAACGGTCGCAGCTGTTCATTCATACGAGATGCCGAACTAACAATGAGCGTGCGGCCCGCGAAGCGGACGTTTTCCCACGCAGCCGAACTGGCAGTGGCGGCGGCGGCTTCGATTTGCGATTGAGTTTCTCGCCCAGTGCAATCTGCGCTTTACGCGCGGGCGTCGGTCCTCGAGCGGTCGGTTTTTCCATGTAGATTTAGGCGATTGTCGATCTATGAAAGAACTCACGCAATTGGCGCGCGCAAATTTCATCAGCTAAGTTTAGCGGATGTTCTCGGAAACGATCGAGCTGCGCGGCCACATCATCGATTCACTCATCTTGCCCAAGGTACTGGATCAAATCCTCACTCGCGGGGCCAACTTCACAATTGGCGAGATAAAGATTGGGGAAAAGCGCGCCGACCAAAGTTTCGCACGCATCGAAGTCACGGCCGAAACGAGTGAGGCGCTCGACGAATTGATCCTGCGGTTGCGACAACACGGCGCCGAAGTTATCGAGCGCGCGGATGTGCAACTGGCTCCCGCACCGGCGGATGGAGTTTTTCCGGACGATTTTTATGTCACCACCAACCAGCAGACGTTTGTCCGATTAAACGGCCAAGAAATCGAAGTGCAACCGGCCACGATGGACAGCGCCATCGCGCTCGATCGGAACAAGCACCGCGCCCGGGCGGTCAAATTCTTCGATGTAAAAAAGGGGGACGAGATCGTGGTCGGCCATCAGGGCATTCGCGTCGTTCCGGTGCAACGCGCGACATCGCACACCGATATTTTTCAATTCATCAACACGAGCATCGCGGCGGATGAACCGAAATCGGCGGTCATTCGGGAGTTAGGCCGGGAGTTGGGACGCGCGCGCAACGCCAAAGGCAAAATAGCGGTCGTAGCCGGGCCAGCCGTCGTGCGGACCGGCGCGGGCGAACATTTGGAGCGCCTGATCGAACTGCGTTATGTCGATCTCCTCTTCGCTGGAAATGCTTTTGCGGTTTACGACATCGAACGTGCGCTGTTCGGAACCTCCTTGGGCGTGCACCCAGACCGCGCCCTAGGCAAAGGCGGTCATGAGAACCACCTGCGCGCAATCAATGTTGTGCGCAAAGCGGGGGGTGTCGCGGCCGCCGTTGAAAAGAAAATCCTTACGAGCGGCATCATGCACGGCTGCGTGCGCTACAAAGTTGATATTGTTTTGACCGGATCGATCCGGGACGAGGGACCGATCCCCGGTGTGACGACTGACGCAATCGAAGCGCAAAAAATCATGCGCGAAAAACTGACGGACGTGACGCACGTGTTGTTGCTCGGGACCGTTCAACATTCTTTAGCGGTCGCGGCCATGCTGGCGCCGACGGTGCGGACTGTGTGCGTCGATATTGATGAGTCGGCGGTGGGGAAAGCGATCGAACACCAGCCATTGCAATCGATCGGCTTGGTCACGGACGTGGAGCCGTTTCTGCGCGATCTGGTCGACTCGCTCGCCAACCGCGCGGACGAGATGCAAAATCGCGACCGTAAAACGTAATATCGAAATGCGTTCGCGACTAAATTGTCGATTTTATGCGTGAGTTGCTTCTTTGTCCGCCCGATTACTACGGCATCGAGTATGAAATCAACCCATGGATGAGTCGCGCCCGCGGCGCGGACGCGGCCTTGGCCCAACAGCAATGGAAAAATCTGCACACCACCTTGGCAAAATTGGAGTGCAAAATCCACTTGGTGAAACCGCAACCGAAGCTACCCGACATGGTTTTCACCGCCAACGCCGGATTGACCGTCGGAAAAAAATTCATCCCCAGTAATTTTCGGTATAAGGAGCGCGCCGGCGAAGCGCCGTACTTTGCGAGCTGGATGGAAGAGCATGGTTACGAAATCGCGCGGTTGCCTAACGACTTCTATTTCGAGGGAGAAGGCGACGCGCTATTTGGGGGCGAGGCGCTCTTCTGCGGGTACAAATTCCGTTCTGACATCAAGTCGCATCGCGCCGTGGCGGACATGCTCGGCTGCCTGGTGATCTCGGTCGAACTGGTCGATCCGCGTTTTTATCATCTCGATACTTGTTTTTGTCCGTTGGGAGATGGTGCGGCTGTTTGGTTCCCGGCGGCATTCGATGAATACGGTCAGCGCGCTATTCGCGAGCACGTGACAGAACTGATCGATGTTGCGCCGGAGGAAGCCGTCCACTTTTCCTGCAACGCGGTCGTGCTCGATCGCGATATTGTTTTACCGGAAGGCGCGCCACAGCTGGTCGCCACGCTGCAAGAAAGCGGCTATCGCTGCCACGAGTTACCGATGAGCGAATTTTTGAAGGCTGGCGGCGCCTGCAAATGTCTCACCATGTTTTTGCCGCAACGAGAAGCAGTGGGGTGATGGAGTAGTGGAGTAATGTCTTTCAACGGTCGTTTACCCCATTACTCCGCTACTCCATTACTCCTGCTTCTCCCGCTTCGCTCTCAGCGCCAGTTCGATTTTCCCCGCAGGCAAACAATTCATCACGTCGGTCCGGGTGAGCCAGCCTTTGCGGGCGATGCCGATGCCGAACCATAGATCTTGAAGACGTTCGGCACGGTGGGCGTCGGGATCGATGACACATTTCACTCCTTTTTGTTTGGCCAGCGGCCACCAGCGCCAATCGAGATCGAGCCGTTTCGGCGAGGCACTCAGTTCGATCCACGTCCCGGTCGTCACAGCAGCATCGAGAATTGCCGGCACATCGACATGGTAAGGTTCGCGCTGCAAAAGAATCCGCCCGGTTGGATGACCGAGAATTGTGACGAAACGATTTTCCATCGCGCGACTCATTCGCTTAGTCATTTCCGCTTCGCTTAAATTGAAAACGGAATGAATTGACGCGACCACGAAATCGAGCTCCGACAAAACGTCATCGGAAAAATCGAGACGGCCATCACGCAGAATGTCGCACTCCACGCCGGCGAAGAGTTGAAAATGGTCGAACTTTTTGTTTAACTTTCGAATCGCAGCGACTTGCGCACGCAATTTCGTTTCATCAAGCCCGTGCGCCTGAATCGAGCTTTTGCTGTGTTCGGCGATGCCAAGATATTCGAGGCCGAGCGCTTGGGCGGCCTCCGCCATTTCTTCGAGCGAATTGTGTCCATCGCTCGCGACCGTGTGACAATGAAATGTGCCGCGCAAATTCTCCTTCTCGATCAAACGCGGCAGCGCGTGTTTTTCGGCCGCTTCAAATTCACCGCAATTCTCGCGCAGCTCCGGCGGGATGAAATCGAGATCGAGCGCGCGATACAGCTCGGCTTCGTCGCACACCTTCGGAATCTCCGATCTTTTTCTTTTTGTCTTCGGATCCGATGGCAGCGGCCCGAGACGATATTCATTCAGCGTCCAGCCGCGTTTGAGCGCGCGATTGCGCATCTCGATGTTGTGCTCCTTGTTGCCGGTGAAATAATTGAGGGCAAACGGATACTCTGCCGCGGTAACCACGCGCAGATCGCACTGGATTCCGGATCGAAGCCGCACACTCGATTTCGTCGGTCCTTGCGCAATCACTGACCCGACCAGCGGATGAGCGACGAAAAATCTCGTGATCGCTTCCGGCTTTTTTGTGGCTACCACAAGATCGACATCGTGCACAATTTCTTTTCGCCGCCGATAACTTCCCGCAACATCGACAAGCAACGCGTCATTGTGCACGGCGAGGTCCGCACGCAAACTTTCCGCTTCCGCCGCAATCTGGCCGAATTGAAAATAGCCGGCGTGCTGCGCTCGCTGCTCAATGGCCGTGCAAATCTTCGCCTGCGTCGTTTCGCCGAAGCCTGGCAATTTCGCGACCCGGCCTGATTCGCAAGCCTTTCGCAACTCATCGATTGAGCTGATGTGGAGTTGTTCATAGAGCGCCTTGATCTTTTTCGCGCCCAAGCCGGGGATGGAAAATAACTCCAGTATCGCCGCTGGAAATTCCGCGCGCAGCTCTTCCAAATATTTCAGTGAGCCCGTGGCGGCGAGTTCTTTTATTTTTTCGGCAATGCTTTTGCCGATCCCGGGAATTTTCGCGAGCGCTTCTTGGTCTTGCAGGTCGGAGATATTTCCGCCGAACGTTTCGAGCGAGCGTGCAGCATTGGCGTAGGCGCGAATCTTGAACGGGTTCTCGCCCTTCAACTCCAGAAGCGTGGCGATCTGCTCCAGCACGCCGGCGATTTCTGCTTTGGTCATTACCTCAACCGTTAGCCAGGATCGCCGCGACGTCGATTGCTGAGCGCTCTTGACCACATACACTACTCTACACGCCGCAATTCGCCTTCGAACATGCCAAACGATCCGGTCAAACTTATCGAATGTCCTCGGGACGCATGGCAAGGCCTCAAGCGACAGATTCCAACCGAACTCAAAGTTCAATATCTGCGCGCGCTGATCGAAGCGGGATTCAAACACATCGACGCGGTAAGTTTCGTTTCACCAAAGGCCGTGCCGCAGATGGCGGACAGCGAGGAAGTCTTGGGGCAACTCCAGCCGCCCAGTAATATCGAAATCATCGGAATCGTCGTGAACGAAAAAGGAGCGGAGCGCGCAATCGCTACCCAGCGTGTCACCACGGTTGGTTACCCGTACTCAATCTCTCCAACTTTTCTGCGCAAGAACCAAAGCCAATCGCCCGAGGAGAATTGGGAAGTTCTCCGGGCAGTCAAAAAGCGAGCTGAGGAAGCCCAGCGTGATGTTGTCGTTTACATCTCAATGGCATTTGGAAATCCGTACTGCGATCCATGGAACAAGGATGAAGTGAAGGAAGGAGTGAAACGGATTGTGGATCTCGGTAGTCGATCAATATCCCTCGCCGATACAGTCGGCGCGGCGACGCCGGAGCTTGTCAGCCGTGTCGTGGGTTCAGTGATCAGCGATTATGGCAACTTCGACATCGGCGTGCATCTGCACAGCACGCCCGCGGGCGCGGCAGCAAAAATTTTGGCCGCCTACGATGCGGGATGCCGAAGATTCGATTCGGCCCTCGGCGGTCTGGGCGGCTGTCCGTTCGCCCAGGATGCACTGGTTGGAAATATTCCCACTGAGATCGTGCTCGAGGCGGTTCTTCAACGCGCGGTCGATCTCTCGGTGCTTCCGAAGATCGACAAGGTCGTGACATTAAATGCGGAGATTGCAAGCAGATTTGGCTTGTAGACTCGCCGATCACATTCGTCCGCGCCGTTTGTAGAATTCGTAGCGCTCGATGATTGAGTCGATGTATTTGCGCGTGCCAGGGAAATCGATATTCGCAAGAAAATCTTCCTTTGAAATGACGGCTGTTTCGTTGCCGCCAGCCCAGCGCTGGGCGCGGCTAGCGCCGGCATTGTATTCGGCCAACGCGAATGGCAACGGGTCGGGCTGACTTTCCCAATGCTGAAACGCGCGCCGCAAATACCACGCCCCGGCTTTCAGGTTTGTTTCCGGATCGAAAAGTTGTTCCACTTGGAAATTGTCGACCTTGTTTTCGCGCGCCCATTCATTCGCGGCGCTTTGGCTCACTTGCATGAGACCGCGCTCGCCCGCCGTTCCATATTTTTGTGGATCAAACCGGCTTTCGCACCACACGACTGCCTTCAAAAGCATCGGATCGAGATGGTGCTCGGTCGCGACCAAGCCGATCAGTTTGTCGTATTGTTGAAAGCGCGCGGGACTGATCCATTCATAAAGCGTGTAGAGGGGATCGCCCGATCGTACGGCCAGATAAACAAAAGCCACCCCCAGCGCGAGTAAAACGCAAAGGATCAACTTGAACAAAAGCCTGATCACGTCAGCATCAATCCACGTATCGTTGCCGCTGTTCAATTAAATTCCCTGCGCCTCGAAATGATGAAGCCCAGTTACATTCGCGTCGTCATCGACCGCGCGATCCATCGCGAGCTGGATTATTCTGTGCCGGAAACCTTAGTTGAGGGTGTCGACGTCGGGTCGCGTGTGCGCGTTCCGTTTCGCGACAAATCCGCGCTCGCCACGGTCGTGGCCACGCTCGAGCGAAGCAATGTCGGAGGAATTCGACCGATCGAAGCAATCGTTGGTGAAGGGCCGGTTTTGAGTGAACCGCTGCTCGAACTCGCGAAATGGATGAGCGCGTATTATTGCTGCCCGCTCGAAACCGTCATGCGCAGTTTGCTGCCGCAAGTGATTCGCAAAGCGGAGATTGGCTGGAAGAAACAATTGTTCGTGCAACCCGCGCGCAAGATTGACAACGAGGAATTTGAAAATTTGCGGAAACGCGCGCCGCGACAGGCCGAACTTCTGGAAGCGATCGCGCGTTTGAACTCGCCTATTCGCGCTGCCGAACTGTTGCGAAAAACGTCACTCGACAATCAAACTTTGCGTGCGCTGGCCAAGCGGGGCCTGGTCGAGTTGCGCGAAGAAGCAGTCGAGCGCGATCCGCACGCTGGGGAGCAATTTGTCGCCACGTCAAAGCTCGAATTGAACGCTGAGCAAGTAGCCGCGCTTAAACAAATCACGGACGCGCTTGCTTCACCTGAAAATCCGCGGCCGATTTTGGTGCACGGGGTCACTGGCAGCGGCAAAACCGAGATTTATTTGCAAGCGATTCGCGCCGCTCTCGACCGCGGACGCAGCGCGATCGTTCTGGTCCCGGAAATTTCACTCACGCCGCAAACCGTTGAGCGCTTCAAGGGGCGTTTCGCCGAAGCCCGAGACGCAGTCGCTGTTTTGCACAGCCATTTGTCTGGGGGCGAACGCCATGATGAATGGCACAAAATTCATTCTGGTCGCGCCCGCATCGTGATTGGCGCGCGCAGCGCCGTTTTCGCGCCGCTCAAAAACCTTGCGCTCATCATTGTCGATGAAGAACACGAGACGACTTACAAACAGGAAGAAGCGCCGCGTTACCACGCTCGCGACGTGGCGGTAGTGCGCGCGAAGATCGAGAAATGCACAGTCGTCCTCGGGAGCGCCACGCCCTCGCTGGAGAGTTATCACAACGCCATCATCGGCAAATACAAACTTGCAACCCTGACCCAGCGTGTAGACGAACGCCAGATGCCGCTCATGCGCATCGTCGATCTTCGCCAGGTCCGGCGAAAGGAAAAGACGATGTCGATCTTGTCGGAAAAATTATTGCAAGCGATTGCGGATCGTTTGGAGAAACGCGAGCAAACAATTTTATTTTTGAATCGGCGCGGTTTTTCCACGTCGCTGCTGTGCAGCAACTGCGGCGAAGCGCGCGATTGCCCGAATTGCAGCGTCGCGCTCACCTTCCATCGGCATGCGGCGCGATTGAGTTGTCACTTGTGCGGGCATACCGCCGCTGTGCCAAAAAAATGTCCCGCCTGCGGGCAAGACGCGCTAATCTATGCCGGCTTCGGCACTGAAAAGGTAGAATCGACAGTCGCGCAGATTTTTCCGAAAGCAATCGTTAGGCGGATGGACGCGGACTCGATGACGCGAAAAGACGCATATCGTGAAACACTGCGAAATTTTCGCGTCGGCAAGATCGACATTCTGGTTGGGACGCAAATGATCGCTAAAGGTCTGCATTTTCCGAACGTCACGCTGGTCGGGATTATCAATGCCGATCTCGCGTTGCATTTGCCCGATTTCCGGGCTGGCGAACGGACGTTTCAGTTGCTCACACAAGTGGCCGGACGCGCGGGTCGCGGCGAAAGAACGGGCGAGGTTTTCGTGCAAACCTACACGCCGTTCAGCCCGTCAGTACAATTTGCGCGGCAGCATGATTTCGCCGGTTATTTTCAGCAAGAACTCGAATTTCGCGAACGGTGCGATTTTCCGCCATTCAAGCACGCGATCCTGATCACGGTGCGGTCGGCGCACGAGGGTCGCGCAAAGCTTTCAGCCGAAACTCTGGTGCGACGTTTAAAAGAAGCGCTCGGTTCTAAGTTCATTCTCGGCGACGCAACGCCGGCGCCGTTGCAAAAGTTGCAGGGCCAACTCCGATTTCATATTTTGCTGCGCGGCGGCGCCATCATGCGTTTGGGCGGGTTGGTGCGCAAGACTCTCGACAAACTGCCATTTCCCGAAGATGTCGCGGTAGCCGTGGATGTCGATCCATATCAGTTGCTTTGAAGCATCCGGTTGCGCCCGAATTCGGTATCGCTAAAAATTTCTCATGAACAAATTGCTTCCTCTAAAACTTCAGCATTGTTTTCTTTACCTCGCTCTTCCACGCACAGGCGCAAAACTCTGAGTCAGCCGGGTCGCTCACACGCATTCCCAGCGAGGTGCTCGAATCAAAAGTCACCACCGAAGCGAATACCGGACCCCTTGACGAGGGATATCTTTCTCTCAACTTCGTTGTCATCGACATCAGCGGCAATGGGTCTATATTTGCGCCTCCCCGATACGCGATAGCGTCTCAAGTTTGCGCCTGCCATAGAATCGTTGACGCCGCCCGTGGCGTTCGTTGTTTCTTATTTTCTGATCATCTTCGGGACCGTCGCCTTCGCAAGGCTGGTGAATGCGGCCACGGCGCTGTTGGCCGCCGAATCACTCAGCCGCAGCAATCCAATCTCAAGGCCGAGTTTTTTACCCTGCAGTCGGATCGCTTTCAATTTCAACGCTTCCCTTCCGCGCAACGCGATCTTCGGCATCAAAGCGGCGGCTCGCAATGGCGCGAGCGAGCGTAACAGCGTCTCAATCGCGCTGATTTCGGCGACGGTCCGCGGACGGACCTGATGGTTTCGGCAAATCTCGTCTGTCATCCGGCGCATGACGAAACTGTCCGTGAGTTGCAGCAATCGTTGTTGATGCAGCTCGGAAAAGGGGACTATCCGCCGTTTCGCCCACGGGTGTGCTTCGGAAACGATCAAGGCGAACTCGTCCGTGCAAAGGCGTTCGTAGCGCAAATTCGGAGAGTATCGGGTCATGAACCCGAGGCCTACATCCATCCGGCCCTCTTCGAGAGCGGTCTCAATGTCGGTCGATGAAATTTCCTCAACGACGACGCTGATGGCCGGATGATCGGCGGTAAAGAGACCGAGCAGATGCGGCACGAGGGGCACGTTCAACACCGGCACGACGCCCAAGTGCAGCGCGCCGCGCAATTGTCCGGGTTCGCGGTTCAGTTCCTCGAGAAAACTTTCGAGCTGACGGAGAACAGTGCGGGCGTGCTCCTGAAAAATCAGGCCTTTGGGCGTTAGGAGAATGCGTTTGCCGCGACGCTGAAATAGCGGAACCCGCAAGCCTGCCTCCAGGTCGCGCATTTGTTGGGAGACGTTCGGTTGCGAAATTCCAAGCCGGTCTGCCGCGCGACTAAAGCTTTCGGCTTCGGCCACGGCGAGAAAGTAACGCAGGTGACGAATGTCCAAAGGATCCTGCATCGTGACCGAATATTGTGTGGGTCAATGCGGAAATGCAATGAAGTAGCTTGAAAGGGACTAAACATTTTGCTTCCATAGGTGCGACTTATTGCTCTATTTCCAAAACCTTTGAATAGAAAACAAATGAATCTTAAACTCGCCACCCCGGCTGCGCTCGCCATTCTGCTCGTGGCCGGTTGCAAGAAAGACTCCGGCTCGGCCGCCAGCAATTCGAACAAGGTTCGCGTCGGCTACGTCGGTTTGACCTGTGAAGCGCCGATTTTCAGCGCGGTCGAGAAGGGCTTTTTCAAGGAGGAGGGACTCGAAGTTGAGATGGTCAAATGCGAATGGGCTAATTACAAAGACGTGCTCGCGCTCGGCGGTTTTGACATCACGCATCACCTCGTGATGTATTTTCTCAAACCCATCGAACAGGGGCTCGATGTGAAGTTCACTGGAGGGATTCATCGGGGATGCCTGCGCGTCCAGGCGGCGGTAAGGGGCAATATCCGCACGGTTCACGATTTGCGCGGCAAGCGGATTGGCGTGCCCGGGATGGGAACTCCGCCGTTCATCTTTGCTAATCGAGTTCTCGGCGCAAACGGCATCGACGCCGGTAAAGAAATCACCTGGCGTGTCTTTCCCGCGGGTGAACTCGGCTTGGCGTTGGATAAAGGAGAAGTGGACGCCGTCGCAGACTCCGAGCCGATCGGGAGTCTTCTCCTGGCGGAGGGAAAAGTCAGAAACGTGGCCGATCAGGCGAAGGATGCGCCTTACAAAGACGAATATTGCTGTGCCGTGATCGTGAACGGAAAATTTCTCGCCTCGAATCCAAAGGCCGCCGCCGCCACCACGCGCGCCTTACTCAAGGGCGCCAAGTGGGTGGAAGCCAACCCGGCGGCAGCCGCCCGATTGTCGGTCGAGAAAAAATATCTCGCCTCGAATCCGGAGCTCAACACCGTTGCCATTTCGCACCTGCGATATGTGCCGAGCGTTTCTGGTGCCGAGACAGCAGTCCGTTCTGCGGCCGCGGAAATGAAAATCGCCGGAATGCTCAGCCCGACTACGGACGTTTCGGAGCTGGCGAAGCGCGCCTTTGCGCATCTGGACGGCGTGACCGATGAATGGCTTCAGAATTTGCAGGTGGAAAAAGTCGCTGGCGGCCAGGTGCCGCCGGATCAGGATATCCGATTGTTTGCAGAGTTGATCCTCTCTGATACCGAAGAGTCATGCTGCAAAGCGAAGAGGTCCATCGCGTCGAAGGAGTGACTGGCCGCGACACTGGTCCGCCAGAGCGCGCATCGGCGCAGACTTTGGACGCGGCCGCAAGCGACACGATCGCTCTCGACAAAACGCGGCTGTCTTCGCGCGCGTTGTTAGCTGTCCCTTTGGCGGCAGCAGTTACGCTCGGCGTCCATCTGCTCATTTCGAAAAACGAACCGCGTGGCGAAAGAAACGGCTACACGATTTTTCTCAGCCTCTTTTTTGCTGGCGCGGTCGCGGCGGCACTCACGCAGCGGCGCTGGGCGGCTTTACGAGCAAGGATGCGTAGCATGCGCCCGCTTTTTACGGTGGCGGTACTGCTACTGTGCGCATGGGAGCTGATCACATCCGGGTTCCGTTTGCTGCCCCTCCCGTATTTCCCGAGCCCAGCTGGCGTCCTCCAAAGCATGATCAATGATCGTGCACTGCTGTTCGACAGCACATGGCATTCACTCGTTCTGCTGCTGAGTGGATATTTGCTCGGAGTCGCGGCTGGTTTCATCACCGGCGTTTGCATCGGCTGGTCAGAACCAATTCGCTACTGGGGAATGCCATTGCTGAAAGTCGTCGGTCCAATTCCGGCAACAGCCTGGATTCCACTTGCCATGGTCATCTCGCCGTCAGCGGCGATTTCGGCGGCCGCATTGATCGCATTGGCGGTTTGGTTTCCCGTGACGATGCTGACCGCTTCCGGCATTTCCAACACGCGCGCTTCGTACCTCGATGTCGCTCGCACGCTCGGCGCCGGACGCATCTACTTAATTTTTCGCGTCGCAATTCCTGCGGCGATCCCAAATATTTTCATCGGTTTGTTCATGGGGCTCGGCGCATCTTTCCTGACGCTCGTAGTCGCAGAGTCAGTGGGCGTGAAGTCCGGTCTCGGCTGGTACGTGAGCTGGGCGCAAGGCTGGGCCGAGTACGGAAAAGTTTACGCCGCGTTGATCATCATGGCCGCGTTTTTTTCCAGCATCATGACTTTGCTCTTTAAACTGCGGGACCGCATGCTTGTCTGGCAAAAGGGAGTGATCAGATGGTAACAATGACCGCGACCGAAGCTTCTTCGCTTCGCGTTCGCGAAGTCAGCAAGAGTTTTCCAGCGCCCGACGATTCCTTTGCCCGTCGCCTGGCGCTGGACGCTATCTCATTCGCGGTCGCAGCCGGCGAATTGGTTTCACTCATTGGCCCAAGCGGCTGCGGAAAATCCACCCTGCTTCGCCTCATCGCAGGCCTCGATTCTCCCGATTCCGGCGAGCTTTTGATTGGTTCACAGCTGATCACTAGCCCGAGCGCGGAACGCGGTCTCGTCTTCCAGGACCCGAATCTCTTCCCGTGGCTCACCGTCCGGGGGAATATCGAGGCGGGACTAGTCGCGCGCGGCGTGCTGAGTGAGAAACGCCATGAAGTCGGGGAGTTCATGCAGCTGGTCGGGCTGGAAATGTTTGCCAATGCCTACCCGCACCATCTTTCCGGCGGCATGTCCCAGCGGGTTGCTTTAGCGCGGGCGCTCATTAATCATCCAAAAGTGCTCCTGCTCGACGAACCCCTCGGCGCTCTCGACGCCTTCACACGCATGCGCATGCAGGATGAAGTGTTGCGTCTCTGGCAGGCGCGCCGCACGACCATGCTTCTCGTCACCCACGATATTGACGAAGCCATCTATATGAGTGAGCGCATCATGATTATGACCCAGCGGCCGGGTAGAATCGAGCAGACCATTCCCATTGCTGTCCCTCGGCCGCGCGACCGCAGCAGTTCAGCCTTCCTTCGGCTGCGGGGCGAGATCCTGGAACTCCTCCACTTCGCCGGCAACGCTCTGGCGGGGCCCAGCATCTAAATCGGGAATCAAGGCATGGCGGGATTCGCCCGGTTATCTCGAAAAGCGGGACCGCATCTTTCAAGCAATGGGTTTAGCTTGCAGGTCGGCGAAACCAACGCCGCCTAGGTTTTAATCCGTCGGTTTACACCAATCCCTGATCCATCATCGCGTTCGCGACCTTGAGAAAACCGGCAATGTTCGCTCCATTCACGTAATTGCCAGGTGTGCCGTACTTCTCCGCGGTGCGATAGCAGACTTCGTGGATTCTCTTCATGATGTTATAGAGCCGGTTATCCACCTCTTCGCGCGTCCAAGAGATGCGCATACTGTTTTGTGCCATCTCCAAGCCGGACGTAGCGACACCGCCTGCGTTCGCGGCTTTGCCGGGACCGAAAAGAATCCCCGCCTTGAGAAACTGATGGACGCCGTCGATCGCAGTCGGCATGTTCGCGCCCTCGCAGACGACATAGACGCCGTTCTTCAACAGATTGGCCGCGTCTTTGGCGTTGATCTCGTTCTGCGTTGCGCTCGGGAACGCGCACTGCGCCTTTTGGTTCCAGAGCGGATTGTGATCCGATTTAGGATCGAGAGCTGTAAATGTCGCGCCTTTGAACTTCTCGGCGTATTCGGCAATACGGCCGCGGCGGACATTCTTGAGGTCCATCACAAAGGCGAGTTTTTCACGAGTGATTCCCTCTTCGTCGTAAATATAGCCGCTCGAGTCCGAGAACGTAATCGGCTTTGCGCCTAACGAAATTAGTTTCTCGACCGTGTATTGCGCGACATTTCCACTACCCGATACCAGCGCCGTCTTGCCTTTCAGATCCTCCTTTCGCGTCTTGAGCATTTCCTCGGCGAAATAAACTGCGCCGTAGCCGGTCGCTTCCGGGCGAATAACAGAACCGCCCCACGTCGGCCCTTTGCCGGTAATGACCCCAGTGAACTCGTTCTTGAGCTTCTTGTACATGCCGAATAAGAAGCCAATCTCGCGCGCGCCGACGCCAATGTCGCCCGCCGGGACATCTGTGTCCGGCCCAATGTGCCGGAATAGTTCGCACATGAACGCCTGGCAAAAGCGTGTCACTTCGAGATCGCTCTTGCCCTTCGGATCGAAATCCGAGCCGCCTTTTGCGCCGCCCATCGGCAATGTCGTTAGCGCATTCTTAAAGACCTGTTCGAAGGCGAGGAATTTGAGAATCCCAAGATTGACTGTGGGATGAAATCGCAACCCACCTTTGTAGGGGCCGATCGCGCTGTTCATCTGCACGCGGAAGCCGCGGTTGACGTGCAGATCGCCTGCGTCATCCTGCCAGGGTACGCGAAACATGATCACGCGCTCCGGCTCGATGATTCTCTCCAGAATTTTGGCTTTCCGGTACTCAGGATGTCGATCTAACACCACCGTGAGTGACTCGACCACTTCCTCCACCGCCTGGTGAAACTCCGGCTCCCCCGGGTTCCTGGCCTTCACCTCGGCCATCAAATTCGAAACGTAATTTTCCATGAAGCTCTCACCGCGAATGGACGCGAAACTTAACCGCATGTCTTACGCGAAACAAGGAGGAACCAAAACCACAATGGCCAGCCACGGATTTTCACGGATCAATCAAGAACCCAGGAAATCAGGAGAAAACCAACCAGAACCTCCCGTGTTTCCACCTTCGTGATTTATTTGTCGTGGTGATAAGAGGCAATTTTACAAAGCGTCGATACAAAGCTCAAAAACAGTCAGCGTATGCGATGTGCAAGCCATACAACCGCGGCTTTGAAGACAAGAAAACAGCTCGGGACCTGCGAATCGCCCTAAAGCACGGACAGGAACTCAAAGAGTATCGCCGAGCTTAGCTTTCTCGCGCGTGATTTGATTGGGCCGTTCGGCACGGATCAATTTTGCCGCCGCGAGTCGCTCGCGACGTTCTTGTCGACGCTTCCTATAAGGCCGCAGATGTACTTTACGATCTGTTCGAGATCGTTTCTGCTGCGTGCAGAAAAAATTACTTCCCAAGCCATGAGCGGATGGCCTAGCGAAGTTGATCTCGATTGTAAGTTCGCCCTCGTCAACGTCTCGCTGAGCTTCCTCGAGTGACGCGATTAATTCCGTGCGCTCCGCTTCGCTCAAAGCATCCAAGCCGCATCGTCGAGCGAGCGGGCGTGATTCCAGAGCATCCCGCTCGCTAGGAGCCAACTGTTTCGATGGCTTGCTCGATTTGCTCAATGCTCACGCTTCTCAAATCTACTGCGCAGCCATCATATCAGCAATTCTCGAATCTGCACGACGCGCGAAATCTGCGGTTAATTTCCAGCCCGGCTCATAACCCGCCCGGCCAATCTTCATCGATCCGACCTTCACAATTTCGAATTTTCCTTTTTTCGAATGTGCGCACCTCATCCGGCTGCTCGAAACGCTTGATCAACAAATCATCGTAGTTCGGGAACATTGCTGAATCTAAATCATCTCTCAGGAACCCAAGAAAGCAGGAATTCACGCCGAAAGAACATTGAACTGTAGCGGTAGTCTCCGCGACATCCCTGCCGTCGATAAAATAATTTCCTGCGTTCCTGCTTCGCGATTTTCTGGGATTCGCTTATTCGACGCCGATCCCCATCAATAGGCCGTTTTCGGATACTGACGGATTGATCGTGAGAAACAGGACGCGTCCCGTGACCGGCGCGATGATTTCTTCCGAAACATCGCCGAAGAGCGATCCAATCGTCCCGATCTCTTGCCCTTTCTGCACCAGATCGCCGGGCGCAACGCGCGGATAAAACATTCCGGAATTCTTTGTATAGACCCATTCGAACTTCGTTAAAATCGTAGGCGTTCCTGGCGTTACTGTAATAGCCGCTGTCTCAGCGGCAGACCTTCCGCTTTTCGCCCGCCCACCGCCTTCGCTGTCCGGCATCCCCAAATGCGCCATAACTCGCCGCACACCATTCACGAGCAGTTCAACGGCGCCCTCCTGGAGTTGCCCAACGCCGCCAGCCTCGGCGAGCACAGCGGGAATTCCTTTCTCGGCCGCCGCCGCATAACTGGCTAAACCTTTTGCCGGCTGAACAGGTTTCGTCACCGTGAGGACGTATGGAAGTCCAAAAGGAATCGCGAGCGCTTTCGATTTCGCGTCAACGGGCTCATTCCCGCCGCGACAAATGCTGAATGGCACCAGCGCCTCCGGAATATCGCCGCCGTGCAGGTCGATATATGCATCCGCGTGGACGACGAACTTGTTGATCAACGCGTGCGTCATCTGCTCGCTATAGGTGCCGTTCGGATCGCCCGGAAAAACGCGGTTTGGATTCACGTTATCGACCGGGCAGACAAACATCGTCCGCTTCCGAAACGCCGGCAGATTCAAAACCGGCATTAAAATGACAGTGCCCGCGATCGCAGACGAATCGAGACTCCTGCCTAACCGAATCACGGCCTCGATCGCGGGATACTCTCCGCCGTGCACTCCGGCGCTGACGAACAACACTGGTCCCGGCTTCGCACCGGTCGCCGTTATCACCGGCCGCGGTTCATCGTTCGCTAACGCCTCGCCCGGCAGTCTAACGAGATGCCGCTGCGTTTTACCCGCACTCAGCGGGCCAAGAATCGGAATTTCAGGCGGATGCATTGCTTCCACGGATACTCCGCGAACATTGCACACCAAGCAAAACCGCCAGATGCCAGCGTCCGAAATATCAAATGTTTAGACGCGACCCTGTTTCCGTTCCCCGGATCGAAGAGATTTCGAAAAGGACGCCGATCTTGGCGCAGCCGTTAAATCGGCTATCATCATCCGAAGTGAAACCGAAAGGCCCAGAGTTCATTCGGTTCTTTAAACCAATTCTCCAGATTCTGAAGCGGTCTGGCGGGTCGGCAACGACCGCAGAGGTGATAGATCGGGCGATTGAGAGTCTTGGGATTCCTGAATCGGAGCAAGAAGTCACGCTTAAGAACGGACAATCTCGAATCCGAAATCAAGTTCAGTGGGGGCGACTTTACCTTGTACGAGCTGGATATTTGGACTCCTCGCGTCGCGGTGTATGGAGATCGATCGGAAATTCTTCGACGAATTCAGCCGAGGATCGTAAATAATCTGGCCGGGCTATCTCCGCGCCGCGACTTTCGGAATTAGATTTGATTCTACTGCTTTGAATAGTTTCCAGTTCAAGTGTCGCCGCCGCACATCTTGAGATAATGAGCGAGCTTCGCGGGCTTCTCGAACGGCCGCCGTGATCAAGCCAACATTGAGCGCCTCTACGTCGACCGCCGGCACATTGGTCAGGGTGCGGAGCTCTTCGAGCTGTTCCCGCAAGTTGAATGAACCTTCTCAAAATGATTGCAAACGCCCTCGAGTGCTCCCTTCGCCAATAGCGCTTCGGCTTCTGAGCAAGCATGCTGAGCGCGAATTTCCTTCTTCGGATGGACGAAGTTGCGGTAAGCGCGCAGGACCTGATCGATTGTTTTACCCCGTTCAGTCGGCAAAGTCTGCAACTCAGACGCGACATCAATAAGATCTGCCAGGCGCCAATCTCCGCTTTCGATGGGCTGCACCTTTCCTTTGAATTTCGGAGCACTGCGAGCAGCATTCGCCTTCGCCGCGGTCGCAGGATCACGTGTCAAGGCATCGTAGAGCAAAGCTTCCAAAATGCTACCTGCTAAGATGACTGTGCTCTTCCACGCGCCAGCGGGAAACACAGCAAGTGACAATTCGCGATAGTCACGCTCGATTATCTTTCGCAGTTCGCTGTTAGCTACATAGGAAAAGCTCCTACTCTTAAGCCAACTGTTCGGTCCGCCATAAAATTGCAGGGTCTTAGCCAGACGCCGAAAAGGATCTTGATCGCGTGTAAAAGGTCGTAGCCTGTTATCGTCCCATGCCTTGATCTCCACGCGCAACATCACGAATTCGCACTGAACAGCCGGCGCAAAGTCGCGAGGATCGAGCCGACCAATCTCCTTTGCGAGCTCTTCAACCAATAACTCTTGCGTCCGATAATCGCGGTTCCACGCAACACCCGGCTGTTTTGGTTCAATGCGGTCGATCAGCTCAATTAAATATTGGATCATAAATGTCTCAATTCCGATGCGTACCGATAAACAAAACAGCCGGACCCTTTCGAGTCCGGCTGCTGTGATTCATTTTTGTTTCGGCTTAATAATCCATGCCGCCCATGCCGCCCGGTGGCATCGGAGGAGTCTTCTCCTTTTCAGGAATCTCCGTCACGAGTGCTTCGGTGGTGAGCAACAGGCCCGCGATCGACGCGGCGTTTTGCAACGCGGTGCGCGTGACCTTGGTTGGATCGACAATCCCCGCCTTGACGAGGTCTGTGTACTCGTCACTGGAGACGTCATAACCTTCGTTGCCTTTGCGGTTCTTGACTTCCTCGACCACCAGCGCGCCTTCCTTGCCCGCGTTGTCCGCGAGCTGACGCGTTGGCTCTTCGATCGCGCGTCGCACGATTTGCACGCCGACTTTCTCGTCCGCGTCGAGGCCCCTCATGCCTTCGAGCACTTTTTGCGCACGGATAAATGCGACACCGCCGCCTGGGACGATGCCTTCCTCGACCGCCGCACGCGTGGCGTGCAACGCGTCTTCCACCCGCGCCTTCTTCTCCTTCATCTCGGTCTCGGTCGCTGCGCCGACATTGATGACGGCAACGCCGCCCGCGAGTTTCGCAAGTCGCTCCTGCAATTTCTCGCGATCGTAATCGCTGGTCGTCTCTTCAATTTGACGACGGATTTGGGCGACGCGGCCCTGGATGTCGGAACTCTTGCCTGATCCTTCGACAATAGTGGTGTTTTCCTTGTCGATGGTCACGCGTTTGGCTTTGCCGAGGTCTTCCAGCTTGATGTTCTCGAGCTTAATGCCGAGATCTTCGCTGATCAGACGGCCGCCGGTGAGCACGCCGATGTCTTCGAGCATCGCCTTACGGCGATCGCCGAAGCCCGGCGCCTTTACCGCGGCGACTTGCAACGTGCCGCGCAATTTGTTCACGACCAACGTGGCGAGCGCTTCGCCTTCAACGTCTTCCGCGATGATGAGCAACGGCCGTCCAGCCTTCGCGACTTTCTCGAGCAATGGAAGCATGTCCTTCAAGCTCGAGATTTTCTTCTCGTAAATAAGGATGTACGGATTTTCGAGGATGGCTTCCATGTCTTCCGCGTTGGTGACGAAGTAGGGCGACAGATACCCTTTGTCGAACTGCATTCCCTCGACGACTTCCAGCGTGGTCTCGATCGATTTCGCTTCTTCGACCGTGATGGTTCCGTCCTTGCCGACTTTGTCCATGGCGTCGGCGATGATCTCGCCGATCGTCTTGTCCCAGTTGGCCGAGACGGTCGCGACCTGTGCGATCTCAGTGCGATCGCTCACTTTCTTGGAGATTTTCTTCAGCTCCTCGACGATTGCATCGACCGCTTTCATGATGCCGCGCTGCAATGAAGTCGGGTTCGCGCCGGCGGTGACGTTGCGGAGACCTTCGCGGTAAATTGATTCCGCGAGAATAGTCGCCGTGGTGGTGCCGTCGCCTGCGACGTCCGAAGTTTTCGACGCGACTTCGCGCACGAGCTGGGCGCCCATATTTTCATACGGGTCCTCCAGCTCGATCTCTTTCGCGACCGTTACGCCGTCTTTGGTGATGGTCGGGCTGCCGAATTTTTTGTCGAGAATGACGTTGCGCCCGCTTGGTCCGAGCGTGGCCTTGACGGCCTTGGCCAGTTTCTCGATACCGCGCAGCAATGTGTGCCGCGCATTTTCATCGAATTGTAGTTGTTTAGCTGCCATATTTTTTTAGTTGAGTAGTTGAGTTGTTGAAACGTTGAGTCGGCTTACCCGATGATGCCGAGGATGTCGTCCTCGCGCATGATCAAGTAATTATCGTTGTCGATTTTGATTTCCGTGCCGCCATATTTTGAGATCAGCACCCGGTCGCCCTTCTTCACGGTGAAATCGATTTTCTTTCCGTTCTCATCGATTTTCCCAGTGCCGAGAGCGATCACTTTCCCCTCCTGCGGTTTTTCTTTCGCAGTGTCGGGAATGATGATCCCGCCCTTTTTTGTTTCCTGCTCTTCAATCGGCTGCACCAGCACCCGATCTCCGAGCGGTCTTACGTTAACTGTTGCCATAAGCGTTTATTTTTCTCTTTCTGTTTCTGTTTTTGGGTTGAGCCGGCGACTGCTCACTGTGAACCAGCCGTCAGCAAATTGTTTTATTCGGTGCCGTTTCGCGTCATTACTTTTTCTTGTCTTCGTCCACGACTTCGAATTCTGCATCGACAACGTCGCCGTTGCCGCCGCGTTTCCCGGCGCCTTCTTCAGCGCCTGGACGCGCGCCTGCTTCAGGTCCAGGTCGCGGCCCCCCGGCCTGCGGGCCAGCTTGCGCTGAAGCTTGTTTGTAAAGGTCAGCGCTAATGTCCTGGAACTTGTTCTGCAACTCGTCGTAGGTTCGCTTCATCGCGTCGGTGTCGTTTTTGTTGATCGCTTCACGGACCGCAGCGATGGCGTCCTCAACTGCTTTCTTTTTATCGGCCGAAACTTTGTCACCAAGTTCTTTCAACTGCTTCTCACATTGATAAGCCAGCGTGTCGGCATTGTTCTTGATCTCGATCGCTTCCTTGGCCTTCTTGTCTTCCTCGGCGTGCGCTTCGGCTTCGTGACGCATCTTCTCGATTTCGTCCTTGCTCAAGCCACTCGAACCGGTGATGGAAATTTTTTGCTCTTTGCCGGTCCCGAGATCCTTCGCCGAAACGTGCAGAATGCCGTTCGCGTCGATGTCGAAGGTGACTTCGATCTGCGGAACCCCGCGCGGAGCCGGCGGAATTCCATCGAGATGGAACGTGCCCAGATTCTTGTTGTCGCGTGAGAGCGGGCGCTCGCCCTGTAACACTTTGATTTCCACGCCCGGCTGATTATCGCTGTAAGTCGAAAAGATCTGCGACTTCCGGGTTGGGATCGTCGTGTTGCGCGGAATCATCGGTGTGGCCACGCCGCCCGCGGTTTCAATCGCGAGCGTCAGCGGTGTCACGTCCAGAAGGAGCACGTCCTTCACGTCGCCGCGCAGCACGCCGCCCTGGATGGCCGCGCCCACGGCGACGACTTCGTCCGGGTTCACGCCTTTGTGCGGCTCTTTGCCAATAAGACCGCGCGCGGTCTCGATCACTTTCGGCATGCGCGTCATGCCGCCGACGAGCACGAGCTCGTTCACTTCGCGCTCGGAAATTTTCGCGTCCTTCAAGCACGCTTTCACCGGCGGAACCGTCCGCTGAACCAGATCATCGGTGAGTTGCTCAAGTTTCGAGCGGGTCAGTTTTTTCTGGATGTGCTTCGGCCCGCTGGCATCCGCCGTGATGAACGGCAGATTGATCTCGTATTCTTGCGAGCTCGAAAGCGCGATCTTCGCTTTCTCGGCTTCTTCTTTGATGCGCTGGATCGCGTCCGGGTGCTTGGTCAGATCGATGCCGCTGTCTTTTTTAAATTCGGCGACGATCCAATCCATCACCTTCGCGTCCCAGTCGTCACCACCAAGGTGTGTGTCGCCGTTGGTCGCTTTCACTTCGAAAACGCCATCGCCAATTTCGAGAACCGAAATATCGAACGTCCCGCCGCCCAAATCGTAAACCGCGATCTTCTCGTCCTTTTTCTTGTCGAGACCGTAGGCAAGTGAAGCAGCGGTCGGCTCGTTGATGATGCGCAAAACTTCCAGACCGGCGATCTTGCCCGCGTCCTTGGTCGCGTTACGCTGGGAGTCGTTGAAATACGCCGGAACAGTGATGACCGCTTGCGTGATTTTTTCGCCGAGCTTGGCTTCCGCGTCGGCCTTCAACTTCGACAAAATCATCGCCGAAATTTCCGGCGGCGAAAAAGTTTTGCGTTCACCAGCCACTTCCACTTGCACATGGGCGTCGCCGTTGCTCGCCTTCACGATTTTATAGGGTACACGGTGCTCTTCTTCATGGACCTCATCAAACTTGCGACCCATGAACCGCTTGATTGAAAATACCGTGTTTTGCGGATTGGTGACCGCCTGACGTTTCGCAGCCTGACCGACCAGCCGCTCGCCGCTCTTCGTGAAGGCTACGACCGAAGGCGTCGTGCGAGCTCCTTCAGAATTTTCCAGAACTACTGGGTCGCCACCTTCCATCACGGCCATGCAGGAATTGGTGGTGCCCAAATCGATACCTAGAACTTTAGCCATAAAATGAAATCCTTTCCTGGGTCGAGCCTTCGACCTCATGAGCTCTCTAGCACAATGTAAGCCATCGATGTCTTGATCTACATAATTCACTGAAAATCAACACTTAATGCAAATTAGATGGTGATCCTAAACACCCAAAGCGAGACAAGGCGTCACAAGTCAGGCTCGGAAAATTGCGGCCTTAGAGCCAATACGGCGCGCGGGCCAGTCGGCCGAAGTTCCAAATCCCAACATCCAATAACTAAAGAAGCTTCAAGATTCAAAATCCAATCGCGGAAATTTTTTGCATGACGCGTTTTTGTCATTTGAGTTTTGGGATTTCTTTGGGGTTTGGAGATTGGGCTTTGGAGCCTGTGCCTTCGGCACAACGACTGCTCGTTAGGATTGCATGCTAAGTGCAACGGCAAAGTCACAGCGGCCAGTTGACCCCGACATTTTCTTTCACTGCGAGCAATGCAACGCTGCGCTGGTTGCAAATCAGTCTGCTGCCGGAATGACTTTGAGTTGCCAACGCTGCGGTAAACCTACCGCCGTTCCGACACCGCCGGAGCCGAGTGCAGCTGCGATGGTCCAGTTGCAAGAGATTCAGCGCAAACTTACTGAAAACGAATCGCAACGGACCGAAGTTACCGGCTACATCAATCAGGTGTCGATCCAACTGCATCGCTGGCAACTACGCCTGCGGACCTTAAACGAGCGCAAACAACAGCTCGAAAAAGAGCTGGCCGAAACAAAGCAGTAGGTGGATCGGCCGCTCCGCCGGGCGATGCTAAAAATAATCCGCCTTCGGCGCTAGAATTAACATCGCGTTCAGAGATCGCGATCCACCTTTTTGTGGCGCGCATTTGATCACCGCGTACGTTCCCGCGTGCGGCAGTATCACGATCTTCTTCGACTCGTCCTCGACCATGGCCAGCCGAAATCGGATCGCACCGGCACTGGCACATTGTCGATCTTCGGCGCGCAAACACGGTTCGATTTGCGGCCGAGCGGGCCAGGGTTTCCGTTGCTGACGACGAAAAAACTCCACATCAAATCGATCGTTTACGAGCTGCTCTGGTTTTTGCGTGGGGACACGAACATTCGTTATCTCAACGAGCACGGGGTGACGATTTGGAACGAATGGGCTGACGAAAAAGGGGATCTCGGCCGCGTTTACGGCGCGCAATGGCGCGACTGGCGTAGTGCAGGCGTGCACATTGACCAAGTCGACAATGTGATCGCGCAGATCAAAAAAAATCCGAACAGCCGACGTTTAATCGTCAGTGCATGGAACCCAGCCGAGATCGAGGAAATGGCGTTGCCGCCGTGTCATGTGCTCTTTCAATTTTACGTGTCCGGCGGCAGCCGGAGCGAGCTGAGCTGCCAACTTTACCAGCGCAGCGCCGACCTTTTTCTGGGCGTGCCGTTCAACATCGCCTCCTACGCGCTACTCACCATGATGATCGCGCAGGTTGTCGATCTTACACCCGGCGATTTCGTCCACACATTCGGCGACCTGCATCTTTATCAAAATCATCTCGAACAAGCGCACGAACAGTTGACTCGAGATTGTCGAACTTTGCCGCGGATGAAATTAAATCCCGCAATCAAAAATATTCGCAACTTCCAATTCGAGGACTTCGAACTGGTCGATTACAACCCACATCCTTCAATCAAAGCCCCGATTGCAGTGTAACTTCTGGGGAGCACAGGCTGCTAGCCTGTAGTTCAGCGGCAGCTTCCGCGAACAGATTTGGGTTAACGCTGTGAGGGACGCGCCAGCGAGATTTGGCGCGTTGCGCAAAGGTGCATTCGGCACGGCGGCCGAATGCTACAGGCTGGCAGCCTGTGCTCCCCAGCAACAGAATTTTGGCGACAAAAGCGCCTGATCGCATCTCGGGGATAATCGGTAGCGAGACAGTTCGTTGAATTCCGACGGCGGGTTGCCTCTGGCTCCCGCCGTTCGTGTCTATGACCAAAATTGGTTCGCGGCAAGCTGCCGCGAACTACAGGCCAGCGGTCCGTTCGACTTCGCTCAGGGCTGGCTCTGCACTCCCAGAGAGAGTAAAATCGCGGTTGCGGTCTAGGCGATGATGGCTGAACTGATCTAATCCGAAACATGAACAAGGTGGATCCGGCTCTCCGAGCGGGATGCTAATTTACCAACGCGCTCGGAGAGCGCGTTCCACCATCAGCTTGAGACTTTTGCGCGCTCCGCGGGTTAAAGTAGTCTGTGGGACGTTTCGCGAAACTCGGTTTTCTCACTTTTGCCCTGCTCGCGCTTTCGCCGCTCAATGCACAAAGTTTAAGTCCCTTTTCTGTTGAGATAGATCTGCAGGAGCAAAGGGCATATCTGCTCCAAAACGGTCGGGCCGTCTTAGCGAGTCCGATCTCAAGCGGCCGGTACGGACATCTGACCGAGACCGGTTCATTCAAAGTGCTGGAAAAAGAGCGGAACCATTATTCCTCGATCTACGGAAGGATTATCGACGCCCGAGGCAACACGATCGTGGCGGATGCGGACGCGGACATGCGCGTTCCGCCCGGATGCAAATTCGTTCCAGCGCCAATGCGCTATTTCATGCGGTTCAGCGGCGCGAATGGAATGCACGCCGGTTATTTACCTGGTTACCCGGCGTCGCACGGTTGCGTGCGTATGCCGGAAGAGGATGCAATTGCGTTTTTCAATGCCGTTGATGTTGGGACACCGGTCACGGTTTTTGGCCGGACGCCCACTGGGCGCTCGTTCCAAGGGTGGGGATCGATAATCCACCGCCCGCAAGAGCGCTACGCTGATCCGCGGTTTGATCCGCGATGGGCGCAGCCGTGGTGGCGTTAGAGATTACTAACGGCGCGAAATCGATCAGCGGTTGGTGCTGGCCGTCTTTGGCCCATGCGAAAGATCGACAAGATCGGCCAGGATATTCAACCCCTCGTCTCGCTCCGGGTCGATGGCCGGTTCTTTCGTATCATCACCATCGTCGCCGCCGCCGCCGACCAGGTCCGACTCATCATCGGACGCAGCTTCGGGTGCAACCTTCAGAGAACCGTTTTTCTTCGCCGAAGCCAGCTTGCCGGGATACATAATCAATTGCAGGTTCGGCTTATCGACCGTGTCGAGTGTGAGCCGATAGATCCGCGGCTCCTCCTCATTGCGGGCCAGCCGTTCCTTGGATCGCGTTTCCTTGCGAACCTTGTCTTCCTGCAATTCCTTGCGGCGCAGGTCTTCATTTAACGCGATCCGGTTCTCTTCCAGTTTGTGACGTAGCCGTTCCATGTCCTCCATCACGTAATGAAATTCTGGGTCGTGCTGAACCCGCTCGGCCGAACGGCGTCTCAGTTCGTCAAGGAAGAGGGGGTGTCCGTCCGACCATTTGGTATAACGCGCTTTGGGCACTTCGTCGTAAGGCAGGCAATTTTTCAGCGCGCCCTCGCTTAGCTCCGGCTGGTCCGTCAAACTTGGCAGCACAATATCCGACGCCACTCCGTGGAGCTGCGTCGAACCGCCCGCGACGCGATAGAATTTTTGGATGGTCAATTTGAGCGCGCCATCATCATCAGAATGACTGCCGAGTAGCGACGTAAACCGGCCAATCGGGAGAATTGTTTGAACCGTGCCTTTGCCGAACGTGTTCTTGTCGCCAACAATCACGGCGCGGCCGTAATCCTGCAGCGCTGCCGCGAAAATTTCGCTGGCCGACGCGCTTTGCCGGCTGGTCAACACCACCAGCGGGCCGGAATACGCGTTGCCGGGATCAGGCTCGCTGGAGATGCTCACCTGACCGTTATAATTCTTCGTCTGCACAATCGGCCCGTGTTTCAAAAACAAGTGTGTGAGCGAGATCGCTTCTTCGAGCGAGCCACCACCGTTGCGGCGAAGATCGATAACGAGCCCCGCGATGTTTTCCTTCTTCAAGCGCTTGAGCAACGCGGAGACGTCGCGCGTCGTGCTTTTGGAATGCCGGTCCATGTCGGCGTAGAACGAGGGCAGCGTGAGCCAGCCAAGTTTCACGGCGTTGCCGTTCTCGTCCTTCTTAATGATGATGTCCGCCCGCGCTTCTTGGTCTTTCAATTTAATTTCATCGCGCACCAGCTCGACGTTCTTGCGTTGCGATGGATCGGGCGCATTCACCGGAATGACCAGCAGGCGAACCCGCGTGCCTTTTTTGCCGCGGATCATCTCGACGACTTTGTCCAGCCGCATGTCACGTACATCGACGTACTCGATTTTGCCCCTGCGCGACGGCGGTGATGCGGTCGCCCACCTTTAATCTTCCATCGGCTTGCGCCGGCCCGCCCGGGACGAGGCTCTCAATTTTTGCGTAACCGTCCTCTGTTCGCAGCATCGCGCCGATACCCACGAGCGAGAGTCCCATGTTGATACTGAAGTTCTTCAGGTCCGCTTTGCTCAGATACTCCGAATGCGGATCGTAACTTTGCGCGACCGCATCCAGAAACAGCTTCACCTGCTCGTCCTTGTCTTCCTCGTGTACATTGCGCGCCAGGCGATCGTAGCGGCGCGCCACGAGCTGCGGTCCGGGTTCGATCGGGTGCTCGCTCAATTTCTCCTGCAACAATTCGTTGGCGATGCGCCCGCGCCACAACTCATCTGCCTCTGCCAAATCTTTGGGCCAGGGCGCTTTTTGCCGGCTCACCTCGATGGTCGCGTCGCTTTTGAACTCCGTCGGCTGTTTGAGCAGCTCTTTAATCTTGGCCACGCGCTCATCGACGCGCTTTTGATACAAATCGTAAATCTCGTAGGCCGGTTTCAAATTGCCCAGCAGCACATCGTCGTCGAGCGCCGTCCCATATTTGGCATTCAACGCATCGACATCCTGTTGCGTGAAGAAAAGATGGCTGAAATCGAGAAGTTCCAAATACGTTTGTAAAACCTTCTTCGACATTTCGTCGTTGAGCGGATGGCGCGTGTAATGGCCTTCCTCCAGCAGCCGCCCCACCGAGACGCAGATTTGGTCGACGTCGGATTTTGCCTGAATCGGCCGCGGTTCAAGCGCGAGGGCAACAAAAAGGGCCGGAACCGCCAGCCATAAACCAAAACGTGATTTCATCGGGAAAAGAGGTTTGCCAAGGTCGCAGAGTTTAACTGGAAAGCAAACCGGCGACACAGCAAAATCGACATTAGAATTGAGACAACGGTCGCGCAGTAACATTCAAAAAAGTGGAAAATTTTGCCTGTTCGATGTAATTCGCGATCCCCGCTTTCGGCAAAATGCAAAGACACAGTTCGATGCTAATGTCGCCGCAACCGGGACCGCGCCCATGACTTACGAAACTTTCTGCGGTGGCCTTTTCGAGACGAACTGTTATCTGTTGGAAGCGCCCGAGGGATGGATTCTGTTCGACGCGCCCGACGGCGCCTGCGAGTGGGTCCAGTCGCGCGACGTAGATCTTAAACTCCTGCTCCTGACGCACGGACATATCGATCACGTCCAGGACGTTGCCAAAATCAAACGACGCTTCGGTTGCCGGGTCGGATGTCATCCCGACACCGCACCGATGATTTCGGAGCGGGAATTTTTCCGGTCTTTCGGCTTCGAATTAGAAATCGAACCGGCCGAGCCGGATTTCCTCGTTCAAGAAACACCGGCGCGAGATTTTCTCGGCCGTGAATTTGAAGTGCTGGAAGTCCCCGGTCATTGTCCGGGGAGTCTTTGTTTTTTCTCGCGCAAAGATCAGTTACTGATCCTCGGCGACGTTCTCTTTGCCGGCGGAGTCGGCCGGTGGGATTTGCCGGGCGGAAATGCCGATATTTTGTTCGCGGGAATCAAACAAAAGATATTTCCGCTGGGCGACAATGTCACCGTCCTGCCCGGGCACGGTCCGCCGACCAAAATCGGAACTGAACGCCTAACGAATCCGTTTGTTCGTTAAAAATGTTCGTGATCTTTTACTAAAGTCCAATTACCACCCATTAGACTACAAATTTACGACCGTCGTTACCTTGCGAACATACCGCGATCCGGCGACAGCCGGATTAGCAACGTCGGCTTTCGAGGCAGCTGGCATTCGCTGCGAGCTGGCCGATGAGAATGCGTATCTTTATAGTTACGGGGTTTCCATTCGCTTGTTAGTGGCGGAGGATCAGGTCCAAGAAGCACTTAAGGTGCTCGGTTCAGACGCGCACGAGCCTCTAGCAGCTTCTGCAAATGGCGCGAGCGCAAACAAGGCACGCTGAACGCGATTTTGCTCGTTCTAGGCCAAACTGCTTAATGTCGTGGCGAGCGGCCGTAATCCTTCGATTGCGGCGACGACAGCACGCAAGGATTTCACCGCCGCCGGAATGTGTTTGAGAAATTGTTTGTGGCCTTTGACGAGCCCGAGAAACCCGTACGCGCCTAGCGCCTGCATCAGACGCTGCATCGCGCATAGCCGCAGCCTTTCTTCGAAACCGTTCTTGGGATTTTCGCCGCGATAATACTGGATTAGTTCCTCGCCTTCGGCTTGGCTAAGATCGACATACGGGTCAAAGAGCAACGACGCGAGATCGTATTCAGCCAAACCGGGCCGCATGCCCTGAAAATCGATCAGGTAAGCCTGGCCGTTGCGGACGAGAATGTTTTGCGATTGAAAATCGCGGTGCACCAAAACTCTCGGCAAACTGGCTAGATGTTGTGCGATTTCACCAAGAGCGGGAAGCGCCGCGAGCTCGCGCAGTTGCGCGTTGTCGATCTTGAAATAGCGGGCGAGGCAGTTTTCGAAAAAGTAATTTTGCTCCCACAGGTAAAGGGCGGCGTTGAATTCGGCCGGTAATTTGTTGCGCATTTCCACACAAACCGACTCGGGCAACGAGTGAAGCTTGGCGACTTCATCGAGCGCCGACTCGTAAAACGCGCGTCGCACCAGCCAGCTTTCGTTGCGATAACTAAACAGATCTTCCTCTCCGAGGTCCTCGAGCCAGATCAAACCTTCTTCCGGATCGTGAAAGTAAATTTTCGGCGCGCGAATTCCATGCGCCTCGAGAAACTGCGCGATCTCGACGTAGTGCCGGTTTTCTTCGCGTTCCAGATTGTATTTCACCAGAATAAGCGTCTGCTCGCTCGAGCAGCGGATACGGTAAAATTTCCTATCCGAGCCGCCTTTCTCGATCGGGGTGATTTTTATTTCATCGACATCGAAGCGTGGAAAACGCATTCGCGTCTGGCGAAGCAGCAGATCGGTTTTCATGGCTAGATGTCGGTGTTGCGATGAACGCCGCTCACTTTTTTGTGAGTGCGGACAATACAACCGTAGAGCTGGCTTCGGGAAGCAATTTGTGAACCGGGCCACAAAATTGAGTCATCCAGAATAACGTCCGCTCCCACTGCACAGCCTGCGCCGATGACCGAACAGCCGCCTATCTTCGCGGTGGGATCGACAATTGCGCTGGCGGCAACTTGCTCGGGCCATCGCGGCGCCTTCACGTAGGACGGTCTCCAGTGCTCATCGGAAATGATTCGATGTGCTTCCAGATAATCGGCTCGCGAGCCAACATTAAACCACTTCCCATCGTCAAGAACAACGCCACCAATCTTACCGCCTTGCCCAATCCATTTCGTGACGATTGGAATGAATGAGACCTTTTCGTTTGAAGGGACTCTCCGAAAGATCTCAGGACTCCAGACTGAAATGTTCGCGTAGTCAAAATTTTCGCCCGGGTTGGATTCGTTCGAGATCGCGACGACTCGCCCGTTTTGCGCCACCACACCAGCACCCAAGCCGGTATCTCGACGCAACCCTAGCGTGACATCGTTTTGCGCGTTGAAGTGCCCTTCGATCAACGGCTCAAGGTCGACGTCGGTGAGGAGATCGCCGCTGTAAACGATGAAGGGCTTCGTCCCGAGAAACGGTTGCACATTCTTGATGCCGCCGCCGGTGCCGAGCAAAACCGTTTCGTTCACGAGCTTGACCGAATGTCCGGCATAACTGCTTTCCGGAAAAAAAGGTTCAAAGGATTCCGGTAGTCGATGGGTGTTGATGATGAAGCGCTCGACTTCGGCCCTAATCAAATGATCCAGCGCGAAAGTGATAAGCGGTTTTTGGAAAATCGGAATCAACGGCTTGGGCAAATCATCGGTCAGCGGGCGCAATCGCGTGCCGAGTCCAGCACCGAGGACGAATGCTTGTGTGACGGCAGCCATCGGGCTAACAATTGCGCATGCTGGAAGAAATGGTTTGGCGCGGAACGTCGTCGCAGTGGAAAAATTTCGGCGTCTTTATCTTGTGCGCGTTTTTTTGCTGGCTCATCGTGCCGATCTTTATTGCGCTCGCGCGTTATCTCCAAACGAAAAATAAGGTTTACGAACTGACGACGGAACGGCTCAAAACCACCGAAGGCGTTTTCAGCAAAGTGACCGACACCCTGGAATTGTATCGAGTGAAAGATTTGGAGAAGCGTCAACCATTCTTTTATCGCCTGGTCGGCGTGGAGAATGTGTCGCTCAACACTTCGGACGCGTCATCGCCGTTCGTCTTGATCGAAGCGATTCCGTCGAGCGTCGGGCTCGCTGATAAAATTCGGAATCAGGTTGAAGCGGTTCGTGCCCAAAAAGGCGTGCGCGAAATCAACGTCGAGTGATTGATAGACTCGCTTCCGTCGCTCGGCTCCCGCCAGTCGTTGGGCCGATTGCCGGGGAGAGCGTTCACCTTTTCAAGTAAAGAGTACGGGTCCCAAAATCGACAATGGCATGATGTGAGCGCAAAATCTCGGCCCCGAGCAAGCCGGCGACAGGCGGAGAACCTTTCAACAACTCGCGGTAGATCAAACCGTCGAGATTCACCACGCCGACCTCTTTTCCCAGAATGTCCACCGAACCGACGGACAAGCGCTGGATGCGCGCGACTTCGACGCCGCGTTGTTTCAAATTCACTGCAGCAGAACGAAACGGCGTCTCGCGCAGGGGAATTCGCATACGCTGAACAAAGTCGCGGTGCAGCAAGGTCGCGAACGCGCCGGTGTCGATCATAAGGCGCGCGGGTGAACCGTTGACCGCGCCATCGACATACAAATTAAACCCTTCGCTCACGCGGATTGGCATGCGCTTGAAGCCACGATACTCGACGCCAGGCGCGCCGCCCGGTGCGTCGGGATCGACTTTCAGGATCAGCATTTGCCTCTGGCAATCCAGCACCGCTTTGGTGGGAAAGAGAATATCGGCGCCGAGAATTCCGTCGATCTCCTGGTCGTGCACCATGCGCGCGGCCCGGCTCGAGCCGCTCAGATCGACAAGCACAACCGGCTCATCGATGAGGTTGAGGGCGCCCAGCCGGAAATTGTGCGCGATAGTGACATTGTTAAATGCGCCGTTGATCTGGAGCCGGGCGGGCAGTTTCGAGCTGGCCGGGATGCCGGCGAGCCGGAAATGCTCGCGCCGATTCACCGCAATCGCGCTGACCGGCGCGCCCGTATCCACGCCTAACAAGGCAGGCTTGCCGTTGACGAACGCGCGCACCAACAAGTGATTCTGTCGCGAGCGTGTCAGCGGCAGCGCCTCAAATTTGGGTGCCAATTGCGCGTCGGCAGAGGCCGAGGGCTGCGCGCCAAATGACGGAACGCTGGCAAGCACCACCGCGGCCAATAAGATGGACTTCAACCCCAGCCTGATCTGAGGCTGATTTGAGGCAATCACGCGGCGGAGAATACCATGGTTCTTTTTACGCGAAAGCGGTTTTGCATTTCAACTCGCTTGGTAAATGCCGAACTGTTTTGGCATTGGATTCGCTTGACTGATGCTTAACTCTCCGCCAAATCCGAGCGACTCAAACTGACACGCCTCCAATGACTCCGCCGCCCGCAGCCGATGACAAATTCGTTAGGGGACTCGGCTTGCTCGACTCGACCATGCTCGTTGCCGGATCGATGATCGGCTCCGGCATTTTCATCGTCTCCTCAATCATCGCCCGGCAAGTCGGCTCGCCCGGTTGGTTGCTCGTCGTCTGGCTCGTTACTGGTCTACTGACGCTCATGGCGGCACTCTCTTATGGCGAGTTGGCGGCCATGATGCCGAAGGCCGGCGGGCAATATGTCTATTTGCGCGAAGCCTTCTCCCCCCTCTGGGGTTTCCTGTACGGCTGGACGCTGTTTCTCGTTATTCAGACCGGCACAATCGCGGCGGTCGCCGTCGGATTCGCGCGCTACACGGGCGTGCTAATCCCCTGGGTCTCTGAGAAGAACTATCTGATCGCCCCCATCCGTTTCGGCGGCTACGCGGTCTCGCTTTCCGCCGCGCAGCTCGTGGGTTTGGCGATGATTGCGCTGCTCACATTCATGAACACGCGCGGATTGAATCTCGGCAAACTCGTGCAGAACATCTTCACGACGGCTAAGACCGGCGCGCTCATCGCACTCATTCTGCTCGGCATCATCGTCGGCGTGAAGTCCGGGGCGGGCGCCGCGAACTTCAGCGACTTTTGGCGGCTGCGCGGCGATTTGCAGGATGTCGGCCAGGGCTTGACCGCCGCGACCGCCTTTGGCCTTTTCGTCGGCATCTGCGTAGCGCAGACTAATTCGCTTTTCTCGGCCGACGCTTGGAACAACATAACATTCACCGCCGGAGAAGTGAAGGACCCGCGGCGCAACATTCCGCTCTCGCTCGCGTTCGGCACTATTCTGGTTATCGGGCTTTATTTGCTCGCGAACGTTGCCTACTTGGCGGCGCTCCCCTTCGCCGCGATCCAGAGTGCGCCGAGCGATCGAGTTGCGTCTGAGACGGCCAACGTAATCTTTCCCGGTGCGGGCGCCACCATCATGGCCGCCGCTATCATGGTTTCCACCTTCGGCTGCAATAACGGGCTGATTCTCGCGGGTGCGCGCGCTTACTATGCGATGGCGCGCGACGGTCTCTTCTTCCGTCCGGTGGGCCAGTTGAACAAGCATCACGTCCCCGCTTGGGGCCTTATCATTCAAGGCATTTGGGCCGGCGTCCTCGTCCTGCCGCGCACCGTCAAAACAGACGCTGCCGGCAATGTGACAGGTTACGGTAATCTTTACGGCAACCTGCTCGACTACGTCATTTCGGCCGCGCTCATCTTCTACATTCTAACGATTGTCGGCCTGTTTTTGCTGCGTTGGAAGCGGCCCGATGCCGAGCGCCCATATAAAGCATTCGGTTACCCAATCGTGCCCGCGCTCTATATCGTCGGTGCGGCCCTGATCCTCTTCATACTTTTCATGTATCAGACGGCGACGACGTGGCCCGGTCTCATCATCGTGCTGACCGGTGTGCCCATTTATTTCCTCTGGCGAAAATCAAACGCGCGCGGGCTGTCAGGCGACCAACACACGTAGCGAAACCGAAACCACTTCGCCCAGCAACTAATTAACTCAAAAAGGAGAGCGAACGTATGGCAAATCTATTCGCGACAAAGCCTCTCGATAGGCTGATGAAAGAGGCGCAGCAGGTCGGTGAACATAGCCTGAAGCGCTCGCTCGGACCGCTGAATCTCGTGGCGCTCGGCATCGGGGGAATCATCGGTGCCGGTCTTTTTGTGCGCACTGCGGCCGCGATTGCTGATCGCGCGGGCCCATCGGTTGTGCTTGCATTCATAGTCGCCGGCATCGGTTGCACGTTTGCGGGTCTCTGTTACGCGGAATTCGCGTCGCTAATTCCGGTTGCGGGCAGCGCCTACACCTATTCGTACGCGACGATGGGCGAGTTTGTTGCGTGGATCATCGGCTGGGACTTGATTCTCGAGTACGCCGTCGCCGCCGCGACGGTCGCTACCGCCTGGAGCGAATATGCGAATCGCGTGCTCGATTGGTTCGGGCTGCGAGTACCATACCAATGGTCGCATTCGCCTTTCGAGCACGACTCAACCGGGATACATGGGATGATAAACATCCCGGCGGTTTTCATTCTCCTTCTGCTCACGCTCCTGCTTATCCGCGGCACGAAGGAATCGGCGTTCGTCAATGGTCTAATCGTTGTCCTGAAGGTGAGCATCGTCTTGCTCTTCATCGGCATCGGGTGGCATTTCATCAATCCGGAAAATCACACGCCGATGATTCCCGCGCCGACTACTTACACCACACCGCAGGGCATTACGCACGCCTACGGTGGAATTCTTGGTATTCTCGGCGCCGCCGGTGTCGTGTTCTTCGCCTACATCGGGTTCGACGCGGTCTCGACCGCGGCGCAAGAAGCCCGAAATCCCAAGCGCGATATGCCGATTGGGATTCTTGGATCGCTGGCCTTTTGTACGATTCTTTACGTGCTCTTCTCCTATGTGCTGAGCGGGGTTGCGACGGTCCAGGACTTTCGCTCGGCCGGGCGTGAAGCTTCGGTCGCGTTCGCGATCACGAAATACATGACCGGCTACGAGTGGCTATCGAAGTCGGTCACGGTTGCGATCCTCGCCGGCTTTTCGTCGGTTATTCTGGTGATGTTGCTCGGGCAATCGCGCGTCTTCTTTTCAATGAGTCGCGACGGACTGGTACCAAGGGTTTTTTCCGATGTGCACCCGCGGTTTAGAACGCCCTACAAATCGAACATGCTCTTCTTTGTCTTCACCGGCTTACTGGCGGCTTTTGTTCCAGCGGACGTCACGGGTGAAATGACCAGCATCGGAACGCTGTTCGCTTTCATTCTCGTTTGCGCCGGCGTCTGGATCATGCGGGCTCGGCGCCCTGATTTAGAACGAGGCTTCCGGGTGCCGGCGGTGCCGGTTGTCTCCACCCTCGGAATCATCGTGTGCGGTGCGATGATCTACGGCCTCGGGTGGACGAATTGGATGCGACTAATCGTTTGGCTCGTGATTGGCCTCGTCTTCTACTTCAGCTACGGGAAGCGCCACAGCTGTATCAACGCGCCACCACCGGAATTACCGGAGGGAATCAAGCTGACCCGGTAGATTCGTCAGGCTACGTCCACCTCGCTTGCGTCATCATTGTCTCAATCGGCGCGATCGTGCTCCGCGTTCGCGCTGATGCTCGCTCTTCCAATGGCCGACATGGCGACGGTTGGTCATTTGGTTTGTCATCGGCATGGTCGTCTACTTCCTTTACAGTGTGCGCCGGAGAAACCACGCTCAGCCGACGATCACCGAGCCGAAAGCTCCTAACGGTTTCTAAGACTCGCGGCTAGCTCCAGCTACTTTCGCTAAAGCCGCGCGGCGGGCTGGTGGCGCCGAAGCCGAGAATTGCTTCGGCGCGTTTGCGCAATTTCTCAGTCGCTGCGCGATCCATAAACGCGCGCCGCCCAGCGTCGATATCATCGAGCGACAAATCCATCTCCCCCAGAATGGCCCATTCATCCGCGCTCAACAGATCGCGATCTTCATCGCTGACCGCGCGCCTTTGCAATCGAGAGATGATTTCGGTCAATGCGTCACCATTTTGTGCGCGAAAAAGATCGATCAAGCGTTGAAAGCTCAAGTGAAACGGAATCGTGGCAAGATCGGCATCCGCATTTGGCATGACGCTATCCGGTGGCATGGTCAGGACATCCGAAATCGCCACCGAATTCCAAAAATCACGTGGCTGGTAATAACCGATCTCGACGCGATAATTTTCTCGCGATTGTGAGACCGGCAAATGACAACTGCCGGACATGGGTTCCGCCGCAACGTTCCTTTCCTCAGGGCCGTCGGCTTTGCGAACGCGAAGGTGAACTTGTCGATCCACCGGCGCGCCTTGCGCAAAAATTGCCGGCCAATCGATGTTCCAATAAGCGACGATCGTGTGCGGGTCACGCGCGACCGCAATGAAGATCTTCTCGCCATAGACGCGAGGCAAATCTATCGCGTCGCCAAAGTCAGATCGGCCCTTGCCTTGTCCGCGGCCGACGACGGGGCCGTTCGAAATGCGAAAATCATTTCGCGCTTCCGCTGCTGCGTTGTTGTTTTCTTTCTTAGCCACCGGCGAATTTTGCGCCTACAAGTTGGCTCAAATCCCTGAAACGCAAGCAGAATCGTGCACACAGCTAATTCACCGGACGGGAGGGCGGTTAAGAGCAGGAGCAGGAATGAGAATACGCGTAAGTTCAGCCATCAGGGCTTTTCGTATTCTCATTCGTATTCGTCCTCTGTAACAAATTCGCAAGGCGCTTCGTGAAACCATATATTATCGTCAATCCGGCTGCTGGCTCGGTCACAAGTCTTGACGCGCTACTCACGCAGTTGCAGCGGCTGAATCCGGCGAAAGTGCGCGTAACGCGCGGCGTTGGCGACGCTGAAAAATTCGCGCGCGCTGCAATTCGAAATCGATGCGATTACATCGTGGCAGCCGGCGGTGACGGCACCTTGAACGAGGTCGTCAATGGGATCGCGCGACGTGCAAAAGACATTTGCGTGGGAGTTGTTCCGCTCGGCACTGGCAACGATTTCGCCCGAGCCCTTGGTTTGCCGGCCACACTCGAGGACAACATCGAGATCTTACTTTCCCAAAAGACCAGGTCGATCGATTTGGTGCGCGTGAAAAGCGATCGCACGCGGTTCTTTGTGAACGTCTCGGCCGGCGGTTTTAGCGGACTCGTGGATGAAAAATTGACCCCCGAGATCAAACACGCCTGGGGTCCGCTCGCCTATGTGCGCGGTGCTGCAGCCGCGTTGCCGAACCTGCACGCGTACCGGACACAGGTCGTTTTCGATAAAGACGAGAGGTTGTCGATGGATCTTTACAACGTCGTGATTGGCAACGGCCGTTTTGTGGCGGGTGGCTTACCGATTGCGCCGGATGCCGATCCGGGCGACGGATTGCTCGATGTTGTTTTGATCCCAAGGCGCTCGATGCCTGAGATGGCGTTGCTGGCCGCAGAGATTGTTTTGGGCAAACATCTTTCCAGCAATGCAATTATTTTTCGGCGCGCAAAAACAGTCGCAGTGCGGTCACGACCGGGGATGTGGTTCAATGTTGATGGAGAATTGGTCGGCAATGCCCCCGCCGTATTTCAAATTATGCCGCGCGCGATAAACTTCATCGTGAGCAAAGCATGAAAAGAAAAATCATCCAGATCAACGAACTGGCCGCCCGCTCAAAGGAGCTCCGTGCTGCCGGCAAAAAATTGGTCGCGACCAATGGATGTTTTGATCTGTTGCATATTGGGCACGTGCGCTATCTGCAAGCCGCCCGCGCGCTCGGCGACGTCTTGGCTGTGGGGGTGAACGGCGATCAATCAGCACGCGAGTTGAAAGGGCCAGGGCGTCCACTCAACAACGAACACGATCGCGCAGAGGTGCTGGCCGCGCTCGAGGATGTCGATCTTGTCGTAATTTTTCCAGAGTTGCGCGCAACGCAGTTCATCGAGGCAGCGGCCCCAGCGGTCTATGTGAAGGGCGGCGATTACACTCTCGAAACGCTAAACACCGAAGAGCGCGAAACTTTGCAAAAGGTGGGCGCGGACATCCGCATCGTTCCGTTTGAAAAGGGTTTTTCCACAACGCGGTTGCTGGAACAATTGCGCCGCAACGCCAAATGAAGGCCTTGGGAATACTCGGTTCGGGTAAGGGCACAAACTGTCGCGCGATTCTGGAACGCATCCGCGCAGGCACGTTGCCGGCGGAAGCGCGTGTTGTCATTTCTGATGTGCTACATGCGCCAATTCTAGAGATCGCGCGCGAGCTCTCGGTTCCGAATGCCTACCTGCCACCGGGGGAATTTCGAACAAGGCTAGAGCCGGCGACCGAAATGGAGTTGGTGAAAATACTGCAAGACGCAGGAGTCGAGCTGGTGATTTTGGCCGGGTTCATGCGCGTCTTAAAGTCGCCAATGCTGGAGGCGTTTCCTCGCCGCATTCTCAACATTCATCCCTCGCTGCTCCCAAGATTCCCCGGCCTCGAGGCATGGAAACAAGCGCTGGCCGCGGGCGAAAAATTAACCGGCTGCACCGTCCACTATGTCGATGAAAAAATTGACCATGGCGACATTATCGCACAGCGCGAGGTGCCCATTTTGCCTAACGACACTCCGGAAAGTTTGCACACGCGGATCCAAATTGCCGAGCACGAATTGTATCCGGAAGTGATCGCGCAGCTCTGTGGTAATTGAGGGCCTCGCCTTAATTCCATTCCGCTTTTTGGTCTCGGCCTAACAAGTCTTCCACCGCCTGCGCGGCAGTTCTTCCTTGATAAAGCAGCGCATAAACTTGATCGATGATGGGGGTTTCGATCTTGAGCTTGCGGGCGCATTCGTAAGCGCTCTTGGTCGTCGGGATTCCTTCGGCCACCATCTGCATCGCGGAGGTGATTTCACGCAGCGATTGGCCGCGACCCAGTAATTCGCCGACGTGCCGATTCCGGCTGCCGCGGCTGAAACAAGTGAGAATTAAATCGCCTGCACCGCTCAAGCCATAAAATGTTGCGAGCTTCCCGCCCATCGCCGTGCCGAGTCTGATCATTTCGGCAAGCGCCCGAGTCACCAGCGCTGCCTTTGAATTATCGCCGAGTCCCAATCCGTCGCTCGCCCCAGCCGCAATCGCGAACACATTCTTTAGCGCGCCACCCAGCTCGATGCCGGCAAGCTCGTCTCCGGTATAGATGCGAAACCGCGGTCCGCCCAGGTAAGTTTGCAGCTCGGCCGAGTACCGCGCTTCAGTGCACGCTAGCACCGTCGCTGTGGGCAGACCGCGGGCCACCTCGGCGGCGAGGTTGGGTCCCGATAACACCGCGATAGGGTGATTCGGAAAAATTTCGCGGAGAATCTCGCTCATCCGCTTCCCGCTACGGTGTTCGATTCCTTTCGTGCAAGTGAGAAGAATGGCGCGATCATTCGCAAGAATCCCGCGAACCTGAGTGGCAATTTCGCGAAAAGCTATCGATGGCATCACGAAAATGATGAGGTCGGCCCCGGCGCAATCCTTTAGATCGCTCGTTAGGCCGACCGATTCCGGGAGGTTTATGCCCGGAAGATAATCGCTGTTCACTCGAGTTTCGCGAAGCCTCGCGACGCGGGCGGGGTTATGGCCCCAAAGCAAAATCTCGCGATCCTTCATTGCCCAAAGAATCGACAATGCCGTACCCCAGCCACCGGCACCGAGTATCGCGATTTTCTCCAGTTTCATTTTCGTTGGAAACGTTGTTCGGTGCCCGAGAGGAGACGAGAAAAATTTGAGCGATGTCGCACGATGACAACTGCCGCGAGGCAGAGCGAAAAATAAAAGAGAACCGGAGCGTGCAATTTCCCGAAATGCAACATCGCGCCGGTTGCAATTGGCATCGCGATCGCGGCGGCCACTGAGGCGAGGGATACGTAGCGCGTCGCTTCAAATACAACGATCCAAACAAAAGCCATGATCGATGCAACGAATGGCATGAGGCCAAAAATTACCCCTCCAGAGGTCGCGACGCCTTTCCCGCCCTTGAACCCAAGCCAAATCGGAAAGAGATGCCCAGCCACACAGCACGCGCCGCCCACGATGGCACACAATTCGCGGCTGACTTGAGTCGAACTATGGTTGAAAACGAAGATCGACATCTCCACCGCCGCGACCCCTTTTAGAAAATCCAATAGGAATACGGGATAGCCCAAGCGCCTGCCTAAGGTGCGAACGACATTCGTCGCACCGACATTGCCGCTACCGACCTTGCGAATGTCAACGCCAGCCAGCCGGCAGGCAATGTAGCCAAAGGGAATCGAACCAACAAAATAGCCGACGACCGCGATGAATATGAGCACAAGATTAGGTTGTCGATGTCGATGTAGCCTGTTTTTGTAGTAAATTGTTCTTATACAGCCATATAGACATTATTGCGATGTCGGCTGGAGTGACGCCGCTGATGCGCGCAGCTTGCCCTATTGTTGTGGGGCGGATGTCTGTAAGTTTTTGTCGCGTTTCCGAACTTAATCCGACTATCCTGCTAAAGTCGAAGCCGTCGGGAATTCTTTGCAGACTCCTCAGTGCAAGCTCTCGGTTTTGGTCAGCCTGGCGATTTACATAGCCTTTATATTTGAATTCCGTCTGCAATAAGTCCCAAATCTCGGCTGGCGCTTGAGATATGATTTCGGTAGGGAGATTTTCGCGCCTAAAATCGGAACGTTTGAATAGTTGTGAAATTGGCAAGCCGTTGATTTTGGTCCGCGTCGCAATCACTCGAGCGTGGTCAAGTAGCTCCATTTTTGCTTGGAACGCATTCCAGCGACGTTGATCGACAAGACCCCTTTCGAAGGCGAATTTCGTCAAGCGTTGGTCTGCATTATCCTGCCGCAGCTGGAGTCGATCCTCAGCCCGACTCGTAAACATTCGGTACGGTTCTTCGGTTCCTTTCGTCACCAAGTCATCGACGAGCACCCCGATGTATGCTTCGTTTCTACCTAGTGTGAGCGGCGCAACTCCCTTGACCTTTAAAGCCGCATTTGCCCCGGCAATCAGGCCTTGTGCGGCCGCCTCTTCATAGCCTGACGTCCCGTTCACTTGCCCGGCGAAGTAGATCCCCCGGATCAGCTTTGTCTCGAGCGTATGGAACAACTGCGTCGGGGGGAAAAAATCGTATTCGACCGCATATCCTGGACGCATAATTTCCGCACGCTCCAAACCTGGAATCGTGTGCAAAAAGGCGAGCTGCACGTCATAGGGTAAACTCGTGGAAATCCCGTTTATATAGAATTCCTCAGTGTGACGCCCTTCCGGTTCTAGAAAAATCTGATGCGCCGTTCGCTCCGAAAACTTAACCACCTTGTCTTCGATCGATGGACAGTAGCGCGGTCCCGTTCCCTTGATCCGACCGGCATAAAGAGGAGACCGATGTAAATTCAAACGGATGATTTCGTGCGTATTATGAGTAGTCTGTGTGAGCCAACATGCCATTTGTTCCACATGGAACTCGCCGTGGTGGTCAACAAAGTTCAGGGTGAAGACATCCCCAGATAAGCTTAATTCCTCGTCGGCATGGAATGCAAATCTCGGCGGCGGTTCATCCCCCAACTGGATCTCACATTGCGAAAAGTCGATGGATCGGGCATTCAGCCGGCACGGCGTTCCCGTTTTGAATCGCCCGACTTTGAATCCCAGTCGCTGTAAATTTTCGCTAAGATTTGAGCTGGAATCGGCCATTCGCCCACCGGGTTTGCTATTCTCTCCCACATGCAGGAGGCCGCGCAGAAATGTCCCCGATGTGATCACCACGCTGCGCGCACCGATGGTCAAACCAAGGTCAGTTTGGACGCCAACAACCGACCCGCTTTCAACCAGAATACTCGAAACTGTCGCTTGTTTGAGATCGAGATTTGCTGCGCGCTCGAGAATAGCTTTCATCCTAAATTGATAAGCCTTCTTGTCGCATTGGGCCCGTGGCGAACGAACCGATGGTCCCTTTGCCTTATTGAGCATACGAAACTGTATTCCAGTAGCGTCGGCGTTGAGCCCCATCGCGCCACCCATCGCGTCGATTTCCCTGACAATATGTCCTTTCGCTAGACCGCCGATCGCAGGATTGCACGACATCTGCCCGATTGTGTCCAGATTTTGGGTCAACATCAAAGTTTTGCACTCAAGTCGTGCGGCAACTAAAGCCGCTTCAATTCCGGCATGCCCACTGCCCACAACCAAAACATCATATTCTGTTGGGAGCTTAAACATGAGTGACTGAGATTTCTTGTGTCTGCCGAGGCAGTAAATCCATCAGCGCAAAATTCTTCCCACTGCTCGTTGATTTTCGATGTGATGATCTCATACACGGGCTAAACTCCGCCAACTCTTGGCGACAGGCACCGAATGGAACCGGCGGCTCTTCAGAATCGGCCGCGATCGCTGCTTTAATTAATTGGTCGTTAGTCATAAAAACCTTAACAGTAGGAATTTATCTATTGAATAACGACTTTCGAATGGCTCCGGTGTGCCGAATCTTCGCCTTCCTGTCTGGCGGAACCCCCATTTGTATGCCGAATTGCTCGCAGCGCAATCCGGGTCAACAGAAAAAAGAGGATCGCTGTTGTTGTGAAAGCACCGCCCCAAGTCCAGTACTCGATAACTCGCGGGTGACTTCTCCCTTTTGCGACGCTAAGGCCAAATTGACCCAGGGTGCCGAGATACGTGTACAAAAATAAACCTGGCGCCCGCCCCAGAGCCGTCCATAACATATAGCTCCCGAATCCGATTCGGGTTAAGCCATAGAGATAATTCAATAAACTCGTCGGAAAAAGCGGATGGAGTTGGCTGAGAAAGATGATTTTCCAGCCCTCACGTTCAACTGCCGGCTCCAACCTTCGCAGCGTCGGATTAGTTGAAAGTTTTCGCTCAAGCCATCGCCGCCCGATTGATCGGCTAAGTGCGAATGAAATCGCTGCGGCGACACAATTGCCTGCCATCACAAGCGCAAACCCCCACCACAGCCCAAAGAAAAAGCCGCCACCGATGCTCAAGACCCCGCCGGGCAAGAGCAGCAAATTGCAAAGCGCGAAAAGCAGCGGATAACAAACTGCGCTCCAAGCGCCCCAGTGCATCACGCGTTCTTGCAATCTCGAGACAAGATCGACAATCGGTAAGAAACGCGAGGCGCCCAACAACAGTGTGATGGCAAGCAACACGCCTGCGAGTTGCAAATGGAGCCTCCGCCGTGTTCTCGACATCCCGAGATTCTGCGCGTTTCAGAGGCTTCGCGCAAATCTCGCCAGCTCGGTCGTTAACTCGTAATGCAAGAACGGCGTGATCAGGTACACGCCGGCAAAATGCTCCAGTGCCGCTGCGACCATTTTTTCCGCGAGCTGCACGCCATAAGGACGTGCGCCGCGCTCATCCAGTTTTGCCATCTCCAAGCGAACAGCATCAGACACGATGATTCCGGGACTTCATGACGCAAAAACTCCGCCTGCCGCCAACTGAGCAACGGCCAGACGCCAGTGAACATAGCTGTATCGCCGACTAAACAGTCGGGGCCTGTGCGCTTTCGCCGACGCGGAATGCCGAGGCTATCAAAAATTATCCGCGTCGCGTCGGAGCGATTGAGTGTGTAGAAGTGAATGCCGGCGACGTTGTTATCCAAAAGGTCGTGACATTGTTCCAAGGCGAAGTGAACACCGACGCGGCTGACCATTTCAGGATCGTTTTCGCATCGCTGTAGAGCACGCAAAAGCTTGGCCGGGAAGCGTGTGCCGCCGGCGAGCTCGGCGATGCGTTTGAATCCGCTCATGGAGGTAATCGGCATGATGCCGGCGATAATGGGGATGTGGATGTCGGCGAGCGCACAGCGTTCGCGGAAATCGAAGAAGTCGCGATTATCGAAAAATAGTTGGGTGACGATGTAGTCGGCGCCGGCGTCGACTTTAGCTTTAAGGTGATCCATTTCGACTAATCGATTCGGCGTCGCCGGATGTCCTTCGGGAAAGCCCGCCACGCCGATCCCGAAACCGCGGCGATCCGGATGCCCGCCCGATTCGTTGAATCTGCGAATGAACTTCACCAAATCGATCGCGTGTTGGAAGGCATCGCCAGACTTATCGTAGCTGCATCCCCGCGGCGGATCGCCGCCGAGGGCAAGAATATTTCCGATGCAGGTTTTCGCATATCGAATCAGAATCGATTCGATCTCGTCTTCCTTGTGGCAGACGCACGTCAGGTGCGGGATCGGATCCAGTTTTGTCGTGGTCTGAATGCGCTCGACAAGATCATGGGTCAAATCTCGCGTTGAGCCGCCGGCACCATAAGTAACGCTGACGAAGTGCGGCACGTACGATTCGAGATCGCGAATAGTTTGATATAGAATCTCGGCCGCCTCCGCCGTTTTCGGAGGAAAGAACTCGAACGAAAACGTGGGAGAATCACCCTGCATGATGTCGGTGATGTGCATGATTCAGCGCCTATCTTCGTTCGTGCCGCGACTTTCGGTCAACTGACCAAGCACATTTTCGACCACGGGGGGAGTTGAGTCTAAACTCCAAAAGTCGTTGCCAGCATGGCATTTAACATTTCGGTGTCTGACAAAAACGAGGCGAATTGCAGCTCTAGCCCGTTTCACATCATACTCTTGCGTTCGTCCGGGCGGGGTGAAACTCGCGAAGCGCTTGGACCGCCGCCGCGATGTGAGCCGGCATCGTTCCGCAGCAACCGCCAATTAAGCGCGCGCCTTGCGCGGCCATTTCGCGCGCTGCGGTGGCAAAGTAATTCGGGTGTGTCGGATAAACATAGCGACCTTCGGTGTAACGCGGGTATCCGGCGGTGGGATAGGCGGCAAGCAAATAGCTGGCTGGGAGTCTTTCGAACAGCTGGATCATGGCAGCGGGTCCGTTCTGACAATTTGTGCCCACAATCGATGCACCAAGTTCGCGGCAACGCGCGAATGAATCCGCCAGCGGCATGCCGGACTCCAGTTGTCCTTCCGGTTCGCAGGCAAACAAGGAAACGACGATCGCATCATCTCGCGCCGGGTTTGCCCGCATCGCCAGCTCCATTTCTTCGAACGTCGTGAACGTTTCAAAGAACAGAATCTGCACGTCTCCTTCGATTAGCGCCGAGATCTGTTCGCGGAATATTTCTGCCCGATCAATCCCGTGTTCCTCGGCCTCGTTCGCGCTGATCCCAAGCGGGCCGACGCTTCCGGCCACACAAACATTTCTACCGCGAGCTGCCTTTTGCGCGATTCGCAGCGCCGCCTTGTTGATTTCCACGACGCGATGCTCAAATCCAAATCGTGCCAGGCGCACCGCATTCGCGCCAAACGTATTTGTCTCTATCACGCGCGCGCCGGCCGCGACGTATTCGTCATGAATTGCACGGATCCGGTCGGGCTCGCTTACGCAGAGTTCTTCCAAGCAGCGATCTACCGGCACGCCGCGATCGAGCAGTAGTGTTCCCATCGCGCCGTCGCCGCATACGATTCGCAACTGAAGTTCCTCCAGCAAATCCATGGCGTTTGCGATTAAGGCCACTGATGTGCCGGTCAAATGCGCAACAATATCACGGCAAGATCGCGAACACGCGCGCTGGAAAACCCGAGCCGCCTTTTGGTTTCGGAAAACTGACGACGACGATCGCGCCAGACTCGGGGACTTTGTCAAGATTAGTAAGCAACTCGATCTGATAGTGGTTTGTGCTCAAGACGTAGGTTTCGAGCGAGTAATCGTCTTTGGTCGTGGCAATTCCAGGATCGGTGTCGGTCGTTTCGTGACCAGACGCCGTGATCTTGCATTCTTCGTAAAGATGTTTCAACGCCGGCAAACTCCAGCCAGGATAATGTGCGATGCCATTAGCGTCCTTGTTCGCCATTCTGTCGGCGTCCGGCCAGCGTTTCGACCAATCGCTCCGCATCGCGACGAACGCGCCGGGCGGAATTTGGCCGTGATCAGTCTCCCACCTTTTCACGCGTTCGAGCGACAACGTGTAATCGGGGTTTTTCGCGCACTCCTCGTGAACATCCACAACGACCAGCGAAAGGATCATCTCCTTTGGATCGATTTGATCGACAGTGCGCAATCCCTTCACGAAATGTGCTGGTGGATCGACATGCGTTCCCCACTGCCCGACGTGCGTGAACAGCTCCGCGAAAAATCCCGCACCCACGGTGTCAGAACGTTTGTCGTACCAATAAACTGTTTTGCGCATTTCATCCGGAAAACCGGGCCAATGAGGAATGCCGGGCGCGAATTCGTGCGTAAGATCCACAAACCTTTTTGCAGCCAGCATCTTCGGGATCGCCCAAAGCGAAGTCTCACTTTCATCTTTCGCCTCTGTGAAGCCGACGGCCGCCGCGAGCACAATGGTGAGGAACGCTAAGCGGGTAGGAATTTTCATTTCGCTTTGTTAAAGAATGCGCGAGCAAAAAGCCAACAACTTCGAATAACTCCGAATAAGCTTCGTCTGTTTGCCACAATCTGGGTTTGTGTGCGGTTGTTGGAAGTGTTATCAACAGCTTTCTGCAACGGCGCTCGCGTAGGCGAGTAGGGCGGTTATTCGCGTCGAGAAGGTTAAGATGGATCTGGGGAAAATATTAAATCAACAGAATCACGACGAACAAAGTGGCTTCTGTTTCGCGTACGCACTTTGATCCGATGCAACCGGACGCGATCACTCATGCTGGTGGACCGCTGGGGCAAAAGCAAAGATCGACAACAACAGCCGGTGCTGAATCGCATGAGGAAGCCGATAGCCTTTTTGAGCACGTACCCTGGCTTTACGTTTTCCTTCGGGAACACATTTTTCGCGACGATACATTGCGCATGATCGCCGCGCTGTGGCCGGAGCGGCAGCCGGACCCCGGAACGGAGGTCGTCGAGATCGGTTGCGGTCCGGGATTTTATGCCCGGAAATTGGCCGAGCGTTTTCCGAGCGTTTCGATCATCGGTTTGGATCGTTCGGCGAACCAGGTGCGATGGGCCCAACGGCGCGCCGCTAGTGAGGGTCTCACCAACTGCACGTTTCAACGCGTCAATGCATTGATGCTGCCATGCGATAACGCACGATTCCATATTCTGATTGCGTCGCGGCTCTTCACAATCCTGCCTGATCCCGAGCGTGCGGTCGCGGAAATGTATCGCGTTCTTAAGCCCGGCGGCCGTTGTTTCGTCGCCGAGCCGCGTCATGTTTTTTGGGCATCGATCCCGCTCTTCGCCATGTGGCTGCTCGCAGGCGTAACACATTCGCGGAATGGCTGTTGCGAGCCGCGCAAAGCAAACGTGTTCTCAGCGGCAGCATTCCAAAAACTCTTTGCGGCGCAACCATGGAAGAACTTCGCGACTTGGCGTGATGGCCGATATCAATACGCGCTCTGCGAAAAAGCGTGAGCGTATCGGCGCGCAAAAACGTAAGTAGATGAAAGCGGTCTATCGGGTTCATCCTATTGTGGTTGACCCGGGCGCCGCGGGCCTGTGTGCGTTGGCAGTGATGACGAAGGCGCCGCGCGCCGGACAAGTGAAGACTCGGCTCGTCCCGCCGCTCACGCCTGATGAAGCAGCGGAGCTCAACATTTGTTTTTTGCGCGACACGGCGGCGGCGATTTCGCAAGCATGCGGCGAGAATGCGCGCGGCATCGGCGTTTACACGCCGGTCGGTGCTGAAGCAGAATATATCCACATCCTGCCGCGTGGATTTCAACTCGTTCCGCAACGCGGTGAAGGTTTTGGCGAACGGCTGGCGCTTGCGGTTGCAGATCTTTTTCAAATCGGGTTCGCGTCAGTTTGCCTCATCGATTCCGACAGCCCGACAATCCCGGCTAAATCTTACGCGGACGCGGCGCGCATATTGTCGATGCCAGGCGAGTGTGTCGTGCTCGGACCTTCCGATGACGGCGGCTATTATTTGATTGGCCTGAACAAGATGCAGCGCCGACTTTTTGAGAAGATCGATTGGAGCACGGAGCGCGTTCTCGCTCAAACGAGACAACGCGCGGCGGAACTCGATCTTGAGGTTAGACTGTTACCGCCCGGCTACGATGTTGATGACCGTGCGACCTTGCGCCGATTATGCGATGAGTTGCTCGGCGACGACGCAACATCGACGATCGCTATTGCGCCGAATACGCGAGAATTTTTGCGCGAGCTGACCGCGCAAAAGGAATTGTAAGAAAGGAATTGTAAGACAAGCGCGCCGCCTGCGGAAACGATGGCAACCGAAGCGGTTGCCCTATAATCAGGACCACGTTAGCCTCCGTCCGCATGGCGAGAAATGGTAAACGCGCGCTCGTTACCGGTGGCGCGGGTCTCATCGGCTCGCATGTAACCGACCTGCTCATACGCGACGGCTGGAAAGTGCGCGTGCTGGATAATCTGGAGCCGAACACGCATAAGCGCGGCACGCCGGCTTGGATTAATGAGCGCGCCGAGTTCGTCGAGGGCGACGTGCGTGATCGCGAAACGATCGCCGCCGCGCTCGATAAGATCGACATCGTCTTTCATCAGGCGGCTTACGGCGGTTACATGCCGGAGATCGCCAAGTTTGTGCACGTGAACTCACTCGGCACGGCTCAAATGCTTGAAACTATTCGCGAGAAGAATCTCCCGATTAAAAAGATCGTCGTCGCGAGTTCGCAAGCCGTTTACAGCGAAGGCGCCGGCGAATGTCCCAAGCACGGATTGGTTTTTCCAAGCGTGCGGCCAGTAGAACAGTTGCGTAAAGGCGATTGGCAGGTGCATTGCCCGATCTGCCGCACGATCACCAAAAGCGCGCCCACGCCGGAGAACGCGCCGGTAGGCGGCGAGACCGTTTACGGCCTAACAAAAGTCGATCAGGAGAGGCTGGTGCTGCTGTGGGGAAAACAGGTCGGCATCCCGACGGTTGCGCTGCGCTATTCGTGCACGTATGGACCGCGACAATCCATCTTCAATCCTTACACCGGCGTGATCGCGATTTTTTGCACGCGGTTGCTGAATAATTTGCCGCCGGTGCTTTACGAGGACGGCGAGCAGACTCGCGACTTCTCGTTCGTGGAAGACATCGCGCGCGCAAACTTGCTCGCAGCCGAAACCGACAAGCTCGACGGCTTAGCGGTGAACGTCGGCAGCGGCGCAGGGGGTTCCGATCCGCGCAATCGCGGAAACGATTTCGCGGTGCGCTCAAGATCGACATTAACCCGGAAGCGCGCGGCGAATTTCGTCCGGGCGAAATGCGCCATCTCACCAGCGACACAAGATGCGCATTCGCGCCGGCCGGTTACCAACCGCATGTCGAACTTGCCGAAGGAATCGAGCGCTACATCGACTGGATCCGCACGCAATCGGACATTCGCGATTATTTCAGCGAAGCCGAGCAAATTCTGAGCGAGCAAAGGATCGTTCATCGCGTAAAGTGGAGCGATGCCGAATTCTCCGGCGTGATCGATTTCAATTCGCCGGTGCTGAGCACGCTCGCAAAGATTTTCCCTTGCTCGAAGTGGACGCCACCGTCGACAAAGCGCTCGAGCGCATCCGACGTGAAGGCGTTGGCGAACGCGTCATTTATTTTTATGCCGTCGATGAGCAAAACCGACTCGTCGGCGTTGTTCCTACTCGTCGATTACTTACGGCCGATCCGGAAACGCACTTGCGGGAGATCATGGTGCCGCGCGTAGTCGCGATGCCAGCAGAGGCGACCGTTTTGGAAGCATGCGAGTTTTTCGTGCTCTACAAATTTCTCGCATTCCCAGTGGTCGATGACTAAGCGTCGCGTGATTGGCGTTGTCGATGCGGATGTTTTCACGGAGAGCGTTCTCGAGAGCGATGAACCGGAACGCGAAGGGCGCGCGAGACGATTTTTTCGAGGCGCTCGGTTTTCATCTCGCTCAAGTTCGCGATGCGTCGCCCTGGCGCGTTTTTCGTTTTCGTTTTCCATGGCTTATGGTGACGGTTGCTACCGGCACGATCTGCGCGATTCTTGCCGGGTCTTTCGAAAGCAACGCTCGCCCGCAGTCTTATCATCGCGTTTTTTCTTACGATGGTGCTCGGGCTAAACGAAAGTGTCAGCACGCAATCGATGAGCGTGACCATACAAACGTTGCGCTCCGCGCGGCTAACCTGGCGTTGGTTCGCGTCCGCTTTCCGGCGCGAACTCATAACGGCAATGCTGCTCGGATTCGCGTGCGGGGCATTTGTTGCGCTGATTGTCATCGTCTGGCGCGGTGATGCGCGCGCAGCGAGCGTCATCGGCGGCAGCATTGCGCTCTCGATCACCACGGCATGCTTGTTCGGGCTGGGTGTCCCTTCCCTTCTCCACTACTTCAACCTTGATCCCAAGATTGCCGCCGGCCCGGTCACGCTCGCGCTCGCAGACATGTTTGCGCTCGTGTTTTACTTCACTAGCGCGCTGGCTCGTTCTGCGATGAGCAGTGTTTCCGTCATCATTCCCGCGCTCAACGAAGAAGAACCCATCGCCGGGGTCGTGCGGGAAACCTGCTGCGACAAAAATTCCCGCCGAGATCATAGTGGTCGACAATGGCAGCACTGACCGAACTGCGGAACGTGCCGTCGAAGCCGGCGCTCGGGTCGTGAAAGCCCCGCGCGGATACGGACGCGCGTGCGCTGCCGGAGTAACAGCGCGTGTCGGCCGGAATGCGAGATCGTCGTTTTCCTGGATGGCGACGGAAGCGATTGTCCGGAGTTCATGAATCAACTTGTCGATCCAATTGTCGCCGGCACGCACGATTTCGTGATCGGTTCGCGCACCCGCGGGAAACGCGAGCCGGGCAGCATGAATTTTCAGCAGCTTTTCGCTGGTCGCTTCGCCGGCTGGCTATCGTCGATCTTGTACGGCGTTCGTTACACCGACATGTGCCCGTTTCGTGCGATCCGTCGCGACGCGCTCGAGCGATTGTCGATGAAAGAAAAAACCTATGGTTGGAACATCGAGATGCAGATGAAGGCGGCGCGAGCGGGCCTCCGCATTCTCGAAATTCCGGTGAATCATCGCCGGCGTGCGGGCGGCGTATCGAAAGTTTCCGGAACACTGCGTGGAACATTCGTCGCCGGAGCGCGCATCCTCGCGACCCTGCTGCGCATCGCGCTCGAAAAGTTGTAGGGCGCTCGCCGCGGCTAGCGCCGATTTTACCAGGACAGGCGTTTGACACAAACGCCTCTACAATAATTTCATTTCATCACGCCCGGCAGTTTGTAAGATCGGCAATCCCTTATGAGCAGAACAAAAGCGCTCTCTGCCGGTCTGCTCGCCGGACTCGTCGCTGGCATCACGATGACCGTCGTAATGTTGTTGCTCGCATGCATAGGGGTCGCAACGCCGCTCGCCATCATCGGCGATCGGCTTTCGGTTTTTATTCCGCCCGGACCGTTCTTGTCGATCATGGGCCGCGTCGGCGGCTACAATCATCTGAAACAACTCGGCGTTGGATCGACAATCGCCGGCCAACTGCTGGTGGGAGCGCTGGGCGGCGCAATTTTCGGTTTTCTCATGCGGCGCAACCCTTCGCGCCGCGTGACCATCTGGACGATATCGATCTTTGTTTTGCTACCGATCGTTGCGGTCGCGATCCTGCTTTGGCCGGTGCTTGGAACAAGTTATCGCGGATTACCGATCGGGGCCGCAAGATTGGTTACGCTCATCGGTTTCGCGCTCAGCGTCTCGGTATTCGAGCGGGTGCTCGTTCTCAGTCTCCGTTTTCTAGCCTCGCGAAAACCTGAAGACGCTGCGGGAGAATTTACCCCGGCGATTGGGAGACGCGCGCTGATTTTGGGCGGAATTGGGGCGCTCGTCGTGGCCGGCGGCGCCGGTTTGCTGCGCAAACTTTATCGGGCCGCCACGTTTAGTTATGACGGCACGCAGTACAAAGGGCGCGTCGTGCAGCCGATCACGCCTAACGACTTGTTTTATTGCGTGACAAAGAACGTGGTCGATCCGCGAGTGAACGTTCATCTCTGGCACCTCGAAGTGAATGGTCTCGTGCAAAATCCGGCGAGCTATCGTTTTCAGGATTTGAAGGGGTTCCCGATGGTCGAGCAGGAAAGCACGTTGATGTGCATCAGCAACGGACTTGACGCCGGGCTGATGAGCAACGCCGTCTGGAAAGGCATGACGCTGCGTGACTTGATCGATCCGGCGTCACCGCTCTCCGACGCGGCGCGTGTGCGCTTACACGGTGTGGACAACTACACTGACACAATCCCGCTTGAGAAAGCGCTCGACCCGACCACGCTCATTGCGTTCGAGATGAACGCCGGGCCGTTACCGCATCGGCATGGTTATCCGGCACGCGTGGTTGTGCCCGGCTACTTCGGTGAGAAATCTGTCAAATGGCTCACGCGTATCGAGCTCACGACTGGAGAGGCAAAAGGATTTTACGAAACACAAGGCTGGGGGCCGGATTTCATTGTGCCGACAAGATCGAGAATCGATGTGCCCGATCACAACGCGGTTTTTTCGTTAGGCAAACTGACCGCTCCGATCGAAGTCAAGGGCGTGGCCTTCGGCGGCGACCGCGGCATCTCACGCGTGGAATTGAGTTTCGATGACGGCGAAACATGGAGCGACTCGGAGATTTATTACTCCGGCGGTGATCTGGCGTGGTCGCTCTGGAGTTACAAATGGAAACCTGACGATGCAGACGATTACACAATCGTCGTGCGCGCCACCGATGGCGAAGGCGACGTCCAGGGATGGGAAGAAGAACGCAGCCCATTCTCCGGCGTCACCGGCTTCCACAAAATCGTCGTGCACGTCACGGCGTGAATACTTTTGCACCTTGGCAGCGCCGGCACCAGGCGGTGGTGCGGCCGGCGATGGTGGCGTGGTGCAAAGGTGTGCGATGGCGAGGACAGATGCCGTCGCGTTTCCATTTTTGGTGAATTAGCCAGTTCTTCGGCGGATCGGAGAAATCTTTGCCAAGCGTTTGGAGTGATTTCTTCACCACGAACTTTGCTGCTCGAAAAATCGCGGCTCGTTCGCGCGCGCTTAATTTTCCGGTTCGTTTCGGCGGCAAAACCTTTGCGCGCCACAAGATTTCGTCGGCCATCCAGTTACCGATTCCGGGAAAACCATGCTGCATGAGCAGAACGCCTTTGATCGGCGCCTGGCGATGTCGATCGAAAAATTGGTCAACGAACTTTTGATCGAACCCACGCGAATCGATTTCAGGAGCACGCCGCTTCCACCAAGGTGGCTTATGGGACCCGCGATGAAATCGGACGTGACCAAGCTGGCGCGGATCGGTGAAGACCAACGCGCGGTTGCGCTGATACAACACGAGATGATCATGCGTGCCCGGACGGAAATCGGGCGCTTCGGCATGCGTTTTGCCGGTCATGCCAAGGTGGACAGCGAGCCAGTTGTCGCCGGAAAATTCGAAGAGAATCTGTTTTCCGTGCCTTGTCGATCTCAGCAACCTTTCGCCGAAAAGATTTTCCCGAAGCGCGCGCGTGTTGGTGCCGCGGAACACATATTTGCCGGCGTGCAAGCTAAGATCGACAATCTCGTCGCCAAGGCCGGCGTTCCATTGTTTGCGAAACCACTCGACTTCGGCTAGCTCCGGCATTCCAGCGGAACATAGCCTTCCAGGCCGGTGCGGCCAGCGGAGTTACACTCCCTTGAATCGAGTAAACCGAACGCTTTGGGAGCTGGCCGGACGGGTCACAAGCCTATATTCCGCTTGCGCCGTGTGCTAGATTTATTCGTGGAGAAAGTGATTATCGTTGGGAGCGGTTGTGCGGGGTTGACTGCTGCGATTTATGCTGCGCGCGCAAACTTGAGCCCGCTCGTGTTTGAAGGCCGCCAACCGGGCGGCCAGCTTTCCACCACAACGCTCGTGGAAAATTTTCCTGGCTTTCCCGATGGAATCGACGGCCCGCAATTGATCCTGAACATGCATAGGCAGGCGGAGAAATTCGGTGCTCGTTTTTCCTACGCTGAGGTAACCGATTTCGATCCAAGCAATAAACACATCCGCGTGCAAGCGGACGACGAATGGTACGAGACGGAAGCGCTGATCGTTGCCAGCGGCGCATCAGCGCGCTATCTCGGGCTAGAGAACGAAGAAAAGCTCATCGGCCGTGGCCTAACGAGTTGCGCGACCTGCGACGGCGCATTTTACAAGAATGTGCCGGTGTGCGTGGTGGGCGGGGGGATTCCGCGGCGGAGGAATCGCTTTTTCTGACGCGGTTCGCCTCCAAGGTTTATTTGATTCATCGTCGCGACAAGATGCGCGCGTCAAAGATCATGGCCGACCGCGTTCTGGCTAACAAAAAGATCGAGCCGATCTGGAACACGGTCGTGACCAAATACATTCCGGATGAAAAAGGCGAGATGCGCGCGGTGATGTTGCGGAATGTGAAAACAAACGAGGAACGCGAGTTGCCAGTTGCGTGCGTTTTTGTAGCCATCGGCCACGATCCGAACACGAAAGCGTATCAAGGAAAACTCGAGACGGATCCAGATGGTTATTTAATCGCGAAAAACTTAGCAGAGAGTAAACACCCGGGCGTGTTCATCGCCGGCGACGTGGCCGACCGCGTTTACAAGCAGGCCGTGACGGCCGCGGGCTCAGGCTGCGCCGCAGCGATGGATGCGGAACGTTACCTGAGCGAACTCGAGAATTAATGGCTGATCTTTTGCTGTGCCGCTTCGGTGTGCGAAGTGGGATCCAGATAGGAAGCAAGGCGCGCGTTGCGTTGCCCATAGGGCAACGGCTACAGTGTGGCTTTGAAGATTTGCGACCTGACTCAGTTTTATTCGCCGTTTAGCGGCGGGGTGAAGCGGTACGTCCACGAGAAGATTGACTACATCAATAAGTACTCGCCCGGTGACGAGCACATTCTCGTAGTGCCAGGAGCGAAAACTGAAACGATCGGGAGCGAGCGGTCTCGCATCTATTCGATTCATTCGCCGTTGCTTTCCCGCACATCGCGCTACCGCGCATTGCTCAATCTGCGCGCGGTGGAAGAAATTCTCGAGCGCGAGCGGCCGGACGTCATCGAGTCGAGCGACCCGTATCAAGTGGCATGGAAAGCGCTCGCCTCCGGCAGGGGGCTGGGACTTCCGGTGGTCGGATTTTATCATTCGCATTTTCCTGAAGCTTATTTGCGCAGCGCCGCAAAATTTCTCGGGAAGACCGCGACCGAAGCGGTGATGGATTTTGCGGTTCGTTATGTGTTGAATCTTTACAACCGCTTCGAGGCCACGCTGGTGCCGTCGCAGTCTCTCGCCCAAACACTCCGCGACTGGGGTGTCAGCAATGTGCGTGTGGTCGAGCTCGGCGTGAACATCGATATCTTCAACCCTGCTGGCGACGGCGTGATCGAAACGCGCCGGTCCTTAGGCATAGCGCCCGATCAAAAATTCCTGTTGTATGTCGGCCGGCTTTCCAAGGAAAAAAACATCCAGGTGCTGTTCGACGCCTTTGATCTTCTGCAACGCCGGCGCGCAGGCGATTTTCGTCTGGTCGTCATTGGCGACGGCCCGCAGCGGGAGCATCTTCGGCAACTGCAGGCGCGCGCCCGGGACGCGGTCTCGTGGATTCGCTACTGCACGGATTCGGCCGAGCTCGCGCGCTATTATCGCGGCGCCGATCTGTTCGTTCATCCTGGCGTGCAGGAAACATTCGGACTAGTCGCGCTCGAGAGCCAGGCTTGCGGCACGCCGGTGGTCGGCATTCTGGGCAGTGACATGGACCGCATTATCCTTCATGAGCAGGAATGCTGGGCCCGTGAAAACAGCGCTGAAGCACTGGCCGACGCGATCGAAGAATCAACCGCCGGGAAATTATCTACCCTGGGAAGCAGCGCGGCCGAAGCGGCCGGAACCGGCTACAGTTGGCCGCGGGTCTTCGAGCAACTCTTTTGCATTTACCGCGAGGTTTGCGCAAAATACAAAGAGAACGGCCAAGAATGAATAGCGAGAAAGCATTCACCATCCGCAGCTATCGCAATTCCGATCGCGAAGCAGTCCGCCGTCTTTGTTGCCAGACTGGATTTCTGGGCGAACCCATTGATCCGGTTTACGAAGATCGACAATTGTTTGCCGATTTTCTTACTACTTATTACACCGATCACGAACCGGAATCGTCCTTCGTCCTTGAGGTGGACGGCGAGATTCGCGGATATTTGCTCGGCTCGCGCAAGCCATTGCAGAACCAACTCTATTCGCTTTACCAAAACCTCTGGCTATTTTTTCGCGCGCTGGCCCGCTACTTCCGCTACAACGGACGATCGCGGCGCTTCATTCGCTGGACGCTGGTGCATGGATGGCGCGAAGTGCCGGCAGCGCCGCGGCGCGTCCCACATTTCCATATCAATCTGTTGCCAGATGCGCGCAAAGTTTCGACGACGCGGGCGCTGATGAGCGCGTATCTCAGTTATCTTTATCGTCGCGGCGAGAAACGCGTTTACGGGCAAATCGTGACGTTTGAGAGCCGTCGCGGCGAAAAAATGTTCGAGCGTTACGGATTCAAAGTTTTGAATAGGGCAGAGATCACCAAATACAAGGCGTTTTATCCAGAATCGGTTTACTTGAGCACGGTCATCAAGAATCTCGAAACGGCCGAGCCGCTATCGTCGTATACGCGCACACGCTCGTGATCTAATTGGACAGACGCGTCTTAGGAAATTCGCGCTGACCGATACAGCATATCTGCCATATCGTATCGGGTGATTTCATGATCATTTCGCCATTTCGGCTACCTGGCGGGCTAAGGAGCCGAGTATGGTCATCTGTTCGGCGTCTAGATTCGCCAAGCTCGCTGCTCGATTGAACTTACTATTTCTAGTATGCCAAAAGAGTCCAATGCGGGTGTAAACCCTGAGGGGCCGCGGTTTCTGGGAATTCCTGGCATTCAAGGGAATTGCGTTCTGTTTGATAAACCGTTGGGGGCGAAGGGAGCGCGTGCAGTGTTATCTACCTATGGTTCAGTAGATTACGTTGAACTACACGCGAGCGAGTGATTTCCTGAGCGATGGTTTGAAGATTTGCGCCAACCACCGCTCACCGAAAGGTGGCTAAAAATTCTACGAAAGAGCTTGCCTTTTTCCCAGTGTTTTAGATACCCTCATCATTACGCTCAGCGGCGTTTGATTGCGACGTAAATGATTCCACAAGTCTTCCTTTCTCGTAACCGTGTTTTCGCCGCCACATCGATGCTCGCGTTGGTATTACTATTCGCGACGGGCTTAACCGCCTTCGGCCAAGCGCCCACCATTACCAGCGCGAATAACACCACTTTCACAGTCGGCGCAGCTGGCACGTTCAGTGTTGCCTCCACAGGCTCGCCCACTCCCACTCTCACAGAGACTGGTACGTTGCCGGGTGGAGTTTCATTCACCGACAATGGTGATGGGACCGCGACAATCGCCGGAACGCCCGCGTCGGGTTCCGGCGGGAGCTACCCAATTACGATCAACGCCTCGAATGGCATTCAGCCCGATGCGCAACAGAACTTTGTTATAACCATTGACGAGGCTCCTGCGATCACCAGTGCCAATGGTACTGCTTTTACGACCACGCAAGCTGGAACGTTTCTCGTGACCTCAAGCGGTTTCCCGGCAGCAGCTCTCGCTGAAAGCGGCGCGTTACCGACCAATGTCACCTTCACCGACAACGGCAACGGCACGGCCACGCTGGCCGGCACACCGCCAGCTGGCACAGCAGGCAACTACCCCATCACGATCACTGTTTCGAACGGTGTTGGTTCCTCGGCGACTCAGAACTTCACTCTTAGCGTGAGTGACCCAACACCGACACCGACTCCGACTCCAACACCAACTCCAACACCGACACCAACTCCCAATCAGCCGCCGGTCGTGAACGCCGGTCCTGCTCAGACCATCACGTTGCCAGCGGCTGCGACCTTGAACGGATCTGCCACTGACGACGGTTTGCCGAACCCACCCGGAGCGTTGACCTACAATTGGGCAATGGTCACTGGACCGGGTGTAGCCACCTTTGCCAACGCCAACTCTGCGAGCACCACGGCCACATTTTCCATCGCTGGCAGCTACACATTGCGCTTGACAGCGAATGACAGTGCGCTCTCAGGCTCGGCGGACGTGGTCGTCACAGTGGGTGGACCATTGCCTTCGCCATGGGTGGATCAGGATGTTGGCGCGGTAGGCGTTTCTGGAAGCGCATCCTATGTGCCGGGTACACCGAGTACATTCATCGAGAGCGGCTCAGGCGCGGATATCTGGGGTACGGTTGACGCCTTTCATTATGTGTATCAGTCCCTGAATGGAGACGGAGGCATCGTTGCCCGGATTGCGACTCAGCAGAACACCGATTCGTGGGCCAAAGCCGGAGTGATGGTTCGCGAGACGCTGGCCCCAGGGGCTGCCAATGCGGCGGTTGTCGTCACTCCGAATACTGGCGTGGCGTTCGACCGTCGAAAATCCACCAACGGGACGAGCGTGAATACCCTAGTGACAGGGGTGGGAATTGTCGCGCCTTATTGGGTCAAACTTATCCGCCAGGGCAACGTGTTTTCCGCTTACTATTCGGCTGATGGTAGCACGTGGAAGTTGTTAGGTAATTCTACTACTATTACCATGAGTAGCAATGTGCTCATTGGGCTTGCGGTAACGAGCCGCAATAATACGTCCAGCTCGACGGCGACTTTCGACCACGTGAACCTCGGTCCGAAGGTCAGCGCGGGTCCCCCTCAATCCATCACACTCCCGACGAACAAGCTGACGCTCACCGGTTCTGCAACCGACGACGGCTACCCGAATCCTTCGGTGTTAACCTATTCCTGGAGCAAGGTCAGTGGCCCCTCTGGCGGGAACGTCACCTTCGGCACACCATCTTTGCCGAGCACGACAGCGAAATTCGCGGTGGCGGGTGTTTACACACTACGCTTGACCGCGAATGACAGCCAACTGATCGGTACTGGCAATGTAGTCATAACCGTAAATTCATCATCGGGTCCGACACCGACCCCCACACCAACGGCTACTCCGACACCCACCGCTACACCGACACCCACCGCTACACCTACGCCCACCGCTACACCTACGCCCACCGCTACACCTACACCCACCGCTACACCTACACCCACCGCTACACCTACACCCACCGCTACACCTACACCTACGGTAACACCTACCCCAACACCAACGGCGACGCCATCACCGACACCCATACGGATTAACTGCGGCGGTCCTGCCTATAGCGACAGTCTAGGTCAGAATTGGTCGGCTGACATCGATTTCGTTGGAGGCTCGAAAAAGACTTACACGGCTACAATTTCCGGCACGTCCGACCCGAAGCTATATCAATCGGAACGTTACGGAAAGACTGTCACGTATAACATCCCGGTCGCTAACGGGAATTATGAAATCACACTCGACTTTGCTGAGAACTATTGGAATGCTGCTGGAAAGCGTGTCTTCAATGTTGCCATTGAAGGTCAAACGGTCCTGCAGAACCTCGATATTTGGGCCCTAACCGGTCAGAACTCGGCCCTGCAACGAACTTTCGTAGTAGCCATTACTAATGGGATGCTAAATATCGCTGGGACGGCCAGTGTCGATAGCGCAAAGTTTTCAGCTATTCAGGTTATTCCGAAAACTGGGGACCTATATCTGCACCCGGTTCTTACTTTGCCCAAGTATGTTGTGCATTATGCCTTCGACAACGGGCCGACAGCTGTCTCGCTGATCGGGGACCTTTCACATACTCACCAAATAGGCCATAACCTGACCAGCTGGACCTGGACAGAAGGAGCTGCTGTTCTCGGGACACAAGCCGATGTCGCGGCGTCATTCGCGCTTGGCCAGCACACTGTCACGTTAGCGATCGCCGACGACAATTCTCCGCCCCGAACTGCGTCGGATAGCGGCACCTTTACCGTTTACCCAATTAATGCCGTAGGTGGCCTGCTGACGAGCTACTATTTTACTAACGGCACACCGCCGAGCCAGGTGATCGATTCTCTGCAACCTCAGCCTAATTATGAGGAGGTATTACTCACGGCAGAGATTGATAATCTCGCGGGAAATATTGGCGGATCTCCCTTTACTTCAAACGTGGTGGCGGTGATCGACGGGAAGCTCAATGTTCCAACCGCCGCAACCTATCAGTTTACGCTAGCCGGCGGCAGTGCTACACGGTTCTACCTGAACGGGAACCTGGTATCGGGCGCTATGTCCCTGCAAGCAGGGACCTATACGATTGAAGCTCGGTTCGCTGTTGACTCCGCCTCGCTGCTCCCGGCGGAAATCTTAGCGAGCATTAATGGTGCTCCGGCCGTAATCCTCGATCCTTCAACGTTGAGCCATGATGAATCCAATCTCCTGCCGTTCATTAATAGCATGCCAACCACTGGTTCACCGCTAGGCGGAGACGCGGTAACCATTAGCGGAATCGGTTTCTTTCCCACTCCGTCGGTCACCGTGCTATGGGACGGGACGACGTTGAGCGGGTCCAGTCTAACGATTACGCCGTATTCGATTCAGTTCACCACTCCGCCGGGAAATGGAACGATTACCGTGACGGTGCAAACGCCGAACGGAACCAGTAACTCATACTCGTTCAACTATGTGCAGGGACAGGTGCCGATCAACTTTACTGCGGCTGCAGCGGTAGCAAACCTCACCTCTCCTACCCAATCGGCGTGGGGACCTGATGGCAGGCTTTATGTTGGCTCGGCCACGGGAAACATCACCATCTATACATTTGGGGATGATTACACGGTGACGAATACGCAAGTAGTGACGACCATTGCCGGGCTGTCAAACCCTTCGATACTCGGAATAGCATTTAATCCTACAGATCCTCCTAATCCGGTTAAAGTATACGTAGCTCATTCACACCTTTATGCTGAAGGGGGAGGATCGTTCACAGGACCTGCCCCCTACAATGGTCAGGTATCAATATTGACAGGGCCGAATTTCTCGCCCGTCCAACCTCTCATCACAGGGCTCCCAGTCTCAAATCGTGATCACGCTATTAATGCCCTGCAATTCGACAATACAGGCGACCTCCTAATCTGTAATGGTAGTATGACAAATGCGGGAATACCAAGTGTTCCCATGGGTACCCTGCCGAACTCGCCACTGGATGCTGCGATCTTAAAAGCGCGCATCACAAAACCAAACTTCAACGGCACGATTACGTATATTGAGACCGCGACTGGCAATCCGAACAACGATCAGGTGTACGGCGATAGAGTCGAACGTCGTGCCAGGCGTGGATGTTTCCGTTTACATTCCCGGTACGCGCAATCCTTTTGACATGGTCTGGGCTACAAACGGGAAACTTTATGGATCTGATAACGGCATGAACGCTAACTTCGGTGACGTTTCAACGTCAGCGAACACTCAAGTGCCTCCGAGCAACGTATCCGACAGAATTAATTACCTGGTTGACGGACACTACTACGGTAGCCCAAGTCGCAACCGGGGACGCTATGATGACCGCCAGAACGTTTACCATTTTCCAACTGATCCGGAGATTTTTGGTACATATAATGGGTCGCCGATGGGGACCATTTTGTCCTCCAGCGATGGAATCGATGAATATCGCGCAACCACCTTCAACAGCGCAATGCGGGGCAACTTGCTCGTGCAACACTGGAACAGCGTGCTTTACCGTGGTGTGCTCTCGCCCGACGGACGATCGCTGCAAAGCCTGACGACGATCGCCAACGCACTCGGATTGAGCGTGGTGACAGGCCCCGGGGGAGCGATTCTTAGCCCCGACTATAGCAACAACCGGCTTCTGGTCATGAAGCCGCTGGATGCCGGCGCCCCGGCCATGGTCGCCTATGATATCTTCCCCTGGCGTGCGAGGGCAGATGGCTCCGCCCCGTTTACTATTGGTGGCGCAGGCTTCGGCGGTCTTGCCGGCACAACCGTTACGGTTGGCGGAGTTGCTGCGAACCTGACTTCGGTTTCTCCGGCAAGGATCACTGGCCTAATTCCCGCCAACTCTTCACCATCGCCTCAGCTACTCGATGTAGTCGTTCAGTCAGCCGGTAGCACGTCCACCATACCTCAGGCATTTCGCTACATGCAGGGGACCAGCGCAGGAACCGGCAGTTGGCAAAACGGCCCCGCTCTCCCAGCCGGAGTTGGCGAAGTAGCGGGTGGCGTCGTGAACGGCGTCCTTTATATGGTAAGCGGTGACGTCAGCGCCACTCTGGCCTATGACCTGAAATCCGGCGTTTGGCGAAGTGATATAGCGACACGACCTCTCGTAGGTCAGCTGCATTCGGCCGAGGTAATCAATAGCAAGCTCTACCTCTTCGGCGGTCTCGGGGGTGGATCTGAAGGGGCAGTGCAGATCTACAACCCGAATACAAATTCATGGGGAGTTGGGGCCGCAGCGCCTTACGCCGCAGGCTCTGTTTCGACTTCAGTAATTAACGGCAAAGTTTATATGGCGGGAGGCATTGTCGGGGGTGCCACTGTGAGCACTGCTGCCGTTTATAGTCCTGCCACTAACACGTGGAGCTCGATCGCCTCCATGCCCGCAGGACGCAACCACGCCGCTGCTGGTACAGACGGCACGCAGTTCTTCGTCTTCGGTGGCAGGAGTGGTGGGAACACCGTTTCAAACGGCTTTAACAACGTCCAGATTTACAATCCTTCTACTGACAGCTGGCAATGGAGTGGCCAGTCTGGCTCGACTATTCCACCTCTGCCCCAGGCGCGGGGAGGCATGGGCAAAGCAGCATTGTATGGCAACGAATTCTACGTCATGGGAGGGGAGACTACCGCTTCGGGTACTGGACAGGTTGCCGGTAATGTTTATAACCGAGTCGACGTTTACAATCCAACATCACAGACATGGCGGCTGGAGGCAATTATGCCAACTGCCTTGCACGGCATCTCGCCTGTCGTGGCCGATGGGAAAATTTTCGTCGCGGGCGGGGGTGTCCAGGCGGGGCAATCAACTTCAACTATTTTCCAGATATTTTCGCGTTAGGGGCCCCGATGAGTCATCGATTGAAATATTTTCAGAATTCACGGCATTCGCGCGCTACTGTTGCCGTCTTGTTCCTGCTGGCAGGGTCGAGTCTCTCTGCGGATCCGTTCGTTTGGACGACAAAGACCCCTAACTCGCTGGTGCGATTCGAGGCGGTGGGGGGAGCTGCCGGCGGCAAGCTGTATCAATTCAGCGGTTTCTACACATGCTGCTCCTCAATCCTGGCGACTCCGCAATGTGATGCTTATGATCCTGCGACTGACACCTGGACATCTCTTGCCAGCATTCCGCAAGCGGTCACTCATTGCGGGCAAGTTGCTGACACGGATGATCCAAGTAACCAAATCTTTTGGCTCGTTGGCGGCTTTGTTGGCAACCATCCGGGGCCGACGACCGACCAGGTTTGGAAGTACAATATCAATAATAACACATGGGCTGCCGGCCCTCCATTGCCGGCTCTGCGTGCTGCCGGCGCGCTCGTAAAGTTAGGACGCGAGTTGCACTATTTTGGCGGCACAATCCGGACAAATAATGGCTCAACATGGGTGGACTACGGAACGCATTGGGCTTTTGATCTGGACAGCGGCACAGCTTGGCGAGCCACGACACCAGACGGACAACAAATCCTGGCGCCGATGCCTAATCCTCGCAATCACATGGGCGGGGTGGTACTTAACGGGAAGATTTATGCCATTGGTGGGCAGCATAAGGGCCAGCAAAGCGGTGCTCCCCAAAATGAGGTGGACGTTTACGATCCCGCGGCCAACACCTGGACGCAAGCCGCCCCCATGCCGCGCCCGATAGGACATGTGACTGCCAATGTTTTTGTGCGGAACGGCCACGTTGTTGTTGTATCGGGGCTGACGACAAACTCGGTCCCGATAGCCAACGTCATCGAGTACGATCCAACAACCAATACCTGGGACGAGCTTCCGCCGCTGCCTAGTGGGCGTCAGTCGCCTGTATCGGGATTGGCAGGTAATCAAATGGTGGCGACCTGCGGCTTAAATAAGAGTTTGCAGAACCAGACATGGGTGACGAGCACGACGGGTACCTCCGGGACGTGGCAGATCGGTCCAGCCGTTCCGATCGCAGTGAGTGAAGTCTCCTCTGGGGTAATTAACGGCGTGCTCTACCTTGTAGGAGGCTCTACCAACGCAACCTTTTCTTACGACCTAAGCACGGGCCTTTGGCGGAGCGATTTAACACCGCGTCCGATACTGGGTGATCATCATGGAGCTGAAGTGATTAACGGCAAGCTCTACCTCTTTGGTGGACTAAACGGAGGAGGAGCGTCGGCCGGTAAAGTGCAAATTTATGATCCTGTGACAAACTCCTGGAGCCTGGGAACATCGGCTCCTTACGCCGCTGGATCGGTTGCCACCGCACTAATCGGCGGGAAGGTGTACATGGCGGGCGGCATCGTCGGCAGCACGACGGTTGCTACAGCCGCTGTCTATGATCCGGCCACGGACACATGGGCGCCGATGCCTTCCATGCCAGCGGGACGGAACCACACGGCGGCTAGCACCGATGGGCAGAAGTTCTACATCTTCGGCGGCAGAATCGGGGGCAATGTGCCGTCAGTCGGTTTCAGCGACGTTCAAATTTATGATCCGGTGTCTAACACGTGGCAGTGGAGCGGCCAGAGTGGATCAACAATCCCTCCTTTGCCGCAACCACGAGGTGGAATGGGCAAAGCGGCGTACTACGGAAACGAATTCTACGTCATAGGAGGAGAGACAACCAATGCCGGGACGGGGCAAGTGACGGGTAACGTCTATAACCGAGTGGATGTTTATAACCCGGTCTCCCAGACCTGGCGCCTTGAGACGCCAATGCCCACGGCGCGGCATGGCATTTTCCCGGTTGTCGGAAATGGAATGATTCTGGTGGCGGGCGGCGGCGTGCACTCGGGGACTTCGTCTTCAACCGCTTTCGAGATATTTTCAACTTCATCTCCGACTCCGACTCCGACTCCGACTCCGACTCCGACTCCCACACCCACACCCACACCGACTCCGACACCCACTCCTAGCGTAACTCCTACTCCTACTCCTACCCCTACTCCTACCCCTACTCCTACCCCTACTCCTACTCCTACTCCAACACCTACACCTACACCTACCCCTACCCCAACTCCAACCCCAACACCTATTCCAAAGGCTCCAACAAATCTAACTGCGACCGCGTCGTCGTATAGTGAAATTGACCTAACCTGGACCGACAATTCAACCAACGAAACGGGGTTTCAAGTCAGACGTTCACCTACTAGTGCGGCTCAAACATTTACAACAATTGCGACCACAGGCCCAGGTGCTACAACGTATTCTGATACTGGCCTAACAGGTTCGACCATTTATTACTACAGAGTACGTGCAGTTAACTCCGCTGGCAATAGTGGACCGTCTAACACGGCAAGTGCGACGACTCCACCACAACCGACTCCGACGCCAACGCCAACGCCGTAGCCGACTCCGACTGAGGCGGTAATCAGCTTTACCCTTATCAACGCCGACACGAGTCAGCCTGTGCCTAGGTACGAGGGTTTAAACGATGGAGGCTACGGGGAAGAAGAACGCGATTTCGCCAAAAGCGTGTTCACTGCTGCGGCAAATTTATCGACTCCACCAGGGATGTAACCGAGTCGACCGAGCTCGCCACCGTCAGGGCTCAACACTACAACAGTTGGAAACTGCTCGATATGATATCGCTCCGCAAGATCCTCATTCTGGCGCACGATCTCAGGGGAGCGTTCTTGCGTTTGATAGAAGTGCAGTTTGCACAACAGATAATTGTACATTTGAATCATCTGCAAAGGCTGCCTGGTCGAACACTTCGCGGTCCAGCTTCAAACTTGAAATACTCCAGTCCGTCCCCAAAAATGCTAAAAGCAGGGGCCGATTGGTTTTTTTGGCAAGCGCGACAGACTTGGGAAAATCGGTATCGTCGCTGGCGTCGCATGCAAAAAAGGTTTGTGGGAAACAGACAGCGAGACATGCATAAAGCGCCAGATGGAAGAATCGAGAGTTCAACGACAAACATCGTAAACCTCCTTTGGAACAAGTGTCAAATGGTAGTCGCGTTCGGGCTACTAAGCTTGCAAGGCATCGCCGAGTTGCGTGCGCAGCAACCTCCCCAAACCGTAGCCCAATTGGCAGGATTGATCGATGCCCAAATTTCCGAGATCGAGAAAAGCACGAGCCTCGAATCGGCGGCTGGGATCCGTGCATCTCTTTCCGAAGAGCTGGACGAATTGCAGCAACGATCAGTTATGCTCTTTGGAGAGCATCGAAAACAGTGGGACGAGAACAATCGTCGATTGCAAGGGGGTATCGATAACTGGAGAACCGCCGTCGGTGCCGATCCCGCACGATGCCGAGCAGCTCTGACAGAAATGCGCACGGCCTGGACAGTGATGAAATCGCAGTACCCCTCTGAAGCGTTGAAAGTGCTACCACCTCTTTGGTCGTGTCCGATGCATTCCGAATTGATGCTGTCCGAGCCGGGGATGTGCCCAATCTGCGGTATGCCGTTGGATCCTATCTACGTCACGCAGCCGCAACTTACACAAGGACCCATTATCCGTGCGGAGATCGTTGCCAAAGCGCCACTGGAAGTCGGAAAGAAAGCGGAGTTGCGGATCCGCTTACTTTTTAACAAAAACACTCGCCCCGTTCAGCTTGATGATCTTGAGGAGACGCACACGCGCAAAATTCACCTGCTAATCAGCGACATCAGCGAAACCGACTATCATCATGAACATCCGGAGCAGGTGGGCGAAGGAGAGTACGCGTTTAGCTTCACCCCGGCACGACCCGACACATACCGTGTTTGGGCGGACTTAAAACCCGTCCTGACACATGTGCAGCAATATACAGTGGCTGACATTCCTTCCACCACCCCGCGACAAGGTGCGCTCGCACCGCAGGAAGCGGAAAACCGCCACGTTGAAATTGACGGCTACAAATTCGATTTAACATTTGTTAAGTCGCTGATTCACGAAAAGGAAACTGTGCCCGGAACGTTGCGCGTGACCGACCCAGACGGCCACCCGTTCAATAAACTGGAAGTAGTCATGGGCGCATTCGGCCATTTCGTCGGCTTCTGCGATGATTTCGCCACCGTGCTCCATATACACCCCGTCGGCTCTTTGATCGAATCACCAGATCTCCGGGGGGGACCAGATTTGCCGTTCTATTTTCGATCGAGCAAGCCCGGCCTTGTTCGATTCTTTGCGCAGGTTAAAATTCGCGGTAAAGAGATGTTTCCGAGGTTTGTAATCAACGTGCAGCCCCTTCAGCATTTACCAAGTCTCTGAGCTACGGCTACGGGGGTATGCTTCGACCTGCCGCCGCCGGCTTTCATGCTGCGGCTAACAGCTGGCTACACATCATGGTGCTCAGCCTTCTTGGATTCTACGGTACGGGCAATTGTGGTCGCGACTGCCTGAGGCGAGTACTGCGTCTCCCAGGCGAGTAATGAGCGCTGCTGAAAAGCCTCGTGCTCTTCTGGAGCTTGCAGAACAGATTGAAGTACCGCTGCGACATGATCTACGTTGTTTATCTCACCCACTTGAATACCCGGATGCGACTCATAAAGGGTGTTTGCTGGCAGTTTCGGCGTAATCACGATGCAGCCTAGCTTCGTGGATTCGAAGTAGCGAAAGGTTTCCGGACTCGAGTTACCGCCGAGGCAGATCGAAACCTTTGTGTTATTGAGGAAATCGGAATAGTCCGATCTGGAAAGCCGTGCTTTACACGTTAATTCGAGTCGAAAACGTTTTAGTTTTGGGTGGTTGCTCAGTTCGGCTAAAAACGCCTTTCGGTGAGGATACGTTCTGCCTACAAATCCAACGTCTATCGTCCGTTCTTTAATTGGTTTTGGCGATAGACAAGGCAACCCACGCCGAACGCCCAAAGGAAAAGGGATAGATTCTTTATCCTGATCCGAAACATATTGCTTAAACACGGCCCGGGCGGCAATCTTCTTTGGAATGCGGTATAATTCATCCGAAAGGATAATGAGCACTGTCTCCTCGTTAACGGCTGGCGGAATGACGAGCTTATCCACGACATACTTCGAGCGGAGCCGGGGAAACCAGCGGCGGAAGAGCGTTTCCGATTTCCAATGAATCGCGACCGCCCTTATCTCAGGAATGAAACTGGATATTTGGCTCAGGTAGTCGGTTTCCCAGGCCCAGTCCAGCAGGTAACTTAAGTCAATCATGGTCCGGTGCTTTATCTAGAACGTGCGGTCAACACCCCACTACCTTGGCAGAGTTATTGGGAGAGCTAACATTACCCACGACAACCTCCATGTTCCTGTGCGTCTGCGACAACCCACTCTCAATCGCTTCCGGTACAAAATACGCCTGGTTGTCGCAGAGAACAACGATTGATACGCGCGATTCATTTCGTTTCTGTGTCATTGTAGCGTCAGTGACCGGCGCTTAACCGTTTCAAGCTATTTTTTTGATCTGACCGATCGAGTGAAACGTTAGAACCGAATGTTTGCGCGATCCACATGAAACGAGCGGGACCATCGAATCGCGCTACGCTTTCGCGACCTGGAACGCTATTGCGTTGAATCCGGCGATCTCCGGCGAATATATTTTGGGATTCGGTAATTCGGTCAAATTCGCAACCGACGACTCACGTCGTAAAAAGCTGCAACGGCAGACGGATCGGGGGAGCGGATGTCCCGTTGCGGGAATTCCAAAACGGTGCGAATTAGCGCCGGTGCGCTGCGGGCGAATCCGAAATGAAGTCTCTACAAGCGTCGAACGTAACCGTATAGAAAGTCACTCGCAGAAGACGCATCAGAGAGTATTTTCCGAGGGAAATGCCGGCATAGCTCAGTTGGTAGAGCAGCTGATTTGTAATCAGCAGGTCGTCGGTTCGAATCCGACTGCCGGCTCCATTACAAGCCTCATCACATCAGTGTGTTGCTGAGCAAAAGCGCTCGGCGTCACGAAAATCGTCGGCAGGTTCACTGCCATTTACTGCCATTAAACGGATGTCGGCACTCCGCTCCCGATCGAGCGCAGAGTCGTTCTCCGCGTCTGTTTCAATCGACGACAGAAAGGAGGTGCAACATGTCTAGGCGCGCCGTTCTGAGAGTCGTCAAAACGAACTACACGCCAAGCGCTCCTTGGATGGTTCGCGTGCCGCCGCGCCTTCAATCTCCCGAAGGTGCGCAGAAAAAGTTCTTCACAAAAGAATCGATTGCAAAAGCGTACGTTGAGCGGCTTGCCAGACAGCTTGGCGACTACCACAGCCAGGCGCTCGGGCTCTCGGACCGACAAAAACTTGAGGCGTCAGAGTGCTACCGGCTGCTTGAGGGACGGGCCGCGAGTTTGTTTGATGCGGTGCATCATTACCTCACGTATCTCGACGAGACCAAGAGGTCGATTCCCATAAGCGAGCTGTTTGACGAATTCCTGTCGGTTAAGCAACAGGACAACGTGAGCCCGAAGTATCTCGCCGATCTGCGCAGCAAACTCGGCCGCTTCGTCAATTCATTTCATGATACGCTAGTATGCAATTTCACTGCTGCTCAAATCGACGCTTGGATTCGCAGCCTCGACATCGGGACCGTGTCTCGCGAATCATACCGGCGCAATGTGAGCGTGTTGCTCGAATTCGGCCGGCGCCGCGGATATCTTCGGGCCAATCCTGCAGCGGACATCAAAATTCGGCGGCGTCCGGAGGGCGAAGTGTCGATTCTTACGCCGGACGAATTGCGCAACCTATTGAGCAAATGCGCGCCGGAGATTGTGCCATACGTTGCGATCTGCGCGTTCGCCGGTTTGCGCCCATCTGAGGCCGCGAGTCTTGTCTGGTCGGACATTCACCTCGACACGATGCAAATCGAAGTGCGGGCGCGACATTCGAAGACGCGCCGTTACCGACTCGTTCCGATCCAGCCAAACCTTAGCGAATGGTTGATGCGATATGGCAGCGACGATGGCTCGGTTTATTATTCGCGTCGCAAGTTTCGCGAAGGCTACAGAGCCGCTGGTATAGAGGATTGGAAAATGGACATTCTGCGTCATTCGTATGGCACGTACCGTCTGCCAATTCTGAAATCGGCCGATGCGCTTGCGCTGGAAATGGGCAACTCGCCCGACGTGATCTTCCGGCACTATCGTCGTCCCATGAACGAAGTCAGCGCCTCTGCTTACTTTGATGTCCGGCCCGAACTCCAACCGCACCCTGCATCGAATGACACGCCATCAGACGCGAGGGATGAGTCGTTCCCGAAGAAACTCATCCAGCGCCGCCAGCGGAATACGCCAGGAACGCTGAACGCGGATCGCTGTCAGGCGGCGTGATAGGCACAGTTTTCGAACCGTCTTTGGAGCCAGCTTCAACCGCTCTGCCGCTTCCACCACTGTGAGCAGATCGCGCAACAACAAAGCACTAGCAGACTGCATTTCGATTTTCTTCGCGCTGATGGGCATGTGCCACAGACTGTCTGTAACCGAAGCCGGCCCGAGCACCAAATTCGGAGCAATGTTGGGCCAAAAAAAGCGCCGGAATATGCAACCAAAAGCAACTCAACGCGTCTCTGCCCACGGAAGAAACCGTGGGCTTTGTTAGGAGGGACGCCCTACCCCTTAGCATCACTAAGGAATTTCTGGCTTGCCGCTAATCCGCTCCCGATCTGATGAGCAACGCCGCTGACATCTCAGCGCACACGCAACGTTCAACAGACGTTTGTCTGCGCATTCACGCTCCGGTTACCGACCCCTCACCTAAGCTGATGCCGATGAAAGACGGCATTGTAGAGCTGCGGCAAATGGCGCGTCGGCTCGCCTCATCCGCGAATTGAACACCAATGTCGATGTCGCGGTCGGAACCAACACCATCGCGCTTTTCTCACGGAGGCGAACGCGGAAGCAATCGCCGCCGCGATTAGCGAAACGATCCAGCCACCGAGGCGCGGCTATTTCAACTTTGAACCGCCAACAAATCGCGGCCGTTCCGGTCATTACGACAGCTTCATCATCTTCAACATCGCTACACGCCGGACCGCCACTCGATCGTGCACGGGCGCGCGACCCGCGCGTTGCCGATCCTCGCAACCTCTGACTCAACGCACCTCTGTATGAACAGACAAATCAGCCTCGTCATCAATGGCAAAGGCGGTCTCGCTCCTTCAGTTTCAGGAAGCGCACCATCATCCCGCACGAACAAAGCATAGGTGCGCGGGTCTAGAACGATTCTGGAAATGCGAAGACTCCGGGACTCTCTTCATGCGTGTGCCTGCGCGCGCCCCGGAGACTTCGCGTGCCATCCCAGATTTCATGATGCCGCTGCTCTGCGCAGCCGCATCAGTGCGCTACTAAGCGCTCTCATTTATGCGCCATCGCGATTGTTCCTCGTCAATCGACGTGCGCTAGTTTCGCTCGCGGCGCCGCTGATCGGCGTGGAAGTGTTTTAACCATTGGAAAACGTGATCGCGTAGCGGGTGGCTGTTCGCTGAGTTGTCATTAATTGCGTTCAATGTGCAGTTGTCCAGCGCAAACACTTTTTGTGAATTGTCAGAGCTGCGCAAAGCTCGATCCAAGGCACTGAGCAAGGCGGTAGGCTATGCAATGTGGCGCAGACAATCAAACGATGGTATCCAACAATAATAATCCGGAAGACAACTTCACCGGCAAAATTATTAGGGGACGATTGACACAAAGCCTTCAAATATTAGCGCGACTGACAAAGCGTCCTGCAGGTAATTCGGGCTTCCGACCTCTAATCTCCAAATCGCCGACCGCAGTGCCGCTCAAGCCCGTACGACCTAAGTCCAATAGACCAGCAGAAAACGTCGGACAAAGCTTTCTGTTTAAACCAGAAACTTTATGAGAAAGGCGTTACTTTCGATTTCAATTGTGGTAGCGGCGCAGTCGGTTTTCGCCGCCACGGTGCCAGCAGGCGCGACTCTTGTAGTGCGCACGCTGCAAACAATCTCAACTGACGATCGGGCCGGAAAAACAGTTTCGGCAGAGCTCGACCAGGCGGTTAGCGCAAATGGTAGCGTCGTCCTTCCCAAAGGAGCGAAGGTTACTTGTCGGATCGAGTCATCACCCAAATTATCCGGGCGTCAATCACGTCCCTTAACAGTGAATATAACTGAAATCGCGATCGACGGCCGAATGGTGCCAATAAAAACGTCTAATGCATTTGAGCTCAAGAGCGCAGGGGGGAAGACACGGCGTAGCGGCGTCCCGATAACCAGCAGCTCGTTTACGGTGCCCTCGGGAACGAAGATGCAGTTTCAGCTCGCGCAGGCGCTCACCTTATAAGGAGTTCGCGCAACAAAGGTCGGTCGAAACGAAGGTAGCACGACAGACTTGATTCTGCGCGTGGCACGGCTTTGGTTGAATCGTAGTCTGTCGGACGGGAAACATTTTAGCGCGACTCAATTGTAGTACTTTGTACTACTAAATTAATTTACAAGATTGTAACAACGAAGAGCTTGTGTCTTTTACCGTTTTTTGATTATCAAGGAGTGGCTACGCGATCGGTAAGCTGATCGGGGACACTTCGCTTTAATCGAAAGCGCAGAGGACTGAGAGCGTCAGCCCTCAATGATGAGAGCGACTACGGAACGACTGGAGGGCGCGGTTGCTTTCCGCTCGGAAAGCGAATGGATATGGAATGGGCGAGTTGACTACCCGGTGATCATTGCTGCGTCCTTGATGTTCGCTCGCCACTGCCTCGGAACGAAGATTGCGTTCGCTCTGTTTAAATCGCATCCGGCATCCTTTCTTTGGCGTTCCAATTCGATCGGCGATCCATGAGCTGGGTTACAGTACTTTGGTCGATGGCCGCCGGGTTATGTTTCACGCTGGCGACGATCTATCTCCTGGTCTGGTTCAAACAGTGGGAGGGATGGGAGCCATTCCTGTTTTCGTGCAGCGCCGTCGCAGCGGGAGTCATCGCGCTAACCGAATTAGCTGAGATGCGCGCCGAAACGACTGCACGCTACGCCGCGGTGGTGTGGTGGGCGCACCTGCCGCAGTGGATGCTGGTCGTGTCGGTCGTGTGGTTCGTGCATCTCTATCTCCGCGCCGGACGACGGTGGCTGGTGTGGACTATCTGCGGCTTGCGGACGCTGACGCTAGCCCTCAACTTTCTTTTCAAGCCGAATGTCAACTATCGGGAGATTACCAGCCTTCGCCAGGTCCGATGGTGGGGCGGAGAGACGGTCTCGGCGGCGGTCGGCGTGCCGAATCAATGGATTTTGGTCGGAATGCTAAGTGTGTTGTTGCTCCTCATCTTTCTGGTGGATGCCACGATCACCGACTGGCGACGCGGCGACCGGCGGCGTGCGCTCATGGTGGGTGGAAGCGCAATTTGTTTTATCACGCTGTCGCTCGGGATATCGGCACTGGTGCTTTTCGCAGGGATCAAATCGCCATTCTTCATCAGCTTTCCCTTCTTGGGCATGATCGCGGCGATGGGCTACGAGTTGAGCGACAACGTGCTTCGCGCTGCGCGACTGACCAAGCAGTGTCAAGCCAACGAGGCCGTGCTGCGGGAAAGCGAAGCGCGCATTAACCTCGCGGCCGACGCGGGACACCTGGGTCTGTGGCTTTGGAACATTCCGGCTAACGAACTTTGGGTAAGCGATAAATGGAGGAAGTTGTTCAGCTTCGCGGAATCGGAGCCAGTGACGTTTGACCGATTGCTCCAGGTCGTGCACCCCGAAGATCGCGAACGTATGAAGCAACTCGTGCAGCACATGCTCGAGCACGGCGGCGAGTACGAAAGCGAATATCGCATCAGGCGGCCGGACGGAAGCATACGCTGGATTGCGGGTCATGGCAGCGTCGAGTTAGACGAATATGGCAAGCCGGCCTTGGCGCGCGGGGTGTCGCGCGACATCAACAAGCGCAAAATAGCGGAGGAAGAGTTGCGTGAGAGTGAAGCGCGTTTTCGCACGGTAGCCGACGCCGCGCCGGTGCTCATTTGGATGTCGGGTGTGGATAAGCTATGTACGTTCTTTAATAAACCGTGGCTTGAGTTCACTGGTCGTTCTGTCGAGCAGGAGCTGGGAAATGGATGGTCCGAAGGAGTGCACCCGGAGGACCTGCCGCGGTGTCTCGACACGTATGTGAAATCAACCGACGCCCGCGTGCCGTTCGTCATGCAATATCGACTTCGACGACACGATGGGGAATACCGATTGGTGTCAGACAATGGGGTACCACGCTATGATACTCAAGGGCGCTTCGCCGGTTACATCGGTTCATGCATCGATGTTTCTGAATTATTGCAAAAGGACGAGGCTTTGCACGAAAGTGAAGACCGAGTGGCCCTGGCGGCGGAAGCTGCCCACCTTGGCCTATGGGAGCTGAACGTGATCAGCGGCGAAATTTGGATGTCGAGCAAAGGACGCGAGTTGTTTCAGTTCGAGCCAACTGCGCCACTGAATCATGCGACGATACAGGAGCGAGTGCACCCGGAGGATCGTGTTCTGCGTGAAACGGCGGTTAAACGGGCGCTCGAAACTCAAGGTGAGTATGAAGTAGAGTATCGGCTTTTATTGCCGGATGGATCAATGCGTTGGATCGCCGGTCGAGGTCGCTGCCTCAGTGACGCCGATGGCAGTTTGAGACGGCTTCGTGGGGTCTCGATAGATGTAACAAATCGCAAGCTGGCTGAAGCAGAAGTGCTACAACGGCGTGACGACCTCGCTCATCTTAGCCGCGTGGCGCTGATGGGCGAGATGTCGGCGTCGCTTGCCCACGAACTCAATCAACCGCTCTCCGGAATCATTAGTAATGCCGGGGCGGGACAGCGATTTATTGATCGGGGGAACGTCGATCTTAAAGAACTTCGCGATTTGCTTGCCGACATCAGCGCGGATGGACGCCGCGCCGGCGAGATCGTGCGCGGCATCCGTGATATGGTAAAGAAACAGGTAACAGCGCTCCGGCCTGTCAATCTGAACAATACAGTGATGAGCGTCGTGCACATGGTCAGTCGGGACGCAATGCTGCATTCGTGTGAGTTGCAAACTTCTCTGCAGGCAGATTTGCCGGTGGTCGAAGCGGATCCAGTTCAGATGCAGCAGGTCCTGCTCAACCTCATCGTCAATGCGTTCGATGCAATGCGTGATGTGCCCGCGGCCAGACGTAAAGTCCAAATCACTACTCAGCGAAATGGAAACAATACCGTTGAGGTGGTAGTTCGTGATTATGGGACGGGTTTGTGTAAGGAAGTAAGTGAGCGGCTTTTCGAGCAGTTTTTTACGACCAAAGCTGATGGGTTGGGAATGGGGCTGGCAATTGTTCGTTCACTTATTGAATCCCACGCCGGCACCATCGCGGCCGAGAACGCCGACGGTGGGGGTGCGCAGTTCCGCTTCGCCCTGCCGATAAAGGCTGCTGCCTAGTCTATGATTCCGACAGACAGCCTTGTTTTTGCGATTGACGACGACGCCTCGGTTCGAAAAGGAGTGGCGAGATTGCTCCGGTCGGCGGGGTACAAAAGTGAGGTTTTCAGCTCGGCCAGCGAGTTTCTATCGCGGCCTGCACATGCCGGACCATCCTGCTTGATTGTGGATGTCCGAATGCCTGGTCTCAATGGAATTGACCTCCAACAAACGCTCATCCAGCGTCGTCGGGAAGAGCAACTCATCTTTATAACCGGCCATGGCAACGTCCCCATGTGTGCTCAGGCGATGAAAGCAGGGGCGGTGGATTTTCTGCGGAAGCCGTTCCAAGCTGCGGAATTGCTTCAATGCGTCGAGCGCGCCTTCGTTCGATCGACAGAGGAGCGGCGACGCACAATGGAAAAGAATAAGGCACGCGCGCTTCTTGATTTGCTGACACCACGGGAGTTTGAAGTCATGCAACTAGTCACTACCGGCATGTTGAACAAGCAGATTGCCGGAGAGTTGGGAACAGCCGAGAAAACGGTGAAAGTCCATCGCGGCCGCGTCATGCAAAAGCTCGGAGTGAAATCGGTAGCCGAGTTAGTGCGTCTGGTTGCCAAAGCTTCAGTTCCGTTCGCAGCCGGGCATGAGACTAAGGTCTAATGTCGCTGGATCCTGCGATCTGCTTAATCTTAATCCGCCTTGCGTGATCCAAGCGCCACTATTGTTTGCCTGCTCGATGACGATCCCGCTGTGCTCAAGGGCATCGGGCGCCTTCTTTCCTCCGCAAACTGGCGTGTCGAACAATTCTCCGATCCCGAAGCGTTCTTACTCCACGCCAAGACTCATCGCACTCCCGTAGCCATCATTGATGTCTGGATGCCGCTGATGAACGGTCTCGAAGTGCAATCACGTCTTCGCGAGGTCTCCCCATCCACCCGCGTCATCATTTTCACCGGAAAGGATGATCCATTGGTGCGAGCGACCGCTTTAAAAGCAGGCGCATCCGCATTCTTCATCAAGCCCTTCGACGACGAGGAATTTCTCACCGCTGTTCGCGTTGCGCTTTCCAGTACGCTATCCCCCTAATAGTGAATGAGCGAACGAGATAAAATCGACAGAAAATCGGGCGAACATCGAGAAGTCGCTGATCCATCTCGTGAAGAGCAGCTCAACCTGCTCCAGACAATCACAATGGAAGTGGCCGCGGCCAACGATCTCTCGTCCGCCTTGGAAGTCGTGCTCCGCCGCGTTTGCGAGAAAACGGGCTGGGTGCTCGGACAGGCTTGGGTGCCGAATCAGGCCAGAACTGTTCTTGAGTGCGGGCCGGTGTGGTTTTGCGGCGAGACCGATCTGAAGCAATTTAGAGCTGCCTCGGAGAGATCTCATTTCGTTCCGGGTGCGGGGCTTCCCGGGCGCGTGTGGGAGTCGAAGCAGCCAGCATGGTTAGAGGATGTCACGCTCGACGGGAACTTTCCCAGGAATAAAGCGGCCGCGAAGGCAGGACTAAGGGCGGCCGTGGGTATTCCCATTCTAACAGGCACAAACGTCATCGCCGTGATCGAGTTTTTTGTGCATGAGTCGCGGGCCAGGAACGAGCGATTGGTGAAAGTGATAGCAGCGGTCGCGGCCCAGCTCGATTTGGTGATGGAGCGGAAACGCGCTGAAGAAGAACTTTTGCATGCCAACGAAATCCTCCAGTCCATCCTGTCCCACATGGGTGATGCCGTCATCGTTGCCGACAAGGAAGAGAAATTTCTCGTCTTCAACCCCGCCGCACAGCGCATGTTCGGAAGCGGGGCAACCGAAAGAACCGCGGGCGAATGGTCGCACCACTACGGCCTCTACTTGCCGGACAAGGTTACTCTATTTCCGCACGATCAATTACCGCTGACGCGATCGATTCGGGGCGAGGACGTGAATAACGTAGAGATATTCGTCCGGAACGACGAAGCGCCCAATGGACTTTGGACACGGGTCAACGGTCGCCCGTTGCGAAATTCTAAAGGTGAGTTGTTAGGTGGTGTGATCGTTTGCCGTGATATCACTCAAATCAAAGAGGAAGAATTTTTTCGCGCGGGGCAGAGCCATGTTTTGGAAATGATCGCCGCCAGCGCGCCGCTGGAGGATGTCCTCACCAGCCTTGTTATCCTCATGGAGGGACAAGCGGAAGGACTGCGCTGTTCGATCCTGCTCTTAAGTAATGACGGAAAGCATGTTCGCCATGGCGCGGCGCCGAATTTGCCCGAGGTCTACGTCAAAGCGGTGAACGGCGCGGCGATTGGACCACGGAACGGCTCGTGCGGGACGGCCATGTACACGCGCAAGCCAGTTGTAGTCACCGATGTACTAACCGATCCGCTCTGGGCCGATTACCGGCAGCTGGCGGAGATTTCCGGACTGCGCGCCTGTTGGTCGACGCCAATCCTTGCGCCGCAAGGCGATGTGCTCGGTTCGTTTGCCATGTATCGCAAGGAAGCGCGTGGCCCGCAACCCGAGGAAATGCGGTTAACCGAGATTGCCACGCATATTGCCGGAATCGCGATCGAGTGCCAACGCGGCCAGGAGACGCTGCGCGAGCGCGAGGCCCGCATCAATCTCGCTGCGGAATCGGCCGATCTCGCGTTTTGGGTGATTTATCCGGAACAAGAAACTGCCTGGATGAGTGACAAAGGGCGCGTCATTTACGGGTTTGATTCCAAGCAGCCGTTGAATCGCGATTTAATCTGCGGACGCGTGCATCGCGATGAAAGAGCTGCGGTCCACGCGGCTTTCGATCGCGCTTGTGCTACACACGGACTATTCGAGTCCGAGCACCGGCTCGTTCTGCCTTACGGTAAGACGCGCTGGGTCATTGTCCGCGGAAGGTGTTTGGAGGACGAACACGGAAATCTCTTGGAACTGATCGGTGTAACGATCGATGTCAGCGCGCAAAAGCAATCCGACCTGCAATTGCAAGTTCAGCGCGAGGAGATGGCACATTTGAACCGCGTGGCGTTGATGGGCGAAATGACCGCTTCGGTTGCGCATGAATTAAATCAGCCGCTTACAGCCATCACCAACAATGCGGCGGCCGCCCGGCGCTTTCTCGAACGGGGGAATATCGACCCTGCCCTGCTCCAACAACTCCTCCAAGACATGGTGGCCGACAGTCAGCGCGCCGGCGAAGTTATTCGCGGAATTCGAAGCCTCGTGCGCAAGGATAAAAGCGCCCGCGCCGTCCTCAACCTCAACGCCGTAATTGCGGATACTATTCGTCTGGTAAGCTCAGACGTTCTAATGCGGGAGAGCGTGGTCGTGACAGAAATGGATCACAATCTGCCGCAGGTGGAAGCGGCTCCGGTTCAGATTCAACAGGTCTTGCTAAACCTGATCATGAATGCCCTTGACGCCGTGGAAGCGCTTCCGCCCACCGAGCGGCGCATCATTATTAGTACCCGCTCACTCAAGGGTGAGAGCGCGGAAGTCAGCGTGCGCGATTTTGGTCCCGGCTTGCCCGCGGATCGGCCGGAGAAAGTCTTCGATCATTTCTTTTCGACCAAGCAGGCCGGAATGGGTATGGGTTTGACTATCGTCCGTTCTATTGTCGAGACCCACGGTGGTACCATCGATGCAGAAAATGCTCCGGAGCGCGGCGCGCGTTTCTTCTTTCGCCTGCCCGCGGCGCGCGGCGACTCGAAAAGCCAGGCTGCATGAATAGTTCCGCCGAGTCTGATGCGAATGAAATCTGTCTGGTGGATGACGATCTCTCCGTCCTGAGGTCGATGGAGTATTTGCTCGCCTCCGACGGCCTGGCCGTTCGCGCATTTAATAAACCGGAAGAATTTCTGGCTCACGCCGCAGCGCACCCTGTGTCGGTGGTGGTGACCGACATTTGGATGGAAGGTGTGACCGGCCTGGAGGTTCTGGCGCGGACGTGTGCCCTTTCGCCGCGCCCGCGCGTCATCGTTATTACCGCACGCGACGATTTGGCCGCGCGCGCGACTGCAATGCAAGTCGGTCCCGTGGCATTTTTTATCAAACCGTTCAACGATGAAGAATTCCTCGCGGCCGTGCATGATGCGCTCTCTCAAGCAAAGAGTATCGCTTGATCGAGGAGCTGTGGACATAGGTCTAAGGTCCAATACCTCAACCAGCTCAAGCTCAGCCAATGTCCTGGCCATGAGAAAATCAATACTTGCCGCCGCAGTGGTTGCCGGTTTTTCAATCACAACGTCGTGCGTTAGCGCCGCGACAATCCCCGCCGGCAAGACATTGGTCGTGCGGACAATCGACGGGATTTCTTCAAACGACCAGCCAGGGAAGAGGTTCGCCGGTCAGCTCGACACCAATCTCGTCGTGAATGGCAAGGTCGTTGCCCCAGCCGGAACCAAGGTGTATGGCCGCGTGAACAATTCGCAGTCGGCGGGCCGCGCCATCGGCAGGTCTACGCTGGCGATCAGTCTCACTGACATTTCGATCAATGGGAAGCTCGTCCGAATCGCCACCAGCAGCTCAATGCATTCCGGCGCGTCCAGCGGGGCAAAAACGGCTCGCGGAGCTGGCGCCGGCGCTTTGATCGGCGCCGCGTTTGATGGAGGGAGGGGAGCGGGCAGAGGTGCTGCTATTGGTGCCGGTGCTTCATTACTTAAACCCGGTGAAGCGATATCGGTTCCAGCAGGCACCTTGCTCGACTTCCAACTTGCTTCTGCTGTTTCGATTTGAGCTTGACTGCAATTTTATCCCCTGCCAAACAACGAAAACAACAAATACAAAAAAACCATGAAACCACTTAGCCATCTGAAGCTCTTCAACGTCGTTACCATCATCTTGGGGATAATGCTCGTCCCGGTTTGCCATGTTCGAGCTGCAAGCGCGGCGGAGATGAATCAGAAAGCCAATGCGGCGTTGCAAAATCTTTACGCAAGCAGCGCCGCTGCCCGCAAAGTAGGTCACGATGCCAAAGCCGTTCTCGTTTTCCCCGAGATCTTGAAAGGGGGCTTCATTTGGGGAGGGCAGCGTGGCGACGGCGTGTTAATGTCTCACGGTCACGTCCTCGGCTATTACAGGACCATTGGTGCGTCCTACGGGCTCCAGGCAGGGATTCAGAAATTTGGCTACGCCTTGTTCTTCATGACCGATGGCGATCTGGCGTACCTGCGCAAGAGCCGTGGTTGGGAGATCGGGTCGGGACCGAGTATTGTCATTGTCGATACCGGAATGGCGAAATCACTCACCACCACCACGCTCCGCAAAGGGGTGTACGCTATCGCTTTTGGGCAGAAAGGTCTAATGGCCGGACTTGGTTTACAAGGCACCAAGATCACGCCCATCACGCCAGACTGAAACGACAAGACCATGACCGGTTTTGTTAGCCCAGATTGATCTCTCGGGGATCGTTACATCGAAACCGCTGTGAGGCTTTGAGGCGGCGAACCTGTGTAATCGCAATGCTGATTCTCTGCGGTGCGTCAATAACGTCCGCACAGGAACAGAGCAGCGAAGACCTGGCAAAAAAACTGCAGAACCCGGTTGCTTCTCTCATCAGTTTCCCGCTGCAAAACAATTTCGATTTCGGCATCGGGCCTTCGGAAGAAGGCTGGCGTTACACCTTAAATATTCAACCAGTCATTCCGATCTCGATCGGCAGTGACTGGAACCTCATAGTCCGCACCATTATTCCGGTCATTCATCAGGAGGATGTTTTCAAGGGACCTGCAATCCCGTTCGAGGAAGACATTGACGGCGTCCCAATAAACGTAAGCCGCGGACCGCGTCCCCCTGGGCATGTGCAGGACGGACTCGGCGATATCGTGCAAAGCTTCTTCTTCTCGCCGAAACAGCCCGTTGCTGGCTGGATTCTTGCCGCCGGGCCGGTCTTCCTTTACCCGAGCGCGACCGATTCTCTACTAGGAAGCGAAAAGTGGGGCGCCGGGCCTACTGGGTTGATCCTCAGGCAGACAGGCGGTTGGACTTACGGAATCCTGGCAAACCAAATCTGGAGCTTTGCCGGAGATGAGGAAAGGCGAAGTGTTAACGCTACATTTCTCCAGCCATTCGTTTCTTACACTACCAAGACCAAAACGACGTTCGGCGTGAACGCCGAGAACACCTATAACTGGAACGACGATCAGTGGACAGTGCCGGTGAATTTCACGCTAAGCCAGCTTGTTAGAATCGGAAAGTTGCCCGTGAGTTTCGCAATCGGTGGCAGGTACTATGCCGAAGGTCCACGCGGCGCGCCTGAGTGGGGGGTTCGTTTCGTTATAACCCCGCTACTTCCTGCCGGCGGGATGCCCCGGATGCAACAACTACCCTCTGCAAAGTAGCGATCGCAAGGGAGTTCTAATGAACGGTCATCGGCCCCGGCTTTTCGCGTGTGAATTTGTTCAGCAAATGTCTTCTTCGCGCGTCGATCCGTTGAGCAAATCTCTTCTTAGCGCCTGGCTAGAGGAGGGCCGCGATTTCAAAATGCTCGGAAGAAAAAAAATCAAAATCCTTGGAGCTGCGGTGCCCGAGTCGTAAATGCGATTGCGGTACCGCCGGACAGCACAAAATGCGGCAGTGGCGGCACCGGCAGTAAACGGAGAGCGTGATGCCAGTCGGGGACGTGAATGCGAGTGGTCGTGTGGATTCGACCGATGTTTCTCTGGTAAGGCAACAGGGGCTTCAGACTGTTAGTTCTTCAAACTTCCAAGAGGACATCGATCTTAGCGATCGCATCGATGCGGCAGATGTTTCCCTCGCCCGACAACAAACGCTGACCCCGCTTCCGTGACACTGATTAGTCTCGGCGATGGTAGTAGCGCTCAAATCTAAGGAGCGTGTCGCCCAAGGGTTTGGGGCGACCCAGGCAAGCCGCAGTGGGCTGAAAGGAATGAAATAAATCGATTCGATTCCTTTCTCTAGCATTGCACTTGCTCATGGTTACCAATCATGACGCTTACATTTGATGAGATAACACAACGCGAAGAACGCCTTCGGCAAGAGATCGCCGAGCGGGAACGTCTCCTCGCCGCCTATCAACTCCTGCGCGCGGATGCCGCGAATCACCAGAGTTGGAGGTCAGTCGAGGCGCCGGTCGTGGCCGCGGCGGAGCCTCCGGCGACGGCAGAGTCAAACGTGCAGCCTGCGGACTCTTCTTGCCCACCTGCGCCAATAAACCTGCCCGCGCCTGTCGCGCGCAAGATCAATCCGGAGCTGGATGCGCTCCGATCGCGACACGGGGGCAACGGTAGAGCTGTCTTGTGGGCGATCCAGCAGATGGCCGGCGATTATACCCTGCGCGACATTCGCGCGCTGCTGGAACGCGAAGGTTATCAAATGCCGCATCCGGAGATTTCAGTTGTTTTGACGCGGTTGAAACAACGCGGCGAGATTGCCGAGATTAGACCTGGCGGCGGGCGAACACCGGCCGTCTATCGGAAGCCTGAGAGCGCGGCGGCCGAGCACGCAACAACGGTGGAACCGGCAGGCGGCACGGAAATCGAAACGAAAACCGTCGCGGGCGAGTAACTGAAACTGGTTTCTCTGATTGGAAACACCGTGCCGTCTTCTCGCGACGCGCTTAAACTGGCTGACGGCACGGCTCTTCTGGCAGAAAGCACAAATTCCCCAACCGGGAAGATGACTATGCTAATAAGAAACATCGTAATGCTGACCAGAAAAACCATTTTTACAACCAGCAACACGACAATCCAAATAAGAAGAATCGTTTTGCAGATTGGATAAATCGTCTCTCTGACCTGCTGCATCGTTTTGCAGGTTAACAAAATCGTTTTGCTAACCTGAAAAACCATTCTTCCAACCTGCTAAATCGTTTTTCTAACCAGCAACATCGTTTCCCCGATCTGCAAAACGATTTTTCAAGTCTGCAAAATCATTCATCCAATCTGCAAAATCATTTTTCCGGTTATCAAAATGGTTTCTCCAACCTGCAAAATCATTTTGCTGGTTAGCTTAATGATTCATCAAATAAGCAAAATGAGGCAGCAAGCTTGCAAAGCGGCCTTGCGATGCTTCGCCGCCGCTTTCGCAGGCTGAAAATCATTTCCGCGAACCTGCAATGCAACGGTCGCAGCTTGCCGAATGATTTCGCCGATTTGAAGTCGTTCTTTGCTGATCGCGCCTGCCGCTTCGCAAGTTAGACGCGCCGCTCGACAGGTTCGCATCATCGTGCCGGCGACAAGTGACGCTCCTCCGCTGGCGAGCAAAGTCTTTTCGCTGGCAGGAGAAGCCGCTTCGCAAGTCGATAATGCTATTCGGATGGGCGTTTCCTTGGCAAAATGAACGGCAGCGCTCGAGTAGACGCGGGCGGACGCATCGTTGGTGAGGCAGCAGACGCCCCAGACGATTACTCTTTCCAATTTCCGGGAGTGCATCAACGTCATTGGCCGATAGCGCGAGGCCGTCCGGATCATTCAATCGATGGAGGCAAGACAAAAAATTGCCTACGACTAAAGTCCAATGTCTCCCCCGCCTCTTCAAACCATAGGCTTCTTCCCGTTAATTGAGAGAGTGAACGAAAACTAAACGCCAACAACCATCATGAAATCAGAAATCGTAAAGAAGAATTCGCCAGTGATATACTTGCTGGTCGCTACGTCCGTCTTGCTGCCGTTGTCGCTGACGGCGCAACAGGAAACTAAACTTGATCGAACGAAGCTGCCCATCGCTGAGCCAAACTATCCGCATAGCACCGTGCTCGACGCCCGCGACGCCAAGCCCCCGCCGCGCTTCGAGATCAAGGCGCCTGCGGGAGCGCCGAATGTGCTCATCGTGCTCATAGACGACATTGGGTTCGGCATGCCGAGCGCCTTCGGCGGGCCAGCGCGAATGGCAAGTGCCGACCGCCTTGCCACCGAGGGGCTACGCTACAATCAATTCCACACCACCGCGCTTTGCTCGCCGACGCGAACGGCCCTGCTCACCGGCCGTAACCACCACATGAATAACATGGGCGGTATCACCGAGATCGCGACGGCCTTTCCCGGCAACACAGGTCAGCGGCCGGATAACGTGGCGCCGCTGGCGGAGATGCTGCGGTTAAACGGTTACAGCACCGCTTTCTTCGGCAAAAACCACGAGACGGCTGCGTGGGAAGTCAGCCCCTCCGGGCCTACTAACCGCTGGCCGACGCGCTCGGGCTTTGACAAGTTCTACGGCTTCATCGGCGGGGAAACCGACCAGTGGGCGCCCACGCTTTATGAAGACCTGACCCTGATCGGGACGCCGCATTACCCCGGCTACAATTTCATGACCGACATGACCGATCATGCCATCGCCTGGATGAAGTTTCAGAAATCCCTCACGCCCGACAAACCCTTCTTCATCTATTTCGCGCCGGGTGCCGTACATGCGCCACACCATGTTCCCAAGGAATGGATCGAAAAAGAAAGGGGCCGGTTCGACCAGGGCTGGGACAAGATGCGTGAAGAAACATTAGCTCGTCAGATTGCGATGGGCGTAGTGCCGCAGGGCACAAAACTGGCCGGCAAACCTGAGGCCATTAAAGATTGGGACAAGCTCACTCCAGATGAGCAGAAGCTCTTCGCCCACCAGATGGAAGTCTATGCCGCGTTTTGCGAATACTGTGACTACGAGATCGGCCGTTTGTTCGATGCCATCGGTGATACAGGCCAGGCCGACAACACTATGATCTTTTATATCCTTGGCGATAACGGAACCAGCGCAGAGGGGGGGATGAACGGCATGTTCAACGAGATGACCTTTTTCAACGGTGTTCAGGAGACCGTCCCCGATATGCTCAAGCATTACGATGAATGGGGTGCTCCTACGACCTACCCACACATGGCTGCCGGTTGGGCAGTGGCCGGGGACACGCCCTTCATGTGGACGAAGCAGATCCCCTCTAACTACGGCGGCACGCGCAACGGCATGATCGTTTCGTGGCCGAAGCGGATCAAAGCCGTTAACCAAATTCGGTTACAGTGGCATCACGTCATCGACATCGCGCCCACCGTCCTAGAGGCAGCCAGTTTGCCTCAACCCAAGAGTGTCAACGGCGTCGTTCAGGAACCGATCGAGGGCGTGAGTATGACTTACACCTTTGATCGTCCCGAGGCGACCGGCACTCATAAGACACAGTACTTCGAGATCGCGGGCAATCGCGGTATCTATAATGATGGCTGGTTTGCCGGCACCATCCATCGCGCACCGTGGGAAACACAGCCACGCCGGAAGCTCACTGAAGACATCTGGGAACTCTACGACACCACCAAGGACTTTAGCCTGGCAAATAATCTGGCCACTGCCAATCCGGCCAAGCTTAAGCAGTTACAGGACCTCTTCATCAAAGAGGCGATCAAGTATCGCGTGCTACCCATTGACGACCGAAGCATCGAACGAGTCAATCCAGCCATTGCCGGCCGGCCTGATCTGATGGAGGGACGCACCTCGCTTACGCTCTCACAAGGGATGATAGGGATGAGTGAGAACGCGTTCATCAACATCAAGAACCGCTCACTTTCGATTACGGCCGACGTGGAAATTCCGGAAGGCGGCGCGAACGGCGTTATCCTGGCCCAGGGCGGCCGCTTCGGCGGCTGGAGCTTGTACCTCAAGGATGGCAAGCCCACCTACTGCTACAACTTCCTCGGGCTTCAGCAGTTCAAGGTTTCAGCTCCACAGGTGGTCGCGCTAGGCAAAGCCACCGTCCGTATGAACTTCGATTATGACGGCGGCGGGCTCGGAAAAGGAGGAACGGCGACCATTCTGGTCAATGGGCAACAAGTTGCCAGCGGTCGAATTGAACGCACCCAACCGATCGCTTTTTCGGCCGACGAAACGGCCGGCGTCGGTGTGGATACGGCCACGCCAGTCACGGACGACTACAAGGAGTTTGATAACGCTTTCACCGGCAAAATTTCCAAAGTCGTTGTGGATGTGAAGCCCATTGGCGCCGCGCTCAAAGCGGAGGAAGACACGAGCAAGCGCACGGCCGCGCTGAAGAAAGCTCTGTCCGACTAGCTGTAGCGCGGAGAAATTATTACTGAGGCTTATCAGGTGCCATTCAAGTTCAACGGCACGATTGAGCAGGTGACCATCGACACGCGGCCATCAAATCTCAGCGCGGCTGACCAGAAGGCGGTGGAAGAAGCAGAAAAAGTAGCGGCGATGATGGAAGAATGATTTAACCGGGAACAAGTCCTGAACAACAACACACGGAGATTTCTCTTTCTGTTCTCTTCGTTGCGTCATGTTAAAGGTTGAAAATGCTCCGCGTCGCCGCCCTAGTTATTGCAGCCTTCTCAACATGTTGGTCCGCTTCTGGCGGTCCGACGGAGTTTGTCGAGACGATTGCAAATAAGAATACGGCGCCTGCCAAAGCGCCCGAGGGGATGGTTTGGATTCCCGGCGGCGAGTTCTCCATGGGCGCAGCCGAAAACGGTGGCGGCAGTTGCGAGATGCCCATGGCTTCGAATGACGCTGGCCCGGTGCATCGTGTTTACGTTGACAGCTTTTGGATGGATGCGACCGCAGTAACGAACGAGCAGTTCGAGAAATTCGTTCGAGAAACTGGCTATGTCACAATCGCGGAGCGCACGCCGACTAAAGAAGAGTTTCCCGACGCGCCTCCGGAGAACCTTGTGGCCGGCTCAGTAGTCTTTGCTCCCACCGAACATGAAGTTCCACTTAACAATCATTACCAGTGGTGGAGCTACGTAGAAGGCGCGAACTGGCGTCACCCGCTCGGGCCGCAAAGCGATATCAAAGGAAAGGAGAAGTATCCCGTCGTCCAAGTCGCTTATCCGGATGCGGAAGCGTACGCGAGATGGGCCGGCAAACGTTTGCCGACCGAAGCGGAGTTTGAATTTGCTGCCCGTGGCGGATTAACCGGCAAGACTTATGCATGGGGCGACGAATTCCGGCCCGGGGGGAAATGGATGGCTAACACCTGGCAGGGAAAATTCCCGGTCAGAGATACGGGCGAAGACGGGTACGCCGGCATCGCGCCAGTAGCGAAGTTTCCCGGAAACGGCTACGGCCTTTACGACATGGCTGGCAACGTCTGGGAGTGGTGTAGCGATTGGTATCGCCCCGATTACTATGCGGAGTTGGCGAAGGCCGGTGGCGTCACGCGAAATCCCCGAGGCCCGGATTCATCATTCGATCCGGCCGAGCCTAACGAGAAAAAGAAAGTGCATCGCGGTGGTTCATTTCTTTGTAACGATCAATACTGTGCGCGTTATATGGTTGGCACGCGCGGCAAAGGCGAAGTCAACACCGGCACAAATCATCTGGGCTTTCGCTGCGTGAAAGACATGGACGCGAAGACAGTGAGAAGGTAGGTCTAAAGTCCCATATTCAAGGAATGGTACGCTGAACCAAACGCAATCAGTAACGCAATTGGATATGCAAAGTTTCGCAGTCGATCATACCCCACTGTGATTCGCGTTTACGATGTAGCTGGCAATCTGATCGAGGCGCACAAGCACGGGGCCATTTCAAAGAATGGTCAGCACGGTGCGCACAATAATCCGTTTACCAATAGCGATAATACCCTGCACGCCCATTGACGCCGACAACCCAGGTCCGGTGCCGATAGTAGTGCCCGCGATAGGCATATCGGTAGTAATGGCCTCGATAGGAATATCGGTAATATCGTCCACGGTAATAATAAGCCGAAGCTGACGCCGGAACAAAACAGGCAACACCGAGCACCACAGCAAACACTAGCGGAAGAAGATTTTTCATAAGTTTCCCAGAGACTATTAAACGCGTTTACTGTTTTGTCGTTGCGAAATATTTTTGCGGATCCGTTGAGATTGCAAGGTAGCGGGCCCCAGTCGTGCCAGCAGCGTGCGCTCGTAAAAACCGTTGGCCTGATCGGCACGCTTCGCAGCAGCCTCATGCTGGGCCGGAGACCGCGAGTAGATAGGTCTAAGGTCTCATAGACCAGGGATGACATGCCAGCGCAGGCTCAGAATGTTTCAGTTGAATCACCGCTGCCGCCGCCATCGCCAACTACACGATTATCATGAATCTGCCGCCCAATGTCGCGTATGTCGCGGATGCCAATCTCTTCATTTGGCGCCCCCGCGGCGTCCTCAATGAAGCGATTGTTAACAATATAATAGTATTCGTCAGAGAGCAGGAAGACTCGCTCGAGCAGCCGTTTAACCGCTTCACGGATTTGTCCGCGCTTGATGCCGTAAATCTCAATTTCGATTACGTTTTTCACGTCGCACTCTATCGGCGCCTGTCGTATGAAGGAAGTAAGGTAAAGTCCGCGTTCTATGTCTCCAGTTGGAGTGCTAAGCATTACGCGAAGCTGCATGCGGTCCTGACCGACCATTCACCGCTCCAAGTGTCTGTTTTTACTGAACTCGAAGCCGCGGCGAAATGGCTGGGTGTTTCAATTGAAATACTGACACAAAAAAGGAGCGGCAAGGCGGTTAATCGGCAGTTGCGCAGGTAGAAAATCATTTAGTCTCGACAAAGAACGTTTCTCCCCATATCGCGTTAGTTGTTAGCCGCTTTTGCGCGGCTGAGGCGAGCTTTTCGAAGCGGTGATCAAGCTAATACCGGCACCAATCATCTTGGCTTTCGCTGCGTCAAAGATGCAGAGACGAAGACCGTGCGCAGATAAGCCTAAGGTCCAATATCCGCACGCCGCATTCGGAGAGAATCTCTTTCCATGCTTGGCATTTCCACGCCCAAACCAAATCAATCGAAGACAGTCGTATGAAAACACCACTCAAATTCCTCACAGTAGTCGGCGTAATCACTCTTGGCCTGGCGCTGCGTGCCTCGGCGCAAGGTCGATACCCGGATCATGTCTATTTCGGTGAAACCCACATCCACACCAGCTGGTCGTTCGACGCCTACATTTACGGCAACACGAAGGCTGGGCCGGAAGATGCGTATAAGTTTGCTCTGGGGCAAACGATCACCCACCCGGGGGGTTATCCAATAAAGATCACGCGTCCACTCGATTTTATGGCGGTGACCGATCATGCCGAGTATGCAGGCGTCATCCCTCAGGCAAACGACCCCAACTCCTCGCTTAGCAAGCTGCCCATCGCCGAGCAACTGAAGGTCCGGGGCAAGGAAGACATGCAGCGAGTGTATTTGCTCCTCGGTACCTCAATACTGAAAAACGAGCCAATCAAGGAGCTAGTGAGCCCTGAGGTGGCAGGCACCGTTTGGAAGCAGGTTGTCGCCATTGCAGACAAGTACTACCAGCCGGGTAAGTTTACGACCTTCGCCGCCTATGAGTGGACTTCCACGCCTGACAACCGCAACATGCATCGCAACATCATCTTCAAGAATTCCAAGAAGGTGCCGGAGGTCCCCTTTTCTGCCATCGATTCGGATCATCCGGAAGATCTTTGGAAGTGGATGGAAACCCAACGTCAAGCGGGCAATGAAGTGCTGGCGATCTCGCACAACGCCAACCTGAGCGATGGCATCATGTTTCCACTGGAGGTTGACAGCAAGGGACGACCGATTGATGTCGCCTGGGCACAGGAGCGCGTGAACAACGAGCCGTTGACTGAAATCCATCAGCTCAAGGGCACATCCGAGACGCATCCATCACTTTCCCCTAACGACGAGTTCGCCGACTACGAACTACTGACTTACCTTCTGGGCGGGGCGGAACGGTCTCCGAAACTCCACGGCAGCTTCATCCGTGAGGCCTGGCAGAATGGCTTGGCCATGCAAGACAGCCGCGGCTACAACCCATACAAGATGGGAGTCGTGGGCGCGAGTGACTCACACAGCACGGCAGCGGGCTACAGTCAGAGTGATTACTTCGGCGGCCACGCTTTGGCGGATGCAACACCAGAGGTTCGCGTGAGTGGAAAGAAAGAAGTTGGATTGAACATGGGTTTGATCAGCACTGGCGGTCTCGGCGGTGTTTGGGCAGAAGAGAACACGCGCGAATCGATCTTCGCCTCCATGCAGCGCAAGGAGACCTTTGGCACCAGCGGCGTCCGGATCAAGGTCCGGCTCTTCGGCGGCTGGGATTTCCCTCCTGACGTACTGAACCAAAAGGATTGGGTGAAGACGGGGTATGCAAACGGGGTGCCGATGGGCGGCGACCTGAAGCCGAAAGCGGGACAGGCGCCTACCTTCGTGGTGTGGGCAGTCAAAGACCCCGACGATGCTTACCTTGATCGCATTCAGATTGTCAAAGGCTGGACTAAGAGCGGCCAGATTTTCGAAAAGATTTACAACGTCGCCTGGTCCGGTAATCGCAAGCCCGATCCAGCAACCGGCAAACTCCCTGCGGTGGGCAACACAGTTGACATTAAGAATGCGACTTATAAGAACAGCATCGGCGCGGTTGAACTCAAGAAGGTGTGGAAAGATCCCGAGTTCGATCCTGGCTTGCATGCGTTCTACTACGCGCGCGTGCTGCAAATACCGACACCGCGCTGGTCCACTTACGATGCCAAGAAGCTGGGCGTGCCGCCGCCAAACTTTGTCGCAGCCACAGTGCAGGAGCGTGCCTGGACCTCACCCATCTGGTACTCACCTTCCGAGGAGGACGCCGCCAAAGGTGAGAAGGGCATGACTGTTGCCGACCTTCAGGGCAAAGGTGCGACTGCTCTGGATGAAGAGCAATTAAAGTCTCTAATCGTGGGTAAGACGGTGACCGTACACAATCGGCCCACCGGCGATACGTTTGAAATTCTCTATGGAAAAGATGGTCGCCGCGTCATCACCAGCGTAAATGGAAAACAACCCAAACCCGTAGAGGTCTGGGATGTCGAGCACGGCGGTGAGTTAGGATCGCCGGCGGAGTACGAGATCACCGGCGGCCGCCTCGTTACCACTCTTGGAGCGACACCCTTCAATGTGACCGTCTACAAGGTCGGGGACAAGTATCTTGCGGCGCGCAACAACGAGTTCGGCTACGCCAATTACGAAGTTGAGGAAATTAAGTGAGAAGCGGGCTGGTTTTGACGGAAGCGCGGGACAAGAGACCGGATGCAGTCTCATCCAACGCATCCTTCCATGAGTTCACGACGGGACGCCATTTCTCCGCGCGGATGATCCTCCGCCGCTGGTTACGCGAGCCGCTGCTTCACTTCCTGCTTATCGGTTCGTTACTGTTCGTGATTTATGCAGTGTGGGGTAACTCCGCTCAACTTGGAAGCAAACGCATTGAGCTTTCACCCGACGATCTGCAACAGCTCCAGATCGGTTTTGCGGCGCAGTGGGAGCGCCAACCAACCTCCGAGGAGTTAACGGGACTGGTAGAAAGCCGGGTTCGCGAAGAAATACTCTATTGCGAGGCGCTCGCCATGGGCCTCGATAAAGGCGACGACATTGTCAAGCGCCGCATGGCGCAGAAGCTGCAGTTCCTCGCTGAGGATCTTGCCAACGCTCACGAGCCCACTAGCGATGAACTGAAGGCGTGGTTCAACCAGAACGCAAAACGTTTTGAAGTGCCGGGTCGGGTCAGCTTCCGCCACGTATATTTCTCCCCCGACCAACGCGGGCAGCGCGCCCGCGATGACGCGCTCGCTGCGCTGGCAAAGGTTGCGGGCCAACCGGAGAACTCGTCAATGGTGGCCGCGCTCGGCGACCGATTCATGTTTCAGGATTACTACGGCGATCGAGCAGTAGAACAGATCGCCAAAGATTTCGGCTCGAGCTTTGCGCAGGCGCTGTTCCAGCTGAAAGCGGGTTCCTGGCAGGGGCCAATCGAGTCCGGTTATGGATGGCACCTGATCTTCATCGACACGGTAACGCCCGGTCATCTGCCGGCCTTCGAAGAAGTCGAGCCCGAGGTCAGGAGTGCCTGGCTCGCAGACCAGAAGTCGATCGCGTGGGATAAAGCGTACGCCAAAATGCGCGCGAAGTATGTCGTAATGCTCCCGCCTCCTTCTGGTAAGCAACGAGCCAGCGCTTCCGCTTCTTCTGTTCAGACCACGAATGCCGCACCTGCGCTGGCAGGTTCCCGATGATTGGATTCTCAAAGCGAATCTGCGGCTACCTGGTGCTTACGCTCCTTTGCCTGGCCTGTATCTCGCCAGCATTCGCTCATGAATCTCGTCCCGCTTACCTCGAAGTGAAGGAAACGACGCGTGGCGTCTTCGATATCCTCTGGCGAACTCCGCTTATGTCCGGAATGCGTTTGCCGGTCGTCTTAAGACTTCCTGACGGCCTGAAAGATGTTCGACAGCCGAGCACAGAGGAAGTAGCAGATTCCCTCCTCGAGCGACACAAGGTGAACGCCGGCCCGAATGGGCTCTCAAGAAAGCGCATCGAGTTTCCCGGGCTTCAGGCTACCATCACCGACGTGCTGGTTCGCGTCGAAATGCTCGACGGCAGAAACTGGACCACAATTATCCGCCCATCTCAGCCTTGGGTGGATATCTCAGCCGCGAAAACACGGTGGCAGATAGCAAGCTCCTATAATCTGTACGGGATCCAACACATTCTTTTTGGTATCGACCATCTGCTGTTTGTGCTCGGGTTGGTCTTGATCGTTGGCTACGGCTGGATGTTGTTCAAGACCATCACCGCCTTCACGGTCGCGCACAGCATCACGCTGGCTGTCGCCACATTTGGCTACGCCAGTGCGCCGCTGCCGCCGCTGAACGCTGCGATTGCGTTGAGCATTTTGTTCCTCGGTCCGGAAATTGTGCGCGCGTGGAGAGGCCAAACGAGTCTCACCATCCGGTATCCCTGGGTGGTGGCGTTTGGTTTCGGTTTGCTGCACGGGTTCGGCTTCGCCAGCGGGCTGAAAGCCACTGGCTTGCCGCAGGCGGACATCCCCTGGGCGCTGTTGTTCTTTAATGTCGGCGTCGAGATCGGACAGGTGTTCTTCGTATTTCTTGTCCTCGCGATGGCATGGTCCTATCGGCAACTGGAGGTTCGATGGCCGCGATGGGCGTTGGCGTTGCCGGGCTACACCGTTGGAAGCCTGGGTGCATTTTGGACCATTCAACGAACCGCCATTCTCCTCGGCAACATTCGATGAGAGCAAAATCTTCTAAGCTTGTTTCGCAAAAAATCATTCTCCGGCTCACAGTGCTCGCGGCCGTCGCCGCTCCTTCCAACGCGTGGGCACACATTCAGGCGGGGGAAGCCGGCGGCTTTGTGAGCGGCTTTCATCACCCGATCTCGGGCTGGGACCATGTGCTGGCGATGGTCGCGGTGGGATTGTGGGGCGTTCAGCTCGGTCCGCCCGCGATCTGGCTCCTGCCCGTCGCCTTCCCTATGGTGATGGCATTCGGAGGACTGATGGGATTGCTAGGCATCCCTCTCCCCGGCGTCGAGGTTGGCATCGCTTTGTCCGCACTAGTGCTGGGGCTGATGGTGCTGGGCGAGAAACGCCCGCCCGTGTGGATCGCGGCGGTCATTGTCGGGATTTTCGCGATCTTTCACGGGCACGCGCATGGCACGGAGTTGCCAGCAGGTCAAAGCGGGCTGCTCTATAGCGCCGGCTTCGTAATTGCCACAGGGTGTCTGCACGCTGTTGGCATCACCATTGGTCTGATTTATCGATGGACGACCGGCCGCGTCATCGTTCGCGTGGCCGGTGCAACCGTTGCAGCTGCCGGAGCCTATTTTCTCTTTTCCGCACTCACATGATCGCGATGGAACACCAACGGCCTGGCGGCGGCTGGATCAAGGTTGCCTGGACAGTTGCGCTGCTATGCTTCGCCTGTCCTTGCGCTGAAGCACATCTGGTCACGACAGGACTCGGTCCGGTCTACGACGGCATCGCTCACCTCGCACTGTCGCCAGCTGACCTCGCGATCCTCGTCGCACTCGTGTTGCTCGCCGCGATGCGTGGGGCGCATCAGGGTCGCTGGTTGCTCGCGGTGCTGCCGACTGCGTGGCTCGTGGGCGGCGTGGGCGGACTGATGTTCCCGTGGACCGTAAGCGTGGATTGGGCAAACGGCTTGGTGTTCCTGGTGGCGGGCGCGCTCGTGGCGGCGGATTGCAACCTCCCGTCAGCGCTCGTGATGACCATGGCGTCTATCATCGGCGGGTTTCTTGGATTTTCGACGGGGACGGGACTGACGGGAACTTCGTCCGCTGCACTGGAACTGATTGGGATGCTCGGAGCAGTGATCGTCGTCGTCACGTTGGTCGCCGGGGTGGTGGTGTCGCTGAAGGCGTTCTGGATGCGTGTTGCCGTGCGTGTTCTAGGGAGCTGGGTCGCGGCCACGGGCCTCTTGATGATCGGCTGGAGTCTCCGCGCTGGAAATCAAGTGCTCAAGTAGCGATTTGAAGAATCGGGCTGCGCTCAGCAACCAACTGGTCAGCCGCCAGACACCAACTGATAGCGAAGCAAAATCGACCAAAACCAGATCCCCCCATTAACATCCGGGGGCGCTAACTGTGGCCAGTATCCTAGCAATTGTGCCGTATCTGCTGATTTGCGGTCCCGTCGCTCGCATTCTCCGCTAAGTTGCACGTCAATGATAGCCCCCGCAGGATCCAATAGGCGCCTCCGGGCGGGCATCGCACAGTGTCGGCGATGCCTCGCGCTACTTGTTTTTGTTCGCCATGCAAACGATAGGAACGGCAATCCTTTTTTGGTATGCCGTTCCGCTTTTCAGGCAAGTTCTTCTAGACCCGGCCGGTCATGTAGCGCGACCGACAACCGATACAGAAAATCGGGCCTTGCACTCGGCGGGTAGCAACCTCATGTCTGGAGGAGTGTATTTCTGCATGGGCGTTATTGCTATCGCTGACGGCTACGTCACGGAGTTGGCAAGCTAGGGGCGAGACTGGATGCGATCAGACGGTTTCATTCGCGTGCAAATTGGGACGCTTATAATCGCGACGAGCGTCATCCAACTTGCCAACGGTTTCTATGGTACTTTCATTTCCCTACGGGTGGCGATCGAGAGTTTCGACGCAATCATGGCCGGCCTGGTGCTTAGCAGTTATTTCGCCGGTTTCACGTTGGGTGCGTTGTACTGCGGAAGAATCATCGAGCGCATTGGGCACATCCGCGCCTACGCCGCATTTGCCGGTCTCGTTGCCGGCGCAACTGCGGGCATGCCGTTATGGGTTAGCCCGCTATCCTGGATTATTCTACGCGCGATTGTCGGTTTCGGATGCGCCGGGATCTTTGTGACGACTGAAAGTTGGCTGAACGCCAAGGCTCCGCCATCGGAACGCGGTGGAGTGTTCTCGATCTATATGGTCGGGACGTTCCTAGCGCTCGCGATCGGACAGCTCCTGATCGCCGGGGCCAAGATTCAGACAGCGGCGCCGTTCAACGCGATCGTTGCCCTATTCGCGATGGCGTTGGTGATAGTCACCACGACCCGGGCCGAACCGCCCCAGGCAATCGCTAGCGAACCGTTACCCTATGGCCAACTCTCGCGCGCCGCACCCGTCGCAGTCGTTGGCTGCGCGCTTAGTGGCCTCGTCGCTGGTACCTTCTACGCATTGATTCCAGCATGGATGCAGGACGTGGGTATCGAACGCGCACGTATCGCGCTGTTCATGCTTGTGGCCGTCCTCGGCGGGCTCGCATTCCAGATTCCAATTGGCTGGCTATCGGACCGTTTCGACCGGCGTGTCGTGCTCGCGGCGCTCGGGCTCGGCTTCGCAGGCACCGCCGTTGCCTTAGTCGCCCTGCCACGCTCCTTGCCAGTGGTCGCTTCAGCTGCGGTGCTGCTCGGAGGCTTCATGTCGACCTTCTACCCTGTCTGCGTGGCCCACGCGCACGACCGCATGCCGATGGATCGAGTCGTAGCGGTAAGCGGCCGGCTCATTTTTGTGAGCGGGGTGGGCTCCATGCTCGGCCCGCTGATCGGCTTGAGCATAATGTCGCGCCTCGACATTGACGGGGTGTTCTATTTCATGGCCGCCGCCGCGCTGCTGCTGGGGTTAGTGGCCGGGGCGAGAAGTTTGACGACTGCGCCGCCGCAGCACTTAAGGCGGCCTTTTGAAATCCTGGCGCCCCAGGCAGCACCGCTCGCGCATGACACGCAAGGTTCTCTGGACGAATCGCCGCAACCACATTCCCCAGTGCCTACCTGATGCGCTCGCCCGGCAAGCCGTGCTCACGATTTCGGAGATGAGCACTTAAGTCAACAATAGGCAGATGCGGGGTGATCGCACCAGGCCCCGACATCCGCTCGTCTCGTTAACCGCGGGATCCGTAGTTGCCCGTCAGCACCCAAAACTTCAGGCCAACGTGAGTAGTCGTGGATTGCTTCTTAACACCGGATTTCATCGACGTTTTTTGACGAAAATTAGCCAGGTTCTAAAGATTGGGAAACAGCCGATTAGGATCCAGATCGGCGGCAAATACTACGCCGACTACGGCCCTGATTGGGTGTGCGTCTTAACCTTACGCTGCTCTATCCCACCAGCAGGCCACCCGCACCTATGGAGGAGATCGGACTTTTGAAGTAATGGAAACGTCGATGACGATTCCGACACGGTTAGAAGGTAAGACGAGAAACAACATGAAGACCAAAACACTGCCGTATCTACTAATTTGCGCTCCCACCGTTCGCAGTGTGCGCTACATTGCACGTCAATGATAGAGCCGCAGGATCCAATAGGCGCCTCCGGGCGCGCATCGCGCAGTGTCGGCGATGCCTCGCGCTACTTCTTTTTGTTCGCCATGCAAACGATAGGAGCAGTTATCCTTTTTTGGTATGCTGTTCCGCTTTTCAGGCAAGCCTTGGCTGACCCGGGCGGTCATGTAGCGCGACCGGAAAATTTGGTCTGGTCGTTGTCGGCGATCACATTGATACTGGCGGGTTATTGGATACGCCGCCGACTTCGGCCGCCGCTACCGCAGCTTCGTAACGCATTCATTGGCCATATTGTTCTATTTGCTGCCCGAATGTCCTTCGGTACTGGCTACCTCTGTTTTTGGCTTCGTATTCATTGTGCGAAGACCTGAATTCCAGATACCGACGTCCCGCTACTTCGTTCTCATTATTGCCTTGTTCGCCTTGTTCTGTTACACGCAGGAGCTCGAGCAACTGGGAAAAGCATTAATCGATTCGGACGCCAGCAAAAAGCCGCGGTGAATAACATGGATTGGCATTCGTTAGGCAGGTTGGGAGAAGGCGTTGAACAATTTCAACACCGCAGCGCGATTCTGCAACACTAAATGAGCGACACCGCACACCCGAGGAGTCATTGAAGCCGTGCCTAAATTAAGAATGCGTCGCTTCTCGGCGGTGGAACTTCTGATCGCTCTGGCGTTGCTCTTCTTCTTTTTCCCTTTTGTCGAAGAAGTCAAAGGTGGAGATATGATTGTATCACTGCTGCTCTCGCTGGTGTTAATCTCCGCCGTTCTTGCTGTCGCTCGCCGTGGCCGCACGCTAGTTATCGCTGTGTTACTGGTGATTCCGGCAATCGCGGGCAGGTGGATCAACCATTTTTGGCCAAATCTGGTTCCGCCTGCCGTCTTCCTTATCGCAGGACTCGTCCTGGTTGCTTTCGTCGTAGTGAACCTCCTGCGTTTTATCCTGCGCGCACCTTCGGTAACCATGGAAGTGCTCTGTGCGAGCATTTCGGCTTATCTGCTGCTAGGTCTTATCTGGACGATGGCGTATTGGCTGGTGGATCAATTAACGCCAGGGGGAGCTTTCTCTTTTAACACAAACATTCAGCCGCGAACTATGAACGGATTCAATGGCTTCTACTTCAGCTTCATTACACTGAGCACAGTCGGCTACGGCGACATCACCCCGGTTTCCAGAATCGCGCGCTGGCTTGCGGCGATGGAAGCGATGATTGGTCTGCTTTATGTGGCCGTCCTGATCGCCCGCCTGGTTTCACTCTATTCGGCTCCGAAATCTAATGATTCCTGAGCAAGCCAAGATTTCCATGCGGCCATCATCCTCTAGGCGTAGGGTGCGTGTACCAAGGAGTGAACTAACAGGTAAGCGCTTGGCAGATGCCTTCATCTTCTTCTGTCCAACCCGGTGGCACCGTCTCGCCATCCTCGGAGCTACGTGACTATCACTACCGTGAGCTTCAAGGCATGAATCAACGCCACATGATCCTGAAGCGGCGTCGTTGGAACCGACCGGCGCTGGTCCCGGGCGCGTTCGTTTTGTTTTCGGCGTTGGGGACAGTTGCAATTGCGGCGGCACCCAGCTCCGCGCAGGCAGGCGGGGCGTCGTCGTCCTTCGCCGAGACTCACTGAAATGATTTCAATGCAGCAAACTGAAGCGTAAACTATGAGAGAAAATAACAATCAAAACCAATGAAAACGATGAAGCGGAAGCTTGGAATAGCGACAGCACTTGTTCTCGCCCTTGCAGCTTTGGCGAATGCACAAGTAACGAAGGGGGAACAATCGGCGCTTACGCCGGACAAGGTTCTCACCGGTCTCATGGATGGTAACGCCCGTTACGTAGCCGGCAAGATTGGCGATCCAGAGATCAAAAAGAGGATAACGAGGTCCGCTGACGGCCAGTATCCGAAAGCCGTTGTCTTGTCTTGTCTTGACTCAAGGGTTCCGGTCGAGCAGGTATTTGATCAACGAATCGGCGACATCTTTGTCGGTCGGGTGGCGGGGAATATAGAAGACGAGGACCAGCTCGGTTCCATGGAGTTCGCGACGAAACTGGCTGGCGCCAAGCTTGTGTTTGTGCTGGGTCACAGTGCTTGCGGCGCGGTGAAAGGTGCCTGCGACGGGGCGAAGCTTGGAAACCTCACAGCCTTGCTCGCCAAAATCAGGCCCGCCGTGGACGCTGTCCAAGGGTTCAAACCGGAGGAACGCACCTCCGCAAACAAAGAGTTTGTTGAAAAGGTGATTGAAGAAAACGTGCGGCAAACAATGGCTGACATTCGTAAAGACAGTCCGATCCTGGCGGAGCTGGAAGCGTCGGGCAAAATCAAGATTGTTGGAGGGATTTACGACCTGCACACCGGCAAAGTCACACTTTTGAAATAAAGCTAGGCGAAGAGTTGTAAACGCGTGCGTAACGACAAGTTGATCGGATTAGCCTAGAACGTTATTTTGCGCGCAAGACGTTTGTATTAATCGCCAGAGAGAACACGGTTCAGTCTTGCCTTTGACGGTCGAGTTCAACGGCGACTACGCCCTGGAATGGGCGGACCGCAGTAGTCGCCTGCCTTTAGCCTAACGGGCTAATTCAAACTTGCGCGATCGGGACCGGCCCGAAGAATATCCGTAATATCTTTTCCTTACCAAGCACGCGTGCCAGTTCGTGCATCGTGCAATAGGCGGCAATCAGGATGAATAGAACAATTTGGATAGCCCAGAAGCGTGGCCACACCATTTCCGCGAATAACTTCTTGTTGCCGGCAATCAAACCGCCGGATTGCCGCCAGAACTCGATAAGGCGTTCAAGATAATGAAGAACCGTCGCCACCAGAAGATAGATAAGAGTCTTCCAGGTTATGTTGTAGATCAGCGGCTTGTGCGGAAAACGATTGATGGATGGAAGCAGGTCCGCCAGCAACACCGCTTTACCAAGAACGAGTGCGGAGACGGCTACCGAAACTGAACCCAGTGGCGAAATTCCAGTCCCCTTCAGCATCAACACGCGAATAAACACGACGATATGCAGCGCGACGAAGAAATAGATGGTTGGCGGAATGATTGCGAAGAACTCTTCCTTGAGCTTGGTCGTTAGTTTAGACATGGAAATGGAATCGAGTTGCGTTTCATTGGCACGCTTCAGGACGGAGATTAGAATATCCAAGCAGCAACTGAGATCGGAAGAAGATTTTGTTCATATAATAGATACGGGCGCGTTAGCTCAGGAACTGCGAGCACCGTGTAGGGTAAGGCCGGTGGGACTAACGTCCAATACCCGCCAGCGAAGAATTTGCGGACAGTTGACGGAAATCAACCAGCGCCTAACGTAGAAAACCAAATACGATGAAAACAATTAGCCTTTTCACCTTTGCTACAATTGCTCTTGTCAGCAGCTCGCTCTTCGCCGGGCCGCCCGAGTTCCAACCGGTCGCTCCAGCCCCGCCAACCTGTCTTTACGGGACCGGCTGGTACGCAGCCCTGGAGGGAGGCGGCAACGTGTGGCAGGAATTCGACGATAGCTTCAGCCGCACTCTTCGAAGCGGCGACGTTGTTGATGTGAAAATCGATCACAATCTTGGCGGATATGGTGGGTTAAAATTGGGCTACGTCTTTACCAACGGAAACATTCGGCCCGCCATTGAAGAAGACATGTTTTACAATGGCCTTTCCACCGATGTGCATGTCAATCTGAATGGCACCGAAGTCGCCCACAGCAGTAACCTGATTAATTCCGGAGCGTTCATGACGAACTTTATTCTGCGGTTCGCCTTCGGGAAATTCCAGCCCTATGTAGGGGGCGGCGTGGGTGGCTACTACGCGGAAGCGGCGGGCAGCGACATTACGATTAATCGCACCGGACGAACTTTCAGGACCAGCGGAGGAACGAACAGCGGTTCTCTCGCCTGGGACGTGGTTGCAGGGGCCGATTACTACTGGACCTGTAAGTTCAGCACGTTTTTGGAGTATCATTTTCTCGACTATGTCGCTCTGGATGTAGGTGACGGAAAACATCAATTTGGGCAGCACCTGGTCGGCGGCGGCATCCGGTTTCACTTCTAAACACCCGATTAGTAACGGCCCCTGCAAAAAACGAGCTTGATTGAACGCGTTCCGGAAGTTCAGAATCGCGGCCATGGGAATTAGGCTGTCTTTATTGGTACTCCTTTTGGCGGGAGCGGCCCAGGCGGGCCCGATGGAACTGGAGCTAAAAGAAACAGCACCACCCGCGATCACAAGCAATGATCATTGGTATTTCAATATCGCGATGCCAGGCTGGCTTCCCTGGATTTCCGGCGATATTGGGTTGAATGGAGTCAGCAACAGTGTGCAGGTCCCCTTCGACAAAATCATCACCCACGTCGCTGGTATCGCGAGTGTCAGCGCGGAAGTGAGAAGGGACCGCTTCGGCATTTACGGAGACCTTCTTTATACGAGTCTCTCCGCCGGCATTTACGGCAATCGACTGGTGAAAAAGGCGAACCTAACCGTGGATCAATACATCGCGGATGGGGAAGTCTATTACCGGGTCCTGGACCGTCCGCGCGGGTGGCTCGATCTCCGGGCTGGCGCGCGCTACAATAACACATTCAGCAGGCTCGAATTGACGGCGGCCGACGGTAAAATCAAGCAGGCCGCCGCTGAGCTCGTGAGCGCCTTGAACGCCGACCTTCGCGACATCCTCGAGCGCTTATTAGAACATCGGCTCGACACAAACAATTCCACTATTCCATTTCCGCCGCTTGGGGCCGAAGAAAAGATAAAAATACTCAAATTCATTATAGAGGCCCGGCGAAACCCGATGACCGCGCAGCAAAAGATCGCCAGCTTCCTGCATAGACAGCTCAATCGCGGTTTCAGTCTCACCGAATATTGGACTGATCCTTACGTCGGGCTTGGCGGCCGCTATAATCTCGGCAAAGCTTATTATCTAACTGGCAAAGTGGATGTCGGCGGGTTTGAGGTGGGGTCCGACGTCACGGTGCAAGCTTACGGTGGGCTCGGCTATCAACTTACGCGGAACATTTATACCGAACTTGGCTTCCGCTATCTCTTTTCCGATTACAATAATGACGGCTACCTCTACAAAGTTTCGACCTACGGACCTCAGGTCACGACGGGTATTCAATTTTAGGAATTCGTTAGGGGAGCTTAACGCTTCCCGCAAATGGCACTTGCCTTTACGATATGGCGGGCAACGTCTGGGAGTGGTGCAGCGATTGGTATCGACCCGATTACTAAGCAGAGTTGGCGAAGACCGGTGACGTCACGCGAAATCCGGAAGGCCCAGATTTCGCATTCGATCCGGCGGAGCCGACTGAGAAGAAGCGCGTTCAACGCGGCGGTTCATTCCTTTGCAACGAGCAATACTGTTCGCGTTACATGGTCGGCACGCGCGGCAAAGGCGAAGTCGACACCGGAACTAATCATCTCGGCTTTCGCTGCGTGATGAGGCCGCAAAGAATCACACGGAATTCGCGCAACAATTGAAAGTGCGCCGATTCTGGCCGCAGCTCACCTCGCGTTCGATTTCAAAATGCGAAGCACTTCGGCAATTGCCCGCGGGTCTTGATGTGCACTGTGATCGGAAGGCACATTCGCGCCGGAACTAATGGTCGAGCGGCCGATCAGAATCTCGTTCCGGTAAAACGTGCATCGTCTGCTGCGGAATGCTCACCAATACTACGACGGGCCCGGTGGGAGAAAGCTGCGGGTTCCACCAGTACTCACCATGTTTGAGCGGACCGGTTGGTCTGCCCTTGGTGTGAAATGAAGGTTTTTCCATCGCGAACGTGGCGGCGAGGAGAGAAACAAAAACGGTGAAGACGGCGAAATATTTCATGGGCCGAAAAAGTGAGAGGCAATTGCAGCAGAAAGGCCTCATTTTTAGGACTTTGGTCGGATACCTCAACGATGTGAGAACGCCCAAGCGGGACGCTTTCCCGATCGGATACGCCTAAAGTCCAAAATTTTTTCCTACGAAAATGTAAGCTTGTCGCGATAGAGCTCTGTTTTACGGAGTCGGGCATTGGGGAAATATGAGTAGGCAAAGACAAAACCTAGCTGCAAAATCAACATGACAACGCTAGTTCCTGTGTAAGAACTTGGCCGGTTTCTGCTTCGTGTGGGTACCTTGTCAGCGCTGCATTGCCGGTCGCATTGTCCGCGCCGGCTCATGGTGCGCCGCGCGATCCGTCCTCGATTCCATTGCCAACGCACCGTCCTGCTTAACGAACCCAACACGTTGCGACGATATTATATTGCTGACGCGGTGTTGAAGCTCTCAATTCGGACGATGTTCCCTGCATGCCGTAAAACTGTTTAAGCTCGCGGCGTTTGCAATTACGCGATTGCCAATCGCGCCGGAATCATTTATCAGGGCGCCTGTGACCTTGAAAGAGCTTCTCACTGTGCTGCTCTTCAGCTTTGCCATCGCGGGACAAATGCGCGCGCAGGAGGTGGTCGTCGTTCGCGAAGCAAATCCTGCCGAGCAAGTAGAGCCGGTTTTTGAGGGAACGGATTCAGATTTGGAAACCGCAACTGGGACGAAATCTCAAGTTCTGAAAAAGAAATCAACTTCCACTACCCCCACGCTCAAGCAGATGCGAATGGGGGGAGCGCTGGCCGCCGAGCGACAAAAGAAACAAACTCCCGCGGAGCAAACGAACTCAGTGGGAAGATCCAGTTTGCAAGGCCCAAAAGCCGCCACCCTCGCTAAGCGGCAGAAGTCCGAAGTTCGCGCTGAACAGACGGGCGCACCCCGGACGCATACCTCCAAAACCACGAATCCGGAAGCGCTCAGCCCTGGCCCTGTTCGGCCTACAATGCTCGAATCCGCCTCCGAATTGGATTTAGCCAGACGCAGTCAAGAGACCAAGAAGAATAAGGTACAAGCGATCGCGAAGGACAAGACAAACGAAACGGAACGGTCTCTTGCTCATTACACTTACAAAACTCCAGAGGGCAAAAAGGAATCAGCGCCCGTCGTCACCCAGTATTATCCGAAGAGGATCGTTCAGCCGTTTGCCACGATCGATCGGCACATCGATCCCAAGCTCATGCAGGCGGCGACGATCGCGCAGGAACGGGCGCATGCGCATTCGCGCTCGCTGTGCTGGCATTATGTAAAAGAGGCATTGCTCGCTTCGGGCATTATCGATTCCCGCCCGAAGAGCGAACTCGCGAAAGACGCCGCACAGGATCTTGTTAGTAATTACGGATTCAAAAAATTACCGGTGAGAGATCCGTTCGCCGCGCCGGTCGGTTCGGTGCTCGTGTATGGCGCCAACCGCGCCGCTGGTCATGTCGAGATCCGCACCAAGGACGGTTTCGTCAGTGACTTCTACTCGAAAACGCCATCTCCCCGTCCGTTGCTCGGCGTTTACGCGAAGTTGTAACCTTCCGATTCTCTTTCTCCCTTTCCTCTATTTCCCGTAGCCCAAGAAGCCCCAAGTCACAAATGGGTCAGGAGAACAAGCGAACAGTGATTCAAGGGAGCACGGCAGCACCGCTGTGCTGCCTAACGAATCACGAGTTTGCTTATGCCGATCCAACTCAACGATGCTGACACCATTTCTTTCTTAAATCGTGATCACATTGTCGCCGCGGGGCCTTCCATTAAATATGTCCGAAACGCGACTCCGGGAATTGGACCAAAGTCCAATATGCCGGCAGGGCAAAGATTCGGCACGGTATAGCCAGCGTGCGTTTCGCACCCCATCTATGAAAAACAAAGTCGCGCTTCTTCTCGCAATCATCGTTCTCACCACCGGCATCGTCGCGGCGAAGAAATCCGCGCCGGCGCAGCCATCCGGGAACACAGTCATCAATTGGCCGCTGGAAATCTCCGGCCCCCAAGGCACAGCCGTCGTCTACCAACCGCAGCCGGAGTCTTTCAAAGACGACCAGATCAGCGCCCGAGTTGCTGTTTCCACCCAAGCGAAGGGTGAAAAGGCGCCGGTATTCGGTGCGGCCTGGATTACCGCACGGATCTCGACCGATCGCGATGCGCACACTGTCACGGTAATCGACGTGCAAGTTCCGAAAGTAAAGTTTCCAAATGCAACCCCCGAGCAGGAGAAACAATTTGGCGATCTGGTCGCGAATTATCTTACCCAGATGCGCGCGACTTTTCCCTTGGAGGTTCTGATGGCAAGCCTCGCCGTTGCCGAACGGGAAAAGATAAACACCGGCAATCTTAAAAACGATCCGCCCAAGATCATTTTCGCAACTTCACCCACCGTGCTCGTCACGATCGATGGCGAGCCACAAATGCGTCCGGTCGAGAATTCGACGCTTATGCGGGTCGTGAACACGCCGTTCGCGCTGTTTTTCGATCGCGACTCCAAGAATTATTTGCTGCGCGCCGGCAATAACTGGTTGAGCGCGTCCGATCTTTCCGGCGCGTGGAAAATAGAGAAGAGCGTTCCGGCCACAGCGAAAGAGGCCATTCCAAACGAAATATCCGAAACATCTGAGAGTGCTGCAGAAGCTAAGGAACCCGCCATCCTCGTTAGCAAAGAGCCGGCGGAATTGATCGTTACCGAGGGCGAGATGCAACTGACCCCGTTGCCCGGTAACGAATTGCTCTACGCCAGCAATACAGACAGCGATGTTTTTCTGGAAATAGAAAGTGGTAATTACTTCGTTCTTAGCGCGGGCCGATGGTACAGCGCTCCGTCAACGGATGGCCCATGGGCATTCGTCCCTCCGGACAAAGTGCCAACAGCATTTGCCCATATTCCATCCGGTTCGGCTAAGGCCAACGTTTTGGTAAACGTGCCGGGCACACCGGAAGCCGACGACGCCGTGCTCGACGCGAGTATTCCGCAAACACAGGAGATCGATCGCAACGCCAAGGTGGATCTGAAAGTGGACTACGATGGCGATCCGAAATTCGAAAGCATTGAAAACACAGCTCTTCAATCGGCCTTCAACAGCCCGAGCCAGGTGATCAAGAGCGGCGACAAGTATTACTGTTGCGAACAGGCGGTTTGGTACGAATCCGACGACGCGAAAGGTCCGTGGAGAGTTTGCGCCTCAGTGCCAAAGGACATTTATACGATTCCACCGAGTAATCCGAATTACAATGTCACCTACGTGCGCATTTACGATGCAACTCCAACTGTGATACGGGTTGGATACCTACCGGGCTATACTGGTTCTTATGTATACGGCGGCACGGTCGTGTTTGGGACTGGCTACGCCTATCGGCCCTGGTTTGGAGCCTACTATTACCCACGGCCACTGACGTGGGGAGTTCGTGTCGCTTACGATCCTTACTCGGGCGGTTGGGCTTACGCGCCGGCCTATCCTGCGTGGTACACGGGCGCGATGGTAGCGAGCGGGGTTTATTGGGGCGGCGTCTATGCCGGTTGGTGGGGGCCGCGCGGATACCGATACGGAAACCGCTATGGTAACACCTATAAGTACAAATACACTTACAACTACAATGTAAACGTTAACCGGCCACCCGGTTACCGCCCGCCTCACGGAAATCGCCCTCCCGCAACCACGCTTCCAAGTCGGGGAAACGCCGTTACTCTTCCCGCAAATCGCCCTGGATTCGGCGAAGGCGGACGCCGACCGGGTGGAATCGCCACTACTCTCCCCGCAAATCGCCCTGGATTCGCCGAAGGCGGCCGCTTCCCCGGTCGAGATAATATTTATAACCGTCCAGAGAATCGTCCGATACGGCCGGGCGGAGAGCGTCCGACCCAACTTCCTGCCAACGCGAATCGCCCTGGATTCGCCGAAGGCGGGCGCCGTCCCGGATTAGGCGCCGGCCAGTTACCAGCAGGCAACACGCGGCCGGGTCAAGGTGTGTCGCAGCTTCCGGCTGATCGAACTCGCCCCGGTCAGGGCGGAGGCGGCGGGCAGATATCGACGCGTCCCGCGAGGCGCCCGAACGACGTTCTTGGCTGACAAAGGTGGCAACGTTTATCGCAAGTCCGGTAACGAATGGCAACAGCGCGACAAGAGCGGATGGTCGAAGCCCGGCGGTGGGCAAGCAGCGTCTGATTTTGCCAAGTCCCGTCCGCAATTGGAGCGCGACAACTTTTCGCGGCAGCGCGGCCAACAGATGCAGCGACAGCAGGGTCTTAATCGTGCCGGCGCGGGCGGATCGCGCGGTGGTGGTGGCCAAGCCGGTGGTGGCGGCCGAGCCGGTGGTGGTGGCCGAGCCGGTGGCGGAGGACGGGCCGGAGGGCGTGGCCCATAGAAAGATTTCAAAAAAAATAACTCAATCTCGGACTCAAATATGAAAACCAAAATGACGATCGTACTTCTTCTTGCCGTCACCACGCTGGCCGCCGGCAAGCTGGCCGCCAAATCCACGGCGCCTCCGGTAGATCCGGGCTGGCCGCGGCAACGCACTAACGAAAATGGAAGCTTGGTTTATTACCAGCCCCAAGTCGACGCCTGGACAAACTTCAAACAGCTCGACTTCCGCATGGCTTTCTCGCTGAGGCCGAAAGGTGCGAAAGAGATTGTTGGGGTCGTCGAGCTACGGGCGCAGACGGATGTCAATGTGGACGATCACAGCGTTCTGCTGAGCAATTTCCAAATTAAGGAAGTCAAGCTTCCGGGACTGGATCCCGAGAAAGCAAGCCAGGTGGATCAAGCGGTGCGCAGTTTCCTCCCGCCGAACCACACTGTCGTCATGGCCCTGGACGAACTGATCGCTAGTGTCGAGAAATCGCAGCCGGCGCCGGTGGTGGCGGTGCAGAATGATCCGCCGAAGATTTTCGTGAGCTATACGCCGGCGATTCTTTTGAATGTGGATGGGGAACCGGTCCGCGGCGATATCGCTGGAACCAACCTTGGGTTCGTGGTCAATTCGAACTTCCCGCTTTTCTTCGAGAAGGAATCTCCCAAGGAATACTATTTATATACAGGCCAACAATGGCTCAAGTCGCCCTCCACGGAAGAGGGCTGGGCTCCGGCCCCGAAATTGCCGAGCGACATGACCAAAGTGGCTAACGACCCGCAATGGGAGCAAATGAAGAAGCCAATTCTCTCACCATCCGCCACGGGCAAACCTCCAACCGTCTTTTATTCAAATAAGCCGGCGGAAGTCATTTTGTTTCAGGGCCAACCGAACTACGCGAGCATACCTGGAACTGAATTATCGTATGCGACCAATACCGATGCCGATCTCTTCGTACATACTCCCACGCAGCAATACTACTATCTCGCCGCAGGCCGTTGGTTCAGGGCAAGCGATCTGCATGGTCCGTGGACTTATGCAACGTCCGAGTTACCACCCGACTTTGCCAACATTCCCGAGAACAGTCCCGCCGCGCGGGTTCTGGTGTCAGTTCCAGGAACTGAAGAAGCCAAGGACGCCGTGCTTATGGCTCAAGTTCCAACTACTGCGACAGTTGATCCAAAAGCAGCAGAGCAGGCCAAAGTTAGTTACAATGGGGATCCGGAGTTTAAACCAATCGAGGGAACTTCACTCCAATACGCCACTAACACTGCGGACAAGGTCATCAAGGTTGGTGACGCTTATTATCTTTGCTTGCAAGGGGTATGGTTCATGTCCGGGAGTCCAACGGGTCCGTGGACGACGGTCAATTCCGTTCCCAAAGAGATCTACACCATTCCGCCCACCTCGCCGGTTTACAATGTTACTTATGTCACTCAGACAACGAGTCCTGAAGGTGCCATCCAGTCGAGCTATACCGCGGGCTATCTGGGAACTTTCATCGCTGGCGCGGCCACCGGGGCGATCCTGGCCAGCGGCACCGGGAATTACTATCCACCTTACTATGGTTATGCGGCTGGCGGATATCCGGTTTACCGTCCGTATGCCGCCACCTACGGAGTAGGTTCTTATTATAATACATACGCTGGTGCCTACGGCGCTGCCCGCGGAGTTTACGGACCATACGGGGGGGCTGCCGTCGGCGCGGCTTACAACCCTTACACCGGGACGTATGCTCGTGGCGCTGCTGCCTACGGTCCCTATGGCAGTGCGGCAGCCGGTGCGGCTTACAATCCCTACACCGGAACATATGCTCGTGGCGCTACGGCCTCCGGCCCCTATGGCACCCGCAGCGCAGGGCAGGCATATAACCCCTACACCGGGGCCTATGGCGCCACGCGCCAGGGTTCAAGCGCTTACGGTTCATGGGGACAATCAGTCGTCTCCCAAGGCAACAGATCGGCCTACGCGCAGCACTATTCCAATGCGAATGGCACCGTTGGATCGATTCAAGGGTCACAAGGTGGAGCCGCGGTCGGGGCATCCACCAAGTACGGGAACACTGCCGCCGGGAAGACCGCGAGCGGTAACATGTACGCCACCCACGACGGTAACGTTTACAAAAATACCAGCTCAGGTTGGCAGTCATACAACAACGGCAGCTGGAACTCGGTAAATAGTTCCGCGGCCTCGAAGAACGCTCAGGCGCAAGCGAAGAACTTCCAGAATTCCGCTGCCAATCCATCGATGAACGCGCAGGCGCAAGCGAAGAACTTTCAAAGTGCCGCTGCCAATCCAGCGAGGAACGCGCAGAGTTCCGCCGCGAATTCAGCAAGAAGCGCGCAGAATTCGCAAAGGTTCAGCCAATCGGCGCAAAGCAGGAGTTCCGGGGTTAGCGAGCTGGACAAGGAGGCCCAGAATCGGCAACGCGGTGCCACGCAAAGCCAGCGCTTCCAGCAAGCGTCTCGCGGAGGGGCAGGTGCTTTTGGTGGGCGCGGCGGCGGTGCACATGCAGGCGGAGGAGGGCGCCGCAGATAAGGATCACAATGTCTGACGGCCACTATTATCGCCCTCCGGAAAACACCGAAGCCATGGCTGAGGTCTAACGTATTCCCTAACTCAACATTCAGCCTCAATAACACCCAACGTCCCGGCCATGAAAAAAAGCGTCGTCACATTATTACTTGTTCCGTTCACGCTGCTTGCGCAGTCGGTATCGACTTCGAGCGACACTGAAGAGCCGCCCGTACTCAGCGCGAAAACCATTCTCAAACCTGAGTTCCTCGCCGGTGATGGGTTCACTGTGCAAGACGAAGTCCCCACTTCCACCGGGCGTAACCGTTATTTAATAGTTTCCGAGTACGGCGAATTCGAAGGCGATGGCAACATCATGCTCGAACGTCGCATCAAAGAGGTCGCCGCGATCCACAAGCTCAAGGAAGTCTCGCGCACCGATGAATATAAGACCGCACTGAAGACTGCTGTCGCTAGTCCGCTCGTCGTCGCCAAAGACGTCGTTACGAACCCGGTGGGCACGATTTCTGGAGTCCCGAAAGGCCTTTTCAAGTTCGTCAACCGTGCAGGACAGACCTTGAAGGAGAAAACACAGGGGCGAGAACGCAGCCAGTACGAAGATTCCAATGCGGCCAATCTCATTGGTTTTTCCAAAGCTAAGCGAGCCGTTGCGATCCAGCTTGGAGTGGACCCGTACTCCAGCAATGAAACATTGCAGCGCGAACTCAATGGAATTGCCTGGGCTACTTATGCGGGGAAAATGACCTTTTCTATAGGCACCCTGCCGGTTGGCGGCGCTGCCGGCCTCGCTCTTTCCGCCGCCGGTGTCACTAATACTTTGAACAAGACGCTGCTCGATCAAGCACCATCTGAGCTGCGGTTGCGCAATCTAAAATCCATGCTCGCCATGGGTTGCGATCGCGAGGTTGCTAACCGATTCAACAACAACGGCGCGTTTTCTCCAAGCGTGCAGACTGCCATTGTGATGGACCTTGAGTCGATGAATGGCGTGGCCAATCGCGCTGCCTTCGTTGATCTCGCCGGGTCGGAAGCTACGGATGAGGGAGACGCTCTCTTCTTCCTGGGAACGTCGCGGGTACTCGCGGAGCTTCACGCCAAGAAGCCGTTAGCCCGTCTTCAGCAGGTAGGCCGCATTCCCGTTGCCGTCCAAAAGGATGGCCGCGCGATTGTGGCGATCCAATGGGATTACGCAGCCTGGACGGATAACGCTGCAAATTTTATCGGGCTTTTTAAAGCGTCGGATTTCGGCAAGAAACCCTCCGGTCTGACGATTGCGATCAGCGGCAACGCGTCGCCGCTGGCTCAGGAGAACCTAAAGAAAGAGAACATCGAGCTGATTACCCAAACTGCTCCCGGCCCGCTACAATTATGAATCGACTCCCGACCCTGCTCGCTCGCCTTCTTGCCAGCTCGCGCTGACAGTGAAATTCATGGCACCGCGGCGCACATTGCTATCGGCAATCATAGTGAAACCGACCAGGAAGATCGGCGATATCGATCATGTCACCTGGGTGAAGCGCGTCAGCCACTGGATCGTCGTAGTCGGCGTCACAGTTGTTGCTGTCATCTGCTCGTCTTGGGCCTTCGGTGCCGTCTGGTTTGACGCACCGTTCGGAGCCGGAAACAAACTGGCTGCGGCATTGCTCCTGACTCTATTTGCGGTGTTGCTTGTGTTCGTAAGGGGTTTTTGGAGAAAAGTCGGCAGCTTCGTTTTGGTCTTTGCCGCTATACTGTTTTGGTGGCTAAGTCTCTCTCCGACTAACGACAGGAATTGGCAACCGGATGTGGCCAACACGGCGTGGGCGGAGATCGATGGCGACCAGGTCACCATCCACAATGTCCGCAACTGCGATTACCGCAGTGAAACCGATTACACTCCACGATGGGAGACGCGCACATTTCATCTGTCCAAGCTTAGCGGCGTTGATCTTTTCATCAATTATTGGGGCTCGAGCCTGATGGCGCATCCCATCGCTTCCTTTCGTTTCAGTGATTCGCTCCCAGTCTGCTTTTCGATTGAGGCGCGCAAAATCGTTGGTCAAAATTTTTCACCGATCGCCAGTCTCTACCGACAGGCGGAACTGATCTACGTGGTAGCGGACGAACGTGACTCCGCCCGGGTACGCGCGGTCTACCGGCACGAAGACGTTTATCTTTATCGCACGTCCATCTCAACCGACCGCGCCCGGGAACGGTTTCTCGAGTATTTGCACACCTTGAATGTGCTGCGGACGCGACCGCACTGGTACAACGTCCTGACTACCAACTGCACTACGAACATACGCGAGCAACATCCCGTAAACGAACGGATGCCGTGGGACTGGCGCATGCTGGTTAATGGCAAAGGCGACGAAATGATGTTTGAACGTCGTCTCATCGCCACTGATGGTCTCTCCTTTTCTGACCTTAAGCAGCGCAGCAGAATCAATGAACGAGCGCGCATGGCTGACCAAAGTCCGGATTTTTCGGCGCTTATCCGGGAGGGCCTCCCTGGCTTCGCCACCAACTAATCGGAAGGGGGAATTGTTCCTTGGCCGGACCTCGCCATTCGTGTAAGACCATTGTCTTATGTTCAGGCGAGGCGGTATTTGGTTAATCCTTGCTCGGAAAAATGAAATGCAGACCAGATGCGCCCGACATTGCATGACTCCTGAAGTATCTAGAAATCCGAATCGCCTGCGCCTGGTGGCCGCGATCACAGGCGCCATCTTTCTAACGGGCTGTGCGACTACGCCGCAAACAGCAGGCCGTCTTCAATATGCGCCCGCGGCCAAGAGTCTGCGCGAGGCGCGTTCCCCAACCGTTCCGGTGGAGAAACGAGCCGCCGATTATTTGCAGGCGGCTGCTATGACTGCTCCGTTGCTCGGCTCCGGAACGCAGGAAACCCCAGCCCGCGACACTTACAATACAGCCGCGGCAGAGCTCACTCTTCTCCTTCACTCGGCGGACGGGGGCCGGTTATGGAATCATTCGCTGACAGTAACCAACGGCAGCGAGACCTATCATTTGCGGCTGCAATCTGCCGGCCCCGGTATTTGGGCACCCGATTATTTCACATCATATCGGTCGCCCACTACCATCAACGAGGAAATGATAAAGAAGGGGAACCTTCAAGACGGTGTTGGTGGTGCGCTCGTCGGGGTTCGAGCCGTTACACCGCGTGAAAACTTCGCACCGCTTCGAGGGATTACGGCGCCTGTGACAGCTACGCTGGACTTTAAAGGCAGTGACGCGACGCTTGCCCTGCGCCGGCCCGCCAAGCAACCGACGGCGAGTGTTGAAGGGAAAATCCGTCCGCTGGCCGCGGATTTCTCAGCGCCGATCAGTTACTACCAGCCGCCTGCTAATCTTATGTTCGTTGGATTAATGGCAGGGTTCCGATCCGGTCACTATGTCGATAAGACTGGTTTATATTTCCTGCAACCTTACGACCCCGACCGGATTCCTCTTGTTTTCGTGCACGGCCTCTTCTCGACGCCGTTCACCTGGGTGCAAACGATCAATGGACTTCAGGACGACCCTGAAATTCGCCAACATTATCAATTTTGGGTCTTTGCCTATCCGACCGGCAATCCTATCCTCTATTCCGCCTTTCGATTGCGCGAAGAGCTTACCAAGGTGGACAAGCTTTATCCGAACCATCGCCCCTACGTTGTTATCGGCCACAGTATGGGCGGGATGCTTACTCACGATCAGGTGGTTACGGTCACGCGGGCGATGTGGGAGAAAGCTCTGGGGGAAACCGCGAAACGCATTTTCAGGCAAAATTCCAGCGATAGCTTGATTGTTCGCGCTACAACTTTTAAGGCGAATCCTCGGATTAAGCGCGTTGTCTTTATTTGCACTCCGCATCGCGGGAGCGATATGGCGAGCAGCGGATTGGGTAGATTTGGCATTAGCCTGATTACTCTCCCGACAACGCTTGCCGCCAACTTGAGGGACTCGGTGACAAGTGCGGACCTTATGCACTTAATGGGAAGTACCAAACGTCTGCCTACCAGTGTCTGGGGACTGAAACCGTCAAATCCAGCGCTGCCGGTAATCAACAGCGCACCGATCACAGTTCCTTATCACTCGATCATCGGCGATCGTGGGAAGGGCGACTCACCCAATAGCACCGATGGGGTGGTGCCGTATTGGAGCTCACACCTAGACGGCGCGCAATCTGAGGTTATCGTTCCCGGCCCACACGGGTCGACCGGGCTGCCGCAAACTATTGCCGAGCTAAAACGCATCCTGCGTTTACATCTGGAAAAAAGCGGTGCCTCAAAACCGACCGTCGCTCAAACGTCCGGCAGTTTAGCTGCATCAGATTGATGCTAGCGATTGAGCTGATTTCGGCCATCCGGCCAGCAAGCATTGCTATTGCCCGGGCGTCTGGCGCTGTGTGGTTTGACGCCCCGTTCGGAACAGGCAACTGGGTGGCGGCCGTATTGTTCGCGATCACGTTTCTGAGTTGCTAAGCAACGCCATCCGTATTGCCCGACCGAAACAGAATTCGCCAGCATGATCTTCGAGGTGACCGCCGGGCACGATGCAATCGTGGAACACCGCAAGCCGGGTTTTATGACACCCTTAGGAACGGCGTTAAGCATGTTTTTGCTCGCGGGCACAGGCGCGGCGCGCGCGCAGGACCTTGAACCGAGAGCTTATGTAGACACTCCGGTCGGGATGAATTTCCTGATCGCGGGCTACGCCTATTCCGAGGGCGGTGTATCGACCGATGCGTCGCTACCGATCCAAGGCGCCCAACTCACCCAAAATAATGTCGTTCTCGCCTATGCGCGTTCTCTGAATTTTTTCGGACAGTGCGGCAAGATCGACATCATACTTCCTTTTTCGCAATTGTCGGGATCCGCTTTAGTCGCAGGGCAGCAGAGGGAACGTGAGGTGAGCGGGTTTGCCGACTCGCGGTTCCGGTTCTCGGTCAACTTCTACGGCGCTCCCGCGCTCTCCATGAAAGAGTACCAGAGCTATCGCCAAAATGTAATAATCGGAGCGAGTATTCAGATGTCCGTTCCCGCCAGCCAGTACGACTCCAGCAAGCTAGTGAACATTGGGACCAATCGCTGGTCGTTCAAGCCAGGACTTGGGATCTCGAAGGCGATTCGAAAATTCCGGCTGGAACTTTCCACCGACGCGACTTTCTATACCGAAAACGGCGATTTCTTCGGCGGCCATACCCTCGAGCAGGATCCCATCTACTCCGTGCAGGCGCATGTCAGCTACGACTTCGGCCGCGGCGTATGGGCCGCGGCGGACGGGACCTACTACTTCGGCGGGCGCACGATGATAAACGGCATATCGCAAAATAACATGCAGGAGAACTCGCGTGTCGGCGTCACCTTTGCCGTTCCGGTGAACAAACACAACTCGATCAAACTCTACGCCAGCACTGGGCTTTCAACCCGAACCGGGGGCAACTTCACCCTCGGAGGAATCGTCTGGCAGTATCGCTGGGGTGGTGGGCTATGACGAGGCCAGTCGCTTTTGATCGATTCCTGCTTGTCACGCTTTTCTTACTTGCCGCGCGCGTGTTGCCGGCAGCGGAACCGTCGCCAGATGCTGCAGCGAACGCCGCAGAGGATTTGAAGCAGCTCAACGACCAAACCATCATCCAGTCTCACGTATGGCTAGACACGGAATGGGATCAATTCAAACATGGTGCAGAAGAAGCGACGTGGACGCTGGCAGGTGTGTGGGGGTGGCGCCTTAGCGACCGGCAAGACTGGGCTATGCGGTTTAAGCTGCCGTTCGTTTATGACCGGAGTGATGAAGCATCAGATATCGAGGTTGCCACGGGCACTGCTTTTCGCCTGAGCAATACTTGGCGTACGGGCGGTGGCATCGAGCTGCATGCGGATACTGCTTCGAATCCGGCGCTTGGTGACAGCGTGTGGCGCCTACACTCGTCTTGGTCCGTCGCATGCGATGTGACGAAGTGGCTCACGCTGATACCGACCGCCGAATACAGCCATTCTTCACGATGACTTACTATTTCGAGAGGTACCACATGCCGAAATGACTGACTTAGGAAAAGCCTCGATTGTATAGGCCTAAAGTCCAACATTCGGATCCCATAACAGGTGATAGATAGTTCTGACGACAATGTCTATTTCATCAAGGAATTCGGAATTGCCGAACGCCCCCAGGGCACTGCGAAGCATCTTTGCGCACACGCCGCTAGGATGCGATCTCCGAAAGTTTTATAGGCGAGCAAACAAATCCCACAGTGATACCGTCTAGATAACTCCGCCGACGAATTCGTGTTAGTGACAAGCGGGCGAACACGCGATAATGAATACTGCCATCACCGCAGCCATTTTGTTCGTTTGCCTCGTCGGCGTCGCGTTGCTCGGACGGCGTGTGCGTCGCTACGTTCCCGAGGACCATCTCAGCGCGGACTCCAAGGACGCTGTGAAACTTGCCATGGGCCTTGTCGCGACCATGACCGCCCTACTCCTGGGGTTGCTCATCAGCTCGGCCAAGGGCACCTACGACACCGTGAAAAGCGAAGTGATGCAGATGGCCGCCAAGGTCGCGTTCCTCGACCGGGTGCTGACCGTCTACGGACCCGAAGCGGCTGGGGCGCGCGTCGAGTGTCGCGACGTCGTTGCCGAGGCGGTCCGGCGCATGTGGCCAGAAGAGAGAAGCAGATCTGCCCAGTTGGCTCCCAACGAGGAGATGGGTGACGCGCTTTACGTCACTGTTCAGCGTCTCTCACCGCACGACGATTCGCAACGCGCCCTTAAGGCACAGGCAACGACTCTAATGGTCGACCTTGGTCAGCTTCGGTCGCTGCTGCAAGCGCAGGCGATTCCGTCCATTTCGAGGCCGCTGCTGATGGCACTCATCTGCTGGCTCGTGATCATATTTCTTGGGTTCAGCCTTGTCGGACCGCCTAACGCCACGACCACTCTCGCATTGGTCGCGTCCGCTTTCTCCGTCGCCTGCGCGGTTTTCCTAATCCTTGAACTGGACCACCCTCTTAGCGGTCTGATCCGGATTCCCAGCGAGCCGATGACAAACGTCCTGAACCACCTTGCTAAATGATCCCGGCAAAACCCTGGCGGTCGCGGCGAAACCATGAAAATCGAAGAGACCGTGCATCTCATCCTGTGCGACAAGTAATATCGATTTTCGTTTTCCTTTTGACCGTCTTTCTTTCGCTATTCGTTAGGCAAGCAGCCTTTCCGGTAACCGGTTACACCAAAGGTCGTCAGATTGAGCCGTTGGCAAAGCAAATGAAACCCGGCGATTACACCTGGCATCCTGAGATTTCGCCGGCGGGACCGGTTCTCATCTTGGTCAGCCTGCCCGATCAAGTGGTGTACGTATATCGCAACGGCGTTCGGATCGGGCGATCAACGGTGAGCACTGGCAAGCCAGGCAAAGGCACACCGACAGGCGTATTCACGGTCTTGCAAAAGAAAGTCGAGCACGAGTCGAATATCTACAAAGGCGCCAAAATGCCGCACATGCAGCGGCTTACTTGGAGCGGCATCGCCATGCATGCAGGTCATCTGCCTGGTTATCCGGCCTCAGCCGGTTGTGTTCGGCTGCCGGAGGATTTCGCGGAAAAACTCTATTCCGTCACCACGATGGGTACAACCGTAATCATTGCGGATAATAAGTCGGTTCCGAAAGAAAGCGTGAACCCGGGGCTGGTTTTCTCAGGACAGAAAGGTCTAACGGCGAGCCCAGGTGTCAGCGTATGGCAACCCGAAAGGGCACCCAAGGGACCGGTTTCGATTATCGTGAGCGTGGCGGATGGCGCAGGGTATATCTATCGCAATGGCGTCGAGATTGGCCGGGCACCGGTCGGCAAGCTTGGGCGAATTCGAGGAACCTATGCCTACTCTGCATTAGCAACAAAAGATTCGAGTGGAAGACGCGACTGGCTCTCCGTCGCCAGTATCGGGGGACGCCCGCCCAATCTCAAAGAACTAGCCGGCCGAATGGCTGTAGATCCCGAATTCCTCGCGGACGCGCGCGCACTGATCACCCCCGGCACATCGCTAATAGTCACTGACATGCCCGTCAATGCGAATACCCACAGCGGCTCCGGTTTCAATATCCTGACGGCTAGCCGAGAATAACCTACTTTTAAGCGCCCTTGCCGGAAATACGCGGACATACCAGCAGCGGGTTTAAACAACAAGGCGCCAAAGATAACCGAGACAGATCTACGTCGGCTGTAAATCCATATCACGCGGAAATCTACTACGTTCGACGAGGCGGCCAAACACGACCTTCTGCTGTGCTGTTAGCCTCGGGGCAGCAATGATTGAATTGGAACTCCGAGCCACTTCGCGGCGGCGGCGCGTTCTTCGAACATCCGGACCTTCAGTGGTGGGTACTTGTTAATGAGAGCGTGGGTTCTAACGAGGCGAGCAGCCTCCGGATGCGTAACATAAAACGCGGACTTTATCCGTTTGCGCCCGACATAGGAAAGGCGCCGGTGAAGAGCAACATGAAAAACGTATTTGAAAGTGAGATCAAAAGACTCGACAAGCGAAAGATCGGAAAAGCGATTGTATGGCTTGGTGGCCCTGAGTTCTATTCTGAGCAACTCTAGCAGAACTTTGTTTACCACAGCTTCATCAAGAATGGCGCGCGGTCGCCAGATAAAAAGACGTGCCTCTTCGAGATACTCGACGTTGGCAGGCAGGTTCATGGCGAGGGCGGGCTGCTCCACTTTACTCCTTTCCTTTCAAACCGGGTGGCCGATTGCAAAACCGGGGCGGCTGCCGCCAACACGCAATCATGGAACCAATCTTCCAGAACAAACTGCCATGCGCCTATTGGACCTTAGTCCAATTCCCGCGGTCGCGGGTGATTGTTAGCTTTGGCCTCGACGGTTGGGAGGCGAATGGAAAGGATCTAAGAGGCGAGTGGCATTCGCGCGGTCGCAATCTCGATCAGCTCAGTTGTGATCGCGGCCTCGCGAATTTTGTTGTACTCGCGAGTAAGATCCTTAATGACTCGTTGGCGTTGTCGGTCGCGTTCTTCATCGCTACCATCCGTGCGCTGTGCTCGTAGAATCAAATAAACCGAAGTCTGGCCAGTCTGTGTGCTAGAATTTGTGCTAGAATGACGATGTTTCTACTCGTCTATCGTGAAGACGAATCTTTACGTGAAAAAACGCGTTTTCCTCTCGTAAATCGATGTTCTTTTGAAACGAAAAGCGATGCTTTGAAATCGTCGATTTCGGAATCCTAAGTCTGGCGCGTCTGCCAATTCCCAGGCGAACAGATATTACGTCAAGGGACCTTGAATCTGTACTGGGAAGCCCACTTCAAGAAACCCGATTTGCCCCGAAGCGGAGCGCTTTATTTCAATCTCGGACACGGTACATGCCGAAACGTTTAGTCGACTTCTTCACGCGATCCAAAGAAATCCTCGCTATTGTACTTTGTATGGCCAAAAATGTTGGCTTGGAAGCGCTTACTACACACATTAGGCGGCAGCTCGAAAAGCGCGGGTTCTGTGTTGTTTTTGAGACCGATCTGGAGCGCTGTTGGCCAAGCGAGAAGATCGCGTCGACAGAGCGAGAGAGAAAAATCCAAGCTTTCGCCGAATCTCAGGGTTGGACTGCGGTCACTCTCGCTGGTGAGTCCGGTGCCAGGGCAATATTTCGGACCCGGCAGCCAAGTCCCGAATTGCAATCGCCTTGGAACTACATGTTTCAAGCGAGATGCAAATTTGGACATTGGACATGCCGAAATAGCTCAATTATTTCGCGAACCTACAAATGCGCCCACACGTTGATTTTATCGCTCGCGGTGCGCCGTAAAGGTATTGCTCGCTACGCTGCGCTCCACCTTGACTGTGCTCGCTTCGCGGATTGGGGTCTCTATCGGTTCGCGTTGGAAAAGCAGTTGCTGACTCGCCAATAGCATTACGTGTAATCACTCCGCTTAACGGATTCTCAGGGTCGAATATCTTCGGACACGCAACGACAACTTCACTGCCAAATACTGCCATTATCGCCGAATTTTGAGGAATATCGAAGGTTGCGGAGGGCCACCGAATCCGTAATTTACCTATGAAGTTATGACAAACTCCCGATTCCTCGCGGGGTTTGTAATCAGCAGGTCGTCGGTTCGAATCCGACTGCCGGTTCAGCGCTGGGCTGGGGTTTTTCTCGTTGGTGGACAACTGTGCAATTGGCGATCGGCTAGTTTATCTTTTGTCGATGAAGAAGTATCCGAAAAGCCCGAATGAAATGACGCGCGGGATGATGTATTTCCCGCGGATGCTCGACAAGATTCGCCTGCATGGGAGCGGTGAACTGCACGAGGATTATCACAAGAACCTCGGCGCGGCGGGGGCCGCGGACGGCGCGTGCTGCAATTTTCTGCGCGTCCATTATCGGGATCTTCGCGTGCGCGTGTTGCAAGGTGGAACTGACGGAGAGATTCTCGAGTGGTGTTTCGAGAAGGGGCGGCGTCTCAACGCAGGCGATCTGGTCGTTTGGAATGGTTTCACCTCGAAGCTCGGCTGGCGTGATTTCGCGACGCCAGTGCTGGAGGATGCGAAGAAGAAGCACGGGATTGTGGACCGTACCGACATCGTGACAATTGCAGATCTGATCGATCTCGACGAAGGGCGTAAAAGCTGAGAATCTCCGGTGTTTTCTTGTAGGCGATTGCCAGCTTATAAATACGCGCGCCCTCTATGAATACGAAAGGAATCATTTTAGGACCGCTATTTTGCTTGATTGCTCACCACGCTTCGGCGGGAGACGCGGTTGCGATGGGGTATAACGCCGACGGCGTCTGGACGGCTGTGACTTACAATCGCTCGTCAACACCAATGGGAGGCGCTCATTATCGAAATGCGGCCCAAGCCAGTGCGGCCGCTTTACGCGATCTTCATGTCCGAGCGAGTGAAGATTTGGCAAGGACCAAGGTAATCGGACAATCTGATTTGACCGGTTACGTCGCGGTTGCGCGGGGCAGAGCGACGAAGATAGACCTAGATGTGACGGCTATCGGTCGCGGAAAATCAAAGGCGGAAGCGGATGAAAAAGCTTTTGGGAAGCTAAATGAGGCTGGTGCGGCAACGAAAGAAAAGATCGTCTACCGTTATTTTTCTTACGGGGCTGATTCCGCGGTGCCTTGGCGGGCGAAGTGAAGCGATTCGTCGTCTGTTTAGCGCATGCCGTTTTACTCGAATCGGGCTAGTTTTCCTAATCTGCGGCGCTGCGCGCAACGGCAAGCCGTGCGCTCAGAGGCTTACGCGACCGTTGAACGAAAAAGTCAGCGCCTCTCTTCAACACGCGCGCTCCTGGATCGAGAAGCGAAACCAGAAGAAGGATGCGATCGCGCATTTCGCTCGCGAGCGCTTCATGAAAGGAAGATATTAGCCAGCAAGCTTTGAACTGATCAATCGACAGCGCTGCCATGAGTGGATGGCGCGGGTAGTGAGAAGATACATATGAAAAAAGGCAACGCCTACAAATCGCTCCGAGCGGTGCTGCAGACCGTGCGGAGCCGGTTGCCGGTCGAGATTGATCCAATAGGGAGGACCGACATTCAATTCTTAATTCCCGCCCTCGCTTTGGCAGCGTAGAGCGATGCGACCAGCCGGATGGAAAGAGCCTTTTCAAATCGAGCCGAGGCTGGCCGCTTCCTTGCAGAGAAGCTCGGAAATTACGCCGGACGCGATGATGTCATTGTACTGGGGTTGCCGCGCGGCGGCGTACCGGTGGCCTACGAAGTGGCGCAGCGTTTACGCGCCCCTCTCGATGTTTTCATCGTGCGCAAGCTGGGCGTTCCCGGATTCGAAGAACTCGCAGCCGGCGCGATTGCCTCCGGCGGTGTGCGCGTTTTGAATGAAGATGTTGTGCGGGCATTGCCCCATGCGGACGAGATCATAGAATCGGTCACGGCGCGAGAAACCGCCGAGTTGGAACGGCGTGAGCAAAGCTATCGCAACGGCCGCCCGCCTCCAGAGTTGCGCGATCGCATCGTCATTTTGGTCGATGACGGATTGGCTACTGGTGCAACCATGCGTGCGGCAGTGGCGGCGCTCCGGCGACGTGGTGCAGCCAAAATTATCGTAGCCGTGCCAGTGGGTGCGCCGGAGACGTGCCGCGAATTGGAGGAGCTTGTCGATGAAATCATCTGCGCGATCGCGCCTGATTTTTTTCAGGCGGTCGGGCAGTATTATGAAGATTTCTCGCAGACGAGCGACGAAGAAGTGCGCGACCTGCTCAAGCGCGCCGCCGAGCGAAGTTGAATCGGCAGGGCGATGAACGCTTCTACTTCCGCTTCCACGGTTGCGTCACATTTTTAATGCGCAGTTTGCATTTGTCGCTTACGAACGTGAACTGCAAGCTGTCTTGGTCGGTTCGGCTAAACTTGTAAACACCAGGTCCTTTGCAACCCTTCGGATTTATCCCGCCGGTACGTTGAAGTGTAACCGTCTCGCCAGAGACGGTGTAAGTTCCCCACGCGTCACGCTTGCCCTGATGCTTAAGATCGACCTCGAACGTGCCATCCGTCTTGATCATCCAAATGGTGCCGAGCGAGTTGGTCCAGGTTCCAACAAGAGCTCCTTGTCCAGACTTCGGATACGTGGCGCAGGCATTCAACAAAACAAGCCCGAAGCCGATGAGAACAATTCGAAGAAGAAAGAGTTGTATTTTCATGCGGCCATCTTGTCGACCGGCTTTTCGTCGTTCAAGGCATTGATCGCAAAAGTTCGCCGATTATATTCGCCAACCTTTACTCGCTTCGCCGCGTCAGTAGTTTGGCTTGTGCAAGTTTCCGCAGAACATATACGTGAAGCACTGAGATCTGTCCGCTACCCGGGCTTTAGCCGCGACATTGTTTCCTTTGGCCTGGTTAAATCGATTAACATCGACAATGGAAACGTCAAAGTGCAGCTCGCGCTGGCGGCGAACGATCCCAATGTCCCGGCTACGATCAAAAATGATGCCGAACGAGCTTTGCGCGGTGTCGCTGGTGTGCAAAGCGCGAAGGTTTTGATCGACATCCATGCACCGCCCGCCGGAGCAGGCGCAGCCGTTGGGACGACGCGCATTCCTGGGATTAAACACGTTATTGCGGTGGCGAGTGGTAAGGGCGGCGTTGGTAAATCAACTGTGGCGGCCAATCTTGCCATGGCTCTTGAGCAAACTGAAGGGCGCGTCGGTCTTTGCGATTGCGATATCTATGGCCCGAGCATCTCGCTCATGTTCGGCACGCGCGAGCGACCGATGGCGACTGAGGACAATAAGATTGTCCCAATTGAACAGTATAACCTGAAGCTGATGTCGATGGGATTTCTGCTCGATGATACTTCGCCGGCAATTTTGCGCGGCCCGATGGTAACGCGTTACACCCAACAATTTTTGCGGCAGGTGGAATGGGGTGAGCTCGATTATCTGGTTCTCGATCTTCCACCGGGCACGGGTGACATCCAGCTGACAATCGTGCAAACGGTCGCGCTCTCGGGCGCGATTATCGTGACCACGCCGCAGGAGGTCGCGCTGATCGATGCACGCAAGGCCGCCACGATGTTCGATAAAGTGAATGTGCCGGTGCTCGGCTTGATTGAGAACATGAGCTACTTCATTTGCCCGGGCGATGGCAAACGTTATGACATTTTCGGCAGCGGCGGCGGCGAACGCGAGGCAAAACGCCTGCGCGTTCCTTTGCTCGGTCAAATCCCGCTCGATATCGCGACCCGCGAATCGGGTGATCGCGGCATGCCCATCGTAGGCGAAAACCGACAATCTGCAGTCGCACAGGAATTTCTGAAAATCGCTGGCCGGATCCGCGACGCCGTGATTTGACGAAACAAATCATTTCGCATCGAGTTAAATAAGCATGACCGATACTACGTCATACTTGACCGCCTGTTGTTAGGTTGGGATTGACTGCTTCTCTTTTTTATGGAAAAAGGTCGAGACATGCCATCTTCAAAAGAGGATCAGTCCCAGTTCGTTAAGAACTCGGTCTTGTACAAGGAGTTCCTGGCTGAGCGCGAAGAAATTTTAAAACATAAGTGGATCGAGAGCGAAAAAGCCGGTAAGGACATCGGCTTCGAAAAAGCGCTCCTCGATTGGATCGTGAAACATCGCTCCAACTGGCGAGCGCGACGATTGAAGGAGGCGCGCACCGAGAAAGCCGTCTCCTAATTTTTATCCCTTTAACGCGATCCCGCGAGGTCGCCAAGGAATGCAATGAAAGATCGACAATCTACCTTTGCCGCCGCCCCGATCATGGACGCGGCCGCCATTGAGCGCGCGTTGCGGCGCATGGCGCATGAAATCATCGAGCGCAATCCCGATTTGAAATCGGTTGTGCTCGCAGGAATTCCATCGCGCGGGGTGGAGATCGGGCATCGCATTGCTGCGTTTATTCGAGAAATCGAACAAATCGAGATCGAAACTGGGAGCATCGACGTGGCAATGCACCGCGACGATGTGGGAACACGGACCACATTGCCGGTCGTTCGCGAATCGAAGCTTCCGCTCCCACTGGAAAGCCGGACCCTCGTGGTGGTTGATGATGTGCTGTTCACCGGCCGCACCGTGCGCGCGGCGATGGACGCGATTAGTTCTTTCGGCCGCCCGGCGCGCATTCAACTCGCCGTGCTGATCGACCGCGGCCACCGCGAATTGCCCATTCGGGCCGATTATGTCGGAAAAAATTTGCCGACTGCGACGCGCGAACAGATTCAAGTGCGCTTGGAAGAGACAGATCACGAGCCGGACGCAGTGTGGTTGTTGAAGGAATGACCGCGCGCTGGACACGAAAGGATTTGCTCGGCCTTCGCGAGCTTTCGGCCGACGAGATCAATTTCATCCTCGAAACGGCCGACGCATTTAAACAAGTTGGCACACGCGAGATAAAAAAGGTGCCGGCGTTGCGCGGCAAGACGCTAGTGAATTTTTTTATCGAGCCGAGCACGCGCACACGCACATCGTTCGAGCTGGCCGCTTCGCGATTGAGTGCCGACGTGATCAACATCTCGGCCAGCACGTCGAGCCTGAGCAAGGGCGAAACGTTGAAGGACACAGCAAAAGTTTTGGAAGCGAATCACGCGGACATCATCGTTTTGCGCCATAGCTCGGCCGGCGCGCCGCAGTTTCTTGCACAACGATTGAAATCGAGCGTCATCAATGCCGGCGACGGCGCGCACGAACATCCGACCCAAGGTCTGCTCGATCTTTACACAATTCGCGAAAGGCGAGAAAGGATCGACAACCTCCACGTCGTTATCATTGGGGATATTTTGTTCAGCCGCGTGGCGCGCTCGAACATTTTCGGCTTAACGAAACTTGGCGCGCGCGTCACGCTAGTCGGTCCAAGCACGCTGGTCCCGCGCGAGTTCGAGAGACTTGGCGTCGCCGTCTCGCACAACATCGACAGCGTGCTGCCCGACGCCGATGTGGTGAATCTGTTGCGAATTCAGCACGAACGTCAGCGCAAAGAATATTTTCCCGGCATCGGCGAATACACCTCGTTGTTTGGCCTAACGAAAGAGCGCGCGAAACTTTTGAAGGCTGATTGCCTGATCATGCACCCGGGGCCGATCAATCGCGGCGTTGAGATCGACAGCGAAGTCGCCGACGGCTCACGCAGCGTCATCCTCGATCAAGTCACCAACGGCCTGGCCGTGCGCATGGCCGTTCTCTATCTCTGCGGAGGAATCGCGACGTGAGCGCGACCATCATTCGCAATGGCCGCGTGATCGATCCCGCGAACAAGCGCGATAAGGTCGGCGATGTTTATATCGAGGACGGAAAGATCGCAGAGCGATCAGAGGTCAGAGGTCAAAAGTCAGAAGTCGATGAGATTGATGCGGGCGGGTTGGTCGTCGCGCCCGGTCTGATCGACATGCACGTGCATCTGCGCGAGCCGGGATTTAGTCACAAGGAAACGATTGAGTCGGGTGCGCGGGCCGCCGCGGCGGGCGGATTCACCACGATCGTGTGCATGCCGAACACCTCGCCGCCGGCCGATAATCCCGCGACGATCGCGTGGATCAAAGATCGCGCAGCCGACGTTGCGAGCGTGAATGTTTTGCCGACCGGCGCGATCTCGAAAAATCTCGCGGGCGAAGAACTCGCGCCTATCGGTTCGTTAGGCCAGGCCGGCGTGGTGGCGATTACTGATGACGGTCGTTGCATTCAAAATCATGAGCTGATGCGGCGCGCGGTTGAGTACACGAGCATGGTTGGGTTGCCGGTGCTCGATCATTGCCAGGATTACAATTTGGTCGGCAACGGAGTGGTGCACGAAGGTTATTGGAGCACGCTGCTCGGCTTGCCGGGCTGGCCAGCAGCGGGCGAAGAAGTGATCGTCATGCGCAACATTTTGCTCGCGGAACTTTGCGATCATCACATTCATTGCCAGCACATCAGCGTCGCCGGGAGCGTGCGCTTGATTCGCGAAGCGCGAGCGCGTGGCCTGAAAATCAGCGGCGAAGTTTGCCCGCATCACATCGCATTGACTGACGAAGCGATCCAAAATTTCGACACGAATTTCAAAATGAATCCGCCGCTGCGATCGCAACCAGATGTCGATGCTATCCTGGATGGAATCGCTGACGGGACCTTGTCGATCTTGGTGAGCGATCACGCGCCGCACGCGGATTTCGAAAAAGAAGTCGAATTCGACGCTGCGCCGTTTGGGATTGTTGGCTTGGAAACCGAGTTGGGACTGTTCCTCGATCTGCTCGTGAATAAGCATCGTAAGATCGACATCCGGCGTTTGATCGAGATGTACACGATTGAACCGGCGAAATTGCTGAAGCTCGATGCAGGAACATTGTCAGTGGGTGCAGCCGCCGACGTGACGCTGATCGATCCCGATTTGGAATGGACCGTTAAGACCGATAAATTCCAATCCGCGTCGCGCAATTCGCCATTCGAGGGATGGAAATTAACAGGGCGCGCGGTGCGGACGATTGTTAGGGGAGAGACCGTTTGGAAACTGTAGGGCGTTTGTGTCAAACGCCACTCAGGAGCCGTCTGACACAGGCAGCCTACAATTATCCGGTGTATCCGCCGCTGATGTAATTTTCCAGATGCGCGATGGTGGCGCTCTGGCACGAGATCACGTGTTTGACGAGATCGCCGATTGAAATGACGCCGATCACCTTCTCGCCATCAACGACCGGGAGGTGGCGGATGTGCTTCTCAGTCATCAGCCGCAAACATTCCTCCACGCCTTCCTGCGGCCGGGTTGTAAAAACGTCCGTGGACATGATTTCGGCCACCGTCGTCTCCCGCGAGCGCTTGCCGCGCAGGAAGACTTTTCTGGTGTAATCGCGCTCGGAAATAACGCCCACCAGTCGCGCACCTTCCATCACCAACAGTGCGCCGACATTTTTGTTGTCCATCATCTGGATCGCCTCGAACACGGTTGCATCGGGCGAAATCGAATAAATTTCACCGATCTTTTGGCCAAGTATCCCGCTGATATTTCCGCCGACGTCCATGCGCTGAAGAAGAGAAATCTAAAATACAACCGCGCCGGTTCGCTATGCAAAGGAATTTTCTTCTCCTGGTGAGCGCACGCGCCTCGCCTGCACAAACTTTTCGATTTCTGCCGTGTCGGATCTTAAACGACGATTTGCAGACCGGCCTTCTTTTTAGGCCGCGAACTTCGTCTCAATCAACCCATTCAAATGGGCCGCGATCGCTGGTTGATCGAGCCGCCGAATGACTTCGTTCAAGAAACCGATGACGATGAGGCGTTGGGCGACGCTGATCGGGATGCCGCGGGTACGGAGATAAAAGAGTTCGTCTTCATCGATCTGACCGGAAGTCGCGCCGTGCGTGCAACGGACATTGTCGGCCAGAATTTCGAGGCCGGGCATGGAGTTCGCTTCGGAGTCGTCGCTCAAGAGAAGGTTTCTCACCTTTTGATATGCATCGGTGAAATGTGCGTGCGGCTCGACCCGGATGAGACCGCCGAACGTGCAGCGGGCGCGATCGTCCAGCGCGTTTTTGTAAAGAAGATCGCTGGCCGTGTGCGGCGAAACGTGGTCTTGCAACGTGCGCGCGTCGAATTCCTGGTCGCCATTGGCCACGGAGACGGCGAGCAGATCGCTGCGCCCGCTTTCGCCGATGAGCCGGCTAAGACTTTCGAAGCGGGAATATCTTGCGCCGAGATGCAGGTTCAGACTCATGGCCGAGGCATCGTGATCGACCGTCGTCGTGTTCATTTGCAAGGCGCGCACGTTTTCGCCCCAGGCCTGCGCGCAAACGTAAGTTACTTTCGCGCCCGGGCCGGCGATGAGGTCGTTCACCCCACAAGCGAAGCCCGGTAGATGTGGATCTAACGAGCGGAACGATTCGATGACGGTGACTTTGGCGAGTTCGTCCGTGACCAGAAGCAAATGCGGAAAGACGGAAGCGTTCTCCCCATGCAGCCAATGGAAAATCTCGATCGGCAATTCGATTTCGACGCCGCGCGGCACATAAAGAAATGTTCCCGACGAAACCAAGGCTTTGTGCAGGGCGGCAAACTTGGCCGAGCCGAGCACTGCTGGTTGCGACATGAAATGTTTTCGGAAAAGATCGGCGTGCTCGACCATGGCGCGCTCGAGCGGCTGGAAAATAACGCCGCGCTTCTTCAGCTGATCCGAAATTACGTCGCGCTCGATAAGTCGATCACCGGCGAAGATCAATCGCGCGGCCACTTCATCGAGCCCGCGCGACTGCTCGAGAATCGCGTCGCGATCTCTGTCTGACAATTCTCCCCCGAACTTGAACGACTTGAGATCGAGAAGATCGACATTGGAAAACCGCCAAAGCTGATCTTTGCGCGTCGGCGACGGAAGTGCTTGGAATTGTTCCCAGGCCTCGCGTTGCTGCTCGCGGAACCAATCCGGAAGGTCGCGTGACTCGACCGGACCGGAAAGGATCCCTGCAACTTTCTTCACTTCATCATGGGCGACTAACGACATGTCGATCTTAGACCAAAACGGCGGTCTCGAGACCGCCGTTCCTTGAATTAGTTAGGCGAAAAATTATCCGACCGAGCCTTCCATCTCCAGCTCGATTAGGCGTTTGAGCTCGACGCTGTATTCCATCGGAAACTGGCGGACAAGATCGTTTACGAACCCGTTTACGCTCAAGCTCATGGCCTGCGCTTCGGTCAGGCCGCGCTGTTCCATGTAGAAAATTTGCTCGGCGCTGACCTGGCTGACGCTCGCTTCGTGTTGCACGGCGTTGCCAGTGCCGCGGACGGTGATGGCGGGATAGGTGTCGGTGCGCGACGTGGCGTTGATGAGGAGCGCGTCGCACTCGGTGTTGTTTTTGCAATTCTTGAGATGCTTCGGCACGTGCACCAGTCCGCGATAAGTGGCGCGGCCGGTGCCGATCGAGATCGATTTCGAAATGATGTTGGAGGTTGTTTCGTCAGCGGCGTGGATCATCTTCGCTCCGGTGTCCTGATGCTGGCCGTCGTTCGCGAGCGCGATCGAAAGAACTTCGCCACGCGCTTTGCGGCCTTTCATGATCACGCTCGGATATTTCATGGTCAGACGCGAACCGATGTTACAATCGATCCATTTCACCTCTGCGTTTTCATGCGCAAGGCCGCGCTTGGTTACGAGATTGAAAACGTTTTCGCTCCAGTTCTGGACGGTGATGTACTGAAGCTTCGCGCCTTTGAGCGCAACCAGCTCGACCACCGCGCTGTGCAACGTGGCGGTATTGAACTTCGGCGCGGTGCAACCTTCCATGTAAGTCAGCTCCGAGCCTTCGTCACAGATGATCAGCGTGCGCTCGAACTGACCAAAGTTCTCGGCGTTGATGCGGAAGTACGCCTGCAATGGATGTTTCACCTTCACTCCAGGCGGCACGTAGATGAACGACCCGCCACTGAAGACGGCGGAGTTTAGCGCGCTGAATTTATTGTCGCCGATTGGAATGACTTTGCCGAACCACTTCCGGAAAATCTCCGGATGATTTTTCAAACCTTCTGTCGATCCGACAAAAATCACACCCTGCTCGCCGACCGCTTTCTTGATGTTTGAGTAAACCGCTTCGCTGTCGAACTGCGCTTCGACGCCGGCCAGAAATCTGCGTTCCTGTTCAGGAATCCCGAGCCGCTCGAACGTGCGCTTAACGTCCTCGGGAACTTCTTCCCAGGTGCGTTTGGCCTGCGTGCCACCGCTCAAATAGTACCGGATCTTGTCGAAATCGATTGCTTCGAGATCCTTGCTCGCCCAATGCGTCGGCAGGGGCTTTTCCAGAAATGTCTTCAGTCCCTTGAGCCGAAATTCGCGGACCCAATCGGGGTCCTCTTTGACGTCGGAAATGTAGTGAATCGTTTTTTCCGACAACCCGGTGCCGGCGTCGTACTCGTGCGCAACGTCGTAGGAGAAGTCGCCGATGTTGCGATTGATATCGACGGCTGAGGTGTCAGTTTCGGTTTTCATTGTCGATCCTATCTTGTGAGGGCCATCTCGCCCTCTTCCTCCCGCGCCCAATCGTAACCGCGCTCCTCCAGTTCGAGCGCCAGTTCCTTGCGCCCGCTGCGCACAATACGCCCCGCTACCATAACATGGACATAGTCCGGCACGATATAGTTCAAAAGCCGTTGGTAGTGCGTGATCAAAAGAATTCCGAGATTCGGCCCCCTCAAGGAATTAACTCCGTGCGCGACAGTTTTGAGCGCATCGATATCTAAGCCGCTATCGGTTTCATCGAGAATCGCATATCTCGGCTCGATCATGGCAAGTTGCAGAATCTCAGTGCGCTTCTTTTCCCCGCCGGAAAATCCTTCATTGACTGAGCGCGACGTAAACGCGCGGTCCATCCCGAGCAGCTCCATCTTCTCATAAAGCTTCGCGTAATAATCGGTCGCATCCAGTTCTTCGCCTTCGGGCGAACGCGCTTGCAGCGCCGCCCGGAGAAAATTCGCAATGGTCACGCCTGGAATTTCGCTCGGGTACTGGAACGCCATGAAAAGCCCGCGCCGAGCCCGTTCATCCGGCTCGAGTTCGAGCAGATTTTCGCCATCCAGGGTGACATTGCCCTTCGTCACTTGGTAATCGGGATGCCCGGCCAAGACCTTGGCCAAGGTACTTTTGCCCGAGCCGTTCGGGCCCATAATCGCATGAACTTGGCCGCACGGCACGCTCAGGCTGAGTCCACGGACGATCTCCTTGTCAGCGATCGTTACGTGTAGGTTTTCGACGCGAAGCTCCTTCATAAGCAAGACTAAAAATGTAAGCCGATTTCGTTCGATTGCGAACGGGATTTCAAGGTGACAACCCGATTGTCGATCTTGGCCGGTTGTGCCGATTTGGCGCGGATTGGCCAATTTTTCTAAATGAACTAAGCGGAGAGGCATTCGGCATGCTCCGGCTTTAGTTGGATGAACTCTGATAACAAATCTACGCCTGCTCCCGACGCATCCGTTCCTCAGGAATCGGTCTCCAAGGCGACGAGCGAACTGAACAACATCTTACAGATTATCTCCGGCACGAGCGCAGAGATCGAGAATCTCTGGGATGGCAGCGCCGGCTCGGAAAAATATCTCGAAATGCTGCGAGAAAGCATCGAGCGGGCGGAGATGGTGGCGTCGCAGTTGGCAGAGCAGGCGGGCGGAGCCCAAGAAAAAGTGCTCATGCACCCGGAGCTGGCGGCATTTGTAAAACCGAAATCCATCGCGCCAATGCCGAGTCCGAAGCCGGGCATCCTCGTCGTGGACGATGAAGAGATGGCATTAACTTTGGTGAAACAACTTCTTTGCACAGCCGAATACCATGTCACAACCGCACAATCGGGTTTCGAATGTCTCGATCTGTTTCGTCGTCGTCCGCACGCATATCAGTTGGTCCTTCTCGATCTTACGATGCCGTTCATGGATGGCGAAGAAACCTTTCACCGGCTCCGCGAAATTCGGCCAGACGTGCCGGTCGTGCTTTGCACCGGATTCATTCAGGCCGAGCGCCTCGACGGTTTGATGAAGGCAGGGCTGACCGGCTACTTGCGAAAGCCGGTGGCCCCCGACGAAATCGTCAGCAATGTCCGCTCGGTTTTGGAGAGCGTGAAGTATTCGCGCATGCGCGGAGATTCGTCCTCTTTGGCTGGCTAGCGTCGCGCGATGACATCAGCGCGACGAGTCGGAGATTTGGAACGCTTTTCGGAGAATCGTCTATTCGAGGGGATTGATGCCGAGGTCCTGAAAAAAATCACGCCGAAGATTGGCGTGCTGCGGTTGCAGCCCGGGGACATCATTTTCCGAGAGGGCGACCCCGGAGACTCGCTTTACCTAGTGGGCGAAGGTTGTGTGAAAATCTCCAGACCCGCCCCGACGGGCGAGCATGAGATCATAGGATATGTCGATCCGGGGAATTTTTTTGGGGTGACGGCGCTATTGGCAGGCGAGCCGCGCTCTGCCACGGCCGTGGCAGCTGCGCCCGCCTTGATCGGCGCGGTCAAAGAAAAAACGTTCCAGCAAATTCTCGAACTCGCGCCCAGCCACGTGCACATGAATTTTCTTCGCGCGGTAACCGACCGGATGCGCCGTGTAAACGCGCAATTCATGCGCGAAACAGTCCGCGCCGAGCGATTGCGGGTGGCCGGCGCGCTGGCCAACGCCATGATTCAGGACCTGAAAAATCCGGTTTGCATCGCGCGTTGCTGTTCGGACTTGATAGCAAGCGAATCGACCGATCCGCAGTTGCGCGAGTTGAGCAAAATGCTGACCGAGACCGTGAATAGCATCCTCGGAATGACGTTGGACCTTCTCGATTACACGCGCGGTTCAGTTTCGGTGAACAAACGCCCGGTTTCCATCTGGCGGTTGCTCGACGAACTCAACCGCCGTTCGCTCCATCTTCTGCCGGCTAAGAAAATCGATTTCGCTAAACACATTCGTTACCAGGGCAACATCAACGTCGACGTCGGTCGGTTTGCGCGCGCCCTTGGCAACGTGATCGACAATTCAATTCACGCAATGCCCGTCGCGGGCGTCATCACTTTTACCAGCGATCTCGTTCACCACGAAGTTGTCCTGCGGCTCTCGGACACGGGTGTTGGCATTTCGTCCGAGATGCTGCCAAGACTGTACGAGCCGTTTGAACCGGGCGAACATTCGGATTGTGCCGGAACCGGCCTGGCGATTGTCAAAGCCATCGTCGAAGCGCACGATGGAAAAATCTCGATCGCGAGCGTGCCCGGCAAAGGCACGACGGTGGATATTCGGTTGCCCGAACCTGTCGCGGAGTAATTGCGCGCGTCGCCGGGCGCGCTACGGTTTGCAAATCTGCAATCCGAAATCAATTACCCCGTGGTGTAACGGTAACACAGCGCCCTTTGGAGGCGTTATTCTTGGTTCGAATCCAAGCGGGGTAGCCATGCCACCTAAATCCCGAAAGCTTTCCCTGATCGAGTCAGCTAGAAAAACGGCGCCGCAACTTACTTACGTTGCAATTGTTAACTAATAGATGGTTGCCATTCGATGGGATTGCGATGAATGGATCGGGAGCTAGGGCAGTCTAAGGTGAGAGAGATGGCGCCGGTTCTGTCTCTTCGGAAGGCGACGATCACCTCCGCGCCCAGGGCTTAAGATATGGAAGACAAGGTTTTTCTCGAGCATTACCGGATTCGCAGAAACGCCGACGAATCTCTGCGGCAGGTCAGCCGGAGCGGCGCAGCGATTAACTACAAAGCGATCGACGTTCGTTCGAGTGAACAGGTCGCGCTCCAGCTCGTGCCTCTTGCCAGTGTCGAGCCCGCGAGCCTCGTGCAATTCCAAGAACGAGCGCGCTCGGTGCAGAAGCTCGACCATGTAAACATCGCGAAACTTTTCGCAGTTGGTGTCGAGCACGAGTACATCGCGCTGGTCTCCGAATATGTCGAAGGCGAAACGGCCGATTCTTGGATCGTCGCGCACGGTCCGATGACTGCGGACGCAGTGTTGCGTATTGGAATTCAAGTCGTCCGGGCACTTGCTGCTGCTGCGTTTTTCTCTTTGACCCATCGAGCAATCCAACCTTCCAATATTATGATCGTCCCCGGCCGAACGGACGATGGTGGCTGGCCTTTGGTGAAATTGTTGAACTTCGGTCTCGCAGGTCTCGAGTCGCATTCTGACAGCGTAGAAGCGCGCGAGCTCGCGGCTTCGATCGCGCCGCAGTTCGCCAGCCCCGAGCAATTGCAAAATCGCGCGCTCGATTTCCGCTCGGAAATCTATTCGCTCGGCGCCACCATGTGTTTTCTTTTTACCGGCGCGGTGCCGCTCACGCCCGATGGAAGGCGAGCTCGATTTCGGGCACGGCGTTTACCGGACTTGCGCCGCGGGCCCAGAGCGCTGCGCAACTTGCTCGGCTACATGTTGCAGGAAAATCCAGAGCAACGCCCGCAAGATCCGGTGCTTTTTGAACAGGAGATTCGGAAATGTCTAACCAAAGTCGAGCGTCGACAGGCGATCCGTCGCAAGTTGGGAATGCCTATCCCGGCGGTGATTCCAAGGGCGGCTTCGAAAGAATCGAAACCTTTGCCCACGCCGGCGATGCAGATTTTGCACGGCGCGCTCGTTTTTGCTGCAATTCTCCTCATGGGCATTGCGGCGGCTGCGTTTCTTTTGCCCAGCGGAACGATTGCGTTTTTCCATGTAAGTCGCGGGCGGGATAAAATCGGCGTGCCGGTCGGAGTGCCTGACGCAGTGGCCACCGCTTCAACCACGTCTGCGCCGGTGATAGCATCGGCATCGCCGCCAGCGAGCCAACCCGCCCCAGGAGCGGCGAATCAGCCCCCGAATCCGTCGCCTGCTCCGGTCGCGACGGGTTCGAGTTCGCCCGCTCAAATTGCTTCCACCACCTTCGAATCTAAACTGGAACCGCCATCAAATCAGTCCGCAGCGACTTCGTCATCCGCTCCGATGTCATCGAACGCAAGCTCGCCTGCGCAGATTGCTTCGACGGCTCAAGAGTCTCAACCGCAGCCGCCATCCGAAGCGCCGGACGAGAGTTCGGCGAGTCAAGGGAAACCAGCCGGCAAGCAGGATTCGGAAACTAGCGATTCGACTTCCAGCTCGCATGACAAAGCGAAAATTATCACGTCCAATTCGAAGCGAGCATCGAGATCGCAGCGGGGACGCGAGGTGGATAGTTCGCCTAACGATTACGCCAGAAGCGCGCCGCGGCGCGGTCGCAGTAGTTCGGTCCACGCGAGATTTCTCGGCACCACGGCTGACGGCAGAATGATCCTGCGTTTGCCATCGGGGCACATCGTCGTTGTCACGCCGGGTGCTCCTGATGAGGAGGTTAATGCTCCGCCGCGTCATCGCGCGATCGAGCGTCCGGAGATTTTTGTGCCTCGACCACCGTCTGCCTATCCGCCAGGGTACCCGCCGTACGATTAGCGTTTAATGCAGCTCACCTAGCGAAAGCGGCCGCCTACTGTTTTTCCTCTGGCTTAACCGGCGGCAATTTTTTCCAGTTCTCCAACTTTCCGGAGAACGCTTGCACGAATGCATTCCGAAATGCGTTGCCGATGGTCGCGAAAATGTCGGGTTGCGGATGCTCGAATGAGCCGGAAAACGGCACCTTCGTGCCGAATCGGTCTTTCGGATAATTACGCACGATTTCAGTCAAGCCTCCGAGGATGGCTTCCCAAACGAGCGTAGCCGGATTGTCGGCCTTAGCCGGGTTGAAAATGCCCAAGTGATCGAACACCGGCTCGATGTAGCCTTGGTAAGAGCCGTTTTTGGTGCTTGCTTCTATCGCAAGGTTCAAGGTCCCCTGATCAAACGTGAAATGACCGTAGGCTTTCGCGAAGTCGTTCAATTTCACCACCGGCAGATCTTTGACCTCGAGATTCAACGCGAATGTCGGCCGCGCCGCGTACGGGTCGAGTGAAATCTGCGCCCGCGCATGGCCCACCCGCAATGGACGTCCCTCGATCCGAATGTCAGCAATCAGACTTTTCGAAAGCTTTTTGCTGTTCGTTAGGTTAACGGCGACCATCTGAACACGATCGACCACCACGTCTACTTTCGGGTCCCTGGTGAAATCGCGATAGTGAATCTCGCCGTTGTGAACGGCGAAGCGATTGATCTTGAGCGGGAACAATTGCTTAATTTTTTGCGCCCATGGCTTATCAACGTCGGTATGGGTGCGAGCATCTTCGGTCGGGCCATTCACCAAGTTCAGTTGTGGGCGCTGAAATTCGATGTTGCCGACGAATGCCCGCTCAAAAATCAGCGCGTGCCATTGCACGGAAAGATCGACGAGCGGCGCGGAGAAAAACGGGACCGGCACTTTGCCGCTGGTTTTTTCAATGGTGATCTTGTGGATTTGATACGCGCCGCGCCAGAGATGCAGCGTCACCGCCGCCACACGCGCGCGATAACCTGGCATTTCAGAAAGCTTGCGGTTTACATAATCACGCACCCAGATCGCCAGATACGTGTGCACCACGATAAGAGCCGCAGCGACGACGATGAGAACCCAGAACCACCAGCGTTTCGCAAGCGACTTCATCCTTCGGCTATAAGGAATGCAGCATGCAACTGCACTTAAAGAACGCACCAAGTCACCTGCTTGGCTGTATGATGGATTGAGTTCTCCGAGCTCGATGCTAATCGGGCGCCGAAGGCTTTCCGAGCAAATTTCTAACATCGCGCTCGGAGATCGCGATCCACCTAGCGCGTTGCACTCGGACTTGGCAGCGGGAAAGCAAACGTCGCCGACGGGGAAGCAGATGGAGATATCGATGGCCCCGGTGAAAGTGATGCTGTCGGTCTTGGCGTTGTAGCCGCTGCCGTTGGCTGCGGCGTGGGCGTCGGTGTCGGGGTGGGCGGCGGCGGAATAATGTTCTCCCAGTGATGCAACGGCACGGTGGCGCCGCCGATTTCATCGACAAGTTTTTGACAGCGTGCTTCGATTTTGTCCAAATCAGGTGGCCCAAAGGGCGTGTTCGCTGTTCCCTGAAAAATCAGATATGTCACTTTGAGATCGCTCACCGGTCGATTGTATGGCGTGGCCAATACGCTGATCTCCTTCGCAATGCGCAGCGATGCTTCGCCAACCTTGTCGTTAGGGCCAATGTCCCCGACAATTGCCGGGTAAATGGTGCCGCCAAAAATGACCAGCGCATAATCGCCGGTTTTGGTCGTGTCGCGACCGTGCGTAAAGGCACCCGGGATCACGATGTAGGGATCGGTTGCGCCGATAAGGAAGCTGAATTTCTTGAGCGTGCCCAGTTCACTACGCAACTGCGTGATTGTGTTGCGCAAATCGCGCTTTCGCTCCGGCGTGGTGGTTGGCAGACCGAGCTCGTCTTCGGCGTGTTTCAGTCGCTCTTCAGTCGCGGGCAGATACGGATTCGGCGCGGACGTTTTTTTAAGCCAGCGATAACTCGTGAACGGTTTGAAGTTGGTCGGCGCGCCGGTGCCGATTGGCATTCGGTCCGCGTCCGAGCCGTCTGCATCCACATCCATATCCGCCTGAAGCAACAGAGCCTTGCGATGGCTTTGGGGGTGCTGCAATTGCAAGACGGTTTGGCAGTCGAAGAAATTGTGGCGCGAGAGCAGCAAATCCAAGCGTACCAGGTTTTCGCGCAACATGCGCACCTTCGTGTTGTAAAGCTCCGCAAAGAGCGGCGACACCGGATCGGCAGAAAACATTGCCGCCAGACCGGGTAACAGCGCGGGCAATTGCGGACTCACTTTGGCCAGCTCGTCAATGGTCTTGTTAGGCGTCGGCACCCGTGCCCGCAACTTTAGATCGAGGACATAACTTTCCGGATCGACGCGTTCCGTGGTTGTGTCGGCGCCGGGCGATGCTTCCACCGTCGAATGCAACGTGATGCCATTAAATAATTTTCCAGTGTCGAGTTTTCCGGTGACGACCGGCGGCCGGGTCGGCGTCGGTTGCGGCGATGGCGTGGCTGCAACTTCAGCCGGCGCGAAGCGCTGTAGCCGTTCTAGGGAAATCCAGCGGTAAACAATCGCCACAAAAATCGCCGCGAGCAAAAAGAGCACGAGCCGTCGCCACGTGCGCAGACGAAGCTTTGCCACGTGATTATTTTCTCAACCAGGCAACAATCGCCACGATCAGGCCGATCACGCTTAGGATCGACATCAGGCCTGCGGGCATCATTCTTCCGGTGCGAAAGAATTTCGGGACGAATTGCGCAGCGAGAACGAGCGAAATAATCAACGCGGTCGTGAGCCCAACTGCGCGATGTTGCGGCAGAAGCGAGCCGGCAACGAGCAGCAAAACGCCGGTAATCGAGCCCGCAATAATGGACGGCAGGCTACCCGCTTTCACGTAGCCGATAACGCCGCCGATAATCGTCAGAGCGCCGAAGATGATGAAGTAAAGTCTAACCGGATCCATAACCGCGGGCTTGGCGCATTCGTAATCCAACAGCGCGGCCGTGTCCAGCCGCGCACTCATTTCGTCCCGAGGTCGACATGAACCGCCGCATCGGTAATGTACAGAGGCGCTTGTGGCAAACGCCTGATCTAATAGCGCGGCGGTTGGCACAGCCTCCGCTACAGTGACTGTCGATCGTGCAAAAATTTGTTGCGCAAGGGTTAGGCGAGAGAGAAGATCGCGTCGCGATGAAGCGCATTACGATCCATTTCGGATTGATTGGTGCGTTCCTCTTTGCGAATGCGCTCTCGGTTTCGCCGCAGCTGCACGAGCGCGTTCATCCGGACGCGGACCAACCCCAACACGAATGCGCGGTCACGCTCATCGCGGCGGGCAATTATCATCATTGCTCGCCGCCACCGCTCGTTGCACGCGTCGACACGGCGGTTGAATTCTCGAATCTCGCAGTGGTGAACCCGACCTGGGTTCAGTCGGTCTTCCTCGCCGCGCACATATTCGCGCACGGCCCGCCCGTGCTGGCTTAAAATTGTAGGGCGTTCGCGTGGGCCCCGAATGCTTTCGGGGTTCAGAGAAACGCCCTGCAAATCATCGCGTCACCCGCTCGGCGCGGCGAGCGACTACAGCAATCGGCTTTGCCTAGTCCGCGAGAGCCACAATTCAACTCAAGATCGACAATCGAATTTGGAAATAAATTTCATGAGAAAAATTTTGATCATATCAGTCGCAGCGCTCTGCGGAGCAAACGCGGCGACTGCCCAGGACGCAGTTTCGGCGTCCCCTACCGCCACGCCATCTGCAACAGCGGCACCCGGTGCAGCCACGACGCAGAGTGTTGTTGTTACCAGCCAGGAGCTCGACATTTCGCGCGAGCAAATCGTGCCGAATCTCGGCGCCACGCGCTACACCGTGGGACCCGACCGGCTTGATTCGGAGGCACAAGGAGAGAACGCGCCATTCAACCAAACCATTCTGCGTTTTCCCGGCGTGGCGCAGGATTCATTCGGTCAATTGCACGTGCGCGGCGAGCACGCGAATTTGCAATACCGCATCGATGACGTGCTGTTGCCGGAAAGCATTCCAGGCTTCGGCCAGGAATTACAGACGCGTTTTGCCGATAACATCTCCTTAGTCACTGGTGCGTTGCCCGCGCAATTCGGGTTTCGCACTACCGGTGTGATTGACATTCACACGAAAAACGGTGCCGTTTTTTCCGGCTCCGAGGCTTCGGTAGAGGTCGGCAGTTTCGACACGGTGATGGAGAGTTTCGAGCGGGGCGGCCTCGTCGGCAGGCTCAGTTATTACGTCAGCCAAAGTTATTTGCACAATGGCATCGGCATCGAAAACACCACCGGCAGCGCCAATCCGATTCACGACGACACCGATCAACACAAGTTTTTTACCTACCTTTCTTACATCATCGACGATACCAGTCGCGTGACCTTGCTCATCGGAGCGAACCACAGCGATTTCGACATTCCGAACAATCCGGGGCAGACGCCGATGTTCACCGATGGAACGAGATCCACATTCAACTCGGCAAAGCTGAATGAAACCCAGGCGGAAACCAACTCCTACGAGATTCTGACTTATCAGAAAAAGGTGGACGACCTCAACTTTCAGGCATCGATCTTCAATCGTTATAGCTCGATCCTCTTTCGGCCGGATAATGTGGGTGATCTCATTTTCAACGGCGTCGCATCGCGTCTCGATCGCGACATTCTTTCAAACGGCCTTGAGTTTGATGCCAGCTACAAACTGAACGACGAACACACAATTCGAGGCGGCTTCATTTTCAACGAGCAATACGCGACGATTGACACCGCTACGCTCGTTTTTCCGGTCGATTCGATGGGCAATCAAGCGAGCACGACGCCGATGCGCATCGTCGATAATCACGACAAGTACGGATACTTTTATGGGTTCTATTTGCAGGATGAATGGAAGCCGTTTGAGCAATTGACGATTAATTTCGGCGGGCGCCTGGATTTCGAAAACGCGTTTGTTAATGAAAACCAGCTCAGCCCACGCCTTAACGTCGTCTACAAGCCCTTCGAATCGACCACGCTTCACGCCGGTTATGCGCGCTATTTCACACCGCCACCGCTGGAATCTGTCCCTCAAAGCACTCTCGCAAAGTTCGCGGGCACGACGAACGCGCCCGCGATGACAAAAGACTCTCCTGTGACGGCCGAACGGGCGCATTACTTTGACGCCGGCATCACGCAAAAGATCACGGAAGGATGGAACGTCGGGTTAGACGGTTTCTACAAAAGCTCGCACTCTCTAATCGACGAAGGCCAGTTCGGGGCGGCGCTCGTTCTCTCATCGTTCAACTACGAGCGCGGCAGAGATTACGGGGGTGAATTGACGACGAGCTACGATCACGGCCCGTTCTCCGCCTACGGAAATCTCGCCTACGGATGGGCGCGCGGGACGTCCTGGAGTTCGGCGCAATTCCTGTTCAGTCCTGAGGACTTCAAGTTTGTGAAGCATCACTGGATCTTTCTCGACCACGACCAGCGTCTCACCGCTTCAGCCGGCGCTTCGTACACTTGGAACGACTGGAAAGGGTCGCTTGATTTTCTCTACGGGAGCGGGCTTCGGAGAGGTTTCGTAAACACCAAAAGCGTTCCCGACTACGGGACAGTTAATGCGAGTCTGCAGCGTCAAATCAAGATTACGGAAAAGACTTCCGTCAAAGTCCGCTTCAACGTCGTGAATTTGTTCGACAAAGTCTACGAGCTGCGCGACGGCAGCGGGATCGGCGTGTTCGCCCCGCAATTCGGCCAGCGCCGCGGCTTCTACGGCACCATCGCCTTCGACTTTTGAGGTTACCCGGTCATGCAACGCCTATGATCCGATCTTTTATATTCTCTCTTGTCGCCATCGTGTCGTCCTACGCCGTTGTCGATGCGCAAGATTCGGCGTTGGCAGCGACTTCGCCTGCGCCGAATCCTCCGAGCTCTGAGAAAATTACGTTTACGAAAGTTAACGTCGATGGCCCATATATCGCGATGACATTTGATGATGGCCCGCACGCGACCAACACGCCCAAGCTGCTCGATATGGCAGCAAAGCGGCACATCAAACTCACCTTCTTCGTCATTGGCCAATGCGTCGAGCAGAACCCAGCTGTTCTCCGCCGAGAGGTCGCGGAAGGACACGAAATCGGCAATCACACTTGGTCGCACCCTAATCTCGCGAAGCTCTCGGACGACGGCGTTCGCACGCAACTTCAGGAAACCGAAGACATCATCGCGAAAACCGTTGGCATAAAACCGAAGTTGATGCGCCCTCCCTATGGCGAATTGACGAAACGCCAGCGTCAATGGGTAAATCACGACTTCGGTTACAAAATAATTTTGTGGGACGTTGATCCCGTCGATTGGAAGCGGCCTGGCTCGAACGTCGTCGCGCAACGCATCATCGCGGGAGCACGGCCGGGATCGATCATTTTGTCACACGATATCCACCCGGGGACGATTGCTGCGATGCCGCAAGTTTTTGATACCCTTCTGGCGAAAGGCTTCAAATTCGTAACTGTCTCCGAGCTGATCTCGCTCGCTCAAACTTCGTCACAGCCGGTACCGACTACGCCGCAACAATGACGCGGTCCCCATCCTTTGGTCTGGACGGTATCGCGCAACTTATTGACTTGCATCGAGACGCCCCCTAGTTTCGCAATCGTGCTTCATTGCATTGGCCGCATCACCACGATTGTCGCGCTTTGCTGCGCAATCGGGTTGCATTGGCTGGCTCTCCAATCCATCGCGTGGACGACGATGCTCGTTGAGCACTCGAAGCGCGCATCATTGTGCCAGGCAATCACGCAAACATTCGATGGCGCGCATCCATGCTCGCTTTGTCATGTCGTGAACAAGGGAAAGAATTCCGAGAAGAAATCGGATCTGCAGTCTCCGACGTCTAAGATCGACCTTATGTGTGTCGGGCGCGCGGTGCGGTTCCAAAGGCCCTTCATTGCGTTCGAATATCCGGCGACAATTTTTCATTGCTCAGATAGCGGCGATTCGCCGCCCGTTCCTCCGCCACGCGTGGGCTAATTAGTTAGGGATTCGAGTCGTTTGCGCCGTGCGTGTGCACGTGTCGCAGCCTCGCGCATTGCCAACTCACAGAATCGTCGCGCTATGTCGTGACGCTTCGCATTTCTTAGGAGGAATGAATGAAATCTTTATGTTTGTTTATGTTTTTGTTTTTTGCAGCCAGCGCAACGCAGGTTCGCGCTTGCGCTTGTGGCTGTAGCGTCTTCGACGTGGCGACCAGTTCAATGCTTCCAACCGGTCCAGGTGGAATGGTCTTCTTGAATTACGATTATCAGGACCAAAACCAGAATTGGAGTGGCACTTCATCGGCGCCCGCAGCACATAACAACGACAAGAAGATTGAAACCGATTTCACTTCCATCAACCTGCAATACTTTTTCAATTACAAATGGGGAATCCAGATTGAACTGCCTTACGATTATCGCTCTTTCACGACCCTAAACGGCGCGGGCAAGATCGTAAACCGCGACTGGAGTCAGTTTGGCGACTTGCGGATCGAGGGCATTTATACGGGCTTCTTCCCGGACCTTTCCGCTGGCGTCAATCTTGGCCTCAAACTGCCGACTGGTAGTCACACGTTCGACTCTCATCTTGTCGATCGTGATACGCAGATCGGAACCGGAAGCACCGACATTCTTATGGGAGGCTTTTACCGGAACAGTCTAACGAAGGATGGGAAGTGGGACTGGTTCGCTCAGACTGAATTGGATCTGCCAGTGTTGACACAGGTTCACTATCGTCCGGGGCTCGAACTAGACTCTGCGGCTGGAATCTACTATAACGGCTTCCGGCTCGGTCGCGTAACGATTACACCCGTGGCCCAAGCGATCGTTTCCGAACGGACGAGCGACGGCGGCGCACACTCGGCACATCCGGTGGCGTCGGGTTATCAACGCCTTCTGCTTTCACCAGGAATCGAATTCCATATCCATCCGGTGAAGGTTTACGCCGACGCTGAGGTCCCGGTCTTTCAAAATTTCACGGGTAATCAGCTGACCGCGCCAGTACTTTTCAAGGTCGTTGTTAGCTGGGCGTTCTAGCTCCCATCGCTGCTGCAAATGCCGAGGGGCGACGCACCATGAGCCGGAGCGAACGATGCGGCCGGAAATGCACCGTTGACAAGGCACCGAGACGAAGCATTCCCAGCGGCGGCAAAATAGGAAATGGCGAACGCAACGCCACTGCGGGCGACGGCGCGCGCCAAGCTCAAACGGGCTGATAGCTGCCGGACGTGGACGCGCTTTGGACTGCTGAGCGCTGGCGCGCTCTGTGCAGAGCAACCGCCACCGGCAGGCGCATGAGCACACAGAGAGGCTACGCCAGCAGCGGCTGCAGCCTCGGCGCTTCCACGCCTGAGCGATCATTGCTCGCCAGGATCGATAAAGGGGAGGTTGCGCTTCTGGGAACTGCAGTTGTTAATGGCCGCTTTTTCGCAGCACTTTGTTGAATGCGGCGAGTGTTTCGCGACTCACATGATGCTCAATACCCTCGGCATCCATCTCCGCCACGCGTTCCGGGATGCCAAGCGAGCGGAGAAAGGCCGCGACTGTTTCGTGGCGGGCCTTGGAAGTGGCAGCTAGACTGCGTCCGTTGTCGGTTAGAAAGATGGCCCGGTACGGCTTCGAAGTGACCAAACCAGCTTTTTGCAGCCGAATAATTGTGCGGTTGACGGTGACGTGTGTAACGCCGAGCCGTTTGGCGAGGTCAACGATGCGGGCTTCGCCGGTCTCTGCAATCAAATCAGCGATGGCTTCTGCGTAGTCCTCCGCAGTTTCGTGGGCGTGCTCGCGTCGGGTTTGGGAGAGATTCTCGGCCTGGGCCTTGGGGCCGACATTGCCCTCTTTGCCGCGCGCGTCTCTTTTCTTGGTCGAGCCCATCTTCTTTCGATTGAAGCAAAACCAGGTTGATAGTCGAGCACTATTCATTATGTAGTTACGGCTACATTATTAAATCAGGACAACATATTAATGTTATAGTTACGGCTCGGCTTGCCGTGGGATGCGGCTTGGCTTGGGCGGCACTTCTCATGACGGCCGGTTTTCCTGCGGGAGCCCAGGATGCATCGTCGCCTGCTCCCACCCCTGCCACGGAAAATCCTGCAACAGTCGCCCCAGTCAATGTAACCGCGGATTTGGACAAAGCGCGCGAGCAAATCGCCCCGGAACTCGGAGCCGTCACTTATACGATTGGTCCGAATCAGATCCAGTCGGTGCCTGGGGGCGAGAGTGCTCCATTCAGTCAGGTCTTGCTCCGGGCACCAGGCGTTGTCGCCGACTCATATGGGGAGGACCATGTGCGCGGCGAGCACGGCGACCTTACCTATCGCGTCAATGGCGTCCTTTTGCCGGAGGGTCTCAATGGCTTTGGTCAGGAGATTGATACTCGTCTGATTGACTCTGTCACACTTATTGACGGCTCTTTACCGGCTCAATTTGGTTTCCGCACGGCCGGGATAGTCGATGTTTCGACTAAAAGTGGTAGTCAGCTCAATGGCGGCGAGTTTTCACTTTACGGCGGCAGCTACGACACATTTAATCCGTCACTGCAACTTGGCGGCACCACCGGTAAGCTGGATTATTTCGCAACCGCTTCTTATAAACACAACGATCTCGGAATTGAAAACCCGACAGCAAGTGTTCGGCCGCTGCACGATTATACCGACCAAGAAAAAGCTTTTGCCTACGTGTCGTATAACATCGATAAGACGAGTCGGGTCAGCCTGTTGTTGAACGGATCTTACGCCGATTTTCAGCTGCCCAATACGCCTCGTCTGCCGGAGAAGTTCGAGCTAGCCGGAGTTCGCTCAGCTGACTCGGCAATCGTTAATGAGAATCAGAACGAGCAGAATTACTACGCGGTCCTCACCTATCAAAAAACGTTGGACGAGCTTTCATTCTACGCCTCAGTCTATACGCGTTACGGACAGATTCGGTTTACTCCAGATCCGATCGGCGATCTGATCTTCCAGGGCATTGCCGCAAACGTCGAAAACAGCTTTTTCACGAACGGCATTCAATTGGATGCCTCCTACTCGCTGGATAATGGCCACACCATTCGAGGTGGATTCCTGGGAGAGTACACTGATGAGAAGCTTAATACCTCGAGTTTGGTTTTCCCGGTGGATGCCAACGGGATGCAGACATCCACTCACCCGATAAAGATTAGCAATGACGTCGCCAACCATGGGCTGACGGGTGGTGTTTACCTTCAGGATGAATGGCGAATCGCCGATCGCCTCACGCTCAATTATGGTCTGCGATATGACCGATTCGATTGTTCGTTCGATGATGCAGGTCAATTGAGTCCCCGAGCTAATCTCGTATGGAAAGTCGATGACAAAACCTCAGCGCATCTTGGCTATGCGCGTTACTTTACGCCGCCTTCCGTGCAATACATCCCGCTGTTTACGATCGAGAAGTTCCGCGACACCAGCGGCAGGCCGGATAACTTTCACGACGATCCGACCCATGTTGAGCGGGCGAATTATTTTGATATCGGCTTCTCTCGGCAGATTACGCCCGGGTGGCAGACAACGGTGGATGCGTTTTACAAAGACGCCAAGAACCTGATTGATCTGGGTCAGTTTGGCAGTGCGGTCATTCTCTCGCCTTTCAGTTATCGGGAGGGAACGGTCTATGGTTCGGAGTTAAGCTCGACCTACAAGCAAGGTCCGTTTTCGGCTTTTGCCAACTTCGCCTTCGTCGCTACCAGTGCCCGAGAGATCAACTCGGCGCAATTCGAATTTCCACGAGACGAGCTGGCTTACATTAAGGCGCACGACATTCAGTTGGACCATGAGGGACGCTATACTCTTTCTGCTGGCGCATCATATACGTGGGAGAAGGATACTCGTTTCAATGTCGATTTCCTCTATGGTTACGGGTTGAGAAAAGGCTTTGCCAACACCCAAAAGAATCCCAGTTATTATCCGGTTAATCTCGGGGTGGAGCACGTGTTTCACACGAAGTTCGGCGCCATCCGCGAAATGAAGCTGCGCTTCGATTGCGTCAACGTCTTCGATGAGGTTTACGAGCTTCGCGATGGCACCGGGCTTGGCATCAACGCGGCGCAGTACGGCCAGCGCCGCACATTTTTGGCGGGGCTATCTATGCGTTGGTGAAAATGATTCTTGTGAAATGATGCAGCGGCACAACTCGAAACACAACCATGCCGATCGCGGCGAGCATGAGTCGGCGCACGAGCATGACGGTGGGATGGCGGAATATGTCCGGTTAGCGGTAATGGCAGCAGTTATCGTCGCCGACCTGAGCGGCTGGTGGCGCAATTGGATGTCGCGTGACTGGGTGGCGTTTGCGGCCACACTTATTGGCGGATTCCCCATTTTCGAAGAGGCGTGGGAGAATCTGCGCAAGCGACGCATGAGGATGGAGCATATCTCCGGAGGCAGTAATATCACGAAGCCTTTGTCAAAAAACAAAAAGGGCCGGATGTTTCTCCCATCCGGCCGCTTTATTATTGATTGTCGATCTCTGCACTTAGCCGCTGACGGTTACGCTGACTGGTTTGCTCCATTGGCCGACGCGTTGGTCGCCCACGCGGTAGATGGCGCGGTAAGTCCATTTGGTCGGAGCCGTGGGGAAAGGCGCGGTGTCCACGTAGTTGGGCGTAGAATCGTAGGTGAGTAGGATTGAGCCCTTATTGTCGTTGCGATCCACTTCGATCTCGCACAGGTCGAGGAACGCGCTGTTGCCGTTCCAACCCAACCGATCTCCACCCGGTTGCCGTTGATCGTGGCCTTGATGTCTGGTTGCACGGTCGTTAAATCGGGCCCGGTTTGTTGCGGCCCTTCGATCCCGAGGGCTTCGCCGATTGCTTCATTATAATTAGTGTGTGGTTTGATCTGTTTGACCAAGTTACGGAAACGGACTTCGATCCCGGGTTCAACTGCGGGAACAGCAGCGGGAAGAGTGGGTGCCACCGGTGCGCCGGCAGGCGGTGGCGTGCCGCCATCGCGCATCAAATCTTTCCAGCCGGTCCATTGAATGCCGCTGTTGCGCATCATGGCCTGGCAAGCGAGCACGTATTGGAAGTAATCGGCATCGGCTGCCTGGGCGGTGACCTGCGCCGGGGAGAGGCCGAGCATGACGGCATAGCCTCCGACGGTGTTCTTGAATGTTTGGAGTTGGGCGGAGAAGCCCTCATCGCTTGTAATAACGTAGTTTGTTTTAGCCATATTGGGATGTTGGTGTGGTGTGGTTTTGGGTTTGGTTAACTGCTTACGAAGGGAAAATGGCGACGCGGGGTGCCTTCAACGCGTGTTTTGAGGGTGAAATGGTGTGTTCCGACGCTCGGACGGTGTGTGGCGAAGGCCGGTACGTGTGTAGCGACCGTTGGTTGGCGTATAGCGACTGTCGGTATACGTGTGGGAACGCTCGGGCGGCGTGTGCCGACGATTGGATCGTGTGTACCGACTCTCGGTGCGTGCGTAGCGACGATCGGTACACATGTATCCACCGTCGGTACACGTGTAGCAATGACCGATACACACGTCCCGACGTTCGCTACACACCGGGAATCGTTCCGACCGCACGGAAAAATCCGCGGAGAAGGCGCTTCGGGAAGGCTGCGGGCCGTTCCGCCTGTTCCCCGTCGCGCCGCGGATTGTGCGCCAGACCGCGCCAACTCGGTGCCAACTGTGCCGGCCGCCCTGCCGGCCGGGACTGGCCCACTGATACACCCGGCAAGCGCGCCGCTGCACCCTCCCGAAACTGTAGCGGCAGCCGTGTCGGCTGCAATTCGCGCGCTGATGCACGCGACACGCGTGCCTCTACAGCTAAGGCTTGAATTGATCCACGCGCAGGACATTGATGAGTTAATGATTGTTCTTCTGCCCGTGCCACCAACTGCAAGCGGCCGTCCGGTTATCGACCCCGAGCTTTGGAAAAATATTCTGGAGATGTTTGTGAATCGTGCGCGGACTGGCCTTGAGAATTTCGGCGATCTCCTGGCTGGTTTTGCCGTTCGCAACCCAATCCAGCACCTCGCGCTCGCGCGGCGTCAGGCGCGGCCGCGGCACTCCGTTTTTCCCGTTGCCGTCGCTTTTGCGCGACTGCTTTTGCGCGACCGATAGACCTGTCCCACCTTCGATAGCCATAAAAGCGGCGGGAGCATAACGTAAGATCAAATCCTACGAAATACGCAAATATGCGTATGCGGGCTCGGGGCGAAGGATCGACAATCAACAGCACCGAAAGGGTTTGGCGCTGTTTTGCTTTGCATCGGCGCGCTTGCCTTGCTACTGCTTGCGCGATTCGGAGCCGCGCGCGGCGAAACCGGCGGATTAGGCCGGATTATGCCGCAACCGAAGCGATGAACGATGAACTCTTTTTGCCGGGATCGCTTGCTGGACAAAAGCCGAAATAGACGAAACCAAGTTTCGTCGAATTGTAGTTAGGCGTCGCTACCACCGTCCTGTGAAAGCAACCATTACAAACATAGCTTCCTTCCTGAAGAGCCACATTGTGGGGATTATTTTGGTTAGTATCTTCTGTTCGCTGACCGCCAGCTTCATTTACAGCTGGATTCAGTCTCCGGGCGCTCCCTTAAAGACTCCTTCGACGACCGCTCCGTCGAAGCCGAAAGTCTCGACAATTACTTCTTCGACAGCCGCTTCTTCGCAGCCGAAGTTCTCGCCAATAACACTCGATGAGGTGCTTCAAGCGGCATCCGATTCGTCCCGCACTGAGCTACAGAAGGATGAATTTCGGAGGAAACATGAAGGTAAGGTAGTTGAGTGGCAAGCTCAGGTCTGCAGCGTCCAGAGACAGTGGTCTCGAGATGATAGTGATTTCCTTGTAGTTTTGCGTCCTCCGAACACAAAGTCATCCGACTTACCCGAGCTTTTCTCTGCCAGTTTTCCGGCCAGTCATGCAGATAGCATGCTCGACCTTCATGCTGACGATACTATTTCAGTTCGTGGCACCCTTTATTTTCTAGACGACTACTGGCACTCTCCAACCTTGAATAAGTGCGAACTGACACAACGACGAACGAAGTGAACTCAACGCCTAGCTATGCGATGCAGCTAACGCCTAGCCGGTTCGCGTTTATATTTTCGATGATCAAAACACTTCCACCGCATTTGACGCTCGGCGCCGGCAGCCGTAGCTGATCTTGTTCTCGTTAGACCTAGACATGGATCGCCGCACTTCAATGGGCATCTCCAATGATGCGCGAGACTTTCTCGAAGCCGCACGGATCGTTCGGGCGCAAAAGTCAGCTCCGTTACTTCCAACCGCTATACTTCCTTGCTTGCCGATGCAGGCATGTGGTAGTCAAAGATAAGATCTTAAAAGGTGGAGTTTTTTCTGCACGAAGGCTTCTTTGGTACGAAAATGCGCGCAATCGTGCTGGCTGCCCGTGATGGAATTCGCATGGTGGATTTGCTTAGGAACCCTCGTTGCTTTTACCTGGCGATTCTGTTTCGAACAAAGAACATAAGTTCACACAGTTATGAAGAGGCGTGATTTAATAAAGGCGCTCGGCGCTGTGGCGTTATCGGGCTCGATCGGTGCGCGGAGCGTCCATGCGGAGTCGCCTCCGCCACCCTCTAAGTCGCCGGAGAGCAGCGCTCCGCCTGGGCCGCTTCCAAAGGTTGTTGCCGGCATCGCCATTGTTGATTCGAAGATTGCGAGGGAAGCGACCAAACTGGCGCAAGAGGCGTCGCCGCCTTTTTTATTTAATCATGCAGCTCGAACGTTTCTTTTCGGCGCCCTCACCCTCGCCAGCGGTGACCGATCTTGTTCTCGTTAGACCGATAGCGCACAGGCGTATTGCAGCCGAAATTCCTCAACGCCAAAATAGCATTAGCAATCGGCTTTTGTGGCCGTAGGTTCGCTAACATTGCAGCGTCAATCGACCGCGGGTGCGGCCCCTTCCCTCTGCACCAACAAAGCGTTACGCATTAGGACGAAACCAAATATTATGGAACTCACACTCGCGCAAAACAGCGCGCTTTACCTCGCGCAGCATAAAATTTCAAAACACCGCACTGCGCTTTTCCGGCATCTGCGAGGTGCAAGCAGAAATCAGCCCCCTGATCTTCGACGGCAGACTCTCGTCGCCGCCCCGTTCCTACCGCGATTTCATCGGGACAACGGTCGGTGAGAGGGTTCGCATCTTAGAATGTGAGCGATGGTACGACCCGCAAGCGCGGCTAGAAATACCGCTTCGCAAGCTGTAACGACCAAACGAAGCGCATCCCGGTCCTCTGACCAGGAAGTCATGCGACATCTTTCGCGCTCGCAAATTTTCAAAGATTACGAACGTGCTTTCAGCGAAGCCATGGGTTTGCCCCTTAATATCCGAGGGAACGATTCGTGGTCGCCGGCGCACCATGGAAAAGAGGATCACGACTCACTCGCGTCAATTCTGTCTCGTTTCAACAAAGCTCGCGCCGCGTGTTTAAGGGCCCAAACCGACGCATCTCGAGAACCCGACTCGACAGTGCGCACCGTTACCTGGTTTGCCGGACTCTCCGAAAGTGCAGTGCCGGTGTATGCGGGTGACCACATTCTTGGCTTTCTTGAGACGGGCGAAGTGATGCTCAAGAACCCGACTAAGAAACACTTCGCGACCATTACCCGGCAGCTCCGCGCGTGGGGCTACAAGACGGATTGGAAGCAACTCGAGCGGGCTTATTTTCGGACGTGCGTTTTATCGCCGGACCGATATCGCGCGATGTTGCAGCTCCTGAGTATTTTTGCGCAACACCTTTCGATCTTGTCGAATCAATTGGTGGTACGACGCGACAAGGACGAGTCCGCGAACATGGCGCGAGCGCGGCAATTCATCGAGAAGCATCAAGCGGAGCCGCTGTCGCTCGGGCGGGTAGCGCACGTGGCTAATATCAGCAGGCATTACTTTTGCAAGATGTTCAAGAAGGCGACCGGGATAAGTTTCATCGATTACCTCTCAAGAGTCCGAGTGGAGAAATCGAAGACGCTTTTGCTTAATCCTAACTCGCGAATTAGCGAAGCTGGCTTCGCATGCGGATTTCAATCCATGACGAACTTCAATCGCGCGTTTAAGCGAATCGTCGGTCGCTCGCCCACGCAATTTCGCGAATTGCTTCCGAAGCTGCGACGCTCGGTATAGGGCTGTTCGTCCGGTGAAAAGGGCCGAGCAGTTCGGCGAGGCGTGATTCATAGGAGTCGCAGGTGGGGCAATTGCCGTTCGATTCGACCCAGTCTGGATGCTGGACGCGCAAGGCGTCGTGGATCTGTTGTTTCAGTCGGATGTAAGAGTGGAGTTGGTCTAACATAACAATGGCTTTGTTAAGGTTTAAGTGTGGCGCGCGGGACGGAATGAGCGACTAAGCCGCCTTACACTTGGTGGGGCGAACGCACGGAACCTTCCGCACGCTCGCCGTCAGTGTTAGCGCATTACGTCACTTTAACTTCTATAGCTTTTGATTTTGCTATCGCCCTAGTCGGGAGGTGCACTTTCAGCACTCCGTCGCGGAACTCCGCCGTCACTTTCGTGCTATCGGTATCTTCAGGCAGCGTGAAGCTGCGTCGGAAGTTACCAAAAGATCGCTCGATGCGATGGAATTTTCTTTTCTGATCTTCCTTCTCGCTTTTGCGTTCTCCAGAAACGCAGAGGATGCCATCTTCGACTGTTACCCTAACGTCATCCTTCTTCATTTCAGGCAGGTCGGCTTTGAGGAGGTAACCGCGATCATCTTCACTTATATCAACCTCCGGTGACCAATCTGCGACTGTCAGGCTGTGGGGCTCCCCATTGCCTATTCTGTTCGGAAATCCGCCCAGGAAACGATTGAAGCGATTTTGCGCCGCTTCTTCCATCTCTCTAAGCTGATTCCATGTTATCAATGTATTCATATTTTACCTTTCTGGGTTGAGTTAAAGCCATCTCGGTGCATCGCGCTCACCGCTTATTGTCAGAGTCGACCCTAATCTTGTGTACGTTGCATCTCCGTAAGCAAAGCGTTGAATTTGTCGAAACTTTAGGAACGCTTCCTCTTCCTCTGGCTCGCTTGCTGGCAAGAGACCAAGTTGAGAGGTGGAGAAGTTGAGTTGTTGAGACGAAAATGCGCGCAGCCGCGCTGCCTGCCCGTGATGGAATTCCCGTGGTGGATTTGCTCAGAAAAACGTCGTTGCTTTTTTCCTGGCGATTCTGTTTCGAACAAAGAACATAAGTTCACACAGTTATGAAGAGGCGTGATTTAATAAAGGCGCTCGGCGCCGTGGCGCTATCGGGCTCGATCGGTGCGCGGAGCGTCCATGCGGAGTCGCCTCCGCCACCCTCTAAATCGCCGGAGAGCAGCGCTCCGCCCGGGCCGCTTCCAAAGGTTGTTGCCGGCATCGCCATTGTTGATTCGAAGATTGCGAGGGAAGCGACCAAACTGGCGCAAGAGGCATCGCCGCCATTTTTATTTAATCATGCAGCTCGAACGTTTCTTTTCGGCGCGCTCACTGGGAAAGCGTCGGGTCTGAAAGTGGACCACGAACTTCTCTATATCGCGTGCATCTTGCATGACATTGGACTAACCGAACAATTCGTCGGCGATCTGCCATTTGAGATTCAGGGTGCGCAAGCCGCCAGCCAATTTTTGGAAAAGCGCGGACTGACGAAAGATAGAACCGCAATTGTGTGGGACGGAATCGCGATGCACGCATCGGCAATTGGGCAATTCAAGCAACCGGAGGTTGCCCTGGTTGGGGCTGGAGCCGGGGCAGATGTCGTAGGTCCCGATTTTTCGGTGATCAAAAAAGCAGATGTGAGCGAGGTCGTGCGGGCGTTCCCACGCCTAAAATTCAAGGCCGAATTTGTCAAGACATGCGCCGGCGTTGTGCGGCAACATCCGTCTGGGGCGTCCAGCGGTTTTATGCGCGACGTCGGTGAAAGGTATGTTCCTGACTTTCATCCGCGGAATATTTGCGATGCAATCACGCAAGCGCCATTCGACGAATGAGTCGTCCGGAAACCAGCGACCCGATGGAGCTCGGCCCTTCTCTGCACTGACGGCCGGGGACGGCTCTCTTCCAACTCAGCCGCGACATCCTTCGCCTTCGTTGGGATGACTTTGCGAATTTCTCGCAGTAGTTTTCGCTGATGCATCGGACGGATCATTCCCGGTTTCGGAAGTCGCACGACTTTGTGCCTGACTTTTCCAAGGGCGAACGGCGGACGCGGATCGTGATCGCCATCACCGGCGTGATGATGGTGGTAGAAATCGCCGCCGGCCTTCTGTCTCATTCGATGGCGTTACTGGCCGATGGGTGGCACATGAGCACGCACGTGACTGCTTTCCTTATCACGGCGATCGCCTACTACTTTACGCGGCGGCTGGCAGCCAACGAGCAGTTCAGTTTTGGCACCGGAAAAATTGGCGTGCTCGGCGGGTTCGCCAGCGCGGTGGTGCTCTCGGTGGTCGCGCTGCTCATGGCCGGCGAATCGCTCTACCGCATTTTTGTCCCCTTGGCGATTCACTTTAACGAGGCAATCGGGGTCGCCTGCATGGCACTCACCGTAAATCTCGTCTGCGCTTTTCTTCTCAAGGAAGATCCTCACCATCATGCGCACGAACATCACGGCAATCATGCGCATCAGCATGATTTAAATTTACGGGCGGCCTATTTGCACGTGCTAGCCGATGCGTTCACGAGCAGCCTCGCCATCGTCGCCCTGACTTCCGGGAAATTTTTCGGCTGGGCGTGGCTCGATCCGGTCGTCGGTCTCATCGGTAGCGGCGTCGTATTTTCCTGGGCTTACAACCTGTTGCGCGATACCAGCGGCATTTTGCTCGATCGCACGCCTACGACTTCCGATTTGCCTGGCGAAATTCGCCGCGCCGTGGAGAGCGACGGCGATTCGATCGTGACCGATCTGCATGTCTGGCAGGTCGGCGCCGGAAAATTTGCGGCCATGGTTTCTGTCTGCGCTCACGAGCCGCGGAGTTCGGATTTTTATCGCGAGCTACTCCGCGAACACGACGAACTGGTTCACATCACCATCGAGACGCAGCATTGCCGCGAAGACCACCCGGCGACCGCGGGGCTCGCTAGCTCTTGAACGGTCAACTGACTTTTTGGCAAGTCGGGGCCGCATACGGCTTCGCCATTGTTGGCGGATCGATTGGGGCGCTCCTGCGCCTGTCACATAAACCGCTTTGCGCGTTGATTAGCCTCGCAGCTGGCACGCTCCTCGGCGTGACGCTGTTCGCCATTTTGCCCGAAAGTTTGACCAACTGCGGCGCATTGCCTGTGACATTGGCAGCGGCTACTGGGTATGCGCTGTTTTTCATTATCAGCAAGTACGTCCATCACGTATGTCCCGCATGTGCAGCCAGCCATTTCGACGCTGATGCCGCGCGGCACTTCAGCGAAATTGCCACAGCCCTGATTGTTGCATTGTCAATTCACAGCACAACCGACGGTCTGGTTCTTGGGATTGGAGAGGGAGCTCACGCAGCCGGCGCGGCAAGCTGTTCGCTCTTTTCAGCCCTCTGCATTCATAAAGTCCCGGAAGGTCTCGCACTGGCAAGTCTGTTGATCGGCGCGGGCTTTCACCGCGCAATCGCGCTCGGTTGGGTTGCCGCAGTAGAATCAACCACGCTGCTCGGCGGCGCGATCGGCTTTTTCTTCGTGACGAAGACTTCAACTTTTTGGCTTGGATTAATCATGGCACACGTCGGCGGTGGATTCCTTTATTTGGCTGCGCATGCCGTTTTGGGCGAAATGTTGAAACATGGGAAAGGATTTGTGATGACGAGCTTTTTAGCTGGCGTCGCATTGATTGGGCTTCTCAACCTCGGGTTGAGAATGCTTGGGTAGCGTGGGAACCGCTGTCTGGGGAGCGCAGGCTGCTAGCCTGCGCTCCCCAGAACCACGCCAGATGCGTGCGTTATCCGGACGCTGCGGCTACATTCGCCAGTGCATTTCTTCCATTACCATGATGGCAAACTTCACTGTGAAGATGTCGATCTTGCACGCGTTGCCGAGGAATTCGGGACGCCTGTCTATGTTTACAGCGCCCGGACGATCCTCGATCATTACCAGCGCCTCGATGCCGCTCTTGCGCCGCTCGACCATCTGATTTGTTATGCAGTTAAAGCGAACTCGAATCGCGCTATTCTGAAACTGCTCGCGGATGCAGGCGCAGGTTTTGACATTGTTTCAGGTGGCGAACTTTTTCGGGTGCTCGCGGCCGGCGGCGATCCGGCAAAGTGCACGTTCGCTGGTGTCGCCAAATCACGCGAGGAAATCGAATACGCGCTCGATCAGCGCGTTTACAGTTTGAATGTCGAAAGCGAAGCCGAATTGGAATACATCGACCGTATCGCCCACGCGTCTCGAAGGCGCGGGATGCGCGCGCCGATTGCCTTGCGCGCCAATCCCGATGTCGACCCGCACACGCACGAATACATCGCGACCGGCTCGCACGAAAACAAGTTCGGGATCCCGCTCGGCCGGCTCGCCGCAATTTACGAGCGCGCCGCGAACATGCGCAACATCGACATCGTCGGCGTTCAGATGCACATTGGCTCGCAGATCACGAAGGCGGAACCATTCGCCGACGCGATCAAGAAAGTTGCGCCCATCGTGCGCGACTTGAAATCGAAATACGGGATCAAATTCTTCAGTATCGGCGGCGGGCTTGGCATTGTTTACGAATCATCTTTCGAAAGCGGCCGCAGTGAATGGTGGAAGGAGAATACGAATGTGAGCACGAATAAGAGTAAGGCTTTGTCGATCCAGGAATATATCGACGCGATCCTGCCGGCGCTGCGCGAATTGAACGTGCGAATTTTGCTCGAGCCGGGACGCTTGCTCGTTGGCAACGCTGGCGTTCTGCTTACGCGCGTTCGCTACATTAAACAAACCGGACAGAAGAAATTTACGATCGTCGATGCCGGAATGAACGATCTGATTCGGCCGGCGCTTTACCGCAGTTATCACGAAATCGTGCCCGTCGAGGAACCGAATTGTGTGGGGTCTGTATCAGGCGCCGGCCAGACGAGTAAGAATAAGAGTACGAATATGATTAGAAAGAAGATTGATATCGTGGGGCCAGTCTGTGAATCCGGGGATTTCTTTGCGCTTGATCGCGAAATGCCGGAAGTGCATGAAGGCGATTTGCTCGCGATCATGAGTGCGGGCGCTTACGGATTTGTGATGGCCTCAAACTATAACTCGCGACCATTGCCGGCGGAAGTTTTGGTTCGCGGCGACCAATTTGCGATCATCCGCAAGCGACAAACCTGGAAAGACCTTGTGCGTGATGAAATTGCGTTGTAGCCACGGCGCTCGGTCGCCGTGCGACGTGAAGGTAGCCATCGAACTGCGCTCCCGCAGCGCGGGGGCGGTTGTGGCCCGGTTGAAGATTTTCGTCTTCTGCATAAATACTGCTCTGCTTTGATTTTTATGCGTCGTTGCCCTCTTTTATTGGTGGTTTCATTGATAATTTCTCAAACCGCTTTTGCCGGAAAGGCGCCGACGGAGTGGATCATCGTTATCGGCGGGCCTTCTTTGCATCAATGGGAAAAATACAAGGCCCAGCCGCACGATCATTGGTGGGCGAACTTTGTGCACGCAGCGCGTTTACGCACCGAGGAATTGCGCGCCCAGCTCGGCCCCGACCAGATGATCACGTGGCTGGTTTACAAGCAAGGCTATCTCGACCGTGGCGAGCAGGAACACCAGGATTTGATCGGCTTCATCAATTCAGTTCGCGACAAATACCATTTGAATCTCGTGTGGTTCCGCTCCGGCTCGGAGGTGATCAATTATTTGAACAACGGGCAGCCGCGATATCAGACAAAGATCGCCGGATTCGAATATTTCGGTCATTCGAACCGCGCGTGTTTCATGTTCGACTATAGCAACGTGCTCGACAGCGCGTCGAAATCGTGGCTGCATGAGAATGACCTGTTTAAAATCCAGCGAACCGACTTTGTCTATGGCGCGTACGTCAAGAGCTGGGGCTGCCACACTGGTGAGGAAATGTCGAAAAAATGGCACGCCGCCACGGGCACGCACATGATCGGCGCCATCGGCAAGACGCAGTTCATGATGGAGGAACTGCCGATTCTCACTTCCGAAGGCGGCAAGTGGGTAAATTGATTTTTGAGGTTCGATGGTCGATGTTTGATTGGCCCGAGCTGGGCTGGCGTTAATCGCCGCTCTTGTCATTCCGAGTTCTTCGTCGGAACTGTGAAAATCTGTGTTAATCTGTGGCTCAACCTGCATTTTCGATTTACTCTCGCCGCGGCGCGATGAAGCTGGAGCAACTCGAACAACTTTATCATCAGCGGCTGTTCGATTTAATTTCGCAAAGTCGCGCGGTTCATCTCGAGCATTGGCGCGGCGAAGAAGTGCAGCGTTGCAGTTTGCTCAGTATCAAGACCGGCGGATGCAGTGAAGATTGTGCCTATTGCGCGCAAAGTGCGGATTACGCGACCGGCATCGACCGCGAAGAGTTATTGTCGATCCAACGCGTTGTCGATGTTGCCAAACGAGCGCGGGCGCAAGGCGCGACTCGCTTTTGCATGGGCGCGGCCTGGCGCGGAGTGCGTTACGGCACCGAAAAATTCGAGCGCGTAATCGAGATCGTGCGCGAAGTCAGCGGGCTCGGCATGGAAGTCTGCGTCACGCTTGGCGAGATCGGTCCGGCGGAAGCGTGCAAGCTCAAAGCCGCCGGCGTGACGGCTTACAACCACAACATCGATACGTCGCCGGAATTTTATCGCGAAATCGTGAGCACACACACGTTTCAGGATCGCTTGAACACAATCGCCGCGGTGCAGAAGAGCGGCATGTCGGTTTGCAGCGGCGGAATCATCGGCATGGGCGAATCGATCGACGATCGGTTGCGTATGATCGAGATCTTGAGTGAGCTCGATCCGCAGCCGCAAAGCGTACCAATCAATTGCTTAATGGCGATGCCAGGCACGCCGCTGGCGGATCAACCGCCGGTCGATATTTTCGAACTCGTTAGGCTAATTGCGGTCGCGCGGATCGCATTGCCGAAAGCGCGGGTGCGGCTCGCTGCCGGGCGGACACGGATCTCGCGCGAAGGCCAGGCGCTCTGTTTTTTCGCCGGCGCGAATTCGATTTTTTTCGGCGACAAATTGCTGACAGCGAAAAACCCAGAGGTCGATGTCGATCTGGCGCTGTTGCGCGAGCTAGGCTTGAAAGTCGAGCGCAGGAACGTGCCCGCTGTGGCGACGGCACTGTGAGCCGGCGGTGTGGATGCGTACCCACAAGTGGTGTCGGGCGCGAGCCCGTCAAGCGTGGATTGCTATCGGTGAGGCTTAAACCAAGGCTTGAATTTTTACCGGGCAACCATATTGGATTGCTCAGCGCAAGATGAAAATCTCTTCCGAGACAGGAAAAGCAATCAGCGTAATATCGTTCTACAGCGCGCTGCTATTTTGTCTCCTGGGGTTCGCAGCGCGAATGAAAATGAATTTTCAAGGGCGCTTGGAAATTTCGACGGCCTTTTTCGTTACTGCCGCCGTGCTGGCTGCGTTTGGCGTAGTGTTTCTGATGCTATCGCTGGGCAAGAAGGCTTAGCGCCGTGCTGTAGTGGCGGATGCGGTACGAACTTAAACAGAAGGCAACGAAGCGAACGAAGGGTTTATCAATCTGACCCAATCGGAATCTTTGTTTTCTTCGTTATCTTCTGTTGAGAACAAACGGAAACGGCGGCGACCGCCTCCAGCCGCCGCCGCTCCATTCCCTGAACAACCAAGTTATTCGCCTTGCGCGGCGTGCAGCTCTTTTACCGCGTTGAGCAAGTCCTGATGTGCCTTTTGCAGGTCATCCAATTTCTTTTGCTGGTCTGGATTGAGCAATGGCCGGATTTGCGACGCGGCGTTGTCCATCACAGCTTTGGTCTTTTGCATCGCGTCTTGGTGAATGGCGATGATCTGCGGCCTGGCTTGATCGACAATCGGCTCAACCTTGGCCTGTTGATCGGACGTCAGGTTCAGCGTTTTGGTTAACCGCTCGAACGCAAATCCATGGCCGTGACCGAACCCGCGCCCGCCCAAACTGCCGTTTTCGGCTTGGGCAAGGGCGAAGCCGCCGAGCGCAATCGCGCCTACGGCGGCGAATGTAAGTAAGTTTCGTTTCATAGTTTGTTTGTTATTTGTTGAGCGCTATCTGCGCTCGTTTCAGAGGTAATGACCGAACGAACACGCCGCTGGTTACAGTTTTTTCTTGGCAAAAGAACGGCGATCTTCAAATCGCCGTGGCGTTTGCCCGCCTTCGCGCCGCTACGGCGCGGGAACGAAACCGCCGTTCCCAGGGAAAACTTGTAACCGCAACGCGCGCGGCCGGGTCATTGTTGGTAGTGTGGACGCGATTTGGACTACATGGATGATTCTGATGCACGCGCGCTGGTTAAGGCTGCGCTCGCGCATGATGACGACGCGGCTCGCGAATTGGTTCGGCGTCTCTACCCACTCGTCGCGAAAATTGTCCGTGCCCATCGACCCCGTCGAACATCCGAGGAGGACCTTTCCCAAATGATTTTCATCAAGCTTTTCCAAAAATTGTCGCAGTTTTCCGGCAAAGTGCCGCTCGAGCACTGGGTTTCACGCATTGCCGTCAACACTTGCCTCAATCAAATCGCCGCCGAAAAAGTTCGGCCGGAGCTGCGTCATGCCGATTTGAGCGAAGAGGAACAGGCCGTTGTGCAAAATCTTGCCGCCTCATCAGAGGAATTGGCGCCGGACCGCCAATTTGCTTCACGCCAGTTGGTCGAACATCTGCTCGATCTTTTGAAACCGGCCGAGCGCTTGGTGATTGACCTCCTTTATTTGCAGCAACGTTCCGTCGAAGAAATCCGCCAACTCACCGGCTGGAGTACGTCGTTGATCAAAGTCCGCGCTTTTCGGGCGCGGCGAAAAATGAAAGACCAGCTCGATAAAGTTTCTGCGAGAGAAAAGTTATGAAAGATGTCGATCTTGATCGGTTAATGAAATCGGCGGCGCAGGCCGGCGAGAGCGAATCGATCGAAATTCCGTTTGGTTTTGCCAGCCGTGTGGTGGCGCTTTGGCGCGCCAACGGCAATGCCGCAGCTGGTGGACTGAGCGCGCTCCTTCGACGCGTTGCGCTGGTGGCAACCGCGGTCATCATCGTGGCGAGCGCGGGCGCTTATTACCAGATCAATCAAAACCGCGAGTTAAGCGAACCCTCCGCCAACGAATTTGCTATCGCGGATTGGGCCATCCAGGACGAATTTGCACAATGAATCGCGCGCTCAAATGGAAACTGATCGCCGGCTTCGTTCTCGTCTTCCTCGCCGGCGGGATGACTGGCGCATTCATAGTCGCGTCTCAGACACATCATCTTTTTTTGGGCCCTATCGCGGTGCCATCAGCGACCGAATGCGCCACCGCCTGCGCACGCAACTGCGTTTGACCGATGAGCAGATTGCAAAAATTTCGCCAGTAATCGATAAGACGGCCACGCAGCTTGAGGCGATCCGGGCGGAAACTGGCCGGCGCGTCCACGAAACTTTTGTCGAGGCTCACCGTGAGATTGCCGCCGATCTCACGCCCGAGCAACGCGCCAAACTACAAGCAATCGAGGAGCGTCATCGGCGCTGGTTTCATCCCGTTCATGGCCCGCGCGCGTCGCCATCGCCCGAAGCGTCTCCGTCGCCGCAGTAACGTTGTAGCCGGTGGTCGCTGACCGCGGCGTTCTTCCAATCCAGCCCCTGTAAACATGACCGCTTTAAATGGTCATGTTCGATTGCGACCGTTGCATTGGTGGTCGCGCGACTACAGGACCTTTCTCCCGACCGACACCCCGATGATGAAAAAGATCAGGCACATCACCAGGAAAAGGAAAAAGAGGAATTTAGCAATTCCCGCGGCGGCCGAAGCAATGCCGGTAAATCCAAACAACGCGGCTACCAAAGCGATGATTAAGAAGATTACAGCCCAACGTAACATATCGATTACCTCCTGATGTTAATTCGCACGCGCCTGTAGTGGCAGCCGTGTCGGCCGCAGGTCGAATTTGCACCCAACACGTCTACCGAGTGGGACGGACTCGTCTGTGGCGAGCGTGCCGCTACAGTGCTTCCACGATCTCGCGCAGCAAACCCGGACCGCGATAAATATAGCCAGTGTAAATTTGTACCAGCTGCGCGCCAGCCTGGAATTTTTCATGAGCCGATTCTCGATCGGAAATTCCACCGGAAGCGATCACGGGGATTGTTGACCTTGCCGTGATTGTCCGCACAAATTCAGTCGATTTCTCCAGCAGCGGCGCGCCGCTCAAGCCGCCCTCTTGATCTCGTTCCTTCGGGATCGACGAATGATCAAGTGTCGTATTCGTGGCAATGATTCCGGCTACTTGATTTTCCTCGCATGCCACCACAATTTCATCGAGCTCGTTAGGCAAAAGGTCAGGCGCAATTTTCGCGATCAACGGTTTTCTTGCCGGGCGATTCTCCTTTTGCAACGCGCTTAACAGGATCGAGAATTGGGCGTGCGATTGCAGTTCGCGCAGGCCGGGCGTATTCGGGGAGCTGACGTTGACAGCGACATAATCGGCGAACGGATACAATCGTTGGAATGAATAAACATAATCGGCCGCCGCTTCTGCTAGCGGCGTTACTTTCGATTTGCCGATGTTGATTCCCACCGGCACGCCCGGCCAGCGACCACTCGCACGCAATTTGCGTAATCGTTCCGCGATTGCATCCGCGCCGTCGTTGTTGAAGCCGAGTCGATTGACCAACGCCGCTTGCTCGGGAAATCGAAACAGGCGCCGCTTCGGATTTCCTGGTTGCGCTTTTGCCGTCACCGTGCCGATCTCGATGAAGCCGAAGCCAAGGGCGGCCCACGCGGGCAACGCCACACCGTTTTTGTCCAAGCCCGCCGCCAAACCAATCGGGTTTGGAAAAGTGAGACCAAAGAGTGTTTTTGATTTGAGTGGCGGTTGAAAAATCCTGAGCGCCCGCAGCGCAAGATCGACATGGGACGCGCCGCCCAGGCAGGCGATAGCGAAATGGTGCGCGGTCTCCGGGTCGAGCGAAAAGAGGAGCGGCCTAACGAAGCGCTCGTAAACGTTCTTCATTTCGCAAGACAGCGGTCCCGGCTGTCATGGCAGACATGCGTCCCGCCTGTCGATCAAAATCCCGTGCAGCCGACATCCTCGCCGCCGGACGAGTCCGTCCAAATGGCGGACCAGAGGCCCGTTTGTCCTGCCAGGCGAGGACAGCCCGTCTTCCCTCATTTGCCGATGCAAAACTGAGTAAATACGGAATCGAGAATTTGTTCGACATCGACTGCCCCGATCACTTCGCCCACGGCGCGCAACGCGTCGTTCAGATCGACAGAAACATATTCGGGGGCGAGCGCCTCCTTCATCGCTGTGCGCGCGCGATCGCATGCGTCCCAGGCGCGCCGCAAACACTCGCGATGACGCGCATTGATCGCGACGGCGGTTTCCGGCCGCAAATTCTCTTTCATGATGCGTGTGAGCATTTCGTTCTCGAGTGTGCTCAGACCTTCCCCCGTCGCGCACGAAATCCGCAGGCCATCGAAATTCTTCCAGTCGCCGTGCTCAGATAAATCGCTTTTGTTCAGCACAACGATCTCATTGCCGTTACGGGCGCGATTTTCAAAATGCGGCGGCTTCAGCGCATTGCGATCCGCGATGTGCAAAAGCAAGTCGGCCGTTTGCAGCGATTTCTCCGTGCGGGCGATTCCTTCGCGCTCGAGTTTGCTTATCGATCTTCGTAAGCCCGCCGTATCGAGCAAACGAATCGGCACCCCGCGCAGATTGACACTTTCCTCGATTGTATCGCGCGTGGTTCCGTGCGTTTCGCTCACAATGACGCGTTCGTAACCCAGCAGCCGGTTGAGCAAACTCGATTTGCCAGCGTTGGTGGCGCCATAAATCACGACACGCACGCCTTCACGGAGAATGCGGCCCTGGTGCGCCGTGGCGAGCAGGTTTGCAATTTCTTCGCGAATCGAATCAAGTCGCGCGCAAAGTTTTTCGCCTTCGTCCGGAGCGATCCCTTCTTCGGGGAAGTCAATCGAGGCTTCGATCTGCGCGACAAGATCAACAAGCGCGTCGCGGATTTTCTTGATTCCGGCGCCGAGCCGGCCTTCGAGCTGCTCGGTGGCGGAGCGCAGGGCGAGATCGGTTTTGGCACGAATCAAATCGATGACCGCCTCGGCTTGAGTGAGATCCATCTTGCTGTTGAGAAAGGCGCGCTCGGTAAATTCGCCCGGCCGCGCGCTGCGCGCCCCCGCGCGCAAACAAGCTTCGAGGACTTTGGCGCTGACCAATGTGCCGCCATGACAGCTGATCTCGACCAAATCTTCGCCCGTGTAACTGGCTGGTGCCCGGTGGATCGATATCATCACCTGATCGATCAGACGTCCCTGTTCATCGGCAATTTCGCCAAAATGCTGCATATGCGAGGCGGATTCCGATGGCTTCTGCTTGCCGCGAAAAATTTTATCGGCGACTGCAATCGCGTTTGCACCTGAAATTCTAACCAGGGCAATGGCGCCTTCACCGGGCGGCGTCGAGATTGCGGCAATAGTATCAAAGCTGGCCATCATAATTCGAGAGAACTATAGACATGTCGCGCCCGCGGCGCTCCGACGTGTTGCAGACGATTGCATTCTCATGAGAACTATGGATGGCGGACATCGGAGAGGTATGCCCTCGTCAGCCTCCCGAGGCGCTTTCGAGGACGTTCTTCAGCGCGCCGATGCATTTTTCATTCTGTTCCATTGTGCCGACGGTGATCCGCAGCCATTCGGGTAGGCCGTAGTTTCTGATCGGGCGCACGATGATTTTTTCGGCGAGCAGCTTTTTGAAGACAGCAATTCCGTCGGCCACGTTGACCATAACGAAATTCGCGGCCGCAGGAACGAAATCGAGTTTCATTTCGCGAAACTGCTCTTGCAAATAAGCGCGGCCAAGATCGACAAGGCGCTTTGTGTCGCGTTGATGCTCTATGTCTTCGAGAGCGGCGAGCGCACTGGTCTGGGCAATGCCGTTGACGTTGAATGGCTGCCTCGTCTTTTGCAACACCTCGATCAATTCGCGACGCGCGATTCCGTAGCCAATGCGCAAACTGGCCAAGCCGTGAATTTTTGAAAACGTCCGGAGAACAACAACATTTTTGCCCTCGCGAATATGGCGAAGCGTGTCCGGCGGATTATCGAGGAACTCGAAATAGGCTTCGTCGAAAACGGCGATGACGTTTTCGGGCACGCGCGAAATGAAGATGTCGATCTTCTGCTGCGAGATCAGCGCGCCGGTCGGATTGTTTGGGTTCGCGATGAAGATGATTTTCGTCCGGGGAGTAACGGCGGCGAGCGCGGCCTCGAGGTCTGGTTGAAATTGCGGAGTCGCGCTTTCGATTGTGTGTGCGCCGAAAAGTTGCGCGATCAATTTGTAGGCAATAAAAGCGTACTTTGTCGTAATGACGTGGTCATCCGGTTTCAAGAACGCGTGGCCGAGAAACTCGATTACTTCGTTCGAGCCATTGCCGAGGATGATATTTTCGCGCGCGAACCCAAGGCGATCGGCCAGCGCTTCGCGCAAATAAAAGCCGCCGCCATCGGGATAAAGCTGCGCGGATTGCAGACCGCAGCGCATCGCTTCGATTGCTTTCGGCGATGGGCCGAGCGGATTTTCGTTGGAAGCAAGCTTGATGATTTGGTCTGGATCGACACGGAGCTCGCGCGCGGTTTCTTCGATTGGCTTGCCCGGTTGGTAAACGGCGAGATCACGCAATTGCGGATTGGCTCGGTCCCAGAGCGACGGCATGCGCAAGAGATTAAATGGAAGTAGGCAGGATTCCAACTTGCCTAAAGATCAAGGCCGAACCTATAGCTGCACGATTTTGGAGTGCGCGGACATGTCCGCGCTTTGGAATATGATGAGATCGGTTCCAGCTTCAAGAAAGCGGCACCCCCCGACTGCGGGGCCGCACTCCAACATCCGCGGCGTGGCGAGGCATGACTGTTCCGGCCCATCTTCTGCTCACCAATAAGCATGCGGACGATGCTATTGACGGTGTTCGTGATTGCGGCAGCCCAGTGGGCGCTGAGCAGCGTCATGCCGCTAACCGCAAAAGAGATTGATCTCATGTTGCGTTCCGGTTATTCGAGTGAGACGATCCTGCGCGAGCTTTCCGCGCGACACTTTAGCGATCAATTTGATTCAGAAATCGAAAAGCAACTTATTCGCGCAGGCGCGAATTCAACTTTGATTGAAGCCTTGCGAAGCGGTGCGTATGCGCTGCCAAGTTCGGCAATTGCGGCGGCAAAAACGAAACTGGCTGCACAGGAAGGCAACGCAACCAAACCCCTGAAGAACCCGAATGAAACCGACCGGCTAACCGAGAGCCATTCCGCGACCGATCCATCAGGGTCATCGAGCGCCACGGAAGTAAACCACGCGATCTACCTCCACCTGAAGGATGACCTGGTGTATTGGCATCAGGGCAGTGTGACGCATTTCGATGACGAAGCGCTCGAGCACAAAAAGCTTTACCTCCTCTTTTTCTCGGCGAATTGGTCGGCGGCAGGCCGCAAGTTCACCTCCCAACTAGTGGAGTATTACAATCGGGTCGCGCCGCAGCACCCGGAATTTGAAGTGATCTTCTTCAGCGCCGATCGCTCACGGTTTGGAATGGAAACATACATGGCGCAAAGCAACATGCCGTGGCCTGCAGTTGGTTATGATAAGCTGGCTGGCAAAGCTGAGGCAATACAAAATAATCTGATGCGTGAGATTCCATCTCTGGTTTTGGTGGACGCGGCTGGAAAGGTTCTTTCTTATAGCCACGGCGCTGAAAACGCCGTCGGTCCCGAAAAAGTCCTGGGCGATCTCGATGAAATCTTTAGGCGTGGCAGCGACACCGCAGCTGCGCAAAAGCCCTAAGACGAGGTGTCCAAATCGCGGCTCATCTTCGCCACCGCCGGGTTGCATCGACATCGTGTTTGTTTCTCCGCGACTCGTGCTCCGGCTGCGAAGGCGCATCGCCGTATTGTTGCCAAAAATCCTCCGGCCCGACGCGTCGCGCGAGGGACACAGCATACGAGGCGCGTGCGCTCCCCAGTCAGTTACATGCGATTACCTTCGCTGTCGCTACGATCGCACTGATAGCGACACCCCCAGCAAAATCAGCACGCCGCCGAGCGCATGAGTTCCTGAAATCCCCACTACATCAAACCGACTAAGGCTCTGATCCGTCAGACCAAAAAAGCAGAGCAACCCCGCCAATCAAGGCTGCGGCTGTGCAAAGCGCGCGCACGTATTGCTGTAGATCAGGATCAATCTAGTCCTGACTGCTTAATGAAGATTCTAACGGGTATCCTCGAACCAACTGGCGAAGGCGTAGTTCCCGATGGCCGAGCTGGTGCCATTGGTATTGAGCGTCTCATCGTAGTGGAAACTGCCGCCGCCGCTGATATTTAAACTGTTTGCGATCAGTGCGCCGCTGTACGCGCCGCCGCCCGATATCGTGGCATCGAACCCGGGCGCGTCGATCACGCCGATAAAAGTGGCGCCACCCGAATCATTGATGTTGTGTCCGGTGCCGACTCCGTTGATGACAACGTTCTGGGCGAGACCGCTCTGATTCAAATAAGAGCCGCCGCTGACAGAGATATCGTTGTCGACCCAATAAGTGGCGTGCACTTTCGGGTCTTGGGTGATGTAGCCGCCGCCAGACGTGGTGAGCTTGCCAGTGATCCAGATTTCAATGTAACTGTCGGTGCCGTCAGTGTTCGGCGCAATCGTCAAAACATTGCTGCCGGACACGTTGACCTGGCTGAGTTTGTAACGCGCCGGGCTTGTTTTTGTGCCGGCAGTTAAAGCGGCGGTGCCGTTCACTTGCGTAACGGAAGAGTCCCACATTCCACTTGCCCAGGTAGGATCGGATGTGGCGGGAATCGTCGTATTAAATGGGGTCGAGATCGTGCCTTGGACATGGTTGGTATTTTTCACGGCTGACCCGCTGTAGGCGAGATTGCCGTAAACATAGGTATTGTTCAGGTTGGAATTCGTTCCGCTGTTGATTGTGGCAATATCGCCGTGCGACTGACGCTTGGTTACATCATATTGCCCGTTCGTGGACTTGAAGGGGTCGCTCGAGTTGAAGCTATCGATCGTACCGCCGCCACTCATCGTGATTGTGCCCTTCAACGTAACGCCGCGCACCCATATGCTTTGCGCCAGAGCTTGCACGATCACTTCAATGGTGCGCGTCGCTTGTGGGCTTGCAATGGCGTTATTTGTTTTGCGATCGAATCTTAAGCCGATCTTACGCAGATCGTTATCCAGACGCTGGTTTGAGACTCGAGGCGGACCCACAGCAGCAGCAGTGCCCGTCGCACGGACCCGATACCACTGATTGCCGTTGGAATCAGGCGGCAGTCCACCGGTGTCAATCGTGGTCCACATGGAAACAAGATTGTTTCCTTCGCCCGAAGTCGTAATCGCGTTGGCCACAGTGTATTGCGTCAATTGTGAAGTGATCGAGTTCGAGAGATAATTATATTGCCCAGACCCGGGCGGGCCCGTCGCTGCGGGCGGAGTCGATCCCGGTTGAGGCTGTAGGTTGGGTAGAGAACCGCTTAAAGTAACCCAGTTTGTCCAACTATTTGTGTTGAGAGCCGCGATAGCTTGATCGACAGCGCTCTCGGTGCCACTAAGGGCCTGCTGCCAACTCGCCGCCTGCATTCCGGCATTTGCGTTTTGACTCGTGATGTAAAGGCTGGTAACGCACAACATCATCAACACAGCAATGGTTAACACCGTGATCATTAACACGCTGCCGTGTTGCCCTGTAGAATTTGGTGCCATAGGCTACTGACGAGCAGTCGCGTTGCGCAGAAATGTGTTAGAGTAAACTAACGTCGCCTTCACGTTTTGAAGAAGCGAGTAGCTCCCACTGGATTTGAAGTAAACGTTTCCTATTGTGGTAGTGTCGCTCGCTGTGGTATCGATCACGTAGTAATCGCCATCGGTTCCGATCGTGTTACTGGGCGCACTTCCCCCACCTCGCCAGGTGCCTGAGCCCGTCATATGCATGAAGGTTGGAAAGAACATAATGCTGCAACTCACGCTTGAAGTTAGATCCTGCGGCGTCACATTGAACGACGAGACATTGGTCGCGATCGTGTTGGGCGTTCCGTTGACCTCTCGAATAAAGTTTGACGCCAAGTGATAGTACTTGATCGTGGTTGTGCCAGTTCCGGTACTGGATCGCACCGTTTGTATCAAAGCTGGGAGCGAGGGCGTGCGCGTTTGACCATTTGGGATTGGCGTTGTTGGCGTCGTAATAGTTCGGGATCGTTATTGTCAAAACATTGTTGTTGTCTACCGAAGCGGTTAATGCCCGGCGCACGTCCATTGAGATGTAGTCAGAGACCCGAAGCTGATCGCCTTCCGCGATCGAATATCCTTCCACGGCGGCGAAGCTTCGCACTAACGCAACACCGCCGCTTATCAGTGCAGTCAAAACGATGGAACTGCTCGCAATGGTCATTAGCATCTCCACCAATGTGAAAGCGCGGAACGATCGGGTTCTTAATTGTGTCATGGCCCGATGTTCCCCTTTCCAAAAACGGCGGAGAGCTGCCGCGTTCGCATCCGGCCGTTCGCGCCCGTCCATTGAAGCAGTAAATCGACTTGGAGAAGATTATAGGCCGCCAGGTTGTTGTTGGTGGATAGCTCTTGGGGCGTCGTCGGATTCTGCGGATTACGCAAGAGTACGATCGGTGTTACTGAAGGATTTCCATAAACGCCGACTGCTACCTGCTCGTTGAGGCCGCCGAGGGGCCCCTCCGATCCGGTTGGAGTATTGAAGATGTTATTCTGCAAGTAACTATCGGTCGCCACTTGCGTGAAACTGCAAGCGCGCAGACTTTCCATGCGTTGCTGAAGCACCATGGTGGCGGCGGTGCTTTCCTTTTGTGCCTTTAATGCTACCAGCAATCGCGAATTAGTCGCGAACACGGCTGCTCCAAACAGCACGCCAACTGTGATTGCGACACAAAGCTCCGCGAAAGTAAATGCGGCCTGGCTGTGGTCTTTCCCGGTCAAGCTTTCCATAGCGCCAGCGTCCTCAAACGGAGCCTAGTAAATTTTTTAGGGCACCATCGCTGTAAGCAAGATTCCCGTGGAGATAAGTGCTTTTTAGATCGGAAGTGCCGTCGCTATTGAGCGTCGCCGTATCGCCGTGACTCTGGCATTTGGTTACGTCGTAGAGATGGTTGGCCGATTTGAGTGGATTGCTCGAGTTGAAGCTGTCGATCAGACCCCCGTCGCCCATGTTGATCAAGTTTCGCATGGTGATGCCACGCACCCGGCCGCCTGACGTCACGGCGATAAGCACTTCAGCGAGACTGAAGCCTTTCTGGATTCGTGCGTTTAGCCGAGCAAAGCTCCATAGCGACATCCTAACAGCTGCTATAAAAGCAATAACTATACCGATTTACTGCGATTTGGGTGGTTGCTGAGCCTGGCAACCCCCCGGCATCACGCCTGGGCGCGCCGCTGATTAACTGGTATCTCTGCGCAAGACGAGAACGCGGGAAGCGCGGAGTTGCGACTTATCCATTTGCCGGCTCATCGCGGACAGGAGATTGACGCGAAGAGCTTCGAAGTGCACGCCCAGACAATTTTCGACCAGCCGAAAACCGGCTCCACGTGCAGAAAGCGATTCTGCCGGTGTTGGCGCGGGATTAGCTGCGATAAGTAGCCGGGGCTCGGGGCCCTTTTGCATGTCAAATGATTGTTTTTTTCCCTTGACGCGACCGCAAACAGTCGTCTTGTAATTCTAATAACTCCGAAAAATTATGAATAAGCTAAAAATTCAGCAAACAATTTGGGCTTTCTTTACGGCGGCTTTGCTAAGTGGCGGGCTTTTCTGCCAACAAGCTCACGCCGCAGGATTAATCAGCGGTAATATTACGTTTGCAGGTGCTATTAGTCTTGATACTGCCTCAGCGGGCACTGCCACTATGGTAACTGGCTGGCACGGTCTGGCGCCTGGCGATGAACCTCAAGTGGAAAGTGTTGACGGAAACTTTGCCACGTTCGTGACGCCGGGCGATGATCTCGAGTTCCACGCACCGTGGTCATTCAATTCGGGATCGATACCGAGTTTTTGGTCAGTCGAGGGATTCACCTTTGACCTCGCCTCGTCCGCCGTACCCGCTGGCGGCCAAACCGCGAATTCGGTGTTTGTTGACGGAACTGGCACTATTTCGGGGAATGGCTTCGATCCAACACCTGCGACGTTCAGCTTTACCACGCAGGATCGGTCGGCGAATGGGCTATTCTCATTTTCTGGCGCGGCCGCCGCAGTGCCCGAGCCGGCAACGCTGATGTCGCTCCTGTCCGGATCGTCATTGTTGAGCGCATTCTTGTTCATCGGGCGCCGGCGTAGGAGAACGCGATAAGATCTTTGCGCTAAACATAGTAGCGTAGCAGCCACGTCCTGCTTGCTAGGGCGAATGTCGCGGCTGTGGCTTTGACCATAGTAGGAGTTAGCTGCGTTGGTTTGGGTGTTTCTGGGGAAAGGGAACGTTCGGGTGAAAAAGGGAGATTTACGCCGTAAACAGGTACCAGTTTGCTCCAAACAGGTAAACAGGTAATCTGTTGCTCCAAAAGGTATCACTTTGCTCCGAGCAGGTACGGCTGCGCCGCAAACAAATACCAGTTTGGTTCCAACGGGTACGGGGCTGCTGCAAAAAAGATACCGCTCCGCCGCAAAAGGGAGAGCGTTTGCGTCAAGCGGTGGAGCGTTTGTGCCAAAACCGTCAGCGTTTCGCCCCGGCGTGGAAGCGAAAGCGGGCAGGAATAGCGTTTTCATCGAGTTGCATCGACAACCAAGTGGAGAAGCTGTAGCCCAAACCGTTTCTCGCGCTGAATCGCCGCTCATCGGATGCAGATTCGGCGAGTGGCCGGGGCGATTGTCGGTCACATCAGACGTTGGAACGGTGTCCGTGATTGGCTAAGCGGCTTATCTATCATAAAAAGGCGCAAGTCGCGCTTTAGAAAGACTTTAGGTGGCGGATTGCGCCAAGGAGAAGCCGCCCATTGGTACAGTTGCTGCTACCGTCCAGTTTGTGAGTTTTCATAAAGGCCATAGGCACCCAGTGCGTGCGAAGGCCGCCTTTACCATGGTCGAGGCCGTTGTCGCCATTTTGGTCTTGGGAATCGGCGTTGCTTCCACCATCGGCGCACTCATCAGGATGAATTCTCTCGCCGCCTCGGCTCGCAATACAACTGGCGCTTACCAGGTTCTGCAGAACCAGGTCGACCTCTTCCAATCGATGAGCCCGTTCAATCCCCAAAAAACAAATCTAAATGCCGATCCCTGTTCCGGTCTAACCCCACCATATCAGATTCCGAAGGATGCGTGTCATGGCAGTTATCCGATGTACGACATGACCACGACTTCTGCGGGAACATGGCGTTCGATCTCTGTCGATGGCACGACTCTTAACGTGCCGGTCTATCAATTTACGGATCCCACCACTGGGACAGTGGTTGTTGTTCAAGGACAAGTGCAGGAACAGGTGACCGACCTTAATTTCGCCGGTACAACCCCTAGCAGCGGTCCCTATCAAGCTTTGTTCCAGATCACCTACACGTTCCGCGGGAAGGTATATTCGTTCACGATGAGTACGATACGGACTTCCGACATATGAAGCTTTCTCTACAAACCCGCGGTCTCACGCTGGTCGAGATGATGGTTACGCTCCTCTTGGTCAGCGTACCTAGGTCTTCTTATTTATTCGATCCTGTATATTAGCACGGTCTTGGGCGCCAAGAACACGGCCGTGAATTTTTCGCATCAGCAAGCACGAGTTGCCATGATGGACATGATCCAAGACCTGCATTTATCCGTCTCGTTGCCAGCTTTAGCGAACGCCACCGGCACGCCTTATCCATCGCCCGCTCCGACCAACACTGAGGGAATTGCGTTTCAGAAATGGTCAAGCGGTCCGTACGAGATCAAGAATGACGCCAATGCGGGTCAGAATCAGATTACGTTAAATCTCACCACAGGGCATCCGACGCCAAGTCCAACGCCGCCGGCAGCGGGACAACACTTGATTGTTCCTGCCTATCAAATTGAAGCTGACATCACAGCTGTCAGTGGAGGGAACGGTGACTTCCATGTAACGCTCGGTAATATATATGGTCCCGCGTTGACTCCTGCGGTGACTTACCCGATGAGCACGCTGCCGGTGACAATTGCTGGAACAGGCAGTAGTGCTGGAGACGTTATTTGCTTCGTCACGGACCGCTGTTCCTACACCGTCGCGAATGGCACGCTTATGTGGAATTGGAAGGGCAACCAGCGGACAGCGGGCAATGACATTACCAACGCCACACCGTTCAACACACCACTTACTCCCGCCGGCGCCCTTTACTATCGTTTCGTGGCCGCAATCAATCTTTCGACCTCCGATCTCGCTTACAGCAACCGCGGCTACAAGTCAGCAAACATTTTACTTAACGGGCAGGTTCCCATGAAAGCACGACTTACTACTTACCAATGAAAACGAAATGTTATCACAACCGTTCTGGCAGCACAGTCGCCGTAGTGATCTGCATCATGGCAACGCTGATGGTGATCGCTGGGATAGCGGCTGAATACACGATGAACGTCAACCGAAACGCGTGGCGCAATGACACGCTCGAGAACGCGATCGCGGTGGGTGACGGTTGCGTCGAAATTTTGTTTAACTACTGGAGGTCAACCTGTCGGGGTTCGTCGACCACACCATTGGCGACGAGCGCTTTTTCCGCCGCTCCAACTCCAAGTCCCGGGGAGTTCCCGAATCTTCCTAGCGCCGCGAATTTCGTGAAAGCAGGCACAAGCTACGACCCTGGAAACGATGAGTACAACTCGACCTACACGATCTCTAATTACAAGGTTGTGGCGGTAAACGCCGAATGGACCGCGCTGGCGAACGCCAGCGCAACTCCTGAACCCCAGCTCGGGCAGCTCACTAGTAACATAAGCAGTATCTCGCCTACAACTTCTGCGACTTTCAACTACATCGCTTCGGCGGATGTGACGCTGCCAGCGCTGGGATCGAACAAAACCGTGGTCGCAAAAATCCGGCGGGTGTTTCAAAAACAACAGATGTCGCCCTGGAATTTTGCCATTTTCTTTGTCGATCCTCTCGAGATTCAGCCGGGGCCACAATTCACAGTGACCGGATGGGTGCACACGAATTCGAATCTCTACACAGGTCACAATACGCTCACGTTCGCGGAAAAAGTGACGTTTGGCTCAGACTGGTTCTATCCGACGACGCAGAACCCAACGTATGGATTTATGCCGGGCGACGCCTATCATACGGAAACTCCAACCGCCCCGAACTGGCCATCAAATCTTCCACCGGAGCGCGATCAAGCGCTTCAACCATTCGGTTTGGATTCTACCCTAATCTTCAATACGTCGAATCCAAACACCGCCGACAGCTATCACGAGTTGATTGAGCCGCCAGTTGCGGGTTACACCGATCCGCTCGCGACTGCGCGATATTGGAATCAGGCGAGCGTTGTCATTAGGGTGGATGCGAGCAATAACGTCACGATCGGAACACCCAACTCGGATGGAACAATAACATCACTAGGCCCCCCTCCTTGGCCTCTTCCCGATCTCCGCACAAATGCTCAAAAGAATCTTTATAATGCGTTCAGCGGTGCAATTACCACAAACCAGACTATTCAGGATAATCGTGAGGGAGCCAGCATTCGCGTTGCAACCCTCGATGTGAGTCAGATCGAAAACTCAAGTGGTAACGCCTACAAAGCCGGCGTTCCGGGTGCCCCCGTCATTTATATGTACGACAGCAGCAACTCTTCCACGACGCGACGAGGAATTCGGATTAAAAACGGCAGTAAGATTCCATTCAACCCGGCGAACGGGATTGGTGGTTTAACCGTTGCGAGTAACAATGCAGTTTACATCCAGGGAGACTTCAACACCGGCGGGACAGGAAGCGCCGTTCCATCAAACAATCCGTCCAACTTCAATTCAGATGGCACGTATATCAATCCTTCCAGCCCGCCCCTTCCTGAAGTTTCCGGCTACACGCGGGCCCCCACATCGGTGATCGCCGATGCGGTAAACCTCCTCTCCAACAGTTGGAGCGACGCTAATTCCGGCACCGTGCCTACTGCATCGCCGACAACGTTCAACACCGCGATCGTCTCGGGCATGGTCCCGACCAATACCTACGGCGACGGCGCTTACAGCGGCGGCGCGGAGAATTTCCCACGCTTTCTGGAAAATTGGACGAATCAAACATTGACCTATTACGGATCGATGGTGGAACTCTACAAGAGTCAGCAATCCACTGGCGAGTGGGGGAAGGCCAACGTTTACGTTCCGCCGACGCGTGAATGGTTCTTCGATAATAATTTCAAGATGACGCCACCACCGGGCTCGTTGATGGTCTATAGCTATATCAAAGGAAGATGGTACGTTCTTTAGCAGCCGCTGTTTCTAGTTTGGTGTTGATTGCTTCCGCGCGAGCGGAGTTGCAACTCACACCGAGCATCGCGGAATACGAGCTCGACGGTGTTAAGTTGAAAGAGCTGGCATTTCCCGATGGCGACAAGAAGGTACCTGTACCAGCAGCCGCGCGGCTGGGAATATTCCGGCAGTACGACGCAATTAGCCTTGCATCCTCCAAACAAAGCTCACGCGGAAGCCACCATCACCAGGATTCCGCTGTCGGAGCCGGGCCAGTTCGATGACGACACTCTTAAGAAACTTGTCGCCGAAGCCGTGGCACTCGTCCCCAAGGGCAGCAGCAATGTCACCGTCGAGTCGCAAGAGAAAAACCCATTGCGGATCAATCACAAGGAGACTTTTCTCGTTGTCCTGAGTTACAATTTGGCTGGTCAGGCCTACAACCGTTCGATTCTGTTTTTAAACCGCGGGAAAGAACAGATCCGGTGTGAGCTTGTCTGCCGTGCCGCCGACTTCAAAGACTTGCAAAAAGCTTTTCTCGGCAGCCAGTGTTCCTGGCAAAACCTCTGATCCGGATTGGATAGCGGCCGGTAGGCAATGCGGCCCGCGTGCGTTCCGCCCGGCGGCGGATTGTCGATCTTGTTCTTGCCAACCTGGATTCGTCGCCAGCGAACTTTTTTGCGACGGAATTATCTTAATTCGAGACAGAGGAAAGCTCTAAAAACGAGGCGCGAAAAAAAATTTAGACGTAGCATAAAATACTTATTGACGTTGAGACAGCAATATGGGCATTATGGAAATCGTTACAAATGCAGGTGCAGGGCCTACCGAATATAAACGGAAGTCGTAAAACAATTCATCGGTCATAATAATAGTAGCCAGGAAATCGAGATATGAAAACAATCAAGTCTAATCGCCTCAAAACCGCACTCCTCGTCGCATGCTCCGCCGTTATCGGCTCTCAAGCCTGGGCCACTGTCGTGACTTGGAGCTTGAATCCCACAGGCGCGAACGCCGATGTAGCCTCGAATTCTCAAGATTTCACTGTGTCGGGATATACCATTACGGCGCTCGGCTACGACAATAACAGCGGCATCGGCAGCCCCCACGATCTTCACTTCAAGAATGAAGGTGGCGACGAAGTGGGTCTAGGATTGACCGGCATTCCCAATTTTGAGCTGCAGGTTGATAGCCATGGCAACCCACTTCAATTCATTCAACTGGATCTTCGCTCGATCCTTTCCCAAGGCTTCACCAACGGCAAAATCGAGGTGGGCAGTGTGCAGTCCGGAGAATCGTTTTTCCTCTATGGTTCGAACACTCTGGGCAATCTTGGCACCAAGCTCAACAGCATTGCGTATGATAGCACCAAAGATGACGCATTCATCTCAGTGCCGAGCTTTGGAACCAATCAGTTTATCTCAGTGGTCGCGGCTGCGGCCGACGTTCTGCCGGTAGCGTTCCAGGCAACGATCGTTCCGGTCCCGGAGTGTCCCAGCCTGATTCCAGCGGCATCCTTGGTCGCCCTTCTGACTGTTCTTGATATCCGTCGCCGTCGGCGCGCGAACGCGACCGTATAGTTATCGGCTGTTTGTTGATTGACGCGGCCGTTTCCCGGCCAGGGAAAACGACCGCGTTTGTTTCCGCTTCCTCAGCTGGCTAAGCCGTTGGGTTACTTAACCGTGCTCTCGGCCTTTGCCACCAGCTCCTTCTCTTCCGGAAGCAGCTTCGCCGCAGCTCCCAGCTTGAGATATTCCCGTGCTTTCGCCTTATCACCGGCCGCTGCCAGGATAACACCATAGTAAGCCGCGAGCGACGGCTCCTGTAATTGACTCTCGCCTAACCCATTCATCACTTTCAACGCGCCATTGCTATCGCCCTTTGTATAGAGGCCAAACGCGTAGGTGGAAGCGTAGGCCGCATTCGAGCCTTCTTTGCGATAAAGCTGGGCCGAAAGTTTTCGAGCCCGCTCAACGTCTGCGTTTAGAAGAAGGCTTACTTGAGCGAGATTATTTTGGATCCTCATGTCTTCCGGTTCTATTTCCGCGAGCCGAACAAGCACACGGTACAACCCGGTTGAATCGCCGGCGTCTGCATATCTTTGATACAGCTCCTGGAGGGCTTCGAGTTGCTTCTCTGGATGCTTCGTCAGCAGCCAAAGCAATTCAAATGTCTCTCCTTGCCAACGCCAGTCCGATGCTGCGCGGGCAAGCATCGAAAGATGTTGGGCCTGACTGGATGCTTCTTTTTGAGCGCTCGCCCATTCGTGCTCTGCCGCCGCACGCTTGTCTTGTTTGCGCAATCCGAGGGCAAGATATCCGCGGCGGAGAAAATCGAACTGTCCCCAGTTAGTGTTTTTCACCTGGGCTTCGAGTCCCACCCAGTCAGCCAGCTTGACATACGTATCTGCCATTGCTAGTGGCACCGGCCATTTGCTCATCACCTCATTTGGAAGAGTATGCGCAAAGTCGATTGCCAATAGACTCAATCCATTTGCCGCCATCCATGAGAGCAGACTCGCCAGGTCGGCCGGTTTCGACGCCGCATCTTTCTCCATGCTTGTGAGATAACCGGTAAATTTCGGATCGTGTAGTTGCAGAAGAACCTGCAGATAAAGGATACGATCCCCGAAGACGGCCTCGGGGTAACTCTGAAGCTCACTCGCCAGGTCGGCCAATTTATTGGCATCAGCGCGGTGCGCTGCGCCGTCCACAATTAGTGCCCGCGTAGCGAAGACGCGCTGCTTTTCGTCGTGGCGTAGCTGCTCTAAAATTGCGAGAGCTGCGTCTCGCTTGGATGGGTTGTCCATCCGCAAAAGCGCAAGAGCGGACTGCAGCTGATAGGATTTGTTCTCGGGTGCCAACTCTACCGCCTTGGCCCAATGATTCTCAGCTTCGGCCCCTTCCTTCTTTGCCTCAGCCAATCGCGCTGCCGCCGCATGATAAGCCGCCATGTTACGGCCGTTTTCATCCATGCGGTGCAGGGTTTTTTCCGCGGTCGCGACATCGTTGAACTGCAAAGCGCATGTCGCCAGTGCCAACGTGTTTTCAATCGAATGCGGATCCAACTCAGAAGCCTTTCGCCGCCAATCGAGCGCCGAGCGGTCATTCGAAAGCTCGGCTACTTGAGCGAGGACCCTGACAGCGCCAACATTCGTCGAGTCTAGTTGTAATGCGCGTCCCGCGCTGAGGGCCGCTGCTCGCAAATTGCCGCCGCTCAAGTAGGCCGCGCCTCGTCGAGTGAGGTGCCGCGACTCCACTACACCGTAGAAGCGACAACCGCCCCAGCAGAGAAAAACAAAAAGGATGAATCCGATGAGAATGCCGAGCGCGAGTTTGATGTAAGTTCGCTGCGTTCTTTCGACGGATTTTTCCACGGATGGTAAACGGTAGGGTTCAGCTTTCCCGAAAGTCAATCGGCCGGCTCAGCCGCGAGTTTTCAGACCGGCACGTCTCATCAATTAGCACATCGCATTCCAAAATAAGGATGACGACCATGCCGTGTAACCGGGCAGGGCTTCACCCAAGCGGCTCGCAACCTGCTCGGAGTCGGAGCTACGCTTATCCCGGAAATGAAAAACACGGTTGCACGCACCGCTTTTGTTTCATCGACATCTTCCCCAATCAATGTTTGGCCGCTTGCCAGCGGGCTGCTCATTTTAACGCTGCTTTGGTTTGAAGCGATCAATCATCTAAAAGCCGAATGGTCGCTAAATCCACAGTACGCCTACGGCTGGACGGTTCCCTTCGTCGCGCTCTATCTAATTTGGAGACGCTGGTCCGATCGTCCCGCCGCAGCGCCCCCAACGTCTCGCCTCTGGCCTACTGCGCTCATTATTTTTTGCGCGCTGCTGTTTTTTCCGGTTCGATTTGTTGCCGAAGCAAATCCCGATTGGCGTTTGTTGAGTTGGGCGCTCGCCCTCATCGCCGTCTCCGTGTCGATCTTATGGATTTTCCTTACCGGCAGCTGGCCGTGGCTGCGTCACTTTTGCTTTCCCGTTTTATTCTTCCTCGTTGCCGTGCCATGGCCGATGCATTTCGAACAAGTCGTCACGCAAAATCTCATGCGCGCCGTTACCGTGATCAATGTTTCGCTGCTAAACGTCGCCGGCATTCCTGCGCTTCAACACGGCAATGTCATTGAGGTTGGATCGGGCTTGATCGGGATCGAGGAAGCATGCAGCGGTGTGCGCTCGCTTCAAGCCACGCTCATGATCTCACTTTTTCTCGGCGAAGTTTACTCGTTTACGATCGCCCGCCGCGTGTTTCTTGTAGTCGCAGGCGGGCTACTCGCTTTTCTTTGCAATGTGGGCCGCACCGCGCTTTTGGTTTGGATGGGCGCTAAGAACGGCGCGAAATCCATCGAAGCATGGCACGATCCAGCTGGCCTAACGATTCTACTGGTTTGTCTCTTCGGCCTTTGGCTGCTCAGCTTAAAAATGCGGCGTGGCGCGAATGTGGGGCAAATTTCCAATCTACCCATTACTCAACTGCGCAACTTGGACAGCTGCGCCACATCGTGGCCGCTGCTCGCATCGCTGGCCCTTTGGTTCCTGTTGGCCGAGGCTGGCGTGCAAAGTTGGTATCGTTTTCACCAAAATTCGGTATCGAGTTTGCGCTGGGCCATCTCCTGGCCAACGTCAGAGCGCGATTATCAACCGGTGCCGATCGCGCCCGAATCGGAAGCTTTGCTCCGCTATAACCAAGGCGGCGGCGCAACTTGGCAGACGTCTGACGGTCACCGATGGATGATGTACTTTTTTCGCTGGCTTCCCGGACGTACCGCCGCCCTCTTTGTCAAAATTCATCGGCCCGACATCTGTCTTCCCGCCAGTGGCCTAACGATGGAACGGGATAACGGCATTCAACTTCTTGCAGTCAACGGCGTGAACTTGCCCATTCGCTCCTACCGTTTCGATGATCACGGTGCACCGCTACACGTTTTCTATTGTTATTGGGATGCGCGTTCGTCTTACAAGAACGTCGCTGCAACCGAAGAAGAAGACTGGACGGCGCGTGGCCGTCTGCATGCGGCATTGCGCGGCTTTCGAGAAGTCGGCGCGCAAATGCTCGAACTCGTTGTCTGGGGCTACGAAGATGACGAAGCAGCGGATGCGGCGTTGCAACGCGAGCTCGGGCAAATCGTCGCGCGAAGTTGACTCCGGCGACGCGCCGGAGCACCTCATCGACCCTGATAATCCGTGGATGGTGATGAGTGCTATCTTCAACAACCGTAAACCTTTCCACGGCACGCGAAGGGACTGCTTCATAGTCCTATCAGCGGGCGACCTCGAATTGCGGAATGCGCAGTGGCGTGGCGATTCGAAGCTGCGTCCTTCAAGACAAGTAGGATATCACGGGTCCCATCAGATATTAAGTTTGGCACAGCAGCGGCTCATGCATGGGGAGTGTCGTCCCTTCGTGTCCACGTAAGTGGAACAATTTACGCTATTTATACCCGCCTTTTGCGCTCTCTTGCATTGGGAGCGCTGGCGTTACTCGCCCACTCGGCCGACGCGGACACGACGTGGCTCAACACTGGAACTGATTTCAACACGGCTGGCAATTGGTCAAACGGCGTTCCCATTGCTACCGATGCCGGTGTTTTCAACGTGGCCGAGGTCACGAATCCTAATCTGAGCGCCTCCGTCACGACCCAACAATTGTATTTCTCCACGGCCGGCGCGTCTGGATATGACATTACGAGTTCGAACTCAGGCATCAAACTCACGCTCACCAGTACGACGTTAGGGGTCGGCAGTGCGATCAACTCCCAGATTACTAGCGGCACGAACACGATTGACGCGCCCATAGTGCTCGGCGCGGCGGCTGGTCACACGCAGACTTTTGACCAGGTTAGTGGAGGCACGCTCGTCGTGAATGGAGTCGTGTCGAGCACAAATTCCGTTACCCTGAGTCTGGCGGGAGGCGGTACGATTCAATTAAATGGGGCTAATACCTATAGCGGTGGCACATCGATTGACGCGAATAATGAGATTGCCGTGTTGGGTAACGATAGCGCTTTGGGCTCGGGCGCGCTTAGTATCAACAACACTTCTACCCTGATGGCCGGTGGGGGAACCCGCAGTATATCCAATGCGGTTTCGTTGTCAGCAGCTACGACCATCAGTGGCACGAACAATTTGACCTTAAGCGGCGTGGTCTCAGGCGGCTCCGCCTTGACCAAGACTGGTTCGGGCACACTCACGTTGTCAGGCGCAAACACCTACACCGGCGGCACCAACATTAATGGGGGCACGCTGGCTTTAGGGAGCTCTGGCGCGATTGGATCCAGTGGCACGATCAGCTTTGGCGGCGGGACGCTCCAGGTACAGCGCGAGTAATACCACGGATTATTCGCGTCGTTTCAGCACCGCGATAAATCAGGCATACAGTATCGACACCAACAGTCAGAGCGTGACTTTAGCGAGTGCACTGACAAGTTCAGGTGGCAGCTTGACCAAACTTGGATCTGGCACACTCACGTTGTCAGGCGCAAATACCTACAGCGGTGGCACCAACATTAACGGGGGCACGCTGGCTTTAGGGAGCTCTGGCGCGATTGGATCCAGTGGCACAATCAGCTTTGGCGGCGGGACGCTCCAGTACAGCGCCAGTAATACGACCGACTATTCTAGTCGATTCAGTGCCGCGATCAATCAAGCGTGCAGCATCGACACGAACAGCCAGAACGTGACGTTCGCAACCGCTTTAACCAGCTCCGGGGGCAGCCTGACGAAACTCGGCAGCGGTACATTAATCTTGAGCGCCGCCAACACCTACACCGCCGGCACGACACTTAGTGCAGGAACACTTCAACTTTCGGGTTCCGGCACGTTGGGTTCCACGAGCGGATCACTCGCTGTGAACGGTGGCACGCTTGATCTCAATGGGACAACCCAAGGCGTGGGCAACTTCACCGGCAGCGGCGGAACCATTCTCAACAACAGCACAGGCACTAATGTCACGCTTACCATCGGAAACGGTAACGGGACAGGCGGCGGCTACGCCGGAATCATCGCCGATCATACGTCTGGGACTGGCGCGGTAGCGCTGACAAAAACTGGAACCGGCACGATCACGCTCTCGGGCGCCAATACTTATAGTGGCCTAACAACAGTGAGTGCTGGTATTCTAAATATACAGAATGGCAGCGCTCTCGGCGGAACGACGAACGGCACTACGGTGAGCAGCGGCGCGACGTTGCAGATTCAAGGTGGAATCACTGTTGGCGCTGAGGCGCTGACTCTGAATGGCTCCGGCGCGAGCGGACAGAACGGAGCTCTCGTTAATGTGAGCGGAACGAATAACTACGGAGGACTGGTTGCGCTTGGCAGCGCTTCAACCATCTCATCCGGTAGCGGCACTTTGAATCTAACGAATACTGGGACAATCACTGGCGCGACATTCGGGATGACCTTGACCGGTGCAGGAAATGGGTCCGTCAGCAGCGTCATCGGCACTACTACTGGCACACTGACGAAAAGCGGCGCAGGGGCTTGGACCCTTACCGGTGCGAATACCTATACCGGTGGAACTACGGTGAACGCTGGGTCATTGTTCATTAACAACACCAGCGGTTCAGGAACGGGCACTGGCGCAATCACCGTTACTGGTTCGGGAACGACCATCGGCGGAAGCGGCAACATAAGCGGCGCAGTATCGGTTGCATCCGGAAACAATCTTGCCCCAGGTGCCGGCGGTGTTGGCAGCACCGCAGTATTGAAGACAGGTGCTTTAACGCTTAGCTCCGGCTCCAATTTTCAGGTGGATATCAATGGTACAACCGTGGGAACTGGCTACGATCAGCTCGCCGTGACAGGTGGCGCAAGTCTTGCCGGTAGTAATTTGCTCGTCAGCGTGGGGGCGACATTCACTCAATCCGACGTAGGCGATAAATTTGCGATCCTGTCGAATATTACCGCGGGTCTGGTAAGCGGCACGTTTTCCGGACTTAGCGAAGGCGCAAGCTTCAACTCCGGGTCGGATAAATTCATGATCACTTATGTCGGAAATGCTGGTGACGGCACTAACGGCAATGATATTGTGCTAACCTTGACCGCTGTTCCCGAGCCCAGCACGTGGTTAGTGGCGGTATTGGCGCTGGGCGCGGTGGGATACATACAGAGACGACGCCTGCGGGGATCGTGCCGCCATCGAAAACAAGAACGCTGATTGGCTGAGTCGTCATTAATTGGGATTTCAATGGGGCAGCGAAGTCTAACAAGGCGAGCTGCTGCGAATCAAACGCTACGAAAAGAGAGACTCCTCTTTACACAGCATTGGATTTGCACAGTGGGCAGAGTGTGCTGGGCAGCCCTGCATCACTGGATCAATCGCAGCCGACACGGCTGCCGCCACAGTTTTCAGAGGCATCAAGCCACACACCGTTCGACGTATGTACGCGCGGTCTGTCGCACAATTCGCAGCGTTACGAAGAATAGCCGAGCCGACCAATAGCCTTCCCGACGCGCGCGCTACGCTGATTTTTCCGCGCGCCGGAATCATTCCCCGGTGTATAGCGAATATCGGTGCGTGTGTAGCGATCGTTGCTACACGTGTACCGACGGTCGCTACACGCGTACCGACAGTCGGTACACACCAACCAATCGTCGCCACACCCGGTCCGATCGTCCCTACACGTGTACCGAGCGTCGGCACACACCAATCACTCGCCGATACACGCGTCCCGGCCTTCGCCACACACCGTCCCAGCGTCGGAACACACCATTTCACCCTCAAAACGCGCCTTGAAGGCATGTCCCGGCGCCATTTTCCCTTCGTAAGCAGTTAACCAAAGACAAAACCACACCACATCAGCATCCCAATATGGCTAAAACAAACTACGTTATTACAAGCGACGACGGCTTCTCGGCCCAACTCCAAACCTTTAAGAACACCATCGGCGGCTATGCCGCCATGCTCGGCCTCTCGCCGGCGCAGGTCACCGCCCAGGCAGCCGATGCCGATTACTTCCAATACGTACTCGCCTGCAGGTGATGATGCGCGACGGCGGCACGCGACCGCCCGCCTGTGCACGACCTCTGCTGGGATCGTCCCGCTATCGAAGACAAGAACGCTGATTGTCACGCGCGACGTCTGTGGGCGTCCGTAGCCGGCGTCGCTGACGCGGGCATGGCGGTCACCAGTTGTAGTGGTGTCGCGGCTGCGGATTGTGGGTTTAGCCCCAAAGGGCGCAGCGTTCATAGCGGCGCCCTTAGCGCGCTAAACGAATACGCGGCTGACACCGAAACTAAAGACACGTGATCGCCACGGCGAGCACGTCGAACTGAGCTTTCCGTCGCCAGGCGGTCCCGGTCATTATGGCCGTGAACGAAGGTGATACGCCGGGCGCCGATTCCAGCAGTATTGATACGGCTAGCGCTAGTTAACCCCGCCAGTGGAAATCAGGGGCTAACGACAGGCGGCTCGATGATGTTGCCGCCTCTGCTAAGTTTGATCTCCCTTGCGATCACATCGCCGATGACGACTGAGTCACCCCTTATCGTCACAGTCCGGTAAATGGCCTGAAGAGTCCCGGTTAATTCGGATTGCCCGCGAATGACGACGTTGCTGCCGCTTCCAAGAACGTTAAAAACGATATCCCCTGGAGTCAGACCACCTGACAAAACAATCTGAGCCGAATGAGACAAGGAAAATTGATTACGAATGTTGATGATGAAAGCAGTTCCGGCGGTGCCTTGCAGCGTAAGCGTTCCGTCCCTTATGATAAGATTCGTTAGGCTGAGCGGTGAGTTTCCCCAGACCTTCAGTGTCAGGTTCCGATGATCTAGTCTAATAGTCTCTAGCGAACGGTCCTCCGCGGACGGCCACCCGGAAAAGGAGAGGTCCGACGCGTCGTTCATATCGTCGAACGGCCATGTGCGTTCTGCGTTATCGGCAATATTCTGTTGTTGGAGACCTTCTCTCAGGAGAAAAAAAGGCCACTCTCCAGTTCGCCTGAATGCTCCCGCATCCAAAACGTGCATGCTAAAGAGGTCCCCTTTCGTCTGGCTGATCCCGAGGCACAGTGCCGCCGCGCCTGCGGCAAAAAGCCGCCAACTTCCGAAAGACGAATATGTATGCATTTCGCGGTCGGGACCGCTTCATCCCGACGATTGTCCGACATTGCTTAATCAGCAGGCGCTGTGCCGATCGCTTGGCTGGATTTCTTCATCAAGTCTTCAACCGAGGGAAGTACAGGTCGCGGCGACATCACGCGGAGCAACCTGCTCTGACTGAAACTGACACGCGACGCCGGCCTCAGCCCGTTTCATTTTCACCGGGCATTTTCGACATGAGCCGGCGCGCCGCTGCACCTCTTCTATTGCTACTGGCTGCGCGTTCTTATACGAAAAGATGAGAGCTGCAGAGAGGGAGGATTGGACATCGGCGGGGCGCGCGCGCGCAGGCCTACGCGGGCCACGCGAGATCGCGCGCAGATCCCTGAGGTGATTGTCTGGGGTTACAAAGAGGGCCATAAAGCTAAGCGCTACGGGTTCAGGTTGCAGCGCTTCGTCCTGCGGCCCTTTCCTTCGACGGCAGTCCGAGCGGCCATAGCCAGCGGCCAACAGAAATAACACCCGGCATCCGTTTAGCGACCAGTGGTGCCCCCGCTAGACCATTTTTCCTCGAGGAAGTATCGGAACTCCGACGTTAGGAATAGAATGACGAAAAAAACAGTCTTTAACGCTGCGATAGGATTTAACGGTGAATACACGGCGCTTCCTTGCGTTAGCAGCCTCAATGCCACGACGAGCAGGAACCCTCGGGGAAGTAAAAGTGGGCCAGCAACTGCTAAACCTCCCTTTTTATGATGATTTCGTTACAATCGGATTACAATTCTCGCCCGTTTCTTTTCCGTCACCTGTCGCTTTCGTTGGAGAAGCCCGTTTTCGCAGTGCGAGTGTTGCATTTTATCTTGCCGGAAAACAACGCGCCGTGAGGCTGTTTAAAGGAACAAGTTTGAACGCCGGACAGGCACCACCCCGGCCGAGCCAAAGGGCGACAGGAAACAAGATTCTACGTTTCGGTGGCCAGCCTTAACGACAAGGCACTTTGCTCTATCTCCCACGACCTGAGCGAGAATGGCGCTGAGCAGAGTGGCGCGCTTTAGACTGCTTGATTCCTGTTGCTTTTTGAAAAACAGCAAACGCGGTTTGGGCGAAGTTGCGTCCCTCTTTCCTCGGCTGGCGCTTCGATTTGCGTTTTGATTTCGGCATGGCGAATCTTGCCATAGATTAATGCCCCGCGAAATTCCCAAATTCAAACTGACCTACTACCGCGCAGTCGAATAGATCGACATCTTCGCCGACACGAAATATCGTGAAGGGTTGTCATTCACGTAATGGAAAGGCAGTCGTTTGATCAAGCCGGTTTTCGTCACGAATATATCGGAGAAGGATTGCGTCGCGCTGATCTTGATCCCGACCCGATCAAACAATTCCACGCCTGGTTCATGGCTGCGATCGCGGCCGGAATTCATGACGCCAATGCCATAGCGCTTGCGACCAGCACGCCAGATGGAAAACCATCCGCGCGCGTCGTGCTTCTGAAGGATTTCGATGAGCGCGGGTTCGTTTTTTTTACAAACTACGCTAGCGATAAAGGCCGGCAGTTGGACAAAAATCCGCGCGCCGCACTGGTGCTCTACTGGATGGAAATGGAACGGCAAATCCGCATCGAGGGAATCGTAGAAAAAACTTCGCGCGACGAATCCGAAAAATATTTTCATACCCGCCCAATCGGCGCCCAGCTTGGCGCTTGGGCTTCGCGCCAAAGCGAGGTGATTGATGCGCGGCGAGTCGTCGATGCTCGTCTGGGGGAGATGAAGGAGCGTTTTGCTGGAGGAAAAATTCCGCTGCCGCCGCATTGGGGCGGTTATCGGGTCAAGCCGGAGCGGATGGAGTTTTGGCAGGGCCGGCCAAACCGTTTGCACGATCGTTTTCGCTACTCACGCCGAGCGGATGGATCGTGGTGGATTGATCGTCTCGCCCCGTGAAAGCGGTTTCCGACAAGATCGACATCGTGCGAGGCGACGAAGCTGGACGGTTGATTGCAGCCAGTCGCGGATCAGAAATCAGTAGTCCGTCAGGCGTCTATTTTTTCCGCGTGTAGTTAATCTCCATCGTTTTCTTTTCCTGGCCGCCCTGATTTTCATACCACTCGAGCGTCATGTGGTCTTTGTCGCCCAGCTTGACCAATTCGCGCACCTGTTGCTTCATGCCGGGCATCGGCTCGATCTCGGCGGTGTAGGTAAACGTTTTAGTGCCCGGATCGTACGTCCCTTCGGCCGACTCGATCCCAGTGCCCATGTTGTCGACCCATGACTCGACGAATTTCTTCTTTACGTTGTCGTAGCCTTCGAGGCCCATACCTTTGAAAGTTACGTCCTTCATTTTGCCGTCCGGGCCGGGCATCTGCATCTTGCCGGTTACGTCCATAACAACATAGCGGCCGTCCATAATCGACTTTCGCATGGCGGTGCCTTTCGATTCCTCGGGCTTCGCATTCGGATCTGGGTTCATCCAGAATTTGATAGTGTAATTCCAGCTCCCGTCCATGCTGGCTAACAGCTTGTGGTTCTCATTCAGCTTCGACAGATCCATCATCTGCTTCATCATGTCGGCTTCGTTAGGCACGGCGACCGGGCTTGTCGCAACAGTCGGGCTCGATGCGGGAGAGGCGGCCTGGTCTTGAGCGAGTGAGGACGAAGCGAAGGCCGCCATTGCAAAAAGAATCGTGAAAAATGCGGAAGTTCTCATGGCAACGATCCTTTCCAGCGCGCCTCATATAGTCAAGCACTTACCAAGGGATGAGTGCCAAATGATGAGTCATGAGTGGCAGCCAAGTTTGAGTTCGAAGGCCCGTCTACGAGTCTCTGCACGTGATAGTGTGCTATCGCAAGGCGTCGACGATCTGTGTGACCAATGTTCCGGGCAATACGCCAAGGAAGAGGACGGTGGCCGCGGGCAACGATACGGTGATTCGTTGCAACAAATCGGATGTTGAGCCGTTGAGTGGTTGCGTGGTTAAGCGCGAGGGCTCGTCAACGAAAATTACTTTCAACACGATCAGGTAATAGTAGAGCGAGATCAGACTGCCAAGGAGCGCGAGCGCGACGAGCCAGAGCAAGCCGTGGTTTGCACCGGCATGCAGTGCGACGCTAAACAGGTAGAACTTTCCGAAAAATCCGGCTAGCGGCGGTATGCCAGCCAGCGACAACATAAAGATCGACATGCAGCCGGCCAGCAGCGGTGAGCGTGAAGACAATCCGGAAAAGTTTTGTAAATCATCTCCACCGGTTTCGCGCCGCACCAATGCGACGACACCGAATGCGCCCACAAGGGTAATGGCGTAGACGGTGGTGTAGAACAACGTCGCAGAAAATCCATCCCGGCCGCCAGCGACGAGCCCGAGTAGTGTGTAACCGGCGTGAGCAACAGCGGAGTAGGCAAGCAGCCTGCGCACGTTGGACTGCGCGAGCGCGACGAGATTGCCAATCAGGATCGACAACGCCGCAAGCGCGGCGAGAACGGGTGACCAGCCAGCAACCGCGGCGTGCCATGCGGCGCTGCCGTGAAAGGGACCGAACCCGACGATTACGATTTTTCCAAGTACGACGAACGACGCGACCTTTGAACCCGAAGCGATGAACGCCGCGCTCGGAACGGGGGCACCCTGGTAAGCATCGGGCGCCCAAAGATGAAACGGGGCCGCGGCAATTTTGAACGCGAAACCGACAAGTGTCATGACGATGCCGACGGCAAGCAGCGGTTGGGCCGAACTTGTGTTCAGTTTGTCGCCAATCGCCGCGAGGCCAGTTGTCCCCGACATGCCGTAAATGAAGCTGATTCCAAAAAGCGTGAACGCGCTCGAGGTGCTGCCGAAGAGGAAATATTTCAGGCCCGCTTCGGCGGAGCGCACATCGGTCTTGTCGAATGCAGCCATCACGTAAAGCGACAACCCGAGTAACTCGAGTCCGATGAAGATCATGAGCAACTCTTCGCTGCCGACGAGGAGCATGACGCCGACCGTTGCGAGTAAAATCATCGCGAGATACTCCGCGCGATTGCGCGACGCGGGTTCGCCGCCCGCGAGGAGCACCGTGAAAAAGGCGAGCGCAATGCAAATGATTTTGAAAAGCGACGTGAGCGGGGTAACCACGAGCATCCCGCCGAAAAGCGTCGCGTTGCGGGGCAGCATCAGCACCGCACCTATTGCGGTTGCGAGCCCAAGCGCAGCGATGAATGGGCAGAGTCCGGCTGCTGTTGCTGTAGCGGCGGGCGTGCCATCTGCATTCTGATTTGGCCTCGCAGCCGACCCGCCTTCGCCCGGCTTCAGCGTGGCGAGCACAGCTGCCTCTACAGCTGCACGACCACTCGTTAGGCCGATCGCCAGCACCACCAGGGCCGTGATGACGACGACGGCTTCTGGGGATGCGAGCTTCAGCAGTTCGAGGTAACTCATTGTCGGGCGTGATTCGTTAAATCGTTACATCGTGAATCGGCAGCCGACGACGGACGATGTAACGGTTCGCGATTTGACGATTCACGATTCATTTCGTCAGGAACCTCATCGCTTCGACAGCGGGCTGGATGCGATCGAGCAGGAGTTTGGGATAAAGTCCGACTGCGAGCGTCGCGAACATAAGCAAACCTGCGCCCAACTTCTCCGCCCACGTGATCGGCGGCAACGTCTCCCGATGTAACGATGTAACGGTTTTAACCGTTGTAACGTCTTCGACGGCATCGCCGAAGAATGATTGTTTTAACGCGCGCAAGGTGAACGCGGCGACAAGGACCATTCCTGCGCCGGTAATCCAGACCGCCAGCGGATAAGTTCTCCACGTGCCGATCAGGATCGTGATTTCGGCGGCGAATCCGCTGAAACCGGGAATGCCCATGGACGCAGCCGACGCAATGACGAACGCAAACGCGGCAAATGGCAGCGCGCGACTGAGATTCATTCGGGAAAGAGCGTCGAGATCGCGCGTGTGGGTGCGGCGATAAATCATGCGTCCCGCCACGGCGAACAGCAGGGCGGCGATGACGCCGTGCGAAAACATTTGCAGCACTGCGCCGGAAACACCCAGCGCGTTCGCAGTTGCGAGTCCGAGCAACACGAATCCCATGTGACTCACACTCGAATAGCCGATGACAAATTTCAGATCGCGCTGACGCAGTGCGACCGCTGCCGCGTAAACGATCCCGATGACGCCAAGGACCGCAATTGAACTCTGCCACCTGTGGAAACCTTGTGGGAAGAGATTCATCGCTACTCGCAAGCCGGCGTACGAACCAAGTTTCATGACGATGCCAGCGAGCAACATCGATCCAGCGGTGGGCGCGGCGACGTGGCCAGTCGGTGCCCATGTGTGCAACGGCCAGATGCCGGCGAGCACTGCGAACCCGAGAAACAACACCGGAAACGCCCATGATTGCAGTTGCGGCGCGAACGCGAATTGCGCCAGGTCATTCAGATCCAGCGAGCCGGCAGTTACATAAGCGGCCAAAATCCCGACGAAGACAAGCATGCCGGCAAAAAATGAGTACAGGGTCAGTTTCATCGCGCCGTACTCCTTGTTGGTTGATCCGAAGATGGCGATGAGAAAATACTTGGGGACAATCACCAGCTCGTAGAACACGAAAAGCAAAAACAAATCCGCGCTGAGGAAGACGCCGTAGCAGCCGCCGATTACCAACAGCAGCCAAAAGAAAAATTCGTTCTGACGATGATCGACATCCCACGAAAAAAGCACTGTGCTCACCGCGGCGATGCCAGTGACAAGAACCATTGTCAGGCTGATGCCATCGACCGCGAGATGATAATTCATCCCGAGCGGCGCTACCCACGGCACGCGCACGATGGTTGTGAAGTGGGCAAGATCGACAATTGGCGTCTGAAAGAAAGCGGCCAGACTTATGGCGAAGCTTGCGGTGGTGGTGCCGAGCGCGATCCAGCGCGCAATAACGCGCGGCAGGACCAGCGACAGAACGGCCCCGGAAAAAGTAATGTAAAGGGTCCAGGCGATCATTCGCGAAGCGGAAGAGGAGTTAAAAAGGTTACAAGCTTAAAAGGGTTACAATGGGTGATAGCGCGCACGCCTCGATGTAACTCTTGTAACGGTTTTACCATTTTTACGTGCGGCTGTTTGTCGTTAGGCAAACAGCCGCGCCATCTGAACGACAGTTGTGTTGAAGATGTTGAAGACAAATTGCGGCGCGATGCCGATCGCGAACATCAGCAGCATGACGGGGCCAATGACTAGGTTTTCACCTGGCAAAAGATCCGGAAACGCGCTGCAACTTTCTGGGAGTGAGCCGCTGAAGAGAGCTTGCATGGCGTGCATGAAGACGATCGCGGTCACCAAAAGGCCGATCACAGCAACCGCGGTGAACGACGCGGTGATGGCGAATGAGCCTTTGAAGATCAAAAATTCGCCGATAAACCCATTCAATCCCGGCAGGCCCAATGACGAAAACATGGCGACGCTCATCCAGCCACAAAGCAGCGGTGTGCGCTGCATCAGGCCACCGAAGTCGCCAATGCCACGCAGACCGCGACGTTCTTCGAGCAAGCCGACGAAGTAGAACAGCGCAGCCGCAGTGATCCCATGGTTGAAAATTTGCATGAACACACCGCTCAAGGCTGCGTGCATGTCGACCTTGGCGACGGCCACAGATGAAGCGGTGACGGCGAACAGACCAAGCATGCAATAACCCAAATGGTTGATCGACAAGTAAGCGACCATTCGTTTCAAATCGCGCTGCGCCAAGGCCGCCAGCGCGGCCAGTACGATGGAGCAGGCCACGAGCACGAGTAGCCATGGGCCGAGGATTTTGATCTCTTTAGGGAAGAGCGGAAGCAGCAGACGCACAAAGCCGTAAACGCCCATTTTCGAGAGCACGCCGGTCAGCACCATCGACACCCCGGTAGGCGCAGTTTCGTATGCGTCTGGCAGCCAGGTATGGAACGGAAACAGCGGCACTTTCACGGCAAGTCCAACAAAAACTCCGGCAAAGGCGAGCCACGCGAGCTTGCCTGTGAGGAGGCCGCTTTTTCCAAGCGCAGCGAGAGTTGCGAAATCGAACGTCCCCCTAGCGAAATAAATACCGAGGAACGCGAGCAGCATCGCCACACTGCCAAGGAACGTGTAGAGGAAAAACTTGGTCGCGGCGCGGTCCCGATTTTCGCCACCCCAGATTTTGATAAGCAGGAACGCCGGGATCAGGCTCATCTCATAGAATAAGAACCAGAGGATGAAATTTTGGGCGGTGAACGTGCCGTAAAGCGCTGCCTGCATGATCAACATCAGTGCACAGAAACCGCGATCCATACGTTGCGCTAAAAATGCGAACGGAATTACGAGCGACGTGAGCAACACAAGCAGCAGACTCAAGCCGTCGACGCCCACGAGGTACTCGGCGTCGATCGCGGGCATCCAAACATGCCGCTCGATCAACTGCAGGCCGGTCGCAGAGGCATCGAAGTTTCGCCACAGCATGAAAGCGCTCCCAGCGGAGATGACGTTAAACATCAGGGCAATTGGACGCCCATTCGGGTGCGGCCAAACGCGGACCGCAAATGCTCCAAGGAGCGGAATGAAAATCAGCGCGGTAATTATGCCAACCATGCGTAGAGAAGCAACAGCGCCAGCATGCCGATGGCGATGACGCCAAGATAAGTTTGAATTTGTCCCGAGTGCGCGCTGGAGATCAAACGGCCCAGGCCGCGCGTGCCGCTGGCAGTGTCGTCCACTCCGGCGTTGATCCCGCGTTCGTCAACATTAGTCGTAAAAACTGCAAAAAGCTGACCGAGACCTGCGACGGCGCGCACGAGGCCCTCCCAGAAATAGCGATCCATCCAATCCGACAGGCGAGCGCAAAACCCGGCGAATGCGATGACCGTTCGATCGTAAAGTTCGTCGATCCACATTTTATTTTCGAGAAAGCGAAACAACTCTGGTTGCGCGTATTCCAGCGGATCGGTCTCCGCGGGACGATGTTGATCTTGCGCTCCGGCCTTGCGATAAACCCAGATGCCGAGCGCGATGCCAACGCTGACGAGCAGGAGCGAAACGAAGAGCGTGGGCTGAATCAAACGCGCGATATTGAAGATCGGTGTTTCCCCCATCAGATAATCATGGAGCCGTGGCCATGCTGGCGTAAGCACAACGCTGAAAACGATCGTGCAGATCGCCAGCGCGATCAGTGGCGTCGTCATCACGCGCGGGCTTTCGTGCGCGTGTTCAGATGCCGCGCGGCGATTACCAAAAAAGACATAGATAATTTGCCGCGTCATGTAGAGTGCGGTGAGAACGACTCCGGCGAGCAAGAGAAAATGCGGCACTTGCGATGGTGGCCAATGTACCGTGGCATGAAGAATTTCCTCTTTCGTCCAACCACCGCAAAAAAAGAACGGCACGCCACTGAGTGCCATCATGCCAATCGCGTAGGTGAGAAACGTCACGGGCATGAGCCGTCGCAGGCCGCCCATTTTGCGGATGTCCTGTTCGTGGTGACAGCCGTGAATCACCGAGCCCGCTCCGAGGAACAAGAGCGCTTTGAAAAAACCATGTGCAAGCAAATGCATCATGCCCGCCACGACACCGCCCACGCCGAGCGAAACCATCATCAATCCGAGTTGCGACACGGTTGAATAGGCGAGAATGCGTTTGATGTCGGCTTGGGCGAGCGCGATGAGCGCGGCCATCAGCGCCGTAGTTACACCGATCCAGACGACGACGGTGAGCGACGGCGTCACGCCATTGATCGCGCCGAACGAGAAGAGCGGATATACGCGCGCGACAAGAAAAACACCGGCCGCCACCATCGTGGCCGCGTGGATCAACGCGCTGACCGGTGTCGGGCCTTCCATCGCGTCCGGCAACCAGACATGCAGCGGGAATTGTCCCGACTTGCCGACCGCGCCACAAAAAATCAGGAGGGCAACGCAGGTAGCGCTCGCTCCGAGCAGGGCGAGTCCGGCGCTTTCGAGGCAACCGTTTCCATGATCGTAAAAAAGCAGTGTGCCGCTGCGGCCGTAGAGCCAGAGCATACCGGCAAAAAATCCCATGTCGCCAATGCGGGTGGTGATGAACGCTTTTTTTGCTGCGGCCGCAGCGCTCGGTCTCTCGATCCAGAATCCGATCAGCAAATACGACGCTAGCCCGACAAGTTCCCAAAAGACGAAAAGCAGAAGCAGACTGTTCGCGATGACCAGGCCAAGCATCGCCCCGGAGAAAAACGACAAGTACGCGAAGAATCGCGTGAAATTTTTATCCTCCGCCATATAGCCGATGCTGAAGACAAAAATGCAAAGCCCGACCAGTGCGATCATTGCCAGCATCACAGCGGCGAGTGGATCCAGCACCCAGCCGATCCGCAATGCGTTCTCGCCGAAAGTGAACCAGGTGAAATTGTGAACGGAGCGGAACCCTGACGTTTGCAGCGTCGGCAGGAACGCCAAGATCGACAACGCGAGGGCGACCACTTGACCAATAACCGCGAGCGCCGCCGCGCTTTTTCGGCGCGTGTTCGACAAACTTAAAATCACTAGCGAAGCAGCAAGCGCGATCGCCGGTATCAACCAAAGGTTGGTCGTAATCCAGGAATTCATCAGTCGATTACGAGCATGAGCATGAGTCCTTAGTGAATTGGACGTTGGGCGGTGGATTGTTGAGCGTTGGGCGTTTTCTTCGTCTGCTTCATATCATCCTCTGAGGTGATCGAGCTGATCCACACTGGTCGTGCGGTAGTGGCGATAAACAACGATGACCATGGCGAGGCCGACGGCCGCTTCAGCGGCGGCGATCGCGATGGAAAAGATTGCGATCATCACCCCAATTGGTTGCTGCGATTGCGGGCCGAAGCGCCAGAATGCGATGAAATTCAGGTTCGCCGCGGCGAGCATCATTTCAATTCCGATCAAAATGAAAATTGCGTGACGCCGGCTAAGCGCAGCCAGCAGGCCGATGCAGAACAGCGCCGCCGAGATAATGAGCAAAATCGACAAGGTCAGCATCACCATTTCTCTTCAATCACGAGAACGAGCGCACCGATGAGCGCGGCAGTCAGAAGCAAGCCGACACACTGAAGCGGCCAAACATAGGTTGTCATCAACGCTTCACCGATTTGCCTAACATTAAGGACAGGAACCTGCGGTGCGGCGATGGCGAGCGATTGCGTTTTCAGAATAGCCACAAACAGTCCAGCGAAGACGGCGAGGGCGACAGCGATGCCAACCCAGCTAAAGCCCTGGTCTTTCTCGGGGTCGCGACGGGTGAGAAGAATCGTGAACACGATCAAGACCGCGACCGCGCCGACATACACGAACACCAGGACCAGACCGACGAATTCGGCGCCGAGCAAAAAGAAAAAAGCGGCGACGCCGACAAACGCCACCGCGAACATGAGCGCGGCGTGCATTAATTTTCGGAGCGTTGCCGCCGCAAGTGCAGCGACCAGAGTCAAGATGGCGATGACTGCACACGCAATCGTGCTCATTCGGCAAAACGGTAGGTCCGGGGCGCGAATTTCCTTCTGGCATCGAGCAAGATCGACAAGGCGATGTAAACGATTGCGATCACGCCTAGCGACCAGAGCCAGCCGACCAAGCCGCGGCCAGCGTAATGCCAAACGGCTGCGGCGATGATGCATGTGAACGACATCGGCAACATGAATTTCCAGGCGAAATTCATGATTTGGTCAATTCGCGTTCGGGGAAGCGTTCCACGCAGCCAGATGTAAACGAAAAGCAAGATCGACAACTTTGCGAAGAACCAGACATAGGACGGAATGAATTCGAGCAGCCGAAACGGCGCCTGCCAGCCGCCTAGGAAAAGCGTCACTCCAAGGCCGCTGATGGCGAACATTCCAAGGTATTCCGCCAGAAAGAATGTGGCGTATTTGAATCCGGAATATTCGGTCATGTGGCCAGCAACGATTTCCGATTCGCCTTCCGGCACATCGAAAGGCGTGCGGTTCGATTCGACCAGACCTGACACAAAAAACAAGATGAAGGCGACGGCCCCCCAGGGTGTGAGCACGAACCAGTAGCTACTTTGGGCCGCGACAATTTGGTCAGGCGTGAGCGAGCCGACGATCATGACGACCGGCAAGACGGTGATGATCAACGGCAACTCGTAACTAAACATCTGAGCAATCGCGCGCATCGCCCCAAGCATGGAGAATTTGTTGTTGCTTCCCCAGCCGGCCATGAACACGGCAAGTTCCGTCGTCGATCCAACAGCGAAGAAAAACAAAATCCCGCCGTCGATTGCGAAAGGCGTCATGTTTCGCCCGTAGGGAATGACGCCGAGCGCAAGGATGGCGGTCGCCGCCATCAGGATCGGCGCGCAAAAATGGACAATCTTGTCCGCGCGCAAGGGCACGACGTCCTCTTTGATCAACATTTTGATGCCATCCGCAATCGGTTGGAAAAGGCCGAATGGCCCGACACGATTTGGGCCGTAGCGGTTTTGGATTCGGCCGAGAATTTTTCGCTCCAACACCGAAATCGCGGCGAAAAGGGTCAAAAAAAACGCCAGCAACGCGGCGATATTGATAAGGCTCGAAAAGATTTCAACCAGCCAGTCTGGCGAATGCGCGAGCGGAGAAAGAAGCCATTGTTTTGCGCGAATGAAAATCTGATCGACGGAATCAGCCATTTTGGATCGCCACCGATTAACACAGATGAAACTGAGATTAAAGGGTAGTAATATTATTTCTGTCTATCAGTGTAAATCTGTGGCTGAGTAAGTTTCGTAGAAATGGTCCCGAATCCGTATCTCTTCATCGTGATCTTTGTCGGAGTGGCGCTGATCTTTCCTTTGATGCCGTTGGCGCTGGCTTGGTTGTGGCGAAAGTTTTTTCAACCGCCAAAACCAGGCCCAGAAAAGAATGCGATCTACGAATGCGGAGTCGAATCGATCGGTGACGCGCAGATCCAATTTCGTTCGCAATATTATCTCTACGCCATCATTTTTCTGATTTTCGACGTGGAGACCATTTTCTTGGTGCCTTTCGCGGTTGCGTTCACCGGTTTACCTATCGGTGCGTTTATCGCCATCCTGGTTTTTTTGCTACTGCTGATTGAAGGTCTCGTTTGGGCTTGGGGCAAAGGGTGTTTAAATTGGGCCCGATAGTGGGATGGTTAAAAAGGTTAAAAGGGTTACATTGTTAAAAAGGAAGCGCGCAGAACAAAGCCGCTTTAACGATTTAACTTTTTAACGTTTCACTTTTTGACAATGACCGAGGCGATTGACGAAGGCCTGCGGAGCGAGCTGCAACGACAGGGCATCTGGGTCACGTCGATGCAGGAGCTTTACAACTGGGGTCGCAAGAATTCGATCTGGCCCCTGCAATTCGGATTGGCGTGTTGCGCGATCGAAATGATCGCGACTGCGGCTTCACGCTACGACATCGCGCGCTTCGGCGGGGAAGTTTTCCGCCCGTCTCCGCGTCAGGCCGACCTGATGATCGTCGCCGGCACAGTAACGAAGAAAATGGCACCACAAATTGTCCGGCTCTACAACCAGATGCCCGACCCGAAATACGTTATCTCGATGGGCGCGTGCGCGATTTCGGGCGGGCCATTTAAACAAGGCTACAATGTGCTCAAGGGGATCGACCGTTACATTCCGGTCGACGTTTACATTCCGGGTTGCCCGCCGCGGCCGGAAGCGCTGTTGCACGCGTTCATGGAACTCCAGCGTAAGATCGACAGTCAGAAACTAACCGGTGCCAACAAAGCCGAGCATCTCGAATCCCGCTCAGCCAAGCGAGTTCCCGGTTCCCGCATTTGGCGAGCACGATTTGGAGCCGCCGGCGAATCCGAGAGGTTTTCCATCCGCCAAAAATCGAAAGACAATAACTAGACAGGATTAACAGGATTTAGTGGATTCAGAAGGCCAACACCGAAGGTCTCGTGGAAATCGGGCAAATCTTGTCTAGTAAGAAGTTGATTGTGGAAACTCTCGAGCAAATCAAAGCGCGCATCGCAGGCGCGGTGCCCGGAGCGAAGATCGACATTGTCCACAATACCAGTCCCTCTCAGCAACACTCGGTTTTGATCGACAACGAACATGCTGTGGCAGTCGCAACTTTCCTGCGTGATGATCCGGAGCTGCGCCTCGACTTTTGCTCAAACGCAACCGGTGTCGATTGGCTCGACCGCACGGTTAAAAAAACGGTAAAGGTGAAAACAGATCGTCGAAGGCGTCGAAAAGGAGGTCGATCAAACTACCGAGGAAAAAATTCCCGGTTATCTCGAAGCTGTTTATCACCTTTACTCCATGAACTCACAAACACGGTCCGCTGATCATTCGAATGCGGACAGCGGATCGCGCAGATGGCGCGCGTCTGCCTTCGCTTACGCCCGTCTGGCGGAGCGCCGAATTTCAAGAGCGAGAAATCTTTGATCTCTACGGGATTCGCTTCGACGGCCATCCTGATCTCCGGCGGATTTTGATGTGGGACGAATTTGTCGATCATCCGATGCGCAAAGATTATCGCGAGCCGGACGATTACGAATACGAACCGACACCGCACGATGACGTGCTGGAGAGGGCGAGGCAGCATTACAGCCCGCGGCCGCAATTGGACGGAGCGGAAAATATACGTCGCACGGAGACGACGCGTGTAAAGGGTTGAACCGTTGAATCGTTACAAGTGGTAGAAAATGAGCGAGCAAATACTCGAAACAGCCGAGCGGCCGCCGACGACAATGACGTTCGCGGCTCGAGGGCGAGTTGCTCGAAGTGTCGATGGGGCCGCAGCATCCATCGACCCATGGCGTGTTTCGCATGAATGTCGCGCTCGAAGGCGAGATCGTTCGCAAACTCAAGCCGGTCTTCGGTTATCTGCATCGTAATCACGAAAAGATTGGTGAGAACACGACCTACCTCGGTTCGATGCCGTACACCGATCGGCTCGATTATTTTTGTTCGATGACGAACAACTGGGCTTACGCGCTGAGCGTCGAGAAACTTGCCGGGATAGAAGTTCCCGAACGTGCCGAATATCTGCGGATTATTCTGGCGGAACTGACCCGTCTTCAGAATCACGCGTCCCTGCTCGGATTTTTGCTCAGCGATATGGGCGCATGGGGAACGCCGCTGATGTATGCGTTTCGGGAGCGCGAAAAAATTCTCGACCTCTTCGAATCGCTCTCCGGCTCGCGGATGATGTGCGACTACATGCGCTTCGGCGGTTGTCGGGTCGATGCGAGCCCGGAATGGCTCGCCCGCGCAAAGAAGACTGTCGAGCGTTTTCCCGCGATTCATCGACGAACTGGAGCAACTGGTGGTGGGAAATGAGATCGTCATCGCGCGAACACAAAACGTTGGGAAGCTTTCGCCCGATCTCGCGATCAATGCCGGGATCACTGGTCCGATGCTGCGTGCGTGCGGCGTGAATTACGACATTCGAAAGGTGGACGGCTACGGATTTTATCCGCGTTTTAAATTCCGGGTTCCGCTCGGCGAGCATGGCGACACCTACGACCGATTGATGATGCGTGCGCTCGAAATGCGCGAGAGCATCGGAATTTTGAAACAGGCGTTCGAACAAATTCCGGGTGGTCCAATCGTGAATCCGAAAGTAAAAATTCGCGCGTTTCGTCCGCCAGTCGGAGAAGCGTACGGCCGAATTGAAGCGCCCAAAGGCGAGCTCGGTTTTTATTTGATCAGCGACGGCGGACCGAATCCGTATCGTTATCGGGTGCGTCCGCCGAGTTTCATCAATCTGACCGTGTTGGAAGATCTTTGTCTCGGCCACACGGTTGCCGACGTGATGGTGATTCTTGGCAGCATCGACATTGTGATGGGGGAAGTCGATCGGTAGCGAGAGCCTTTTTTAGCGAAGCCACTACCACCGCACGGCCTGGATCGGCTCGAGTTGATTCGGGGCGGTAATCCAGGCGGCGATCGCGCCGGCACGCGAGTCCACGTCAGACGAACTTCTGCTTTGCCATTCACCATCTTTTCATTCGTGAGCGAGAGCACCACAAAATCTTGACGCAGATTACGCCCGTTATTTTCGCCGGCAGTGACTTTCGTGTTCAGATCAAAACCGAGTGTCGCCACGTGAAGATCGACATCCTTTGCGGCGTTGAATGCCGCCGAAACCTTGTCGCTGGCGATCAACAACTTCAACGTGCCGGGTTGATCGCCCGACGAAACCGGAACGCTACGCTCGCGCCATTCGCGTCCATCGAGTACGAAACCGGGAGTATAAACACTGTCGCTCTTCCAAACCGCGGAATATTGGTACTGCCGCGCGGTCCATTCCTTTGCCGCAAACGGGTCGCGCCAGCCAAGCCGATCCCAATAATCCACGTGAAAAGCAATCGGTACGAAATCCTTCCACAACCGCGGCTCGGATTTGAGTTTGGATAACCAGGCTTCTGCGGGCGGGCAACTGCTGCACCCTTCGGATGTGAAAAGCTCAAGTAAATGGGTCCGCTGGGGGCCGCTCTCAAAAACGCGGTCCGTGGCTTGAGCATTCACTGCCGCGCAAAGCATGACGAGAAGAATGGCCGGCCGCATGTATTCCAATTTTTCCCTGTGAATATGACGCTGTTTCGGCAACATTAAAACTCGATGATCGGCACGGGCATACTCAAGGGAATGGCGGTCACGGCGCGGAACTTCGTCGGAAGTTATTTCGAGAAGGAGCGGCTGATCACGGTGCAATATCCCGAAGAGCGCAATCCGTTGCCAGAGAACTATCGCAACTTTCCATTCCTCATTTATGACACGAATGATCCGGAAGCGGGCTTACGCTGCGTGGCGTGCAAGATTTGCGAGAAGGAATGCCCGCCGCAATGCATCTATATTATTAAGAGCGAAGACAAGAAGCCCGATTACATGGGCAAGGCGCAGTTTTATCCGGCGGTTTTCGATATCGATATATCGGTCTGCATGAGCTGCCAGATTTGCGTCGAGGTCTGTCCATTCGAAGCAATCAAGATGGATAAGGATTTTGAGTTAAGTAAACGCGAACGGTTCGATGCTTTACTTTTGCGTAAGAACGATTTGTCCAAGTCCAACGAATATTACCACAAAATCTGTCCGACCGATGCGGCGGGCGTGGACGCAAAGCTTGCGGCGGCTGCACAAGCCGCGGCCAAGAAAAAGGCAGCAGCAGCGAGCACAACGACCGCGGCGCCTGCGCCCGCCGCAACAAATCAGGCCGCTATCAAGCAGCCGTAAGCCGGCTCCGATTTAAGACAGTCGGCAATGCCTTTAAAACTTGACCGGTTAAATCGGTCAAGTTTGATAAGAATCATGCCGAAACGCGTTCGCGATTGTTAATCTATCCGCAGAGCGGTGACCGGGTTTATTTTTAGCGCGCGGCGCGCTGGGAAATAGCAAGCCGCGAAAGCTGCCAGCGCCAGAAGCGAGGTGACGCCGCCGAAAATGATCGGGTCGCTCGGATTTACGCCGTAAAGAAAAGATGCCGGCGAGTCGCGTCGATCCGAATGCGGCAAACAAGCCAAAGCCCAGGCCGATCGCCGCGAGGAACATGCCCTGGCGCAATACCAATTGAATGACCTGGCCGGTTTGCGCGCCGAGCGCCATGCGAATTCCTAATTCGCGTGTGCGTTGACTAACGGAGTAAGCCATCACTCCATAGACGCCCATTGAAGCAAGTATGAACGCAAGCAACCCCAAGCTTCCGAGCAGCATTGCACCCATCCATGACGGCCAAAGCGCAACCGCCATGTGATCGCGGATCGTTTTTTCATACGTAATCGGAATGTGAACATCGATGCCGCGAACGATCCGTCGGATTTCGCTCAGCATCACTCCGGGTGCACCAGTTGTGTGAACGAACAGCGTGATGCCGGTATCGGTGAGCTCCTTAAATGGCCGGTAAACCATCGGAGTTGGAGTTTCGCCGAGCGTGGCCGCCTTCGAGTTGCGCGCGATTCCAATTACTTCGACCGGCACATTGTCGATCATGAATTTGAATCGGCGACCCAACGCATCTTCGTTAGGCCAAAACTCCTGGGCCATCGTCTCATCAATGATCGGCCACCGGCGCGGCATTTTTTTCCGCATCGTGCTCAGTCAAAGTTACGGCCGCGTAAAAGCTGGATGCCCATGGTCTTGGAAATAACCAGGCGTGATCGGACTGTAATTTGCGAATCGGCGATTGTGTTCGTCGTTGGCGTCGCGACCATCGATGACGATGGTGCGCCCTTCGCCGCCAAACAGCGGGATCCAGTTGTTCAAATCGGCCCCGGCAATTCGTGGATCGTTTCTGATTTGCTCGACGATCGCTGCGCGTGACTTGAACAGCGCGATCGCTATCATAGCCAGCGAGCACTGGATTAATTGTCACGATATCGAGATTCTCCGTGCGGAATCCGGGATCGATCGCCTGTGCCTTGTAGAACGATTTCAGAAACAAGCCTGATGCAATCAAGAGCAGGAGAGAAACGGCGATTTGGGCCACAACGAGCGCACTGCGAAGATTAAATCGAGTGACGGCGCCACCGGCGGTGGAAGCGCGTTCGCGCAATCCCTGCGTTAGATTCCAACGTGCCATTTGCAACGCCGGCGCCAATCCAAAGATAATGCCGCTGAGAATTGCCATGACAAATGAAAAGAGCAAAACGCGCCAGTCAGGTCGAGGATTCAACGCGATCGGAAATGGAGTGGGCGGCAGCAGCGCAATCAGAACGTCGCCGAGGCAGTAGGCGAGAAGCACGCCGCCCGCGCCGCCGATTAAGCCGAGCAAAACGCTTTCGGTCAACAATTGCCTAACGATTCTTCCTCGTCCCGCTCCCAGCGCCAATCGGACGGCCATTTCCCGTTGCCTGGTCGTGGCCCGAGCGAGCAAGAGGTTCGCCACGTTGGCGCACGCGATCAAAAGAATGCTGGCCGACGCAACGAGCAAGAGAAGCGAAACGTTTCGCGCAAGATCTTCGTTGCCCGGACCGGCGAGTCCCTGTGACTTAGCTGCCTCAAGCGACATCAGCGCGATCGAGCGCTCTTTGTTCACGTCGGGATAAGCTTGCTCAAGCTGCTTCGCGATGGTGCGCATTTGCGCCTGCGCCTCCGACATGCTCACGCCCGGCCTGAGCCGCGCGATGACGTTCATCAAGAGCGCGCGACGCGTCTCGAACCAGAAATCCCCGGCCGGCCTGGCCCATTGATGCATCGAGACCGGCAACCACATGTCCGGAGCAAACCCTACGTCGACTCCGGTGAAAGCTCGCCGGCGCGACACCAATGACGGTGAAGGAGCGCCCGTTCAAAGTGATCGGACTGCCGACCATCGCCGGATCGCCGCCAAGTTTCTTCCAAAACGTGTACCCGAGCACGACAACCGGATGACCGTTCGGGGTTGAGTCTTCCTCCGGCAAGGAATGTTCGTCCCAAGGACGGCTTTACCTGAAGGAGATCGAAATAGTTTCCGCTAACGAGTAAGCCGGCAACGTTCAAGGTATCGGCTCCCCGAGTCATTCCCATCCCGGCGAAGGTGTAAGCAGCCATCGAATCGAAGGCCGTGTTCTGTTTCTGATAGTCCTGGAAGTTCAGGTAAGAAGTAGATTGATTGCCTTTGATGTGATTATCGGTCGTGAAAACTTTGACCAACTGATCGGCGTTACCGACCGGGAGTGGCTTCAACAATAGTGTGTTGACGATTCCGAAAACGGTCGTGTTCGCACCGATCCCGAGGACAAGGGCTAAAAATGCAACGATAGAAAAAGCCGGATACTTAATAAGCATCCGGACAGCAAAACGAAGATCAGCAATCATAGATCAGAACTCCAGGGTTATTCATAACGAAGCGCGACGATCGGATCGACTTGCGACGCCCGACGCGCCGGAAATACGCAGGCCACCAGCGCGGCCGATCCGAGGATCGACATCGTCGTCACTAGTAGCAGCGGATTGTGGGCGGAGGTTTGATAGAGTTGCGATGCGATCAAACGGCCGAGTGCCAGCGCCACGGCCAATCCTACCGTCAATCCAAAGATTACCGGTCGCATTCCCTGACTCACGATGAGTCGCAAGACATCCATAGTTTGAGCGCCGAGCGCCATGCGCACGCCGATTTCCCCGGTGCGTTGCTCAACCGTGTACGCGACTGCGCCATAAATGCCGACCGTAGCCAGTAGCAGTGCCGCTCCGGCGAAAATCCCCAGCAGCCACATCATCAAGCGGGCTTCGCCCAGAGCTTGCGCGACAATTTTGTCCATAAATTGGGGAATTGCGATCGCCAACCCGGGGTCCACAGTGTTTAGCGCGGATTGCACTAATTTAGTCACGGCGTCGACTTTTAGATTGCTCCGCACCGCTACTACCACGAACGGAAAGTTCTCCTGCGCCCAGGGGCGGTAAAATTCCATATCGTCCGATTCGGCTATCTTCCGAGTGCGTACGTCGCCGACCACGCCGACAATTTCCACCGGCGTGCTCAAACTTGTTACCAGAAGTGTTTTGCCAATCGGATTCTCGTTGCCAAAAACCTTCTTGGCGCCAGCCTGGCTGATCAGAACTACATTTTGATGGTCGGCTACATCATGTTGATCGATATCGCGTCCAGCCAAAATGGGAATGCCCCACGTTTTGAAATAATCCGGACCGATATCGTGGCTCGGGGCGGACGCGCGCCTATCCACCGGCAAAACCTCACCGTCCGGCCGCGAGTAAAGCGTTGCATTGCCGGCGCCGGGGAGCAGCGGGATATCGCCGCTGACCGTTGCATTTTGTAGTCCTGGAACAGAATGCAACGCGGCGAGAGTTTGTTCCACAAAATGTTGGCGTGTGGCCAGATCGGGATATGGCGCTTGTGGCAACGTAACCAGGCCAATCCAGAGATTTTCGGCGCGAAACCCAATGTTCTGGCGGCTCAACTGGACAAAGCTGGTGATGAGAAGTGCTGCGCCGGCGAGCAAGGTGACCGACAGTGCGACTTGGGTGCCGACCAAAATCTTTCGAAACCGGTGCTGCTGGACGCTGCCGCTTGTTCCGCGTCCGCCTTCCTTCAAGCCCTCAACCAAACCGGCGCGTGAACTTTGTAGCGCCGGATAAATTCCCATCGCCAGGCCTGTTAAGATCGACAACGCAATTGTGAAGCCGAGAACGGGAAGCGAAAGGCTGATGCCAGTCGCGGGATCAAATGGAAGAAAATTCGCCGCCATTCTCGGCACGAGCGGCACCATCTGCCAGGCCAATCCTGCGCCGACTATTCCCGCGAGAACGCTCACCAACAGACTCTCGAAAACGAAAAGTCGTAGCACGCTTGCGCGGGACGCGCCCAACGCCATGCGCAGTGCGATCTCGCGCCGCCGGCCGGTGAAGCGGACGAGCAAGAGATTGGCAACATTGCTGCACGCAATCAGTAATACGAACGCCACTGCGGCTAACAACGTGGCGAACGCGGGGCGCAGATTGCCCACGACATCTTCCGGCAGCGTTTTCAGAGACATGGTTGATGAACTGTCGATCTTGTCCGGATATTGGGTGCGGTAACTTTGTTCAAGCGACGGTAAGGCAGCGCGCGCCTGCTCTATCGTCATCCCCGGTTTCAGTCGCCCGACCACACGCAGAACACCGGTGCCGCGCATCATTCGTTCGTAACTGAATCCGGGGATGACGAATGGTTTTGTCGTCCAAATCTCCGCGTTCGGTCCGGTCCAGGAGAATGGCAGATTCGGCAATACACCGACGATCGTGTGCAGCACGCCGTCGAGAGTAATGCTGCGACCGATTACATTTGCGTCGCCACCCATTCGTTTTTGCCAGAAATTCTCGGTCACCATCGCCACATTCGCGGTCTCTTCTTCCTGCGGCAAAAAATTGCGGCCGCGAACCGGATGCACGCCGAGCACATCGAAATAGTTCGACGTTACTTTACCGCCGAAAAGTTGAACCGGGTCGCCCAGTCCAGTCAACGTAAAGGGAAGAATGTTTTCGCCGCCGAACCCGGCGAAAATCGTCTGGGCATCGCGGTAATGCTGATACCGTGGCACCGACACTGCGATTTCCAGCAAATTGCGCTCCTTCACATTGGAATACATGTGGACGGCGCGTCCTGGCTCCTTAAATGGAAGGCCCCGCAAGAAGAGATCATTGATCAAACTGAAGATGGCAGTGTTCAGTCCAATTCCGAGCGAGAGCGTAATTAACGCGAGTAACGTAAATCCAGGCGTTTTGAGCAATTGCCGGAGAGCAAAACGCAGATCGCTAATCATAATGAGTTACTCTGCTCGCAGGGCTTGAATTGGATCGACAAGAGTGGCGCGGCGGGCCGGGATTAGGCATGCGAGCAGCGCGGCGACCGCCAGACCGGCAGCGGTGGCAGCGATCAAAAACGGATTGTGCGGCGAGACTTGATAGAGTTGGGTCGCGATCAAGCGACCGACCGCGAGGGTCGCGACAAGGCCAAGGCCCAAACCGATGAGGACCGGATTCATTCCCTGCCTAACGACCAAACGCAGCACGTCCTTCACTTGTGCGCCGAGCGCCATGCGAACACCAATCTCCGAGGTGCGCTGTTCGACCGTGTAAGCGACGGCGCCGTAAATTCCGACTACTGCAAGCAGCAACGCGACTCCGGCAAAAACACCGAGCAATCCCATGGTCAATCGTTGTTGTCCAAGTGACTGGACGACGATTGCGTCGAGCGTATTGGGTTGAAGAATCGGCATATCTTTGTCGATCTTGTCGAGCGCGGTGCGGACAATTGTTGCGGTGGCTTCCGGTTTGGTCGCACTACGCACCATGAGATTGAAAAACGAAAAACTTCGCTGTGGCCACGGCCGGTAGAATTCGACCTCGTTAGCTTTTGAAAGTTGGAGCGATCGGACGTCACTCACGACGCCGATCACTTCCGCAGCCAGCCCGCTTCCGTTATCGGCGCCGAAAAAAATCTGATGCCCGAGCGGATTCTCATTCGGAAAAAGCTTTTTCGCCGTTAAATTGCTCAGGATAACAACCAGCGGCTGATCTTCTCGGTCGCGTTCGGTAAAATCGCGCCCGGACAACAGCGGGATACCCAAGGTGCGAAAGTAGCCCGCAGAAATACTGCGGGTCAGACCGAGCGGCCGCTTGTTCATTGGCAACGGATTTCCGTCGGTGCGCGCATAAGGGGTCGAAGACCAATTGCCACTCATCGGAAATGCATCCGTGGTCGAAACAGCTTCGACGCCGGGTGACGTTTGTAGATCGTTGATCAACCGTTGAACGAAGCGGGCCCGTGCTGAAGCATCTGGATATCGTGCAGGCGGCAAACCGATGCCTCCGGCCCAGACGTGGTCTGAACGAAAGCCGGATTCCTGATTGCTAAGTCGGACAAAACTCAAGATCAACATCACTGCAGCGGCCAGCAAAACCATCGAGAGCCCGACTTGCGCAGCGACTAACCCGCGACGGAATCGATGCTGAACGCGATCTCCGCTGACCACGCGTCCACCTTCTTTCAATCCTTCGACGAGATCAGCGTGAGAACTTTGCCACGCCGGATAAAGTCCCATAAGAAGACCGGTCAAGAGAGAAAGCCCGAGCGTGAAAAGGAGCACCGGCCAGTGGAGAGCAACGTGACTTTCAAAGGGGACGTTATTGCCCGCCACTTTCGGAACGACTGAGACGATCCAGAGTGCAAGACAGAGGCCGAACAGTCCGGCGATCACGCTGATTGTCGTGCTTTCAAGCATGAACAGCCGAACCACGCCGCGGCGGTCCGCGCCTAAAGCCATTCGCATTGCGATCTCTCGCCGCCGACCCGTAAAACGAACCAGCAACAAATTAGCGACGTTGCTGCAAGCGATCAGCAGCACTGCGCCGACTGCAGCCAACAAAGTGACAAAAGCCGGCCTCAAATCGCCGGTGACATCTTCCGAAGCGCCGACCAGCGACAACGTCCACGTGCAATCGGCCGTTTCGGGATGCTGCTCACGGTAACTCTGTGCCAGTGCAGTCATCGCGGACTGCGCTTGTTGGATCGTCACGCCAGGTTTCAATCGCCCAATGCATCGCATGAAACTATAGCCGCGCATCAGACGCTCTTTTGTCGCGTTCGGATTATCGAACGGTTTAGCGATGAAAACCTCAGCGTCGCGCCCAAACCACGAGATCGGCAAGTCGGGCAGAACACCAACTATCGTCGTCGCAGTGCCGTTGAGCGAAATGCCGCGACCGACAACCGCCGGGTCCGAATTGAGACGCCGGCGCCAAAAGCTGTTCGTGATCAGCGCGACATCCTGTTTCATTTCCTCCTGCGGGAGAAAATTGCGACCAACGATCGGGTGCACGCCGAGCAGATCGAAATAATTTGCGGTAACATTCCCACCGAGCACTTGCACTGGCTCACCAAGACCGGTGAGGATGTAGCCATTTCCCCAATCGGCCGCGATGCTGGAAAAAACGCTCTGTCCGTCGCGGAAATGCCAAAATTTCGGAACCGAAAACGGAAGTTGTTTCAGATCACGCTCTTTTGCTTCGCCGTAAATCCGAACAACGCCGCTCGGATCGGAGAACGGAAGACCGCGCAAAAAAAGATCGTGAATTAGGCTGAACATTGCCGTGTTCATGCCAATGCCGATGGCGAGCGTGAACACGGTCAAGAAACTGAAGGCGGGAGACTTCCGGAGTTGCCGCAGCGCGAAACGAATATCGTCTAACATAGCGCCAAATTGGTTAAGTTTTGGAGGACAAGGTCGACAGTCATACAATCCATCCGTCGCGCAGTTGAGTGATGCGATTCCCGTAAGCGGCGTTTTTTTCCGAATGCGTCACCTGCACGATTGTTGTTCCTTCGGTGTTTAATTTCTTGAACAGCTCCATGATCTCTTCGCCCTGACTGGAATGAAGATTGCCGGTCGGCTCATCGGCTAGAATTAATTTTGGACTGCAAATGATCGCGCGAGCCACGCCGACGAGTTGTTGTTGGCCACCGGAGAGTTGACGCGGGTACAAATCCTTCTTTGCGACGATTTGAAACCGATCGAGTGTGTCGGCGACGATGGCCGCGCGTTCGCTCTTGTTTACCTTTCGATACGAGAGCGGGATGTCGAGATTTTCGTAAACGGTTAGATCGTCGAGCAGGTGATACTGTTGAAAAACGAAGCCAATCTGTTCGTTTCGTAACGCGGCGCGCTCTTTTGCTTTGAGATGATGAACGGCCACGTCGTTGAAGAAATATTCGCCTGTCCAACCGTGGTCATGCATCCCAAGAATGTGAAGTAGCGATGACTTTCCGGCACCCGAAGGGCCCATGATCGAAACAAATTCGCCTTCTTTAATGTCAAGTTTGACGTCGCGCAGAACGTAAAAAAACTTCCCTTTCGCGAGCGGATAAAAGCGTTCGATTTGGCGCAGCCGGATCATAAATCTATGCGTTGTGACCGAGCGCGATCATCGGGCCTTCCGTAGGATTTCTATTCGTAACGCAGCGCTACCATCGGATCGACGCGCGTGGCGCGACGCGCGGGGACGAAGCACGAGGCCGCGGCGACGACCGTGAGCAGTCCCGCGACCCCAAAATAGATGAATGGATCGAGCGCATTCACCTTGAATAAAATGTTTTGCAAGATGGCCGCAGCAACGACCCCAAGCAGCAGCGCGGCCCCCCCGTTCCAAGCGCGAGGCCAATGATCAGTTGCCATGCGCCCTGCTGCATGACCATGCGGAAAATCCTTTTCGCGTCCGCGCCCAGGGCCATGCGAATTCCGAATTCCTGGGTCCGTTGGTTCACCGAGAAGCTCATCACCCCATAAAGACCGACTGCTGAGAGCAAAAATGCGACGGTGCCGAAGGTCGTGAACAAACTCGCCATGATGCGATTAGTTCCGAGGATTTCCTCATGCAACCGCGCGGGCGTACCGGCGAAATAGACCGGCAGGTTGGCATCAAGCTCCGCTACTGCGTGACTCAATGCCGCACCGAGTGTCTCGGCGCCCTGTCCTGGGTGCGGCCGGACGATAATGGTGCAAAACTGCGCCGCGGGCGTCGCACCAAGCAGCGGAACATAGAAGCCGCTGCTGTCGGTCTGCTGATCGAATGGACCTTGCATGAGAGTGTCGGGAACCACCCCGACAATCGTGCGCCACGGTAGCGGCTCTACCGAATTGAAAATCCTAATCCGCCGCCCGAGGGGACTCGCGTGACCAAAATACTTTCTGGCAAAGCTCGCGTTCACGATCGCGACCGGCTGTTTCGCGTCATTGTCGTCAATTGTGAAGTCGCGGCCCTCTAAAATTTTTAAGCCGAGAGTTGTGAAGTAACCATCGGACACAGCCTCGGAGTTGCCTTGCGGACGGTCCCGGTCGGTCACGTAATTTTGGCCGTCCACTTCATATTGATTCAGGTTGGCGAAGGTCATGCGGAACCGATCAGTCATCGCCACGCCGGCGAAGGCCGGGTTCGCGCGAAGCGTTCGCACCGCTTTGACAAAAAACTGGCGGCGCGCTTCCTGGTTGGGATAATCACCCTCCATCAAAGCCATCCGCGCACTGTAAACGCCATTCTCATCGTAGCCGTAATCGAGCGTGATCTGGTTTCGAATCGATTTGATTTGCAGCGTCGCGGCGATCAGTAGTGCGGCGGTCAGCGCAATTTGACCGATCACCAGAATGCTGGTGATTACGTTAACCACGCGACTAGTATTGCCGCGACCGCCCTCTTTCATCATATCCGCGGCGTTGCCTCGGGCACTCACCAATGCTGGAACCAGGCCGGACGTCAGCGTGGCCAGCAAAGTCGCACCGATCGTAAACGCGAGAACTGGCGCGTCGATCGTGAAGACGACCCAGTAGGGCAAGGGAAATGGTAGCGCGTTCATGGCGCGAATGAGCAGGCCGAGGGCCCAACCCGCCATCAACAGGCCCGCGACCGTGCCCAACGACGCGACCAGCAAACTTTCCGTCAGCATCTGCCGCACGAGTCGCCAGCGGGTTGCTCCGAGTGCACCGCGGATGGCGAGTTCTTTCCCCCGAAGCGCCACCCGGCCAAATTGCATATTCATCACATTTACACACGCAATCAGCAAGACGACGATGACCGCTCCCAGCATACCGTAAACCGTCTGACGCAGTTGCGGGCCGGTAATGGCGTTCAGCAAAGGCTGCACATTCGCGGAGACGAGCTGCGCGTTCGTTTTCGGATTTTCCGTTGCCATGCGTTTCGCCAGTCCCACAAACTCTGTGTTCGCCTGGTCGATGCTCACGCCGGGCTTGAGCCGGCCCATCACCGCGGGCGCAGGATTTGACGGCCCTAAACGCAGGGTGCCGCGCGGCTTTAATGGGTACTCATTATAATAGGTAAGCCAAAGCTGCTCTGTAACCGGAAACTTAAAATTCGGCGGCATCACCCCGATAATGGTGGCGGCGCGACCGTTAATCCTGACGTTTTGCCCGACGATCTTAGGATCGCCGCCAAAATCGCGCTGCCAGATTTCATGACTGAGAATTGCCACTTTCTCCGCGCCGGGTTTGTCGTCAGCGGCCGTAAAATCGCGGCCAAGAATCGGCGCTACGCCCACAATTTTGAAGAAGTCTTCCGTCACATAACAGCCGGTATAACGTTGCGGGTTGTTTTTGTAGCTGACGTTGACTGTTGATCCGCTGAGATACGCAGCGATCTGGGTGAACGATTGCTGGCCCGCGCGCAAATCTTCATAATCCTGCGCCGACGGGATATTGCCTATCCCGAAATTATTATTTTGCGGCGTCGCCTGCGGATCGATTAGCCCGACGCTCATCAACTGCTCGGGATGTGGGAACGAGAATCCGCGCAATGCAATTGCATTGACTACGGTGAACTGCGTGGTCACCCCGCAGATACCGAGCCCGAGCACGAGCACGGCAAGAAAACAAAACGACTTATCCTTAAACAAAACACGAAGACCGACGCGGACATCCTGGCTGAACGATTCTATAACCATAGCGCTATCGCGATTGGGGTTGTGGGTTTCGACGATCCAGTCGTCCCGGAGTTGAATGATACGGTTTCCATAAGCCGGGGCCGGTGGTCAGCTGCTACCGTTTTCTTTCTCAGAGGACTTTCTTTCGACGCGCTTCAGCATGATCCGTTCTCGACTCTCCTTATCGCCGCTCTGGAAAAGGAACGTCACCGTAATGTGGTTCGAGTCGATGAGGCGCATCTCTAGCCCGTGCACGTGACCTGCATCGGGCGACCGTAGGTTGGTCACATCGACGAACCCAAAGTCGATTGCGCCATGCTTCAGATCGATTCGCTCGGCCTTTAGGCGCGGTTGGTTTTGCGCGCCGCAAAAGTGGGTCAATCGGAGATCGGCCCCATCGAGATGGTAGACGCTCGTCATGCTGAGGACGCCTCCCATAATCAGATTCTCCACCAATGCCGATCCGTTTCCTGTCACGTAGTACGTGGTGTTCATCGAACCGGTCCCAGTGCGGGCTCCCGTCCATTCATAGGTGCCTTCCCAGTCACCGGCGAGCGACTTGAGCTGCCCGAATGCGGTTGCGCCGTTGCTCTCCTGGGCTTGGGAGATGCATGCCAGCGCGAGACAAAAGAGCATGATGAAAAAAACTCTGCGAATCACAGCCGACCTCCTCGCCAGTATGAGGTCAATCTGAGCTGGATCATAACGTGTCGATCTTTTCGTTAGGCGGCGACTTTGTCTTCGACGACGCGGCCATCGAAAAGGTGAACCGTGCGATCCGCATGCTGCGCGAACCGCACATCGTGGGTGACCATGCAGATGGTTGCGCCGCCGGCATGCAGCTCCTTCAACAAATCCATGACCGCTTCGCCGTTTCGCGAATCGAGGTTACCGGTCGGCTCATCCGCGAGCAGAATGGCTGGTTTGCCGGCAAGTGCGCGCGCCACAGCTACGCGTTGCTGTTGGCCGCCGGAAAGCTGGCTCGGCAAATGTTTGGCCCGATGCCCCATCCCTACCCGCTCAAGCGCTTCGGTGACAAATCCTTTTCGATCTCCCGCACTCAATCCGCGGTAGGTCAAAGGCAGTTCAACGTTCTCGTGAACGGTAAGATCGCCAATCAGGTTGAAGCTCTGAAAAATAAATCCGATCTCGCGATTGCGAATGCGGGCGCGATCGGGAAAGGAGAGATTGGCGACCTCGTGACCTTTGAGGGCGTAACTTCCGCCCGATGGCGTATCGAGGAGACCCAAGATCGACAACAAGGTCGATTTGCCGCAGCCAGACGGGCCGGCGATGGAAACATATTCGCCGGGACGAATGTCCAAATGGATGCCCGAAAGCGCATGTGTTTCCACTTCATCGGTGAGAAAAACTTTGGTGACGCTATCGAGGTGAATAAGAGAAGTTGAGCCGTTGTTCATGTTCTGATTGCTGATCTCTGATTTTTGATTTCTGATTTCGAATTCTTTGAAATCTCGCGATTCCGGCCTGCGGATATATAGGAGGCAATTAGTTAAGCCGAATTCGGTCGTGCGCGTCCCAGGCGCTCGTGTCGGATAAAATGACTTGGTCTCCAGGTTGAAGACCGCTCAAAATCTCGATCGTGTTGACTGAGCTCTTCCCAAGTTTGACCGGGGTGCGAACAGCTTCAGAGCTGCCGCTCACAAGTTTGAAAATGCCGACCGTGTTATTTTCCTGACCAAAAGCAGGTCGACCCACGTAAACCACATCTTCCAACCGCTCCAACTCGATTGTTCCATCCACACTCAAATCCGGACGCGCACCTTTGGGCAGTTGGCCATCGATCCCAACATCGACAGTGACCGTCCCTTGTTCGACGGCCGGATCAACGCGGATGACATGGCCGTTTACCACGCCATTGCGCGTATCAATCACCGCTTTCTGATCTTTCTGAATGTCCTTTGCCTGAGTCTCTGCGACCTTGACCTGCGCTTTCAGTTTGGTCGGGTCGGCGACGCGCGCCATATTGTCAGCGACTTTCACGCGTTGTCCGATTTGCACGGGCAGCTGCTGTAAAACGCCCGACATCCCGGCACGCACGTGCAATGCCTCCACCTGGCCCAATTTTAACTTCGCCAGCTGCTTTGCTTGATCGACAGCCGCCTGTTTGGACGCCAACTGCGGATCAATCGAGTCGTGCGCGAAACTCAGCCGCTTTTGTTCGATCTCATTGCGGTTCGCCAACTCGGCCTCTTTCACTTTCGAGGTCTTGTATTGGAGGTCGGCGATCAAGCCATTCTTGGCCAACTGGTCGTTCGTTTCACGCTCCATCTTCGCTTGTTCGTAATCTGAGCGCGCTTTCGCAGTAGTCGCCTCCTGGTCGAGCAATCCGCGTTGCAAAGTCGCGCGCAAGGTCGTTAGCTCGGCCTCTGCGGCCGTCGCTTGCAATTCGGCATCGTGGGCCGCTTGCTCGAGTTCAGGGCTGGTCAATTCCAAAATAACCGTGTCGGATTCGACATGCGTACCCGGCCAAATAATTATTTTTTCCACGCGACCCTCCGTGTTCGCCGGAATCCAACGAATGTCTTCGGGAACGAGCGTCCCAAGCCCGCGGACCTGCCGGACCATCGGTCCGCGCTTCACTGTGTCGATCCAGACCGTCGAACGATCGACGCTTGGCACTGCTGGTTTCAATCGCGACAGCGCAACCGTTGCGAGAATCAGACCCAGCGCGACCGCCGAAATCGTAATGATCCGGCGTTTCCGTTTTTTGGCCGCAACATCTGGCCGCGCAATGTCCATTGCAGACAGAGTTGAGGTAAAACCGGTCGGCCGCACAATTGTGTTTTCAGTTTTTCTTTCGGGGTTTGTCATCGGGGGTTGAATTCTTTTCGATCACACGCTGCCAATCGCGCACATGAATTCGAAAAGCGCGCGACCGCAATCCAAGATTGCCGGCACTGTTGCCGCGGCAATGATGGCGAACAGCAACGATTCGGTGACAAAGTTGCGACGCGCTTCGCCGTTGAAATAATCCTGGCTCATTTTTTCGAAAGACGAACGCGGTCTCTCTGCGCAGCGCGTGTTAAATTCGCCGATGCCGAGCGGACGATAATTGAACTCGACGATTGGAAATCGCCGAACGGCAGAATGTTCGTACCGGCTATTGTTGATGAACTGTGAAGTTGGTTTCATATCCACGTTTCTTACCGCGCGTGCCTATCGCAATGTGCGTGCCAGTTCTGATAAGAATGTTATAAGTCATTGACAATCAATAATTAGTGATTGTCGCTCCTAGTTCGATCGTTCCTGATTCTCTTCGCTTGTGGGACAACGCTGTCCCGATTTCGGGACGAATTGTAGGGCGTCAGTGTCGGACGCGGCAGTTACGATCAGCGCGGCAAACGAAAAAGGGCTTCTGCGCCGTTGTGGCCTGATCGATTACTAACGGTAAGTGAACCGCCATGCGCTTCCGCGATCTGGCGGCTTAGCGCCAGACCGATGCCGGATCCTTCGGGCTTGGTCGTGAAGAACGGAACGAACAAATTGCCGGGGTTCAGGATTCCGTGGCCTTCGTCGTCGATAAAAACTTCAACGCAATCGCCATTCGCCCGCCAACCCATCGAGACGCTGCCGCCGGTTTCAAGCGACGCGTCCACCGCGTTGTGCACGAGATTGATTAGAGCTTGTTCAATCTGTGCCGCGTCAGCGCTAATTTTTGCCTCCGGGCCGGGCAACAAATTCACCCGCAGCCGCGGTTCCAAGTTCACAACGCGTCGCAGTAACTCGCCAAGATCGACACCTTCTTTTTGCGGCGGGGGCAATCGGGCAAGCCGAGCATACGCTTCCATAAAACGGCTCAATGCGTCTGCTCTCGCGGCGATTGATTTCAAGCCGCTACGCGCGTCGTCCCGCCAATCAGCTGGCGGCGGTTGGCGTTGCAAAAGGGTCTCCAAACTCGCCGCGATCGATTTGATCGGCGCCAGCGAGTTGTTCATTTCATGGCCGAGCACGCGGACAAGACGCTGCCACGCGCGGCGTTCCTCCTCGCGCAGAGTTCGGCTGAGATCGGTGAGCACGAGCAGCTCATGCGGCAAACCACGCTCGCGGAAAGTGCTTCGTCGAACGCCCCACCGCCCGGACGCGCCGGGAAAATTGAGGGTGAGCGGCGCGTCTTCATTTGAATCCAGACAAACGGCGAGCCCGAGCTCCTCGGCGCTTCGTCCGAGCAATTTATCCATTGGCTGCCCGAGCAAATGTTCGCCCGCGCGATTCACCAAACGCAAACGGCGGGCGGGATCAAAAGTGAACACAGCGACATCGATTTCTGCCATGATCGTGCGAAGCAGCGCCGTCGCTTCGAACGCGCCGAGGCGCTGCACCCGCAACGTTTCGCCTAACAAATTGACTTCGAGAAGCGCTTCGCCCAGCGCATCGTTTTCGCGAGCACCGCGCGCGCGAATCGAATAATCACCTTCGCGCAACGCGGCCAGCAGATTGGTCATCGTCTGCAGCGGACGGACGAGATGTTCGCGGGCGCTGGAGATGAATCCCCCAAAACAGCCGACAATGAGGATCGTGAGCGTCCATTGTACCCTGGCGCTGAAATCGCCAGACCATAAGATCGACAAGGCGATGATAGCTGCCGGCGCCGCGGCTCCGAAAGCAAGCCAGGTCAGGCGATTCTCATGCGAAAGCCGATGGCGACCTTTCGATGTGCGCTTCATTGGGTCTGAAATTCGAAAAATGCCAGTTCGGCTCGGACCGAAATCCGAAGCTCGAAATTATCAGAGACCATATTGCTGGAGCCGGCGATAAAATGCGCTTCGGCTCAAACCGAGCGCCTCGGCGGCTTTGCGGGCGTTCCCGTCGTTTCGCGCCAGCGCTTTTTTGATCAAGAAACCTTCGACTTCCTCGAGGCTCATGTCTTCGAGACCGCGCGAATCGTCCCGGCCGGTCGTTAGGCCAAGATCAGCCGCCTTGATTTGCGGACCGCGCGTCATCAAGACCGCGCGTTCGATGACATGATCCAGTTCGCGAACATTTCCCGGAAACGCATGTTGCAGCAGTCGTTCCCTGGCCATTTCGTCAAAGCCGCCGATTTGCTTGCGATAACGCTGAGCGTGCTGGCGCAGAAAATGGTTCGCCAAAGGCACGATGTCTTCGCGGCGGTCACGTAATGGAGGCAATGCGATCTCGATTGTGTTTAGGCGAAAGAGCAAATCCTGGCGGAAGCGACCGCCTGCGAGCTCTTCGTGCAGGCTCGCATTTGTGGCAGAAATGATCCGGACATTTGCATGCAAAGTTTTTGAGGAACCGACTCGCTCAAACTCGCCCGTCTCGATCACGCGCAACAATTTTGCCTGTTGGTTAAGCGGAATGTTTGCGATTTCGTCCATGAACAGGGTGCTTTCATCCGCGAGCTCGAATCGGCCGACACGATCGGTCTTGGCGTCAGTGAATGCTCCTTTGACGTGACCGAAAAGTTCGCTCTCGAACAGCGTCTCGGAAAGACCGCCCATGTTCACGGTGATCATCGATTTGCCTGCGCGCGGCGAGAGTGAATGCAGCGCTTGCGCGACCAATCCCTTTCCGGTGCCGTTTTCGCCGGTGATCAGCACATTTGCATCAGATGGCGCAACTTGTGGAATCATTTCGATCACCGGCCGCATCGCCGGCGATTCCGTGATGATATTGGGCGCGCTGCCGCGGAGCAGCTGGTTCTCTGCCTCCAGCTTGCGACCGCGACGCAGCGCCAGGGCCAATTCAATTTGCGTTCGGACAATAGTAAGCAGTCGCTCGTTGTCCCACGGCTTCGGCACAAAATCGCGCGCACCGCGTTTCATTGCCTCGACCGCGAGATCGATTGTCGCCCATGCCGTCATTACAACGATCGGCAACGTGCTGTCAATCGCCTGAATCTTCGGAATGACCTCCAAACCTTCCTGTCCCGAAGTCGTGTCGCGCGTGTAATTAAGGTCCATCATCAGGAGCGAGTAATCTCGTTTATCCAACGAGTTAAAAATGCCCGCCAGCGAAGTCACGGCATCCGTCTGGTGGCCTTCACCTTTCAGAAGGATGCGAAGCGCTTCGAGCACGTCGCGCTGATCGTCAGCGATTAAAACTCTCGCCACGCTTACCTCTCAACCGCGTTTCCGACGCGGTGTCAATCCGTCACAGGCAAATTCGTGATCACTCGCTGCTCAAGATGACGCAATGCGATTTCGCGCATGTCGATCTTGAATTGGCTACTTTGGACTAACGAACTTTCGCCTTGGATCAACTTCCCGCACGACTCTGCTCTGCGGAATTTTGGCACACAACGCACGGCTCCAGACCAGGTGCGGAAATCTTCACCGGAGTCTGTGCGAACTGCCAGATCCCAACAATAACGCTGAGAACGAAGATCGCATAGAGCACAGTCTCGAGAACGCTACGGCTTTTCTCTTCAGAACGGACTAATAGAGCATAGGTTGATTCGAATTTCTGATTCATATCATTTTGGGTTCATCCGCCCTAATGCATCCGCCATGCCACCAAACGCACGGCCATCGTAAGCCATTCGATTCGAGGCGATTGAGAATCCAACAATTCGAAATGAAACAGCGAGACCGTTCCATGATTGGGAACAGGTCGTTCCGTTTTCGGGACAGTTCCAGAACGCAATTGCGAAACGCCTAACTAAGAAGATAACGTCACAAGAGTGCCGCAGTTTACAGTGTACGGCCGTATCTTCTGTAAACGCGCCGGAGCCTGTTGTCGATCCTGCGATTGGTGCGGGAACGCAAACGACCCGAAGACAAATTCTAGCACAACCCGTTGTTAAACGTACATTACTTGATCGGGCCAGGGTGGCGAAATTGGCAGACTCTCCAGACTTAGGATTCCGAAATCATCGCTTTCAAAACAGCGCTTTACGTTTCAAAAAAAGATCGATTTACGAGAGGAAAACGCGTTTTTTCTTGCCAACAGCCGTCTTCACGAAGGACGAGTAGAAACATCATCATTCTAGCACAACGACGCGCCAGACTTCGCGTACTCTGGGGCCGGTTTTGGCGGGCTATGCCAATTTTGTGCTAGTTTGTGCTAGAGTTTGCGCCCTGAGGCGAAGGGGTCTCTGAGGTAACCGTCCGAGGTCCGAAGCTCAGCAGGCGGAGGCCATTTAGAATTACAACGACAGTACTTCCTTCGTGACCGATGACGCCAGCGGTAAGATTAATTTTCTCTGCCAGCGCTGAGACGATCAGGAAAAAAATGACGCCAAGTGAAATTGCGATGTTCTCACGAATTATTGACCGAGCGCGTCGACTCAATCTGACCGCTTGTTCGATATTTTCGATCTTGTCGTGCATTAGAATCACGTCCGCTTGCTCGAGCGCCGCATCAGAACCGCGCGCTCCCATTCCGATTGAGACATCCGCGGCCGTGAGACTGGGTGCATCGTTAATGCCGTCGCCGACCATAGCCACTTTCTTCCCCGCCGTGCGCCAGTCATGAATGCATTGCAGTTTCGCTTGCGGGTTGAAATCTGCGCGCACGTCTTCAATTCCAACTCGCCTGGCGACCACCTGCGCTGCAGCGGCCCGGTCGCCCGTGAGTAGTGCGACTGACAAACCGCGATCCTTGAGAAAATCGACAACGCCTTTGGCTTCTGGCCGAATCTCGTCGCGCAGGTAGATGACGCCGAGTGCCCGAGCACCGGCAATCCAGACTTCCGCGTCGCTGCCCGATGCGAATGCCGCCAGTGGTATGCCGCGATCGCGCATCAATCTCCGGCTGCCCATAAAAATCCTCGTGCCATTGACCGAAGCTTCCATCCCCAAACCTGGAACATTGAGAAAGTCTGTCGCTTCGATTGGCGACAACGCACGTTGCTCAGCTTCGCGAGCAATCGCGCGCGCAAGCGGATGCGTGGAAAAGCGAGCGACCGATGCCGCGATCTCGAGTAGGGAATTTTCAGAATGAGAATCGAAGGCATTGATTCTCGCGACAATTAGCGAGCCCTTTGTCAGCGTCCCCGTTTTGTCGAAAGCAAACTGTGTGACGGTCGCGAGATTTTCGATCGCGACGCCGCCGCGGAACAAAATGCCCTGTCGCGCTCCGGCTGCGATCGCGACGAGAATTGCCGATGGAATGGACAACACGAGTGCGCACGGGGACGCAACCACCAGCACGGTCATCGCGCGATAAAATGCATCGGCCGCGGATCGTTGCTGCCAAAGCAGGATGGCAAACACAACCGCGCCCAGGGAAAGCGCGACCCAGGTGTAATAACGACTGAAAGAATCGGTGAAGCGTTGCGCCGGTGCTTTTTGCTGTTGCGCTATTTGGATGAGAGAGAGAATACGACTCAGAGCGCTCTCCTCCAGCTCGCGCGAGACACGTATGACGGATTGACCATCAATGCTCAGCGTGCCGCCGCTCACCGAATCACCAATGCGTTTTGCCGTGGGAATCGCCTCGCCAGTCAAAGCGGATTCGTCGGCCGAGGTTGCGCCTTCGATCACGATTCCATCGACAGGAAAGAGCTCGCCCGCTTTGACAAGCAGCTCATCACCCTGCTCGACCTGCTCAACGGGCACTTCGATCCAGGCACGACCTTCCCGACGCAATGCTTCTTTCGGAGCCGTTTTTAATAATGAGTCGATTGTCTTGCGCGTTCGATAATTAGCGAACTGTTCGAGCGCATTGCTGAGTGAAAACAAAAACAATAATGTCGCGCCTTCGGTCCATGCGTTTACGAAAAGCGCTCCTAGAGCGACGGCGATCATCAGAAATTGGATGTCGATTTTGCCGTGTTTGAGTGCGCGCCAAAAATCCTGTGTCGCAAACCAACCCCCGGTGAGATAGGCAATCACAAAAGGCAGTGCAACCAGCGGTCCACTGAATCCCACGCGTTGGAGCGAGAAACCGCTCAGAGTGCTGAGCCCGCAAATTCCCGCGAGCAGAAACATGACACGAAAATCTCGGATAGTCGCTGGCGGGACCGGCCGGTTTCGCCATCTCGGCAGCAAAATGCGCTTCCAAATCAGTCGAGGTTCGTCGGCTGGATGCGGCCGATGAAATTCCGCGATATGATCGTTGAGACGATGTTGATGGAAGAGCGAAGAGTGCTCGCTCGGGTGCACAAAAATGTCCCACTCGCCGTCAAACTCGCGGCGCACAGTGCGTTGAATCCGCTCCAAGCGTTCTGGCGAAGGCGAACCATAAAACCCAACGCTGATTCTGCGGGAGCGGGTCTCGAGCCGGAGCTGTTTGATCTCCGGCTCTTTTTCGAAAAGCCGCGCCACTCGCGAATCAATAGATGACGAATTCATGCTATAGATCCCGGTTCGTTCCGCGCACCTTATTATGCGTTTGCCAGGCGCCGCCCAATGATGAGCATAAAGCATCCAACCATCGCGGCGGTGACAAATACGATAACGTAGTCCATAACTTCAGCCTCCTTTGTGCACAATGCTACCCGTCTCGTCGGGACGAGCTTGTCACGATTTGGCTTTGGCTAGGCGAAAATTGCTCTAAAGGATGAACATCGCGGCGGCCGCACCGAACATGATGAGGGTGGTGATTCCGACAATGATTCGCGACGGCCAGGAGCTGGGTTGGCCTTGCATCAACTTGCGATCCGAGGCGGCGACGAGGATGCCGACGAGTAAAAACGGTGCAAGGACACCATTAATCACGGCCGTGTAGAAGAGCGCTTTCAGCGGGTTGATCTTCAAAACATCGAGTGCGATGCCAAGCAACGTTGAAAAAATCACGACAGCATAGAATGGAATTGCACCGCGGAATGGTTCGTCCAGTCCTTCCTGCCATGAAAAGGTTTCCGCGAAGGCGTAGGCGGCCGAGCCAGTGAGAGTCGGGATGGCAAGAATACCGACTCCGATGATGCCGAGCGTGTAAAGCGTTGACGCGAAAACGCCAGCGAGCGGCCGCAGAGCTTCGGCAGCCTGCCGCGAGGTTTCGATGTTGGTGATGCCATGTTTATGCAACGTGAGCGCGGTGGTTAGAATGATGAAATACATCACGATGTTGGAAAAAAACGTACCCACTCCAACGTCAAGTTCGCGCAACCCTAGCTCACGGCGCGTTGCGCCCAGGCGGTCGGCGAGCATGCGCCGCCCCATGGCCTTTTGCTCTTCGACTTCTTGAGACGATTGCCAGAAGAACAAGTACGGACTGATCGTCGTTCCAAAGAGGGCGACCAGCGTTTGCCAGCCGTTGTGATGGGACGGTAACGATGGAATGAAAGTATCGTGGAACACCGCTCGCCAATCGGGGCCAACAATGAAGGCGGTAATCACGTATGCGAAGAGAACGGTGACCAACCATTTCATGATCACCGCAATCTGGTGGTAACGAAATCGAATCGTCGCGACCGCGATACCAACGCCAAACATGACAACATAGAGGTGGGAATTGATGCCAGTCAGCATCGCGGCGGCATCAGCCATTCCCGAAAGGTCAGCGCCGACATTAATGCTGTTTGCGGCGAGAAGCGCTACCGCTCCAACGAACAACAGCCAGCGTGGACCTTTTCGCCGCAAGGCATCTCCGAGGCCCATGCCCGTCACCATTCCAATTCGCGCGCACATGAACTGCACCGCCGCCATCAATGGCCAGGTGATAAACGCGGTCCACAAAAGGGAGGTGCCGAGTTGCGCGCCGGTAATCGAATAGGTGGCGATGCCTGATGGATCATCGTCCGCCGCGCCAGCGATAACTCCGGGACCGAGCGCTGAAAAAAAGCGACGGATGAGGCCCGGTTTAGCGCGTGCTGCTACAGCTTCCATCCGGATCGCAAATTCAGGGCAATGGATTGAACGCCCGAATTATTCACTATTTGGCAAGCGACCGCGCGAGGTGAAACAGTTCTGCCTTGAGCGGCTTCTCTTTGCCGACGACCTCGCATAACTGTGTGGCCGTGATTTCAGCGCCTTGCATTCCGACAAGAACTCCTTTTCCACCTTCGAATAAACAATCTATCGCGGCAGCACCGAGTCGGGTGGCGAGAATCCGATCGAACGCGGTCGGTGCACCTCCGCGTTGCACATGACCGAGCTTAGTCACGCGCAGCTCAAAACGCAGTCGATCGCGATGATCGGCAAAATATGCGTGTAATTTTTCCGCGTTGTAGGCTGAGCCTTCGGCGACAACCACGAGAGCATGTGATTTCCCGCGATCGTACGCGTCGCGCAGTTCCGTGGCCACCGTCTCCGGATCGGTCTCGATCTCCGGAACGACGATCGCGTCTGCGCCGCCGGCGAGACCGGCCATGAGCCCGAGATAACCGCACTTGCGTCCCATTACCTCGACCAGAAAAGCGCGATGATGAGATGACGCAGTCACCTTCAATCGGTCAATCGCTTCCAGAGCGATATTCAGCGCTGTGTCGACGCCAATCGTAAGATCAATGCCGCATAAATCGTTATCGATTGTCGATGCAACGCCCACCACCGGGAAGCCGCGCTGAGCGATTGCGTAAGCGCCAGCCTGCGAACCGTTCCCGCCGATCACCACCACCGCATCGAGTCCATTGGATAGATTCGCGCAGGCCCGATCGACTCCCTCATTTGTTTTGAATTCATCGCACCGCGCGCTGCCCAGCATCGTTCCGCCGAGATGCGAAATCCTGCCAACGTCTCGCGCGCCAAGCGGGATGAAATCATTCGCAATAAGTCCTGCATATCCACGGCGAACTCCGAAAACTTCACCTCCATGAAAAATCGCGCGTCGCGTCACCGCGCGGATGGCCGCATTCATTCCCGGCGCATCGCCTCCACTTGTTAAGACTCCGATGCGTTTCATGATGACCGCATCATTACTGAAAAACTGATCGGCGACATCGTTTCATTTGCAATTTGCTGATCATTTCTTGGAACTGGCCTCGGCGTTGAAAATGGCGCCGCAGAGTCCCGCAAAAGATGCACAGCATTTGCCAACTGCAGCGCAGCGCATTTTTCCTCAGCTGGTAAGAATGCCAGTAAATGAAATCACAGACGCTCACGGCCAGACCGCCAAAACCACTGCCCTCTATCAACAGCCGCACGAATGGACATGCGCCAATCGCGATCAAGAAAATATTGATGCCAACCGATTTTTCGCCTGCGTCGAGGAAAGCTCTCGATTACGCACCGTGCTTTGCCGGCAACTTCGGTTCCGAGGTTACGCTACTTCACGTTCTCGAGCCGGCGACTTCGACGACGTTTGCAGGATCACCAGCGGAGCCGGCATTTTGTGAGGCGGACAGGGCAGACGCAGAAGAGAATTTGCGCGCTTTAGTCAGCTCACTCCGAACTGCCGGCGTCGCCAGGGCGAAATGGACAACGCGCACGGGAGTGGCGACGCATGAGATTGTCGAAGCAGCCAAAGAACTGGATGTCGATCTTATTGTCATCGCGACGCACGGGTACACAGGCTGGAAACATTTCGCCATCGGGAGCACCGCGGAACGCGTCGCTCGGGCGGCGCCTTGTTCGGTCCTCGTTGTGCGCGAGAAGGAGCACGAATTTTGTTAATCGGAGATCGCGTCATGAAATCTGCAAGAGAACAAATGAAAATGAAACGAACAAGGCGCACACGAATTCCGGCGCAAAAAAGCCCGGGGGCACAGCGTGTGGATCCAGCGGAATTGCATCGCCGTATTCAGGAATTCGATCGCGGCTTCCCGGACCGGTTTGCACTCGTCGTTGAGGAATCGCTGCATGAAAGAGAGAGGAGAAGCTGATGAAAACTCAAACTGAAACAAAAACAGAATCGATGGCCACGCGCGTGGAGTTGCATCCATTTCTTGCGGGAATGAACCGGACGCAGCTGGCGCTGCTGACCGATTGCGCGATGGCGTCCCACTTTAAGGCCGGCCAGGTCATTATGTGCGAGGGCGAGACCGCCAACCGATTTTACCTGATCGAGACCGGCAAGGTCGTACTCGAATCCGGTGAAGGCTTCGGGCCACCGGTGGTGGTGGAAACGGTCGGCGCGGGAGATTTGCTTGGCTGGTCGTGGATGTTCCCTCCGTACGTCTGGCACTTCACCGCACGCGCAGTCGAACCCACCGAAGCCATCTTCTTTTACAGTACCATCCTGCGTGAGTATTGTGAGAGAGACCCCTCGCTCGGCTACGAATTGTTCAAACGGATAGCTCCGGTCATGCTCCGGCGATTGCAAAGCGCGCGCAAAAGGATGCTTTACATTCATGCGCATTTGGGGGCGCTCATGCCGGTCGCGCTTGAGTCACCATTCATGGACCAAGAGCTTGATGCTAATGGCGACGATGATCTGAATACTGGCCGGATTTCGTCTCGATAAGTGGAGCAGTAGCGTCCTTGCGCCGCATCGCTCGGTAGGTGAATCCTAGACGCAAATTTGCAATAAGGCTCCCTTCCGCGTTGACCATTAATTCACAATCGCCGAAGATGAATGTCTCAATTTCTGCTTATGTCCCAGACCTCTTCCCCAGACTCAGGGAACAGTGCGAATCGGCAGTTGATCAACACGTTGCTGCGTTCGCGATTGTTTCGCGATTACGAAACTGTTTTTACCAAAGCGACTAGTTTGCCGCTAACGCTTCGTCCCCTGGAATACTGGCAGCTCGCGCATCACGGGAAAAAACAAGAGAATCCGTTCTGCGCTATGCTCGCTGAGCGCCCGGCGACTTTGGCTGTTTGTTTGCAGGCGCATGACGAAATGATCCGCCATACAGGCGACATCCCACACACGGTGACCTGTCCGTTTGGATTAACCGAGACCGCCGTGCCCGTGAAGCTTGGCCTAGAAACCATCGGATACTTACGGATCGGGCAGGTGCTTCGTCACATGCCGGTCAAATCGGACACAACAAAGGTGAGCCGCGAGCTGGCTCGGCATGGAGCCAAACTCACAACCGAAATCCGCAAAGCCTGGGAAAAAAATCCGCTGATCCCGCCCGACCGCTACAACGCGGTCGTCCGCCTCCTCACATTTTTCGCCGAGCAACTCTCGGCCTTAACCAACGAAATTGTCCTGGAACGGCAAAATGCCGAACCGCCGCTCGTGCAAAAGGCGCGCGCGTACATCGACCAGCACAAAACCGAGCAACTATCGCTGGCAGATGTGGCCAAAGCGGCGGGAGCGAGCGTGTTTCACTTTTGCAAAGTTTTTCATAAGAGCACGGGCTTGAAATTCACCGACTACGTCGCTCGCGTTCGACTGGAGGGCGCGCGAACCCAGCTCTTGAATCCAAGTCGACGGATCAGCGAGGTTGCGTACGACGTTGGATTCCAATCGCTCACCCAGTTCAATCGCACCTTCAAGAGAGTCTTTGGTCAATCGCCGACCGAATTTCGCGAACACCTCGCAGCCGGCAAACGCACGACAAGAGCTACTTAGATCGCTACACAACAACCCGTGGGGTTACTTGCGTGAAATTGCACGGCACATAATCCTTTCGGGCTTAACGGAAACAACCTGCACCTGTGATTTCGAATGATCAAAAAATTGAGGATCGCTTGGCTGCCCACCCGTTCCTCAAGGGGATGGGCATAGACCACATCAAGGTTTTGGCGCAGTCGGCCGTGCCAACGCATTTCGAAAAAGGCGAGGTGATATTCAAAGCTGGGGAACCCGCCAACGGGTTTTATCTGATTGAAACCGGAGCTGTTGCTCTTGAGGGCTCCGTTCTCGAGCATGGCCCGATTACAACGGATGTCGTTTCCGCTGGAGAACCATTAGGGTGGTCGTGGCTTTTCCCGCCTTATCTTTGGCATTTCGACGCGCGAGCGACAGAGCCGACCACTGCGATCTGCTTGTCGGCAATTCTGCTTCGACAACACCGGGATGAGGATCAAGCGCTAAGCCACGAGCTATTTAGGAGAACGTGTGAAGTGATGGCGCGGCGTTTGCAAGCGGCTCGGCGCAAATTGCTCGCCGCAAACCAGCGGCACGAGAGCGTCAAATGAATACCGTCCGCAATTTCGAATTTCGCGCCTAACAAGTCGCTGATCGAGCCGATCTGTCAAACGTTGGCTCGAACGGATCGACGCGCTCAGGAAATGAGAGCCCTTGATATGTCTCTTCGACAATTTGGTCGACGACTGCTTTTAGATCGTGTGTGCGCTCCCATGCGGCTAATTGCCGATCTGCGCCGGTGCCTTCGCGGATGATCCGCTCGATGTGCGCGATCTCAGCGTGATTGCCAAGTTCGTTGACTTCATCAGCAATGAACTCGAGCATTTCGCGGAGCAGTTCGCGTTCATCCATTTCGCATTTGCGTCCGAAATCGATCAGCTTTCCATCGAGACCGTAGCGCGATGCGCGCCAGCGATTTTCATCAATCAACCGTCGCGGATAACTGCGAAAGGTCACGTTCTGGCGGCGGAGCTTTTGTAATTTGGCCACGATAGCTTGCATGAGCGCAGCGAGCGCGATCGTGTCGTCTACGCGCGATTGCGCATCGCAGATTCGGAATTCGATCGTGTCGAAAAACGGGTGCAACCGAATGTCCCACCAAATCTTCTTCGCATTGTCGATGCAATTGGTGGAGACGAGCAGCTTCAAATAATCCTCGTACTCGGAGAGACTTTCAAATGCATCCGGGATGCCAGTTCGCGGGAAACGTTCGAAGATCATTTGCCGATAGGCTTTCAAACCGGTGTTTTGGCCTAACCAAAAAGGCGAATTGACCGAGAGCGCGTAAATGTGTGGAAGGAAATAGCGCGCCTGATTCATGACATCGATCGCTTCCTCGCGATCCGGGATCCCGACGTGAACGTGCAACCCGAAAATGAGATTTATCCGCGCAATCTGCTGCATGTCTTTCACGATCGTTGCGTAGCGCTCATCTACCGTGATCAACTGATCCATCCAGTGCGAGAACGGGTGCGTGCCGGCCGAGGCGATTTTTAATCCATCACGGGCTGCGAGCGTGGCGAGCTGGGTGCGAAGATTGACTACTTGCTCTCGGGCGCAACGCGCATCGCTGCAAATCTCAGTGCCCAACTCGACCACCGATTGATGCATCTCCGGTTTGACATGCTCTTTCAGGAGCATTTTGCCGCCGGCAAGAATCTGCTGAATATGCGAGCGCAACTCGCGCGTCTCTGGATCGATGATTTGGAATTCTTCTTCGATTCCGAGAGTGAAGACGTGATCTTTCATCGCTTTTCCAGATTTGTGGCGACGTAAGGCAGGAGACTGACCGGCGATAGCCGGTTGATCAGCGGTGACTCACTGTCGAAAGAGGCTATCGCCATTCGGGATCTCTTAAGCATCGTTCGATGAGTAACGCGTACAGCGCCATCACCGATACGACACCGAACGCAATTAGATATTCCATTTTTGTTTACCTCCTTATTTGCCACTTCATCAAGAGCGGTAGCGTCTGGTCGGTCTCGTGCCGGGACTTAACGGAGCCGGGGCATGGGTGGCCCCATCGATCGCATCGACAAGCATGTCCTAGCTGCTCGCCCGTGCCCAAATCCGGACTGCATTCCGCCGTGATTGGAATGTGACGGACATCGCTCACCGGCGGACTTACATATTTCGGAACGGCACAAATCTCATTGAAATATTCATCCATCGTTAGAACACAATCTGTCTTCATAAACTCTCTCTTCTTCAATTCAGATTAAGGTTCCCTCCGTTCCCGTGCTCCCCCTTGCTTGGCTTTTGCTTTGCAGAAATTGCTTGGACAGAAGCATCTGATTTTTCTGTCGCACCAAGATTAGGCAAGCAATTGGCAAGGGGCGGAGAGCACCGCCATCTCAGTCGCGGTTTGGTTAGGCATGATGATGATGCCTCCACGCGCAACTCAGTTCACGCGTGCTGAGCCGGTGGAAATCTGGAAAGCGCGCAATTTCATCCGCGAGCATTCGGACGAAGAGCTTTCGCTGACCAGAGTCGCGAAGGTCGTCAACATCAGCGCCAATTACCTTAGCGAAAAATTCAAAGAAGTGACCGGTGTAAACTTTGTCGATTACGTCGCCCGCACACGGACCGAGAAAGCGCGCGAGATGTTGGAGAATTCAAATCTGCGAATCAGCGAGATTGCGTTCGCGGTCGGTTTTCAATCGTTATCGCAATTCAATCGCGTCTTCAGAAGACTGTCTGGAAGCTCGCCAAGCGCATGTCGCACAGCGCGCGGAAAAGTTCACGATCAGCGCGCTTAGTCGTGCAAAACGCCAAAATATTTTCCGTAAAAATGCGCAGTCAACTTCAGCGGTTCCTGAGATAAGAGTGCGAGTTTTACCGATGAGCTCACTGAATCGATTTGCAGACCCAGTTTACTGCATCGTGCGACTGATCGTTGGTTTGGCCTACGCATGTCACGGAGGACAGAAGCTTTTTGCCTATCCCGGTGGCGGTCACGGGATGTCGGGGCTCGCATTTGCCGCAGGCATTATTGAACTCGTCTGCGGATTCCTGATTGCATTTGGATTGTTCACGCGCATCGCGGCGTTTCTGGCGAGCGGCGAGATGGCGGTGGCCTATTTCATGTTTTACGTGGGAACGGTGCCCACACTGGAGGCGAAGTTTTATCCGATCATGAATGGAGGCGAACTCGCTTTGGTGTACTGCTGGGTTTTCTTTTTCATCATCTTCTACGGCCCGGGAGGCTGGAGCGTCGATGCGCTCTGGCGCAAACAGAGAAGCAACGCGCCGTCCACCTGATCAACTTGCTCGAATGAGGAAATCACGAAATTTCGCGGCGAATTGTTCGAGAGCAGTGATCGTTGCGGCAGTTTTCTCGATTTGTGGGCAGCTTCTGGCGCAGAGCTCAGATTGGAAAGCTCCGCCCGCCGCGGCGAATCGGCCAAACCCTGTGCCTGTCAACGCGACCACGCTTGCAGCGGGGCAGAAGCTCTACGTTGGCAACTGCATGACGTGCCATGGGCAATCTGGAAAAGGTGACGGACCCGGCGGCGCCGCACTGGAGAAGAGGCCGGCAGATTTGGGCGCACGTATCAAAGCTGGGGAAACCGATGGCGCGCTGTTTTGGAAAATCTCCGAAGGCAAATCGCCGATGATTTCCTGGAAGGGGTCACTCTCCGAGACGCAGCGTTGGGAGCTCGTGAATTACATCAAGAGTTTGGCGGGCAAATAGGTGATTCGCTTTATTCCCACCGCACTAGTCGTCGTGGCTGCGGGCTTTGTTACTGCGGCCACTTTGCTCCTGAATCCATTTACAATTCGAGCCCAAGATGTCGCGGCACCATCTGCTGACGCGGTGGCTTCACCCGCTTCAAATTACGTCTCACGGGCGGAATACGACAAGCTCAAGGCCGAACACGAAGCGATGAAGAAAGAACTGGAGAGCCTGAAGGCGGCAGTTCAGCAAATGACAAATCCCAGCGCACCGGCAACTGCGGCCGAAAAGCCAGCTGCGCCCGCCAAGGGTCCTCCACCCGCACCAAGCGTAAGCGAAGAAAAACAAGTCGCCACGGCTACAACGCCACAAGCCGCAACCCCCTCTACTGAGGTAGAAACCGTCCCCACCGAGTCATCGGGTCCGCTTGCAACCCACAGTTTCAGCATCGTCGGAGACGCCGAAGTTCAGTTCGGCAAAATTTCCGGCCAACACGGAGCATTCATGTTATCCGATTTTGCGCCGATCTTCCTGTTTCGTGGCGGCGATAAGATTCTCTTTGAAGCCGGGTTTGATTTCATCATCCAGAACAATGCACCAGGCGGCTCCGGGTACACCACCACCGTCAATTTAAGCTTTGCAACGCTCGACTACCTTATCAACGACTATGTTACGTTCGTTGGTGGCAACATGGTGCTACCGCTGGGCACTTATAGCGAACGCAGCGCCGGCTGGTTGAACAAAATTCCCGACGCTCCCTTGCCGCGATCGGTTCTCCCAGGCAACGGAACCGGCGTGCAATTGCGAGGCGCAATTCCGTTTGGCGATAAGGGGCAGAGTGTGACATACTCCGGCTTTGTGGTAAACGGTCCCGGCTCGGTGGACGGCAGCGGCAAGGCCGATCAACTCGATCTGGGCGGAAACGTAGGCCTTACCAGCGACGGGAGATTCGCCAATCTGCACGGAGGAGCCGGTGAGGGCGGGCGCATTGCCCTTTTTTGGCCATGGAAGCCTCTATACGATCTGGAAGTCGGTGTCTCCGGCATGTCGAGTCCATGGGATAACGCAGGCAGGCGGCAATACAGCGCTTTGGTCGCGGATTGGGCGCTGCATGTAGGGCCTTCGGTGGAAGTCAAAGGCGAATACATGAATACCTGGGTTGGAACGGACAACGCAGGTACCATCACTCCGCATGGCTGGTGGGTACAGGCGGGATACAAATTGCTCGGCCTCAATCTAAACCCCTACCTCAACAAGCTCGAGTTGGTGGGGCGCTATGATACAGTTGACGACGGGTTAGGCTCGCGGACAGATCGCGGCACGTTCGGCGCAGTTTACTACGTCACTAACACCCTCTGGCTGGAGGGCGACTATGAATTCACGAGCAATCACGGCCCCAATCCTCTGCCAGATAACTCGCTCCTCTTCCAAATATCCTACGGATTCTAACGACCTTGCTATGCCTACCTCTAAAGAGGCTAACGCTCTTCTCTGCGGCTCAATTAAATCGATTCACCTTTTCGTCGTTGCGACTATCGGTGCAGCAGTAGTTACCGTCACCGTGCCTGCACTCGCACAAACCCCTGCGCCTGGTTCGAAAACCAAAGTTGAAACGACAAGCCAGGTAAAAGCAGAACCTCTATCGGGCGCCGAGTTGTGGACACTTAATTGCAACCGCTGCCACGCGGTCCGCAGCCCGGGTGAGTTCACGGCCGCCCAATGGCAGACGATCCTAATGCATATGCGAGTCCGAGCAAATCTTCCGGCCGCTCAAGCCAGAGAAATTCAAAAATTCCTCCAGTCGGGCGCGGGGAAATAGTTGGGTAAATAATCACATGGTCATTAATTCCGGCGAGTACGTTCACATCATTCATCGACAACTCTTTCATGATGACGCGCGGCGCCATTTTGTCGGCACAGTGGAGGCTCACGAAGGAACGGTCCTCCGTGTGAAAGGCTATCTGTTTGCAATGGATCCGAAGAGCGATCAGTTCGTCAGGCGAGAGCAACAGCGCACGCGGGTCATTTCGCTAAATGATGCCGTGATCATCAATATTTTGCCGGCGCACATAAAGATCGATCACATCCTGTACACTCATTTGCCGAATGGCGACATCCATGTGAGCGATGGGAGTGACTGGCACCTGGATATCACCCATTTGTGAGTCTGAACTCACGGCTCTGAAAGTTCCTATCCTACACGGCAAGAGCACAAGAAATTCTCGAATTCCTGAAATCGAACAGCTGAGTTCCGAAAAAGAGATCACGACTGTCACGTGTAAGAAGATTCGAGCGCGGGAACCTGCCCACCTGCGTCGGACAGCAGATTGATGTCTATGGACGCGTCGCTCGGACAATACCGCTAGCTCTCTCGGCCGGTTCCGGATCACTGCCATCGCACTTGTTGACGCACAAAAAACGCGCGGCCTTTCGCAAGCGATGGCGAGCCACGATCGCGGTGGGAATTTATGGTAGCGATATGAAAACACAAAATGTTCGGAACATTCTCGTACCGATCGATTTTTCGAAGATGTCGATCCAGGCGATCGAAACCGCGAAAAATCTGGCGCATCGTTTCGGCGCGCGAATTCATCTCGTGCACATTCAGGACGCGATCTATCCCGCCGGCTTCATGGCTACGATGCCGATGATGACGGGAGATATGATCGCGATTCACGATGAAAACGAGAAGAGGTTACGCAAGCGTCTGCGTGACCTGGCAGCAAGACTTGATCTGTCGCCGGACGATTGTCGCGTTCTAACAACCGCACCGGCATTTGACGGGATCTGCGAATTGGCGCGGGAGTTATCAATCGATTTGGTTGTTATGCCTACGCATGGACGCACTGGACTTAAACATGTGTTTCTTGGAAGCACTGCGGAACGTGTAGTGCAGCATTCGTCCGTGCCGGTGTTCGTTGTGCGAAAGCGCGAGGGCAGCTTGAACAAAATTCTCGTGCCGGTCGATTTCTCGCGTTGCTCACTCGACGCGCTAAATTATGTGATCGAATTCGGAGAGAAGGTCGCCGCGAAGATCATTATCTTTCACGCGGTGGATCTCGGTTATGCCTACACAAGCGATGGATATGCGATGTATGATCTGTCGCAAATTACCGAAACGCTCCGGAAAGATGCAGAGCGGCAGATGCGCGAGTTCGTTCGCGCCGCAAAGTTTGGCAGTGTGAAGTTCGAAACCGCCATTCGAGAGGGTCCACCTGTGGAAGAGATTTGCGCCTTCGCTAAAGGAGAAGATATCGATCTTATCGTTACCGCAACGCATGGACGCACGGGATTCAAACATGTGCTGATCGGCAGCATGGCAGAAAATATCGTGCGGCATGCGGACCGTCCCGTTCTTGTGGTGCCCTCTCATCCGGAAATCAGAGCGATGACACCGAGTAAACGAGCGCGTCCCGATCGGATCGAGTGCGGCATTCATCGTAGCGCGGCACAGGTGCCTAACGAGACAACAACAGCAGGGCGATATCGCAAACCGGTTCGGCATCCGTTCCCAGAGCGGCGCAACGTAAACAAGTTCCGCGAATCGCATTTAGCTTGATCGGCTGACAATTGATTGACCATGGAGTGCCTCGCTCGGGAGCGCCACCGAGACAAGACCGACAGTCGTTTCGTTTTTGCCCTCCTAATGGGGCCGGCAAGAAATGCACGCGAAATCGCAATTGTTGTAGAGCGCCGAAGGAGACGCGCTGTCATGTTGGCGGTATGAAAACACCGCTAGTCGTTCTTCTCCTCACAGACGATCCACAACTCGAAGAGACGGTCGCCCAGACGTTGTTAGAAAACGGCGGTATTAGTCATCTTGCTCATGATCCGGGCGAGGCGTTGCAACTGGTCTGCGGGCTTGGTGGCCATCTCGATCTTGCCATCATCGATTTCGACCACGGTCCACATGGCATGACTTTGCTCGGCGCGATTAACGCGTGTCAGGAAGATTTCCCCGTGGTGGTGGTTACTCGCGATGACGAGAAGCACGTGGAAGCGCTGGCTTACGCTAATGGCGCGACGGCATGCCTTCCCAAGCCCCTTTTCGGTGGCACAGCTTGCAGATGCAATGACGCAATGTTGCCGGCCCCAATATCAACTGGCGCTCACGCTTTCCCGAGCGACGCCAGCTGAAAGTCGAATTTGATGCAGTTTAACCGGAGGATCTACAATGGAAAAGATGAGGGCCACCGTTTTTCATTCGCCGAATAACATCCGCGTCGAAGAGGTCCCACGTCCGAGCGCTGGCGTAGGCGAGGCCGTAATTCGGATCACGTTAACGACCATCTGCGGAACCGATCTTCATATTTTGCGCGGAGAGTATGCGGTGAAACCTGGCCTCGTAATCGGACACGAACCGGTCGGAGTCATCGAAGAACTTGGCGAAGGCGTAACCGGCTACAGAATTGGCGACCGAGTTTTAGTCGGCGCGATCACGCCTTGTGGACAATGCCGTGCGTGCTTGTCCGCGCAATGGGCGCAGTGCGGACACGGCGAAGGGGTCGAAGCGATTGGTGGCTGGCGCTTTGGCAATACGATAAACGGCGCGCAGGCGGAGTACTTGCTCGTGCCGAATGCGCAAGCCAATCTCGCGAAAATTGCGGATGAACTAACCGATGAACAGGTGGTCCTGCTCGCCGATATTGCCTCGACCGGTTTTAGTGGCGCCGAATCGGCGAATATTCGAATCGGCGATAGTGTTGTCGTCTTTGCACAGGGACCAATCGGCCTTTGTTCGACGGCAGGCGCAAAATTGATGGGCGCCTCATTCATCATTGGCGTCGACAGCGATCCAGTGCGGATGAAGATGTCGAAACGGATGGGCGCGGACATCGTGCTTGATCCAAAACAATGTGACGTGATTGCGGAAGTGAAACGCCTGACTAGAGGCGGGACGGATGTCGCTATCGAGGCCCTAGGTCTCCAAGAAACGTTCGAGAATTGTCTGCGTTGTTTGCGTCCCGGCGGCACGCTCAGCAGCCTCGGAGTATACTCGGGCAAACTTCAAGTCCCCTACGACGCGTTCGCCGCCGGCATTGGCGATTACAAAATTGTCACGACGCTCTGCCCTGGAGGCAAAGAACGAATGAGGCGATTGATGTCGATAGTGCAATCAAGGCGATTTGATCCGACGCCGTTGCTTACGCATAGATTCTCGCTGGATAACATCGTCGAGGCTTACGATCTCTTCGGATCGCGCCGCGATGGTGTTCTAAAAGTCGCGATCACGCCATGAACGCGGATGGCTGCGCCACAGCGACAATTGCCTCGAGGGGGTCGCTGCGGTCCAGGAGGATGACAACGGGTCCGGTCCCGCAGCGACCGGAGGGCTTCACGTCCTTTCCGGAAGCTTACGTGAGAATACGGAAGATTGGCGGAGTCGTCATAACCATTCGCTCAATTGAACCCGAGGACGAACCTCTCTTGATTGAATTTCACAAAACGCTTTCAGACTACAGTGTGCACTTTCGCTATTTTGAGGCAGTCAGCCTAAGACAGAGAACCATCCATGAACGGTTGCGACGCCACTGTGTTCTTGATCACACTCGCGAGTTCGCGCTCGTTGCCGATTGGATAGGCCCGCATAGACAGCATGAGATTTTGGGAGTTGCGCGTTTGTTCGGAGAGCCGCAATGCGACAAGGCGGAATTTGCCCTGCTGATCAGCGACCGGTGGCAAGGAAAAGGGTTGGGAACTGTGATGTTGGAGCTTTTGGTGGGTTTGGGCCGCGAGAGTCATTTGCGACGAATTATTGGACACATTCTGCCAGATAATACCGCAATGAAACGCGTCAGTGAGAAAGTCGGTTTCAAATTGCGCTCCAATGCCGGCGCCGGCGAATGGCTCGCTGAGATCGATCTGTGAGGCTTCTACTCGGAGGAAGGTTGCTGGCAAAAAGTAGCCAGTCTTTGGCAAACGAGGAAGAGCGACGCTGCAGGAACGTAGTTATCCTTGGGCCATGAAAAGGGCAACCACAACCCAAACATGAAACACCCAATCACCATTTGTCTTCCTGCAACCATCTTTACAAGCACTGCGTTTGCCGCGCAACCCGTGAAATCAAAACAAAAACCGGAGGGCACGAACATCCAGCCGCTCACCTATGCGAATGTGGTTTCACATTTCAAAGCGGCTCACTTGCGCGCGACGGAAGTGCAAAAACGGTGCACGATCTTTTTCGAAGGCGAATGGAAGAGTGCGGACGTCTACAACTACGGCCTCATCATTGTGGAAAACTCCGATGAAGATGTCCAAGTCACGTTGTACCTCACAGATGCTCACGAAATGAACTGGCTCACGGAGTTTGTCGATGCACCGTTCTTTGCGCGTGGTGAAACCGAGAAGCTTTTCGATCTTATCAATTCCAATCGCGAAGTTCGCGGGCGCAAAATCGGGCGCTTCCGCGTCGATTTTCATCGTTGGCAGCCGCGTCATGCCGAGATAATTGTCTTTAGCTTCACGCCGATCGGGGCACGCAACGGTTGAAGCAGGAATCTGAGTCCGGATCTTCTTACCCCTTGAGTACAACAAGATTCGCCAGGCCGCGATCACGACTGAGTTGATCGAGATTGCGACTATGCAAATGTCACTCTCTTTGATCGACAATCGTCGAGACTTAAAAGCAAGACGGCCGCTCTTTGCAGAGCGGCCGCTACCAAACGAAACCAAGAGAAGTCTAGCTGGTCACAGGGCACGTCGCGGCGCGACGACGGCGGCGAATTACCAATGCCGTCGCAGCGGCAAGAAGAATTGCCTCTGGCACAAGGCCGGCCGGCTCGGGCACGGGCGTGAGAGTCATGTTGAAGGTAATACCGTTATTGAAGAAGTGGCATTCCGGATCGAATCCGAAAGCGAGATCGTGCCCGTTGTTGACGTACTGGGTCAACGTTGCGAGTTGGCTCGTAGTGAAGCTGTAGGTGTAGGTCGTCGGCGTCGTGGTGAACGATTTTTGAAAGAGCTGGGTCTTGGCCGTCGAGCTCGTGATAAGCGATGGAATTACGGCACCATTGGCGAAGTGGTCGACGATGTCGCCTATCGGAACTTCATTGAGTGGATGGTCTTGGAAGGTGTTCACGCCCGACTGCGTCGCCGTGTCCATCAGGTAAACGAAAAGCATGTTGGGATTGCTGTCCCAGTTGGCAATGTTGGCAAAGGTAAGCGTCGCACTTGTGACGCTGATATTGCTCAAATTGATGTTGTCGATCCGCCACGAGTAGCTGTAGTGATGGTCCAGATCGTTCAAGTCAACCGGATTTGGTTGAAATGAGAGCGTTGTAGCCGCTGCGCGGGCCTGGGCCGCAAGGCATCCAAGCACGGAAGTGACGATGAGTAAGCGACTGATGATGGATCGGATGGTCATTTTGCTATATATGTTGAATTTATTGCTTGTATGGCAATCATCGGATTTTTTGCGCCTCGTTGTCAAAGGATTTTTGGGCCAACTTGCACCTAATTTCTAACTCGCGCCGCATAGTGCCAATTTTCCCAACTTAGTGTGAAAAATCGCGAACTTCGCACGTAGAGAGTATTGAAACGCGCTATTTTGACTTGCACGGAGAGCTAATTGCCACATGCAAATTCCGAGTTCAGGCGATCTCTCGTTTGCGCGGCTCAAAAACGTAAACAAACTCCTGGACTGCTGTGCCGCCCTAACAATCGCGGAAGATCGTTATCTCTGCGCCGGCGTTGGTTTCGGCTTTGGTTTGCAAAAGGCCAAAGTACAGCGAACACAAGTTCCTCCGCCCTTGTGTCCATTGATCGTTAGCTCTCCCCCAATAACATTTGCTCTGTATTGCATGTTCCGCAGCCCCATCCCCATGGTTTTCAGCTTCTCACCGATTCCTTTACCATCATCGCTGATAGCGAGAACCGCTCGTCCAGCGAGGACTGCCAGTTCGATCGTGATGTTCTTAGCCCGTGCATGTTTCACCGCGTTTGCGACGGCCTCTTCCGCTATCCGATAAAGGTGAAGAGCGAGCGCGGGCTCAAAGTCGATCCTCTCTGAACGGGGCCAATGAAACTTCACATTGGCGGGGACTCTGGCAGCGAGTTCTTCCAAAGCAGCAGGCAGACCGGTCGATGCTAGTGTTACTGGATGAAGCCCTCTCGCGAGATTGCGGCATGTCTCGATTGTCTCGGTTAGTAGTTGCGGGACTTCCGCGACATTTGCACCTAATTTCTGATCTAATACGCTTATCTTTTTCGCTAGAGAAGCTAATAATAGCGCAATCGCACCCAGGCGCTGGCAAAGGTCGTCGTGCAAATCTTGCCCGATCCGTTGACGTTCGGCTTCCACCGCGGTCAGTAACTCGCCCTCCAAACGCCTGCGTTGTTGTGCTTCGAGCCTGAGTGTGGCAATGGTGGATGCGAGACGTGAATCGTTGGTCCCGCCGATCGATTTGATTAAACCGCCGTAACGCTCTTCGCAGTCCTCTAGCGCGGCCACCACTTTTCGATAGGCGGCGTTTGTACCAATTCCATTTTTCATAAGAGTTGCGGCATCGAGCCATCACTAACATTTCACCATCTCCGCGATCACGTTGGCCAGGTTCGCCAACGAAACACTCGCGTCGAAAGAGCTATAACTAAGTGCAGCCCCGGAGAAGGAAAATGAGAAGCAAAATTGGGAACGGTATACCCAAAAGCCAAAGAAGAATGTAACCTGTTGCCCCCGCTTGTTTAATTCGTTCTTTCAATTTCATAGAGATTTCAATTCAGTTTGTTATTAATCGGTAAAATTCGCAGAAAGAGCCACGGCGCGGGTCGTTAGGCCGCACCGTGGCAATCATTATCTGGAAAAGGTTATTTAGCCGCGCCTCGAATTCACAATCGCTACTTCCTTTTCCTCCCCGTCTTCGGTCAGCGCCTTCTCATTGACGATTCCTTCCGCCAATTCGCTGAGTTCTTTATCCGTCTCGCCTTCCTCGTCGAGCGTCAGCTGCAGAAGATCGGCTGCATCCTCTTCGCCGAGCAAATTCGCGAATGTCCGCACGGTCCCGTAGGAAGCGATTTCGTAATGTTCAACCCGTTGTGCCGCGCCGATCAATCCGGCATCGATGACGGATTCGTCGCCCTCTTCCTCCAGCATTTCCGAGCCTTCCTCGATTAGGCCCTTCATCGCCTTGCATGTCTTACCGGCAGGTTTCTCGTCGAGTCGATCGAAGATCTCGCTGAGGCGTTCGACATGCTCTTTGGTCTGCTCGAGATGGTTTCCGAACGCTTGCTTCAGTTCGGCCGATGAAGCCCCTTTGACCATTTTGGGCAGTGCCTTTACCAGCTGCGTTTCCGCGCTGTAAAGATCACGCAATTCTTCCAAGTACAATTTCTTTAACGAATCAAGTTTCATTATTTTCTTCTGTTTGGTTTAGGTTTTGTTTCCAGCGCCTGCGGAAAATCGTTTCCTCCAAGCCCCGCCGCTTCGACGGAAGCGGTGTTACCAGTCAAAAGAATATGAACAGCCGTAAGCAGCTCAATCGGACGGACACCTGATTGTCGGCTAAGAGAAATCCGCATACGCCGCCGTCAAGTTTGGTATTGCTGCAGATACGCCTTAGTTCTTGGAGCTGTCGGCTGCAGGGCTGTTCGAAAATCGTCGGGGCATAGCGGACGGCCCTTCTTTTGATCAGCAAGTACTCGCCAGCGGACGGTAGCGAACTCGTACTTAGCCGGCGCGATGACCAGCTTGAATTTATGAAACAGATTGTCGGGCTCGCACAAGCAGACGATCCACTGTCGAACGCAGTTCTTGAATATTGAAAGGCTTGTCCAATATCACATGGACATCCATCTGCTGGTAGGCCTCGCAAATCTCCGGTGAGAGATGTGCTGATAAGACTATGATTTTGCCGGCAAAGCTTTGTCTCCTGATCTCTTGCACCAACTCCACGCCGGTCAGGTGTAGCATCTTTTGGTCGACAATGATCACGTCATAGCCGTTGGAGCTTGCATCGAACCGCGCCAGCGCGTCACCGGCATCTTGCACGCCGGTCACTTCGTAGCGTGGCCCGGCAAAGATGAAGCGCATGGAGTACCGAATGGAGGGATTGTCGTCCACGGCCAAGATCTTGAGCGCAGGATCCATAGGGGCCATCAGTTGAGAATAGCAACGTCTGTACCGCGCGTTGGCAGTGAAACCATCCCCCGTACCGAGCAGCGAAGCGTAGAATTGCGAGAACCATACTATTAGGTCGCTTAAAGAAGAATAAGGCCGCCCGGGGTTTCTTTCAGGCACAGCCAGCCTCTTACCGAAAAGCAGTAACCGAGTGGATCATCAGCGCCAAGCGGGAAGCAACACGCCTGAAGCGGCTAAAGAAAACTTACGGCCTATTCGGTTCACGAGGCAACGGCTGCTGGAGTTGACGCCAAGAAAACCAACTGGAATGCACGGCTATCCTTGCTTCATCATGCGAGGGGATGGACGTTTTCGCTCCGACGAAATTCGCATTCGTGATCTTCAACTGAAAATGATTTGCATTGATGTTGTCCTCGTAATCGAATGTTATTAATGAGCTCACCATGTCCGAACGCCATGATTCAGACTTCGTCGCCCGCCGAGATTTTCTCAAGCGAGCAACATTCGTTGGTGCTGCCGTCGTGGCGCCAGGATTGGCGGCGAACGCGTAGCGACCTTCAAAAAATCCGGTGACACAGATACCCACTGAGTCGAGTGCCGATGAGGTTCGCAACCTCCTGAAGCTCGTGCCGCACGCCACGTGCGGATTCGTGCGGGTGACATTCATGAGCAAGGAGAGGATTGCGCCAGGAGGATTACCCGCGCCATTCGCTGCTGGGCGGCCTGTTGGCTCCGCACTCTATTTCATGGTAACGCCCGGCGCACCGGTTCGGCTGCATCGTATCCGCAACGACCAGCTTTATCATTATTATCTTGGTGATCCGCTCGAAGTGCTAATGCTGCGCGCCGATGGCACGACCCAGCGCGTCGTGGTTGGGGCAGACCTGCACGACGGTCAATTGGTGCAGCTCTTGATTCCGGGCAATACTTTCCACACCGCGCGTGTGATCGGACGCCGCCGCTGGTTCCTCGGTGGGAGCACCGAATGGCCCGGCGTAGAGCCGGTTGATGTTGAGATTGGCAACGTCGATGCGCTAGCGGCGAAATATCCGCAGGTTGCCGACGATCTGCGGACCTTCCCGGTGCCCGTCAACGAATAGGGCGGTGAGCACGCGATTCACCGCTCCTTATTGGCCTCCTTCGCTCACCCCCTAGGAAACAAGCGGACAGACACGACTCCGCGCATAGGGCGATTACTCTCGCCCCTGCAACGCACTGAGGTACCAGGTTTTCGGCTTGATATTCGGCCGGCTGTCAGCACAAAATCGTCGGTCTCAAACAGAATCTGAATCAGGCCGGATGTTTGCTCCCAGTAGCGCCTGACCCGGTCCAGGTTGGCAGTTTTAAAGCATTAACACTGGGAGAAAGAAAGAAGCTTCCTGTGATCGTCCGACTCACTTTCCAATTAAAATCCACGTGCTCCGTCTCCTATTAACGGGTCTGCTTTGCGGCGCGGTTCCCTTCTCATAACTCATCACTGAAGGAAAAATCACGGAGGGGCAGCGAGCTACCGACAACATTTTATTAGTGAAGCCATTCGGCTTTTGGAAGAGTCGTGCCTGCTCACTCGCAGCGCCGGCGCCACTCGACTCATGTTCGCCGATCTGGGCGACTGCCCAAAGCACCCTCGGTCGCAACCGGAACGGCGGTGAGCTGAGATGATCGACCGGTACTGCTCGAAGTCCCAACTTTTGCTGCGTCACGCAGCTGTTTTAGCTCAATGCTATGAAAGCCGAAAACCGTGGCGGATCTAACTAGTCGCTTTTCTCGCGAGCGTCTCGCGAACTGTTACGAGCAATTTCTCGGTGTCGTATGGTTTGGTCAGCAAATTCGTCACCCCTAGTTCCTGAAGGTCGGCGACGCTTGGCGCGTGCCCCTGTCCGGTCGAGCCAACGAAAACCATGCTCGGTTTCATTTTCTTCAGCGCGCGGATGAGCGCAACGCCATCCATGTAGGGCATCATCATATCGGTAAGCACGGCACCGATTGAATCCATTTGCAGGGCAAAGATGGCCAAGGCTTCAGTCCCGTCGTTCGCTTCCAGCACGCGATAGTTGTGTTTCTCCAGAATCATCTTCGTCGCGCTTCGGATGTTGGCTTCGTCGTCCACCAATAGAATCAATTCGCTATTACCCTTCACCAATTCGGGCGCCATTTGCCTTTTTCGTGTATCAGTGTCGGTTTCAATGGCCGGAAGAAAAATTTTGAAAGTGGTGCCGCGACCTTGCTCGCTGTATACGGACATAAAGCCGCCGTGGCTTCTGACGATGCCGAGCGCGGTCGAGAGGCCGAGGCCGGTGCCTTTGCCGATTTCCTTGGTGGTAAAGAAGGGGTCGAAGATCTTATCGATTATCGCTCGCGGCATCCCCGTGCCGGTATCACTGATGCGCAGAGCTACATAAGCTCCGACCTTTGCCTCGGCTGCCATGGAAGCATAGTGCTCGTCCAGGTAGAAATTCCCCGCCCAAATAACGAGCGAACCACCATTTTGCATGGCATCGCGGGCGTTGACCGAAAGATTCAACAAAACCTGATGGAGTTGGGTCGGGTCGCCTTGAATGGACCAGATGTCTTCGGGGTACCGGCTGGTAACTTCGATAGATTTTGGAAATGTTTTTCGCGCGATGTCGACCATTTCCTCGATAAGGTGACTTGGGTTGATAAGAACGCGTTCACCTTCAACCCCGCGTGCAAAAGTGAGAACTTGTTTGACCACTCCAGCTCCTCGTCGGGCGCTATCTTCAATTAAGGAAATTGCAGACTGGGCCTCAGCTGAATCGCAATTAGTGCGAAGCACTTCCGCGCACATCAAGATCGGCGTCAGAATATTGTTCAGATCATGAGCAACCCCACTGGCGAGAGTGCCGATGCTTTCCAACCGTTGTGCTCGTAGTAATTGCGTTTCGAGCTTCTTCTGCGCGGTAATGTCGTGGTTAATAGACATGACTGACCGCGGGCTACCATCGTCGTTGCAAATGAGCGTCGACCAAACATCGACAGTTAACTCCCTGCCGTCTTTGGTGATCTCCTTGAGTTCGCCACGAAACTCACCATCAGAGACGAGCACCCTCGAAATCGCCTCGACCTCGTTTGGATTGGCCAAAATTAATTCGCCAACCTTTTGGCCAATCGCTTCGCTTGCGCTCCAGCCATATAACCGCTCGGCGCCGCTATTCCAGAAAACGATACGGCGATCGTCATAATTTCGGACGATGATAGCGTCGTGCGCGCGATTTAGCATCTCGCCCTGCTCATGCAAGCGTTCCTCCGCTCGCTTGCGCTGGGTTACATCAATCGCCGTGACGATGCGGGCGGCCACGCCTTCCCAGGTAATGTTGCCGGAGTAAATTTCAGCTAGGATCAATGATCCGTCCTTTTTGATGTGCCGAAATTGGCCACTAAAGTGGGCTGGCGATTGCGGAGACGACAACGCCCTTGTTAGGCTTGGTACATCTTCACTTGGGCGCAGGTCCTTCAGGTTTAGTTTCAGAAATTCAGCTCGCGAATAGCCGTATTGCGCGATGGCGGCCTCGTTTACAGCCAAAATCTGCAAAGTCTTAGTGTCAAAAATCCACATCGGACTGGGGTTCGTCTCGAAGAGCAGACGATATTGTTCTTCCTGCCTGCGTAAGTTCTCGGCGACGATTTTTTGCTCCGTAACGTCCCTGGCTGCAAAATAAATAAGTTTCTCGGAGATTGAGCTTCGCGATTCCCATTGCAACCAGCGGCAAGAGCCATCCTTGCATCGATATCGATTTTGGAAATGAGCGACCTCCGTTCCGAGGGTGAGAAAAGAGGTAGCTTCTACCGTGGCCGCACGGTCATCGGTATGAACAAACTCAATTAAAGGTTTCGATAGCAATTCCTCTCGGCTGTAGCCGAGAATTTTTTCAGCTGCATCATTGAGGCGTTTGAAATGGCCATCGAACCCAGCCGTTCCGATTATTTCGAGAGAGAGCTTCGCGGCGCGCCGCATCTGTTCATCGCCAATGTTCTCCGCACTAAGTTCAAAGCCTTGGCCTATCGAACTGTCCATTGGACCAACACCTTGCTTCAAAAACGGGTGAGGTTGTGCCGTTATTGCGCGGCCATCACCAAGCGAAACAGGCCCTGTCGGGGGATCCACGCTTTTAGAGTCAGCAGATCACATTCCTCTACCCGTTTTCATTTCGCTTTCCGAACAGTCATTCGCCAAAAAATTCCACCGACTAAAGGTGGAAGCTCAGTGACCGCCAACATCAACTCGCACACCGCTTCTTAGTTCCAATTTTTGCTGCGTCACACAAGGGCGTCATGCAGTTTGTTGCAGCCCAAAAAATGGGCGCACAGAATCTCGGGTCGCAAATTCTTGGCCTTCGGCGCCCAATCGTGTCGGCCCTCGCTCGCACACCCGCTCTCCGCCTCTGCATCACACTCCGGTTCACGCCCAGTAGTCTCTGAAGCGACCGACGGCAATCCTCCGCGGCGCGGTTCGGAGAAACTCCGCTATCCCTTTTCTTTGTCCAAGTCCAACTTAAATTAGCGGTTCTCTTTCTCGCGAATCTCTATCCATGCAGTCGTTTCGATTTCATCCTGCGGTCGCGCGGTGGTTCGAGCAAACGTTCGGGTCGCCGACAGAGCCGCAAGCTCGCGGCTGGCCGGAAATTCAATCAGGTCGGCATGTCTTGATTTCTGCTCCGACAGGTTCAGGCAAAACGTTGGCGGCATTTCTTGCCTCGCTGGATGCACTGTTTCGCGAAGGCGCGAAAACCGAATTGCCGGATGAAACGCAGATTATTTACGTCTCACCGCTCAAAGCGCTCAGTAACGACATTCGCAAAAATCTTCAGGAGCCGCTTGCCGGAATTCGCGCCTTGCTGCACGAGAGTGAAGGCCGCGAGATAGACGTGCACGCCGAAGTTCGCACCGGCGACACGAGCGCCGCTCAGCGTCGGGCTCTGATCAAAAAACCGCCCCACATTCTGGTGACTACCCCCGAATCTTTGTATCTGCTTCTCACTTCGGAGTCTGGCCGGCGAATGCTGAGCACGGTACGGACTCTGATCGTCGACGAAATTCACGCGGTCGTGGACGATCGCCGTGGAGCGCATCTTGCGCTGAGTATTGAACGGTTGGCTGCGTTGACGAAGCATCCGCCACAGCGAATCGGATTGTCCGCAACCCAAAAGCCGATTGAAGAAGTCGCGCGGTTTCTCGTTGGCACTCGTGCCGTGCAGAGCGATGGCAATCCTGATTGCTCCATCATCGATATCGGTCATCGACGGGACTTGGACCTAGCGATTGAAATCCCGAAATCGCCGCTTGAGGCAGTGATGGCGAACGAAGTTTGGGAAGAAGTTTATCATCGTCTCGCGGAGCTGATTCAGGCGCACCGCACGACTTTGGTATTCGTGAATACGCGGCGGATGGCGGAACGCGTGACGCATCATTTGAGCGAGCTGCTTGGCGCGGATGCGGTGACTTCTCATCACGGAAGTCTTTCGGCCAAGCTACGTCTCGAAGCGGAGGACCGGTTGAAGCGCGGGGAACTGAAAGCACTCGTGGCCACGGCGTCGCTGGAATTGGGGATCGACATCGGTTCGGTCGATCTCGTTTGCCAGCTCGGCACCACACGCTCGATTGCTACGCTGCTTCAACGCGTCGGTCGTGCCGAGCATAAACGGGGCGGTCTTCCGAAAGGTCGGATTTTCCCATTAAGCCGCGACGAACTTGTCGAGTGTGTCGCGCTCCTGCGTTGCGTCCGACGCGGCGAACTCGATCGCCTGCTAGTTCCGGAGAAGCCGCTGGACGTGCTCGCCCAACAAATCGTCGCCGCAACTTCAACTGAAGATTGGGACGAAAGTGAATTCCTTAAGCTCGCGCGTTCCACCTGGCCGTATCGAAATCTCACGTGCGAGGAATTCAACAGCGTTGTGAAGATGCTCGCCGAAGGTTTCAGCACGAAGCGTGGCCGACGTGCGGTGTTGATTCACCACGACGCGGTGAACCGTCGGTTGCACGCACGACGTGGCGCTCGGTTGGTTGCGCTAACTTCCGGCGGCGCAATTCCCGACAATGCCGATTATCGAGTGATCCTCGAACCATCGGAGACTTTCGTTGGATCAGTTAACGAGGACTTCGCCGTAGAAAGTCTGGCGGGCGACATCTTTCAACTTGGCAATTCTTCATGGCGAATACTTCGTGTGAGTTCGGGCGTCGTTCGAGTCGAAGACGCGAAAGGCCAGCCACCTGGGATTCCGTTTTGGCTGGGTGAAGCGCCGGCGCGAACATCCGAGTTATCACGGTCTTTATCTGATTTGCGCGTTGAAATCGAAAATCTCTTGGCCAAAGGCAAAAATGTCTCTGAATGGTTGGTTAAGGAAATTGAGTTGTCCGTCGAAGCCGGTCAGCAGGTTGCCGATTACTTGGCGGACAGCTTTTGCGCCTTGGGCGGACTTCCTTCACAGGAGACGCTTATCATGGAGCGTTTCTTTGATGAATCAGGCGGAATGCAACTGGTTCTTCATTCGCCATTTGGAAATCGAATCAACCGAGCTTGGGGGCTCGCCTTGCGAAAACGTTTTTGCCGATCTTTCAATTTCGAACTGCAAGCAGCAGCTACAGATGATTCGATTGTAATTTCGCTCGGCACACAGCATTCATTCCCGCTCGAGGAAGTCTTTCGGTACCTGAATTCCAAAACGGTTCGCGATCTTCTTGTCCAAGCGTTGCTCGATGCGCCGATGTTCACGATCCGATGGCGCTGGAACGCAACGCGTTCGCTGGCTGTGCCGCGTTTTCGTGGAGGCGCAAAAATCGCAGCGCCGTTGCAGCGAATGGAATCTGAAAACCTTCTGGCCGCAGTGTTTCCGGACCAGCTCGCTTGTCTCGAACACATCGTTGGCGACCGAGAAATTCCGGACCATCCGCTGGTCAAGCAGACGATTGACGACTGTCTGACCGAAGCGATGGACATCGACGGTTTGGAAGAACTGCTGAGGAAAATCGAGCGCAACGAGATTCGGTGTGTAGCTCGAGATCTGCCGGAGCCATCACCGCTGGCTGGGGAAATCCTGAGCGCCCGGCCTTACGCATTCCTGGATAACGCGCCGCTGGAAGAGCGACGCACTCAAGCCGTCTACAGCCGTCGCGCTTCGGAACGGAACAGCAATGACGGACTCGGAATTCTCGATGGGGCTGCGATTGAGAAAGTCCGGCGCGAAGCGTGGCCGGATGCGACCAATGCAGATGAATTGCATGATGCATTGATGTTGCTCGGCGTGATGACGGAAGAAGAGACACACCGGACAGTTTCCGTTCACACCGAAGAAAATGGCGCCGCTACCGAGCAGCTACTGAAGGATCTTGTGGCTGCGGGTCGAGCGACGAAATTGAGCATCGTAGATAAAGCATTTTGGATGGCTGTCGAGCGTCTGCCGATGCTGCAGACGATTTATCCAGAGGCGACGTGCGAGCCAGTTCTGGCAGCACCTGAATCGGTCAGCTACCAAAGATGGGAGCACGCAGACGCGGTTCGGGAATTAATCCGTGGACGAATGGAAGTCTGCGGACCGGTATCTGTCGGTCACCTCACAGGAAAGCTGAGCCTGACGAGTTCTGTAATCGATGCTGCATTGCTCGCGCTTGAAGCTGAAGGATTCGTTCTGCGTGGGAAATTTAATCCAGCGGCGAGGGAACAGGAATGGTGCGATCGCCGGTTGCTGTCCCGGATTCATCGGCTCACAATTGATCGGCTGCGCGCCGAGATTCAGCCTGTCTCGCTGCAGGATTTTTACCGTTTCCTCTTTTCGTGGCAGCGGGCTGATCCTGAACATCGAGTTGAAGGTCCGGAAGGCTTGCAGTCAGTCCTGGAACAACTCGATGGATGTGAATTGTCGTTGGCTGCATGGGAGTCGGCCGTTTTAAACGCGCGTGTGACTGACTATGATCCGGAATGGCTCGACCGTCTTTGCTTTTCTGGGCGCGTTGGGTGGGGTCGTTTAAGCTCGCCGCAAAATCCGAACGCGCGGACAACGGCGCCGCTGCGAACAAGTCCGATTGCGCTGTATCAGCGAGAAAATCTTCAGGACTGGCTGCTTTTGACCCGGACAAATGCGGAAACCGAACCTTCGGCAAGTAGTCAAACTGTGCTGGAAGTGTTGACGCACGGGGGCGCACTCTTCTTCGGCGAGCTGGTGCGGCGAACTGGTTTGCTTCCGTCGCAAGTCGAAGAAGCATTGTCTCAACTGGCGGCGCTCGGTTTTGTCACATCCGATAGTTTTGATGGGTTGCGCGCTCTATTAGTTCCTTCGAATAAGCGGCCGACATTTGGACGCAATCAGGGCAAACGCCGTCGCAAAACGAATATCGCGAATATCGAATTCGCCGGCCGCTGGTCTTTGCTGAGAATACCGGGCACATCCGGCTTACAATCGTCCTCAAACGGGGTAGGAGCGTCTTCACGCAACGCCGCTGTCGAGAAGTTTGCGCGGCTATTGCTCCGGCGCTACGGCGTTGTGTTTCGCCGTTTGCTCGAACGCGAGAGTTTCGCCGTTACGTGGTACGAATTGGGACGATTTTATCGCCGCTGGGAAGCGCGCGCCGAGATTCGCGGCGGTTATTTTGTCGGTGGCGTAAGTGGCGAACAATTTGCCTTGCCGGAAGCCATCGGCTTGTTGCGTTCGGTCCGCAAAACATCGCCAAAATACGAACTGCTTGCGCTCAGCGCTGCAGATCCGCTGAATTTACAGGGCATTCTCACCCCAGGGCCAAGGATTTCTGCGTTTGCTAGAAACCGCCTGCTGTTCCGAGGCGGGCTGCCGATTGCGGCACTAGAAGCAGAAAATGTTCGTAAACTTTTCGACGATTGCGCTTCTGATTCAGAAATTGAAACGGCTCTGAGAGTCGGGAAGCTGCGCGCTTCGTTGCGGCCATACTATAAATAGACCTGCGCACGATCTGCGGACGTGAGCGTTGCCGAAGTCAAGGCGCGCAAGGATTATATGCATGAAATCGATGTCCCGGTGCACGGTCTTCGAGCTGCTTCCAATTGGCCACAAGTGTAAGTCTAGCGCGTGACGACGGTCATAGCGCCGATGGACTAGGGCAAAAATGAGTGCTGTGCTAGGATTTGTGCTAAAGTGGCTCCCGAAATTTCAGCCAGGGTGGCGAAATTGGCAGAGGCGCCAGACTTAGGATTCCGAAATCAGCGATTTCAAAGCATCGCTTTTCGTTTCAAAGAATAAGCGATTTAGGAGAGGACAGCGGGTTTTTTCACGTAAAGAGTTGTGTTTACGAAGGACGAGCACAAACGTCGTCATTCTAGCACAAATTCTAGCACACAGACGCGCCAGACTTGGCACGATTTGGAGCTCGGTTTTGCCGATTTATCCCGATTTGTGCCAATTTGTGTTAGAGTACGACTCTCAACAAACCTCTAGCGGTTCCCGGCTTGCGTAACGCGAAGAAGTCGGCAAAGGCACGGATTTCAACTGGTTCGAGCCCCCGTAGGCTCCGCGTTTTGCGAGCAAGTCGTTAGGCCATATCTGCACGATCAGCACGGCCGAAGTTCGGAATGAAGCCGATGAAGCATATCGCGCCGCAGGACGCCAAATGGTGGTACGTTTTCGGAACCGCCACCCTGATTACATTCATCGTGCAAGTGGCCAGCGGGGTGGCACTGGCATTTTCTTTTATTCCTTCATCCTCGTAGGCCTACGACCCGCTCCTCTTCATCACGAACGACGCCTCGTTCGGTCGCTTTCTGCGTGGACTCCATTACTACGGTGCTTCGGCCATGGTGCTGATGATCGGGGCGCATATGGCGCAAACTTTTTTGTTTGGCTCTTACAAATTCCCCCGTGAGATGACCTGGACCTCAGGTGTGCTGCTGCTCGGTTCCACACTTGCCATGGGATTTACGGGCCAATTGTTGCGCTGGGTCAAATCTCGACTGATATCTTCTCGGGTATTTCGCGCTGCTCGCGTTGATCCCGGCTTGAATCGAAGGCTACGCCATGATTCTAATGCCAGTCCTTATCGGCCTCATGTTGCTAATTATTCCCGTCCTAAATCATAAGGGGGAGCGCGTCGCGTCTCGACGTTCATGGGCGATTGCCGTCGTATGTCTGTCGGTGATTATGATCGGCTCCCTTTGGGTGGCAGGACAGCAATCGCCGTGGTCGCCAAATTTCGAAGCCTTACCACTCAGCGAAAAAGTTATTGGTGCAACAAGCGAACCGGTCTTCCAAGGCGCACAGCTTTTTCACGACAAAGCCTGTCTGAATTGTCATCTCATCCAGGGTTATGGCGGTCGCCGCGGACCCGACCTGACTTAGATCGCAGACAAATTGACTCGAGACAATGTGGTCATCCGCATCGTTAATGGCGGGAACAACATGCCGGCGTTCGGCAGTTCGCTTGAACCGCAGGAGCTTGACGCGTTGGTCGCCTTTTTGGAATCATGTAAACGTCCGCTTCGACTGGAGGATCGGCCGCCCAACACCGTTTCATCCGCCGCGGCCGTAATGAAATGATGACATTGCACGTTAACGACGACCATGCCCGCAACATTTACCATTTGCGGTTGCGCGAGCTGCCGGTCGGCAACGAAAGGAATCCGATGTTAGCACTAATTAATCCCGTGGCTCTTGCCGCTCTGCGTATAGCTGGAACGATCTTCCTTATTATTTTTTTACTCGGCGGCTTGTACATCTTTCGCAATCGCCACCGGTTCTTCGACAAAGATCCGGATGTAGACGAAGACATTCCGGCCGTTCGCAAAATCAGATTCGAGGAAGTGATGATGGTTTGGGGCGCACTGACGATACTGATTCTCGTAATTCTGATTACACTGTGGACTCAATAAACCACCTCAGAGCACATGAAAACGATGACGCCGCGGAGCGACTTTGCGAATACCACGGCCGGCGCCACCTAACTAAACAATCTCAGTCCAGCAGGCTAAACGAATGAAAGAAACTCGTGTCGTCATCGCGGGAGGCGGATTTGCCGGGCTAAGCGCCGCAATGTATCTGGACAAGACCCTGGCTCGCCGCGAAGAGGTCGAAGTAACACTGATTAGCCGCGAGAACTTCATTCTGTTCACGCCGATGTTGCACGAAGTGGCGGCGGGAGATCTTTATCCGGGCGACATTGGCAATCCGCTTCGTCGAATTCTCCGGCACGTGAAGTTTGTCGAGGCCGAGGTGCAGGCAATCGATCTCTCAGCGCGGCGCGTACACTGCCTTGGTGGAGTCGCGAGGCTCGAGATTGAGCTGGAGTTCGATCACCTCCTTCTCACTCTCGGCTCGGAAACCAACTTCTTCGATCTTCCGGGTGTTAGCGAATGGGCGGTGACCATGAAAAGCATGAGTGACGCGGCTCTGCTGCGCAATCGCATGGTGGCTCTATTAGAGGAAGCAACTCTACATAACGATGCTGCGGCACGTCAGCGATTACTCACTTTTGTCACGGCTGGCGGCGGTTTTGCCGGCGCCGAAACCACGGGCGCGATCAACGATTTCGTGCGCGAAGCAGTGCGATATTATCCAGAATTGGACGAAGAGCTGATTCGCGTCGTCGTCATTCATCCGGGTAATTTTTTACTGCCGGAACTTGGCGAGGAACTCGGGAATTACGCCGAACGCAAGTTGCGCGAGCGGAAAGTCGACGTGATCAAGGGGGTGCGCGTCACAAGTTACGATGGTTCGCTCGTCACTTTGACCGATGGCAAATCAATTCCTGCCTCGACGCTCATTTGGACGGCTGGTGTAAAACCAAGTCCAGTCATTGCACCGCTACCTTGCCAAAAGGAACATGGCCGACTCTTAGTAAGTGAGTACCTGGCGGTGACCGGAGTTCCCGGCCTATGGGCAGCGGGCGATTGCGCCGCCGTGCCGGTTTTAGACACGGAAAAGTTTCATCCACCAACCGCACAGCATGGTTTACGTGAGGGCGTCGTCGCAGCGAAGAACATCGCAGCAGTGGTTCTAGACCGGCCCCTGAAGTCCTTCACCTTCACGACACTGGGACAACTGGCGACCATCGGGCGCACGGGGGTAGCAATGATATTCGGAGTCAAATTTTCGGGCTTCGTTGCCTGGTGCTTCTGGCGGGCGATATATCTGATGAAACTGCCGCGCCTTCCGAAGAAGTTGCGGGTGATGGTGGGCTGGACGCTCGATCTGTTCTTCTCAAGAGAGATCGAGCAAATGATCACCTTGCGCGACGTTGAAGCACTTAGTGAGCTGGCGGGTCGGATTCGCGCGCGTGGGACACATTCAGTAACTCCCTTCTCTGCTCAGAAGCCCCCTTCGGTGATAACCAATTAGAAAGAAAAGGTTAGCTTATGACTCTCACCACATCTGCGGACATCGCTGGGCCTTCCGTTTCTAACCAGCCGCTTTCTCCAGACGAGCTGCGTAAAATGAATGCCTATTGGCGCGCAGCCAATTATCTATCGATCGGTCAAATCTATCTTTATGCCAATCCGTTGTTGCGCGAAAAGTTGAAACTTGAGCACGTGAAACCGCGCCTGCTCGGTCACTGGGGTACAACGCCCGGACTGAACTTTATCTATGTTCACTTCAACCGCCTGATCAAGAAGTACGATCTCAACGTTATCTACGTTTGCGGTCCGGGACATGGCGGTCCCGGGATGGTCGCGAACACCTACCTTGAAGGCACCTACACGGAGCTCTATTCAGGCATTCAACAAAACGAAGAAGGCATGAGAAAGCTGTTCAAGCAGTTTTCTTTTCCGGGAGGCATTCCCAGCCACAATGCGCCTGCGCCTGAGACACCCGGTTCCATCCATGAAGGCGGAGAGCTGGGTTATGCTTTGGTGCACGCTTACGGTGCGGTTTTCGACAATCCCGATCTGTTGGCTTGCTGTGTCGTTGGCGATGGCGAGGCAGAAACTGGCCCGCTAGCTACGAGTTGGCATTGCAACAAGTTTCTCAATCCAGCGCGTGATGGAGCTGTGCTGCCGATCCTCCACCTGAACGGCTACAAGATCGCGAATCCGACCGTGCTTGGGCGCCTGAGCGACGAAGAGCTAACTCAGCTCTTCAATGGCTATGGATATAAACCTTACTTCGTCGAAGGACATGAACCCGAGCGTATGCATCAGATTATGGCGGCAACGCTCGATGCAGTGATCGAGGAGATTCGCGCCATTCAGGATGACGTGCGCGGCCAGGAATCCACGTCGCTTCCGGTCTGGCCCATGATCATTTTGCGGACTCCGAAAGGTTGGACTGGACCGAAAGTTGTGGATGGCAAACCGGTAGAGGGCACATGGCGCGCGCATCAAGTACCCGTAGCCGATTTGAATACCAAACCCGAACACCTCGCAGTTCTCGAAGACTGGCTCAAGAGCTATCACCCTGAAGAGTTGTTCGATGAGAATGGCAAGCTCATTGAAGAACTTTTGGAACTCGCGCCTAAAGGTGAGCGCCGAATCGGTGCGAACCCACATGCAAATGGCGGGCTGCTGTTGAAGGACCTGTTGATGCCGGACTTCCGCGAATACGCGGTTTCGGTTCCTAAACCCGGTACGGAAGCAGCAGAATCCACCCGAGTGTTAGGCGCTTTTCTGCGCGACGTCATGAAGCTCAATCTTGAGGAGGCAAACTTCCGCGTGTTCGGACCTGACGAAACCGCGTCCAACCGCCTCGATGCGGTCTATCAGGCAACAGACAAAATCTGGATGGAGCCAATTCTGCCGGTGGACGAGCACCTTTCGCCTAACGGGCGCGTGATGGAAATCCTGAGTGAGCACATGTGTCAAGGTTGGCTGGAGGGTTATTTGCTCACCGGCCGTCATGGATTCCTGCTACGAGGGCTTCGTCCATATCGTGGATTCAATGTTTAATCAGCATGCCAAGTGGCTTAAGACCACACGTCACATTCCGTGGCGGCGTCCTATCGCGTCACTGAATTACCTTCTGACTTCACACGTCTGGCGACAGGACCACAACGGCTTCACTCACCAGGACCCCGGCTTCATTGACTTTGTGATGAACAAGAAGGCCGACATTGTCCGAGTGTATTTGCCGCCGGATGCGAACACCTTGCTTTCTGTGGCCGATCATTGTTTGCGAAGCCGGCATTATGTGAACGTAATTGTCGCCGGCAAGCAGCCGGAGTTGCAATGGCTCGATATGAACGCTGCCATTGCACACTGTACAACCGGGGTGGGCGTCTGGTCTTGGGCGAGCACTGATGAGGGCAGCGAACCAGACGTTGTGATGGCTTGCGCTGGCGATGTGCCGACTCTGGAAACGCTGGCTGCCGTTGACCTTTTGCGGCAGCATTTTCCCGATCTCAAGATTCGGGTCGTTAACGTCGTCGACCTAATGACGCTGCAACCTCCGAGTCAACATCCTCACGGAATCCCCGATTCCGAATTTGATTCCATGTTCACCACCGACAAGCCGGTAATCTTCGCCTATCACGGATATCCTTGGCTCATCCATCGGTTGTGCTATCGCCGACGCGGCCACGACAATTTTCATGTCCACGGCTATCAAGAAGAGGGCACCACAACTACTCCTTTCGACATGACCGTTATGAATGGCTTGGATCGTTTTCATCTTGCCGGCGCGGTCGCGGATCGGGTGCCGAGATTGGAGCGTATCGGTGCCCACTTCCAAGAATTCCTGCGAAACAAACTGGTGGAGCACAAATACTATACGCGCGAGCACGGCGACGATCTGCCGGAGGTGAAAAACTGGAAATGGTCTTACTGACCAATGAAGGTTCTCGTACTCAATTCGGGTTCCAGCAGCCAGAAGAGCTCCCTCTACCAGATGGACGAGATTCTTCCGAACGATCCGCCCACTCCACTTTGGGAAGGCAAGATCGAATGGCGCGACAGGATAGCAGAAGCCGAAATCAAAAACGCGCGCGGAGTTGTGCGAAAAAATCGGGCCAAAGTCTCGTCGCGTGCGCAGGCGGTTGAGCATTTACTGGGCACTCTGACCAACGGTGAGACGCGCGCCATCAGCGCGCTCACTGAAATTGACGTTGTCGGACACCGGGTGGTGCACGGTGGCCCGAAATACGAAGAACCAGTATCGCTTACTTCGGAAGTGCGCAAAGAGATCGCCAAGGTTTCCGCTTTCGCTCCGCTCCATAATCGCGCCGAACTCGAAGGCATGGAGATTATTGAAAAGCTGCTAGGCCGAGTTCCCCAAGTCGCGGTTTTCGACACGGGATTTCATTGTAAAATACCCCACGCGGCAGCGGTGTACCCGGGCCCATACCAATGGTTCGAGCATGACATCCGCCGCTACGGATTCCACGGAATCAATCATCAATATTGCGCAACGCGCGCTGCGAGGCTTCTGGGCCAAGACTTAAACTCGCTCAGATTGGTTACCTGCCATTTAGGGAACGGTTGTTCTCTGGCGGCAATTCGCGACGGACATAGCATCGATACAACAATGGGGTTCACTCCTCTTGAAGGCCTCATGATGGGGACCCGTTCCGGTTCGATTGATCCGGGAATTCTCACCTACCTGATGCGCACAGGCCGGCTGGACGCGCAGAAGATTGATGATGTTCTGAATAATGAATCAGGTTTGCTTGGAATTTCGGGCACTTCGGGAGATATGCGCGAGATTCTGGCGGCCAAGAACAAAGGCCATACGCGAGCAAAGTTGGCATTCGAGATCTACGTGCATCGTTTGCAGGCCGGTATCGGAGCCATGGTCGCGGTATTGGGGGGAATCGACGCGCTAATATTTACCGCCGGAGTCGGGGAAAACTCTGCCGCGGTGCGCGATGCCGCTTGCAAACCTTTAGCCTTTCTTGGCGTCAGACTTGATGATGCCGCGAACAGACAGCGTAATTCTGACCGAGATATTGCTACCCCAGATTCGGCGGTTCGCGTTCTTATAATTCGAGCGCAGGAAGATTGGGCGATTGCCAAGGAGTGTTGGCGTGTCGTGCGGTGCTCGACCGATGACTAAAATTCTTCCAAGGCTTTACCTGGCGAGACACGGCGAGACCGCATGGAGCCTAACCGGCCAGCATACGGGTCTGACTGATTTGCCGTTGACCGAGCGAGGCGAGCGCAATGCACGTAACCTTGGACCAAGGCTGGCGGGACTAACCTTCGCGAAAGTCTTCACTAGCCCATTGCAACGCGCTACTCGCACCTGTGAATTGGCTGGCTTCGCGGCCGGCGCCGAAATCGATCCTGATCTGGTTGAATGGGACTACGGCAAATATGAAGGACTTCGAACCGTAGACATTCATGACAAGCGTCCGGAATGGCAATTGTTTCGCGACGGCTGCCCGGGTGGAGAATCACCGAATCAGGTTGGTGCGAGGGCCGATCGGGTGGTGAGTCGCGTTCGCGCGATCGATGGCAATGTCCTGATTTTTTCGAGCGGACATTTTTTGCGAATGCTTGCTGGCCGCTGGCTTGGGCTCGAACCCATCACCGGAAGATTCTTCATGTTGACGACTGCAAGCCTAAGTACGCTCGGCTATGAAAATGAGCTGTCTCAACCCGTGATCTGGTTGTGGAACGATACCCGCCACGTAAGTGACTGAGTCGGATCAAAATATGAAATGACACATCTACTGAGCAACGCAGTCAAGCGGGCCTTTTAACCGGGCGCGAGAATAGATCATGAACGTACTCGTAATTGATGTTGGCGGAACTCACGTAAAGGTCCTTGCCACCGGTCACAATGCTCATCGCGAGTTTGATTCCGGCCCGGCTTTGACGCCAAAGCAAATGGTTGCCGGCGTGAAGAAACTGGTGGCGGATTGGAAGTATGAAGCCGTCTGCATTGGTTATCCCGGGCCAGTCCTTCGGAACAAGCCGGTTTCGGAGCCATGGAATCTGGGAAAAGGATGGGCCGGCTTTGATTTCGAAGCGGCCTTCAAATGTCCAGTCAAGGTGGTGAATGATGCAGCAATGCAGGCATTGGGGAGCTACAACGGCGGCAAGATGCTGTTCGTAGGGCTCGGAACTGGTCTTGGGTCCGCCATGATTCTGGATGGCGTTATCGAGCCGATGGAACTAGGCCACCTGCCTTATAAGAAGGCGACGTTTGAAGACTACGTCGGGATCCGGGGAGTGAAGAAATATGGCAAGAAAAAATGGCGAAGCTTTGTCAAAGACGTCGTGAAGCGACTGGTTGCCGCTCTTGAGCCTGACGATGTAGTCCTGGGAGGAGGCAATGTAAACAAACTAAAGAAACTACCCGCAGGTTGCCGCGCCGGGGACAACACCAATGCTTTTCGCGGGGGCTTTCGCATGTGGGAGAAAGCCGACGCCTGGACGAATTGCGTTCGCGTAAAATCACGTCCCCACAAGCGTGATCTGACCCAATTCAGGCGCAGTAAGATGAGAGAAGAGGCATGAAATTAAGAATCAAACGGCTTACGAACCGGCCGGCGTGGAAGGCCTTGGTGGTTCATCAGCGGAAAATCAAGGGACTGCATCTCCGGCAACTGTTCGCTGCCGACTCCAAGCGGGGCGAGCGAATGACCATCGAGGCGGCGGGACTCGTTCTCGACTACTCGAAGAACCGAATCATCGATGAGACACTCAAGCTATTGATCGGTTTGGCGAAGGAATCTGGCCTGCGAGTAGCGATTAAGGCCATGTTCAGCGGCGAGAAAATCAATCTCACAGAAAATCGCGCTGTGCTGCACGTCGCGCTGCGAGCGCCCAAAGGAGCACGCATTCTGGTGGACGGAAAAAATGTCGTGCCACACGTCCACGCCGTGCTCGCCAAAATGGAAAGGTTTTCAAAACGGATCCGCAGCGGTGCGTGGCAAGGCCATACCGGCAAGCGCATTAGGAACATCGTAAACATCGGCATCGGCGGTTCCGATCTTGGACCGGTGATGGCTTACGAGGCACTAAAACACTACAGCCTTCGCAGTCTCAACTTTCGGTTCGTTTCCAATGTAGACGGCATTGATTTTGTGGAAGCAACGCACGATCTCGATCCGGCGGAGACGCTTTTCATCGTTTCTTCGAAAACCTTCACCACGCTCGAGACGATGACCAATGCGCAGAGCGCGCGCGATTGGCTCCTGAATGGACTCGATGGAAATCCGAAAGCTGTGGCCAAACACTTCGTCGCCGTCTCGACCAATGCCGAAAAGGTGTCCGCCTTCGGCATCGATACGGCGAACATGTTCGGCTTTTGGGATTGGGTCGGCGGACGTTACTCGATGGATTCGGCGATCGGCCTGTCAACCATGCTGGCCATCGGACCGGACAACTTCCGTTCGATGCTCACAGGGTTTTACCAGATGGACGAGCATTTTCGCACTGCACCGTTCGAGAAAAATCTGCCAGTGCTGATGGGACTTCTATCGATTTGGAATAACAACTTCCTCGGCGCGAACACCGTGGCGGTCTTGCCTTACGAACAATACTTGAAACGATTTCCAGCCTACTTGCAGCAGTTGACGATGGAGAGCAACGGCAAACACGTCACGCTCGAGGGTAAGACACTTGATTATCAAACAGGCCCCATTTACTGGGGCGAACCTGGCACTAACGGCCAGCACTCGTTTTATCAGTTAATTCACCAAGGTACTCGACTTATCCCATGCGACTTCATCGCATTCGCCCACGCGCTTACGCGATTGGGCCGGCATCACGACATTCTTATGGCGAATGTATTTGCTCAAGCCGAGGCGCTCGCCTTCGGCAAAACGCCGGAAGAGGTCAAAGCTGAAGGCACGCCGGACTGGCTGGTGCCGCATCGTGTCTTCGAAGGCAATCGTCCCTCGAACACGATTCTCGCTGAACGGCTCACTCCGGAAACGCTCGGCAAACTGATCGCGCTTTACGAGCACAGTGTCCTCACGCAGGGCGTGATTTGGAACATCGACTCGTTTGATCAATGGGGCGTCGAATTGGGCAAGGCGCTCGCGCAGCGCATCATTCCCGAGCTTGAAGGTAAGGCTCCTCCAAAGCTCAAGCATGATAGCTCGACCAACAATCTGATCCGGCGCTACCGGAAATTGAAGGAGGCGAAATGAAAACTCTTGGCTACGACCAACCACTTTACATTCTGCCCTTCGATCATCGCGGTTCGTTCGTAGTAAACATGTTCGGCTGGCATGACGATCTGACTCCTGCGCAGACCGCTGAAGTCGCAGCCGCAAAGCAGGTCATTTATGACGGGTTCAAAAAAGCCATTGCCGAAGGCGCACCGAAAAATAAAGCAGGGATCCTCGTGGACGAACGGTTCGGAGAGAAAATTCTAGGCGACGCGAAAGCCAATGGTTTTACGACCGCTTGTCCGGCCGAGAAAAGCGGACAGGATGAATTTGACTTCGAGTACGGCGATGACTTTGCCAAACACATCGAGAAAATTCAGCCAACGTTTTCCAAAGTGCTTGTGCGTTACAATCCCGAGGGCGACGCGGGATTGAATCAACGACAGGCGGCGCGGCTGAAACAACTTTCAGACTACTTACATTCCAAAAGCGAAAGCCGGTTCATGTTTGAACTGCTCGTCCCCGCTGAGAAGGCACAGCTCGAACGGCTGAAGGGCGACAAGAAAGCCTACGACCTGGAGCTTCGTCCCAAGCTAATGGTTCAGACGATCACGCAGTTGCAGGAGGCTGGCGTTGAGCCGGATGTCTGGAAAATCGAGGGACTTGATCGTCGCGCGGATTGCGAAGCGATCGTGTCGATAGCGCAGCGCGACGGTCGTGAGAAAGTCCGCTGCATCATTCTTGGACGTGGTGAAGACGAAAAGAAAGTCCGCGAGTGGCTGACGACGGCGGCAGCCGTGAAAGGCTTCATCGGTTTTGCTGTCGGCCGAACGGATTTTTGGGGTCCGCTCGTTAACTTTCGATCCGGAAAGACAACACGCGAAGCCGCCGTTGTGGAAATTGCCCGGCGCTACCTGGAGTTCGTCGAAATCTTTGAACACGCTCGCTCTTGATGAAGCAGCAAAGTTATCAACCAACACAAAAATCCTGAAATGAAAACAAATTCACCAATGCAACTGGGAATGGTCGGGCTCGGGCGAATGGGCGCAAACATGGTTCGAAGACTGATGAAAGGCGGACATCGATGCACCGTGTTCGACTTATTTCCGAAAGCAGTTGAAGACCTGGCCAAAGAAGGAGCCACCGGCGCCGCTTCGTTTGGGGATTTGGTGAAGCAACTCAATAAGCCGTGCACTGTTTGGTTGATGGTCCCCGCCGCGGCCGTGGATAGCACCATCACCGATCTTCTGCCTTTTATCGAACCCGGCGATACCATCATCGATGGGGGGAATTCCTATTACGTCGATGATATCCGGCGGGCGAAGGAACTTGCGACGAAAGGGATTCACTATGTTGATGTCGGAACCAGTGGCGGTGTTTGGGGTCTTGAGCGCGGTTACTGCATGATGATCGGCGGCGAGACTAATGTGGTTCAACGCTTGGATCCCATTTTTGCCACGCTGGCACCTGGGATCGGCGATATCGCACGCACCCCGGGCCGCGAGAAACGCCGCAGTACCGCCGAACAAGGCTATCTACATTGCGGTCCCAACGGCGCCGGCCACTTCGTCAAAATGGTTCACAACAGTATCGAGTACGGCATCATGGCCGCTTATGCCGAAGGTTTCGGTGTTTTGCAAGCCGCCTGCGCCGGAAAACAGCAAAACGAAGCTGACGCTGAGACGACTCCGTTACGCGATCCCGAACATTATCAATACGAGTTTGACCTAACTGACATCTCCGAAGTATGGCGGCGCGGCAGCGTGATCACGTCCTGGCTACTTGACTTGACGGCAAATGCATTGGCCGCAGATCCGAAACTCTCGCAATTCGCCGGTCGGGTTTCCGATTCCGGCGAAGGTCGCTGGACGATCAAAGCGGCGATCGACGAGGACGTGCCGGTGCCAGTGCTGACGACGGCACTTTATGAGCGGTTCACCTCGCGCGGAGCGGCAGCTTTCCAAGACAAATTGCTTTCTGCGATGCGCTTCGGTTTCGGCGGCCATCTGGAAAAACCGGTCGCCAAAATGTCGTGAACCAAACCCATTCCGACGCTCTCGTCTTTTTCGGAGCCACCGGCGACCTGGCTTACAAAAAGATTTTCCCCGCGCTCCAGGCCATGCTTAAGCGCAGCAACCTCGATGTGCCTGTCATCGGCATTGCCAAGTCGGGTTGGAATCTCGATCGACTCAAAGCCCGGGCGAAAGACAGTCTCGAGAAACACGGCGGAATTGATTCAGCCGCTTTCGAAAAATTGAGCGGATTGCTGCACTACGTGGACGGCGATTACAACGATCCTGCCACCTTCCAAACCATCCGCCAGACACTCGGTTCGGCTCGGCGGCCGGCATTTTATCTTGCGATTCCGCCGGCGCTGTTCGGCACGGTCGTGGAGCAACTTGGAAAGTCCGGCTGTGTCACCGAGGCCGCGCGCGTCATTGTGGAGAAGCCGTTCGGGTCTGACCTCACCAGCGCCCAACGGCTCAATGCCATTTTGCTCGGCTCTTTCGACGAAAACAGAATCTTCCGCATCGACCATTATCTGGGAAAGAAGCCCGTGCATAACATGCTGTTCTTCCGCTTCGCCAATGCGCTGCTGGAACCGTTCTGGAACCGGCACAATGTGGAGAACGTGCAGATCACGATGGCCGAAGACTTCGGCGTGCAAGGTCGCGGCGCATTCTACGATCAAACAGGGGCCGTCCGCGACGTGATACAAAATCATCTGTTCCAGGTTTTGGCCAACCTGACGATGGAGCCACCGGTGCGGATCGACAGCGAATCGATCCGTGATGAAAAGGTGAAGGTGTTGAAAGCGATTCTGCCGATAGAGACGAAGGATCTTGTCCGCGGACAATTTCGTGGTTATCGAAACGAGCCCGGCGTTGCAGCAGAGTCAAGCACGGAAACATTCGCGGCGTTACGACTGGAGATCAATTCCTGGCGCTGGCGTGGAGTTCCAATCTATATCCGAGCCGGAAAGTGCCTACCTGTCACCTGTACGGAAATCATCGTCCGGCTGCGACAACCCCCAACGATGTATCAGGGCTTTGATCTAAAAATGAATCACTGCCGGTTGCGAATCAGCCCGAGCGTCGCATTCGCCATCTGCATGAATAGCGTCGCCGCGGATGATGAAACAGTGAACGAACCTGTAGAAATCGCTTGGGGACATTCACCGCGCGCGGAAGAGATGGATGCTTACGAGCGAGTGCTTGGCGATGCGATGGCGGGGGATGCCACTCTCTTTGCGCGCGAAGATTACGTGGAAGAGGCGTGGCGGATTGTTGATCCGGTGTTGAAGGCCAGAACACCGCTCTTTGAGTACGAGCCGAACACGTGGGGGCCAACCGAGGTGGATCGGATTACTCCCCTCGAAGGATGGGAAAACCCGACCCTGAGTGACCACAAAACGAAATGAAGGCCTCGCCGTGCACAAAGTGCAAGACTGACCCTCTTGTCGAACCATTGCATCTCCAGGCAGATCGCGAAATCGCCAATGCCGTGCCTGGCAAGTGTAAGTCTCGAGCGGTTAAGGACGCTTTTGCGATGGAAAGTCAGGCACAAAGCTCCAAATTGTCAGTCGGCGGATGCGTACGAATCCGACAAGGGCCAGGGTGGCGAAATTGGCAGACGCGCCAGACTTAGGATCTGGTGGAGAAATCCTTAGGGGTTCAAGTCCCCTCCCTGGCACGAAGGAATTTTGCGACGGGCATTGACGATCTTGCGTAGGTTGAGCAAGATCGCGCTGCTCCCAGTCTGTGCAGGTGGCGTGCTGAAATTGTCCGCACTCTGTGTAGCTGCAACGAAGGAGGAAAAAATGAAAACTCGTAATCGTTGGGTCATTGCCATCGCCGGCGTATTTCTTCAGATCGCACTGGGCGCAGTTTATGCCTGGAGCGTTTTCCGTGTTCCATTGTCCAAGCAATTTGGCTGGAGCATCTCGCAAGTCACACTCACGTTCACGATCAGCATTTTCATGCTTGGCTTCGCCGCCTTCTTCGGCGGGCTGTGGATGAATCGAGTTGGGCCGCGCACCGTTGCGCTCACCGCGGGAGTGTTCTACGGAGTGGGCGTCTTTCTGGCGAGCTTCTCCGCCAACAAACTCTGGTGGTTGTATCTCAGCTACGGCTTTATCGGCGGGATCGGCCTTGGGCTCGGTTACATCGTTCCCGTCGCAACCTTGGTGAAATGGTTTCCCGATCGTCGCGGTCTCATCACCGGTATTGCCGTTGGAGGATTCGGTGCCGGCGCACTCATCACTGCGCCGATCGCGACGCGATTGATTCAAACGGTCGGTGTACTGCCGACGTTCGCTTATCTCGGCGTAGCCTATTTCATCATCGTCATCATCGCCGCGTTGTTCATAAGAAATCCTCCCGAAGGCTGGCAACCGGAAGGGTGGACACCGTCGGCAAAACAAACGTCGCAGAGGGCTGGCCACGATTTCGTCCTTTCCGAAGCGCTGAAAGCCTGGCAATGGTGGGTGCTCTGGCTGATTCTCTTCCTCAATACTTCGGCCGGCATAGCGGTCATTTCGCAGGAAGCGCCAATCTTTCAGGAACTTACTGGCGTCACCGCGGTGGTCGCTGGCGGAATGGTTGGGATTGCCAGTCTGGGCAATGGTGTGGGACGCGTCTTCTGGGCGTGGTTATCCGATCTCATCACGCGGCGCGCCACATTCGCCGTCATGTTTATCTTGCAGGTCCTGCTCTTTTGGTTTCTGCCAAATATCACTGTCGCTTCGATGATGACTACGGTCACGTTCGTGATCCTGATGTGTTATGGAGGCGGGTTCGGCACGATGCCTGCCTTCACCGCAGACTATTTCGGCCCGAAAAACGTCGGCCCGATTTACGGACTGATGTTGACGGCGTGGAGTTTTGCCAGCGTCTTTGGCCCGCTTTATATCGCGCGAATGCGGGAAACCGTCGGAAATTACAGCGGCGCGCTCCACGTCATTGCAGTGGTGATGGCGATTTCAATTGTGTTGCCGATTATCGTTAGACCACCGCGACGCGAGCGATACACCTGAAGATTGCCAACTATTTGTCTTTACCTTTGTTCGCGATCCGCGTTAATCATCGCAAAAGCGGGCGATCAACCTTTCGTTTTATGATCGTGACATCTTTGGAACAACCATCCGCCATTTTGCACGCGAAGGAATTAAGGTTGCGTCCATGATCAGTCTTCTCTCAAAATGGCCGCTCATTCGTCAGATTCGTGAACGTGCCGACGGTACTGGTCTTGAAGCGATGTCGGACAAAACGCGCTCGATGCATGCGCGGATCGACGGTGCGCAAGTGGCGCGATCAATTTGCCCGTACTGCGGAGTCGGTTGCGGTCAGCTCATTTATCACAAGAACGGCAAACTGATTTCCATCGAAGGCGATCCGGAGAGTCCGATCAGCCAGGGGAATCTTTGCCCGAAAGGCGCAGCTTCGTATCAATTACTCACGCACGATCGGCGCGAGACGAAAATGAAATATCGCGCGCCGCGGGCGAAAGAATGGACGGAAATTCCGCTCGAACGAGCGATGGACATGGTGGTGGATCGGGTTTGGGAGTCGCGGAAGCGCACGTTCGTTCATAAGCAAGACGGCGCGACGATCAATCACACGACCGCGATCTGCCATCTTGGCGGCGCCACGCTTGATAACGAGGAAAATTATCTCATCCGAAAACTATTCACTCTTGGCCTGGGGATGGTGTGCATATCCAACCAGGCGCGGATATGACATAGCAGCACGGTGCCCGGTCTGGGCACCAGCTTCGGCCGGGGCGGAGCTACAACTGCGCAACAAGATCTGGCCAACGCCGATTGCATTTTAATCGAAGGTTCTTCCATGGCCGAGGCGCACCCGGTGGGTTTCCGCTGGGTGATGAAGGCGAAGGAACGCGGTGCCACCATCATTCATGTCGATCCCAGATTTTCGCGCACGAGCGCGCTGGCCGATATCTGGGTGCCGATGCGCGCCGGCGGCGACATTGCATTTCTCGGCGGCCTTATCAGGCACATTATCGAGAACAATCTTTTCTTCCGCGATTACGTTCTGCATTTCACGAACGCCTCCTGCATTCTGCGCGAAGATTTTCGCGATACGGATGAAGGAGCGACCGGTTTTTTCTCCGGCTGGAACGAACAGCAACGCGTTTACGACAAGCAAAGTTGGCTCTACGAAGGCCGGCCCGACCTCAGTTTTCCGGAGCGGGATCCGACCCTGCAAAATCCGCGCTGCGTTTTCCAGACGTTGCGCCGCCATTTTGCGCGCTACACGCCTGAAATGGTGGAGAAGATTTGCGGAATTTCGCCGGCACTCTTCCATAAGGTTGCGGATGCGCTCGTCGCCGCATCAGGTCCGGACAAGAGCGCGGCGATTTGTTATGCGCTCGGTTGGACACAACATTCGAAAGGGGTTCAGATCATTCGCACCGCGTCGATCCTGCAACTGTTGCTCGGCAATATCGGTCGGCCGGGCGGCGGAATACTGGCGTTGCGCGGTCACGCCTCAATCCAAGGTTCGACCGACATTCCGACGCTCTACGATATTTTGCCCGGTTACCTGCCGATGCCGCGTGGCGACGGCAGCGAGGAGACGCTGCGCAATTACCTGACCCATCAAACCAAGCCAACGGGTCTCTGGCATAATTTTCCGGCCTACTTCATCAGCTTGCTGAAGGCGTACTACGGCAAGAACGCAACGGCCGAAAACGACTTCGGTTATAGTTGGGTCCCGAAGCTCACCGGGAACCATTCGTTCTTCGAATATCTTTACGACATGGCCGATGGAAAAATGGAAGGCATGTTCATCATGGGCCAGAATCCGGCGGTTGCTGCGGCAAACTCGCGGTTCCAGCGAGCGTCCTTGTCGAAATTAAAATGGCTGGTCGTTCGCGAGATGGTAGAGATCGAGGCCGCCACGTTTTGGCGCGACTCACCGGAGATTGAGCGCGGTGAATTGCGGACGGAAGAAATCGAGACGGAAGTTTTTCTTTTTCCGGCGGCGGGTCACGCGGAAAAGGAAGGCGCGTTCACCAACACGCAGCGTCTTTTGCAGTGGCGCGAGAAAGCAGTAGATCCGCCCGGCGATGCTCGATCTGATGCGTGGTTCATGCATCAGCTTGCATTGCGCGTGATCGCAAAAGCGAAAAAATCCAACGATCCGCTCGACGAACCGTTGCGCGCTCTTAACTGGTGGTACCCGGAAGACGAGCTGGGCGATCCAAAAATGGAAGCCGTGTTGGCAGAGATCAACGGCTGGTACACCGATCCCCAACCCAATGCCGACGGAGTCGTGTTCGGTCTTGATCGCGAAGGCAATCCGCATCACGGTCCGCAGGTTGACGGTTTTCCACGACTGAAGGCCGACGGTTCGACCGCAAGCGGGGGCTGGATTTACTCCGGCGTGCTTGGTCCGGACAAGATTAACAAAGCGAACTCACGTAATTCGAAAGACTATCTCGGGCACGGCTGGGGCTTCGCCTGGCCGGGCGATCGTCGCATCATATATAATAGAGCGAGCGCCAGTCCGACCGGCGAGCCATGGAGCGACCGAAAGAAATTGATCTGGTGGGACCAGGCGCAGCGAAAATGGACCGGCATCAACGTCCCCGATTTCCCACCCGAAAAGTCGCCTGAGTTTCGCCCAACCGGAAACGAGAGCGGACTTGATGGGATTCCGGGCGATGCGCCGTTCATGTTGCATGAAGATGGCCTCGGCTGGCTTCATGTTCCGAAAGGTTTGCAGGATGGGCCGATGCCGACGCATTACGAACCGCTCGAGTCACCGGTGCACAACGCGCTTTACTCGCGCGACACGAACCCGGTGGTCAATTGGTTTACTCGCCAGGAAAATCGGTTCGCGCCGCCGGGTGACCCGCGATTTCCATTTGTCTTAACGACCTATCGTCTGACCGAGCATCATACCGCCGGCGGGATGAGTCGCTTCTTGAGCCACCTCGCGGAATTGCAACCGGAAATGTTCGCCGAAATTTCGACCGAACTCGCCGCTGAGCTAAAAATAAATAACGGCGAATATGTTTCCATTGTCACGCTCCGCGGCGCTATCGAAGCACGCGCGCTGATCAGTCGGCGCATTCGGCCGGTCCAGGTCGATGGTAAAATCGTGCATCAGGTGGCGCTCCCATTTCATTGGGGCTCGGCTGGACCCGTGCAAGGCGATTCCGCCAATGATCTAATTCCCATTTCGGGCGAGCCGAATGTGACAATCATGGAAGCGAAGGCATGCACTTGCAATATTGTGCCGGGTCGATTGCCGCGCGGACCAGCGTTCGAAGAGTGGATCAAAAAGTACGCGGTGGCGGATGGCCCACCGAATTTGCATCCGGAACAACCGCCGCCGGGAGTTCGCCCTGGCGCGCCGGGCGGTGGCCATGGCGAACACGGAAAGATCGACAATCGATGATCGCCAAATTTCTCCGGGTAGCGCACGCGTCTCGCGTGCTGGCGATGGCGTCCCGCGATCGCGGACTTTTCTCCGGCGCATGCATACGCGAAAAAAGCCTGTTTCAGCGAGACGCCGAAACCAACACGCGAGACGCGTGCGCTACCCAATCCACTGAGCCGCGCGTGATCATATGATCGGCGAAGGAATCCAGAGCACGAATCAGCGCAAGCATTCCTACGTGCAGGACAACGTCGAAGTAGGATTTTTCACAGACCCGAGTGTTTGCATCGGCTGCAAAGCTTGCGAAGTCGCGTGCAAAGAATGGAACCACGTGCCCGACGACGGATTCACATGGTCGGGAAATTCCTACGATAACACCGGCCACCTTGGTGCATCGACATGGCGCCACGTCATGTTCCTCGAACAAGATCGACCAAAGGGAAATCAGGTTGCCGGTCCGATGGGCCTCCCAGCCGATCCGCAATCAGACATGTCCGCCGTAGGCTCGGCGGAGGCGGAAGATCCGTTCCGTTGGGTTTTCTTGTCCAACGTCTGCAAGCACTGTGAGGAAGCCGGTTGTCTTGAGGCATGTCCGACCGGATCGATCGTGCGCACTGAAGTTGGTTCGGTGCTGGTGCAGAACGATGTCTGTAACGGCTGCGGCTATTGCGTAGTGTCCTGTCCGTTCGGCGTGATCGATCGCCGCCCCGAGCCGCTGGTGGACGCGGGCGGCGCGTTTAAGTGCACATTCTGTTACGATCGACAGAAGAGCGGACTCGTCCCGGCCTGCGCCAAAGTTTGCCCGACCGAATCGATCGTATTCGGCCGATTGGACGATCTACGCGCGCGTGGAGCGGAGCGCGTGCAGCAGTTGCAGCAGAGCGGTTACAGCGACGCTCAACTTTATGATCCGACGGAAACTTCTGTCCGCGGCATTCACGCGTTCTTTTTGATTCTTGGTGAACCGGAAGCCTACGGACTTCCGCCCAAGCCTCAGGTTCCAACGATTTATTTGAAGTCCGCCTGGACAGCTGCAATCGCGACCGGGGTTGGATCGGCTGTCGCCGTGCTCTTGGCATTCGCGTTTTTTTCATGATGAGCCGTTACTCGTTAACGGATGCTATCGGGCGAGGACGCTTCCAGCGTGTTTGTTTCGGCATCTTGCCAAAACCGGGGAACGCCGGCTATTGCACGCTGGAAGGGTGCGCTCCCCAGACGTGTCTATGACGAACGATCGGCCTAACGAACAACGCCTCGAGCGACTCCGCGAGGAGGCTTGGGAAAAAGGCGCCGTGGCCGGTCGGGGCGTGGACGTTGCGGGCGGTCCGATTCCGAGAAAACCCGGTTACTACGGCCAGCCCGTGGTTAAACCACCGGTCTGGACGTGGGAGATTCCGATTTACTTCTTCGTCGGCGGCGTCGGCGGAATGTCAGCCGTAATCGCGCTGGCTGCGGCGATCTTTCACCATGTCGATCTTGCGCGCGCCGCGATGTGGTTGGCCGCAATCGTTGTGGTGCTCTCCCCTCTTCTGCTAATTCTTGATCTCGGGCGCCCCCTCCTTTTCATCAACATGCTGCGCGTTTTTAAACCCCAATCGGCGATGTCGATCGGCGTCTGGATCCTGACCGGCTTCGGCGCGTGCGTCGTTCCGGGCCTGATCGCGCTCGAACTGCATGCCCTTCACACGTTCACTGGCGCGATGGATGAATCTCTCCGCATTGCCGCTGGACTTCTCATTTTGGGTTCCGCCTGTTTCGGGATGTTGCTCGCTACTTATACGGGTGTACTGATCGGCGCGACTGCCATTCCCGCATGGTTTTTGCATCGCATTCTTCTCCCGATTCATTTTGGAACCGCAGGGCTAGGTTCGGCAGCCGGATTGTTGGAGTTGTTCGGCCATCGAATCGCGGCCCTCAACGCGCTTGGGTACTACGCCGCCGCGGTCGAGTCGGCGCTATTGATCTGGCTCAGCGTCAATAAACATGGCGCGGCCGATCGCGCGATACATCAACACGGCTCGGGCTGGCTTATTCGGATCGGCGAAATTTTGACCGGACCGCTCGCCCTTGTTTTGCGGCTGTTCTCCCTCGTTCCATTCGCGGCGATTTCATTCTTAATCGGCGCGCTGGTCAGCCGTTTTGGCTGGATCGCAGTCGGCAAAGTCTCCGGTTCCGATCCGGAATCTGTTTTCGCCGCGGAACGTTACTAGCACTCTTCCATAACCACACGTTCGACGTGCGAATAGACGTTGAACGACGGCGGACGGAGAAAGCCGATCAACGTTTGGTTGCTTTCGCGAGCGAAACTTACCGCGAGCGTCGACGGAGCCGAAACTGCGGCGACGATCGGAATGCCGGCCGCCAGCGCCTTTTGAAGAATCTCAAATGAGGCGCGGCCGCTGACGAGGAGAAGATGTCGATCCAGCGGCAGAGGTCCGTCAAGAAATGCGCGACCGATCGCCTTGTCCACAGCGTTATGGCGGCCGATGTCTTCGCGAACGATTCTTAATTCTCCATCGACCTCGAAGAGTCCGGCGGCGTGAATACCGCCGGTACGTCCGAAATCGTGCTGGTGCTTTTGCAATAGCGCCGGAAGCGAAAGCAAAGTCTGAACGTCGATCCTGGCGTTCGTCGATTCAATCGCCGGAAAATTCTGCCGGATCGCTTCGATACTGGTCTTGCCGCAAATGCCACAGCTGGACGAGATGGTTCCGAAGCGTTGCGCTGAATTGAGTTTTAATTTAATACCGGGCGCAAGTTCGACATCCACAGTGTTGTCGTGGTTCTTAACAATCTGTGCGACGTCTGCGCGGTTCCGGATGATTGCTTCCGACACCAGAAAGCCAGCAGCGAGTTCATCGTCGTGACCTGGTGTGCGCATCGTAGTGGCCAGGACCTTTCGGCCAACGCGAATCTCAAGTGGCTCCTCGACGGTAAGATCGTCCGGTCGATACTCGAGCTCGCCGTCGCCCATTCGGCGGATGATTTTTTCCGATCCAATGCCTCTTTCTTTCATTTAAATGGCTGAATGTTATCATGGCCTCCAGTGGAAATCTGTCATCTTTACATTTCGCCAGGCCATAATTTTGTCGGCCATCACAATCGTGAACCGGACACGCATCCAGCAGTTGAGGTTCCGATGATCGAATGTGTGGCTGGGCGCGGCATTTGCGGCGATCGCTACTTCGATTTCAAGGACAATTACAAAGGGGAAATCACATTTTTTTCGCTCGAAGTTTTCGACGAACTCTGTGGTGAACTTCAAATTCAGGATTGCTCGCCGTCCTTAGTTCGAAGGAACGTGATCACGCGCGATGTCGACCTTAACCAACTGATCGGACAGGATTTTGAAATTCAAGGCGTCGGTTTTCATGGCACGCAGGAATGCAGTCCGTGTTACTGGATGGACCGCGCCGTCGCACCGGGTGCGGAAGAATTTCTGAAGGGCCGCGGTGGATTGCGTGCTCGAATTCTGACGGATGGCACGCTCCATTCGACGGTGCGAATTCCTGAAGGGATTTGATGAACATTAGCGCGGTGCTGCTCGCTGGCGGCGAATCGTGCCGGATGGGCGAAGATAAAGCCACGCTCCTTTTTCGCGGAGAACCGCTCTGGCAAGTTCAGCTCGATCTTCTGCGCAAGCTGGAGCCGGTGGAGATCTTGATTTCGGCGCGAATTGATCCAGTATGGCGGCCTAACGAATACGAATTTGTGCCGGACGATCCGCCATCGCGCGGTCCGCTCAGCGGCCTCGCTGCGGCGCTGGCCAGAATACGCACGAAACACGTGCTCGGATTGGCGATCGACATGCCGTTCATGAAGGAGAGGTATTTGCGTTCGCTTTGCCAGTGGATCGAGCCAAGCTGCGGCGTTCTTCCTAAGATCGGCAATCGCGCCGAACCGCTCGCTGCGATTTTTCCGACCGAAACGCGGACGGATTTTGCGAAGGCACTCACGGGCGCAAATTTTTCACTGCAACAATTAACGGAACGACTCGCGAACGCTGGCCGCTTGCGCGTTGTGCCGGTCGAAGATCGCGACGTCGAATTATTCCGTAACTTAAACGAGCCGGATGACTTGATCTGGGCTTGACCAGCCACTTAGAGTGGCGCAGCGCGCGGTTATATAACGCGCCATTTTTTTTGGCCAGTTCGCGGATCGACATCCCAAAGACGCAGGCCTCCAAGAAACGCATTTTCGTTTCGCCCGCGTTCAACACCGGCTCGCAACTTGGTGAATCGGTGCACATTGCCTCCGCCGAGCACGACGTAATCGGCAATGAACGCCTTCTTCAGTTGAGTAACGGCGAAAATGACTTCGCGTTTCCAATTCTTTTCGCCAAGGCTTTTTACACCAGGAATTCCGAGAAAATTCTCGATGATGTCGTGGTTGCCGTAAGGCAAATCGCCGAGCTCGAGTGGTAACAAATTCTTTTCCCATACCAGGGCCGAGCCAAGGCCGGTCCCAAGTCCCAGGAATAGCATGCGGCCACCGTTATAACTGCCGAGCGCCTGCATCGCCGCGTCGTTGATCAACTGCACCGGTTTTTTGAGCGCTTTTTGAAAATTGAATCCGGCCCAGCCTTTGCCAAGATGCTTCGGATCGCGGAGAACGCGACCCCTGCGCACGGGTGCTGGGAAACCAATCGAGATGGCCGCGAATCGCCAGTCTTTCGCCTTTTCCTCGATTTTTGCGACCAACTGCTTCGGGCCCATTTTGGGACCCGAATTAAATTGACGAAATCGCCCACGCAACATCATCAATTTGACGTGCGTGCCGCCAATATCGACGACGAGGATTTTTTTCTTCATGAACCGAGCGCGCCGCGTTCGTTGCGCGATCGCTATTCGCCGATGCCGATAGAGCGCGCGAGGCGCTGGAAAACGCCTTTGCTCTCGGCCTTCACTGCGGTGCTGGGCGGCCAGCATTCCACGATCTCGAGCGCAAGAAATCGAAACAATGTCAAACGCGCAAACTTCAAGTCGAGCCGGAGATTTTTGGCAATCTGTTGGATGGAGCGGCTGCCGTTGAACTGCGAGGCAAACTGCGCTTCCGCCACCGTGAGCCGCAATCTCTGCACGCGATCGTAACCGTCTTTTGTATAGGCAGGAATGGACGCGGGATCGTAATTCGCGCGATCGCCCAATTCTTGAAACTGAATCAAGCGCAGAGTGGCAAGCGCCCACTGATCAACGTCAGCCTCCGCCGGAAGATTGTTCGCGTAGGACGGCAGCGCCTCTTGGTAGAAGGCGAAGCGAACGTACGGTGCAGTCCAAAGCTGAGCGAAAAGCTTCTGCCCATGGTGCTGCACCAATTGCGCGGCGGGCTCCTGCAAAATCAGATTCTCCTGCGCGAGAATCAGGAACAGTGGACAACCGTTTTCGCGCTGCTGGTCGCGGGCAAGCGCAATTCTTTCAGGATCGACATTGACCAATGTGACCGGCGCTTCCGGACAGTACAATTGCGGATCGCGCGTCGTGGCGAGCACGATCCCGCCATCTCGGGTGAGAAGATCGAGCGGTTCCTTGCTCCAAAAGAGGCGAAGCGTGCCGGTGAGTTTCTGTTGTGCGATGGCTCGCAATGCCCAGTGCAATGAGAAAAAGCGCGTATCGCCGCAGAAAAAGGCTCCGCCGGTTACTGATTCGTCCGGCAAATCTTGCTGCTCCGAAGGGATCGACGCAGTCTCTGACGGGAAACCTCCGCTCGAAGGATATGCATCTGGCTCTGCCCATGTTGGCTCGGTTGCCGGAGGCGGAGCGCTCCACCATGGCGCCTCGGTTGTGTCGGGTGACGCCGGCCCCACTTGAGTGGTCTCGCGGTAGGCGGCTTCCTGTTCGACCGGGAATTGCGCCGGAGGGCCCTCCTCTTCGCCCGATGAGATTTGTGCTTGCTCCGGCTCTTCTGGCGATTTCGGCATATGCGTTTCTACGGTTTGAATAAGCAAATCTGAAGTGAACGGTTTATTCAAGAACCCAATCACATTCGGGTTTGCTGTCTGTTCTGGCCGTATCTCCGCAGCGAATCCCGACATGTAAACCACGGGGGTTGTAGCCCACGCCGGGTTTTCCAGCAGCCTGCGGCAAACCTCGTCGCCTCTCATTCCAGGCAAGATGTAATCCAGCAAAATCAGGTCCGGCGGACTTTTCTCGACGGCGCGCAAACCTTCTTCGCCGGTCGTGGCGGTGGTGACGTCGAAGTTCGCGTCGATCAATACCTCCTGCACGAAGCTAAGCAGCATCGGGCTATCGTCGATCACCAACACTTTGCGACTCACCTTGGGGGCGGCAGCTGGTCTCGCCTGGCGTGCTGCGACCGATTCGTCCAATTTGCGCGTCGCTTCCATGAGAAGCACCTGCCAGTCGAGATTGATCGTGCGCGAGGGCGGCGCTGCCTCGGAAACTTCGGAAATAGTTCCGCCCTTCCACCTGACGATCTCGTTGAATGCGGTCAGGCCTTCCCGGCCGGGCGCGGTTGCGTGGCGCACCTGACCGTTCTCGAAAAAAACGCGCGCCTTCTCGCCGCGCGGACCGGTGAATTCAACGGCAGAGGTCGCGCCGCTCATGCATTTTAATTGAATGATGTCGGCGATGTGGAGATCGCGCAGCGAACCTTGAAACTTTTCGCTCTCTGCTTTCCCTGCCGGTCGCAGCAAAGCTCGCACCAGATCGACAAACTCTGCATGTGGAAACGGTTTCTCAAGAAAATGGATCGCTCCCAAACCAGCCGCCTCCTCCCGATGCGCCGCCAGATGAATGCCGGTTAAAATAATGGCCCGCGCATTGGGATGACTTGTCCGCAAATCGTAAAGGAAATCCTGGCTGAGATCATGCGCAGCATCGATATCGAGGACAAAAAGGTCGGGCTTTACCCCGAGAACAAGCTGTTGGGCCTCCCGCAGATCATGCGCCATCTCAACGAGTGCGTTTGGCGCCGCTTCGCGCAACGCGTTCTGAATCGAGGCAGCCAACTCCTCATCCGGCTCCAAAACCAGAACTCGGCTCTCGTGATTATTCGGAAGGTCCATGTTCCAAAGCAATGCCGCCGAAACAGGCCTCGGCAGCCTCACTTGTCTCTTACGAATGCCCCCTTCTCGCGAATTGCCAAGAGTTTTCTCACAAAAGCGACTCCGAAAAGCTTGTGATTCGCGATCAAATCGAGATTGTCGATCTTACTCGCCAAAGCGTCTCGCCAATTCCCGACGGCTGATTTTCCCTCGCTCATTGACCGGGATTTCATCGACAATGAAAATCTGCTTCGGGACTTGCCATGCGCTCAAACGCGTCCGGCAAGACTCGATCAACTCCGCCGCACTGACTTTTCCATTCGTTATCACGCAGGCCGCGACTTCCTCATTGCGTTGGGAAGATTTTCTCCCAAAGGCGATCGCCTCGCGCACGCCAGCGAACTGCAGCAACTGCTCTTCGATCTGCGCTGGGTTCACTTTCTTTCCGGCAACATTGATCAAGTCCGAGATCCGGCCGACGATTTTGAATCCGTCGTCAGAATGCGCGAGCAAATCGTCTGGAGTGAAAATTCCGCCACCGAGTTTCTCTTCGTCCGGTTCGGGAAAATAACCATCGCCCACGGCTGCGCTGCGCACGCGCACCTGGCCCAACTCCGCCGTTGGATTAAGAAAGGCAAGATCGACATCTTTCATCGACGTGCCGACAAAGCCGTCTTCAAAAGCTTTTCCATCGGTGTCGTAGCAAATCCCACCGCATTCCGACGAACCATAAAACGAATGGATCGGCTGTTTGAATTCGTTGAAGAATCTTCTGGCGACTGTTGCCGAAAGCGGCGCACCCGCGGAAATGCAGAGCCGCAGGCTTGGCAAAACCGGAACATTTTCCATTTCGCAAAACGCTTGATAGAACACCGGTGTTCCCGGAAAGACGGTGGCGTTAGTTCGCCCAAGATCGACCAGCACGGCGCGCGGCACTCGGTCGCGGCTCAAGACCATCGGCACGCCGTGGGCAATCAGCGGAGTAAGCAAATTGCTAAACCCGTACAAATGCGAGATGGGAATCACGCCGAAGTTAAGATCGACGTCGCAAATTCCCATCGTTTCCGAAATCTGATCGCAATCGGCCAACAACTGCTCACTGCGAAATCGGATGACGCGCGGCGCCGCCGTAGTGCCCGACGTTAATTTGAGAAGCGACGGTGGATTTGTCCCCCACTCCGGCAACGCTTGGTTGCCGATCTTGTGAACGCCATCGCTGATAAGTCCGCTCGCCCGACAAATCTTCAGCGCGGCATAGCGCTCTCGCTCGGAAATCGATTGCTCGAGGGGAAGCACGACAACGCCTCGCCGGAAGCACGCCAACAAGATCGCTGGCCAATCGGGGTGATTTCCAATTTGAATCGCCAGGACGCTATTCACCTCGAACATGTCGATCTTGCGCTCGAAATCGCGGGCTTGTGTTTCGATCTCGGCAAATGTTCGCGAAACATCGCCTGACGTCCCGAAGATCGCGCCGACATCGCCTTTGCGCGCGAGTGTCTCGCCCCAACTGTAGAGCAATGCGTCGTCGGATGATTTCATCTCTTGCGAAAATTCGTTAAGCAGCTACCTTCTGCGCTCCTTTTCAAAGATGAAAGCGGACATTCATCCTGAGTATTTTGAAACCGATATCGTGTGTGCGTGTGGCGCGGTTTATCACACGCGTTCGACACGTCGCGATATTAAAATCGGCATCTGTGCCGCTTGTCATCCGTTTTTCACCGGCGAACAAAAATTTATCGATACAGCGGGTCGCGTCGAGAAGTTCGCGCGCCGTTACGGCAGCACCAAAGCCGCGCGCGCCGGCAAGAAAGCTTAGCTGGTTTTGTTTTCCACCGTGATCCCGGCATCGCCTCGGGATCGCGGTTCTTTGTTTATGGACTTCAATCTGCTCATCGAACGTAAACGCGAACGTTTCGCCCAACTCGAACGCGAAATCGCCGATCCAGGGTTGTTTGAGAATCGAAAGCACGCCGGCGAAGTGATGCGCGAGCATTCCAGCATCAAACAATTGCTCGAGAAATGGAACGAACTGGAAGTGGCGCGGAAACAACTCGATGACAATCGCGAGCTCGCCACCTCGCGCGACGTCGAGATCGCCGCGATGGCCGACGACGAAATTCCGGACCTGGAAAAGCGAGTTGTCGATCTTGAACGCGAATTGCGAATCGCGCTCTTGCCGCCGGATCAAAACGAAGATCGCGACGCGATCGTCGAGATCCGTGCTGGCACGGGTGGCAGCGAAGCCGCCATTTTTGCAGCCGATCTTTACCGGATGTACAACCATTACGCGGAAGCGGCCGGATTGAAGACGGAAGATTTGGAATCGAGCCCGTCCGAACTCGGTGGCCTGAAGGAAGTCATCTTCAAAGTTTCAGGTGAATCGGTTTTCCGGAAGCTTCGATACGAGAGCGGCGTCCATCGCGTGCAACGCGTGCCCGCAACGGAAGCGCAGGGTCGCATTCACACTTCGACTGCTACGGTTGCCGTGCTCCCGGAGGCCGAAGATGTCGATATTGAATTGAAGCCGGAAGATTTGCGCATTGAGGTTTCACGCGCCGGCGGTCCTGGCGGACAAGGAGTGAACACGACTGATTCGGCTGTGCAAGTCTTGCACATTCCGACTGGGACGATCGTGCGCTGCCAGGATGGCCGCAGCCAGATCAAAAACAAAGAACGCGCATTGTCGATCTTGCGGGCGCGTTTGCTCGAACGAAAGCAACAAGAGGAAGCGGAAAAATATTCTGCCCAGCGCCGCGGCCAGATCGGCACCGGCGGACGCGAGGAAAAAATCCGCACCTACAATTTCCCGCAGAACCGCGTGACCGATCATCGCATTGGGCTCACGCTTTATAATCTCGATCGCGTGATGAACGGCGAAATCGAGGAGATGATCATCGCTCTTCAAGCTGCGGATATGGCAGCACGGATGAAGGAATCCTCCGCTACAGCGTGAGCAGCGATCGTTTTCTTCAAGTGGCACTCGGGGAAGCCAGAGCAGGATTGAGCGAAGGCTCCAAAATGAAGAATGCATTTGGATGATGCGCGAGTTCATCGCCAAACATCCGGAGCTCTGGAGCGAGGATATCGGAGTGTAGCCGCTTCGCGTGATCTACAGTTAATTCGCCATGACGGTGCTGGAGGTGCTGCGATCGAGCACGGAATATCTTAAGAAGCACAATATCGACAATCCGCGTTTGAATGCAGAGCACTTGCTGGCGCATGTGCTGGGGCGCACCCGCATGGAACTTTACCTCGAGTTTGAACACACTCTCAACGAAGCAGAGCTTGCGCCGCTGCGCGAGGTGGTCAGGCGACGCGGCCAGGGCGAACCGCTCCAGCATTTGTTAGGCACGGTGGAATTTTGCGGCATCACGTTTGTTTGCGACCAGCGGGCGATAGTGCCGCGGCCAGAAACCGAAGAGCTGGTTGAGTTGCTGGAATCGAGAATCGAGAATCGAGAATCGAGAATTGTCGATATCGGAACGGGTAGCGGAGTGATTGCGCTTACCCTAGCGGCTAAATTCCCAGAAACCAAGGTTTACGCACTCGACGTTTCAGAAGATGCGCTGGCACTCGCGCGGAGCAATGCGGAGCGGCTTGGACTGACTGAGCGCGTTCACTTTTTCAAAAGCGATTTGCTCCAAAATATTTCTGAAAGATTCGACCTGATCGTTGCGAATCTCCCGTACATCTCCGTGCAAGATCGACAATCACTTTCGAGCGAAGTTTTGTACGATCCTACGATTGCGCTCTTCGGCGGCACGCGCGGTGACGAATTGATTCGCGATCTGATCGAACAGGCGCCGCCGCATTTGCAACCGAATGGCTTGGTCGCACTAGAGATCGGTATGGGGCAAAGCGAGCCGCTCCGTGAATTTCTCGCGCAAAAGAATTTTCACGACATCGAGTCGAAAAAGGATTATTCAGGTACCCCGCGATTTCTCTTTGCCAGGTATGGATAAAATCCGCATCTACGGTGGCCATTCGCTGAGCGGCTCGATCAAAATCAGCGGGTCGAAAAATTCGGCTCTGCCGATTTTGGCGGCGACATTACTCACGCGCGAGCCCTGCATCATCCATCGCGTCCCCGACTTAAGCGACACACATTACATGCTGCAAATTCTGATCCACCTCGGCGCACAAGTGGAGCGTGCCAGCGGAACGGTAAGCGTGACGGCGGAGAAAGTGGAATCGGTCGCGCCCTACGATGTCGTGCGCAAAATGCGCGCTTCGGTTTGCGTGCTTGGTCCGCTGCTCGGCCGTTGCAAAGAAGCGACGGTTTCGTTGCCGGGCGGGTGCATCATTGGAGATCGGCCGATCGATTTGCATTTAAAAGGTTTTGAAGCGCTCGGGGCGGCGGTGCGGGTGGAAGGCGGCAACGTGAAGGTGTTCGCGCCCAAGTTGCACGGCGCGGTGATCAATTTGCGCGGGAAATTTGGGCCGACCGTTCTTGGCACCGACAACGTGATGATGGCGGCGGTGCTGGCCGAAGGAACGACCGTGATCGAAGGCGCAGCGCAGGAACCGGAAGTTGTCGATCTTGCGAATTTTCTAAACAAGATGGGCGCGAAGATCGAAGGCGCGGGAACGCGTCGGATCATCATTGAAGGCATCACGGAATTGCACGGCGCGGAGCACGACATCATTCCGGACCGGATCGAAGCCGGAACATTTCTCGCCGCGGGTGCAATTTGCGGAAATGGAATCACGGTCAAGCGCGTCGAACCGGGGCATGTGCAAGCGGTGACGAACGCGTTGAGTAATTGCGGGTTTCGGATTGAATCGTCAGCGAACTCGATCAGCGTGTCGCCCAACGGCAATACCAAACCGCTCGAGCTAAACACCGAGCCGTATCCCGGTTTCCCCACTGATATGCAGGCGCAAATGTGCGCGCTTCTTTCGACGACGGGTGGAATCAGCGTCATCACGGAAAATATTTTCCCGCAGCGCTACATGCACGTCGCTGAACTAAAGCGAATGGGGGCGCATGTCGATTTGGAAGGTGCCACCGCCGTGATTCAAGGTGTCGATCACCTTTTTGGCGCGCCGGTGATGGCGAGCGATTTGCGCGCATCCGCTGCGCTCGTGCTCGCGGGATTAAAGGCGGACGGGATTACCGAGGTGAGTCGCGTCTACCATATCGATCGCGGTTACGAACATCTCGATGAAAAATTGAGCGAGCTCGGCGCCCATATCGAACGAGTGAAAGGATGATTATGGAACCGACGACAACATCGACATCTTCGTCGTCAAATATACGGACGTGGTGCGTGCTGGCGCACGCCACCGCGCTGGCCGGCTTTTTCGTGCCGTGGGCCGGTCAATTGTCGGGCCGCTGATCGTTTGGCTGGCCAAGCGCGCCGATTCGCCCGAGATCGACGCGCACAGTAAGGAATCGCTCAACTTTCAGATCTCGATGTTGATCTATAACGCCATCGCCGCAATTCTTTGTTTGGTGCTGATCGGCTTTGTCATCCTCGGGCTTTTGCACATTCTCAACATCATCTTTGTCATCATTGCGTCGGTTCAAGCGAGCGAAGGCAAACTCTACCGATATCCGCTCGCGATCCGGCTGATCAAATGATGTAGGCGGCCGAGCTCTGGGCGGCGCAACGGGCAGGAGTTTCATCCCGTCAGCGTCGCGTTTCGCACAGCGAAACTCTACAGCAGTCCGCGCAGCGTCTTCAGGTTCTCCACGTCTTCGCGCAGGTCCTTGCCTTTCGGCGTCTCGAGGACCTTCGGAATTTTGCGAAAACGCCGGTCGCGCATGATGAGCCGGAACGCGTCCAGACCGATTTTACCTTTGCCGATGTGTTCATGTCGATCCACGCGCGAGCCGCGCATAGTTTTCGAATCGTTCAGATGAATGGCGGCGAGACGATCAAGGCCAATAACGCGGTCGAACTCGCGAAACATTCTTCGCGTTGCGGGTTCGCTCCCAAGGTCGTATCCGGCGGCGAAGACGTGTGCCGTGTCGAGGCAAACGCAGAGCCTTTCCGGCTCGCGCACATTATCGAAGATGTAGGCAATCTGTTCGAAAGCGTGACCGAGAGAGGAGCCTTGCCCGGCGGTGGTTTCCAGCGCGATCCGCGTTTTTATGTTGGGAGTTTTGCGGAACACGCGATTGACGGAAGCGACGATTTTCTCGAGTCCAGCTTCTTCACCGGCGCCGAGATGCGCGCCGGGATGCAGAACCAGAAACGGAAGACCGAGCTGGTCTGCGCGCGCCAGCTCCTCCGACAATGCGCGAATTGAATTTGCATGAAACTGCGGATTCATGGCGGCGAGGTTGATGAGATAATTCGCGTGCGCAAAGATGGACAATAACTCGCCGCGTTGTCGATGTTCGAGAAAGGCGCGGATTTCTTCGCGCGCAAGCGGGCGCGCGAACCATTGCATGTTGTTCTTCACGAACATCTGCATGGCGGTGCACTTGATCGAACAACCACGCTCTATCGCCATGTGCACGCCGCCACCGATCGACATGTGCGCGCTTTTCGTCGAGCAAGGACGGACTAATCGGTGTTTTTGTTCAGGTAACGAGCGACAAATAATACGGCAGCATGTCGCACCAATAATTCCAATCGTGGCCGCACCATTTCCGGTCGTCGAGAAAATGGCGGACGCCTTTTGAATTCAAGATCTCGGAAAGGCGCAACGATTCGTGGCGGGTGTTGTCCCATTCGCCTGTGCCGATGATGATGCCGATGTGGTTGTATTTCCAGGGATCGGTCGTGTTCGGAAGATATTCGTACGGGCTGTTGAAATAAATGTTGTCGTCATGGTAGCCGTCGAAGAATGAGCTGATGTCGAACGAGCCGCTCAAGCTAATAAAATGGCTTACCAAGTCCGGATGGCGAAACGCGATGTTGCCCGCGTGATAGGCGCCGAGACTCGCCCCGCACACGGCCACGCGATGGCAATTGCATTCGCGGCGCGCCAGCTCGAACACATCTTGCACAATCACGTTTTCGTAGGCGTTGTGGGTGCGCATCCGGTCGGCCGGATGAATCGATTTATTATAAAAGCTTTCGAGATCGATCGCGTCCGGACAATAAACGGTGACTTTGCCACTGTCGACGTACCCGGCAACTGAACCAACCAGACCAAAATCTTTGTTCTCATAATAACGGGCGAACGAAGTCGGAAACAGAATCAGCGGCAGCCCGCCGCCATTTCCGAAGGCAAGCATTTCAAACTCGCGGCTTAGCCAAGGCGTGTACCATTTGATGTAGCGCTCGTTCATTTTGAGGTAGCGCAACCATCTTGGTTGCGAGCTTCCTAAATCGCAAGCTCGCCACGGGACGAGTCCGTCCAAATTGGCGGACCGGAGGCTTGCGCTACTTTCACCTTCAACGAAGAGTCTCGTTTTGCATGCCGAAACACACTCTTACCGGAAACATCAGGCGGCATCGCGCTTTTCCGTCCAAGGTCCTCGGGAACCGGCGCGATGTGTGGGTTTACCTGCCGCCCGGGTATCGCCGGTTGTCGAGAAAACGCTATCCCGTTTTGTATATGCATGATGGGCAGAATGTCTTCGATGCTGCGACCGCATTCGCTGGAGTGGAATGGAGCGTTGATGAGACGGCCGAGCGATTGATTCGGAAACATGCAATCGAGCCACTCATTATTGTGGCGGTTGCGAACCTAGGCGAGGAGAGGATCCACGAATATGCGCCCACACCCGGCGTGATTGAGACGAAGGCCAAACGAAAAAAACGAAGCCGCGGCCTCGCGCGCGTGTACGGCCAGTTTTTGATCGAGGAACTCAAGCCGTACATTGACAAAAAATATCGAACGAAACGCGAAGCAGAATTTACCGGACTCGGCGGATCATCGCTCGGGGGCCTCGTTACGCTCGCAATGGGAATTTTATTTCCGCAGGTGTTCACCCGGCTCATCGTGATGTCGCCCTCGATTTGGTGGGACGATTTTGCCGTTTATCGGTTGGTTGGCACGATCGAACAGAAATCGCCGCTGAAAATCTGGCTGGATACGGGCACAGCCGAGCCAGGTTGGGAACGGGCGCGCGAACTGCGCGATCGGTTGATCGAAAAAGGCTGGCAGCCAGATGTCGATCTTAGCTATCACGAAGTTGAAGGCGCCGATCACAGCGAAGCGGCGTGGGCAGCGCGCGTCGAGCCGGCGTTGCGGTTCTTGTTTCCGCGGCAATTGTAGCCGCCGCGCTCTGAGCGGCGCAGAACGCGAGAACTTATAGCTTCAGCATCGCGCTTCGCGGAGCGAAGTGGCTACAAAATTGTCGGTCTTAGCGGCCCACCGGAGGCACCGGGGGATTGGGCGGCAGCGGCTCGGGAGGCGGTATGGGCGATGGCGGCGGGGCTGGCCGCGGTGGCGACGGCTTTGGATTCGGTGCGGGGTTTTCTGGCATTACGGAGAACGTCCGGCGCTTAAATCGAACGTCAAACCTCAAACATCATTGCAGCCATCTGCCATAGACGTGAAACACGCGCGCGAAACCGCCGACAAACTCCTGATCCTTTTGAAATTCGAAGGCGCGTTTCGCGGGAATCCACTTCAGCTCGCGCGGCCCGTCGGGATGATTCGAATCGTAACAGAGGTAACGATCGGTTCCATCCGGTGCTCGAGTTCCTTTGTGCGCATAAACGAGCACGGAGTGATTGATATGCAGCGTGGGATAATCGGAGAGAAACGCGACGAAAAATTCGCCGCGGCCGAGAGTACCCTCGAGTTCCTCGTGCGTCTTTTCCTGATAACTTTTGCGATGCAGATAGAACATCCGGAAATTGCCGGGCCGCAGATAAGCCGTCCAGCCGAGTCCGATATTTTTTTGCATTAGTCGGGTGCGCGCCTGGCTCATGTCCCGCAAATCGCGGTAACCGGGAAAAACGATGCGTTGTTCAGGTAGCAACGCTGGATGCCACGGCTGTTTGCGGGTCACGGCGCGGATCCGTTTAGCCAGCTCTTTGTCGTCCAGCGGGGGACCGTGCGGATCAAACCGGGCGAACTTGTAAAACTGGACAACGGTGCGGCTCATCACAAAGCAACGCCGCGTGTAGCGCTTCGATTTTTCCTTCTGGTCGGGATTACGGTGCGAAACAATCGTTCCTTGCTGGTAAGCGAAGACGGTGGAATTGGCGAACGCCAGCGTGTCGCGACGGAAATTAAACCCCCAAGCGTCGCCGGCGTAACCCAGAGAAGCAGCAAAGAAAATCGCCGCAACACAACCGTAAGACCGACAATCCCTTAATCCCATGACGTAATTACGAACGCGCAGAGGTGCTAGGTGCTTTCCCCTCGGCGAAATTTCCCAGCGCGCGGAACTTTTTGTAACGTTTCTTGAGCAAATCCTCGACCGGAGAGCTTAGTAGACGCTGCAGATTTTGCCGTAACGCGCTACCGAGATTTGCTGCCGCCGTATCATAATCGCCGTGTGCGCCACCTTCCGGTTCGGGGATAATTTCATCCACCACGCTCAGTTTTAACAGGTCCTGCGCAGTCAATTTGAGTGCCTCCGCGGCTTCGGGCGCGTGACGCCGGTCGCGCCACAAAATTGCAGAGCACGCCTCTGGGCTAATGACAGAATAATATGCATTCTCGAAAATGAGCACGTGATCGGCCACGCCGATGCCGAGTGCGCCCCCGGAGCCGCCTTCGCCAATGACGGCTGCCATGATCGGTACGCGCAGGCTCATCATTTCGCGCAGATTTACCGCGATCGCTTCCGAAATGTGGCGTTCTTCGGAGCCGATGCCGGGAAATGCGCCGGGTGTGTCGATCAATGAAACGACTGGCAGGTGGAATTTTTCAGCCATCTTCATTAAACGCAGCGCTTTGCGATAACCTTCCGGATGCGCGCAGCCGAAGTTGCGCATCACATTTTCTTTGGTGTTGCGGCCCTTTTGGTGCGTGATCACCACGCAACGCTGCGGACCGAGCATGGCCAGACCGCTTGGCATTGCCTTGTCGTCAGCAAAACGGCGGTCGCCATGCAACTCAATCCAGCCGGTGAAACAGCGCTCAATGTAGTCGAGCGCGAAAGGCCGTTGCATATGCCGCGCGATTTGCACGCGCTGCCAGGCGGTCAGGTTATCGTAAATTTGGCGGCGTGTTTTCCGAATCTTCTCCTGGATCGCCTCCATCTCGGCATCAAGATCGACATCGTGCTCCTCGGAATGACCTTCGAGGTCTTGCAACTGCCGTTGCAATTCAAAGATCGGTTTTTCGAAATCGAGCGGGCGTGAATCCATGGCAAACGTAAATCGTGACTCGTTAAATCGTTACATCGTCAAACACGTCAAGTAATAGCTCGTTTTAACGTATCACGACCCTCAATCAGTAATGGTGACCGGCATCTGCGCTTTGACAAGGGTGCTCAGCTCTTCCGCATCGGTCGCGGCCAGCCCCAAACCGGACGGCGGCGGCGGTTGGTCCAGATTTGGATGCGCGTTATCAGGCAGGGAATAAATCGTATAGGCTGGCGCGGCCAATCGAATCCACCGCGTGCTGCTGACGTAATCCTTACTGCCAATGCCGACTCGCTTCCCGTCCTTCCAAGCCATTACCTCGGCGACCTTGGTTTGCACTTTCGCTGCTTGTTTCGGCGCGAGTTTTTCTTCGCGCACGTGGTACTGTTTAAAAAAGGCGCCGTGATCGAGTAACACCAGCACTTTCGGTTTGCGCTGGACGAAAATGGCGAAATCGGGATGCGAAATGAGCAGGTGTTCGCCAATGCGCAGCATCGTTCCGCTCAAATTGTTCATGCGCATGATGAGCTCGGGCGTGGATTTCATTTTGTGCGCGATTTTTTGGAGCACATCGCCCGACTTGACGATGTATTCCTCTTTCTCCGGAGAAGGAGTGCGGGAAAGGAAGATGTCGATGTTCACTTCGCCCAGCAGATCTTTGGCTTCGTCGACGTGCGGGCCGGTCGGATACTTTTCGATGAAAGCGGTAAGTGCCGCGCGTGCTTCTGGCAGTTTCCCTTCCTGCCGCAATTGGGCGGCCGCCTGAAACTCCGCCAGGCTCAAATCGGGGCGCGGTTCAGGCGTGATTTCGCCGCGCTGCTCCTTTCGTACCTCGATGTCTTGTTTGAAGACAAAATTATAACCAAACCAGGCGGCGCCGCCGAAAATGATGACCGCAAGCAACAACGCGAAGAGCCACTTCATGAATCGGAGAACGAGACGAGTACTTTATGAATGTGCGCCGCTGATTCCAGCCGCGACCCGCAGCCAGCAAGACAAGTAAGCTTAACTCGTCGCGCCAGATTCTTTCCCGGGAAAAAAGCGGTGCCAGAGGCGGCCGATCGTGCGCTCTTCCTCGTTTGTCCAGGTGAAATGACAGTCTTCGCAATAAAACTCCTTGGGAATAATTTTGAGCGCGCAAAGCACGGCCACCAGCCCGGGTGTCATGAATTTGCGAGTCATTTGTGGATATTCAATGCGCGAGGAGCCGCACTGTGGGCAACGAATAACCGCTGCGGCGATATCCGGATCGCTCGCCTCCCACTCAACCATTAAACTTTGCGCCCGCTCAAAATCCTTGTCCTCAACCATTACTTTGGCATTGGCCTGCGGCTTAGACATAAAGGCGACTCCCTGCAGATATCGCTCGTTGTGAATATCGGCGTGCAGACCCGCCTGTTGGAAGCTCTGTTTAAGTTGCTTCGCCTTTGCCGGATCGTTAAATGTCGCAATCGTCACCATAATTTGGTCTTGCAGCGCGGCTGCGTCCCGTGATCAAACATCAACTACCGGCCAAGTGCAACACTGGGCGGCGGAAACCATTTGTAGAGCATGAGATAAACGATCACGCCGGTTACCGAGACATAAAGCCAGATCGGCATCGTCCAGCGGCCGATTCGCCGGTGTCGATCCCACCGGCGTCTAAACACCGGGATGAGTGTTAAAATAACGAGCGGCAGCGTGACGAACGCGAGCAGAACATGCGAAGCCAACATCGGAAAATAGATCGCCGCCAGCCATCCGCGATAGCCGGATGATTTTTCGCCAACGTGGACGTGATAAACAATGTAGCCGGTCAGAAACAGCGCCGATGAAATGACCGCCGCGATCATGCACGGCACGTGTCGCTTCCAGACATTGCGCCGGATCCAGAACCAGCCGGCGGAAATGAAAACCGTGCTGATCAAATTGAGCGAGGCGTTGATGGCGGGGAGATCAGAGATGGTCATGAAACGTGAAACGATGAAGCGTTGAAGCGTTACATTGTTTCACCGACAATCGCGTTAACGCTTTAACTCTTCAACGCTTTAGCGAACCCATGCCAGCCATTCTCAAAGAGCCGAAAACCGTCGCTCGTTCACAAGATCGACAATCGCCTTTTTCGCGCCGGCTCCTCGTTAGTGCGCTGAGGCTGCTAATTGTGCTGGCAATTTCCGCGTTGATCGGCGGCGGTTGGTATCTTGCGCGCAAAGGATTCGGCCGGCAATGGCGCTCTCGCGTGGTGGAAGAATTGCATAAACGCGGCGTGGAAGCTTCGATTCGACGCCTGACGATCGATCCTTTCCGCGGTTTGATTGCGCAAGACGTTCGCATTTTCGATTACAAAAATCGGGAGAAAATGCTCGCAATCATCAGCGAAATTGCGCTCGACATTAATTATGCCGCGCTTATTCATCATCAGCCGTTTCTCAACGCGCTCGACATTCAAAACGCCGAGATCACGCTGCCGCTTAAGAGCGCCGAGGGGAAGACCAGCAAGCCACTGCTCAGAAATTTGCGGGCGCACGTTTATTTTCCGCCGGAACAGATTTACGTTAGCCAGGCGGAGGGAATTTTTTGCGGGGTCCGCATTTCGGCTAGCGGCCAGTTGATTAAGCGCGCGAATTACCAGGCAACTAGTGGGCTCTCACCAGAAGATTGGCAAAAGCGATTGTCGATCTTGCAACGAATGGTGGCCGAGTTGCAAAAGTTCAATTCACCGCGCAGCCCGCCATCCTTACAAATAAAATTTAGCGGCGATCTTGCGCAAATCGAAGATGCCCATGTGGAGGCGACGTTGCGGGGTGAAGAATTGGCGCGCGGCGATTACGAAATGCGTGATTTGTTTATCGCCGCCGAATGGCGGGACCAGACGCTGAACATCGCGCAGTGTGAATGGATGGACAGGGCCGGGAGTTTTGTGGGGCGCGCCAGTTGGAGCCGACAAAGGGAGGAAGCTGATTTTCAAGGGCGCAGCACTCTCGACCTCAAAACTTTTCTCGAAGCGTTCGGAGCCGCCGATCGTCTCGCGGACGTGACCTTCGTGTCCTCACCATTAATTGAGTTGACGGGCGACGCGGATTTAGGCCAACAGCACCCGCGTCTGAAAATCATTGGTCGTGCCAGTGTCAGTCAGCTCACTTACAAGGCAGTGCCGTTTTCCGAGTGCGCGCTGGAATTTTCCTGGGACGGCGAGCGCACGCTCTTGCACGATATTCATTTGCGCCAGGATAGCGGCGTGCTCCGGGCTGAGATTTTGAATGCGCCTAACGATTTTCGGCTCAACGTCGATAGCAATATCAGCCCGGTCATCTTGCGCGCGTTGGTGTCGCCGGAGTTGAACAAGTTTTTAAGCGAATGGGAATTTCCCCGTGCGCCCGCCTTGCATCTTGCCATTCGTGGCCAAGATCGACATCCGGAAAGCTGGCGTGGCGACGGGACGATTTCGACCGGCCGAACCCGTTTTCGCGGCGTCTGGATGAACGGTGCCAGCGCGAAAATTCATTTCCGCGACGGAGCGGTGACCTACGATAATTTGCGCATCGCACGCGACGAGGGCGTTGGCACCGGAACCTTTACCTACGATTTTGCCAGGCACGAGGTGCGCGTCTCAAACATCAAATCGTCGCTCCGTCCGACAGATGCGATTTTTTGGATCGATCCTGAACTTTGGAAAACAGTGGTGTTGTACAAGTTTCGGCAGCCACCGACGATCACAGCTGATGGTGTTTACGAATTTCGCGGCGGAACCAGGACGCGTCTTGAGATCAACGTCGATGCGCCGGCGGGAATGGATTACGTTTTTCTGGGCAAGACTTTGCCATTTGACCGCATCTTGAGCCGGCTCGTTTTCACGAAAGATCGCCTGCAGATTCTTGATCTTCACGGCTCGCTTTTTTCCGGGACAGTTCGCGGCAAGTCCGACATCTCGCTCGCGCACAACGCGCCGCATCACCATGCAAGCATCACCGTTGCCAACGTCAACTTCCCGCGTCTAACTGATCTTTATTTCAATTACAAAGCCGGATCCGGTGAGCTGAGCGGGACTTACGATTTCGATGGCCTCGGCGGCGATTGGCGCAAAATGTTGGGCAATGGCAACCTGGAAGTGACCAATGGCGACGTATTCGCCATTCCCGTTTTCGGACCGCTTTCGGGAATTTTGAACTACGTCATACCCGGGACAGGCTACAGCGTCGCGCGGCGGGCCAGCACGAGCTTCACCATCAAAGAGGGAATCATCCACACTGACGATTTCGACGTCGCCGGCAAACTGTTCGACATGGTTGGCCACGGAGACATTTATTTTCTTGATGACAAACTCGATTTCGAAGTCGGCATTAGCCCGAAAGGCGCGGGGGTTGTCCTTGCACCCGTTTACAAGCTTTTTGAATATAAAGGGGAAGGCAGCCTAACTAAGCCCGATTGGCATCCGAAACGATTTTAGGGATTTCCTTTTGTTTTTATCCGTGTAAATCCGCGTAATCCGCGGTCCATCTCACTATGAAAAAAATCGGAATTCTTTTCGGACAGGAACACAGTTTCCCGCCCGCCTTTGTCGAGCGGGTGAATCAAAAAACCGGCGCCAAAGACATCGTGGCCGAGTTCGTCAAGATTGACAAAGTAATCCAGGGCGAGCCGTGCGGATACGACGTGGTGATCGATCGCATTTCGCAGGACGTACCGTTTTATCGCGCCTGGCTTAAGAACGCGGCGATCAGCGGCACTGCCGTCGTGAACAATCCATTCTGGTGGAGCGCTGACGATAAGTTTTTCAACAATGCGCTCGCGACCAAGATCGGCGTGGCGGTTCCGCGCACGGTGCTGTTGCCGTCGAACCAGCCGCCGTCCGATACGAATGAAAAATCATTTCGCAATCTGAGCTATCCCCTCGATTGGGAAGCAATTTTTGATTACGTCGGTTGGCCGGCATTTTTTAAACCTTTCGCCGGCGGCGGATGGAAAAACGTCTATCGCTTGCACAACCGTGAGGAATTTTTCCGTGCCTATAACGACACCGGCCAGCTGGTAATGATGTTACAGGAGGAAGTGAAGTTCGACATGTACTTTCGCTGTTACTGCATCGATCAACGCCACGTACGCATCATGCCGTACGATCCGCGACACCCGTATCATTTACGTTATCAAACCGAGTGGCACACTCCGCGCGAGATCCTCGAAAAGGTGGAGCAGGGCGTGCTCGCGCTGAATCAATATCTCGGCTACGACTTGAACACGGTTGAGTTTGCAATGCGCGACGGTGTACCGTTCGCTATCGATTTTGGCAATCCAGCCCCGGATGCGGAAGCGGCCTCCGTCGGCCAGGCAAATTTCGAATGGGTGGTAGAGGCGGTTTCGGAAATGACCATCCGCAAAGCTCGCGAGCACATTCCCGGCTGCGATAATTTGAGCTGGGGCAAATTCCTTCAAGCAGCGGTAACGAAACGTTCGTTAGGCGAAGTTGTCTAAGATCGACAATCACGTTCGCGCGTCATCCCGAGTCGCGCAGACGATGGGGGGCCTCCCCACGGACAAGATGATCACGTCATTTGTGTGATGTTTTGGCGTTTTTGGTGAGATCCTTCGCTTGCGCTCAGGATGACAGCGACTCGTTTTTGAGGAACATTTGCCGCCCGCATGAGCGCGAAAGACCATACGTTTACCCTTGGCATCGAGGAGGAATTCGCCATTGTCGATCCGCAGACCCGCGAATTGCGGTCGCACATTCAGGAGATCCTCGAGGGCGGTAAGGTCATGCTTAAGGAGCAGATCAAACCGGAGATGCATCAGAGCGTTGTCGAGCTCGGCACCGAAATCTGCGCCTCGATTGGCAACGCTCGCGAACACGTCATCGAATTACGCAGCAAGCTGGCCGAGCTCGCCGGTCGTAGCGGACTCAGGATCGCGTCGGTGGGAACTCATCCCTTTTCCCATTGGCGCGATCAACTCATCACCGAAGGGGAGCGATATCACGACATCGTTAAAGACATGCAGCAGCTCGCGCGGGCGAACCTCATTTTCGGATTGCACGTGCACGTCGGAATTCCTGATCGCCCTAGCGCTATCCAAGTCATGAATCAGGCGCGCTATTTTCTGCCACACATTTACGCGTTGTCGGTCAACTCGCCGTTTTGGGTTGGCCAGGATACGGGATTAAAAGGCTATCGGCTCAAAGTCTTCGAGCGTTTTCCACGCACCGGCATTCCCGATTCGTTCGAATCGCTCTCCGAATACGAAGATTACTGCAAGCTCCTGGTCAAAACCGGGTGCATCGACAATCCCAAAAAAATCTGGTGGGACATTCGATTGCATCCGTTTTTCGACACCCTGGAAATGCGGGTGTGCGACGCGCAATCGCGCGTGGACGACACCCTCGCCATCGCAGCCTTGATCCAAGCTATCATCGCCAAGCTCTACAAACTCGTTAGGCAAAACATTACTTTTCGCGTTTATCGACGCCGTCTGCTGGATGAAAATCGCTGGCGCGCATCGCGTTACGGAATTGACGGCAAACTGATTGATTTCGGCAAGGAAACCGAAGTGGACACACGCCGTTTGTTAGGTGAACTGCTCGAGTTCGTTTCTACCGAAGTTAACGAGCTCGGTAGCCAAAAGGAAATGGCGCACATCGAACGGATTGTGCGCGAAGGCACCGGCGCCGATCGACAACTCGCAGTGTGGGCACGTACCGGCGATATGAAGGTGGTGGTCGATCACATCATCGCGGAAACGTACGAAGGATTAAAGACGTTGCCGGCCTAGAGCGCTGAATTGTGGCCGCGGTCATCTTATTGTAAGAATTGTCGAAAGTGTGGAGCGCAACTACAGTTGAGCCGTTGAAAATTCTGTTCTGGCTTCTCGGTTTCCTGATTCTCTTTGTCTGTGGTGCGGTGTCGTCAGCGCAAGAGGGCGCCGCCGATTCGCGCGCACTCGATTTCAAGCAGTTTGGTTTACTGGCCATTCAAGACGGCGGCCGGCGCAAACCGATCGACACATTCGCTCGGGAGACGCTCATCCGGATTACGGCAAGATCGACATATACAGACAAGAATGGCCGGGTGTGGCAGCCGAACGATTTCATTTTATCGGGGCTGCTCGAGACCCATGACTGGAAAAACGAGCCGATGGTGCTCGTCTCGTTAGGCAAGTTAAAAGACCAACTCGGGCTGACTAACACGCAACGGCGATTTTCGTTTGCGCAATTGGCCGGCTCGGCGGAGTTGCAGCGGCTTACAAACGAGGCGCACTCGGCTAAGCGAGCTGAAAAGCCGCTTGATCGCCTGCAACAAGAAGCAATGAGCGTGAGCGAACGGCTGGCCCTTTTTGCGCATGTGATGGATGGCAGCGCATTTCTGATTGTGCCGGCGCCGAAGAATGAAACCGACACATGGGTTGTGCCGGATCCGTCGGCGATCGCTGGCTATTACGACGAGACGCAGTTTGCACCCGCGCTCGCGCTCACGACCAAAATGATGCGCGCCTACCAGCAAGGCGACGCGTTTAGCTTCAGTTCGACCGCGCGCCAGCTCCGTGAAAATTTGCGCGCGCTAAGCCCGTCGATTTATCCGCCAGATCGACAATTGAGCCTCGAATATTTCTATAACCATTTCGAAGGCTTTTATCGCGCAATCTGGTTTTATGGTTTCGGATTTCTCGCCTTGCTTATCGCGCATTTGCGCGAACGCGGGTTTGCATTGCGCAACTTCGGGCTGGCGCTGGCAATATTCGGGCTGGCGTTTCACGGGAGCGGAATTGTCATGCGTTGCATGATCGCGGGCCGACCGCCGGTCACCAACATGTATGAATCAATCATCTGGGTCTCGTTTGCCGTCTCGTTCTTCGGAATGATCTTTTTCGCGCGTTATCGGACGCTGGTTTATCTGCTGGCCGCGTTACCGGTCACGCTGATCGCGCTGTTGCTCGTTCACCAAATGCCGATCGCCATGCCCTCGAATATCGATCCGCTCGTGCCGGTGTTGCGCGATAATTTCTGGCTCACGATCCATGTGCTCACAATTACGTTGAGCTACGCCGCTTTCGCGCTCGCGATGGGCTTTGGTCATATTTTGCTCTGGCGGTACGCGCGCAATCCCAGCGATGCCCGTGCCGATGCGTCGATGCATTTCTGGTTGTATCGCGTTCTGCAACTCGGCGTCCTGTTGCTCGCCGCGGGGACAATCCTCGGCGGCGTGTGGGCGAATTATTCCTGGGGGCGGTTCTGGGGCTGGGATCCCAAGGAGACTTGGGCGCTGATTGCGCTGCTGTGTTACATCACCACATTGCACGGGCGTCTCGCCGGTTGGTGGACGGAGTTCGGTCTAGTGGTTGCGAGCGTGGTTTGTTTTCTCGCCGTCCTGATGGCCTGGTACGGCGTGAACTTTGTTCTCGGCAAAGGGTTGCACAGTTATGGCTTCGGAATTGGCGGCGAGACTTACGTTGCCAGCTTTGTTGTTCTCGATCTTGCTTTTGTTGCATTTGCGATTTGGCGATACCGAATGAGCAAACGCGGCCTGGCTGCGCCTCGCGAAATCGAAGACGAACCGGTCGCGGTTTAAACTTTCCGGATTAGCGCCGCTCAAGGGCCAGACTATTGTCGTCGCTCAGGCGCGTCTGCGTGCCGAAGGGCGCGCCGAGTTTGTTCAAGAGATCGCAAAGCCAGCGCGCATCGGTGGACGACGCGTGCTCCAGGCGGAAGCGCCGCATTTGCATTGGAGCCAGTCGGGCCGACACAAATTGACCGGTCTGGGAATTTAGTTCAACGAAGTACATCAGTGCCAAGTCGCCCCGAAATTCTTCGTAGCCGCCAATTCCTTCGTAGTCGGCGAGGAAATTTCCGCAGCCGTAGAGAATGAGACGACCTTCGAAAATTTCGATGGCCTTCACGTGATGCGAGGAGTGACCATGCACGAGCGCCACTCCCTCTTCGATCAAACGATGTGCAAACGCGATTTGTTCAGGTGGAATTTCATAGCCCCAATTGCCACCCCAATGAATCGAAGCAAAGAGCAGATCGCCCGGCCGTCCGCCTGAGGCGGATTGTCGCATCCAATTCGCAGTTCGCGCAGCGGTCCCTTCTGAAAGATCGCCAATCAGATTCACTCCCGGGCGGGTGCTGGTAGCGCCCCACTCGCGCGGAATGCCGCTGGTTATCGATCCAAACGAGGAGAGAAGCACGCGTGCTTTGCCCGGCACATTGAGCACTGCGGGACTTGTGGCTTCGTTCACGCTTCCTGCGCCAGAGTAGGCGATGGCGGCTGCATCCAAAGTTTGCAAGGTTTCGAACAATCCATCGTATCCCCAATCCAACGCGTGGTTATTCGCCAAGGCGCATGCGTTGATGCGGGCTGTGGAGAGACAACCGACGTTCCGTGGGTGCATGCGGTAATGAATTTCTTTTCCGGGCCAATGCGCGTCCGCAGTCGTAATGGCAGTTTCCAAATTCACGATCCTCAAGTCGACTTCGGCGCGGTCCAGCTGATACAGTGCCTCGCCCCAGATGTAATCGAAGCTTAGCGGTCGCATGATCGGTCCGTTAGCTTTCTCGGCAAGGTCGACATAATCACGCGCGTCGCGCACGTGCGGTTCGTATAAAACCGGATCCACCGAATACGGCAGCGCCTGATCGATGCCGCGCCCGGTCATCACATCGCCGCAGAGAAATAAACGCAACGACATGATTTAAACTAAAATGCCAAGCAGCCGGGAAAGACAACATAAGGTAATGAAGAAAACCAAGATTCCCCTACCAGAACCAAAACAACCTTCGTTCTCTTTGTTTCCTTCTGTTTAAGTCTGGAATTTCCCATGTTGGAGATTTCGTTGAAATCATGTCCGACAAAGCGATCGAAAACTTTCTGTGGCTTTTGAAAGACTCGCCTTCCGGCGCCGTCTTCAATCCTTGGTGGCAGGTTGACAAGGAGAATGACATTGGGCGGAATGCACCGGGCATTCGGCGGAAACATTTGTGCGCCTATCTTCGCGCGCGACTAAAAAACGCTCGGCTTGCAGTAATTGGCGAAGCGCTTGGTTATCGCGGGGGCCATTTCAGCGGGATTCCCATGACCTCTGAACGCATCCTGCTCGGGAAAAAAAAGGACGCGGGGATTGAACCGAAAGATGTTTTTTCAAGCGTCGCTGCGCGGCGCACAAGCAAACGTCAGAAATACTGGGACGGTTTTTCCGAGCCCACGGCCACGATCGTCTGGAGCACGTTGCTGCAACTTGGCCTGGGACCGGAACAATTCGTCCTCTGGAATGCGTTTCCGTGGCATTCGCTTAATCCGCGTCGCGGTATGTTGAGTAACCGGACGCCGACTCGATCCGAACGATCTGCCGGAATCTCTGTGCTCGAAGCTTTTCTCGAGCTGTTTCCTTGTGACCAAGTTGTAGCGCTCGGTCATATCGCCGTGGCGCAACTTGCCGATCTAAGCGTCAAAGCCAAATACGTCCGGCATCCTGCTTCCGGCGGCGCAAAACTCTTCCGCCAGCAAATCGCCAAGGTTATCGTCGGGCTAGATTGAACTTTGGCTCAGGCGCGAAATCTACGGCTTGGGTGGTTCGCCCTTATTGATGAATGGCGTGAACAAATCAATCGGGACTGGAAGAAACGTCGTCGTGTTGTGCTCGCTGGAAATCTCGCGCATGGTTTGCAGGAACCGCAGTTGCAGCGCAATCGGTTCCTTGCTCATCATCGCGGCGGCCTGCACCATTTTTTCCGCGGCTTGAAATTCGCCCTCGGCGTTGACGACCTTGGCGCGGCGCTCGCGCTCGGCTTCGGCTTGCTTGGCCATCGCGCGCTTCATCGTATCGGGCAGCGCCACGTCCTTTACCTCGACGGCCGTGACTTTGACGCCCCATGGTTCGGTTTGCCGGTCGATGATCTCCTGCAACTTCAGGTTGATCGACTCGCGCTGCGAAAGCAGGTCATCCAAGGGGGCCTGGCCGAGCACGCTGCGCAGCGTGGTCTGGGCGATGAGCGACGTGGCTTGGAGAAAGTTCACCACTTTCACGACCGCTGTTTGCGGATCGACGACGCGGAAATAAACAACCGCATCCACCGTCACCGGCACATTGTCGCGCGTCATCACTTCCTGCCGCTCGACGCTGATGGTCACGACGCGCAAATCCATTCGCACCATTCGATCGACGATCGGGATGAGAAAAATCAGTCCCGGCCCTTTCGCGCCGAGTAATTTTCCGAGACGGAAAATCACTCCCCGTTCGTATTCGCGCAGGATGCGGATCATTTGAGGCAGGATGATCACGCCAAGGATGATGAGGGGTACGACCAAACTAATTAACGATAATGGCATGGCTTTATTCTCCTTTGGGTTTTAGTTTCACGGTTAATCCTTGCACGGCTGCGATCTCTGCTAATTCGCCTTTTTCGATCGGCCTGTCGCTGGTCGCATTCCAATACTCGCCTTCGACGAAGACTCGGCCTCCGCGCGAGTCGATCGGAGTCAATGCGGTCACCGTTTTTCCAAGCATCGTTTCCACTCCGGCCTTCACCGGCAGGCGCTGCGCGCGCAAGCCTTTTCCAATGACGAAAACAAAGAACGCTGCCGTAATCAGCGTAGCCGGAATGATGTAGCTCAGCGAAAGGCGAAAGAGCGGATCGGCGCGGTTGAAAAGCATAAGAGAGCCAATCAAGAACGAAATGATTCCACCCACGGTCAGCACGCCGTGCGTGGGCGCATAGACATCAAAAATGAAGAGCATGAGTGCGAGCGCGATCAAGACAAGCCCCGTCACGTTGACCGGAAGGATCGCCGCCAAATAGAGCGCAAGGATCAGCGCGACCGCGCCAACCACGCCGGGCAGGATCGCGCCGGGCGTGGTCATTTCACCGATGATTCCGTAAATCGCGATGAGCATGAGAATGAACATAACCTCGGGCCGCCACAGCTTTTGGAAGACGCGTTCGGAAGCCGACATCTTAATCTCGGAAACCTCGGCGTCTGCGGTCTTGAGCGTCTTGCCATCCACCACGCGTCCATTCAATTGCTTTAACAAATCCGGAAGATCGACAGCGATAAGATCGATGACTTTTAACTCGATCGCTTTCTCCGCGGTAATGGATGCACTTTCCTTCACGGCGGATTTGGCCCACTCGACATTGCGATGGCGCCTGGCCGCGATTGCCTCGATGTAGCTTACGGAAAAATTCTCGAGCTTCCGTTTCATCGTATCGTCGGGCTTTTCTTCCCCGCCGGTCGGATTACCGCCTAGCGTCACCGGGTGCGCCGCACCAATGGTCGTGGCCGGCGCCATCGCCGCGACGCTTGCGGCAACGGTAATGAAACAACCGGCGCTGGTCGCGGTCGCCCCGGTCGGAGCGACATAGACTACCACCGGCACCGTCGACCCTAAAAAGCTTTGCACGATCGTTTGTGTCGAATCGAGCAAACCGCCGGGCGTGTTGAGTTGAATGACCAGACATTGTGCATTCTGTGTCCGGGCTTCATCGATACTTCGCGAAATGTAACTGGCCGTTGCCGGGCCAATCGCCCCATCGATCTTGATGAACGAAACCTTCTCGGCGGCCGATGCAACCACGCACGTTAGCGCTAGGAGCCAGGCTGTCGCCGCGATTTTCATTGCCTCACTCGAATGCTTCCACCGGCGGGCAGGAACAAAACAAATTCCGATCGCCATAAACATTGTCGACCCTGGCGACCGCGGGCCAGAATTTGTGCTCGCGCGTCCACGGCGCAGGGAAGGCGGCTTGTTCGCGAGAGTAGGGACGGTCCCATTTTGCCGCCGCGAGTTGCCGGATCGTGTGCGGCGCATTCTTGAGCGGATTGTTTTGCTTGTCGATCTTGCCGCTTGCGACCGCCTCGATTTCCGCGCGAATGGAAATCATCGCGTCGCAAAACCGGTCGAGTTCGTCCTTTGACTCGCTTTCCGTCGGCTCAATCATCATCGTCCCAGCGATCGGCCATGAAATGGTCGGCGCATGAAATCCGTAATCCATCAGGCGTTTTGCCACGTCTTCCACTTCTATCCCTGCGTTTTTCCACTGGCGAATGTCGACAATGCATTCGTGCGCGACCAATCCACGTTTGCCCTTGAACAAAACTGGGAAGTGCGGATCGAGCCGTCTGCCAATATAGTTGGCGTTTAAAATCGCGACCTCGCTAGCGCGCTTCAATCCATCCGCGCCCATCATTCGGATGTACATCCACGAAATCGTCAGGATACTGGCGCTGCCGTAGGGAGCGGCAGCGACGGGACCAGTCGCTGCAGAGTTGATAGTTGATTTTTGATAGTCGATAGACGGATCAGCTGGCAAAAACGGCGCGAGATGCTTCGCGACGCCGATTGGACCCATCCCGGGCCCGCCGCCGCCGTGCGGAATGCAAAACGTCTTGTGCAAATTCAAATGGCAAACGTCCGCGCCATAATCGCCGGGCCGGCAAAGACCGACTTGTGCGTTCATGTTTGCGCCATCCAGATAAACCTGTCCGCCATGCGCGTGCACAATGTCGCAAATGTCGCGGATGGTCGTTTCGAAAACACCATGCGTGCTCGGATACGTGACCATGAGCGCAGCGAGATTGCGCGCGTGCCCGTCCGCCTTTGCCCGCAAATCAGCGAGATCGACATCACCATCTTTCGATGTCGCCACCGGAACAACTTTGAACCCAGCCATCACGGCACTCGCGGGATTGGTTCCGTGCGCGGACGTTGGAATCAAACAAACATTGCGATGGGCTTCACCGCGCGACGCATGATATTGGCGGATGGCAAGCAGGCCCGGCATATTCACCCTGTGCACCGGCATTGGGTTGAAGCGAAACGGCGACAAATCCGGTGATCTCGGCCGAGCCATTCCTCCAGTTGCGTTGCACATCTCGACATAGCCGCGCGTCTGTTCGTCAGGCGCAAACGGATGCAGTTTCGAGAACTCCGGCCATGAAATCGGAAACATCTCCGCGGTTGCGTTCAGTTTCATGGTGCAGGAGCCCAGCGGGATCATCGAATGGCAAAGTGACAGATCGCGCGATTCCAGCCGGCGCATGTAACGCAGCATCTCCGTTTCGGTGTGATGAGTGTTAAAAACCGGATGGGTCAGGAAATTCGGAATTGACGGAGAGCCGATTGCGGAATGCTGGAAAGCGGAACTCAGCGAGTCTTGTCATCGTTTCAAAATCGCGGATGTGCGTACCGCGGAAGATCGGACATCAACAACTCGATGTCGCGGGTCGCTCATTGTTTCGTCCAATGAAATCCCGACTGCGCTGCGGGCCGAGCGCGCGAAGATTGCAGCCTGCCTTCTCTGCGTGTTCCAACATGGCGCGCTCGATTCGACCTCCACGCGGATCGTGTCAAAGAAGTTTTCATGCGCGATTTTGAACCCGAGTTTTCTTAGACCGGCGGCGAGTTGACTCGTTAGGCGATGCACGCGCTCGGCGATCGCGCGCAGACCGCCCGGGCCGTGATAGACGGCATACATCGACGCAATGACGGCGAGAAGAACCTGCGCCGTGCAAATGTTACTGGTCGCTTTTTCGCGCCGGATGTGTTGCTCGCGCGTTTGCAGGGCGAGACGATAAGCGGGCCGACCTTCGGCATCGTGCGAAACGCCAACCAGGCGACCCGGCATGTGCCGCTTGTATTGATCGCGCGTGGCAAAATATGCAGCGTGCGGTCCGCCAAAGCCGAGTGGAACGCCAAACCGTTGCGTGTTACCGACGGCGACGTCGGCGCCAAATTCTCCCGGCGGTTTTATCAACGTCAGCGCGAGAATGTCGGCCGCAACGACGACAAGTGCGCCGGCGTCATGTGCTTGCCTAACGAAATCGGTAGTAATCGTCAATCGCGCCATCGGTCGCGGGATATTGCACCAACGCGCCAAAAACTGAGTCGTCGAATTTGAAACGCGAGTAATTGTCGATCTTGAGTTCGATGCCGAGCGGTTTCGCGCGCGTGCGAACGACTTCGATGGTTTGCGGGTGGCAATTATCCGCGACGAAAAACGTTTTTTTATCGTAGTCGGCGCCGACCCCGGCAACCGCCTGGCAAAGCCCCATGGCTTCGGCCGCGGCCGTCGCTTCGTCAAGCAGCGAGGCATTGGCGATGTCGAGCGCGGTCAGGTCCGCGATCATGGTTTGGAAATTGAGCAGCGCTTCGAGGCGGCCCTGCGCTAGCTCGGCTTGATACGGCGTGTAAGCAGTGTACCAACCAGGATTTTCCAGAACGTTGCGCTGAATGACCGGAGGCGTAATGCAATCGGAATAACCGGCACCAATAAACGTTTTCTCGACTTTGTTTTTCTTCGAAATTGCTCGCAGCTCGGCGAGCGCGGCCGCTTCCGATTTGGCTTCGGGCAACTTTAATCGTCGATCCAGTCGAATGTTTTTCGGAATGGCTGCGTCGATGAGCAGGTCGAGATTTTCAAACCCGATCTCGCGCAGCATCTCGTCAATTTCGTTATCGTTCGGCCCGATGTGACGCCGCGCAAACGAATCAATATCAATCTTTTGTTCGCGCAATTGCATGGGAAAAGACTACGGAACGCGGGACCCGCTTCAAGTGTTGTAGCCATGACGCTCTGTCGCCGTGTTAGGATAAGCGCACGCATCGCCCCGACAGAGCGGACGGCTACAGTTTACTTTGTATCGTAGGTTTCGACGCCGTGCGCTCTCAATTGCGCGCGCAGTTCGGCAAAATGTTGATGGTTCCGGGTCTCGACCGTGCAAAGGACGTTCACAGTCGAAACATCCGAGCTGGCGAAGGCGCGGTCGTGCACTACTTGTTTGATGCTCGCCCCGGTGGAAGCGATTTGCGCGGCGAGATCAGCGAGTCCACCGGGACGATCGCTGATCACGGCAGTGAATCGGCAGAGGCGACCATCAGCCACCAGGCCGCGCTCGATGACTCGGCTCAGGACGTTGGGATCGATGTTGCCGCCACACAGCAGCAGTACGCATTTTTTGCCAGCGAGGTCTTCCAATTTTCCGGAGAGACACGCGGCCAGCGGTGTGGCGGCGGCACCTTCTACCACGCTTTTTTCCAGTTCGACGAGTCGCAGAATTGCGATCGCGATCTGCTCTTCTGTGACAGTGACGGCGAGATCGACAAATCTGTGCGCAATCTCGAAAGCGTTTGCGCCTACCTGCGGAATAGCGAGACCGTCGGCCAAGTGTAGGGTGCAGCGCGATTTTCGTCGGTTTACCGGCTTCCAGCGCAGCCGAAAAACTCGCCACGTTTTCTGCTTCCACCGCGATGACTTTCGTTTGTGGACGCAAAGTTTTCACAGCAAGCGAAACACCCGCGATTAGACCGGCGCCGCCGACAGGCACAAGAACCGCATCGAGATCGGGAACCTGCTCGACAATTTCGAGCCCCATCGTTCCCTGTCCGGCAATGATGGCCGGATCGTCGTAGCCGTCGATATAAGCGAGACCTTTTTCCGCGGCGATCTCGTGGGCACGCGCTTTGGCTTCAGCGAAATCTTTGCCGTGCAGCACTACGTTCGCGCCAAGTTTCTGACAGTTGCTGACTTTGATGAGAGGTGCGTATTGCGGCATCACCACGGTGGCCGGAATGCCGAGCAATCGGCCTTGATAAGCGAGTGCTTGCGCGTGGTTGCCGGCAGAGGCGGCGATGACGCCGCGTTTTTTTTGCTCGGATGAAAGTTGCGCAAGGGCGTTGCGCGCGCCGCGTTCCTTAAAACTTCCGGTCCGCTGCAAGTTGTCGAGCTTGCAGAAAATTTCCGTTCCCGCGATCTCGCTGAGCGGAATTGACGGCTGACAGGGCGAATAATAGACCGCGCCGGCGATGCGCGTCGCGCGCAGCTTCGATTTCCTGGAAGGTGATCACGCTGTTTCAATATACCGCAGCCGAAGGAGCAGCAATGTTTTCACGCGAGATCCGCAGCTCCGACAGCTATCGCGAGCGAAGGATCCGACAATCGTTGGATCGTCGAGGTTACTTCGCGGTGTCGAGCGCTTCGCGAACTTTGGCCGCGAGTTGCTCGGAGTCGAACGGTTTCGGCAGAAAGAACATGTCGGGGTCGAGCCGATCGCCAGCGATGCAGCGATTCTTCTAGGTAGCCGGAAACGAAAATGACTTTCGTATGCGGACTGGTTTGATGCAGCCATTTGGCAAAATGCTGGCCACTCATTTGCGGCATGACCATGTCGGTGAGAAGCAGATCGATCTGGCGTCCGCCACTTTGGGTGATCAAACGTTGAGCGTCATCGCCATTAGCCGCTTCGATGACTTGATAGCCAAGTTTGCGCAGTACGCGCACCGAGATGTGCCGGACACTGATATCGTCTTCGAGAACGAGAATTGTTTCGACGCCGCTCGGCAATTTTTTTGTGTTCGGTTTCTTGTAGGTAAGCGCGGGCGCTGAAGCTTTCGGCAGATAAATTTCCACTTTGGTGCCTTTACCCTGTTTACTTTCGATGCGGATTTCGCCGCCGCTTTGCCGAACGATTCCGTAGCTGGTGGCGAGGCCGAGTCCGCTGCGTTGCTCTTTGGTCGTAAAAAAAGGCTCAAAAAGGTGGGCCTTGACTTCGTCGCTCATTCCAATACCCGTGTCCGTTAGGCTGATCCGCACGTATTCGCCCGGGACAAGTTCGTCGATACCAACGTACGGTTGATGGGGGTCGTCGATGTTTATGGTAGCGGTTTCCAGAGTGAGTTTCCCACCGCTCGGCATGGCGTCGCGCGCGTTCACAGCAAGGTTAAGAATGATCTGGGTGAGCTGATCTGGATCCACTTTGATGTGGGCGTCGGCTTTTTCGCTGTGCAAATGACTTACGATGTGGATGTTTTCGCCCAGCAAGGGGAGAAGCGAGCGCTCGAGGTTGGAGATGATGGAATTCACCTCCACGACTTTTGGTTCGAGCGGTTGTTTGCGACTGAAAGCCAGGAGCTGTTGCGTTAAAGCCGACGCGCGGCCGGCCGCACTCCGGACCTCCGAGATGTGGTCAGCGATTTCGCCTTTGACGCGAAGTTCGTTCAGGAGCAGGTCGCTATAGCCGAGTATTGTGGTGAGAAAATTGTTAAAATCATGCGCAACTCCGGCGGCGAGTTGCCCGAAGGCCTCCATTTTTTGCGAACGGCAAAGCTGATCGTGCAATTGTTTGCGCGCGGTGACGTCCATGAGTGAGCCAACGAACCGAACGGCGGCGCCAGTGTCGTCCCGCAAGATCGCGGCGCGCTCCAACAGGTGCGCGTAGGTTCCGTCGGCACGCCGAAACCGATACTCACCTGTCCAGCGCTCGTTCTCACCGACGAGCGCGTCCCGAATGGCCGTGGCCACGCGGATACGATCATCGGGATGAAGATTTCTTTGCCAGAAGCCGAGCTCATCCTGGCAATCGGCCAGTTCGTAGCTAAGCAGGGTGCGGAGCCCTTGCGGCCAAGAAAGACGCCCGCTTTTTACATCCCAATCCCGAACTGCATCATTCGTAGCCCGGGCAATGAGTGAAAAATAATTTTGGCTTTGCCCCGGATCACTTTCAGATAGGCCGCTAGTTTCGTTTTCATAAGGAGGATGATGCTCAGATACGTTCGACTGGTCACCGATGCTGGATTGCCCTACGGGTGGTGCGGTCTGATTTCCGGTAGGCAATCGCATGCGTTATGACCGATCGAAGTCTCCTGTAATGAGAGCTAGTTCCATGCCTTGAAATTGCGGGTGCGCGCAGGCGCGGAATCTGTTTCTGTGAGCCGCGAAATTGATTTCCCGGCCGGGAGTTTTTGTCGATCAAGATCGGCAATTACCTATTAAGCGCGACGGAAAGCGGCGCCACTGAAAACCAGCCGAAGCTCGTTTCAGTCAGGAGTTCGCTGCGCGTGCGGTACTAACAGCAAAATGCGACTTGATGCCGGCTTCGAGCGCGGAGAAATGAAATGTGTTCCGGAACCACGCAACGTTGGGATCTGTTGAATCTTCACGCGCAATTTCGACGTGGAACCTGAGCCGCATAAATCTGGTTTCCACGCCCAGCATCGAAAGATTAAAGAGCCGCTTGTGCGAAAATGGAATGGTGCCGTCCACTGCCCTCCATTTCGGGCTGTCTGCCGCCAGATGAGAGTTGGCAATGGCAATTTTGAGTTCTCCACAGGCTGCGGCGTTTTCATTAATAACTGTGAAGCGATCGCGCAGCGCGTTTGTTGGCAGCGCGATGACGAAAGTCGTGTCGCCTGCGCGCAACGGGCAACTGACAGTAGTATCATCGATGATCGTTGCAGCCGTGCTTGGATCGGCAACGTGCGCATGAGAAATTGCGCTCACCCGGCCATCAGGGGTGATGCACTCGATCTGGGCACTGTCGGCGGCGGGTGTGGGGTTATCGGCAAGGAGCGATGAGGGAATGGCGCCGGCGCCCAGCAGGGCCATGGACAGAATTGCGGCCTCCCAACCGGCAATCCGGGAGGACCAGTGACTCATGCGATTTGGTAGAAGCTTAGATCGGGCCAAACGCTGCTTGGTCTTAGTGCGTGCTGTGGGTGGCCAAAGTCGCATGCGCTCGGAGGGTAAATTGAATTTTAAATGATACCGGAAGAAGGAGCGGCCGGCGATTTCGCTTGCTTGGTAGAGGGCTTTTTTTGTAAAAGGAAAGGAGCATACTTAGCACCAACGAAAACGGGCGTTGCCTTCCGGGGACGGGGCGGCTCTCGACCTAAGTTTTTTGTTGCCACAATATGGTACCACAACTGCTAACCTGAACCTGAATTGACCTGTCTATGAGCCGTCGTTTCATTGCTTGCCGCTGCGATCGTTTGCTGAGGAGGATCGCTTTGCTGCTTTCGATTTCGCTGCTCGGCGAAATGTCAATTGCGCACGCGCAAGATGCAGTTCGCCCATCCCTCGCTGGTGAAGCTGCTTCGGAGGCGCGGCAACAGGATGTCAACCGCATCCCATATAACTTGATGCTGGGCCCGGTCCGTTTTCGCGTCAGCGCGACGGTTGGAGTCGAATACAACGACAACGTCAATTACGCCGATGTCGGGGCGCAGACGGACTGGATCTTCACTCCGAACGTGAACGTGGATGCGATCTGGCCCATCACTCAGCTCAATACGTTGCGGCTCGACTTGGGTTTGGCTTACGCATTGTATGTCGATCATTCGAATTATGATACGAGAGGCATTCTGATTGCGCCGAACTCGCAGGTGGCGTTCGACATTTTCATCGGAGATTTCCGCATCAATATTCACGACCGGATGTTCGCGCAGCAGGACCCGATAGCGGAACCGGCGTTGAGCAATGTTGCGAACTATGGCCGGTTCGAAAACACCGCGGGCATCTCCGTCCTGTGGGATTTGAACAAGATTTTAGTGACTCTCGGCTACGATCACTATACGTTTGTCGCCACAACCTCGGCGTTCGATTACTTGAATCGAAACGCGGAGGAACTTTCCGGCACCGCCGCTTATCTGATCACGTCCACGATCAAAGTCGGCGTGGAAGCAAACGGAGTCTTCAATTATTACAGCCAGCAGTGTCCTCAATGATTCCACCGATTATAGCGTCGGCGGTTTTGCCGAAACGGAGATCACCAATAACATCAAACTACGGGTCGCGGGAGGGTATCAAGGGATCTCGTTCGATCACAATGGTTCAGTTGGCGATGTCGAAGGAGCTTTCGGATTACTACGCGAACATTTTGCTCACTCACCGGATCAATCGCCATGATCAGCCAAAGCGTCAGCGCGGGACACGAAAGCCAGCTCGGCGTCAATTCAAATTACATTACGCTGAATTACGTCCGCCATACCATCAATTGGAACCTGATCCGGAATACACTTGTTCTCCACGGAGTTCTTTTTTGAAGATGCCGATGAGTCCGGTGGGTTCATCGGCGAGCATTTTCAACGACTTGGCGGCGCGGCCACCTTGGGCTATCAGTTAACTCCGCACGTCACTCTGGGCTTGCGCTATCAATATACGCACGAAAGATTCCGATGTGGCTCTGCGCGATTACAATCAGAACCGGGTTTCGTTTGATGGCACTTACAGCTTCTAAGGTATGAAGAGGGAATGAGACTCGGGTTTTATGCACTTGACTTCGCTGTAATCGTTTGGGTTTCAACAGCGGCGCACGCACAAAGATATAATCCCGGGTACGCGGCAGGATTCGGCCAGCCCGATTCCGTCGATTTCCAAATCGCCGTCGCCGGATCTCCCGCCTACCACCAGCACGGTCATGCGGACAAACTCGATGGCGGTGCTTGATGACAAGAAGAAGCTTGGCCCGAACGACTTCGTCAGTTTCCGGGTGGTGGAAGATCGAGATAACGACTCGCAGCGTCTGCGGGTAAACGACAACGGCGAACTGGAAGTCCCCTACATCGGGCTGGTGTCCGGCCCAAGGCAAAACTTGCAAGGAACTCGCCTACACGATCAAGAGCTTGCTGGAGAAAGAGTATTATTATCATGCGACCGTGATTCTGGCGGTCGATCGGGTAAGCGAAAAATCGCGCGGCCGAGTTTATGTTTACGGCTCCGTGAAAGCCAGGGGCCGCAGGAAATTCCGCCTGATGAAAGTTACACGGTCAGCAAGGCCGTCATTCGCGCGGGCGGGTTTGGCGATTTTGCCAACAAGCGCAAGGTGAAGGTCACCCGCAAAAACGGCAAGGAATTCAACGTCGATCTTAAGCGCGTCATCGAAGAAGGGCATACCGAAGAAGACATGGTGCTTCGTGCCCGACGACCAGATTTATGTCCCGCAGCGCTTGATCAACATGTAGGTATGCAAACACCTGTCGCGCGAAAGGGCCAGTCGCCGCTCCCTGGTCCACTACATTTATTACCCGGTTGCACCGCTACAAAGCGTTGCTCCTCCGGCGCTGGTGGATTCCGGTTTTGACGATCTGTCTCGGGCTTTTCGTCGAGGCCTGGCTCATTTATCAAACGCCGCCGTCGTTTCTTTCCACCGGCAAGATGATTCTCGCAGGCAAACTGAACATTTCCCAAGGCGCGGTTTATAGTGAAGACAACGTCAATTTTTACGGCACCCAGATTCAGCTCATGCAAAGCGATGGAAGTGAAGCGCAGCGCCGAAGCGCTTGTTCGCTCCACCCATCCCGAAATGCAGCCGGTGCCGGTCGAAATCACCGTCGTTGCAACGGCCGCGCACATCGATTTTCGAGCTTTCCGCGATCGGCAGCTCCGGAGACTACACCCAGGCTTATTTGAACGCGCTCATGCAAAAGTATCTCGATTTCAAAAAAGGAATGCGCGAGGACCGCGGCCACGAAATTACCACCGGCATCACCGAGCAGCTCATTCAGGTGGAAAAGGATTTGCGCAATGCCGAAGATGAGATGCTCGAATTCCAGAAACAGAACAACATCGGCTTCATTCAGGAAGAGGGAAATAGCGCGGCGGCTTACCTGGTAAAGCTGAATCGGGAATATGCGTCGCTCAAGACCGAGTATGACCTCTTGAATCTGCTCGATCTCGATCAAAACCTCGATCGCGCGCAGAACAAACCTGACAGTGCTCCTGGCACTGCGGAAAGCGCCGAGGAAAAGGGAATGCCGTTTTCCGATGTCGGGCCGGAAGCCGATTACCTGAAGGCGAAGCAGGCGGTGCAGCTACTTAAGGCCGAGCGGGAGACGCTTGCGAAAGATCTGCGGCCGAAACATCCCAAAATCATCAAGCTAAATGATGACATCGCGAAACAGGAGAAACTGATTGATCTTTATCGCGCCGACGCGGTCGAAAAACTCGAGACCCGTCGCAAATCCATCGGCAAACAAATGGAAAATTTGCAGGCCAACATCAAGGAATGGGAGGCCAAGGCGCTCGATCTAAGCCAGCGGCTTGCCCAATTTAATCGGGTCAAAGGAAAGGTCGATCGCCTCAAGACTCTCTATGATCGCCTAACGAACAATCTGAAAGAGGTCGACGTTTCCCAAGTGGTGGGCGGCGAAGATCAGGTTTCGATCATGGAAATGGCAACGCCACCGGTTTCGGTCCGGCCCGGGCTTGATCAAGAGCCTCTTGATTGGATTTGGCGGTGGGGCGCTGGCCGGCATCGCCATTCTCGTCCTGCTTGATCGCATCGACGATCGCATGGCCTCCTTCAGTGAGTTTCAGCATCATTTCTCGGAAAGTGTGCTCGGCCAGATTCCGAAGGAAAAGATCAAGGGCAAGGTCACCCTCCTCCAGCCGGACGATGCGCGCCACGTTTTCGCCGAATCCTACCGCAACGTTCGCTCATCGATTTTCTTCATGCCCTACGAAGGCCCGCGCCCGAAGACGCTCCTCGTCACCAGCGCGGTTCCGAACGAAGGAAAATCGACCGTCGTCGGCCAATCTCGCCATCACCATGGCGCTCTCCGGCGCGCGCACCTTGTTGATTGACGGCGATCTGCGGCGTGGCGCGTTGCGGGAAGCCTTCGGAATTTCTTCCAAGGTCGGCTTCTCCGAAGTCCTGAAACAGGAAGTGAACTGGCGCGAAGTGGTTGTGCCGACTTCCTATCCGAACTTGTTCATTCTGCCTCGCGGCAAAACTTTGTCCCAGCCAAGCGAACATCTTCTGCGCGATTCGACCGACGTGTTGCTGAAGGAAATCTACAATCATTACGACTACATCATCATCGACAGCTCACCCGTCCTCGCCGCCGATGACACGACCAGCCTCGCGCCGAAGATTGACGCAACGCTCTTTGTCGTCCGGCTTTCTTACACTTCGGCGCGCCTGATCAAGAAATCGCTCGAGCTGCTCTACGGCCGGCAGGTCAATGTTCCGGGCGTGATTCTCAACTTCGTCGATACCTCGCTGCCGGAGTACTATTACTACCAGTATTCCGAATATTACAATACTCCCACGCCCGCGTTGCCGGACGATGAGACGATAAGCCCGCCTGCTTCGCGAGGAACCCAAGCACGTCCAGCCGTCGTAGGCACGGCGTCTTTGGATCGACGATTCAATCGATCGATTGCATCGTTGCGCGCCGCAGGAATTTATCTTGGCACTGCGTCAGCTAGCTGCACTGTTGTGCAACTGATCGCGCCATGAGCTTTTTCGGACCGATCTCTACGCCGGTTCTGGACGAGAGCTCCACGCCGCTCATTCGGCGCGCGTTTCATCGCGCCCGTGATCGTCGGCAATTTCGCTCTCGTCCAGGCGATCGTGCAGATCATCGGCTTTATGAGCGGCATCTTAATCGTTCGCACCCTCGAGCAACGCGATTACGCCTATTTCACCATCGCCAATACCATGCAGGGCACGATCAACCTGCTCGCCGATATCGGCATCAGCGTCGGCCTGGTCTCGATTGGCGGCCGCGTTTGGCAAGATCGACATCGTTTCGGCGAGCTCATTAACACTGCGCTGAGTCTGCGCAAAAAGCTCGGCGCGCTGGTCGTCGTCGCCGTCACACCGGTCATGTATTTCATGCTTGTGAAAAACGGCGCGTCTATTTCATACACCGCGCTCTTGATCGTCGTCGTTCTGATCGGGCTTGGTTTTCAACTTTCGCATCGGTGTCCTCGGACGTCGTTCCAAGGCTGCGCGCCGATATTGGGCGAATCCAGATGCATCGATATTACCGGCGCGATCGCGCGACTGCTCGCGTTCGGCCGGACTCTTGTTTGTTTTTCTCAATGCCGGAATCGCGGTCGCCGTCGCCTCGGCGGTGTCGCTTCTCCAATACACCATGTTGCGAAATTATGCGGCTGGAGTCATCGATCTCGGCGCGCCTGAAAACGCCGAAGATCGACACTGCAATCGTCCGCTTAATCGAAACATCTCGCCGCCAATTCTGTTTTTTATTGTTTCCAGGGGCAGATCACGATCTTTCTCATCAGCTTTTTCGCTCGCCGCGCGACCTCCGTCGCCGAAGTCGGCGCGCTTGGTCGCCTGGCCATGATTTTCTCCGTCCTCACCAATTTACTCACAAATGTTTTCGTTCCTGCGTTCGCTCGTTGCCAGAACAAACGGCAAAATGCGCTGGCTTTATGCCGCGATCATTGGCGGTGTTGTGCGCGTTTAGCTTGCTCGATCATCTGCCGGCGCATGGATTTTTCCTGACGAATTTCTGTTCGTCCTGGGCAGCAAATATGCCCACCTGCATCGCGAACTGCTTCTGATGGTGGCGGGTGCAGTCCTCGTCTGCGCTTACCGGAACATTTTGGGCGCTCAACGCCTCCAAAGCATGGGTGGGCGGCGCATGGCTTTACATCCCGCTCACGCTCGTCACGCAAATCGCCCTCATTCCCTATACTGACTTTTCCACCGTGACTGGCGTTCTGATTTTCAATCTGCTCTCAGCGATTCCGAATCTCTTGCTCAACATCGTGATGAGTTACCGCGGCTTTCGTTCCTTGCAGCCCGCCTTCGCCTGACGAATGCCAAACTTCGGTTACCATCTCGCCCGCCTGAAACGGAAGCGCTCGGCGACGCTCTACCGCGCGCTCTTGCCATTGATCGTGCACCGCCGATTGAATCCGGCGCGATCAATCCGCGCTCGAGGTGTTTTCTTATTCCGGCGAAGCCATGCTGCCGGAGCAAATCGCTTCCATCCGCTCGTTCCTTCGACATGTCGGTCGGCCGAAGAGTTTCACCGTCGTTTCAGACGGTTCGCACGCAAAGTGCAGCATTCAGTTGCTTCGAACGATGTCGATCCAAGCGTCACCGTGCAATTATCGATCCAACCGCCCCCCGGCCGAATTGCCGCAGAAATTTCGCCGTTATCTCACGACCCATCCAACCGGGAAACAACTCGCGCTCATGATGTCGCTGCCGACCGAATGGTCCTGCATTATACGTCGATTCCGACGTTCTTTTCTTTCACAGGCGCTGTCGATCTTGTCCATGCGCGCCACGGAGCAAGAACCTCCCGGCATATTATTTGGCTGACTGCCAATTTTCCGGTGACGGCCGCCTGTTGCGCGATCCGGGCGAAGAACGAGAGCCGGTAAATACGGGTGCCTTGCTCTTGTTCCGAAAACTCGACTGGTCCTTAGGCGTGAGCCGGTTCCTCGAGCTTGACGGTGAACCGAATTTTTTCACGAACCAAACGCTGACCCATCTCGTCATGCACGCAAACGGCGCGCGCGCTTTCGATCCCGCCAAATACGTTCTTCAATTGGACGATCAGTTCGTTTACGCGGACCAATATGCAGACGCGGCTTTCGCTTTGCGTCATTACGTTAATCCGGTGCGGCACAAGTTTTGGACAAGCCTGAGATTTTGAACGCGACCACTCCCGCGCCCGCGCCGAAGCCGCTGCGCATCCTTATCGTGCTCAATCTCGAGTGGAATCCGCGCCTGGGCGCGGTGCGCGTTTACATGGAGCTGGCGGAGCAGTGGCGCGCCGCCGGGCACGTGGTTGAACACTTCAGTTTGTCTGACGCTTTTCCGCGGGTCCGCAGTTCGCGCGCTGGATTCGCCATTCGGCAGATTGCCTTTGCCTACAAAGCGGCGGCCTTTGTTAAAGAGAACGCCGCGCGTTTTGATGTCATCGATGCGCTCATCGGTTCATTGCCGATGTCGAAGAAAAAACTGGGCTTTGTCGGTCTTGCTCGTCGCCCGATCGGTCGGGCTCTATCGGCTTTACGACCGTTTCGAAATGAGAGCGCGTCAACGTTGGCCACATCGCGCGCGCGGGAAATTTTTGGGACGGATCTTTTACAGCCTGACGCGTCGCTGGTTGACGCAAGCTTCCGACCAAGCCGTTAGACACGCCGATCTTGATCAATGTTCCTAACGAGAACGAAGCGGTTTGTCTTCGGCGAGAACTTGGTTCCAGCCGATCGAATCATTGTGCAGCCATATGGCCTCACCGAACGATCGCTGTCGCGCTCTTTTGAAGGCGCCGCCCCGGCGACAGTTCGATTAGCGGGAAAAGAAAATCAGCTTCATCGGCATGTGGGCGGCGAGGAAGGGATCGCACGATTGGGCGCAAATCATTCGCCGCGTCCGCCAGAATATTCCCGACGCGAGATTTTGTTTTCTTGGGAACGATGGTGGAGGCGGGCACAATCTCTTCCGATTTGGGCGAATCAGTTCACGCCGCGACATTGAATTGATTTCCGAATATTCGCCGGAGGATCTGCCGAAGCTGCTCTCCGATTGCGCGGCCGGCGCTTTCCCGAGCTACGTCGAAGGATTTGGTTTGGCAGTTCTGGAGCAACTCGCTGCCGGCATTCCGACCGTCGCATTTGATGTTCCTGGTCCGCGAGATATTCTCGGGCGCGCAGTTGCCCGAACTGTTGGTTCCGTGTCCGGAGAAATCGACAAGTTCGCGGCGCGCGATTTGCACCATTCTCAAGCTCGATCGTTGCCGCGTACCAACGAGCTGTCGAAACGTTGCGTGGGAATCGCAGCCACTTTCAACTGGCGCAACGATCGCTGCGAACACGTTCATGAAATATCGACGAGCGGCTGCGCATAGCGACAAAGAGTTCTCTTCGTTCAGCCATTCAGTCTTGGCTCGGCCGGCGGCGGCGGTGCGCGGATTCTGCGCGCGCTGCTCAGGCAGCGCCGGTGAATTGGCACAGCGTCTGTTGTTCGCCCCGGCGGCCGAAGACTTGGCCTAACGAAACTCATCTTCCCAGCCGTCCGTCATGGGGAAAAATTGAAACCAGCCGTCTGGCGATGTTTCCGAAGAAGACGATGTCGATGTTTGCTGCCGCGGTTCCGGCGTCGCTTGAAAAGAATTTTCTCGTAGCGATGAATGTGCGGGCCATTCATACCATCCCGCATTCGGGAATCGATTTCGCCCAAGCTCAAGCCGTCGCGCGTGAACTTTCGCTTCCGTTTTTTATCAGCCTGCACGACGATCTTGCTTACACCGCGGCGGCTGAAGTGAGCGCCGCTGCCGCGAACCAGCAATGCGCGACGCATGGTTGAAAGCGCGACGCCCGATTTGTCATCTCCGATGCGCTCGGCCGCGAATATTCGCGCCGTTACGGCTCTCGCGACTATTATGTCGTCACGGACGGATTGGCCGAGGTGCCATCCGTATCGCAAAAAACCTGAGCCGCGCGTTCGGCGGATTTATTTCATGGGACTTTTTCATCTGGCCTACGAGCGCAACTTCCGCGCTTTTCTCGAAGCGCTGAATATTCTTGAGCGCCAAACCTCGATCACTGCCAGCGTGACCTGTCGATGCGAGTATATTCGCCCACACGTTTGGAAAGACATCAAACCGGTGAACGTGTTGCCGTTCGCTGGCGAAGAGCAGGTCCAGTGCGACATGCAAAAGGCGGACCTGCTTTACATGCCGATGCCGTTCGGACCGGAGCACGAAAACTTCGCGCGCTTCAGTGTCTCAACCAAAATGGTCACCTATGTCGGCAGCGGCATTCCGATTGTTTATCACGGTCCCACTGATTCCGCTGCGTTCGATATTTTACAGCGAAACAACGCCGCAATTTTTCTTCCGACTCTCGATCCGGCTGAAGTTGCGGAATCGCTCGCTGCAACTGACCGATGGGCGTTGCGGCGAAGTGGCCACGAATGCTGGCGAGCTTGCGCGGCGAGAATTCATGCTGGCCGATCAGACCCACAAGTTTTGGGATACCATCTCACAATTTATCGAGGCGCAATGAACGTGCGACCGGTCGTCATTATCACCACCCGCCTGCCGCCGGCAGTTTGCGGCATCGGCACATACAGTTGGCTCTTACATCGACATTGGCCGATCAGCGGTTCGAGAACCCAGTTTTTTGTGATCGACGGAGCGCCGCAATCAACTGCCGAGCTTGGCCATTCTGCGATTAACGAGTTCGATCAAGATCCGGAAAAGCTTGCGCAGACCCTCACACGTTTCGGTGACGCGGATGTTCTTTTGCATTACGCCGGCCGTGCGTATCACCGCCACGGCTGCCCCACCTGGTTGCCGCCCGTGCTGCGAGCGTGGAAGGCAAAGTCTCGGGCTGGCTGTTTGTTGATATTTTTTCATGAATTGCCCAGCGATAACTTCACGATCACCTCTCGATATTTTTGGATCGACATGTGCAACCGGCGCGTCATCCGAAAACTCGCAGGCCTCGCCGATGTGCTCGTCACGAACACAGCCGAACACGCGACGAAACTTCAGAAGATCTCTGGCCGCACAGACATTCATTTGATACCGGTCGGATCAAACATCGAGCCGGTTGGCGATTCCTCGGAGCAACAAGCGCGCACCGACTTTGCCATTTTCGGATTGCCTTTCGCCCGTTTGCAAACACTGCAGATGTTCAATCACGAGGTCGGCCCCTGGCAGGGGAACGGGCATCTAAGAAAACTGCATCTTATCGGGCCGCGTGATAAAAAATTCGACGCACGTTCCGAGCAATTGATCGCCAGTTGGCCGAACCCCGGAATCGTTGTGCGCCATGGATTGCTTTCCTCTGCTGAGGTTTCCCGATTGCTTTCGCAAGTGCGATTTGGTCTAACGAACGCCACAAGTGGGAATTGGAGCAAATCAACCACGTTCATGGCCTATGCGGCGCACGGTTGTGCAATCATCAGCAAGGCAAAATCGGAATCGGCCCCGCTGTGCTTCACCATCGCGCCTAACGAATTGGGAACAATTTCCGATCTTGATCTAATCGCGCGAACGAGAGCGTTGCAGAAATGGTATAATAAAAACGCGGAGTGGAGCGCTATTGCCACCAAAGTCGCGGCGCTGCTGAGCCTTCGCGTGGAACAGGAGGCAGGAGGCATTGTTATGACCGGCGATGTTGTCATCATCAGTCCGGAAGCCGAGCGGGGACGCGGTGGACTTGCCGATTACACATTGCGGCTTCTGGACAGTTTACCGGGCGGAGAAAATTCTCGCGTGCTTGTTCCATCCGGAGATCTGCCACAGTTGCCGCTAAGCGCTTGCAAAATACTTCTGCAGTACAGCGCCTACGGTTTTCACCCCCTCGGATATCCGCGCGAATTGATTCAGGCGCTAATTGACTGGAAAAATAAAACGCGTGGAAGGCTGGTCGTGATGTTTCACGAGATCTGGACGTTTTGGCCCATGACAAACAAGAATTTCTTCGTGCAGTTGTTTCATCGGCGCGCGATCAAGCGTTTGCTAGAACATGTCGATCTTGCCTTCACGAGCACCTCTAGCCACGCCGAACATCTTCGCGCCCTTTGTGCCGACACACCGATTCACGTTCTTCCCGTCGGGTCAAACATTCGCCGCAGCGCAGATGTCGATCTTCCGCGTCAGCGAGGCTGGGCGGTTATTTTTGGACTGCCAGGTTCACGCCTGCGCGCGCTCAGGAAAATGCAGAACAGTCTGAGTTCGCTCGCCGCTGCCAAAGTGATCACGAAGATCATTTCCGTGGGTGCGGGTTCTGATTTCGAATCAAAAGAGGAAGAAGGGCGCTTGTTGATGAGCTTACAACTCGCGGACGGGTTCCAGCAGCTCGGTGCACAATCCGAATCCGCGATTTCGAAAATACTTGCGACAGTTTCGTTAGGCGTTTTCGGTCAGGACGAATTGAGCTACGCCAAGTCAGGTACCTTCATGGCCTACGCAGCGCATGCGCTGAACATCCTGGCCGATTTTGCCGACCCATCGAAACCGGCGCCGATCTGCTGGCTGGTGGCGCCCGGCGAATTGCTCGAAGGAATTTCACCGGCTGAACTGAAAACGCGCGCCCAACGTTTGCGTGATTGGCAGGAGAAAACTTCATCCTGGAAGCTAATTGGCGCAAAGTTTTCCGAGGCGCTTGAGTTAAATGCAAACGAGAGCGCGCAAATTGCCAGCCGGTGAAACAAACCAAATTGTTGTTGGTCAGCCCGTGCTTCGGCACATACGGGGGAATTGAAGCTTTTGTTCTCGCCGTGGCCGAAGCCGTTCGCCGCGAACCCGATTTCACCGTCCGGATTTGCTTAAAAAAGGTCAAAGGATTCGCCTTGCATCCGGGACTGGCTGCGATGCTGCGCCACGAAGCTGTCCTGTTTGTCGATCGCGCCGGACGCGATCTGGCGGACGCGATCAAATGGTCGCACATCGTGCATTTGCAAAATGCATCTCCAGACGTGGCCGCGCTCGCGAAATTTTTCGGCAAACCGATCGTGCTGACGATTCACAATTACATGCGCCGCGAGTGGAGTTTGCATCGTTTGCTCTGGCGAATTAGCGCCCGGTTGGCGGACGCGCGCTGGTACAACTCCGATTTTGTCTGGCAAACCTGGGAAGGAAATCGCAAACGCCGCGGCAGCCGAAAAGTCCCGACAGCATCGAAGTTGCCGCAGGGTTGGACCTCGCCCAACGAACGGCGCGGTTTCGTTTTCGTCGGCCGCTGGATCGCGAACAAAGGCATCGAGACGTTGGTCGATGCATATGCCCAAGCCGAGATCGATCGCGCGGCCTGGCCGCTGGTTTTGATCGGCGACGGCCCGTTGCGCCCGGCAATTGAACGTAAGATCGAAAAGTACGGCTTGCGAGACGTTCAGATTACTGGGTTTGTCGATGAAGCAACCAAGACCGATCGCATGAAGAACGCGCGCTGGGTCGTAGTTCCGCCGAACACGAATGAAGATTTCGGGTTGGCCGCGATCGAGGCGCGAAATCTTGGCGTCCCGTGCATCATCACGCGCGATGGCGGCTTGCCCGAAGCCGGCGGCCGGCAGGCGCTGATTTGCGAGCCGGGACGACCCGCGCGCTCTGGCGAATCTGCTCGAACGCGTCGCGCACGATGAGCGACGCCGAATATGTCGACCGAGCGAACCGCACGCGCGAGGAATTGCAACACGAACTCGTGTCGATGGATTTTTACGCGCGAGCTTATCGCCGCATTTTGTGCAGCGACCGGTGGAATAAATGGTTTTGCTCACGCATCCATTCGGCAACGCCAATGTGCGTGCGTTGCTCGACGCATTTAATCGCGACGAGTCTGCTTACGCGCTTTGTCACGACCATTGCCTGGTCGAAAGAATCATATCCGCAGTTAACGTCGAAAATTCGGGGCAGGCTTGCGCCGGAATTACCCGTTGCCTGCAGACAAGATCGACATCCACCCATTTCGCGAATTGGTGCGCTTGCTGGCCGGGAGGTTTGGACTAACGAAATTGATCGCGCACGAGACCGGTTGGGCCAGCGTCGATCAGGTTTGGCAAGGCCTGGATCGCGAAGCAGCGCGCCGGCTGCGTCACGGGAAGTTCCCGAACTTTGCGGGCCGTTTACGCTTATGAAGATTGCGCCGAAAATACCTTTCTTGCTGCACGCGATCTCGGGCTGAGACGTGTTTACGATTTGCCGATCGCGTATTGGGAAACGGCTCAGCGATTGTTGCGCGAAGAAGCGGAACGTTATCCCGATTGGGAACCGACGCTTGGCGCACACGCGATTCTCAGAAAAAACTTGCGCGCAAAACGCGCGAACTCGAACTGGCTGAGTTGGTGATCTGCCCCAGTCCATTTGTTTTGGAATCGCTTCCCGCCGACACCCGTGCGACAAAAAAATGTCTGTTTGCGCCATTCGGCACGCCAACTGCCGAGCCGGCGGAGCAAAGGCCGCCAAAAGCAGTGGCGAGCGACCTCTGCGCGTTCTTTTTGCCGGCGCGATGACGCAGCGCAAAGGCCTCGCCGATTTATTCGCAGCGATGAACATGATCAACTCGCACGAAATCGAGCTCGTGGTGATGGGCTCGTTCATTCAGCCGCTCAATTGGTATCGCCAGCGACTTCCGAATTTCGTTTACGAACCGCCACGGCCGCATGTAGATGTTCTGCGGCTCATGCAGAGCTGCGACGTTTTCGTTTTGCCTTCCATCGTTGAGGGCCGCGCGCTCGTTCAACAGGAAGCGATGGCGTGCGGACTTCCATTAATCGCGACGCGAAATGCCGGCGCCGATGATTTGATTGAAGAGGGTGAAACCGGATTTCTCGTCCCGATTCGTTCGCCGGAGGCGATCGCGGAAAAAATTAGCTGGTGCGCGCCCAATCGATCGCACCTGTCTGGCATGGGGATTGCGGCCAGGAGACGGGCGAGCGAACTTACCTGGCATGCCTACGGTGAAACGATAGTAGCGCGATCCGCGAGTTGATCAACGAATGAATACCGACAATTCTGAAGAGAGAGCGAAGCGCTACATTCGCCAGCTGATCTGGCTCTATTTCTGGCTGCTCTTGATAGAAGGAGCATTGCGCAAATGGGTCGTGCCGCAGCTTTCCAACCCGTTGCTCATCGTGCGCGATCCGGTCGCATTCGGCGATTTATTTCTTGGCCATTCGCGCGCGCGATTTTTCCGCGCAACGGCTGGACGGTTGCGCTCGCCGTCATTGCGGTCCTCTCCCTTCTCGCGACTTTCGTTCAACTCTTGCCGTATATCCCGCCGAAGATGATTGCCCTGGTCGCCGGATACGGGTTTCACGCCAATTATTTTCATCTCCCGTTGATTTTTGTGATGGCCAGTGTCTTGCGTCCCGAAGATGTGAGAAAATTCGGCTGGTGGATTTTGCTGCTTCTCATTCCGATGTCGATGTTGCTCGTCGCGCAATTTCGGCGCGGCGCCGGACGCGTTTGTCAATCGCACAGCCGGCGGCGAAGGGCGAAATGATGACGGCCGCGCTCGGCAAGGTGCGGACGGCTGGTCCATTCTCGTTCGTGATCGGCGTGGTCGCTTATTATTCCCTGGCCACGGGATATCTGATTTGGGGAGTGTTAACGAAAGGGAATCTATAAAAACTGGCTGCTCGCCGCCGCCGGCATTGCGCTCGTCATCGGGATCGCCGTTTCCGGAAGCCGCTCGGTCGTGGCCGCGTGTGCAGTCGTGGTCGCTTCGTTTGTTGCTGGTGATCGTTCTGCGGCCGAACATGGTCAACCGCTTCGGCCAGGTGCTGATCGTAATATTGATCTTCGGATTCGTCGTGAGTCGGACTCCGATTTTCAACGAGGGAATGAGCGTGATCGACGACGCGATTCACCGAGGTGGCGGAGGCAACCGAGCAAACAGTTGCCGGCAGAGTCATCGTCACGTCTTTGGTCAAGTTTCTCGGAAGGCTTTTACGTTTTGGAAAGTCGCCGTTCCTCGGGTACGGGCTCGGCATTGGCACGAACGCCGGCGCGAAACTTCTTACTGGTCACGCCTTGTTTTTCCTCACCGAAGACGAATGGTCGCGCATTTTTCTCGAGAGCGGGCCGATCCTCGGCGTCGCTTACATTCTGTGGCGCTGCGTTCTGGCGGTGCGCATCGGTTGGCTCTGTTTAAAGTCGAGTGCCCTTGGGCAATCTGCTCCCGATTTTGCTTTTCAGCTCCGCGTTTCTTCCGATGATCAGCGGCCAATTCGGCCAGCCGACCATTCTCGGTTTTATTGTGTTCGTGACCGGTCTTGCGCTGGCCGCACTCGACATCAAAGAAGGTCAGTTCACGCCCGGCGCGATTCCTGCGTCGCGCCAAAACGATTCCGACTGCCAGTCCGCGGCCGCTCGGCCTATGCCGAGCGATTGCACGGCTCAGGCGCCGGACCTATTCAAGGCAATGGTGCTGTTGATCGGTAACTACACGCCCGATCAGCAGCAAAGCATGCAGCGATTCAATGCCATGATGCTGCAAGGATTGGCAGCCGCTGGCATTCCGGCGGAGCTGATCAGGCCGGAACCGGTTCTCGGAAAAATAAAGTCGTTAGGCAAATCTGCCGCCAAATGGCTCGCTTACATCGACAAGTACATTCTCTTTCCCGGAAAATTAAGAAGGAAACTGTCGATGCAACCGGTGCTCGTCCACATTTGCGATCATTCCAATGCCGTCTATGCCAAAAATTGTAAACCGCATAAGATTTTGGTCACGTGTCATGATTTACTCGCTGTGCGCGGCGCTCTGGGCGAGCGAACGGACTGCCCCGCGTCTTTTAGCGGGCGCATTTTACAGCGCTGGATTCTGCAACGGTCTTGGACAAGCAGATGCAATTGCCTGCGTCTCCCGTGCGACTGCCGATGACGCCGAGCGCTTAGTCGCCCGCAAAAATATTCTTCCGCGCATCAGCATCGTGCCGATGGGCTTAAACTACCGGTATCGCAAACTCCCGCCGGAAATCGCTCGCTCGCGCTTGGCCAAGATCGACAAATTCAACGTCAATCTTCCATTCGCTCTCCACGTCGGCTCCAATCTTCGTCGGAAAAATCGCGACGGCGTTCTCCGAATTTTCGCGCGTTGCAAAGACAAATGGAATGGCCGGCTCATTTTCGCGGGCGATCTGTTAGACGCGCAGCTGATGTCGCTTGCGCGGGAGCTCGGAGTCGCGGAGCGCATTACGCAATTGGAAAAACCGGAAAGCGAAACGCTCGAGGCGCTCTATAACTGCGCGACGGCGCTCATGTATCCGTCTCGCTTCGAGGGTTTCGGCTGGCCGATCATCGAAGCACAGGCCTGCGGTTGTCCGGTCATTTGCGCAAACTCCGGTCCACTCCCCGAAGCGGCTGGCGACGCTGGACTTTTTCACGGTGTCGATGATGAAGACGGCTTCGCATCCGATCTGCTGCGCCTGAGTGATTCGGCGCAGCGCGCGACGTGGAGCGAAAAAAGTTTGCGTAACGCGGAGAGATTCTCGTCCGAAAAGATGATCGCGCTGTACATCGACATCTACCGCAGTTTGGGAGCGAAATTGTGAAACGAATCCTGATGCTCCTGAGCCTGTTTCTACCATGGGAGATGCGTCGTTCGTTGTTGCAAAAGCAATTCGGCTTTCAGATTCATCCGAGCTGCCGAATTGGCTTCTCCTGGGTTTTTCCGTCGCGCCTGATCATGGAAGAAGGGAGCCGTATCGATCACCTCACGCTGTGCAAGAACATCGATCTCCTTCATTTGAAGGCGCGCGTCTCGATCGGCCGCGGCAACTGGATCACCGGTTTTCCATTGGGACCCTCAGGTCATTTCGCTCAGGAGAAAGCTCGACAACCGCAGTTAATCCTTGGAGAACACTCCGCCATTACACATCGGCATCTGATCGACTGCACGAATTTGGTGACGATCGGTAAGTTTACAACAGTGGCAGGATTTCAATCGCAGATCATCACGCACACAATCGACATCGAGCAGAGCCGGCAAACATCGGCACCCGTGCGCATCGGCGATTATTGCTTCGTCGGAACAAATTCCGTCTTGCTCGGTGGCAGCGTGCTTCCCGATTTCTGCGTGCTCGGAGCGAAATCGTTGCTGAACAAGAATTTTACCGAAACGCATCAGCTCTACGGCGGCGTGCCGGCGCGCCCTCTCAAGAAACTTTCTCCCGAGTGCCGATATTTTCAGCGAACGGAAGGTTTCGTTGTCTAGCGCACTGAACGTTTTGCAAATGGTGCAGACGCTCGACCCGAGCGTGGGCGGCGTTTCGCCGGCTGTGCTCGCACTTAGCCGGGGACTCGCGCGGCGCGGTCACAAGATCGACATCGTCGTTCTTGACGATCCAGCGTCGCCGTGGCTTGCCGAGGTCGATCTCACCGTGCGTGCACTCGGCACTGGCTTAACGAATTACCGATATTCAAAAAAGCTAATGCCCTGGTTGCGAAAACACGGCGGAAATTACGACTGCGTCATCGTGAACGGCCTCTGGCAATACATCAGTTTTGCCGCGTGGCGGCGCTACGCCCGCACATCGACACCGTACTTTGTTTTTCCACACGGGATGCTCGATCCGTGGTTCAAGCGAAGCTTTCCGCTGAAGCATTTGAAGAAATGGCTCTACTGGCCGTGGGCGGATTACCGAGTGCTGCGCGATGCGGCAGCGGTGATCTTCACTTCCGAAGAGGAACGATTGCAGGCCCGAAAATCTTTCTGGCTTTATTGCTGCCGCGAAAAAGTTTCAGCGCTAGGCATCGAAGCTCCCGCGCCGCTCGCGCCGCAAGCGCCAGAGAAATTTCTCGAGCGGTTTCCATCGTTGCGGAATAAACGCATTCTTCTTTTTCTTGGCCGCCTGCATCCGAAAAAAGGCTGCGACTTGATCATCGACGCGTTTCGCAAATTGAAACCGGCGGGTATTTCACTCGTTCTGGCTGGTCCAGACCAAGTCGGATGGGAAAAAGAATTGCGCGCTCGAGTTGCAGATCTTCCAGTTGTTTTTACCGGGCTGTTGCAAGGCGAAATGAAACACGCGGCCTTGGCCTGCGCCGACGCATTTATTCTCCCATCCCACCAGGAAAATTTTGGAATGTCGGTCGTCGAAGCTCTCGCTGCCGGGTTGCCCGTGCTCATCTCCAATCGAGTCAATATCTGGCATGAAGTTGAGATCGACCGTGCCGGTTACGTCGATACGGACGACCTGGGAGGCATAACGCGATTAATGGAGCGCTGGCTGAACACTCCCGACCAAGATCGACATCTGATGCGGACCAACGCGCGGAATTGCTTCGCGCGGCGCTACGAGATTGGTCGCGCTGTAGATTCACTCTTATCGGTCTTGTCCGGCAGTTCGCCGATCGAACGAATCCGTCCCTTGGCGGATCGGACTGACTCATCCCGTGGCGAGCAGTCGACCCGGTGCTAGCAATGAAAATTACAATCGTGCTCGGCGCGTTTTTTCCGGTGCCGCCGATCAGAGGTGGAGCGGTGGAAAAAATTTGGTTCGCGTTGGGCCAGGAATTTGCACGGCGCGGCCACGAAGTAGTGGAGATTTCCCGAGCCGTCCCCGAATTTCACCGTGAAGAAATTTTAAACGGCGTGAAACATCTCCGTGTGCGTGGCTTCGCCGCGCCGCGTTCGCTCTTTTGGCTCAAAATTCTGGACCTGATCTATTCGCTCAGGGCGCTGTCGATCTTGCCCGAAGCGGACATTGTCGTCACCAACACCTTTTGGCTGCCGATCTTATTGCGCAATTCGAAACGCGGAAAAATGTACGTGCACGTGGCCAGATATCCGAAAGGTCAGATGCGATTTTACGCACGAGCAGCGCGATTGCAGGCGCCGTCGCAGGTCGTTGCCCAGGCGATCGCTGAGGAAGCGCCGCTGCTAAAAGACAAAATTGCGGTCATTGCGTACCCCGCGCCAAGATCGCTAATGGACCGTGCGCTGATTCCAATCAACGAGCGCGAGAAAATTATCCTGTTTGTGGGACGAGTTCATCCGGAGAAGGGTGTTCACTTGTTGGTCGATGCATTTGCAAACATCCCGCGCGAGCTTTCCTCGGAATGGAAATTGTCGATTTTGGGTCCAGCTGAGGAAGAATTTGGCGGCGGCGGCGAACGCTATCTGATCGAGCTCAAACGTGTCGCAGCAAAAGCGGGCGGCAAAGTTTTTTTCCCGGGCCCAATTTTTAATTTAGCAGCGTTGGAGCAGAGTTTTCGCGCAGCCAAACTTTTCGTTTATCCGTCGCTGGCCGAGTGCGGCGAATCCTTTGGGCTCGCGCCGCTCGAAGCCATGGCGCACGCTTGTGCCGTGATAGTGTCAAACCTCAACTGCTTTAATGATTTCATTCGCGAAGGCGAAACCGGGTTTGTGTTCAATCATCGCTCAAACAGTCCGGCTCAAGCACTGCGCGACAAAATCGAGAAGGTGATTGTCGATCCAATGCTGCTCGCGCGCGTCTCCGAGGGAGGCTACCGAAAGTCGGCCGATTATTCTCTGGATCACATAGCCGATCAGTTCTTGCACGATTTTAGCTCCCTCGTTGTCGAAACCGATGCCACAGGAACAAATCGTTAATCCCAAGCAAAAATCCGCTTACGAATCGCCGTGGTCCGATAGTCACCGAGTGATGCGCGCTCTCTGGGAATTTTGCTGGTTCCTATTTTGCGCGTGGACGCCGAAACCGCTTAACCCGTGGCGCCTGTTTTGGCTGCGCGTTTTCGACGCAAAGATCCACGGCACGCCGTTTGTGCATCAGCGCGCGCGCATAGCCGTTCCCTGGAACCTGACGCTACACGATCGCGCCTGTCTCGGCGACCGCGCCAACGCATATTCGTTAGGCGAGATCGAGATCGGTCCGCGTGCGACGGTCGCGCAGGAGGCCTACCTGAGCGCCGCTAGCCACAATTTCGATGACCCGAACGTGCCGCTGGTCGCAGCGAAGATCACGATCGGCGAAGATGCGTTCATCGGCGCGCGCGCATTTGTTCTTCCCGGCGTAACCGTTGGTCCACGCACGATCATCGGAGCCTGCTCCATAGTTACCCGGGACATGCCGGAAAACGTTGTCGCCGCGGGCAATCCCTGTCACGTCATTCGCCCGCGATGATTCGCTGCGGTGCCTGCCTTCGTTGGATAGTCAGCCAAGCATCGCTTCGCCGTTCAAAGGTATATGTGGCCGGACTGAAAAGATGACCGACGGCTGTTACAACTTGGACTGCCCCCTTGAGCAGAAGCCGAATGATTACCTCGAGTGGTGCATGAAGGTGCATTACTTCTTGCTCCCCAAAACATGACAAACGGAACTTTCCGCGCAAAACTGAGCACCCAAAAGAATGCCTGATCGTTTAGACATCGATACGATTGACGCCGAGCTCGTGCCCGGCGCACGAAACGCCGTCCGCGTTTGTCTTCGCCTCAAACCGGCAGAACGCATCACGATCATTACCGATGAAGCCACGCGCGAAATCGCGGCGGCGTTGCAGGCTGAAGTGGAGGAAATCGGTTCCGAGCACGCGCTCTTCTTGATTGAAAACTGCGCGCGGCGTCCGTTGACCGCGATGCCCCAAATCATTCTCGATGATCTGGCGCATTCGCAGGTATCGATCTTTTGCGCGCAAACACAGCCGGGCGAACTCGGCGCGCGCATGCAAATGAGCGACGTCGTGAACAGAAAACACATTCGTCATGGTCACATGGTGAATGTCACGCGCCAGATCATGATGGAGGGAATGCGTGCCGATTTCAAAGCCGTCGATGCGCTTAGTCAGCGGTTGATCGAGCGCGCGAGTCACGCGGAGCGGATCACGTGTCGCACGCCGCACGGTACCGATTTCGAGGCCGAATTTTCATCGAAACTTAAGTGGCTGAAGACCAGCGGCATCATTAGTCCGGAAAAATGGGGTAATCTACCCGGCGGCGAGATTTTCACATCGCCGGCAAATACGAACGGCACATTCGTTGTCGATGGGGTGGTCGGCGATTATCTCTGCACGAAATATGGCGATCTCAAAGACAACCCGCTGACGATTGAAGTGGAGAACAATCGCATTGTCGATCTTCGCTCGGAGAACAAAGATTTGCGCGATGAATTTCGCGTTTACACGAGCACGGACGAGAACAGCAATCGCGTCGGCGAATTTGCCATTGGCACAAACACCGCCTTAACGCACGTTATCGGTAACATTTTGCAGGACGAAAAGATTCCCGGCGTCCACATCGCCTTCGGCCACCCTTATGCCGAGCATACCGGCGCGGACTGGGTCTCCAAAACGCACATCGACTGCGTCGGTCGCCATTTCGACATCTGGTTCGACGACGAGCAAGTGATGGAGCGCGGCAAATTCCTGGTCTGAAGGTAGGGGCGCACCTCCGGGGAGTCCGTGAACTTGATTTTGCTGGCGCGAGTTTCGTGAACGCGTGACAAATAAGTCGGATGGCTCGGAGAGCCATCCCTACCTAATGCATCCCGAACTCCGTTCGCAGTTCAATGCTGACTTCACGTCGGAAAAGTACGCGGCGCTGCTGCGTTGCGTGAATGAAACGGAAAAGTGGCCGGCGGATTTTCGAGTTTCGGAGACGCCGATCTTTTTGACTAACAAATTCGCGGAGGAAGTAGCGCGCGCCGCAAACGCAATTGTTGAACTTACGCGCACGCCGGAGTTCGCGCAGCACGCGCGCAGCGCGATTCCGGAAGGCCTGGACGTGCCTAACGAATCTGCACATCCGAATTTTTTCGTGATCGATTTTGCGATTTGCCGTGAAAACGGACAATTCGTGCCGCGTTTGATCGAGCTACAAGCGTTCCCGAGTTTGTTTGGGTTTCAATTGCTGTTGCTCGGTTGCATGCGCAAAGCTTTTCCGGCAATTCCGCGGAACTGGACCTCCTCGTTCGGCGGAATCAAAGACGAGCAGTACATGGCACTCTTGCGACAGACGATCATCGCCGATTCCGACCCGGAAAATGTAATTCTGCTAGAGATCGAACCGGAAAAGCAAAAAACGCGGATTGATTTCGCCGTGACTGAGACATTGCTGGGGGTTTGCCCGGTTTGCGTGACGAAAATCAAGAAGCGTGGACGCGAATTATTCTACGCTCGCGACGGAACGGCGACGCGCATCGAGCGGATTTACAACCGCGTCATCTTCGATGAGCTACTGCGAACAGAAGATGTCGATCTCAGTTTTCGCTTTCAGGACGAGCTAGATATCACTTGGGTCGGTCATCCGAACTGGTATTTCCGAATCAGCAAACATTCGCTGCCGTTTTTGAAAACGGAGCACACCTCGTCCGCGTTTTTCGCGGATGAATTTCCCGCAGAGGAAAAGATCGACAATTACGTCTTGAAGCCGCTTTACTCCTTCGCGGGCGTCGGAGTTGACATGGAACCGACTCGCGAAAAACTTGCTGACCTAGCGAATCCGCATGAATGGATTTTGCAGAAGAAAGTCGATTACGCCGCGTTTGTGCCGACAGTGGATGGGCCGAAATCAAAGGCCGAGATTCGGATGATGTTTGTCTGGCCGGAAGAAGATCGCGATCCGATCCTCGTGAACAATCTTGTCCGAATGAGCCAGGGCAAAATGATGGGCGTCGATTTCAATAAGGACAAAAGCTGGGTCGGCTCCAGTATTGCACTGCACGAAGGGTAGCGCACACGCCCCCGCGATCGCGAACTTCCCTTGCGGCAGACAATTTGCGCGTCTGGCGTTTGATTTAGAAACTTCCCGTCGAGGGCGCCGAAAGGAATACGCGAAGCGCGTGCGCTCCCCAGATTTCAGCTGTTCGCTCGCTGCATCATTTTGCGCACTTCGGCTGATGTGCGCACCGGCACGATTTCGAAGTCCATCAAGTCGCTCCAGTTTTCGACCCAACGATCGAAGAGCGTGAAGTCGTCTGTTTCCATTACTTGCCAGCACATCTTTAGATCGACATCGATCCAACTGGAGATGTAGTTCAGTCCTTCCGGCATCATCCGGCCTTTTTCACAGAAGCGTCGGTAAATTGCCGGCGCGGCGTCTTCTTTGAAACGCTCGATCACCATGTAAAGCATGGGAGGAAAAGTTAAAAGAGTTACAAGGATTACAACGTTAAAACGGATGCCGGCGAGACTACTTAACTTTGTAACAGTTTAACCTTTTTAACTCTTCCTGAGTTCTTCGTTCGTTTCAGCGAAGGCATTAACGGCAAACTCCAAGTCTTCGTGGGAATGCGCGGCCGAGATCTGGGTGCGGACGCGTGCCGTGCCGTGCGGCACAACCGGATAAAAGAAGCCGATGACGTAAACGCCTTTCTCGAGCATGCGCGCAGCGAACTTTTGCGATTTCGCCGCGTCGCCAATCATGATCGGTACAATCGGGTGCACGCCAGGCTTGATGGTTAGGCCGCGCTCGGTCAGAGCGGCGCGAAAATATTTTGTGTTTTCTTCCAGTTTGTCGCGCAACTCAGTGGACGCGCTGAGAATTTCGAGCGCTTTCAGTGCAGCCGCCAACAATGGGCGGCGCGACTGTGTTTGAGAACAAATACGGGCGCGACCTTTGCCGCAGAAGATCGACAATCTCTTTGCGGCCGCTGGTGAAACCGCCGCTCGCGCCACCGAGCGCTTTACCTAGCGTGCCGGTGATGATGTCGATCTTGCCCATTACGCCTCGATACTCGTGAGTGCCGCGCCCGGTTTTGCCGAGAAATCCGGTGGCATGCGCATCATCAATCATCGTTAGCGCATCGTATTTTTCCGGCAAGGTCGACAATCGCCTCAAGATTCGCGATCGTTCCGTCCATCGAGAAACAGCCGTCGGTCGCGATGAGTCGGAAGCGCGCGCCGCCGGCTTCGTTCAGCTTCGCTTCGAGATCGCGCCATATCGTTGTGCTTGTAACGAAAACGTTGCGCTTTGCAGAGCCGGATCCCGTCAATGATCGACGCGTGATTCAGTTCGTCGCTGATCACGGCGTCTTTTTCGGTGAGTAGCGTTTCGAATAAGCCGCCGTTCGCGTCGAAGCACGACGGATAAAGAATCGTGTCTTCGGTCCCGAGAAATTTTGTTAGCGCGGCTTCGAGTTGCTTATGAATGTCCTGCGTGCCGCAAATGAACCGCACACTGGCCATCCCGAAGCCGTGGGTGTCGAGCGCTTCTTTCGCCGCCTTGATCAGCTCGGGATGATCGGCAAGGCCGAGATAATTGTTCGCGCACATGTTGATGCACGCGTTTGCCATCAGCGACGGCGATGTGCGCGTCCTGCGGCGTGGTGATGATGCGCTCGGTTTTGAAAAGACCTTGCGATTTTATTTCCTCGAGCGTTTGTGAAACCTGCTTTTCGAATTCGGCGACCATAGAGTCCACAGATTACACAGATTTCGCAGAGCGGAAAAGAAACGCAGAGCCGCAGAATGGAGCCGCTCGGAAGCGAGCGACATGGACGGGCAGCCCGGAGGGTGAGCGAATGGGAATTCGCGAGTCATTACGCGGATCTAAACGGATAACAAAAAGCAATCACCTCGCACGAAGTCCACAATCGGAACGACGGAAATAGTAATTTGGCTTGGTGGTGCCGCCGTTGTGTCCATTTCGGTCATGTGAGGAACCGGATTAGCTATAAAGTTGCTTGCCGGGCCTGTGAATAAGTGTTAATAACTTTGCGCGATCCGCCTTGACCAACGCCGAGCTTCGCAGCCTTGCCTTAGCCGTTCTCGCGGTCTTTATCGCAATCCTTCTCTTCACTTCGTGCGAGACAACGAGCACCCGCGCCCTGCCGCCTTACGAACCGCCGTTAGCAAGAACGGAATTCCAAAACGTGCGCACTACCGCCTACACCCACACCGAGGCCGACCACACCCAATATGGCGCACGTAACGCGCTCGGCGGCGAGTTGCATGCCGCGGGCCCGGCGATTCACCGCGCTGAAAATGTGTCACGTGCACTCGCGATTTCCGACGGTGATGACTCCGAAATCATTCGCGTTTCAAATTCCGAGCCCGCGCTCCAGCCCTTTTCGCTGGAGGAAACGAGGACAACCACACGCGTGACTACCACAACAACGACCAAGCGCGTTACCAAAACGAGCCGCTTGGCGAGGCGCGCAGTTGCGGTGGGGAGGCCGCCAAAGATCGGCAGTGCTGCCGCAGATTGGTCGCGCTGGCCGATGGGAACGACGTTCCGCCTGCTGTCGACTGGTCAAATGTATCGGGTAGAAGATTATGGTTGGGCCCTTTCTGGCCGGAACACGATCGATCTCTACATGGCGAATCAGCGCGACATGAATTCGTGGGGTGCGCGGCAAGAACCAATTCAGGTCCTGCACTGGGGCGATCCGCAGCAAAGTTTGCAATTCCTGCAATCGCACCAGGATTACAAACACATCAAACGGATGGTGCTCGAGCTGGAAGGCCGCGAGCAGGACGCGGCCGCGCTTCAGTAGTTCATGTAGTTGCCGCGTGCTTTGCGTGACGTTGTAACCATCGGCACGTGAAGCGAACAAAGCTGTTGCGGCATGCGCAGCGGCGTGGATGCGTGCTCAAACACGAAGGCGGAGGTCATTCGACCTGGCGCAATCCGCAGACGAACAAAATTCAGGCCATTCCGCGGCACACGGTTGCGGTCGAAAGGTCAGCGTTCTTTCCAATCGAGGACGATTTTGCCGGAGTTGCCGGACTTCATGAGCTCGATCGCTTCCTTGAATTGCGTGTAGGGGAAGCGGTGGGTGATGACGGGTGAGATGTCGAGGCCGGACTGGATGAGAGCAGTCATTTTGTACCAGGTTTCGTACATTTCGCGGCCGTAGATTCCTTTGATGGTGAGTGCGCTGAAGACGACGGTGTTCCAATCGATGGCAGCGCTGCCGGGCATGATGCCTAACAACGCGATTTTGCCGCCGTGAAACATGTTCGGCAAAATGTCAGCGAACGCTTTTGGGTTGCCTGACATTTCGAGCGCGACATCGAAGCCTTCTTTCATCTCGAGCTTATGCATCGCATCGGCAACTTTCTCGGTGCGCACATCAAGGGCGAGCGTCGCGCCCATTTTGCGCGCGAGATCGAGGCGATACGGATTCACGTCGGTGATGACGACATGACGTGCGCCGGCTTGTTTGCAAATGGGGATGGCCATGCAACCGATCGGTCCTGCGCCAGTGATGAGCACGTCTTCGCCCACTAGATCGAACGACAGCGCGGTGTGAACGGCGTTGCCTAACGGATCGAAACAGGAAAGCACATCGAGTGGGATCGACGGATCGGCGTGCCAGCAATTCTCCTGCGGAATGGCGACGAACTCGGCCCAGGCACCGGGACGGTTCACGCCAACGCCCTGAGTGTTTGGACAAAGATGACGGCGGCCAGCGAGACAATTGCGGCAATGTCCGCACGTGATGTGACCTTCGCCGACGACGAGATCGCCTTTCGCAAAACCTTTCACGTGATCGCCGGCAAGATCGACGACTCCAACAAATTCGTGTCCGATGGTCATCGGCACGGGAATCGTCTTCTGCGCCCACGCGTCCCAGTTATAAATGTGGACGTCCGTTCCGCAGATCGATGTTTTCAGAACGCGGATGAGGACGTCGTCGCCGCCGACTTCTGGAACTGGAACTGCTTCGAGCCAAAGTCCCGGCTCGGCTTTAGCTTTAACGACAGCCTTCATCGTTTTCTGCATAAGAGCAAGCTATCCCCAGATTTCACAGATTCACAGAGATTCCTCAGGAACGGTAATCTGCGAAACTCTGCGTAATCTGTGGACAAAATCTTTCCGGTTGGGATGATGAAAGTCCATGCCCGCGACGCTTGAGGAACCGGCGCCCGAAACGGCGAGGACGCGCTCGGTGTTCATTTTGCGCTTCCTCAGCACAGTCGCTCTTTGGTCGATCGCGCTCCTCATCGCGTTTTCCGGGTTCGAAATTCTGTTTTGGTTGTTGATCAGCGCTTTCGGCCTGATCGCGCTCTGGGAATTTTACCGCATGCTCGATCATGATGGTCTGCCGAATTTCAAAATCACGGGCATGATTTGCGGCGCGATCATGCTGGTCGGCAGTTTTTATTACTTTTCAAAAATCGGCCCGGCGCAATCCTACGATTTTGAAGTCGCGGTCGCTGCTCTTTTTTCTGCTAACTGTTTTTGCGCGGCAAATGTTTGCGCGGCTGCGGCACGACGAGCCGTTGCAAACGATGGCTTACACATTGTTTGGCCTGCTCTATGTGCTGTGGCTTTTCAATTTCATCACCAAAATTGTTTACCTGACGCCGCGCTCGAGCACCGGCGCGGTCACAGGTCAGTTTTATTGCTCTGTATTTGATCGCGGTGACGAAATTCAGCGACATGGGCGCGTATCTCACAGGGAGTGCAATGGGGCGTCATTTGATGAGTCCGCAAATCAGCGCCAAGAAAACCTGGGAAGGATTCTTTGGCGCGCTCGGCTTTGCGCTGCTTTGCAGCTTGGCCTTGTTCAAATTAATGCCCGGCCACTTATCGGTGTTAAATTGGACGCATGCTTGCGTGCTCGGTTTGCTGCTCGGGTTTGCAGCAGTAATTGGCGACTTGGCCGAATCGATCGTCAAGCGGAGCACCGGCGTGAAAGATTCAGGGAATCTGTTGCCGGGAATCGGCGGCGCGCTCGATTTGATCGATAGCCTGCTTTTCACTGCGCCGCTTCTGTTTTTCTATCTGCGGCTCGTCATCCGCGTACCGTAATGTTATGCGGGGAGCTCACCCATGAAACGGAAGCGAATAACCTTGTTAGGCGCGACCGGATCGATCGGCGAGAGCGCGCTGAAAGTCGCGCGTGACATTCCGGAGCGGATGGAGATCGTCGGGCTGGCTGCGAACAGCAACGCCGAGAAGCTCGCCGCTACTGCAAATCAAATTCGTCCGGAATGGCTTTGTCTAGTTGATGAAACGAAGATTGATATCTTGCGGCGCGGGCTCGAGTACAAGCCGCGTATCTTTTCGGGCGAAGTCGGATTATGCGAGATCGCGTGCCTAACGAATGCGGACATGGTGCTGATTGCGATCGTCGGGACAGGCGGATTGCGGCCCGCGCTGGCGGCGATTGAAGCGGGCAAAGATCTGGCCGTAGCGAGCAAAGAAATTTTGGTAATGGCGGGTGAGATCGTGATGCGCGAGGCCCGGGACAAGAGTGTTCAAGTGTTGCCGGTAGACAGCGAGCACAATGCGATCTTTCAGTGTTTGGAAGGCAAACGTTCAACACCTAATGCCGGGAGTTCAACATTGGGCGTTGGACGTTGGACATTGGACGTTTTCGATGTGCGCCGAATCATTCTCACAGCGTCCGGAGGACCATTTCGCGAGACGCCCGCGCAGCAACTTGTCGATGTTACGGTCGAGCAGGCGCTCAAGCACCCCACATGGAACATGGGGCCGAAGATCACAATCGATTCGGCCACACTATTCAACAAAGGACTGGAAATGATCGAAGCGCACTGGCTCTTCGGCGTAGAGATGAAGCGCGTCGAGGTCGTAATTCATCCACAAAGCATCGTGCATTCGATGGTGGAATTCGCGGACGGCTCCACGCTGGCGCAACTGAGTCACTCGAACATGTGTTTCCCGATCCAGTACGCCGTGACGTGGCCGGACCGCGTGCCGAACACGTTGCCGCCACTCGATTTTTCGAAGTTGTCGAAGCTGGAGTTTTTCACACCGCGTTATCACGATTTTCCGGCGTTGAAGCTTGCCCGCCGGGCGGGCGAAACTGGCGGCACCTTGCCAGCGGTCATGAACGCCGCAAACGAAATCGCGGTCGCGGCATTTTTAGATCGACAAGTGCATTTCCCGCAAATTTGGCAGACGGTCGAGGAGGTGATGAGCCGGCACGCGAGCGTTGCACATCCCGATCTCGATGCGATATTGCGGGCCGATCAATGGGCGCGCGAGGAGGCGACGGGGTACGTTAAATCGTTACAACGTTAAATCGTTACAACGTCAAATCCGCTGCGTCTGCTCCAAATCCGAATTACGATTCTCGTTTTCACCATGATCCTTCACGTCGCGCGTGTCATCTTCATCCTACTGGAAGTGCTCGTGCTCTTCAATCTTCTCATCGTCGTGCATGAGATCGGACATTTTCTGGCGGCTCGGTGGCGCGGACTCTACATCGAGAAATTCGGCATCTGGTTCGGCAAACCCCTTTGGAAGAAAACGATTAGCGGCGTGCAGTATTCGTTAGGCTCGCTTCCCTTTGGCGGATTTGTGGCGCTGCCCCAACTTGCGCCGATGGACATCATCGAGGGCAAAGCGGACATCGATCGCGCGCGGCTGCCGAGGATTTCCGCGCTCGACAAGATCATTGTGGCATTTGCCGGTCCGCTGTTCAGTTTTCTCTTGGCGGTGTTCTTCGCTGTCATCATTTGGACGGTTGGGCGGCCCGTGGGCGAATCGGAGGCCACCACTACGATAGGATACGTCATACCCGATTCGCCCGCGGCGCAGGCAGGCTTGAAACCTGGCGATAGGATTCTCTCAATCGATCGTCATCGCGTTTCGCGTTTTGGCGGGATGAGCGATGAGAGTATCCAGTGGCGAATTGTTCGCAGCGAAGGCGAAACGATTCCGATCACAATTGAGCGTGTGGTGAACGGCCATCCCGAGAGAAAAACTGTCGAAGCGCGCCCGATTATTCCTGAGACCAAGCCGTGGATGCGCAAAGGATTTCGAGAAATCGGAATTGTGCCGGCCGAAACGCCGGTGGTCGCGAAAGTCGAACCGGGCAGTCCCGCCGCAAAAGCCGGGTTGCGGCCTAACGACATGATTCTCGCGATTAACGGGCAGCCGCTTTATGAAATTCTCGGCATCGCCGATTACATCCGAGACCATCCGAACCAGCCTCTCACGCTTACGGTCGAGCGCGCCGGAAAGGAGATCGCTGTTCCGTTTGAGCCGGGAAACCCTAAGATCGACACCGTCTTCAAAGATAGCCCGGCCGCGCGCGCCGGTTTACAGGCGGGCGACATAGTCCTGGCGATCGATGGGCAACCCGCAAGGAGCGCCCTCGCGATTTCCGATTACATCAAACATCACCCCGGCCAGACAATTACGATGTCGATCTTGCGCGATGACACGTACCGCCAAGTGAAGCTTACGCCGGAAATTCCCCAGGGCGATACGGTCGCGCGGATTGGGATTATTTGGGCAGAAGACTTTGGAATCACACTCGATCAGTACGGCAAGATGATGGTGAAATACCCGCGGCCGTTGGAACAAATCCGCGCCAGCGTGTTCTCCATCTTCAGCACCGTGGGCGCGATTGCTTCACCGAAATCGGACGTGCGTCTGCAGCACATGAGCGGTCCGGTGATGATGCTGCAGGTTTATTACAAAATGCTCTCCAGCAAGGAAGGCTGGCGGATGGCGCTCTGGTTCAGCGTGGTGCTCAATGTGAATCTGGCGCTGCTGAACCTGCTGCCGATTCCGGTGCTCGATGGCGGCCATATTCTCCTCGCGCTCATTGAGGCGGTGCGCCGCCGGCCGGTAAACATGCGCGTGCTCGAAGTGGTGCAGACCGCCTGCGCGGTCGTGATCATTCTCTTCATGGTTTACATTGCATTCTTCGACGTGCAGGACCTTTTTGGGATCAGGCGCGACACGCCAAAGTTTTTGCCGAAGGCGACGCCAACGAAATCGGGGCACTAATAATTCACGCCGTTTCCGTCCAATACTACGAATAGTGGCTATGAATCTATCGGTACTGTATCAATCCTTTTCGATACGAGCGGCGAATTACCCGCGAAGTGCGCGTGGGCAACGTCGGAATCGGCGGGGATAACCCCATCCGCGTCCAATCGATGATCACGTGCGACACGATGGATACGAAGATGTCGATCCAGCAAACGATGGAGCTGGCGGCGGCCGGTTGCGAGATTGTCCGCATCACCGCGCCGAGCGTGAAAGACGCACGCAATCTCGAGCAGATCGTCAAAGGTTTACGTGAGCGAGGCTGCGATGTGCCGATTGTGGCCGACATCCATTTCAAGCCGGAAGCGGCGATGGAGGCGGCCAAATGGGTGGACAAAGTGCGAATCAATCCGGGCAATTACGTTGATTCAAAAAAATTCGTTATCCGCGAATATACGGATGAGCAGTATGCCGCTGAGTTATCTCGGATTCGCGAGCGTTTTGCGCCACTTGTCGATCTTTGCACGAAGCGCGGAATTGCCATGCGCATCGGCACGAACCACGGCTCGCTTTCCGATCGGATCATGAATCGTTACGGCGACACACCGCTCGGCATGGTGGAGAGCGCGCTCGAATTCGCGCGGATCGCACGCGATCTCAATTACCATGCGTTCGTCTTCTCGATGAAGTCGAGCAATCCGAAGGTGATGATCAACGCGTATCGATTACTTGTTGCGCGGTTGCACGAAGAAGGTCCCGACTGGAATTACCCGATTCATCTTGGCGTTACCGAGGCGGGCGAAGGCGAAGACGCCAGGATCAAAAGCGCGATTGGGATTGGTTCTCTGCTCGCCGATGGAATCGGTGACACGATTCGAGTGTCGCTGACAGAGGACAGCATTCATGAGATTCCGGTGGCCAAGGTGCTTATTGAAAGCATTAAGACAACATCCAACGCCCAACCCGCCTTCGCTCGGGACGCGCTCGGCCGTGGCGAGCGCCCAACGCCCAACGTCGAACTTTCATTTGATCCATTTTCGTATCAGCGCCGAGCGACAGAAACGATCGAGCGGAACGGCATGCGGCTGGGCGGTGAAGAATTGATTCGCGTGGTCGTTAGGCAAGCGAACTTCGACAAAATCGCGCATAAGATCGATAAGATAGGCGATTACAAGCCGGAGATCGTTTACGAAGATGCACAGATCGAAGAAGTCGATCCGTGTGATGAAAGCGCGGTTGCGCGTATCAATCAAAGCTCGTATCCGCAATTTGTAACAGTGAAGGACGATGTCGATCTTCCAGTGATCGCAGCATTTCGATTACTGGCGGCGAACTTGCAGCCGCGGCATCCGATTCTCTTAAGGGATGCTTTGAATTGTAGGGCGTCTGTGTCAGACGCCGCTGAAAACGACGGCGCTTCACAGAAAGGGCCTATAAATTTTCTCGAGACGTTGCTTTTCGCTTCGACGAACATCGGCTCGCTTTTGTGTGACGGAATCGGCGACGCAATCTTGGTGCAAGGTGAAGAAGCGCCAGGCCAGGCGCTGCGGCTCTCTTACAATATTTTGCAGGCCGCCGGGTCGCGGATTTTTAAGACCGATTATGTGGCCTGTCCGTCATGCGGGCGGACATTGTTCAATTTGCAAACGACCACGGCGCGTATCAAAGCGGCGACGTTGCATCTCAAGGGCGTGAAGATTGCAATTATGGGCTGCATCGTGAACGGGCCAGGCGAAATGGCGGACGCAGATTTTGGTTATGTGGGCGGCGCGCCAGGAAAGGTGAATCTCTATGTCGGCAAGACGCCGGTGAAATTCAATATCCCGGAAGGACAGGCAGTCGATCGACTGAAAGATTTAATCCGCGAACACGGTAAGTGGATCGAGCCTGCCTCAGCGCCTGCGGTATTGGTATAACCGTCTCAGAGCCGGGTTTTTGCACAGAAGTCGGGCGGCGATTGGTGTTGGCAAATCGGCGTCCTCGATCTCGATTTGTCGAAGAGAAGTGCGCAAAGACAATGGAGAGATCACGAGATTTACTACTCGACGGCCCGGGATTGGCTTCCACAGTTTAGTTCAATAAGGCGTAACTGGGGCTCGTCTAAATCTGAGAAAAAGAAGGAAAAACTATGAAGAACAAGTTAGCCATGATATGTGCCGCATTGCTTTGCATTAGCGGCATGGTTCCAACGGCAAATGCAGTGGCGATCTCTATCGCGGTGGGCGATCGGCCGTACTATGTGCATGGCCCGTATTATTACGTCGGGCCGGCCCGTTATGTGTGGGTGCCAGGCCACTGGGGATGGCGTCACCATCACCACGTCTGGCTTCACGGTTATTATCTGGTTCGCTAGTTAGCGCACCAACGCATCACGACGATTTTTGATCGCCGCGTTGCTTTATTAGCGACGCCGGGCACTTCGATTGTGTTCGGCGTCGCTTCTTTGACATTTTCAGTCTCGAGTCGGGAATGACGAGTTGTGCTTGCAGCAGCAGCCCGGTTCCGACCGCGCATGCTGATGGTGGTCCAGAGGTCGTCGCAAGTCCCGACTCGAACGACACCCGGATGCAGCAGGTGATCTACGCGAATGGCAAGGTGTGGGGTGCACTCGATACGGCCCTAAACCCCGACGCTGGACCGCAGAGGGCCGGCATCGAGTGGTTCGTCGTGAACCCGGGCGCAGGGAAGATCGTCCTGAACGGCTACCTTGGTGCAGCTAGCCACGACTTCACCTACCCAACAGTCGCGGTCACCCAGAGCGGCCGCGGGGTGATGGCGTTCACCGACACGGGACAGCACGAACCCGACCGCCGCGTATGCGTCGATCGACGCGCTCGCCGGCGTCGGTCCGTGGACCGACATCCCTGGCGACACAGCAGATGCCGCGGACGATGGCTTTTCGGGTTACAAGCAGCAAAACTACCCAAACCCGCTCCGCTCGCGCTGGGGTGACTTCGGCGCAGCCGCCGTGGACGGCAATTCCATCTGGATCGCCAGCGAGTACATCGACGATAGCTGTAACTACATCGATTGGGGCGGCCCGTTCTTTGCGGGTGGAACCGGAGACAACCTGCTCGGTACGTGCGGGGGCGCCAGCCATGGGCCCGGCGTACGCACGGCGCTCGCCAACTGGGCGACGCGGATCAGCAACCTGACGCCATAGCGTCCGTAAAGTTAGTTTCGTAATGTGGGCGGGATAGGCAAAATCTATCCCGCCCATTTTTTGATGAGGTAAGACCGCAAGCCATGTTGGCGAGTATCTAAAATTCGGTTGCCTCTTTTGCTTTCGATCGGCTGCGTTGCGGCGGGAAATGTTGCGCCGCCGGATTTTCTAGACGGCCATTTGGAAAATCGTTCACCTCACAAACCTACGCCGAGTATCTGCTAATCGTTCGAAGTCCGGACCGTAAAAAAGAAATCGCGCGAGTAACCGCAGATAAGAACGGAGACTTTCCCATGGAGTTGCCGCGGGCACGTTCGGGCAAAACCGACACCATTCACTGTTGTCTCGAATCAGACAGTGTACGTGGATATGGACATCGATACAGGCATTCGCTAAACAGTTTTGGCTATTCGTTAGGCCAATGCCGCGCCACTCGTTAGGCTAGAGCGATTTGATAAATGTTGTAGCCACCGGCCTGCTTGCCATGCCGTAGCCAGCAGCGAAGGCCAGGTGGCCGGTCAACCTTCGCGGTGCTCTTTATACTGGGGAGACGGCCCACAGGGCCGTGGCTACAGCGGCTGCACCTTTATTTAACCTGGTCTAATCCAAGCTGCGGGTGCGGCACAGTCGGTGAGGCCGGCGAGGGCGGTGCCGTTTCACGATGCCGCTTCGGCCGGCTGCATGATTTTTGTCCTTACGGCGCCTACGATCTGTCACCACAAATTTGCACCAAACTGTTGCAAGGAATCAGACGAATATTCTTGACATCGGCGGGTGGGGCCGGGCAATCTGGCGTTCACTCAACTCTAACAAATCTCTAAATCTATGAAACACGCTGTTTTATCATATCTACGTACCGCAACCGCCGTGACGTTAATCTCTGCTGCAGCGGCAATGGCATTTATCGCTAGCGGAGATAGGCTCGTTACCGTCGGCAACGCCTCCCACCAGGAGGATCGGGCGGTTGCAATCAAGATTGCGGGCCACCCCGAGGCGGCATTTGCCGCATTTAGAAGCGCCCGAGCTCTGCCTGGCGAAGGACCGGCAGGCGGGTACGAGGCGTACAAATCTGCGGCGCGGACCTATCCGGCCAACGTGATCCCGCCATCGATCGTGCAGCACGCCAGGAACACGTTCGAGAAGATCGTCAAGCAAGATTTGGTGCAGAACGCCATGAACACGTCCAACGCGATCACCCCGCTCTGGCAGTCGTACGGGCCACTTCACCACTCGGTTGAGCCCGGTGTGCTGGCGTTCTCGGGGGCCACGGACACGACGGCCAGTCGTGACACGGCACTGGTCATCGCTCCGACGTGTGTGCCAGGGAACTGCCGCCTCTGGGTTGGCACTTCCGGCGGCGGTGTCTGGCGGACGGACGACGCCTTGGCGGCAGATCCGATTTGGACATGGCTCACTGGTAGCGTGGCTCTCAACTCAGTCGGCGCGCTCGTCGCCGATCCCAACGACCATAGTGGGAATACTCTCTACCTCGGCACGGGCGAGGGGAACCGTTGCTCCTCCGGGTGCGAAGCCGGCGTCGGTGTCTACAAGACGACGGACGGCGGCAACACTTGGACGAAGCTGCCGGACGCCTGTGTCAACAACACGACCTACTCCTGCGCGAACTCGGGCGACGCTTTCTTGGGGCGCGGGATCAACCGGATCGTCGTCGATCCAACCAACCCGAAGCACCTCTTCGTCGGCTCGGCCCTGGCCATCCGCGGCCTCTCACACGTGATCGGTGAGGCGGGCGAGACGCAGCGGTTTGAGCCCGGCGCAAACGCCGTTGGGCTGTGGGAGTCGACTGACGGTGGCAATACGTTCACCGAGGTCTGGAACGGCAACAATCCGAATTCATTCGGCGTCAGTGACGTCGGACTCGATCCGCTGCACCCCGACACCGTCTACGCATCGGCCTTCGACCAGGGGGTCTGGCGGCGGTCACCGACTTTCGACGGGTCAACATCGCAGATCGACTTCCGTCAGGTGTTTGCTCCGCAGTTCCCGGGTGGCGGCATCGACCGCACAGATTTTGCGGTGACCGCGAAGAACGGGAAGACACGGCTTTACCTAGTCGACGGCACTGCTAACGGTGGGGGGCCGACCAGTCCCACCGCCGGAAACTTCTGGCGGACGGACAACGCCGACCAGACAGCGGCGGCGCTGCTCGCCTCGCAGTCGGCGGGATCGACCGTACCGCCCACCCCGGGCAATCCGTTCCCCGCCTTCTACAATGGCTGGCAGGTGTTGACATCGAACACGACGGCAAGCCCATACTACCCGACCATCGACACCTGCACCGGGCAGTGCTGGTACGACGAGGTTATCTACACGCCGCCCGGCCTGCCCGACACCGTCTACGTGGCTGGCTCGTACAAGTACGGCGAGGTTCCCTGTAACACCAAGGGAGTTGGTTGCGGAAACGCCCTCTCGAACGGTCGCGCGGTCCTGTACTCGACAACGGCCGGTGACCCGGACGCCTCCTCGCCCGGCACCGCTGTGAACCGCACGTTCACCGACCTGACGTCCGACATGCAGAATACACCTGCGACCTGGTGCTCGTTGGGCGCGGCCGGTGAGTTGGCGTTCGGCGGCGTCACGGCGGCCTTCGCATGTCTCTGGGCTCCCGACAGCATCCACCCGGACCAGCACGCGATTGTCGCGAACCCGTCGAACCCGACCCAGATCTTCGAGGGCTCAGACGGCGGCATGATTCGGACCGATGGGACGTTCGGCGATCTCTCGTTCCGGTGTAACTCCGGGGAGCGGCCGCTGCTTGGAGCAGCGAGCCTGGCGAACTGTGGGCGGATGCTGTCGCGCGTGCCGACCACGATCACCCACATCGACCGAAACCTCGACACGTTGCAGTTCATCGGTGTCGCGATAAACCCCTCGAACCCGGCCGAAGTCCAAGGCGGGACGCAGGACAACGGCACGTGGTCGAATAACAACCCCGAGGGCGACCAGAACACTTGGCCGCAGGTTATCTACGGGGACGGTGGCAACGCCGGATACGACTCCGCGAATGCCACTTGGCGCTTCAACGAGTTCACGAGTGCTTTCACGGACGCGAATTTCGAGAACGGTGCTCCCACAAAATGGGTGATCATCTCGGCGCCGCTTGTGAACAGCGGAGAGGCCGTCGGCTTCTACTGGCCGGAGATCGGCGACCCGAACCCGCCGCCTGGTGCACACCCGATCTTTTCAGGCCTCCAGCACGTCTGGCGCTCGTGGGCTTTTGGAGCGGGTGCGAATCCCACCGCTGTTCCGCAGAACACGACGCCCGACATTGCCAACTACGAGGCGAACTGCCCCGAGTTCACTACCTTCGGTGGCCAGCCCGGCTGCGGCGACTTCCAGCCGCTGGGCGGTCGAACGGGCTTGAACACGCACGGCGACTTGACCGGCACCGCCTACGGCATCGATCGCACAGGAGGGTCGATTTCATGGCTCGCGCGGAATAAGGCCGACCATCAAACACTGTGGGCGCTAACCTCAGCGGGGCGTATCTTCGTGACGCACAACGCCAATGCGAGTAATCCAATGAGCGTCACGTGGCATCGGATCGACAACGCGAACTCGCCGACGAGGTTCCCGAGTTCAGTCTATCCTGATCCGGGCAACGTGAAGCACGCCTGGGTCACCTATTCCGGCTACAACGCCGCGACGCCGACTCTTCCAGGCCACGTCTTCAACGTGCTGGAGGGTGGTGGTACGGCCCCGGGATCCGGCTTGTTCACGAACCTTAACGTTGAGGGCGGCACGTCGGCCTTCCCGACACCAACAAACAACGGCGACCTGCCTGTAAACGACATCGTTCGCGACGACACAAATAAAAATTTGTACGTCGCCACGGACTTCGGCGTCCTCAGGGGCGACAATGACGGCCAGAGCTGGCACGTGACTCCGGGCCTGCCACGCTTCGAGGTCACGCATCTCGAGATCCAGCCGTCGGCCCGTGTTCCGACCTGCGTCGGGGTCAGTAATTGTCCGGCCCTGATCTACGCAGCGACGCACTCGCAGGGTATGTGGAAGCTGAATCTCTAGGCGGGAAGTAACCGCGCGCCTAATTTTGGGAAGAGGGCCGCCGTGGGCGGCCCTCTTCGTCTTCGGCGTGATTGCGGGTAACCGCGGACGAGAGCGGAAACTATCGCGTTGCGCCAATACCAGGCGCTTATATTCGCGACATACAAGATCGCGCAGCAAAACGCATCTACACGAATTCACAACCATTCACGGTTATCTCGAAGCAGACTGTTCGCGTCGATCCGAGGAACTTCATAGGATTTGTGGGGCAAAGCTTCCGCGTATCGGGTTCAGGTTAGTTTGAAAATTAGGCGGGATAGTGGAAACTATTCCAACTAGTTTTTTTGCGCTCGTGTCGTGGATCGCCAAGTTTTTGGTCACTGTCAGCACTTTTCTGATGCTGGCCGAGAGCGCATCGATTGAAGGAGCGACGCAAGGTTTCATGGAGGGGCATTTGAAGATAGTCTGGATGAGGGCGGTTGAACCTTCCGATGACATGCCGCGCCCAGAGGTTGCGCCGGAATCCTATGCTGCATATCCACTGATTATCCTGGGTGCGGAGGGAAGAAGAGAGGTCGCGCGTTTGACTGCAGACAAGCATGGGAACTATCGCGCTGCGCTACCGCCAGGCGCTTATATTCTCGAGGTGCAAGACCCTATACCAAAGCATATTCGAGCGAACCCTCAGCCATTCACGATTATCTCGAATCAAACCGTTCGCGTTGACATAAGGATCTTCGCTGGATTTTATAAGGGTCAAGCGTAGGGCACCTCGGGACACTCGTTAGGCTAGTCGGAAGCCCGGGTGCAACAGCGCGTGCGCCGACAGCACGCAAAAGTAACAGCGGTGTTACCTTTCTCCCAAGGAATCAGAAGGAATTATCTTGACACTTCCGGGGTTGGCTGGGCAGTCTGGCGACGTCACTCAACTCTAACCTTGCATATCCCACTCTATGAAGTTTCTATCACCTCGTCAGTTTAGCCGTTCAGGTTCTCTTCCATTATATCTACGTTTCGCCACTGCGGTCACTCTAATGTCGGCCGCGGCCGCAATGGCTCTGGTCGCGGCGAATCCATCCGGCCCTTCCCTGTTTGGGAAATCGGATAGTAAGGCAAACGTGGGGCGGGACGCGAACGCTGTTCGCTCCGATGCCTTCAGGAAGCGTCTCCAGACGCTCCTTGACATCGGTAACGGCGGCGAGGGTCCCTTCGACGGTGCGGCGCAAGAAGCTTACGACAATCGGGCTTACCCAAAGCGTTGGATCGACGGCACCACAGCCCGGGCTGCTGCGAATGCGGCCGACGCCATCGCCAACCGCGCGGCTGCGAATCCGGCCAACGCCACCGCCAACGTGGCAGGAGCCGCGCAGGCGAGCTGGCAGCAGCTTGGCCCGTTCGGCGTCCCTGCGGATGCTCTCGTCGCGTCTGAGTCGACCGGCGCCACTGCCGGGACCATTTACTCAGGGCGCGCGACCGCGATTGCGGTTTCACCTAGCTGCCACGCGGGTGACTGCAAGATCTTTATCGGAGCCGCGGGCGGCGGCGTCTGGGAGGCAGACAACGCACTCGCATCGCCGCCGATCTGGCATCCTTCAAGCAACGGTATTGCGTCGAATGCAATTGGATCGATCGTTTTCGACCCGACCGACCCACTAGGCGGGACGCTCTACGTAGGCACAGGCGAGCCGAACGGCTCGGGTGATTCCGAGGCAGGCGTGGGCCTCTACAAGTCAACAAACTTCGGCAAAAACTGGACGCTCGTTTCTGGCAGCGCAGCGGTGGCAACGGGCCGCTCGATCGGCGCAATCGCGATCGACCCGGCGAACGCTAATCACATCTTCATCGGCACCGATGTTGCACGGCATGGGTCATCGTCGGTTAACGGCGGTCGCTTTACGCCGCCGGGGGCGGCTCTCGTCGGTCTTTATGAGTCGACGGACGGCGGCGCATCATTCATTCCGGCGCTGATCCTCCCACAGGATACGGTGACCCCAAGCAGTCCTACCGGGGGCGATTTCTTCCGTGCCGGCGTTTCGCACGTGGAACTCTTCACAGCGTCGGGAGAGACGCAGGTTTACGCTTCTGCCTTCGACTACGGCATCTTCCGGCGCTCGGTTACCCTGGACGGGGACTTCGGATTTCACCAAATCTTCGGATCGACTGGCGGGGGAAGCGTAGGGCTCTCCTCGATCTATCGCACCGAGTTCTCCCTTGCGCCAAACGGATCGAAGCTGCGCATCTACGCTGGCGACGGCGGCGTCGAATCTCCGGGTCTCTTTGCGACGTTCTGGCGGGTTAACAACGCGAACGTACCCGCCGCGAGGCTATTCAACAGCGCGGGGACGACCCCGGCTAGCACCAATGTCGGCTGGGCTCGGTTATCCAGTTCCACTAACGGGACGTCTGGGTTCGCCTCGTTTGACTTCTGCGAAGGGCAGTGCACGTACGATATGCCGGTTTATTCGCCGCCGGGGGCTCCCAACATTGTCTATATCGGCGGCGCGTCGCAGTACCCGGAGTTAGGTAGGCGCTCCAATGGCCGCGACATCCAGCGGTCCGAGGATGCCGGCGTCAACTTCACCGATATGACGGTGGATACGAACGGAGTGAGCCTGCACCCCGACCAACATGCGATCGCGGCGACACCGTCCAACCCGAACATTGTCTTCATAGCGGACGACGGCGGCCTCTGGAGGTTGGACGGCTCATTCAGCAACGTCTCGAGCCAGTGCTCGTCGCGCGGTCTCAAGGGCGCCGACCTCGTCGACTGCCAGCACTGGCTGTCGAAGGTACCGACAACGATCACGTCATTGAATGGCGGCCTCTCGACACTTCAGTTCCAGAGCCTTTCGGTCAATGTGAAGGATCCGCTCAATGACATCATGGGCGGTACGCAGGACAATGGCACGCAAGCCCGCCACTCGGGCAGCTGGTTCGTCACCATCTTCGGTGACGGCGGGCAGTCTGGCATCAATGTCGGCAATCCCAACGTTCGGATGCACACATTCTTCTGCGCTCCGGGTCTAGCACAGGTTGACGTGAACTTCCGAGGCACCAGCCCGACATTGAACTCCGAGTTGGGGTGGGACTGGGTCGGGGACCCACCCAGTTTGAGCGGCGAGAACATGTCCTTCTACATCCCACTAATCACCGACCCGGAGGTGAGCGGCACGTGGTTTTTGGGTGCGCAGCACGTCTGGCGGACGCAGGACAATGCAGGTAATCAAGCGTTTCTCGACGCCAACTGCAGCGAGTTTGTCGTCGGTTTGCAATTCACGGGTGCCTGCGGCGATTGGGTGCCGATCGGGCAGGACCTGAGCAGCGGCTCCTTCGGAGGGAAGGAGCCGGGGCAGGTACATCGTCGCAACGAGCCGTGCCCCGAGCGACAACGGCACGCTCTGGGCCGGGTTGAGGCGTGGACGCGTGTTCGTCACGTCAAATGCGAATAATCCATCGCCCACAGCTGTTATCTTCCATCGGATCGACACCCCCGCGCAGCCAACGCGTTTTGTGAGCGGTATCTCCATCGATGCGTCAAACCCGAACCACGCGTTCATCTCCTATTCAGGGTACAATGCCTACGCCACAGCCGCCGGCACTGCGACCGGGCACGTGTTTGAGGTGACGTACGATCCCGTCCACACTCGCGCGACCTGGTCCGGTGACCTCGCTGGCGGCGACCCGTCCACAGGCGGGCTCGGCGATCAGCCGATCACCGGCATTGCTGTCGACTGGCACACTGGAGACGTATTCGTCTCCACTGATTTTGGTGTCTTTGTACGGAAGAGCGGTAACACAACGTGGCAACCGGCGGCGGCTGGCCTGCCCAAGGTTGCCGTCTATGGCCTGACGATCGACGTGAACGCTCGGGTGCTGTATGCGGCAACGCATGGCCGTAGCGCGTGGAGGCTTACCCTGAGTCCGTAGTTTTCAGAGTGGTCTTCGCCTAAGGGTTTGAAAAATTGGGCGGGATAGTGAAAGCTATCCCGCCTGGTTTTTTGCAGCAATGTCAACGATCCTCAGGTCTCTCATCGCCACGTGCATTTTTCTGATGCAGACCGGAACTGTATCGATTAAAGCAGGACAGCAAGGTTTTGTGGAGGGACATTTGAAAATTGTTGCGCCCAGAGCTGTTGAGCCTGATGAGATGCCGCGACCAGAGGTGCCGCCTCAGTCCTACGCTGAATATCCATTAATTATCAAAAGTCAGGACGGGAAAAAGGAGATCACGCGCGTAACTCCAGACGAAAGTGGGAACTATCGTGTTGCGCTGCCAGCCGGTTCTTACATTCTCGATGTGGAACACCGCGCGGGTAAGCGCATCGGGACCAAGCCGCAACCATTCACGGTTATTTCGGGGCAGAGTGTTCACGTCGACATGAACATTTTTGTGGCATACGAAAGATTCAGAGCCTAGCGCTGCGGAATATTCTTGACGCTGAATGGACATGGCCAAAGTCAATGCGTTAACCGCCGTCACACGGTAAGTATTGCCAGCGTTAGTGGGTTAGCATCGGCCGAGTCGGTCTCCCGCGCGACTTCGGAGCCGAAAATTCTTGGACGAGTGAAGGTGCGGACCGGGCCGTTACGGCCTCCCGTAGGCGGTGCTTGCCGGTAGGGAGCCAGGAAGTTCACGGGCGGCCGTACAGGGTATGCGTGCGGGCTTCTCGACACGGCCGTGATTGACAAACGAGGCATCTTGCGATTGAATAGTTGCCGGTAGTTTTCTCCTCGCCAGCCATTCTCTCGTTCGCCGCAGCGAATCCGTCCCGTGGCGGACGAGGTGTGCTGTTCAGAATTTGCAGGTTTAAATCAGGCAACGTTTAGGTCGAAAATCATAACGCCGTATTTATGGCGGGACATAGCAAATGGTCGAAGGTCAAGCGTTTCAAGGGCGCGATTGACGCCAAACGCGGACAGATTTTTAGCAAACTGTCGAAGGAAATCACGATCGCTGCCAAAAATGGCGGTGGCGATCCAACCGCCAATCCGCGGCTGCGCAGCGCGATCCAGGCAGCGCGTGCGCAGAGCATGCCGAACGACAACGTCGAGCGCGCGATCAAGCGCGGCACTGGCGAAGACAACGAGGCCACGCATTTTGAGGAGATTGTTTACGAAGGTTATGGACCAGGTGGCGTGGCCATGATTGTGGAAGCGGCCACCGACAACAAAAACCGCACCGCAGCCGAAATCCGCAGCATCTTTACCAAAAACAACGGCAATCTTGCTTCGGCCGGCAGCGTTTCATTCATGTTTCACAAGAAAGGGCAAATTACTGTGCCGCGCAATTCGATCGACGAAGAGCGCATTTTTGAGCTGGCGCTGGAAGCCGGAGCTGAGGAGTTGACAAATGAAGAAGATCAGTATGTTATTATTACTTCCCACGATCAGCTCTACGCTGTAGCTGACGCGCTTAAGAAAGCGGGTGTTACGACCGATGGGCAAAAGTTTACCTTCATTCCCGATACGACTATTCCAGTTGCCGATGAAGCCATGGCGCGCCAGGTGCTGCGTTTGTGCGACGCGCTTGAAGAGGATGACGACGTCCAGAACGTCTATTCAAATCTAGATATTCCCGACCAATTGCTGGCCAAGTTGCCGGCCTAAAAATTTACTTCCTAACCAAAATGGCAGCTGCTCGCTGCGGCGAGCGAAGAGCCTGCTTTAACTATGAACGAAGAAAACCAAAACCAGCCGCCGCTGGAAACTGAATCTGCCGCACCGGAGCAACGTGAAACGGGTCTGCCCGAACAGCGCCGGCACCGCCCGCGGCGCCGTTTCCCACGCCGGCGTCATTACAATCGCGATGATCGGTCGGAGAATTTGAACGATTCATATAACGAAAATTCTGCGCCGGCGGGGGTCGATCCTGCAACCGGCGAAGCAGCGGCCGAATTGTTAGATCGACAATCGACCGCCGCGGTTACGACCGGCGAGCAAGGTCAGGCCGAACCCGAGTTCGGCGAGGGTATCATTGAGATTTCCGGAAAAGGCTTCGGTTTTCTGCGAGATCCCAAGCGCAATTTCGTCCAGGCGCCACAGGACATTTTCGTTACTCCGGAGATCGTTCGTCGCTTTGCCCTGCGTGACGGGATGTGGATCTACGGTGAAACGCGCCGCGGCAATCGAGGACCGCAGTTGACGAAGCTACTCACGATCAACGGCGAGGATCCCGCGAAATACCAGGGACTGCGCCCATTCGAGGAACTGACGACGATCAACCCGAACAAGCGCATCAAACTCGAGACCGTGCCGGACCGCTACACGACGCGGATCATGGATTTGATGACTCCGCTCGGTATGGGCCAGCGTGGTTTGATCGTCGCGCCGCCGCGCACCGGAAAGACGACCTTGCTCCATCACATCGCGGATGCGGTCACAAAGAATCATTCGGAGATGAAGCTGATTATTCTCCTTGTCGACGAACGCCCAGAGGAAGTCACCGATTTTCGCCGTTCACATCCGAAAGCGGAAATCATGGCCAGCTCCAACGACAGCGACATCAAAAGCCACACCCGCATCGCCCAGCTTGCCAGCGAACGCGCCAAGCGCCTGGTGGAAGCGGGCGAGCACGTGTTCATCCTGCTCGATTCGATCACGCGCACGGCCCGCGCCTTCAACAACGCGATGGCCGGTGGCGGTCGCACCATGAGCGGCGGCATCGACGCGCGCGCAATGGAAATTCCGCGAAAAATTTTCGCCGCCGCACGCAATACTGAAGAAGCGGGCTCGCTAACGATTGTCGCAACCGCGTTGATCGAAACCGGCAGCCGTATGGATGAATTGATCTTTCAGGAATTCAAAGGCACCGGAAATATGGAGATGGTGCTCGATCGCAAAATCAGCGACCAGCGCATTTATCCTGCTATTGATATTTTCCTCTCTGGGACGCGCCGCGAAGAGTTGCTCTTGCAACCATGGGAGCTGGAGAAAATCAATCTTATCCGTCGGGGGCTCGCCGGACACAAACCGGAGGAAGCGATCCAGCGTTTGCTCATGTTCGTAAAAAAATTCCCAACCAACACTGAGATGTTGAAGGGAATTCCGGGCTAATTATTTTCGAATTTCGATTGGCGAATTTCGATTGGCGAAAATCGCAGCGATAACCCTGCAATCGAAAATCGAAGATCGACAATCGAAAATCCTGGACTGGGAAATTCTCCCGCCGGAGAACAGGCAGAAACACAAGTCGCTCGAGCCCCTGTTCAAATGGCTTGCCATCATCATGGATGGCTTGTTCCGCGCGCCGGGCACAAAATTTCGCTTCGGTCTTAATCCGCTGATTGACTTCGTGCCCGTGGTCGGCGACGTCGGCGCTGCATTCGTGTCCTTTTCGGTTTTGATTTACGCAGTTACTCGAGGATTGCCTAAAATCCTGCTTGCGCGGATGGCGCTCAATATCTTGATCAACGAACTGGTCGGTATTGTGCCGGTGCTTGGCTCTGCATTCGCCCTTTGGTTCCGAGCAAACAAACGCAATTACGATCTGCTCCAGCGTCACATGGAGCTCCCGAATCGGTCTCACAAAGGCGACTGGATTTTCCTCGGCGCTATTCTCGGCTTTGTCTTGGCAACTATTTTCACAGGATTGATTATCACCTTTCTGCTACTGCAGGCATTCGCGAATTTTCTCGCCAGAACCTAGCCGGACGCTTTCTGGATGTGGCGCTCGTAGAGCGCATGAACAGCCGCACGAGCATCGCGATACTCTTTTGCAAACTCATCGGAACTCGTGAAACCGAGCCGATGCGCCAATTTTTGCTGTTCGTTGGAACCGGCTGGAAGCGCGGAAACACTTTTATTTTCCCAGCGTCGCAGGGCTGTCTCACATTGGCGAAGAAAGTCATAGCACCGCGATAGCTGGATGACCTCTGCTGTGGAAAGCAAATCGCGCGCTCCCAGCTCGCGCAACGCTTCACTCCAGTTCGGGTTCCAGCTACCCGATCTCATTTGCAGCGCCTGAACAAGAAACTCGGCTTCGATCATACCGCCAGTGCCAGTCTTGAAGTCAGGAAAATCGGAACCGCTGCCGCGCTCACGGCGAATTCGCTCGAGCATATTGTCGATCTTGAAGAAAAGCTCCCTTTGTTGCCCGGCGTCGCGCCAGATTCTTTGCACCATGTCGATGTAAGGCTGTTGCTGCGGTCCCCAGAGCGGCCGCGCCCTAGTAAGCGCCTGGACTTCCCAGAGCTGAGCGCGCTGCTGGTAATAAGTTTCACAGGCGGCAAGCGAACAAACGAGCGGGCCTTTTTCACCATCCGGACGCAGCCGCGCGTCCAAGGTAACGATACTTCCTTCGGAGCTCGGCTGCGCTGTTGCCGCGATCAGACTTTGCGCTGCGCGAACGTTGTCGCCGACAAACAGCACATCGAGATCAGCTCCGTAGCTGATTTCGCGACCGCCAAATTTTCCGAGTGCAATGATGGTGAGATTGTCGCCGCCGAGGAGTTTGGTTACGAAAACGAGACAGGCTTCGGCCAAAAAAGATAGCTCGGCGAATACGGTGTCGCGATCGGCTAGGCCTAGAACATCCCGCAAAACAATTCGCAACAACTGCGCCTGACGGTACGTGCGAACCGGGTCGAGTTTCGTCGCACTCGCGCCTAACGAATCGAGCCGGCGGAGATGACCAGCGAGAGAGGTCGATCGTGCGAACGTTTCATCTCGGGTGATTTCCTCGAGCAGTTGTGGACGGCGAATGAGCAAGTCACCGGCAAATCTGCTCGCGTCGAGCGTTTTGATGAATAGTTCCAGCAGTTTCGGATTGGTAACGAGCGATTCGAAGAGCATACTGCGCAGACCGTATGCCTCGACGAAACGAACAAATTGGTTCAACGCCGCGTCCGGATCGGCGACTTTCTCCAGCCAACTAAGCAATAGCGGTCGCAGGTTGCGAAAGACCTGGCGCGTGCGCGGCGCAAGATGACCACTTGCCAGGCCACTTGCCAAATCGGCCAACGCTTTGGTCGCTCGTTTTGCATCACGGAACATCGACAAATCGATCGCCTTCGTTTCAGCCGGTGTTTGAGTGATGATGCGTTGAAAAATGACCCGAACGCTTCGCATTGCTTCATTGAGTGCGGTTGTGAATTGCTCGCTGGAAGAGAACCCCAGGCTGAGGGCGAGTCGCCGGAGCGCTTCCGGCTCGCGTGGCACGGTGTGAGTTTGTTGTTCGGCGTCAATTTGCAATCGATGCTCGACTCGTCGCAAAAATCGATACGCCCGGTCGAGACCGACAACTTCCTTTTGCGGGATGAGCTCGAGCCGCGCGAGGGCACGCAGCGCGTTCAAGGTGCCCGGTTCCTGCAAGAATGTATGACGGGCGCCGTGAATGAACTGGAGCGTTTGCACCACGAATTCGATCTCGCGAATGCCGCCGCGTCCAAGCTTCACGTCACGCTCCAGATTATCCGCGCCCACCACGTCACGCTCGATCCGCCGTTTGATGCTGGCGATTTCGTCGAGAAGGTCCGGAGTCGGACTCTTCGGGTAAATAAATGGCTGATGCTGCCGCAAAAATTCGTAAGCCAGCTCGCGGCTACCGCAAATTCCACGCGCTTTGATCAAGGCGAGGCGCTCCCAGGTTTCACCAAAGCCAGCATAATAATTTTCCATGCTTTCGAGCGAACGCGCGAGCGGCCCGGCTGAGCCTTCGGGACGAAGCCGAAGATCGACACGCAAAAGTCCGCCTTGGGGGTCGGGCGTCGAAAACGTTTCCAGAATTTTTCCGCCGAGCCGATTAAACCATTCGTGATGAGAGAAGCGAGCGAGCTGTCCTTCCTCGCTGTAAAGAAAAATCAGATCGACATCCGAGCTATGGTTCAGCTCACGGCCACCAAGTTTCCCCAGCGCAAGAATGGCGAACTCAGCGGCGGGCGCACCAATTGTTTCGCGCAGACGGACATTCCAATATTTGTAGACTTCTGCCACACAAATCTCAGCAACTTGCGACAGCTCTGCCGCCGTTTCTTCCAATGGAGCTGCATCCCCCAGCTCGCGCAGCGCAATGCGAGTCATTTCCCGATTTTTCCAAGCGCGCAGCGCCCGGAAATTGGCGTCTGTAATCGACTCACCAGATTTTCCCCGGAGATCATTGAGCATCTCTCCGTAACCGCGAGGACTGAGGCAAATCTCCGACCGTGAAAGCCACAGCAATATTTCCGGATTACCTGCCAGTCGCGCCACGCAGATGCGCGACATGGCGAGAAAATGAAGCAGCGCCGATTCACCGAGCGCAAAATTTTCGATTAGATCGACAAGCGGCTTTCCCTCGTACGGCCAGGCTTCGCTCAGCTGGACGAGCGCGCTTCCCACCTGATTTGGGTGTAGCGAAGTGGCGGCTTTTGTTTGAATCCAATCACGGCCGAGATCCATTGCGCGGAAGATGCCGCGAGATCAGTGCAAAAGCCAGATGTCGGTCTTTTTTGTCTCGGAATCCGGTTCAGCGCAATTGCGCTTGTTCCATAATCCTTTGGTGCGCACGCGCGAGGATTCGTCGCTCGGTTCGGGTGAGGCTTTTCATTCCGCAGCGAGAAATTTTCTCGAGTAAAGGGTCGATTTCCTCAGCAATGATCTGATCGGGCGTGAGCTGGCGATAGCGTTCAGCGGCAACGCGTCGTTGGCGCAACACGCGTTGCAAAACAGACGGTCGTCCGAAACCGAGCAAATGTGCGTAAAGCCAACCGGCGATACACCCGCCGAGGTAGTCACCGTGGCCAACTGCACCGTTCCGATTAATGTAAAGGAAAACCACGGCGAACCCGACTGCTGCACAGCCGACGTGTTTGGCCTTCAAACGCAAGCGCGCGTTAAAAACCTTCGTCGAAATCAATTCCAACTCCGGCAGAATCGTGGCGTAAGCGACAACCACGGCAGCCACGCCGCCGGAAGCACCGAACAACACTGAACCCGCAGGCATGAGGAAAAGGTGACTAAACTCACCGCCGATTGCTCCCGCCAGGTAGAGATAGAAGAAGTGTCCCTGCCCAAGAATGGACTCAATGTCGCGGCCCAGCAGGTAAAGAACGAAGGTGTTTAGGAGAAAATGCGCAGGCCCGGAATGGAGAAAAGTCGCAGTGACGAATTGCCAGGAATAGGCGTCATGCAGACCGCGATCGCTAAGCGCGAGATATTCGCGCACGACGCCCGGCTGACACGCTTCCAGAAGCATTTGCGCCACGAAAGCGGCTGCATTGGTGCCGATCAACGCGAGCAGAACAACTCTCTGCCGTTGCCTCCATGGGCGAGCAAACAACGATTGTTTTCGCCCCGACAGCCGCATCGCTTAAAAGGTTATCGCAACGCGGTTCGATTGTCGATGCAGAAGTCGGCGGGATGGCGCGGCCGCGGGGTGATTGTCGATCTTACCCCGGCACCAGGACGCGGAGCGAGCGCTCGCGCACGCTGAATTCGACCGGACAATTTCCCACCAGCTCGCCGTCCACTTCTACCGGCACCGGCTCATCGCTCTCCACCCGCAGATGCCGCGTCTGAAAATATTCGATCTCCGGTGCGCGAATTTCGGAACTAAAGATAACGTCCTGCAAATATTTAATGATCTCAAGATACCCGAGCCGCTTGAAAACAACCACGTCAAAGAGACCATCATCGATTACGGCGTGTTTAAAAAAGGGAAACGGTCCACCGTAGAGTCGCCCATTCCCAATCAGCACGAACGATGCTTCGTTAGTGGACGCATTTTCCGATTCAATGAAGAGCCGCGGAGGTCGCCTGGCGGCGATTTGCGCCGCGGCAATCAGATAACTCACTGGTCCGAAGTTGCGGCGCAATTTGCTGCTCGTCTCCTTCACAACTTGTGCGTCCAGACCGACTCCCGCGAGTTGCACAAAAAATTTGCGGTTCGCCGTGGGAAGATCGACAAGCCGTGTATTTTCGTTCTGGATGATGTTCCAGCAAAGATCGAGATCGTGCGTGGGCAGTCCGAGCTCGGTTGCAAAAACATTCATTGTGCCGATCGGCAAGAGTCCAAGCGTGGAGTCGCTTCCAGCAAGACCGTTAACGACTTCGTTAATCGTGCCGTCGCCACCCGCGGCCACGATTTTTCGATATCCTTCCATTGCGGCGCGACGTGCCAGCGTTTCAGCTTCGCCGCCCCGTGAGGTTGCATAAACAAGAGAGCCGCCCGCCAATTCTTCGACTCGAGCGCGCCGGCGTTGGGCGCGCTCGCTCCGTGCGGCCGGATTAAGAATGACGAGGGTATTGTTCACGAACTCCAATGGGCTTTGATCTTTTCTTCAAACTCTGTCTGGGTAACGTTCCGCGTGCAAAAGTTCAGTCGAATCATCCTGTTCGTCCCCGGAGGACTGTCGATCTTGGCCGCGATCGTTCTGCTGGGGCTGAACTTGTATGTGCAATCGCAAGGTACACAACAGAGGATTCAGCAGGAACTTCGCCATCGTCTCGGTACGGCGCTGCATATTGGACGCATCAGTGTGACGCCCTGGGCCGGTCTGAAGCTGAGCGGGATTACGATTCCGCAAACTTCCGAGCGAGGTGCGGCCAATTTTCTGGAGGCAAAAAGCTTTGTCTTGCGAGTCCGACTCTGGTCGCTGTTTTCGCAGCGGCTGGTAATTAGAGAAGTTTCGCTTGTCGATCCAGAAGTGATTTGGCCGCAAAATGCCGGTGGAGAATGGAGATTGCCCGGTGCCGGACAAACCCAATCCGACCGCACCACCGAACAATTCGCAGGTGTCGCCGACGTTCCACCGCCGACTACCGGTCCCAAAGGGCAGCCAGCCCCTTCAGTTCCGAGACCGGAAGGGAGTGCTGTCCCGCTCGCAAAAGAAAACCATGTTTTCTTTCCTGAAGTGCGACGAGTCAGTCTGGTCCGGGGCAACTTTCGTTTTCTGGACCGGGCTGGAAATCTTGTGGCGGCGTTTGAAAGGGTTGGATTTCGTTCCAATCTCCGTAACGGCGTTGCTTTTCGCGGTGCCGCTCGCGTGGAAAAGATTTCGCTGCGCGATCGTTTTTACCTCGAGCAATTGAGGTCGCCGCTGCGTTACGAACCGGGCGAACTTGAGTTTTCGCAAATCTCTGCGCACGCCGCTGGTGGCGACATCCTCGGGCATTTTTCGATGAAGCCCCAAGCCGAGGATTCCCCATTCAACGTGGACATAACGTTTCGCAACCTCCAGGCCGATCGGATCGTAACCGAGGCGGGTGGACCCCAGGGTGTCCTGTCCGGCAAACTAGAGGGCAATTTGCAGGCATCCGGAAAAACGGCCGATGCCAACGCGCTCCTGGGCAGCGGCGCGATTTTCTTGCGGGACGGTGAGGTGCGCCAATACAGTTTGCTGGCCGCACTCGGGCAGATCTTGCAGATCGAAGAGCTGGCCCAACTGCATCTCGATCAAGCCGAAGCCAAGTATCATATTAGCCCAGGGGTCATCACGGTGGATGAATTGATTCTGCGTTCGCCGAATATCCGCCTTTCCGCCACCGGCACGATCAGTTTCGGCGGGAAATTGCATCTTAATTCTCGCCTGGCGATCGATGAAAAAATTCGCGCGCAGCTTTTTAAACCGATCCGCACGAATTTTCAACCGATGGAGGAGCCCGGCTATTTCGCCGTCGATTTTCAAGTGGGGGGCACCATCGAGCGGCCAAAATCAAACCTCCTTGAAAAAGTAGTCGGGAGCGATTTGAAAGATTTGGTGAACAGCTTTTTGGGCGGGAAGAGCGAGCGGCCGAAGAAGAAAAAAACGCCCGGGACCGCGCCAGCAACGGAGGAAACCGAAAGCGCCGCCACGCCGGCTAGTTCGCCATGAGAGTGATCGCCGGCCGCGCTGGCGGTGTTCGGCTGGCAGTTCCCAAAGCCGGCGTGCGACCAACGATGGATCGTGTGAAGGCCGCAATTTTTTCCAGCTTAGGAGACGTGATCATCGGCGCACAGATTCTCGATCTTTTTGCGGGAAGCGGCGCGCTCGGTATCGAGGCGCTCAGCCGCGGCGCCGCGTCCGTGCTTTTTGTCGATGAAGATCGACAATCGATCTCCGCCATCGAAAAAAACCTCGCCAAGACGAAGTTCCAAGGGGGCGTGCGCAAGCAAGACGTATTCAATTTCTTGCGCCGCTTCTCTTCAACCAAAAAATTCCGCGTCATCTTCGCCGATCCGCCCTACGAAAAGATGGAACCAGGAGCCAGTTACACCGAAAAACTGCTGAGCTGCCAAGGGCTGTGCGAGATAATCGAGCCCCAAGGATTTTTTGTTTTGGAAAAACATCCCTCGGAAAAAATCCCGGAGACGAAGTGGTGGAGTGTCGTTCGCGCAAAAACTTATGGCGCGACTGAAGTTCTATTTTTACGGCGAGCGAACCGATGATTCGTCTGGTTTACAACCTGCTTTGGCCGATAGGTCTCTTATTTTTTTTGCCGCGTTATCTGGTGAAGATGTTTCGACGCGGCAACTACCGCGAAAATTTCGGGCAGCGGCTGGGGTGGTACGATGTCGATCTTCGGTCGCGGCTGGCCGAGCAAAGATCGACATGGTTGCACGCAGTGAGTGTCGGTGAGGTGGGCGTTGCTCTTAAACTGGCCGCGGAAATGCGCAACCTTCAGCCCGATTTGCGCTGCATTCTGACAACGACGACAACCACCGGTTTTTCTTTCGCGAACAGGAACGCTCCCCGTTGGATCGAGGTGATGTACAACCCGCTCGATTTTTGGCCGATCATGCGCCGAGCATTTTCCGTTATCCAGCCGGCGAAAATCGTATTGATTGAAGCGGAGATCTGGCCCAACCTGGTCGCCCGAGCTCGCGCCCAAAAAATTCCGGTCGCCCTCGCGAACGCCCGCTTGTCTCCCAGATCGGAAAAAAGGTTTCGCTTTTTTAGTTTCTTCGTCGCGCCGACTTTTCGGCTTCTCGATCTCGTCTGCGTGCAAGAAGCCGAGGACGTGGACCGCTGGGCCGCTCTCGGCGTGGATCGCCATCGCATTCGGTGCACCGGCAGCATCAAGTTCGATTCCGCAAACGTGCATGTGGATCCAATGGTTCCGGAAAGCGTGTTGCTCGAGCGCAAGATCGATAAGGAGTGTCCGATCCTTCTCGCTGGCAGCACGCACACGGGCGAGGAAGAAGTTCTCGCCAGAATTTTTGTCGATCTTCGCGAGAAATTTCCAGATCTTTTTCTGATCATCGCGCCGCGTCATACGGAGCGTGCGCGCGAAGTCCAGCGCGTTTTGGAGCAATTCGGGTTGCGCGCCGGATTTCGAAGCCGGTCGAATGTCGATCAATCAATTGATTGTTTGATCCTTGATTCAACCGGCGAGCTGCAAAATTGGTATGCGATCGCGACGGTTGTGTTCGTGGGGAAAAGTCTCGCCGCGCGCGGTGGCCAAAATCCGGTGGAAGCAATCGCAGCGGGCAAGCCGGTTCTCTTTGGGCCGCATATGGAGAATTTCGCGGCCCTGGCCCGATCGCTTGTGGCACATCGTGGCGCTATTCAAGTTAGCTCGGCGGATGAATTGAAAAAGGTGATTGTCGATCTTTTGCAAGACGCAAATGTGCGCGAAAGTTTGATGCAGAATGCGCGGCGCGTTCTTGAGAAACATCGTGGTGCGGCAGCTTTGACCGCGAAATTGATTGATTGTCTCGCGTACCCGCTCGACAACCCTGGGGGCTAGTGTCGATGTCGCTCAGCTCCCGCCGGCTCCGTTCCCGATCTTGTTTGAGAGCGATCTGTAGCGACAGGCATGTCGTCTGCATTTCGAAGACCGTATCGGCAATTTACCTTGCGCGGGGAATGGTCAATTCCGATATTGGGCGGCCTTTTGACCCTATCGTCTAGAGGCCTAGGACATCGCCCTTTCACGGCGGTAACACGGGTTCGAATCCCGTTAGGGTCGCCAAGCTCGATTTTAGCTATGTAAATCGAAATTCCAGCGAACTTCGAAGCACGAATGCATAACATCTCCGCATAACAAATCTCTCCGCGTTCATCCGCGTCATTCGATCAGGGATTGCGCTGGATTGCGTCAAGAGCGGTGCCTGTGTTTGCTGTCAGCGTGACTGTCTTTCGCCCTTCCAGCTCGAATCTTGTGCGTCCAGGGCTATTCCGTGAGGGCGTCTGATCTCGAGTTCGGCACCAAGCCGTTCGCGAGCATATCGCTCTGGACGGTTGGAATCAGGCGCTCTACGGCACCGACAGCGTCGCTGCCCCCGCCAGTTCCATTGCAAGGAGCTTCTGTTCTTCCTTTTGCTCGGCTGGAGGCCACCCAACGATATTTCGATGTCGCGGCGGAGGTTCGTCCGAAATCACACGAAGACCTTGCCCTAGTACCGAGCTGCTCAGGATGTCAGCGCGAGCATGAAGATTTTGGTTACGCTCTTGTGCAACGTTCGCAGCCATCGCCCATACGTGCTGCTCCTGTAATTTATCGGTGTCAAAAACCGACACTGTACCGTCTGGTCGCGGCATGAATACCCGGGGCCTAATTAGATTCTTGCCGGCATTGAAATCGCTTTGCGAGAAGATGAACCGCGTCAGCCGCGCGTCCCTCCCTCTCTGCAGAAGATCGCGTAGCCAATCCGCAACGCGCCGCCAATCAAGGCGCCACACGCGTTATATGCTCCAACATGGTTCGTGGCAATGTACCTTGAAACCGCTCACTGCCGGTCACCTTATCGCTGCCGAAAAGTCCAGCATAAGACATAACATTCCGCTTTCCCAGGCTGACTGAAAACTGTCGGCGCGCGCTACAAATCCAATCGAAGGAAATTTCACCGTCCGGTTCAACCGAGACTTCCGGCATTCGAATATTGCTTGGAAGTGAGTCGATAAAGGCGAAAGCGTTGAGAATGGTAGACGGTTCTACGCTATGAGCGCCATAGCCGTCCCATCCCTCGAACGATGCTTCACTGTAGGCGTCCAGCAATTGGTTTCGGCATTCTTCCCTCGAAGAGCCAAGCGAACGCGACGACCACAGCCGATCGCGTGTCTCGTCGAAAAGCGTCTTAACTCGGTTCGCTTCCTCACTGACAGCGTTGCTGTCGAGGTGCTCGAAGAGACCGAATGGCGGGTACGGTATTACTGCTGAACTCATCGGAACATATCGATAGCAGCTTTCGTGAGCGTGGCAAAAAAGACACGGTTTTTCATCTCGCGCAGCGCCGCGAACCGCGAAGTAATCTCATCCGCATCTGGGGCCATAGTGTTTACAATATAAGCGTCAATGTCCAGAATAAAAGGCAACCGCCCCTCGGCAAGGTGTCCTTCAATTACTTGCGTTACGTTGCTGGAAATCCCACTAGCTGGATCGTGCAGGCCAGCTCGAAATAGCAACGATGCAAGTGCTGACGGAGCGCCAAGCGGCACCTTAGGCGGTTCTTGAAGGTATTTGCCGAAGTCCTCGATTGGCAGGGGGAACAGTATTCGATTTATGTATCGTACGGCGATTCGTGAAATCTCCTCTGGTTGACAGATGGTCCGGTACGCATTCCACAATCGCTGCGCCTCACTGAACACCGTTTCCCATCGAGTATATGGTTTGAGACGACTGAAGCTGAAGCCATCCGGCTTAAATATCGCAATTTGGAGTTTGTCAGCACTGCTGAATCGGTACCCTTGTACCCCTAAATCCCGTGAACTTTGCTGCGCTTGACCGCCCGCAATTTGCTGTAGGACGTATTGAAATCCGCGCTGCTCGTCTAAGAATTGGTATTGCGGCGCGACCAGTTTTAAGGCCTGCTCTTTCAACTTCGTGATATCGAAGCCGGGCCCTGGTTTCGTTCGCCAATCAATTACCGCCTCAATAATTGGGGCGTTCGGAAGATGGGGGTACGGGTCGCCGGTTGTCGTCGCAACAGGCTCTACAGCCGCGTTCATGCCATCGTCTTCGCTCGTAAAGTCCGATCCACACTGCGAGATCGACAACGGGCCAAGCGTTCCAGTAACAATATCGGTGAACGTGCCCAGTCCAGACTCCAAACGCAAGGACATTTACGAAGTTCGACCGCGCAAAGATCATCGCGGCGTTGATTTGATCTCGGATGCGCTGCCGTTCGGTCGATTGTGGTACGGCGAAGCGAACGCCATCAGCAACGCAATTGGCTACGCGAAATTCTACAGTCGCTCACATCACGCTGTGATCCGTGTTTTCGATCAAAACGGCAATGCAATCGAAACGCAGGAGCACGGCGGCGATTTTCGCGAACCGTGAAGTCAAAAAAAATGAAGAGAATCGAATAAAGTCGTGGCACTCAAACGAAGAAATTGAAAGAGCAAAATGAACTCAGACGAAGAACAATTCAGACAAGACGCGGGCACGGGCGAATTGATTCCCGCTGATGCAGCAGAGAGAATGATAGCGGAATCCCATGCTCGCAACGAAGCCGCGCTATATCGTGCGGCGGACGAAGTGGCGGATGAGTGCGAGGGCAAAAGCGAAGATGAAATTCGAGCGATATTGCGACGCAAATTAGGCGCCGTTTTTTCTGCTTCACGGGCAACCGCCACCCGCACAGCCGCGAAACTAAGGAGGTAATCCCTTTGTTTCTTCAACCGCTCAACGTCGATCTTGATTGCTGCGGCCAGGCATTGGTGACAAAGCTGAGTAGAGTTGCGTGGCGGATTTGAGCAAGACTGTAAACGAAGGGAAGTCGCAGTTACTCGTCTATGCAGACGAACTCCGGGCGTTTCTCGAAAGCAAAGAGCAAAAAGTTCTGTTGATTCACGGCTTGTGGGGCACAGGTAAGACATATTTCTGGAACCGCTTCGTGAAGGAAAATCGCGTGGCCATAAAGGAGACTTTTTATTCGTATGTTTCGCTTTTTGGAAGCTCATCAGTGGCGCACGTCAAAGGCTTGGTGATGTTCGGCGGCGAAGCCCTGCGCCCCGCCGAAAGCGCTGGCGATTTTTTGGTACACGGTAAAAACTGGATCGCGAGACAGCGGCGCTATTTCGAAGCGATAAGTTTGCCCCACGTTGCAAATTTGGGAACGGCGATTGCCGCGTTCGAGGAGTTGCTGATCAAAGACTATCTGGTGTGTTTTGACGATCTGGAGCGTCGCAACAAAGCCCTCGATCTAGAGCAGGTTTTCGGATTTGTGTCGGTTCTAAAGGAACAAAACAAGTCTCGTGTGGTGATAATTTGCAATGAGGAGGAGCTGTCCCGCCGCGATCGCCGCACCTTGAGCAAGTATCGGGAAAAAATAATCGACCGGCAAATCAACTACAATCCGCCGTTCGCTGCGAATTTCGGCCTGATTTTTTCTCCAACGGACACAACCGTTCGTGAAGTGTTTCGGACTTTGGGCCTAAACAACATTCGCGTTTTCCAGCAAACGTTGTGGTGCATACGTTATTTTGACCCGTATCTGAAAGATTGCCACGCGGCTGTCCTCGAACAAGTCCGGCAGCAATGTGCGAAGTTGGCCGCTGTCCACTATGCTTTTCCAAAACACCTCACGTTTGAAGAAGTAAGATCGACACCTTGGCTCGCGGGATTGCGCGACGAAGTCGAAACGGAATCGACCGACTTGATCAAGCGCCTCGAATTCATGCCAACAGAGGCTGACGACCTGATCATCGACTTTCTGAAGAATGGATACTGCGACATTCCCGAATTAAGGGCGGTTATCGAGCGACTCAATCAAAATTACAAGCGAAGCGAAGCTGAGATCGAACTGCGCAGAGTATGGGGGCTTGCCCAGGATAATTACCGCGCTGACTCTGCTAAGTTGGTGGCCGAGACAAAGAAATTCTTCGCGAGGCATCATCGGTTCTTGCCTTTCGATTATAGCAAATGCCTTTTGGATTTTGTTCATAAGATCGAACCTTCCTTCGATGCTGCCTCGTTGGAGCAAGAAGCTGCGGAACACGCCATTCCAACCGCTGATGCTCGAGCCCTTAAAATGATAGAAGACATTTGCAAATCTCCATCAATCAAAGCAGCGGTGACCGCCAGGCGACAGGAGTTGAAGCCAAAGAAATCGATTCAGGCATTGGTCGAAGATTTGACGGAGCAGCGCGGCTGGAACCCGCATGACTTCTCGTTTCTGAATGAGTATTCTGAGCAAGAGCTCGGCGACTGGTTGAGCCAAGCGGACGGGCCGCTCGTGCTATGGTCGGTAGCAGAGCTCATGGCGCGCGGACAACTGCGCTCGGCGGATAACACGGGCGGGTCGGAGGTAGGCAAAAAGTTTCGCTCTATTTTGGAGAAATTGGCGAAGCGAAGTGCGCTGGACGCTTACAGAATGGAAAGCGTATTTTCACGCCTTAGGCGCCGGCTCAAAGAGTTTGGTCTGGCCGAATCGCCAGAGATATGTCCTGCTGAAATCACAGATGGCCGGTAACCGAAACCTCAATCTACCGGCAAATGTCGCGTTAAGGCGCTTATAGCTTTTTAAAGAACAGGTTTTCGTTCCCCGCGCTGAACTGTCTACCCATCGGACGCTGGTGGCTCGGGTCTCGCTAACCTGCCCCCAGCAATAACATGTTGGCCTTCATTCGAATACAATAAGACTGTCATCGGCAGTAATTTCCCATGTGCCAACATTGTAGGGACTCCGTAACTGTAGACATGAGGAACAAGTCCGGTTTCACGATCTTTCGTAAACAGCGCTATCAGGTATTCCTCGTTCGAAAGCGCAATCCACATTTCATTCTCAATAGATGCATCTGAATCCGGCTTAAACGGAACAGATCCTTTGTGGCGTGAACACAGCTTCTCATATCGGGCCAGGGCTTCTTTGAATGATGGCGTCATAGAGGGTGGCCAAAACTATCAGACAGTATGCGTTTGGAAAACTCTAAATGCTTTTTGAGCCTTTTGACCACACAGCGCCGATGATTTCATCTCTAGTTATTCTGCAGACGCACAGGCAATCCTCGTGTGAGGCTGCCAACATCCCGTCCGAGTGCTTGTGCAATTGCACACAGCTTTTTTAAACGAAAGGTTGCGCTCCCCGCGCTCGACTCCACCCATGTAGGTGCGGTCGATGTTTGCACGATAGGCGAATTCCTCTTGCGGACCAGCCGCGCTTTTTACGGGCACGCTGAATTCTGCTGCCTAAAAATCTCGGCAGTTCGATCTTTTTCACTCGCAGTAAATAAGCCATTATTTCATTCTTGTGATGTGACGACATGGAATTTGCTCGCTGCATTCTTTCTGACCGCGGCAATCGCTTTCGGAGACGACTTCAAAACGATTGACGAGAAAGAATACAAAAACGTCACGGTCAGCCGAGTCGAGCCGGACGGCATTGTGATCGTCACCAGTTCAGGTATCTCGAAAGTTTACTTCACTGAGTTGCCCAAAGAGGTTCAGGAACGTTTTCATTACGATCCTGCGAAGTCCGCTGCATACTCCGCCGAGCAAAACGCAGGACTGGAGCTGCTTCGAAAGCAGCGAGCCGAAGAATCGCAAAAGCGCGCGGAAGAAAGAGAGAAATATTGGAGGGAGCAAGCACAAATCAAAAGCCAACAGCAAGCTGAAGTAAAGCGGCAAGAAGAAGCAGCCGAAGAGCAACAGCAGGCAGAAATCCAGCGAATTGCTAAATCGACTCCCTCCGTATCTAAAATTGCTAAATCGATTCCTTCCGTATCTAAAGAAGGTGTGCCGGAGCACACATACGAACTTCTACAGGATTACACAATTATCATGGGCGGAACAACAACGGACTTACGTAGGCGTCTTAGGCGCGGCGAGCGCTACCACGGAAGGATTCTCGTCGATCACGCTGAGATCGACATTAACGGAATCTCGTACTCTGTCCCTTCAGGCATATTGTCCGTACCGTTGGACTGAAATTGCCCTTGTCCGACTCCGACAGGCAGATACCGCGATAGACGCTTGAATGACGCGCGGTTGTATGGAGACGAGTGGACGTGAAGAAAAGCCCTTTCAGCGCAATCCTTGCCTTTTGCTCAGGTTTTCTGACGCGGCACTTAAAGGGTCGCGTCGCGTTGGACATCACAGTGTAGCACTCTACAAGATCGTGAAGATCACTTCCTGACGCAAAGCTAATTGAGCCCGCAATGAGATCCGTAAAGGAAACATTTGTAATTGCGGAGAGGTTGAAGGATGGCCCTTTTGATACGCATGAAGCCTTCTTGGCTTCACTGGAACGGTCGAAACGAGAAGTGACTTCGTGGCCCGATTGCGAGCTTGATGCGTTCATTGGCAGCCAAGACCGTGTAAGATTGGATTTCTATAATCGCGCGAGGTGGAGATTAGATAGCGTCAATCTGGACACTTGCCTGATATGGCGGCGTATGGGCGGACGTGATTGGGCTGAAGGTCTCGTTCCGGCTGTTGCTGAGCGTTTCAGAAGCCTAGAACCTGAAGGCAATCCGATTTGGCGAATGCAAAAGTTCGGCGAGCTATTCGCCTTGCAACTTCCTATTATTGTCTCTGTTCTTAATCCCTCCACGCGGATGATTGATGACGGCTCTCACCGCGCCATTGCGATGTTTCTCGCAGGACTAAAATCGACCTTGGCGTGGATTGGAGAGCTTTATGAGTGAAGTTTAACCGTTTCCAGTGCCGTTCTTTCGTTCGAGTAGCGGCTCGGAAAGTCTCTCCATCTCCATCGCAAAGGCACGCGTGAAGCGAGCATTTCTGCTCGTCGATTCATCATCTTCTGGCAACAACTTTTTCAGGCGTTCAAAGGCGAGTCGCGACGCTGCCGAAACCAGCTCGCTGCGCGCTCTCACATAGGCGCAGTCGTGACCTGGTGGACACGGAACGCGGTGCCGATGCTTTGCCCTCGCCTAACAACAGCTCAGCGCAGTCACACGACCGCACAGGTTCGCCATTTTCGCCGACAATCATTCAGAAAGGAATTTTTTGCGGCGCCCAAACGCGGGAGAGAGATACTGAGACCGCTTCGAGCGCCACAAAGGTTTGTGCGTCCGTTGGCCCAAACGGGGGCCAAGCGCGCGGGTAGGAATCCACCAGAAAAGCCCGGCTCGGACGCACAAAAGTTTTCCTCATTCTGCGAGAAGCGTCTGCGCGCGTTGCCACACAATTTCTGCTGCGTCAGACGAAATGCGTTTAGCCAAGAATTCGAATCGCTTGACCTCACTAACAGCTTCGCGCACTTCTGGTGCTTCGGCGATACGGTGGGCAAGTCCCTTTGCTTCCAGCCGCTTTGTTTCCTGCTCGGTTACGGCTTCAAGCTTTTCCTTCGCGACTTGCAAGCGAAGGCCGCACAAGTTCGAAAGGGCGTCGCGATACTCTGGACACGCTCGCACGAAACACGCATCGACACCGTCGTACTGCTTCACTTTCGATGCCATGAACGCCTTCGCGCGTGCCTCTTTCGCGACCAGTTCTGCCAGGAGTTGGTCGAACAAATCATCCGGCGAACGCGATGCCTCGTATTGCTTCGCGCTTTGCGCGAATCGTGCATCGAAGTAGCTAACGTCAATGCGCGCGTTTAACTCGCTTTGAATTTCTGCGCGCCGTTCATCGAGACGCCGAACTTCGGCAATCGCCTGAGCGAGCTGTGATCGACCCTTCTTTAACAATGTCGCGATCATCAGCTTTAGGCGCCAGTGAATCGAAATTGGTTCAGCACGCTCGTAGATCGCTTCGTGGCTGAAGTTTGTTTAAACCTCATGGCGTAGAGCGAAGGCGAAATTCTTGCCAACATCCTAATACTGCGTGCTGCCGAAAGCCCTGTTGCTCTCAGTGCGTCGATTGCGGCGTCTGGTGTTTCGCAGTGCTGAATCGCGGCGCGAAACTGTTCAACTGTTTTTTGTCCTGCCTCTTCTGAATTCATTGGTTTCGTTTTCTCCTTGTGTGTAGTTTTCATCCGATGTGTTTAGTTTTTGGTTTCGTTATCGATGTCGATAAAATCCGGTCGAGACGGTCAGCTCCAATCTCGTTTTCCAGCGCAGCCATGAGCGAACGCGCGCGCCTCCGACTTAGCCCCGTCAGTCTGAGAGCCCTGGTGCACTCGCGCATGAAACAGCCGCAGCTGATTGTGCACCCCAGACGCAGCGATGTTCCACTGACGACCTTGCGGGAGCCACATTCACAAAGACAGTGCCAGCGAACATGACCGCTGATATCTGTGCCATCGCGATGCAACACGCGCAGCTTGCCGAATCGCTGATTCGTTAGGTCGATCAGTTGCCAGTCGAGACGACCAAAGCGCGCTGCCCGTTGTGCCGGAGTAATCATTAGTAAAATCTCCTCGGCTCGCCCCTCTGCCGCCCTTTATGGACGAATTGTTTCATGGTCTAACGACTAACGAATACAGTATGCGGCAAAAATTCTGGCGTTGCGCGTTGAGAGAGCGCACGCGGAATCGGCACTGCATCGAAAAAATCCAAAAAAAGAAGATATCTAGCTAGAGTGTCTTTTCGCCTAACGAGTGGCCTAACGGGTGCAAATGTCATTTCAGTAATTGTGCCAGTTGAGCCGAACGAATGTGCGGCGCTTCGGCCACTCAGCCGAATCGGTATCGGCTACGTACCGAAAAACGCCGCGCCATTCATCTGCTGAGTGACAACCGAGGGCATCTCGCACCGCTTGGGTGAATTTGGTTACCGGGCGAAAGCCGAGGGGAACCAAAAGGCGATGGTATTCTTCAAGGACCCCTCGCTCCTCGGAAGTATACCGGGCTAACGAGGTACCACACGCTGTGCCGTCGGAGTTTTTGAGAGAAATATGTTTGCGTGCGGAGGCGACAGCCGGAGCAAGTGTGGTCTTAGGAGTAGCAACTCGCCCATTGTGTGGAACCCGGCAAAAAATGCGTCTGTCACAAGCAGCTTCATTATCCGTACTCAGTTCATTATCACTAAGCGTATACGATTTCTGAGATTCAGAATTTGTATATCTCAGAGACGGACGCTCATGGATGATCCATTCGCTGCCGCGCACCTTGCCTGCCCTTCGAGGAAACAAGAGGCGTGCGTAACCTCGCGCTCTCAGTTCACGCAATGCCCGGCGCACCGCATGGACGTTGCCGCGCGCTTGCCCGATCATATCATTGAGCCGCACCTGCCAGTCGTCGGGCTTTGACAAGAGGTATGAAAGCAGCCCCTTCGCTTCGAGCGATAGCGTTTTGTCACAGAGCGACCGTTTGTCGATCTGAGCGAACGGCTGGTCGCGCTGTGCAATCCGGAAGATCACGTCAGCGTTTCGTCTCTTTACAAGATCGTTTGGTTTCGCTAGCATTCATGTGAGTTGGATCTTTTCGCCGTCGCGAATTTCATAGACGCGGCGGCGATTTTCTTTTTGGCCTGCTCGTTAGGCAGAATCTCCGCTTCGTGAACCGAAAGGTTCTAGATAAAACTTCATTTGGTGTTTTTGGCGAGCATTTGCCTAACGGAATCTAGATGCACGAGACGGACGCCAGTTTTCGAGCCTTTTTTCCTGATGACTGCCGACTTGATGTCACCGCGGGCGATGAGCTGATAGACGATGCCGCGCTTAATGGCGAAAATCTTTTCGACATCTCGGATGCGGCCAAACTCCGGCAGGATAGTACCGGTCTCGCCTGCTTCCACGGATGCGGTAGTTGTCTGCACGCGAGCACTGTCGTGCAAGTGCGTTTGTCAGGGCAAACGGTAGATCAACGCAAAATTTAAGCCGACCTGCGTTGTTTCTTCTTAACGTCTAATTGCTCGTCGGAGATTCAGCTCGCGATAGCAGATGGTTTGAAACGTAGTAATGGGCATTTCCTGAATCCCGAATGCGCGAAGCTTCCCTTCACGTTCTTTCATCAATAACTTGCGCGCATCCCAGTCATCCCACTGAGTGGCGATCACCCATCGCTCCCAATCCAGCGTTTGCTTTTGAAACTCAAATACACGAACAGGCCCGCTTCCAATCGCTGCGGTCCCTAATGCTTGTCTCGGCATCCATCCTTTCGCCAGCCTAACGAGTGCTTGCAGGCTTACGCCAGCATTGCGCAGGGGCTTGGAAAAGTGCCATTCGCCATCGTCCGCTTGAAGGAGCACGGGCACTGGCAGTCGCGATTCAGTAACCTTGTCCCGCATCACGGCTACGACCTCAAAACCGGCATCGTTCGGATAGCGAATCAGTTCATCCGTATCCGCGAAAAATTCAAGGCCCCAACCACGTGGAGTGATTTTTTTTATCGTCATGCCCCGGCACGCTTGGTCACATCGGGCATTTTTTCCATTTCGCGGCGGAGATCGTCCGTCGCAATGTGCGTGTAGCCTCGAGAGATCGCCGCGCTTTCGTGGCCGATGATTTCTCGTGCGAGCGCATCGCTCACGCCAGCGGCTTTCAAAAACGTAGTCGCACTGTGGCGCAAACTGTGAAAAGAAATTTCCGAGCTTGCTCGCGTTGAGTCGCGCGACTTTCCGGTTGCTTCATGCGTGCGCGCTTCAACCAGTCCTGCCGAAACCAAAACATCTCGAAAACGATTCGAGAGCGTGCCGGTACGGGTTGCTTTCGCCGCATTCGGAAAAATGAAGGCGTCAGGATCATCGCTCGCTGGCAGTGTGCTCAGATAATCAATCAACGGCTTCACCAGCGGCAGCACGAGACGCCGGCCTGTCTTGCGCGCCGTGAATGCAATTTCGTTCTGTTCAAGGTTCAGCGCTCGCCACGTGAGCTTTGCCAAGTCGCCGAGCCGTTGCCCCAAATAAACGCCGAAAAGGACGAGGCCGCGCCATTCCACATCATCACTGCACGCTGCGAGGACGCGTTTTATTTCCGCGATTGTGAATGCGCGCCGCTTTGCCTCGCCTCGTTTTTTCAACACCGGCACGCCAGCCGCTGGGTTCAACGTCAATAGCCCTTGTCTCACGGCCTCGCCGAGACAAACACGAATCACTTTCAAGCTGAGATTCGCGGTCCCGCGCGAAAGTTCCTTTGCTTCGTGGTCGCGAAAATGCGCGATTTCCATAGCTCGCAGTGCGGCAATGTCTTTGTCACCAGCGTTGCCTAAAACCGCGAGGAATCGCTCTACAATGCGTGCGTACCGATCGTGGGTAGAATTTTCGGTCTCGATCTTCTTGGCTTCGAGCCAGCGATTGCACCATTCGCGCAGGGTCGCGGATGGAAGCGCTTCGCGATTCGATGTAGCGAACAGGTCAGCCACGCCAGACGCAATAATCTCGCGCGCCGCTTCGACAGTCAGCTTGCCGTTGCGTCCAAACTTCGCCGCCTTGTGCCAGATGCGGCAGATTTCAAGTGCCTGCTTTTTGTCCTTGGTTTTGGTTGAACGAAAGACGCGTTTTGTCTTTTGAGTCAGCGGATCGAACGTGCTGTAAGCACAAAACCAGAAAGGGCGGCCTGGTTGTTTGTGAATGCTCGGCATACGCATAACGTTAATGCATAACATTCATGCGTGTCAATCGTGTTCATCGCTGTTTGGTTTACCTATGAAAACGGCTAGCCAAAAGCATGGGAAGCGTAACACGGGTTCGAATCCCGTTAGGGTCGCTAAATCGATAGAGCGCCTGAGACTTCCACTTGCGCTCACCACGCGTCCTTTTAACGTTGGTTTCCCTGAACACCGATTTTTCAACTGGCACTTCCGGAGACTGGCCTGTGGCGATATCAATCTTGACAGATTCCCGCAGTCAGCGGCCCGCCCTTGTCATTCGACCGACCAAGGGGTGGGTCGCGCTAAACATTCGCGAGCTGTGGAAGTATCGCGATCTTCTTTGGATTTTGATCGTGCGCGATGTAAAGCTTCTTTACAAGCAAACCGCGCTGGGAGCGATCTGGGTGGTGCTGCAACCTCTGATGGCCGCCGTGATTTTCGCCGTGATCTTTGGCCTATTTGCGAGACTTCCGAGCGATGGCGTGCCTTACCTGTTGTTTGTTTTCTGCGGCCTGACCGTCTGGACGTATTTCTCGCACGCATTGCAGCGCGCCGGAAACAGTCTCGTTAGTGCTTCGCAACTCATTTCCAAAGTTTACTTTCCTCGGTTAATCATTCCCCTCGCACATACGCTGGGGGCGATTGTCGATCTTGTAGTCACCTTCGCGGTGCTTCTCGTCTTGATGGCAACCTATGGTTACATGCCCAGTCTGCGCCTGCTCGTACTCCCAGCCTTGTTCCTGCTAATGATTTCAACCGCGACCGGAATCGCACTTTGGTTTTCCGCGCTCAGCGTGAAGTACCGCGATTGCAGCTATGCCCTCCCCTACTTCGTCCAAATTTGGATGTACTCGAGTCCGGTCATTTACCCGGTCAGCATGGTTCCTGCGCGATGGCAGCCGCTGTTTGCTTTGAATCCCGTGGTCGGTTTCGTCGAAGGTTTTCGCTGGGCAGTGCTGGGGCGCAGCGCGATCAATACGCATATTCTTGGCATTACGATCATCATGTCGATACTCGCGTTGTTGACCGGCCTTTTCTTCTTTCGCCGCGTAGAACGCCGCTTCGCGGACTTTATTTGATTTAACTCGAATCGAGCAATGACCGAAGTCGCACTTTCGATTGAAAACCTGAGTAAGTCCTACCAGATCGCGCACGAAAGAAATGGTATGGCAAAGTACCGCACACTGCATGACGACATTGCCGGTTTGCCGAAGCGGTTCCTCAGGCTTTTCGATCGGAAGGCGCGGCCGACAGTAGAGACATTCTGGGCGCTCAAGGATGTCTCGTTCGAAGTCAAGAAAGGGGAAGTAGTCGGCATCATCGGCCGCAATGGCGCGGGCAAGAGCACCTTGCTGAAAATCTTAAATCGTATCACTGAGCCAACCTCAGGTATTGCAAATATCTATGGCCGCGTAGGCGCGCTTCTCGAAGTCGGCACGGGCTTTCATCCTGAGCTAACCGGGCGCGAAAACATCTTTATGAACGGTGCGATCCTGGGAATGACTCGCGCTGAAATCCGGCGAAAGTTCGATGAGATTGTCGCCTTTGCCGAGATCGAGAAATTTCTCGACACGCCGGTGAAACGTTATTCGAGCGGAATGTATGTGCGGCTCGCCTTCGCCATCGCCGCTCATCTCGATCCAGAAATCATACTTGTCGATGAAGTCCTCGCCGTCGGGGACGCGCAGTTCCAAAGCAAATGTCTTGGCAAGATGGAGGATGTCACTCGCACGGAGGGGCGCACAGCGCTTTTCGTTAGTCATAGCTTTGGCGCAGTGTCCCAGCTATGCGCGACGACCATTTGGATCGACAATGGCGTCATCCGAAGCGCGGGGCCGTCTTCAAGTGTAATAGCCGACTATATGACCACTGGCGCCCAGCGCGGCGAAGTTATCTGGCCTGAAGGAACATCGAATCGCGGCGTAACCGAGTTAAAGCTTTATTCCGCCCGGGTGCGCAATAGTCATGGAAGCGTTTCGTCAACAGTGGAAAGTACAAAGCCGTTTTCTGTGGAAATCGAATACGAGATCACTAGACCCTTGTGGAACCTGCGGGTAGGATTTTTTCTCAGAACAAGCGCTGGTGGCTATGTGTTCGACAGTCACGATGCCGATGATCCGGAATTTCGTTCCGGGCGGGATCCGGGGCATTATACAGCCTGTTGTCACATTCCGGGAAATCTCCTTGGCCCAGGGACGTATCTTATTTCGCTAAACGCAGGCATCTATAATGTCGGAAATCTCGCTCGGGAGGAGAATACGTTGGTCCTCGAAGTCGTGAATAGTTCGGCCCGCGGAGCCATCTCTCCGCGCGGGGGAGTTATCCAGCCACAGTTTACCTGGAAACAGCAAGTCCGCGATGTTCGGGAAAGTTCATTCATCCATTAAATCTATCCGGCTGGTCACTTCTCCGGACTCCGTCTATTTCTACACGCTTCACAAGTGTGCTAGCGGTCTATTTTCTGACTATGTCCTCAAGAATGTAAGAGGCCTGCGCCTGATGGACTATGCAGATCGATTCTACAAAGGAGACCCGGTTAAGTGCGTGACGTTCGAGGAGAAAGGTTTCATCTACGGTCCGATTCGCTTATCGACTGGCCCCCCGACGGTGATTTACAGCAGGTTCGTAGAGCCTGCTTCGGGTATCGATTTTATCCGCGACAAAATAGCGATCTTTCTCATCAGAGATCCGAGAGATATCCTCGTTTCTTCTTATTATTCGTTTGGTTACACGCACGAGTTTAGCACCGTGAAGGAAATCGAGGAGCAACAGCGGAAAACCCGGGAACTAGTCCGAGGTAAGACGATTGACGCTTTTGTCCTGGAAGCCGCGAACGCGACGCTGAACCATTTCAACACGATTGACAGACTAAGCCAGGCATGCAATCGCGGAATCGTTCTTAAATATGAAGATATGATCGACAATTGGGAGAAGTTTTCCTTGGGACTCACTAAGTATCTTAATATTGGTCGAAAGACACTTCGCCACACTTATAAGCGATCCAGACCGCTGGAGAATGAGAGCGAGACGGGGTTTCGGCGCTCTGGCAAGCCAGGCGCGTACAAGGACAAACTTTTAACATCGACAGTGGACGCGCTTAACATTGTCTTTGCGCCTGTTCTCACACGCTTTCGTTACGAAAGCCGTGATCGTTCCCCGGCGGCGACGATTAACGACACTTGCCACGCAACCCCTTAACTTCTCAACTGCTCTACCTCCGCTTCGACCATTTCACGCACCAGTTGCGGAAAAGTTCCGGTCGGTTTCCAGCCGAGTCTTTTGCGGATATTATCCGCGCAACCGACGAGCCGCGCAGGCTCGGCGGGACGATCAAATGATGGATCGTGCCGAACATATTTTTCCCACGGAAGATCGACAATTGCGAACGCTGCTTCGACAAATTCGCGTACCGAATGCGTTTCGCCGGTGGCGACAACATAATCGTCCGGCGTTTTCTGCTGCAACATCAGCCACATCGCGCGGACGTAATCTTGGGCCCGTCCCCAATCGCGCCGGCTCTCTAGATTGCCAAGTGTAAGATCGGCATCGAGACCCCGCGAAACCCGCGCCGCAGCGCGTGCGATTTTGCGGGTGACAAAGTTTTCTCCGCGCCGCGGCGACTCGTGATTGTAAAGAATCCCGTTGCAAACGAACAATCCGTACGATTGCCGGTACACTCGCACGAGCTGCGTGGCAAAAGCTTTGGCACAGCCATAAGGGCTCGTCGGTAACATTGCCGTGTTTTCGGTTTGTGGCATCTCGATCGCGTCCCCAAAAATCTCCGAACTTGATGCATGATAAAGGCGGAGCGGTTGTGGCTGATCCCGCGCGATTTCGAGCAAGCGTAGCGTCGCCATTCCCGCTTCATCACAGGTCGACTCGGGAATCTCGAAACTGAGCCCGACGTGGCTTTGCCCGGCGAGATGATAAAGCTCGGTCGGGCGCACATCGCGGAAAATGCGGCGCAAAGTCGTCCCGTCCGAAAGATCGCCGTAATGAAGGAATAACCTTTGGCCGTAAATCTTTTCATCTCGACGCAAATGCTCGATCCGCGAGCGCTGTAAATTGCTCGTTCGCCGGACGACACCGTGTACCGAGTAATCCTTGCCTAAAAGCAACTCGGTCAAATACGAACCATCCTGGCCGGTAATGCCGGTAATCAACGCAGTTTTGGCGGGATCTGACATTTTGAAAACGCTCAACGTTGACCGCTCAACTTCTAACATTCAACTTCTAACGTGATCTGGACCGGCAGGTAAATCTTGTTCGAATTAAGCTCAACTGTATGCCTCAGTGCTTGAAATGAATGCTGAGGCGGATAATCAAGATAAGGGCTCGATACATTGCAAGAGTCTACGGTACGGTCTTTTCAGCGATGATTTTCGACATAAGCGGTATACGACATTAATGAATTTGTGCTTTTTCGTTCTGGGTCGCTTTCCTCCTAATAAGGGACACCATAATCTGCTCAAAATTGCAAAAGCGTTTTTCTCCGCGATTGATGCTGGGTTCGTGATTCGCATGGTCGGCCCGATGGACTCTGAATTGGAACGCCACCGCCGCGAAATCGTGGCGATGATAGCCAGCCTGGGCTTGCAGAAGCATGTCCAGATCTGGGAACACTGCTCCGACGATGAAGCGCTGCGTTTGTTTCAACGTTCGGACGTTTATTTAACTTGCAGTGAGCACGAAGGGTTTTGTGTCCTGTTATCGAGGCACAAGCCATCGGTTTGCCGCTGGTGGCAGCAAACGTTTGTGCGGTGGGTGAAGCGGCCGGTGACAAGCAACTGCTACCGCCTCCCCCGACGAACAAAATCGACTACTCGTTTTACGCTGGGACTGATCAATGAATCTTGACCGATTGGCGCCGTCTCATATTTCGTTCGTTTACCGGAAGATTGTGGTGACTGACTCGTAATCGATGATTCCAATCCGAGCGATCAAGACTGACGGTTGGCTGGCGGCGCTTTTAGCGGGATTAGTAAGCCTTTGTGTGGTTTTTTTGCGCCTGGGGTTGTGGCGCTACGATTTGTCCGTTCCCATCGTATATTGGGGCGATGCCCTTTATGAAACAGTTGTAGTCAAGGCGCTCACCGAAGGCGCCTGGAATTACCATATTCCGCGACTCGGCGCGCCTTTTGGCATGGACGCAGTCGATTTTCCCATCGGCTGCACGCTGGACTTCTTTTTCATAAAGCTCCTGTCACTGGTGGTGCGCAATCCATGTTTATTAATCAATCTGTATTGGCTGCTTACCATCGGCTTGGCGGGAGCATTCGCCACGTTCCTCTTCGAATACTTGCGTATAAGTTCGGTGTGGGCCGCAACGTTCGGTGTCCTTTATGCCATCATTCCATTTGTATTTTATCGAAATATATCTCACCTCAATCTCGTGCATTTCATGCCGCCGGGAGCGGCATATCTGGGCCTCTCATTGGCACGCGGCGAGAGTTTCTCGTTCTTTCGACGTAATCACGCGCCAAACCAATATGCCCTGACAACTCGAAGATTTGTGTTTGCTCTGGTCATTTGTGTGGCCGTCGGATTGGCCTATATTTATTGGGCGTTCTTTGCCTGCATCGTTATCGCGATTGGTTGTCTGATCGGGTTTTCCCGTCCGAGAGCGAAAATCATTTTAGCAACGGCGCTGATTTATATTTTCGTCATCGGCGTCGCGGCAGTCGCCGACATAGGCGCAAGCTTCGTTTATTGGCATCGTAACGGGGTAAACACGGCGCTCAATTACAAAAGCGCAGCAGACGCTAACGTTTATGGCCTGAGAATCCGCCAAATGCTGACACCGATTGTAGAACACCCGCTTCCAGCACTGCGCAAGGTACGTGACCGCATCAGCCGTGCGAGATTCCCAACCGATGTTAACGAGTCTTACATGGCTGCCCTGGGAACAATCGGGACCGCTGGCTTTTTGATCCTGATAGCTGTGACGATAGCCCACCCACGAGACAAAATCTTTGGTGACCCGCGAATGCGATTGTTTTCGAGATTCGTGATCGCATTGGTCCTAATCGCGGAGGTAGGAGGTTTCGGCAGCCTGTTTAACATTTTCGTGATGCCAGAATTCAGGTGTTACGATCGTGTCAGCCCATTCGTAAGCTTGTTCTCTTTCGGCGCCGTAGCCGTTGTGTTTGATCATCTGTCGCGTCGAATACATCCGTATCTCCAGTTTTTAATCGCTGGACCAACAATACTCGTGGCAAGCTTCGACCAAGTGGCCGTCGCCCCCTTTCGGGCCCATGAGAGCTACGAACAGCAATTTTATCAAGACCGCGAATTCATCAGTAAGTTGGAGTCGCGTTTGCCATCAGGGTCGATGATTTTCCAACTGCCCAACACAGAATTTCCGATGGACCGCCGGTGTGAGCGGATGGGCCCGTATGACAACGCCAGAGCTTACCTTCACTCGGCCAAGTTGCGCTGGTCCTGGGGGGCAATGGATGGCAGGAAACATGACTGGTCAAGGATGACATCTACGTTGCCACCATCCCAATTCCTGGATCGGATTGCTTTTGCCGGATTCAATGGCGTTTTACTGGATCGATTCGGATATACCGATGCCGCATCGGAGCAGACATTGCTTCAGCACCTCGGAGCTCCAGAAAAATTCGATCTGGGCGGTCGCTGGGTGTTTTTTGGTTTGAGCAACTGGACGAATAGACTCGTTGGTTCGTTGTCCGAATCAGAGCGCGCAAAGCAGCGAGACCTAGCTTGCCACCCCGTCGCGGTCGAGTGGCGGCAAGGTTTTTCTGTACAGGAGACGGACAAAAATCAGACTTGGCGTTGGTGCAAAAAAAATGGCGTGATGCGGTTTGTTAACGAGTCGGATTTCGAGCGACTTGTCGAACTAGATGCAGCATTTCAACAACACAGCCAGGGTGCTTATCCGTTGCGTATCGATACTGGCGGTGCTTCAACGCAGCTCATGTTGGCGACCGAGCCCGGCCGATATTACGCCCGACTGATTTTGAAACCTCACAGTTCGCAGCGTATCTGGCTTCATTTTCTTGGGCCGGCGCTCAACGTTCCCACTGACCCACGTGAGCTTGCTTTCAGAGTTGTTGAATTTCACCTGAGTGAGGCGGATGCTCACAACGAAACCCCAATCCAAACCGTTTCCTCGACTGCGCCGGACGCAAGTTATCAACTCGGAACGATAATCAGATTCAATGATTCAGGCAGTTCGGAGCGGTTCCGAGGATCGGGCTGGAGCTATACCGAAGCCGACCGCACATGGACGGAAGGCAATTCTGCCTTTCTCACTTTCAGCGGTCTGCCTTCATCGCAGCCGCTGACGCTGAAAATGGCGCTGGCTGGACTGACAAAGGATCCGGGACTACATGCACAGACGGCTGCGGTGTACGCTAACGGCAAAAAGGTGGCCGATTGGCAGGTGGCCGGCAGGAAGGAATACATCGTGTTGATCCCAGCGGATGTTATGGGTGACACAGGAACTCTCGTCATAGAATTTCGGATACCGAAAGCAGCCTCTCCGAAATCGCTGGGCGTAAACACGGATCCGCGTATCCTAGGTCTTTGCGTTTTCCAGTTGGTCATTGAAAAAGATAGTAACGCCGATCCCTTGCATTCCGTTTTGGCAAAACCGTAGCAAGCGGCCGGTTCAATAACTAGTCACACAGGACGGTGGAGCGTGGGACGTTAAAGAACGCTCGCCTGCGCGAGGACAACCGATATTAACGACGGCGCGCGATGACGTACATGATGTCGTAAAGGTTTAGATAAAAGCCCCAGTTGGCCAACCCGAGGCGCTCAAGCTGGCGGAACAGCCACCGGCGCTCGTGTCGAAGGACGAGGATGTTGTGGACGACATTGCCAAAGCTGCGATAGAAACCGCAGTAGTGGTTGTAAACAACTTGAAAACCATGCCGCTCAAGCAACCGCGTCAGCGTCTGCGGCGCGAAGTAGTGTAGATGTATCGGTGGATGGATCATACGCCATTGGCCCTTACGAAGACGCGCGTTTATGCTTTGAATATCTCCGGTCGTGATTGCAAGGAGCGCTCCGGCATCTGTATGCGCGGCGATCTTTTCGAGGTAGCTATCCGGAGACCGCAGGTGTTCGATCGTATCCCAAAGGCAAACGACGTCGAATTTCTGCGCGCCGTACCCATAGGCGAGGAAATTACCCTGTACGACATTCAAACCCAATCGTTCGCGCGCATAGGCGACGCCTGCATCGGTAACATCGATGCCCTCGACGGACTCAAATCTGTCTCGCACTTCGTCGAGAAAAAAACCGTAGGCGCTGCCGATCTCAAACAGACGTGTGTGCCGCTGCGGATTGAGAAAATTCTCTAGCTCGCAGAAACGCCGGCGAAAATTTTTACGCATGAAACGCTCGTCTGCTGTGTAGTCACTGTAGGCCGCGCCGGTGAAAAACTGTTCGTTATAGAGGGCAAACAACTCTTCATCCGTCAAACGCATGTCGGCGGAGACATGTCGGCATACGGCGCAACGTACGATTCCACGATAGAGCGGCACGGCCGGCTCCATGCCGCCGCAGACGAGGCACTCGGCGGGCGCGTCGGTCGTTAAAGCTTGCGGCACGATCATTAGATAGCCAGGCCGAGTCTCGGGTGTGACGGACAGAAGTTCAACACCGCGCAGAGCGACTTAGCTTAGCTTTTTGTGAGCAAGCACGCAGATATTGATCATCAATCCTCGAAAGCATTGCAACCGGCGATCGCACCATTCGGACAACTCATGCAATCCCAATTGGAAAGGAAACAAATGCAGACCACGCTCTCGTACTATGTTGAGATCTGCCGCCCGAAAAATTTGCCGCAGTGAAGCCCAACTAGTGAAATTTTCATATCCGTCGAAAGGCCGGAGGTGAAGTTTTGTAGCAAGACGCACCACAGGCTGCCAGATTCTATTCGGCGTACTGAGCGAAACAAAACCCCCCGGTTTCAACACGCCCGCAATCTGCTCAATCGCTTTTTCTGGGGAGGGCACATGCTCTATGCATTCCGACGATACCACTACATCAAAACTGTCTCGGCCGAAGATGTCCGTCAGGGACAGAACGTCAGCGAGACGAATGCTGCAGCCAGCTCTGCTCTGCGTCTGCTGTAACAAACGAGATCCAACGTCGCACGCAGTCACGATCGCTCCTCGCTCCACCAAACGCTGGCTAAAAAAACCAAGCCCACATCCCACATCCAGAGCGAGTTTACCAGATATCATCTCATCGGTTAAAAAATCATCTACGAGAGTGCTGAGGCGGCGTTGAGTATCATAACGGGACAAAGCTACGTCAAATTGAGCGCCAAGGCGTTCGTGACAAAGCTCTTTATCAGTAACAGTTCTCACCATGCGTGAAAAGGCAAGCGGTGGCTCAAAGTGGTGATACAGGTTTTCGTAACATCTGGCACACTCTGTTAATAACTTACTGGGTAATACGCGTTTTCAACCCCTGTTTCAGCACGTATAGAGGGCGGCGCTTTACTTCTTCGTAAACCCTCCCCAAATATCCGCCAATTAACCCCACAAGCATAAAATTCAGGCCCCCCAGTATTAGAACCACGCTCATGAGAGAGCCCCAGCCTTGGACCAGATCCCCAAAGAAGAATGCTCTAATGAGTACATAAACGAGGTAGACGCATCCGAAAATCATAATTCCGATTCCGAGCCGTGTCGCCAGTTTGATCGGTGCTGCAGAAAAAGAAAATGCGGCATCGAAAGCAAACGCGAGCATTTTCTTTCTTGAATACTTCGAGACGCCGGCAACTCTCTTCCCGGCGTGATAAGGCACATAAATGCGGCGATAGCCGATCCAAGAAATCATTCCGCGAAGAAAACGATGCCGTTCCGGCATACTTCGTAATGCCAGTTGAGCGCGTCGGTTAAGAAGGCAAAAGTCCGCGGCACCGCGTTTGACATTAATATCACTTAATAAATTCAAAATGGCGTAGAAAAGACTGGAGGTCAGATTCTTTAGAAACGAGACACCCAACGTGCACTTTCGAACGGCGGACACAATATCGGCATTGTCTGTTTGCCAGCTCTTGATCATCGCCGGGAGGAGTTCTGGAGGATGTTGCAGATCGCTATCCATCAGCACGATCGCGTCAGCATTTGCGTGATCGATCCCTGCGGTGAGTGCAATTTGATGACCGAAGTTTCGCGAGAGAGACAAAACGTTTAAGCGGTCGTCAGTGGTGCTGAGACGGTTCAAGATAGCGAGCGTGCCGTCGGAACTGCCATCGTCCACAAAGATAAGTTCATAGCTAATCTCTGGAATTGCACTAAGAACGGACGTCAACCGTTCATAAAATATGGTAATGACGGCTTGTTCATTGAAGCACGGTGCAATAATGCAGATGTGCGGCTTATCTGGCATTCTGAGAAGTTACACAACGTTCTTGCGGCTGATCAAATCGAACTACTGGTTTTGCGAGCAATTCTTCGATGCCTTGGCGCAGAGTATAAGCGGGCGCAAACCGCAGTAAGGCAGCCGCGTCGGACATGTGGGCCACAGAACGGTAGATGTCGCCAGGCAACCCTGGCCTGAAGATCTTGCGGCTTCGCCACCCAAAAAACGGACCCAGTGTGCGTGCGAGTCCGGTGACGGACGTCGCTTTACCTGTACCGATGTCGCAGACAGCGTGAGGCTGTGCCTTGAGATTACATTTCAATGCGAGATGAAACGCTCGGGCCACATCTTTTACATAAACAAAGTCTCTAGTTTGCCTGCCGTTCCCATGAATCTCGATCGGTTGATTATCTCTCATTGCAGATATAAAACGTGTCACAACTCCCGTGTATGGAGAGTCGCACCGTTGGCGCGGTCCAAAAACGTTAAATAATCTTAGTGCGACGAAACTAAACGCAGACTTGGCTGCGAAGACTTGCCCATACTGTTCGCTCGCGAGTTTCTGAATACCGTAGGGAGACAAAGGTTCTGGTGTGCTCCGTTTTGATCCCGATATAGAACGCCGGTCTCCATATACGGCGGCAGAACTGGCGAAGACAAGCCGGGGAATGCCCATTTCACGGCACCACTCGATCACTCGAAGTGTAGTCGTTAAATTGGTCGTATGTGTCACGAGAGGGTCACTCCAGGACTCCTGTACACTCGGAATAGCTGCAAGATGAACAACGCCGCTTATACCTGTTCCAAATTGGCACAAGTCAGAAGCGGCAATGTCAAGTATATCGCGCTCCGTGATCCGCAAGGATGGATGACTCGGCAGGTTGAGTAAGCTGCCGGTCCGCAGGTTATCTATGGCCAAAACAGAATGATTACTTGTCAACAACTCCTCAACAAGATGAGAACCGATAAATCCTGCTCCGCCTGTAACGATGAATTGCATGCTACCCGCTATCAGGAGCGCAGTGCGCCTGGCCTGTCAAGTTCGTTGATCCGAGAATTTCGCTATAGCGGCGCCTGTTCTACACGCCCACTCAGTCACAATGTAGAATCAGTTGCATCTACGCACAGATGGATCACGGACTACGTTGATATTTTTGAAACAAATGCCTTGTCTAACGACATGAGCTTAGGTAATCTCCATCTCCTAAGCCGGTGACGACAACTGCTGAGAGATTCGAGACTTGGGTTTTGCGAATGGCAGCAGTGTCAAAAAATGTCGCGCAGGCGCCGCCTATCTATTATCTATATCGGTTCTGCTATTCGAACAACCGTGACGGCTGATTGCGAGATGCTGCTGTCTGTGAGGTTGGGCCCTTATCAATTGTTGTCGACCACTTGCGCGGCAGGTTTGTCCACTTCAAGCTGGGCACTGGCCTTTTGGATTTGCCGTGCCTGCTCTTTGAGACCTGCCGCGAGGGCTTCCACTGTTTTCTGCTGCTCTATCACCGTCGCCTTTAGCTGGGTGATAGTCGCCTTCTCTTCCTGCATCTGGCCCCTTTGTTCCTGGATTTTATGCTCTTGTTCTTCCACCTTGCAGTGTTCTTTAAGAAACTCGTTTAGCAACATCACGTTCATCGCTTCATAACGCACGGTATAAATCGCACCTTTGGCATCGCGCACTACCAGGTCCGGATCTACTTTGGCCACCTCTTCGGCAATCAGACCGAATTGTGGCGTAGCTTTGCTGTCGTTCTTATACTCAAACCTCACCGGCTTGAGTCGCAGGATGGCTTCGCTAGTCTGATCCATCGATTTGATATCCTTCTTAAACCGCTCGGAGGAAGCAGCCGTGCCAAGATTACCGTTCATGTCCACCACCACTGGCACTGTGCTGCCGGAATCTGACGTCATTTCTCCGTGAATGCCGGCGATAAAGGTGGCGATCTGTGTCCCGGCGACCCCGATGCGAATGGTATTGGCCTCGCCGGCACTGCCCCTGTTGCCAATATCGATATTGTTGTTTCCAGTGGTAAGGTTGTAACCGGCATTCCCGCCCAAGGCAATGTTGTTGCTGCCGATTGTGTTACTATAGAGTGCGTAATTACCACTGGCCATATTATTGCTGCCGGTGCTGTTGCTATAGAGTGCTCCGACACCAGTAGCCATGTTGGTGAGGCCGGTGCTGTTGTTAAAAAGTGCGTAAGCCCCAGTGGCCGTGTTCCTGTGGGCACTTGTGTTGTTGTAAAGCGCGTAATCGCCAGTGGCCGTATTGTAGTTGCCGGTGGTGTTGCTGGAGAGCGCTCCCACACCTGCGGCCGTGTCGTAGCCGCCAACTGTGTTGCTATAGAGCGCGTAATCACCGGTGGCTGTATTCAAAGAGCCGGTGGTGTTGCTATAGAGCGCCACCAGGCCATTAGCCGTGTTGTAGCCACCGCTAGTGTTGCTGTAGAGCGCGTTCACCCCGCTGGCCGTGTTGTAATTGCCGATTGTGTTCTGATAGAGTGTATTCACACCAATCCCCGTGTTGTAGCCACCGCTGGTGTTGCTATAGAGCGCTTGCAATCCCATCGCCGTGTTATAGCTGCCACTGGTCTGACTCGAAAGCGCTCCCGTCCCGATAGCTGTGCTTCCGTTACCCACATCTCCCACCGACGCTGCCTGCGCTCCCGCTAAAAGTGCAAGGCACGTCAAAGCCACGGCACTAACATTGCAACCGCATCGCAAATACAACCGACCAATCCGATCTTCCATTGCCAGAGTTCTGTTTTTCATCTGAATTCGCTTGTTCATATTTTCATCAATTGTTCTCGGCCACTGGCGTGGCAGGTTTGTCCATTTCAAGCTGGGCACTGACCTTTTGGATTTGCCGTGCCTGCTCTTTGAGACCTGCTCGGAGAGCTTCCATTGTTTTCTGCTGCTCTGTCACCATCGCCTTTAGCTGGGTAATCATCGCTGTCTCTTCACGCAGCTGGCCTTCTTGTTCGTGAATTTTACGCTCTTGTTCTTCCACCTTGCAGTGTTCTTTAAGAAACTCATTCAGCAACATCGCATTCACCGCATCATAGCGCACAGTGTAGATCGCACCTTTGGCATCGTGCACGACCAGATCGGGATTTACCTTAGCCACTTCCTCCGCAACCAACCCGAATTGCGGCGTAGCTTTGCTGTCATTCTTGTAGTGAAACGTCACCGGCTTGAGTCGCAGGATGGCTTCGCTGCTCTGACCCATCGATTTGATATCCTTCTTAAACCGCTCGGAGGAAGCAGCCGTGCCAAGATTACCGTTCATGTCCACCACCACTGGCACTGTGCTGCCGGAATCTGACGTCATTTCTCCGTGAATGCCGGCGATAAAGGTGGCGATCTGTGTCCCGGCGACCCCGATGCGAATGGTATTGGCCTCGCCGGCACTGCCCCTGTTGCCAATATCGATATTGTTGTTTCCAGTGGTAAGGTTGTAACCGGCATTCCCGCCCAAGGCAATGTTGTTGCTGCCGATTGTGTTACTATAGAGTGCGTAATTACCACTGGCCATATTATTGCTGCCGGTGCTGTTGCTATAGAGTGCTCCGACACCAGTAGCCATGTTGGTGAGGCCGGTGCTGTTGTTAAAAAGTGCGTAAGCCCCAGTGGCCGTGTTCCTGTGGGCACTTGTGTTGTTGTAAAGCGCGTAATCGCCAGTGGCCGTATTGTAGTTGCCGGTGGTGTTGCTGGAGAGCGCTCCCACACCTGCGGCCGTGTCGTAGCCGCCAACTGTGTTGCTATAGAGCGCGTAATCACCGGTGGCTGTATTCAAAGAGCCGGTGGTGTTGCTAAAGAGCGCCACCAGACCATTGGCCGTGTTGTAGCCACCGCTAGTGTTGCTGTAGAGCGCATTCAGGCCGCTGGCCGTGTTGTAATTGCCGATTGTGTTCCGATAGAGAGCATTCACACCATTGGCCGTGTTGTAGCCACCGCTGGTGTTGCTATAGAGCGCTTGCAATCCCATCGCCGTGTTATAGCTGCCGCTAGTCAGGCTGAAGAGGGCCCCAGTGCCCACAGCGGTGTCACCGTTGCCTGGAATAACCAAATCGTACCCGATAATATCAAGGTTAATTCCTTCTGGCGAGGTCGCTGTAACATCGGAAAACTGGCCCATACACGAAAAAGCATTCTGCACATAGGGATGCGCTTGAGGGCACGATTCACTGAGCCAGTCACCAAAGTCGCCATTTGCGTCCTGGTTGAAATCGACGATGTCGGTGTTCCCGCTGTCGATCGACAAATACCGCGAGCCAATCGAAGTGATATTTCGCGTGCCCGGCGACGACCAGCTGAAGAGGTCTTGCGGCTCAAGATCGTTACTACCAGAGTTGATATACGATCCAAGGCCAAGCACCTCATCTATTTCATGTTCGGTCGACCGCAGCGCATCATAATTGTTCGCACTGGTAGGCCGGTTGAACTGGAACGGTTGTGTGGAATTGAGCGTCACGATCCCATCGTAGGGCCCGCCGCTACCCACACTGCTATCGCCGAACATTTCGGGCGGAGTGTCCAACCCGACTGCTCGACCGCCGGCGCTGGAAGGAACTATATTCGTGGACAAGGCATATGACGGCAGGCTGGCGTTGGCGGCTATGTCATTGTTCGTCTTTGCATCTGCTCGGAGCGCTGCTATGTACGTGTTCCAGGGGATTGCGTAAACGCCGAAATTGCTTTCGGCTATGGCGCCTGAATCTATAGGTGTACCATCCGGGTTCGTCGTAGCATAGCGGAATAGGATCGAAACGGTGATCGGATCGCTGAACAGCGATTCGTAGATCGAAATCGCCTGATTAATCGTCGCTTCAATGGCAGCCGAATTTGGGTTGTTGAGAATGGAACTGTCGAACGTTGCATTAATGATTAGACCAGCTCCACCTGCGGTTGCCGCGCTCATGACGGCCGAATCGCTGCTTGTGCCGATCGCATTGTACGCTCTGACGCGGTAGTAATACTTCACGCCCGGAGTCAAGCCGCTCACGACCCAGCTAGTCGCCTTTCCCACGTCGAAATCGTGGTAGCCGTTGACGTAATGGTTAAAGGAATTGCTCGTAGAAACATTGAGCCGGTATCCCGTCGCTTCGTTTACCCTCTGCCAATTGGCGATAAAGCTGCTGCGCGTCGGGACCGTGGCTGCCGCCGATCCGCTGATTCCAGGTTCCGCCGCATTCTCCCCCGAAGACGGTGAAACGGCTATATGATCGCCACTTCGCCCAATATGCTTGCGTGCCCTGGCTTGGTACCCGCCCATGGGCGGCCGGCCTTCGACTTGAGGTTCGGCCGCCGGTTGCGCGGTCGCAACCAGCGTGAGAATCGACAATGAACAAACTACGGCAGCGATTCTCAAGTGCATGCGGAGAACCAAATTTAGCATGGGACAGTTGCAGAGAATTCTCTGCGCTCAAGTTTTTTTCTTATCTGTGTGATAAACCTGTCTTTCTATCTTTTGCGCAAGCTGGCGCGTTGCAGCAGCACCAAATCTCTGACAACGCACCCGTTCCTATTTACGACACGGGTTACTACTGATTGCTCCCGACCACGCGTGCTGCAGCCTTGCCCATTTCAAATTGATCGCTGACCTTTTGGATTTGCGCCTCCTGCTGCTTCAGGCGCGCGTTGACCAACTCCATCGTTTTTTGCTGCTGCGCCACGGTTAACTTTAGCTGCGTGACGACCGCTTGTTGTTCTTGCATTTGGCGATGTTGTTCCTCTACCTTTAAATGTTCTTTCAGGAACTCATTCAGCAACATCGCATTCACCGCATCATAGCGCACAGTGTAGATCTCACCTTTGGCATCGTGCACGACTAGATCGGGATTTACCTTAGCCACTTCCTCCGCAACCAAACCGAATTGCGACGTAGCTTTGCTGTCGTTCTTGTAGTGAAACGTCACCGGCTTGAGTCTCAGGATGGCTTCGCTAGTCTGGTCCATTGATTTGATATCCTTCTTGAACCGCTCGGAGGAAGCAGCCGTGCCAAGATTACCGTTCATGTCCACCATCACTGGCACTGTACTGGCGGAGTCTGATGTTGCTGTTCCGTAAATGCCGGCGATAAACGTCGCGGTGTGAGGGGGATGGTCAATGTAGAATTCGTCTGTGACGTCGGCCACCGTGCCGATCCGAATCGTATTGGCCTCGCCGGCGACGCCTATGTTCCCGATGTCGATATTATTATCGCCCGTCGTGAGCTTATCACCGGCCGCAGCGCCGACTGCAATGTTGAGATTTGCCGTGTTGTTATAGAGCGCGGCATCACCGATGGCCGAATTTTCGCTGCCGCTTATGTTGTTAGAAAGCGCATAATCACCGTTAGCCGTGTTGTAGCTGCCGTCCATGTTGCTGGAAAGCGTCTGATCGCCGCTGGCCGTGTTGTGGGTGCCGGTTGTGTTGCCATAGAGCGCGAAATCGCCGTTGGCCGTGTTGTAGGCGCCCTCGGTATTGTTATAGAGGGCAGAATCGCCAGTGGCTGTGTTGTAAAAGCCCGTGCTGTTGGAATAGAGCGTGGCATCACCAGTGGCCGTGTTGCTGTAGCCTTCAGTGTTGCTATACAGCGCCGAATCACCACTGGCCGTGTTCTCGCTACCGTCGATGTTGCTAAATAGCGTGTAATCGCCGTTAGCCACGTTGTAAGTACCGATTGTGGTGTTAAAGAGCGCTTGATAGCCATTAGCTGTGTTGTAGGTGCCCCCTCCATTGTTAAAGAGAGCCCCAAAGCCAGTGGCCGTATTTTCGCTGCCATCGATGTTGCTAAAGAGCGCGTTAACACCAGCCGCCATGTTGCTGTTGCCGGTAGTGTTGCTATACAGCGCTCCAACACCATTAGCCACGTTGGAGGAGCCGGTGGTGTTGCTAAAAAGCGCGTAAGTACCAGTGGCCGTGTTCTTGGAACCGATCGTGTTGCTAGAAAGCGTGTAATCGCCAATGGCCGTGTTGTAGCTGCCGACCGTGTTGCTAAAGAGCGCTCCCACACCAGCGGCCGTGTCGTAGCCGCCAACTGTGTTGCTATAGAGCGCGTAATCACCAGTGGCTGTATTCAAAGAGCCGGTGGTGTTGCTAAAGAGCGCATTCAAACCGCTGGCCGTGTTGTAATTGCCGATTGTGTTCCGATAGAGCGCATTCACACCAGTGGCCGTGTTGTAGCCACCGCTGGTGTTGCTATAGAGCGCTTGCAAACCCAGGGCCGTGTTATAGCTGCCACTGGTCAGGCTAAAGAGCGCTCCAGTGCCCTCAACCGTGTTGCCATTGCCCACATTTCCTTCCGAAGCTGCTTGCGCTCTGACCAGAAGCGTAAGGCACGCCAAGCCGAGCGCGATGACCATGGAACTACAGCGCAAATGCAATTGTCCAACCGAACCTCTTACCTGTAAAGCCCTACTTTTGGATCGAATTCCGTGACTCATATAAACAGCTTCTTTGACCCGGTTGGGCATTAGCGCACCATCCAATTCTCATGGTAATTGTAGAAGTAGCGAGATTTTATGGTTAATCCTCTATTTCCAGAGAGCAGGGTTCATTCCAACCAAGAGATGGTCACCCGGCTGCGTTTATCCCGGTTGTGGGGGCAAAGCCTCGATTCTGGCTGATCTTGACTTGTGCACGCACCGCTTGCAGGTCCGAAAGGGGCGAGAAAGCACCCGGAGAAGCTTCCTGCTGCCAGATCAGATCCCTTTAACGGCTCCGTTAAAAAAATGCGCTGCGCTGTCCAGACAAATCTTGAACTAGCAGGATCGCGCCCGCGCTGCACTAGGCTGCAAAGCTGAGGAACCAAAGAGCCGCCACGCAATCAAGCGTGACGGCTCTTTCTGAGTACTGGATGTGAGGTTGGGATGCTCTACTGGTTATTGTCAACCACTTGCGTTGCTCGCCGAGGCGAGACTATTGCAAGCTGATCGCTCACTTTCTGAATTTGCGCTTGCTGCTCTTTCCATGTTGCGGTCAAAAGCTCTATTTCCTTCAACTGCTGCGACACAGTCGCTTTCAACTGCTCCATGTTGCGGTGTTCTTTGAGGAACTCGTTGAGCAACATGGCGTTCACTGCTTCGTAACGGACGGTGTAGACCTTGCCCTCGGCATCGCGCACCACCAGGTCGGGATTTACTTGTTCCACTTCCTCGGCCACCAGCCCAAACTGCGGAATGCCTTTGGGGTCAATCTCCTGCTTGTAACGGAAGGTCACTGGTCGCAGCGCCAGGATTGCTTCACTTGCTTTGTCCATGGGCTTGATCTCCTGCTTGAAGCGCCGCGAAGAGGTAATCGTGCCGAGCTGGCCGTTTGAACTGACCAAGACGGCGGCGCCGCCTGAGGCGGTGGCTCCACTAATACCGGCGATAAAGGTGGCGCTCTGGGTGCCGGCGGTACCGATGCGGATGATGTTAGCCTCGGCCGCGACGCCTGAATTGCCGATGTCGATATTGTTACTGCCTGTGGTGAGGTTGCTGCCTGCGCCGCCTGCATTAGAAGAGCCCAGTGCAATATTCGAGTTGCCGGTCGTGTTGCTATCGAGCGCCGCATCACCACTGGCCGTGTTGCCGCTGCCGGTGGTGTTGCTAAAGAGCGCACCAGAACCGTTGGCCGTGTTCGAGCCGCCGCTTGTGTTGCCATTGAGGGCGAAAAGACCGTTGGCGGTGTTTTTGTTGCCGATGGTGTTGTTAAGGAGCGCATCAAAACCGGTGGCCGTGTCGCTGCCGCCGGTGGTATTACTAAAGAGCGCGTTCGTTCCATCGGCCGTGTTGAGGCCGCCGGTAGTGTTAGTAAAAAGCGCGTAATCGCCATTGGACGTGTTCCCCAAGCCGATGGTATTACTATAGAGCGCATCAAAACCGATGGCCGTGTTGTAGGTGCCGGTCGTGTTGTGGTAGAGCGCATTCGCTCCATCGGCCGTGTTGAATCTGGCGGTGGTGTTGCTAAAGAGCGCGTTCAAACCCGTGGCCGTGTTCCCGCCGCCGGTGGTGTTGCTATAGAGCGCGTCAAGACCGTCGGCCGTGTTGTAGGCGCCCCCTGTGTTGCTAAGGAGCGCATTCACACCGGTCCCCGTGTTGTAGAAGCCGCTTGTGTTGCTAAGGAGCGCTTGCAACCCCAGCGCCGTGTTAAAACTGCCGCTGGTCTGACTAGAGAGCGCCAAATTACCCTCTGCCGTGCTCCCGTTGCCCACATCGCCGTCCGGTGCCGCTTGCGCGACCGGTGGTAATGCCAAGCAACCCAGGGTCAGCGCGATCAGAACAAGACCCCCACACCAACTCGACCGCTTAGTCAAATAGACGAACGGCTGACTTGCCGTTTTAATCTGAATCAGTTCATTCATATGCCCACTATCTTAAGAAGAAAAAGTACTGCACTGTCGATTTACTGGTTATTGTCGACCACTTGCGTTGCTCGACGAGGCGAGACTGTTGCAACCTGCGCGCTCAGCTTCTGGATTTGCGAAGCTTGCCCTTTCAAGCTTGCAGCCAGGCTTTTGATTTCCGTCGAGTTCTCCGACACACTCGCGTTCAATTCTTCGACCTCGCGGTGTTCTTTGAGGAACTCGTTGAGCAACATGGCGTTCACTGCTTCGTAGCGGACGGTGTAAACCTTGCCATCGGCATCGCGCACCACCAGGTCGGGATTTACTTGTTCCACTTCCTCGGCCACCAGCCCAAACTGCGGAATGCCTTTGGGGTCAATCTCCTGCTTGTAACGGAAGGTCACTGGTCGCAGCGCCAGGATTGCTTCACTTGCTTTGTCCATGGGCTTGATCTCCTGCTTGAAGCGCCGCGAAGAGGTAATCGTGCCGAGCTGGCCGTTTGAACTGACCAAGACGGCGGCGCCGCCTGAGGCGGTGGCTCCACTAATACCGGCGATAAAGGTGGCGCTCTGGGTGCCTGCGATACCGATGCGGATGGTGTTAGCCTCGGCCGCGACGCCTGAATTGCCGATGTCGATATTGTTACTGCCCGTGGTGAGATTGCTGCCTGCATTAAAGCCTAATGCAATGTTGTTGTTACCGGCTGTATTGCTAGAGAGCGCACCAACACCATGGGCCGTGTTGCTGCTGCCGCCGGCGTTGCCACCGAGCGCATTATAACCGGTGGCCGTGTTGCCGCTGCCGGTGGTGTTGCTAAAGAGCGCAAGAGCACCGTTGGCCGTGTTTTTGTTGCCGATGGTGTTGTTAAGGAGCGCATCAAAACCGGTGGCCGTGTCGCTGCCGCCGGTGGTATTACTAAAGAGCGCGTTCGTTCCATCGGCCGTGTTGAGGCCGCCGTTAGTGTTAGTAAAAAGCGCGTAATCGCCACTGGCCGTGTTCCCCAAGCCGATCGTGTTGCTAAAGAGCGTATCAAAACCGGTGGCCGTGTTGTAGGTGCCGGTCGTGTTGTGGTAGAGCGCATTCGCTCCATCGGCCGTGTTGAAGCTGGCGTCGGTGTTGCTAAAGAGCGCGTTCACACCCGTGGCCGTGTTCCCGCCGCCGGTGGTGTTGCTATAGAGCGCGTCAAGACCGTCGGCCGTGTTGTAGGCGCCCCCTGTGTTGCTAAGGAGCGCATTCACACCGGTCCCCGTGTTGTAGATGCCGCTTGTGTTGCTAAGGAGCGCTTGCAACCCCAGCGCCGTGTTAAAACTGCCGCTGGTCTGACTAGAGAGCGCCAAATTACCCTCTGCCGTGCTCCCGTTGCCCACATCGCCGTCCGGTGCCGCTTGCGCGACCGGTGGTAATGCCAAGCAACCCAGGGTCAGCGCGATCAGAACAAGACCCCCACACCAACTCGACCGCTTAGTCAAATAGACGAACGGCTGACTTGCCGTTTTAATCTGAATCAGTTCATTCATATTCATATATAGATTCATATATAGATTTTTTCTTCGCCCGGTGGGGCTAACGTGCGATTGCAGGTCCCGAAAGGGGAAATAAACTACCGCGGAAAAGCTTTCTACTCCCAGATTCAGATCCCTTTACGGCTACGTTTAACAAAGACGCGCTGCGCTGTCCAGAGAAATCTTGAACAAGCAGGATCGGGTCCGCGTTGCACGAATCTGGCAAACCAGAGGGACTGTATCTAGAAACGGTACATTTCCACGCCTCAATGCCCTTGTGGCGGAATGCTTTCCTTCTGCATCGCGGCCACGATCCGCATCACTCTCGTGACATAACCGGACACCGTGGATGCGCAGGAAAACGTCGAGGGGATTGGCTTTCGTGCCGAGCACAGTGACCACATTCTCTCTAGGATGTTTTCGTCGCCTTTGCCCAAAGATTCATCCCCCACTCAAAGCTTCCCGTCGTGATGCTTTTGGGCAAGAAACCTGCCTGAAAGAGAATCTTCGCAATGCTTTTGCGCGTATGGGTTTCCTTATGCTCGTCGATCTCGGCGTGGCTGAGTAGCCGCAGGCGACTCAGAATCAACAGGATCGGATCGGTCCACCATGCAGGAGTCGTGAGGACGTAGATGCCACCTGGGCGAAGCACGCGGCGGATCTCAGAAACCATGGACACGAGCCGGGGCTTCTCGATATGTTCGAACACTGCGAGCATCGTCACCACGTCGAAGTGATCGTCGGGAAAGGGAAGCGCAGGCTCACGGTCGAAGTCCCACTGGATCAGGATGACAGAACGCCGGGCCCATTCATCTTTTTGCACATCGTTCACGAGCTGATCGATCCCGAATTTTTCCCGGAACCGTGCCTGCTCCAGGAATAGGGGAAACGAGCCGCAGCCGATATCGAGAATCCGTCCGCGAGGACCGTGGTCGCCAATGAGCGCGTCGGCCATGGCCGCCCGCTTTCGTGAGAGGAAATGCTCGAGCAAGCCGTGTCCACGGGTAACAGAGGCGCTCTGCATGCAGAGAGTATAGCGGGGATTGGGCCGACGTGTAGCACATCTCATCCCATCGGCTGACTTTCGATTGGCGTTTTCGATGAGTGTTACGACGTGCGAACGGGAAGTCGCACCATTTTCACACGCTCCTATTATAATAAAGTAGTGAAAACTGTAGATTACTGGGATATCCAATAGAAGTGCCTACTTTACACCACCTGAGGAACGCCAATAAAATGGCGATGCAGGTTGTCGATCCAAGACGGAATTAATTCTTGTAAAGCATCTGCCTAGCGATTCGATGAAAGTATCAGTTGTGATTCCTTGTTTTAACGAACAATCGACCATCGAGCAGATCGTAAGGGCGGTGCGCGCCGCGCCCCTGGACGATATTGAAATCATCGTTGTAGATGATGGCTCGACCGACGGGACAGCCGCAGTACTAAGGGAAAAGGTCTCGTCAGTCGCCAATCGAATCATCTATGAGCCACGCAATCGTGGAAAAGGCGCTGCGTTACGTACCGGCTTTGCCACCGCGACCGGTGACGTTATCGTGGTGCAGGATGCCGACCTCGAATACAATCCTGGCGACTACCCAGTGCTGCTCGAGCCGATCTTTTCCGGAAAGGCCGACGCTGTTTTCGGTTCGCGTTTCATGGGAGGGCATGCGCATCGCGTGCTTTATTTTTGGCACATGGTAGGCAACAGATTTTTGACGCTGCTTTCGAACATGTTTACAAACCTCAACCTGACCGACCTCGAGACGTGCTACAAAGCGTTTCGTGCGCCGTTGGCGAAGAGTCTCGATCTCCGGGAGGACCGTTTTGGATTCGAGCCGGAAGTGACAGCGAAACTGGCGAAAGCAAAGTGTCGTATTTACGAGGTGGGCATTTCCTACAACGGCCGCACATACAAAGAAGGTAAAAAAGTGAACTGGAAGGACGGCGTACGCACGATCTACGCGATCTTACGGTACAACCTTTTTCCTTGAACGCCGAAGTGGAGCGAGCTTCTCAATAACCGCGTCGAGTTCATTAAGTGTATGAACGGTATCCAAGACTTCATCGCCATCGCCCCCTGCATTCTGTACAGAGCGTTTTGTTCAGTCTATCCATGATTGTTTCTCTTCCAAAGGGTCATCGATTTCCGGGCAATTTAATGCACGATTCTATTGCTTCAAAAGCACCTTCACTGGGCCAGCCATCCACGCAGGGCTATAAGATCTAGCTTCTATAGCAGCTTCTTTATCGTGTTCACAATAAACAGAAACGATGGCACACACAGAAAAAGGATCAATAGATCCGCTTTCGTATTTCGCAGCGGAATTGTTTGCTACCCCAACATGGGCAATGCGCAACCCTAAATTATTGTTTCCTCGTAAAAGAATCCAAAGCGGGTATTCCCAGTCAGTTAGAAGTAATCCAACCTGCGAACATTTCTGGGACCGAACAAAATCCGTGGCTTCGGTGTAAGGATCTCTCAATTCTATCCTGTTGCTGAAATATAAATCGATTCTGCTTGTGTTGAAGATGTTCCAGCTACCTGTTAGGGGCCGAGACTTGTTGTGCACGACCCATGGAAAGGCGGATATTAAAAGCCCGACCGCAAGACAAGATGCAACCCTTTGACTCCTCGATAAAACCGCCGCTATAAAAGGCGACCAGAGTACAAAAAGCGGAAGATGGAGACGGGCATTCCATGGCTGCCATCTAAGCAAAAAGCTGAACAACAAAAAACCAGCGGTAACAGCCATAGAATAAGAAAAAAGGTATGGTCTTCCTCTTAATAGTCGAGAAGAGAGAAGAACTACAACGGACAATACGATACAGGCAAGATGCACCGGGTTGCCCGCAAAATCTTCGTGCAATGACAAATCTGGCCTCCCAAAGTGCGTCCCCGGCCAAGTCGTCCGCGGATCATTAACGCTCAGACCGATAAGCGAGTGCAGCTTATAGATGGCCTTCTCCGTGAAAACACTTAGACGCTCAAACGGCGTTCCCATCTCCAGGGCGATGTTTCTTGCTGAATTCGATATAAGTGCCGAAACGGTGAATACATCATTGGTCAATTTGAGACCGGATCCTGGGGCGCCTTCCTGACCAGGTCCAAGAGGGGAGCCAAAAAGATCAAAGTTACGCGCGTAGTGAGCGAAGTTAATGGATAGCGCAATGATTGCGACGACCAAAGTAGACTTCCACAGTTTTTGACTGGATTTCCTGATGCTTGACAGCGCAAACCATACCAAAAATGGAAACGCAAAAATATATGCCGTTCCCTTTGTCAACACGGCAAGTCCCAAACTCGCTCCTACGGCCAACGAGCAATGCCAGATGGGTTGACCGACTTCTTTACTCTTGAGCAAGATCAGGAAATAAACAAAACAAGTAAGCCAAAAGGAAACTACATAGTCATTTTGGGTGCTTGATGCTTGCAGGATTCCCATTGGCAGCGTAGTAACGACGACCGCAGCGAGGATCTGACCCCGCGCTTCTGCGCCGAGCTGCTTTGCAATAAGGGAGACGCCACATGCGCTTCCCACCATACTGAACCATTGAACGAAGTTGGCTAACCGGTCTCCGCCGCTGAGGATTTGAAAGTGTGTGATAATGAATTCCGATCCAGGGGTCAAGTAAAGCTGTCTTAATATATTCGTCGGATAGTGAGACACACTTTGATTTTGGATCCAGTGAGCCACACGACTCATATGATAGGTCATAGAATCTGTAGTGTTAGGAGGAGCTACCCAAGCGATTAATCCAACAGTGGCGACAATGAGGAACATCCAGAGGAGCAGAAGTCTGGACATAGGTGATGTCTTGGCGACTTTGAGGCGCCCAATGAGTGCTACGTTTTTATTGAAACGAAGGCTTATGAAACACAGTATCAGGGTGACAATTCCCCATAGGCCCGACACCCAAGAAAACGTTAGCGAACGGAAGAGACTTAGCACTTCGGTTATCGCTACGAGTAAAACTGCCCAAACAACGGCCGCTGATAAGACCGAATGACGCAAGCAATGATTTTGTTTGTGAAGAATCAAGCACAGAAGGAGCAGCGAAAGCAGCGGCTCGAGAATGAACATAGCAGGGATCTTTGTTTCGAAAGTCTTCAATGGAGGGGTTAGAAATCGTAAAGGAACAACCAAAACTGGAGCCGAGTTCCGTTTTGCGGGTATTTAAAATAGAAAACAAAAAGCAAAGCGCTGCACAGAATGCAACTGAATAGGGAGATTTTTGGCAGACTATTCGATGCAATGCGTGAAATGGAAAAAGGTCTGAATGGAATTCTCCCGTCTCGCCAGGGGGCAAGCAATTCGTGCGTCGTGGGAAAGAAGACTCGTTTAGGAAGGAGATGCCGTGGCAGTTACAGCTGGGTTCTGCCAGGATTTGGAAATTTACCAGCCAAAACCGCTCTCCGTAGAGCAGCCCGCACCAGAAGGCATTTTAATAAATGATTGAAAACTGGGGCTGGACAATTTGATCGACCTGCCAATAAATGCCCAGAGCAGGAATTGCCGCTGCAGGCCAAACCAAATCCGCACACTCGTAAAAGCCATAGACTGACGCTCCGGAGCGGACCAGCTTCGCGGCCCAGTGGACAAAGGCTTCTTTCCCAAGCGCTGCGCCGGCTTGGGATCGGTTGCACCCTCCTGTTTGACTACCACATAATAACCCTGGTGCACATCACCATGACCGAGCCCAGATTTTGAATATGACCAACGAAGAATTGACCGCTCAGCTTCCCAAGTATCGCTGGTATCACACTATCGCATTATCCCCGGAAGTATCCACACCTGGACTTGAGGACTTCGCAAAGCAGGCGGAGCCGATTTTGCGGCTGATGGGCAGGTTGGATTTTGTGGGGAAACGCGTGCTGGATATCGGGTGCCGGGATGGGTTTTTCAGTTTTCATGCGGAGCGGAGAGGAGCTGCAGACCTGCTCGGCATCGACACGTGTCTCTCGCTCGGCGCGGTAGAACTGATCATCCCGCATTTCCAAAGCAAGGTGAGAATGATCGAGTTGAGCCTGTACGAGCTAAACGCGGCAGAGCACGGTGTGTTCGATATCGTTTTGTTTTGCGGAGTGCTTTACCATTTGCGTTATCCTTTTATAGCGCTGAAGACCCTGGCGGATCTGGTCCCCCATGGAGGGCGCATGATTATCGAGACCGTCATTCTGGCTGATGACGACCGGCGCCCGTTATTGTTTTGTCCCGCAGGGGAAGAAAGCCCCTGCGAGTCTTCCTCGGTCACCTTCTATAATCGCAAGGGCCTGACTGATACGTTAAAAACATTCGGATTTCGCGTCGATACGACGGAATATCTGAGTGACGCAGATAGCCAGCGGGCAGACGCTGCGATCATTCGGGCTTCCTTCTTGTGCACGAAAGACACGGCCCTGGCGAACAAGTATCCACATCACTATTGGAGCGGCGGGAAACACAAAAACTGGCAAAGTGTCTGAAGTGTACCTGTGTCCAAAGCGCAGTAGTTCTGGAATGCCTGACCGTAACCCCTAAAGGACGATGAAGTCATGGTCATCTCGCGTTCGATGCTGCCAAGAGAGAGAGGTCGGGGAGAAGCTTTCGTTGTAGCGGGTTACGCGCCCGGTCTTCCGGAGCAGTAATCAGGGTATTATAGTAAAACCACACTGCGCGAAACGCTGTGGAGCTCTGGTGCCATAACTACCATAGCACGCGAAGATGAAGGTGCCGGTCCTCGGGATCTTTGATTGCCATGAGCGCCGTCTGTAATTCTCCACGCGCGCTCCAGCGTCTGGGTCGGACTCCGTCCATTCCAGTTGAGCTCAATGATTTGTGACTGTTTCTCTGGATTGCTAGGGTCAGCCAATAACATCGCGCACAGACCGGAAAATCAAACGTCGGAAGCACGCGAACGGCCAGGCGTCACTAATCCACCCGACTCCGAATGCGACATTCACGATCAGCAAAACCGTTCCTATAACTGCGACAACAGAGACGCCGCAGGCAGGAGTGCACTGGCGCAACTGGGCAGGCTTGCAGAGCGACGATTGATGCCGCGCCTTATCGTCGCAGAGCCGCCCGAGGCGCCGCAAGAGGCGGCTGACAAGACGTAAAGTCCAAAAAGACGGCGAGCCAACCCAACGTGCGGGAGAAAAAGTGGTCGTAGCCAAGCCCCTGTGAGGCGTCATGGCGCCTCACAGCTGTAGGCAACGGTGCACAGCGCCTGACCACAACTGCCTGGCATTTATCGGTTTGCTTCTACTTAGCTATCAAGGACTTCTCGATAAAATTCCAACGTAGCAATGGCTGTGCGGCGCCAGCTAAATTGACTGGCCCGACGCAAACCGGCTTCGCGGTATTTGTGACGAAGAATAGCATCCTCTTCTAAAGTCAGCATGGCGTCGCAGATCGATTCGGGCTTTTCGGGATCGATATACCAAACCGCATCGCCTCCGATTTCCGGTAGGCTGGTGCGATCACTGCAGACCACAGGACATCCACACTGCATCGCTTCGAGAACCGGCAAGCCGAATCCCTCGTACCAACTTGGAAAAACCAGCGCCAACGCCTGTTGGTAAAGGGAGCCAAGGCTTTCTTCATCTACGTGGCCAGGAATGCGGATTCGGCCTTGCGCTTCGAGTTCGCTCGCTTTCCTTCTGAGCTCGTCATTTTTCCAGCCTGTCGGTGCCACAACGCAAACTGGCGAGGGCTGTTTACTACATCGCCAGTACATGTCGATCGCCAAAAATAGGCCGCTGTAATTTTTTCTTGGCTCCATCGAACCCACCGCCAGCCAGAGACGTTCCTCCCGTTTGTGTCCGTTCCGCGGTTGCAAACGTGAAGCCAGAGGTATGACGGCGGCTGGCTTGTTATTCCGCTTCAACCAGCTAGGCAAAACTGTCTCAAACTCGTTTTTGGCTGATTCGGAAATAAAAAGAAATCCGTCTGCTCGTCTTAATGCCTCGAGGACGCCTTGCTGACAGTGAAGGCGATTTACTTCGGTCGTAAATTCCGGGCAGGCCCAAAAACTCACGTCGTAAACGACAAATACCAATTTTGCGCCGGCAGTCTCAATGACCTGAAACGAATTACTCTGTATGATTTCAGGATTTCCAGGCAGATTCTCGCTAACGCCGACTCGTCGCCATATTTCGTGCGAAATATCTGCGTTGACGCGCCAAAACGGCATGGAAACCGATGGGTGTTCGATGTACGTACCGGTGCTTGTCTCCGTGTTGATCAATCTTCCGAACTGATGGTAAAGGGTGTACTCGTTTTCGGGCGCTACAGCGACCATCGCGCGCGCAAGTGAGTCCGCATACCACGCACAGCCGGCTCGCTCTTGACAGGTCTGAGCCACGTCGAAACCGATTTTCATGAGCACGCTGCTAAATGGCCAACATTTGCTCGAGGGATGTCAGAAATTCAGAATCGAGTGGAATGCGATATCGGTCCGCATTCTCGATCACCGCCTCGATCAGCCGGCCGCGCCTGGTCGGTTCATTGAGATCACCGTTCTTGTGTTGGCTTCGCTCCGCCTCGACAATGACGGAGGCAAGATTCGTGAGCCAGCGATAAGGAGGTTTCGGGCTATGCCGCATCGCCACCTGCAGTATCTCATGATGTACCGGCACCCGATGTTTTAAAGTTATCGTACCCGGATGCAGGCGCGAGCCAGCCAAGTACGCCCCTTCAAGATAAAAGAAATCGATTTCACGCCCGACTCGGAGCCAGTAATCGTAATCGGGCGCATAACGGAGCGTGTCGTCAAAAATACCGCAGCGTTCCATTACTTCGCGTCGCCAAAAAACAGCTGGCTGGCAAAGATAACATACGTCGAGAAGCCGTGGGTACGACCATCCCTCCGTGTAATAACGTTCCATGATGGAGCCATCTTCGCGCAGATGCCACGCATCTCCGTACAAGGCGGTACACTCGGGGTGTGCTTCGAAGTGATTTGTAATAGTTTTGAGTGCATCGGGAAGATAAACATCATCCGAATTTAGATAGGTCAGGATGTCGCCCGTCGTGCGCTGCAACCCTTGATTGATCGCGTCGGCCTGACCACCATCTTTCTGCGAGACCCATTCAATCTTTTCGCCATAGCTTTCCAGAACGGAGAGCGTGTCATCGCTACTACCGCCGTCGAAAACCAAAATTTCGATGTCCGGACAGCCCTGCGATAGCACACTGTCGAGTGTTGCGCGTAAGAACTGCGCTTGGTTGTACGAGGGGATAACGACGCTTAGCCTCATGCTTTGAAAAACCTCGTTGATTTCTCATACAACATGATTCGTCGACCATGAAGATCGTGCGCAACAATCCTCGTCACTGGATGATCAGAGCTGTCCGACTGCTCTGCGTTCTTGGAATTAGTGCTCGGAGCGCGACGCACGCCAAGAATTCGTCCTTGCGGTCGACAGACAAAGGAAAACGCATCCTCTCCATCGGCTCGGTGGAAAGTGCCGTAGGGAAAATCGTCAAGATAAACTGATAACTTCTGGTGCCGGCCCGTGCGGCAGCATGCTATTTCGATTTGCCAACGTTCTTCTGAAGCTGGAGTCGGCGAGGTCAGTATCGCCGTCTGGCCGGCAGCAGCCTCCGGCCTGCGCGGAAAGTCCTCTTCTGTTCGAATGGCCGAATAGAACTGGTCCAACAGCATCCTGGCCGCGATCCTTAGATCAAAAAGCATCAGCCGCTCCCTGGCACGTCGAACTAATTCTGCGCGAAGCTCAGCATTAGTACCTGATTTCCAAAAGCGCATTCGCCAGCGAAGATGGCTTACGAGGATCGATTAAGTAGCATGCATCGCCTGCTACTTCCTTCAGCGAGAACTCGGCGCTGGTGATGATGGGCACGCCGTAATGCATTGCCTCAAGCAGGGGGATGCCAAATCCTTCGTGCAAAGACGGGAAAACCAACGCTCCAGCGGTTTGCCAAATGTTGTGTAACTCGTGTTCGCACACAAAGCCTGCAAAGCGCACATACTCAGAAATCCCCAAGGTGCGTGCGAGCGATCTAAGTTCTGCGGCCCTCGGCTCCTCGTGGAACGTGAGAAGTAAGTCCCAGGCAGCTCCACCGGCTCGCTCGCGATAACGTGCATAGCTAAGCAGTAAGATTTCGTGGTTCTTGTGGATCCAGAGATTCGCTGGATAAAAGAAGAAGGGTCGAGATACTGGCCCCTTCGTTTCCTGGTCAGCACCATTGCTCGACCCGCCCAACCGCAAATGGATTGGAAGATACGTGTAAAAAAGCTTCGTCGCCTCGATCTCATCATAGTGTGCGACCAGCCGATCTACCCCCGAACGACTAATACACTGAACCTTTGTGGCAACTCTGATCGTTTCCTGAATGTAAGCCTCGCGTTCCGAGATCTGCTGTTGCGTTAAACTGAAGGGATAGTCTCGATGCAAAACATCGGCGATGAGCGCGATTGTCGGAATTTCCGGAACATAAAAGGGCGCCATTCCGAAGGGACAATATAAAAGATCGACATCGATTGTTCGAAGCAGTTCGGGCGGCGGCGGTATTAGCTTAAACTCGGCACGTTCGGTCTGTCCGATGGCGTCGGCAGGATGAAGCGGGTCTTCGAGCGCGCAAATCAAGATATCGTTAGGTCCAGCGATCTGCCGAACTTCACCGTGTGAAGCTGATTTTGTCAGGAACACGAAAATGAGACCGCCGCCGGCCTGGTGCGCGAGTTCTCGCAGCAGACTGAAAATGGCCGGTTTGATTCCGCCGTTTTCTCCTCCCGGTATTAGCGGGAGAAGATCCACTGCGACGACAATCGGCCGGGATCCGCCTCTTGCTCGTTCCATCGCCGACACATAGGGCCCTTGAGCCTGCTGCTGCGCAGCAGCTTGCCGACGCAACTCCCGTAGGGTGCTGCGGAGGTCCGTCAACTGGCGTTGATGCTTGTCGGCTTTATTAGTCTGATCCCAAAGACGAGGATGCAGAACGGTCAACCTCTCTCGCAACCAGGTATTATCGAGGAGTGCTCGCACCGCACTAATAATTGCCTCGTTAACAGCACCCTGAGTGCGACGAATTGTGCGAAGAAATCGCAGCCGTTTACCGGCGACCTCGTTTCTTGCGCCGGCTCGATCTAATTGCAGAGAAGAATCCAAAGCTGCCTCCGGTACTTGGTGTGGCCGGTCCAAGAGCAACTTCCTCCTCCGCAGTTCACTGCGGAGGCGCTCCGCCATCGGCAATCCGCGCAGCATCGTCAGCGAGTCTTTCATCTGAGGCATGGGATCGACACCGGCGTCGGCCATCGGACTGGCAACACCGAAACCATCGCTGGTAGGTCGGGATTCACAAATTCGGGGGGCCGTTATAAATTTGGCGCCACAATCGAGATCGCAGGCTCCATCACTGGTCCTTCGCCCTAACCTGCGGCGCTTGCCCCATCGACCTTGCTCCCGGGCGCAAGTCTTTCTTCCATGGCCTTGTACAAGGCATCCATTTTCAAAGGCCCCTGCAGCCGTCGCAGCAGCCGGACCAAGCCGTATGACATCTGTAGCCTGTAGGAGGCGTCCATTTTCAAAAGAACCTGCTCGATCGCCTCTCGGTCGGCTGCGATCTCCCTGATTCGGGCGTCCGCCTCCCTCAGTAGCTGCAGCCTCGCCTCACGGTCGGCTTCGATCTCCCTAATTCGGGCGTCCGCCCCCCGCAGCCTCGCCTCTCGGTCGGCCTCGATCTCCCTAAGTCGGGCGTCCGCCTCCCCCAGCAGCTGGAGCCTCGCCTGACGGTCGGCCTCGATCTCGTCATAACGGCGGGCCAGCTCCTTATATTGAGCGTTTGCATCCAGCAGCGCCCGAACGATGCGTCCCTCGGGCCGGCGCAGCAGTGCTTCGGTGGCTTCTTGTTCTCTATGTGGAGTCAATTCGCACGCGCTCACAACGGCAAACATGTCGTAATAGTCGAAAATAGCTTTCTCGAAGTATAGAAAACGCGCTCCCAATTCAGAAAATAGTCGCCTGACAGATTCGCGGCTGAAGAGATGCAGATGATCCGGCGCCCTTAACATTTCAGGAAAACGACTTTTGCTTCGTACCATCTCCTCGTACGTCTGGCCTCCCGGGAAACAGGGCGTTTGAAAAATCATCAGGCCGTCGGGCTTCAGCAACTCCATGCAGCGGCGCATCGTGCCGCGAGGATCGGGCAGATGTTCGAGGACGTCGAAATGCAGGATTATATCCAGGCTGCCAGGCTCGAGGTCCTGCTTTTCGATCGTGCCCGTGAGCATGGGGATGCCAAAGGTGGACTTCGCGTATTCCACTAGCGAGGGACTCACTTCCAGGCCCGTTGCATCGAAACCGGCCCAACGCATCAAAGCAACAAATCCTCCGTGGGCGCATCCCAATTCGAGTGTCCGCGCCGGCGGCAGCTGGTACTTTAAAACGCTTCGCATCCAGTGCATACACCGCTCGTTCAGATCGTTGCGCGCTCGTTCTTCCAGGCTTGGAAGCCCGTAATCCTGAGTCAGGTGCGATTCGTAGTAACCGCGTCCATAAAAATCGCTCGCGTCGTGGATGACGTCGAATTGCTCCGCCGGCGGCCAGTTCCTCAGGACGAGCGTCTGGCAGTTTTCGCAGCGGAGGTATTCAGGTGAAAACTCGGCGAGACCGGTCTGTCCGCACCAACAGGGATGAGTGGAATTCATCGTGGAGAAACATGTGCCCAAAACGGGCTTCACAGCGCCGCTGGGTTGCCACGCGTCTCTTCGCGGTTGAACGCACCCAGTGAGCCGAGCGAGCTTGGCATGACTTCCGGCGAGGGTCAAGCGCCTCGAGGACGTAGGGCCGTTTATTGGTTGTCCGCTTGCCAACACGTGACCAGCTCTGCGCGCACATAACGAATCTGCGAGTTCAAAAACACGGATCCATTATCCTATGGCGGTTCGGGGGTTGAATCACGTGTTGAACACATCGTGATGAAAAAATCGGAAATGGGAGACAATAGCCTGCAGGTTCGACCGCCGTCATCAACCCGATGTTTCCTTCGGAGATGGTCTACGAATTGCGATGAGCACACCGGCGCGAAAACTAAAGCAGCCTGGTTGGGCGGACGGGGCGCGATGGTTTCGGGCCAAACGCCCGAGCTGTGTCGCGCCCGATTCGTCCGGGAGAGCGCGCGCTGTTTGTCGAAGGAGCGGACGATGCGTTGAACCAAGGTTATCAGCATCGTGCGGTGATGGAGCCGCTCAAGCCGCTTAGGCTCGGCAACAAGAGGTGTCTGCCGGATGGCCTCTATTGTTGGACCAAGCCTGGTTTAATAACTTCGAAACACGCCAAGCCAGCGGCAGCAGGAGCCGAGTTATCGCCGTAAGCCGTTTGCGCAAGATCATTCGGGTGACAAGGCATCCAACCGGCCGAGGTGTACTTGAAATACTCTCCGCAAACATCCGCGGGCTGAATCTGTTGAAGAAGATTTGCCGCGCGGTGGGAGTCGTAGTTAATGAACCAGCCGTAGTCCGCAAGCTTTCCGAATGGGACGGTCAAGATCAATTTGCCGCCTGGTTTTAAGATACGAAACATTTCCACGATCGCCTTCGCGTCCGGCTCGCTAGCACCTTGTAAGGCTTCGGGTAATTCCGCCACCGGCATGTAATATTTCGTATTATCTCGACCCACATGTTCAATGGTCGAGATACATAGGATAAAATCGAAAAACCCAGTCTCGTAACCCGAGTCACGAATGTCCGCCGTCTTCTTGATGAAGTGCGGTGCCTCAACGGAAGAAATGTCTATCCCGTGGAGCTGGGGAATATTGAGGGCTGTCAAAGCTCGAATGTATTCGGGATTTTCATAGGCGAACGAGCAGCCAACCTCCAGGACGCGTTGCCCGCCATTATATTTAGACAAAGCCCAAGGGATCTCGATCGCCCTCTCGGTCTTGCCCGCCCCATATGGGAAGTTTGTATTGAATTTCACCTTTTCCCCATTCAAGACTCGCGGGCGTAGCCCATCTTTTCGCAATTCCCGTGGATCTTACCTCGTCAAAATCTTAGCAGGAACAAGAAAATGAAAGAGACGAGCACCAATAAAACAATCGTCCAGTGTTATTTGGAACGGTGGCTTTGCAGATCCATTTCAAGAGATCGTAATCGTTGGATCTGACGCCGTGCTCCATCAACAAAAGCTGTTCTTAATCTTCCCAAGAAGGGTCCTTTTTCACTCGCCCGTCACGCTACGAGGCTCCTCACACTGATTTGACGGCAGCGTATGAGTGGCGATTTGCTGTGATCGACGGGTGCGTTCCCGTTCGCTTGTGACGAGTAGCGCGGTCAGCTTGTCGATCTGTTGCTGCCGATCCATGCGATCTTTCTCACTGGCTTTGAGCAGCTCTGTGAGTTTCTCGATTTGGTGAAACCGCGAAGTTGATTCTGCGTAGGTTTGCTCCAACTGTCGACCGAGCAAATTGATCTGCTCGGTAAATTCGAGATGACGCCTTTCCAATTCCTTCTGCTGCTTACGCGCGAGCGCATCCAGCTCACGGAGTTGGCTGAGGCGGTTGGTGAATGCCGTACGAATCTCACACATTTTGCTGGACATCTGCTGGAAAGCTCGTTGCAACGCCTCGTTCCGAGATATAGTAGAAGCTAAAATGACAGCCGAAGCGACATCCTTCACCTTTGTATTTGCCAAGTTGATGATTATCTGGTGTCTAGGATACCATTCGCTCAACGCGAGTTTATCTGCCAACGCTTGTCTGGCTGTCGAATCACAACTCATGAGCCGCTCCAAATGACGCGTCTGATCGATCCGCCGACACACCTCTTTTAATCGACCAAGGTAATCTTCGAGTATTTCCTCGGGATGTTCGGCAGAGTGCAACTCGGTGAAGGCCCGACTGACACATCGTTCATAGGCAATATTCAGGCCGTTGGGCAGGATCCCGGCGTCTCGGGCGCACAAGAGACAGTCCAGGACGATAATTGGGATGGATGGCAGATAGGGTACCAGCGGATGCGTGCCCAAGCTAGATTCGTTCAAAAAGGCCTGGACTACGGAGGAATCTTTCCCGAGCGTCATCCCGGCCGCCCCATAGCTGTGGTGCGACGTGCCGGCAAGGCTCAGAGATTGGGAGAGGCGATAATAGGTCTCAGTCGAAGATGCCACCGCAATGGCCAGATACACGTCGGGAACGGAAGATGAAATGAGACGGCCTGACCGGGTCCGGATCTCATTGAGAACCCTGACACGAACGAGCCCGTGATAAACCATCGGCAACTCGAAGTAGAACACTTCGAACCTCGTTAACTTCGCGAGCCAGTCGCGTGACATGCGCACTTCGCTCTGCTTGCCGAATGCGATGCTAAGATGATTCTTGGAACGTGTGTAAAGTTCCGGGTAACCGTAGAAGCTATAAGGCCAGCTAATGGCGTTCGTGTCCGGCCACGCTCTTAGTATTTCTCGCATGGTTGTCACGGCATCCGGGAAAAGAGCGTCATCGTCCCCCAGCACAATAACGAACCCGTCCTTAACGTGGCTCAGGGCGAACTCCCAATGTTCAGCCATGCCGAGGCGCTGCCCTGGGTTGATATATTCTACTCGCCGATCGCGTGCTCGGAACTTATCCACCACACCTTTCGTATCATCCTGGCTGCTATTATCGCTAACTAATATCCGCAAGTTATCGTCCGTCTGGTTGACACAGGTCGTGAGACAATGTTCAAGCGTATCCGCCCGTTCCCGAGTAGGTATGAGCACGGTGATTAGCTCCCGTGGGACAGGCCTGCGATGGATTGACTGCGGCATGACTTGGTCTTGAGCCAAATTATATCAGACGCCGAATGAAAGCCGATGGCCAGTAGGTTACTCGTTGTGAGATATTGCCTTCATTAAAGAGGCGAGCAGGTTCATCAATTCGAAAGTTGCTATGGCAGTCCACAAATTCGAGGGCGGCTTGCCTGGGATTGTTCCAGCTCCAGTCGGCGTGCGTGCGCGGAGCCCCGACGACCTCCTCCATAATCCCATCCATCGCCACAATATAGGAGCCCGGACTAACGAGTGGAGAGTAAGCATCAAGTTCAGCCAGCACGTGCGCTTTTGTATGACACGAGTCGAGCAAGACTAAGACGCTCTCCGCGGAACCGATTTGTTTCTTGACCTTTTCAATAGTGGCTGGGTCAACCGAACTCCCTTCGATCAGCGTGATATAGGACGAGAGAATGTGCCTCTCGAGAGCGACACGGTTGTGGGGCCGAATTTCCACATCAATGCCAATGACACGTCCTCGCTCCAAGGCCTTGCATAAGCTGGCGTAATAGACCAGCGAGCCGCCATGAGCCACGCCCGTCTCAACAATCACATCCGGCTTGAGATCGTAGATAACTTCCTGTGTGCGAATCATGTCCTCGGGTAATTGAATGATGGGACGTCCTAGCCAGGTGAAGCTATAGACGTACTTGTTATCCCAGCCGCACCGTAACCACGCTTGAGAGATCAAAGTGAAAGCTTCCGGAGTATCGATGGCGTAACTCTTAATGCCTTCCTGGTTTTCGACGGTCACCTGATCGTCGTCCAAATCAATTCTTATGATGGATTTGCTCGTCATGTGGATTTGCGAAATTGTTCTCTAACTCTTCAGGTACAGCGAGGCGTTTTGAGGACCGTAATCGCCAATTTGCGGAATCATCGCGGCGACTTGATGAATGGGATGATTATAGTCGATGGGCTCATTATTCATCTTCGCGATGTAAGAGTATAGAAGACGCGTCGCGAGATAGTATGAGGATGACAATGAATCTCTCCTTATCAATTTCATTTTGCTTGCAGCATGACTGTCAAACTCATCGGTTAATAGCGTGAGGTGCTCGTGCATTGGAAGCGGCGTGAGTCCCATCTTCTCTCGATCTTCGTTCAGTCTCCTATACCCATCGAGGTAAGATTCAATGTAAAGGAGCAGGCCATTCGGCTTTAACAGGTCGTAGAGTCGATCAAGGACCTCCTTCTGCATTTCCAGACTTTCGATGTTCTGAAACACCCGAATCGCATAAATCAAGTCATACTTCTCCGTGATTGCGTCTTGCAGGATATCAAGCCTTCTAAAGTCGAGATTGGGCGCAGCCTCTTGCTCCGAGTTGGCCTTCGCCACCTCGATCATGTCCCAGTTCATGTCTACACCCATGAACCGCGACTGCAAATTCAACTTCGCTAGCCTGCTGGTTGAATAACCGTTAGCGCAGCCAAAGTCCAATACGTCCGCATACGAATCGCCCTTCAATATCTTGTCCACATAAGCAATCTCCACCTCTCTTAACCAGACGTTATTGGTGTTCGCTCTGGGATCGCCGGCATAAAGTCGGGCCCTCTCCGACCAGAAAGTTAACATCTTGTTTTTCTTAACGATGCTCATCAAAAACCCCGTGGTTAGTTTGTAAAGAAAGAACGCACGCCCTGGATCACGCGGTCAAGCGTGTCGGATGTCATCATGGAGTGGAGTGGCAACGACACGATCTCATGGCCCACGCGTTCCGTGACGGAAAGATCTCCGCGGCGACACTGTTTGAGCAGCGTAAACCAGTGGCCCGGTTGCCAGTGAATTCCTGTGTCTATATTCCGGTCATTCAAGAAGACGCGGAGCGCTTCGCGTTTAGCGGCAGCCACGCGAATATAATACAAAAAGGGCGTGATGTCGGTGAAGTCGGTCTTGGGAACGACTACTTCGGGGAGGCTGCTGAGGTTCTTATTGTAATAACGGCTGGCGGCGCGCCGGCTGGCGGCGATCCGCTCCATCTTAGCAAGCTGGGCCAGCCCGATGGCACCATGCAGGTTAGCCATGTGGTAGCGGAAACCAATTGTCTGCATGTCATAAGTCCAGGCGCGCGCGTTGGTGTACATCACCTTTGCCGGCTGACTCATCCCGATCAGACGCATCTCGTGCAATTTTTGCCGCTCCTCCTCCGTGCGCACGACGACCGCGCCACCATCAATGCAAGTGATGGTCTTGACCGGATCGAAGCTGAACATTGCTACATCGGAAAAGCTGCCGACCATGCGGCCGTTATACTTCGACCCGAAGGCGTGGGCAGCGTCATGCAATACGCGCAATCCATGCGCCTGCGCGAAAGCGGCCACTCGGTCGTGATCGCAGAGAACGCAATCATAGTCCATCACGATCATGGCCTTTGTTCGTGGCGAGACGAGCACCTCGACTTTATCGAGATCGATACAGAGTGAATCCTCTTCGATGTCGCAAAAGACGGGTTGCGCGCCGGTGGCGAGAATGGCTTGAAAATCGGCGGCGTTATTGAATGACGGCGTGATTACTTCGTCTCCCGGTCCAACGTCTATACATAGCAGTCCGAGATGTAGCGCCGCATGGCCGGTGTTCACGGCTACCACGTGCCTGTCCACCGCGCCGAGGTAACTTTTCAGCGCTTCTTCAAACTCTCCCACGTAGCTGCCCATGCCGAGCCAGCCCATTTCCAGCGCTTGTTGGCAAGCCGCAATCTCTTCGTGTTCAATCAGCGGTTTGAAGACAGGGATTTTCTCGGTGTTCATTTGCTTTGCTTGCGAGTGTGCGCGCGCCTGGTTAGTCAAATCACAGGTCGGGATATTGCTGATCTCGTTCCAAAATCAGCCGTTCATCTTCAGGCCACTCGATACCTAAGGCAGGATCGTTCCACCGCACGCCTCTGTCGTTACCGGGAACGTAAGCGGCAGACATTTGGTAAAAAACTTCGGAATTATCTTCGAGGGTCTGAAAGCCGTGCGCGAATTCTTCGGGAATGTAGATGGCCAGTCGGTTATTCGCGGTCAGCTCTACGGCAACCCATTGTTTGAACGTCGGCGACGAAGGTCTGAGGTCAACGATGACATCGTAAACAGCTCCCATTGTGCATCGCACTACCTTAGACTGGCCGTAAGGCCGTTCCTGGTAATGCATCCCGCGGAGCGTCCCCTTCTTTTTGTTGAACGAGACGTTACACTCAACCAACCGGGATTTCAGCCGCCGCTCAGCAAACTCTTTCTCAGACCAACTGAGAGCGAAGAAACCACGCTCGTCCTCGAACCTTCCAAGCTCGATCGTGAATGCGCCTTTCAGCTTTGTCTCCGTAAAGATCATTAGCTAGATGTTCAGACAATTGCCGATGACATGCTTTGCATCATCGATCGCCCGCCGCGTTGTTTCATCGCCTGCGACTCAAACTACTCTCACCTCTGGAATCGGAATAATGAAACGCCCGCCGCGCCGCCGATATTCAGCCTGCTGGTCAAGGATTTCATCGGCGAAATTCCACGTCAGCAACAGCGTGTAATCAGGTTTGCGCAAGAGCAACTCTTCCGCGGAAACGATGGGCAAATGCATTCCGGGCGTGAGCCAGCCTCGCTTGGCCTTGCTTCGATCCGCGACAAAATCGAGGACGTCGGTGCCGATGCCACAAAAGTTCAGCAAGGTGCTGCCTTTGGCGGACGCACCATAGGCCGCGATGGAATTGCCTGCTTCTTTCAATTCGCGCAGCTGTTTCACCAAGACGCCGCTGATGCTTCGAACACGAGCTTCAAAATCTTCGTAGTAGCGCTGAGACATTATACTTTTGACCGTTTCTTCACTGAGTAGCGACCTGACCGAGGGTTTCGTGGGACGCGCTCCCTGATGAGCAGCAAAAATCCGAAGAGAACCGCCATGAACGGTCAACCGTTCGACATCAGTGATAGCAAGGCCGTGACGCGCGAACAGCGTGACAAGCGCGGTAAGCGTGAAGTAGAACACGTGCTCGTGATAGATCGTATCGAACTCCACATGCTCGACCAGGTCACAGGCGTAGGGAAACTCGAGCACGATGCAGCCTTCGGGCTTCAAGAGCACCGCCAATCCGGTAACGAAGTCGTTGATTTCGGGCGAATGAGCCAACACGTTGTTCCCCAAAATCAGGTCAGCCCTCTTTCCTAACTGCGCCAGGTTCGCAGCGAGATCCGCTGAAAAGAACTCCACCAGGGTCTCGATCCCTTGGTCCCGGGATACCTTGGCGATGTTGGCGGCAGGCTCAATGCCGAGGCTGGGCACGTCCACTGCTAAGAAGTTCTTCAGCAAGTAGGCGTCATTACTACCGATCTCGATCACGAGGTTGTCTTTGCCAAGATTAAACTCGGCCACATAACGACCGGCGGCCTCCCGGGCGTGCCGGAGCACCGTCTCGGAAAATGACGAGAAATAAGGGTATTCCGTAAAGAGCTGCGTAGGCGGCACGAGATCAGTGATCTGCAGGAGCCAACACTTTGAACAAATGAACACCCTCAGTGGAAACCGAGGCTCGACCTTGGCAAGGTCTTCCGGGCGCAGAATGTTATTCGCCAGCGGCTGGAAGCCCAGATCCAGCACGAGTCGTCCGTTCGCTGCGCCGCAAGACCGGCATGTAAATGGTATAATTATAAGCGATCCGATCCGGGTGCCGCCCATGCTTGCGACTGTTTGCGGGCGGCACGACAGAAGTTGGCAATCTGACTGAGAGAAAATGCGCGGAGCTCTTTGTCGCCTCCTTCGTATCTGCGACGATACCAAGCGGACGTGCTTTTTACTGCTTCGGAAAATGCCCACGTCGGCCGCCAGCCAAGCTGGTCGGCTGCCTTACTAATCGAGAGGCGCAACTGGCTGGCTTCAGGCCGTCCTTTAGGATCTGCGACTTCCAACCACTTACCCGGCCAGTATTTAAGAAATTCTTCCACAAGCTCGCTGACCGTTTGGTTCGTTTGAAGCGCTGGACCAAAGTTATATGCGGCAGAATAAGGCGAGTTCTTCGCGGACCGACCAAGTTTCGCTCCCAGCCACAAGTAACCGCTAACACAATCGAGCACATGCTGCCATGGCCGCGTGGCGTGCGGATTGCGGACACGAACAGGTCGCCGCTGCCCCAGCGATCTTGCGCAGTCGGGGACAATGCGGTCTACGGCATAATCTCCGCCGCCGATAGCATTTCCGCCACGTGCAGTAGCGACGTTGCCCAGCTTGCGGTCCGGCTCAAAAAACGAGCGGCGCCAAGCATCGACGAGAAGCTCACATGTTGCTTTGCTCATCGAGTACGGGTCGTATCCCCCAACCGGATCGCTCTCACGGTAGCCGTGATCGCCATTATTGTTGTTGTTAGCATAGCACTTGTCCGAAGTGACCACTATGACGTCCACCCTCTTGCGTAAGCGCCGGAGCGCCTCAAGCAGATTCATGGTGCCTATCACGTTAGTTTGGATCGTTTCAATCGGGTTAACATAAGAGCGGCGCACCAAGGATTGAGCTGCGAGGTGAAAGACGAAATCGGGCTTTGCTTTCTGGATGGCCCGTTCGATCGCTGGGGCATCCCTGATGTCGATGCAAAATTCCTCCTCAAAGGTATCTGGCTGGATGATTTCGTAGAGGTTAGGCGATTGCGCGGCAGGTAGCGCCAGGCCGGTAACACTGGCCCCGAGTTCTCTTAACCAGAGGGATACCCAGCCACCCTTAAACCCAGTGTGTCCAGTTACTAAAACGCGTTTGCGCCGATAGTACCCCCTGAACATGGTCACCAAACCTTCCACGGTGCCTTACCCAACGTCCAGAGCTTGTTCAATATTTCCTGCTCACGGAAAGTGTCCATACACTGCCAAAAGCCGTCGTGCCGCCATGCCTTCAGTTGCCCCTGTTGTGAAAGCATTTCCAGGGGCTTTCTCTCCAACACACAAAGGTCGCCATCCAAGTGATCGGCAATGGCCGTATTAAACACGAAATATCCGCCGCTGATGAAACCTCCTTCTTTTTCCGGCTTCTCTGCAAAGGCGGTGATCGTTTCACGATCTAGACCTAGCTTGCCGAATCGCCCAGCAGGCCTCACCGCCGTCACCGTCCCGGTCCCGCCATGCCTTCTGTGAAAGTCGATGGATGCGTTGATATCGCTGTTCGTGAGGCCGTCGCCGTACGTCATTAGAAAAGTGTCGTCTTCCACGAAGCACAACGCCCGCTGCAGGCGTCCGCCGGTTTGCGTTTTCTCGCCCGTGTCAATGAGGGTGACAGTCCAATCCTCTTCGTCGTGGGTGTTATGGTATCGGATTTTTGGGTTGCGTCCGAGCTTGAGGGTAACGTCGCTCGTGTTCCAGTTGTATTGTCGGAAGTAGTCCTTGATCATCTCGCCCTTGAAGCCCAGGCACAATACGAACTCTTTGTGTCCGAAATGAGCGTAATATTTCATAATGTGCCAAAGGATCGGAAGCCTGCCGATGGGAACCATTGGTTTCGGCCGAAACTCGGTCTCCTCCCGCAAACGAGTTCCAAGACCCCCGCAAAGAATGATTACCTTCATTGGTTGCTAAAAAATCACATCAGTCCGCGCGATGTTGTGCCCATCGCCGGTCGCAAACACGAGCATTACCAGTGTTGTTAAAGACGAAAGAACTGTGTTCGGGATTTTCATAGGCGAAAGAGCAGCCAACCTCCAGGAACGCGTTCTCCGCCATTGTATTTAGACAGAGCCAATGGATCTCGATTGCGCGCTCGGTTCGGCCGGGCCCATGAGGAAAGTTTGTATTAAATTGCACCGTTCCCTTTCAATGTTCGAGTTTTGCAGCGTTCAACTCTGCAAACATTGTCACCGTCCTCGCTCTCCGCAAATGGTTAGAATTATGACGTGACATGTCAAAAAACGGGACAGCGTCAACATACGACTTTCTATGTCGAAAGGCGCAATAGTAATCGGCTTGTCTTGTAATCTCGTTGTTTTTGGTTCCTAGAATTAGAGGTTTTGCTGATCGGACGTAACTTGGGGCGAAGCTCTCAGGCAGCCGTCCGATCCACAGCCGGCCACTGGATCGGAAATATGCCGCCGCAAAAGAGCGATTGCTGGCCGCCGCGGCGCACATAATCTGCGTAGTCAAGTATGAAGATCGGCTTTGCTCAACTCAATACCACGGTTGGGGATTTGCGAGGCAATTTTGAGAAGATTGCCCAGGCATACGATCGCCTGGCCGCTGCCAGCGCGGAACTGGTTCTGACGCCGGAACTCGCCATCACTGGCTATCCGCCACAGGACCTCTTTCAAATCGCGCTTTGTTCCAGAAAATCTCGAGATCGTAGAACAACTCCGCGGTTGTATTGGGCGCGGCGCATTGCTGGTCGGCTTTGTGGATCGCAACGACGGCCGAGGTAAACCGTTTCATAACGCTGCGGCCTTGCTCGAAGCGGGCCAACCCGTTCGCAAAACCTACAAGTCGCTTCTGCCAACTTACGATGTTTTCGATGAAGACCGTTATTTTGAGCCAGCCCGGAGTGTTGAGCCTTTCTCTGTTGGCGGAAAGAAAGTCGGTATAACTATTTGCGAAGATATTTGGACGGAACATTATCTGCCGCGGCCGCTTTACGATGTCGAACCAACGCGAAGTTTAATCGAACAAGGCGCGGATTTGATCGTTAAGCTGAGCGCTTCGCCGTTCGGTTTGCATAAGCCGGCGGTTCGTTACGAAATGGTCGGTGGCCTCGCGCGCACTTACAAACGGCCGATTTTTTATTGCAACGCCATCGGCGGCAACGACCAACTCGTCTTCGACGGCAACTCCAATTGCGGTGAATTCAGAGGGCGAGTTAATCGCGCAACTACCGGGTTTTCGCGAAGACGAGGCGATCGTCGATACCGAAACAAACGCCGTCGCGAAATTTCGCGAGAGCGAAACGCCGGAGGAACTCTTTGCCGCGTTGTCGTTAGGCCTGAGGGATAATTTGCGAAAATGTAATTTTAAATCGGCCGTGCTCGGTTTGAGTGGCGGAATCGATTCAGCAGTGGTGCCAGCGGTCGCCGTCGATGCGCTCGGAGCTAAGAACGTCGTGGGTGTGTCGATGCCGAGCCAGTATTCATCGCGCGGCAGCATCGAAGACGCGCTCGCACTCGCACGCAATCTCGGCATCAAGTGTTTGGAAATTCCGATCACCGAGACATTCGCGGCGTTTAGAAATCAATTCCGCGAAATCTTTGCCGAACTTCCGGAAGATACAACCGAGGAGAACATGCAGCCGCGTCTGCGCGCCATTACGTTGATGGCTCTCTCGAACAAATTCGGTCATTCGCTTTTGACGACCGGAGAGATTTAGACTCTCTCCTCTAAGCGCGATCGAGTGATCGGGTTTCGAACTGCGAAGTGTCATTGGCCAAATGGTCAGATATGTCGCGAAAATCCATTCGAGATTCCGTTGCTACAATGCTGGAAGGACTGCCAATCAGCGTCGATCCAATCAAAACCAGGGTGCTTCCGCCGGTGACTTGCCTCGCGAAGTTCGTATTGTTATCGAGAAGGCTGTTCTGCAAGAATGCAGTGTTGACCACTCCACCGGCACCTTACATATTAAAGTCACCTGACAGTTTGCTACAGAAATACCTCGTTGATTATTCGAGTTTTGTCGGCATTGACAACTTCCCACCGTTGGAGGGATTTGCGTTGGGCCCCCCTGTGATTGCTGGCGATGTGCCCATTGCGCGCGAAGAACTGGCCACCGCCGCGATCTTGGTAAATCCGGCGAACGAATTGGAAATTACACAAGCGCTCAGATCGCTTTTCCACGATCAAGAAGAAGGGGAAAGCTTGCGGGCATGTCCCGAAGACGCGGCGCGGTTCGCGTTCGAGAATCAAGCTTCACTATGCCGGTCTGTTCATCGCGACTGGTTAGAGAGGACCTAAATTGGTAGGCCATTATCATGATTTACCAGCATTTCTGGCCCTCTGACGAAGCGTTTCTGGACCTCTCCAACGTGCGGCAGATCACCGACGGCCGCGCGCGATGTACCGGGGTCGCGGTGTGCGATGCGGAGGGCCGGCCGACTAACGTCTTCTACCAAGGTCAGCCTGCACACTTCTTTTACGAGTTCGAACTTCTCGACGAGATCGGCATTCCCAGCGGCGGGCTGGAATTTCACGATGCCGCCGGCCAGGTCATTCACGGCAAAAACACGCTGCAGTATGGGACACCGCCCCCCGATATTGTACATCCTGGGATGCGCCTGCGCTACCGGCAGGTTATCAACATGGAGGTTCGTTTAGGCGAGTACCGGTTTACCGTGGGGCTGGCCTCCACCGACCAGGACTCATTTCTAGCGTACGAGCAGGGCCAGCTTACGCATTCTGGGCTTGAGCCACGCGTGCACGAGCACTGCCGCGTGGTTGACGCCGCCTCGTTCCGCGTGACGATCGCGTCGACCGGCAAGCTGTTGCACCATGGCATAGCAAATCTTTCCGGCGACTGTCACGTGATGGTCGCCGAGCCCGCGCCGGAGTCTGCACCTGCTATCCAGACTCGAGCCGAGGACGAGGCGATCCCGACCGTAGTTCACGTCACGCACTGGAAAGCGGGATCGCAGTGGATCTACAAGATCTTGCGCGAATGCGCCCCGGAGAGAATCGTCGAGCCAAAGTTGGGAGAAACCCAGTTTTTGCATTGGGCGCTGCAGCCAGGCAAGATATATCCGACTGCATACGTAACGAAGCAGCAATTCGACAGCGTACGACTCCCTCGACTTTGGCGTCGATTTGTAATCATCCGTGACCTGCGCGACGCGCTGGTCTCGGCATATTTCAGCAGCAAGCTGAGCCATCCGCTCGTCGATCCCCAACTGGCGCATTGGCGATCGGTCCTGCAATCATCAAGCCCGGACGATGGGATGATCTACCTGATGGACGAATGGCTGGCAAACTCTGCGCGCATCCAGGTATCTTGGGTCGATGCGGGTGAGCCGCTCATTCGCTATGAGGATCTACTGGCGCATGATCTGGAGATCCTCGAGCGCGTGCTGCTTGACGAATGCCAACTGCCGGTCTCGCGTGAACGATTCCGGGAAGTGATTCTATCGAGCCGCTTCGAGCGACTCACCAAAGGGCGTAAGCGTGGGCACGAGGATGTCATCGCCTATGCGCGCAAAGGGATCGCCGGCGACTGGCGTAATTATTTCAGCGATCGAGTCAAGCAAACCTTCAAAACCCGCTATGGTGGCTTGCTGGTGGCGACTGGCTATGAACAGGATTTGAGTTGGTGATCAACATTATGAGGCAAACTGTTCGGCCCGCGGCGGAGATCCAGCCTGCAGTTCCCCCTGCATGAGTTCGCCAAAAGTTTCCATTTTATTGCCGTGTTTCAACGCGGCGCCATTTCTGGAAGAACGGATCGATTCTATTCTGGCGCAGACGTTCTCGGACTGGGAGGCGATTGTTCTGGATAGCTATTCTGACGACGGCAGTTGGGAATTTTTTCAGTCTATTGCATCGAGTGATTCGCGTTTTCGGCTTTATCAAATTCCGCGCGAAGGAGTTTATGCCGCGTTGAATCGCGGAATAGAACTGGCGACCGGTGAATTTCTCCATGTCGCCACGTGCGACGACACAATGGTCCCAGAATTTCTTACTGCCATGCTCGAGCTGTTTGCGCAGTGCCCGGAAGCAGGTATCGCCGCCTGTGATGTGTTCTTAATCAATCGCGGTGGCGGCGAGCTTACGGCTAAGGACATGGCTGATTACCTTCCGGTGGAGTCGATTAACGACTTACTGGGTCTTAGTACCGTTCGTTGTGCCTACCCCGGAACAGAGCAACAGCTTAAGCTCAACTATCGGCCTTCTCCGCATGATTGTCTTCTGCACTTTTCCACCAAGAGTGTTTACTTTTCGCTCACTCAGCTGCTCATTCGCACAACCCTCGCGCGATCAATAGAACCCTTCGATACGACGGTAGGTTCGATCGCTGACCTAGGATGGCTTCTTCGCCTAACGAATCTTGCAGGAACGGTCCATGTTCCACGAAAGCTAGCAATGTGGCGCTTCTGCGGCAATCAACTCAGCATCCAACCAGATAGGTTGCGCCTTAATCATGTGAAGGCGATGTTCGAACGCGCGGTGCCCCAAATTTACCGGCGGCAGCAGCGTTTGCTCACTCGAAACGAGTGCGGCGTACTAATGCTTCCTGCCAAAGCCTACCTTGCTGTCTCCAAGAAAGCACGGCGTTGTTTAAAGCTTGAAGCTTGCATTCGCGTCTTGTGGATGTTTTTCCGGAAACCAGCCGCGACGCTGCGGGCTATTCGTCGCACACAGTTCAGTATCCAAACGTTAAAGGCAACATTGGTTCCCATGTTTTTCGCGCGATCGGGTCTCGCTCCTGAAGACATTCATCCAGACGCGATCCGCCGGGCCGTCCATGGTGAGACAGGTCTTCACTCTGGGGCATTCCACGAAGCCGAAAAGTGAAACCATACCAGCGTCTAGTATGGAGGCCATACATTTCGACCTGGGATTAACTCTGGTGGAGAAATGAAGATCTTAGTAGAAGTCTCACACACCGCGCAGCACGACGTTCGGACCGGCATACAAGCCGTAGTGCGCGGGCTGGTTGCCGGGTTGCATCAGACCAGCGTCAATTTCCAGACTGTGAGGTGGTCCGGCTGGCGGAATGCATTTGTTCCACTGGATCGATACCGTAACCAGGCGCTGGGGATCCCTGATCTCAGTGAAAGACAGAGATGGCCAAATGAAATCGATGAAGCATGGCTTCTTCTTCCGGAAGTTATTTACGGACCGAAGCTGTTTCGAATGATTGCGCACGCGCGTAAACACCGGATGCGCATAGCAGCCATCTTTCACGACGCAATTCCGGTTACCCATCCGGAATTGGTTCGCCGCGAAGCGCGGAAATTCCATTCGGCTTATATGATGGCTCTGGGCGATGTCGATGTTATAGTTGCGGTTTCAGATTCGGCAGCGGAGCAGTTTCGCCTTTTTCTTGAGAAGCGATTAGGACGCTTTCCCACAGTTTACGTTTGTCCTTCAGCTGGAGAACTCTCCGGTGAAGAACGCGCGGCTGCAAAACCAAATGCTGCGGCAGATGCGGCAAATATTCTCTGCGTCTCAACACTGGAACCACGTAAGAATCATAAAACTCTGCTCCAAGCGTTTGAATTAGCCTCCTCAGCTATCTCTCATCCGAAACTTCATCTTCATCTCGTTGGCGATCGCTACAAAGATGCTGACCACGTTGTGGAGCTTGTTAGAGCAGCCACGACGCGCAATCCAAATATCGTTTGGCATGGTAAAATAACCGATCACCAACTCGTTACGCTTTATCGCGAATGCGATTTCACAATCTATCCATCGATCGTTGAAGGGTTTGGTCTTGCCATTAGCCAAAGCTTGTGGAACCGATGTTCCGTGTATTTGCGCAAATTACGGAGCGATGGCCGAGACCGCGAAGGAGGGCGGGTGCTTGACAGTCGACGTTGGCGATGCTGCCAAACTGAGCGAGGCAATAGTGACTTTGGCCACTCGTTTAGACATGCGGCAGAAGCTGGTTAAAGAGATCGACAGTCGTCCGCTCAAGACATGGCACGCATATGCAACCGAGATCTGTAGACGGCTTGAAACTGTCGATCGGTCAGAAGCCTTCCAAAAGACGTGAGCACGAGTTTTGAGGCTGCATGCAAGAGAAGCTACACAAACCTCCTGGCGCACAAGGTTAGCTATCTCTCCCGCATCCTCGTTGTCACGGTACTTTGTCTGATTCCCGCCCTGTTTGTCGCAAGACAAGTCTTCCCCGGCCATGGGTTGACGAAATTGCTCGAAGTTGGTCCGGTTTTTCTTCCACGCGCGTTGCCTCAGTTTCAGGCACTGAACCCGGTTACCACCCACCGCTACGGCTACGATGGACAGTTCTATGCCCAGGTGGCGATCGACCCTTTGCTGCGAAATCCCCGGCTGGCACGGGCGCTGGATGTGCCCGAGTATCGAAGCCGACGCATTCTAATACCGGCGCTGGCGTGGCTGCTCGGCGCCGGGCAGCCGTCAGCAATAGTCACGGCCTACATTCTTCTTACCGTTGCCGCCTGGTATGTCTTACTATGGTTGCTTCTTCGTTTCGAGCGGCCAGAAACTGTGCAAGACTGGCTCTGCGTCGCTGCCACGATGTTGACTACTGGCGCGCTAGCCTCGCTGCAACGCTCGCTCACCGACCTTCCAGCTGCGACGCTGCTAGTCGGGGCTGCTGTGCTGGCAGGGCGTTCCAGAACGATATTACTGGCGCTGGCAGTGCTGACAAGGGAAAGTTGCGCGATCTGCGCATGGGCGCCCGTTGTCGATTTTCGGAAAACGTCACACCCATTTTGGCGCGGAGCTGCGCATATCGGTGCAATCATTTTGCCTTTCCTGGTTTGGGCAATTTATGTCCGGTCTCGGTTTCAAAAGCATTTCTACGGAGAGGACAATTTCGCCTGGCCGTTTGAAGGCTGGATTTATGGACCGATTTTCGCGCTTGTGCATGGGCACCGCGGTTCCGGGTTTGCCGGGCTTTCCTTGCTTGCGGAACTAGCGTATCTGGTGTCGCGACCGCGATTGGACTCGTTTTATTGGCGCGTTGCGATTAGCTTTGGAATCGCCTCATGTTTTCTCAGCGATGAGCCTCTCGGGAGTGCTGTGAGCTTCACCCGGGATTTGCTGCCAATGACAATCGGATTCAATACTTTGCTCATGCGAGAATCGCCAGCCAAATTCTCGTTCTGGTTCGTAGCAGGAAACGTTGGATTGTTCTCCGGTCTTGTTGCCTTGATTCGAGCCATGTATTGATGACGGGACCTTGCTCCTTTGCACAAGGGAAAGGGGGTGAACCTGACTGTTTCACCTCAAAAAGGTCGATTTTACCGCTCGCCCGCAAGATGGCGTCAAGCAACCCACCCCCATTGCGAAAATACGACCATCGAGACGACCGCTAGAATCGCTGAAACGGTGAGATATGTGCGGTTGAATGCTTTATGCTGTCCGAGCAAGGCAAGTAATATCATGATCGGAAAGATGACTAGCCCGAACCGCGGCGCGGATTTAAGGTCTCCCCATGACGTGGTAAACAATACCGAAACGATCGAATAAATGGCGTAACTCGGTCGTAGTCGGAAACAGGCGAAGATTGCCAGGGCGATCAAGATCGTCGTGAAAAAGAATTCAAACGCACCGTGATATCCTACCGACGAGCAGATGTGGTACAAAGAGTACAAGAGTGTATTCCAAGGCAGGGTTAAGCTTCGGTTCCATCCCTCGATAGCCTCCGCTTTCGATATAACATCCCAGCTGCCGAACCGCCATCGCAGCACGGCTAAATGCCCTGCGAGTGCAAGTGGCGGGAGAATTAGAGCGCCGCAATCGGCTCGGATCCGCCGCCACCGAAATTCTCTTTGAGAAAGATATTCAAATCCAAGAGGAACAACAAGCAGGAGTCCAGCCGGCCGGCACAGAGTCGCTGCCGCGGCCAGCACGCCGGTGGCGAGCCATCGAGCCGCGCGTGCGTAATAGAAAGCAGTTATGACCAGGGCGAGGAACAACGATTCTGAATAAACCGCTGACAAGAATAGAGTTGTCGGGAAGACGCACAAGTAGAGAACTGCTCGAGCCGCCGCGTGCCGATCGTAGTCCAAACGAATCAGCCGATACAGGTAAATAAGTGCGACAAACAAGGCGGCGTTTGACACAATTATTCCAACTAAGAGCCATCCCGCATCGCCGGGTAGTCGAACGGCACCGTGCACCAGCCGAACCACGTAAGGGTAGAGCGGGAAAAACGCTACATTGGATTGTTCCCCTGGGAGAAACCTATAGCCGTTCTTGGCGACGTCGAGATACCATCCGGCGTCCCAACGGGCCCACATGTTGACGAATGGATGAGCATTCGGTGAAAGATGCCCCGCCACGTCCTGCGCCATCCCGTTGTCGCCGATTTCCCACTTGCTGCTTCTTAAGGGAAACTGGATGAGGTGAAAACCAAGCCACGCCACGAGGACTAAAACCACCCGAGTGACGGCAAGCGGAACTAAGATATCGACCAGCAGCCATCGGGGAAAAAATCGCACCGGCACATGCAGGACACTCGAACATCTCTCACCATTTTGATGAAAATGAAAATGCCGCTTTGTCATTAATGTTCAGGTATTAAAATCTTTGGTTTCGGCCTGTGAAATGTTGAACACGTGTTCGACTCCCGTTAAGGTCGCGATTTCCGCGAAGATAATCTCCTTCGAACATGTCTGTGTCTGATCTGTCCGTTTCGATCATTATCCCCAACCGTAACAAAGTGGAGAATATCGCTCCACTCAGACTGCGATTCTTGCCGCGGCGAACTCTGGGGGGAATCGAATTCCTGTTGCATTCGTGATCGTGGCCGTAGCCGAATCGAAATTGTCTTTTGGACTTGCGCTTCGATTCCTTTTCGCGATGGATATTTGCCGTTTGCCGCCGAGTGGTCATGCTAATTACGTCGAAGACTGTGGTTTGAAAAAGCTCGGTTTACTGCCTTAAATTATGCTGGATATTTGGAACCGATGGCCATCGCTTTTCATCAGTCACAGTTAGAACAACCTCATCCCGGGCGCGCGCGCGCGATCCTGAGAGCGCATCCGGAGGTTCGGCAATTGATGGTGAGAAATCCGTACACCGCCTTGATTACGCTATCGTTGTTAATTTTGCAGAGCTCGATTGCGTTCGGAATGGGGAAGCTTGGATTTCATTACTGGTGGCTGAGCTCTCTGCTGGCTTATTGCGTGGGCGCGTTCGCAAATCATGCGAATTACGTTATCATCCATGACGCGACGCATAATCTCGTTTTCCGCAGCAAAAACTGGAATAAAATGGTCGCAGTTATTGCCGATCTCCCAAATTTAGTGCCGGGGGCGATGGGCTTCCGTGTTTATCATTTGAAGCACCATTCTCACCAAGGGGATTACGACTACGACGCTGATCTCGCGAATCACTGGGAGGCGCGCCTCGTTGGCAACAGATGGTATCGCAAAGCGATTTGGCTGATGCTGTTTCCTTTCTTCCAATTGACGCGCCCGCCCCGCTTAAAGGCGATCACGATGTGGGACCGATGGTTTTTTGTGAATTTCGCGTGCGTGGCCGCTTACGATGTCGCAGTTGTTTATGTCTGCGGATGGCCCGGATTCCTCTATCTCGCGTTCTCTTTTTTCTTCTCCCTCGGTTTGCATCCGGTCGGGGCACGTTGGATCCAGGAACATTACACTTACGAATTTGATCAAGAGACGACGAGTTATTATGGGCCGATCAATCGGGTTGCGTTGAACATGGGCTATCACAACGAACACCACGATCTGCCTTCGGTGCCGTGGAATAATTTGCCGAAACTGCGGGCGATGGCGCCTGAGTTTTACAACTCCCTGAAATACCACTCATCCTGGAGCCGATTGCTCTTCCAGTTCATTTTCGATAAGCGCTACACGTTATTTTCGCGAGTGGAGCGAATGAGACCAGCGGACAAGAGCATTCGAAATCTTCCCGCGGAGATTGTCGATTCTGCCGGCCGCATTGATCTGAGTGCCAGGCCGATTAGTTTCTAAGGTATGAGTGAACAGCGTTACGTCTCCAGGAAAAACGAAACGGTGCGCATGTTCAAAAGCGATTTCATGGAGTTTTTCTCCCACGTGCATCCAGCTACACCGTTGCTGCTGTATACGCCGGTGATCGCTTGCATGCTTTATCTCGCATTTGGGCAAAGCCGATTGTCGATCTTAACCGTGGCCGGATTGTTTCTGATTGGTGCGCTGATTTGGACGCTGCTCGAGTATATCATTCACCGCTATGCTTTTCATTATGAACCGAGGACGCGTTTAGGAAAGCAGTTGCACTTCATCGTGCACGGCGTGCATCACGATTATCCCAACGACGCCAAGCGGCTGGTGATGCCGCCGGCCGTCAGCATTCCGCTCGCGGTTGCCTTTTACGCGCTTTTTTTTGGAACGCTGGGGCGGTTTGCTCCCGGCGGTTTCAGCGGGATTTGGGTTCGGTTACGTTTGCTACGACACGATCCATTACGCGATACACCATTTCCCGATGAAACGCGGCATCTGGCGGTGGTTGAAACAATATCATCTGCGCCATCATTACAATGACGACAGGCTGGCTTCGGCGTGAGCTCGCCCCTGTGGGACTACGTCTTTAGAACGACCCGAAAATAGCGCAAATCCGAGCGGCCCGAAGGCCAAATAAAGAAGCAACTAAAGCCTTGTCGAGCGCGTCGGAGGCAGTACAATAGATGCCCCGATATGGAACTCTACGACGCACCATTGGGTCGTCGTCGGAGCCTTACATAAGGCATTGAAAACAATTATTTACAGTCGATTCCAGAGAGTCACGCCCTATTGGCTGACAGGCGAACAACATTTCGCCACTGGGTTCGCAAGATCGACAAGAAAGGGAACTCTTCACTGCGAGCGGCGATGAACCAGGATCCCTTCAAACTTAGCTTGGGTAATTTTCTCGCTGCCAGTGAAAGCGACGATCCGCTTCAGGCTCCGCCAAGCTTCACAAATTGGATGCGTGAGCAAGCATGGGCATCGCCACTGTACGAGCCCGAGTTGCTCGGTGCGGCTGACGCCCGCACGACCATCACTTACAATGGTAAAGCGCATTCCGTCATCAATTTCTGTTCGTATAATTATCTCGGGCTGGCCAATCATCCGGAGGTAATTGCCGCGGCGCACGAAGCGCTCAAGACCCATGGCATGGGTGCGTGTGGCGCGCCGATGCTTTCGGGAATGACCGACCTGCATCGGGAACTCGAGCGGCGTGTCGCGAAATTTCTCGGCCGAGAGGACGCCATGCTGTTTAACAGCGGATTCGGAGGCGCGCTCGGCACCATTTCTGGTTTGCTTCGAAAAAGCGATGTGGCGATCCTCGACAATCGTTCGCATCTGAGTTTGCGCGACGGTGCCGTTCTTTCACGGTGTCGCGCGGAGAAATTCGAACACAATGATCCCGAGTCGTTAGAAGCAGCGTTGACTCGCCAACAAGGCCGGCGCCGCTTGGTTATCGTCGAAGGGGTTTACTCGATGGATGGCGACTTCGGCAATCTCAAGGAATTGATTGCTATCGCCAAGTCTCATGACGCCAGCGTTTTCGTCGATGAAGCCCATTCGATGCTGGGCTGTGGTCAAAACGGTCGCGGTGCGGCCGAGAAGTTTGGGGTGGAAGATCAAATCTCCCTTGTTTATGGCACATTTTCCAAGGCCTTCGGGGCGCTTGGCGGATTCGTAGCGGGTTCGATGGAGGCACTTCAGTATCTGCGATATTATGCACACCCGTATGTGTACTCCTGTGCGCTACCGCCCGTGGTAGTGGCCGCGATAATTAAGGCGCTCGAGATTGGAACACAACAATCGCATTTGCGAAAAGAGCTTTGGGAGAATGCCGACTATTTTCGTGCGCAACTGCGCGGTCTCGGCATCGATACCGGAAGATCGACAACCTATATCATGCCAATTGTGATCGGTGAGCGCGAACGCATGTATCGGCTTTGTCACGAATTGCGCAGTCGCGGTCTTTGGGTCGCTCCGGTTGATTATCCGGCCGTTCCGCTGAATCGAGTTTGTTTCCGCGCTTGCGTGACCGCCAAGCATACACGGGCCGATCTCGACGAGGCCCTTAATATTCTCGAGGACACGCTTGTTCCGGCTGCGCTCCAAAACGCCTGAGGCAGAGTTGGGCGCGATGGTAATGCCGGAGCGGATCGATCCCACGCTTCCCCCGCTGGAGGCGACTTTCAAGACGCGCGACGTGGAGGGGATTGTCGATCTTTATTTTTATCGCAGGATCGCGTTCCGCCTGGCGCAGCTTTTTGCGAAACTAAAGATGACGCCGACGATGGTGACGTTACTCGGAGGCATCGTCGGAATCACGGCCGGTCATTTGTATTTCTATCGCGATCTCCGCCTCAACATCATCGGAATGGTTTTGCATGTTTGCGCCAACTTGCTCGATAACGCCGACGGTCAGCTCGCTCGCCTGTTAAATCAGAAAAACAGAAAAGGCCGGATCATCGATAGTCTGGTCGATCACGTGATATTTCTGAATATCTACGTACATCTGGCTCTTCGGTGTTTGAACGGAGGCGCGTGGCTGGCCGTGATTCTTTTGGCGATTGCCGCCGGAATCAGCCATGCGTTACAGGGCGCCGCCGCCGATTATTATCGAAATGCCTACCTCTATTTCGTGAAAGGCCGGTCGCGCGCGGATTGGGATTCGTCCCGTGTCTTGCAAGACGATTACCGGCAGCTTTCCTGGCGGACAAATGGTTGGGACAAGTTCCTGCTCGCAACCTATCTAAATTTCACACGCCAGCAGGAACTGCTCTCGCCCAGGCTGAGACAATTGCGTGACCTGACCGAACGCAGCTTCGTTGCCGGAGTGCCGGATTCGCTGCGACAACTCTATCGCGCCGCGGCCCGTCCCCTGTTGAGATTGTGGGGTCTGTTGATGACCAACACGCGCATGTTTTTCCTTTTTCTCTTTTTGATCATCGATCGGCCGACCTGGTATTTCTGGCTTGAGCTTAGCGCGTTCAATTTTCTCCTGATTTTCCTGATCGTTCGGCAGGAAAGAATGTCGCGTTCTTTTCTGGCACGGCCGGACTGGACTCCGGAGGCAAGCGCAGCTTTGTCCTGACCTCGTGCCCGCGATCGAAATCTCTCAGGTTACTTCAGATCGCGACCGCGATGCGTTCATTAAATTTCCCTGGCGCATCTATCGGAACGATCCCGCGTGGGTGCCGCCGCTAATCATCGAGCGCAAAGAATTCTTAGATCGACATAAACATCCGTTTTATAAACACGGCGATGCCGCTTTGTTTCTGGCGCGGCGTGACGATCAAATCGTGGGCCGGATCATGGCGAGTGATGATCCCCGCTATAACGAGCTTCATCAGACCAACGTCGGCTGTTTTGGTCTCTTTGAATCGATCGACGATCGCGATGTGGCCGCAGCACTCTTCGAGGCCGCCGCCAAGTGGCTTCGTGCGCGCGGGCGCGACGAGATGATGGGGCCGATTGATTACTCGACGAATTATATGTGTGCGCTGCTGGTCGACGGGTTTCAATACCCGCCGACAATCCTGACTACGCACAACCCGCCTTATTACGCGGCCCTGATTGAAAACTACGGCTTCGTTAAGGCGAAGGATTGGTACGCGTGGTGGTTCTCGGAGTTTCCGGCAGCGGCCGAGCGATTGCGAAAAATTGCCATGGCTAGAGCCGGCAAGCTCGGGGTGAAGATTCGAAAGGCAAACCTGAAAAAAATCGAACAAGAAAGCCAGCGGATTCGAACTATCTACAATCAGGCATGGGAAAAGAATTGGGGTTTTGTGCCATTTACCGAAGCGGAAATGGACCATATGGCAAAGGAAATGAAGCCGTTAATTGTGCCGGAAGCGATGTTGATCGCGGAGATCGGGGACGACCCGGTCGGATTCGTCATCGGCGTTCCGGATATCAACGTTGCTTTGCGTCACATCAACGGACGACTGACGTGTTTTGGTTTGCCGATTGGTCTGCTTAAATTGATTTACTACAGATTCTTCAAAATTCGAACAGGCCGTCTCATTGCCCTCGGAGTCGTGGAAAAGTTCAGGCGCGCGGGCATTGCCGAAATGCTTGTTCTCGGTTTAATGGACGCCGCTTTCAAACGTGGATTTACCGGGGAATTGAGCATGACGCTCGAGGACAACGTCATGGTCAATCGCTTCATCGAGGCGATGGGCGCCTCGAAATACAAGATGTATCGGATTTACAGCAAATTGGTGGCCTAACGAACGACGGAACTAGATTTTCGAAAAATCCATAAGGCCCACATTGCGCGTGGAAGATGCACCGCTGCGGTTGCCGTTTCCCACCATGCCATGGTGATGAAAGCCCTTACCGGGGCTCCCAGGATTAGGCCGAGAGTGAGGATCCAGACGTAAACATTGCGGCGGCCGCCGACAAAACGGACGAACCGGTCGAACGGCCCAAGTTCATCAATTAATTTTCCGTACGTGAAAAGGATGCTTCCTTTGGCGATTGCATCGAGCCCTTCAGCTAAAAGAAGCAAGAGCAAGTAACGAAAGGCCTGAGGCAGCTCTCCGGAGCTGCGAAAGTGATACGCGAGGGCGACCCACCAGGAAATCTCAAATAGTCCGTCGAACCAATGCTCGAGTTTGCCACCCTTGCTTGTCTCGACTTTTATGCGCGCCTGCTTTCCATCGAGCCCGTCGAGCACGCCTACAATCAACGCAAGGATTATTCCGGGAACTAGGTGGCCTGTCACAAAAAGGACGGTCGTCGTCCACGCGACGATGTTGCAAAAGAGAGTTAACTGGTTCGGAGTAATGCAAGTGTTGGAGAGCTTGGAGATGAGGAAGTTTTCGATAGGGGCGTGGACCCAGGCGGGAAAGTCCAACGTTCCTTTTTGGGCTGAATCCAAGAGGATCCGCTCGGCTGCCCGTTTACTGGCAGAGGATGGTGCAGGGAACCAGAAAGGCCTTAGTTCCCGCCGCATCGTCTTGGAATACAGAGGTTGAGCAGCGACGTCTAACCTAGCAATGTCTCGTCGTTCCAGACCGTTGCGGATGGCAGCCTCGAAAGAGCCGCTCTGCGCCGAGACCCAACTGTGACGAAGCAGAGACACCCCACAGAATTTCCCATGAAGAACATCCGGGGCGGAAGCTACCAGCCCTTGCAGTGGCGGTGGTATCGCCAGATCGACCAGTGCCGTACATGCTGATTGCGCTGTCAGAATTCGCAATAAGCGAGCGTCGAAAATCGTGTCCCCGCGTAACACCAACGTATATTCGGCCTGCGCTGGCCAAACATCGGCAATCTGTTTTCCTGTTACGGGTCCTGGTGAGCGAGTACAGACTGTGCCTTTCACCTTTGCGCGAAATCGCGAGGCCCGCCGGAGATGCTGCTCAATCGAGTCGGGTGTGCTTGATAAAATGATCGCACTGTTGAATTCGCAGGTCTGAAGCGTACGCAATAAGCGTTCGAGCACCGAGATTCCGCACAATTCAATTAGGGCGCTAGGGCTGTCGGCCAGGATGATACATTCCTCAATCATCAAATCGTCGCACCGCATCGTTTTATTTCATCAAAGGCGGGACAAACAGTTCGCCTTGCCCGCGACTTTGGCTAAGTTTCCGTCTTGTGGCAAAAGATAATGGTTCTGTGGTAATGGAGAACGCGCGCCAGCCCTTTTCTGGCAGTATGCGAGGCGTTTTTTCCCGGCTCCGTTTTAGCCCGTTCCTCGCACAGATGGTTATCATTCGCCGCTGCAATTTATCGTGCGGCTACTGCTCGGAGTTCGACAAAACCAGTAAACCAATTCCAACCAGCGTTTTGGAGAAGCGCCTGCGGAAGCTGAAAAGTCTCGGCACATTCGGGATTTCTTTAACTGGCGGCGAGCCAACGCTTCACCCGGACCTTCCTCATTTGATCCGCAAGTGCCGTGAACTTCGTTTTTTCCGCACGGGCATGATTTCCAATGGGCTTCTTTTGCGACCTGATTTGATCGAGGCCCTGAACGAATCAGGACTTCAGGAGATGCAGATCTCTATTGACGGAGTCCAAGGCAATGACACAACCCAGAAAGTTTTGGGCAACCTTAAGCAGCGGCTGCAATGGCTTCACAAGTATGCGCGCTTTCGAGTCGTGGTGAGCGGTGTTCTCGGGGCGTGCCCTCCACAAGAGGCCGAGGAAGTTGTTTCCTTTGCCAAGCAAATGGGCTTCGTCCCGCGTGTTCTGCTCATCCATGATAATGAGGGACAGCTGAAGCTAAACAGTGACGAAGTAAAGGCGTTCGAAAAAATTGTCAGGCAACTGCCAAAAAGGTGGGTGGATTTCTCCAACTACCGGACACGATTGGTGAAAAATGGTTCGGCACCGTTCAAATGTCGCGCGGGAAGCCGATATCTCTACATCGATGAACATGGACAAGTGAACTGGTGTTCACAGACGCGGAATGTGTGGTCCAAGGACCTGATGGATTACACATTCGCCGATCTACGGGAGCAATTCTTTAAGTACAAGTCCTGCCACGCCACCTGCACTCTAGGTTGTGCGCGATCCGCCAGCCAAGTGGACAATTGGCGGGCGCAACCTGGCTTCGGGTCTTAGCCTACTATCCTCATCCTTTCCTCCGCGTGGCGCAGCATGTCTGGTGTATCGACATCCTGCCACCAAGCGTCACCAATATCGAACGCGCGCACTCGGTTGTCCGCCGCCATCAAGCGCACGCCGTCGTTGAGACTGCAGTCACCCGCTTGTTTCGCCTTTTCGAGGTATTTGAAAATCTCAGCCGGGCAAACAAAGAGCCCGGTGTCAATCGCGTCGTAATTCGGCAAATTCTTCCCGATGGCGATAACGCGATCCCCGCGCGTCTGAACTTTCATAGCGTCGTCCAAATCGAAAATGGTGTTCAATTTTTTGTCGACGGCGAGGTTTAGTTGCGAGAAGTCCGCCGATTTCGTCAACAGGTCGATAATCGCGTGGTCGAAAAGATGATCGCTCATGGTGAGAAGAAATGGCGGAGTGACAGCGCGAGCCGCAGCAAGAAGAGAAATGCCGTTCTTCTTTTGCCAATCAGGATTTTCAACGAAACACACATTGATTTCCGGCGGAATCAATCGCCTGACAGCTTCGCTCAGACGCGCGCTCTCAAATCCGACGACGGCATTGATTTTCTTTATTCCCGCTTGGGCCAGCGCACTAATAGTGTACGAAACCAGCGGGCGACCGCCCACTGAAACCAACGGTTTCAAAAATGCCTCACGGGAGCCGCGAAGCCGCGAGCCAAATCCCGCCATTAAAATTACGGCTTCAGTTAGCGGGCTTCGGATCGAGGACGATGTCGACCTCAGTGACGTCCTCATATGCCGTAATATTTCTTTAGGCCCCAGATCCGAAGGCGCTGCGGCAGAAAACGAAAAATAGAGGGCGCGATTTTGCTTTGAAATGTATCGCCGACGGTGATGCGCGGCGGGGGATTTGTTGCATCGATCAACTTGAGAACTTCCTTCGCAACTAGTTCGGGTTTTGGCGCGGCCTTCATGTTGCGATCGACGGCTTTCCATGTCTTGGCGACATTTGATTCATACCTCGAATCGGGCGGCGCGCTCTTGCTTATTGCGTCATTGAACGCAGTGGAGATATCGGCCGGTTGAAGGTCAACAAGTCTCACCCCCGTATCTGGCAGTTCGATTTGCATCGACATAGTAAAAGCAGCCATCGCAGCTTTAGCGGAGTTGTAAGCAGCCATAAATGGCACGGGTAAACGTGAGGCGAGCGACGTCACATTGATAATCAGTCCGCTTCCACGCGAGCGCATGGCGTTTAATGCCAGCTGAATTAATTGGAGATGCCCAAACACGAGAGTTTGAAATTGGCTTGCTGTTTCCTGCACGGAAAGATGCTCCGCTGGTCCGAAGTGACCGCTGCCGGCGTTGTTGATGACAACATCGAAATAGTCGGCTTGAGAAAGCGCAGCCTTGAACGCTTCATCGATTGACCTTGAATCTGACAAGTCGAGCCTGATTGGAACCAATCGTGGCAGTTGCCGAATACGTGAAAGGTCGCGCGACGTCCCCCAAACTTGGTCTCCGCGCGCGGTGAGCAACTCCGCGATGGCAAGGCCAATGCCGGAGCTTACTCCCGTCAGGAAAATTTTTTTCATGATGCGTTCGCTCGATCCAGCCTAAAGCTTACATAAACTCCCTATCGGGAAATTAACGCGCCGACCATCTTAAATGCGAGGGGTGCCCCTTTTTGAAGCCGTAAAAGGAATGGATAAGAAATTATTCCTTTGAAATCAAGAAAGTATTAGCCGCGGAGTTTGCACCACGGCCGGCCAACCGGAAGTTCGACCACGATCCGCCCGCGTCGGCTATCGGCATTTTCCATGACAACGTGAAGGTCGCCGTCGGCGGGTTATTTTGCCTAACCGTATGCTAAAGCATCTATTTGTTGGTCAATACGTATGGGTAGAGGCGGCCCGGGTACTCGTAGACAAAGATGCGGCGGCCCGGAAACCGCTTTAGAAGCGCATCTCGCCCAGGCTCGTCACAGTAGGTGAAATAGAGGTTATCGGCGGACGACAGCACTGGCGGATTTCGAGTGAGGTCACCTAGGTCTGTCCCGTAAGTCTCGGTCTTGAGTAGGAAGAGATTTCTACCACCCCCGACGTGCCGGGTCAATCGATCGAGCTCTCGTTGCCAGTAACTTTGATAGGCCTGTTTAGCCGCGAATACCAGGCTGCACATAACCAGGCTAAGGACGGCGAAAGTCCAGAGGCGCCGAGTGGCGGGTAGGGAATCGTGGGAGATCCATCGGCGGAGGTCCACGACAGCCAGGACTAAAAATGGGAAGTACGCCAGGAAGAAGCGCGGACCTGGCCCACCAAAACCTCTCGTATAAAAAAAGTAGACAGCAACGTTCATCGAGAATAATGCAACGTACATCTTAGCCCTGGAAGATGCCTGGTAACGCCTCCAGAGTATCACTAGCAAGAGCACAGGCGGGAAAACCCAGAGAAGATTTGCCAGGCGGACGATTGTTACTACGAACCCCCTCCACGAAACCATGAGACGTTCCCACGGCGCAGGAACCTGGAGCGGATCGCCTGACAGAAGCGCGTCATATATCAGGTTGCCGCTGGCCAGTAGTCCGAACCCGATTCCGAAGAGCGTCAAACCTACGAGCCTCTTGCGGTACACCAGGCTGGCACTGATCCAAATGGACAAGGGAATCCAATCGAGGTAACGGATCATCGCGGAGTACCCGAGTAGAACTCCCGCGGCGAATAACCGAAGCTTGGAACGCTCCGGGCGTCGCTCCGCGGTATCATAGAGCAAAAAGGCGGTAAACACGAACACCGCGATAGCGATATGAGGTCGGAAAGAGGCCGCATAGTAACAGAAAAAGAAACAGAGCATCAGCAAGAGACACGTGACCTTCACGAGCTCCTTGCCCATCCGGCGCTCCGTGTATTCTAGCATGAGAAACATCAGCGCAGCCCCAAGCAGCGGGTCCACGAGCCAAGGGACTCGGAGCTTAACGCCTAGCGCCAGAAGAGCTGGCCAACCCGGCGCATACTGGGAGAACCTGCGTCCGTGGTCACCTCTGAGGTGATTTGTTTCTACGCACTCGTAGAAGGGGAGCGTTTCATCGTAGAGAGGATCTTCCGCATACAGCTTCCCGGACGCGAACAGCTTTGCTTGGTACAGATACGAGTAGTCGTCTCCAGAACGTCGGGAACCGCTGGGTCAGAACGAAGTAAACAAACAAGGCTAAGAGCAAGAAGGTCGCCGAAACCGCCAATTTTTGCGTTATAGGCATGGATCTCCTTTCACTTATCGCTGACAAAGACTACGCCCTTGCGATTAGTTCTTCCTTCCGGCGACGATTGCGCCTTCGTCGCGTTGTTCCATCGTGGAAGTCCGTTAGTTGCTGCTCCGGCAATCTGTTACACATGCCAACATGAATACGATAAAGCCGCTCAGTTTAGCAAAGCTATTCAGCTTAGCCCCCACAGCCATTAATTATCAAAATCGTGGCATGGCTTATTTCCATGCGGGAGATTACGACAAGGCTATCGTTGACTTTGGCGACGCGATTGGGCTGGCGCGGGAAAATGCAACCTGGTCGGCGCGAGCGTACTGGGGGGGCGCGGCTCAGTTTATGTTCGTAAAGGTGATTACGACAAAGCACAATCGGACTTTAACAAGGCGATAAACTCATTTCCGACAATTAGGATGACGATGGACAGCTTGACACCTTGCACAGCGTGCAGCGCCCGATTCATAAGTATCGATCCCTTAGGATCCTTCGACTTCTTCCAAACTTACTCGATATCGCGGCGGATTCGGACAATTAGCCCGCGGACGGACATGATGGCCTTACGCTGTCGTGCGTCGAAAACTTGCATACGAGTCGATAGCTGGATGTAGAATTTCGGTCCCTTGCCTCACGGAACCGAAATTAATGGCGGCGAGTAGGCTGGGAATGCTAACCTGTGGCTCTGGACAGTTTCAGTTTGCAATTTCGCTCAGGCGCCTGTTTCTGGCGATTCGAGGTTGACATGAGGACTGCACTTGCGATCCCTCTTTTCCAGTGAAATGGGTTGCCTCCCTATGAGCGCAGTGAGCATCCGCGGCCGGCCAACTGCAGAGCTCAGCGCGTCTTGTCCGGACATTGGGAGACAACGTATCTGGGCCATGGCCGCGGCGGGTTTCGTGCTCGCCTGCGTTCTTGGCTGGCTCGCCTTTGAGATACCGAGAGGAACTTTGACGCACACCGACGAGCTCCTCACGGCGGAACGCAGTCGCGAGATGCTCTTAACCGGTCCGTGGGTGGTGCATTACAATTTTCAGCGATCGTTCGAAAAGCCCCCTTTGCAATTTTGGCTGACGACTTTGACGTTGTCGCGGCTTCATAATCGAACGTTAGCTGTTCGCGTGTGGCCGCTGCTTTACGGCTGCCTTACAATGGTCGCGCTCGGATGGTTGGTTTTTCTGGTCGAGCCTAACCGGCCGTGGTTGATCCCGCTTAGCCTTGCGGTGCTCGCGTCATCTCCATTATTTTCTCCGGAGGCCAGTCGTGGCTTCCTTGATATTGGGCTGACGTTTTTTACAATTAGCGCGATTCTTTTTGCGCAACTCGCGCGAAACCGGCCTGCTTGGTGGCTAGGAGTGGCAGCCGCCTCCTGGCTTGGCAGCTTGCAAAAGTTCCCGATGCCTTTTTTGGTCTGGCTGCTGATCATCCTGGTGCGGCTGACATCTCGAGGTGAGCGACCCAAGCTGCGAAGCTCGTGGTTGGTTGTCAGTATGCTCCTGGCGGTCGTGACCATGGCAATCTGGCCGCTCCTTCAAATCACAAAATTTGGAATGTTACCTGGTCGCCTTCTTCACGAGGAAGTCGTAGTCTGGACTGGGCCGAAGAATCTCGGCGTGCGGCCGTACTTTGAAGTCTTGTATGGTCTAAGCACCCTCGGAGGCGCTTGCGGTCTGCTTTCGTTCCTGGCCGCGTTTGCAGTCCTATTTTCGAAAAAAGAAAGGCCCGCGGCAGGAGTTCGTGAGATTACAATCGTCAGCCTGGCTGTAATTGGCCTGACGATCGTCTCCAATTTTCGCGGTGTTCGCTACATTGTCCCGATTATTCCTTGTCTTTGTTTTTTGCTGGCGCTGGTCTTTTATAGGTTTTTGAAGCGCGGCCTGATTATCCGCCGCCGCACGGCAATCGTTCTAATTGTCGTGCTGTCAGCCGGCTTCGCACAGTCAGCAATAACGATAGAGCGCCGCCGAAAGGATGTGGCCGACGAAAAGCTGATCGCCGAAAAGCTGGGTGAACTCCAGCGAGCAGGCATGAAGACAGTACTGGTCAAAGCGGAAACGCCAGGAGGAGATCTGCTCTGGGATTCGTTTTATCTCTTCCACGGGAATTTGCGATTCCCGGTGCAATCGGAGACGCTTGAGCGGGTCCGCCGGAATCCGCCTAAACCTCCCTTGGTTGGCGTCTGCGTGGCGCGTGATTTTCCTGCCATCCGCGAAATATATCCGAACGTTCAAGTAGAACTCAGCCGCGCTCAGTTCATCTGCTGGCGCGTTTCCGGTCAGTGATGGTGATCGGGTTGTCGGGCGAATTGATGAAAATCTTCGTGGACGTGACTAGTTCGTGCAGATCCGTGCAAAACACCGGAATGCAGCGGATGACGCGCAAGATTTTTGCTGAACTTTCCAAGCGAGCGCCGGTGACGCCGGTTTGCTGGAACCGGATCGGCCGATTTTACCAGCGGCTGGGCGCAGTTGAGCATAAACTGCTAGCGCGCCCCTTCGATATCGATTCCCGGCCAACGAGGCGTCCGGAAATTCGGGGCGAGAATCCAATCGCCGAACTAAGGAGATTCGCATTTCTTTCTCGTTTCGATTTCGCGAGTTCGCTTACGGAGAATGACGTTTTTATCTCGCCCGATAGTCACCACGATTCGCGACGCAAGCAGTTACCAGGTTTGATCCGGACCACGCGGGTGAGATCTTTGGCGATTTTTCACGACGCGGCCCGTTTGCGCTTGTCCTCTCTTTATGGAATCAGGGAACGGCGCTACCGCGAATACATCGAATCTCTGACAGCCTTTGGTCACGTCATCTGTATTTCTCAGGAAGCGCGGGACGATCTGCACCAGCTATGGCATCAGTTTGGTTGCCGACCAACGTCGGCGACGGTCGAGCCGTGGCCAGCGGAAATGCACGATGGTGGACCTGAAAATGACAAGTCGGCTGCATCCCGCCTGATCGTTTGTGTCGGCTCGCTGGATCCGCGGAAAAATCATTTCACGCTCTTACTGGCGGCGAGAAACCTGTGGCGCGAAGGGCTGGATTTCGAGCTTCATTTAATTGGGAGAGCGACAAAATTCTCGAGGCGTAAAATAATGTCGGAAATACGCAATCTGCAGTGCGAAGGCCGGCCTATTCGGTGGTTGCGGCACGTGGACGACGAAACATTGTTGCGCGAATACCGGGATTGCCGATTCACGGTCTATCCGTCCTTAATGGAAGGCTACGGCCTGCCGATCGTGGAAAGTCTATTACACGGCAAACCGGTCGTCTGCGGCGGGAACGGCGCACTAGGTGAAGTCGCACGAGAGGGTGGTTGTCTGATTGTCGATCAAACAAGCGTCGAAACAATAGCTGGTGCAATCAAAAAACTGCTGACGGATGGACAATTGTATGCGCATTTGTGCGGTGAAGCGCGGTCGCGAAAGTTCCGTTCGTGGTCGGATTATATCGACCGGTTGCTCAAGCATGTTGATTTGAATCCTGTCGTCGGCTAAATCGAATCACGCAGGTCCACCGATTGTACGTGCCAGTCAGGGGCGCATCTTATAAACCACACCCTCGGCGGTCCACGCCACCGGTTGATACCGGCTCTCCAATAGTTTGGCTAGAATCGGAAAGTTCTGTACTGGATACTGCGCATTGAAGGCAGGGTGCTGGACGTTGACAATGTAGACGGGGGGTGTTTTGCGAAATCTTGTTCCAGGGTATTCCACGCACCGGGCATGATTCTGTCACGAGTATCGACACCGACGAGTTTGCCGAACATATACCCCGTGAGCGGAAAGGTTAAGATATTAGCGACAGGCGGGGCGTCGTCGGGCGTCGAGATAGATCCTCGGTGCCTGCCCCCAAATGAAAATCCGATCTGCGGGAGCGGAATGCATGGCCAGATATCTTCCCGCGTCGGATGTTTTGGGTTGAGCCAGCTCTCGCCAGTGCGTGATTGAGAACGCCATGACAGTAAGTGCCAGCCAAACGTACGTGACGGTAGGTCGCAGCAGCCAGTGATGCGGTCGCGTTTTCTTAGACCAGAGCGCTGCGTAATGTGGTGCTGCCAGCAGGGCGAGCGGTAGGATCAGTTGAATGTAATAGTGAGGATGAAAGCGAGCGCCCGCCGCTGTCCCGATAGCCGACGCTGCCACTAGCCCGAACAACGCCGTCCGCTCAGCGCTCCTGCGCGCCCATACACGGCTCACATCCTGGCACGCCATCGCCGCACCGATCAGCAGAGGCAAGCAGGCCGCGACGAACGCCAATGTGATTGGAATTCCAACTCCCCAGAAGACATATGGTTTCGTATGATTGGTGATCGTCCAGTAGAACGCGTCGCGATGGTTTTGCGACGGCGAAGATTGATTCTGTGATGAGCGCGAAAGATTAGACTCACTGATTCTGGCGAAGTCTTGTCGGACTGCTTCACCCGCTCTGGCTTTATTTCGTCTTGGGCCTGCTGGCAGTCGCCATCTTGCAGGCAATTGTTCCGCAGCAATCCGTTGCGAAATACATGCATGGCGGTTTTGCCATTGCTGCGGCCGCCGGTGTGCCGACGGTCCGTCGGTTGTATATTGTATGCTACCTAGCGGATTCGATAAATGATGCCCTCCGAAGTGTGTGCGACCGGTTCGTATTTCTCCTCTAAGAGTTTTGCCAGGAAGAGATAATCACGCACTGATTGGTCGCTAACGTCGGCCATGAAGACGGGCGGATGGCGGGCGAAGTCCTGTTCGAGATTCGCCCATGCTCCGGGCACCATGCGCTTGCGAGGGTCGTCGCCCGGGATCTTTCCGCCGAAAGCATGACCAGTGAGCGGAAAGGTCAAGATATAACGCGAAGCGGGCGCTCGTTGAGCTTCGCAATACAGTTTGGCCATATTGCCCCAAATAAAGATCCTCTCGTTTGGCGCTGAGTGCTCCCGCAAATAGCGCCCGGTCTCGGTGGGGTTGCGATAGAACGCAAGCACCACCCAGTCAACAAGCGAAAACAAAACGACCGTAAGGGCCAACCACTTATAGGTAATTTGCGGTTGCAGTAACCAATGCGGCGCCGAAATCCTCCTTGTCCACAGTGCGGAATAGTATGGTGCGGCCAGCAATGCCAGCGGTGGGATCAGCTGAATGTAGTAATGAAAATAAAAGCGAACGCCGGCGGCCGTGCCGATGGCCGATGCAACCAGCAAACCCACTAGTGCCGCGCACTCGGCACTTCGTCCGGCCCAAAGACGGGCGTCCCGTAAAGATAGAATGGTACCGAGCACGATGGGCAGGCACGCCGCTAGGAATGCCAGTGTGGCCAGGACGCCCTTGTTCCAAAAGACGTACACAACCGGGTGTGCGGTGATAGTCCAGTAAATTGCCTCACGTAAAATATTTTGTTGGTAGAGAACAAGCGCCACCACCCCCAAGGCTCCAACAAATCCCGCGGTAAGCATGCCTCCTTGAATAATGGACGCGATCAGGTTCAGGCCGCGGCTCGCGCGATAACGTGGAAGCAACAAATAAATGCCAAGCGGGAGGACAGCGATAGCCGCCGGCTGCTTGAGTAAGAATCCGGTGGCCAGGAGCGCCCCAGAAAGAAGAAGCTCCGGGCGAAGTCGGGACGAGGTTTGCCGCAAGCCAATCGCCCACGCCCACACGATTGGAAGATTCATCATCACCTCGCCGTTAAAGGTCAGGTCCCTGGGCTCAACCCAAGGCTGAAAGATGCTATAGAAGAGGGCGGCGACCAAACCTGTGGTGCGATCAAAGACTGTTCTGCCGATCACGTATAGACCAGCCATCGTCGCCAGCGTCCAAAGCAGCGCGACAAAATGTAGCGCCGGCCAGTTGTATTTGCCGGCGAGCTTGAAAATTGCGGCGTAAGTCCAGAACAGAAGCGGCGGTTTGCGTTCGATCGCATCGGCGTAGGGTCGGCCGCCATCGACGATCACGTTCGCTACCGCTGAATAGGCATTTTCGTCATCAAATGCCTGAGGATGCTGAATTAACGGCAGCCGCGTCGCAACCGTAAGCAGAACGATCCCGAGTGCGGCGAATTTGAACTGTTGAAGATAAAGACGGGCCGCCACGCTCACGAGACTATGACCAGTCCTGGGCGGTCAAGCAAACGCTGAGTCTTGAAAGTCTCGACCGAGAATGCGCGAAAGTGCTTCGCATTGCGTTTAACAATCGACTCGGCTTTGGGCACGATTACTTCGCCGACTCGCCCAACAGCAGCTTTGCTCCTGGGGCCAAATCTCTGCAAATTTCCGGGTTACAGGCTCGCCCACGAGCGTCGCCGATGATCCGGCCGTCCTTCATTTCGTGAGTCCAGTCGCACACATCGGCGATGGCGTCATACTGAAATCCGCTGGCCATGGGGATGGATTTTGATGATCCGGCCATCCTTCATTTCGTGCACCCAGTCGCAGGCATCGGCGATGAAGCGATTGTGTGTGACGAGGAGTAACGCTTTCTGTTGTTCGCGCACAAGATTGGCGAGCAATTCAAAAGCGCGCTGCGAATTGCGTGTGTCGAGGTTGCCGGTTGGTTCATCGGCCAGGATCACTTGCGGATCATTGGCAAGCGCGCGGGCGATGGCGACACGCTGTTGCTCTCCCCCGGAAAGATGGCGGCTCTGCCTATCAAGCTTATCCCCCAAATCAACTGCTTCGAGCAAAGCTGCGCTCCGGTCGCGCATGTCAGCGTCGGTGAGTTGCCCAAGCCGGCGCATCGGGATCATGACATTTTCGAGCGCGCTGAAATCCTCCATCAAGAAATGGAACTGGAAAATGAAACCGATCAGCTCGTTGCGGCGACGCGCCAATTCGTCGTCCGCTAAATGCGACACCGGTTCAGACTTGATGGTGACCGAACCGCCATCGGGTTGATCGAGCAGGCCGAGAATGTAAAGCAAAGTGCTTTTCCCGCAGCCCGACGGGCCAACCACGGCGTGAATACTGCCCGATTCCAGATCGAGTGATACGCCGCGTAAGGCGTGCACGCGCGACTCGTCTTCGCCGAGGTAGCGCTCGATGTCGCGACAACTGAGGCAAAGGTCACCACTCATACACTGGAACCGCGCAGTGTCGCGACCGGCGGAAGCTGGGCAGCCCGCCGCGCCGGAACGTAGCTAGCGATAAATATAGCGACCATCGCAAGCAGCGTTGCCCAGAAATAATGTCGCCAATCCCAAATCACCAGGAAATGATCGGCGTAGAGCAAGCCGCGAATCCGTATTGGGATTCGCGAGATACCCCACGTCATCGCGGCGCCGAGCAAACAACCGAGGAGCGATCCGACAGCCGCAATGAGTGCGCCTTGCCAGAGAAAGATGGCGCTAACGTCACCCCGCCGATAACCCATCGACCGCAAAATGGCGATCTCTCGGACCTTCGATAGGACTGACATTGTGAGTACGTTGAAAATCCCGAAACCCGCAAGAAGAATAATGAGCGAGACCGTGACTGCGGCCGATAAGCGCAGCATCAAAAATAGCTGCAGAGTGGATTCTTCGCGTTCCTGCCAACTTTCCGTGCCATGTTGGAATAGATCGTCAAACCGAGCCGCCAACGCTGGCGCGCGCCCGGGATCGAGCAGTTTGTAAATGATCATCGAGGCGTTGAACGGTTTGTTGAGCAACTTCTGGGCAACTGGGGCGTGCGAGTAAACGCGGCTGCCATCGATCGAGCCTACGCCGCTGCGTGCCGTGGCGGCGATAGTGAACCGCCAATACTCGCCACTAGGCGAAAGCAGTTGCAGCGTGTCACCTGGAGCGACACCGAGCGCCCCCGCCAACCTGTAGCCGACGATGAGAGAACTAGTGTTGTTTCGGAAATCATTTAAATCGCCATCGATTAATTCCTTGGCCAGATTGGTTGTGCGGAGATGCAACTCTGGATTGATGCCATAGAGATCGACAGGGGCGTTCTCGAATCCGGCGCGGGCGCTGACCGTACCGCGAAGCACGGGCGAACACGAAATAACTTCGGAAAATTGCCGGCTCACTCGCATGATTTCGTTCGCGTTGTTGATTCCTTCAAAATAATCGCGCGACGCACTCTTCGAAGGGATGAGCAATACTCCGTAGTGGGGACGAAAGCGCCCCCCAAGGACCAGCGCTCCGTTGGTTCCAATGGTCGAGTCGATGAAATATTGGGCGAAGCCCTGCGTCTGCGCCTGGGTGCAAATGAAGATCGCGACGCCAAACACGACGCCGACGAGGCTGAGCAGCAATGCGCGTTTGCGATGGGTCGCAAAACGCAAACCGACGTAAAAGGAGGCCGTCACCGCATCACGGTTTTGCTGGAACGTCGACTTGTCGTTGCCGCACTCGTTGTCCCGGTCGGAGGCGATCTTGATCTGCGACTACAACGTGATCGCCTACCTCAACTCCACTCAAGGCTTCTGTGAAGTCGACCGTGCGAAAACCAACCTGCACGGTACGTCGCTGCACAACGCCGTGTTTGACGATCAGTGCTTGATCGGCCATCAGCGCGCGCGTCGGGGCGAGGACGGCGTTCTCGTGTGTGCCGGTAATGATGTTCATTTCGCCGGTCATGCCGGCCATCAAATTGTCAGGTGGATTTTCCATTTCGAGGAGGATAGTGTAACGCTGCGTGGTTGGATCAGCCGCCGGCTGAATCGAAGAAACACGAGCTGTGAAGGTTCGGGTACGATAAGCATAAAGTTGCATTACTGCCTTCATTCCGGATTTTACTTCACCGACGTCTTCTTCGTTTACCTCCCCGCGCACATAATTTTTGCGCGAGGCGATGGTGAAAAGTTCGTTTCCTCCCGCAACCAGCTCGCGATCAATCGCCTGAACTGCAGTGAGAAGCCCATCCATGGGCGCGCGAATTTCTGAGTTTTTCATCTGCGCTTCCAGTTTCTTGGAGGTCTCGTCGAGCGCGTGGAGGTTGCGCTCCGCTTCGATGCGCTCGTTCTCAACTGCGCCACGCAATCGCTTCACGTCGGATTCAGCTTTTTCATACTCGACCGCAGCTACATTCCCGGACCCGACTACGAGCTCGAGCCGATGCAAGTTATCTTCCGCCACTTTGAGCGGCTCTTCAGAAGGCAACGGGAGTTTGGCCCGTTCGGTCGCCGCTTCCAGGTCCGCGCGGGCCTGCTTAAGTTGGCGTGCGGTGCTTTCGTCAGCGATGGTGGCGAGCAACTGGCCCTTTGTTACGCTCTTCCCTATTGCCCCGCGTCCTTCTGAAAATGCGTCTGCCAACTGGATGAACCCGGAATTCTGCGCGCGCACGTGGACAACAAACGCCGGCTCGATGCGGACTGTGCCGTAAATGGCGGAAAGCGCCGTCCCGCGACCGACGGTCGCTACTTCCGCTACCGGCATCAGAAAATAGTAAGCAATGGAGCAAAGCAGAAGGAGCAGCACTGTACCGCCCCACAGAACTCTCTTGGATTCCGGCAACTTCAAACTGCCTGAACTAATGCACCTTTTGCCCGGTGTCTTCGGAAAATTGAAAATAGCGTCCCGTCACGCGGTCCCATTCAGCCAGCGCCACGTTGTACTGGTAGGTGCCCCCGACCAATCCACTCTGCGTTTTGAAAAAGTTGCTCTCCGCCAGTCGATACTCGAGTTCTGATGCCAGGCCGCCTCCAAGATTTTGTCGCACCGTCACGGTGTCTTGTTCCGCGGCACCAACAGCTGCGGCGAACGATTTATGCTGCGCCTCGATTGCTTCCAGATCGTTGCGAATCCGTAACAGGTCGCGACCGACACTAGCTTCCAATTTTCGGCAAGTGATTTCATTGATCTCGCGCGCGTTGCGCTGCTTCATCGCCGCACCCGCCACTTGGCCGTTGTCGATTACCCGCCACGTGTAAGCGGCGGTCTCCTGGATTTCTGACGAAAAATCTTGTGTTCTGCTCGTGGAACCTTCGCGATGAATTCCCAAAACGGGAACGTAATAACCGCTCACAGTTCCCGACATGCTCGGATAGTAGCCGGCTTCGATGATGCGCTGATCTTCGTTCGCGGACTGGACCATCAGGCGGGCAAGCTTCAGGTCAGTTCGGTGCCTCAGGGCCGCCGCTGTTTCCGAATTAACATCGACAACCACCGGTGCAAATTGCAAGTCACCTTCAGGCTCCGGCAAGCTTGCCTTCGAACTGGGATCTAGTCCTGTCGCCTTGGCTAATCTTAGCCGAGCTTCGGCATAAGCGCGTCGGCCGGTCTCGCTCTGCGAATCAAGTTCGCGAGCTTGCACAGTGGCACTGGTGAAAGCGCCACGGTCGATCAGCCCGGCTTCATAGCGGTCCTTTTGACTGGCCACATTCTCATCCAGGCGCTGCTGTTGCTTTGCGCTCAGTGATAACAAATCGCGATTGTACAGCGCCGAGTAAAATGCCAGCCGTGCGGAATGCAGTTGCTCCACTACCGCCACGTTCAGTTGCTGTTGGGCGATCAAAAGTTCCACATCTCCGCGCCGCAGCGATGGCGGAATGGCGGCCGCAAACAGCGGCTGTGTAATTGATCCTCGCGCTACGGCGAACGGTTGAATCGTATTTTGACCGGCCCGATGTCCACCTTGAACTCCGGCCGGCACATCGACTGTTACGCTCGGATATGCGATAGAGCGAAACACCAGCCGGTGACCGGCTGCTTGTTCGAGGTTTGCTTTTGCTTGCTGGATGGCGGGATTTTTGTCCAGCGTCTCGTTTAGAATTGCGTCCAGCGTGATGGCTTGTGCCCGGGACAACATCGGCAGGCAACAGGCGAGTATTAATGTTATCCGCGTTTTCATCGGCGACTCAATTTTGGAGGTGGATGGGCCAGATCAAGCGCCTGTTTCTCGTTACGCTGTTTGTTAGCATTCGATGCGAAATCAACCGCTTCCGGACGGCTGCCAGAAGCCCGCGCCAGCCTGGCGAGCGCGACGTTGTGCAGGTGAATCGCGCTCAAGCGGGTTGTGCGTGTGCGCGTCACGTCGGCAGCGGCCTGCAAGACGTCGAGTTGTGTTCCCAATCCCGCTGCGAGATTCCTTTTCGCGATTTCGAGAGATTCGTCCGCGGTTTGCACGTTTTTGGTTTCCGATTCCAAGACCTTGTCCGCCTGTTCCAAATCGAAAAACGCGCCCCGCACTTCAGAAGCGACAGAGCGGCGCGCGGCTTCCAGCGCCTGCATGGCGGCTTCGCGTCGGGCGCGAGTGGCCTGCATTCGACCTTTGGCGGCAAAACCATCAAAGAGATGCCAGGTCCCGGTCACGCCAACGGTGTAGCCATGGTTAAATTCAGGGCCGACCGCCGGGTCGCGCTCGCTGTAAACTTCATACCCCGAGAAAACTTGGACCTGAGGACGGAGTTCGCTCCGGTCTACAATGTACTGTCGGTCTTCGATTTCGATATCCTTTTGGCGCGCCTTGATTTCTGCCCGGCCGGCATCGGCGCGCGCTAGGCATTCGTTTAAGTCAGGGCGACGGTCTTCATATTGTAACTGCCCTGCGACTTGGAAGGGGCTACCTGTTTCGGAGCGAGCGTCGATCCCCAGAAGTTCGCCCAGCCGTAGATAAGAATTCTTTAGCTGGGTCTTTGCGTTGATTAGTTCCGGCCGTTCATTGGCGAGCGTAACGTCTGCCCGGCGAACATTTAGTGTCCCCACCATACCAGCGTGCAACCTTTCCTGCTGGGTCTTTGACTCTTCCTCGAGAGCGCGAACCGAATCTTCGTGCACCCGCACTTTCGCGCGATTGAGCAGGATGTCGTAAAACGCCGTGCGTACATCCAATGTCACGCGATTTATAGTTTCTTCCAGCTCATAGGTTTGCTTCTCGATATTAAGTTTGGCAATCGCCACCTGGCTGGATACTGCCCCGCCTGTGTAAACATTCTCGAGCGCGCGCACGGAGGCGTTGTAATCCTCATTGCGTAGCTGCGTTCGGGTTTGGTTTTGGGTTTGCGCTTGTCGTTTATCGGCGAAACCGGTCGAGAGGAGAGATGGCAGGTAACCAGAGCGCGCTGCGATCAGCCCGCCCCGAGCTGCTTCAACTTTCTTTCGCGCGATGATAATCTCTGGGTTCTGTTCGGCCGCCAGCGAGACGCCCTGTTCGACCGTGTAGGTCGGTATCTCACACCTAACATTGGTCGTTAGACCAATCAGGAAAAGCAAGATGATCCGGCGCGCTAGTAGCATGCGTCGTACCTTCTGGGCAGAGGCATCTTTCTCAAAAAAATTCCTGGGATATTTGCTTGCATCGTAGCGACGCCTGCATCACTTTGCACGCTCGTTAGCTGCGCTCAATCGGAGGCTCGGTGGTTTTAATTGAAATTCGCGACCAGTTTTATTTGGAACATTAACTTTTGCATCTTGCCCCCGCTGCTTTGCTGCGGATAGGATTGCACATTTCTGGAATGAGAAAAATCAGAATCGCTATTGTCGGTGTTGGTAACTGCGCCAGTTCGCTGGTTCAAGGGATAAACTTTTACCGTGGCTCCGCCAGCAACGGTTCAGGAGTTGGACTAATGCATCGGCAGATCGGTTCATACCGACCAGGCGATCTCGAAGTCGTAGCGGCCTTTGATATTGACCGTCGCAAAGTTGGGCTGGACGTCAGCCGCGCCATCTTTGCGCCGCCCAACTGCACTAAAGTTTTTTGTGAGAAAGCCAATCTCACCGGCGCCATCGTGAAAATGGGTTGCGTTTTTGATAGCTACGCACAGCATATGCAGGACCAGGACCCTCTGCGCACCTTTCTGCCGCTGGAAAAAGAATCCACCCGCGAACAAATCATCGGTGAGCTGAAAGATTCGTGCGCTGAGATTATGGTCAATTATCTCCCGGTCGGGTCTGAAGAAGCCACCCGCTTCTACGCCGGTTGCGCGCTCGAAGCCGGTATCGCCTTCGTCAACAACATTCCCGTTTTCATCGCCAGCGACCCGGTTTGGGCAAAACGTTTTGCCGACAAAAATTTGCCGATCGTCGGCGATGACATTAAATCGCAACTCGGCGCAACCGTTTTGCACCGCACGATTGTCGATCTTTTCCGTAAGCGCGGCGTCAAGGTCGAGCGCACTTATCAACTCAACACCGGCGGCAACACCGACTTCCTCAACATGCTAAATCGCAGTCGCGTTGTCTCCAAAAAAACGTCGAAGACCGAAGCCGTCCAATCTGTCCTCGGCGAACGGCTGGCGGACGAAAATATCCACATCGGGCCGAGCGATTATGTGCCCTGGCAGCTCGACAACAAGATTGCTTTCATTCGCGTGGAGGGCCGCCTTTTTGGCGATGTGCCGATGGAAATTGACGTTAAGCTTTCCGTGGAAGATTCACCGAACTCCGCCGGCATTGCCATCGATGCAATTCGTTGCTGCAAGCTTGCGCTCGACCGCGGCATCGGCGGGGTCTTGCACTCGCCATCTGCCTATTTCTCCAAGCATCCGCCTGTGCAAATGACCGACGACGAAGCCTATCGCTGCGTTGAGCAATTCATCCGCGGCGAGCGCGATTGCTGAGCGCGGAGCGTTTAGCTCGGCGTGGTTTCCGCGTCCAACTCGTCCGGTTGTAAATGCCGGAGTCGTTCCCACTCGCGCGCGAGTTCTTCGGCAGTATAAACAACGAGCTCTCCCGTCGACGTGGAATAGATTCCCGCTTCAACCTGCGCGCCTGTCATTTCCGTGATCGCCTTCCAATAGGCTGCAATCTGCGGGCGATAGTGCTCGCGCAAAATGTCGATTTTATCGCGCTTCGTTTTCCAATCGAGAATAAACCATTTTTTCTTCGCCGGTTCGAACACGGCAAGATCGACAATTCCTTCCAGACATCTGCCCTCGTCCATTCGCCAGAAGAACGGTATCTCCGGATGCGTGAGCAACTCAGTGCGGGTGAGAAGCTCCGAGAAATCCGGATCGTTCTTTAAAAACTGGAGGAACAGTTCCCATTCATTCGCGGATCGCTTCGCGGCCGGGGATTTCGCCTGGTGCTCTTCGAATACTTGTTTCCATGAGCCTTCGTCACGCCATGAAATTCGCTGGATGAAATCGTGCCACCAGCGACCATACAATGTCGCGGGCGTATCCGCCGTCGACCGACCAACGGTGATCGCCGACAGATTTTCAATTATCTGATCCGTCGGCACTCGGGGAATTTCTTCGTCATAACCGCTGGGGCTGATCTTGTGCACGAAGTCAGCTGCGTGCCGACTGGCTTTTTGTAATACCTTTTGGTCGATGACCCCTGGCGATGATGGCAGCGCATCGGTTTCGCTTTGTAATTCCAATGCCGCTGCCGACGTTAATGCGCACGCTTGGGGCGTTGTCGTGAGGGCTTCGAACTGCCCTGCATTTGCATCCGGCGGTTCTCCAAGAAGAAGCTTGAGGTGAGCTCTCCTCGATAGTTTCGCTTTCGAATCGAGAAAAAGTTGGCGATCCAACGCGAGCACGAGGGTGTGCCGTGCGCGGGTTGTCGCCACGTAAAGAAGCCGCTGCATTTCCTGTTGCTCGGACAATTCGCGCGCCTTTTTCAGCTCTTCCGACGGGTCTTCCTTGCTCAAAGCGACCAGCATTTCGCCCGAACCCGGCGTCTTAATCAACGACGGGTAGCGCGGAGCAGGCGACCGGATGTCACGACCAAGAAATGGCAGGATCACCGCCTGCCACTCGGATCCCTTTGCTTTTTGCGAAGTGATCAATTGAATCCCGTCCTCGGAGGAGAGACGGACCTCGCGAGGTGTTTCAAAATCCGCCCGCAACTTCTCGGCGAAATCAGCGAAGGTCGCTCCCTGCGATTCGGCTTCAGCGGCGAGGACGAAAAGGACATCAAGTTCGTTCAGCAGATCACCGAATTCTTCCGGGGGGAGCGATGAGAGGCGTTCGCGCAACTGTGTTGCTTTCACCAAGGTGCCCACCGCATCGAAGAGCGACTTGCCTTCGACGCTCGCACGCGTTTCGGCCAAGGCGCGAAGACGCGATGAAACGATTCCGACTGCCGCCGCCGGTTGGTCGATCCGGAAACGACTTCCTTCGCCTTCGGCGAACACCGCCATGTCATGATCGGAAATACCGAAAACATCGCGCAATACGCCTGCTATTTCGTACCCGTTGAGTGGATCGACCATGATCGTGCACAGAGCCGTCAGCCACGCGTGCGCGGGACTATCCGCCTTGATCGCGCTTTCTGACTGGATTGCCGCCGGCAGTCCGATCTTGCGCAGCGCCGTAGCCATCGTTCGGAGCCAAGCTTTGCGCGGGCACAATATCGCAACGTCTCGCCAGGAGTTCGCGCGCAGTTTTTTGTAACCGGCCTCTTTAATCCAACACGCGAGCGCGTCCGCTTCGATTCTTGCTTTTTGGTAGTCCTTGAGCTTTTTGCCGGAGGGCAGCAAACCTACCTCGAGCGAAATGCGAATGACCTGACCAGGCAGAACCTCCGGACGAGGTTGTAGCTCCACGAACGAAACTTGTCCGTTCTCGTTGTTCAGAATTTCGCGAAAAGTGCGATTGATGAAGTCTACCTGTTCTTGATCGAGTCGAAACGTGACGGAAAAGGTGAGCTCGCTGGCGGAGCCGCTCTGGACTAACAAGTCGTGAATAGTGCGATAGTTTTTAAGATCGGCCCGGTCGTGATAGATTGACTGTTGAAAATCGCCCACCATGCAGAAATGCCCCGGCCGGGGCGGTGCATCCTTAGTTTCAAGCCAGCGCCCGGTCGCATCCGATGGCCGCGTGATTTCGAGCAGAACAGAAAATTGTGCAGGATCAGTGTCCTGTGCTTCATCAAGAATTACGCGGAAATTCTGCTCGCGCACTCGTTGGGCTGCGGCAGGATGTTGGAGCAACTCATCTGCGAGCGCGATCTGGTCGGCATACGTAACAACTCCTCGTTCGAGGCGGAAATCACGGTAGTCGCGCTGAACTTCCGCCGCGACGCAGAGAGCGGCATCTGCAATCCATTTTCGCAGAGGCGCGAACGATCGGCGCCACAACTCCGTGAATTTCGCATTCGGACTCGTGAAATAGTTCGGCCAACGAAGGAAGTCCCAATCAGACGCACGCCGCCTCTCCCATTCCGCCAATTCCATCTGCGACCTACTGACGTTGTCACGTCCCCCAGCGTCCGTCGCAGCATATACTTCGCTGAAATCGATTTTGGGGCAGGCTTCAAGTTCTCCTGGCCGCAGCAAGGCCGAACCAGATCGGCGGCCTAATTCCATGATGTCCCGTGCTTGCGCGAGCCGAAACAAGGCTGCTCGGTTTTCTTTGCCTAACGACTCGCCAAGTCGCGTCTTTTGCTGGACGAATTCCTGCCAAAGGTCCTCGTCGTCTGTGATCAGCTCGAGCGGCGCTGGCAGGCCGAGATAGTGCCCGTAGTTAGTCAGCAATTTCATGCAGAATGCGTGAATCGTGCCGAAAAATGCACGGTTGAAAGCACTCACCACTTCAGGCGGAAGTTTGTCTTTGAGAATTTGCTGGCGAGTGCGCTGCTGCATCTCGTCCGCCGCGCGGTTAGTAAAGGTAACGACAACGAGGCGGGGCAAGATATCTCGCGCGTTTGGGGCGCGAGCGATCTGCAAAACGCGATCCGTGATGGCACGCGTTTTTCCCGAGCCGGCAGAGGCTACGACAGAAAAGTTACGATTGAGTTCATCTGCGAATCGAAGTCGGTCGGACTGGTCGCTTAGCTCATTCACCAGTAAAACTCCTCCTCTTCCTGAGCCAGCGCTGGATGAGTCAACTCCCACCGCTCTTCCAGGATATCTTGTTCCACCGCAAGAGTGGCCAGTGGGTAATCCCGTGTGAAAGTCCACGTGGAGCGCAAGGGGCCGCGCATGCCGAATACTCCAGTTTGCTGCATGCGCGCGAGTTCTTGGAAAATGTCCGCTTCCGCGTCCAAGTCCCCGACCAATAGTTGCGGTAAAATCGGCTTTACGACCGGGGACAATAGACTAAGGAAAACATTGGTCGCGCCAAGGTCGCGTGCCGCGAGCGCGTAGAGACCGAGTTGCAACGCAGAGCCGTCCAGAATTTTTTTGTGAAGCTGCGATTTTTTTCTGTCGGTATCCTCTTTTGCGGGGACCAAGGCTTTCTTGCTCGCACCTGTCTTATAATCCAGGATCCAGAGCCCATCGGTTTGGAGTGATCTGCACTCGTGTCGTGCGAGGAGAAGATCGATCCGACCGCGGAACTGGAGTGAAACGTCTCCGGTTACATTTGTCGGAGCCGTGCCATCGATCGTCCATTCCACTGCCATCCAAGGCCAGCCTTCAACTGTTGCCAGTTTCTCCCCCAGATGCCGCGCGAGGCAGAACGCATTCTGCCAGCCCGAATTCCACCAGTCCGGCACTTGTTTACTTACGGACTGGCAAAGAAGTTTGATCTCCGCGCATTTTTGCTCAGCTACCACCCGGATATTTTGGTCGATTTCGGATGCATCCGGCAGCGGCGTAAATTTCTTCCCGGCGTCGGCGCCGGCAACATGGGCCAGCCAGCGATGTACCCATTGCCCGGTCGCCGCGCTCCATGGATTGCCATCGTCGTCGTCGCCTTCCAGTCCCAAATATTTCTTTAACCAAACCAGCGCCGGCGACTTGAGCAGTCCTTCGAACTCGCTGACGCTAAGAATTGGAATCCGCTCGGAGGGCATTCGAAGGGCAAAGTCGTACACGCCTGACGCCGCGCCCGGATTGCGTCGCGCGTCGTACGCGACGCGCGTTTGGCTCACGTCTTCCGACTGTGGTTTCGCTGTCTTGTTTTGCACACGTGTTGATTGCAGCCATGCCGCGGTTTTGCGTTGCAGCTCCTTCATCATCGCCTGCGTTAAAGGCCGGGGATGTGCTTTTTGATAATGGCTCGTGAACAACTCGCTCGGATTCCAGAGGCGTTCCGGCGCGGATTCCTGCACAAGGCTCGCGCCGAATGCGACCTCTTCCGTGACTGATTCGAGGAGAGTTTGAAATTGCCGGAGCGCGATTTGTCGCTGCTGCGATGGTCCGAGGTAGAAAGTATGGCCCTCGCGAATGCTGGTGTGCCCCTCGCCTTGGCTGCCTTGCTTTGCCGCCCGACGATTAAGGTGCTGAATGTCGCGATTGAACTTTTGGATTTCTTCTTCGCGCGCAAACTCACCCCTTTCCGCGGGCGGCCAGCTTCCCTCGTTAAATCCGGCGAAGATGAGATGTGACCACTTTTGACCCTGTGCCTGAGCGATGGGCAAGAGGTGTACGCGAGCGTAGGGATGATTGCCGGTCGCGTCACGTTCCACACTGAAACTCGAGCCGATCTCTTCCAGCCATCGCAGGTACAAAGTTCGCGAGAAATCGACCTCAATCTTTTGGGCCCAGTCCCCGCTTCGGCTCGCAACCTCCGTCCAGTGTTCCTTCCAACCCAGTCGCCCAAACGCTTTCTCAGTTGCATGGAGGAATTCCGAAAAACTCCCGCGGGCAGGCAGAAATTCAATTAGCTGAAGCGCTTCCGCGACCTGCTGGTCTTTCTGTTCCGCACCCGCAGCGCAGAACTTCTGCAAAACCGCAAGGTCGTCGATCAAGACCTCAGCGTGGGCGGCGCGGAGTCTTCGTTCAAAGCCTTGGATGGTCAGGTCGGGAAACAGTTCGCCACGATTTCGAAGCGCGCTGAGAAAGCGAATCAACGAATTGACGCGCGGCCCGTGTTGAAGCTGCAACCAGGCGCGCCATTCAGCTGATTCAAATAGCCCAGGGACCGGATGTCCGAAGCCATCGTTGTGCGGGATGGAAAGATTGGAAAGCGCACTGGCGACCAGACGGCACAATGATGCGGCACCGGCAAAGACAACACCAACGCGTGTGCACTTTTTCTCAGCGAGAAATCGTACGCACATTAATGCGATGGCTTCCGCCTGCTGCGTTGTGTCGGCGCCAACAACGAATGAGTATTTCGCCGGAAAAACGGCCATACCTTGCATTTCCGCCTCGGTAAAGAAGTTGTCGCTGAGGTGATTCACCGCTGGCGATATCGGTGCCGCTTCGCCAAAAGCTTCTTCCCACGTGCCGACCCAAGCCTCATCGAGTTCACGCGCTTCGTCACGCGGATCGTCGAGCAACAAAGTGGCTTGTTCTGCCGCGGAAACTCCGGCGCGAAGCAACTGCCAAAGCGGCCAGTGTGCGCCGTTAAACCCAGTGACAAGAACGTTCGCAAAAAGCGGGCCGGCTTTGCCGGCATTCAACGCGGCCCGGAGGTCGGCGGCGTGGATCAATTCGAAACCGCAATGCGCGACATGATTCTGGAAACGCGCTCCGATCTCGCGCAATGCTGGAAGTTCCACTGCGGAGAAATCCCAGCCCGCGGCGCCCAGTTGATCGATTGCGCGGAGCAAATGATCCGGCGCACGCACCACGGATTTTGCAGCGAGAAAGTCGGCTTCCAGTGTTCTTTTTTCGCGCAGCGCGGGATCCTCCGGAAGCTCCATGCATTCCTCCGCAGCGATCGAAAGGAGAAGGCGCAAGTGCTCGCGCAAAGCGAGGCGCATTTCGCCTTTGTTTGAAAGTAACTCCCGCAGTTCGGGCGGAGAGGCGAAGCGAATGCCGAGAAGCGATACACCGCGATCGAGCAGCCGCTCTTTGATCGCGTAAGCGTGACTGCGAAAAGGCACCACCACCAAAGTAGGCTTTTGTTGCCGCCACGAGACGCCCGCCGCAGTTTGGAACCAAGGTAGAAGGACATTCTTCCAGGCAGCGTCAAACGAATCGCCGATATGAAGCGTCACCCGTCGCGCATTTTTTGGCCGCGCAGCGCTTTTCTGAACCATCAACTAATCTAGCGCCATGGTCGAGGTCGCTACAGTTTGGTCGACCAACGTTCGTTGATCACCGATGCGCCGGGTGAAGCGTTCGCGATCGAGTTGCTCGAGCAAAGGAACAATAATTCGACGCGACGTATGGAGCGCCTGACGAAGTTCGCTTACGGTGGCAGGATTGTTTTTTGAAATGAACGCTGCAATCGCGTCTTTCATTTGGTTGAAAGCTTCTCGCGACAAGACCACGTCGGTACCGGTTTCGACGACTTCGCCTTGTTCGATCAAGAAGCGGAGCGCTTGCTGAAGATGTCGACCTTGCGCGATTTCTTTGCGCGCAGGAGGATCAAACGGCTTCACCGCGAGCATGGCGCGAATCTTTTCGGCCGCTGCCTGAATTTGTGCCGGCAAGTTCGGGCGATGCGACCGACGCGCGATTGCCGATCTTTCCCGCACGAAACCGCTCACGCACAAATGCGAAACAAGCGCGTCAAACACGTCCTCAGGTTGATCGCGCAACGCAGCGCGCAGCTCGGCAAGCTCCAGTCCACGTTGCTCCGGATGTGTTTGATGCGCGAGATCCACTAGCCGGCTCGCGCTCTGGACGAGGTCGCGCCATTTGTCGGAATGGGCGAGGATTTCCCCATGCGCGATGATCTCAGTTTTGTTCTGTAAGCGTCGCACGGCGGCCGCAGTTTCATTTTGACCGAAATTCGATTTGCACAGCAACGTTTTGCTTCGCGCAACACCACGGCAAACGAGTTCGGACCGCACACAAACATCGACATCGGACGGTGCCGCCGCGCGAGCTGCCAAAAGCACTCGTTGCGCTTCGCTGCGAAAATTTCTTTGGTCGCCATCCGGATCCAGAACGGTTCCGCCGCCGATTGTGAATTCCTCAGATGGATCGCGAAGAACAAAACGATCACCGAGGAATGCGAGGATCGGCGATTTCAGTCGCAATTGCGCGATCGCTTGTTCGCCGCATCCGACCACGCTCGCTTCGAGAAGAGTGATCTTCCCAGAAACGCGGCTGGTGCCGTGGTGGACATAAACTGAACTGCCGTTCTTGATCGGCCTGCCGGCCGCCGCCTTGCGATCTACCCGCGATGATCTTTCGACAAGGACGTCGAGTGTCGCGCTCGTCGTTGCGAGATCGACCATCGTGATAACGTCGCCGCGTTGAATTCCAGCTGGCCCGGCTCCAACTTCAACATCCGCCAAATTAATCGCCGTGCGCATGGCCGGCTCAACAAATTCCAGGTCGCGGCCATGACTTTGGATCGTGCGAATGCGCCCGGGAAGATCTTTGGGTTGAATATTAACGCTCTGGCCGCGCGAAAGTTTCCCGCCGGTTAACGTGCCGGTGACGACGGTGCCGATTCCGTGCAGACTAAATGCGCGATCGACGAACAAGCGCGGCTTGCCGATATCGCGCGGCGCTCGAAGCATCGCGAACTCGGCGGCGAGCGCGCGCTTTAGATTTTCAATCCCGGCGCCGGTGTGCACGGAAGTCGGGACGATCGGCGAATCGACAAATGAAGTTTCGCGCAGTTGGTCGCGAATTTGACTGGTCATCTTATCAATCTTGCCGAGGTCGCTCTTATTGAGCGCGATGACGGCGCGCCGCACTCCGAGATACATCAGAATTTGCAAATGCTCTTCGGTTTGCGGCATCCAACCGTCGTCCGCCGCCACGACTAAAAGCGCCAGATCTACCGACCCGACGCCAGCAATCATATTCCGTACGAAATCTTCGTGACCTGGGACATCGATAATGCCGATTTGGAAGCGTTGTTCGTTAGGCCGGTCCAGAATAAGGTGGGCGAAACCGAGTTCAATCGTAATTCCGCGCGCCTTTTCCTCCGGCAATCGATCTGGATCTGTGCCGGTCAGCGCTTTGACGAGCGCGCTTTTTCCATGATCAACATGGCCCGCGGTGGCAAGGATGAAGTGGTTCATCAATCGCTCGTCGTGCAAGCCGCGCGGATGGCGTCAACAACTGCATCGTCCTGGTGCGGAAAGATTGTGCGCAAATCGAACTTGACACGGTCATTACTGATGTAGGCAACGATCGGTGGAACAGATTTGCGAAGCGCACTTGCAAAATCGTGCACCGAACAATTTTCGGGCAGAACGTCGATCGTTAACGACGGCACGATCGATTTCGGTAACGTGCCGCCTCCGACTCGCGCGACGCCGCGTCCGATCGTGGTTTGCAGTGGCAACCCGCGAAGTCGAACCAGCATGGCCGCGGCACGAGCGCGCAGTTCATCTTTCGGAACGCGCAGTAAGGCGAGGGCCGGAATTTCAGCCAGGGCTTGATTGAGGTGAAGATCAACAGTCGCCTGAAGCGCTGCGAAAACCAATTTGTCGCAGCGGAGCGCACGAAACAGGGGCTCCCGTTTGAGCGCTGTGATAAATCGCTTCTTTCCCGCAATGATGCCGGCTTGTGGACCGCCGAAGAGCTTGTCGCCGCTGAAACAAACGAGATCGGCTCCATTTTTGATAGCCTCGTTAGGGGTGGGCTCGTGTTCGTGCAGGCCAATTTGCTCAGTCGCAAGCATCGCCCCACTTCCCAAGTCTTCGACAAAGGGGATCCTCTTTCTTTGGGCGAGCGCGGCAATATTCGCCGGAGAAGGCGATTCGACGAAGCCGCTCATAAAAAAGTTGCTGCGATGAACTTTCAGGATGAGCGCGGTTTGGCTGTTCACCGCGTGGGAGTAATCGGCGAGCGTGGTTTTGTTGGTAGCACCGACCTCGCGCACCGTCGCGCCGCTAGCTTCGAGTATCTCGCCAATGCGAAAGCCGCCGCCGATCTGCACGAGCTCGCCTCGCGAAACAATCACCTCCGATTTAAGCGGCGCGCCTCTCCGAGTTGGAGGCTCGTACGACCCAGAAGCCGGATCCGGGCCGGACTGGCATTGTCGCCCCCTCCCTCTGGCTCGGGTGAAATTGCGAACGATTAAAACCAGTCCCGCTGCGCAATTGTTGACGATAGTCGCCGATTGGGCGCCGCAAAGTTGCGCGAGCGCGTTCTCGATGTAAAGACCGCGATTGCCGCGTTCACCTGTAGTGAGATCAAACTCGAGATTATTGTAAGATGACGCGATCTCGCGGACGGCTGCGGCCGCTTCATCCGCAAGAGGTGAGCGTCCGAGATTTGTATGAATGATCACCCCCGTGCCGTTGACGATCGGTTGCAGCCGGCTGGCGCGAAAATTTTCGACCGATGCGCGGGCAAGATCGACAATCAATTTAAATTCGGGAATTTCTTCGCCGGCACGCAGTTTCGAAAGCTCTCGCCGGACAAGATCGACAATCAGCGGTCGCGGCAGATCGATCCTGCCTAACGATTCGAGGATTCTTGTTACCGCGGGAATCGCCCGCCGCGATCGCGATTTTACTTTGTCATGCATATCAATGAGGTGCGGCGGCGCACAATTTTTCCGATCACTGCGGCCAAGGGCGCACCGGATTTTTTCAAAACATCTAACACTTTCGTGAGATGCCTTTGGTTTACGCAAAGCAGCAATCCACCGCTTGTCTGTGCGTCCGTGAGCAAGATGCGAAGCGGCTTGGGCGTGTCTTGCCAATCGATGTTCTGGCGGGCCTGCTTCAAGTTGTCGCGAGTGCCGCCCGGGAGACAATTTCGCGAGATAAGATCGACAATTTCATTCGATATGGGCGGCACATTCGCCGCGTCGATCGTTGCGGAGACTTTGCTGGCGCGACACATTGAACCGAGATGACCGATTAGGCCGAATCCAGTTACGTCAACGGCCGCGCGGACAAGGTTTTTTTCAGCAAGCTCAGCGCCGACGGTGTTGATTTGCGACATCAGCGACGTCACTTTTTTCTTGAGTGCACGCGAGGCGAGGCCGCGTTTGATCGCGGTGGTGGCAATGCCTGTGCCCAGCGATTTACTTAGCACGAGCAGATCGCCGGGGCACGCATTCGCGTTCGTCATCATGTTGCGAAGATCGACAATTCCGGTAACAGCGAGGCCGTAGATTGGTTCGGGATTGCGGATGGTATGTCCGCCGATAATGGCGCAGCCGACTTCCTTCGCTTTTTCCAAACCGCCGCGCAAAATCGCCGTGATTGTTTTTGGCGGAACCAAATTTGTTGGAAATCCCATGACGTTTAGCGCAGTGATCGGCCGGCCGCCCATGGCGAAGACGTCTGAGAGTGCATTGGCCGCGGCGATTTGTCCGTAGGCGAATGCGTCGTCCACAATGGGCGTGAAAAAATCGACGGTTTGCACGAGCGCGCGATCTCGATCCAGACGATAAACCCCGGCGTCATCGAACGTGTTCGAATTCACGAGCACTTTGTTGTTCGTGAAAATGGGTAGCTGCCGCAAAACTTGCGTCAGGGCCTGTTGGCTCAACTTGGCCGCTCACCCAGCGCAGGACGAAAGCGCAGTGAGCTTGCGAATTTGCTCGCGCGACATACCTGTTCACCTCCTTTCGACTGATCTGTAGAGGCAGGCGTGTCGCCTGCTTGATGCGGCTGATACAGCCGCCTCTACAGTAGAAGATTGGCGGAGAGGGCAGGAATCGAACCTGCCCCGGCTCTTACGAACCGACAACGATTTTGAAGACCGCGAGGGCCACCAGGCACCCGTCACTCTCCGGGCGGAAAAAGAAAACGTCGAACGCCCAACGTCCAACGCCCCACATCGAACTACAGAAGGAGTTGCCGGTTTATTTGAGCTTTTTGATCGCCGCGACCATGGCGTCGAAATCGGGCCAATCGCCGGACTGGAGTTTGGAATGGAGCAGTTTTCCATTGGCCTGGATTTCGAAGGCGCCGCCACCCGAAGGGATAAGCGTGAGCGATTTGATCCGGTCGCCGAGTTCAAGAATTTTGGTCGCCAAACTGACGGCCTTCGGCGTGTAGTTTCAAACCACGCAGTATTCGATCGAGACTTCGGTCTTCACCCCAGCTCCTTTCCGGAATGGAAGCTACCGATGCGGCCAAAGCCGGTCAAGGCGATGAGGCGTCGAAGCGTTGTAGCCCCGGCGCGGCCCGGGACGACATTAAACAGAAGGAAACGCCGAAAGCCTTCGCGAGCGGGGGAAGGGAACCAAGGATCTCCGAGGCTTGTCCGGATCAGCTCTTTGTTTTCTTTGTTATCTTCTGTTCCAAATCTGGGTCTAACGATTTCGCGTGGAAGCTGGCGCCTCTCCGCTTTCGGTGCCACCACTAGAGCCGCCGCCAAAATAATAAGAGAAAACGACAAATAACTGCATGATCGGCGACTTATGATTCACGCCAAATAGCGGCGAGATATCAAGGCGAGTGTTTCGGCTCGGTCTCCATGCCGCGGTCGGCCCGATCACGAAGCTGTTGTAGGGCGTACCGCGGCTGGACTTATCGCTAAAACTACGGAACAAAAATTCGAACCCAACCTTTAATTCTTCATGAGTGAGCCAAAATGGAGCGACAACGCTTTGTGCAATACCCCATTCGCGACCGCGATCGCCTTCAAGTTCCTGTTCGAAAAAGCCGTTCAACGCCCATTCGATACGGTCGAAAAAATCTTCCGAGAGCAGAAGTCGGAGTTCGTATGCATCAGGAGTTTCCATGCTAGTGTCAAATCCGCCCGGTCCAAACTTATGGCTTGGCGTAGGGGCTCCTTCGTCATGCAGAATGCGTCCTCCGCCGAACTTGTATTCGGCGAAAATCGTAGGGTTAAGCGGTATTTTATTCCAATCGGCAAAGGCGTAACGCGCTTCGAGGCTGAAGCTCCTGAGCTGCGTTTCGTCCGCGTAATGTTCGATATCGGTTTCCATCGCAACATTAATGCGGTAAGGCAGTCCGGCTTCGGTTTCTAGGGTAAAGTCATGATCAGGCCGTCGAAAATGCACAACGGCGTCTTCGTAGATCAGGCTTGCGTAGATCGCGCCCGGCGGAAGGACGAAGGCGTTGGTAGTCGGCGAGAAGCGCGACTGTGAAAAACTCACCGGCGCGCCATAGGCGCTGGGTAATTCTTGGCCGGCAACAACAATGTGTTCGGCGGCCGCCGCTTGGGCGCGAGCCGAGTGTTGCATAGCGAGCGAAGCAACACCGACACACACAATAAGGAGAACGCTCAGCCGTGAAGTTCGTGGAAAAGGTTGTGTCATCTGGCATGTTTTTTAGGTTGAATCGGATCAGCTGAGAGAAACGGATGCCGATTATTACAGGTTTGTAATGATTAGCAAGGTTATTTCCAGGCAACATAAATCCACTGAAATCGCGAACTTGACTGGCTACTCAACACGCCGGTTGAAATCCAGCAGATCGCAATCGAAATTTGAGGGGGCGCCGGCACTTTCGGCGAACCACTCTCTAGCCTTCCCCGGGCCGAGGAGGTGGATCTCCTGTTTTGCCTAATAGTGCCGACGCCAAATTTGTGTTGGCGGGGTTGAGTTGGATCGACCAAAGCTGCGGGGAGCATGAGATCGGTATTGAAAGGTGATCTATTCATAGGCAGTTGATTGATGAATCGGATCAGGTCCCGCAACGACCGCAGATTATTACAGAATTGTAATAATTTTGCAACCCAGTTTTAAGCCAGATTTATGGCCGCAGGGCCTGACCTTCGTGTTGAGGCCGGCTGTGGTTCGGGAAACTCAGGACCACCGTTGTTCCGCGCCCAACTTCGCTTTCGATCGCCGCCGAGCCGCCGTGAAGATCGACAATCGACTTTACCAAGGAGAGTCCGAGGCCGGTCCCGGCGGAGCTGCGCGATGAATCCGCGCGATAGAAACGGTCAAACACGTGCGGCAAATGTTCCGGCGCAATCCCCGATCCGGTATCGCTGACCGAAACGCTCGTGTGCGTCGTGTTGCGTTCGATCGAAATTTGGATCTGACCGCCATCTGGTGTGAAGCGCAGCGCGTTCTCGACGAGATTATTCAACGCGCGGCTAAACAATGCTGGGTCTGCGAAAATTTGACCTTCGCCGCTGCACGCGATCGTAACATGTCGATCTTCGGAGATCGTCTGATAGTAGGCGGCAATTTTTTCGATGGCGGTTCGCCCGTCGAAGAGCGAGGGCTGAATCGGCCGGTCGGCGGCTTCAGCTCGCGCTAAGAAGAGGAGGTTATCGACGACTTCCGACAGACGCTCGCATTCGGATACGCTCGACTCGATAATCTCACGGTACTCGTCCGCGGTACGCGCACGCGTTAATGCTACCTCCGCTTCACCGAGGATGTTGGCGATGGGCGTGCGCAACTCATGAGCAAGATCGGCTGAGAATTGAGAAAGCCGCTTGAACGAGTTTTCTAGACGGTCGAGCATTTCGTCGAAGGCGCGCACCAGTGGCTGGATCTCGCGTGGCCAACGTAACGGCGTCAATCGCTCATTCAGGTGGGCAGGACTAATGCGGACCAGCGAGCTAGTCATGTCGCGCAACGGTCGCAATCCCCGTCTGGTGACGGTGATTGCAATTATCGCCGAGGCGACAGTGCCGACCGCAACCGTGAGTGCCAGGAGCGCGCCAAATTTCTTTCGGAATTGTTCGTCGGCGGAGCGGTCTTGTCCGACCTGAATGGTGTAGGTTTGGCCGTGAACGTCCCCCATTACCGATACGAGAGACAACAAGTGCCCGCGCGTGCGATAACTGTTTGGATTTTGAAACGACAATGTCCACCCTTGCGGTGGAGGAAAAATGTTCGCCGGTAAGAGCTGGTCCATCCGCGGCGTGTCAGTCAGGACACGGCCTTCAGGATCGAGGATGCGCACCCAGTAAACGGTTGGTTCGCCGACGCGACGGCTTCTCAATTCTTGATCGACAGTTCTGAGGCCGCCGGGCTCTTGCAATTCCGCTCGCAGGGCGCGGGTCTTATCCGCGAGAACAGCGTTGTCTTCGGCAAAAGCATGCTGGACAACCAGCCAGTAAAAAACGCCTAGGGCGCAAGAGATCAGAAGTGCCGCAGCGAGAGTGAAGAGCGCGACCAGCTCAGCCGCGATCGAGCGTGGTTTATTCCGCTTTAAGAACATAGCCGACGCCGCGGATGGTGTGGACGAGCTTTTTCTGGAAAGGATCATCCACCTTGGCGCGTAAGCGGCGCACCACAACGTCGACAACGTTGGTGTCAGTTTTGAAATCGATGTCCCAGACGTGCTCGGCGATTTCTGTGCGCGATACGACTTCGCCGGCCGAGCGCACCAGATGGCTCAGGAGGAGGAATTCTTTGGGTGTGAGATTCAAAGGCAGGCCACCGCGGGTCGCGCGCTGATGTCGCGTATCGATTTCCAAGTCTTCAATCCGGAGCTCGTCCCGCTGGGCCGGAAGGCGGCGCATTAGTGAGCGCACACGTGCCAGCAGCTCGGAAAAGGCGAATGGCTTCACCACGTAATCATCGGCGCCGAGCTCGAGACCTTTGACCCGGTCACGGACACTGTCGCGGGCGGTCAGAAAAATAACCGGCGTCTGAACTCCAGCTTCACGCAGTTCTTTAACAACAGTCCAGCCGTCTCTTTTCGGAATCATTATATCGACAATCAAGAGGTTGAACTTCGAGGTTCGAGCGAAGTTGAATCCGGTTTCGCCATCTTTTGCAACAGCAACGTCAAAACCGGCCTCTCGAAGACCCTTGCCGAGGAAGGTCGCTGTCTTCTTTTCGTCTTCGATGACTAGAATTCGCATCTTGAAATTTAACACAAAACGCCGTGCTTCCGAGAAAGCGGCCGATCACGGAGAAGTTAGCCCCCGTGCTTCTTCAAAACGAGTGAGCTTGCCGCGGGATTAACGGCGGCTATCGCTACGGTGGTGGAACGCATGTCGTGTGCTCGTTGCGTGTCTAGAAAAGCGCGCTCGCTCCGTCGCGGGCGCGAGCGCGTCGCGGTATTTTGGCGGCGCCGCTTACGGCAGTGCGTTTCCTGAGTTATTGCGGATGACAGTGGCGTCGCCGTTATCGATTCGGCCGCTGCAATTGACGTCGGCACGGAACGTTGACAACGTTGGTATCGACCCGGAATTATTCCGCACCACGATCGCATCGCCATTGTCGGTACGGCCAGAAGCGTTCACGTCCCCAAGAAGCACGCTCATTGGGATGGAAACGTTGCCGGCGTTTGCGCCGCTTCTGACTCCGATCAGATTGATGGTGAGTGTTTGGGCGTCGCTTACATTGGTCAAATTGACCGTGACCTGGCTGTTGTGAACCGAGAAGCCGTTAGTCGGTGCGATGGCCGCGGTTCCACCTGCGCCAGGAGTTACGGTCACATTCTGCACAGTCACCGGCACCGAAAACGTGACAATCACCTGATGGTTACCAGGTGTAGGACCTGTGCGGTCCTCGATTCCCGGTGCGCCCGTAAACGGCAAATCAACGTCAAATGTACCTGCGCTTGTATGAGTCTTACGCGACACTGCGCTAACCGGCTCGATGTTGCCAGTGGAACAGATGGTGTTGCCTACTACAGTGTAAGTGGCGGGTGGATAACTGTTGTCGGTGTTTCCTTTGACAAAGGTGTGATCGATCAAAAGGTTAGACCGCTCCAAAGTTTGCGGAGGCGTATCTCCGGTGTTGAAGGTACGGCCGCATACAGCGCCAAGCAGATCTCCCGGCTTTGGATTTCCGACTTTCGACTTGGAGATAAAGATGGTGATCGTGCCATCGGAATTATAGTTGCTTCCCCCACCCGCCGCCCCGAGTGGGTTCTCGGTCGGAACCCCGAGCACTACCAGTGACGTGGTGGCAACGGTGCCGTACTCGAAAGCTCGGTACGCTATTCTGGTCAGTGGTCATGCCGACGTAGAATTGCTCATCGGGCGTTGCCACCGAATTCCAAACCATGCGCCAGCGGCTGTTTGGCGGCAAGGTCAAAAGATTGCCTACTTTCATTTTGAACATCAGTTGGCTCGTCGACGGCGGTTCGCCCACCGCGATATAATCGATCAAATATTGAGGAAGTGGCGGCGGGCTGGCTGTGCCGCCTGTGCTTTCCGGATGGCTTGGCAAGTTCTTATGAATGATTATTCCCGAGCATGTGTCACCCACATACGGCACCGCGATTTCATTGTTGGGGCAGGACGGTCCGATGCTATTTACTGCAACTACCTCGTAGTAATATGTCTGCGTTACGTCTGTTGCGGCAACGTCAGTGTATGTTCCGCCTGATTGCGTTCCCGTAACAGTAGTCAGCAGAACCTCAGAGCCAGGCGAAGTGCTCCTTAGGATCTGGTAATTGTTGATCATGGAATTGCCGCTATCGGATTCGTTCCATGCGAGACGTACAATGTTGCCCGTCCGTGTGGCCGTTACGAACGGCATGCCGGGAACGGACGTGGAGCTGGTCGGATCTTTGGCTGCAATCATGCGACGGCCGCTTGACTGGCGCGCGATACTCGCCGTTGCGGTATAGGCATTGCCGGTAACACTGGTGGAGCCATCGGCAGCGATGGGTGCCTGCGAACATGGGCCGCCCGAGCAACCGTTCACGTACCCGACTTGGACACGCCCATCGCGGTCTATCGTGATGTCAAAAAAGTCGAGCAAGTTGCGATCCATGGGTCCACCGCCTCCCCGCAGTAACCCCATCCGTTGCATCGGCAGCGTGGGTGTGGCATCGCTCGTAGTCCAATGTGCGCCGCCATCGAACGTATGGGCAACGTAAAGGTGCCAGACGCCGGTGAAGCCATCTGCATTGGAATCACCGGTTGCAGTGACCGTACCATAGAACGCCACGGCGGCGCGGCCAGCATCACCAGCCACTGCCGCTGGGAAAGCGATGTTCTTTAAACCATAAACGGCCCCGACATCAAAGATGTTTGACCATGTTTGGCCTTGGTCCGCAGATGTGGCCACCATCGCCGCCGTACCATTCATCGCCCCCAGATAGTAAACAGTACCGTTGTTATCAATGCCCACCGCCGGATCATCCGAGGTAGCAGTATTAGTTACTGAGCCATTTTGGACCTGGCGAACTGACCAGGTCGTGCCGTTGTCGGTCGAAACCACAACTGCTGCGTTCGCGCCGCAACCCCTGTTTGGTACATAGACCGTACCGTCCGGCGCAACCTTCACGTGTCCGTGCAACCCCCCGCAGGCGGTCAGGTTATAGATTGGAATTGATGGACCAAAGGTTAAACCACCGTCATCGCTTCGAGAACAGAAGGCTGCTGCGATGTCCTGGGAACAATAGTAAACCGCGTGCTGGTAAGCCGAAGGTGGTGGTGGAACCAATGGAGCATGATAAGGCCCGCCCCCAATCGTTTCATGGTCCACTGCCGAGGCGAGCCCGCTTCCCTGACTGGGCACCCATGTTATACCGTCATCATCGGTATAAGAGGTCTTGCACGTCGGTGAGAGCAACGTCAACTCCGCCGCGAAGACTCGACCGGTTTGTCGGTCAGTGAATCCGATGGGATCGGAATCGATGAACATCGATGTCGGGGCACGCCGATCGGCCCACGTTGCCTTCGGAATGGTTGGCGCGCAGGACTCATCCCAGGAGATAAACAAAGTTTCGAGGTCGGACTGGAAGTTAGTCATGCCGCCGATTGAGCTTGACGTGGAGTTCCAGTTCACACCTATGGAAGGCTCGCCTGCGCCGCGGCCCTGGTATTCAACAGTGATGGCGCCCGAGCTTGTTGCTGAACCCGGTACCAGGATGCCTGGAGCCTCAAAGTTTTCGTAGCCAATCTTCGGGCCTGTGTCCTGCGGAGCTGGTGGCGGAGGCGCCGGAGTTTCCGGAACTGCCGTCGCTTTTCCCGAATACACATCGGTCGCAACCGGCGTAACGTCGTAGGCCACGTGAACGGTAAACACTCCGGTGCCCCATTGAGAGACGTCGATGAACGCCGTTTGGTTGGTGAGACCCGGCCCATTCGCAGCCGAGGTCACTAACGCACCGCTGTTAGCACCCATTCCACTCGTATTGGTATTTGCGCCTTGGTGAATGTAAATGTCGTACTCGTTTGCGCTGTTCTGCCAGTTCAATTGCACCTGAACCCGCTGTCCGGCCCAACTCGATTGCGTTCCCAACACAGTGAGGGTGAACGTTTCACACGTGACGTTCTCAACACATGTGCCCTCCATGTTGACGTTCGGTCCTACTGCTGAGGCCGGCGTCCCTTCCTGCCAGGTTGCCGAAGGCCCGCCGGGAGCCGGTCCAACATTGCCGGAAGGAGGAGTTGGAGTGGCGGTTAGGCGCAGGCCGAGACCGCAGATTAAGAGGCTGCAGATTAACAAAAGTGTGCCGAGGGCGGCGCGTCCGGTTGCGGGAGACGAGGAATTCTTTTTCATAGTAAGCTTTTCTTGAAGGGTTTCGGCCCTGCTCCCCGTTTCCAAAGGAGAGCGGCGTAGTTACTCATAAATCGTAAGTCGGCCAAGAAACGGACGTATCGCCAAGCTTAATTTTATGCCGGATTAATGTCTAGAAAAGCGCGCTCGCTCCGTCGCGGGAGCGAGCGCGTCGCGATATTTTTGGCGGGCCCGGTTACGGCAGTGCCGTTCCAGAGTTGTTGCGGATTATAGTGGCGTCACCATTATCGATTCGGCCGCTGCAATTGACATCCGCGCGCGCCGTGTTGTTATCGGTCGGAATGGTACCGGAAAGGTTACGGACAACGCTCGCGTCGCCATTGTCGGTACGGCGAGAAGCGTTCACGTCCCCAAGGAGCACACCCATCGGAATGGAAGCGTTCCCCACATTTGTTCCATCGTTCACGCCGGTGAGCGTTACGGTGATGACTTGGGCATTGGCTACGCCAGTGAGATTCACAAACACCTGATTCCCGCTAACCACGGGGGGGTTGGAGGCCGAACCCGTGCCGGAGGATACCGTGGCGCTGGCCACACTGATGATAGGAACAGGGAAGGTAACAACTACCAGATGATTATTTAAGTTCGGCCCCTGGCCAATGCGATCTTCAATACCAAGAGTGCCGGAGAGCGGAAGAGCGACATCGAAGGGTCCAGCCCCATCATGGTTCTTCCGCGAAACTGCGCTGGTTGGCACAATGCCGCCTTCGCAAGCATTGTTGCCAAGCACAGTGTATGTCGCAGCCGGATAACTGTCGTCAGTCTGCGCTTTAACGAATGTGTGATCTACGAACGCGTTCGAGCGCTCCAGCTTACTGTTAGGAGTGCAAGGAGGCAGATCGGTGGCGCAGTTCGAATTATCGCCGGTAAGCGTCCGTCCGCCGATCGCCCCGAGCAAATCACCCACCGGTGGATTACCGAGCGCTGCCTTGGGCACATAGATGGTAATGGTCCCATCAGACTGGAATGACGAAGCCGTCGAGGCGGAGGGCAATGCGCAAGGCGATCCTGCGCAACTACCGACCGTTGTCTCCGCGATTACGAATACCGCAGGCAGACCAGCATCAGCCAGCGTGCCGTACTCGAACGTGGGCGAGCCGGTGTTGCCGGTGGTCATCCCGACGTAATACTGCTGCCCAGGTGAGGAGAACGAGTCCCACATAATCCTCCATCTGCTATTGGGCGGAACGGTGGAGAGGTCGTTTACCTTCATCTTGAACAAGAAGTCGTTCGAGTTCGGGGGTTCCCCAACTGCAATGTAATCAATCAGGAGCGACGCTGGCGTATTAGTTCCGGCATTAGCCTCCGGATGGCTGGGATCGTTCTGATGGATTGTTATTCCGGTGCAGGCGTTACCCAGATAAGGCGCGCCAACTTCGTTATTTCCGCACGATGCGCCGACGGCGTTTACCGCCTGCACCTTATAGTAGTAGGCTGTCTGACCGGTTGGCGTCACATCATAATCAACGAATGTGCCACCTGTCTGATTTCCAGTCACGGTTGTCAGCAGAGTCTCCGCGTTGCTGGCAGTGCCCCTTAAAATCTGATAGCCGGTGATCGGTGAGTTGCCGGTATCAGCCTCGGACCACGCGAGATGGATAGTCCTGCCGACACGGCGCTGCGTCACGGACGGCATACCCGGAACAGAGGTGGTCACGCCTGGATCATTCGCGGCAAAAAGCCTTCGCCCGCTCGATTGCCGGGCGATTGTCGCTGTATTTGTGAATCCGCCGCCTCCAAAATGATCTGGTTGTGTTACCGCCTGAGCGCAATTTCCGCCCTCGCAACCGTTCACGTATCCGACTTCGACGCGGCCCTGCTTGTCAACGGTCATGTCAAAGAAGTCGAGCAGATTACGGCAGATATTGGAGCCGCCTTTCGCCCAGATGCAGCCGCGTTGCATTGTCGCGTTCGGGGTCGCGTCGGTCGTCGTCCAGGTCGAACCGCCATCGAACGTATTTGCAACGTAAAGATGCCACACACCGTTAAAGGTACCTGCCAATGCATCTCCGGCTGTGGTTGTACCATAAAAAGCAACTGCCGCGCGACCGCTATTCGGGTTACCAGGAGTGGCGCTCCCTCCCACAGCCGCCGGGTATCTTATGTTTTGCAAGCCATAAGCAGCGCCAACATCGCCGCGCAGTGTCCAACTCGCGCCGTGATCATCAGAGGTAAAAACGGCCGCCGCACTGTCATTATTAGCAATAATGTAGTAAACGCGTCCATTGGCGTCTATGCCGACGGCCGGGTCTTGAAAACTGGCAGAAGGCTGGGCGGAAATCGTTCCGTTGTTGACGTGCTGAATCGTCCAAGTGATTCCGTTGTCGAACGAGGCAAGAAGACTTCCCACGCCGTTGCATTCGTTGAACGGAAGATAAACTGTTCCATCAACGGGCGAGACTTTCACATGCCCATGTAATCCACCGCAGACATTGACCGGTGGATTTGTCGTTGGAATAGATGGACCAAAGGTCAACCCTCCATCGTCGCTTCTCGAACAAAATGATGGCGGCCCGCTGTTCGGCACGCCTTCCTGGGAGCAATAGTAAACCGCGTTCGCGTAAGCCGGGTGCGGCGGGGGAGGCGGCGTCGAGTTTGCATTATAAATGCCACCGCCGATCGTCTCGTGATCGACGCCCGACCCGATACCGTTGGGCCCGCTCGGTGTCCAGCCGGCCGGGATCGTCTGAGTGGGCAGCCCATCGCTATCCGTGAATGATATTTTGCATGTATCGGGCGACAACAGAGTGAGCGAGCCCGCGAACGTGCGGCCTGTTTGGTGATCGGTGAAAAGAATAGGATCCGAGTCGATTGCTAGCTGTGTCGGCGACTGCCGACTAGCCCACAGCGAAGACTGGCCAGTTGCGGGGCAAGTGTCGTTAAATGTAACGAACAATGTTTCCAGGCCGCTTTCGAAAGCCGTTACGCCGGTGTTCCAGTTGTTGCCGATCGAGGGTTCGCCGGCGTTGCGTCCCATGTACTCGACCGAATTGGCCTGCTGCCCAGCTTCCGTAAACGTAACGGGCACGAGCACTCCCGGAGCACTGAAATTCTCAAACCCGATCTTTGGGCCAGTATCCAGGGTCGCGTGCGGAATTGGTCCAAAAACTGGCGACGAGCCGCCACCGCCTGGTTGAGGCGTGTCGTCGGTTGTAAAGGTTCCGTTATAAGTAAACGGCGCCATTTGGTCCGCCGGCACAGTTGGGCTCGCACTTTCGCAAATCTGCACTTGATAAGTTCCTGCCGGCACGCCGCCCGCCGGTGAATAAATGTAAGCCTCCGTGCCTACGAGTGTATCCTCGGTGTGAAGCGGCGTAGAGCCGTACAAAAGCGTTAAAGTTAGATCGTTCGATTGAAGAGTTGCTGCGACGGTGACTTCAATTCGAGTTATCCCCGTCGGAACCGTGAATGAATGCAACGGTGACGCGCAGGGGAAAGCACTAGTCGAATCATACGTGCCACTGTAGGTAGTGGTTATGGGCAAGGTGGGGCCGGTCGGGCCTTGCGCCCTTGGGCGAACTGAAGAGTATGAGCTAGCCACAAGCGGGATCGCGCAAAACAGCGCGAGGCCGCCTAATAGAAAAAGCACGCTGAGTGCGACGCGAGCTGTTATAAAAGATGGGGAGTTTTTTTTCATAGTAGGCTTTTCTTGAACGTGTTCGGCATGCCTCCCCGTTTCCAAAGGAGAGCGGCGTAATTACTCATAAATCGTAAGTCGGCCAAGAAACGGATGTATCGCCAGGCCTAATTCTATGCCGGATTGACGGGGCCCGGTCCCCGGCTGAGAGGAAAGGAAAACTCGCACCACATTGACAAACAAGCGCGCCGTTGATCAGTCGAAACGCCTATTCGTCAGATGCCGCTGGCCCGCCCGCCGCGGCGGGCCGGCCTTTGGCTCTGATCGTTTACGGCGCGGACGGCAATGCGTTGCCGGAATCGTTGCGGATTACAGTGGCATCACCATTATCGATTCGGCCGCTGCAATTGACGTCCGCGCGCGCCGTGTTGTTATCGCTCGGAACTGTGCCCGAGAGGTTCCGCACAACGCTCGCATCGCCGTTGTCGGTTCGTCCACTTGCGTTTACGTCACCCGCCAACACACCCATTTGCGGGGAGGAGACGACACTGCTGGTGTTACCAAGTTTGTCAGTCACGTTACTTAGATTAACTTGGAGATACTGCTGATCGCCGACGTTGGTCAGGTTCACGGTATATTGATTTGGTTTTGGCCCGATCTTGCTGCTGCCGACCGATGCCGTTTTCGTTGGGTCGTGGGTGACACTGGCGCTAGCGACGCTCTGCAGGTTGTTCGAGAAGGTAAAGATCAACTGGTAATCTCCGGTCGCGCCGCCAGGGAGATTTCCAGGAATGCGACATTCGACCCCGCGTGTCCCAGTCAGCGGTAAATTAACATCGAAGTTACCGGCACTGCCGTGCATCTTCTCGGACACGACGCTGGTCAGTGACAGGGGCAGGTTTACGATGATGTCCTTGACGTTGCTATTATCCGTATAGGTCCCATTCGTGTAAGCACCGCGCACGCGATAATAGTAATGGCCACCAGGCTTGTTGGTGATGTTTAAGGAGGTCGTGTTGCCATCAGTGGTACCAATTTGGCTCCAGGTTGCGCCGTCCACATTGATATCATCTACCCACCAGCCGACAGTGCGGATGAGGAAATAGGTGAGTGAGCCGTCGTTAAAGCGGAACTGCAGTTTGAAAGGAGTGCCTCGGTAAGGGCTCAGATCGAGTTCATAGCTCTGCATACGCGTGGTGACAGGTGGCGTTCCTGGTGGGAATGGGGATGCGATGGCGATGACCTTGAGCTTATTCCATGTAGTTCCGTTGGTCGAAATCTCCACATTGCCCGTATCATCCGGGTCGTTATAGAAGAAGCTCCAAAATGTGAGTCGTCCGGAGCCCACTGAAGCCGGAATCGTGATGTTGTTGAGAAGCGTGAGGCTGGTGTCGACCTGAACGCCGCCGGTTTGTCCGTTCCCAAAATAACTGAACGGCATACTGTGAAAGTGGGTTGGGTTCTGTGTCCAAGGATTAGGAGTGCCCGTAGATGAACTGGTCGTCCAGAGCGGGCCAACAGTGTTGGGCGGCGTGACCATTCCGTCCGCATTGTCGAAAAGTGGATTTACGTAGTCGGTCGATTCTTCAACGACATAACTACCAAGATTAGTCGTAACCTCAGCGGGGCTCCAGGTTACACTGTAAGAGTTGTTCGTGGTCGTACCAGTCGGACCATTTAATACTGGTGGATTGACTGTTTCCAATGGAAGCGGAGTTGGCGTCGGGGTCGGCGTCGGCTGGGCTGGATTGCGGGTGAGCGCGAAGTTTTGCGTCGTCGTGCCGCCGTTTGTTATCGTGACTGGTGTAGGCGAGCTTGAAAAGTATCCTGTTGCTGAAGCGGTGGCGGTATAGGCACCAGGTGCTAACGGGCTGAATTGATAAACCCCGTTGCTAGCTGTGATCGCAGTGTACCCACCGGCTGTCACCGTTGCCCCGGCGATAGGGCTGCTATTGCTGCTGTCGGTGACTTGTCCGGTCAAAACGCCTGTTTGCCTCGGCGTGCATTGAGGGAATTTAAAACTGCCGATTCGCGTGTGCCAGATGCCGGTAGGGGCGTCGGTGGCTGCGTAGTATTCGTTCGTGTACCAAAATGTGCAATCGTCCAGAGGATCGATCATCATGGCCGTGTAATCGCCCCAGCGACCAAACTGCGGAGCAAACAATTCGCCGTGTTGGGGACCGCCACCGGCAAAGAGTTGCGTTTCCGCCTGGCCGAGGGTGTTCAGCGGATCGCTAGCGAGCCGTCCCGCGTAGGCAATCGACGGGAAGCTGATTTGATTCGAAGTGCTGTAGCCAATGGCCATATTGCCGGCGCTATCCATGGCGACGCTACTCATCCACCGATAGAGCAGGTCAGTCTGGGAAGTAGGTCCGAACGTGCTTTGCTGGTAGATCGTTGGCGTGCCGCCCGGGTTGCGTACTTCGTACCAGCGGGGGCCCATCTGCCCAGTGGTGGCGTTTGAGACAACCGTATGATTTAGGACCAGTGATTCGTGGTCGCCGAAATTGCGGTAGGCATTGCGATACATGAGCCGGTCGCCAATGGAATCCAGTTGGAACGCATCTCCGGCCTGCGGGACGCAGCCCATTTCGTAGGCAGTGTGGTCGCAATTCGGGCGGGCAAAGTCCGCTACCGCCGTTCTGGAGGTTGGGTTGTTTGAACTATCGCCAAAGGTGGAGTTCAGGGGATTCGACCAATCCACGTGAAATTTCCAGATGCGCAACAATGATCCGGGCGCATCGGGATTCATGTCAGCGGCGGCGTCCACTTCTACGAAATAGTTGGGCGAACCGGCGGGCGGCAAAGTGAACCCGTCGAGGGTTGAAGGTAACTGTCCACCATACGCCATCTGTGCTGTCGCGCTGCTGCCGGCGCCCAGCCTGAAGTAGACTAACCGCGCGGGTTGCCCGGTTAGCATCTTGTCGCGCTCTAAGGCCCATGCGCCCGCGCCTTGGTACGCGCCGGCGGGTGTCGCGTTTAGAAAGGTGAACTCATGCGTGGTCATGTAATAGGCATCGGGCCACAAACCGATTTTCGGATAGTCCTCGAACAACTTTCCGTTCGTATTGGTCAGGTCAAAGTCATAGATGTAATATGCGCCCGTGGCGTCGCCGCTTTTCGAGACGGCGACACACTCGCTTGAGGTTGGGCCGTTCCCGCCACCTATAGCGAATTGGCTCAAGACCCAGCGGTCAGCGAGTTGGTCATAGAGCACAACGGGGTCGCCGTTGTTGTCGATGTGACAACGCGCCGTGTCTGGCAGTGATTGAAACAAGGCGTTGATTTGAGTCGGTCCTGACAGCCGTGTGCCGTCTTTGGCATAAACAGAAAAGGTTGAGTTGACCATCTGCACGTACTGCGACGGCCCGACTGCGCCATTTGGGTCGGGCGGGATACAACCGCATCCGGAATCGTTTGCGCTCTGCCCTTCGAAATTGGCGATCGGACTTGGCATGGCAAGGATCCCCAACGATTGCTGTACGACCCGGTCCACGAAACCGGCGGGCACCGGGCGACTTGGTTTTATCGGCGGTAGGATGTCCCCCAGTTCGGCCGGTCCAGCCGGTGCCGTCTTCGGTAAGTCGCGCACCGCGGCGGAGACGCCATTGTAAGTTGATGAGATAACTGTCGGTTTAAGAGGCGTGCCGTTGTTTTGTGCGCTGCTCCCTTTTCCCGATGTCGGCGCTGCGAAAGCAAGCATCGTGAGCGAGATGCCAACTGAACAGAGAGCGAATGCCAGAACGAAGCGTGGATTAAATATACCTGATTTCCAGTTAGAATTTTTTTTCATAATGCTTGTCTATTTTGCCCCGGGGATCATTACTCGGGAATCATTACTACTAGAATCGAAATAGAACCAAAAATGGACGTATCAGGAGTCCAAATTCTGCCGGAGCTTTGGAGTCAAATCCGCCGCAGTTCGTGTTGTTCAAGTTTCTGTGCGTTCGCTTGACCCGCCAGACGGCGGATGGCTACAGGTCAGCGGTTGTAGCTGCAGCGCTGCGCCCCGGTGAATTCGGCCATGGAATTTTCCAGTGAGTGATCGCTGATCTTACTCGTAGGGGCAAATCTAACACATTTAGGAGGTGAAGGGCTCCGTTTAATGTTTCTAGCTAGGGCAGTGACGTGCGGGTGTGTGCCTGCGTTATCGCCACGTCGTTGCCGTCAATGCTGCCAGTGGTATTCACATCGTACCGGAAGGTCGTGGTGTTCACTGACTGGCGCGTGTGACTTTGCACAGCAGCCACATCATTTCCATCGACCACCCGGCACTGCAGCAAGCACGAAAAAACGCTAACTGCGAAAGCTCGTTAAACAACGACCCAAGTTGTAGCTGTGTATCGTCCACATCTGGGTTTACAAGGTCGTTTCTGGGAGATGCACGATCTCCTTTACGAAAGCCAAGTAATCTGGACGCGGGCGGCTGACGCGAGAATTTTTCAATCAGTTTGCGAACTCACTTGGACTCAACGTTGAACATTTCAAGATGGACATGGAAAGCGAGCAGGCAAAAGCACGAATTCTCGCCGACCAGGAGCGCGCCGTATCTCTTGGCGTGAATCGCACGCCTGCATTTTTATTAATGACGAGCGACTTCCCGACTCCTCGTTGAATCAAAACGCATTGCTCGAAGCGATCGAGCGAGGAATTAGTCAAAAAGGTCGTTAGGCCATAGTGTTTGTTGTAGCCACGGCGCTGAGCGCCGTCCTCTCGTTCATTGCCACGCCCCTCGCCGGACCGGCTAAGGCCACATCAAGATTTGAACAGGGCATAGCCCGCTGGCTACTGTTCCACACCTTTCCCTCGCCCGCGCGAGGAATGCTTTGCGCGGGGACACCTCTGCGCGCCCTAGGCTCAGTGGCGAACGCCAATTCTAAGCCCGAACACGGCCGTTAGGCCGAATAGAATCAGCGTCTCAGGCCTGGGCTCGGGCACCGCTGCGCTGGCTGCCGGACCACTTAGCCTAGAGACCAGCGCGGACGCTCCTCCCGGCAAGGCGCCAGAAGCTACAGTAAGAAGAACATCGCTACCTTGGTACGCGATGGTGAAGTGCTCGCTCGAGTTGATCGCGAGCCCCTTGACGGTCGAAAATTTTCCGGTCTCTGAAGTAAAATTCATGATTTTAAACGTGCTGCCAATGGTGGGCACAAAGCCAGTGGACCGGCCGATGTTGAGAGTCCCGCTCAGATTTGCCTTGGTTGGATTTAATTGATCGTACTGGGCACCCGCCGTGGTTCCCTTAATCAAGATGTCGAGGGTACCAGCGTTCTGGGTATAGGTACCCGCAACCTTCAGGATGCCCGTCGTTGTCGAAGAGGCACCCGGAGTAACGGTGCCGGCAGTGCTCGACGTGACTCCACCTGTGATCGAGCCTGTTCCGAAGAGCGATCCACCTCGTAGGCTGACCCCGCCTGAAGCCGATAGCGACCCATTGTCCGTGGTCTTGCCAGACGACTCTGTGAATGAGCCAGTAACTTTGAGGGAATCTGCGTTAGGAATGGTCAGTTTGGCACCTGAACCGAGGGTCAAGTTATTCACCGTGCCAACACCATTGACCATCACTGCTGAGCTCGAGCCATTAATGACCGCACGGGTGGTGCTGCTAGGCACACCGGCGGACCAATTCGCCGCGGTAAACCAGTTGCCAGGTACCGTCAATCCAGCTGTCTGTCCCGCCGCCTACTGCGAAGCTAAAGGACGATTGCGCGACTGTGTAAACTTTCCCGCTCGAATCAGTCACGTCGTCGTAGTGCGAATTTGAGTTGGCAGTCCCGCCGAGCGGAGTATTAGCGCCGAAGGTTGTGTAGAAAGTGTACGTGTGGTTCGAAGCTAAGGTGCCGAAGTCAATTGTGAGCGTGGCCACCTGAAAAGTTTGCCCGTTCGCAATGGCATTGTGTCCGCTGGTGCTATCGATATTCCCAAGGTCGTTTGTATTTCGTTCGTACCCGGAAGTTATATCAGTGGTTTGGTTAAGGGCGCCTCCGAAACCCGGACCGAGATTACCAAAATTCGTAAATCGGCTGTAAGTCACGGTGTCGATGGTAAACAGACCGGAGTTGGCGGAGGCGGTAGCGAGCCAGAGATCGTAGCCGTCGACCGGTACGGCCGGGCTTCCCTGAACGCCGCCCGTAATTGAGAGAGTAACTTGGAAGCTGTTGCTCGTGAAGTTCGTTGGCGTGCCCCAGGTGAACAGCGAGGTTGAGCTCCCACTAGAGCCGGCTTGTGCAAAAACTGAGGAAGCACCTCCGACGATAGCTAGAATAAGCACAAGGTTTTTTTTCATATGTTTTTAGGCGAATTTAATTTTTTGTTCATTGTTCATTCACTGTCCTACGGAGCTGGCCATTATTGTAATCGTGAACGTCGGTTCGCTGTTCACGCTAAATCTTTGGTTGCTCGAATTGTCAATGAAGCTGCCTTGGGCTGCATCAGCTGCACCGCCGAGCCCTACCCTGAAGTTGTACACTCCCGCGAGCGTGTTTGGCGCCACGCTGAAATTCAGCGTTTCAAATGGGATCGTGGTCGTTCCGTTGCTCGCCACTGGGGGGGCAGAGTTTGGCGGCGTGTTGTTGCCGACGTCTCTGTCCGACATGGTGAAACCGGAATTGTTTGCGTCTCCGGCCAAATTAAAAGGTGAGGTGCCCGCGCTGCCATTCGACGCATTGAACGGCGCAATAAATATCGGTGGGATGGTCATTGTGAAAAAACCAACCCCAGAGTATGCACCCGTCGAAGGTGTGGACATACGAATGTTGACCGATTCGACGTTGCGAATCGAATTGGCCCCGCTGATCGTGAGCGTTAGCTGGTCACCGACAGTTGAACCAGGAGTGGTCGTAACGTTGACACCGCTTATGGAAATAGTTTGTCCAAATGCCTGATAGGCAAGCAGGCTGACTACCGTGCTGAGGATGAGGATGGGTCGCACGGCGACCGAGGGCAAAAGTATGAAGCCGGTGCTGATCACCATTGAAATCAGTTTTTTCATAGATCTGGTTCTCCGGTTTGGTTTAGCGATGAGAGAGACAGCGGACGAAAACCAGCGGCCTCGTCCTTTTGAAAAACTTAGTAGTCTGCAAACATCGTTTTTTTGCCTGATGATCAGGCCAAGCTGGTGTTTCTTTTCAAGCACAAAATACGAGCTTGCGCGAAATTCCTTCGGTGGGGAAAGTGCCGTCTAATCATCGGCGCTGACCCGGCGATTACAAATCGGAGGACACACTGCGGCAGGTTACTCAATTTCTTTTGCGACCTGACCGGGCAAGGCAAACCGCCAATCGAGTTTCCTACCGCTAGAGCGGTAGTTTTGGAATTGATCGAGTGATTCATACTATGACCTTTCTTCGTTCTCTCGGTGGCTAACTTTGCGACCGCAGGTCTGAAAGAGGGGGAGGTAGCTATCCGGGAGCAAGCGCCCTACGCGCGATCCAGATCTAGTTAACGGCGCCGAGCGTGTCAGAAATCTGGTCGATTTGTCAACGCTATAAACTGTAAACGCCTTTTAGACCGCCGGTTTTCGTCTGATTTTGAGCCACAAAGTTAGGTTCTGGACTTACTTTCTCTTAGACTGCCCCCTCGGACTCGACGAACCGCCAGCTGTCGACAAATACCGCTGCTTGTTAGGCTCGGCCGCTCTATTGGTTGTCGGCGACCACCTGCGGTGCAGATCTACTTACTTCAAGCTGTGCGCTCACCTTCTGAAGGTGCGCTTGCTGCTCTTTCCATGTTGCGGTCAAAAGCTCCATTTCCTTCCGCTGCTCCGAGAGAGTCGCTTTCGACTGTTCCACCTCGCGGTGTTCTCTGAGAAACTCGTTCAATAACATGGCGTTGACGGCTTCGTAGCGACGGTCGACGGCGAAATTCACGCGGCATTCGTTTCCTTTGCAGAGCGGGCGGAGCACGATTTTAATATTGCCGTTGGTCGTTACGTTATCATGCTGGAGCACATCCATCTGTTTGTTCGCGGCGGACATGGCTTCATTCTTGGCCGCTGGGTGGGTATGCTTAAGCAAGTGCTTGCCAAGTCGTATAATTTGTCGCGAAACGGCAAACTACTTTGGCAGGAAGGATTCTTCGATCACGTTCTGCGAAGTGACGAAAGCTACGCTGAGAAATGGAATTATGTGCGGCGGAATCCGGTGCGCGCAGGGTTGGTGGCACGCGCCGAAGAATGGCCTTATCAAGGTGAAATTGTGTACATTGATCGCGCGTAACGCTGCTTCTATTTCGAGCCGCGTATTCGACCGGCCACAGGCCGGTGGCTACAAGGGGCAGGAACGTTTGCCACGCACACGGCGGCCGCGGTCAGCGACGCGCGGCTACAACGCAAAAAACACGGGCTGGCCGAAACTGGCCAGCCCGTCAAACTCGCCTTACCCCCTGAAATGAATTAGCTGTGACGGCGTGCGCGCAACAGCGTCAAGCCGAGCGAGCCAAGTCCACCGAGACCAAGCAGCGAGCCGCCAATTTAATCAGTCAATGATGAATTGCTTACGGCGCGGAGGGCAATGCGTTGCCGGAGTTGTTGCGGATTATAGTGGCGTCACCATTATCGATTCGGCCGCTGCAATTGACATCCGAGCGCGCCGTGTTGTTATCGGTCGGAATGGTACCGGAAAGGTTACGGACAACGCTCGCATCGCCATTGTCCGTGCGGCCGCTTGCGTTCACGTCGCCCACCAAAAAGCCAAGTTGTGGACTGACTACGTTGCCGCTGTTGCTAGCCATGTCTGTGACATTGTTGAGAGTAATCGCGAGATATTGGCCGGTGCTTACATTCGTCAGGTTAACAGTGCATTGATTCGGGCCGGGGCCTAGCAAGGTGCTTGTTACGCTCCCAGTTCCATTGCTTGGGTTGTGCGCGCTTACGGTAGCGCCAGCGACGGTGGTGAGATTGTTCACGAATGTAAAGACTATGCTGTAATTACCAGCTCCCAATGAGCTGCTGCTGCGGCATTCAACTCCGCGTGGCGAAGAATTTGGTGGCAGCGGGAAGTTAACTTTGAATTGGCCTGCGCCGCCGTGCGTCAGCACCGAGTCTACGCTTGCCAACGGCGGGATCGGCAGACAGGTGGCCGCGCTTGGATTAGCCACGGCCAGCGGGCCGCTGTTCTGTCTCATGTAGTTGATGTGCGTTGTTCCCGCGCCCGTAGAATCGTTATCCGCGCAGAAGATGTTGGACAGTCCGTCGGGACCGATCGCCACCTGGAAAAAGTCGAGCAGCGATCGATCGGAAGAGCCGAAGAGGCCGCCATTGCTGATTGAACCGGTGTGTATGATGTGGTCACTGGCCTGGCTTACGGTAAACACCGGCTCGCGACCATTCGCGTTCAGTGATTGGGCGAACATCACATTCCAGCTCGCTCCTGGTGGCATATTATTTGGGCCCCCAGTTAGAGCGCCAGGATTCGACGGGTCGGCGACCAACGGTGGCGCTACAGCGCTTGTTTGGTACCACGAAATATCTACGCGTCCTGCGTCGCCGGCAGCGATCCAGGGAAACACCGAGGTTCCAACTCCCGATGAAACTTTCCACGGACCGTAGAAGTTCTGACCGCCGTCGTGTGAGGACGCGAACCAGATGTCGAACGTCGTCGATGGGTTGTTATTGCTCTGAACTGTATTGAGTCGAGAGCTGTTCGTTGACCAAACTACGTAAACATTCCCAGCTTTGTCGGCGACGCCGGATGGGAATATATTCGCGGTACTGTTCCCGTAAGTCAGGGCGCTGGGCGGAATCGTCGGTGCTGGCGATGGCGCCTGCGTTGGCGAATCGATCACGCCTTTAAAAACCGGGTGGTTAGTGAAGGGACCTGGCGGAAGACCAGCCGCAGCGGGAGGTGCGCCTACGGCATCCCAAACGTTCGGCTCTTTGCCAAATGGGGGAGCCTGCGTATTCGTCGTTGTCGAGGAAGCCGCAAAAATGCCGTAAACGTTATGGCTGTTGTCTACGAATACGTTGCCGGGATTCGTATTGGGCAACGTCGATGTCGGCGGAAGAATTAATTCAGAAGCGGTCATTCCGGACGTAAACGGCGACCAAGCGACATCGTTGGTTAACGCGGAGAAGCGGACCGCTTCCGTTGTGAACTCATGATCCATTAGGTAGATTGTCTGGTCGGGTGCAGTAGGAACTCCACGGTCAGGCCAGAGCCACATGCGATCAGACGAGACCGAGACTTCGCCGGCTGCCCCCATCATGCCTGGCTGAAAGTAGGTATTGCCGCCATCAGTTGATTTGCCGATGTGAACGGTAGTGACGCCGAGATCTGCGGTGTAAATCTGATCAGGTCGCGAGCCGTTCGCGTTCGGAATGGTTTTGATGTCGAAGTCGCCGCCGTGGAGACCGGTGCCGAGCACGACGGCGTGCTCGGTGAAGCTAAGCCCGGCATCTTTCGAGATGAAATCTATTGGTCCACCGATCGCGCCGCCAAGGATACAATTATATGAATCGACCCAGGAATTCGGTTCCCCGGTACCGGTTGAATTTGGCATCGCCAAATTCATTGCGAAGGTGGCGGGTTGAGACGGTGCCGGCGGATTATACGCGCTGGGGCCGGCTGTCTGCTTCATAAAGAGGGTATGCGTAATGCACGTTGCGTCTGGGCAATTGGTCACGCTGTCGGCGTATGCAATGTTGGCGTTTCCATCCGCGTCAATACTCATCGAGTAGTATTCGAGCAAGTCGCGGTTTCCGGGAGATTGATGGGGGTTGCTGGCACAGCCGGTTCCGTTAAAGCAAATGTCCCACTTGTGCATGACATTCACCTCTGCCTGGTTCTGGGCAATGGTCGGGTTGCTGGTGAGAGCATTCGTTACCTGGGCAAAGAAGACGTGCCAGTTACTGGGGACATCCGGCGTCGCAGCGCTAGATCCCAACCAGGTGACATCAACAACTCCAGGGCTACCGGCGGCGATGGTCGGCTCTACTGCGGTTGCCGTCGCAGCGCCGTTGCTGACCGGGAGAGCCGACGACCACGTGGCACCCTGATCTGTCGAACTAACCATCTCAATCTGGCAGTTGGTATGGCCAGCACCGCAGGCGCTAAAGGCGACATAGACATTGCCCCCACGATCGACTGCCATGGTTGGGAATACTTGCGCGTTACTGGTCCCAGCCGGTCCATTGTAAGCTTGCAGCAGGGTCCAGGTGGACCCGCCGTCTGCTGATCGATTGATATAGACCTGGTTATCTGCCCCCAGGGCCACAAAGCATATGTAAATGTTGCCGTTATATTGATCGACGACCATGTTGCCTTGAACGTCGGACAAAATCGAGCTGGTAATCGGGTAGGTTTGAACCGGTGCCCCAAAAGTTTTACCGCCATCGGTAGATTTCTCGAACTCGATGACGCCGGTCCCGATGTCGGTATAGCTCATATAAACGGTTTGCGGGCCGTAGGCCGCAATCCATTGACGGTCATCGCCAGGAATGGTCGCGGCTGCAGGGTTCACTTCCCACCTCTGACCAGGCACGGTTCCACCAATGCCGCCGTCGTACGAAGCCGACATGGTGACCGAGCCAAGCCAGAGACTGGAAACATAGAGGTATCCGCCGTTAGATACGGCGATGGAATCGTCGCCGCCGCCGCCCGCCACACACTGAGGAAGTGTCTGGCAATGATCCTGAGCTCCGTCGGGTTGCCCGAGATAGGCGAAGTTCGCCCCTTTATCGGTTGACTTCCAAAAATCAGTGCCAGCGGGGACGCCTTGGATTGCGGTGACATAGATGTTGCCGAAAAGGTCGACTTTTATTTCTGGTTCAGCGTCCGCCGCCGAGAATTGTCCCCAGTTGGCGTCCAGCTCAAGCGGCGTGCTGAAAGTGAAGCTGCCAGTTACGTACGTCGGGAGGAGTGGTCTCGGCGTGGCAGAAACCGGGTGCGGTCTTGATAAAAAAAGACCGCCGGTAATGGCGGCCGCGGTCATCGCAAGGGTCGTTGATGTAAATAAGCGCAATTTAAGGTTCATAGGGAAAGGCCTTGTATGTGGTAGTTTTCAACGTTGGTTTCTTTCGCTTCGTTTTTCGCCGCCGATACGGATGTATGGCTGGCGTGTTTTTCGAAGCATTCTCCTGTGGCGACGGTCCTGCGGGCCGTTTAGTTTGATGGATGTTAGCCCGTGACGTTGGGCGCAGTTAAAGGCGTTACAAAGTCGGAACGATTGAATCGTGTAAAATTTTTAATGACGTAGCGACGTAACCGGCCCGCTCCCTAACTTCCGACGTTTCAGCCTGGTAATGCTCGTAAGCCTTTCAACTATCAGACGATGAAACGGTATGTTCCCTTCGTGATCGTGGTTGGTGTGTTTTTCATCGCAGCCGGAGCGGGGACGTCATTATTTTTCTGGAAAGAGCGAACAGCGAAGACGGCTTCCATCAGGAAATCGCCAGCCCGGTCCGGAGAAAAGCCCGGAGCTGAACCGGCCCAGATGCGTGGCCCTCTCAATGCGCGAGTGAAGATCGAGGAGTTCGGCGATTTTCAATGTCCCTCATGCGCCGCGCTTTCTCCGGCTCTCAACCAAGCAGAGCAAAAATATCACGGCAAAGTTTGCGTGATATTTAGGCATTTCCCGCTGGCAAGTCATCCACACGCGCAAGAGGCGGCCCGCGCAGCCGAGGCCGCTGGCTTACAAGGCCATTTCTGGGAGATGCACGATCTTCTTTACGGCAGCCAAGTAATCTGGACGCGAGCGGCTGACGCGCGAGAATTTTTCAATCAATTTGCAAAGTCACTTGGACTCAACGTTGAGCATTTCAAGATGGACATGGAAAGCGAGCAGGTGAAGGCAAGAATCATGGCCGACCAACAGCGCGCCGTATCTCTTGGCGTGAATCGCACGCCTGCCATTTTTATTAATGACGAGCGACTTCCCGACTCCTCGTTGAATCAAAACGCATTGCTCGAAGCGATCGAGCGAGGAGTTAGTCAAAAAGGTCGTTAGGCCATAGTGTTTGTTGTAGCCACGGCGCTGTGCGCCGTCCAGGAAAAATAAGTTCGCACAGGAGCGCCCGCAGTGTCTTGGCTTTACGCAAATCAATCGACGGGCCACAGGCCCGTGGCTACTAGGTCAGTGTGAAACAAAAGTTCGGACGGCGACCAGTCCGTTTAGGTCGACTTTTCGATCCAAGCCCACTCTATTTCGTAACGTTTTGCACGCACAACCGAAAGCCGTATCTGGCTAACGGCGAAATTCACGCGGCATTCGTTTCCTTTGCAGAGCGGGCGGAGCACGATTTTAATATTGCCGTTGGTCGTTACGTTATCATGCTGGAGCACATCCATCTGTTTGTTCGCGGCGGACATGGCTTCATTCTTGGCCGCTGGGTGGGTATGCTTAAGCAAGTGCTTGCCAAGTCGTATAATTTGTCGCGAAACGGCAAACTACTTTGGCAGGAAGGATTCTTCGATCACGTTCTGCGAAGTGACGAAAGCTACGCTGAGAAATGGAATTATGTGCGGCGGAATCCGGTGCGCGCAGGGTTGGTGGCACGCGCCGAAGAATGGCCTTATCAAGGTGAAATTGTGTACATTGATCGCGCGTAACGCTGCTTCTATTTCGAGCCGCGTATTCGACCGGCCACAGGCCGGTGGCTACAAGGGGCAGGAACGTTTGCCACGCACACGGCGGCCGCGGTCAGCGACGCGCGGCTACAACGCAAAAAACACGGGCTGACCGAAACTGGCCAGCCCGTCAAACTCGCCTTACCCCTTGAAATGAATTAGCCGTGATGGCGTGCGCGCAACAGCGTCAAGCCGAGCGAGCCAAGTCCACGGAGGTCAAGGCGCGAGAGCGTTGCGGGCTCGGGAAAGTTAGTAAACCTGTAAGTCATAATTTTGGACGGCAAACAGGACGGAGTTCGCCGCATTGGTAGCCGGCCAGAGGTCGTAATCATCGACCGCGCTTGGCGGCGTCCCAGCCTGGAGCCAACAAGGTTACTTGGAACGTGCTGGTTCGAGCGCGGCCCCTTGCGTCGATGGATTGAAGATAAATACGGACGTGGAGTTACCTGAAGATCCGGATCGTGCAAAGACTGTTTACGGCGAGGACGGCAATGCGTTGCCGGAGTTGTTGCGGATTATAGTGGCGTCACCATTATCGATTCGGCCGCTGCAGTTGACGTCCGCGCGCGCCGTGTTGTTATCGCTCGGAATTGTACCCGAAAGGTTGCGGACAACGCTCGCATCGCCGTTGTCGGTGCGACCGCTAGCGTTCACATCACCTATGAGGATTGCGAGTTCCGGGCTAACAACGTCGCCAGAGGCGCCCGTCACATCCACGACATCACTCAACGTGACAGTAAGATATTGTTGATCAGCTACACCACTCAGATTAACGGTGTATTGGTTCGGGCTGGGCCCAACTGCCCTGCTGCTTACCGAGCCTGTGCCACTGCTTACGCTGGCGCCGGGCACGCTCACAAGGTTCTTCGCGAAGGTAAATATGAGCTGGTAATCACCGCTTGCGCCGTTTGGCAGGTGCCCAGGAGTGCGACATTCAACGCCGCGTGTGCCGGTGAGTGGCAGGTTCACGTCGAAGTTACCGGCTGAGCCATGCGTTTTGCGAGATACCACGCTAGTCGGCAGCAATGGGTCAAAAACATATCCCTGGGCGGCGTCAATCAGGTTGAACAGCACACCGCCGAGGCCGGCAGTCGAAGGGACGGTATTCGCCGGCTCGGTGAGTGTCATCGTGCTAGCGGTAACTTCGTGAAGGCGACTATCAATCGCTCCCGGCTCGGTTACGTTGGAAAAGGGGACATCGATCGTGATCGTTCCGTTCGGCCCGAGCGTCGATAAGCAGTTCGCGGCTGGCAGCGTGGTTGCACCGGGGTAAGTGATAAGAATGCCGCCGCCGTTGGGCAACGCTGCCGCCTCGCCGGAGTAACAGGTGAGCGCGCCGCCGTTCGTGGACTCCGCGTAAACGAAGAAGTTCTTGCCACCATTCGCATCTGTATTGGATGGAACGAGCCACTGAGTTAGCCAGACTAAATCGATATCTGGATCCGAAGTAGTGGTCGGAGCGAGACTAAGATTATTAAGCTGCATTGTTACTTGGTAACACGGTGCCGTCGCGCTACATGGTGAGCTCGTAAGCACGCTCACGCTCGACCCAGTGATATCAAGCTGCGGCATATTGGCACTTGTGGTTCCAGAGACTTCGTATAGTCCGTCACCAGTTGGATCTGTCACGCTGTTGAATGGGGTGAGGCCGGGGATATTCACTGGCGATGACGCGGCGAACACTCCAGTGCCGCCGTTTTGATGGGCGTACATTGCATGGGGCGTAAGCGCTTGGTTGATGCTGTTCGAGTCGGCGTAGCTAATCTGTGCCTCGCCAAGAGATCCAATTCGTAGCTGGAGAAAGTCGCCTAGGGTGCGATTACCGCACTGTCCACCGACAAGTGTCTGAATCGTCCCGCGGTGGTTGAAGTGTTCGCTTGCCTGGATCGGCGCAGTGAACGTTGGGGCGGCATCGTGTCCATTCAGCGTCTGGACGAACCATAAACTCCAGGTCGCACCGGTAGCAGCGTCGGGACCGTTTACGTTCTTGCCCATCCCAGGAAGCGGAGGATTCGTCGCGTTTTGACCGCACGTCGAATCGTTCGTATTTGACAATTCGGGCGTGCCATACCAGGCAATATCGACGCGTCCGTCATCGCCCGCTGCCACCCAGGCAAACACGTTATTGTGCAAGAGGCCGTCTGCCGAACCCGAGGTATCGATTTCAATCGGCGACGCCCACGTGTTACCTTCGTCGGTCGAATAGGAATACATGAGCACGGTGTCACCGGTAACGTTGCCGGTGGCATCGATCGGAGCTTGCTCCCATACCGCGTAGAGGTTGCCGGCCTTGTCAATCGCCAGGGTCGGGAAATCTCCGCCCGTTCTGACGCCGGTCGCGCCGAGTTCAGCGACCAAGATGTCGGTGCAGTTCAAGCCGCTGGGATCGCTGACATTTGCAATAGGCGCACCGAAGGCGACCGGGAAACACCGGCCAAGGCGAATCTGGTGCAGGTTCCCGTCGTCGTGGATCACAAAGATATGTTTGACGGGCGTTGGAAGAACGGCGAAGCCGCCCATGCCATTTGGCTGTCCGGTTGTAGTCGCGACCGGGCTGACCTCGTCGTTACCCATAATGCCCTCGTCACAAGAGAGGTTGGGGGTGATCTTGTTAGCCGGTCCGAATAGGAGCCCGGCGGTTGAGCCGACGCCGTTCGCCGGTGAACGGTACATCACCAGCACGTTGTTGGGTGCCATCGAATTGGGACACTGGGCTCCGCCGGGTCCGATTTCGTCGTTGACGAGGTAGATGCTGCCACCGTTCGTGGGGTCGCCATCTGTCGCATACCATTGTCGATCAACAACAGCGTCGGGCACGCCGCTGTTACTGCATGGGAAAGTGGCGCCCTTGTCATCAGAGCGCCCCACGCCAAAGTTCACGAGGCTCAAGTCGGCAAAATAAAGATGGCCCGCGGAATCCACCGCGAGTTCGGAATCGCCTCCGCCCGCGCACGCCGTGGCCTTGCCTTGGAAGGGTATAGCGGAGGTGATCCATTTGAATGTCTTGCCGCCGTCACGTGAATGCCAGATCCAGCTCGTGTCAGAAGAGAGCGAATCTGGGGCGCTGGTGTAAACGGTGTTCGGATCGGTAGGATCGAGCCGGATGCCCTCCTCAAAACCGTAGCCACCGACGCCGCTGATGATCGGGTGACCGAAAGTGGGCGTAAGTGGAGACGCGGAATCACTGCGAGCCGGCCCGGTAGCGGATCTGGATACCGGCTTCGAAGGCGCGACCGCTGGCTGGCGCGTAAAATTAGGCGTCAACAGCGCAAGTCTGAGTCCGGCTTGCCGTGCAGGCAGCGCAGATTTCGTCTGACCGAAGCTAAACAGCGCGAGCAAGATGCCGATTGAACAAAGCCCGAACGCCAGCGTGGTGCGCCGATTAGAGAGACCACTTTTGAAACGGGGATTCTTTTTCATGGTAAGCCCTTTGGTCTAGAGTTATCTCTTTCACTTCGGTTTTGGCTGACGATACGGACGTAGCCGTCGCTCTTTTTTTAAGGCGTTTATCGGAATCGGGTTACGAATCCCTTGTCATCGCCAACATTTTGGAGCTTCACCCTTAATAAGAAAGTGCGCGCTCTTCTTCACGTTCCAGATAAAAAGCGGAGTGCACTAGACGGTGTAATCGTCGCTCGAATCAACCGCCAGATTGCTGTAATCATCCCAAGCGATTCAGCGGATAGACTTTTGGGAGATGCACGATTTGCTTTTACGGCAGTCAAATCGCTTGGACGCGATCGGCTGATCCCCGAGATTTATTCTACCAACTTGCTTGCTCGCTTGGGTTGGATGTCGAACGTTTCAAAATCGACATGGAAAGCGAGAAGGTAAACGCGAGAATTATGGCTGATCAACAACGCGCCGACTCTCTCGGCGTGAATCGCACGCCGGCCATTTTTATTAATGGCGAGCTACTTCCCGACTCCTCATTAAGCCAAAACGCATTCTGCAGCTCTACGCGCGATCGATGTAAACGACGATAGCTTCGCGTTACGTTCTGACCCGCCATAGGCGGGTGGCTACAAGGCGCATGCACGCAAAAAAGAACGGGCTGGCCGAAACCGGCCAGCCCGTTAAACTCGCCTTCCTCTCTAGGATAAATTAGCCCTGACGGCGGACGCGCAACAGCGTTAAGCCAAGGGAGCCAAGCCCACCGAGCCCCAACAATGACCAGGTAGCAGGCTCAGGGACTGCTGCTGTCATGAAGCTGAAGGACGATTGCGCGACTGTGTAAACTTTCCCGCTCGAATCAGTCACGTCGGTGTAGTGCGAATTTGAGTTGGCAGTCCCGCCGAGCGGAGTATTAGCGCCGAGGGTTGTGAAGAACGTGTACGTGTGGTTCGCAGCTAAGGTGCCGAAGTCAATTGTGAGCGTGGCCACCTGAAAAGGTCCCGCCCCGTTCGCGATGGCATTGGTGTGTCCGCTGGTGCTATCGATATTCCCAAGGTCGTTTGTATTTCGGACGTACCCGGAAGTTATATCAGTGGTGTTGCTAAGTGCGTCTCCCAAACCTGGACCGAGATTGCCAAAATTCGTAAATCGGCTGTAAGTCACGGTGTCGATGTTAAACAGACCGGAGTTGGCGGCGGCGGTAGCGAGCCAGAGATCGTAGCCGTCGACCGGTACGGCCGGGCTTCCCTGAACGCCGCCCGTAATTGAGAGAGTAACTTGGAAGCTGTTGCTCGTGAAGTTCGTTGGCGTGCCCCAGGTGAACAGCGAGGTTGAGCTCCCACTAGAGCCGGCTTGTGCAAAAACTGAGGAGGCACCTCCGGCGATAGCTAGAATAAGGGTAAGGGTTTTTTTCATATTCATATGTTTTTAAGCGAGTTTAGTTTTTTGTTCATTATTCATTTACTGTCTTACAGACCTGACCACTTCCGTTTCTCACGCTAATTCGTAGAGACACAGTGCAGCCTTTTTATCAAACGTGACGCGTGCACGTCAAGTCTGAAATTTGTGAATTTTTCAGGATTTATGCCTTTTGGATTCATAGTCTGTAGTTGTTAGAGTCAGATTCGAAATTGCGAGCCTGCGCGGATGCCTCTTCATGAACTTTTTTCATTATTTTTAGGGTGCCGATGGCAAGGCATTGCCGGAATCGTTGCGGATTATAGTGGCGTCACCATTGTCGATTCGGCCGCTGCAGTTGACGTCCGCGCGCGCCGTGTTGTTATCGCTTGGAACTGTGCCGGCAAGGTTGCGGACAACGCTCGCATCGCCGTTATCTGTGCGCCCGCTCGCATTGACGTCGCCGACCAGGAAACCCATTTGCGGCCCGACCACGGTGCCGCCGTTAGCTGCACCCGCTACCCCGGTCAGAGTGACCGTGACATACTGTCCATCGGGCACCCCGGTGAGGTTGACCAGGTATTCGTGGTTATTCAGCCCTATTTGACGGCTGCTGACAGTAACCGGTTGGCTTCCGCCGCCAGGCGCAGTCGCTGTGGCGCTGGCACCGCCAACGCTGGCGAGCGCATTGTCGAACTCGAACACGATCTGGTAGTTGCCGGCACCTAATGAAGTACTGCTGCGGCATTCAACTCCGCGGGTGCCGGTGAGCGGCATGGCGACCTCGAAGGGCGGAGTGATCGAGCCGTGCTGCAGCCTCGATACAACGTTTACCAGGTTTACGCCGTTAGCGACGGACACGAATACCGTCGCCGGATTAGTGCTGGTCTGGCCGATGGTGTCTGAGACCTTTAATTTGGCTCGATAATCGCCCGCAGCTGTGTACGTGTGCGAGAAAATTCCGGTGCTGTTAGTGGCAGTGTCCGGAGGTCCGGACACGGGGCCATCGCCGAAGTCGATTGTGTACGAGTTAATCGAGCCGCATGAACCAGGTTGTGCGTGCGAGGCCGTGCCGTCAAAGTTGACAGTCAATGGGGCGTTGCCAGACGTCGGACTACCCGACAGGACAGCGATTGGTGGAAGAGCATTGCAGGAAAGGTTCCCGACACGCGTGTAGCTGCCGCCAGTGGTGGTCTGGACGGTTTCAAGGAAGCCTGCGCCAACGCCCGCGAAGAAGTATGTATTACCAGTAACCTTCTGAGCGCTCGTACCCAGGATCGTTCCCGGATTACGAGCATCCCATGTGAATTGTGAGCCGGTCCCTGGGGCACCGGGTGCCGGGAAAACGATCGGACTAGCAACGTTCAGCTTAATTTGGATGTATCCATCCTTTGTCTCCGTGGCCGAGACAAGATTGCAGGTGCCGCCCGGTACGCCACCATTCGTGCAGATTGAAGTATCAAGGGTGCTGCAACCAGTTGTGCAAGCGTCTCTTCTTCCTAGGGTGACAGCGGGAGCAGCCGAGTTATCCGGGCTGAAAGTATCAAGTTCTACGTAAATGGTATGCGGCATCCCGTTGGTGTCATTAATTCCAAAAAGGAACTGCCACGCGCTGTTTGCATCCAGAACGGTGTTGCCAGTACCGGTAGGATCTAAAGTCTTCACTTTCATCAAGAAGGTAATGGAGTTATCAGTGCACGACGTGAACGGCTCGCCCATGTCCACTTTTTGGATAGTCAACTCACCATTATCGGGATCGGTCGGCACGTTGCCGGCAGTACCGGGGCCGTCCACCTCAAGGTAGGGGAAGGTGCATGCATTTCCGGTTTCTACGACTTGGACTAGGCTGACTTCGCCGCAGTGTAAACTCTCGCCAGTCGCGTTGACTGCGGTTGCGTAGTAGAATACGTTACTCGCGCCTGCAGGCACTGCGGAATCGAAATATTGTGTATTTGTCTCGCCAGTGACGTGAGCCAAGAAGGTCTCCGATCCGCTTGTAGTCCCTCGATAGACGTTGTAGCCCGTGATTGGTGATCCACCATTGTCCGGCTCAAGCCAAGTAACTAAGGCTCCGCCCACTTGGGTCGTGGCAGAAACCAGTTGCGGCGCTGCAGGAACCCAAAGACCTGCTGTTTGTGGTTGGGTGTCGAACGCCGCGAACAACCGCCGACCACCGGATTGACGCGCCACGGTTCCGTGGGAGGCGCCTGATTGAGTGGTCTGGCCGTTGTTGCAGTTAACACAGCCATCTGCATAACCCAGCGCGCCACGGCCCTCCGCATCTACGCTAAAATCGTTGAAGTCTAAAAGATTACGGGGCGGCACGGAGCAGGTTGTGCCTTGCAAGCATACAGCACCTACCTGGACTGGATCGTTGGGCGTAACGTCAATGGTGACCCAGTTATTGCCGCCATCGTAGGTGGTCGCGATGTAAAGATGCCAAATATTCTGACAAGTGAGTGCCGCGCCGTACGGATCGCAGCCAGCGGGAATGCCATCGCCCGTTCCGAGGAAACCAAAACCTGCGCGATTGTCATCTCCTGCCACTACGACGGGGAAGACCGCATGTGTGATTCCAAATGGCCTACCCACATCGATGGGGTTTGAAAAAGTCGCGCCCTGGTCACCTGAGTGAACTACTTTAGGGTGCCCATCGCCATCGACGTAACCGAAGTAAATCGTGTTAGTCGTTTGCCCGCCGGGTTTACCTACGTTGTTTTGGCCGATACCAACGGATGGATCTTGCGTGCTCGTACTGCCCATCACGTTGTGCTCTGTCCAGGTAAGACCATTATCTACCGAGAGTGCGACGCCACTCGTCCCTCCGTTCTCGCCGCAGGAAGAGTTCGGCACATATACTGTGCCGTCCGGGGCTACTTTCACGTGCCCATGAATTCCGCCGGTGCAAACCGACGGATTGTAAATGATAACGCCGGGACCAAACGTTTGCCCACCGTCGTCACTGCGGGAGCACTGAGCTTCGGCAACAATGTCTTGCGAACAATAGTAAATGGCATTCGGAGTTCCGCTAGCAGGGTACGGCACAGGTTGAGGAAGTGGAGGCGGGGACGAATTCAAATTATAGGGACCGCCACCCAGAGTTTCATGATCGGGTCCTTGACCAGGGCCGCCGTTTCCGCCCTCCGTGTAAGATCCTGAATTGCCATCTTGGTCCGAAAAAGCGCCCAGGCTGTTACCCTCGCCACCGACGAGATCTAATGTGAAGACGCGGCCTGGTGTGTGAGGCGGCGGATACGCGAGACCGAGCTGGTTGGAAGTATAGTGATCTACAAATCCAATCGGATCGGTCAAAGGAGCTTGCGTATCGAAAGGGGTGGATACGTCCTCCCAAACATTGACGGCGGGTGACGGGCAATCGTCAAAATTAACACGCCAGTTATTTCCTCCGGATTTAAAGAAAGCGACGCCGCCCGTGTTCTTGCGCATCGTCCCGGTCCCGAAATCGGACGAACTGACGTCTTTGAGAGTTGCGACATTTGGGTTCCAATCAACACCGATCGATGGTTCACCGGCGTTGTCTGCCTGCCCCTGGCCAGCGGGATAATTGAAATAGCGTGGCGGAGTGCAATCGCCGGTGCAATTTGACTGCTGCGGTATCGGCTTCAGGTACGCCGTTCCCATGTAAGGCTCAGCTGCGCCGGATGTATTGACCATATTAATGGTATAGGTCCCTGCCGGGAAAGTGGCTGCTGAAAGCGTGAGAGTCTCGGGATCGGCTGTGGAAGTATTCGACGCGACAACATTGGCCTGGACGCAATTCCCGCTACCCGAGCACATCCATGTGTCGTAATCCTCGGCGGCCGTCGCCCATGATACCTCTATGAAGATGTTATACTGGGTGGGATCGTAACCTCCCGAAGCGGTGTGTACGGAAGGATCGATGATGAGCGTGAATGTGCTGCAGGACATCGGCACCGCGCAGGTTCCATTGCCGGCAAAGAACGTCAGATTTGGCACCAGGCTCCCAACGCTGTCCGTCCAATTAATCGCGTTGTTTGATCCGACGTTGGCCGAAGTGAGAGTGCCGCTCGTGGGTGTTGGCGCAGCAGGAGCTGGTGAAGCCTTTGGCGCAGCAGACGTTTGAGTTCGGTTTGGTAGACGCTTGACCATTAGCTTCTGGTTCACCGTCGTAGCGGCAAAGCCAATTATCGCTATTGAGAGGCCAGTTACGCTCAACAAAGCGCCAAGCAGATTGCGACGAGTAATAAAACCTGATTTAGAGGAGGATTGTTTTTTCATGAAGACTATTTCCGCTTTCGTGAAGACCCAAGGTAATGCGCGTGGCGCTTTGCTGTGTCACTATTTATTGCAAAACATTTCCGGTTCTTTGGCATCAACTTTTTCGATCCTTAGCTCCTAAATCGGAAACCGGCTGTTTTTTGGATGCCTCAGCGGCGGAAATTCCTAAAATAACTTAGCGTAATACTATATCTTACATATCCAGGTTAGATAGTTCCCCGCCGGCGGATCCTATCTAGCACTATAGAGCTATAGGATACACCCCCAGGAATTGTTGCGTATGGTGCGGCCCCTTTTTGTGCCTGAGCACGACAATATGCTAAGCGAGTTATATTGTCCTGCGCTGCCTAGTAGCCGCCTACAAAGTGAGACACCGTTGCCGCGCGCCAGGGTTTACGGCGGGGATGGCAAGGCGTTGCCTGAATTGTTGCGGATTATAGTGGCGTCACCATTGTCGATTCGGCCGCTGCAGTTGACGTCCGCGCGCGCCGTGTTGGTATCGCTCGGAACTGTGCCGGCAAGGTTGCGGACAACGCTCGCATCGCCGTTATCTGTGCGCCCGCTCGCGTTCACATCGCCGACGAGCACGCCCATTTGCGGCCCGGTTACATTGACGCCGTTGCCTACCGCGTCCAGCACGCTATTTAAGGTGACGGTGATGTATTGGGCGTTGCTCACGTTGGTGAGATTCACCGCGCACTGCTTGGCAGTGAGGCCCAAGCTGGCATTAGGTCCAACAACGGGGCTGCCGCTTACCGTCCCGGTCCCGTTTGTTGGGTCATGGCCGGTGACTGTGGCACCACCGACGCTGGTGAGATTGGTCGGAAAGGTAAAGACCAGCATGTAATTGCCCGTGCCTAGTAAAGCACTACTCCGGCATTCAACTCCGCGCGGCGAGGTCCCCACGGGGAGCGGCAAATTAATGTCAAACGGAGTGGTGATAGCGCCGTGGGTCATCCGGGAGACGACACTTGTTGGTGCCACCGAACTGTAGCAGCCGTTGAGATCGGGCGCGCCGGCGAAGGCGCTGGGCCCAGAGTCCTGGCAGGCGAAGCCGATATGGTTTCCTCCGTTATCGCTAGTCCAGGCGACGTTCGCCCCGCCCGCTGGGTCCAGATGAACCTCGAAGACGTCGGCTAGGCCGCGATTGGAGCCGGGCACGGCCAAGCAGAACGTGCCATAGGTACAGATGCCGCCACCGGTCGTCCCGTTGCCGTGGACATGATTGGGATCGAGCTGGATCTCAGGCGTCGCTACGGGAGTCGAGTCATAGGTGGCGTTGGCACCGGAGACGTAGTGGGCCACTGCGCCAGTAACCTGTGCCATCCCAACAAACCACACACTGGTCGGGTCGTTAGGCCGTAATGTCGTGGAAAAATAGTTGGCGACATCGACCCTCCCGGCCGATCCCGCATGAATCCACGGGAAAAAGAACGATCCGGTGGTCTGGTTGACCTTAAACGGCGGCGTCCAATGCGCCCCTTGGTCTGGAGACGTCACGATATACATGTCTGTGGGATTGTCGGTTTCCAGGCAATTGGAACTTTGCTCGCAAGCAAGCAAGAACCCTTTTGGGTCATCATTGTGTCGGACGCAAAGGCCGATATGGATCTGCCCGCCTTGGTCCTGGCTAATCGTCGAGAAAATTTTTCCGGCGTTATCGCCGATATTGGTCATCACATTGAACGTTCCCTGCCATGCAAGGACCGGCGACCAGGTCATGCCTCCGTCGGTCGACCTCGAGACCCAAGCCTTTGGGAACGGACCAATCTGGGAATAATTGCAACCCGTGGTCACATTCTGAGCTACGTCATCACCGGACAACCAGAGAGCGTAGACGTCACCGTTGCTGTGATCGACAATAATGCCTCCCGGTATGGTGTTGCACTGTGAATCGGGGATGGCTGAGTTTGTGCCCGTCTCGACAGGAATTGCAGGCCCGAAAGTGGATCCCCCGTCCGTCGATTTCGTGACGTAAACAAGATCATCGGGAGTGAAAGTGTGGAACTCGAGGTAAACCGTGTCGTGGTCGGGGCTGGTTCCTGGAAGGACAGTGATCCATGGGCGGTCGGAGGCCCCCGGGTGGTTATCGGCCAGCATGTTTCTCAGTTGCCAGGTGGTACCGCCGTCAAGGCTCCGGTAGATGCAGGTGTGCAAAGTGGTGCCGCCGCCACAGATCTGGCCAAGGTAGACCGCGCCGTTGGACCCGAGAGCGTTGGTCACATCGCCAGTGGCGCCCGAGTCCGGCGTGGTTAGTTGGTTGAAGTTCACGCCGTCAGCCGATTTGGCGAACTTGCCCGGTGACTGCCACGAGACGTAGCGAATCCCGTTCTTGGTGATTGCGAGCGAGGGCTCGCTCCCACCGCTGCTGCCGGGCATTGTGACCGGCGCGTGGAACCCAGGCACGGTGGCGGTGAGCGGGTTTGCAGATGGGCCGGCAAAACTCAGCATGGCAAGGGAAACGCCGACTGAGCAAAGAACAAATGCCAGTAAAACCCGCGCAGTGAAGATTCCCGATTCCGAAGGTAAATTTCTTTTCATAGATCGTCTGGTTGTAGTTACAAATCGAAACTCAGCCGACAAACGGCCGCATCTGCGATGCAATTAGTGTTGAGTCTTTTCGACGAGCTGACTAGTCCGGCATTGGGAAAACCGCTATAGCCTTGGTGCTGATACAGCCAGAATGCCATTGTTTTTCGATTATAAGGAAAGTAATTCACGTCTACATGTATATGCGCATATTGGTTGTCGAAGATCATGAGCACACGCGTCACGCGTTGAAGCGGCTGCTACAGCGCTGGGGATTTGATGTTGCCAGCGCGCCGACGTTACAAAATGGCCTCAGGTTTTTGGAAGCTGGACCTTTCGACGCGATCGTCAGTGACATAGCTTTGCCGGATGGTACGGGCTACGCCCTGGTCAGGGAGGCGAAACGCCGTTGGAAACATGTGCTGGCTATTGCGTTGTCGGGTTATAGTTTGCCGGGCGATATCAACATTGGCAGGCTGTCCGGATTCGACTATCATTTGACCAAGCCGGTCGATTGCCAGCAACTGCGGTCGATTTTACCCGCAGCCGCTTAGCCGCCGGATGAACGGATTGCGGGCTCCGATTCTAACGGCCCGCCCGCCGCCGTGCTGCCAAGAATAAAGTGCGAGTACTGGAAGAAATGGAAGTCCAGCGGCGAGCTGGAGTTATTCTTGATGTTGATCGTCTCGCCAATGCTCGATCCAGCCACTCTTGTACAGTTGGAGGCTATAAGTGACGTCGATGAAGCTGCTGGCGGTGGCGTCGTTGCCGTAGCTGAGAAACAGCGTGTCGTCCGTTCTGCCACAAGGGAGACGATTAACCTAGCCGATACGAAGTCGTGGCCCACTACATTTCGCCTCCTTGGCGAGGGGTCGGCTCTTATGCAGCTTTGACTCTCCTTCGCAAGAATCTACTACTCGCCAGGCACGTCGCACCGATCGCAAATAGAACGGCGGTGCTGCCCTCAGGCACGGCGGCCGTGTCTGACTGAAAGCTGAAGTTTGCATGCGATCCTCCACCGGCTGAGGTCACTGAGAAGCTCCACTCGCCCGGTGTGTTGTCGAAACCAGTACCCATTACGGTGCCTATTCCCGTTATATAAAGGAGGCCCGCGTTTTGAGTAACGATAGTCGACGCAGCCAGGTTGAACGAATACGAGTCAGCGCCCGTGTTATAAGTCAGGCTCCACAGGGGGGAATATGCCATCGATGGATTAAAAACCCACGTGGGTGTCATCGAGACCGGGGTGTTCAAAGGTACATCCACCGTTCGCCGTAGCGAAGCTGCCCGAAGTGCTACTAACGACGGGAGAAGACCAGGCCGTTACTTTCGTAGCCGTAGCCAGAGAATTTGTATCAAACGATACGCCGCCGCTGAAGCCGATGTCTCCGGTCACCGGGGCGGCTTGAGCTTGCGGGCAACACAACCAGCAGCTGAACAGGGCGCCGGCTAAAATTGTTCTGACAGCTTCGGAAATATTTTTCATTTGATTTTGGTTCTTTCTACAAATGGTGCGACTAGTGATCCGTAACTCGCCGGTCTTTTGGATGCCTCCTGCCGAAAATTTTCAAAATTTCTTAATAGCGTTTCTACGGCGACGTAAGAGCACGAACTGATTAAACTAAACTTTCGTCATTAAGCCGATCGCGCCGCTAGCGGGCTCGGTAAGAATAAGACGGCGCCTACGATTATTGTTAGTGGCAGCCGCCTGCTCCCGAAAGCCTTCGGAGTGCCGGCTGCTTTACGTTTTGCAGGCGATGCGCCCGCCTCTACAAAATCCGATCAGACGCCTTTCAAGAGAGCTAGCGGCTGCTGCTCGTCACCGAATCCGTCAATGAGCCGAGACAGATCTGGAATGGTGGGAGTGAGCCGGGCGCATACAGACCTGCATGAACATGCCAATAAGTTCATGCGAGGTTGGTGCGGCGGGAAGCTTCGGCGCCGCTGCGCAAAATTCAGGCGCCGTGTGCCATTGTTGGTGCAGTTGACCAGATCGCTTCATCCTTTTCCGCTGGGGCAAAGGAGAAATGCTGGGAACTAGCACCGGTGCATCGACAACGGATTTCCTCGGTGATGGTTGATTAATTTTGAAACGTCTTTTCGGATGCAGCATAACAGCTTCGCGACGTAGCAACGCCTCGTCCGCTACAGACTCTACTTTGGTATCGTAAATCATCAAATTTATTTCGAGAATGAGGCCGTAGTTGGATGTATCTCTGCTTCAAATTTTTACCAGTCAAAGAAAAATTCCCGGCAATGACGACCCGCACATCGATATGCTCTCCTGCCGGAATTGATTGTAATTAAAGATCGGGATCGGCCGCCGCCGAAGACCCGCAACTCTTTAGGTAAAAAAGCGGACCTGAATCCTCGGAAATCGCTCGGTGTGATTTAGGCCTTTGACTCTTCGTCGCAAGAATCTAGTAATCGCCAAGCACGTCGCACCGATTATAAATAGGACCGCGGTGCCACTCTCCGGGACCGCGCTGGCGGCTGAAAATGAGAATCGTGATGAGGCCGAGGGATCTTGAGTCGTAAAGTTAAATATGCCGGGCGTTGTCGCGAAACCATTGCCGGAAGCGTTCCCCGTTCCCGAAACAAATAAGGAGCCTCCACCTTGGTGAACTATGCTCGAGGTCATTAAGGCGAATGTGAACCCATCCACGGACCAAAAAGAACTTATCGATGGCGCCGGCGGGATATTGAATGACCATAGTGCGTGAAAAGTGGTGGCGTCCCCCGGCATAACGCCGGCGGTCGCGAAAGTTCCATCGACACTTTGCACCTGTGGCAAACCTCCAGCCCCTAGTCCATGCCAGCCAGTGACCATCGTTGCATTGTTCACTGAGGCAGCGTCCAGGCTCACAGTTCCCGCAAACGTAATGTTACCGACGATTGGCCCTTGAGCTTGGACCTGGTTGCAAAAGAGCCCGCCGAGGAGGCCGATCGCTAAAACTACCAACATCGGTCTCGAAAGGATTTTCATGGTTTGCCGTGGCGACTCTTTACAATCCGTAACTCGGCGTACTTTTGAATGCCTCCGTCCGAATTATTTTTGGAATTGACGGGCGATGGAAACATCAACCGACCGACGCGCCTAACGAGCAAAGCGCCATGGCCGTGAGCACGCGACTATTGGCGCACATTGATTTGTTTCATCGCGGATGCTACTTAGCAACGCCCGCGAATGAGTCAGAGAAATTACAAGGATACGCTCAACCTCCCCGCGTACCGATTTTCCAATGAAGGCGAACCTGACTGCGCGCGAGCCTGAGCTTCTCAAAATGTGGAACGAGACGCGGCTCTACGAACAAATCCAAAAATCACGGCAAGATCGACAATCGTTCGTTCTGCACGATTAAGGGCGCCCATGTGGACGTCGCCGTTGGCGAAAGGCGGGCCATACAAGATCCTGAAGGATTTCGTTATTAATCCCGATAATGCCGAACCACGCTTGCCAATTTGGGCCAGTTCTAGGCCAGAACGATTCTATCGTTTACGCGTTCGATCTCGATTGCCGTCGAGAGCGTCTGAAAACGACCATTCCTCCGGTCATTACCAAACCGGCCAGGAACATAGCGGTCGAGCCCGGTTCAGGTATCTGGTGAAACGATTGTTGCACCTCTGAGACGGTGGCGAACCCGCCATTGCTGACACCAAAGCTAATGTCTTTGGTCACAGTCAGCAGGCTCCGGGGCGGATTGATTGGGAATGTGTCGCTCTCGGAGCTGGGGGGATTTTGCGTGTCCAAGTGGGTACTCCCCACAACGTTACCATTTGCGTCTCGCGCCGTTTCGTCAATGGCGATAAACGCGCCGCCGTTAGGCTGGGTGCTACCGGTGAAGGAAGCGTCCAGAGCATCAATCTTGCCGGCCGTCGCCGTCACGGTGTATTTTAGCACGAGGTCAGCCGAGGTCGCACCGCTGCCGTTGCTGGTGGTCAAGCTCACGTTCCCGTCCCAAGTCAGATAATAAGTTCCACCGTTGACCGAGGCGGTGACTTGGATTTGTGATGGATCGAAACTCGTTAAGCCCTGCTCCTGGAAGCTGAAATTATTAAACGTCTTGTCACCGATGGTGAGGGAACCGTGATTATTGCTCAGATCCTGCAAATTATCACTCGTCGCCGCCTTTGCTCCGCCTGCCGTTACCAGTAGCGCGGCGGCTGCCGTCGCAACCGCTACGGCCTGTCCGAAAAACATTTTGAGACGCGTCATACGTTGTTGGATTTGAGCACCAGTTTTCATGATTGTGGGATTAGTTTGTTTAGCTCGGCTAAAATTACTCGGCTCCTCTCAATTCGTAATTTGCCTTTCTTCTGGATGCCTCCTGCTCGAATTTTTCGAGGCGCTTGGTGCTTGTGGCTCGCGAAACACACGGCGACGCAGCGCCGTGACTACAACCTAAAGCAGCGAGGTTAATGTTTGTCGATGTGCGATCGAAACGTCAGCCGACCGATGCGCCTAACGAGCAAACCGCCATGGCCGCGAGGACGCGACTATTGGGGCACATTGATTTGTTTCATCGCGGATGCTACTTAGCAGCGCCCCGCGAATGAGTCAGAAAAACTACAAAGACACACTCAACCTTCCCCGCACTGATTTTCCAATGAAGGCGAACCTGACTGCGCGCGAGCCGGAGCTTCTTAAAATGTGGAACGAGACGCGGCTCTACGAACAGATCCAGACATCACGCCAAGATCGACAATCATTCGTTCTGCACGACGGTCCGCCTTTCGCGAACGGCGACGTCCACATGGGCACCGCCCTTAACAAAATCCTGAAGGATTTTGTTGTGAAATCGCAAACCATGCTGGGTAAACGCGCGCCCTACGTCCCCGGCTGGGATTGCCATGGTCTTCCCATCGAATACAAAGTGGTGAAGGAATCTCGCGGATTGTCTCCGCTTGAAGTTCGCAAAAAATCCGAAGCTTTTGCCCGCAAGTACATCGACATTCAGCGCGAGCAATTCAAACGCTTGGGTGTCCTCGGCGATTGGGAAAAGCCGTACCTGACGATGGACCCGAAATACGAGGCCGAAATCTTGCGCGCGTTTGCCGTCTTTGTTGAAAAAAATCTCGTTTACCAATCGCTCAAGCCGGTTTTTTGGAGCACCGGCGCGCAAACTGCGCTCGCCGAAGCCGAAGTCGAATATCAGGAGCGCGACGACACCGCCGTTTATGTGAAGTTTCCTATCGCCAGCGGCGAGTGGAAAGACAAAGCCAGCATCGCCATTTGGACAACGACGCCATGGACTCTGCCTGCAAATCTGGCAATCGCCGTCGATCCAGACGAGATTTACGCTGTCCGGCAATTCTCGCGCGAAGGGACTTCCGAAACACTTCTCCTCGCCGACGAACTGGTCGATCAATTTTGCGCCAACACGAAATTCGACCCGGTCGGCGAGCCGCTCGCATCATTTCCCGGCGCTAAGATCGGCAAGATCAAAGCGCGACACCCGTTTCTGGATCGGGAAGCAATCGTGCTCACCGCCGATTTCGTAACGATGGACAGCGGTACCGGCGCGGTGCATGTCGCGCCCGGTCACGGTGAGGACGATTACAAGCTGGGCCGTGCAAACAAACTGCCGATCTTATCGCCGGTCGATGATCACGGTCGTTTCACTGAGGAGGCTGGTTTGCCGAATCTCACGGGCAGATACGTCTTCGACGCCAACATCGACATCGTCAATTTGCTGCGTCAACGCGGCATGTTGCTCGGCGAACAAAAGTTTCACCACTCCTATCCGTACTGTTGGCGCTCGAAAACGCCGATCATCTTTCGCGCGGTCGAGCAATTCTTTATTCGTATAGACGAGCTGCGCGGCAAAGCCCTCGAAGCCATTCATGAAGAAGTAAAATGGATTCCCGCCTGGGGCGAGAATCGTATCGCCGGAACCGTTGAATCTCGCCCGGATTGGGTCATCTCCCGTCAGCGCAGCTGGGGTGTACCATTGCCGGTTTTCTACTCGGCCGAGGGCAAGCCGATTCTCGACCCCAAAATCATCCGCAAACTTGCCGATTTAGTCGCTGAACGTGGCTCAAACATTTGGTTCGAATTGAACGATGTCGATCTTGCGAAGGAACTTGGCTTGCCTGAAGGCACGACCCGCCGCACAGACACACTCGACGTTTGGATCGACAGCGGCCTCTCGCACAAGGCGGTGCTCGCGATTCATCCGGAATTGCACGATCCGGCCGATATGTATCTCGAAGCGACCGATCAGCATCGCGGCTGGTTTCAATCCTCGCTCATAACGAGCATCGCCCTGAACGGCCGCGCGCCCTACAAGAGCTGTGTTACTCACGGTTTCGTTGTCGATCTTGACGGCAAGAAAATCTCGAAGTCAGGCACCTACGACAAACCGATGGACGCGGGCCACTTCGTCGGGCGGCACGGCGCCGATCTCGTTAGGTTATGGGCCAGCAGCATCAATTACACGGACGACGTGCCATTCTCGGAGGAAATTTTCAGCCGCCTCGGCGACACTTATCGCCGCATTCGCAACACCCTGCGCATCTTGTTAGGTAATCTCTTCGACTTCACCGCTGAGGCCGGGCTCGTCGACCGTGAGCCGCAGCAACGGGCAGCGGCTACAACGATTGATCGGTGGATTCTGGAGCGACTCGATCGAGTGATTGCCGATTGTCGAGCCGCTTTCGAAGCGTTTGAGTTTCATAAGGTCTATCACGCGCTCAATCACTTTTGTGCGGTCGATCTGAGCTCGCTTTACATCGACATCACGAAAGACCGGATGTATTGCGACCCTGCGAACGCGGGACGGCGACGTGCCACCCAGAGCGCAATGCACGAAATCTTTGGCGCTCTTTGTCAATTGCTCGCGCCGATTCTGGCTTTCACCGCAGAGGAAGCGTGGCGGCATTTCGGCGCCGGCGCCTCGGTCCATCTACAGGAATTTCCCTTGCCAAGCCCAAGGTCGGCCCGACGACCGGAGGCGGGCGCGACGGAAGGATATGGTGAAGCGACCGGGCAAGTAAACGAATTGTTGAAATTGCGCGCGGTGATCGGCCAGGCGATCGAGCAGGCCCGGCAGGATAAATTGATTGGGAACTCGTTGGAGGCGGCCGTTGTTTTGAAATCGAGCAGCGATCTGACCACAAAGATCGATAAGGAAGAGCTGCTCGAGTTTTTTATCATCAGCGATTTGGTAATTGAAAAAGCAAGCGAGACGAGCGCGACCGTGACGAAGACCTCTTACCAAAAATGTGCGCGTTGTTGGCGGCACCGTTCGACTGTGGGAGCAAGCAAAGAGCATCCGGATTTGTGCGATCGTTGCGAAAGCGTCGTTAGTAGAGGTAGGGATGGATCGCCCAGCCGTCCGACATGAGATTTATTTTCTTCCTTTCGTTGCCTCTCTATCTGCTCGATCGAGCGACCAAATATCTCGTTCTAGGTCACATTAAACCGGACGAGCCGCGCGTCGTCGTGCCGAACTTTTTTCATCTGGTGAACATCACCAATACCGGTGCGGCCTTCGGTTCGTTCAAAAACAACAACGCGTTCTTCATCGGCATCTCAGGTATCGCGCTTCTCTTCGCGCTCGTGCTGCTTTTGGGGCAATCCAAATCGGGCAAGGAAGCCTCGCTCTGGTGGACGCGAGACATTTGGCGCGACGTTTCGCTCGCGCTGCTGCTCGCCGGTGTCCTCGGCAATTTGACCGATCGGTTGCTTTACGGGCACGTGATCGATTTCTTACTGTTCGATTTGCACGTTCCCTTTGCGCATCCGTGGCCGGCCTTTAACGTCGCTGACGCCTGCATCTGCATCGCTGTGGTCTGTTTTATCATTCATTCGTTCCGGCAGGAGAAGGGTGTAGCGCAGCCCGCGGCCTAGCTGTGTTTTGCGGGAGACTGTAGCGGCAGGCGTTGTCAAACAATACTCGATTCGTGCGCACCCGACACGGCTGCCGCTACAGAAAGATCGCGCTTCGCACAGCGGAGCGGGTACAGTAATCACAGTGAACCCAATGGAAAAAACGGCGCGTGACATCTGCGCGCGTTTCCGCGACCACGGACACATCGCCTACTTCGCCGGCGGTTGCGTCCGCGACATGGTGCGCGGCCTTACGCCGAAGGATTTCGATGTGGCCACGGATGCCCCCCCGGAAATCGTGCAAAGCGTTTTTCCGCACACCTACGCAGTCGGCGCGAAATTCGGCGTAGTCGTAGTCGTCGAAAATGGAACGAATTTCGAAGTCGCGACTTTTCGCTCCGACGACGCCTATATCGATGGCAGGCGGCCAAGCGCGATCCATTTTGCGTCGCCGGAAGAAGATGCCAGACGGCGCGACTTCACGATCAACGGCATGTTTCTCGATCCGGCGAAAGACCAGGTGATCGATTTCGTTGGCGGCCGGACAGATATCGAAGCCAAGCTGGTGCGGGCAATTGGCGATCCGGCGCAGAGGTTTTCCGAGGATCGTTTGCGCATGCTGCGCGCGGTGCGATTCGCCACCGTGCTCGATTACAAGATCGGGGAGCAAACGTGGGACGCGCTCGTCGCGAATTCGGCCGCCATCCTGGAGATCAGCGCCGAGCGCATTCGTGATGAACTGGTGAAGATTTTTTTGTCGCCGAATCGCGTGGGCGGCTGGGATTTGTTCGATAAAAGCGGATTGATGAGAACTATTTTGCCGGAGCTCGAGGCGATGAAAGGCTGCAAGCAGCCCGAACAATTTCACCCGGAGGGCGACGTCTTCGAACACACGCGACTGATGTTGCAATTATTACCGGCGAAAGTTTCGGTGCCGCTCGTTTTCAGTGTGATCCTGCACGATGTTGCTAAGCCGGTGACGGCGCAGGTCGATGCAACCGGCCGGATCCGGTTTAACGAGCACGACCGGATTGGCGCGGCCATGACCGAGCAGATCATGGAGCGGCTGCGCTTTTCGCGCGCGGAGATCGACGCGACGGTCGAGATGGTGCGGCAACACATGGTTTTCAAAGACGTGCCGAAAATGCGGGTGGCGAAACTGAAGCGCTTCATGGCGCGGCCAACCTTCAACGAAGAGATGGAGCTGCATCGGGTCGATTGCGAGAGCAGTCATCGCATCCTGGACAATTACGAGTTTCTTCTGCGCAAACGCGAAGAATTCGCGAACGAACCGATTATTCCGCCACTGCTGGTGCGAGGGAACGATCTCATTGCGCTCGGCTTAAAGCCCGGTCCCAAGTTCGGTGAAATCTTAGAGACCGTCGAGACGCGTCAATTGGAAGGAACATTAAAAACTCGAGACGAAGCAATCGAGTGGGTGAAGCGCGAATATTCGTTAGGCGACAAAAACTAGTCGGAGCTGCGGGCTTCTGTAGTTGACAGAAAAAGCGTTAGCCTCTTTTGTCCGCCATGCACATCCGCGCTAAAATCTTTCTTGTTCTAGCGTTCATCGCGGCGGCGGTCGCTTCAAGGGCGAACTGCGAACTTGCCTTTGAAAAAACTGAGCTTGAATTGCATCCCACTGTCGGTGATGAGACGGCCGTTGGCCATTTCAAATATCAAAACAATGGCGACAAACCGATCGCGATCAAAAGTGTGACCACTTCGTGTGGTTGCACGGCGGCGAGCGCGAAGAACAGCGCTGATCCGGGTGAGAAAGGGGAGGTGACGGCAACGTTCAAGATTGGTGATCGTATCGGCACCCAGCAAAAAGCGATCAACGTGGTGACTGATGACCCGACGCACCCAACGACCACATTGATGCTGAAAGTGGTTATTCCCCAGGTGCTTCAATTGCAACCTGCGTTTGTCTTCTGGCAAGCGGGAGAAGCAGCCAAACCCAAAGCGATTGTCGCCAAAGCCGGTAAGGACATTTCTATTAAGAACCTGGATGTTTCATCGTCCAGTCCGGATTTTGTTGCGAAAGTCGAGCCCGGATCGGCCGCAGGCGAATTCCGAATCAACATCGAGCCCAAACAAACCAGCCAGGCAATCTCAGCAACGTTAACAATCAAACCGGTGCTGCCGAACGGAAAGCCAAAGGTGTTTTACGTAAGCGCGCGTGTCATGCCTCAATCGCCGGCCGCGGGGCAATCAGCAAGCCCGCCTACCGTGGGCACGGGCAACACAGTGCTGGCTGCGGCGTCAAAAGCCGAATCGAACAAAATGAAGATGGACGCCTGTTCCCTGCTCACCAGCAAGGAAATCGAATCCGTCCAGGGCGAAGCGTTGAAGGAACCAAAATCGAGCGGACAAACCGGGGGAGGCTTTGCTGTTTCACAATGTTACTTCGGGCTCCCTACGTCGAGCAATTCGATCAGCCTCACTCTGATGCAAAAAAATGACAGTCCGGATGCGCGTGAGCCGAAAGAGTTTTGGAAAGAAACTTTTCATGGGGAAAAACGTGAGGAAAAAGGACGCGAAGAAGAAGAGAGGAAGGCGGCGCCCCCTGAGAAAATCGACGGGCTTGGAGATGACGCTTTCTGGTTAGGCAATCGCGTCGGCGGCGAGCTTTATGTGCTGAAAGGCAATAGCTTCTTCCGCATCAGCGTCGGCGGAGCCGGGGACAAAGCAACTAAGATCGACAAATCAAAGAAGCTCGCTCAGATGGTGCTGAAGCGACTCTAGGAGAATCGTCAAGAATCTGTCGCCACGGCCCTGCGGACTGTCGGGTCAGGTGCAAATGGAGAGACGGAAGCAGCGCGCTGCAGTATAGTTATAGCTGCTTCGAACTAAGGAAGTGGGTTCGAGTCTGTTGGCGAGCAATGCTGCGGATCGCTTTGACATCAAACCTGAAATATCGAACATCAAACTTCGGGGATGCAAATTTTGATGATCAGCGCGGAAGGACCGCCGTTGCAACGGGGCGGAGCGCTTACCGATGTACTAGAGGCATTGCCGCACGAGCTGCGCGAGCGTCGCCATGAAGTCGCTGTCGCGCTGCCGTTCTATCGCGAGATTCGCGAGAACCCGGCGTGCAATGAAGAAGACACCGGCGTGACTGTCGATGTTCGCGTTGGTGAAGAAACCTACGTCGCCGAATATTTGAAAAGCCGGAGCGCGAGCGGCGTGCAGTTGTTTTTCATCCGCTGCGACGCATTTTTTGATCGCAACGGAATTTACGGCGAACACGGCGTGCCCTATGAAGACAACGCCGCCCGCTTCATTTTCTTCAACAAAGCGGCCGTCGAATTGGCGCGGCGCTTAACTCCGTCCCCGCAGATTTTACATGTCCACGACTGGGCGCCTGCGCTCGTGCCCGTTTTTGTGCAGGCGCATCAATTGCCGTTCTCGACTGTGCTGACAATTCATCACCTTGCTGAGCAAGGCAGTTTCTGGGGGCTCGATTTTACCCTAACGAATTTGTCCGAGCGGTTTTTCACACTCCGCGGCGTCGAGTTTTTCGGGAAACTGAATTTCCTCAAGGGCGGAATTTTATTCACCGACAAGATCACGACCGTGAGCGAGCATTACAAACGCGAGATACAAACACCGGAATGCGGTTGCGGACTCGACGCTGTCCTGCACGAAAACTCTTTCAAGCTCACCGGAATCCTGCATGGCGCGGATTACTCGCGCTGGAATCCGGAAGCGGATCCGCTTTTGCCGGCGCTCTATAACTCGAGTTCACTTTGGGGCAAAGAAGTCTGCCGCAACGCCCTTTTGCGTGATCTGGGACTCGCCCCTGCCCCGAGCGGCCCGGTTTTTGGAATGGTCACGCGAGTGGTCGAAGAAAAAGGGTTCCAGATCCTGGTGCCCGCGCTCGACCGTCTCCTTTCAGACGACGTGCGCTTGATCATTCTCGGCGAGGGCGACCCCGCGTTTGAGACTGCCTTGGCCGTCGTAGCCCGAAATTTTCCCACGAAGTTTGCCTACCGGCGACATTATGAGGAACCACTCGCCCACTTGATCGAGGCAGGAATGGATGTGACGCTGATTCCCTCGCGCTTCGAGCCGGCTGGTTTGAGCGCAATGTACAGCTTGAAGTACGGTGCGCTTCCGGTCGCCCGCGCAACCGGCGGCATTCAGGAAATTATCGAAGATTATGATCCGACGACCAATAGCGGATATGGTTTTCTCTGCTACGAATATTCCACCAGCGCTTTTTGGGATGCGATTAAGCGCGCGCGGGAAATTTTTCGCGATCGCGATACTTGGATAATGCTGATGGCGCGTGCGATGGCGCGCAATTTTTCGTGGGACGCATCCGCGCGGCGTTACGAGGAGCTTTACAGCGAACTCGTTGGCACCAGCGAAGAAGCGGCTGCCTAAGTAGAGTGGCGCTCGCCGCGGCGAGCGAATGGCAACTTAGTTGCGCCACAGCTTGATGCTCGATCTTGACCGGAACGCGCATCGCATCGCGCAATTTCATTCAGCCGAATAAACGCTGGGTTGCGTCGTCCAACTCTGCCACCAAAACCGAGAGTCACGAAGCGAAACCAATGCAGCCGGCTTCAGCATTAAACCGTCCCGACAATATCTTGCAATCTCGCAGGCTTTCGTATCTGCTCGGCGACTCCGACGCTATGACTCGTGCCTCATCGATATTCCGGCCGTTGCTCGCCGGTTTGCTTTTGACTCTGGCCCAAATCGCAGTGGCCATTCTTCTCCTCGCACCAGAAGGCCCGCTCTCCGAGCAATATCGCGCTCTCATGCAGCACGATAGTTACTGGTTCATGAACATTGTCGATCGCGGCTACCAAACGATCGTCCCGCCCATTAACCACAAAGTCATGGAAGTTTCCAACGTCGGGTTCTTTCCTGCTTATCCGGCCATCGCAACGCTTCTGCGTTATAGTTTGCACCTGGATACGAGGGACGCGCTACTGGTGACCGCCCAAGCTGCTGCCTGCGGTTTCTGGAGCTACTTTTTCCTCTTTTGCCAACGCTGGAATCTCTCGCCTACCCTCCGATTTTTTGGCGCATTGTCGATCCTGGCCCATCCAGCCGCCTTCTATTTAATCGCAGGTTATTCGGAATCTCTCTTTCTCATGGCTCTGCTCGGCTTCATTTATTGGAGCAGCGCAGAAAGTCGCACTGCAAAAATCTGGACGGCATTGCATGGAATCATCATGACGGGGACGCGACTCGTCGGAATCCCGTGTGCGGCGTTCCCGGTCGTCCGCCGCGTTTTCACAACTGGATGGAGCGCTCTGCGCGAGCCACGCGCGTGGCTTCGATCCTACGGCTCAGCCGTCGGCTTGACGGCGATATCGATTTTGGGCGGAGCGCTGTTTTTTCTTTATTGCCAGTTGCGATGGGGACACTGGAACATTTACATGCTCACCCAGTCGATCTGTTGGGGAATCGAGCCCGATTATCTCGCCATTTTTAAGCCGGCCACTTATCGCTGGCTTATTCCAGCTCTTAGTGATCCCACCGAAATGAGCCAAATGTCGATGACCATTGGCGCGCTGTTCTTCCTAGTCATCGCGCTCTGCGAATTAACTCCGGGAATTCGCCGACGCGCGGGATGGCCGACACGCCTTGGCATCTATTTTTGCGCGGCGGTGATTTATTACATTTCGGTCAGTGGCGTCGCTTCTGTCGCGCTGGAAAGCATGCTGCGCTATGAATTTTGCGCTCACGCGCTGATCGTGCTGGCCTTTTTGCATTTTCTGCAGCAATTTCGTGTCCCGCCAGCACTCCGGGCCTTCGGCATGACGGCAGTCGCCCTAGCCAGCGCGGCTGGTCTGAGCGTGCAGGGTTGGTACGTCTGGAATTTCACCCGGGGAAACTGGGTGGCCTAATGAAAACAACTGTCGCAATCATCGGAGCCGGGCCGGCCGGATTGACCGCCGCTTATTTGCTTTCTAAGAACGAAGTTGATGCGACCGTGCTCGAGGCGGACCCGCTTTATGTCGGCGGCATTTCGCGCACCGCTACCTACAAAGGTTTCCATTTCGACATCGGAGGTCATCGCTTCTTTTCGAAATCCAAGGCGGTGGAGGATTTGTGGACGGAGATCCTGCCTAACGACATGCTGGAGCGGCCGCGCTCGTCGCGTATTTTTTACGATGGCAAATTTTTCGCCTATCCACTCAAGCCGTTCGAAGCGCTCATCAAACTTGGCATCGTAAGATCGACATTGTGCGTCTTGTCTTGGTTAAAAGCACGCTTCTTTCCCGTACGTGAGCCGCGCAATTTTGAAGACTGGGTAAGCAACCAATTCGGTAAACGCCTCTTCAATACGTTTTTTAAAAGCTACACCGAAAAAGTTTGGGGGATGAGTTGCAGGGAAATCTCGGCCGATTGGGCGGCGCAGCGCATCCAAGGTCTGTCGTTAGGCAGCGCTATTAAGAATGCGCTATTGCCGCAGCGTTACAACGGCGACCGCACGAAAGTGATCAAGACGCTCATTAATTCGTTTCGTTATCCGCGCAAAGGTCCCGGCATGATGTGGGAGGTTTGCACGGAGAAGACGAAGGCCATGGGCGGCCAAGTCGAAATGGGCTGCAAAGTTGTCGGCTGCGAATATGACGAGCCAACATCGAGATGGAGGGTTTCTTTTAAAGATCGGCAAGGCGAGGTGCAGAGGCTCGAAGCCGAGCACGTAATTTCTTCCGCGCCCATGCGCGAGCTCGTCCGCGGACTTTCGCCGGCCGTATCGGAAAGAGCAAAACGTGCGAGCGAATCGCTCAAGTACCGCGACTTCCTCACCGTCATGCTCATTTTGAAGAATCGCGACGCCTTTGACGATAACTGGATTTATATCCACGATCCGAGCGTCAAAGTCGGCCGTATCCAAAACTTTCGCTCCTGGTCGCCGGAGATGGTGCCCGATCACGATAAAGCTTGCTATGGCCTCGAATATTTTTGTTTCGAGCATGACGGGCTGTGGGATTCGCACGATGAGGAGTTAGTGAACCTGGCCAAAGGCGAGCTCGTTCAAATTGGTCTCGCCCGGGAAGGCGACGTGCTCGATGGCTGTGTCGTTAGGCAAAAGAAAGCTTATCCGGTTTACGATGACGATTACGCGATGCATGTCGCGACCATCCGTCAGGAACTCGAGGCGCGTTATCCGAATCTCCACCTTGTCGGCCGCAACGGGATGCACAAATACAATAACCAGGACCACGCCATGATGACTGCGATGTTGTGCGTGGAAAATATTTTGGCCGACGCCAAGCTCTACGACCTCTGGCAAGTGAACCAGGACGCCGAATATCATGAAGCTGGCGCCGCTGTTTCGGAGGAAACCAGCGGATCCGCGCTCCGTCTCGTGCCGACGCGCGTCGTTCCTGCTTCGCCCGAACTCGCGCCTGAGATCTAACTTTACGACGCGCGGAACGCGGCGCGAATTGCGCAGCCGCTAGCGGACGACAGCGGCGGCCGCGATTCGCTGCTGGGGTTGATCGGGGACGCGCGTTTCGCTTTGCTCCACAAAAGGTGGCACGGGACGCATGAATTTTATTTTGACCACACCAGGCGCCCCATCGTCAAAAGGATTCGTTGTCTTGCTGTTTCTCCGTTTCGAATTCGATGACGAGCACGAGTAAGAGAAAGAGTAGGACTAAAGTAATGAACAAGGTTCGCATTCCCGTCGGACCCGCCACACTCGATGGCAACCTGACGATTCTTGATAGCGCAATGGCGTTCGTGATTTTCGTGCACGGGAGTGGCAGCAGCCGTCACAGTCCGCGCAATCAATTCGTCGCTCGCAGACTGAACGATGCCAGGCTCGCCACTTTGCTTTTCGACCTACTCACGCTGGATGAAGAGCTGGTGGATATGCGCACGGCCGAACTCCGTTTCGACATCGGCTCGCTCGCGGAGCGATTGGTGCACGCGACGAACTGGGCGAAGCGGCAAAAGCAAACACGCGATTTGCCTTTCGGTTATTTCGGCTCGAGCACCGGCGGCGGCGCCGCATTGGTCGCGGCGGCAGAATTGCCGGACTGCATCAATGCAGTCGTTTCGCGCGGCGGGCGACCCGATTTGGCGGGGGACGCCCTACCGAAGGTGAAGGCGCCGACGTTGCTCATCGTCGGCGGAAGGGACCAGGTCGTGATCGAGCTCAATGAAAAAGCGCGCGCGCAAATGCGATGCGAAGTGAAGCTGGAGATTGTTCCTGGTGCGACGCATCTCTTTGAAGAACCGGGCGCGATGGAGCAGGTCGCCAAACTCGCGAGCGATTGGTTTTTGCTCCATGCCGCCGGCAAATCCGAGCCCCACTGATTGCCATTTTGAGCGAAGTCGAGGAATCCCGAAATGTAAGCTAAAGGTAATATCGCGGGATCCTTCGACTCCGAAAGCTTTCGGAGGCTCAGGATGACACGCCCTTTATTCCGAAAACGGGAGCAATGGCCGCCGGAATATTACAAACCTTTCGTAAACACGCCACAGCCCCAGACCTGAAATTGAACCGAATTCTTTATTCCCGCGCCAAACGTGTCTCGCAGATTTCGCAGAGGACGTGGAGAATGAATTTGTGTGCTTCCTGGATGCGCGCGGTCGAACTGCCTTTCACGACAAGATCGACATCGGCGATACCGATGGTCGAGCCACCGTCACGACCGAGCAACGCGATTGTTTTGAGTTTGCGCTTCTTTCCTTCTTCGAGCGCACGCCGAATGTTTTGTGATTTACCCGAGGTCGTTAGGCCAACGAGCAGGTCGTTTCTCATTCCATAGGCGGCAACCTGCCGCGCAAAGATTTCCTCAAAGCCGTAATCATTTCCGGTGGCAGTGAGCAAACTTCCGCCCTGTGCCAGGTTTAGGGCGGGATAAGGCCGTCGATCTTGGACAAAGCGACAGGCGAACTCGGTGCAAAAATCTGCCGCGTCCGCCGCACTTCCGCCGTTCCCGCAGGCTAGCAATTTATTTCCATTCGTTAGGCAATCGACGAGCAAATCGGCGGCCTGCGCGATTTGCGCGTCCAGTTCGGCAAGCGATCGCAAGGATTCGCTCGCTGCTACCACCGCGCCTTGAAGAATTTCAGATGCGCTGCGCATTTCAGCCATCTCTCACTGAGCCGCTGATCTCGGTGTAAAATGTAACATTCCGCTACGGTTTCTGGTCAATTTCATTGTAACACTTAAGATTTCTATCACTAAGAGTAATCCGGTTGCTGGAAACGAGACAAATAGATTCGCTATCCCATCGGCAATCATAACTTGCCGCAAGCACTCTTGAAGGCAGCTGTCGTGCCAGGGGCACTAGCCGAAAGCTGTTTCTTAATGGCTTAAGCCGCGCATCACGTGTCGTTTTAACGAAATTTTAATGCATTTCGTTACTCGTTTAATTAACACTGCGGCCAAAGCCCGCTCATCCTTACGTTATTATGAGCGATTTAATCTTCGTCGGAATCGTCGTGGCGTTTTTTCTCGTTAGCGCGCTCTACGTTCGTTTCTGCGAGAAGCTGTAGGAGGATTGCCATGGAAACAATCATCGTCGGCATCATCGCGGCGTTGCTGTTCGTCTATCTGTTCGTGGCCATGATTCGACCGGAAAAATTCTAAGAATCAGCATGCAAGCTTCAGGCTGGATTCAATTTGCCGTGTATATCGTGGCGCTCGCGCTCATCACGAAGCCGATGGGACTTTACCTGCTGCAAGTGCTCGATGCCGACGGCAGAACATGGCTCGATCCGATGCTGCGGCCACTGGAGCGTGGCACCTACCGCGCGATAGGGATCGATCCCAGGAAGGAGCACAATTGGACGCAATATGCGCTCGCCATGCTGCTCTTCAGCTTGGTGGGTTGTCTGTTCACTTACGCGATCCTGCGATTGCAGCAGTGGCTGCCGCTCAACCCGCAAGGACTCGGCGCGGTCAGTTCCCGATCTCGCTTTCAATACCGCCGTCAGCTTCACCACCAACACGAACTGGCAGAACTACGGCGGCGAATCGACCATGTCGTATCTCTCGCAGATGGTCGGGTTGACCTTCCACAACTTCGTCTCTGCGGCTGTGGGAATTGCCATCGCTGCCGCTTTGGTTCGCGGCATCGCGCGGCACTCGGTCGAAACGCTCGGCAATTTTTGGGTGGATCTAGTCCGCGTGACTTACTACCTGCTGCTCCCTGTTTGCCTTGTCTTCGCGGTTTTTCTCGTGTCGCAAGGCATGATTCAAAATTTCAAGCCTTACACCAAAGCGGCGCTCGTCGAGCCGATGAAGGTGCAAGTCGAGAAGAAGGATGACAAAGGCGAGACCATCAAAGGACCAGACGGCAAAGCGATCACCGAAGAACAAACCGTCACCGAACAGAACATCGTGCAGGGGCCGATGGCTTCACAGGTGGCGATCAAAATGCTCGGCACCAATGGCGGCGGTTACGTGAACGCAAACGCGGCGCATCCGTTCGAGAATCCGACGCCGCTCTCGAATTTCATCCAGATGTTGTCGATCTTTTCCATCGGCAGCGGCCTGACTTACTACCTCGGCCGAATGGTGAAGAACCAAAAACACGGCTGGACCGTATGGGCGGCGATGCTGGCGTTGTTTATAGGCGGCGTGTTGCTGTGTTGGTGGGCCGAATCTGCCGGCAATCCGATTCATCACAACCTCGGGGTCGCGGTCGCCGAGGGCAATATGGAGGGAAAGGAAGTCCGGTTCGGCATTTTTAATTCCGCGCTCTTCGCCACGATTACGACCGATGCCTCCTGTGGCGCCGTCAATTCGATGCATGATTCGTTCACCGCGCTAGGCGGGTTCGTTCCCTTGTTCAATATCCAACTCGGCGAAATCATCTTTGGGGGCGTCGGCGCGGGGCTTTACGGAATGCTTGTCTTTGTCGTGCTCGCGGTGTTCATCGCGGGCCTGATGGTTGGCCGCACGCCCGAATATCTCGGCAAGAAGATCGAGGCCTACGATGTGAAAATGGCGATGCTCGCCTTGCTCATTCTCGCGATCGACATCCTGGGTTTCGCGGCGTGGGCGGTGGTGAGCAAATGGGGATTAGCCGGATTGAACAACAACGGGCCGCATGGGTTGACAGAAATTCTGTACGCCTTCAGCTCAACGACCGGAAACAACGGCAGCGCCTTCGCGGGTCTGAATGGCAACACGCCGTGGTACAATACCACGCTAGGGATCGCCATGTTGATTGGCCGATTTCTGATGATCGTGCCGATCCTGGCGCTCGCTGGCTCGTTAGTCCGCAAGAAAGTTACACCGGCAAGTGCCGGCACGTTCCCCGTTTTCGGCGGCACGTTCTTTATTCTGCTCATCGGCACGGTGCTGTTGATCGGGGCGCTGAATTTTCTCCCGGCCCTCACGCTTGGACCTGTGGTTGAGCACTTCCTCAACGGACAGGGAAAACTCTTTTGATCGAAATCGAACTTTATGAAGGCAAAAGCCAGCTCTCTTTTTGACTGGAATATTGTTCGTCCAGCGGTGGGTGACTCTTTCAAAAAGCTCAACCCGCGCTTGATGGTCAAGAACCCGGTCATGTTTGTGACCATGGTCGGCGCGGCTCTCACGACTATAGGCATATTCACGGCCGAGCCGGCGCTGCGCGGTTTCGTCGCGCAGTTGGCGATCTGGCTTTGGTTCACCGTGCTGTTCGCGAATTTCGCCGAAGCGATGGCAGAAGGCCGCGGCAAAGCGCAGGCGGCAACATTGCGCCGCATGCGCACGACCACGATGGCGCGTCGCCTAACTAATGGGCGCGAAGAACAAGTTCTCGCGACGGATTTGCGGAAGGGCGACATCGTCGTTTGCGAGACGGGTGATGTCATTCCTGCGGACGGCGATGTGATTGAAGGCATCGCCAGTGTGGATGAGGCGGCTATCACTGGCGAATCGGCGCCGGTCATTCGCGAGAGCGGCGGTGACCGTAGTGCTGTAACTGGCGGTACGCGTGTCCTCAGCGACCGCATTTTGATTCGAGTCACAATGGACAAGGGTCAAGGTTTTCTCGATCGCATGATTGCGCTGGTCGAAGGCGCGAAACGTCAAAAGACGCCTAACGAAATTGCCCTGACGATTTTATTGGCTGCGTTGACGTTCATTTTCCTGCTTGTCTGCGTCACCCTGAAGCCGTTTGGTATTTATTCAGGCACAGTCTTCTCGATTCCAGTTCTAATTGCGCTGCTCGTTTGTTTAATTCCAACAACTATCGGCGGACTCCTTAGCGCCATTGGCATCGCCGGAATGGACCGTGTGCTCCAGCGCAATGTCCTTGCGATGAGCGGGCGCGCCGTCGAAGCGGCCGGCGATGTCGATGTACTGCTCCTTGATAAAACGGGAACAATCACACTCGGTAATCGCATGGCCGTCGCGTTCCATGCCGCACCAGGCGTGGAAGAAGGTTATCTTGCCGGAGCATCGCAACTGAGCTCGCTCGCCGATGAAACTCCCGAAGGCCGCAGCATTGTCGTGCTCGCGAAAGAGAAGTTTGGCCTGCGCGCGCGCGAGATGCACGAACTGCAGGCAACGTTCATTCCTTTCACTGCGCAAACGCGCATGAGCGGCGTTGATCTCCATGCGAACAATACGCAGCCGACCATCCGCATCCGCAAAGGTGCTGCCGGAGCGGTGCGAAGTTTCGTCGAAGCTTCCGGCGGTGGTTATCCGCAGGCTGTGCAGAAAACAGTCGAAGACATCTCGCGGCGCGGCGCGACTCCGCTCGTGGTCGCGGAAGATCGACAAACAATCGGGATCATCGAACTGAAAGACATCGTCAAAGGCGGAATCAAGGATCGGTTCGCGCAGTTGCGTAAGATGGGCATCCGCACGGTGATGATTACCGGTGACAATCCGCTCACCGCGGCCGCAATCGCCGCCGAATCCGGCGTGGACGATTTCATGGCACAAGCGACGCCGGAGGACAAACTCAAACGGATTCGCACCGAACAAGCTGAAGGTCGCTTGGTCGCGATGACGGGTGATGGAACTAACGACGCGCCTGCCCTGGCCCAAGCGGACGTCGGCGTTGCGATGAACACCGGTACGCAGGCCGCGCGCGAAGCCGGCAACATGGTCGATCTCGACAGCAACCCGACCAAGCTGATCGATATTGTCGAGATTGGGAAACAAATGCTGATCACGCGCGGTTCCCTAACGACCTTCAGCATCGCCAACGATGTGGCCAAATATTTCGCAATCATCCCCGCGATGTTGATGGCTACCTTCCCCGCCATCGCGCCGCTCAACATCATGCACCTGCACAGCCCGACCAGCGCCATTCTTAGCGCCGTCATTTTCAACGCCTTGATCATCATTGCGCTAATTCCCCTGGCGCTGCGTGGCGTTGCCTACAAACCGATTGGCGCGCTAGCGATTCTTCAGCGCAACCTGCTCATCTACGGGCTCGGCGGCGTCATCGTGCCATTCATCGGCATCAAGCTTGTCGACGTGATTATCGCTGCGCTCCATCTCATTTAATTTATGAAAGAATTTTTCTCTGAAATTCGCGGCGCAGTAATGGCCACACTAGTCATCGCCGTTATTTGTTGCGGTCTTTATCCGCTTGCTGTGTTCGCAATCTCGCAGGCGCTCTTCCGTGATAAAGCCAACGGTAGTTTGATTGTCGATCAAAACGGAACAGTGCGCGGCTCGAAGTTGCTCGCCCAAGGTTTCACCGCCGCAAAGTATTTTCACCCGCGTCCTTCTGCCGCTGGCAACGGCTACGAGGCCGCCAATTCCGGCGGCAGCAATTTGGGGCCAACCTCACAAAAGCTGAACGATGCGATTAAAGACCGGATTGATGCGTACCGAAAAGAAAACGGATTGAGCGAAAACGAATCGGTGCCCGCCGATGCCATCACCTCTTCCGGTAGCGGACTCGATCCTCACATCAGTGCGCGCAACGCCGACGTTCAAACAAGGCGTGTCGCGAATGCCCGCAACTTAAGCGAAGAGCAAGTGCGTGATCTAATCCAGCAACATACGGAATCGCGCGATCTCGGGTTTCTGGGAGATCCCCGCGTGAACGTTCTCACGTTGAATCTCGCGCTCGATGAGGTTGGCGTCCGGCCCTAAGCAAATATGAACCTTTATTCAGCGGCCGTCGATAGACTTACGGGATTCGCTGCCCGTCATCGAGCACCGCGCGTCGTCGAAAAAAGAACCTACGTCTTTTTTCTCGTTCCGTTTGATTTCTCGAAGAACGGTAGCGCAAAAAAGGCCGAGGTCGCACAAGGTTTAATCAACGGTTATAGCGATTTTGCTCGGGCGACGAATTACACGCTGGCTGCCCCGCTCGGTCGCGGTGAAATTCGCGGTGCAACCAAAACAACCGGCGAGGGGGATGTCGATGATGAGCCGCAACTCGACTTCCGGCTCATGTGGACATGGTTTCTCCCAAATCCGCTCTGGAAACCAAGGCGAGGTGAATAAAACCGCCCGGCCGCCTCAACTCAATTTCGCGCTCGATTCGACGGGAGTAGAATTGAACAAAAATAAATGTCTGCGGATCATGCTACTGGCGTTGTTGACGGCACTCGTATTCGGGATCCCCACAATGCGTGCGCAGGTAGCCGCCGATAGTACCCTGGGGGCAAAAGCGAAGGCAGCCAAAGCGGCTAAGGTGAAGGAGGAACAAGAAAAAGCTGCGGCCGCAGAAAGAAAATTGCACGAGCCATTCCTAAAACGCTTGGACGAAGCGTTTCTCGAGCAACTCGGCACTCCAGCGTACACGCCGCCGGCGCCGGGGGCAACGCCGATTCCTCGTCGCATCCCGCCAGCGCCGTTCGACTCACCGCCGTTTCCAGCCAGCGATTGGCAGATTGGTGGAAGCACGATCATCGGGGACCCCGGCGAACTCGCGCCGTATCCATTAATGCAGGCGATTTACGAAGGACCGGGCGGTCAGGTTTGGAAGGACAGCAAAATCCAGATTTATGGCTGGGTAAATTTCTCTGGCAATATCAGCACCTCGCACCCTTCGAAAGCGAGCGAGAACGGAAACTTCCCGTTGGTCTATGACATTCGTCCCAACCGTATGGAGCTGAACCAGATCGTCGCCTACATCGAACGACTGCCGGATGAAAACCAAACGGATCACATCGACTGGGGTTTTCGGTTCTCGGTTCTCTACGGGCTCGATTATCGTTTCACGATTTCCCGCGGATGGTTCAGCGACCAACTCTTAAAGCACAACAGCTACGCCGGTGTCGATATGCCGATGGTCTATTTTGATCTCTACATACCATACGTCTTCCAAGGAATGAACATTCGAATTGGCCGGATCATTTCCGAACCGGACATCGAAGCGCAACTGGCGCCCAATAACCTCATGGCCAGCCACTCGATCCTCTACGGCTTCGATCCTTATTGTCAGGAGGGAATCTTTACCACCACGAAGATCAACGATCAGTGGACAATCCAAGCTGGAATCTCTGACGGCACCGACGTTGCGATCTGGCAAGATGATTCTGGCCGTCAGCCAACTGGCACTGTGATGGTGCAATGGACCTCGCCTAACAAAATGGACTCGATCTACGCGGGCGATAACGTGATTAACAACGGCGAGTTTGGCTATAACAACATGCAGCAGTTCGTTGGAACCTGGACGCACAAGTTCAACGACAAAATTTATAGCGCGACCGAGGCGTGGTACATGTTCATGGAAGACGCAATAGACCATCCGACAAAGGAGGTGCCATTCCAGAGCGGCTCGTTTCCAGTGCGGAACGGTTACGCGCCGGAATGGGCGGTCGTCAATTACACCATGTTCCGGCTGTCGCCGGGTGCCTTCTTTACAGTTCGGAACGAATATTTTAATGACAAGGTTGGCAGCCGCACCGGCTTTGCGACGCGGTCCTCGGAGCATTCAATCGGCATCACTTACTGGCCCGACAAACTCATCACCATTCGTCCCGAATTGCGATTCGATCATTCTTATGATGTACCCGCGTATAATAATGGAACGCGTCGGAGCCAGCTTGCCTTTGTCACTGATGTAATCTTCCATTTTTGAACGGATTGCATCGGGAGCGTAGATTCGCCCAATGAGCGACGCGGAGCGGCCGAATCCGGACGTGCTTCTCGCGCAGATGAAGCGCGAGGAGACGGAGTCTGCACGCGGCAAACTGAAGATTTTTTTCGGGATGTCGCCCGGTGTTGGGAAAACCTACGCCATGTTGCAGGCTGCGCGCGAAAAACAGACCGAAGGCTGTGAGGTCGTTGTCGGCATTGTCGAAACGCACGGCCGCAAGGAAACGGAGGCGTTGCTCGAAGGCATGCCAATCATGCCGCGAATGCAGGTAGAGTATCGCGGCACCACGCTGACGGAAATGGATTTGGACGGGATCCTGACCTGGCATCCGGGCCTTGCGGTGGTCGATGAACTTGCCCACACCAACGCTCCGGGCTCACGTCATCCGAAGCGTTACCAGGACGTGCTCGAGCTGCTCGACGCCGGCGTCGATGTTTACACGACGCTCAACGTGCAGCATGTCGCCAGTCGCAGCGACGTTGTCCGGCAGATCAGCGGTGTGGCGGTCCACGAAACTGTTCCCGATTCCGTTCTCGATCTGGCCGATGAAATTGTTCTTGTCGATCTAACGCCGGAACAACTCCGCGCTCGCCTGGCTGAAGGAAAAGTTTATCTCGGCGAACGTGCGGAATGGGCGGCTCGGAATTTTTTTCGCGAAAGCAATCTGACTGCGTTGCGGGAAATGGCGTTGCGTGTCGTGGCCGAGCATGTGGACCGCGATCTGCGCGAACTCATGTCGGAAGAGAAAATCCCAGGCCCGTGGAAAAGCGGAGATCGACTCCTGGTTGCGGTCAGCGCAAGTCCTTATTCCGAGAGATTGATTCGTTATACCCGGCGGCTGGCCGCGTCGATGGAAGCCAGTTGGATTGTGACGAACATCGAGAGGCCGCGTCCGCTTTCACAAGAAGAACAGGCGCGATTGACTCGCTATCTCGCGCTCGCGCGCCAACTCGGCGCGGAGGTAATTTCCACACCCGGCGCGGATGTTGGCGAGGCACTGCTGCGCGTCGCGCGGCAGCACAATGTGACTCAGATCGTGATTGGTAAACCGCTCGGCCCCCGCTGGCTTTCTTTTTGGAAACGCGATCCTGTCCGTTGGCTAATGGGCCACAGTGGAAACATCGACATCCACATGATTCCAGCGGATGAATTGGCCCAAACACAGCGACAACCGATCGAGGAACGTCTAGCGCGCGCGCCTTGGCGCGATTTCGGCATTGCGCTGCTTATCGCCGCCGCTGTCACCGGGTTTTCGTTGTCGATCTTTGGTTATACCGGCTATGCAGCGGTAGCGTTGTTTTACTTGCTCGCTGTTGTTCTGGCCGGAACGCGGTTGCGCCGCTGGCCAACGCTCTTTCTCGCCGCGCTCAGTGCATTGCTCTGGAATTTTCTTTTTGTTCCACCGCGCTTCACCTTTTACATTGGCCAGTTTCAGGACGTGTTGATGTTCTGTGCGTATTTGGTGATTGCCCTTGTCATTGGTCATCTGGCCACGCAATTGCACGAACGTGAAGAAGCTGAGCGGCGACGCGAAGCACGCGCGACGGCGTTGTACCGGCTAACGCGCGCTCTCGCCGCAAGCCGCGATCTGGATGAAGCGCTCCCTAAAGTTCTGCAGCTCATCAAAGATTCTTTCGAGGCTGACGCCGCCCTATGGTTGCGCGACGAAAACGGCTTACCGCTGCATCCGGCAAGCACGTTCGTTCCGTCGAGCAAAGATGAAAGTGTTGCTGCTTGGGCGTTTCAGAAAAAACAAACGGCAGGAAAATCGACGGACACTCTCCCGGACGCCGAATCGTTTCACGTGCCGCTCGTCACCGGCAATTATGCCGAAGGCGCGCTGAGTGTTCGCCTCGCAAACGTACCGACGCTCGAGCAACGCGAATTGCTTGACGCGTTCGCCGCGCAACTCGCGCTTTTTATAAACAAAGAGCGAGCATTAGAAGAAAGCCGCGCCGCACAAGTTGCGCGTCAATCGGAGAAACTACAGAAAGCGCTCTTCGATTCGGTCTCGCACGAATTGAAGACTCCTTTGGCGGCGATGTCTACCGCGCTTCATCAACCGCAGCTTGATCGGGTCGAGCTGCAGCAAGCCGTGCGCCGACTTACCCACACAGTAGATCATCTGCTCGACGCCACACGGTTAGAATCAGGTCTGTTGAGGCCGGTCCGGGAATGGTGCGATCCGGGAGAGCTGCTGCGCGAGGCCATCACGCGAGCTGGGTTGAAAGAAACCGCGGTGAAAACAGACATCGACAAAAGCCTGCCGGCGATTTCCGTGGACGCGCGTCTGATCGAGCAGGCATTGATCGCCTTGTTGTCAAACGCCGTCGCCCACGGTGCGAGCAACTCACCGATCGATGTCAGCGCAACTCGTGACGATTCCGTGTTGGTGTTTTCTGTGGCTGACCACGGCCCCGGTCTCGTTGCCGGCGAAGAGAACAAAGTATTCGAGAAATTCTATCGCCGCCCCGGCACTGCTCCGGGTGGGCTTGGTCTAGGCCTTTCAATCGCGCGGCAGCTAGTTGAAGCGCATTCTGGGGAGATCGTCGCGCAAAACCGCGCGGACGGAAGTGGCGCGCGTTTCTCTATTCGTCTTCCTATCGGTGAACCGATGCGGCTGCCGAGCGAAGCGACCGCATGAGTCCAGTTGCACTCATCATCGACGATGAGGTGCAAATTCGACGGCTCCTGCGAGTCGTCCTCGAAAGCGAAAACTATCAAGTGCGTGAAGCCAAAACTGGTCAGGAAGGACTAACGGAAATTGCGCGCCGTCGTCCCGACATCATTCTTCTAGACCTTGGATTGCCTGACATAGACGGCATCGCTGTATTGAAGCGGCTGCGCGAATGGAGCGAAACGCCCGTGCTCGTTCTGACGGTTCGCGACGACGAGCAAGAAAAAGTTGCGGCGCTTGACGGCGGCGCGGAAGACTATGTTACAAAACCATTCAGCACGCCCGAATTGCTCGCGCGATTGCGAGCTGCCCAGCGTAAAACGCGACCGGCCGAAGAAATTTCCGTGTTCAAGCGCGGCGACCTGGTTGTCGATCTTACGTCACATGTTGTCACACGCGCCGGGCATGAAATCAAACTCACCGCAACTGAATACGCGCTCCTTCGATTATTCGCTCGGCATCCGGGACGCGTTCTCACCCATCGCTACATTCTTCGCGAAATCTGGGGACCAAAATCGGAGGAACATCGACAGTATCTGCGCGTCTATGTCACGCACCTCCGACAAAAGATTGAATCCGATCCGGCAAATCCAAGTCTCGTCATTACCGAGCCAGGCATTGGCTACCGATTTATTTCGCCAGATTGATCGGTGGATTTACTCGCGACCTCGCAGCCGACACGGTTCGTTTCCGACGACATACGCCAAAAGGCCAGAGCAGAATGCCCAAGGCGAACAAAGAAATAGTGAAACGAACGCTTGTGTTCCGGCTAAACTACACGATACTGCGCTCTTATTGGATTACTCTGTTTAACTTCACTGCGCGGTAGATCGTCAGGTGAGCGTCGCTCATTGGTGGTTTGAAACCCGATTCCCGGGAACGGCTCTGTAGCTCGGTAGTTTTTCCAAATCAAATCACAATGAAACTGTACGTAGGTAATCTCTCCTTTGAGACCACTGAGAACGATCTTCAGGATCTGTTCGAAAAACACGGCACGGTCAACGAAGTCAACCTGATGGTGGACCGCATGACCAGTAAATCACGGGGGTTTGCGTTCGTCACGATGAATGACAACACCCAAGCCACCGCCGCAATGGCTGCACTTAACGGCAAGGAACTCAACGGTCGCGCGTTAAATGTCAATGAAGCGCGTCCGCGTGAAGAGCGGCCGCGTCCTTACGGCTCGGGGCGTCCATTTGCGGGCAATCGCCGGTAGATCCGGACTTGATTGCGCAGCCGGCGCTCATTTTGTGAGCGCCGAGCTGTTCGCAGTGAAATCAACGTCGTGAATTCCGAAAAAGCCATCGAGATCGAGGGGACGATTATGACTGTACTACCCGGGACAATGTTTCGTGTTGCGCTGGCAAATCAACACCTCGTGCTCGCACACATTTCCGGAAGGATGCGTAAGCGTTTCATTCGGCTAACAATTGGCGACCGCGTCAAACTCGAGATGTCGCCTTACGACACCGCGAAAGCGCGGATCGTCTATCGCCTCTGACCCGGTGAGATTTTTCTTCGAACCGCCGCGCCGGCCGAAAACCAGACCGGGCCCGAACATCAAAAGCTTGCTCGTGCGCTGCCCTTCCACGTCGAAGCTGACCGATACCGGACAAACCGTCGAAGAAAGGCGCTGGGCCACAGCCAAAGTTAAGAATAAGAAATTCACATGTGTGCATTGTGGCCAGGTTCATGCTTGGGCAAAAAAAGACGTCATTCTCGGCCGGCCAATGCGCTGAACCGCTGATTTGGCTGACCCCTCCCATGCTTTTCCGTATCCCGACTGATCGCATCAACTGGATCACTAGCTCATTCCTGATCGGCACCTTTGTTCTGATATTGACCGCAGTGCCGCTTTATCTGTGGTACTTCGGCATCGATTGGTTCCAGGTCGTACTGTTTGTCATACTGCTCACCGCCACCGGCTTCAGCATCACACTTGGGTATCATCGTTTGTTTACCCACATGACTTTCCGTGCGAAACTCCCGGTGCGCCTCGTCACGCTCATTTTCGGCGCGGCTGCGTTCGAAAATTCCGTGCTCATGTGGGCGAGCGAACACCGCCGTCACCACAAACATGTCGATCATGACGAAGATCCTTACGACATCACCAAAGGTTTTTTCCACGCGCACATCGGCTGGCTCTTATTCAAGCTGTGGCCGCAACCGCCGTTCGATAACGTTGCCGATTTGAGAAAAGACCCGCTCGTCATGTGGCAACATCGACATGTGCATGTTATCGCTGTGCTGGTTAGCTTTGTTCTGCCGACCCTGCTCGGGTTTGCCTGGAACGGCTGGAGCGGCGCACTCGGCGGTTTCCTTATTGGTGGCGTTGCAAAAATTGTCGTGCTCCAACACGGCACGTTCCTGATTAACTCGGCCTGTCATACTATCGGGCGCCAACCGTATTCGACACGCTGCAGCGCGCGAGACTCGTTCCTCATGGCACTGTTCACGTTCGGCGAGGGCTATCACAACTATCATCACGAATTTCAACACGATTACCGTAATGGTGTGAAACCGTGGCAGTGGGATCCAACGAAATGGTTGATTTGGATCTTGTCGAAGTTCGGCCTCGCCGGCAATCTCCGTCGGGTCCCACGCCAGACGATTCAGGTGGCGGAGGCGCGCACACAAGGAGAACCCGGTCCGAGATCCGAAGCCGATTGGCGTCTCCAAGTTGAATAACTCAATGAGAAAATGAGCATGGAACCAACAATTACCCAAAACAACGCGCTTTATTTTGTGCAACACAAAGTCTCGAAATGTCGCGCAACGCTTTTCCGCAGATTTCGCGTGGCATCGGGCAGTCAGCCCGCCGATGTACGGCAGCGACGGTTCGGGATCGTACAGCCACTCCACCAGGACAACGGTCGATGAACGGGTTCAAAAAGCTTCGCATCCCGGCGTTCATCAGCACAGAGCATGCGATGGAATGGGGATCACATCTCAACGCGGAGCAACACTCGGCGCTCGTCAAAGCACAGCGGACCTTGAGCTACACTGCGGCGGCCGAGCCCAACCTGCAGCTCAAGATCAATCTTGCCACGCAATCGCAGTTAATGCGCGAGGCGGCGGCAGTATTTGCACTAACCTGGTCCACCTAAATCCGCCCATCCGGAATGGTCCCGATATGGGACGGTGGCATTAGAACGTTCGCGAGTTCTGAGCCCAGGCGAGCAGGGTTACGATCGCGCCTCTGACTCTCCGACGGGAATGCGTAAATCGTTCGCGGCGCGCAGAGGTGAGAGATGGTGCGCGATACTGGGTTCGAACCAGTGACCCCTACCGTGTCAAGGCGAATCGACCCCTTCGGTACTTTCGCGCACCTAGTATTACGACCCCATACAGGCCCATGCAAACCCATGCAAATATCAAAAGTGTGACAGTAAAGTGTGACAGTGCCGAAACACGCGCCGAGCAAAGCGGCATTAGAACGACACGAAAACTGGTAGAGCAGCTGATTTGTAATCGAGAAAGCCATTTTTGCCTGCTTTAGCTATCGTTAGCTATCTATTGTAAATCAGCAACTTACACGGGTTTTGTTGATTTGAGTTTTAGCCAAGATTAGCCATTTTTGGCCCATTTTTCGAGCTAGCGTATACAATTACGGTATACAATTTCGATGATCCACTTAGCCGCTAAATTTTCGCGTCCGCTCCCGAGAGATCAGAATGGTGTCGTCTCAAGTTTATCGATGAAGGTCCGGCGACCGAATAGCAACATAGCGGGTTCGAGCCCTGTAGGCTCCGAGGGTTATCCATTACACTTAACCCCTAACGAGTCTTTAAAAACTTTGAGTTCGTTAGGCAAGGATCTTCAACGGCCAGAAGCCGGGGCATCGATTTCCTTTGCGACGTTTGTCGGGGGCTTCGATCTGAACAGCGTGCCCGTCCATCGGGAGTTTTAGGATCCGCATGCGCGTTAGTCGCATCGATCAGATTTCGGATAGTCCACCATCGGCGACTAAGTCAAAGCCGGTCGTGAAACTGCTCTCGTCCGAGGCCAGGTAGAAAATCGCCGAGGCCATCTCCTCCGCCCGACCGAGCCGGCCCATCGGCGTTATCTTAATATACATGGCCCGCGTAGCGTCGGACTCCTCCTTGGTCTCGTGGTGGCTTTCGAGGATCGGCGTGTCGATCACGCCGGGGCTGAGGTTGTTGACGCGGATACCATTGCCGATCAGTTCCGCTGCCCAGCCCTTGACCGAGTAGCGGACTGCGGCCTTGGCCGAGGAGTAAACTGTCAAAGGGATAAGGCCCTTCTTGTAGGCAACCGACCCGACCGTCACGATCGACCCGCCAGCCGTCATCAGCGGCACGGCCTTCTGAATTGTGAAGAACGTGCCGCGGGCGATGATGTTGTATATCTTGTCGTAGTGTTCCGGCGTGGCCGTCGAGGGGGCGGCCCGCTCGGTGATCCCCGCGTTTGCCACGACGACGTGTAGGATGCCTTTCTCCTTTTTGATCGTCTCATATAAGCGGTCGAGGTCGTTCAGGTTGGCGATATCGCCCTGGACCGCCGTCACGTTCTTCCCGATCAGCGCCTTCGCCTTGTCCAGCTCGGTCTGTCGCCGGCCGGTGATGAAAACATACGCGCCTTCGGCGACGAACCGCTGTGCGGTTGCCAGACCGATACCGCTGCTGCCGCCGGTGATCACTGCCACTTTGCCACTTAACTTGCTCATACGTACCTCCTGTTCCTTTCTGCTGACCTCGTGTTCCAGCTGTAAATCGAAAAATCACCCGAGAAATTCTCGGATGCTCTCCGCAATAAATTTGCTCGAATCCTCCAGCGCGAAGTGGCCCGCGTTGAAGAAGCGAACCGTCGCGCCCGGAATGTCGCGTTTGAACGCCTCCGCACCTTGCGGCAGAAAGAAGGGATCGTTCTTTCCCCACACGGCCAGAAAGCGTGGTTTGTGTGTCCGGAAGTAATCTTGGAAAGTTGGGTAGAGTGCGATGTTACTTTTGTAGTCGCCGAACAAATCCAACTGAATCTCGTCGGCACCGGGGCGGGACAAATAGAAGTTGTCGAGCGAATAGCCGTCCGGAGAGACCGCGGTCACGTCGGCGACACCATGGGTGTACTGCCAGCGCGTCGTGTCGGGCGCGAGGAAGCTGCGCAGCGCGTCTCGGTTCGCCTGCGACGGTTCTTGCCAATATGCCCGAATGGGATTCCAGCCATCGCTGAGCCCTTCTTCATAGGCGTTGCCATTCTGGGAGATAATTGCCGTTAGGCGATCCGGATGCCGAACGGCGAGGCGAAAGCCGACCGGCGCGCCATAGTCGAAGACGTAGATCGCGAAACGAGAGAGACGAATCACCTCGGTGAAGCGATCGATGACGTTTGCGATATTCTCGAACGTGTAAGTGAAGGTGCCGCGCGCCGGCATGTCGGACTGGCCAAACGCCGGCAGATCGGGAGCAACGAGGCGAAACCGGTCCGCGAGTTGCGGGATGAGATCGCGGAACATGTGGCTGGCGGTAGGAAATCCGTGCAACAGGAGGATCGTTGGCGCGTCCTTCGGCCCAGCCTCGCGATAAAAAATGCCGATGCCGTCGACATCCACCTTTTGGTAATTGATCATGCTCATAAAAAATCCTTTCGCTTTTGGAATCGGAAGTTCAAATCCAGATCAGGCTTCACAAATCAATGACAACGTCGCGAAGCGCTGCGCTACTTACGGAACGCTAAATCGGCGGGTATTCACGGAATATTTGAGCACTTTTTCAGGGATGCACGAAACGATAGGAGACATCTTGATGCGCGCAACGCGCGGAGGTAACGTTCTTATCGGATTGCGCCATGAACACAACTGCTGAGTTAACCGCAGCGCGATCCTTCCTTGCTGTTCTTCTCGTCGGCATCCTCGCCGGCGTGCTCGCGGGTGTCGCGATGCTTGTCACGATGGGGATTTTGCGTCTCGCGTTCGGCTGGCCCACGCCTACGGAGCTGATTTTTGATCGGCTCTTTCCGCTGCTTACGGTCGAGTTCTTCATCGGCTCGCTAGTGAAAGCCGGTGGTTACACGCCACTGAAATTGCAGGGTGTTTATGGCGCACTGGGCGGACAACTGGCCGTCGCAGCAATCGGCGGAGTTATTTACTCGTGGTATCTGAATCGACTCGAGCGGCGTCAACGCGCGGACAACGCGATTCATGGAATTGTTGACGCGCGGGGATGGCGGTTAATCGTGCCAGGTGTGTTGCTGGCCACTGTGCTGTTCGTAATCGTGTTGTGGCCGACGTTGATCACGAACTATCAGGGGCTGCCGCCAACTCGGGCGCGAATCGTCGCTTCACTCGGAATGCTGATTTCGTTCAGTGTGTGTGGATTCGGCATCATGCTTTTCCACGCGTTGATCTCAGCGCGTCCCACACATAGTCAGTACCGAGAGCGCAGGCGTACCCGCCACCGGTCGGAGGCGTTTCCTCGCGCTGGGGATCGGCGCCGCGCTCGCTGTAGCGCTGGGTGGATTATTGCGTCGGCTTTACCGGATCGCCACATTCGCTTATGACGGCCGACAGTATGGCGGGGCAGAAGTGCAGAAGATCACACCCATTCGCCCGCGCGATGAATTTTATCAGGTCTCAAAAAACCTGATCGACCCGATGATCGTCCGCGATTCATGGCAGCTCGACATTGTCGGGCAGGTCGAGAACCCCAAGATTTACAGTTTTGCCGATATCGCAGCGATGCCGGCGGTCGAACAGGAGACAACGCTTCTTTGCATTTCCTATGGAATTGGCAGCGGACTCTGCTCGAATGCAATTTGGAAAGGCGTGCCGTTGCCAAGGCTCCTCGAGCAGGTGAAGCCCAAACCGAATGTCACGACGGTCCTGTTCAGGGCTGCCGACGGCTATTACGAGACATTCCGCTTTGAAAAGGCAATGGAGCCCACCACGCTGGTGGCCTACGAAATGAACGGCGAGCCGTTGCCGCATGGTCACGGTTTTCCGCTACGGCTTATTGTTCCGGGATTATATGGCGAAAAAAACCCAAAGTGGCTGACGCGGATCGAACTGCTCGACGAAGCGGACGCGCGTCTCCATCGGCGCCATGGCTGCGGTTTTTACAAGCAACAAGGCTGGGGCCGCCTCGGCGATGTGATTCCCACACACTCCCGTTTCGATGCGCCGCAGGTCGCGGGCGATCACTTTGCACAACCGTTTGTTCCCGGCAAGATGGCCGAGCTGCGCGGAATGGCCTTTGGAGGCGACCGCGGAATCTCGAAGGTCGAAATTAGTACGGACGGCGGTGACACGTGGGAGGATGCCGAGATCTCGCAGCCAGGTACAAAAATTTCCTGGAGTCTCTGGCGCTACGAGTGGACGCCGGAAAAGGTGGGCGAATCGCAGCTCGTGGTTCGCGCTACAGATGGCGAGGGAAAACTGCAGATCAGCGAATATCGTGATCAAGTGCCGGATGGTGCCACCGGTTTGCACCACGTGAAAGCTAGAGTGGAAAACGCGTAATGCTGCTCTTACGCCGTGCGCTGCCGGGATTCCTGTGCGGTGTGGTTTGCGGAACGCTGCTCACTCCCGCTGTCGGTAACCACTCGTTAGGCTTGGCGCTCGGCGCGATCCTAGGAACGCTCTACGCGATGGCATTGCCGCGCCCGATCGCTGGCGACGGCGCGACGGCCGATCGCGCGATGACCGCGGCGGCGTTCGGCCTGCCGATGTGGGGCGCGTGCAATGTTATTTTGCTGCCCTTGTTCGCCGGGAAAATGCCACAGTGGAGCGCCGAAGCGATGCGTGCCCTTTTCCCGGCGCTTGTCGGCTGGCTGCTTTTTGGATTTGGGCTTGGCTCGCTCACAACAGGAGCCGTCCGTATTGCCGAACACCTATTTGGCGCCGCGCCCGCGCCGCCAGAGCTTCCTGTGCCCGAAATCAAAACGCGAATCGTGATTCTCGGTGGCGGCTTCGCGGGAGTGACGACGGCAATGAACCTAGAGCGACAATTTCGTTATGATCCGACGATAGGTCTCACGCTCGTTAGCGAAACCAACGCGCTCCTCTTTACGCCGATGCTGGCAGAAGTCGCCGCGAGCAGTCTCGAGCCGACACACATTTCCACGCCCTTGCGCAGCGGCCTGCGTCGCACGCGAGTGATGCGCGCGCAAGCCGTTGGCATCGATCTCGAAAATCGCCGTGTCCGCCTCTCAGACCGAGAGGAAACGCTGTGCTACGATCAACTAGTTCTCGCACTCGGCGCCGTCTCAAGTTTGCCGCCGGGCGATGGGATCGCCGAGCACGCCCTCGAATTCAAAACGCTGGCCGACGCGATCCGTCTTCGCAATCACGTCATCGATATGTTTGATCAGGCCGACGCGGAAACGAACACCGCGCGTCGGCGCGCGCTGTTGACGTTCGTTGTCGCCGGCGGTGGCTTTTCCGGCGCGGAGCTCGTCGGCGGGCTGAACGATTTCGCGCGCGGGATGCTGGCGGATTATCCGAATTTGTCCACAGACGACTTGCGCATCGTGCTGGTTCATTCGCGCGAACGGATTCTGCCGGAACTAAGCGCCTCGCTTGCCAATTACGCGCTTGACCGGATGCGCGAGCGCGGCGTGACGTTCGAGCTGGAAGCACGGGTCGCGGCGGCGCGTCCGGGCGTGGTGCTGCTTAAGCGCAAGGAGCCGGAGCAAGCCGAGTTTGAAATCGCCAGTGAAACGCTTGTGTGGACCGCGGGCGCGTCACCGAGTCCGCTGTTGAAAGAGCTGGCCGTGGAGCGCGATAAACGTGGCGCCGTGCTAGTGGAAAACACACTCATGGTGCGAGGCCACAAAGGAATCTGGGCACTTGGTGATTGCGCAGTTGTGCCCGATGCGAAGACGGGCCGACCGTGCCCGCCGACCGCACAATTCGCGATCCGTGAAGCGCGTACACTCGCCCGAAACTTGCGCGCCAGCATCGCGGGACAGCCGCTGCGGCCATTTCACTTCGATTCTCTCGGCACTCTCTGCGTCGTCGGTCATCACACCGCGTGCGCGGAGATCAAAGGGTTCAAATTCAGCGGCTTCTTCGCGTGGCTGCTCTGGCGTGGCATTTACTTGAGCAAGCTTCCAGGCCTCGAGCGCAAAGTGCGCGTGGTCGGTGATTGGACGATCGAATTGTTTTTCCCGCGCGACATCGTCCAGACGATAGAACTCCCTACGCACCGCGAAAAGATCCGCCCATGAAAACTTTGCCACGACGCACGCTCGTCGCTGGGACCGTTATTGGTGCACTAGCCGCGTTCGTGCTCGCGCATCTCGGATTACTCAAAGGCGGGAGCGGTTTGACATTACTCATCGGCGGCCTGACTGGCGCTTTGTTCGCGCTCCTCACACGTTCCCGCGCTGTTACGCCTGGCGCCGGATTGCTCTGGGGATTGGCATTCGCATTTGTCCTTTGGCTGGCCGGGCCCGCAAGCGGGCTCTTGCGGCTTGTCACTCATGAATCGATGGGAATGCTCGACTCGGCCCGCGCGCACTTTCCCGAATTAGTGGGTTATCTCGTCGTCTTTGGCGCGCCCATCGGCCTCGTCCTTGGCGCATTATCGAAACCAATCATCTTCGCAAAATCTCAGGCATTCAGCCTGCCGCGCGCGCTCGTCGCCGGCGGACTTGCCGGGATCGTCGGCGGTTGGGCGTTCGGCCAGTGGATGGAGAAGGCCCACTTCTTTCCGCTCATCGCCGGGCTGGTCGGCTCGTCCTCTCCGGGACTTGGCAAGACGCTTCACTTTATTTTTGCGGTCATCATCGGCGCGACGTTTGGCTTGCTTTTTCAACGAGACGTTCGCGGTTACGGATCGAGTGCGGGCTGGGGCCTGGCCTATGGCATTTTCTGGTGGTTTCTCGGACCATTGACTTTAAAGCCGCTGCTGCTGGCACAGGCGCCCGACTGGTCGCTGGCGCAGGGACAAGCGCTCTTCGGTTCACTCATGGGACATATCGTTTACGGGCTGATCGTCGGCGTAATTTATGCCGCGCTCGACCGTCTCTGGGTCAGCTTCTTCATCGACACTGATCCAATCAATCGTCAACCGGAAGGTCCCGGTTCGCGCGCCTTAATTTCGTTAGGGCGCGGCGCCATCGCGGGGCTCATCGGCGGTCTCGTCTTCTGGCCACAAATCGTCGCGGTCAACGGTCTGCCGTGGATTGCGCGCCTCGCGGGCGGCACGTCCCCGACGCTGGGATTAGCAGTCCACTTGGCCATCAGCATCGCGATCGGCGCCGGTTACGGACTCCTCTTTCAGCGAGAATCGCCGGACTGGGGCGCGGCTATTGGCTGGGGCATGCTTTACGGTATCACTTGGTGGTTCATCGGAACGTTAACGCTCTTTCCTATCTGGCTGGGGGCATCTTTCACCTGGACGAATCAGGCGGCGGCTTCCGCGCTCTCATCGCTGCTTGGGCATTTGCTCTACGGCGTGGTGACGGCCACGTTCTTTCTGTTTCTCGAGCGTCGCCACCGAGACCGGATGCGCCTCGACCCGCGCTTTGCCCCCCGTGAAGCGCGGCTGCAACGCCCCATCGGTACTCCCGCTCCGGCCCTTTGGCTTTTCGCCCTCGGCCTCGGCGTCCTTCTGCCGATTTTGCTGAGCTAGACCGTTGGCCTCAAAAACGATTGGCGAGGAACGCTCTTGATACCGATTGAAGGGAATCCCTAGCCATACGAAAAGGCTCGGACAGGAAATCCATGGCCATGTCGCCTTCAAGGGCTCGACCCCAGGAGAAATCGCAATAGAACATTTTCCGTTTCGGCTAAAGAAAAGCCGTAAATGACAAAAAGGTACCGGACCCCGTAGGCTCCGGTGTTTTTGTATTACAAAAAGTCTCTCGCTGGGCCGCCTTAAGCGTTATCGCGCTCAACGATTGGAGCAGAAAATAGGTTCGTTTATCCATCACCTTCTTGATAACACCGTCACGTGCCGAGTGAGCATCCCTCAGACGTGAAGTTCGAGATCGGTCACGTCTTGTTCATCGATATCGTTGGTTATTCAAAGCTACTCATCGATCAGCAAAGCCAGCAAGTGGAGAAATTGAGAGCAATTGTTCGTGGTACCGAGCAGTTCAAAAAAGCGGAAGCGGAAAAAAAATTGTTGCGATTGCCAACCGGCGACGGCGGCGCATTGGTTTTTAGAACCACGCCGGAAGCACCGGTGTTATGCGCGCTGGAAGTAAGCAAAGAGCTCAAGAATCATCCCGAACTCAAATTACGAATGGGAATTCACAGCGGGCCGCTGAACGAAATTACCGATCTAAACGAGCAGGCCAACATTACCGGCGCGGGGATCAATATTGCGCAGCGCGTTATGGATTGCGGCGATGCCGGCCACATTCTGCTCTCCAAACGCGTTGCGGATGATCTTGAACAATATGCACGGTGGCGGCCGCTCTTACACGACTCGGGAACATGTGAAGTGAAACATGGCGTCACGCTCGGCCTCGTTAACCTCTATTCCGACGAGATCGGCAATCCGGAGACGCCTAAAAAATTAAGAGGAGAGGAAACGCGCAGCGAAAAAGCGAGCGCTCCGATTCTGCGCAAATCGATTGCCGTCCTACCGTTTGAAAATTTAAGCGAAGACAAAGCAAACGTGTATTTTGCTGATGGCATTCAAGAGGAAATCTTGAACAGGCTCTCTCGAATCCGTGACCTCAAGGTCATCTCGCGCACATCGACGCAACGATTCAAGAATTCAACCGATGACATTGCGCAGATCGCGAAGCAGCTCGGCGTCGGGAATATCCTCGAAGGCACGGTCCAGAAGGCGGGCGATCAAGTGCGCGTCAATGTCCAACTCATCGATGCCGCAAACGATTCGCATCTTTGGGCGGAACGATACGACCATCAGTTAATCAATATCTTCGCCATCGAAAGCGACATTGCCGCGAAAATCGCTGACGCACTTCACGCAAAACTCACCGGCGCCGAACGTCGCGCGATTTCATCACAACCTACCACTAACGCGGAGGCGTATCAGTTCTATCTAAAGGCGCGACATCAGTGGCGTAATTTTTTCGCGCCTGGCTACGAACAGGTCCTCAAATACTTTCAGCGCGCCATCGAGCTCGATCCCAGCTTTGCGCCCGCTTACAGTGGTCTCGGTAGCTATCACGCCTTTGGCGCGGCCAACGCTATTTTACCGCCTGCGCACTGGCCGGCTGCCGAGACGGCCCTTCAGAAAGCGCTCGAATTGGATGATACTCTGGCCGAAGCGTATCATCTCCTCGCCGGTGTCGAGCTATATTATAAAAGGGATTGGCCTGCCGCCGAGCGCGCCTTCCTTCGCGGGGCAGAATTGAATCCGAATGATGGCGAAATCCGCCATCATTATGGTCTCTGTCTGGTTCTGTTCGGACGCAGCGAAGAGGGACTCGCCCAAATCGCACTGGCGAAACAGCTCGATCCCTTCTTTCCCGGGTTGCATCTATTTGCCGGGAGGATCCTCTTTTTTCTGCGCGATTACGATGGCGCGATTGCCTATTTTACCGCCACATTGGAACTCCAACCGACGAATGCTGTCGCGCACGGACATTTTGGCGATGCCTGTGAACGCAAAGGAATGCTCCATGAAGCGATCACGCAATGGTGCGCGAGTTTAACCTGGAGTGGCCAACCGGAGCAGGCGCAATTCCTCGAACAAACTTTTGCCGCTTCCGGATTCGACGCCGCGGTTCGCGCCTTGGCGCAAAAACAATTGCAGCAGCTCAACGAAAAGAGTGCGCGTGGTGAATATGTTTCCGCCTGGCATTATTTAACGGCTTACCTGCGATTGGGTGATAAGGAGCAGGCCCTTGTCTGGTTGGCAAAAACAGTCGAAGAACCCAACTGGTTCGCCCTACAGCTAAAGGTCAACCCGGTCCTCGACCCATTACGCAGTGATCCACGCTTTGAAAAAATTGTGGCTAATCTCGCGCTAAAGTAGTGACGTTGGCGGATGATCTCTTTACGCACGTGATTTTGCTTTGCTTGGCCACGGCCATCTATTTATAGATGCCGGCCGGCATCAGCGGTGTCAAAAGGGTCTCAAATGAAGGGTCCGTAACGTGCAAAAAGTCTAAAATTTGGCGGACTTTACCCTGCATTTCGGGCCCGATGTCAAAAAGGGTTCGGACCCCTTCGGTTCAGGGGCTCGACCCAGGAGAAATTGTCTTCCGCGATTTTCCGTTTCGGCTATGGAAAAGGCTCAAATGACAAAAAGGTACCGGACCCCGTAGGCTCCGAGGTTAGGAAACCGCCAAATGGTCAAATCCGAGAATTGACAAAAGAAAGTTTGAACATTGACACATACCGACTGGTCTGTATCTTAGATATCGAATGAAGACGACCGCCACCAGAGCGCCAGAAAACACGCGAGGAAAAATCCTCCAGGCTGCGTTTGACGAATTTTACAGAAACGGATTCCAAGGCGGTAGCCTCAATCGCATCGTCGATAAAGCGCGCACGACCAAAGGCGCACTGTTTCATCACTTCAAAGGCAAAAAACATTTGGGGCACGCGGTTGTGCGGGAGGTCATTGATCCGGATTTCAAGCAGCAATGGTCCGATCCTCTCGCCAATTCGACCGATCCAATTACCGATCTAAAGCGCATCTTTCGCCAAGGCGCCAAAAGGAAGATTGCCGATGGCGGGCTGGTGCATGGCTGTCCGCTGAATAATCTGGCGCAAGAGATGTCACCCCTTGATGAAAAATTCCGCCAGTCGCTGGAGAAAATCTATGTCGCATGGCGAGAGACCATGGCGGCCGCGTTCGCCCGCGGGATCAAGGCAGGCAAAGTGAGAAAAGACGTTTCTCCGCCGAAAGTGGCGGCGTTCATCGTGGCGGTGCAAGCGGGCATCGCTGGTACGGCCAAAAACGCCCAGGACGAGCAACTGCTGTTGCAAACGAGCCATGCTCTTTTCGATTATCTGGACAGCTTGAAACCTTAGGGATTCTTTTTTATCAATCACCTCCATACCGACCAGTCTGTCCGTTCAAAGAACGGCTGCAACTTCAACAACAGGAAAGGAAAATTAAAATGAAAACGAAATTACAACCATCCAAGAAAATGACCATGAACAAGCCGGACGAGAAGAGACAGGGAATGAAGGTACGCACGGTTGTCACCGGCCACGACGCCAAGGGTCGGGCTGTTTTTGTGCGAGACGAGAACGTCGATGCGATGCCCATTCCTGGTCTAGGAGAGCTCGCCTTTCTGTGGAATGCCGATGAGCCCGCAACCTACCCGAACGCGGGGAACAATCCGAGTGCGCCCGGTATTTTTCCGCCCGTAGGTGGCATCCGCTTCATCATCGGGACGTACTTGCCGGGAGACTTCATTGCACCAGAACCCACGGCCGAGATGCACCTCGAGGATGGCGACGAACTCGGTGGAGCTAACGCCGGCTTTCACAGAACCGACACGACGGATTTCGGGGTCGTTCTCTCCGGCAATCTGGCACTCCAGCTCGACAATGGCGCGGAAGCGTCGCTGTCTCCCGGCGATGTCCTGATTGAGAACGGAACTCGCCACCGTTGGCGCGTAGTTGGGAACGTGCCGGCCACCATGGCTTCTTTCATCATCGGAGCCCAGCGCCGTTAAGAGTGACGACAATGAATAGACTAACGAACAAGAAAATGAGCAACAAATTGTTTTTGGTGAGTGGCGCCTCTGGAAGTGTCGGAAGCAAAATGGTGCGGATACTCCTTGAGCGCGGCCATAAAGTGCGAGCGATGGTTCACAAGCAGGACGAGAGGAGTGAGAACTTGAAACAACAGGGTGCAGAAACTGTCGTTTGCGATTTTCTGGAGCTCAAGGGTCTAAGGCTGGCATTGGCTGGAGTTAGCGGAGCTTATTTTGGCTATCCTGTTGCCCCAGGGCTCATCGAGTCGGCGACCTTTTTTGCTCAGGCCGCAAAGGAAACTCACCTTGAAATCATTGTGAATATGTCGCAAGTCTCAGCGCGATCAGATGCGTTTAGTGATGCAACAATTGCTCATTGGATGAGCGAACGCGTTTTTGATTGGTCGGAGGTTAAGACGACACACATTCGTCCAACTTTCTTTTTTGATTGGTTTTTATATTTTGCGAAAGGAGCTCAGGCTGGCTTGATTCAAATGCCTTTTGATCAAAATAGACTCGCCTTCGTTTCCGCCGAAGATTTGGCGTATGTGTCCGTCAAAATTATGGAAAATCCATCCGAACACCACGGCAAGACGTACAACTTGTACGGGCCCGAACAATACTCATTTGAAGAGGCTTACCAGAAGATTTCTCAAGTTTTAAATCATAAAATTAAATACGAAAGCATTCCGGTTGACGCCTGGATTGATAGTCTTAAAAACTTCCTCCCACCTCGGGTATTGCAGCACTTCAGAAATGGCCCATACAGGGATATGCCGTCAGGTATTTTCAGTGGTCCCGCTGATACCCTCAATGAGTTTTTAGGTCGCAAACCGACCACTCTTGCGGAATTCGCAAATCACTACCGCGACGTACTTTCTGCTCCAGGCTCAAATTTGACTAGAGCAACAGGGTATCCGGTAGGCTGAGGCTTGAAGAGTAGGCGCGGCTTGGCGCCTACTCCGTACCGTAACCGACACGACCATGTTAACGCCGCAGATTCAACTCAAACAGATGCAATGAACAATTTTCTGCTCCTCATCAAAACCAGCAAAAGCCAGGTGAAGTCGCTTTCACCTAGGCAACTAGGGGAGCAAGTTATCGCGCTTCGCAACTTCATCGAATCTTTTTTATGCATCCTATCATACCGACCAGTCTGTCCGTTCAAATTTCAATCGCAGCAACTACAAATCAAAGAAACGACAAACGAAAGAAAGGTTAACCAATGACGACAATGAATAGACTAACGAACAAGAATATTCTTATCACCGGCGGCAACAGCGGGATCGGGTTGGCCGCAGCGCAGGAATTCGACAGAGAGGGCGCGCGCGTCGCCATCTGCGGCTTGAATGAGAAGACGCTGAAGGCGGCTCAAGAGACGCTTGGCGCCGGAAGTCTTGCCGTTCGCGCGGATGTCAGCAATCTCGCGGACCTCGATGCGATGTTCACCACGATCAAGCGAGAGTTCGGTCACCTGGACGGCATCTTCGTCAATGCAGGTCACAGTGAATTCCTGCCGTTCGAAGAGGTGACGGAGCAAAGCTTCGACCGGGTGATAGGCTCCAACTTCAAGGGGGCCTATTTCACAATTCAAAAGGCGTTGCCGCTACTGAGGCAAGGCTCATCTGTCATCATCAATGCGTCCGTTACTGCGCGAAGAGGATGGCCGACGACCTCGACCGTCTCGCCCTGCAAGGCCGCAGTCGTCAATCTCGCTCGGATCCTCAGCTCCGAGCTGCTCGCGGACCGCGGGATTCGCGTGAACACCCTAAGCCCAGGCCCGACTGACACGGCAATGTTCGGTCGTTTCGCAGGCGAAGAGCAGGGCGATGCGGTCAAGGGGTTGCTGCGGACAAGCAATCCGAGCAAGCGGCTGGCCGATCCGGTGGAAATCGCGAAGCTGGCAACTTATCTCGCGTCGGACGATTCTGCCTACGTCGTCGGGACAGACTTCCTGATCGACGGCGGGGCCACGGCCATTTCGGCCGTTGGCGCCTGAGTCAGAACGCAAAGGCCACCAAAATTCACCTACACGTTTCGGAGAAAAAGCAGAACAAATTAAATGACTCGATGAAAGCACTCAAACATGAATGCAACTGACGACATAACCACAGAAGAATCCAGCGCTGTCACGCTTGACCATGTGACTCGTACCTACAAGCGCGATGAATTCGAGGTGCGCGCGCTGGATGATGTGACCCTCGACATTCCCCGCAAATCGTTTGTGGCGATCATGGGGCCATCTGGCTCCGGCAAGACGACACTGCTGAATTTGGTGACCGGAATTGATCACGCGACTTCCGGGCGCGTGGCGGTCGGGGGCGAAGAAATTTCCACCATGAACGAACGCGAAATTGCCGCGTGGAGAGCGCGTCATATTGGATTGGTATTTCAGTTTTATAATCTCATTCCCGTATTGACGGCCTTCGAGAATGTTGAACTGCCTCTGCTTCTGACGCATTTGAGCAAAGCGGACCGAAAGACGCATGTCGAATCCGCCCTCAAAGCGGTCGGTCTCGCTGAACGCATGGGCCATTATCCGCGTCAACTTTCGGGTGGGCAGGAGCAACGTGTGGCCATTGCGCGTGCCATCGTGACCGATCCGACCATTCTGGTTGCAGATGAACCAACGGGCGATTTGGACGCAAAGTCTGCAGAGGAAATCCTAATCCTGCTGACGCAACTCAAGACACAGTTTGACAAGACTATTGTGATGGTCACCCACGACCCGCGTTCCGAGCGTTTCGTGGATGCCGTTTACCGCTTGGACAAGGGAGTATTCACCGGAGCGGAAAAAGGCGGTGCATCCACAAAAGCGACTGGTGCGCTCCAGATTTCGGCATGACCGGAGCAAGGAAATATGACGAAATATCTGACGCTGATTTTCAAAAACCTGCTCCGCACCAAACGAAGAACTATCCTCACGATTCTTTCGATTGCGGTATCGCTCTTTATCTTCTCGGTGCTGGTGAGTCTGCCAACTTTTGCCAACCAGATGCTGGCTGATACAACCTCCTCCGTTCGCATCCTCTGCCGCACCAAGATGGGATTGGGTTATCCTCTGCCCGTAGCTTACAAGTCCAAAATTGCCACGATTCCCCATGTCGTTGCCGTTGCTCCGCTGGTAATTTACGGCGGCATTTACCATGAGGTCAGCGATCAATTTCCAAGTGTTGCTACGGAAGCGAAGGAGATTGACATGTGGTCCGATTGGGGTCTCACCGGCGTGGACGAGTTCAAAAAGATCAAGACCGCCTGTCTGGTCGCGCAAGGCACAATGCGCCGCTTCAATCTCCATGTCGGTCAGCAAATCCAACTCCGGGGAACCATATATCCATTCAATGTTACTTTGACTATTGTCGGTACTATCGACAAGGGACCCGTTCCAAGCTTCTTAATCTTCCGACTAGACTATTTTGAGGAAGCCGCCGGTAACCCTGGAATCGCGCATGAATTTTGGGTTCGGGTGGATGATTCAAGGGTGGTTCCTGGAGTTTGTGCCGCGCTTGATAACCAATTCGCCAATTCTGCCGCAGAAACACGAAGCGCTTCTGAAGCAGCGGCATTGGGCAGCATTCTGGGTCGCTACCGTATTTTTATGAAACTGGCCGAGTTTATCGGCCTGGTGGCCGTCGTGGCAATTGGGCTGGTCGCGGCAAACACGGCGGCGATGTCCATTCGCGAGCGTCGCAGCGAAATCGCAGTAATGCGCTCGATAGGATTTCCCTCGGGGGTGATCTTGAGTCTGCTTGTGGGCGAATCGTTGATTGTTGCTTTATTGGGAGGAGCGATTGGTTGCGGGGTGGCGTTTGGACTGTTCAAGGTTTTCGCGTTCAACGCTGATGCCCTTGGCCCTTTTGTCTCATTGCATGTTCCTCCTTTTGTGTTGGCGGAGACCCTGGGGGTGGCGGCGCTTATCGGTTTGTTTAGCGCGTATGTTCCCGCGCGTGCAGCCGCGAAACGCAGCATCGTTGAGACCCTCAGACTGGTGGATTAATATGGCCATTCCCTTCAAATACAATCGCCGGAGCCTGCTCATCCGTCGCGTGTCCAATTCAATGACCGTAGGTGCGATTGCCATCGTCGTCGGCGTCTTCGTTGCGGGAATGGCGATTGTCGGAGGTCTCGACTCGGCGATCAAGGATAGCAGTTCGCCGGACAACATGATTCTTATCGGACGCGGCGCGGACTCAGAGGCCAATTCGTTTATCACGCTCGACCAGTTGGACGCGCTCAAATTTCTACCGGCCATCAAACGCGATGGCGCGGGAAATCCGCTTGTTTCGCCCGAACTCGCCGAACAGGTGTTTATGCCCGCCGGCGACACTTTGGACAACCTTCCCATTCGCGGAGTGCTGCCCGTGAGCACCCAAACCAATGAAAAAGTGCGTATTATCGCCGGTCGAATGTTTGCGCCTGGACTGAATGAAGTCATCATCGGCAAATTGATTTTGAATCGATACTCCGGCTGTTCATTGGGGGCGGACCTGAAAGTTGGCAGACGCATTTGGAAAGTGGTGGGCGTTTTTGAGTCCGGCGGAAGTTCGTTTGAATCAGAGGTTTGGGGCGACCTGCATAGCTTGCAGGAGGATTCCCGGAGAGGTTCGAGTTTCAACAGCATCCGTCTCAAGCTCGTCCCCGGTGCGGATGTTCACTCGCTGATTCAGCGATGTGCCGATGATCCACGCATCAACCTGCAAGCCAAGACGGAGTCAGAGTATTACAAGGAGCAATCGGGAATAGCCGCCAACCTGCGGGCGCTCGGATTGTTGGTGGCGGGAATCATGGCTTTCGCTGCCATTTTTGCTGCAATGAATACGATGTACGCGGCGGTGGCGGCGCGGACGACTGAAATCGGGACGTTGCGGGCATTGGGATTCAGCCCGCTAGCCATCATGACATCGTTCCTTGCGGAGTCTTCAGCGCTGGCGTTCGCGGCCGGCATCATCGGAGTGATTCTCGCCCTGCCGGTCAACGGACTCTCGACCAAGTTCAATGGCGGCGCCGTTTCGGCGCCAACCCTTGCGTTTAATTTTCATGTAACCCCCGTTATCGCGATTCAAGCGCTCGTGTTTGCGATTGTTATTGGCGCATTGGGCGGCTGGCTGCCGGCGCGACAGGCCATGCGCGTGAGTGTAGTCAACGCTTTGAGAAGGAACTGAGTCATGGCCATCGAAGCCATGCAAACGAATCACGAACTGGAAACACTGCGCATTGTGCGCCCGCAGGAGCAACCGCGCCGCAAGCGCAGTCGGTTGGTTTCAATTGCGATCCTGATGTTGCTCCTAACAGTTCTCGGGGCTGCAAGCTATGTCATTTACGCCAAGACGGTGGGCCGGTCGCCCACAGTGCAAACGATGATGGTAGTGGCGAGGACGGACCGCCAGTCCAGCATGCTGTTGACAGGCTCTGGTTATATAGTCACCCGCCACAAATACATTATTATCGGCACAAAAGTCCTGGGACAGATTGTGGAAGAACCCATCGAGGAGGGGCAGCACATCAAAGCTGGTGATGTTCTGGCGCGAATTGATGATCGGGACTATCAGGCGCAACTGCGCCAGGCTATCGCTAGTCGAGACGTTGCCAAGGCCAACCTTCATCTCCTTCAGGACAAAGCCGACCGCGCGCGCTACCTGATCAAGACTGGTGCTATTTCGAAGGATGACTTTGAAACTGCAATCACCGCCGCAGGAGTTGGGCAAGCCGAACTTGAACGTGATGAGGCGGCAGTCGATTACGCCAAATTCAATGTGAACCAGTGCGTCATCAGTTCGCCTATCAACGGCATTATCTTGAAGAAATATCGGGAACTGGGCGACACCATCAATTTTGGCGGTCAGATTGAGGCGGGCGGAGGCTCGACTGACATCGCCCAATTGGCTGACACGGATGATATGCGAGCCGAAGTGGACATCAATGAGGCTGATATTGCGAAGGTGGGTATCGGTTCGCCGGTAGTTGTTGTGTTAGACTCGTATCCCGACAAGCAATTTGATGCAGCTTTGGTGAAGGTTTATCCCGCAGCCGACCGCCAGAAGGGCACGGTCAAAATCGAGGCCCAGATCGCTCGGCCGGATTTGCAGATCATCAAGCCGGAGATGAGCGTCAAGGTAAGTTTTTTCGAAATCAGGTCGCCGGGAAAACTGGAACCGGTTATAACAGTTCCCAAAAGTGCCGTCAGGCACGATGAGGGCGAAGCTTATGTCTGGACTGTTCGCGAAGGAATTGTTCGACGGGTCAGTGTCGTTTGCGGCTTAACTACGGAAACCGGAATCGAAGTGAGGCAAGGATTGAAAGACGGTGATTCCGTCGTCATCACACCAAACGTCAAGCTAGTGAATGGAGGGAAGGTCTCGGTTCGTTGAGATTTTTTCGTTGGACCAGAACGCTTGAAGTGTGGGTCCTGGTGGTGAGCCGAATCCTGCTGGCTCGGGGTCCTGCTAAGCGTGCCGGATGGTAATGCCGACGAAGTAATCTAATATTTCCTATCGTCCAGTAGCGAATAATAGAATTATAGGAGAAATCAAATGCATCCTTTACGCAAACTACGGGAATCTGGTAAACCCACACCCGCCCAGGTGAGCGCGCTGCTTGCCGAAAACATCGTATTCAACAGCCCGATCCTAGTACGGCCGATCGAGGGGCGTGAAGTCATCGCGGCGATTTTCGCTCAGTCGAGCTCTACGCGTGGTTCCGGTACCTATACAGCGGAGTTTAAGCTCGATGAGCGCACCACCTTCTTGCGCTGGGTCGGGACCATGGATGGCCACAAGATCGAGAGCTTGGAGGTCATCGTGGACAACGAGCAGGGGCTGATTGTGGAGCGCACTATTGCCCTTCGGCCGTTTCCGGCGGTGAAACTATTCCGTGACGCCATGTATGCATCGCTCAAGGATAAGCTGCCGCCCGATGTTTGGGACTACCCAACGCCGTAGGACTCGGGGTTAGCAGGCAAAGCGCTTGCAGATGCCAGGTCAGCCAGAAGGATGGACACGATGATCGCTTACCGACTGCTGAATGCGCAGACGCAACCAGAGTTTCAGGAAGTGCCCGACCCGCACGCGGGACCTGGGCAGGTGGTGACGCTAACGTTTGCCGTGCCTGACTACGACCGCGAGAAAGTGTATGGACACGGGCACTGACGTAGCTCAACCCAAGGACATAGCAACGACCGCTACTAAACGGCCGGAGCTTTTCGCAAAAGAGATGCGCGAGGTGTTCAAATCACTGCGCAGCGAAAAGGTCACCGCGCTGAACGGCCAACCGCCTGTCAGTCCTGCCGCGCAGGGATGTGCGCGGCAGGACACAGAACAAAAAATCAGCCATCCACCCTGACTCAAACTCCATAACAAACCTGAGATATGACATACGGAAATTTGACATACGACAAAGAGATCACGGCACTCTTGATGATCGATCCCTACACCGACTTCACTTCCGAGGGAGGCAAGGTATGGGATCGCCTGAGGAGTGTGGCCGAAGCGAACAACTGTGTTCCGCACATGTTGCAGATTGACGCCTGCATCCAACAAACCTGACATTCGATCCAAATGAACGCACAGGAGGAAAAATCATGACAAATCCGATTCTAGTCACCGGCGCGGCGGGCCGTGTCGGAGCAGTAGGGCGCTCTGTCACCGAACTGCTGTTGAAGCAAGGCAAAGCGGTGCGTGCGATGGTGCGAAAAGAAGACGTACGCGCGCAGACGTTGCGCGACAAGGGTGCGGAGGTCGTGGTCGGCGATTTGCTCGATCTCGAGTCAATGCATCGCGTGATTGCCGGCTGCCAGACGATGTACTTCGGCACGTCGATTTCGGATTCCTATTTGGCCGCGACGGTCAATGTGGCCGCGGTGGCGAAACATCACGGCGTGAAGGCGTTTATCAATATGTCGCAGATGACGCTCTCCCAAATGAGCATTACCGAAACCACCGCGAGCCCGCAGCACAAGCTACAGTGGCTCTCCGAGCAGGCGCTGAACTGGTCCGGTCTGCCGGTCGTGCACGTACGGCCGACAGTGTTTCTTGAAGGCTTCTTCCTGGTACTCACTCCAGAGTCGGTCAGGGAATCAAATCAGATCAGACTACCCTTCGGCGAGGGCAAGACTTCGCCGGTTGCAGCGGAAGACGTTGCACGTGTGGTCGCCGCGCTGCTCACCGATCCGCAGCCGCACCTCGGCAAGATCTATAACCTGACCGGCCCGCAATCGGAGAGCATGCATTTCTATGCACAGGAATATTCGAAGGCGCTTGGCCGCACGATCACCTTTCATGACATTCCGGTCGGACCTTGGCGCGACGGGCTGCTCCAACGGGGCTTGCCGGTTCACCTAGTGAACCACCTCGCGACGATGGCCGATCTCCACCGCGCGGGACGCTTCGACCGGATATCCGACGACGTGCTCACACTAACGGGGCATGGACCGCTGAGTGTGCAGGAGTTCATCAGGAAGAATGCGGCGACGTTCACCGCGTCGGCAAAAGAGCGATTCGTGAACACATAGGAGCAAGCATGGCAAATCTAAATTTCGATAAAGAGATCACAGCGCTCCTGGTGATTGATCCCTACAACGACTTCATTTCCGAGAAAACGCCGCCCCAAAAAACTGGGCAGAGGGCGCGTATCCCAAACTGATAACAAGCTCCCGAAAGGCGGGCACTTTGCTGCGTGGGAACAACCGGAGCTGTTTGTCGGTGAAATGCGCGCGGGGTTCAAATCACTGCGCTAAAGAAGAGCCGCAAATGACAAAAAGGTAACGGACCGTGTAGGCTCCGGATAAACTAGTCTTTCAAAATCGCGTCGTCTCCAATTTCTCGATGAAATCGTGAATTCGATTGCCGGCCGGCCGCACAGGGAAAAGGTCCTGCACTGCTACCTTCAGCCACTTCTGCTAAATAGAGCAGCGTCTTGTCGTCCACGTACGAAAGGCGCGCTTCGATTTTGGAAACACCACTTCGGCTGATGTCGAAACCGGCGATCTGTAATTTTGCGGCAAGAACTGACTGCGACCATCCGAGCGCATAACGTCGTCGCCGTACCTGTGGGCCGATGTTGTTTTTATAGTGCATTTCGATCTTGTTCTCAGCGCTCTTTGGTTTTCGTCTCGGCGGTTTCGAAGCTCACGCGCGGCGAGCATTCGACTTGGCAAACTTCGATTAATTGAGTGGCCGTGCGTCTCGGCAAGACATCGGCTGCTTCGTCGCGAATGAATCCTCTTCTCCGCGAATCCCGACGAAATCCACTTCCAAATTGTCCACTCGGTGCGTAGACAATTTCTTCCTCCGGAAAAGCCGTAGCGAAACGCACCCAGGTTGAAGAGACTCATTCTGCCAAATCGGGCACCGAATTCTGCGTTTAAGTGTGCACCCAGTGCGCGCATTATTTGGTTGGGGTAGTCGGGGCCGACACGACGCGTCAGCCAGAGAACAAGCGAAAGTGTGACAATGTTCAAAAACGTGACACTTCTGATCGAACGTAAGTCCTTCAGATGGTGCGCGATACAGGGTTCGAACCTGTGACCCCTACCGTGTCAACATGCTCAGAGCCTCCGTGAGCAATTTCTTCCCTCGTGGGCAACTCCATATGAAGCCATGCGAACCCATGAAAACGCGCAAAGTGTTACACTAAAGTGTTACAATCAATTGGGCGAAAAATCACCATCATTTCGACTTAGCCGCAGGATAAAGGACATGTCCTCCTCCTAGAGGTAAACCACCGTCAGGAAGCCGCTCGATCTCGACCGGTGCCGCATCCGCAGGAATCTCATCCACTTTCATGAGAATCAGGTCACCCTGCTGCATATACACTTTCCGGGGCATTGGAATCACCGGTGACGGCGGTTCTGCGTCTTTGAGAATCTCGGCCCGCACAAACTGCGAAAGACGAAGCAAAGCGAGTGGCCCGCCAAAATTACGCCAGTCGAACCGTTGGTCATGCAATCCCGTAGTGTCCAGTCTGATAAGATCACGCACTGCAAACACTCGGTCGCGACAATCAAGGTCAATGGACCACACAGGGTCAAAAGGCGAGTGAGCGAAAGCATTCCGAATCAACCGCGCGATCTGATACGCAGAGCGCACATTAGCATCGCTGTCTGTCTTCGGGTCGTGAACCGCCACCCGAATCGCGTCCTTCATGGCAACGGCCATTAGAAATGTCGCCGAGCGATGCAGGCTCCATGCAGCGTAATCAGCGTCATCTTCCGAAAGCGCAATCTCGTCGTATCGCAGGCTGTGTTTCCCATGCGACCATTCAATCGGAAGGTCGCGCGGTTGCGTTTTGAATGTCGAGGCGAGGCGGACCGCTGAAGCCAAGCGAAACTGCAACTCTGCGAGACGAAGATGCTCGATTTGTTGTGCGACATCAGACATATGTGCGAATTGACCTACTGAGGCTTATGCGGAAATAAAACGGACGCAAGCGCGTAACTCTTTGCTCGAATTTGTCGCGATCTCGGCGGTACCCGGAGACTCGCTTCGATGCTCCTGATCTGGAGCGGTTGACTCGCGCCACTGACCGAGCATGTGGGCATGCTCAAGGGCAGGATTAAGGGCCTTTATTTGCGAGGCGATATTTATTGGTTCGCGAAGCAGGTAAACGGACGCCGGAGCATGGTTTCGCTTGAGACGCGCGACTATGTTGAGGCGGTGCAGCGTGCGCGCGAAATCATGGACGCGCCGGAGCTGCAGCCAGCGCAGTCATTTCGGGCCGAAGCCGAGCGGTTCCTAAGGCACAAATACGAGACGAACCGCTACAGCAAGATGAGCGCAGAAAGCAAACGATCTTGTCTCAATCTGTTTGGGGACAGCGTGAAGAACATTCCGCCGACGAACGTGACCGGCTATCAATGCAAGGCTTTCTACAACGCGGCAAAGGTACGCATCGCTCCAAGCACAGCGGAAAGTTATATGTTCACGCTGCGTTCGTTCTTCAATTGGTGCGTGAAGGAAAATCTGTGTCGGCGCAATCCGGTGCTCGATGTCCAGCTCGACCGGATCGATCGAAAAGGAAGAACTCGATTTGCCGATTTTGATCTCGCACAAAGACTGATCAAAAATGCGCCTAACGACGACCTTCGCTACGTTTTGTTCTGCGGCTTCCACGCCGGGATGCGCAAGCTTGAAATCGTGGAGGCTGTGCCCGAATGGTTTAATCTTCCGGGGCGCACCGTTGAAATTCGCGCAACTGCAACTTTTCGACCAAAGGATCGAGACGCCCGGACTGTTCCATTGACGGACCAATTCGCTGAATTTCTTAAACGATACGGTTTGCGCTCACCCTACGTTTTGCAACCAGATGTGACGCACGGAACACATCGCTACCGGTTCGATTTTCGGCGCGCCTTTTCCGAATTCATGAAGGCGGAAGGAGTTCCCTGGCTCACCCCGCACGTCATGCGCCATTCCTTTGCGTCGATTTGCGCAAGTAAGGGGATCGACATCTACAGAATAGCAACCTGGCTCGGGGATGACGTTCGTGTCGTGCAACGGCACTATGCGAAATTACGGCCGGATGATCGCGAGATCATGAAAGCTTTTCGCGTGTAGTCACGCGGCTCTGGCATTTGGAAGCAGGTCGCCGGCTTTTAAACGGTCGATGCAACCATCCAAATCGCGAATGTCGAACCTCGTGAGCCGATTACCTCGCACAAATGGCTTTAGCCATTTCGCCAGTTCAAATTGGCGTAACAATTCTTTGCTGCCTACGTACGCTGCTGCCTCCTCAGGTGAAAGACCGCGTCTGAGCTGAGAGTACTTCATTCAACGTCAGTATGCAGCGCAAGCAGGCTCGCTGTGCGCCGGATGCGGAGCTAAAGCGTACCGATTTGCCTCGCTCTACTGATGACGATAGCTGCGGAAAAAGCGGACTTGAGATCGACGAAGTAAATGCGCAACGCGCTGACCGATGATGTAAGCGAAAACCAGCAGTCCGATTAATCCGAGAAAAATGAAAAGCGCTCCATCCGCCTTCGGCGACGGCAGCAACAGCGACCCGCGCTCTATTTGAAACATTCGCAGCACGACTGTTAAAACCAAGAACGCCGCGATTGCGAAAACAATGCCGGTGAAAAAGCGTTCTCGACGTGTGGCGCCGCAGACGACTTCGGCTCCGCAGCCGGAACACACTCGCGCGCCGTCGGCGACAGGCGTTTGGCAGTGCGGGCACGCGAGCGCTTTCATGGCAGGATTATAATCGCGCGGATATTTCGTACAAACTAATTTTTCATTCCGTGGACTTTGCCTGGTTAATGCGAATGCGTGATATCACACCATTCTCGCCAGTATCCAAGAGATGATAACGCTCTGGCATTACTCGCACCCATTTCACCGCGAATTCCTGAACGGCGAGGAGTAACGCGCGCAGATTGCGTCCCACAATTTCGACATCGTGTAACGAGAACGTGAGGCGCAGCGTTTCCGTTTCGTCGCTCTGACTGAGCGATGCTGCGACGAGATGTTGATAGGGAAACAAATGCGATTCCCGCGGCGATGTCTCAATGCGCAGGCAGGCGCACGGCGCTTCACGCTGCCAGCACGCCGGTGCGGACGACATGGTTCGCCTGTTGCTTTCTGGTTTCATTGGTCGGTTTCAGGTGCGGTTTGACGCACGCCGCCGTCCACGAGCGCATCGCCACTTGAGCGATGCGACGGGCGAACTCGCGTCCGCGTCGAACTGAACGGAGTAATTGCTGGCGCACGCCATATCGTCGAGCGCGAGCGGAAAGAAGATCGAGCGCGAGCTCACGCTCACCGCTGCGAATTATCGCTTGTCGGAGCTGATCTCGATCGGGCGTGAAGATTTGAATGCTTTTCCGACCTCGCGAAATCGTGACATACCACTGCTGCGCATTCGTCGCAGCGCGAATCGCGGAATCGGAAAACAGAACATGATCGACGGTTTTCCCCTGCGATCCGTACGATGTGACGGCGTAGCCGCGAAGAAATTGTCGATAGTGCGGAGGAAGAATACGCCCATCCACTAACCGAATCGCTCCGGTCGATTTAATCTGCACAACGGTGACAACTTCGCCATTCGCGAGTTTGCGACCGTTGGCAGTCACGCTGTTCGCTTTCAGTTGAAGCCGGTCTCCTGGAGAAAGCGCAAGCGCTCGTTCCCGGCAGACGTTGATGTGACCGAGATGCGTCAGCGGGATTTGTCGCACCTTGCCATTCACTTCGAGAGCCAAACGCTTTGTAGTTATTCCGATCATCTTTCCGCGTTCGCCGCGGACGCACCCATTCACGTTCCGATTGAACACGAGCACGCAATCGGCTGGATAATGTCTGGCATCCAGTTTCTGTGCCGCCGTGAGATCGACTTGCTCCAGGGCAGTAACTTCTGTCTCATTGCCAGTGAGCAGCCCACGTTCGCGAAGCCGTTCTCGGATGGCATTGTTAATCTCGCGCACTTCGGCGCGCGTTTGCGACACGACAATGGATGATTCGCCGCGCCCCGCGATATCGAGATAACCATCGCAGAGTCGACCGCTCTGTTCGCGAAGGCCGCATTCGACGACTGCCCCAAGTTTCTCCAATTTTTCAAATGAACGCCCAACTTCTCCGGCAGCTGCCGCTTTCACGGCATCGCGATAATCTCGAATCTGCCTCCGCTCCGCGACGGTTCGTCCGCGCTTCGGTTCTTGTCGGCGAATTTGATTCAGCTCTGCGGCACGCAAACCCGAGTAGCGCTCGATCGCTCGCAAGGCATCCGAAGCTTCCACAGGCCCGTGCTGCCGCGTATCACCGCACAAGATCAATCGTCCGTTGCGCTCCCGAACGAGACGAATCAAATCAAGTAACTGTCTTCCGTCGATCTGTCCGGCTTCATCAACAATAACAACTGCGCGTTCCGTTAAATCGCCCCGTTGCAGACATTCCCTGACTGTATGTGTTTGAGTGAGACCGTTTCGCGCAAGATCAATGACTTGCTGGCGTTGCGGCGCAAGCACGACCGATGAACAATTGCCACCATCGATGGCGTGTTGAACGGCTCGCAAGACATGACTTTTCCCCGTGCCTGCACCGCCGCGGAATAACGAGATAAAGTCCGTGGATTTCAGAATCGAATCGAGAGCGCGATGCTGGTCCTCAGCAAGTCCGCTATTACCAATAATGGTTGCCAGCGGAGCATGTCGGCCAATTCCATTCTGGGCCGCTTGCACAATCTCCCATTCACGCGCTAGCACATCCCGATGCGCGACCTTGTCGTTCGCGTCGCGCAGATAAACGCGCGACATGGTTTCTCTTTTGATATCGGCTAGTGAAAGCGAGCCGCCGCGCGCGGCTTCCAAAGCATGACGCCAAAGCTCGTGTTCGCGTACGACCGAGCGTCTTTCGAACAAATGGCTTTCCGCCCAGGTCACCGCTTCAGTCGCCGAAATGAAGGGCTCCGCTGATCCACTCGGTTGCGGCACCGGATGCAAAGATGAGGATTCGTCTGGGCTAAGTTGCTCTGCCCAAAATTGCCGAAGCTGTTCCGAACCAACGTTGGGCATTTTGCGCGCACGATCCTTGTGTGCGATGTGCTCGCGAATCGCGGCTTCATTTCCGGTTTGCTTGCCTGGATTCGAGGCAAGAAATGCGCGCGTCTTCTCATCGATCTCGCGATGCCGTTTCGAAAAACGTTCGCAAAGGTCACGGCTTACCTCTGCAATTTCAAAATCACCGCGGGCAGCATTGGTGATCGTGTAGCCGTAGCCACGCAACGCACGCGCGAGCTCGTGGTAGTACACATTTTCCGCGTATTTCTGCGCTCCGAGCATTTCGTAGTTCTGGAGCGCTTTCCAACAACCTTCCCGTTCGTCGTGTGTCGCGTTAAAAATGATGCAATGCGTGTGCAGGTGCGGATCGAGGGCGCGTGAGGCATCGTGCTGAAATAGAGCCGCGACGATGTTGCTCGTTCGACGATCCGAATTGTTTTTGTTCAATCGAACACGAGCAGCCGCGAATTGTTCCAATTCCTTCAGCGCAACTTTCACCGCATCGTTGTGGGCCACGACGATGCGTTGATCGCCTGCTACCAGTGCTGCGATTGAAACGGATTTCGGCGGGGAAAACGTGAAGTCGTAAAATACGCGGCGATTCGCTACTTCACCGCCAATGTCCTTTCGAGTTGTGTTTCGTCTCTGAGTTAAAAGCTCACGCGACGCCGGATGCTGATTCTCGCAAAGCGCCAGGAATTGATCCCGCGTGACTGTGCCGGATAAGCCGAGCAGTTCAGCACCTTTGCCCAACCACTTGCCGTGCACGCGCTCGTTCTCAGCGTAATAATCGCCGACGCTTAAATGCTCTTCGAAATATCCTTTCGCATTCTTGAGGTTGGTCTGTGTTTTGGGCGAAAGCACGAGATCGAAATAGCACGCCGTCATCGGACTCTTGCTCCGATCTGAGAGCCGCGATCTGCCGGCTATCTGAGAAAACAGTGCAGCAATGCACTGTAAGTTTTTAGAAGGGACGCCCTACCCCTTAGCCAAGCTAAGGAATTTCCGGCCTGCCGCTAACCCGCTGGCAATCGTATGAGCGAACCGGCAGAAACCGCCGCGCGCACCCAGCGCTTCAACGAAGCCGTTCGCGACTTCAAACTGCCGTCGCCGAGCCGTCACGCCAAGTTGATGCCGCTTAAAGACGGCATCGTAGAACTGCGGCAAAAGGGCGCATCACTTCGGCTCATTCGCGAGTTGCTCGCGACTGTCGATGTTGCGGTCGGAACCGATACGATCGCGCGTTTCCTAGCCGAGGTGAACGGCGATCAACCGCCGCACCGATCATCGAAACGATCTCGCCGCCGACGTGCGGTTGTTCCGGTACCCACTGCTTCGACGTCCATCAATTCGCCGACGCCGCAGCCACCATCTTCAAAGTCAGTGCCAACGTCGAACACCGAGGCGCCATCCGAGCGCTCACGCATTCGCGGTCCGCGCATCGCAGATCCGCACAACCTCTGATTCAACGCATCTTCTTATGAACAAACAAATCAACCTCATCATCAACGGCAAAGGCGGCGTCGGAAAAAGCTTCTTCGCCACGAACTTCGTTCAGTATCTCAAAGATTGCGGCATCGCTCATTGCGCGATCGACAGCGACCACGAAAACTCGACGCTGAAACGCTTTCACCCACAATCGGAGTTCATCAATCTTGAGCACCGCCGCGAGATCGACCGCGTGTTCACGACTGCGGAGAGTTCCGATCTACTCGTGATCGATTGCCGCGCGGCCTCGACCGATCTGTTCATCGACTTCTTCGATGAGGTCAATTTCGCCGAAGTCCTGCGCTCACTCGACGCGCGACTAACCGTCATCTGTCCCGTCAATCACGAAGCCGACAGCGTTGAGCAACTCCGCATTTTGTCCGACGCGCTACACGACCGGTGCGCGTGGGTTGTCGTTAAAAACGAAGCCCACAGCGATGCGTTCAAGATTTACGACGGCAGCAAGACGCGGCGACACGTGGTCGACGGGTTGCACGCGCGCGAGATCACGATGCCGCGGATGTACGATTGGCTCGTTACCGCGTTGAACGAGCACAACACGCCAGTCACGGTCGCGCTGACCCATCCCGGCTTCAATCTGCTCGACCGCCAGCGATTGAAGAACTGGCAGACGCGATTTTACCGGCAACTCTATCGCGCGGCTGATTTGCTCTTAACCGATGTCCGCGCGGCGGAGAGATTCGCGGCGTGAACGCTGATGATCCATTAGCAAGCGCTATCGGCGAGTGGCAGCGCAAACATCACATCGCGGACGGCGATCCGATGATTGCAGCCCTTGAATTGGTCCGCATCTATCTCAAGCATTCGCGCGAGACCGATAACGATCCGGCCGCGTCGCCGCCGAGCTTTGAGGACTTTCGCGGAACTGTCGAACTGCTCGACCGCCGGTCGAAAGCATTCATCCACCAAGCGGCCGATCTCGTTGCTGAATTACGACGGTTTGGTCAAAACGTCACCCGCATCAATCGAGCACGCTTCATTACGCACTGCGTGTTCATCGGGCTTGGCGCTGTCGCCGGCGTGTTAATTGATCGTCTCCTGTGAGTCCGAATTTTAGCGCAGGCGTCGCCGCTCTTTGCTGCCTCGGAGCAGCCGCGAGTCTCGTCATTCAACTTCTGCGGAAAGCGCAAAAGGACGTCGTTGTCAGCCTCGCCGGTTTTGCCTGGACGCGGGATGATTTCTGTCGCGGCTGGTTGATCACCGGCGACACCGGCTCGGGCAAAACCCGCTCGGGCATCACACGTCTGCTTTACCAGGTCTTCCAAAACGAACCAACGTGGGGCGGTCTCTGCATCGACGACAAAGGAATTTATTGGGAAACACTCTCTCAAATGGCCAAGCATTTCGGCCGCGAAGATGATCTCATCCTGCTCCAGGTTCGGCCGGATGAGGCAGTAAGCACATGGCAGCCGCGCCATACTTACAATCTCACTTCCGATCGCAGCATTCCTTTCAACACATTCGCCAAGGCGGTCGTGGACACGGCCGCTTCATTAGGCCAGGCGGGCGATAAAGCATTTTTCAAGAACCAGGCCCAGACCCATATCGCTGCCGCTCTGGAAACTCTGCGTGAGATTGGCGCAGATGTGACATTGGAAAACGCGTATCACCTACTTCTCGATCAAAGCGACTTGGACGAAGCGATGACTGACCTCGCCTCTGGTCATCAAACAATGCGCCGGCGCGAACTCGCCGAGCATTTCACGAATCGCTTTCTTTCTCAGCCGCCAGAGCAAATCGGCGGCGTGAAAGAAACGATCGCCAATTATCTCCAGCCATTCATCACTCCCGAAATTGCTCAAGTCTTCTGCGCGGCTGGAAACAGTTTCGAGTTCGCCGATGTGGATCGCGGCAAAATCATTTGTGTGGCGATGCCGCAGAAATTCCAGATGGAGCGCCGCTACATAAGCACATTTCTCAAAATGCTATTCTACACGCACGCTCTCCGCCGCTTCGACAAGCCAGCCGATGAACGTCAACGCGATAACCTGCTCATCCTCTGGGCCGACGAAGCGCAACGGTTCGTAACCGCAAGCGAAGACGGCATGAGCGACTACAACTGCATCGACGTGATCCGCGAAGCGCGGGCGACCGTTGTCGCCGCAGCTCAATCTTCAACTTCGTTCGTTCCGCCGCTCGGTCGCGAGAAGGCCCGCGTCTTCACCCTGAATCTCCGAAATCGTTTGATCTTCAAAGCCGCCGATGAAGAAGGCGCAGTGGAAAGCGCCGACTTCCTGGGAAAAAAGCGCGTGATCAAAAAATCATGGGGCTACCACAGCGGAAGAATATCAAGAAATTATTCCGAGCAGGAAGAGCACAAGATCAAACCACACATACTGCGAAATCTGCCAAAGCACACGGCGGTCGTTGTCCACTCCGAACGCGGCCATCGCCGCAAGCTACTGCCGCCACTTGAGTCAAATGGTAAAGTCTGTACCTGGTTCCGCTAAACTGTTCGACTTCCTCCTGAAAAGGGCCAAACCGAGAACTTTATGGCGTACAATCCTGGTCATGGCCGCCAAATGCTCGCAAGTCGAAGAGTAGCGGAACTCAGTATCGGCCGTTGGGATACCGTTCGTTCCAACGTTGCCACCACTAACGAGCGATCGAGAATTGAAAAGTCGTCACTCTCAATTATTGCAAACTTGTCGGCAGGCAATGTCTTGGCCATGTGCTTCGGCAAAATCGCGGCCGCCGAACCGGTGCGAACCAACTGGAAGATACCGCCAAATGTATCGGTTTCCGCAACGAGTTGTAAGTCGATTCCGGCTTTGCCGATGATCGCTGTTAGCGTACGTCGGAATTCCCCGGCTCCCCTCAACATCGCTGTCGGCAATCCGCGCAAGCAATCAAGTCCACTACTGTGACGTTGAGGCAGAATCGTGCGGGGGATCGCCAAGACGTAGCTGACTTTCACGAGAAACATTGTGTCGAACTCAGCCGCGGCATTCTCCCTGACAATGCCTATATCGAGTCGACCAGTTTTCAGACGTTGAATGATATCGTCGGTGCTACAGCTCTCGAAAATAAATCGACACCCAGGAACGGCAGCACGCATTCCCGATAGCCGCGGATAAACAAATCCCTCAAGCACGCTTTCCGCAGCTCCGATCGTGATGACGGCGCCGTTGGATTTTGTAGCCGACAATTCGGTGAGACCCTCAAAATAGCTGCGGGTCATTACGGCAAGAGAGCGACCGGCGGACGTAAGAACCAACCGGCGATTCACTCGCTCGAACAATTTCACTTGCAGGGCCTCCTCTAATTCTCCGATCTGCCGACTCAACTGGCTCTGTCGCGACGGGTCCTGGTTAGAGGCCGCAACGATAGACCCAGCCTCGACCACCGCACAGAATCCCCGCAGCCGATCGATTGAAACCCCCTTTGAGCCGAGCGGATTGAAGTTCATGACTGAATAGTCACGAATCATGCAAAAGTATGCATTTTATAGTCAAGGAAAAGCCGCTATTCTCGATTTTGTTATGGCAAAGCTCGAAGAAATAACTATTAACGCGCAGGTGCGGGGGCTGGTTCCCAGTGACGTAGTCACCATTAAGCACGCTCAAATGTTCGGCGATCAGGCGCTTCAGGTAACTTTCGCCGACGGTAGTGGGCGGACGGGGCAGCAGCTGGTCTATCGTGATCAGGAATCCAATCTCGAAATTGTCACGCAGACACGTCCGCTGTCATTTTCCGCGGACGGCGCATCGTTTCGATTGGCAGCCGAAGCACACCGAATAAAGCTCGGATATCTTTTCGATCCGATGATCGCGGTCACGACATCGGCGGTCGAGCCGCTGCCACATCAAATCACGGCCGTTTACGAAACCATGCTGAGTCGTCAACCGCTGCGCTTTCTTTTGGCCGATGACCCCGGTGCCGGGAAAACGATCATGACTGGGCTTCTTCTAAAAGAACTCATTATTAGAGGCGACGTTGCTAAGTGTTTGATCGTGGCGCCCGGCGGGTTGGTCGAGCAGTGGCAGGATGAACTCGATCAAAAATTCAACCTGTCGTTCGACATAATGACTAACGACGCCATTCAGGCGTCGCGAACTGGCAATTGGTTTCTGGAACACGATTTCTGTTTATGCCGTTTAGACAAGCTGAGTCGCAATGAAGACATTCAAGCGCAACTTAAGTGTGTCGATTGGGATCTCGTGATCGTTGACGAAGCGCACAAGATGTCCGCGACTTACTTCGGTGGTGAAGTGAAGTTCACAAAGCGCTTTCACCTCGGCCGGTTGCTTTCTGAGCACACGCGGCAACTTCTCTTGCTGACGGCAACGCCGCACAACGGCAAAGAAGAGGACTTTCAGCTGTTCCTTTCAATTTTGGATGGGGACCGCTTTGAAGGGAAATTTCGCGATAGCGTGCACACGATCGACGCCCGCGACCTCATCCGGCGCATGGTAAAGGAAACCTTGGTTACGATGGAAGGAAAGCCGCTTTTCCCAGAGCGGATTGCATACACGCTACAATTCGTATCTCCGATCCTGAAGCCGACCTTTACGAGGAGGTAACCAATTACGTTCGGGATGAATTCAATCGCGCCGACAATCTCGATAAGAATCGCCGGGGTACCGTTGGCTTTGCTCTGACGATCCTGCAACGCCGTTTAGCTTCTTCGCCTGAGGCAATCTACCAGTCACTACGACGGCGAAGGGAACGGCTAGAAAAACGGCTACGTGAAGAAAAGCTCTTAAGCCGAGGCGCAGAGGTTCGGCTTTCGACGGACCTCCCGTCACTAACCGAAGAAGACATTGAGGATATAGAAGACGCTCCTGAAGCGGAGATCCAGGTCGAAGAGGAGCGCGTAGTTGATCTAGCAACGGCGGCCCGCACAATCGCCGAACTCGAAGCTGAAATCGAAACGTTGCGAAGGCTTGAGAAAAAGGCACAGCAAGTGCGGCGTTCCGGCACTGACGCAAAATGGCAGAAAGTAGCTGAAGCCCTCCAAGATAATCCTCTCATGTTCACGGCAGCAGGTGAGCGTCGGAAGATCGTCATATTTACGGAACATCGCGATACTCTCAGTTATCTTCGCGAGCGGCTGGGGACGCTCCTCGGAAATCCTGACGCCATCGTAACCGTCCATGGCCAAACTCCGCGCGACGAGCGACGAGCGCTCCAGGAGTCATTTATGAGTAATCCCGACGTGTTGATTTTTTTGGCAACCGACGCCGCGGGAGAAGGCATTAACCTGCAACGTGCGCATCTAATGATCAATTATGACCTGCCGTGGAACCCCAATCGATTGGAGCAGCGTTTCGGTCGCATTCACCGGATCGGGCAGCGGGAAATTTGCCACCTTTGGAACCTGGTCGCGGAAGAAACGAGAGAGGGAGATGTTTTTCTCCGGTTACTACAAAAGCTTGAACAGGAGAGAAGTTCTCTAGGAGGAGCCGTTTTCGACGTACTCGGCAAAGTATTTCAGACGACCACGCTCAAGGAACTTCTGATCCAAGCCATTCGTGAGGGCGATCGACCGGAGGTTCGAGCGCGGCTCGATAGCGTGATCGACAATGAATTTGATCCAAAGCACATTCGCGAACTTCTCCACGAGCGATCTCTCACTCAAGACACGCTCGATCAATCGAAGATCCAAGAGATTCGCGAAATGATGGATCGAGCTGAAGCTCGGAAATTACAACCGCACTACATTAGCGCGTTTTTTGCGGAAGCGTTCGCGAGACTAGGTGGAAAGCTCGTTCCCAGAGAACAAGGTAGATTCGAAATTCGCCATGTACCTTTTGAAATCCGCCAAAGAGACCGTGCAACCGGGCGTCGCGCACCGGTATTAAAGGCCTACGAGCGAGTCACATTTTTCAAGGATCGAATTCGTGTGGAAGGCAAACCCCCTGCAGCATTGATCGCTCCGGGGCATCCGCTTCTTGATGCGGTGATTGATCTCACACTCGAAAAGAATCGTGAATTACTGCGGCAGGGAGCGGTGCTGATTGATCCTAATGACTCAACAAGCGAACCGCGACTGATGCTTTGTCTTGAAAGCGCAATCACCGAAGGCGGCATCGCCGACGGTGCTGCCCAGCCAAGAACTGTTTCGCGAAGACTGCAGTTCGTCGAAATGTCGAGCAATGGTGACACGAGGCCAGCTGGTTATGCTCCTCATCTAGATTACGAACCTGCGACGGCAGATCAGATGCGCGACTCGCACGCCGCGCTGGATGCGTCATGGCTCGGATCGAATGTAGAAGAACGGGCCGCTGCATTTGGCATTCAACACTTGATCCCTGAGCACCTAGCTGAAGTGCGCTTGCGTCGCGAGGCTCACATTTCAAAGAGCATGGAGCAAATTCATGAGCGACTGACGCGCGAGATCGTTTACTGGAACAATCGAGCGGCTCAATTAGGACTTCAGGAACAAACGGGCAAGACGAACGCGAAACTGAACGCGGCCCAGGCGCGTGCTCGTGCCGATGGACTTTCTGAACGCCTTCGGTCGCGTATGGCGAGATTGGAATCGGAAAAGCGGATCGTCCCGCTCCCTCCAACCATCCCAGGTGGAGCTCTGGTGATTCCAGCCGGGTGGTTTGCGACGCAGAACCGAGTTGCAGAAAAACCGCCCGCCTACGGCAGAGACAATAAAAATTCCGAAGCATTGGCGATGGCTGCAGTGATGGCGGCAGAGCGTGAACGCGGTTACCATCCCCTCGACGTTTCTAATCAGAATCGCGGGTACGATATTGAATCTCGCAATCCAGAGACCGGTCACCTGCGTTTTGTTGAGGTGAAAGGGCGCGTTGAAGGTGCGCCGACAATCACCCTGACGCGTAACGAAATTCTGACGGCACTCAACAAGCCGGACAGCTGGTACCTTGCGATTGTGGCCCTCGATAACGGAGCAGCGAAAGCGCCCCGTTACTTCAAAGAGCCGTTTCGCGACGGGCTGGAATTCGCGACGGCCTCAATGAATATCCAGATCTCGCAACTTTCACAGGATAACGAGGAGAAAGTGTGACGCCTCCGCCGTATTTCGCAAAGATTCGGCAAGACGCCGAGCGGCTTTGGCAGAAGCTCGATGACCCGGTACTTGCAGCACCGTGGCACCAACTGTTTCGTCAGGTTCAAAGCCCGGATCATGTCCTTTCCGAGCTACTCCAAAATGCAGACGATGCGGGAGCAAAGAAAGCATCGGCAAGGATTGAGGATGATTACTTTATTTTCGAACATGACGGAGCCGATTTTACCGCTGAGCAGTTTGAATCGCTGTGCCGGTTCGGTTTTTCCAATAAGCGCAACCTTCATACGATTGGTTTCCGCGGCGTAGGATTCAAATCGACGTTTAGTTTGGGCGATCGAGTTGAGGTTGTAACACCGAGCCTATCGGTCGCTTTCAATAAAAAAAGGTTCACTGAGCCCGAGTGGAGTAATGGCGCAGCCCCGCCAAGAACCACGCGAATCCGCGTAAGGCTAGCTGACCGCAACCGACGCCAGAAGCTGGACCAAAATCTTGCGAAGTGGATCGAAGGTCCCGCCGCACTTCTGTTTTTCAACAGCGTGGAAGAACTCACCATAAATGGGCGAACTGTGCGAAGGCAGGTTTTGCGTTCGGGGCCTGTGCCAAACTCGCATTGGCTGCGCCTCACCGGCGCCGGCCACACAAATGACTTGTTATTAGTGCGTTCGAAAGCTGAACCATTCCCTGCAGACGCGATCGATGAAATCCGAGCCGAGCGTCACGTGGAGGACTTGTACCTTCCCCCGTGTCAGATCGAGTTGGTCCTAGGGTTAACCGGCGCCCAACGATTGTTCGTAGTTCTGCCCACTGGCGCGGAACTCGACGTTCCTTTTTCGGCCAACGCGCCGTTCATCCAAGATCCTGCCCGATATGCAATCAAGGACCCGGCAATGTCGGCCACAAATAGATGGCTTCTCGCGCGCATAGGAAAACTGGCTGGGGAGACTGTTCGCGGATGGTTGGGTAACAAATCACTGTCTCTCGGCGAACGCGCAACCGCGTACGATCTTCTTTGCACGGAAACTGACTCAGAGAGCGAATTGAGTAACGCTTGCACTGCGATAATCAACGACGCGGTTTACAAAGTCCTCGAAGGAAATCCTATCGCCCTTAGCACTACGGGAATACTGAGCGCTCCGGGCAATTGCCTCGCCGTCCCAAAGGCATTGCACGATGTGTGGAAGTCAACCGAGGTAGTGCGGTTATTCGGAACAGGTGAGGCACATTTGCTTGCAGTCGATGTGTCGTCGCGCGCTGTAGCTATTCTAGCGAGCAAGGACTGGGTCCACAGCATAGACGCGAGCGATGTAATTCGCCGTCTGGAAGGTGATCCAAATCCACCGCGTCCGGAGTCGTGGGGTCAACTCCACGCGCTTTGGAGGTTCGTCCAGGAGGAAGTTAAATACGATTGGAACAACGAAAAGCGACGTGACCTCAGGATTGTGCCCGTTACTGGTGAGCAGGAACTTTTCGCAGCAAACAGCGTGATTCGGCTTTCAACGCGACGGGAAGCAATCACAGAAGCGGATTGGAAGTTCATTACCGACCACGCGCTCGCTATCGATAGCGGTTGGATTCAGTCGTTAGCGACTAGGAGTGCTCACGGTCGCGAGCCAGATGACGACGGTCAGTCCAATTCTCCCCTAACGCTCCTGCAACAGCTTGCTTTACATGAACCCAGCGCGGTGGATCGCATTGTCACGAAAGCGGCTGAGAAACTCTTTCAACCCGGCGTTCCAGTGGCAAGCTGTATTCGCATCGCTCACATCGTGGCTGCTCTTGGCGCAAAAGTACCGCCCGGATTTAGATACGTCAGCAAAGACTTACATCTTCGCAGTGCAAACCACGACATCGTTATCGACGAATCCGCAGAGATTGAAGACATCGCCCCCGAGAGCTGGATTCAACAGCACATCCTGCTCGCCGAATACAGCGCCAATTTTACCTCTTGCAGGCGGGACGTGTGGGAATCATGGACTAGAACAGAGGCTAGCGGGTTGGAGATGTCTCCACCTCTGCGCAAAAGAGAAAGCAAACTTTGGAGCCGTGGTTCCGTCGAAAAATTCGTGCAAGATCGCGGCGCAACGAAACCAGCAGAGTACCGCTATAAACGCAATGATTTCACCATTGTGGACTTCGATTTCGACCGTGAACTGCTTGAGCATTGGGCCTCAAGCGCAAAGGAAACTTTGGAAATTTGGGCAAGCATCCTCGAGATGGTTCTGCTCGCGCCAGAACATGCATGGAAAGGCAAAGTCGAGGCTGAAATCCGCCATAACGGCACGGAATATTTTAACACCCTTGCATGCGGCACGATTCCATCCGAGTGGCTTCTGCGTTTTCGCTCGGTCCCTTGTCTCTTTGATTCAACAGGTCAAGTCCACGTTCCCGCTGAGTTGCTCATCCGTACCTCCGACACGGAGGCGCTAATTGGGATTGAGCCATTCGTTCGCGCCGATCTGGACACGGAGCGAACGAAACCGCTGCTCCGCTTGTTAGGCGTTCGCGATACACCACTAGGTGCAGAAAAGATACTGGATCGCATTCGCGCTCATTCTACGATGCCACAGCCGGAGCGCTTTCTAACCGAGATCGCTCGTCTCTATCAGGCGCTCGACCGAGTGGTAAGCAGGTCAACGCCAGCGCATCTTCAAAAAATCTCCGAAGTCTTTTCTCGCGATGATTTGATTCTCACCGATTCCCTCGAATGGGTGTCTTCCGGCGAAGCGGCGATCTTCCCGGAGGGCGACTCGCCGTCTCCTGCAATCCACCATGAATTTCGTCAACTTAGTTTCTGGCCCAGAATCGGCGTCGCCGAACGACCGGCGATTGAACAGACACTGGAGTGGCTTCAATCATTGGAACCCGGAACGAAGTTGGAAGGCGCCTCGCTTCGACGCGTGCGAACTGTCTTGGCACGAGAGCCACGACGCGTCCTAGAGGCTTGCAATCATTGGCTCAGCCTTGATTCAACCTGGCAACCGATCAAGCAACTCCGCTACCGCCTAACGATGCAAAGCCTGATGAAATGGGGCGAACTTGCCCCATTCATTAAACAGAGCACGGCCAATCTGCAGATGGTGTCGGCCGACGTAACGCTGCTGCCTGGTTTCTCCGACATGCGTGATCTAACGCAGGTAGTTGAGCTGCGCGTCACCAAACGCGTCGATGATCATAGCCGCGCTGCACTTGTTCCCGATTGGCTGAAAGAATTCGCTGTGAATCTCTGCCGAATCGAACTGCCAGACGAATCTGACACAATCCGTGTCCGATCAGTGGCAGAGCGGTTGTACTTCACAGATTGGCAACCGGTCTCAAAGATCGAAGTGACCCCGTACGTCGATGGAGCACCGGCCGGAGAACCCTCGCGTCCAAAAGTGTTTTGGGGGCAGGCTGATTTTTTCGTCGGCGCCCTTTCTCCCGCCCGCCTTCATAAAGACCTAGTCGAGGAACTTAGTCGCCCATTTTCACACGCCGCCATTTCCGCTGCGACTGCTGCGTGCGCTGACAGGTCCGCTGCCTTCGTCCGTGAATACATGGCCGCGGAATTCAAAATCAATCCTGACTTACCATTGCCAGGGTCCGCTCCCGCAAGCGAACAAGGGAATGCTGCGCCGGATTCCCCGCCGGCCATTCCTGAAAGCATCGAGCCGCCACGTGTCGAACCGTTGGATACGAACGAAAACACGCCGGAGCAACTGGAGGACGAAGAGCAGGGAGAATTGCCGCCCGCGACTTCCGTCTCGCGTAAGCCTGTCGTTCCCGAGCAATCGCTTATATGGCGCTACGCTTCGACACAGGGTTTTCGCGCCCAGAAGGATGGCAAACGCTTTCTCAATCCGGACGGACGGTATATTCAAAGAGGGGAGAAGCCGTTCAGCTGGGAGGAACGTCGTCCCGATGGTGACCTGATCGCGCGAATCGCAGTCTACGACTCCCACTTGAGCGAAGGTTTTCAGATACCGGCTGAGCTGTGGCTTCTAGTGAAAGACTCACCAGCTGCAACTCGTCTCGTATTGCTCGGCGATCGTGATCAACCCATCGCCCTTCCTGGAGTTGAACTAGTGCGCCTGCACGGTGCGGGAAAGATCAAACTATATCCGTCGCAATACCGCCTGATTGAGTCGGCATAAGTGAACACAATTCCGTGAAAATATTAGACCCGAAGCTCCTAAATCACGAGACAGCACGCCATGAGGTCGCAGCAATGGTTCAGCGTATGGGCTTCGGTTGGAATGACCATTATATCGAGCAGGGAATTGACGGCGTTATCGAACTAACTAAGCCGGAATCTAACGAAGCTCTTGGCAAATTCGTCGGAGCGCAGATTAAGACGCAAAAGCAATTTGCTTCTGAAACACAAACAGAATTCTCGTTTTATCCCGATTCTCGGGACCTTGCGTATTGGAACACATGCAACGTCCCGGTCGTACTTTTCGTATGCAAGCCGGCTGAGCACCAATACTTCGCAGTGCATATCCAAACGTACCTAGCAAACGAGGCTAACAAGAACCGTAAGGCGATCGTCTTTAACAAAGAGCACGACGCATTCTCGGCCGGAGACGAATGGCAAAGGAGACTGCTAGACCTGACGAATTCAACGAGTTTAGGCCTAGCATTTCCACCTCTCCAAACAGAGGAACGCCTATCATCGAATCTCCTGGAAGTGAAGCTACCGGAGCAGATGTACATTGGCGCGACAAAGTTTCGACGACGCGGCGAAGTTTTCGACGCGATGCGCGCAAAAGGCGTAGAACCGCGGAGCGAATTCATTATTAAAGATTGTCAGCTGTGGTCCGTTCTGAACCTTACCGACCCATTCGTTGGGGAAGGTTTAGTGGACATGGCCACCGCAAAGGCTCGACCATTTCGCGAAATCGCGTTTGACGCCGACGAAGCGCGACGTCGCTACGCGGTTGAGTTGTTGAATTGGTGTCTCACCGCGCGCCTCCGATTAGAAGACGTTGTGTGGCTAAAGGACGACGAAATCTACGCGTATATTCCTGAAAAGACTCCGACCCATTCAGTTCGTAAACCGGTTCAAGGAGAGACTGGCGAGACAAAAAAAGGCCTGATTTTTCCGAAACTGCGGAAGGCGAAAATCGGCTTTTGTCGCCATGCAGCAATGCGAGCGGAATTCGTCGCGATCGGCGGTACTTACTATTTACAAATCAACCCAACTTACTGTTTCACGCGAGATGGGCATCGGCGTCACCGACGTTTTGAGGAGTTCATACAAAATGCCCGGATCATGGAGAAAGAGCTGCAGTACTTTAGCAACCTGCAGCTTTGGAGAACAGTCCTCTCGACCGACACTGATTTATTTCAGGAAAGCTACGAATTCCTGAGTTTCGGGGATTTTCTCGAACTCACTTCGCCGGTGTCCATCCCCGATCAAAGCTGGAAACCGGCGACGGATGCCGATCTCCAATCAGAAGGACAAGCCCTTTTGGAATACTGAAATGACGGACCTGACTTACATCGAAGAGCCGCCCTTGGAATTTGGAAAGGACCGTCATCCCGATATCCGCTACGGCATACTGAATTTTGGTCCGTTCGATCTACGCAACAGTGATCGCCGGCCAACGGCCATCAAAATTGCGATTGTTGGCACTCCCTCGTCAATCGCTACCGCAAGTCGCTGGATTGAATCGTGCAAAAATCGGATCGAGCGTCACGCTTCAAGGAAGGTGAACTTATTTGCTTACTTTCCAGGATTTACAAAAGACAGCCCTTTCGCATGCGACTTCGTGCTGGCCGACAGCCTTGACGCGGCAGTGTTGCCTCAAGATATCAAAGCGCTTGAGAGCATTGACGATTACAACGAACGAGTGCGTCGCGCCTCTGAGCTTTTCATGCAGTCGCTCGCTCACGCTTCACAAAAGAAACCAGACGTGCTGATCCTCGCCTTGCCTACGGAACTACTCGCTGCGCTGGGGGATGAAGATGAGGACGAAGACGAAGAAAATGCAGGGCCGAAGCGTCCCCGCGTCCGAAAAAAAGCATCTCGTTCACGCTGGAACTTTCACGATCTGATCAAAGCCAAATCGCTTCGCGGCGGAATTCCGGTTCAATTACTGAGGCCGTCCACGTGCGACCCGAAATTAAAGAGACAGGAAAAAGACGCCTACGGAAAAGGCCTGCGTCGACAAGACGATGCAACGTGTGCTTGGAATTTCTTTGTCGCACTTTATTACAAAGCCGGCGGTTACCCATGGCGTCTCGTGCGAGACCGGGCGGACTACACGAGTTGCTTCGTCGGCATCAGTTTTTTCGAAGCACTCGACAAAACACGCCTGCGCACGTCGCTCGCTCAGGTTTTCGACGAACGCGGTCATGGCATGATTGTTCAGGGTGGTCTCGTTGCGATTGATGAAACGGACCGTCAACCGCACATGGATGCTGAGGCCGCCTACGCGTTGATCAAGAATGCGATCGAGAATTACCGACGCGAACACCACAACAGTCCCGCGCGCGTCGTGATTCACAAGAGCTCATCATTTAATGCCGGGGAGAAAGATGGCTGTCGAAAGGCTTTGTCAGAATTCAAGATCGATAATGTCGATCTACTCAATCTCGACACGTCCCATATGCGCTTGGCTAGAAATCAATATTACCCGCCGCTCCGCGGCACCTGCTGGTGGATGGATGACGAGCGAACCTTGCTTTACACCAACGGCTCAGTTCAGCTCTACGAAGAATATCCGGGGCTCTACGTTCCGAGAACTCTGCTCATTCGCGACAACGGCTGCGTATCTGATCGACAAAAACTCGCGGAAGAGATTCTCGCATTAACGAAGATGAATTGGAACAACTCTCAGATCACCGCGCTACAACCCATCACACTGAGGGCTTCACGCCAGGTCGGCCGAATCATCAAGTACGTTAATGAACCCGAAGCCCAGGCGAACTACCGCTTTTTCATGTGAAGATCACCTATAAAAAGAAACTCATTGAGGTTGCGCTTCCGCTGGATGCGATAAACAAGGAAGCGGCGCGGGAGAAATCTATTCGGCATGGGCACCCGAGCACTTTGCATCTTTGGTGGGCACGGCGGCCGTTGGCGGCGTGCCGTGCGGTCTTGTTTGCATCACTCGTCGATGATCCATCTGCGCATCCCGATCAATTCCCTACTGAGGAAGCGCAGGAAATCGAACGCCAAAGACTCTTTCGTATCATTGAGGAGCTGGTGAAGTGGGAGAACTCGGACAATGAGCGCGTGCTCGAGAGCGCACGGGCGGAGATTATTCGCTCGACGGATGGCAAACCGCCACGGGTGTATGATCCGTTTTGCGGCGGCGGCTCCATTCCACTGGAGGCCCAAAGACTTGGACTAGAAGCGCACGCTAGTGATTTGAATCCGCTACCCGTCCTAATTACGAAGGCACTAATCGAAATCCCGCCAAAATTCGCCGGTCAGCCGCCGATTAATCCAAAATCAAAAACGGAAATCTCAAAAAGCAAAGGTTGGCGTGGTGTAGAAGGATTGGCCGAAGACGTTCGCTACTATGGCCAATGGATTCGCGACGAAGCGCAAAAACGCATCGGTCATTTCTACCCAGAAGTGAAGCTGCCAAAAGAATACGGCGGGGGTAAGGCGACGGTGATTGCATGGCTGTGGGCACGGACAGTGGCCAGCCCTAATCCAGCGGCAAAAGGTGCACATGTGCCGCTTATACGATCGGTACTGGCTATCCACGAAGACTGGCACAAAAGCCTGGATGGACCCGATTGTCGATGAAGGGACAATGACTTACCACTTCGAGATTCGGAAAGGCGCGGGTGATGCGAAGCTTGGAACGGTTAATCGAAACGGCGCAGTCTGTTTATTAACAGGCAGCCCAATTCCCCTCGAATACATTCGAGAAGAAGGCCGAGCTGGCCGGATGGGGACGCGACTCCTAGCGATCGTCGCCGATGCGCCCCAAGGGAGGGTTTACGTGGGAGCTGATGAACGTCACGAGTCTATAGCGAACGAAGGCGATCCAAAGAATGTGCCGAACACCGACTTACCAGAGAAAGCTTTGGGATTTCGAGTTCAAGCATACGGGATGACGAAGCACCGGCATCTTTTCACACATCGCCAGCTAGTAGCTATTACCACTTTCCGCGATTTAGTCGTAGAAGCGCACGCAAAGGTGTCGGAGGACAGCGATGGGAATGCAGAATATGCGCGGGCAGTGGCGACATATTTGGCGTTTGCAGTCGATAAGATGACCGACACAAATACAACTCGATGTACTTGGCAAATCAATCCGCCAAGGCTTCGCGCAACGTTCGGTCGACAAGCGCTCCCCATGACGTGGGACTTCGCGGAAGCAAACATTTTTGGTGATGCTGCCGGAGATTATCAACGATGTGTCGGTTCCCTCTGTGAGGTTCTCGATCGGATCGTGGTTACTACTCCGGGGTTTTCTAGCCAAGCAGATGCCGGTACAGCGTTGCTGAACGTCGATGCCCCTCTGATCTCAACCGACCCGCCCTACTATGACAACATCGGGTATGCGGATTTATCAGACTTTTTCTATATCTGGCTCAGAGGCGCTATTGGCAGCTTGTATCCTGAATTGTTTTCCACGGTACTTGTTCCAAAAGCCAAAGAGCTCGTTGCTTCCCCGTTCCGCTTCGGTGGCGACAGGTCTAAAGCGCAGCACTTTTTCGAAGAAGGGCTCGGAAAAGCATTCGAGTTAATCCGAGAAGCTCAGTCACAAGCATTTCCCCTTTCCGTTTACTATGCTTTCAAGCAATCGGAGGAAGGTGAAGAAGTCGGACAGGATGGAGCATCCGCTGCAATAGCATCTACCGGATGGGAAACAATGCTAGAAGGATTGCTCAAGGCAGGTTTGACCGTTTCAGGGACTTGGCCAATGCGATCCGAACTTGCTAGTCGAAACGTGGGACGTGATACGAATGCGCTTGCTTCGTCGATTGTCTTGGTTTGCCGTCCGCGCCCGAAGCAAGCCGGTATCGCATCACGGCGCGACTTCCTGTCCGCTTTGCGAAAGGAGCTTCCCGCAGCCCTACGCCATTTGCAAAAAGGCAACATCGCCCCGGTTGACTTGGCGCAGGCTGCCATTGGTCCTGGGATGGCGGTCTTCAGTCGTTACGCCCGCGTGCTCGAAAGTGACGGTTCCCCCATGAGCGTACGCACAGCGCTGGGTCTCATCAATCAAGCGCTGGACGAAGTGCTCGCCGAGCAAGAAGGGGAGTTCGATTCGGACACGCGATGGGCTTTAGCGTGGTTCGATCAATACGGATTTGCGGAAGGTCCATACGGCGTCGCGGAGACACTTTCGACCGCTAAGAATACCAGCGTTTCAGGAATGGCCGAGGCTGGTATTCTCGTCGCCAAAGCCGGTAAGGTTCGTTTGCTAAGAAAGGAAGAGCTCGCCGCAGATTGGGATCCGGCGACCGACAATCGATTCACCATTTGGGAAGCGACGCATCATCTTATCCGTCTTTTGGACACGCAAGGCGAACAGGGAACCGCTGATCTAATTGCACGTCTTGGTGGCGGTCACTCTGAGCGGGCGCGTGATCTTACATATCGTCTTTATGCAATATGCGAGCGGCGGAAATGGGCCAAGGATGCCATGCCGTATAATGCGCTGGTCCAAGCTTGGTCTGAAGCATCTCGCCTATCCGCGTTAGCTCCGGTTGCAGCGGCGAAAATAGCGCAGCAAGAGTTATTATAGAACTGGGCAAATCTGATCCTCTTATACTATGGCTAAAACTAATCGTGAGCGCATCGGTCGAGCACTAGATCTCTTTGTCGAAGGATTCCGCCCGTTCGTTATCCAACAAATGGATGCTCGCCACGACGGGAACGGTATCAACAAGGCTCAAGAATATATCCAGCAACGGGCGCGGCCAGGCTCGCGCGTCGCATCCGGGCCAGATGAATGGGACACGGCCACTTTGATCACAATCATTTTGAGCGAGTGGCAGTACCTTTTTCGCCTCAAACTCGGGAAGGCTGAACGCGGAATGCTCGGCGAATTGGAGGAGATCCGAAATGACTGGGCACACCAACAAGTATCCAGCACCGATGATACGTTACGTGCCCTAGATACAATTGGTCGCCTGCTCAAAGCCGTTTCAGCGGCAGATCAGTCGGCTGAAGTGGAAAAGCTGCAGGGGGAATTGATGCGAACACGCTTCGCTGAAATGCAACGAACTGCAACAGATCGAGCGAAGCGACAGTCAACAGAAGGTACGCCGATGGAAGGTTTGCGGCCCTGGCGCGATGTTATCATTCCGCATCCGGATGTTTGTAACGGCACGTTCGCCCAAGCGGAGTTCGCGGCCGATCTTGCACAAGTTTACCGTGGCGACGCGTTGCCGGAGTACGGTGATGCAAAGGAATTCTTCCGCCGAACCTATCTAACCGAAGGACTGCGAGGGCTATTGCTTAATGCCATCAAACGGTTGAGCGGGAAGGGCGGCCATCCCGTCATCGACCTACAGACAAATTTCGGTGGTGGGAAAACCCACTCGATGCTCGCGCTTTATCACCTGGTCAGCAACGTAGCGGCCAGTGATTTAACCGGGATCGACGTGCTTTTGAGTGAGGCCGGTGTATCTGCGCTGCCTAAAGCGAAACGGGCGGTACTTGTAGGTACTGCACTTTCGGCAGGGCAGCCAGAAACAACGAAAGATGGCCTTTCTTTGCGCACGCTGTGGGGGCGAATGGCTTATCAACTCGGTGGGAAAGAGGCTTACGCATTGATTGCGGAGTCCGATCGAAACGGAACATCGCCCGGTTCTGACGATCTGGTAAAACTTTTCAAAAAGGTCGGGCCTACCGTGATTTTGATGGATGAATGGGTCGCCTATTGTCGCCAGATGTATGAGACGCCAGGACTCCCTGGAGGCTCGTTCGATTCAAATCTGTCATTTGCTCAATCGTTGACGGAAGCGGTGAAGGCTTCACCAACGGCACTACTGGTCGCTTCCCTGCCGCAATCTGACATTGAGGTTGGCGGTGAAGGCGGCAAGCATGCACTCGATCGCCTCGAACACACTTTCGAGCGTATCGAATTTAGCTGGCGGCCTGCGAATGCCGAGGAAAGCTACGAGATTGTTCGGCGCCGATTATTCGAACCGTTAACCGATCCCAAACTTTTCGCGGACCGTGATGCAGTCATCGGCGCGTTTGAAACTCTTTATCGACAGAACGCCGCTGAATTTCCTGCCGAGGCCAAAGAAGTCGACTACGAGCGTAGGATGGGAGCGGCGTACCCCATTCATCCCGAGTTGTTCGACCGTCTATATAATGACTGGTCCAGCATGGAAGACTTTCAGCGTACGCGCGGTGTGCTGCGCCTAATGGCCGCGGTAATTCACACACTGTGGGCTCGACAGGATCGTTCGCTAGTTATTCTTCCGAGTTTGTTGCCGATCGACGAACCAACCGTGCAGACCGAGTTGACGCGATACCTGTCGCCGAACTGGTCGGTGATAATCGAAAAGGATGTTGATGGTCCGAATTCACTGCCCAAGCGAATGGATAATGAATCCGCCCGCTTTGGTCGGGTGTGGGCAACTCGGCGGGTGGCACGGACAATCTACATGGGCTCGGCTCCCGTGGCCGGACAGGCAAATAAGGGACTCGATATGCGCCGGGTTCGACTCGGCTGTGTACAGCCCGGTGAAAACATCGCCGTATTCGGTGATGCGCTCAGGCAGCTCGGAGACCAAGCCGCCCACCTCTACGCAGACGGCTCGCGCTATTGGTATTCGACTCAACCAAACGTAGGGCATGTAGCGCGAGACCGTGCGGCACAGCAAAACGAAGACGATGTTCTCGAAGAAATCCGAACGCGACTCCGTAAACAACAGGGGCAGCGCGGAGGCTTCGCTAAAGTTTATCCCGCGCCCGACAGCAGCGGTGAGGTGCCGGACGAGACAGACGGACGATTAGTTGTTTTGCCGCCAGACAAAGCGCACACAAACGGGACGATGGATAGCCCCGCTGCCAAAGTCGCCATGGAATTTCTCGACAAGAGAGGAAATGCACAGCGGGTTAATCGAAACACGCTGGTGTTTTTGGCCGCGGATAAGACGCGCCTAACGGAGCTCAAAGAAGCATGCGCTCAGTTTCGCGCATGGAAATCGATCCACGACGAGCGCGAACAACTTGGTCTAGATCCTTTCAACGCGCGGTTGGCTGAAAGAAAGGTCGCCGACTTCGACGGGACTATCGAAGCGCGACTGCCGGAGGCTTATCAATGGCTAATTGTTCCAGAGCAGCCCGATCCGCGCGGGAAAACCGAATGGCAAACAATCCGGCTTACAGGTTCAGGTGCCCTCGCAGCGCGAGCATTCACACGGTTGGAGCGTGACGGCCTGATCACGGCAACGCTCGCAGGCAGCTTCCTTCGGCATCATCTCGATCGGATTCTATGGTCTGACAAAGACCATTTGGACGTGCGCCAGGTGCAAGATTACTTCGCACAATATCTCTATTTGCCGCGGCTAACTTATCAGGAGCTTATCATCGAGGCCATTCGCGATGGAATCAGCAGTTTGACGTGGCAATCCGATGCCTTCGCGTATGCAAGTGCCTACGATGCGGAAAAGCAAAGATATGTCGGATTACAAGCCGGTCGTTCTGGTGTCGCGGTGGTTGCTGACGGTCGAAGCGTAATCGTCAAACCCGACGTTGCGAGAGCACAGATCGACAGAGAAACGGCGCAACCGCCACCAGCGGAACCGGGAGGAGCGAGCGCGCCGGCGCAAACGGTTCCGGGTTCGGCCAGACCGGAGGAAACGCCGGAAGCGGCGTCGCGGCCTACTCGCTTTCACGCCAGCGTTAGCATCGATCCGACACGTCTGGGCCGTGATGCCGCGACCATAGCAACGGAGATCGTCCAACACTTGGCTGCCAAACTCGGTACAAAGGTCGAAATCACTTTGCATATCGACGCTGAAATTCCCAACGGTGCGGACGACGCGACCATAAGAACTGTCACGGAGAATTCGCGAACACTAGGCTTCGATCAAAGCTCGGGATTCGAGCCCTGAAGGTGCGCGGCACAGTCGCTTCCTCGCAAAAACATTGGACGAATTCCGCAAGCGAGACCGTTTTCGTTTGCTAAATTAGAATGTGGCGATTTTTGCGGAAATAGATGTTCAGTCTGCCTTTGCTGGAATTCTTCCTCTCATATCGAGCAATGATGCGAAGCAATTGCTCGGTCGCTTAGCAGCCAAGGCATCCAACGACAGGTTTGCTGCTGAGTGGGAGGTCATCCTCATGAACGCCATGCAATCGTGTGGCGACATCGTGATCGGGAATCCGGTTAATGGTCAGGAAAACAATCCACGCGGGCCGGATGTTTTCCTTCGCTCGACTCGCGTCAATCAACTAAAATCAATTGTCCCTTGTGTTATCGAGATCAGTGCAATTTCGGATGACGGGTACGAAACCAGTAATCCCCAAAGATACTTCATTGAGGCTTTTAGGCGATTAGTAACGCGACTCCATTTGCCTATGCACCGTTTCCGCTTGGACATTAGAGGTGGCGTACGAGACGGGACTCGGGAGAAACCCCCGGGCGTGATTACTCCCCAACGGTCAACTCCTAACTCGGTAGACTGGGATCGATGGTTCCGGGGGAATCGTTTTAATAATCGCAAGATGCAGCTGGCTCTGCCCCCGAAGGGAGAAATAGACGGCTTCATCAATAGTGTTGTGGCCAATGAACTAAAATCCGTCATTCAAGATCCGCTACAATTCCACCATATTTCCATTGATAGAGATGGAATCTCCGTGGAGATCAATTTCAATCCGGGCCGCCAAAATTTTTCCTGCGGTTATCCATCGTACACAACACCGTATTCGCTTGAGTACAATCCGGTAGCGAATCGACTAAAGAAAAAGCGAAAACAGGTCAGCCAAGCTGCTGCGAAACGAGGAATCATTCTTTGCGACATCGGGTGCGACCTCCTAGCAGATCGAGGTTATCCCGGCCCTGATGGATTCCGCTTAGGCGATATCATAAAAGATGTGCTGTCGCGCCGGCCAGAGATCAGCTTTGTCATTACATACGCCATCAACCAAACGCTGAACGGATGGGGCCATTACAAGGGACTGCAATTAGCAGTTTCAGCATTTTACAATCCTGAAAAAGCCAGTTTCCCGGCAGACGCTCCGGCCCTCGATGGGTTCGTCCGAAAAATCTCCGATCAATTACCAGTCCCGGAGCAGACGCCAGCGAATGCGCGTCACGCCTTAATGCGATCACGGGTCTTGTCTCGGCGAGATGCAATCTCGCTAAAAGGATAATGCCCCTCTCGCAAAGACATTGAGCTTTCTCCTTCCGGTCTACCGCTCTGCGGCTCCTCCCTCCAAAAACTCAAAGACTTTGCTCTCCCTTCTCAGAGATGCAGTCATCGCACGTTGTTTCCCTTTGGCTCCGCTCCGGGCGGGCTGCGCGGGGCCGTATTCCACAAACGCGCGACATTGCGTGCGCTCAGAATTTTCCTCGCTAAAGATCACCCACAATATCCTTGCATTGCGCTCGGCACGGAGCAGCTGAGCGCTTTTTTGCGGCAAGAATTGCGTGCTCGTCATGTATGCTCAAGCGCAATGGACAAGTCGCGATTCGCGACGATCAACTCAATTTATTCGATTTCGCACGAACCCGTGAGCAAACAAATCTATCTGACCCAATACGGCCTAATGGCCGAACGCCATTGGCGGGAGTTCCGACCGAAGATGGTTCGAGAACTGGAGGAAAAGGGCACCTTGATGGACGCCTTGTTCGAGGCGCAGGAGCGAACAATCGGAGAAATGGAAGCTCTGACGAGACAATTGGAAACGGAGCAAAAGCTGACTCCGCAGCAGGCGCACGATCGCGCTTGGGAGATGATTCGCGAGAAATACATTCTCCTTCCCCCAGAAGAGAATCTCTAAACGACAGCAATTACCGCATCCGGCCAGAAGACGCCCTCGGCCGAGGTTCGCTGAAACAGAAGTGCCGGGACAACTTTGCAGCTATCGAGCTTGCGCACAGACTCGATGCGGAAGCGCGCCATGCGACCGAAGATGAAAAACGCATCCTGGTAAGATACGTCGGTTGGGGCGGAATTCCGCAGATCTTCGCCGACCAGACATCAAACGAATGGGCATCAGAACGCGACCGCCTAAAACAACTGCTCATAGCTGAGGAGTACGAATCGGCTCGGGCTTCAACACTCAACGCGCATTACACGTCGGCCACCGTCATTTCCGCTATATATGATGCCGTCCAACGGCTCGGATTTGAGCGCGGGCGCGTGCTTGAACCCGCTCTTGGAGTCGGCCATTTCTTCGGTCTCATGCCCGCCGAAATGCAGACACGGTCACAACTCACCGGCGTCGAAATCGATCCTCTTAGCGCGAGTATCGCGCGGAAGCTCTATCCCGGCGCGGATATCCGCACACAAGGCTTCGAAGCGACAATGTTGCCGCACGACTGGTTCGATCTCGCCGTCTCAAACGTTCCGTTCGGCGACTACAAATTGCATGATCCCGAGCTCAATGAACACAATTTTCTGATTCACGATTACTTCTTCGCGAAGGCGATTGCGAAGGTGCGGCCGGGAGGATTAGTCGTGTTCGTTACGTCGAAAGGCACGCTCGACAAAGCGAATTCACATCTCCGCGCTTACCTCAGCGATAAAGCGGATTTTCTTGGCGCGATTCGATTGCCAAACACTGCGTTTAAGAGAAACGCGAATACCGAAGTCACCACCGACATTCTGTTCCTGCGCAGATTGGCCGCTGGCGAAAGACCAAGCGGTATCGAATGGCTAAATCTTGCTCACCACGCAAATCGCGACGGCGCGGTATTTCAGATCAATGAATACTTCGGCGCGAATCCGCACATGATGCTCGGCCACATGGCGAATGCAGGCACGATGTATCGCAGTAACGAGCCTGCGCTTGTTGCTGATGAACGCGATCTCTCGGCCGCACTCGGTGAAGCTGTGGCCTCGTTACCGCGAGGAATCTACCGCAGCACGGAGCGAACCACATCGGAGCCGCCAAATCGCGAGGCAATGATCGCGCCGGATGACGTGAAGGAAAACGCCTTCACGTTGCACGACGGCGGTATCGCGATCCGCATGGGTGCAACACTAACGCCAATTCTCAATCTGCCGGACGAAACTGCGCGCAGGATTCGCGGACTGATCAAGGTTCGCGCTGCCGTCCGCGAAGTGCTGCGCACGCAACTGAATGATTTGACCGACGATGAAATTGCCGATGCACGCCGGCGACTTAATTTGGTTTACGATCAGTTCGTCGCGCGCTTCGGCGCGATCAACGAAAGCGCCAATCGCCGCGCATTTCGCGGTGATCCTGATCTGCCGCTCCTTTGCTCCCTAGAAGATTACAACTCCGATACCAAACGCGCGGCAAAAGCGGCCATCTTTCGCGAGCGCACAATTCAGAAACCGCGACGCACGGTTGCGGCAGAATCAGCAGCCGATGCCCTTGTGTTCTCCCTTAACGAGAAAGGCCGTGTCGATCTCGAGTACATGGAAACATTGCTTGGTCGTCGCGCGGAACAGTTTCTGGCCGAACTGAAAGGTCTCGTCTTTCGCAACCCCGAAACAGAGCAGTGGGAAGCTGAGGACCAGTATCTCTCCGGCGACGTTCGCGCTAAACTAATCACTGCGCGCGCGGCTGCTCTCGCGCAGCCACGCTACGTTGAGAACGTTTCTGCGTTGGAAGCTGTTCAGCCTAACGACCTCAGCGCGTCCGAAATCGATGCCCGAGTTGGTGCGGTCTGGATTCCGTCTGATGATGTAGAGACATTCGCCAAATCACTCCTCGACGCCGAAGGCATCAACGTCTCGCATGCGGCGACGTTAGGAACGTGGTTCGTCCGAGGTGACTTCAACGCACGCGGCACGGTCGCAAACGCTACGGAGTGGGGCACGTTGCGTTATTCAGCGTTGGAATTGATCCAGGACGCGTTGAATCTCAAAACGCCCACAGTTTATGATCGCGATCGGAAGAACGACACGCTCGTAATCAACGCACAAGAAACTGAAGCCGCGCGCGACAAGTTGGAAAAAATCAAAGAGCGTTTCAAAACGTGGGTCTGGGAAAGCGATGAGCGCCGCGAACGATTGTGCCGAAAATATAATGACGAATTCAACTCGGTGCGTCTGCGTGTTTTCAACGGCACTCATTTGACGCTGCCGTCGAGCAGCCAACAAATTGCGCTTCATCCGCATCAAAAGAATGCCGTCTGGCGAATCGTTCAGAGCGATAACACCCTTCTCGCGCACGTGGTCGGCGCAGGAAAAACCTACACGATGGTCGCCGCTGCAATTGAACTGAAGCGGCTCGGTCTCGCGACGAAGCCGATGTTCGTCGTGCCGAATCACATGCTCGCGCAGTTCTCTTCCGAACTGCTCACGCTTTATCCGACTGCGAACATTCTCGCTGCCGGAAAAGAAGACTTCACAGCGAGCAACCGTGCGCGGCTTTTCAGCCGGATTGCAACTGGAAATTGGGATGCCGTCATCGTTACACATTCGAGTTTCGAAAAAATCCCGGTCTCACTGACCACGCGTCGAAATTTCATCACAGCGCAAATCGACGAAATCGAAACCGCCATTCGCGAGGAACGCGCTGATCGCGGAACGCGACTCGTGAAAGAATTGGAACGCGTGAAGAAGCGACTAACCGCGAAACTTGAAGCGCTCTCAGCCGACAGCAAGAAAGACAACACCCTGACATTTGAGGAGCTTGGAATCGACCGTCTCTTCATCGACGAGGCGCAGCGGTTCAAGAATCTGTTCTACGTGACAAAGATGACGCGCGTTGCCGGACTGCCGCAGACCGCATCCGAGCGCGCGTTCGATCTCTTCCTCAAGGTTCAGCACATTCAAGCGCGAAACAAAGGAGGTGGGGTTGTCTTCGCCACCGGCACACCAATTTCCAACACGATGGCCGAAATGTTTACGATGCAGCGATACCTGCAGATGGACACGCTGCGTCGCAATCAGCTTCAGCATTTCGATTCATGGGCGGGAACATTCGGCGAAACCGTGACATCGATGGAATTGAGCCCAGACGGAAGCGGGTATCGTCTGCAACGCCGTTTCGCACGATTCGTTAACGTGCCTGAGTTGATGCAGCAGTTTCGCCAGGTCGCGGATGTGCAAACAGTCGAGATGCTGAAGTTGCCTGTGCCGAAGCTCGACCAGGGCCGACCGATAACAGTCAGCGCCCCAACTAGCCCCGAGTTAAAACGCTTCGTCGATCAACTCGTGAAGCGCACCGAAAAAATCAAAAACGGTCGAGTCGACCCCCGCGACGACAACATGCTTAAGATTACGACCGAAGGCCGCAAGGCGGCGCTCGACATCCGGCTTGTCATTCCGCACGTCCGCGACAATCCAGATTCAAAGACAAACAAGGCTATCGAGAAAATTCACGACATCTGGCAGGAATCAACTCCGACGAGAGGCGCGCAGCTCGTCTTTTGCGATCTTTCCACTCCGCAGGGCAACGGCCGCTGGTTCTCTGTCTATAATGACGTGCGCGACAAGCTCGTTGCGCGCGGCCTTCCTGCGGACCAGATCGCGTTCGCACAGGACGCCACCGACGACGCATCCAAAGCGATGCTTTTTAAATCAGTGCGCGAAGGGAGAGTCCGTGTTCTTCTCGGCAGCACAACGAAGATGGGCGAAGGCACGAATGTCCAAACGCGCCTCGTCGCCTTGCATCATCTCGACGCGCCGTGGCGCCCTGCGGACATCGAACAGCGTGAAGGCCGAATCCTCCGCCAAGGCAACCAAAACGAATACGTCAAGATTTTCCGTTATGTGACAGAAGGCAGCTTCGACGCATACATGTGGCAGACGCTTGAAACGAAGTGCCGCTTCATAACGCAAGTCATGACCGGCGACGCCACAATGCGCCGCGCAGAAGATGTCGATTCTACTGCTCTGACGTATGCCGAAGTGAAGGCGATCGCGTCAGGCAATCCGCTCGTGATTGAGAAGGCAACGATTGACGCGGAAGTCATGCGCCTCACGCGTTTAAAAAAGCAGCACGCGGAGAGCCTGTATCAGATGCGCTATCGCGTTCGACGGCTAAACGACAACGGCGTGATACTGGAACGCGAAATCGCAAACATCCGCGAAGATTTGCGGACGCGGATTAGCACGCGCGCCGACAACTTCGCAATGACCGTGAGGAACGAGACGTTCACCGACCGCGTCAAAGCGGGCCGCGCGATCGTGTTCGCAGCTGCTGGGATAAAGCCGTTCGAATCAACGAAGACAATTGGCAGCATCGCTGGCTTTCCAATCTCAATCGAGAGATTCGACGAACGCGCAACGTTCTTGATCCATGGCAAACATAGCTACCGCGCGAACGTTAGTGACAGTCCAACCGGTACAATCGCATCGCTAGAACATGCGCTCGATAGCATTGAAGATCGCCTGCGCGAACGCGAAACCGATCTCGCACAATCCCGCCGGCAAATTGTCGATCTAACGAATCAATTCGAGCAACCCTTCGAGCACGAAGAAAAACTAGCTGTCGCCACAAAACGGCAGCAAGAAATCGTTGCCGCACTCGACATCACGAAGAACCAAGCTTCATCAAGAGTTGGTCAAGATGCCGCCCAGCAGGAGGGTGAAGCATTGGAAGCAGAGCCAAACCAAAGTATCGGCGAAGCGATGCGGCATAGCCGCTCGCAAGCCATCTCGAACAATCGCTGATCACGACACCGCTTCACGCTTACAACTCGACAAAAACTCCACGCGTTGCCTGCATTCGTTGAATTGCGCGATCAATTTCCTGCGGCGTTAGGTGAATTCTTGCCATTACCAAGGCGACTAGTACCTCCTGCCAAATTTTCGTAGCGTTATAGAGATTCCCTGCTTCAAATATCGGCTCGGGGTCGACAACTACGTGCGTAAAGCGGTTGCGCGTATTGATCGTTCTGGCCAAAAATTCTGCGTTACGCGCTTCTGCAAAGACCGCTGTTTCAGGCAGCGTAGCTACTAGTTCTCGCAGTCGATTGCGAAGCGAGTGCTCATAAGCGAACCGGAGCCGAGCAATTAGGCTTTGCCGGAACGGTGGATCGATCCCGGCCGGAATAGCGTTTACGAGGATCGGTCGGATTTGTTGCTCGTAATAATCTGGAGCGACATAAATACCGGCATAAAACGTCCGATGAAAGGCTTCCACCGCCTGCACTATGCCCAAAAACAGATTTTCCATTGTAAGGCTACGACCATCCTGACCTAGAAAGTAAAGACTGACGATCGAATTGAGTTGTGGGAACAAGTTGAACCACGTTTCAACAATGTGGTTGAACCGCTCCTGAATTTCCACGAACGGCACCGGCATTCGGTCTCGATCGGCATCCCGCCGTTCGTTGCGCGAGAAATAACTGTGGTAGAAAATTTCTGTGTCCGTTCCCGCAGGCGTCACGCCGGCCTTGATTGCGGCAACTTGCAATTGGCAGTGGCCGAGCAGGTCAACTAGCGTTCTGAACACCCGCTGATGCTGACAAAAGGTTTCGGGGCTAACGGCGGCCCCGTAGGTCGCCCACAAACTATCGCGATGACCAACTCTAAATTGATGCTCGGGATGTGCCGAAATATGCCCGGTTCGGTTATAACTGTTCCGAAGGCGAACATCCTGACCAACAGTGACGTCCCAAAGATCTCCCCGTAAAAGTTCAATGGAAATTGTTGTGTCGTTTGGGTATGACACATTCAACGGCGGCAAACCGAACAGCCAGGCATGCAAATTTGAGTAGTCGCATTGAAAACGACGAAATTGAATGTCTTCGCGCGAATTGAAGTGCCGGCCCTTAATCACCAATTCAATGTCCATTTTCGCCACATTGAGATTAGCTTGATTCGTCTGATGGCCGGTCCAGTAGGACTGGACGCAGGTAAACCGTGCGCCGCTATGATCGTAGCCAAGAATCACTTCTGGTCCTGGCCCTAGTTGCGGCTGCGCAGGAGCAAGCGGTCCGACGATGTCGATCAATCGAGCGCCATTCTGCGTATCGTAGACTAATATTCCCGTGGACCGCTGATCAGCTGCCTCCGGCAACCACCATACACCGCTGGCTCTCCAATTTTCTAGCACGACACCACTTTCAGTCTTGTTTCACGGGGTATCAATTTACTCTGAAGTCCGGATAGCACATTTCCGACTCTCCCATTGCGCAAAGACATTGAGCTTTTTCCTTCCGGCCTTCCGCATTGCGGCTCCTCCCTCCAAAAGTTCAAAGCCTTTGCTTGCCCTTCGCAGAGATGCAGTCATCGCGCGTTGTTTCCCTTAGCTCCGCTCCGGCAGGCTGCGCTGCGCTCCATTCCACAACGCGCGATCACTGCGGTGCGCTCGGAATCATCCTCGCTGAAAGGACCGGCTACGCCGCGGGAGACTGTGCCCGCCCCGTTTTCCCGCACAGACTCCGAGTTTGCCTTACGGGACCGTGATCATCTGCGCCGTCCTCGCTGCACTCTCGGCCGTTCCGCCCCGTACTCCCAACCGGAAAGCCGAACGCGCCGCTGCGGGTGCGCAGATCATCACATAGATAGCTGAGCGCAAGACCGGCTTAACACGGCCGCAGGATGCGTTCGTTGCAGAGGCAACGAATTCCCAATGTGCGCGAACTCAAATAGGCGAGCTTGGCATCGGCGACTGCGCCACCGACAAGACGATTCAGAGATCGTCTTCCAGTCGCAGCACATGAAAACATTTCTTTGCAACCCAGCGATGAGTAGTTTGGTGCAGCTACGCACACCGCGGCTATGCCCAAAAAGAAACCTCCGCCACTTTCAGCTAAATCGCTGGCAGGGGGAGGCGTAGATTTTGAACACTCCGTTGCTGCTTGGTTCATGGCGTGTCTCTTAACAGATACCCCGCCGTTGGCGGAAACATTTGGGCGATTAACTCGGATCGAATTTCAAACTGGCGACGCATTCCGACCACTTGACGACCTCCTTCTTCACCTTGAGAACGGCTGGAAGAAGCGGCGTTGTGCTCTCTCGGTTCGCAGCAATCGACAGATAACCGCTTCCGGCATGCCGGATGATTTTGTCCTGGCTGCGTGGCGGCTTTCGTTAGAACCGGGTGCGACAGGATTTCGACTTGAACATGATTTGGCGGGGTTAATAACTGCTCGGCTCGCCTCTGGCGTCGAGGATGCGCTGCATATTTTACTGCGAGCGGCCGCTGCGCAAGATGTCGACCGCTCTGTTCCCACAGCAAAAGGAAAGATTCAGACCGCACTGCTCAAGAGTTTTGAATGCCCAGCGGAATTGGCTGCCCGACACAACCCCCCAAAAGAGACATTGCGACGTGTTCTTCGTTCGGTAGTCCACACGGACTTCGATTTCGAGCGTCAGAACTCCGCGAGTCTGAAACAAGCAATCGCCCTATGTCGTTCGGCTTTGATCAGCGGCGAAGCGGTGGAGGCCGAGCTACTTTGGAGCGAACTGTGTGGAATCGCTACGCGGCTTTCGCCGAATGAAGGTTCTTTGACCCGGCCTGGTTTGCTCGATCGGCTCCGGGGAACTTTTGCTCTGCGTGCGTCTCCGCATTTTGAGCCCGATTGGGACCGATTGCGAAACCTAACCGGCGAGGAGCTCGCAACAATTCGCGACGCGATCGGCGACGAAGTGCGACTGCCGCGCGAGCGAGAATTAACGGAACTCTCCACACCGGGTGTTCGTTTTGTGACACTGCACGGAGAACCGGGCGTGGGCAAAACTGTGGTCGCAAAATGGTGGGCAGAAAAGCAGATGACCACCGCGCGAGTCTGGTGGCTAAATGCAGGTGCGCTTGACGTTGTTAGCTTCACCGCATTTTCGGGTACATTCGGGTTAGAAAACCCTCTCGCAGACTTGCTCGCTTCTACCCCCGATGCACTAGCTTGGCTGGTTGTAGACGGACTCGACGGCTCATACGACTCACGAGTTTTTCGCCACCTCGCCCAACTCCTTCACGCGCTACCGCAATGCTGGCGTGTGCTTCTGACTTGCCAGACGGAGCATTGGGAACGCATCCGTGATTTGCTTGAAAAAGCGAACGCTCCAGCGGACTGGGTCTCGATCGAGGTATTTACGCCAGCCGTTTCAGGGGACGTGCTGGCTCAATTTAAGAATCTGGAACCGCTTCTCCGGCGACCGCGCCTGCGCCCCCTTATCACGCGACCAAGATATTTGGATAGTCTCGCACGCCACTTCGACCCCCGGAATTTCAAACATGACTGGGTTGGTGAATCAGACTTGCTCAACTGGTTTTGGAGAACCGAAATTGAAACGCCACCACATGGCTCGTCACAAAGCGAGGTAGCAAAGAAACTCGCAACCCGCGTAGGCGATGCGCTTCGCGCAGACATTGCCGCAGATGAATTCAGCGTCTCTGAACATGAACATGTGGATATACTCATTGCCAACAACATCTGCCGAAAGCAAAACGAACGAATCAGTTTCACTCACGACCGCGTGGGCGATTGGGCGCGTCAACGCGTGTTGGTTGGACACGTCGACGAACTCCCCCGACTTCTAAGTAACCGGGTCGACTCGCCCCCGTGGATGATCGCTCTACGTTTGCTCGGTGTTCAACTTCTCGAACAGGACGCAGACCTCGATCGGTGGAGACAACTCCTAAATGAACTCGGCGCATTGCCTAACGGAGAGCGAGCGCAGGACGCGCTTCTTGAAGCGGCGGCCTTCGCTGAACAAAACGATTTAACGTTAGAAAAAATTTGGCCCGACCTTATGGCAGAAAAGGGTCGGTGGCTCATTCGCCTTCTAAAGCGCTTCGGACATCTCGGTTCCCTTCCGAATCCGGTGGTCAATCGCCTTCCTGCTGAACAGCGTGTCCATCTTCAAGAACTAAGGTATCGCGTACCGATCGCCCATCGCTGGCCGACGCTTTTACGCACGCTTTATGCGCATAAGGATGAAGTGGTCGAATTTGCGCCTGGACCCGCAGCCCAACTAGCCGCTTGCTGGTTAGAAAGTGTTCCGGCGACAGGTGAAGCGCGGCGCGAAGCAGCAGAAATCGCCCTCAGCGTAGGAAAGCGTGCGCTCGGATGGACGCGCCAACAAAATTTTTACCTCGAACGCAAAGCTGGAGTACCGCTGTTTCGCGCTGCGCTATTAGCGGCAAGTGAGTTGCCGGATGAGGTTGCGCTGTTTGCCCGCGATGCCGCCTATCGGCTTCCACTGCAACTATCGACGAGACATTACGTGGAAGTTAACGTGAAACTTGGTGCGGGATCGTACAAAGGCTTTTATCCGCCACCATGGAAAGACGGACCTGCCCAACCGCTGAACGAAGATTTTCAGCGTGCCGTTCTCGATGGAAACACGCTCGTGCCACTCATGGCTGCACGCCCGGAGGCAGCGAAAGAAGTTCTTCTCGCCGCACTCATCGCCCCGCCGAGGGAACCAGAGCCTCGTCTTGAGCGCAACACGTATTTGTTAGACCAACTTTCGCTCGATGATGGAAGCGATTATTCTTTGCCACATCCGTTCCGCGGACCCTTTCTGAGTCTGCTGCATCAAAATGCGGATGTCGCGGTTGACGCCATCGTTCGGCTTACAAACTTCGCTGCAGAGAGATGGAAGGAGACGCCGCGTGGTCAGCATGCTGCTCCGCGAGAGGTCATCGTCCGATTTGGTGACGGCGAGCGTACACTAATCGGCGACTACCATGTTTTTCTTTGGTATCGCTTCGAACACGCATGCCCACATGTTCTCAGCGCTGCTTTGATGGCGCTTGAGTTTTGGTTCGCCGAACGAATCGTGGTCGGAACTGGATATGAATCGGCGGCGGAGAAACTGCTTGCGGAGACTAACAATGTTGGAATCGCGGGCTTGCTTTCCGCTATCGGATGCCAAAAGCCGGATCTTTTTACAAATGTGCTGAGTCCGCTGGTAACCGCGCCAGAGTTCCACGACTGGGAAATGGCCCGACGGATCGCACCCAAAATGGGCTCGCTACTTTCGGATCTGCCACAACAAAAACTCCTCGATCGTTGGAGTGAGCAGCCGCATCGCGCGCGCGGCCTCGACGAAATTGCATTTGATCTATTTCGACGAAACGAGAGTTTTCGCGATTTCATGGACCCGGTCGCGACGCGCTGGGAGCAACGCGCTTCTGGCGATGCCTTGCCACGTTTCAAGTTCTTGGTCGAGCAAATGGCACCGCGGTTTCATCGATCTAATTATCGCGAGGTGGGATCAGATAAGCCGCTGGAATACGTGCCGCCGCGGGCGCTCATTGAGCGAAACGCGGAGCGGCAACGTGAGAGCGATGACTTCTACTTGCCTCACGAATTTCCACTTCGCTGCCGAGCATTCCTCAACGCCGGAAAACCGATGCCTAACGAGCATCTGGAGGATTTTTGGCAGACACTTCAGCGCGTCGATAACCTTGGCGAAATAGCGGAAGATGCCTCCGGTGTAATGCGGAAGGAGACAAGTTATTGTGCCGCCGCGGCGGTCTTGCTCATCCATCACCGCAATTGGCTCACGTCGCATCGGGATCGGGAGACGTGGCTCTTGAAAAAACTGACCGGATGCGTTCTTCAATTCCCTGCTGCGGCCCTTATGGATGATGACCGAGATATTTGGGGATTTGATTGGAGCGCTTATGCCGCTCTCGCAGTTGGTGCCCTTTGGGAGGAATCGCCTACGGACCCAGCATATAGGCGGCTCGTTGCCCAGCTCGCAACTTATCGAAAATATAAAACCGTTGAACTGCTCTGCGGCGCTGTCGCAGCGAGACGCGGCGAGCTGGGCGAACATTTCGCCGAACTATTGGATTTCCTGTGCGACTGGGCGGTCGAAAAGGAGAGGGCGGAGGGGGCGCGTTATGGCGAAAACGCCTACGACCCTGCGCCATGGCTCCAACGAGAAATCGAGGCGTTTTGCAATCGGGTTCGCCCGCGTAAAAAAGTACCTTGGGAAAATCTTTCGACCGAATTGGAGCCTCCGCTACCTTGGCGACCCAACCGTCCGCGGCCGAAGCGCTACACATTCGACGTGGAGCTTTGGCAAGCCGCGTTCGCTTGGGTGCCGCGTTTGCGGGACGTGACCAAATCTTCCGAACATGACTGGCTTATTGCCTTCTGGCACTATCATCTACAATTGGCGCTTAGCCGCCTCAATGCAGAACCACGCGATAAAGATTCGCGTGCCTGTTTCCCATACAACACGGAGCAATGGCTCCTTGAGCGCGTCGCACAAGTTGTCCTCGATCTATCCCAGCCCGCCGAACGTGCAGCTTTCTGGCAGCCTATTCTGGCGTCCGCTCCTCACGGAGCACATTGGATCGAAGTCTTTGCCGCCGCGTTTCTGACTTCGGCCGGCGCGAACGCGGGGGGAACTGCGGCCTTTGTCCAAACTTGGCCCGTAATGATTGCATGGGCGCTCGCCGCCCCAGGATGGGCCTACTCCCGCCGAGCGGGGTTCACCCTCGCGAGCGCGTGGCGTACGCTGCTGGGCCTCGACAGCGCGGACGAATTTCTGAAGCTCTGTCGCGACCGATTGTCCACATGGATTCCCCTTTACGCTCGCTGGGCGGCAGACTGGTTGGCAGAACGGACTTGCGCAGTGATGTTCTGCCGCTTCCTTCAAATACCGGCGACGGCAGCAGTGCTTCCGCATGGTCTCGCTTGGCTAAACGCGCACATCGTTCCCGCATCGTTTCGCTATGAACGCGATGTCAGCAACGCACTGGGCGAACTCCTTGTCATTCTGGCGGACACGCGCCATGAATGCATCGTGGAGAGCCCACAGATGTTGGAATCATACCGTGCGCTGCTTTCGCGTCTCACCGCTATTGAGCATCCTCGCGCTGTCGAAATAGAAACTCTTCTCGCCAGCGCCGAGGGACTGTGAAGTCTAACCGGCGAGAGCGGCTAACATGGCCGCAGGACGAGTTCGTTTGCAGATACAACGAATTCCAATGTACGCGAACTCACTTCGGCGAGCGTGGCATCGGCGACCGCGCCGCGCAGATGCTTTTCGATCGTGTCGCGCAAGGGACGCGCTCCCAATCTCGGATGAAATCCGCGTTGCATTAGGAACGAGACAACCGCGTGGCCAGCGGTCAGGTGAAAGCCTTTGTCGCGAAGAAATGAAAGTTCACGCCCGAGGTGAAGTCGCGCGATTTCCATTTGCACTTCATAACCCAAACGATTGAAGACCAACTTTTCGGCGATGCGCGCATAAAGTTCCGGCCGCAAAGATTGCTGCGCCTTCGCCAAGACATGGCGTTCCATTGTCGTAAACGACGAATGCTGAAGACCGAGAATTTCCGACGCGGCAATGTTTGACGTGAACACAATGTAGAAGCCGCTGAGATCGAGCGTCTCGCCACTCGCCATCGTCACACGAGCGGCATCCAGGATTTGCAGGAACAAGTCGAGCACGCGCGGGTGCGCCTTCTCAATTTCATCGAACAACAGCGTGCCGATTGCGGACTTGGCACGTGCGAGTCCTAGGAGACCGACTTCGCCGATCCGAGCGCCGAGCAAAACACCGAGACTCTCCTGCGTCTGGTACTCCGACATGTCGAAGCGAAATAGTTTGTAATCGCCAAACAGATAATGCGTAAACGCGATCGTTAGTTCAGTCTTTCCGACTCCAGTCGGGCCTAAGAACAGAAAGCTGCCACGCGGTCGCCCGGCTGTCGTTAGACCAAGTTCACCACGATGAAGCGCGGAGACGATGCGCGGAATAACATGATCCTGTCCGCGGATCTGCTCGTGCAAATACGCTTCGAGGTGTCGGAGGTGTTCAAGTCGCTCGGATGGAATCGGGAGTGCGTTCATCAACGCAGCCTGACACCAGCCGCACCAGCAACTCGCTCTGACGCTGGAGCAGCATGCGTCTCTTGGCGCGGTAGAACAGCGTGCACATGAAAAGCATTTTCCTCGCCCATCACTTTATCCCCATGCTCGCTCAAACCAGTGGCGGCCTCGCTCAAGGCGCGAGCAAAGCGATGGGAATCGTTATGCTCATCGGATTCATCTTTGGCACCGTGTGCGTGATCGGCGGTGGTTTCGCGATTCGACGCGGTGACACCGATGCCGGCAAGCTTTCCATAATCGGCGGACTCATCATTGCCGCAGCACCGGTGATCGTGAAGGCGCTCTTCACAGCCTTCGGCTTGGACAGTTCGACTGTCGATGTTGGCCCATTTCAATGAGCACAAATGCCAACTCAAAATACGAACTGCGCTTCACTGAAACGAACAGCGCAGACGACTCCGCTGGAAAAACGTGGGGCCTTGAAGGCAACCTATTTTGGTTCGTCGCCGGAGGCGCATTCGCTGCAGTCATTACGCTTCTCTTACTGTTCAGTATCTGGAAATGGACTCTGCTCAGCGCAGCCGTTCCCGCGCTGATTCCATTAGGCCTGGCGCTGCTCTATGCGCTCGCACTACGACAAGGCAAACCGCCTGGCCACGACATCGATCTCTTTGAGCTGTGGCTCAAAGGCCCCGGCTTCGGCCCCGATGTTCCGCGCGAGACAACATCACGCTCTTCTTCCTCCAATTATGTTTGAATCTTCTCCCAACGGTTATTTCGTTCGCGATCTCGTCGTCTTCCACGGGCTGCGCAAAGGTTGTTTTGTTTCAAAAGGTTTCGTGATCGAGCCGGCCGACCTCAGCGCTGCGGCGCCCGAGCATCTGAATGCGTTTCAGGACCAGCTCGCGTTATTGCTTTCGTGTTTGCACGACAAGCTGCGCCTGCAAGTCCAATGGTTTTGCGACTCCGACTATCGCTCAGAACTACTGCGCTACCGGGAGCAAACCGAGCGCGCAACGAATGTTTGGACTCGACGCTGCCGTAACGAACGATTCGCTCGTTATTGGCAGGCGATGGTAGATCGGCGATTGCGGCGTCAGCGACTTGTTCTTTATTTTTCGCGGCAAATCGACACTTCGCCTGCATTGATGGCAACGGCCGCACGGCAACATGCGCACTACGATGTGCTCGTTCAGGAAATGAGGACAGAGTTTGAGCTGGTTCGGCAGATGCTCGCGAACATTTTCCACGGCGCGCGCATCACGCCGATGAATGACGCCGATCATTTCCGTAACTGCACAACTTTCCTCAATCCATCACTCGGTGCGCGGTTTGATTACGACACACTCGCGACATTCGATCCTCAACTTTCCATCCAGGAGAACTGTTGGCACAGCGAAGCGCAGGGCCTGCACGATGGTTCCGGATTTTGGATGGATGGTTTTTATCATTCCGTTCTCGTTCTTAATCGCTGGCCGAAGATTACCCATCCCGGTTTAGTTCACCGACTTACCGGGCTGCCGCTGCTCGACTACAACATCACCCTCAACATTGAATCCCTGTCGGCTCGCGCTGAAATCAGCCGCGAAGAGAAAGCGCACGACCGTCTGGCTGGCGACTTCGCAAGCGAGAAGCGTCTTTCGCTCCTCACTGCGATGGAGAAAAAGCAAAAGAAGATCGCCGCGTTGATGCACGGACACGCGCGGCCATTCAACATCGAATACATCATTCGCGCATGGGACCAAACGCGTGAAGGACTCGCAGTGAAAATGGCGGCGATCAAGAACGCGATTAACGGAATGAACGGCGCGCAGTATCTTGAGTGCGCGTTACCCACGACGGCCAGGAAACTGTTGTACCAAAGCTGGCCTGGTTATCCGTGGGGCCGCTATCCGCATCGCAAAATCTATGCGGAAACCCGTTACTTGGCCGATGTGCTGCCGTTTAGCGCGACATTCACTGGTCACCTCGACCAGGCAGAGGCGCTCTATGAAGGGACGCAACGAAATCTCGTCGGCGTGACGACGTTCGCCGGGTCCGGTGGAAGTGAAACGCCGCAACATGCAGTCCTGTTAGGCATGAGCGGCGCGGGGAAAAGCGTCACCGTCTGCGATCTACTTTCGCAGACAGAAGCGTTCTACGATTACACGGTCATAATTGAGGAAGGACTCTCGTACGAAATCTATACGCGCACCGTAGAACCGACCGCGCGACCGATCATCATCCAGCCAGATGGCGATCTAACGATCAACTATCTCGACACGCATGGCCTGCCGCTTACGGCCGAGCAACTCGCATCCGCGATGGCGCTTGTCGCCAAGATCGCCGGCGTCACCAGTGACGAGGATAAACAATTTTCGCGCGAAGCGCAGATCGCCAAATACATCATGCTGCTTTACGAAGATGTCTTTGAAGAATGGAGCCGTCGCAACGCGGAGCGACTCTTGGAAATTGCCCGGCACGCTTGCATCCTAGCGAAACTCAAACGAACCCGTCCCGGCACAACAACGCTTGATGTCTTCGTCGATTTTCGCGATCTCCAGCGCACAAACGCGGACCTCGCGAACCAGCAACTTGCGGGAGTCACAGAAGAAGAGGCGCTTCGGTTCCTGAAAGAGCCGAATACGCGGCGCGAAGTTCGCAATCTCGCGTTAGCGTACTTCGCGTCATCGGAATACCCGACGCATGGCATGCTGCAGGAGTTGATCCAGCTCGACGGTTCCGATTCTGCGGCGGGCGATCTGGCGACACGTTTGATGCCGTGGTGCGCCGACGGCAACTACGGTTGTCTGCTCGACGGCGCGAGCAACATTTCTCTAACTGGCAAGATCGCGCATTTCGAACTCGGTTACATTCCCGAAGCGGCGAAGCTCCTGCGGGCGGTCGCCGGATTCCTTATCACCAATTACACGCGACAGCACATCATCACGATGCCGCGCCGCCTGCGAAAACGGAATGTGTACGAAGAAGTCGCACGGCTTTTGGATATTCCAGGCGGCGAACAAATCGTGAAGGAGAGCTACGCGCAGATGCGTAAGTTCAACTGCTGGAATATTTCCATTGTTCAGCAGTACAGCCGTTTCAAAGAAAGCCGCATTCGTTCCGCAGTTTTCGGAAACTCACGGCAATTTTTCCTCATGCGCCAAAACGATCGCGCCGATCTGGAAGATATGGGGCATGACATCGGCCTAACCGAGCTGACAAAGCACGCGATCCTTTCGTATCCGCTACCCGACCAGCAGAGCGGCGAAAAGTTCGCCGCGTTCACCTACTTACATTCAGACGCGCAAAATCCGATCTGCGGTACCGTGCAGAATGTCGTTTCGCCCGAGATGCTCTATATCAGCGGCAGCAGCGGCGCGCAATTTGACGAACGGGCCGCGAAACTTCGCGGAAGTGAAGACGTCGTTTCCGCAATTGCGACAGAGACACCGGACGAACAAACAGGCGAATAAAAATCAGGATACGGCGAAGGCCGACTCGTTCGGCTGCAATTTGGGATTTCAAAGTCAAAATTGCCAATGCAGTCTCGCCCCGAAAATTGAAACTGGGCCGCGATCACGGTTGAACGCGGCGTCAGTTACGAACTGGTAATCCAGCGTGGCGTGAACGGTTTTCCAGATTTGAAAGTCGTAATACGTTTCGAGAACTTTCTCCCAGCCGTAATTCAGCTTGCCATCGCCATCGAGCATGTCCGTGCCACCTGCCTGCAGAAATTTCTGATTGTCGCGTGAAGCGCCGCTCACCACGCCCGCCAGACCGAAGGTATCGTTTGGACGATGCCACGCTTCGGCCTTGACGCTCACGCCGAGTGACGCCGAGTAATCAACATCAGTAAAAGTCCACGTCTCGTTGTGACCATCAGTCCAGCCCAAGCGCGAGAACAGCCCGACGTTCTTGGCAATTTCCTGTTCCCAACTTGCGCCAAATCCGTATTTGAGGCGGAAGGCCCGCGCAGCCAGCGGGATGGTTACTCCCGACCCTTGAGGGGTATCCGAAGGCGGGGGATGAGCCAGTAGAATGGCAGTCGCCGCTTTGTAGCTGGCAAAGTTAGCTTCGTCGAGCCAAGGCATAAACCGAATTTTCCCCGGATGATCGCCAATGCTGTAACGCCACTCATATTCCGCGGCCATTGCCCACGACTTGAACAATGGTCCGTATGCACCGCGGCGAGGCCACATGAGAACTTGATCGTCCCCTGTGAAATCATTCTTGAAACGCGGCATGTCGAAGAAAGTGTATCGCAGAGCCCACTTCGGCTGATTCAATTCAACGGCCACTCCGGTCGTGTATCCGACAGTATCCTCTCCATAATCAAACGTGTTGTTAGCCATGAAAGCCCAATTCATAAACTGCGAGTGTGAATCGTGGGCATAGGCGTTGTTATCGACAATGTCCTCGGGAGTGAACCGGCCAATAGTGAAGGTGACCCGCGAGATGTCCTGCTTGCCCGCAAGCGTTAACTGATCATCCGGCACCGCTTCCTGTTCGCCGCCCAAGCCGATAGTCTGACGAAGGAACAAATGTGCAAACGTAACGTTTGGGATTTCGGTGCCAGCTTTGTAAGCGTCACCGTTAGGATAGTCCTCGACACCGAACGTTTGGCTCAAGCCAAACCCCTGCCACATCAAAATGTCCGCGTGCAGTTCCGCGCCGCGCCAGAGCCGAACGCCTAAATATACATCCAATGTGACCGTTTGCTGAACCTCACCATTCTTGTTCAAGCTGTTCGGACCGGAGTATTTCGCGCGGAAGCCGGGGTCGCCTTGAACTATGTCCGTGTTTTGAACGTGCAAGTTCCATTTCTGTTCCTCGACATTGGTCACGTCTTTGATCAGTGCTGTGTCGAACCCTTCTTGCGCACTGGCCGTGAAACCGCCTATCGCCAGTATCGCCAAAATCCAGCCCAAGCCGCAACGATCGGTGGCAAGTCCGGACGTAGCAATAATTCTATTATATTGTATGGACTCTAGAATATAGCCTATACTACAAATCCCTGCTCGACGATCAAGCCCGTTTGTGCTTGGATGCCGAAAGAAAACAAATGGCTTCAACGAAAAGACCTTCGCCCCCTAAGGAACAAGGCCTTGGTCGCACGAAGCACCAAGCGGAAAACCTCTCTCAAACGCGGCGCGAGCATGCAAATGAGATTGCTGAGGACTACGCGGAAGCCATTGCCGATTTAGTTGCCGAGACGGGTGAAGCGCGCGCCGTTGATCTGGCGAAACGCCTTGGCGTTACTCACGTGACCGTAATCCACACGATTGGCCGACTACAAAAAGCTGGCTTCGTCACTTCGCGGCCTTATCGCTCCATCTTTCTAACCGAGCGAGGACGCAATTTAGCTGCCGCGTCCAAAGCCCGCCACGAAACGGTCGCTGCCTTTCTTCGTTCCCTTGGCATCCCGGAACGTGTGGCAGAGATGGATGCCGAAGGCATCGAGCACCACGTCAGCGCGGAAACCCTCGCCGCCTTCAAGAGGACCCTGCGAAACGCTGGCCGTTAATCACCCTTCCTCCGCGCTTCCGCACCTTAGCGATTACTGTTCGCGCGGGGTCGAGCTAGAACAAACTGCGTGACGTGCTTTGGCGTGACGCAGCAAATGTTGTGGCTCACTCGCAGGGCCGGCCTACATTCTCAACTCATCGCCGCTCCGGGGCGACGTGGGTGTAAACGGGCTCGTCGCCTGAATCGGCGAACACGAGCTGAGTGGCGCGCCGGCTCTGTGAGTGAGGAGGTAGATCGGACAATGGCGGCGGTTCGAGCCCTGTAGGCTCCGAGGTTTTCTGTATTACAAAAACTACTCGTTAGGCGTCAGATTTCCGTCGGATAGATCACTGACCTGGAAATCTAGGAGTCTCGGTTAAATTGTGAGTATAACGGTCTGAGTAGCTTGATCGCTCGGTTTTGGAGCCAACCTGTGCTAAGATTCCGTCTTAAACTCCCTGTATGGCCAGCGCCGTATGGAATAATGCACCCCGCTAAACTGTTTTCGACAGCCACAGTTTTGCTTTCGTTGGTTTGTTCAGGCGGAAGCGCAGAGCCGTCTAACAAAACGGCTTGGACGATTCCGTTCACAGATGAGGGCGTGTGCATCCGAATTCCGGTAAACTGCTTTGGACAAACGTTGTACTTTATTGTCGATACTGGAACCACCGTTCCCATTTTCGACACGCGGTTTGCCCAATATTTGGGCGAACCGATCGAAGAAGGTCGCGTCAACACAACCGGCGTGGATCTTACCGGCGCAAAGATTTATTCGTGCCCCGACTTATCATTCAATGGCTTGCCGCTCCGCGCCGATAAAGCGTTATGCCAATCGTTGCGAACGGTGTGGGCTGTAACTGGTGAACACTGCGACGGCATTCTGGGGATCTTGTCGCTCAAACAGTATGCCGTGACACTTGATTTCGATACTCGCAGGCTCCTAATCGCACGAGCGTTGCCCGAGGAAGCAAAACAGCATGCTATTGCGCTGCCTTTGGTGTCGGTTGAGCGAGCCTATCCAGCCGTCGATGTGCTTTTGAACAATCGCCACTCGGCGACATTGATGATAGACAGCAGCGATTCTTGTTCTATCTCGCTGAATCCGGCGGATTGGAACGCAACCTTCGTCGGTACTGACAAATCAAGATTTCATCCGACGAGCGCGGCGGCTTTGGAAAGCATCCCTGGCGGCGCCATGCTAACCAAACTCGCTTCGCTCAAACTGGGGACGATTGAACAAACGAACCTTATTTGCACGCTAATACCGAATCCACAAACGCCCTCAACACTTGGAATCGGATTCCTGAGACGCTACAAAGCGGTCTTCGATTTTCCAGGGCAGATGTTATACCTTTCACCAAGTAAGTATTCCAACGAACCAGACATTGCAGACATGAGCGGTTTGCATCTAATTCGCACTGAAGAGGGTACAGTCGTTTATGCGGTTGATGAAGGGAGTGCGGCTGCGTCAGCAGACATTCGGTCCGGTGACAAATTGCTAGCAATCGATGGTCAAAAAACTAATTCAATGCCATTGGCGGCTATTCGGCAGCATCTAAAATCGGGAGATGGCATCGAAGTTCACCTGGAGCTTCAACGGCAATCGGCACACAGGGATACGGTATTACGCCTTAGAAGCTCGTTGTAGCATTCCTTTGAACGCTGCGAGAGTGTCGCGGCTGACATGGTGCTCGATTCCTTCAGCGTCCCTTTCCGCGACTCCTTCGGGAATTCCGAGAGAGCGAAGGAAAGCCACCACTGTTTCATGTCAGCTTTTACATGCCGCGGGAAGGCGTGACAAAAGATGCTTCGAATGACGTGACATTGAAGCAAATGCTATCGGATCTCAATTGACTTAGCCGGCAGTAACTACTCGACACACATGAGATAGCTCAGAGTTGAAAATGAAATCTAGCCGAAAAGATATTTATCGGGCCGCGGTCTGAGTTGTAGGCGGGATCAGCGACAAACTGATAATCGAGCGCTAAATGAAAGAATTTCGTTACTGCGATGTCGTAATAGATTTCCATCACCTTCTCAAGCGAGTAATGCGGCAGTTTTCCATCGCCAATCAATGGCCCGAGACCGCCTGCGGCGAGAAAGTCACGGTGTGCCGCGCTGATTCCGTCGATAATGCCCGCAATACCGACTGTATCGTTTTTCCGTGCCCACAGTTCGCCCTTGATTTGGACCCCTCCTGAAACGCTCTGATCAATGTCAGTGTATTGCCAGACTTCGCTTTGGCCATCGCGCCAACTCGCCCGAAGGAATGCGCCAACGTCATCAGTGATTTGCTGTTCGACATTCAGAGCAAATCCATATTGGTATCGGTAGCGTTCTGTCTTGGTGATATCTTCCATGAATGCGGGGTTAGCCAGAGTTTCTCGATAGCTACCCATGTGCGCCCTCTCCAACCAACCGAGCAACCGAATTTTCCCGGATTGATCGAAAACCTTGTAGCGCTCTTCCAGTTCGAGCACCTGTTGCCACGCTTTCAAAAAATGGCCGTCTTTTGCAAAACCGTTCGAAACGCGCGGCACGTCGAAGATTCCGTAACGCAACGCCCATTGCTTTTGATTTAGTTCGAGCGTCGCGCCTTCAATGTATCCGTAAGAGTCTCCCGCGTAATCGTAGGCACCATTGTTTACAAGAGCCCAGTTGATGAATTGCTTTCTGGCGTCGTGGGCGTAGGCATTCACGTCGAATTGATCGCCGGTTTCCAAGCGGCCAAAGGTAAATGTGAGACGCGAGACGTTGACCTTTTCGGCGAGTTGAAGCTGGTCACCTTCCAAGTCTTCCTGTTCTCCGCCAAATCCCCACGTTTGACGGAAAAACAAATGAGGCAAAGTTCCATCGCCGTATCGTTGGCCGACTTTTGAACCCTCCGCGTTCGGAAACGCGGCAATGCCATGGGTATTGGCAAATCCAAATCCCTGATAATATTCAACGTCCGCGTAGACTTCGCCGCCGGGCCAAAGGCGAGCTCCTAAAAAAACGTCGAGGGTCGTAGTTTGTCGGAAATTATCATCGGGCTCGATGCTGTTCGCTCCGGCATAAGGCGATCGGAAACCCGGCTGTCCCAGCATCATCTCAGTTGATTGAACATGAAAGGACCAACGCTGTTCTGTGACATTTTCCGATTGCTTGATGGCCTGGCCAATTTTTGAAGCCAAACCGTCAAGCAACGCGAAAGAAGAATTCTGATCGGAGCGAACCGTAGTGTTCACGGCATCCTGAGCCTTCATTTGCGTGGACAGCATCGCGAACACAAAAAATGAGATCAAGAGTCGCCAGCGCATACCGCCGCTATATCCAAAATTCGGAGCGGAGCGACCGTTAAGTAGTCGCAACAAAGGGAATCGTTAAATGTCAAAAAGGTTCCAAATTTTCCGCTTCAGGGGCTCGACCCTGGAGAAATCGACTTCCGCGATTTTCCGTTTCGACTAAAGAAAAGCCGCAGGTGACAAAAAGGTACCGGACCCCGTAGGCTCCGAGGTGTTTGTATTACGAAAACTCGCCTAACGAGACGAAGATTATCACTTGCCGACCTTCACCTTGAAGGTCACAGTATTATCACCGCCAGTGTTCTTAAGGACGAACTTGTACGTCCCATCTGTCGCCGGGGTGATCTTGACCGAACACTTAGGACCCGGTGAGTCATCCCTTCCGACTTCCTTCCCCGATTTATCGTAAACGTACAGGTTCACGTCAGTGTTCTTCGTTCCGTCCGCCGTCGCCTCGAACTGTTTCCCAGCTTTGAAGGACATCGTGTACGCGGCCTCGCTCTTGTCCTTCATCTTAACCTTGGTGCCCTTGAACGCTGCGCCGTTTCCCATATCGGTCGCCTGCACGTCCGCCTGGACAGGACATAGCGCCGCAAGAGTAAGTACAGCCACCGCCATCGTCATTAATCGATTGATCGAGATCATCGCTACCTCCTTAACGTTGCATCCGTGGCAACGATTGCCGCGGAAGATTGAGGCCGATCGTATGCTTCCATAGCATACGGCGTCAAGCAGGCTTGGCGACAATACCTGTAGCTACGGCCTCGTCGGTTTGGGCGTTCATGTTTGGACCGGTATCGCCGCCGGGTGGTGTCCATTGCCCGGCAACATCGGCTCCCCAAATCCAGTCATCCTGGCGTGTTCCAACCACGGATAGCGCTTTCTCGTAGTACTTTCGCAGATCGATCTGTTCGGCGGCAAATTCGCTCTCTCGTCGTGCTCGCGTTAAACGCAGGAACGTCTTGGGATCGTAGGTCAGAGCGAATCGATACCCTCCGTCTACAAAGACGACTTTACCGGTGAAGGTTTGAGCATTCTTTTGCAGCCGCGCGGACGCCGTGTGTTCTCCCTTGGGCTACCCTGCCATTTTTTTCGTAAACGCGCAGCCGGCAACTGCAAGGACGCTGCAGAGAAGGAGGACAGGAATAGTTTTCATGAGTTTGGTTGGTCTTGGGTTACGGTTTCAGCGGAATTTGAATCTTTTGTTCACTTGAGGTCGATTTTCACTGCGTATTTGCTAGCGAAAGCTGGCGCGTAGTAGGCTACTTTAGCGATCGAGCGAACTCTTAGCGCGGCCGCGGAAGCTGGCTTGCCAGCTCTAATGAAGCTCGCATTTCTTGCCCAGCGCAGGGCCAAATGGCGTGAGTTCGGTTCCGAGAAAACGAGTCTTCGGTTGGAAATGTCGACGTTCTCGATGATTCCGGTTGCCACTTCCGGCGTAGGGTTGGCATCGATCTCGACAGCTATGTTCCCTGTAAAAATTGTCGCGAAATAGCTTACTTTGACGCGTGCGCCTCGCCTTAGGACGCGTTCATTCGCGCTTGCGCCATTTTGTTTGAACTTGGAGTCGCGTCCTATTGCGATCGTCAAAATGCGCGCGGGTTCATCGACTCGAATCGTGAACGTGCGGTTGGGTCTGTCCAACATCGTGATAGTTCCGGTCACTTCGATAGGAAAAGATCGGCCTCGCGCCGAGGCCTCATGAGTAAAAAGGAAGACCAGGGAGGCAACGACCACGCAGACGATTGTTAGGCGCAACATGGTTCGTCCGGTGTCCTAATTGTCATTCTTGGCTAACGCCGGTCGGTTCCACCATCCGCCGCCTAGAGCTTGGAAGAGCGCCGCAGTGTCGGCGTAACGGTTAGCTCGGGCTTGGACGAGATTGATGACTGCCTGCTGGTAAGCTTGCTCCGCGTTCAGGAGCGCGAGCTGATTGGCCTCGCCGGCCGCGCCCGTTTCGACCTGTCGCCTGGTCAGAGCGACAGTCACTTTTGCCGCATCCGCAGCCGCAGCGGTTGCGTTCAACGCCTCGGCGTCGTGCTGGAGCGCGTTCAAGGTGTCAGCTACATTCTGGAACGCGGTTACGACAGCCGTGCGATATTGCTCGGCGGCCTGAACGTAATTGGCACGGGCGGCGCGCTCTTTGTGAAGCAATGTGCCGCCCTGAAAAATCGGTTGGGTAACACTCGCACCCAAATCCCAGAAGCCGGCGCCCGCCGAGAACATTTTCGCCGCATGCAATGCCATGGTTCCGGCGTCTCCGGTTAGGCTAAAGCTGGGTAGCCGGTTAGCGACCGCGACCCCGATCAGGGCGCTTGCCGAATGCATATTTTCTTCGGCCTGGCGCACATCCGGCCGTTGCTCAACCAGGCGGGAAGGAAGGCTCACCGGCAGCTCTCGCGGCAGGCGTAAATCCGATAACTCAAATTTTTCAGCTAACTCCTGGTTAGGAAAGCCTCCAGATAAAGCGGTGAGTAAATTACGCTGCTGCGCTAGCTGCTTGAGCAGCGGCGGCAGCGTCGCAGTGAGCTGGGCGAGTTGCGATTCCTGGGCGGCCAAATCGGCCCGTGTAGCAGTATGTTTCGCCAGTTGATTACGAAGTACCTGTACCAGATTGGAACTATTCGCGATTAGTTGCCGCGTCGTATCGATCTGCGCCCGTAACGAAGCTTCCTGGATAGCAGCAGCTACCACATTGGAGCTGAGCGTGACGTAGGATGCGATAAGTGCGAACGATGTTTGATCTGCCTGAGCTTGTAACGATTCAACACTTCGCCGGTTGAGACCAAAGACATCCGGCACGTAAGAGACACTAACTTGCGGGGTATATAGACTATAGTACAAGGCGTTGGAGGCCGTCGCTGGTGAAAGTTCGTTCAACGTCTTGTGTCGGCTTGCCGAAAATGTTCCAGAGACACTTGGGTAAAATGCGCCTTTTTGAGCGAGGACATTTTCTTGCGCAACTTTTAGCGCCGCTTGCGCAGCTTTAATGTCGTGATTGGCCCTGAGTGAGCGCTCAATCAGATCGTTTAGCGGCTGCGAATGTAAAAGTGCCCACCACTCTCCCGAAATGTCGATCTTTCGAATGAAGTGTTGCGCCTCGCCGCCGGCAACGTTTGTGGTGCTACTCGTCGCGGAAAGCGGAGTGGGTGTGTAATCGCTGGTGGGCGGAGCCCCCTGCTTTTTGAAATTCGGTCCGACGGCGCATCCTGCGATCAGAGCGAAAAACATCCAATGCCCAATCCCTAACATCCAACGTCCAACGCCGCGGATCGGATGAACATTCGATGTTGAACTAGAAGAAGCAATCATATGAGTTAACTCGTTAGGGCTTACGCTTCATCCCGGTTCCGTTGATCGCCGCCGTGTTTCCTGTGGAGTTGATCGCTCCACTAATGGCCGCGGGATTGGTCCCACGATGCTGGGCATTCTTAGTTCGCGCTCCAGGAGAGGAAATAACGGTTGGTGGTCGGACAGGCAGAGCGCTGTTGTTCTCCGGAGTTTGGCCGGCAGGCTTCTGGTTGTTGAAACCGCGCGCTGCTTCGCTGAAGGCATTCTTTACTGTCTTCCCGCGACCTTCGAGATGCTTTGGCTCGGCCGGTTGATTGGGGGTATCGGCGAAGCTCAACCGGGAAAGCAGCGCAGCAACGGTGATTATGGTGCAAAGGAGACTAGTCGTCTTCATTTTGATTTGCTGCTTGAGGCTGAGGCTTGCTGTTACCGAGAAAAACCATTTCCAAGCCCGGCACGACGAGCAGCAGCATGATTGGTCCAACCAACATGCCGCCAACGATCACAGTCGCGAGCGGGCGCTGAACTTGACTCCCGATCCCGGTGGAAATCGCCGCCGGAAGCAGACCGATACAGGCAGAAAGACTCGTCATTAGCAACGGTCGCATCCGTGTGAATGCGGCAAAGAACATCGCATTTACAGGTTCCTCTCCGCGTCGACGGGCCTGGTTGAAGTAAGTCATGATCAGAATGCCGTTCATGACGGACACCCCGAATAACGAGACGAAGCCGACCGCTGCTGAGATGCTAAGGTCTAGGCCGGAAACGTATAGCGCCAACACCCCACCGGCCACGGCGAAAGGAATTCCGGAAAGGGTCAGCAAGCAGTCCCGCAGTTTGTTAAACAGGGTGTAAAGCAATCCAAGGATCAGCACCAGGCTGATCGGCACAATAACTTCCAGTCGCTTCCTGGCTTCCTGAAGGTCTCCAAATTCTCCTGCCCACACCAATCGATAACCGCTTGGCAGCTTGACGCTCTTCGCGATCCGTTCTTGTGCCTCGGCCACCGTACTTCCGAGGTCACGGCCACGAACACTAAACTTAATTGGGATGAATCGCTCAGTGCTCTCGTGGTAGATCCAGGCGGCACCAGTGTCTAGAGTAATAGTCGCCAGTTCGCTTAACGGGATATAGGCATTCGCCCCGTTACTGGTTTGATACGCTACCCGAATGTTCCTCACGTTTTCAACGCTATCGCGGTGTTCGGGAGGGTAGCGGACAGCTACATTAAACTGCCGGTCGCCTTCCAGAACGGTGGTGGCAACGGCACCACCCATGGCGGCTTGGATAACTGAGTTCACGTCGCCCGGATTTAGTCCGTAACGAGCTGCCTTGGCCCGATCCACTTTGATGTTCAGGTTGGGCTGCCCGAGAACGGGAAAAATTCCGAGATCGGCAATTCCATGGACCTGATTGATTTGGTCCTTGACCTCAACGGCAAACTTCTCGAGGAGGTCGAGATTTGGACCGACGATCTTGACCGAGTTAGCTCCCTTCACTCCCGATACCGCCTCTTCGATATTGTCCTGAATATATTGAGAGAAGTTGAAGATGACACCGGGCAGCTCGGTCTCAAACTCGGACTGAATCTGTTCGGTCAGTGTGTCCTTGTTTAATCCAGACGGCCATCGGTCAAATGGCTTCAGCGGTGCAAATAGTTCAACGTTTGAGAAGGGCGATGCGTCGCTGCCATCGTCCGGCCGGCCGTGCTGCGAAACTACGGTGATGACTTCCGGGTGTCTCAAAAGAACCATTCGCATTTTTCTCGCCGCCGCTTCACCGTCTTCCAGCGAGAGTGTCATCGGCATCGAGGCTCGAATCCAAAAATTGCCTTCTTCAAGATGCGGCAGAAACTCACTGCCCAGTCGCCGCCCGGCAAGGGTAGCCGCGGCAAGGAAGAGAATGCCAATGCCGACCGTGATAATACGATGGGCCAGCGCGAAGCGCAGAGCAGGATCGTATATGCGATGCAACGTTCGGACGACAAAGGTCTCTGATTCTTTTACGTGCTCGGGAAGCAGCAAGGAAGCAAGGACAGGTGTGATGGTGAACGTTGCGATCAAAGCGCCGGCAAGCGCATATGCGTAAGTCCGCGCCATCGGCCCAAAGATTTGGCCCTCGATTCCTTGCATCGTGAACAGCGGAACGAAAGCCGCGACGGTAATTAAGGCTGAGAAGAACACAGCTTTATCCACCTGCACTGCACTGATCAGAATCAGGCGCAGGCGATCCGTCCAGCCCGGGGCTGCTTTGCCGTGCAGCGGGTCTGTCGTTGGGTCCGGTCCCCAAAATCCCTTACCAAGACGCTGCAGCAGACCTTGTTTTTCTTCCGGGCGCCTTTGAACGTTTCGGAAGATATTCTCAACAAGAATCACGGCGGAATCGACAATGATGCCAAAATCGACAGCGCCGAGTGAGAGCAGGTTGGCGCTTTCGCCGCGAATGACGAGGAGGATGATGGCGAAAAAGAGCGCGAACGGAATGTTCAACCCGACGATGATCGCGCTACGGAGATTGCCCAGGAAAATCCATTGAATTAGGAATACGAGCAGGCATCCGAAAATCAGGTTGTGCAAGACGGTGTGCGTCGTGACCGCGATCAGCGATGAGCGATCATAATAGGGAACAATCTTGACTCCGGGCGGGAGGCTTCCGTCCTGATTCATCCTGTCGATCTCAGCTTTGACCTTTGGAATCATATCCGCGGTCTTTTCAGTGCGGCTCATCACCACGATCGCTCCAATGACATCGTCTTGTTGGTCGCGGCCCAAGATTCCGAGTCTTGGCACGTATCCGACTGATACCTTTGCGACGTCCTTCACTAGCACGGGGACGGCATTGGTCTGTGTCAGGACAACGTTTTCGATGTCATTGGTCCTGTATCCTTGGGTCAAGTCATCGTTGCCGCCGTCATCAATCAGGCCGATGCCGCGGATGTTAATCGACTGCTGGCCGATACGAATTTCGCGTCCCCCCACATTAATATTCGCGTTGCCGAGCGTGCTCAGCAATTGCGGCACCGTGATGTTATAGGCTTCGAGTTTGAGCGGGTCGGACTCGACTTGGAATTGCTTGGTCGGCCCGCCCCAACTGTTGATGGCCACGATACCGGGTATGGTCAAAAGCCGTCGCCGCACAATCCAGTCCTGCGCAGTGCGCAGATTGATGACTCCGAAATGCTTCGGCCCGACTACCTGGTAACGAAAGATCTCACCGGTGGTGCTGCTTTGCTGGATTGTAGGTATGAGACCACCTGGAAGGCTGACATTTTGTTGCAGAGCCACTGCCGCCTGAGCGTAAGCGAAATGGAAGTCGACTCCGTAGTTGAAGGTGACGCGGACAAAGGACAATCCATAGAATGACGTCGAGCGGATAGTCTGGATTCCAGGAGTCGTGTAGAGTCCAATCTCGATCGGGCGGGTGTAATAACGCTCCATCTCTTCGGCGGAGAGACCGGGCGCCTGCGCGGTTATCTCCAGGATTACAGGCGTCGGGTTTGGATACGCCTCAATGTTTAGCTTTTCAAAAGCAAAGTACCCGGCGGCGATAAAGAGTAGCAATCCGAAAACAACAATTGCACGGCGACTTAAACAAAATGCGATGAGCGACCTGAACATGACTGGCTTTTACGGACGCAAGTCGATCGATTTAATCAGGCGGCGGAGCTTGCAGCATATTGCTCAGAAATATGGCGCCATCGGTAACGACTAGTTCTCCTTGCTGCAGACCCTCGAGAACCTGAACCCGGCCTTCCTCGCGCAGGCCAGTCTTAATGACTCTTTGTGAAAAGCGATGGCGATCACTCGTAACCCACGTGGTCATTGTGCCATCCGCTTCGCGGACCACGCCATTAGCTGGGAGGGCTGCGGATTCCACCGCGTCTTGGACGCGAGCGACGAATTCAGCAAGCATTCCGGAACGCAACTCATTCTTGGGATCAGCGATCTCAGAGCGGATCATTACCCGATGAGTGCTCACATCAAGGGTGGGGTAAATCTTGGTGATCTTGCCTTCAAACACGCGCCCGGGGTAGGCCATCACGGTAACTTTCACCGCGTTTCCGAGATGAAACGCAGGGGCGTCGCTTTCGGGCACATTTCCCACCATCCATTTCGTCGAGACATCCGCGATAGAGTAGGGCGCCGGCGCTTTCCCCGGTTGCACCATGAGTCCCATCACCGCATTGACGGACGTTATTTGACCGGTGACGGGACTGCGTACTACTAAAGCTGGTTCGTCGGCAGTAGCGATGGTATAGAGCGGTTCTCCTTTTTGAATCTCATCGCCAAGCTCCGCTACAGTTTTGACGATCTTTCCTTCCCGAGGCGGGAAGACTTGCACAGAAAGGGTATTGTCGAAGTAGAGCTTGTTATCGAAGTCAATGCTGCCGATCCCCTTTTTCTCAATAGAAAACACATAGCTTTCCACGGGTTGGAGTTTGATCGCAGGCAGTTGACTGGACGATAGGTCTACGGTCACTTTGGATTGGGGGGCGTTCGAAGTGGAACCAGCTGTCTGTGCTTGGCTCGTTTGCACAGGGCCAGACCTGGATTTTATAACGACGGCTACGAAAACGATTGCCACAACCACTGCAGTTGCTCTCATGTCAAGCCTGAATGGATTCTTCATCGCAAAGGCAGACGATCTTGGCCCCTGATCACAGACTCGCTTGCCAGAGAGTCGCTTCACGCACCAGTTCCGCCGCGGTGCTTAGCCCCAGCTTCTCCTTTGCGCCAATGCAGTAGCCCTGGACCGTTTTCAAACTGAGATGAAGTTCGCCGGCAATTTGCGATGTCGATCTTCCTTGGCCCAGGAGTTGGAACACCTGTAGCTCGCGGTCGCTCAGTTCTTCTACCCGTGAACTTGGGACGCCAACGCCTTCCTGTCCCTTGAGAAACTTCAACGCCATCGAATTCGAGAGTTTCTCGCTGATATAAATGCCTCCTTCGAGGACCCGCCGAATCGCCGCGAGAATATTTTTGCTCGTCTCCCTTTTCTTCACGTAACCACGTGCGCCAGCTCGCATGGCGCGTTCAGCGTAAAGTTCCTCTTCATGCATGGACAACACGAGCGGCGAGGCAGAAGGATGTTGAACGCGAAGGTCCTTTATCAATTCCAGGCCCGACGCGGCGTTTAGCGAGATATCAACGATAACCAGCTTTGGCGCTTTCTCAGCGATTCCCGCCAATGCTTGCGCGGCGTTCTCCGCTTGGCCGCACACAACGAGGTCTTTTTGTTGGTTGATCAAGTTCGTCAGCCACTCCAGCACGAGGGGATGATCATCCACGAGGAAGATCCGATTTCGTGATTTAATAGACGTCACTGTGTTCACGATTCTCCAATCTCTTTTACTGCTCCGCCCCCAGCAGCGATCGATGTGTGTCCACCAAAATTCCGCTCAATAATCTGCAAGCTCGACGCCGCCGAGCAGAAGAAAGCTGATCGTGATCAACCACTCTCGCGAGCGACTGTGCGAAAAGCACGTGGAGACAGACTCCGTTGACGCCCGGTGCAGTAAAGTGAAGATTAGATTTTGACACAGGCGATGGAGAATCAACACAAATTGTAACTGCAGCCTGCTCCCATGCCATCAGGCTGCGCCTGATTTTGTCTCAGAGACGAAGCCTTACGCGGAAACCGAGTCGGGTGGCTTAACAGTAATGTGACGCTGATTACAACGCTCCGCGGGCGATCATTTCTTCATGGAACCGGCGACTGCCTGACGCCCTGCCTAACGAAATCAGAGATGATCGGTTAAACGTAGCAAATTGCCGGACGACTCTATTTCCCTGCCACAAAGGACACACGCTTAAATACCTATTAGGCTAGAGGCGCGCCGTGAACACCACGTTACTCGTAGGATTAGCCGTATCCGCGCTGGCAAGCGTGTTGTTTGCCGGCTCTGTTGTCTTCCTTCGCAGGAGACAGACGGTCTGGTTGTTCGTTCAGTTGCTCGGCGCGGGATGTTTGCTGGTTGTCGGCCTTTGTCACGTTTGCGAGGGACTTCATTTTTTTCCTTGGATGCATTGGGGACAAGAACACACCGTCGGTCATTACCTCGATCTATGGGGCGCTGTTCTTGGTCTCACGTTGTTTCCTTCGGGATATTTGCTTCATGCGTTTACAAGCTGAGAGACCAACACGATGTAGAGCCGTTACCAGATGACCATTGTTCAGGTGCTGATTCTCTCTGTCATCCAAGGAGCGTGCGAACTCCTGCCCGTTTCCAGCTCCGCGCACGTGCTTGTCGCGGCTAAGCTGATGGGTGTCGACCCGTCGGGCCCGCAAATGACTTTCCTGCTGGTCATGCTGCATACGGGCACAATGTTCGCAGTCGTCGTGTATTTCTGGAAACGCTGGCGAAATGATTACTTTTCTTCTTCAAGCGCGATTTGGACAACCACGAAGGAACTTATCATTGCTTCCTTTGCGACTGCGTTAGTTGGCGGAACGCTGCTCGTGCTTATCGAGAAGGTGCTCATGCGTCGGCAACCGCATGCAGAAGTGGAATCGCTTTTTGGCAATTTCGACCTGATTGCTTTGGCACTGGCGGCGGTCGGAATATTGATCGTTATTTCCGGTCGCGCTCGTCAACAGCGCAACGCCGAAAGCATATTACCTATCAAGGAAGTTTTGAGTGCTCGGCAATCTATATGGATTGGAGCCGTGCAAGGTTTGTGTCTCCCTTTTCGCGGATTTTCGCGATCGGGTGCAACAATTTCGACAGGATTAATCTTGGGTATCAGCCGGTTCGCCGCGGAGAGATTTAGCTTCGCTTTGGCAGTTGTGCTGACGCCTCCTGTAATCGTTCGAGAGCTGCTGCGTTTGATCAAGGCAAGTCCAAGCGACAACTCCTTTTCTCTTGCCGTCATAGGGATGATTGGCAGCTTCGTGGCCGGGCTGTTGGCGTTACGCTGGCTTACCCGTTTACTCGAACGTGGTCGCTGGCATTGGTTTGGTTACTACTGTTTGCTGGCTGCACTGGCGGTGTTTGCTGTTGCCCGGCGCGTTTAAATTCATGGAACGGATAAGCGCAATCCAAGCCGTCTCCGTCGACCGGAATCGCGTTGTTCATACGGCGCTGCGACTCGAAACCGTAACGATCGTTTGGATGATAATTGAAGCGGGTGCATCAATCGTCGAGGAATCGGTGCCCGCAGTTTGCTGTTGGTCGCGTTCGGAATCGACAGCGGCATCGAACTGATTTCAGCCGTGGTGTTGTTCTGGCGATTGAAAACAGAAAGTTTCGGCGGATTGGCAGATGTCGAAACGACAGAGAGAATTGAACGCAAAGCTTCGCGAATCGGAGGTTGGCTGCTCTATCTGCTTTCCGCGTACGTAATTATTCAGGCAGCGTATGGTTTGATCAGTCGCCACTCAGCGGAGAAGTCATAGCTGGGAATCGCCATTGCGATCATTGCGGCGGGCGGAATGCCGTTTCTCGCCAAGGCCAAACTGCGCATCGCCGGATAGAAATCAGTACGGCTCGGCTCTTGCTCTTTCAGGCGCACAACGGCTTTTGATGAGCGCGTCTTATGCAGCTGGCCGTTGCCGAAACAGACGAGCGGAGTTGAGGATGAAAGCCAGCTCGGAACCGACGTGAATAAGCGCGGCGATAATCGGCGCTAGCATCCCGAAGAAAGCGAGCATGATACCGATGGTATCTACTCCGATGGTGCCCCAGAAGTTGAACATGATTACGCGATAACACCGTTTGCTGATCGCCAAGACCTCTACCAAGCGCGAGAGATCGCTCGTCATAAGCGTCACATCGGCGGTTTCCAGAGCCACATCTGTGCCTTGGCCCATTGCAATGCCGACTGTCGCTTCCGCTAGCGCGGGCGCATCGTTCACGCCATCGCCAACCATCGCCACTTTTCGACCATCGCGTAGCAGATTGCGGATTTTTTCAACTTTCTGCTCAGGCAAAAGATCACCAATGGCTTCGTCAACGCCAAGCTCACTGCCGACGGCTTGCGCCGTCTCGGCGTTGTCGCCAGTGAGCAGAATCGTGCGATAGCCGCGCGCCTTGAGGTCGCTGACCGCTTGTTTGGCTTCGCCGCGGAGTTTGTCGGCGAGAATCACACTGCCGAGAAGCTGCCGGTCGCGTCCAACCAGCACTACGGTCTGCCCCGCGCAATTGCCGCCGGTCATTTTCGTCAGCTCGCCACCAAGCAGCGCGACTCCGTTCTCCTCAAATAGAGCACGCGTGCCGACCAAAATGCGCCTGCCGTTTTCCTCAACGACAATTCCTTTTCCAGGCGAATAACGCAGTTTCGCATACTCGCGCAGCGGCAGTCTCTGATCGCGAGCGCGACGGACAATCGCTTGCCCGAGCGGATGCTCGGAATGCTGCTCGGCGATCGCCGCCAGCTGAATTACCTCATCCGCACTCGCACCGTTCAGCGGTTGAACGGCGGTGACTTCGGGAATGCCAAGCGTGAGCGTGCCGGTCTTGTCGAGCACGATCGTATCCACGCGGCTTAGCTGCTCGAGATAGAGTCCGCCCTTGGTAATGATGCCGCGCCGCGCTGCGCTGCCGATACCCGCAAAAATTGCGAGGGGTGTGCCTGCGGCGACGCCGCATGCGCCGGCGACGATGATAACCGCAATGGTCGACGTGAGATTGCGCGTCACAAAGAGTGTGAGCACCGCGGAGCCAAACGCGAAGTAAACCAGACCAGCCGCCAGTTTGTCCGCGAGGCGCTGCACGGGCGCGCGGGATTTTTCCGCCTGCTCAACGATCTCAATGATCCTGCCGAACGTCGTGTCGCGTCCGATTTTTTCCACAATCACTTCCAACACGCCATCCTTGTTTATCGTGCCGGCGAATACTTTGCTCTGCTCGACTTTTTCAACTGGCAGGGACTCACCCGTAATCGAAGATTGATCGACAAAACTGTGGCCCTTGCCGACGACGCCATCGGCGGGAATACGCTCGCCGGGCCGAATGATGATGGTCTCGCCCGCACCAACTTCGTTGGTGCTCAACTCACATTCTTGCCCAGCACGCCGCACCCTGACCTGACGCGGCAGCGCATCAACGAGACTTTGAATCGCGCGCCGCCCGCCGCCGACCGTGTAACCCTCGACTAACTCAGCGAAGAGAACGAAAAATGCGATCACCAGCGCAGTCAAAAACTGGCCGATGCAAAGCGCAGCGACGAGCGCGAGCGTCATCGACAGCTCCATCGTCATGCGTCGCTTGCGCAGATTCTCCAAGGCCTCTTTGAAAATGGGGAATCCGCCAATAAGTGTGGCCGCAAACGCCACCCAGTCACGCGACATCCAATTGCGCCACCAGCCGCTCAAGTCAGCGACGATAACCGCCGCCATTAGGGCTAATCGGATATATTCCGCAGTCCCGCTATCATGCTCGTGCGCCGACTCATGCCCGTCGCTATCAGCATGGTTGTGTTTCGAATTGGGCTGCTGGCTCATTTGAGATAGCGCCTAACGACGCTGATGATGTCCCTGCCCGCTTTCTTTTGTGCCGCATCCGACTTGTGGGCTGGATCAAGAATGTGGAACTGGATATGATCTTCGATTATTTCCGCCATGAGCGAATTCATCGCGCCTCGGCACGCAGTCACTGTGAGAAGAATCGTCGAGCAGTCTTGCTCCGCCAGCAGGGCCTTCTCGACGGCGTTAAGCTGTCCGCGAATGCGCCGAACACGATGCAGTAGTTTTGTTTTGTCTCGAATTGTGTGCGCCATAAGCCTTGCTTTCTGCCAACACAGTGATACCCCTTGGGGTATTCCGTCAAATGCAGCTGACGGCTCGTAAGCGGAAACACACCACTGTTATGAAAACTGGCATCTTGGTTGCAATCGCAATAATTACCGCGGCAATGCTGATTCCCATTACTGCGCAAACAAATTCCGAAAAGAAGCAACAACCCTTAATGGCCGGCGTGCCAGCGATTGTGCAAAGAAGACTCAGAGCGGAATCTTGGCCGGGCGTTATTTACCGCGTGGAAAAACAGGGCGAAAATTATGAGGCTCTCATTAAGAAAGACGGGAAAGAAATAACCGTCGTCGTTAACTCTTACGGCATGGTCGTCAGCCGCCATGAAGAGTCCAAAAAGTCCGGCGACAAGAGCTAGATCCATTAGGCAACGCGAATCCGTCCGCGTTGAATTCATCGCGCGCCATCGAGCGGTAACTCGGTTTTGTGCTAATCCTGCCGCTACGAAATTATTCTTGAACCCGTCAAGAATTCAACTTTTGAGCGTGCGCAGATAACGTATCAATGCGCGCACGTCGGCGTCGCTGAGCACTTTTCCGTAGGCGGGCATTTCGCCTTTGATCCCGCCGGTGATTATTTGGCGAATGAGCGCATCGCGGGCACGCAGGTTGTGAAGATCCGGGCCTTCAAGGCCACGCGCATCGAAGCTGTGACATTCTGCGCAGTGACTCACGAACAGCTGCCGGCCTTGGATGGCAATCTCGGGATTGACCACAGGCGATTCGCCTCGTCGAGATTGCTCACCGAAGACAATGGCACTGGCTAGCGTTGTCAGAAGAGAAACACTCGTTATAAAGAAGGCAAGAAGAAGCGCCTTACCTTCGTTGAGCTTTTTCATTTCCTCACTCGCCTAGAAGCAATTCGCCGCCGCTGAAACCTGCTGCGCCAATAAGCGCGCAGGCGGCGACCATGACCGAGAGATAAATCACCGCAGCGCGTCCTGAAGGAAGATCGACAACAGCGACCCGCCAAGTCGTCAGGCCGACGATGAGTGCGAAAGCCGGCCAAACGAAAAGATGATGTTGGAGCAGAAGACCTTTCCCGCAGGGATTCCACTGGCTCGCGAGCAAACCGGAAAACACCGCAATGAAGGAGCCCAATCCACCGAGAATCAAAAACCAGTAGCCGGCAATTTGGAATTCACGCTGTCTCGCCGAGCGAAAAAATGCGAGTACCTCGAAAAGTGTGGCCCCAAAAATGAACGCGATCGGAAAATGTGTGGCGCCGCCGTGGAGTTGCACCCAGTAAACAGAGCGCATCTCGATTACTCGTATCGCAATGCAGCGAGTGGACTGACCGAGGCGGCCTTGCGCGAGGGCCACAACGCGAAGGAAACATTCAAAAGTCCGGCAACGGCGAATGCTAGCGCTGCGCTCCGAAAATCAAAAACAAACGGAAGTGAGCTTGTGATGATTCTTGAGAGCGGCCATGATATGGCAAATCCGACGCTGCAGCCGAGAACGGCGAGGGCCCCGCTTTCAAACAGGATTTGGAAAAAGATATCCGTCGAAGTCGCGCCCAGCGCGCGCCTGATTCCAATTTCGGTAGTGCGTTCCTTCACCGCGATCCAGCTGATCCCAAGCATCCCGAGCCCCGATACGAGGAGCGCGCTTCCCGCGATCCAGCGCAGAAAAAAACCGAGCCGGTTGGCAGCGACTTGTTGGGTGTCCAGCAATGTCTTCTGGTTCTGGATCACGAAGTCGTCGCGCTGATTGAAATGAATGTGATGCGCTTGATGCAGTAAAGTGCGCACGGTTGCTGCGGCCGCATCCATCACACGGAGATTCTCGATTTCCAATACAATCGCGTTGTAATGATCGACATTGATCAAACGGCGCATTGCCGTGGTGAGCGGCACATAAACCTGGTCGTCTTCGTTGCTGACATCCAAACCCTGACCGCGCTCAGCCAGAACGCCCATGACCGTGAACGGAACGCGATTGATCATGATGCGCTGGCCGACAGGCGAGGAATTTCCGAACAAATCTGTCGCAACAGTGCGGCCAAGTAAGGCCAGTCGCGCGGCTGCGCGCTCTTGCGAGGCATCGAAGAAATCGCCGGCCGTCAGCGTCCAGTCTTTGATTGGAAAATAATCGGGCTCGCACCCAATAACGGTCGCGTTTTTGGAAAGATCGCCCGCTTTAATCCAATAAGTGGCGGAAACAAGGGCGGACGAGCGTGTGCGAGTGAGAACCTCACGACGAATCGCAATGTAATCACGTTCGATTAACGTCGTCACCGGTTCGCCGGTGCGCGCGCGGCCCGCGACCGGTCGGCTCGCGACTGGCGTGATGATTAACACGTTCGTGCCGAGCCGCTGAATTTGTTCGAGAAGTTTTCGCGTCCCGCTCGCACCATAATTGACAGAGCAAACCACGCCGGTCACACCGAGTGCCGCACTCAGCATCACGAGACCGGAACGGAAACGGTATCGCCAGAGCAACTGGAGTGAGCGGACCACGATTTCCATTTGTCGTGCACTCATTTAGGAGCGGAGCGCTTTGATCGGGTCGACTTTCGACGCCGTCCACGCCGGATAGATTCCAAAAGCGATTCCGACCGCGAGCGACAGTAAGATCGAAATTACGAACGGCTGCCAAACGAGAATCTGTGGCAGATGCAAAATGCGCGTGGCGATCTGCATTCCGCTCCACCCAAGGACAACGCCAGCAATTCCGCCGGCGAGAGAAACGAGCGCGGCTTCGAGTAGAAATTGAACGACAACGTCAGCGCGTGCCGCTCCAACTGATCTGCGAACGCCGATTTCCTTGCGCCGTTCCGAAACCGCGATCGACATCAAGCTCATGATCACAACTCCGCCGATGAGAAGCGCCAGTGCGGCGACACCAGTCAAAATTTTCGAGAGCGTACTTCCAGCGCGCGTCACTTGTGCCATCGTCGCGGCGGGATTTGTAACCGTGAAGTCGTCGAGCGCCGGCGGTTGAATGTGATGACGCTCGCGCAACAACGTCGCAACTCGGTTCGCTGCGTCAGTGCTGCGCTCCGGATTTTTGACCTGCGCTAACAGCATCGTCAGAAAGTCGCGATTGAACAGGCGGCGCGACGCGGTGTTGACTGGAATCAAGACAATATTGTCCAAACTCCCACCGGCCGGACCAGCGCCACGCGACCGAAGCACTCCGATTACTTGAAATGGAACATCGCCGATCCGAATTGTTTTTTGCAGAGGATCTTCGTCGGGAAAAAGATCTTTTTGCACATCCGTGCCGATGACAGCGACGCGTGCCATCGAACTGTTTTGTTCGTCCGCGAAAAATGTTCCGTCGGCAACATCTTCGGAACGAAGCGTCAGCCAGTTCGCGCTCACACCCAAAACCGCCGGTGAGGTCTGATGGTCGTGGTATTTAACATCCACATCGAAGGCGGTCTGCACTTCTGACACTGCTTTAACCTCGGGCAGCTCGTTTGCGATCGCGCGAGCGTCCTCGAATTTCAACGTCTGCGGCACGTTCGCCAACGTCGGCATTCCCCTAAACCGGCCGCCGCCCGGCCTAACGATGATAGTGTCGAAAGTTCCAACCATGTTCTTGAATCGCTCCATCGTCTCTCGCTTGGTGCCTTCACCGATCGCGGTCAGAACGGCGAGTGACGAAATGCCGACGAGAACGCCGAGCATCATGAGCAACGTTCGCACCCGATAACGGCCCATCGTTCGCACCGCTTGCAGGAAAATTTTTGTCGTGTGCATTTTACCTCGGTTAATCTTCAAGTATGCGCGCCCCATTTTGCGTGCGATCCGACACGATTGCCCCGTCGCGCAAAAGAATTTCACGCGCGGCATACGCGGCGACCGCGTCGTCATGTGTTACCAGAAGAATTGTGCGGCCTTCCTTGTTTAGCTCCTGGAGCAGTCGCATGACTTCGCCGCCGGCGGCAAGGTCGAGATTTCCGGTTGGCTCATCCGCCAAAATCAACGCGGGATTGTTGATTAACGCGCGCGCTATTGCGACCCGCTGTTGTTCGCCACCTGAAAGTTCCGTTGCAAAGTGGCCGCCGCGATTTCCCAAACCGACGTGTTGTAGTGCCGATTGCGCACGCTTACGATCGACATGTCCGTCCCCGTAGACCATCGGAACTTCAACGTTTTCAATCGCCGTAGTTCGCGGCAGAAGATTGAACGACTGAAAAATGAAACCGATCTTCGCGTTACGAACGCGCGATAGTTGTTTGTCGTTCAATCCCGACACATCGTCGCCATCCAAACGATAACTGCCAGCAGTTGGCCGATCGAGGCAACCGAGAATATTCAACAGCGTCGATTTGCCCGAGCCGGAAGCGCCACGCACGACGACGAATTCTCCTGGTGCAATGGTGAATGAAGCGTTTTTAAGCGCTACGACCATGTCGGTCTCGCCGCGCGGATAACTCTTCGAAATGTTCTTTAATTTAATCATTCGTTAGGCGCTTGTGTTTGCTGGCAACAGGATCGCGTCGTCCGGTCCGATTCCTTTTTTGATCTCGACCATGCCGTTCTCTTTGCTGCCGACCGCGACAGCTTTCCTCTCCCGTCCATTCTTGGCGGCGACGTAAACGAACGTTTGATCGCCTTCGCGCTGGACCGCCGCAGCAGGTAGGAGCAATGCGTCGTGCTGTGCGGTTTGGATCGAGACATTCGCCGTCATATCCGGTTTGAGCATTTCGGCGTCCTCGCGAATTGCGATGGTGACTTCGTAATTCACTACGCCGGAAACAATCGTCGCCTTTGGAGCAACACTTTGGACTACGCCGGAAAACTCGCGCGCGGGCAATGCGTCAACCGAGAAGGTCGCGGCCTTGTTAGCGAGAACCGCGGCGATATCGTTCTCATCGACCATCGCGACGAGTTGTAGTGCGTGATCGCCAATAATGGTGACGAACGTCGGTGCGGTGAATGATGCCGCCACTGTTTCGCCCTCCTGGGTGGAAACCGACGCGATTGTGCCGCTGATCGGTGCCTGAATTTTGACGTAGTTCAGATCGACTCTAACCATGTCACAATCGCGCAACGCTTTTTGATACTTCGCTTTCGCCTCATCTAATGCCAATCGCAGATCTTCTTCTTCCTGCGCAGCGACCACACGTTTCGACGCCAGAATGCGCGTTCGCTCATAGTTCACCCGTGCGCGTTCCATGCTCGTTCGATCCAGCTCGACTTGTGCTTCGCCGTCAGCAAGCCGCGCCTGAATCGTGCGATCGTCGATCTCTGCAATTATATCGCCGGCCTCAACGTGCGAACCAACGGTGACGTTTAGCTTCTTCACGATTCCGGATAACTGGGACCCGACGCGTACTTCTGATCCGACTCGCAATCGGACAACACCAGTCGCGTTCACGACAGTGCCGATCCGACGTCGCTCAGCGTGAACGATGCGTTCCTTCTCCGGAGCCGGCTTATTGTTAGACCGGCCAAAATAGAAAAAGAAGGCGATCGCGCTTGCTCCAACGATTAGGAGCAAAACGATAACGGTCCGGCGCCGCATCGGTTTTACGTTTTCTCGAACACCATCACGATGGGCGGATTCGAGCCGCGTACCGATTCGACCGTCAGGACTTTGCCGTCGGGCGAAAGTGAGCGCGTTTCAGTCCGCACAACTTTCGTTCCGGCGACGGCACCATCACTTGTCCATGTCGTGACGAGCTTGCCGCCGTCCCACTTGCTAATGGTCTCGGCCGGGCCGCCCATGGGTGTCTCATTCGTCGCTGGGTTTCCACTCAGATCGAGATGACTTTTGCTCTCCTGATCTTTTCCCTGGTAGGTCGAGTGCGCCGTGATGTCGAGTGCCGCGTCCGACTGTTGGATCGACAGCGACATCTTCATCTGTGCCATCATCCCGATATTTTTGCTCTTCTCGGTGTTGAACTGCCACGTGCCAGAGAAGTCTGCGTTACCGGCTGCGAAGGCGACCAGATTTGCCAAACAGATTGCTGTTACTAAGGACTGCGTTTTCATAGTTAAACGCAGCCTGAGCCCTATACCTATGTATAGGGTCAAAAAGAATTTTGAAGATTTTTTTGCCTCGCTTTGACCGGCAATCTTACCACCGGGCAAGTGGCGATATTTGCGCTTTCCAGATGCTTTACCACTGCGGCGAGGTTCCGCCGCATATCGTGCAACGTTCGAATTTTCGCATTGATCGTCTGCAGACGTTCCCGGCCCATCGCAAGAATGGCTTGAACCTCGTGCGCTTTCCGGCGCGGCGAGCGATGCAAACGCATCATCCTCTCGTGAATTTCGAAAAGAGGCTGAATTTCTGCCAGCGTGAAACCAAGCTCCTGATTGCGCTTGATAAAGATCACGCGCTCCAAATCCCGCGCCTCATAAGAGCGATATCCAGCCGCGGTCCGCGTCGGCCGCGGCAGCAAACCTTGCCGCTCATAAAACCTAATCGTCTGAACGTTAACCTTTGCGCTGCGGGCGAGTTCACCAATATGCATGGTTATCAACGAACCTTATACTTTGGAACACGGCAATGCGAGCTCCGTTCTGCGAATGCGCTCTGAGTTTGGTGCAGAGGTGTCGTCGCGAGATACTTTCTGTAATACAAAAACCTCGGAGCCTACAGGGCTCGAACCCCCGGCCGTGCTTCAGTGCCACTTCTCGTTAGTCCCAATTTTTGCTCCGTCGCGCAGTTGCTTTAGCACAAGCCAATCAAAACTGAGCGCACCAACGTCTCATCGGCAGGGAAGCGGTTCTGAACACCATCGGTGTCGATTCACTGGGCTTGGAAAAGTTGCTGTTTGAAGCGCCGGTGACTCGTCTAATTGCTCTCAAAGGTCGCTCTCGCGGTGGAGCAGCCCCGGTTAATTAATCGAATATCACTGGTCGCGTAATGAAAAACGCGACAATTATTCTTTCAATATTCGCTACCGCAACGCTCACGAGCTGCGCGGACGTTAGTCCGACGCGCGTGATCGGTGACACTACCGGCGCCGTAGGCGGCGCGCTCATCGGTCACGCAATTAGCAAAGGCAATCCGCTAGTCACTGCGGCGGGGGCTGGAGCTGGCGTGCTTGTCAGTGAAACGCTCCAAGGCGCGAGCAACGCCCACGCCAAGAAATCCTATACAGAGGGTTATGAAAAAGGACGAAGCGATTCTGCAAAACAGCGGTTTCAGTCACTCATCGACAAACAACGCACCGGACCGCAATCCGGCGATGCGGCCAGCGTTCGCTTACTCGAAGTGCCGTTGCCAGAACGGGAGCAGAACGGCGTCATCCTCGCGCCCAGCACCGCCACCATTCGGATTCAGGAATAACACAATCACATCTATGAAATTCATTGCCTCAATCACCGCATTGTTAGTCGCTACTTCACTAGCGAACGCGCAACTCGTCGTTACCGATCCGATCGCGCACACACTGACTCGCATCGATCACGCGCAGGACATCGCGAAGTACATCGAGATGGTCAACAACCAGATCCGGCAGATCAACACGATGACGCAGGAGCTTCAGCAGGTTACCGCCTACGTCAAAGCCTTCGGCGATCCCTCGTCTCTTCTGAATATCGTTGGAGCGAATCAACTAATCGGCAGCCTGCACCAAACTGGCGTCGGCCAAACGCTCACTCAACTACAGCGGTCCGCGAACGGTATCCAAGCTCTCCAATATAGCGGCAACGGCTTGTACCAAAGTTTAGGGCAAACGTTCACGACGCCACACGGTACCCAGGTTCCACGTCTAGAAGACTTGTATCGCAAGTACGGTGCGATCCAGGACGATTCGCGGAATTTCCAAAGCGTTACGACCGACGTTCTCGCGCGACGCAAAACCTTGCGCGACCAAATCGCTGCAACGACACAAAAGCTTCAAGCGTCAACAACGGACGCGGAAACACAGAAGCTCCATGGCGTCCTCACCGGCTATAACGCCGAACTGGGAACAGTAGATCGCGAGATCGACCACGCGGCGGCCCAAGTCGTCACACAAGACGCGGAGAACCGAGCCGATCGCGAACGCCAGGAACAAGCGCGGCGCGAAGAACGGCAAGCGCAAATGGAAGAAAGCTTGCAGCAGTACGGCGAAGTCTTTCGCCTGGAAACCACGCCGCCTTCATTTCCAACCAGTCGTTAAAACTTTGGCCTAACGACACGCGCGACACTTAACGATGAACAATTTCGACACACTGTTCCCGAACTTTCTCAATCAGTGCACGGAAATGAATCACGTGCTCACGCCGATTGCATTCGTGCTGCTTGCGATCGGGATTGTTTCGTCAACCGTTACGGGCCAGCGCAGTCCGAGCGCTTACCTTCGCACGATTGGACGCACCCTCGTATTCGCGGCCGTGCTCGCCTACCTGCCGAGCTGGAGCAACGAGATCGCGACCACTGTCGATTCGACGGTGAGAGATACGCTGCATGCTGATCCTGCCGGAGTTTATCAGCAGTATCAAAAGACACTGGCACTCAACAAAGGCACCAGTTCCACAACCGGCTCAAAATCGTGGTGGGATGTGCTCGACGGGCAAGCGCTGTTTGAAGCCGGCATTTCCATCGTGCTGTGGGTGCTCGGATTCATAGCGAGCGTCATCGTCTTTTACGCTTATCTCGTACAGAAATTCATTCTCTACGTCGGGTATGCGCTCGCCCCGATCTTCATTGGCTTTCTCGCGGTGCGGACACTCCACTCCATCGGCGTTGGATTTCTGCTCGGTTACGCCGGCGTGCTCTGCTGGCCGTTGGGCTGGGGCGCAGCCTCGTTACTCACTTCGGGCCTGATTGGTTTCATGAGCGATCAAAGTTTTCTCAGTCTCGGCGGCGTCAGTGGCAGTGCCGGTTACGGCCTGCAAAATTTGTTAGGCCTCGCGGCCCTCGCCCTCTGGCTCATCTCCAGCACGATCGCCGCACCGATCATTATGCAGAAAGCAATCGCGACCGGCGCCCAAGTTGGACAAGCGCTCACCACGACAGCAGTAATCGCGGGATCAGCGCGCGCTGCCGCGGGGGTTGCCGCTGTTACAACAATTGCGTCAGGTGGCGGCGTCGCGCTCGCCGGTGCCGGTATCGCAGGCGGCGGCGCAGCAGCAATGCTCGGCGCTGCGGAAGCTTCGATGACCGGCAGCACATATTCGCCCTTAGGAAATATTGTCAGCTCATTGGGCGGCGGCATGTCCCGCCGACCACGCCGTCCCAAGAAAAGCGATCCAACAGGCGATGAAGCGGTGCGCGAACTCCTTCAGCGCTCGCGAAAATAATCATGCAACCAATCTCTTCAGAAGTCCGCACGACAGCACCAGGCCCCCAACCGCCACGCGACCGAGTTCGCCGAGCGGACCCGATTCGCGTGTTCGTTGACAAAGATCGCCTCGCAAAATTCTGGTTTCTTGCGGCAGTCGCCGTTCTAATCGGCGCGGCAATCGAGCGTATCCATCTCGCAAGAACGCTGAAGGAGCGAGAGCGAGTCGTCATTGTCGATCCTGCCGGCACATTCTATGTGTCGCCGCTTCTTCATTTTGAGGAAGCCCGAGAACTTCACGCGCAACAGTGCACGCTCGCCGCCGTCGCGTTCCTGGAGCGAAACCCAATAGATTTCGACCATCCGGATCTGCTTAGGCAGATGTTCCTCAAGCAAGCGTACGAAAAGGCGCGCGCCGAATTCACAGCAGAAGAACCGGAGTTCAAAGCCAAGCAGCTGCATCAGAAGGCTGAGATCGCGAAGATCGACTTTCTCGAAACGCGCAGCGACGCGGTCCTGACCCAAGTTAGCGGACAGCTGATTCGCAGCGGCGTCTTTCAAGAGCGCGCATTCACCGAGGCAGTGCCGTTCACCCTCAAACTAAAAATGCTGCGCAATCCCAACATGGTCGAGAACGGCCGTTTCCCGACTGCCATCCAGGATTTCAAGTATGAACCGACTCACTAAGGTCATCTTTCTCACTTTGTCGCTCGGCCTCACGAACGCGTACGCGGTCGAGAAGCGGGTGCAAGATTTCCTTCTGGACGATCACACCGTCTACGAGGTGCCAGTCTCCGGCGCACGCGTAACCACGATCAGCTTCCCGTCCGCTATTGCAGCAGTCGATGCCGCACTCACGACATCGGATGGAAAAACGCCTGGCTTTTTCCAGATCGCACACACCAAGGGAACTGCCTATCTGTCCGTGCGCGCGTTAGCGAAGGACGCCACAACCAATCTCAACGTGCGATGGAACAATCGCACCTACGTCTTCGAGCTGCGCGAAAGCGCAGAGCCCTGGTATTCCGTCGTTCTTCAATCTCAACCCGCTAAAAGTAATCACGCTCCGCGACCGCTGACGCCTCCGCGATTGATCGGATTACTTGATAAAGCAAAAGCGTTCTCCCTGCTTAAGACGCAACAGCCGGACGCCGTCGCTGGCGTCGAGCATCGCGATTTACGGGACAAACCACAGGTCAGCGACTGCGGCGATTACGAGGTGCGGTTAATGGAGGCGTTCCGTTTCCCCGACGACGACACCCTTGTCTTTCAACTCACCATCACAAATCGAACTGACAAGTCCATCCAACACACGCCCGAAAAACTGGAGGTGCATATCGGTGATCGAACCGTCAATCCGTCCGTTAGTGACCTAACAAATAACATTGCCGCTCATGAAACGGCTTCCGGTTACATCGCGATTAGCGGCGGGCTTGAAGGTCCCAACAACGTCTCATTGAAAAACGATTTCACGTTCGCCCTCGTGCGCGATCCAACCGTCGAGACGCCAACTTCGCCGACCCCACCGACCACATCCGCCACGCCCAAGGCAACACCGGCTGAATCAACTACGCCTGAATCGGCCCCAGTTGAACCGACTCCGATACCGCAATGAACCCGCGTCGTCTTATCAATTTCTTTCGTTCGCCTACCGGCGCGCTGACACTCTTTCTGCTCGGCCTCGTTTTCGTTCTGCTGATGGTGAACAGCCGACGGCCGTTCGATTCAAAGCGGCAATTAACTGCCGCCAAAGCTGGCGTGAACGCGCCGCAGCTACCCGAAACCGTGCGGCGCGACATGATTCCTTTTGCGACTCCGGCGCCACGAAAAATCGAGGCAGCGCTTTCGAAACCGGAAGAAACACCGCCACCACTTCCATCGCTTAGCGTTGTTACGGAGACGCCACTGCCGCCAGTCAAAGAAGGAAAAGTGTTTAGCGCTGACTTTGCGCCATTCGGTCGCCTCATCCCATGCGAACTCGTGATCACGGTCGATTCATCTTCGATTCAGACGCCGATCATCGGTCTCGTGACGGAAGACATTTTTCATCACGGTGAGTTGATCATTCCCGCAGGCACCGAGGTGCACGGTACCGCCCAAGTCGATCGCTCACGTGAACGCATCGCGAGCCACGGCCGATGGACGCTCGTTTGGCAAAACGGGCAGGAATTGAATGTCTCTGGTCTAGCGCTCGATCATGAGCGCGATCCCGACACAGGAACGTGGGGAATCACTGATGGCAGCGCCGGCCTGCGCGGGCGCCTTCTCAAGACCGACAATCTAGCCGAAGTGAAACTCTTTATCGCTTCGTTGCTCAGTGGCGCCGCCGAAGCTTTCACTCAAAGACAGGTCTCACCGTTTGGCGCGTTTGCTCTGCCGACCCTGCAAAACGCAGGCCTGCAAGGAGCACAAAACGTAATGGATCGATACGCACAACAGATCCTTCAGACCATCGAGCGCGATGGCTTCTACGTGCGCGTGCCCGCAGGCAAGAAATTCTACCTCTACATCACGCAAACAGTGGACGAACAGGACGCGAAGATCGGCGGCACGCTGACATCCTCGCTCCCGCCCGCCGACTCGTCTTCGCCGCCTCCGACCCCGCAACGGCCATTCCCGTCTCCGAGTCTTCTCGGCACCAACTCAATGTCTACGGATTCCATCACATCAACAGCTCAACCGAACTTCATTCCATGAAACGCTTGCTCCTCATTCCGATTATTTTCCTGACCGCGTGTGCCTCGCATTCGCCAAAAACAAATAGCACTGCGTCGCCCGGCCCGGTTGGCGAGCCGGTAGGCTCCGACACATTGCGCACCGACGAGCAACTGAAGCAATACCGATTCGGCCGATACGCCGATCCACGCGATCCCCTCGTGATGCACGAAGCGCATCCGACTTATCGCGTCGAAAATACAGCGCAATGGGATCTTCGGCCGCAAACGGCGGCGAACATCCCACCGCAAAAGACAGTTACCGCGCCAAGCGCTTCCACCAACGACGCTATTGTTGCCGAAGTGAATAAACAGCGCGCCGCGACGCGTGCATTCACCGAGCAGACTGCCACCCTCAATCAGAAACTCACCGAACTCAGCCAGGCTGTCGGCCAGACTGAGGAAATCGCCAAGCAGAACCTTTCTCTTAAGAAAGACGTAGCGGATTTGAAGGAACACCTGGACGCGCTCGATACGCAGTTAATCCAGTCCAAACCCACTGCATCGCCTCAGCCGTCACCCGACAAATGGTGACACAACGTTTGCCCTTTATGAAAAACCAACCTGTGATCGTCACCGTGCCCCCCGCCACTGTCTCGCGGTACTCGGAGGCCAGCGAGAAAGTCGAGCAGACGCTCGGCGCTTCTCCCGGTCCCGAGTTTCTCATGAGCCTGGCGGTTGAGCACGAGGACGCCTTCGAGCTCGTTGATCTCTTCTGCGGCGAGATCATCGACGCTCTTCGTACAACCTAACGCCGCTAGACACTATTATATATATGAGTCTGAAACGATCAGATAAGAACACCAACGGTAACGGCCCGACCGGCACTGAACCTGTGGCCGAATCGCCGAAGTATCGCGACAACGTAGAAATCAACGCCAAGATCGACGCCTATATCCAGGCGAATCCGAAGGAATGGGCTTACATCCAAGGTTTGCCGCGGGAGCGGCTAGAGCGCACGCTCGTTTTGCAACACGTCAACAAAATCGAGCGCCGGGAACGCATTCGCGCCAGCGTTCTCAAGCAACTCGACCAGAATCCGGAGCTCAAAGAAGCTTATCGCAAACTGGTCAAAAACTTGCCGGCCGATCAACAAGAGAAAGCTATGACCAGCATCGCAGCGCGCACGCTCCGTACCGTTATCCCACGCAAAGAAGGCACAGGGGCACGGGTCTAAAACAGTCAGGCCAACGCGAAGACTCCGGGCTTCCTCCGCGCGTGCGCTTCGCGCGCGCGGAGACTTCGCGGGCTTTTTTTCCTGCGAAGATGCCGCTGCTGCGCAGCCGCATCAGTGTGCGACCAACCGCTTATAGCGCATTCGTCACGGCTCGCGAAATTGGCCCTCTGATTCGTGCGTTTCAATCAACGCGCCCGATTCATCAAACACACGAACAATCATGGTATGCGAGCGGCTGTAAAATTTTGCATAGCCAACCGCGTCATCGGGTTTGCAATACCAGAGTCGACCGAATGGTAGTGCTTCACTGATTAGATCAAAGCCGCGTTTGTCGGCACGTGGCCGGACTTCATAGACGTGGCTACAGACCTGACCGAACACAGTTCTATCCTTCAATATGAAACTGCCAAGGCGCCCGCGTGTTGATTGTACCGCTCACTGTGCGCCGTAAAGGTATTGCTCGCTGCGCTGCGCTCCACCTTGACTGTGCTCGCTTCGCAGAAGAGAGGCACGTATCGGTTCGCGTTGGAACACCAGTGGCTGTGTTTTGATCTGTCCATGCATCACGAGACCGAAATATGTCGAAGCGCTTGCGCGATTTTCGCTTTGACTCTTTCGAGTTCTTCCTGCGGCACCGGCCGGCCTTCCCTTTCTTCAATGAGATGATCGAGTAGCGTCTTTCGCCGGCGGCCTTTGCGCCGATCGGCGAGAGTTTTCCGAGTCAGCTTCCGCTGCAATTTTGAACGACAATCTGCAGTGGTTGAAGCATGCGGTCCGCCGACAAGCAGATCGTAGCGAATCAATGCTGTGATGTACGCAGACAAAGAAGCGTAACCGAGTTTTTGCCAGCGAGGATCTGCTAGCCGCCAAATATCAAATGGAAACGTGACGCGTTCCGCAACTGCGCTGAGCGGTGCGAATATTAAGTCGTGTCGGTTGCGAGCAGCGACGCTTTGCAAATGGCCGACTCGTTCTACAAGCTGGACGAGCAAACCTTTGCGCGGCCTGCCCAGGCCGATAGTGCGCGACTAGTTCGCGGTCAACCGCATCCTGTGCGGCTTGTGTATCGCGAGCGATCTCGAGCGTGATCGTGTGATTCGCGTCCGAGCGAAGATCATAGCAGACCAACTCCACTGCATAAGGAGTAAAAATGCGTCTGCCCAAATTCCGCGCAGCGCTGCTTTACGGTTGGAGCGAGCAGCCCAGGGATCGTGATGCTCTTGCGAATTCCTCTCGCCATGTTGCTCCCTCCATGCAGTCCAAGCCGAGCGTTCATTGTTGTTTAAATCCCGGCCGCTTGGCAAGCCAAGCGTCCAGTCGTTGAAGCGTGCATTTGCCCAAAGAAAATGGCGTGTCGGCGGCGTTCTTAATCTGCGACATCGCCGTGCGGCCGATGCCGCTCAAAATACATAACTCCGCGCTGTTGAATTGCCGATACGGGAACTTTGCGGCCAGAAAAAGTAATGCTGCGACGGTGGTGGACGAAAACGAATCGGTTTCGACCTGGTTGAGCTGTTTTGCGGAGTTTGTCTTCATTTCGATCTCCCTTCTGTTTTCGTCTAGTATATGTTCATACGAACATTTAAGGCAAGAATGAGCCGATGACCACTTCGCCGAAGGAGAGGGAAAAAGGTGCGCTAGGCGGCTCCTCGTTACCGTCCTATTCGCGAAAATCTGTCAAAAATTTTCGCAGGTCGCAGGAGGACGTTTCCGGCGCTTCAGAGAAAGCCGGAGAAAGAACGGCGCCCTTCAAAACAAGTCGGAAAAAAACCGGGTGTAGAGCCTTCGTGTCGCGCGAGTTCTGGAGCAAATGCGCCGGAGCGAGCGCGGCAAGAAACCTCAACACACACTGTTTATGACCGAAGCTCAATTAAAGAAACTGGTAAACGAAGCCGTATCGCTCCATCGCGCCCTCACGACTTACAGCGAGCGTTTGAAAGCGCTCAAGGCTGATCTCATTCGTGAAGCCCAGCGCCACAAGGAAGATTTCACCATCACCGATGGCGGCGGTTCGCGCTGGACTGCCTGCGGGACCGACGGCTGCATCGCTCGCGTCAACTTCCCCGCGCCTGCGCTCGTGTCGCACATCGACACTGAAGATGAAACGTTCGACAAAATTATCGCGCTCGCCGGCGAATCACTCGACGAACTTTTCGATTCGCGACACTACTTGAAGCCGATCGCGGATTTTCGCGATGAAGTAGCCGCTGCATTGCCGAGACGCGCCGCAACTCAACTGATCGAGCTTTGCCAGGTTGAAGTGCTCGCCGCGCGTGAGCTTCGAAACTGCGGAGACGAAAACCAAAGAGCGCTGAGGAGCGAATCGACATGCGCTACAAAAACAATGTCGGTCCGCAGGTACGCCGTCGGCGATACGCGCTGGGCTGGTCGCAATCCGATCTTGCGACCAAGCTCCAGCTCGCCGGTTTTGATATCAGCCGCAGCGGTGTTTCCAAAATCGAAGCGCGTCTCTCTTACGTTGACGACAAGACGCTTCTTTATCTTGCCGAAGTGCTGAAAGTTCCGGTCCAGGAACTTTTCCCACCGCGCACGCCTGGCAATCGAATCCACGACTTCATCGAGAAACTTGGAGACGACGCGATTCTGAGTGCAGACTAGCATTCGAAATACGTCCAGGAATTGTGATCGATTCTCGACAGATTGAAACGCTGCTGGCCTTGGGCTCTCTCGACGACGCTGAGGCCCGTCGGCGAGCGTTAATCTTGGCCGACGATATCGAGCAAATTGGATTCGATACTTTTCGGCTCTCGTGTCGACCTTATCCCGTTCCTTTAGCAAATGGACGAATCAGCGCAACTCCGCTGCCTGAGTATCACTTTGGCGATACAGGCTTCAGCGTCCAAAAAGCTCGAAATTCGCATGATGACTTTTCGACGTGGATTGGCGGTACCGGCCTGGATAGGGGCCATCTCCAGTTCTTTTCGAAAGTTTCGCAAATCGGTCATTCGTTAATTCCAGAGTTGTGGCCAAAAAAGCTTCGAGCCGAACTGCGAAACCCGACTCAGCACCTCGACACTTTGGAAGAGGTTTGGTGGTTGGGATGTTGGTCTGGAATCGAAAACATCCGCCGCGCGGAACACATCAGACCGGGCGTTCCAGACGACGTCGATTGGCAATTCACGATCGGGAATATGGGCTTGTCACCTGCATTGAAAGTGAACTTAGAAGTGAAACGCCTGAAGAGCGACAATCTGCGTCAGGCGCGTGGTCGGGAAATGAGCACCCACGAATTCGCACAGTTTTGCGGTGAGCAAGTCTTAAAAAAGTTCCGCCCAAGTGGAGCTGACGAAGTTAACGTCCTGGCGATTTCACTATTCGGAGAAATCGATGGGAATGTTCAGTGCGTCATTTCGGAATGGCTGTTAAGCGACGAGAATTCCGATTCAGACGGCGCGCCGTTCATCGACGCAGTTTTGCTTACCACGAGAGAAAGCCGGCGGCGCTCAAGCTCGGACGAGCAGCTGAGGAACGAAAAGGCCAAACTTATAAAATCACACTTCCGGGGACCAGATGCGGAAGACCAAAGTTTCTTCTTTGTCTTCGATGTGCCGTATAAAATTCCAGGCCTTCCCGTCTAGACCATGCCGTCCCAACCGGACGCCAAAAATGCTACAGTCAAAATGCTACAGTGGGATTGGGAATCAATCAGCGATTCGCCGCAAGTCCCTCGTATATCAGGGGCTTGTGATGGTGCGCGGTAGAGGTTTCGAACCTCTGACCCCTACCGTGTCAAGGTAGTGCTCTACCACTGAGCTAACCGCGCGGTCGGCAGAAGTGATAAGTGACTAGGGATAAGTGATCAGTCAAGAACTGCAAACGCGATTGTCGATCCTAACCAATCACAATTCACCGACCAGTAATCAGAAAGCTCAAAAGGGTAATTACGCTGCGAGCCTAACCGCCTCTTTGTGCCCGAGAATGCGGACGGTTTCTCTTAATTGCTCGACCTTGAGCGGCTTTTTCAGGACAGTGATTGGACCTCGGGCCAGGATCCGGTCGAGCATTGCGCTGTCAGGATAACCGGTAATGATGATGATCGGGCAATCAGGTTGTTGTTCCTTGGCCGCGTCGTAAACGTCATCGGCGGGCCCGTCCGGTAATTTAAGATCGAGAAAAATCAGGTCGAACTTTTGTTTCTCAATCGCGGCAAGCGCTTCTTTGACCGTTCCGACGACGACACGGCTGAAGCCGATTTTCCGCAGGAAGACTTTGAAAAGACTTTGCAGATTCTCGTCGTCATCGACGACAAGCACGGTGGGCTGACCGGGCTTCTCCTCTTTAAGGATGTCCTTATCGAGAGAGGACTTTTTAATGCGCCAGCGACCGCCGATTTGGATGGCGGGCAGTTGTCCGCGTTGGACCAAATAATAAACAGTTGGCAACGGAATGCGAAGATACTTGGCCGTTTCTTTGACGGTCAGGAGGTTATGCATGGAAGAAAATCATCAATTCATGGAGAAATGGGCAAGACATTTCGCACGGCTCCAGCATTATAAATTTCATAATCAATGTCAATCCTTACTTCGTGCCTGGTTCAAATGAGCTTCGGTGGCTATGCGTTGTCGATTTTAGGACGCCGGTTCACGACTCGCGACTGGACAACGCGCGAGGCGAGGTGGACTATTCGAGCTTCGAATGAGCGTCCTTTTCTTCAAGCGGTTCTTGCAACGGCCATTTCAAATCGCCTCCATTGTGCCAAGCTCGAAAGCGCTGGTCGAACGTGTGGCCGATAAAATTGATTTTGCTCACGCCCGCGTCATTGCCGAGTACGGACCGGGCGTGGGCGTGCACTCGCGGGAGATCGCGCGCCGGATGCGGCCGGATACGCAATTGCTCCTCTTCGAGCTCGACCCCGCGTTCTCGCGTGATTTAGAACGGCAATTCACCGATGATCCGCGCGTGCACATCATTAATTCAGACGCAGCCCGCTTGCCTAACGAGTTACGCCGGCGGGGCATCCCGCAATGCGATTACATTTTGTCCGGCATTCCCTTTAGCATTCTCAAGGTCGACAAGAAACGCGCGCTCCTACAAAAAACATACCACGCGCTCGCGCCTGGCGGCCAGTTTATCATTTACCAAGTGACAAACGAATTGAAGCAGCACGCCAAGATTTTCGACCGCGTTGAATCGGAGTATTTCCTGCAAAATATTCCGCCGATGTTCATCACAGTTTTTGTAAAAACAGATGCGCGGCCTGAGCCCGGCAAGAAGCATCTGGCGATGCAGCCGGCCCAAATTTCCGCGAATCATCGAGCATGACCAATGGTTGGACGCGCGTGGAAAAAGATTCGATGGGCGAAATGTCCGTCCCAGAATCCGCGCTTTACGGCGCCTCGACCGAGCGCGCCGTGCTCAATTTTCCGATCAGCGGCTATCGATTCTCCCGGCCATTCATTCGCGCGCTCGGTTTGATCAAATGGGGGGCCGCGCAAGCCAACCATGATCTCGGTTTGCTCGATGCCGAACGCAGCGCTTTGATCGTGCAGGCGGCGGAGGAAGTTGTCGATGGAAAGTTGGATGAACATTTTCCGCTCGACATTTTTCAGACCGGCTCCGGCACGAGCACGAACACGAATGCCAACGAAGTGATCGCGAACCGCTGCGCGCAGCTGGGCGGCAAACCGATCGGATCGCGGGAGCTCGTGCACCCAAACGATCACGTCAACATGGGGCAATCAAGTAATGACGTGATCCCGTCCGCGATTCACATCAGCGGCGCAGAGCAACTTAAAAACTGCCTCGTGCCGACGCTCGAAAAATTGCGCGACGCCCTCGAAGCGAAGGCCAAAGAATTTTGGGACATCATCAAGATCGGCCGCACACATTTGATGGACGCGACGCCGGTGCGACTTGGGCAGGAATTTTCCGGCTACGCGCAACAAGTTGCCTACGGGAAAGAGCGCGCCCAAAAAGCGATCGAAGCTTTGCGCGAGCTGGCGCTCGGCGGGACGGCCGTCGGCACCGGCTTAAATCGGCATGTCGATTTTCCAGGCAAAGTGGTGCGGCACATCGAGCAACGGACCGGCATCAAGTTTTACGAAGCCAAAAATCATTTCGAAGCGCAAGGCGGCAAAGACGCCGTGGTGGAAGCAAGCGGGCAGCTCAAGACCATTGCGGTCAGTTTGTTCAAGATCGCAAATGACATTCGTCTGTTAGGCAGCGGTCCGCGCTGCGGCATCGGCGAAATTCAATTGCCGGCCACGCAACCGGGCAGCTCGATCATGCCCGGCAAGGTGAATCCGGTGATGTGCGAGTCGATGATGATGGTCTGCGCTCAGGTCATCGGCAACGACGCCACCATCACGTGGTCGGGCGCGAACGGTAATTTCGAGCTCAATGTCATGATGCCGGTGATGGCACATGCTCTTCTCGAATCCATCCGCCTGCTCACGTGCGTGGTCGAGATTTTTTGCGAGAAGTGTGTAACGGGAATTGCCGCAAACACGGTGCGCTGCCAGGAACTGGTCGAGCTTTCCATGGCAATGGTAACGAGTCTGGCGCCGAAGATTGGTTATGATCGCGCCGCTGAGATTGCGAAGGAAAGTTTGAAGACCGGCAAGACGGTGCGGCAGATTTGCCTGGAGAAAAAAGTGTTGCCCAAAACTGAACTCGATCGCGCGCTCGATCCCGTCGCTATGACTGAACCCGGCGGAACTAACTCGACCGCCGGATGAAATTGTCGGTCAAACAAACCGCAATCGGGCAGGCGCTGGCAATAAGCGTTTGCCTAACAAATTCAACTGTTGCCGCCGATGCTCACATCGACGTCTCGCGGATCATCACTAAAACGGACGCAGAATCGATTTTAGGCGAGAAAGTGAAGGACCCAACGCCGCTCAACGCCGAAGGGAAGGATGGTTATTACTCGAAATGCAATTATTATAGCCTAAGTCGCCAGAAGTCGCTTGTCATTCGGGTGTATCAGCCGGGCGCCGGTGCGATGGATCCGCAAAAGGAACTCGAGTTGGTCGCAGCCAGCACCACCGGCCCGTTGAAACCTGTGGATGGCTTAGGGGACAAGGCGGAGTTGTTCAGTGGCCCCGCCTCGCAGGTGCTCATGCTCTACGTTGCAAAGGGCAACGCGTTCATCACCATCGGGCTTGGCGGAATCAATGACGAAAGCGGGGCTCTTACAAACGCCAAGAAAGTTGCCAACAAAATTTTGGCAAAACTTTAGCGGGCCGAGATTTCATCATGGTTGCCAAACTCGACGGTCCGCAATTTTCCGGCGGCGCGAACATCGCTATCAAATGTCCGAGCCACACTTACGAGCAAACCGTGGCTTTTTATCGCGACACGCTCGCGCTCCCGTTGATCGAGGAGGAGCCGGACGGCTGCATCTTCCAGTTCGGCCCGAACCGGCTTTGGATCGACAAGGTCCCGAACCTGAGTCATCCGGATATTTGGCTGGAACTGCAGACGAATGATACCGACGCGGCCGCGTCGTTTCTAAAAGTGCACGGCGTCGCCCGCCGCGATGAAGTCGAGCAACTGCGGGAAGATTTTGACGGCTTTTTCATTTCCGATCCAGCGGGCGTGATCCATCTCGTTATCGGTCAGGAAGAAGCGTAAACGGCGCGGGCTAGAGGCAGGAGATTTGCTTCAGTCGTGCCGGATGAGATCCTCGCTTGCGGACGTGTTGCGCGCGTTCTACCAAAATCAGCGTTGGCCCTTGTCCGCCCTGTTTCTCATTGTCTTGCTCTCGCGCCTGCCATTTCTCGACGCCGGCTACGGCGCCAATGTGGACGCGTGGCGGGTGGCACGGGTGGCCCGCGACATTGCGACGTCGGGTGAGTATTCCGTTTCGCGCTTCCCCGGTTATCCGGTGCAAGAGATGGTTTGCTCCTGGTTTTGGAACGGTGGTCCAATCATGTTGAACGGCCTGACGGCGTTGTTTAGTGCGGCGGCGGCGACAACTTTCGCCGCGATTGCGCGCGAGCTGGCATTTCGCCACTGGTGGCTGGCCGGTCTGGCGCTGGCGACAACGCCGATCTTCTTTGTGAGCAGCGTTTGCGCGAAAGATTACATGTGGGCGCTCGCCTTTGTCCTCGCCGCGGTGCTTTGTTCGTTGCATGAAAGATCGACAATCGCCGGAATGTTTCTTGGCCTGGCCACAGGTTGCCGCATTACTTCCATCGCGATGGCATTGCCAATTGTGCTCATTCTTGTCACACGAAGTTCCGCGCGTGATCGATGGCGTCATCTCTCCAATTTCGCGGCCGTCACCGCAATTGTCGCTCTGGTGGCGCTTTCGCCTGTTTGGCTTCGATACGGAACCGGCTTCTTCACGTTTTACGAAAATCACGACCGGCCTGGTTGGTCGATCATCCTTTCGCGAGCCACGGTTGAAATCTGGGGGAGTGTGGGTCTGGTTGGAATTAGCATCGCACTTGGTTATTTGTTCTTTCGGCGCGCTCAGCTGCCGCGTGCAAACAAGGCGATCGTTGCTGCGTTTCTGCTTGGGCTCGCGATTTACGTGCCGGCTTATCTGCGCCTGCCAGACCAGGCCGGTTATCTATTGCCGGCGGTGCCGCTAACATTGTTGCTCCTCCTGTCCTTTGTGCCTGATCGCGCCGTGCAGATTCTTTGCTTCTGCCTGTTGCCGTCGCCATTCATTGAATTTGCCAAGGGCAGAATCGAACCGGGCGCGATTCTGGCCGATCGGGCTGAACGTTTGCAAACCATGATGCAGGTTCGAGATTTTGTCGGCTATTCGCAAACGCTGCCCGGATACAACACCATTGTGGTAGGCGCGTGGGAACCGCAAATCGCAGTGATGGCGCCGCAGCTCGCCCATAGCAGAACTCATTACGTGTATCTGCTGAGCGAAGCCGAGTTAATCGCGGCCTTCGAACGAGGCGAGCACGTTTTCTATTTGCCGGCCATGCGCGCTTTTAATTATCGCGTCAACGGTTTGGATTTGGCAGCGGGTGGCGCACTCGATCTCCACGCACTGTTTCTTCGCCAGCAGGCCGAACGCGCCGGACAAAAGTGAATTTTGCACGTTACACGTGGCACCCCATGATGGTGAGGTCACGCGGAACGCCATCGAGTAACGCCACGCGTGGCAGCAAGCCCCAGCGCTCGAAGCCAAGCTGGCCGAACAATCCCAAGCTGGGCTCGTTGTGCGCGAAAATGAGGCCGACCATCGCATTGATACCGAGTGGTGCCGCACGTGAGATCACTTCTTCCAATAATGCGCGAGCAACGCCGCGGCGCCGGAATTTTTGATCGACATATACGCTCAACTCGACTGTGCCCTGATAGGCGCAGCGCGGGATGAACGGTTTGACCGTCAGCCAGCCGGCAACTTGCCCACCGATTTCCAAAACCCAAAACGGATGTCGATCCGGCGAATGTTCCTTCAGCCAATCGTGCCGTTCTTCCAATGTGACTGGTTCTAGTTGGGCCGTCGCCATGCGTGTCACCACTGCCGCGTTGTAAATGTCGATAATCGCAGGAAGATCGCTATCGACCGCATCACGAATTTTCATGGGCGTTGTAGCCGCGGTCGTCCACCGCGGCTTGGTCGATGCGGTCATGCCGTTTGAAAAAATACGTTGTCAAACGTCGGTTGAAACGCGCCCGCTATCGTTTCGCCAATTCGAAAACGCGCACTGAGGTCCGATTGTGTGGCACAATAAAGTTCCATGTCGATCTTGCCGCATTTGGCGAGCGACCCGCGCACCGTTCCGAGAGCAAGCTCCGGCGTGTTGCAATCGCGGCTCAGATGTCCGAGCACGACGCGCTCGATTCTGCCGGGAAGCAATTGCTCGATTACGCCCGCCGCGGCGTTATTCGACAAATGCCCATGCCGCGATTGGATGCGCTGCTTCACCGGCCACGGTCGATGCTTGTCGTTCTGCAAAAGTTTCTCGTCGTGGTTCGTTTCGATGACGAGCGTGTGCACTCCACGCAATCGTTCAACCAACATTTTGGTGGCGTAACCGAGATCGGTGATAAAACCGAGGCGGCTCGAGCCGGCGTGAAATACAAATCCGACGGGATCGACTGCGTCGTGCGGCACGGGAAACGTTTGCACGAGAATGTCGCAGATCGAAAACTCCGAGCCGGTGCGAAAGATTCGCCAATTTCGATGTCGATCTAGCGCGCCATTGCAGCGGACCGCTTCGGCAGTGAGTGCATTTGCGTAAATCGGCGCGTCGAACCTGCGGCAAAGAACTTCCAGACCGCAAACGTGATCGCCATGTTCGTGGGTAAGCAAGACGCCATCGAGTTGCTCGGGCGCGACTCCGCACCGCTCGAGTCGGAGAACAATTTGCCGCGCGCTCAACCCGCCATCGATCAGAATCCGACAATGATTAGTCTCCACGAGCGCGGAATTCCCTGCACTGCCACTCCCGAGCATGGTCAAACTGAACACGCGAGTATTTAGCGACCGCGTTTGAATTTTCGCAAATAGAATTCGCGATGGGTCAGAGCACGCGAGGCGCGTGGATACTAAAACGACTCTGGCCCATTCGTTAGGGCGAGGATGCGCGCCTTCTTGGCCGTGTAACCGAGGGAACGGAACCGCCGGATTTCATCGAGGCGGCGCATGCCGTTGAGCGTATCCAGGTAGCGTGTATAGCTCGACGCAAGCTCCGTCGCTTCGAGATAACGGGCACGTAAGTTTCGGCTGTGAAATGCGTCAGGACATTGGCGCGCAAACAGGTGAAAACGGAGCCAGCGGCGATCCGTTTTTGAGACGCGCTGCGTTTTCCGGAAGAAGGCGACGAAGAGCAGCAACACGAGATAAGTATCCACTTGCGCTTGCAGCTCGAGATTGCGCGCGAAATCTTCGGAACTGATTTCGCGGGCGCCGTTGTTGAATTGGAGGGCGGCGTGCAGCGCGTGGTTGATTTCTTCCACGAACGCGATGAGCGAGCGAATATTATGATTCCCCAGGCCTGCGCGCGGGTCGTGCCGCTCGAGCTGTTCGATGAGCCAGCGCGAATAATAAATGCCGACATAAAGGCGATCGTCGGCGCGTCGCAAAAATGTGCGGGCCAGCTCGCTTAATTCGCGCGCCGATTTCCCGGCTAACATCGACAATTGCGCGCAACGCGTTCGATCGATCAGACAGTCTTCCAGATTGATCCCAACTTGCGCGTACGTCCGCTCAAACAGTTTTTGGATTTGGCTGAAGAGCGTCTCGTTCACAAACAAAGCGACGGTCGCGCATCGTCATCCAGATTGAGCAAACAATCGGAAAGCTGATTGAGCGCAAGGCGGACATCGCGAAAACGGTCGGCCAATCCTTCGAATACATCGTTGAGCTCGCAACGCCGCGCGGTCGTGTGTTCGGCGAGCAACTGATAATTGGTACGGCCGATGTGCTCATAAAATTTTAGATCGGGCCCTCCGCGCTCGCACCGGCGCTGGGTATTCTCGTGGAAAATTCCGCTGATGAAGAGCGAATAATTTCCGATGTGCGCGCGAAGCAAGAAGGCTTGTTCGGGCGTAACGCGCTGGAGCGCGATGAGCATATCGCAAATGTACTCGTGCGCCCGACCATTGATCTTGTCTGGTTGGTGCAACTGGTTCGCGCGCGAAAAAGCTTCCAGGAGCGAGCCAACGTAATCGCACAGTTTTCGGTCGAGGATTCCGCCCTGCTGCAAAACGTGGCGGGCGAGCACGTAAAAATAAAACTGCGAGGAGATGTGCAGGTGTGCCGGGTTGGAAAGAATGGCATCGACCAATCGCGGATGATCCAGAATGGAATCGCGCGTTTCGGCGTCACTCAAAAGATCGACAAGGGAGACGTGATCGGTTTGCGAACGGGCAAGAGTGCGCACGATGAAATCGAAATCCGCCGCCGTAAACCGCGCCCGACAATTCGCCCGGATCATCGGGAGCCCATTATAAGCACCAGCGATGCCAAAAGACAAGCCGCTTCAACGGTAGTTCCATTTGAACAACGTCTAAAAATGAACCAAAGCCGGTGCAGCAGCAGTTTTTCGCCGCGCAATCCGAGCGACAGAACCGTTCACACGCGAGTCCGCAACGGCTGTTTATTTATGCGCACTTGCACATTCGCATAGTCAGATTGCCTCGTTACAAATGATGGATGCGGGAAAGAATCTCGGTGGCCTGCTTTTGATCGAAACGTTCCAGGCTGGCGAAGGGCTTCGGTCCTCGCCAGTCGTGTTGCACGAGCGTTATGTTCGAGACGCGGAAAGCTGAAGCGTACGCTAAAAGGAGAATGAGAGGAAGAAAGCGCTCGAGTCTCGTGGGTCGAAGCCGGTCCGTGAATCTATTTCTGCGCAGGAGGATGCCACTGATTGCATAATGAAGCGATCGGTTGAATCGCTTGTTTGTCTCCGGATTCTTTTGCGGTTTGCATAGCCTGCTCGCAAACGACAGATGCATCCTTTCCATGCCCTGCTGCAATCAACGTCTGCGCAAGATTAAACTGGATGGCGATGTCGCTTGGATTAAGTAGCAAAGCGTTTTTGAAACAAACTATCGCCTGTTCGAACTGCTTGTTGGCAGCGAGCTTGCGGCCAAATTCGGCATAGCGTCGAGGATTGTAACGATCAGCTTTGATAGCCTCAGCGTCAGCAGCGAGCGCCTCACTGATTTTCCCCTGGCGAAAATAATTGTCAGCGAGGTTACCCAGAACGTCGGAATTCGAGGGACTGAGCTGCAATGCGGTTGAAAATTCAGCTTCCGCTTCCTGCCAATTGCACGTCGCACTTAGGACATTGCCAAGGTTATTATGGGCCTCCATGAATCGCGGATTGTCCCGCAGAGCTTGACGATGACAGGCAATCGCTTGCTCAAATTCTCCACGTTGTTTTAGCACCACGCCGAGATTATTTTGTAGAGTCCATGCGTGCGGATTCTCGGCGAGTACCGCGCCACAATAAGTTTCCATGGACTGATAGATTGCACTTCGCCGCCATGTCTGGACGAGCAGCAGCGCCAGGACGACGTAGACCAGAGCATGCAAACGAAGTCTTGTCTCTTTTGAGGCGGCATTTGAAACCATGGCAAAGCCGCCGGCGATGCCTGCAAATATTCCTGGAGCGGCAAGATATTGCCACCAGTCGGCGCACGGCGTTTCCTGCTGCAATGCCATCCATATAAAACCAAGAACTGGTAGCAGCATCCAAAGATAATAGCCGGATACGAAAAGGAACGGCCTCCCCCAGCTTTTGCGTTTCCACAAAAAGAGTCCCAGCATTACCACTGCAAGAAGCGCCGGCAGGTAAACAAAAGGGGAGCGAAGGTTTGGCTGCCATTGCGGAAGCATTGGGCTCAAGGCAATTGGAAACAAGATTCCACACAGATAAAGCCACATCACCGCGCCCGCGCGCGCAAAGCGGAACGGCAGGTCGGAGGAGAGTAATCCATAGTCGACCGCGCGCGACTGATAGCGAATGGTGAGAAACGAGATGACCAGTGCGATAAGCAGGAAAGGGGTCACGCGCACTAAATCGCTGCGCGTGATTCTCCTATTCATCCAAAGAATGCAGCCATACAGAACGACGGGCATGGTTACCACGGCCCCTTTGCTCAGCCCTGCCAAGGAGAACAGGGCGATGGATGAGAGGTAGAGCTTTGTACTGTCTCGTTTATGGGACGCTAGGAATGCAAGAATCGAGGCAAAAAACAGTGCGGCCGAAAGCGTGTTCTTGCGCTCCGCAATCCACGCGACGGAGGCGACGTTCACGGGATGAATCACGAATAACAGCGCCGCGAGCCATGAACCGGGAATTCGGAGAGTTGACAAAATTCGCCAGAGCAGCACCGCGGCAAGGGCGTGGAGCAAAATGTTGACGACATGGTAGCCGGTCGGCGTGTCATCCCAAAGTGTCTTTTCCAACCAAAAGGTCGTAAGGGTTATGGGCGTGTAATCACACGAGTTTTTCCCAAGCCAAATTTCTCTTAGCCCATGGGCGCTTTGCATCTGCGGATTCGCAGTGAGCAAAAGGTCGTCATCCCATATAAATCCCGCGCTGATTGCGGGAATGTAAGCAATGAGCGCGCACAGAACCAGGAGTGCAGCGAAAAGCTTAAATCGCTGAGGAGGTGGATCCAAGAGCACTGGTTTCTCTACATTTCGCCGTGATCATCGGGAACCCGTTAATCAGCATCGCCAATGCCAGTGCCAAGCTTTCAATTGGGCGAATCAAAGCGGCGGAAGGGGTGGGATTCGAACCCACGGTGGGTTGCCCCACGCTCGATTTCGAGTCCATCCTGTTCCCTGAGGCGCAATTGTAGGTGTCCTATAGGTGCTCTGATTTCAGATTTACGTCTCTCTTTTCCTCAGAGACCCACCCGATGCGGACAGCCAGCCGGGATTATATAGACCGCCGTTTCAAATACGATTCCTGGTCCTTTTTCTTGGAACCCATGATTAGATCAGCGCGGCATTTCTCGCCAAACGTGAATTTGAAACCTGTCAGGGTGGACGGCTTCAAGCGTGTTATTGCCGAAGGCGATTCAACCAAACCGCGATGGTGGCGGGTTAATGTTGGCAAGCGTTTGACAGGAACGGCAAAAATTAGGCGCTTTTTTAAGACGGAAAAGCAGGCAAAAGAATTTATCACGGATGTGGTCAATGCCGCCAAGGAAAGAGGACGCTTGGCATTCGCTATCCCCCAGATGCTTGCCGTCGAGGCCATGGAGTTGGCGAAGCAACTAGCACCGCACGACGCCACCCTGACCGAGGCGGTGAAATTTTATCTTCGTCACGTTGGAACTAAAACAGGGCGAACAATGGAGCAATTGATTCCCGAATATCTGCGTACAAAGGCAGACGCCAAATACCGAAGGGCACAGGGAATTTCGTTGCGACTATTTGCAAGGGACTTTGGCCAAAAAGCAATTAACACTATTTTCCCTCCTCAGATTGACAAATGGTTGCAAGCTAAAAACTGGAAGCCGCTTAATACCCGCAATTACATCCGCGACCTCTCTATGTTCTTTCGCTGGGCGAAACTCCGCGACTACCTTAGCGAAAATCCCTGCGACAAGATCAGGCGGCCTAAAGTGCAACTGGCTGCCCCGGAGATTTTCACGGTGGAAGAAACTCGACGAATATTGGAAACGGCCCTGGCGAATCCCGACCTTGGATTATTACCCATGTTGGCGGTTTGTTTTTTTTCGGGGACCAGAATTTACGAAGTAGGGAAAATGAACTGGGAAATGTTCGATTGGGACGAGGGTGAAATTAGGCTCCCTGGCGACATTACAAAGACCGGCAATCCACGGAACATCGACATTCTCGATGCGCTTCGGGCATGGGTGGGAGTGAATCCGCCTAAGGTAGGGCAAATTGTTTCTTCGACAAATCTCCGTCTGCGCCGCCAGCGGCTTCTTTCACTTGCTGGAGTCGGTAGTAAGCGAAATGCGTTGCGTCATAGTTTTGCAAGTTACCACGCAGCCAAATTCCGCGACCCTGGAGGACTTCAACTCCTCTTAGGACAGCGAACTCCTTCAGTTCTATTCCAGCATTACATCGCGGCGGTGAAAAGGTCAGACGCAATCGCGTTCTTCAATCTGCGGCCTAGCGAAAAGATCTTTAATAAATACGAACAACCGGGAGGACTATCTATTGGCGGCCAGCATCAAAAAGCGGCCGCATGACATATTTTATTCAAAGTTCGATTTTCTGATCGTACCAAATTCGTCCTTTCAAGAGGTATGGCAAATGTTCCTGCCTCCTCTTTAGCTGCATCAGCCCACGGCCTTCAGATTCAACCTTTCGCGGTTTCAAAGAAGGAGGCGATGCGCTTGGTAGGCATGCCGAAGCTTGTCCAGCGTTGGCTCTATTATAATTGGATTCAGGTAGTTCGAGCAGGGGGCCGGGGCCGTGAGACCATAATTGATTACCAGAGCCTGAAGTTGGCTTACAGCCGTTACAAAGAGGGCGAGGAGCCGCCACCCCTTCCATCAGAACAGAGAATGAATTACTCCAAAGTAGGACTGACAGTCATCCGGTCAAACGGGGGGCGATAATGTATAGAAGCAAAAAGCGCGATACCTTTTTGAGTCATTCTAATGGTACTATGGCTATATCAAGCTACGACAATGACTCCGAAGAGTACCCACTAGATGAAACAGACAGAGCAATAACGTGGGCCGCGATCCATGAGTTAGATGAGTGGTGTGAACAATTCAGAGGGCGTCACGTTGTCGGCTGAAACGCCTCTGGACTGTAATGGAAAAAGATGCCGCGCCAAATAGATAAACCAATCTTAATAAAATGTTAGTCTTTTAAGTATAATGCCAGCTCCCACTACGTTTTCGAGCTTACCAGAAGCATATCACCTTTGTAAGATTCCCTGGCAACTCTTCGGCACTGGTACCATGCGCTACCACCCTTGCTCCCGTCGCCATATACTCAATAAACTGATTGCTACAATTCGGCAGGTGTGCCGTGTGTCCTCCCGTAAGGATGCAGAGCGGATTATGCTATTTTGTCGGTTTGAGCGACCTGCTGAATTGCTGCATGCTCATTTCCTGCTCGCTGGCATTCCTGAACATCTTGACCCCAAGCAATTTGGATTAGCATTGACGCGGCAGTGGAACCGACATGCAGGTATCTGCCATATCGTGCCCTACGATGGCGACCGGGACGGAGTCGGATACGTAACCAAGTGCTCACCAGATGACAACGCACGTGATCTGGCCGAACCATATTTTTCCCCGGCGCTGATTAAATATTTGAGAGATAGCGTCGTGAATGAGTCACCTCTCCAAAACATCGACTGTCGGTGCTAATAATTCCAAGTAGGTGTTGACCAGGCTGCTGACAGCAGCTACTTGAAGCTAGGGTCTGTACCTGAGCATATATATCAGTTAAAACAACTCATTCGTTCAATATCAATCTTGAGATATGTATTTCATTCTTATCAAGTGAACCTTAACAGCCCAATAAGTATTACGTACCAATTGCTGAGTTAACTCTGGCTTATCACCTTTACCGGGCTATATTCTATTCATTATTTCATTCCGATCTCTAGCAAAATAGCTCTACGGAAAGTAACATATAGAGATGTTAGGTAGTATATAGCCTAGTGAGTAAGGCAGTCCTCTATACATCATGTTATAGATTTTATATTATTAATGTGCTCCTCGGGCAATTCGATTAGTATTGAGTAAGCGACGACGGTACAAGAGCTTAGAAGTTGGGCATCGTAGCTATGTTTGTCTAGATATTCAATGTGTCCTAACACTAGCATGCTATAGGTATTAATTCATTCCCGGTCGCCGAATATCGAATATTATTAACTCTGGAATAGCAGAATGGACAGAAAAAAAAGTAGTCCTTTCCATATGTGGGAGTGGTCAATCAAATCATTGCCGGAGATTTCATCGAAATCGCCGCAGGTTGGCCGTCTGATATCGCGGATCTAACAATAACCAGCCCACCCTACGGGCTGCTTCGCTCCTACCACGGCTATACCTTCGATCATCGCAGCGTCATTAAGCAACTGTATCGGGTCACCAAGCCCGGCGGTGTTGTAGTTTGGGTTGTAGGAGATGAGACAATAAATGGCAGCGAATCGGGCGCTGCCTTTGAACAAGCCCTCCACTTCAAACAACAGGGCTTTTTGCTCCACGATACTATGCTTTACCAGAAACATGGTTCTCCGTTCCCAGCTAGGCGCAGTGGTAACCGTTATTCTCAGGTTTTTGAGTTTATGTTCGTCTTTTCAAAAAACTGCCCGCCGAAAACAGCGAAGCTTATTTGCGACAAAGAAAACCGCTGGGCGGGACACACCGACTGGGGAAAAAAAACGCATCGACGGAGGGATGGAACACTAGTTCGGGCCACCAAGACCAAGCCGGTGCCAGATTGTTCGCCCCGAACCAATATCTGGATGTATCGTTTTGGGGGCGCGCACGGCCAATGCGACAAGAGCGCCTATCAGCACCCGGCCACGTTTCCGTTCCAATTGGCGATTGACCACATTAAAACCTGGAGCAATCCCTCCGATTTGGTGCTCGATCCCCTGGTTGGATCCGGCACGACTTGCATTGCCGCAAAAGTGCTCGGCCGAACCTACATCGGCGTTGACGTTTCATCCACCTATTGCGAGCTAGCAAGACTCCGGTTGGCCAAACACAGCCCCGAGTCCTATCAGAAACATCTGAATGCAATAGAAGTGAAAAAGCGGAAAGAAAGAAAAAAGAAGGAAGAAGTTTTGAACAAACTCTCTCCAAAGGAAAGAGAGCTATTGGGTTTCCCTCGTTCACTGAACATGTCAGAAGAGGCCAAAACCGGGCTGCCTACCGGATGCAATCCCGACCAACCGCATCTGCACGGCTCCAACCTCTGAGTCAGCTTTTGCCTCCATGCTCGGAAACCATTCAGTCCACAGCGCATTGGCAACCGCTGGCAGAATGTTCGAGGTGCAAGGTATTTGCTTTGAACCTGTGAAGTGACTCCGTCGCTGGCTTATGGCAGTTCCCATTGACCTTTGATCTTATCGCCGCCGCCGAACGTCGCCAAATCGATGGGCATGGAGCGGTAATCGTTGAGGATGCGCTCTTGGATTGCGGGCGTTAGCGCGGTCGTCCTATCCTTGAAGCGGAAGCGGAACTCTTTCTGGCGGCATTGCATCACGTCCGGGTGCGGAAACCAGAAGAATGTCCAGCGTACTCTGTGATATCGTTGCCGCCTCTGACGTGGGACGATCTCCCAATGATCCCAAATGGAAGCGGTCGTTGCGCCGCCTTTCGCACAGGAGCCGCCGCGTCGGCACCGGAGCGAGCCACTAACGTGCATTTCGTGCCGGGCACGATCCAACATTACGCGCTGTTGCGCACTGGCGGCACCAGTAACTGGGCTAGCCGCTTTCCTTTTTTTTATGCGAGGCAACCGTTCCAGAGAGACCGCGCACGTGTTTTCCTGCTTTTTTGATTTCATATAGTTTCAAGACCAGCTATCCGTTGGCGGCGTTCTCGATTGCTTTGTGTTTGAGTCGTGTTTTCGGCATCGGATTTCTTGGCTGCTTCATTGTTTCGACGTTGAGCGCCAAAAAGCGTGCGTTAATGGAATATCCACCCACAGCTAGGAGGACGTAGACCTTGGATTGCAAGGAACGTGTCGATGTTGATGAGAAGCCAGACTGTCTTGGAATTTGTTACAGCGCCTTCGGGTTTTGGACGGAGTTCCGCCTCAAATATGAGTAGGGCACGTTCACAAGAAATAAACTTATCCCCTTTTACTTTTATAAACCCCCGAATTTTCCGAGGCAGATGCGTCCGAGCAAACAACCGAGTTAAATAACGCCGCGATGTAGCCGTAAGCGTTAATTGCTTTTCGTTTATTTCAGCGCCGCGCGGTCGGCTCATTTTTTATCTCCTGTGCGTGTCCCTTCCGTTGCCAGAAGATGTCAGCTCGAAACGGCGAAAAACCCAGTGCGCTAAATTGCCTGCTAATTTATCGTTCCGGGACCAAAGAACGGCACCTCTAGCATTCGCGCGATACGGTTTTCCGCAGCCTTGACCGCATTCTGGAATCCAACGCGACCAGGTTGGTATGGCACAGAAGGTTCGAAATCTCGAAGCGCTTTGTTGACTGCGTCAGGATTCGAACTGACGCGAGCGCGGTTTTGTCTAAACGCGGCAAGCTGGTTCAACATATCGACAGGCGATAGGTTTAAGGATAGTCCGCGCCGACCGGGTCTTTTGCGTTGTGGATGACAATCGGTCGGACGAATGGGTCTGAGCCGGTCTTTGAATCCTTGCGCAAGTGTGTCATCCGTATACGTCCAGTCAATTTTGACTAGATAGAAAGGTGGCGAAGTGTAGATATCGGCGTTTTTCGGTAACTCATAAAAAATATCAACGCCGCCGATTCCAAACAGTGAGTCGTTCCGTATCGCCTCGGGCAGTAAATTACGGTCCAGCATTTCCTTGAAAGAACGAGCAGGAAAATGCCCATGAAGACTACATATGAAAAGTAGTCGCCCTTCGTCCTGCCTTAATATTGGATTATCCCACAGCAAATAAAGTTTGCCTCTTGTTCTTGGTCCTCGCGCTATTTTTACAGCACGTTGCATCAAATTCTGTATAGCTTTGGACTCCCTGGCGTACTCCCAAAACGCCGCCATTCGTTTGAGATGATTATCGCGCAACCCCTTTACATATCTGAAGTTGTATTCGTTCGGCAACGGTATCCGCTCCTTATCGGGGCGCGCCAGCTTTCGCTTTGTGCTTTTCAACGGAGACAAAAGTAGTTTATTCCGCGTTTGCTTCGAGCAGTTGTTTCCATCTTGCAAGTGCGAGAAGAAATAGCGCCTTGTGCGGCGTGAAAAGGTCGACGTTTTTTCCATAGCGGGCTGTCGCTAAAAAGCTATTGCTGCTTAAGCCCAGATTTTTTGTTTGCTATTTATTAAGGGATAACCATAGCATCACGCTCAACCGAATAGGCCAAGCCGTTTCCGGTCAGAGGGCACAACTGCTGAAGCGTCTTCCCGCTTCGGTTCCGAAAGCGATCTACTATGAACATTACTACGAATATCCGACTGATTATCGTTACTTATGCCGCTGGCCTTGTTGGTCTGTCACCAATGGCGACGGCCGTTACCCCAGCACCGGATGGAGGCTACCCCAACGACAACACGGCTGAAGGTACTAATGCGCTCAAGAACCTCACCACCGGCAGCGGTAACACGGCCATCGGTTCATTCGCCCTTACTATGAACACCACCGGCAACGACAATACGGCCATCGGTTTTAACGCGCTCTTTTTCGATACCACCGGCGGCTTCAACACGGCCACAGGTTGGCTAGCCCTCGTAAGCAACACAAGCGGCATCGCCAACACGGCCAACGGCGCTAATGCGCTCCAGAATAACACGACCGGTTTCGACAACACCGCGACCGGTGTCGAAGCGCTCTTTAGCAACACAACCGGTCAGCAAAATACCGCCACCGGTAGATTTGCGCTCTCTAACAACACCACCGGCACCGACAACACGGCGATTGGTTGGGAAGCGCTCGCTTTCAATACCACCGGCACCGACAACACGGCCAACGGCGTTCAGGCGCTGGCTAGCAACACCACCGGCAGCAACAACACGGCAAACGGTTTTGCAGCGCTCCAGTTCAACACGAGCGGCGCCGCCAACACGGCCAACGGTGTTGATGCGCTCTTTAGCAACACAACCAGCAACTTCAACACGGCAAACGGTTATGCAGCGCTCTACAGCAACACAACCGGTAGTTCCAACACGGCCAGCGGTTTTGGGGCGCTCTTTAGCAACAATGCCGATAACAACACAGCCAACGGTTTCCAAGCGCTCTTTAAAAACATGACCGGCGCCGACAATACGGCCAGCGGTTTTGGGGCGCTCTTTAGCAACACGACCGGCAACAGCAACACGGCCACGGGTTTTGGTGCGCTTCAATCTAACACCACCGGCAGCGGGAATACGGCGGAGGGTTTCCAAGCGCTCGACAATTGCACCGGGTCAAATAACATCGCTCTAGGCGAAAATGCTGGCGTTAATCTCACGACCGGGAGCAGCAACATCGATATCGGTGCTTCGGGAGTAGCCAGCGAATCCAACACCATCCGCATCGGCACCAAAGGAACTCAGAAGGCCACACATATCGCAGGCATTTACGGGACAGTGGTTGCGGGAGGCGTCGGGGTGATTGTAGATTCCCACGGTCAGCTTGGAACGATACTCTCCTCGGCGCGTTATAAGGAAGCGATCGAGCCAATGGACAAAGCAAGCGAAGCTGTTCTTGCTTTGCAACCGGTGACATTCCGCTATAAGCACGAGCTTGACCCCGACGGCATCCCGCAGTTTGGACTCATTGCTGAGCAAGTAGAAAAGGTGAACTGCGATCTGGTAGTTCGCGACGCTGACGGAAAGATTAACACTGTCCGCTATGAAGCAGTGAATGCAATGTTGCTCAACGAGTTCCTCAAAGAGCACCGCAAGGTCGAGCAGCAAAACCACAAGATTCAGGAACAGGATGCGACCATTGCGCAGCAGCGCACAGAGTTCCAAGCCAGCATCACGAAGCTTGAAGCGACTGTTGCGCAGCAGCAAAAGGGAATGGAAGTTCTCACCGCGACGCTGAAAGAGCAGGCATCGCAAATCCAGAAGGTGAGCGCGCAGCTTGAACTGAGCAGACCTGCACCGCAAATGATTGCCACCAACGAGTAAAGCTCAACAAGCAGCAGTATTTTACAATCGCGCTAGCTTGGCTGCGGCATATAGAAAGCTTGCGCTCTATAATTTCTGGATTGACAAATTGGCAGGCTTTCTGACACGCTCGCCGCTGTTAAATTAGTTCATGCGCGTGTCATTAATTAAAAAGGAGAAGTAGCATTCAGCACCTGTCGATTCGGGCGCACATTCGCAGTCGCTTACAGGGTCATCTGACCCTCTGCAAATGGCTGCTCTTGGGCCTGTTGAGTCTGGCCGTTTTGGCTGCCGCGCAACGGCCGGCTCGCGCCCAGACTAACCCTCCCGTCAGCGTATACGTCAGTTATGCTGAGAATGAGCGCCTTCCCATCTACTTCCCCAATCCCTGGCAGGGCAGCGCCAATACTATTTTCTTGGGCAGCGCCGGAGGCAATATCGGGGTGCCTAACAACGCCCCCTTCTGGGATTGCGGAGCCTTCCTATTGCTAAATACAGGAACCTCTAACGTGGTGCTGGCCCCGGGCGTCTATGTGGATAACTTTCCCTACGGCGAGCGCTACCAGATCTGGGACACGCTCATCGGCAGCAGCGTCACTATTCGGCCCGGCCACGGCCTGATTCTCGCCCAGACCAGCTTCAAAAAGCCTAACATCACCAACTTCGATACCAGCGATGTGGACCTGGGCAAGTCCGCACCCAACACCGTCTTCCCGGTCCTTCACATCACCCTGAATGGGACGAACTATACCTTTACGGACACGGCGCAGGTGATCACCACCGGTCAGCACGACCTGGGCACCTCTAAAAAAATCAACGAGTCCATACAGTGGCGCCCCATCGGCACCACCGGCATCGATAGGGGCAACGGCTTCACCGATGACTGGCTGGGCACTGGCGTGCCCAACCTGACGACGCCTGTGTCGGTGAGCGGAGTGAGCATCAATCCCAGCAGCGTGGCAGGAGGCACCTCGACGCAGGGGACGGTGACGCTGAACGGTCCCACTCCCGACGGGTGGATCGTGGTGGGGCTGAGCAGCGACAAGAGCTCGGTGACGGTGCCCGTCGGCATTCTGGTGTCGGCGGGAGCGAGCAGTTTCAACTTCCCGATCATGACCACTTCGGTCAGCTCCACCACCGCGGCCACCATCACGGCCAGCTATTACGGCATGTCCTCGCAGGCCAACCTCACCGTAACGCCTGCGGCCACCAGCGGCAGCTTCGGTACTGGGGGTGGCGGTAGGCGGACCCGCCGTCACCATCGATGACAACCAGTGGACCGCCTACTCCCAGGCCCTCGCAAATGGCCTGAGCATGACCGGTGGCACTATCGCGACGACGCGCACGGTCACCTGGACCCCCACCCCGGATGCCGGCACCGCCACCATGCTGGGACACAAGCTGTATCACACCACCTCCGTCACGGGGGTGGGCTTTACGCTCAAGCAGAGGCTGCCCAACGGCAAGTATCTGGTGTATGTGTGGATGGGGGAGGATAAAGCCAGCAACAGCCACGAGATGAACGTGCTGCTCAATGGGACGACGGTGGCCACGGGGATCGGTTTGCAGACGCTGGGCACGTGGCAGAAGTTTGGTCCCTATAGTGTGAGCGTGAGCAATGGAGTGCTGCAGATGGATGTGCAGAGCTATGGCGGGCTCAGTCCCAGGATCAATGGGTTTGCCATCTTTAACCAGTAGCCAGCCCCGATAGCAGGGCGTTCCGCCAACATGTTCGATTTGCCTCCGGCTTACTAGCGCCTACGGCTCAGAGAGATGTTTGGTGCGAGCTGGACTGGCGTCGTTCGACGTTGGTAACAGCCAACGTGTGACGAGAATTGCGCAGAGAAGTCCAAGTACTGCTGCGCATATCACGTCGGATAGATCATGGGCGGCGACATACATTCGCGAAAAACCGGTCAAGATGGGAATCGGGAGGCACGCGAGGCCGATCCGCCGGTTAGCCAGGAGTAGAGCTGCGAAGAACGCGCTGGATGCACCGACATGCCCCGATGGAAAGGCGTGATATTTCGAGCTGAAATTCGGTCCGTTCCAAACCTGTTCTGTTCTTACAGACGGACGGGCCCGACCCGCTACGAAGCCGTGAACACGATGTTGCTAAATGAGTTCCTCAAAGAACACTGCAAGGTACAGCAATTAGAATCCAAGGCTCAGGAAGAGGAGCGGAACGCTCGGAAACAAGAAGCAATGATAGCGAAGCAGCAGAAGCAAATTGAAGTGCTCGCTGCCGCGGTGGAGAAAGTTAACAACCAGCTTCGAGCGAGCAAAGCAGCACCGCAGCTGGTCGTCAATAATTAGCAAAGCCTAACCAGCAGCCGCATCTCACAATCAGCGGCCATGAGCGGCCATGTTTCACCTCATGGGCTTTCTTTGTTTGCTCGTTGCCTTTTATCACCGCGCAGTTGTAGCTGGGGTCGCTGCGCCCCCGTCATTGCCAAGATACAGCGTGTTGCCATCCTGAAAAAATGCGAGCACGTGCCATGTCCGCTTGGTGGAGACGCCTCAGACTTGGCGCAGCGACATGGTGTTTGATGCGTTGAGGAATGTAAAGTTGATTTTTCGGTGTGAAAAACTCCCATCCCCGCCCACGCCGACGCCGCAGCGCCTAGTTGCCTGTGCTAGGCGTGACTTCTACGGCCGCCAGTTGAGCGTTATTTATACTGGCTGTCCCGACAATGTTCAGCACGCCATTGTTTACGGTGACCTTGAATGACCGCTGCAAAGCTGCGAATTGGCCAACCAATGCCCAAATGTCGAGATCTTGCAGTACCGTTTGTCCCTCCAAGCTTACGCTAAAGACACGTTTCCCCGCCGCATTGAAATACATTTCAGCAAAAGAGAGAGTCACGTTGTAGCTTCCGTTGGGCACGGGGATGTTATAAATCAGTTGTTTGGCAAAACGTTCAGACTGATATAACGTTGGATCTGACGTCCCAGAGACACTCTGTGTTGCCGGATAGGTGGTAGTGGAACCGCCGACAAAGGAGTTATCCGCCGACCACAGCTGTCCCAAACTGTCGGTGTAAGCAGGCCCGCCGCAGTTGATTCGAACAACACTCTGAGCTGGTGTTGTAACACGACCTACTCCGAACTGGCTTCCAACCGCGGTCACGACTCCGTTGGTGAAATTAATTTCCACGAGGTCTTCGGAGGGAGGAATTATACCAACCCGAGCGTAGGTCGTAGTGCTCACGATATCAGTGTTCTGTCGCGCGCCTTTCGCTCCCGCCACGTAGCAATAGCGCCCGTCAATCGTGAACGTGAGCCAGTGCGGGTTGTCGTTTGTGACCGTAATTAAGTGGGTTTGCGTCGGAGGCAGCGCCCTGATGTCGAAAACGTGAACGAAATGGTTTCCTGCGCCTCGATCACATACCCATGCCTCGCGTTCATCCGGCGTCATGCCGATGCCATGGGGCTTTGTTACGCCGGGATCGCGCCAGGTAGTGCCAACAAAAGGCGCTGTGCCCAGGACTTTCCCTGTGCTCAAATCGGCATACTGGAAACCGTAGGTGCCAATAACGTCTGCAATTAAAAATCTGTTATCAGCTGTAACCGTAAACGGCTGAACCTTTCCGTTAAAGGGGTCTGTAGTAAAGATGACTTGATCGGTGGCAGTGGAAATAACACGCACCCTGTGGTCGGAGGCGTCTTTGTTCTCCATGAAAACCTTTGTCCCATCGACGCTGCAAAAGGTATCGTGCGTCCCTGCGGGCATCGCGATCGTCGATATGATGTTTCCACTATTGCCGTCTACCACGAGCTCATAAGGAGAAGTTCCCTCCTCCCAAGTAGGTACGTAAAGCTTCTTTCCGTCCTGCGTTACATCTCCGCGATCGACGCCCGGAGCATGCACAACTTTATCCCACGAAACTGAGTCGTTGCTCAAATTAACGCAGGCGACATGACCTTGACGGTTTTGATTGTAGAACGCATAGAACCGGCCTGTCGATTTGGAGATGGCCGCCCCTCTTACGTCGGCACCGGTCCCCGAAAATACCCGAATGGTCTTGACCAAGCTGTGCAAGTTATTGATGTCATGGACAGTGATTGTCCCATCATCGTGCACCGCATAAAGAAATTGACCATGCATTGGTGTCTGCGCCGGTGCTCCGTGAAAACATATCGCAGCGCTTGCCAAGAGGAGGAGGAGCCGGTTCAATCGCATTGTGCTAGGACGGTTCGCAACCCAACGCATCCTGCATGTCGCCGCCGCCGACCACACCCAAGGCCAGGTTGTGGCTGCTACGATAATTCACCAAACAATAGGCGCAAATCTTTTATCGCGCTGATGACTTCGAAAATTCCCCAGCGCGCCGGGCCGATTGCGGTACTGCTTTCAGGCGCGGAGCATCAGCCGTCGTGAGCCTTTCCAGCCGCGCGCTTGCCAACCCCAATCCCCCGCATTGGGCAAGGAATAGTCCTTCGTCGCCACTTGCGCTCCCCATGCAGCCTTTTAAATCGATTCCCCTCGTAAACCCCCCCGAAATAGATTGCAAGATGCCGTTTAATTCTCGTTAGATGTAGTCAACTCGTGATTATGCGACGGATTCTTACTTCCGTACTTTTCCTCTGCTGTGTCAGTTGCAGCCGCCTTCCGACTGATCAGCAAGTCGCTCGGAAGTACGCAGCAGAGCATCGAGGTCGCACGGTCGTCCGAGTTACGAGCAACACTACGGGTGTGGCGTGGCGGATGAAAGCCGAGTTCCGAGTCACATACACTGAAGATGGCGGCCCACATAAGACAGATGTAGTGCGTTATCACCTAGTCGCTAAAGGATGGGTCACAGATTTATGACACCAACAAATCTAATCAATCGCTCCGCCAACCGCTGACCTAATTCTTTAAATCGTTCGAAGACTACCCTTACTCCTTTGATGGATTGATTAATTGAAAATAATCCTGGGGCTTTTAAAGCAGAACAAAACGTATTTTGAACGGTTGTCTAACCCACCGATGCACGTTGAGGGCTGACTGCCGTTCATTGTCAAATCGCGGCAACTCATCGATATTGAGCTATGCCCGAACAAACACGCAAACATGACTTTGGCGGCAATCCCTGGAGTGGAAAGCCGAAGCGGGATAAATCGCGACTGGGAGACACTTCTGCAAAACAGCGCAAACAACATGCTCACAAGTCCCCCGTACGGCGTGCCGCGAGCAAATTTCGCGGATAACAGTCGGTTCTTGTTGCTTGCCACTTGCGCCTGCCGGAGCCGTGGCTGAACTTGTTGTCTCCTTAGGTGATTCTCGCTTTTATGAGTCGGTATCAGTTCTTTCAGCACGTAAGCGCGATTGGTTGGATCGCCAGCGGTATCGTCGGGATTATCGCCTTCGTCCTCCGCAGTCGAACCGGCGCGTGGTACTCTCCTTTTGTTCGTATTTTCACCGTTTCATTTTTCTTCTTACTACCGGTAGCCATGTTTTCCTCACTTCTTTCGGAGCCACTGCACGAGCAGAGCCTCTACCGTGTGTGCCTATGGTTTAGTTTGATTTGCCTCTATCTACTTCTGGGTGCCATTGCTATTGGACGCAGTTCGTGGCGGCGGTCGCCCACTCAAAAGCGGCCATCTATTTCGCATGGCGCTGACAAACGGATCACCTAACTAAACCGCTCCAGCCAACGGCTCCCCGGTGTTATGTTTTCGCATGTGGATCTTAGGGTTTCAACCCGGCTGCCACTTGCGCTCTCCAAAGCCGTCAGTCCGAGCCCAATTGTGGACAGGATCGTAACTTCAAGCCAGAATTTCAGTTTCAATTTACGGTGCTAACGCCACTCTCAGGTTCAAACTGGAGCTACGAGAAAGCTGCGCATCTGTTGAATCGCATCGGTTTCGGAGGAACGCCGCAACAGATTGAGTCGGCACATGGCCGCGGTCTGGACGCGATCCTGCGCGAACTGGTCGATGCGCGCGAAGAGCCTGATCGCGAGCCCCCTCCAAAATGGGCGCATCCTCAAAACCTCAAGGAAATCCAAATGGCTTTGCAGGCATTGAAGGCCGACTCACCGGAGCGCAAAGAAAAGATGCGCGAGATGCAAGAAATGCAAGCAGCCCAAATACTCGATCTCCGTCGCTGGTGGCTTAATCGGATGACGACCGCCCAAAATCCGCTCCGTGAGAAGATGACTCTCTTCTGGCACGGACACTTTGCGACGAGTATTCAAAAAGTGAACAACTGTTATTGGATGTGGCTGCAAAACGAAACGCTTCGCAGTAATGCCCTGGGCAATTTCAAGTCGTTAACCAGACAAGTGTCGCGTGACCCGGCGATGATGATCTACCTGGACCTACAACAAAGTCGAAAAGAACACCCGAATGAGAATTGGGCACGTGAATTGATGGAGCTATTCACCGTTGGCATCGGACATTATACAGAGGGAGACATTCGCGAATCGGCCCGAGCGTTCACGGGCTACCGCCTCGATAACACCACGCAGGATTTCCAATTTGCTGCCAGCCAGCACGACAACACGCAAAAGACTTTTATGAATAAGACGGGTGCGTGGGATGGCGATGACGTGATTGATATTCTAATGGAACAACCGGCGTGCGCGGAATTCATTGCCGGAAAACTTTGGCGATTCTTTGTCGAAGATGAGCCGCCCCGCAACATTGTCTCGGCTGTGGCGAGCCGACTACGTGCAAAGGAATATGAAATCCGCCCAGTGTTGAGGGAGATCTTTAGTTCGACCGAGTTCTTCTCGCAAAACGCGATGCATTCCCACATCAAGAGTCCAATCGAGTTCCTTGTTCAAACAACCAAGCTTCTCGAAACTGTTCTCCCTCCTCCAAATATCTCGCAAAACGCGATGGCACAAATGGGACAATTACTCTTCGCTCCGCCGAACGTAAAAGGATGGGATGGTGGACGCTCATGGATTAACGCTTCGACACTGTTGTTCCGATACAACTTCGCGGGCTATTTAGTGAGCGGCGACCCACCTCGGCCAGCAAATATCCCACAACAGAAAGGTACCGGTCCCGCTGCCGCGGTCTCGCCGCAACCTCCCCCAGCAGCGCCGCCGCCGCTCCGACAACCAATTAATGTCGCCCGAATTGCTCCGCCGGAGCTGCGCGGTAAGCCAGAGGAGTTGATGGCACACCTGGCAAAGAGGTTTTTCCAACGGGCGTTGCCGCGCAAACGGTTGGAGGTATTCACACAATTCCTCGTGTCCCGAAAACCTGATATGAGTGATAGAACTGTTCGGGCTTTAATTCATCTGATGATGAGCACGCCAGAGTTCCAATTGACTTGATCCATGGCAGCGAGTGGAGGAGCATCCTCCGCAACCATGACGTTTAAGCGAGGTGGAACCTTCATAATTGCTGCTCTGCTCGACACTGGGATTTAAACCAAGGTAGGCTGAGAGTTTGCGAGCATTGACGAAGCGCTTGATGTCACCAATTGCGGCAATTAATCCGTAAAGGGTAATCAGACTGATGCCACAAAGGCGGGTGAGACGATGCCGCAGATAGTCACTCCAGCACAAATGTAAGTACGCCACCACCACGGCCTTCCTTTAAGTTAGAACATGAGTCTGCTCTGTTCGATCTTGCCAAAGTGCGGCGAGATCGCGGTCACAGGGACGCTCCCCAATGGTAAGCCGCCACCACGTTCGAGTTCTTAAATTCAAAACCCGTTTAGGTCAGTTGAGATCACGCGAGAGCATCAACTTTAGCGTCACCTTGTCAGATGCGTCGGTTAGGCCGAAGCCCAGCCCAGCTTCTATATTGAGAAACTTCGTGGTATGATCTACCACGGCCCAAAGCTGATGTGACTGCTTGTTTGTGGAATAGAAATGGGCGAGCGGCCCAAAGTCAGCGTACTCCTCGGCTGCTAATGCCCATTTCGAGGACAGATTGCAAGCGACTCGCGTTGTAGGTGCGAAGTCGAGGTTCTTGAAGCCATTGTAGGCGGTATCAAGAATCGGATTCACGATTATATCTATCGGATGCAAGTGCCACCCGATAATCGGACGGACTTCAGATGTAACACGCGACGCTTCCCAATAACTCGCGTTGTAGCTGAATTCGAAATTAATTCCGTAAAAGAATGTGTGGTCAGCCGCGTGCGGCAAGACAAACAATTCGCGCAGCTTGAAGCCGTCGATAGTGGCTCCGCGATTCTTCGAAATACTGTAGAGGGGCAGATAAAGTCCCGTCTCGAACCAGTCCGTCACGCCATAGGCCCATTCAGGGACTCCGTTGAGTGACTTGTCGGCGATGATGGCCCCGTGAAACGCCGGAGTTTTCAGGCCGTCGGCAGTAAAGTTGTTATGCAGCATCAGATTAAATTTACCCGGAGCAGCGATGTCAGCGTCGTATACTTGAATCTCATCGGTCTGCCCAGACGCCGTGGTAATCGCTGCACCCACAATCACAGCCAATGCGACAAGGGCCGGTTTATCGGCACCTAAAATCACCTTCTTCATCGTTAGCAAGAGCCAAGATTTCCAAAAAAAACTTTCACTTTCGAAATATTTTTTTGGTAAAATGGGAATAATTAGTTTCTTTTCTAAAGCAATTGTCCTGACTCTTGGCGCACAGTTCAAGCTTGGTACGCGCCAGTATTCGAGGTGTTTTGAGCCAGAGAAGTGGGACTTGATTATTTGCTTGGGCGAAAGCAGCAAAGCTCGCACGTCCAGTTGATCGCCAAATTGGTAATTGATTTCAATTCTGAATTAAAGAAGATATTTTCCAAAGGCTTGAAGAAAGCTTCTCTTCCACCGCCAACCGCCAATCTTGCGACCGCGATTCTCGGCGTTTGGAAGCTTAAATCACGAGAGGATGTGGACGCGAAGGGACAAATCCACATTGATCCGCTTCTCGGCCCCGATCCGCTTGGTATACTTTGCTTTGCGCCGAGTCATTTTGCAGCCCAGTTCATGAAACGTGATCGATCCTGTCAGCAGAATATGCCACAGCCAGTCCAAGCCAAAAATAATACTGTCGCTGTCAACGGATACGACGCTTACTTTGGTACTTATAGTATAGACGAACACGCAGGTACTCTCACGACAGATTTTGAAGGATCAATTTCTCCCGCCAACGTTGGCAACACATTTGTTAGAGACGTGCGTGTAGTGTGCAATGAACTCATTATCCAGCTTCACACGGCAACCATCGATGGTACAGCTATAACGCGAACAAACACTTTCTCCCGTATAGGCTAACAATGGAGATGGCGCGAAGGCGGATGATGGAGTTGACGCCGAGAGATTCAGGAAATGATTAAGCAGGAGGGCGGTTAATCCTGTGAAATTTACCCGACAAATTATCGTCGCTGTCTTGATCTTCTTTATCAGCACCAACGACAGAAGCTTGGCGACGACATTCGTTCAGCAACCGCTTGAATTGTGGGTTAAACAAACTCCCATAATTATTGTTGGAAGCATCGACGAGTTAAGTGGTCGTTCTGAAGCAGGGAAAAGCGGCCCTCCGATTCCGGGCATTCACTATTACTGGAACAGTTGGCTAACGGTGGACGAAGTGCTCAAGGGTCGCGCAAAGGGCCGACGTGTCCGGCTCCTCTTTCAAGAGATCTACCACGAAAACGGGAAATCATACATTCCAAAAACGAAGGTGATCTGGTTTCTTCAGTATGATAAATCGAATGAGAGAATCACAACCGGCGGCTTGAACGCTTATCTTCCTATCGAAAAAGAACAAGAGGTCAGAAAGTTACTTAACAGCGAAGGTCAGAGAAAATTAGGGAGCATCGCCCTTGGCGGTCTGCCGCCACTGACGCAGCAGGACGTGGTTCGCATAGCCGATGCCTTTGCAAGGAAAGCAGGCATTTGCCTGACATGTTACAAGCGCCCAGTGATTCGTTATCACAAAGCGAAGGCTGGAAACTACTGGTCGGCTTATTACGCCCCAATGCCAGATAGGAACGGCCTGATTACAGTAGACAGTGACTTCTCCGTTCGAATCGACGAAGCGTCCCGGACTGCGTCAGATGATTCTCTTCGGTGAAGCCACCCGTCACATCTAACCAATCACTTTGGCAACCGCTGGTCTAGTTCTTTAAATCAGTCCTAGACTACCCTTACTCAAGCATCAAAATAATTAATTTACTGCCCTTACCCTTTGGTCTTGTTCTGTAATCGAAGAATCCTGTCAAGCCATCTGTGTCGCTGCGGCATTTGGCACAATGGCACCTCGCTGTTGAGAGCTTGGCATACCGGCTGCTGTCTATAATTTCTAGAATGCAACCATAAGCTCACTCGGATGACACGAGACTACATACAGTCAGAGATTCAAATCCAGATTGAACGGATCGAAAGGTCGATTCGTGATTTTGAAATGAGGAAAATCACTTACCAGGAAGCCGAACAAATTTCCCTCGATGCCAATGCGCTAATTGAGAAACTACGGGCTCTGCATATGGATTTTTCCTTCCGCTCGACTTGACACAATCCGTTGCTCAACGCCGTTGTTTGAATCGAAAATGTGAATTTCCGCCAACGCGGAAGCACCTTTTGAGGAGTGTTTCGTGTTCGGTTTTTGGATGAATCCGCCGATTCGTCCGAATGGAGTAGGCGAGCGCGTAAGCTGCTAGTCCAGAGCTTGTACTTAAGAGGTATTAATCAGCGCAGACTAGCTGATGCTTTACCTGCTGCTTTCCGCCGTGCTGCCCAACGCGCTTTCATAAGTTGAGAAAGTCTTCTGCGCCCCGCAGGAGTAATTCCACCCTTCTTTTGGGGTAACTTACGGGCACCTTTCCTCTTAGCCCAACGCAATCTTGCGGCAGCGGCTATCTTTGCACGAGTTGCTGCCGACACGTGCCGACGACCTTTCCCAGTTGTTGAATCTGAGGAACTGCTACGGCCAACTAGCGCGCCAAGCCGTTTTTCGAGCGTATCCATTTGCCTGCGGATCGAAAGAGCTTGTTCCAATGAATTAAGGGATATATCCATAGTCGTCCTGATAAGCTAGGTGTGTAAAGTCAGCAAGGTAAACTTTCGAGGACTATGATTCGCCTTTGGAAGTTTGACGAAATTGACTTAGTAACCCTTATCCTTTTGATTGATTTGATTAATTGAAGGTAATCCTGGGGAATTTCTCGCCATTCCCACTCATGAACGCCAATGGCAGCATTTTTTCGATGAACTGGGGCAGATTCTATTTCATCGCGGTGTGGATCGCATATTCCAGCATCGCCTTTTTCCTCTTTCGCTGGAACGCTATTTCGCAGCGAGCCACCGTCTCGCCCCATTTCGTGTTTTTTGCTCTGCCTTTGCTCGCGTGGGTGGGGTATTGGTTCGCACTGTTCGGTTCACCATATCTTCGGCCTCGCTCGTTCCTTCGTCATTGCGCTTTAGTTGTTCTTTCGTTTGCCGGTGTGTTCTTCTCCACATGGTTTTGGATGCTGTTCGCGCTAAATATTTACGGGGCATGACACTTAAGGGGCCTAACCCCTACTTAAGATGTCAAGTGCAGATGGCAAGATAAGCAAGGAGTTGGCAAGCATACCGCCGGATTGCGCTCGAAATCCGATTAGGAATACTGACGTGAAAAGGAATAGAAAAGGACAGAAGAAATTAAGCAGACGAGAAAAAGAGGTGCTCCGTTTTCTTGCAGACGGCAACGCTCCGAGTGAAATCGCGCGGACATTACACCTTAGCCTGAAAACCGTTCAAAGTTATTGCGCGCGCTTAAAGCAAAAATTGGGGTCGCAAAATCTGACTCAACTTATCCGGGACGCGGTTCTACTATGCAATTGGGAAGCGACTGGTTATTTCGACGAGTCTCCAAAGCGCGTTGATACCATTGAAGTACACTACTTTGACTCGCACGGAAAACTAATTGCCGCACTCAAATTCCGGGGTCAGGCAATCCCTCGTTTGCGCGGCTCAAAAAATCGTAAAACAAACTCTTGAACTGCTGTGCCACGTGAAGTTTTGGATAAACAGCATTTGCGAGCGGCTTTGGGTTACGTCGAGCTTGGGTTATATCTCGAAGCGAGTGAAGGTGGGTGGTGGTCTTTTTAAAAACTTTTAAGGCTCCAAATTTTTGCAAAAACGGCAGGGAGTCTCGTACTGAATTACCCTCTATTGAAAAACCGGTTTCCCCTTTGAGCGATTTGCGTCCAAGTTACGTCGCTACCAAGTCACTTGATTTCTTGCAACGCTAAATTCCTGATTGTTAGCAGTGCGAACTGTGACGACCGAGCCGGACTCGTGGATAATCACAACAGGAGTTCCCTTTGGGAGCGTAAGCGTGCCGTAGGGTATCTGAATTTCGTGTGGTGCTGCAAGCTTCGCGGAGCGAGGAATTGGAGGCTTTCCTTGAACGTATCTCAGATAGAGCAGAGCACAAAGTGCAGCCAGAACAAGCACTGTAGCAAATGCGCGTAGCGAAACCCAACTAAGGCCAACAACTTGCGTTTGCTGAGGCGAAGTTTCTCTCACTACGAACCTTCCGTGTTTAAGGGGGCAGAGCCTTTCAACTCGTTAATACCCGATTCGTCTCAAAAAAATCCAGTAAAATATTCGCGGGACGCTCGATCTTGAAATCAAAGCGATAAAAAAATAATTAATTAGTGCCTTACTTTTTGATGGATTAAAGAATCTTTTCCCTTGTTTCCTCACTAGGTACGACGCCAGTGGTGACCAAAATTGTGATAGGTGGGTAATTCAGTTCATGGCGTTAGTTAGTCGAGGTTTTCGGCTTGACATCGGGCCTGCTCTCCGCACAGAATCGCCGGTCTCAAATAGAATCTGAATGAGGCCGGGACGTTTCCTCTCGGTAGCGCCTGACCCCGTCCAGGTTTGCAGTTGCAACGATTACCCGACCGGGAGAAACAGAAAGAAGCTTCCTATGAATGGTTCAACTCTCCTTCCAGCTACAATCCCACCTGCTCGGTCTCCCGTTAACCGGTCTACCTTACGGGGCGGTACCCTTCTCATTACGCTGGCGCTCGTCTGCTTTGGCTTTTCGCACGCAATTAGAGCAGTTACCCCGGCACCGGACGGAGGCTATGCCGACGGCAACACGGCTGAGGGCACTAATGCGCTTTTCAGCCTCACAAGCGGCCTCGACAACACGGCCACCGGTTATCAAGCACTCTACCATAACACAGGTGGCGGGGAGAACACGGCCAACGGTTATCTAGCTCTCTATAGCAACACAACCGGCAGCAGCAACACGGCCAACGGTCTTCAGGCGCTCTTTAGCAACACAAATGGCTACGACAACACGGCCAACGGTTATCTAGCTCTCTATAGCAACACAACCGGCAGCAGCAACACGGCCAACGGTCTTCAGGCGCTCTATAGCAACACAACGGGAACCCAAAACACAGCCACCGGTCTTGGAGCGCTCTATCACAACACAACCGGCTTCGGCAACACGGCCAACGGTGTCTCAGCGCTCGAGGGCAACACAACCGGTGGCAACAACACGGCCAGCGGTGTTGCTGCGCTCTTTAAAACCACAACCGGCTTTTACAATACGGCCGATGGTGTTGATGCCCTTAGTAGCAACACAACTGGCTCCTATAATACAGCCAATGGTGATGGGGCACTCTTTCACAACACCACCGCCAACAACAACACGGCCAGTGGTTTTAATGCGCTCGTTAGCAATTCAATCGGCTCCAGCAACATTGCATTGGGCTATTCAGCCGGTCACAATCTCACCACTGGGAGTAACAATATCGACATTGGCAATCAAGGTATTGCGGCTGAGGTCAACACCATCCGCATCGGCACGGAGGGAACTCAGACCGCCACATATATCGCTGGGATTAGCGGGGCAACGGTTCCAAGCGGCGTAGCAGTTATCGTGGATACTAGTGGTCACCTCGGCACAACAAAGTCTTCGGCCCGGTTCAAGGACGAGATCAAGCCGATGGACAAGGCGAGCGAAGCGATCCTAGCGCTCCAGCCCGTCACCTTTCGCTACAAGAAGGAGCTTGATCCAGATGGTATCGCGCAGTTTGGCCTCATTGCTGAGCAGGTAGAAAAGGTGAATCCTGACTTAGTAGCTCGCGATGCCGACGGGAAGGTCAACACTGTCCGCTACGAAGCGGTGAACGCGATGTTGCTTAACGAGTTCTTAAAAGAGCATCGTCGAGTCGAAGAACAGCGAAATTACTTTGAATCTAAGCTGACGGCTCAGCAGAAGGAGTTCGAAGCTAAGTTCGCACAGCAGCAGAAGCAAATTGAAGAACTGACTGCGGGCCTCCACAAAGTGAGCGCCCATCTTGAAGTGAGCAAACCTGCGCCGCAAATCGTGGCCGACAATCAGTAAAGCGTCTTATCTTTTGAAGGATTGATTAACTGAAAATAAAAGCCTGCCGTTTAAAATCGATTCCCCTTGTAAGCCCCAGAAATAGATTGCAAAATGCCGTCTAATTCTTGTTGGATGATAGGCGACTCGTGATTATGCGACGGATTCTTACTTCCGCACTTTTCCTCTGCTTTGTGAGTTGCAGCCGCCTTCCGACTGATCAGCAAGTCGCTCGGACGTACGCAACAGAGCATCGAGATCGCACGGTCGTCCGAGTTACGAGCAACACTACCGGTGTGGCGTGGCGGATGAAAGCTGAGTTCCGAGTCACATACACTGAAGATGGCGGCCCACATAAGACAGATGTAGTGCGTTATCACCTAGTCGCTAAAGGATGGGTCACAGATTTATGACACCAATCGATCTAACCAATCGTTCCTCTAACCGCTGGCCGGATTCTTTAAATCAGTCCGAGACTGCCCTTACTCTTTTGATGAATTGATTAATTAAAAAATAATCCTGGGACTTTTAAAGCGGGCGTGAGGCATTGTGAACCGTTGTCTAACCCACCGATGCACGTGAAGGCTGACTGCCGTTCATTGTCAAATCGCGGCAACTCATCGATATTGGGCTATGCCCAAACAAACACGCAAACATGACTTTGGTGGCAATCCCTGGAGTGGAAATCCGAAGCGGGATACATCGCGACTAGAACACGCTTCTGCGAAACAGCGCAAATAACATGCTCACAAGGCTCCCGTACGGCGTGCCGCGAGCAAATTTCGCGGATAATCGAGTTGGTTTTAGCTGCCTGCCACTTTGTGCCTGCTAGAGCCATGCATGGCTGATCTTGTCTTTCGTTAGGTGTGATTGCTCATGAAGTTTTTTACTCACAACTTCCTGATCGGGACGATAGCGGTCGCTGCGTTGTTGCTGTCTGCTTGGAATACTTGGTTCGCCAATCTGCGTGCCCTGAAGATTTCTATTGCTCCCGAGGATGAGATTCGTTTGCGACAGTTCCCAGGGCAGACCGGGTGGAGCCTGCTGTTTGTCGTGACTGCCTCAGGTCCAGAATCGAAATGGGCCACGGTCAAGTTTACACAGACAAACTTTACTGCCCCCGATGAACGCGCGTACAAGCTTCAGCCAATGTCGCATCTCATCGACGTTGGGATTGGCCAGAAAAACACATCTCGAAACATCCCGATTGCCATCAGAGGCGGAGATTCAAAGTCTATTACGATCGGATATCAATGTTCTGAGATGCCCGCTTGGCAGCGCGGGACTTATCGGCTGAGGCTCGCCGCCGTGGACGGGCGTGGTCGCCAGATACACATCAAGCCAGTGCGGTTCGTCCTCGAAGATCCGAATTTTACAAACGTCGCAAGCCCGCAGAATGATGTCATGACACGTATCGTTCCCGATGAGCCGACTCCCTAATCAATCGCTACCCTTACTTCAAAGCATTAAAATAATTATTAATTCACTGCCTTTATCTTTTGATGGATTGATTAATTGAAAATAAAATCCTGCCGCTTAAATCGATTCCCCTCGTAAGCCTCAGAAATAGATTGCAAGATGCAATCTATTTCTAGTTAGATGTCGCAACCAGAGACCAACTATCATAGCGGACAGCGGAGGGCGCGTTTGGGTAACGTACGGTCGCTAACAGCAATGACGCTAATCTTCAGCGGAATCTTATCAGGAACCCTGGCCATCGCCTCCGGTCCAGCGCCAGGAGCAGCCACGGTGAACCTGACACCCTGCTATGTGAAGGGAGTGAACGAGAAAGTGCGTTGCGGGGTGTACCGCGTCTTCGAAAACCGACAGACTCGCAAAGGGCGAATGCTGCCATTGAAGATCGTCCTGATCCCGGCAAAGCACCCGCATCCGGCAGATGGCCCAATCTTCTACTTGGCGGGAGGGCCAGGCGAGACCGCGACGGAATTAGTTAGCTATGTGCTGGAAATGGGTGACAACGAGGAACACGACGTGGTTCTGGTGGATGAGCGCGGGACAGGGGATGGTCATCGGCTTGACTGCCGATCGCCGGGCTCAGACAACAACCTGGAAGGTTACCTCAATGGGCCTTTCGACCCTGCAGCTGCTCGATCCTGCCGCGATGAGCTCTCGCGGAAATACGACCTTACTCAATACAGCACGGCGAACTTCGTCGATGACCTCGACGAGGTGCGCGGCGCGCTGGGCTACGATAAAATTAACTTGAACGCGGGTTCCTCCGGCACCTATGCCGGGATGATCTACATGCGTCAGCACGGAGATCACGTGCGCACCGCATACTTCCGAAGCCTCACGCCGCTTTCCGATAGAATACCGCTTTATTTTCCCGAAGCGGCGCAATTCGCGCTCGATACACTTTTCAAGGAGTGCGAACAGGATGCTCCGTGCCATGCTGCGTATCCTCGTTTGCGAGAAGACTTCGCGGTCCTTCTGAAAGAGGTACGCGCGCAGCCTATCCTCACCTCCGTTAGCCATCCGGTTACCGGCACGCGCACGAACATTCACCTTACCGCCCCAGCGTTCGGAGACACGCTTCGCCTGATGATGTATGATCTGTACGACCGCATACGAGATCCCGCTTCTCATCGAGGAGGCTCTCGCGGGCAACTTCAGCCCGTTTGCCGAGATCGCTCTACGGGCCAACCGCGGCATCTATTCGGGCGGCAGGATGGGTCTCTACTATGCTATCAATTGCAATGAATTTACCAAGCGGATTCGACCAGACGAAGTGGAAACAGAAACCCGCGACACGTTTCTCGGGGCTTGGCGAGTGCACAACCAGATGGAAGCCTGCAAAGCTTGGCCTAAGACAGAATTGCCCGCAGACTATTTTAGGCCCTTCCGATTAAATGCCCCGATCGTAGTCGTCTCCAGCGAAGCCGACCCTTCAGAGCTGTATGCAAGAGTAGACGAGGCTGTCGCCTCAGTCATGCCGAACGCCGTTCAAGTAGTCGTGCCGGGCGTGGGTCACTCCGCGGAGAACGATTGCACTCGTTCGATCCGACATACGTTGTTTCGGGCAGGCAGGACAAAAGGACTGGACACGAACTGCATAAGACAGCTGAAGCATCCGCCGTTTAAACTACCCCCGTCCCAAAGCAATCTGCGCCCGTGACATTCTCCGATGAAGGTGTCTTCTGGTTTGGTGAGGGAACGGGTGAGAATGACACCGGCCATCTAACCCCTATGTAAGGTGTCAAGTGAGGCAGTCGGTAATTACATCAAAAATTGGCTTGTTGGATCACCGGTCAATTTGAAACGCTTCCACTCGCCGTTTGGCGCGCTCCAATACTCGCTTTACTTCACACGGCAGACACTCATATGCCTCGTAAAAGTAGCCCGTCTTTTCGTCAGTCCTAGCTGGTTCACATTCGCAATCACAGCCCTCATAGGAGGCTGCGACTCGCTCCAACGTTTTCAGTAATTCATTCATACCGCAATATACCAAATCGGTTTTCCCGGTTTTTCTTAAACGAGGCTCTTTAGCTCGTTAGGTCGATGGAAGGATAATATTTCGTGATGCGATTTCGGGGGTTGCGCAAATATTTCTTGACCAGACTTGAACGCATCCTCATCCTCGCCAGTCTCGGTCAGTCATGGGCACAAGTATACAACTAAACCAAACAATCACAGAAGGACATTCACATGAACAAATCCCTGTTTATTAGCACCAGTATTGCAATATCGACACTACTCACTGGCGTCTGCCTCGCACAAAGTGACGCTCCCTACACAGAAGGAACGGTCTGGACGATCACGATGGTGAAGACCAAACCTGGCATGAGCGATGACTACCTCAAAACGCTGGCCAAAATATACAAGACCACGAATGATGAGGCGAAAAAGCAAGGTATCATCATGGATTACAAAATCCTCCTTGGCGCTGCCGCGACTCCTCATGACTTCGACATCCTGCTGATGCAGGAATTCAAAAACATGGCCGCTTTCGACGGAGTGCGTGACAAGATCGACCCAATCCAAAACAAGATAATCGGCAGCGCAGATGTGCAACGCCAGGGCGCAGTGCAGCGAATGGAGATTCGTGAAATCATGGGCAACAAACTCATGCGTGAGATCACGTTGAAGTAACTAACTTTGCGCGAAGTCCACTTACGATCCCGCTAGCGCAATTGCGTTGCTAGCTTTAACTCTGGCTTTTGATCTTATCGCGATCCCCTCATAAGCCCCAGAAATAAATTGTAAAATGCCGTCTAATTCTAGTTAGGCCGTATGAAGTTCACCTTGGGGATTGTCGTTGTTGTGATTTGCTGTGCAGTCGCTGCTGTGTTGGTTCACAACCGTTGGGTGCAGCCCCATCTCATTCTACCTAGCGGCGATGTTACGTTTCGGGAAAACGGCGGGCCGGGCACCGCGATCCCGGCTTCCTCCCCCGAAATCGGCTCTATCATGTCATGGGTCGATACTCACCAGACCGGATGGCGTCTCTCGGTTTTTACATATGCGCCGCATGTGACGCTCGTTTCCGACACGTTCCATATAAACGTCGGGGACGACTTTGTGATTTTGAATTACGCTCGACATAGAGGCCGATTCTTCGTGGAACTCGTGCGTCATCTTCCCGTAGATGACCAGCCTTTTTGGCACAATGTCATCAGTCGCCTCAAGCAGCCTAACCAGTTGATGAAGTCAACGGCCCCATTGCGAGGCAACTTCAACAAGCTTGCCACCGACTCCACCCGTGACTTATCTCTTTCTCGTTAGAGTGCGACCAAACACACCCAAAGCCACCACAAACCATGACGAAACAAATCATCCGCATCTCGATCTTACAGTCCAGCAAGATAATGACCGCCTTGTATGTCCTGGTGGGCTTTATCTATACTCTTATCGGCATCCCGATGATTATCTTCGGTAACACCCAGCTTCGAATCATGGGAATCATCTATAGTCTGATGCCTATTCTCATGAGCATCTTCGGTTTCATCTGCTTCGTTATTTTCGCTGCCATCTACAACGTTTTGGCCAACCGGATCGGCGGGGTAGAAGTCGAAATCAAGAACATTGACGCAGTCTAACCGATTCGCTCCAGCCAACCGTTGGGCTGTGGGAAACAGTCGGTGTCTACTGCTTCGCTGTGGCTTTCCGCCGCGCTGCCCACCGCGCTTTCATGAGTTGTGAGAGCCTCCTTCTACCAGCCGGAGTAAGTCCACCTTTCTTTTTGGCTGGCGCAGAAACGGCCTGGCTACGTCTACTTCTCGCCCATCTTGCTCTAGCAGCAGCAATCTTTGCGCGAGTTGTTGCCGACATGCGCCGATGACTTTTCCCAGTTGTTGAATCAGAGGAAGTAGTACGGCCCAGTAGCGCGCCAAGCCGTTTTTCGAGCGTGTCCATTTGCCTGCGGACCGAAAGAGCTTCCTCCAATGAACTAATCGATATAAGCATAATCGTTCTGATAAACTAAGTGTGTAGAGTCAGCAAGGTGAACCTTCGATTTATTATGATTCGCCTTTGGAACGAGGAGTTTGAGCAAAAAGATTGTGGCAACAAAGGTGAACGGGATCGAATAGTTTCATCTTGCGATCTTGCGTGCCACCTGGAAAAATCTTTTCCATGCAACCTTTTAAATCGATTCCCCTCGTAAGCCTCAGAAATAGATTACAAAAGGCGGCGCGCTAGCGACAATCTCTAGTAGTTCTCAAGCCACTCACCTTATTGCGTCCGCATGGGGTTTCCGTGAACATGCCTGCCCTCGAAGTCAGTTCCCTCGTAATGTGTGAAATCGGAGTTGAAGGTTAAGGTCGCAATGCCGTCTCCTGCTATCAACGTAACGCTCTGAGGGCGTTTACGCGCCATCCAGCCGTAAAGAACTGGTGCTTCGCTGTGCCGTCTGCAAGAAACTGGAGGGTTGCCGGTTTCGTACCAGTGCGTTCCCAACTCCAATAATGACCGATTACGTTTTTCTGGAACTCTGGCGGCGGAGGCAGCGCCTGGATGGAAGCGATCATCGTGCCCGCCACTTCGTGCTCAAGGGTCTTCATATGCTTTTGAAGCTGAGTAATGCTCCGGCGGAAGTTCTGCGCAGCAGTGTCCCAATCCCTCGTAACCTCCGTTTGAAAGAAAGCGTGGCGCGTCTCGGCATCGTGTAATGAGGTATCGAGCTTCGACTTGCCACTAGGCGCATTTGCAGCCGCCCCGCTTCGACTCAAATGCTCATCTCGCGAATCCATCGCCTGCGTAAGAGCGTTACATATATAAAGCCCGACTTGATAACACGGCTGTTTACTCGCGTCGGAGCTAGCAGCAGCATCACCAATTTTGGCACGGATATTTTGAAGTTCGGATCGCGGCAGCGGCGGAATCTTACTGTCCAACGGCGATAAAATTTGGTCGAGATGAGCGTCCAGAAACGGTGAGAGACGCGTTGATGGTCGCCAATCTGGTGCCGCAGGCTCTTCTTTTTCAGGTACTTTTTGGGCGGGCTTCCGCGCTTTCGGCGGTCTGGCTAACACATCGGCACTGACGATCAAAAGTGAAGCGAGTATAACAACTGCAATAACGTTTTTGTGCTTCATAGTTAGCCAGTAAATAGAATCTGAAAAAAAGTGACCGATTTCAAGAAAGTTTTAGGTTCTCTCGTGAACCGATCCTCGATTTCGATTTCAATTCTGAATTCGAGAAGATATTTTCAAAGGTTATGAAGAAATATTTTGTTGCGGCGCTGCTGATCTTTTCATTTGGGTTAATTGTTTCTGCCGACGAGAAGGGCGCGCGGAACGAATCAACGCCGAATCGTGAGCAGGAGGAGAAAGGGATCAAACAGGTGCTAACAGATTTCGTCGAGGCCTGGAACCACCATGATGCCAAAGCTTTCTCGATGGTGTTCGCGGAGGACGCTGACTTTACGAATGTGCGTGGAATGAGTGCACACGGGCGGACGGAAGTCGAAAGCGTTCACGCACCGCGATTCGCGACTAACTTCAAGGACAGCAATCAGAAAATAACAGAGGTAAAGATCAGGTTTATCACGCCTGACGTAGCAGCGGTAGACGCGCGGTGGGAGATGACGGCCGCGAAAAGTCCAGATGGTCAGGAAATCCCGTTAAGAAAGGGACTACTAAATTTTGTCATGACCCGACAGGGCGGCAAATGGCTTATTACAGTCATGCATAACATGGATTTGCCTCAGCAGTAAATTATTTGAAACCATTTATCTACCCACGAGCACAAGCATTCGAAATCGTTTAACCGGCACGATTGAGACGGTAAATTCGCCAAAATAGGAGGACAAGATGAACGAGCATTTTATCCGATTTGCCAGCGCGAAAATCTCTCTCTACTTAATACTGTTTTGCGGCTGTCAACGGGCTACTACGTCTTTGGACACAGCCGAGAAGCAAACTGAGGCAACCAAACCGAAGCCACTCATTCTCGAGAAGAACGAAGGCGAGCGACGAGTATGGAGACCTATCGAGGGTGTGGAGGGCTGGCTGGGCCAACCCTCTCCGTTTATTTTAAAAGTCGACCCACAGAATGGCGGTTCATCACATTTGGTTTTTGTGACGGAAGACTTGCCACCTGGAGGAAAAATAGAGACTCACAGACACCCAGGTTCAGACGAAATCCTATTTTTACAGAACGGAATGGCAAAGGTGAGTTTGGGCGACGCGGTGAGAGAAGTGCATGGTGGTGTTACTGTCTTCATCCCAGCTAATACATGGGTTTCCGTTAACAACATCGGAAGCGACCCGATTGGTTTGATTGCCATCTTTTCCGCTCCCGGTTTCGAGGAATACATGCGTGCGGAATCGGTTCGCGAAGGAGAGAAAGTTGTCCCCCTATCGAAAGAGGAAGACGAGGAGATTATGAAAAAGCACGCACACGCCGTGATTTACAAGTAGACGAGACTGCCCTTACTCAAAGCCTAAGCATTAAAATAATTAGTTAATGTCCTATCCTTTTAAATGGATTGAATTTATTAAAAGGAATTTTCCCAGGAATCTACGGCTCCCAGCAAGACCGTTTTTTAAAGAATATAGAGAATCGTCGCCTGCCCGTAAAACACGGTGGTCGTCCCAGCGCGTGTGTGCTGCTGTTTAGCAGAGCCTGCGGCGAACGAAAACCAAGCCCAGAGAAAGCCCAAAAATTAAACAGGTCGTTGTTCCTGGTTCGGGGACTTCGGAGGTAGCCGCTTTGTCATGATAGACTGCTACAATGGCCACGCCGTCGCTGGCATCAGAACCAAAAGGTACACTACTGCCATCTACCGATGACGCCAAACCAGGTAGGGGACTCGTGTCGCTGACAACGTGCACAACGCCATTTGAAGGAGAAGTGTTTTGGACAAGGTTTACAAGACCACTATTTTCAGGTTCGATCCACTGGGCCTGTGGCGTACCGGTTATGCCTAATGACAACTCTACAGTCCATTGGTCTGGAGCCGTATTGAGAACGGTAATTCCGCTGGCTGATCCGTCAAAGGTGGCCGAGAGAGATACAGGCGAGTTCTCGGTAAGCACGATCTGATGTTCAATCGAGCCGAATACGGGCTGAGCAACCCATGCGGCGGTAATTGTTACGATTAGCGCGGGCAATATTTTCAGAGTGGAGTTGGACATAATTTTTCCTTCTTGTTGAAAATGGTGAGTGGTTTCTCTTTCAAAACCGAAGGGGGAGTCATTTTAAGCAGTTCCTGCGCCGCGAACGCTTGGCCGATTTGGATTCGCGATGAGTTTGCTCAGTTCGGCGTAACGATTACAAGTCAATGTAAGATGGTTTCCTACGCTGCCAGTCGACGATGGATGTCGTGGTAGGGCAACCTGCCCAAAAGGACTTGTAAGGCATCTCTAAAGCTGGCCTCCATCGAGTAAGCGAGTAGCAGGCGGATATGCTTTGAAACATTTTTTTGATTAAAATTTTGGCATCAAAATACTTTCATTTCTAAAACCAATTGTCTTGATCCGAGGTGCGAATTTCAGGCTCTACCAGACGCATGAACGCCCTACTGCTTAAAGCACTCATCGCCTTGCTGCCAGCGTCGGTACTGTTTTCTGGTTCGGTAGTCTTATTCTTTAGAGCAAAGACAGTCTGCTCTCTGTTACAGCTACTTGGCGCAGGACGTTCTGGTGGTGGCCGTCCTTACTCATGTCTGCGAAGCACTTGATCTACTTCCTTGGATGCATTGGGGCCTTGAGCATAGCCTTGGTCATTACCTCGATTTATGGAGTGTGATTCTTGGTCTCACGTTGTTTCCCGTAGGATATTTGTTTTATGCGATAAGAAAGCGACATGCCTAACCAATCGTTGTCCTGCCTCCAAAGCATTAAAAATAATTAATTTACTGCTTTTTTTTGATAGATTTGATTCTGCCTTATTCGAGCACCGAGTGAACAGTTTACCCTTGCCAGCCTTGCTGCGGACGGAAATAATCAATAACTATGCAGTCTTTTGCGGCGATTTCCCTGGTAAGCCTCTCCAGCCGCAGAGAATTGCGCGCCGTCACGAATGGAGCTTGAATGACAGCATGAAACGCGGATTCCTCATTCTCCTGCTGAGCGTTTCCGTTGCCGCATCGCAAGACGTTCCGAATAAATCATTAACCTTGACGTGGAATGCTAACCGAGCCTCGGACAAAGTGACCGGCTATCGCGTTTATGAGCTGGTAAAATCACGCCGTGTCTTGATCGGGCAAAGCAAAACGCCCCATTTTGTAATCCCGCGAAAGAAAGGGAAACATGTTTACGTGGTCACGGCGGTAAGCGCGAGGGGCGAAAGCGCGCCATCCACGCCCTTGCCAGTCCAAAACTAATCGTGCTTTTTGCCGACCTATTAGTAATCGCGCTCGTGGCCAAGCGATGACCATGCAGCCTTTTAAATCGATCCGCCTCGTAAGCCTCAGAAATAGATTCTCGTTAGATTGGCAAATTCCCTGCTTGCAGTGGTGCGATCTGAATTGTGATTGCACGGATATTTGAGACTACTGGTTGGATCATTGGTGGGATTTTTCTGTTTTTGTGGTCGATTAATATCATCCAAGATTGCTTCAGCAAATATCATTCAACTTTTTTACTTTCAGCCTACCTACCGCAAATCGCGTGCTGAGCGATTATTCTACGGTTTATTCGGTTTGGTCTGCGGTGCCGTGGGAATCGGGTGGGTGGTGGCCCTCATCATTCGCGTAATTAGTGTAAAGCCTCACTAATCTCAATCCGCTAGCGTGACTATTTAACGCTATGTAAGATGTCAAGTGTGGCGAGCGAGTGTGGCACTTGTCGGATAATTCCAAAGCTCGCCGTCAACGAATCTCTTTTCTCATTCCTGGGCTACCTTAAGCCGTGGCATCTCTTTATGAAGCTGCAAAAGGAATGGATAAGAAATTATATCTTTGAAATCAAGAAAGAATTAGGCTCTCCCGTGACGGGGTCATGTTTTTAAAAACTTTTAAACTTCGAATTTTCTCCAAATCGGGCAGGGTGGGTTGCGTTAAAAATGTCAACGGCCATTTTTCGATAAGGCATAATGCCTGCGCCGCCGGAAACGACTAGGACTTTACTCTCATAAAACAAAGCCTGACTTATTCATCATTTATAACAAATACGTGGTTTGGTAGGATAAGAAGGAACGAAGTAACTGGCGGGGATATATGGCGCGCAAACGGCCATATGGAAATGCGCTCCGCTGCCTGCTGTACTGTCTTTCTACCGGCAGAGAAATTCGGTAATAGTGCTATTATAAATTACCAAAAGCGGCATTACGAACGATCTGATGTACGAACCGAGACTGCCAACCGGAAGCTTGTAAGCAACCTTTTTAACGCCCTGCTAGACGGCAATCTTCGATTATCAGTGTTCTCCCACTAACACCGGCCACGGTTCCTGTTAGTGAGATTGGATTACCTGATTGAAATTGCTCTAGCCCGCTTGAATCACTAAAGATACAGCGCATATACCACACTGCTCCCTTCAAATTGTAGTAGCTATCCCTAGAGGAAAAGAAAGTTGAGGGGGCGACTAGTTCGACGGCAACCTCTTTTTCCGACGATGAGATGCTTTTTATGGTTCCGTTAATGGTGAAAATTCGCCCTTTATATTCCTTATCTGCGGCCATCTGATTTGTAGCGTATCGAGAGAGCATGTACTCCGCGGTTGTTGACTGACCATACGCCGGCCTATCAAGTGCAGTTCCCGTGAGTGAATTTGCGGTTGCATTAGCGGACGACCGCCTCTCCGGTTCTGGCGTGGGGTTTTCTCTCCAATACTTCTCTCTTTCTTCAGTCCGTTTTTTCTGTGCAGCCTGTTCTTGCTTTTGAAACGCCTCCTGATTGGCAGCTTGTTGCGATGAGTACGTGGTGCCCTTCGCAGGATCGTAATGAAAACGTTCCTGAACCTCTTTGGGAAGTTCGGTAAAATAAATCTTTGAAATTCCCGAACTCGTGATGAGCACAATGCCGTCGGGTTCGATTCGGCTCACCGTAACGTGTTTGTATTCTTTCCCGTCAATCGTTTTGAAGTCGTCCGCTAGAAGACTTCTTGTGGCAAGAACGAGAAGAAGGACAAACAGGTAATTGCCCAGATTTTTCATTGGGGGCAAAGCCCGTTAAACCAGAAAGTGTTTGGGTGGTCAAGACTTCCTTCAAAGCTGAATTTCCCAGGAGGATTTAAGCGGTCGATTGGCCCGATTGGGCGTTCAAATTACACAAACTTCTTTATGGAAATTGGAAAATCGGCAGCGGTATGTGATGGATTATGAAATTGTAGCTTTGGCGAAAGCGCTAAGAGTCACAATCGCTTCCCTCTTCAATGCTGACTGACTGCGCCGCAGCGATCCGCGAAAATGTGAACGGTCGAAATTCGGTTCTTGGGGTCGTGGACAAAATTTCGTTCCCGGTTACACTAGAAATTCAGGCATCAAGAGCGCGCGTCGATTCGATGCGCCACCAACCGAGCCAATGATAGTCACGGTGGTCGCCGGTAACAATTACCGGGCAGGATGCGGCTAACAGAAAGGCAAAAAACATGAATCAGAAAAGTCTGGAGACAACTCGCCGCAGCGTTGCGGCAAAAATTAATCCATCCGTTTTGCTAGCCAGCACGTTCGTTTATTCGCTTTTTGGATATCTTGTAGGCGAAGCCTGGACCGATCCTCATTTGCTAGAGCTAGTCTGCGACCGTGATGGTAATCTTTACGCCCGCGAAGGCAATATTCCGTTCTTTGGTCGGTTGCTCTGCACTCGGTCTGCGTTGATCGAGCTGGTGCTGGACATTGCCGAACAGGTTAATCTCTCACCAAGAGAGCGGACATATTTACTTGAAAGAATTCCCACTCCCAAATCCAAGTGTTAGGTCTGGCGAAAAGACTGACGTGAGCCTCATCGCGTTAGTTCAGCTACTTAGACTCAGATTGAATGAAAAAGCTCGCCCAGCGGCTCTGTAGACGGGGGAATTGGCATTTTGAACGGTTCTTTAATCCGTTAAATAATGGGCACACATTCTTGTCTTGCCAGCCTTGATCCGTGGGTGAAATAATCAATGACCGTGTCGCCTTTAAATCGATTTCCCTCGTAAGCCCCAAAAATAGACGCACAAATGTGCACCTTATTTTACGCTATTTGTCCTTCTAAGTCTCGTTAGGTGATTCAAAATGAGATCTTGCCTCCACACCCTTGTTGCTGCTTGGTTTCTGTGCTGTTGTACCTGTTGCAGTCGCCAAAACCCAAGTTATAAGCGACTCCTCGGTAAGTGGGAGGCAACCAAAATCACGGCGCTCCGGGACGGTTCAACAGAACCTTTGGTTACTGATTATGGCCCCCACGAATGCACGATTCAGTTTTTCGACGACGGCACTTACGCCTCCTACATACATACGGCTAACGCCGAGGTCGTAACGCGCGGCAGATTTCAGGTGATTGGTAATCACACTTTGAAGAGGACCGTCGTAGAGGCTAACGGCCTCGCGCGGCCTAGCGAGATGGTGGGTCGTAGCTTTACAAGCGAGTTCACGATTCTGGCTGATAAGCTCTCTACAATCGCTGACCTATTAGAGGCGAGCAATACTGATAGGAGAGAGAGAAAGGTTGGACGAACTGAAGCCACATTTATTAGAGTCACACATTAATTTGCATCCGCTCCGCTGATCGTTGATCTCGTTCTCGCTAGCCGCTAAGACATCGCGATTAAAGTGATTCAACCTACTGCCACTTGCGCCCCTCGGAGCTGTGGCTGATCTTGTTTCCGTTGGGCACACGAGCGTAAATGCATATCCGCGAGATCGACTGGCGAATAGAGCCGCTGCACGACGTAATTGTTGGCATTGACGCCGGACTCGCGACGATTCATGAACGCCTGGAGGCTGAAGAGGGCTTTGACGGAATCACTGCACGTGAGCATGCAGAGCCATTATTCGGCCTCGGCTTTGTCGCTGCTCAAAGCTACGCGCTTGGGACTGTGTCAGACTTAAACAGCATCAGGATGAGTCGTGGCAAGCCGAAGAAAAAGAAGTTAGATTGCTATGCATGCGATACCATCACACTCAAAGGCGGTGTGACCCGCATCCAGCTCATCAACGCCACCGCCAACTATTTCAAGCATCACGATGAGTGGGCGCGCTGGCCGACAGGCAGTGATCTTGGTGCTAACGATACAAAAGTACTGGGCTGTGTCGATATAACTGAGAAGACAGAGTTTCCGTGCATAAATGCTGTCGATCTCCTTTGTGGCACAAGCTGGAAGCTGATTGTGTTACATCAGGCGCTGAAAGAGTGGCGAGAGCATTTGTTCAGCACAATGCTATGAATCCGTTGCCTAACCAACCGATTCAGCCAACCGCTGACCATTAATATTTCTATACAAGGTCGATCTTGACACGCCCAAGGTTGAGCACACATCCCTAATACTGTTTTGTCGATCTTGCAGCAGCGCTTTAGCCATCTGAATTTTCTTGGCATTTAAAAGACGTGGTCTACCACCAAGTCTACCTCGTGCCCTCGCTGCCACTAGACCGGCACGGGTTCTCTCTCGGATGATGTCGCGTTCAAATTCTGCCAGTGAAGCAATGATATGGAAAAACAGTTTCCCGCCGCTAGTGCTGGTGTCGATGTTCTCTTGCAGGCAGCGAAAGCCTTTTCCTGCCTGTTGCAATGTCAGCACTGTCTCGATCAAGTGCTTTAACGAGCGACCTAATCGGTCAAGTTTCCACACACAAAGGATATCTCCTTTGCGCATGAAGGCGAGTGCCTCCACTATTCCAGCCCGATCAGCCTTTGCTCCGCCTGCCTTATCGGAAAAGATTTTCTCGCAGCCAGCTTTCTTTAAAGCATCGACTTGTAGGACAAGGTTTTGATCTGGCGTAGAAACACGGCAATAACCAACTAACATCTTTTCTCTTACCCCTCCAGGGGCAAAGTACCATAGCACATAAGTATCAAAACTCAACTCGCGACAGAGTTACTGAAACGATGATTTTGATACAGGTTTTGAACTCGTTCTGACGGCTGTCCGCTCAGGAAATTGACCGTATTCCGTGTTGTGTCAGAAACGAGCGTTTTTGAATCGCCGCTAACTCGATTGAGCAGCGTGGTGAATTTCAGTCGGGTAAAACTCCATCAACTATCACTGCTCATTGCCTATCATTCCGTCTTCTGAGCAGTTCGATTTCTTCAGCAAGGCCCGTGTTCAATCGCTTGAGTGTGGGCAGGTAGTTTGCTACGTCCTCGCTTCTGCCAGTGATTAAACCCAGCAAGCAGACAGCATATAACGCATCTTTGTCCTCAGGTCTGGATGCAAGAACCTTTTTATAAGCGGCAATAGCATCGTCATAGCGAGACATGTCTTCGTATCCATTACCCAGCGACAGGTTGATATCTGGATCATCAGGTAATAGTCGTCGGGCATTTTCGAGCGTACCGATTTCGTCGTCATACCTACCTATCTCGGAATACATGTCGCTTAGACTTGTGTAAGCATTCACATAGTTTTTATCGACCCTTATCGCATTTTTGAAGTCTTCTTCGGCTTTGTCATAGTCCCTTTTATCGGCGTGAATAGTACCCTGAGCGTAGTAATAGGCCGCGCTATCTCGTGTGAACTCAGGTGCGCCCTCCGATACGCTGTCGATATATTTTACCGGCACTGCAAAATTGAGATTCTGGGCATTCTTCTCGGTTAACATTTTACTTGTAATACCAAGGAGTCGTCCACTCATATTGAACAGTCCCCCACCGCTACTCCCCAGTGAAATCGGTGCGGTAAACTGAATTAAGTCCACATCTCCAACACGTCTTTGCGCGTAACTAACAACTCCTTCAGAAACGGTTTGTTCAAGCCCCTCTGGCGATCCGATGGCAAGAATGTGTTCTCCTGCCTGGGCCGTTATCGCGTTGTCGATTCTGACGAACGGCAGTTCACTTCCGTCAAATTGCAGGATCGCAAGATCGTATCTTTTGCTTACGCCAATTGTGTTTTTAAGAAGGTAAAATGCCTTCGTTGGTAGTTGTGCAACGATGTGGTCGATCTTTTGTGTTGTCAGGACATGATAATTGGTAACCAAACGACCATCAGAGCTTATAAAAATGCCGCTCGCCGTTCCGATAACATCTCCCTTCGCACCAAAAACGAATAGTTTAGCAACTGCCTTACTATTACTGTTTAGAATCTTCTTTAACGCCCATTCCTTAACGTAGTCCTTGCACGGCTCATAGAGAACTGCTGCTACGATGGCCAAAACGAGAGCGATAAGTAGCTCCCTTGCATACTTTCTTGCCACCCGGACAGCGGGTTCGCAGGCTTTGCGGAGTTGAGCAAATCTCAGTCGCGTTTTTGTCCACATGGGCGTCGGAGTTTACATCGCACGCCGTGAGCCTGCCGTAATTTGTGAGGGCGAAGTAACTACGATTTCTGGTTTCTGGTTGTACAAAGTAATTTTTCCAGAAACACTGATCGTTTTGCCGTCGTAATCTCTAAAGTTGGCAAAGTGTCCCGCATTCTTTGCAGGAATAAATGCGGTGAACGCCTGATTCGGGTATTTCCCGCCCATATTGAGAAAGATATTGCCGTTCTTCGATTGGTGAATGCCGTCCACCATGTCGGTGATAGTTGCATTTTCGCCAATGTGTTTGGCCGCATCAATAGCAGTGTAGCTTGTGCCAGTCTGCGCCGTTAGCTGGAATAGCGTCCCTGATAACAGAAGGACGGTGGCAATGGTTGCCAATTGCGTTTTCACAATAGTGAACTACGGCTTCGTACACGTCCCATCCGAATATTTCCAGCAGGAAACCCCACCGTGGTGTGAACAAGCCCCGCTGCCGGTTGCTTGGCTCTCCCAGCCGTCATTGCAGATTGCTCCAATGCGGTACCGTCCTTGAGCGCCTGTTTGGGACGGGAAAGGCAATAGAGCGATCAAACTGACTACGAGGAGAAGCGATTTCATAGGAGAACGAAATTGGAATTTGAACCTGTTGAGTTAAATCTTAACGCGAATCAACGTGAGCCAAATTGAGCAATAACTCGTTAGGGGAATTACAAAACCGTTGCCCCCTACCAGCGATGGGACTCATTTTGATTGGGGCGGTTTTGCGCCGACCACAATAACCAACAAATCGGCGTCCATGGTCGGCTGTGTTGCGGGTTTCGGTTCAAGACCGGCTTGACCGAACGCTTGCAGAATCGCCTGTGCGTGCGGCGGTACTGCGTTCGCATCTTTTATTTGCAGGATGAGCCCCACTTGAGCCCCACTTGGCCCAGATAACATCATTGCAGACTGCACATCCACGGAGAATCCCGACGCGGTCAATGCCTCGGCAATTTGCTTTTGATACGCAACCGCTTCTAAATCACTTTCAATAACGGTTGTAATTATTCGACCTTTTGGTGCCGCGCTTAACAATCGAATCAGTGCGTCTTTTTGCTGGGGGGCGACCGTTCGTGGGCGCTGGACAGTTTCAACCGCGTCAAGTTTATCCTTCAGCTTTTTATTTTCGTTTGCGACTTTCTCGGCTCGTTCTGAGGAGCGTCGATTTACTTCTCTACCTGTGGCATAGACAAACCATGCAGAAGCGAGCGTAATCACCAAAGCAAACAGGCCGACGATTTGCGACCAATTGTTTACGGCGTCTACGACGGAGTCAGACCATGATTTCATTCGTCTTAATTTCAACGTCGTGCTCACATCTTGGCTGATAAAGTGCTTTGGGGCACTGTTCAAGAGGATCGGCAAAGAGGATTTGGAGCAGGGTCTTACCCGTGCGGCGGTCGAAATTTTGAGGAGTCCATGGCACAGCGCATCCTAATGTCGTCTACCCGGGGCGCTGGTGTCCAATTAGTGTCCGATTTTTGCCGGTGCAGAATTGTGCGATATTGTGCAATAGAAAAAGCCCGGAACATGAATTCGACAGCGCCAAAAGCCAATTTCTCCTATGAGAATCGACGATTCAGAGAGAAAAAAGATTGGCGGAAGGGGTGGGATTCGAACCCACGGTGGGTTGCCCCACGCTCGATTTCGAGTCGAGTGCCTTAAACCGGACTCAGCCACCCTTCCCAAAGGGGGAGGAAACGTCCGACGCCCAAAATCCAACATCCAACGTCGAATGCAAAGTTCATTTTGGGATTGGCAGGTGGGCGCTCCGATTCGCCTGCTTCCAACAACAATTACCGAAGTTTGTTCAACCCACGATTCAAGCGGTTGCTGGACGAATGTCGCATCGACGACTTAAGGGTCGGGTTTGCTCGCGGGCCGAGACAACCGCCAGAAGCTCTTCGCGGATTGTTGAGAAAAACAGCGTCGACGAATACGTGTTTACGGTTTCAGTCGCGCGCATCGTTCTTTGGGTTCGTTCGATACGACCACGGCATCGCCGGATGTTCGGGTTCGGAATTGCCATTCACGAGAACACGATCCACAAGGACGCGATTTGGTGACAACGAGCAGACTGGGTCCGTGTTTGCGGCGCTTCCAGTCAGCAACGCCGCCTGACAGCGGCAACCGCCAAAATCGATTTCCTTTCGCGGACAACTCTGGCACGGCTCCGGCAACCAGTCGGTTCCGCGGAAGCGATTGAAACTCTCCGACTCGCGCCAAATCCAGTCGAGCGACCGCGCGCGGACGTTTTCGAGATGCAGATCGGGGATGGCGGACGAAGCGGTCGGACAGGGAAGGACGTCACCGATCGGATTGACCGTGAGATAGCGCTGGCCCCAACCATTCAGGCACGGCTTTGGCCGCGTCTCATAATAGTCCGGGAGCACGTAAAAGACGTCGATTTTGCCGGCAAGGCGTGCCTTGGCCGCGGTCGCAATCTCGCGGGCGCGATCAACTTGTTCGCGGGTCGGAAGCAACGCGGCACGATTCAAAAATGCCCAGCCATAAAACTGCGCATTGGCGAGCTCGACTCGCGCCGCACCCAGCGCTTCAGCGAGGCCGATAATCTGCGGCAAGCGATCGATGTTGCGCCGATGAATGACGAAATTGAGGCTGAGCGGAATGCCCGCTGCGCGAATATACGATGCCGCGGCCAACTTGAGTTGATGGGCACGGGCGCCCGCGATTTCGTCGGCAAGATCGACATCATCCGCTTGAAAACTGAGCTGCACCGAGTCGAGCCCGGCCGCTCGCAATTCGTCTGCGCGAGATTCGTCCAGGCCGACGCCGCTGGTGATGAGATTTGTGTAAAGTTTTGTCTCGCGGGCGCTGTGAACGAGTTCGGCCAGGTCACGCCTAACGAGCGGTTCACCACCGGAGAAGCCGACTTGCAGCACGCCAAGCTCGGTCGTTTCGCGAAGCACGCTGCGCCATTTATCCGTCGTCAGTTCGCCGTCACTTCGCGCCCGCGTCGGATTGGAGCAGTAAGGGCAATGAAGTGGACACCGATAGGTGAGCTCGGCGAGCAACGCGTAGGGGCGCGGTGCGCTCATAAGAGCTCCACCAGTTTACGGCCCTGCAAATCGGCCACGATTTCGCGAACATCAGCGGCAAGCGTTGCAAGATCGACCTCGTACTCTTCGGCCAGGGCCCCGGCAATGCTGCTCAAGGTTCGCCCGTCGCAGCGCGTGAGAATTTCCTGCGCGGTCTCGTTCAACTCGACGATGCCTTCCGGGAAAAGCAGCACGCTCTTACCGGTTGTTCCGTCGATCTGTAACCGGACTCCGCGGGCAAGCCGCGGTCGCGCGTCATCAGCCATTTCTGCCATAAGCATCGTGAATCGCGTCAAGTATGGACCAGAGGACGTCGCATTTAAACTCAAGCGCGCGGATAGCAGCATTTTGCATCTCGCGCGTGTTGCAATGTTCGGTGGTGATTTCAAGCGCTTCGTTTGAATCGCGCCGCGCTTGCGTCACTCTGCGGCGAAAATAATCGAGACCGCTCGGGTTGATCCAAGTGTAGAACTTCTCGAAAGCCGCAAGCCGCGTCGCCATCAGATCGGGCGCAAAAAGCTCGGTGAGCGACGACGCGATCGCAACCGGCCAAGGTTGGGTTCGGGCCAAGTTCACGTAAGCGTCGACGGCAACACGTACTCCAGGCAGAAGATGTCGATCTTGCATTAATTCGTCGCGTGTCAATCCACATGCTTTGCCGAGACGCAGCCACGCTTCGATGCCCCCCTCGTTTTCGCTGGTACCATCGTGGTCGACAATCCGATGAATCCATACCCGGCGCACCTCGCGCAGCGGACAATTCGAAAGAATCGCGGCGTCTTTGAGTGGAATGTTGAGTTGATAGTAAAATCGATTGACCACCCAGCCGCGCAACGCATCGGGCGAAAGCCGCCCTTCATTCATCGCGAGGTGGAACGGATGTTTGTCGTGATAAGCGCGGAGGCCAACGTCGCGCAGCTTCGCGATGAAAGTTTCGCGGTCCAAAAGTTCGGTGGTCATGAGACAACTTCTAATCCATCGCACGCGATCTCGAGTCCGGCCTGCTCGACTTGGATCCGTTCGCTGGAGCCGGGCATGAGAATCGGATTGGTGTTGTTGATGTGCGTATAGATTCTTCGACGAGCCGGTGAATGACGCAAGAGATTAAGGCTGCCATCGCTAATCGGGACATGATTCATTTCTCGCCCGCTGCGGGCGTCCGGCCGAACAGTCCGGAGTTCGTCGTCGCTCCAGAATGTGCCGTCAAACAGAACGAGGTCCGAACGGTAAACGGCGTCGAGCAGCTCGTTCGTGATTTTACCGACAGTGGGAGCGATGAGCGCCGTAGCTCTCGAAACTTCATCACGCAATTGGAACGCGATGCTCCCGCCCAGTTCAATCGCGCGACAACCGATGCCGTTGCCTAACGACTGGAAATCGCCGGATGTCGTTCGCCATTCAATTCGGCAGAAGGGCTTGAGAACGATGTCGATCCAACCGAGCGCTGCTTGTGTTTTGTCGGTCGCATAAACAACAAGTGGCATTGCTTGTTGCCGCATGAGTAACAAACCGAGGCAATGATCCAGATCGGCATTGGTGAGAAGAACGCCTGCGATTGGGCTGTTTCGCAGTCCCGAATGCCTTCCGAGCGGCTGCAATTCCGGAGTGCTTTCTATCTGTCGCGCCAGATCCGGCGAAGCATTGATCAGGAACGAGCATTGATGGTTGGCACTAGCCCAAATGCTCGATTGCGTCTGCGGTGTAATCCTACCGCTCCGGGCCGCCAGGCAGTTGGGACATGCGCAATTCCACTGCGGCAGGCCACCGCCCGCCGCACTCCCGAGAATCCGAAGGCGAATCGACTTACTCCTGCTCGATCAGATCGCGCCCGCGTAACACGTGCACTCGAAGAAGATCGGCACGTCTTTCACTGCGGGTTTAATCCATTTTTTCTTGATGCTTTTCATAACCGTCAAAGGCGTCCCTTTATATCGGGTCAGCGTGGAAGCTTGCAATAATTTTATCCCTTTTGTCGAGCAAAATCACTGGGCACGAGTGGGAATCAGAGGTCCCGCCTTCGGTGACCGCCGCGATCTGCGGCGGACAGGCAGAAGCTAGTTGTGAAATTGGCGGCGCGCTCGTGACAGGTTGCCGACGTGGGTAAGCACAAGAGCGCGAAAGACGTAGCGGCGCAGTTTCTGTGGCTTGCGTTTGTTCACAAAAGATCGCCAAATTAGATCAGACCAAGCCTCGCATTTTATGTGGACTAAGCGCGCTCTTCTGTTGTTACATAGACAGGATGTGCTTTCGCGCGCCGGGTTGGGTTCACTTTGTCACGAGAACAATCGTTGTCGCGCTAGTGATCATTGAGGCGGCGCCAGCACTCGATGCTACCAACGTCCTGACGTGGCACAATGATCTGGCACGGACCGGTCAAAATCGGACCGAGACAGTCCTCACGCCAGCGAACGTCAATTCGACAAGTTTCGGAAAACTTTTCGTCGTTAGTGTGGATGGACAGGTTTATGCGCAGCCGTTGGTCGTCTCAGGATTGAGCATTTCAGGACAGGGCGTGCGCGACGTGCTCTACATCGCGACCGAGCACAATAGTGTTTATGCCTGTGACGCTAATAACGGCACCGTACTGTGGCAAAGGTCGATGTTGGGAGTCGGCGAGACGCCGCATGCGGGATGCCCAAACGGCGGGAGTGTGGCTGTCGAAATTGGCATCACAGCGACGCCGGTCATCGATCGCACGAGCGGACCGAATGGGACGATCTACGTCGAGGCAATGAGCCATGATGCGGCGAAACATGTTTTCCAACGCTTGCACGCGCTCGATCTTGCAACCGGCGCGGAGCAATTCGGCGGGCCCGTTAACATTGCTGCAACTTACCCTGGCACCGGCGCCAACAGCGACGGCGTCAACGTGATTTTCGATCCAAAAATGTACAAAGAACGTGCCGGCCTGGTCTTGAACGGCGGCATCATCTATTTGGGCTTTGCAACGGTCTGCGGCAACGGCACCACTTACACGGGATGGATGATCGGTTATGACGAAACGACACTGGCGCAGGTGGCGGTTCTTGACCTGACGCCCAATGGATACGGAGGTACAATTTGGGCCGGCGGCGCCGCGCCAGCAGTGGACGGCAGTGGTTACATCTATGTAATGCTGGCCGACGGCGTTTTTGATACGACGCTCGATGCGAATGGCTTTCCCAACAAAAGCGATTACGGCCAATGCTTCCTCAAACTCTCACCGGCGAATAACACACTCCAAGTGGTGGACTACTGGACCATGTTCAACACAGTCGCCGAGTCGCATTCGGATACCGACCTCGGGTCCGGCGGTCCGATTTTACTGCCGGATATGATCGACGGCAACGGGGTGGTGCGACATCTCGCCGTAGGCGCAGGTAAGGATACGCACATTTACATCGTGGATCGAGACAACATGGGAAAGTTTGACGCGAACTCTAACGGCACCATTTACCAAGATAAGAAGAATTCGCTGGGCAATGTAGAATTTTTGGGCGCGCCGGCCTATTTCAATGGTGTACTTTATTTCGGGCCCGTGAACACTAGTCTCCGGGCATTTACTTTCACGAATGCGCGCTTGAATGCCACGGTGGCTTCGAGTAGCGCGATTACGTTCCCGTATCCAGGCACAATACCGAGCATTTCTGCAAACGGTTCGAGCAACGGAATTGTTTGGGCACTGGAGTACGCAACGGTCGGCGTCCTCCATGCTTATGATGCGGCCGATCTAACGCATGAGCTTTACAACAGCAACCAAGCAGCAAATTCGCGCGACCAGTTTGGCTCCGGCACCAAGTTCGCCGTTCCCACAATCGCCAATGGGAAGGTCTATGTCGGTAGCACCAGCGGAAGCGTGGCTGCTTTCGGCTTGTTAAATCCAAGTCCAACCCCTACACCTACACCTACACCTACACCTACACCCACTGTCACACCAACTCCGACGCCTACAGTTACTCCGACGCCTACTGTTACACCGACGCCTACTGTTACACCGACACCTACTGTTACACCGACTCCCACTGTTACACCGACTCCCACGCCTACTCCAGGCGCGCCGCAGTTATCAGGAATGACAGTGGTCACGGCGCCCGGCGGAGCAGTGGTGGCGCCGTTTACCAATGGTTATAGCTACGATTCGAGCAGTAGTTTGAGTGTGCGCGCCGATCCTGTTTCTGGAGTAGTTAGTGTAACCTTCAATCTCGACGGCACATTAATACGAACGGAAAACACGATTCCGTATTCTGTTGCCGGAGACAATAATGGTTCCTACACGGCATGGCGGCCGGCGGTGGGCAACCACACATTAGTCGCAACGCCTTTTAGCGCAACAGGCGGCAAGGGTACGGCAGGAACGCCAGTTACAGTTACATTCACAGTTGTTAGCAGCGCAACCCCAACTCCGACGCCTACTGTTACACCGACTCCCACGCCCACTCCAGGCGCGCCGCAGTTATCAGGAATGACAGTGGTCACGGCGCCCGGCGGAGCAATGGTGGCGCCGTTTACCAACGGTTATAGTTACAGTTCGACCAGTAATTTGAGTGTGCGCGCCGATCCTGTTTCTGGAGTAGTTAGTGTAACCTTCACGCTCGACGGTAAATTAATACGAACGGAAAACACGATCCCGTATTCTGTTGCCGGAGACAATAACGGATCCTACACGGCGTGGAGGCCGGCCGCCGGTAACCACACGCTGGTTGCGACTCCATTCAGTGGAACAAATGCGACCGGCACTTCCGGAACGCCGGTGACGGTAAGCTTCACCGCTAGTCCGTAGTTCCACGCCGAAAGTGGGGCAGGAGACGCGCAGAAGGCGCGCGCCCGGGGTGACTGGAACACTCGACCGACGGATTAGAAATCCATTCGAGGCGGAAAGACGATTTTTGCCGAACCACCGTCGTAAAGACGCATTTTAGAGGGAAAACTGCACATTCGGAAAAGTTGATGTAGCGCATCGTCGCGCATTCAAAAGCGCCTGAATACAGTTTTATTTACCAAGTTTTGCCAAGTGCGAAGCGGCGTCCACTGCCGGCTGAATCCTGGCGTAAAAAAGTTACAATTTAGTTCTTGATCAAGGCCTGGTTTGCACCGCATATTGTGTTTCCGCCCGAGCAGTTCCGCTATTACTTGTTGTTCGCTGTGAATTCACAGGTTGTTAGCTGGGCTGTTCACAGGAATTCACCGCCCATTCACGACTTCAACCGCTTTCCCGCTATGATTCAACTCAAACCTGGAATCCCGCCTTCCGCACTCGCCAAACCGCGCAAACCATCCGATCGTCAGAGCACTCGGCCATCCAAAACGAAAAGCTCCGGCCTTCGGTTTGAGCGCGTGTTTAGCGACGCAACGACTCAACCGTTTGATCAAGTCGAATGGGAGCGGCGCACGGCGGAAATCACCGACGACAGCGGGAAGGTCATTTTCAAGCAGGAGAACGTCGAAGTTCCGAAAAGCTGGAGCGCGCTGGCGACCAAGATTGCGGTCTCGAAGTATTTTTATGGCAACGTCGCGCACGGAACTGATCCAAGCAAGGGCGGGCGCGAGACTTCTGTGCGGCAGCTCGTGCATCGCGTGACGCGGACGATCACCGATTGGGGAATGGCCGATGGTTATTTCGCAGACGCGGACGCGGCGGAAATATTTTATGATGAACTGACATGGCTTTGCCTGAATCAGCACGGCGCGTTTAACTCGCCGGTCTGGTTCAATATCGGGTTGTATCATCAGTACGGGATCGGGAAAGGCGCAGGCGCGGGCAATTATTTTTACAATCGCGAAACTGGCGTGGCGGAGCGGGCGCCGACCCAATACGAATACCCGCAAGGCAGCGCGTGTTTCATTCAATCGGTCGATGACACGATGGAAGACATCATGCGTTTAGCGACGAGCGAAGCGATGCTGTTCAAGTACGGCAGCGGGACGGGCAGCGACCTTTCCACGCTAAGATCGACTAGGGAAAAATTAAGTGGCGGCGGCAAACCGAGCGGGCCGCTTTCGTTCCTGAAAGTTTACGATCAAGTCGCCAACGTGGTGAAGAGCGGCGGCAAAACACGGCGCGCCGCGAAAATGAATACGTTGAAGGATTGGCATCCGGATATCGAGGAATTCATCGATGCCAAGCAAAAAGAAGAGAAGAAGGCGTGGGCGCTGATCGAGCGAGGCTACGACGGCAGTTACAACGGCGACGCTTACGGCTCGGTCATGTATCAAAACGAAAACCTGAGCGTGCGAGTGAGCGACGAATTCATGGAAGCGGCGCTGGAAGGTCGCGAATGGTGGACGCACCGTGTGACCGATGGTCAGCCGTGCGAACGCAAGAATGCGCGCACACTGTTGCGCAAAACCGCCGAGGGCACCCACATCTGCGGCGATCCCGGGATGCAGTTCGATAGCACCGTTCACAAATGGCACACCTGCAAAGGGACGGGCCGGCAAAATTCGACCAACCCGTGCAGCGAATATCTTTTCCTCGACAACACAGCCTGCAATCTCGCCTCGCTCAATTTGATAAAGTTCAAAACGGCTGATGGCGCGTTCGACGTTGAGCGGTTCAAGGCCGCGGTGCGGATTTTCATCACCGCGCAGGAGATCGTCGTCGATAACGCGAGTTATCCGGTCAAAGAAATTGCGGAGAACTCGCACATTTTCCGGACGCTCGGACTCGGCTATGCCAACCTCGGTTCGCTCATCATGAGTTACGGATATGGTTACGACAGCGTGGAAGGCCGTGCGTTGTGTGGCGCCATCACCGCGATCATGACCGGCGAAGCGTACGAACAAAGTGCGCAGATGGCGAGAGCGATGGGACCGTTTCCGGGATACAAAGATGCGTGCTGCAGTGGCGTAGCGAAGCCGGTCGCGAAAAATAATGTCGCGTCCATGCTCGAGGTGGTCGATTTGCATCGGTGTGCAGTTAACAACATTCCGGATGTTGATGAGTTCGCTTCCCTGAAACGGGAAGCGGCGAAAACGTGGAAACGCGCAGCTGATTTGGGCAAGCGCTATGGTTATCGCAATGCCCAAGTGACGGTGCTCGCGCCGACGGGCACAATCAGTTTTCTGATGGACTGTGACACGACCGGGATCGAGCCGGATATCGCGCTGGTGAAATACAAACTGCTGGCCGGCGGTGGCATGTTGAAAATCGTCAATCAAACCGTGAAACCGGCACTGGAGAAACTCGGCTATAATTCCGAGGAAATCGAGCGGATCATCGCGCACATTGACGCTTTCGATACGATCGAGGACGTCCTCGATGCGGATGGATCGACAATTTCATCCGGGCTGAAACCGGAGCACTTGTCGATCTTCGATTGCGCGTTCAGGCCATTCAAAGGCGAGCGATCGCTCAATTACATGGCACACCTGCGAATGATGGCGGCGGCGCAGCCCTTTTTGAGCGGTGGAATTTCAAAGACCGTGAACATGCCAGAGGCGGCCACGATTGAAGACGTCATAAACACGTATGTGGAAGGCTGGCGGCTCGGCCTGAAATCGATCGCGATTTATCGCGACGGCTCCAAGCGGTCCGCGCCGCTCAACACGCGCAAAACGCGGGACATGGGCGTAGGGGAAAATGCCGATGTTGCGCTCGATGTCACGGCGGAGCGCGACGAGCTGCAGAAGCGCATTCTCGAACTGGAGGAAGAACTTCGGATGCTGCGCGGCAAGCTGGACGAACCGTTGCGGCATCGCATGCCTGACACCAGGATGTCGCTCACGCACAAGTTCGAGATCGCCGGCCATGAGGGTTATATCACGGTCGGCCTTTACGAGGATGGCCAGCCGGGTGAGCTCTTCATTCAGATGTCGAAGGAAGGGAGCACGATCGGTGGCCTGATGGATACAGTCGCGACCCTTACGTCGATGGCGCTGCAATACAGTGTGCCGCTGGAGAGTTTGGTCAGAAAATTTGCCTACCAACGCTTCGAGCCGAGTGGCTTCACAAAAAATCCGGACATTCGCAGCGCAACGAGCATCACCGATTACGTGTTTCGCTGGCTTGGCTGTCAATTCATCAAAGGCTACAAGGAAGCCATTTCACCGAACCGCGGGCAGGGCGAATTGCCGCTCAAAGAAATTGCCGAGATGGAGAAAAAATCGGTGAACCGTCCAGTGGCCGATCTTTCGCGTACGGCGGAGAAGGAATTGATCGAACGTCATCACAAACAACTTGCCTAACGAAGGCAATCCGCAGCTCAACCCAAACGGCGCGAGCTACGCTGATCGGGTGCAAGAGGCGCTCGGCAGCATGTTCATGGACATCACTTGCTCAGTGTGCGGCAGCAACAAGGTGATCCGAGCCGGCGCCTGCGGCGTCTGCACTGAATGCGGCACCAGCCAAGGCTGTAGCTGACGGCGATTGTACATTACCAGGTGGTGGCACATGCCCGTTGGACATGCCCGGGTGAATGGCTACAGTTTTGACTCGCCCTTCTTTTCGTCGGCGAAATTCATCCTTTCCTTTCAATGACTGAAACTGAAGCTCAACGTCAAAAAGAAATTCAGCAGGCGGAAGAACTGCTTTTTGCTGGACCGCAGGCGCTTGGTTTCACCAAGGGTCTTTTCCAGGGCCATTTTGTTTCCGATTGGGTGATGCCGTATCCGCGCATCCTGGCGGCACAACAAACTGAGCTCGATAAAACGCTTGCAGAACTGCGCGAATTTCTAGACGCGAAACTCGATCCAGTAGCGATTGATCGAGAAGCAGACATTCCGCGCGAAGTAATCGACGGCCTCGGGCGAGTGGGCGTGCTGGGAATGACTGCCCCGAAAGGCTTCGGGGGCCGCGGTTTCACGCAGATGGCGAACTGCAAGGTGCTGGAAGAAATCGGGACGCGGTGCGGTTCAACATCAGTTTTTGTGAACGCGCATCACTCGATCGGCATTCGAGCGTTGCTGCTGTTCGGAACGCATGAGCAAAAACAGACATGGTTACCGAAACTTGTGACCGGAGAGTGGTTGGGCGCATTCGCATTGACCGAAAAAGAAGCCGGGTCCGACGCGGCCAATGTTCAGATGCAAGCGCGTCCGAGCGAGGATGGTTCACATTTCATTTTGAATGGCGAGAAGCGTTACATCACCAACGCCGCCATCGCGCGGGTGCTGACCGTGATGGCGCGGACGCCGGTTCCAGGTTCGGACAAAACGGCGATCACGGCGTTCCTTGTTACGCCGGACATGCCTGGCTTCGAGATGCTCGAACCGCGCATGCCGAAGATGGGAATTCGCGGGACAGCAACAGGACGCTTCGCGCTGCGCGATGTTAAAGTGCCGAAAGAAAATATTCTTGGTCCACCGGGCAAAGGTCTGAAGGTCGCCCTGACCGTGCTCGATTTTGGCCGCACGACTTTCGGCGCCTGTTGTACCGGCGCAGCGAAAACCTCTTTGCAGCTTGCCGTCCAGCACGCGAACACGCGTAAGCAATTCAACAAGACACTAGGCAGTTTTCACCTGGTGAAAAAGAAGATCGCGCGCATGGCCGCAGACGCTTACGCGATGGAAGCGATGACCACGATTACCGCGTCGCTGATCGATCGAGGCCTGGAAGATTACATGCTCGAAACGGCCATGCTCAAAGTATTCACGACCGAGCGACTTTGGGAGAGCATCAACGACGCCTTTCAGATTCACGGCGGCTCGGCTTACTTTATCGATCTTCCGCTTGAGCGCATGGTGCGCGACGCCCGGATCAATCAAATCGGTGAAGGCAGCAACGAAGTGCTCACATCGTTTATCGCGCTCGTCGGCATGCGCGGGCCGGGAATGGAGTTCAAGGAAATTTACGACACAATGTTGAAGCCATCGCGCGCGGGAATTGGCCGCGCGTGGGCGGCAGGCATGCACCGGCTTGGCGCAACCGTTCGGATTCCGGACGTGCCGGTGCGCAGCGCGGAGTTGAAATCATTTGCGCATCAGCTTGGTCGTTTGATTTGGCGTTTCAATTTTGCGGTCAATCGTGCGCTCATCGCCTACCGTGAGCCGATCCTCGACCTGCAGCTCGTCCAGGAACGGATCGCCGGTGCGGCCATGGACCTTTTTGCATCGACATGTGCGCTGAGCCGCTGGGATTCCGAACTGCAATTTGCCCAGCGCAATGGCGAATCGTCGTCGAAGGCAAATCGCGTGGCCGAGCTTTTTCTGCGCCAATCCTTCCGTCGCATCCGCGGTTTTCTCGCCGGGCTAAGCGACAACGACGATAAGGCGGTGCTAGCCACCGCCAAATCCGTCCTGGCCAAGGGAACGACCACGGCATAGCAGAGGGCCGCAGCTGCTTTTTGAGCGTCCGAGCACGTGTGTGCTTCATTGGCGGGAAGGGATGGCCGATCATAAGTGACAGTGACCAAGGAACTGGAACGAGAATATGCCATGCGCTTCGCGCGGACAGCGCGATATCGATCGGGCGTCTGGAGGGTTCTGATACAAGAATTCTTCTCCAGATGGATTCCTGAAAATTCGATCGTTCTCGACCTCGGTTGCGGCTGGGGGGAATTCATCAACCAAGTCACCGCTCAACGGAAATATGGGATGGACCTGAATCCCGCCTCCGCGAGCAAGCTCGCCTAAGAGGTGACGCTTCTTTCGCAAGACTGCTCGGCAACGTGGCCCATGGAAGACGCACATCTGGACGTCGTCTTCACGAGCAACTTTTTTTGAGCACCTTCCGACCAAAGAGGGTTTACGACGGACTCTTGGCGAGGCGTTCCGTTGTCTCAAACCGAACGGCCGCTTGATTTGTCTGGGGCCAATATCAAGTATTTGCCTGGTCGCTATTGGGATTTCTGGGACCATTACCTACCTCTAACAGAACTGTCATTGAAAGAAGGATTGGAGCTGGCGGGTTTTAAGATCGATTTTGTCGCTGAGAAATTCTTGCCCTACAGCATGTCGCAGGGGATTTGCGCCTCCGCTTCTCTTCCTTCAGCTCTATCTTAAATTCCCGTTTTTATGGCGCATCGTTGGCAAACAGTTCTGCGTCGTTGCGCGTAAGGACGTTTTTGAATAGCGAGAAATCAAGCCGATTTTCAGCGTAATTGCTGGCAATTTCGGAAAGCTTGGCGTGCTGAGCTGGCCTAATTCTAGCTGCGAAAAAGGCATGCGCCTAGAGAAGCTGGAACGCATCGCCTCGCAACATGTCGATCTTGCCGGCAAACGCGTGCTTATTTTCATCGTCGCCTACAACGCTGAGACAACGATCGAAAAGGTGGTGAAGCGCATCCCCGCTTCGCTCCATTCCAAGAATGTTGAAGTGCTGATCATCGACGATTCATCCAAAGACGAGACATTTGCCAGGGGTTTGCGTTATCAGCAGCGCGCGTCTGATTTCAAAATCACTGTTCTGCGCACGCCGGACAACCAAGGTTACGGTGGCAACCAAAAGCTCGGCTATCGTTACGCGATAGATAACGGCTTCGACATCGTCGCCTTGATCCATGGAGACGGGCAGTATGCGCCGGAAAAATTGCCAGACTTGCTTGCACCGCTGATACGCGATGAGGTGGATGCCGTCCTCGGTTCGCGCATGCTCGACAAGCGCGCTGCGCGTCGCGGCGGAATGCCGTTTTACAAATGGATCGGTAATCAAATTCTGACCGCATTTCAAAACTGGGTGCTCGGCACCGAATTCTCCGAGTTTCATTCCGGCTACCGCCTCTATTCGACGAGCGCGCTCGCGCAAATCCCATTCGAGAAAAACACGAATGATTTTCATTTCGATACCGAAATCATCATTCAACTGGTTTTGAGAAAGCTGCGGATCGTTGAGGTGCCGATCCCGACATTTTATGGCGATGAGATTTGTTATGTGAACGGGCTGAATTACGCCTGGAACGTTTTTAAATCGACAATCCGGGCGCGTCTCTGCGGACTCCATCTTTTTTACGACCGAAAATTCGACGTCGAATCGGTGGAGGAAATTTATGATCTCAAACTCGGATTTCGGTCGTCGCACACCACAGCGATTGCGGCCGCGAAACCCGGCGGCAAAATTCTCGATGTTGGGTGCGGCCAGGGACGGGTCGCTGCTGAGCTGACGCGGAAAGGCTGTCAGGTCACCGGCATGGATCAACACATTCCCGCGTCGTCAAACGCCCCACGAAATGTGGATTTTATCCGCTGGGACCTAAATCGGAGCGAGTTTCCAGTGAATGTCTCTCAGTTTGATCAAATTTTTCTTCTCGACATCATCGAACACTTAAGAGAGCCGGGGCATTTCATGGATGAGCTGCGTTTTGCGACGGCATGCAAACGCCCCGAGATCATCCTGACCACCGCAAACATCGGCTTCATCGCGACGCGGCTGATGTTATTGCTCGGCCAGTTCAATTACGGAAAGAAAGGAATCCTCGACGTTACGCACACGCGTCTCTTCACGTTTCGCTCGGTGCGCGAATTGTTAAAGCAGTCGGGCTACAAAATTCTCGAAGCGCGCGGCATCCCGGCGCCGTTTCCGGTTGCGATCGGAAACAACTTCACTGCGCGCCTGCTGCTACACCTTAACGCGGGGTTGATCTGGTTAAGCAGAGGGCTTTTTGCTTACCAGATTTTCATCCGTGCGGAAGCGATGCCCACGGTAAATAATCTCCTAGCCGAAACAATCGGTAGTAGCGACAATCTCCGCCGGTCTGCGTTTGCGCAGTATCTTTAAGCGTTTTCCAAGAATCGCGCCGCATGAAGATCATTCTTACAGGCGCATGCGGATTTGTCGGTAGCACGGTCGCAGCCGATCTGCTCCGCTCGCGCGAGGGTCTCGATATTATCGGTGTGGATAATTTGAGTCGGGCTGGAAGCGAGTTGAACCGAAGCATTCTCGCGAAGATGGGCATCAAGCTGCGCCACCTCGACATTCGCAATGGGAGCGACATCAGCACACTCGGCGGTGCCGATTGGGTAATTGATGCCGCTGCCAATCCAAGCGTGCTTGCCGGCACCGATGGATGCGCGAGCAGCCGGCAAGTGATCGAGCATAATCTTCTCGGAACCATCAACCTTCTCGAATACTGCAAGGAGCAGCGCGCCGGCTTCATTCTGCTAAGTACGAGCCGCGTGTATTCGATCGTCGCGCTGGGCGCAATCAAGGTTGCAGTCAGCAAACACGCTTATCGGCCGGTGGCGCAGAAGATGCCAGGTCTGAGTTCGCAGGGGATTTCGGAAGAATTTTCGACGGAGCCGCCCCTTTCGCTGTACGGAACCGCCAAGCGATCATCCGAGCAGCTCGCGCTCGAGTACGGGAATTTCTTTGACTTCCCTGTATGGATCAACCGATGCGGCGTGCTGGCTGGCGCTGGACAATTTGGAAAAGCCGACCAGGGAATTTTTTCTTTCTGGATCCACAGTTATCGGTGGCGCAAACCGCTGAAATACATCGGGTTCGACGGAGAAGGGCATCAGGTGCGCGATTGTCTTCATCCACGCGATCTGGTTCCCATATTGCTGAAGCAGATGCGCGGAGCGAAGGCTTTGCCGATCTGCAATTTTAGCGGAGGCGTGAAAAACAGTATGTCACTATCTCAGTTGAGCGCTTGGTGCGCGAAACGGCTTCGGCCACATAAAGTGAGATCTGACCTACAACTCCGGCCATTCGATGTGCCCTGGCTCGTCTTAGACTCATCGCGTGCGCGGACGCAGTGGGATTGGGAGCCGCAAACGTCTCTTGAGCGCGTCCTTGAGGAGATCGCAGTCCAAGCCGAGACCCGGCCAGATTGGCTGGAGATCAGCCACTAGTCGATCCGATTTTTTCTTCGACGGCTGAATGGCATGGAGAACGCTGTTTCCGTGGCGATGTTCAGGCAGAAAAGACGCAACGCGCGTACGACGATCGGCGGCCGCATTGATTCCAAAGATTCGGCCACCGACCCGGCGCTCACCCTTCTGTCGGTTATCATTCCCGCCCGGAACGAAGAACGATGCATCGCCTCGACGGTCGAACATCTGCACGTCGAATTGCGGCTGCGGGGGATTTCTCACGAAATCGTGGTGGTAGATGATGCCAGCACGGATCGCACCGTAGCTACGGTAGAGGCGATTCGGAATGAAATCCCCGAACTTGTCGTTCTTAAGAATCCTGGGCCGCATGGTTTTGGGCGAGCGATCATTTATGGCATCGATCACATGAGGGGCGACGCGGTTGTCATCATGATGGCGGACGAATCCGACGATGGTCGCGATGTTGTTCGTTACTGGACTTTGCTGAATGAAGGATATGAATGCGTGTTCGGCAGCCGATTCATGCGCGGTGGGGGCGCGATTGATTATCCGCGGTTCAAACTTGCGATCAATAGGTTGGCTAACTTCTTCGTCCGCGTACTTTTCAACTTCAAACTAAACGATACGACCAACGCGTTCAAAGCTTATCGCAGAACTGCGATCGACGGTTGCCTGCCGCTGATATCACCGCATTTCAATATTACGCTGGAATTACCGCTTAAAGCGATCACGCGCGGCTATTCCTGGATCAGCATTCCCATTACCTGGCGCAATCGTCGCGCGGGAGAGTCAAAACTGAAGCTCAAAGAAATGGGCAGCCGATATCTCTTCATTTGTCTCTACATCCTTTTAGAGAAGTGGCTGAGCAGAGGAGACTACCGGAAGAATCAAACATTTACCGCCTGAGAGGATCACGATTTCGCATGGATACTTCACGTCGGAAGTTCCTTGTCGCATTGCTCGTGGTTTTGGCGTTCTTGGTACCACTCTGGGCCGGCTTCGAACAACCTGCCTCCCCCATGGACGAAGGATCGCTGCTTGTTTACCCTGAATTAATTCTTAAAGGCAAGCTTCCTTACCGCGACTTCGAGACGTTTTATGGTCCAGCCAACTTATCGATCCTATCGGCCGTCTATGCCGGCCTTGGCCCAAATATCTTAGTCGAGCGCGGTGTCGGCCTAACCTATCGGGTCCTGGCTCTGGTTGCAATTTTCGCGTTGATACAGCGATATGATACCGCGCTCGCGGCCGGGTGTATGATCGTTGCAGGGTTTCTTCTTTTACCTCTGCGTCTGCCAGCTTATGCATGGATTGGTGGAGTAACTTGCGCGCTTTGGTCCATTGTCATGGCCGCGAAACCCGAATCAACCCGCCGGTGTTTTCTGGGCGGTCTCTTCGCCGGCTTGGCGTTGTTGTTTCGCCCCGATCTGGGTCCAGCAGTTATCATATCTGCCCTCCCGCTTTTTCTTCTCATGACTGCGCGGCGCTGGAGTTACCTTAGCGGCGCCGTTCTGGCATTGCTGCCCCTTGGGGGGCTCACCATGGTTGTTGGCCCCCACCAGATCATAAATAATCTGTTTCTTTTCCCGGTTATTTACTCAAATCCCGCGCGTTACTTACCGCTCTTCTCGGCTGAGAGATACGTGATTTACTTATTTTTTGCCCATGTCGTTGCCGTGGGTGCAAACGTTCTTGCCGGTATTATCGCTATTCGAGCGGACCGCTGTGATCCGGCTCGTCGTCTGGTTTTGGCGCTTGCGCTTCTTGGGTTGGGTTTGACCCATCAGGTGGCGCAACGGGTCGATGTTTGGCATGTCCTGTTCGCTGCATTCGTATCGTTAGGCTTATTACCATTATCGATCTTCGTGATGCAAGCCCACTTTCGTGCGATCCAGCCGCGAGGGGCTCACGCACTTCTTGCCACCGCGGCGGTTCTTGTTTCGCTCGAGAGCATCGCCCCCGAGTTGGCTGCTACAGCCCGCGGGGACGTAGTCGCCAGCGTGAGTGGTGAAGCGAAAGACATCATTTTCATGGAGCAACATGGGCGCGGCTTCCCGTTTTCTTCCATGCAAGAAGCGCTCATGATTGGCAAAATGTTTGACCGGCTCAAGGACATTGCTTCGCCCGGGCAGCGGCTTTTCGTCGGTCCTGCTGATCTGCGTCGCACTAACTACAATGACACATTCATCTATTACATGATGCCGCAGCTTCAACCTGCCACGTATTTTCTCGAGATGAATCCTGGCTCGGCCAATCGCCCAAACTCGCGTCTAGCGGAAGACATTGCTAGCGCGGATTGGCTTGTATTGAACCATGAATTGGATGGATTGAACGAGCCGAACGAATCGGTAAAACTTGGATCCGATCTACCGATGCGCGTCGTTCATGATCAGTTCAACCTATGCGGTCGGTATGGCAGCCGTGATTTGTATCGCCGTCGCAAACCGGCCGTAACGAAACTCTAATTGTATTCGCAGCCAGAAGTCCGGTCACGGGACACGAAAGAATCACGACCACCGTGACTCGTTTGATGATGCCTAAGCATTAAACTGAGTCAGCAATTGATTGCTAAAGTCGAGAATCGCTTGTTATATTTTCGCCATTCTCTAAAGAGCCGGCAAGCCGCCGCTGAGGCTTAGGCAATGACGCAGCACGCCTCGTTTCACGTTTCACGAGATCGGTTGACGGGTTCCGAATCGGAAATGCTCGTCATGTGGATGAGGCTCAGCCAAATCATGTCCATAATGTATTACCTCGATAACGGGGCGAGTCGTGTTAGAGTGGGTTTCAAAACCTCTGTCGCTCACGCCTAAAGGTTTTGCCGTCGCGGCATCGTGTCGAAGTATGCAAAGAAGGCCGGATATTTTTGCATCCGGCCGCTTATCGTTGACTATCGATCTTGGCGATTAGCCGCCGACGGTCACGCTGACCGGTTTGCTCCATTGACCGACGCGTTGGTCGCCCACGCGGTAGATGGCGCGGTAGGTCCATTTGGTCGGCGCGGTGGGGAAGGGCGCGGTGTCCACGTAGTTAGGCGTGGAATCGTAGGTGAGCAGGGTTGAGCCTTTGTTGTCGTTGCGGTCTACTTCGATCTCGCACAGGTCGAGGAACGCGCTATTACCGTTCCAACCCCAACTGATCTCGACCCGGTTGCCATTGATCATGGCCTCGATGTCTGGTTGGACGGTCGTTAAATCGGGTCCGGTTTGTTGCGGGCCTTCGATCCCGAGGGCTTGGCCGATTGCTTCATTATAATTAGTGTGCGGTTTGATCTGTTTAACCAAGTTGCGGAAACGGACTTCGATCCCAGGCTCGACTGCGGGGACAGCAGCGGGAAAAGTGGGCCCGACCGGTGCGCCGGCGGGCGGTGGCGTGCCGCCATCGCGCATCAAATCTTTCCAGCCGGTCCATTGGATGCCGCCGTTGCGCATCATTGCCTGGCAGGCGAGCACGTATTGGAAGTAATCGGCGTCGGCTGCCTGGGCGGTAACCTGCGCCGGCGAGAGGCCGAGCATGGCGGCATAGCCGCCGACGGTGTTCTTGAAGGTTTGGAGTTGGGCGGCGAAGCTTTCGTCGTTCGGACTGAGATAATCGGATTTGGCCATGGGATGATTTTCTAATTTGTTGTGTGTGTTGACTGCTTATTGGTGAGGTAAAAAAGCGCGGTAAAGCCATTCTTCGATGCGGCAGAGCGGTTGGAGGGCGAGGGGCGAGGATTTTCCGGTACGGCACAACGATCGGGCCGTGCGGTAGCGGGGTTCTGCCGCACGGGGCAACAGTTGGACGGTGCGGTAGAATGATTCTGCCGTGCGATAGAATGGCCGGACCGCATGGGAAAATGGTCCGACCACCACGGCAGAATAGATCTGCCGCGCGGCAGAATCTTCCGACCGCGCGGAAGAATCAGCGTGGTGAGCGCCTCGGGAAGGCTGCTGGTCGGTTCGACTGTTTTTCGTCACGGCGCGCATTGTCCACCAGACCACGCGAACTCGTAAATACGTGGAATGGCGTATGGCCGGATCTCTTTGAAAACGGCGCCGGTTGCGATTGGTTCAGTGCCGCACGCGACACGCGTGCCGCTACAACCTCTGAGAGCCGTGGCGGCAGCCGTGTCGGCTGCGATTTATCCAATGATGCACACAACACGCCTGCCTCTACAGCTCCGGCTTAGGTCGATCTGTCCGCCCCACATTGCCGAGCTAATGATTGTTCCTCTGCCCGTGCCACCAACTGCAGGCCGCAGTGCGGTTATCGACGCCGAGCTTTGGAAAAATATTCTCGAGATGTTTTTGAATCGTGCGCGGACTAGCCTGTAAAATTTCGCCGATCTCCTGATTGGTTTTGCCATCCGCAACCCAACCCAGCACTTCGCACTCGCGCGGCGTCAGGGGCGGCCGCGGCCCTCCGTTTTTCCCGTAGCCGTCGCTTTTGCGCGACTGCTTTGGCGCGACCGATAGTTGTGTTCCACTTCCGATACCCATAAAACCGGCGGCAGCATAGCGTAAGATCATATCCTACGAAATACGCGTATATGCGTATGCGGGTACTTGAGCGAAGCATCGACATCTCACGGTGACTTCAAAATGTGAAGGGCGCGCATGAGGTCGTGCGTGATCAATTCGTAAAGCGGATATTGCACGGCGAGGATGTAATATTGTCGGAGCTCAATAGCGCAGGTCAGCGTCACGGCTACGCCGAGCACGATGTTCCGGTAGCGCCGGATCGGCGCGGCAAGCCCGGCGAGCGAGCCGAAGGCAAGAAAGCGCAGCGGCATGTCCCACATGTTGGCGTATCGAAGGTTCATGCCATACTTGACGTTGCACATGACGAAATAGCTCGCGGCAATAAAGACCAACAGGTAGAGCTCTGGCTTCATCGTGCGGTTGAGTCGAAAGACTCTTCCGAGGGCGAGAATTAAAATAATGGGACTGACGAGGAAGAGATCGATAAGGTAGCGATACCATGGCCCGTCCCCGGTCAGGATGGCGTACGGTGTTTGAGAAGCTTTGCTGACGAGCAGTTGATAGGTAGTGACGAGATTATTCAAACCGCCGGCCAGAAAGATCAGAGCGACGGCGCCAAGCACCGGACCGGTAATTGTGGTCAGCAATAGTTCCCGCGTGACGGTTCCAAATTGCAACCAATGGTTGACAATGATGATGGTGGCAAGCGCAATGAAAACGAAAAAGGCGTTCTCCTTTGTTAAAACAAGGCAGCAAAGAGCCAGCATGTAACCAACGAGCCAGCGCCAATCGCGCGGCGCGCGAAGGTTTTCCCAGAGAAGCCAGAGACAAAGCAGGGCCCAAAATGTGAAAAAACCGTCAATCAGCGCGTGCTGCGACATGTGGATTTGCGTAGGAGCCACACTCATTAGCGCGGTGACGGCGAGACTAGCCGCGGGATCGGCCAATCGGAGGGCAAAAATTGCCGATAAAAACAGCGTGAAAATGCTGAAGCAGGAAGCGACATAATTGAGCGACGCGAGAGCTTCGCTTCCAAACAACTGATGCCAAAGATATCCGGAAGAAATATAGAGAAATCGCACCGGGGGGAGAATTGACCGCTGCAGTCGTCCTTGTAGTTCGATGTAGTGCTCGACGATCTGCGGATAAGAACCAAGGCCGCCATCGATCAGAGTAATGAGATAACCTCGGTACATACCTTCATCGAAACCGAGCCCTTCGAGTTTTGATGTGGGGTGAACAAACTTGATCGCGCGGAACGGATTGGCCTTGCCAGAAAACGCCGGGTGCGGGAGACGGAAAAAAATTCCAACGGCGAGAATGATCGCCAAGATAATGATGTCGATCTTGCGTCGGCGTGGCTGACTTTCAGTTATCATTCGCGCGTTTCAGCACGCAGCGTTTGGAAGCTGAAGAGCCGAAGCGAAGGATCAGTCGCCGCTGCTTTTTGCCAAAGCAGAATCATTCCGAGAATCAATGTTGCCCACGGCCAGAGTGACCACGGCGTCCAGAGGTTAAGTGCATCCAGCTTGTTTGTTGAGATGGCAATGTACCACGGCCATCCTCCCGCAGTGATGTTGTAGAAGAAAAAGAGAAAGACCGAGCTGCTGACGACAAGCCACGCGTAGAGTGACGGCGAAAGAATCAGAATGAAGGGCGCGAGCCAGACCATGTACTGCACGGAGATACCTGGCGAAAACACGAAAAAGATGATCCACGCGTAGGCGAGCGAATCGATCACATCACGTCCCGGAAGGTAACGGCGGCGCCACGCGATCATGAGCACGGCCGCGATGATTCCAAGCTTGAGCAAGAGCGCGGTCGCTGCGGCAGCCGGGGGCAGATCGAAAGGTCTACCATGGAATTGCTGCCACCCCGTCAGGCGCAGCCAGTAGCTAATACCCCATCCGCCCCAGAAGCTACCGTATGACAATACGTTTTTCAGGAACAGCATCGGGAATTTAATCAGCGGCTGGGCCCACATTGTCACACAAAGCAGCACGAATGGAATCGTAAATCGCATCGCCGCACCGCGCCCCAACCAGAAACAAAAGATAATCGGCAACAAGAGAAGCGGGATGACTTTGATCTGGCAGCTCAGCGCAAAAAAAATCCCGCAAAGAACCGGCCGCTCGCGCAAACACATATACGCGGCCAAGACGAGAAACATCACCACGACTGGATCGGTGTTGCCGTGAAATCCAGAGACCATCACCGACACGGGGCTGATCGCGAATAACGCCAGCGCCCAAGCTGGAATTCGGAACCGAGCATCTCTCTCAGATAGTCGCACGAGCACGAGAACGACAATGAAGTCGGCGACAATTCCAGGCAGCCGCAGCAAAAAGGGAAACGTTAGTCCGCAGGATTGGAAAATTCCCTGACGAGACAGGCAACCTATGAACTGCAAATAATAGGCAGTCAACGGAGGGTGATTAAAAATAGGAAGGATATTGCTCTTTCGAGCAGAAAACCAAATAACGCCGTTTTGGTAAGTCCACTCTAGGCCATGATCGGCGAGCGAACGGCTAAAAGTGTAGAAGACGGCGACATCGTTGGTGCCGAAAGTGTTCAAAGCAATCGCGATTTTGAGGACCGTCGCGGCGAGAGCCAGCGCCGTGACGCAAAGAGCCGGGCGAATTGTCAGTCGGGCAGAAAATATCGATGCTTGTGGCGACGAAACGACCGGCGCATCGCTTACACGCAATGGTGAAAAAACTGGAGACAATGGGGTCGATTCCATTTCCCGAACGTTCAGCAGCTTCGATGCCTCGCTCCGCTAGGTTACCGCGGCGTCACGGTGTCGATCTTGTCCTTGAATTCGCGAAATTCGTGCTGCTGCGGCCCGAGCTTCAGCGCTTGTTCAATTTCTAGTCGCGCATTGTCGCAATCGCCTTTTGCAAGGAGTGTTTGGGCGAGAAGGTAATGGGTCTTGGCGTCCCGCGGCGCTTGCGTGAGTGCTTGTTCGAAGAATCGCTGTGCCTCGGAGAGCCGACCGGCGCGCAGGCTGATCACTCCGAGATTGTTGAGCGCCCCTTTGTGTTGCGGATCGATTCGGAGCGCAGCTCGGTAAAACGATTGGGCATCCTGCATGTGATCCTGCGCCAAACGCAGATTGCCCAGCGCGAAGACCGTTTCGGAATTGTTCGGAACGTAAGCGTAGGCGAGAGCCAACTTTTTTTCCGCGAGCAGCAAATTGTTTGATTCCAGCGCCTGCCAACCTGAGTTGTAAGCGTCGAGAGACCAAAGCGAAGGATCGTGCTGTGGCCACGCCACGAGGATGACCGATCCAGCGAGCAACGAAAGATAAACGGCCGCAATGCGAAGCTGGTTTGTCGCGCACGCTTGCCAAAAGATCGACAATCCAAAGACGGCGAGCAAAAGCAGACCTGGCACGGCCACGAGGCGATAGCGTTCGGTGACGAAAACCGAAAGCAGCGCGAACATTGCCAACAGAATTGCTGCGATGATCCAGCGTGACTGCGGCGCGAGCCACCAAGCGAGCAGCATTCCGGGGATGGCGAGAGCCGCGACCAGCCCGAAATAAAACCCTGCGAAGATCACGCCTTGTTCGCGCAAATTCGTGATGATGCTGAGATCGTCATATTGAAATGCGCTCCAGAAATTGCGCAACTTGAGTGCGAGGAGTTTTAGCCAATCCCAAAAGTGCGTAGCGATGTAACTTTTCGCTTTGGCTGACCAATAAGCCGAAACAGCGGCGCGCTTTAGCGGATGACCAACTGCCGATTCAGCTTGAGCGATTGAATCCTGAAGCATGGCCGCTTGACCTGCGCGAAGTCCCGGCGGGAAACGCGGGTAACCATTCGCTTCCGGGTTGTTGCCGATCCAAAAGTTAATGCCGCTGTGGGCAGAGAGAAAAACCGGATCGCGTGCGGCGAAATAATTGTGAATCCAGCACGGCGACACGCCTAAACCGATGCCGGCGAATAAAAGTGCTACGCCTAAGGCGAGACGATGCCAACGCCGCTGGTTGATGGACCCGTCTCCAGGCTCTTCAACCCTCGCGGGCTCTCCTGTCCACGTCTCCCGGCTCCCCTCGGCTCCGTTGTCGATCTCCGGTTTGAGAAGCCAAGCCGCGAGTACGAGCGGCGTAAGGACGAGAATCGTTGCGACGCCCATCGCGGTCACGCCGATGAGCAGACCAAGCAGTAAACACTCTTTTCCGCCGGGTGCGCTGTTGGTTCGAATCATTCGCCAGACCACGAACCAAAATACGAAAACGAACCACACGGTCGGCATAAGGACGACCGCATAAGCTTGCGCGGGAACGAAGAAAGCCCAGCCGAATGCGCCGACCAAACCGACGATCCGCGACTCATTTTCAAATCCAAATCGCGAAATTGGCGTTCCCGACCCTGGCGGCGATGATTGACGCTTTAGGAGGATCCGGAGCGTCAACTGATAAATCAGGACCGCGACGCCGGCGTCGAGAACTGCCTGAAGCAAACCGGGCACGAACGGGTTATAACCAAAAATCTCGTAGAGCAGGGCGAGCAAATAGGCATACCCCGGCAGACCATAAAACGCGAGATGGTCGGTGAGATGGCCCTGCAGAATACGCTGCGCCCATTGGTCGTAAAAATGCATGTCTCCACCCCGCGGCAGCAGAAAGGGAGAACTCGTCAATCGCGCGAGCACAATGACGCGCAGGGCGAGGACGATCGCAAAAACGTAGTGCTCGATAGCGAGCGAATGCCGAAAGACCGATCTCAGAAGTCTCACTTCAGCATCTAAGCAAGAAGCGTGCGCCAGCGATCCCGCGATTTGCCCGGGCAATCGGCGATGTGGAATTTGCGGGAGTTTATATAAACCATAAAAAGCACCCTCTGTGGCATTAACACTGCTCCTCAAAGGCCGTTCGCGATGAATATCGCGGACCGCAATCAAAAACAAACCAATAGAGAAAGAAAGCAATAGCATGTTAAAGAATATCAACAAACGCCGCGGGGGCTTTACCCTCGTGGAAATTATGATCGTCGTCGCGATCATCGCGTTACTCGCGGCGATTGCCGTGCCTGGATTCCTCCGGGCCCGCAAACGCTCCCAAGCTACCCGTATTCTGAACGATCTGCGTATGATCGATTCAGCGGTTGACCAATATGCGATCGAGACCAACAGGACGACCGGCTTCTCAGTTGGAATCACCGATTGGACGAATTACCTCAAAAAGAATTCGCTCCTTTACAACAGTGGCAAGAGCATCCTGGGCAGTGCTTACGGTACTCAGGCCGTGGACAGCATCCCGCAGGTGCCTGCGGCGGACCTCGCCGCGTTGTCCAACGTCGCTGGGACCGGGTTCTGGTCGCCTTACGGACCATAAGAATCTGACGATTCATTCTCCTGTCACCGGGGTTCCGGTGGCAGGGAATGAGTTGTGAGAACCGCTTCATCATAGCTCGCACTAATAATAACTAATCAGAAAGAAACTATGTTAAAGAAACTGTCAGCGAAGCGAGCTGGCTTTACGCTAGTAGAAATTATGATCGTCGTTGCGATCATCGCGTTGCTCGCGGCGATCGCGGTTCCCGGATTCCTCCGGGCCCGCAAACGGTCGCAGGCCACCAAGATCCTGAACGATCTGCGAATGATCGACTCAGCGGTGGATCAGTACGCGGTCGAGACCAACCGATCGACCGGCTTCTCGGTTGGAGTCACCGATTGGACGAATTATGTGAAGAAAAACGCGCTCCTTTACAATACCGGCCAGAGCATCCTGGGCTCGTCGGTACGGTACTCAGGCCGTGGACAGCATCCCACAGGTGCCTGCGGCGGACCTCGCCGCGTTGTCCGACGTAGCCGGCACGGGGTTCTGGTCCCCTTACGGGCCGTAGCTTTAATCATAACTTGGGCCTCATGACGGAAAGGTCCTTTCGAGAAAGAAGGGACGCTTGCCTGCTATAGTAAAATCAATGCTCCGATGCCCGTTTTATCAATCCCATTCGTTAGGGCTGCGATAGATCAGTCAAAAGCAGAGTCAAATCGCGTTGCAATTTCGCGCCGGGCGAACGTAGCGCGATATCTCCGGGCTGACTGGTTTCGCTGCTTGGTGCTTGCCTTAATTGGCGTCCTTGTGCGATCGCCCGCGTTGCAAGGACAGCGCATCTGGGATGACCAGTACCTCTCGCACGACAACCCATTGATCAAGAGTCCGCTCCTGATCCTGGAGACCTTTCGGCATTATTTGTTCTTGGACTCGTTCTCGACGCATTATCGGCCAGTCCAGAACATCTCGTTCATCGTCGATTATCTTTTGTGGAACACCGACGAGTTCGGTTTCCATCTCACAAATGTGCTTTTGCACATCGGCAGCGGCATCCTGCTCTATTTTCTGCTTCGACAATTACTTGGCTCATTATACTTGCATCGAATTCCGTTGCTGGCTCGCGATCGTGCGCTGACCCGGATGCCATGGATATCGCATGGTGCCTTTTTAATTGCGCTGCTCTGGGTGGTACATCCTGTGCACAGCGCAGCGGTGGATTACATTTCCGGCCGCGCGGATGGTCTGGCATTTTTCTTTGCGGCGGCGGCTTGGCTGTTGTTCCTCCGCGCCCAACGGGTTGCGCGCCCATTTTCTCGTGCGTCGATTTATTTTTTGGCGGCCACCTGCGGCTTGGTCGCGCTGCTTTCCCGCGAGATCGGCGGTGTTTGGATCATTCTGTTCCTCGTGCATCTCTTCTTCGTAGAGAGGCGGTTTTCACTGCGTCTGCGCATCGGCGCGTTGCTCTGCTGTCTTGGCCTGATCGCGATTTATCTGGGGCTCCGCCAATTGCCGGCACAGCAGTTGACGCAGGCGGCGCAGGCGGGCTGGACTGCCCCGGTGCGCGCTGTGTTGATGGCGCGCGCACTCGGTGATTATGGCCGGCTAATGATTTTTCCGGCCAGCTTGCACATGGAACGAACCGTCCTTGATCCGGCAAGCTACGGTAGTAATGGCCAGTGGCGAATATCAATCAGCGCGGAATACCTGTCGATCTTAGGATTGATCGTGCTTGCCGCGCTGGTTTTCGGAACCATAAAGAAAGGACGCGCCCAGATAGTGCGAATTTTCGGAGCGGCGTGGTTTCTGCTCGCGTATCTGCCGATCTCAAATCTGATCGATCTGAACGCGACGGTTGCGGAGCATTGGTTGTATTTGCCGAGCGTCGGATTCTTGATTTTTGTGACCGGCTGCGCTTTCGAATTGCCGGTGCGCTACCGTGGTGCGGTCGTTGCATTTGCCCTCGTCGCCGTCGTCGGCCTGAGCGTACGCAGTTTTATGCGCAGCGGTGATTGGGCAGATGAGGAGACATTTTACCAGCGCACGTTTGCGGCGGGCGGGAGAAGCGGGAGAATTGCCGTGAACCTCGGCGAGATCTACGCCAATCGCGGCGCGTACGCTAAAGCGGAAATGATATTTCGCTCAGTGCTTCGGCAGAACCCCAATTATCCGCTGGCCCAAAACAATTTGGCCGACATTCTGTATCGCCAAGGGAAGATCAAAGAGGCCGAAGTTCTTTTTGAGCAGATCGAAAAAGGCTCCGCGGAGACTCGCAAGGTCTATCCTCGCACGTGGATTGGCGCCCGAAACCTCGCGTCGATGCGCCACAACGCTCATGAAAACGAAAGCGCAATCGCGATTCTCGACAAAGCTCGAGAAGATTATCCGCAAACTTGGGAACTCGTCAGACTGGAATCTGACATTCTTCGTGAAACACAGGGGCCGGATGCGGCCTTAAAGCTGGTGGAAAACTTCGCGCACGACAATTGGTGGCATTACGGTGCAGCCCTCGCTCTCGGCCAGTTGTACGCTCAAAAAGGCGACGCCAGTAGTGCGGAGGCGGCGCTGCGTCACGCGAGTTGGCTTGATGTTCGTGATGCGGAAGCGTTGCGCTTAATTGTGCTGATGCGATTGCGAGAAAACCGGCTGGACGAAGCCTTTCAAGTGCAGCAGCGCGCTGTTGCACGCCAGCCGGACGAACCGCGTCAATACATTTTGCTCTCCGAAATCCTCGAGAAAATGGGCCGCGAAGATGAAGCGCACGCCGCGCTCGGTCAAGTAAACCGTCTCCAAGCGCTCGCCAAATCAGAGACCGCTTTCAATTAGGCGAGCATCTCGAAGCTAGGATTCGCTGACCTGGCCTCCTGACGCCTCGTCGCCGTCTCAGGGCCGTGCGCATTTACACGGATAAGGATGCCGATCTCGTCTGGCTGAAAAGGAGAACGTGCGCGGTGATAGGCTTCGGCGCCCAAGGCCGCGCTCATGCGCTGAATTTGCGCGACAACGGCTTGACCGTCATGGTCGGCCTTTACCCCAAAAGGAGGTCACGTCTGCGTGCGCGGCGGAGTGGTCTCACGGTAGTCGATACACCCGAGGCTGTTCGTTGCGGGGATGTCATCTTTCTGGCGTTACCGGACACGAAAATGCCGACTGTTTACGAGGATGAAATCCGGCCCCATTTGCGCGCTGGTCAGACGCTCCTTTTTGCCCACGGCTTCGCGATTCATTATCGCACGATCGTTCCGCGCAAAGATGTCGATGTTGTGATGGTGGCGCCGAAAGGTCTTGGCCCGATGGTGCGCCGCGAATTTGTGCGCGGTCGCGGTGTACCGGGGCTGATCGCGATTCACCGGAACCCGAGCGGCCACGCGAAGCGAACTGCCTGGCTTGGGCCAAGGGTATCGGCTGCACGCGCGCTGGCGTGATGGAAACGAGCTTTCGCGAAGAAACGGAGACCGATCTTTTCGGCGAGCAAGCTGTGCTGTGCGGCTGATCGAGCGCGCTTATCCGCGCTGGGTTTGAAACGCTTGTGCGCGCAGGTTACCCGGCCGAGCTCGCCTATTTCGAATGTCTCCACGAGCTCAAGTTCATTGTCGATCTTATCCATGAGGCGGGGATAAGCGGAATGCGGGCTCTTATTTCCGAGACGGCGAAGTGGGGCGAATTAACCGTGGGTCCGAAGATTATTGACGCTTCGGTGCGCAAACGAATGGAAGAGGCGCTGCGCGAAATTCGTTCCGGCAAGTTCGCACGCGGATTTATTCGCGAAATGGAGGCTGGACGGAAACGGTACCTAAAATTACTTCGGGGGGCTGACAATCATCCGATTGAGCTAGTCGGGCGAAGACTGCGTCAGCGGATGATCTGGAAAACGAAAAGCAACTAGCATTTGTTGCGGCACAGGCAGCAACTGTTCTCAAGGAGATTTCGTTGCCGAAATTCCTGTCTCAACGAGGCAAACGCCCAATAATTTCCATCGGGGTGGCGGTGGTCGGCTCTACACCGGAGAACCTTTCGCACGGTTGAGGGAGTCCCAATCCGAGTTGCACGTAGCACAGCTTGCGCACGACCTTGTGGGTCGTTTGCAGTTTTGTTGGCTGTGACACGCTGGTCTCCGATCCAGCAAAGGCCGGTGCGCAAAACGCGATAGACATCGCGATAATCACGAACCGACCCGACCAACCACGCAACCCGCTGGGTCGCAATGTAGTTGTCATGGGACAAGTGTCCGCCCTTTCGCTGTAAAGGACAAGGACAAAAATCGTGAATTTGGAGACTTACTCCTCCCAAAGAAAATGTTCCAAGCGAATGCGCTCGAGGCGTTGTTTCGCTTCCTCGCTTCGAGCTCCGCCCACGGCCACAAGTTTCTGGTAAATCGCTGCGGCTGATTGCCACTTTGCTTGGTCTTCCAAAAGACGGCCAGCGCTGAAACCAGCTTTGTAAAACCAAAACAGTTCGTGCGGAGGATTCGTTCGCTGTTCCTCGTCGAGGACATCGTAAAACGTGGCGAGCGCCGCCTCCTGCGCCGCCTCCTTTTCGAGGCAAACACCCTTCTTGAAAAGAGCCTGGTTGCGCCAGTGAATGGCTCCGTCGCGGTCAGCAGCGAGTTGATCGTAGAGTTCGGCCGCGCGTTGATAATTCTTGGGATCGTTTGCGCCGATCTCGAAAATGATGTCGGCCTTGCCGCATAGTGCCTCTCGCTTTTCCACCGGGCGCGCGTCACCTTTCAAAACTTCATCATATAAGGCAAGCGCGTCTTGCACTTTGCCCAGCTTGCGTTCGATGGCGGCCTGCTCGTTGCGCGCCGCCCATTTTAGTTCACCATTCAAACGCACAACCCGATCGAAAAGCGTGATCGCTTGCTCGAGCGAACGCGCGCCCATGCTTGACATGGCGGATTCAGCGGCAAAAAAAAGGGCTTTCTCCGCCCACGGTCCGGTTGGATTTTGCTCCGCCAGGATTTCGAATTCGGTTTGGGCGTTCGGAAAGTCTTGCTGGCGGTAATAAACCTCGGCCAACTTCATGCGAACATCGGGCGCTGAAATGGATGTTGCGTGCCGCTTCAGGAATCGCTTCGCCAAGTCGATCACTTTAGCGTCATTGCCGCCTGCCGCATCTTCGATCCAGATGGCGAGGTAATCACCTCGCTCCGCGGCGGCCACTGTTGGCTTGGATTCGGTCGCGCGCGCGAGATCTTTACGCGCTTCGTCCATGCGTGGGTGCGAAGCGTGAAAGGCCAGCTCTGCCAAAGCAACCCACGCTTCCGACGCCCGCTCGTTCTGGGGAAAATCGTGCAAAAAATTTTGCAATGAGTCCGCTGCTCTTTTATCGCCGTTCGCGGCCTGTACTAGTCCTTCTTCCAATCGCAGCTCGGCTTGCGATTTTTCATCGCCGCCCGCCTTCGCGAACCCCTGGAAATCGGCGAGGAAGCGATCGTGATCGCCAAGTTGCAACCAACCGAGCGCCGCGTCGAACATCGATATATTGGCAAACGGCGAGGGAGAGCGCGCCACTTGTTCGAAGGCAATCGTCGCCGTGTCGAATCGCCTGGCGCGGTATTGCGTCTTTGCCACGAGCAAATTAATCCGCTCCAGAGTGGCCGCGTCCGGATGCAACCCTCGCGCCTGATTCAAGGTGGCCAGTGCGTCATCGAAACGTCGATCTTCCATTTCCAGCTCTGCGAATTCGAGAAATGCCGGTGCCAGGCCGGCGGATTTCTGCTGGCTGTTCTGCAATGCCGCAAATAATTGCAAGGCTCGCTCGCGGTGGCCGGCGCGCAATTCGAGCCGCGCCAGATATCGTTGCGCAAAAGCGCGCCGCGGTTGCGCGGGATCGCGTATCCACCTTTCCAGCTCCGCCCGGGAGGGTTTTCGCTCCGACCCGTAAAGTTCGTCCAACTTCGCGAAGAGCCGCGCAAGATCGGCATCTTGCGGGTGGTGATCGATAAAGTCTTCCAGCACATCGTCGCCGACTTCCGGCGTCTTGAGTTGCAAATGCGCATCGGCGATCGCAAAAAGCGACGCTAACACCAGCGAATGAGTCGCACCGCTCGGCTTTTTCACAATTGTCTCGAATGTCCGAACCGCTCGTTCTGGCCGATGTAAAACTATCTCAAGGCGACCGCGCAGGAAACGTTTCTCTTTTTTATCTGTCGCCGATTTGGGCTGAATTTTGTGGAGCAATCCCCGCGCATTCGCCGAATCGGACTGATCGAGATACAACTCGGTCGCTCGCAGTTGCGCGCGTGTGCCGTAATCCGGATCGCGAAAGAGCGATGAAAATTTTTGCAGCGCATCCTCCGGCCGGTTCAGCGCGCGCAGCATTTCTGCTTCGCCGAAAAGCGTAGCGGCACGGAACGGTGAATTTTCCTGAGCAGCTGCTTCCTCATAAAGTGACAACGCTTCCGCCGGTCGTCCAAGACTGGCCAAAGCTTGTGCGCGCCAGAACTTCACCGCTGGAACATTGATAAGGCGCGGATCTTCCACCAATCTGAGCGCATCCGCAGGTTGATTTGCCGCGATCAACGCTTCAGCAAGCTTTTCGGCAATCGCCCGCCACTCTGCGTCTGGAGGATTTCTACCAAGCAAGACGTGCAAGCGTGGGACCGCTATTTCTGGAACGCCAGTCGCGAGCGGGGCCGTTGCTGCTGCGATTTCAGGTGAAATTTCAGCGTACGAAGGTTGAAGAAGAAAGATCGACAATCCCCCTAAAATAATCCCGATCGCGTTTGGCGGTTTCATTTCTTTCCCAATAGCGGCCGCAAAAATCTTCCCGTGTAACTTTTCGCAAGATCGGCGATCTCTTCCGGCGTTCCTGCACCAACAATTTCTCCGCCGCGCTCGCCCCCTTCGGGGCCAAGATCGACAATCCAGTCGGCGCACTTAATCATCTCAAGGTTGTGTTCGATCACGATGAGCGTGTTGCCGGCGTCTCGCAATTTCATGAGCACTTGCAGCAATTTCTCGATATCGGCGAAATGCAGTCCCGTGGTTGGTTCGTCCAAGATGTAAATCGTGCGGCCGGTCGCGCGCTTCGCCAGCTCAGTCGCCAGTTTCACTCGTTGCGCTTCACCGCCGGAGAGCGTCGTGCCGGCTTGTCCGAGCCGCAAATAACCAAGCCCAACATCGAGCAGCGCGTTCAATTTTTCCGAGACGCTTGGCACATTGCGGAAAAAGCGCGCCGCCTCATCGACGGTCAAATTGAGCACATCGGCGATGTTTTTTCCTTTGTAAGTGATCTCGAGGGTCTCGCGGTTGTAACGCTGGCCGCGGCAAACTTCGCACTGCACGTAAACGTCCGGAAGAAAGTGCATCTCGATCCTGATCAAGCCGCCGCCTTCGCAGTTTTCGCAGCGGCCGCCTTTCACGTTGAAACTGAACCGGCCCGCATCGTAACCGCGCACCCGCGCCGCCGGGAGTTGCGCGAACAGTTCGCGGATGGGCGCAAACGCACCGGTGTAAGTGACCGGATTTGAGCGCGGCGTGCGGCCAATTGCGCTTTGATCAATCACAATCGCCTTGTCGATTTGTTCGACCCCGCGCAGCCCGCGATGGGCGCCCGGTTTCTCTTTGGAATTATAAAAACGCCGAAACAGCGCACGGCGGAGGATGTCGTCCACCAATGTCGATTTCCCGCTGCCGGAAACGCCGGTCACACAGGTGAAACAGCCGAGCGGAAATGCAACATCGACATTCTTCAGATTGTTTTCCCTTGCGCCGAGCGTGGTCAGCCAGCTGTCGGCTCGTGGTTTAGTTCGCTGCTTTGGAATGGGAATGCGCGCGCGACCGGAAAGATAATCAGCAGTCAAAGAATTTTTTGCGTGCAGAATGTCTTCGAGTGTTCCCTGCGCGACGATCTCGCCGCCGCGTGGCCCTGCACCTGGGCCAAGATCGACAACGTGATCGGCGGCGCGGATCGTTTCTTCGTCGTGCTCGACCACGATAACGGAATTGCCGAGATCGCGCAGACGATGGAGCGTGCCGAGTAGACGCGCGTTATCACGCTGATGCAGCCCGATGCTCGGTTCGTCGAGAACGTAAAGGACGCCGGCCAGTCCGGACCCGATCTGCGTGGCCAAGCGAATGCGTTGCGCTTCCCCGCCGCTTAGCGTGCCACTCTCCCGGTTGAGCGTGAGATAACCAAGCCCCACTTCGACCAGAAATTGCAGGCGCGATTCAATTTCGTGAACGACCTCCGCGGCGATGGTTTTTTGCTGAGGCGTCAATTCCAGATTCTCGATGTAACCCGCGGCCTGTTCAGTCGTTTGTTCGCTGAATTGGTGAATGTTCAACTCCTGGCCCTGTCGATCTTTGAGGGTGACGGCGAGAATTTCCGGTTTGAGCCGGGCGCCGCCACAAGCTTTGCACGGCACCCGCGTCATGAATGCGCGAATTCGCTGGCGCGTGAATTCGCTTTGCGTTTTCTCGTAGATGCGCTGCATTTGGGGGACGAGTCCTTCGAACGGCCGCGCCGTTTTGGCTTCGGGATCGTTGCTTATTTCAATCAACTCGCCATTCGTGCCGAAATAAAGCGCCTTTTTGAAGTCGTTAGGCAGGTCGGCAAACGGCACGTCTTCATCGACCTGAAAATATTTCACCAGCGCGCGTTGCAAGTGGCGGTAATAAGCTTGCATCCGCTTCGGGCCGCGACGCCAGGGCGCAATCGCTCCTTCGGCCAGCGTTTTCGACTGATCTGGAATCATTAGCTCGGGATCGCAAACCAATTGCGTGCCGAGTCCGTGACAAGCCGGGCAAGCGCCGAGATGGCTGTTGAACGAAAAATGTTTCGGCGTCAACTGGCCAAGCGTGAAACCGGTTTCGGCATTTCCATAATCCGTCGAGTAGGGCAGCTCTTCCCAAGCGCCTGCTGAGGCGATGGAGAGTAGTGGAGCACTGGATTTTTCATTACTCCATTTTTCCTTTACTCCATTACTTCGTTGCTCCCGCAGCACCACCACGCGGTTTCCGCCCCATTTCAGCGCGGTCTCAACTGAATCGGTCAAACGCGGACGGATTCCCTCCCGCACGACCAGCCGATCCACGACCGCTTCGATGGTGTGCCGTTCATTCTTTTTCAGTCGAATCGGTTCCGCACGATCGAGTTCGACGATTTCGCGATCGAGGCGTGCCCGCACAAATCCTTCCCGCTTGAGTTTTTCAATCACGTCGCGGAATTCGCCGATCTGGTTTCGCACCAGCGGCGCAAGCACAACGATTTTTGTTTCCGGCGAGTAGGCCAGAATTTGGTCGACAATTTGTTGGGGCGTTTGACGATGAATCTGTTGGCCCGTTGTCGGGTCGTGCGGCTGGCCGATGGCCGAAAAGAGAACCCGCAGATAATCGTAAATTTCGGTGGTGGTCGCGATTGTCGATCTTGGATTTGCTCCAGCGCTGCGTTGCTCGATGGCGATAGCGGGCGAGAGGCCCTCAATAAAATCAACGTCCGGCTTTTCCATCTGGTCGAGAAACTGTCGGGCGTAAGCGGACAGGCTTTCGACATAGCGCCGTTGCCCTTCGGCGTAGAGAGTGTCGAAGGCGAGCGACGATTTGCCCGAGCCGCTCAGCCCAGTGATCACGACCAGCCTCTCCCGCGGAATTTCCACGTGGAGATTTTTTAAATTGTGCTGGCGCGCACCACTGATCCGGATAACTTCGGCAGGCATCTTGACTAAAAATGTCGAACCTTTAAGTCAAGCACAGCCGCCCGTTTTCTCCAGCGAAAATGCCCAATTATGAGTGAGACCGACCAAACCATCTCGCATGAGGAGCTCGTTCAGCTGCAGAAGAAATTCAGCGAGATCAAGCATTCGATTAACAACGCCCTCGCGGTGATGATGGCGCTTTCCGAAATGTCCCAGCGCCGTCCCGATTACGCAGAAAAGCTGGCCACGACGGTGTTGAGCAAAGCACCGCAGATCGTCTCCAGTTTACAGGAGTTCACGCAGGCGTTGAACGAAAAGGTCGGTGTGGGCCCCGACACAGCGAGATAAAAACGCAGGTAAACGGGCTGCGGCGAATGGATGCAGCAGGCAAGACAATCCTAATTATCGAGGATGAGCGCGACGTCGTCGATTTGCTCGCCCTTCATCTGCGCAAGTCGGGAAAGTTCGCCGTTTCCACCGCCAACGACGGCGCAAGCGGTCTCGACAAAGCGCGCAAGGAAAGGCCCGCCTTCATTATTCTGGATCTGATGTTGCCGAAGATGCCGGGCTTAGAGGTTTGCAAAGTTCTCAAAACTGACCCCGCAACGCGACACATTCCAATCATGATGTTGACGGCGAAAGCGGAAGAAATCGATCGCATCGTTGGGTTGGAATTTGGGGCGGACGATTACGTGACGAAGCCATTCAGTCCGCGCGAAGTAATCCTGCGAGTTAAAGCCATCCTGCGCCGCGGCGAAACCCGGCAGGACGACGAGCGGCTCACAGCCGGCGCGATTACGATTGATCCCGCACGCCACAACGTTTCGGTCGAAGACAAGCGTGTCAATCTTACCAGCATCGAATTCAAACTTCTGTGCACGCTCATTCAGAGGCGCGGGCGTGTGCAGGCACGCGATCGTCTGCTCAATGACGTCTGGGGCTACGAAAGTGTGATCGACACGCGCACAGTTGATACCCATGTGCGGCGGCTTCGCGAAAAACTCGGCAAAGCCGGCACCGCAGTCGAGACCGTGCGCGGGTTCGGTTATCGGTTGCGGGAAAATTAATTGATGTGGTGGCTGTTTTTGCTTGTCCTCGCCGGGCTGCTGGCGGCGGCCACGTTCTTCTTCTGGCGGAGCTGGGTCGCGCCCTGGCGCGAGATCGAGCAACTTGTTAGGCAAATCGCGCGCGGGGAAAGCCCCCGCACTTTTCTTGTCGACGGAGCGGTGCAGACCCAGCGGGTCGCGCTTGCCCTGGAGAACATTGCTGAACGCCAACAAACGCTCGATCAGAAAATTTCCGAAGGTGCTTTTGGCACGCAGACCATTTTCCGGGCGATGCAGGATGGGCTGCTCGTGGTTGACACTGAGCGGCAGATCACGTTGGTCAATGAAACCCTTGGTCAACTTTTTGGACTGCGCGAAATTTCCGTCGGGGCAAATCTGCTTGAAACTATCCGCGATGCGACGCTCGACCGGTTAATCGCGGAAACCTTGCGCGGAGGCGAAGCACGGCAATGCGAACTGGTCCTGGCCGATTCGGCAGATAATTCGGCGCGGCACATGGAACTCAATGCTGTGCCGATGAAGAACGACCGGAGCGAAATCACCGGGGCCGTTGTTTTGTTTCACGACATCACGCAACTCAGGCAGCTCGATCAAGTCCGGCGTGATTTTGTGGCCAACGTATCGCATGAGTTGCGGACCCCGTTGTCGATCTTGCACGGTTACATCGAGACGTTGCGCGACAATCCAAAGACCGCCCGGGAAGAGCTGGCGCGCATCCTTGAGATCATGGAAAGGCACTCCAAACGCCTGGCCCTGCTCGTGGACGACTTGCTTGTTCTCGCGCAGTTGGAATCGGCTGCTCCGAATGTGCACTTCGGCAAGGTGCGGGTGGCGGAATTGTTCCGTAATGTTGTGCGCGACTGGGAAAAGAAGTTCGAGGAAAAACAATTGAAAGTGACTGTCGATCATTCGGCAAAGTTGCCGCCGATTCGGGGTGACGAAACGCGCTTGCAGGAAGTCCTCTACAATTTGCTGGATAACGCGGTGAAATATTCGCACCAGCACGGTGAGATTCGCTTGCAAGCTGAGCGACGCGGCCACGAAATCGCGCTGAGCGTGAGCGACAATGGCGTCGGCATCGGCAAGGACGATCTGCCGCGCATTTTCGAGCGCTTCTACCGAGTGGACAAAGCGCGCAGTCGCGCGCTCGGCGGCACCGGTCTAGGACTTTCCATCGTCAAACACATTACGCAATTGCACGGCGGCCGGGTAGAGGCCGAAAGCGAACTTGGCCGCGGTACCACCGTCCGCGTGCTTATTCCGGTGGATGGCATGAGCGGGGCGCAGCCGGCAAGATCGCTTAAGCAGTGACGGCTGCAGCACTCGAGCAACAGCCTTTCTCGCGTACGCAGCGGCAGCCAAGCACGCCCAAGGCGCCACCGAGTATCGGCGCCGCGATGTAGATCCAAAGGCCGGAGAGATGTTGCGATACGATCGCGGGGGCAAGCGAGCGTGCCGGGTTCATCGACGCTCCACAAATCGGCCCGGCAAACATTGCCTCAAGAGCAATCACGGCACCGACAACGATCCCGGCCGTGATTCCTTTCTCTCGTGCGCCAGCCGAGACGCCAAGGATAACGAACATCAAGATGGCGGTCAGCAAAAGTTCGAGAACAAATGATTGGAAATGCGAGCCGGCCGGTTCGGTTGTGCCGAGCAGAGCATTTTGCGGAAACAGCAAGCGCAACACTCCGCTGGCCGCGAATGCTCCGCCGCATTGACTGATAACATAGGGCAGCACCTGATCCCAAGGCAGACGGCGTGAAATCCAAAAGCCGATCGTTACTGCTGGATTAATATGCGCACCGGAGATGTCGCCAAGAGTGTAAATCATGGCCAACACGATCAGCCCGAAGGTGAGGGCAATTCCGACGTGTGAAACTGCGCCTCCGCTCACTTCATTAATCACAATCGCGCCCGTGCCTGCAAAGACCAGTGCGAATGTACCAAGAAACTCCGCGGCGAGTTTTTTCGTCATCAGCATCGATGTATATGGAAAGACGGTTTCGTCGCCGCGAGTTCGAAGCTTGGGATTGGGCTTCTTACGCCGAAAAAGAAGCCGACTTACGAGTGTAACGAATCCCGTGGCGAGTACCGTCACAAACGTAGCGCGGCTGGCGCCCGTCCCGATTAAAAATATTACCCCAGCAGTGGCCCCGACGATCTGGATGAAACCCAAAATTAACCGTACGATGGCCCACGCGATGTCGCTTTTTCGCGCTGCTTCCATTCAACCTCTACCGTTCCAGCTCGAGAGCAGAATGCTCTTCGCAGAAACGGTCGATCTTTTCTCGGATTTGCGCTAGCACCTCGCGCGTCTTCTCCATCTTCCTTTCCTGCGTTCCAGTAAATTCTGATGGATCGGGAAACGGCCAGTGCAAGCGCTCGGTCACACCCGCAAAAATAGGGCATCCCTTGGCCTCCGATTCGCTGCAAACCGTGATTACGTATTTAAAGAGCTTCCCTGATTTCCAGACATCAAAGACGGCTTTCGTCTCGTTCTTTGAGATGTCGATGCCGATCTCCTTGAGCGCTTCAACCGCGAGCGAATTCAGTTGGCCGGGGTCAAGCCCCGCGCTGTCGGCTTCGAAAAATTCGCCGCACATCTTATTCATCAACGCCGCCGCCATTTGGCTGCGGGCACTGTTTTGGACGCAAATGAAAAGCACCTTTTTCTTCATGTTCGTTTATCTCTATCGCGGTAGGATAGTTTTGCTCTGGTAAATCACCAGCACAATACGATCGCGCTTCAGCGCGAGTCGCGTTTCAAGAAAGGCAGCAATTGTTTCCATTCATTCTCGTACACGGCGCAATGCTTATACGCAACCGTGCGTTGACCCCGCGTCGATGTTCCGCACATTTGCGCCACGTGAACCGCTTATATTTCGGCGACAATTTGAAATGGCTGCGCGACAAGCGCGAATTTCCGAATGCGAGTGTCGATCTTGGAAGACCTCCAAGCCATTCTGAAAAGCTGAAACGCGGAAAAGCTGAAAGCTTCAGGCTCGAGCAGTTTTGCTTGTTAGCAAAGGGGTTTTGGTAACTTTACGCGTCGCTTTGCTTGTTAGCAGAATGATTTTGCTTATTAGCAAAACGACTTTGCTTGTTAGCGAAACGACTTTGCTTGTTAGCAAAATGACTTTGCTTGTTAGCAGAACGCCCTTCGCCCGGAGGGTCAGAGCCGACGCAACCACGGGCTCGGCTGGCATCTGTCACACAAACGTAACAGTAAATATTTTGACCCCATCAGGCTGAGTCTGGCAATTTCCGTCGCATGACGGACCTTCAAAAACACGGCCTCAGACTTTTCGGACTAGCCATCGCGTTCGGGCTCAGCGCGAGCGCACAAGGGCAAATGACGATTAATGGCGCGGGCGCCACGTTTCCCTATCCGATTTACTCAAAATGGTTCGACGAATACGCCAGCGTCGATCCCTCGGTGCGGTTCAATTACCAATCGATCGGATCGGGTGGTGGGCAAAAGCAGATTCTTGCCCAGACGGTAGATTTTGGCGCGTCCGATGGACCAATGAGCGACGATAACCTGGCGAAGGCGCCAGGGAAATTGCTCCACATACCGACCGTTGCCGGGGCGGACGTCGTGGCCTACAACTTGCCGGGAAATCCCGCGCTAAAACTCGATTCAGACACAATCGCGGGAATTTTTCTCGGCCAGATCAAAAAGTGGAATGACTCGAAGATCGTTGCGTTAAATCCAGGCGTAAATCTCCCCGATCAAGAGATTGTAGTTGTGCATCGTTCCGATGGAAGCGGCACGACCTACATATGGACCGATTACCTGAGCAAGATTAGCCCCGAGTGGAAGCAGAAGGTCGGGACAAACACCTCGGTAAATTGGCCGGTCGGTCTCGGAGGCAAAGGCAATGAAGGCGTCGCCGGTCAGATCAAACAAACCCCTGGTGCGCTCGGTTACGTCGAGCTAATCTACGCGATCCAGAATAAGATGCCGTATGCCGAAATAAAAAACTCGGCGGGCGAATTTATAAGGCCGACATTGGAGTCGATTACGGCGGCGATGAGTACTGCGCAGATTCCAGACGATTTCCGTTTCTCGATAACAAACGCTCCGGGAAAAGAGTCGTATCCAATCGCGGGCGCAACCTGGTTGCTGGTTTATGAACAGCAAAAGGATCCGGCAAAAGGCAAGAAGGTGGTTGAGTTCTTGAACTGGGCGCTGACGAAAGGCGAAGAGATGGCAAAAGACTTGGATTACGCGCCGTTGCCGCCGCAATTGCGGGAGCGCGTCCTGAAGCGCGTTTCGGAGATTAAAACATAGCCGCCGTTGGCTGGGATTCACTGTGCCTAGCGCTATTACTCTCGAGGAGCCGTCAACAACAGCGCGCCGACCAGTCGCGGTGAGGATGAAGCCGCCGTCGCGTCTTGGCGACAAGGCATTCGAGTATCTCACCCTGGCCATGGCGCTGGCAGTCGTGGCGCTCGTCTTTCTGGTTGGCTGGCAATTGGCTCGGGGCTCATCGTTAGCGATTTGGAGATTCGGTTTTCATTTTCTTACCACATCGACCTGGGACCCGGTGGCCGAACAGTTTGGCGCGCTCCCCTTCATTTACGGCACGATCGTTTCATCGCTCATTGGGCTGATCATCGCGGTGCCGTTGAGCATCGCGACAGCCCTTTATCTTACCGAGCTGGCGCCACTTTGGATTCGACAACCGATTACTTCGCTCGTCGAAATGCTGGCTGCGATTCCCAGCGTCATTCTCGGGCTGTGGGGAATTTTTGTGATGATTCCCTGGCTCCGCGACTATCCCTTCCCATTGTTGAAGAGATTGTTTGGCTGGACGCCCCTCTTTCGAGGTCCGATCTACGGCGTGAGTATGCTCGCGGGGGGCATCATTATTGCGATCATGATTTTGCCGATCATTACCTCGGTTTCGCGCGAGATTTTGCGCAGTGTGCCGAACTTGCAGCGTGAAGCGGCCTATGCCTTGGGAGCCACCCGCTGGGAAGTCACGCGCATCGCCGTTTTAAGTTACGCCAGGAAAGGACTGTTCGGCGCGATCATTCTCGGCCTCGGCCGCGCGTTGGGTGAAACCATGGCGGTGACGATGGTCATCGGCAATACGCCGCAAATTGTGGCGTCGCTCTTCGCGCCGGGTTACACCTTGGCCAGCGTGGTTGCAAATGAATTTACTGAAGCCACCACCGATCTTTATCTCCAAGCGCTCTTCGAAATCGGGCTCGTTCTTTTCGGAATCACCATTTTGGCAAATCTGATCGCGCAACTTCTTTTGAAAACCATGGGCCGAAGCATGAGCACGCGCGCCGTGCAATAAGTGAAATGCGACCGACTGCCACAAATCACACTTGGCGCAAAATTAAAAGCGCGTTGGCTGCCGCCTTGGCGTTCGTCTCGGCACTGCTTGTCATATCCCCGCTTGGTCTGGTCTTTTTTCACCTCTTAAAGAGCGGCGCAAGCTCGGTGAACTGGGATTTTTTTACCCAACTGCCGAAACCTGTAGGAGTGGTTGGCGGCGGCATGGCGAACGCAATCGTCGGCTCATTTGAGCTGCTCGGAATCGCCGCAATCATCGGCGTGCCAATCGGCGTGCTGGGCGGGGTTTACTTGGCAGAGTACGGCTCGGCCCGTGCTAACTCGATGTTGCGGTTCGTGGCCGATGTGCTCAACGGGGTGCCGTCCATCATTTGGGGCGTGGTTGTTTACGGCCTCGTCGTTTTGCGGTTCAAAGGTTTTTCCGCCTACGCGGGCGGTCTCGCACTAGGCCTGATAATGGTGCCGCTGATTATGCGAACGACTGAAGAAGTGCTCCTGCTGGTTCCGAATGGTTATCGCGAAGCAGCGCTCGCTCTCGGGGTTAGTCGCTGGAAAACTATCGTGCACATCGTGATGAAAACCGCCTCGAAGGGGATCGTCACCGGAATTTTGCTCGCCCTCGCACGCGTCGCGGGCGAAACCGCGCCGCTGCTTTTCACCGCATTCGGCAATCGTTTTTGGAATCACAGCTTGAGCGAACCGATCGCCGCCTTGCCATTGCAAATTTTCAGCTACGCAATTTCGCCGTACGATGACTGGCATCGTCAGGCATGGGCGGGCGCGCTTGTGCTGGTCGTCACGATTTTTTTCATTAATGTACTGGTCCGCCTTCTTACCCGCGGCCGCATGATAAATCCCACCTGATCTCTCATGATTAAAACACAGGTATCGCTTCGAAATCCCGTCGTCCAGGAGCGCGCCGAGCCCCCTATGTCGATCGTCGAGCCAAACACACCCAGCGAAGCCGACGAGGCCGCATCGCCCGCGTTTTCCGTATCAAATCTTTCTGTTTGGTATGGCGAAAAACCGGCCATTCAGGATGTAACGATGGACATCTCACCCAAAGCGGTTACGGCCATCATTGGCCCGAGCGGCTGCGGAAAGTCCACATTTCTGCGCAGCCTCAACCGGATGCATGAGTTGGTGCCGCGTACACGGGTCGAAGGAAAAGTTCTCTTTGAAGGCGAAGATGTCTATGCGCCCGGCTCGGACCCGACAGCGGTCCGAAGACGCATCGGCATGGTTTTCCAGAAGTCGAATCCTTTCCCCACGATGTCGATCGCCGAGAACGTGGTCGTGGGTCTGAAACTCAATGGCGTGCGCAATCGCCGGTTACTCGATGAAAGTCTGGAAAAATCACTGCGCATGGCGGCCCTTTGGGATGAAGTGAAAGACGACTTGCACAAACCAGGAATGAGTCTTTCGGGCGGCCAGCAGCAGCGGCTCTGTATTGCGCGCGCCATCGCGGTAGAACCGGAAGTGCTGCTCATGGATGAGCCCGCCGCGGCGCTCGATCCAATTGCGACCGCCAAAATCGAGGAGCTGATTGCTGAATTAAAAAGGCGTTACACCATCGTGATCGTCACCCACAACATGCAACAAGCCGGCCGGTGCTCCGACTTTACCGCCTTCTTTTATATGGGACGCCTGATTGAATTCGGGCCCACCACAAAAATCTTTACAAACCCAGCCGAGCGGAAGACAGAAGACTACATCACCGGGCGGTTCGGCTAACGATTTTATTTGTGGATGATTGGGCCACGACACATCCTCGGTACGTTTGACGAAGCGCTCGCTTCCTTGCGCAATAATGTTCTGATGATGGCGGGATTGGCTGAGCGCAGCCTCGACCGAGCGATCAAAGGCTTGTTTCAGCGCGACGACGATCTTTGCGCCAACGCCATTGCTGACGACGAAGAGATCGATCAACTGGAGAAGCAGATCGATAAGGACGGAGTGGATGTGCTGCTGCGCTTCCAACCGGTCGCCTCCGATCTGCGGCGAGTCGTTTCCGCGATGAAACTTTCTTCCAACCTCGAGCGCATCGCAGACCAGGCCGTCAACATCGCCCGGGGGGCCCGGAAGCTGAATCGACATCCGCCCCTGCCGGAGGTGAAATTGATTGAGCCGATGTACGCGCAAGCCATGTCGATGTTCAAAGACAGCGTGGACGCTTACGTTCGGGAGGACGTCCAGCTGGGGCGCAACATCGTGCCGCGTGATGAAAAACTGGATGAGCTAAATCGGCAGGCCAGCCGCCAATTGGTCCAACGAATGGCCGAAAATCCCGACCAATTGCGCGGTTATTTGAACCTAATGTTTATCGCCCGGCACCTCGAGCGGGTGGGCGATCACGCCACTAATATAGCGGAGGACGCTGTTTACGCCGCTGCCGCCGAAGATATTCGCCACCAGCCTTTCGTTGGAACGGCCTAACGCGCCAGTTGCCGCCTTCTCCGAAGTCGGCGAAGATGAATTCACTCGTTTGATCGACAATCGGTTCCGAAATGGTTGCCGATCTTGAAACCGATGCAGGCAACTACCGCCAAAGTCAGCTTCGAAGAAAAGACGGAAAACGATCAGCCGCTTCCCACGCGGGTCTGTGAAGAAAAGCGATTTTCCGATCCACAAAACTTCATCAATCGCGAGCTCAGTTGGCTTGAATTCAATCGCCGTGTGCTCGAAGAAGCGCAGGACCCGACCCAGCCGCTGATCGAGCGGGTCAAGTTTCTCACCATCTTTAGCTCGAACCTCGACGAATTTTTCGAAATTCGTGTCGCTGGAATTAAACAACAGATTGAGAGCGAGACGAGCGACGTGGGGCCGGACGGGTTGAGTCCCACCGAGACGTTCAATAACATCCGGCGCGTCGTTGGCGAGCTGGTCGCAACCCAGTATGCGCTTTGGAACAACGAGTTGCAGCCGGAGCTCGCAAAACATGGCATTCACATTCGCGACGTGACAAAACTGAGCGGGAAGCGCGCGGCCTGGGCGCAGCGTTATTTTCAGGAAGAAGTCTTCCCAATGCTCACGCCGCTCGCGGTCGATGCCAGTCATCCGTTCCCGCAGCTTTTGAATAAGAGCCACAATTTGCTCGTGCGGGCGAAGGCGCAACGTGGCGGCGAACCATTGCACGCCATCGTCCAGGTGCCGCGCGTGGTGCCGCGCCTGATCTTAATGCCGCGCGGAAAGGGCGAAGACGAGCCGTGGGATTACATTTACCTGGCTTCTCTCATCAAACAGCACATCGGCGAGCTTTTTCCAGGTTTGATCCTCGATGGCGTGCATGCCTTTCGCGTCACGCGCAACAGCGATCTCTACATCGACGAAGAGGAGGCAGAGAACCTGTTGCGCACCATCGAGCAGGAACTGCGGCGGTCGAGTCGCGGTAACGCCGTGCGGTTGGAAGTAGAGACGGATTGCCCGAAAGAGTTTCGCGAATTGCTTCTCGAGTTTTTCGATTTGAGCGGGGACGACGTTTACAAGGTGGATGGACCGCTTTCGATGACGCATCTTGCGCCACTCGTCACCAATGACGCATTTGCGAAGCTGAGGGACCGGCCGTTCCAACCGGGCCGAGATCCGGCGCTTCCGCCGCATGCGGATATCTTTGAAGTGCTCCGCCGGCAGGATGTTCTGCTCCATCACCCCTACGACAGCTTCGATCCGATTGTCGATTTTATCGAAGAAGCGGCCCAGGACCCGCAGGTGCTCGCGATCAAAATCACGCTTTATCGCACAAGCGGCGATTCACCCATTGTGGAAGCGCTCATTGATGCAGCCAACGCCGGAAAGCAGGTCACGGCAATCGTCGAATTGCGCGCGCGCTTTGATGAAGCGGTCAACATTCAGTGGGCGCGTCGCCTCGAAGAAGCCGGCGCGCATGTCATTTACGGAGTCGTTGGCCTAAAAACGCATTGCAAAGCGCTGCTCATCGTGCGGCGCGACGCCGATCGCATCCGACATTACGTCCATCTTGGAACGGGCAATTATCATCCGCGGACTGCCCGGATCTACACAGATTTCAGTCTTCTCACGAGCGAACCTCAATTGACCGAAGAAGTCGCGATTGTTTTTAACACGCTTACCGGACTGGCCGCTTATCCCGGTTTGAAAAAGCTGATGGTCGCGCCGTTTGACTTGAAGCAACGCCTGATCGGTCTAATCGAGCGCGAGCGCGACCACGCCCTCGCCGGAAAACCAGCCCGCATCATCGCCAAGCTCAATTCGCTTGTCGATCAAGAGATCATCGAGAAACTCTACGAAGCTTCCTGCGCGGACGTCGCAATCGATTTGATTGTGCGCGGGATTTGCTGTTTGCGCCCGAAAATCCCGGGCCTGAGCGAAAACATTCGCGTCGTCAGCATCGTAGGACGGTTCCTCGAGCACAGCCGAATCTATTACTTCGCCAACGACGGGCAGCCCGATATCTTTTTGTCGAGCGCCGATTGGATGCCACGTAATTTTTTACGTCGCGTCGAGGTTGCCTTCCCCATCGAGAATCCAGGATTGCGCGATAACGTTATTAACGAAGTGCTCCCACGATTTTTAAATGACCGGGTCAAAGCACGGGAATTGCAGCCGGACGGAAGTTATCGGCGATTGAAACCGGAGGGGACTGAGGCGCGCGCGCAGGCGCAATGGCATTTTCGCGAGCGTTCACGGGAACGCGCCAAGAAACTTCGCCGCAAAAAAACGCCTCCCGCTGATAAACTGATTCCCATCACCGTTGCGCCACCAAAACAATCATGAAGAGGAAGATTTTGGTAATCGATATCGGCGGCACCAACGTGAAGCTGATGATTTCGCGCGCGGAAAAACGAAAGTTTAAATCCGGGCCGAAACTGACCCCGCATGAGATGATCGCACAGACGAAGTCATTAATCAGCGACTGGAAATTCGATGCGCTCTCGATGGGATTTCCCTCGCCGGTGCGCGACGGCCGGATTCTGAGCGAACCGAAACATCTCGGCAAAGGTTGGGCCGGATTCAATTTCGAGAAAGCACTCGGCAAACCGGTGCGCATCGTTAATGACGCCGCCTTGCAAGCGCTTGGCAGCTATCGCGGCGGGCGGATGCTTTTTCTTGGGCTCGGCACCGGCCTTGGCTCCACCTTGGTTTGGAGCAACACCGTTCTTCCGCTTGAATTGGGCGACCTCCCTTACCGCGATCGAAGAGTCATCGAAGACTTTTTGGGAAAGCCGGGGATGATCGAATTGGGCGAAAAAGAATGGCAACGCGAGGTCGCCTATGCGGTGGCGAAGTTGAAAAAATCCCTCATTGCTGACTACGTTGTTTTGGGCGGCGGCAACGCCAAGAAATTGGACGAGCTCCCGGAAGGAGCCGAACTCGGACATAATCGGAACGCGTTTCTCGGCGGAACTCGCCTGTGGCAAATCGAACCGAGGACAGGCCGCCCGAAATGGCGCATCATGTAATGTAAGAAGTTAAAATGTTAAAAGGGTTGCAAAAGTTCCAGGCGAGGCTGCAACAAGTTTAACTTTATAACTTTGTAACCTTTTAACATGTATCTTTATTTTCTCAGACACGGCCAGGCCGATTGGCCGGACTGGAAAAAGCCCGATGACGAGCGTCCGCTCACCAAAAGCGGCAAGAAAGAAATGCGCGAGGTCGCAAAGTTCCTGGCCCGCGTCAAGGCGAAGCCCTCCCTGATCTTGACCAGTCCGCTGCCGCGTGCGGCGCAAACAGCCGAGATTGCCGCCGAGCATTTGAAAATAAAATGCCGGGAAGAAAAACTACTCGCTCCGGGTTTCGGCAAGCGAGAACTGGAACGTGTGTCCGAAAAATACCCGCAAGAAAGCCTAATGCTTGTCGGTCACGAGCCGGATTTCAGCGGCGCAATCGCGGCCCTGACTGGCGCATCGCTCAAACTTTCCAAGGCCGGCGTCGCGCTGGTAGACGTTGATCCTGCCTCGCAAAAAGGACGATTGCTCTGGTTGTTGCCACCTAAACTGGCGAAAAAATAATCGCCGTTCGACGCTGAACCCCGTCTTCGATGAAAATGGAGATGCGCTAGGCGAACGCCCTACTCCCTGGCTAGCCTGACATTGCTGTAGCGCTTTTCGCCAGTGACCTCTCGTCCAAACCAGGCGGGCGGCTTGAACTTGCGACGGCTCGCGTGATTGGGGAACTCCACTTCGGCAACCATCAGGCCGCGATTGCGCCCGTGATAAATGTCGATCTCGATCGTCAGATTTCTCCACGGCAACTCGTAACGGACTTTGCGCAGTCTTCGACCCCGGGTGGCCGGCCAAAGAATAGCGAATTGTTTCCCGCTCAATCTGATTTCGCGTTCTTCGCGAGCCGAGCCTCGACCAACTTTGAAGGTCAGCGACCTGGTGCTCGCTTTTTTGCGCAGGCGAACGTGGCGGCCACCAGGTTCGTTTGCGAGATAACCCTGCGCGATTGGGAAATGACGCGAGCGCAAAATTTCGACTGGCAAATGTTTGATCAGGAACTTCCGCTCGATCTCGCGCGAGGAGACGTGGTTTGGACGGCGCATATTACGGACTCAATCGTTTCCGGCGAAAATGCCAAGCTTTATTGGCGGCGAAGAGTCAAACGGTAACGCGCCCTTTCATTTGTCACAAAATTGTAACGCTACGCGTAATTGCCGAGACTCGCCGTCTCAAGATAGGATTGACAATGCGTGAAAACGAAAGTGCTTTTCATCTGTGTGCATAACAGCGCGCGCAGCCAAATGGCGGAAGCATGGCTCAATCACATCTGCGAAGAAGTCTTTGTCGGCCACAGCGCCGGTCTGGAGCCCGGTACGTTAAATCCGTTGGCGGTGAAAGTGATGTCTGAGGTTGGCATCGATATCTCTGCCAAAAAAACGCAGGCCGTGTTTGATGTGTTTAAGTCGGGGCAACTCTTCGCCTATGTCATCACGGTTTGCGACGAAGCCAGCGCCGAACAGTGTCCGATTTTTCCAGGACCGGCGAAGCGTTTGCACTGGAGTTTTCCCGATCCATCTCAAGTCACCGGTACGGCGGAAGAAAAGCTTGCGCGGGTGCGCGAAATTCGCGATGCGATTCGGGCACAGGTGGAGAATTGGTGCGCGGAAGTGACCGCGCCCGCCTCTCGAGCCTAGTTCTTTCGCTTTCCCCAGTTGACGTAAAATCGACAATCAAGCGCGCGCCGGCAAAGCGTCTTACTTAGAATATCACCTGGAGACGTGCGATGAATTCATCGAAATCGTCAGGACCGAATTCCGGGTGCGCGGAGCGAAAATTTGACCAGGTGTGAATGTAATCGGCCATCACCTTGATGGAATTGCCGTGGATGTAGTAGTTGAGCCCGGCGGTAATGGAGTGGATGTTATCATCATCCATTTGGTCAGGCTCCAGTGCTTCCCATTTGACGACCCCTTGCAGCTTTTTGGGGATAATGTAGTAACTGCCTTGGACGTACCAGCCACTGGGATCGAAATTCTTGAAGCCCGGTGCCACTCCATTCACCGTGCGACCGTCGACGTCTTCCGCCAGGTATTCGCCGATTAAGTCAAATGGCCCGATGTTGAGCCATGCGTCCGCACTCCACGCTGTCCGCTCGTCTGCTCCAGGCAAAACGAATGGCGATAGTGAACCATCTGCGTTGACTAGCAGGTTCAATGTTTGCGAGATATTTGTTCCCTTATCGTCGCGGCTGTTGAGAACATCGCCGCCGAGCTTCAGGCTAGCATCTTGGCCGAAAATCTTACCCTTGTACGGCAGAAGTTCCAGCCGGCCCACAGTCATGAAATTATTGTTGTCGTTGACGGTCGTGTTGCGCCCGTTCCCGTTAAACACGCCCGCGTAGTAGGTCAAAAAGTCTGACTGCTCCGGCCATAGATGGGTGAGCGGCTTTCCCCAGAGTTGGGCGCCAATTTGTCGCTCGGGCGTGATCGCACCGGTAGGAAGGCTGCGCTCGATCGTAAACAGGACTTCGTCGGGTGTGATCTGTTCCAAACCGAACGGTGCTTTCCATTGGCCGATTTTGAATTGGGCCTCAGGAAATTGATGCCAGTTGATAAAAATGTCTGTGCCGGAAAACGAGGCGCGCGAGGAATTAGAGGTCGTCGTGGTTTTAATGGTTTTGATGTCTCCGGTCTTTTTGTCGACTATTGTGGTGATCGACTGCAAGGCTGTGATCGCCGTGTCGCTTTGTTCGTAATCGCCCTGAATTTTGAAATCAAAGTTTTCCCCGTAATCGCCTGACAGAGTGATTCGCGCGCGGCGCAGGCGGAAACGGTCCTTGATCGCGGTCAAACCAAAACGACCCTCGAATGCGGAAACATCGCCATCCTCGAATTGCGCCTGAATATATCCGCCCAGTGTGAGCTTAAACTCCGGACCGCCGGGAACGACGTAAATCGGTGGTTTCTCTTCTGCGAGAACGTTTTTTTCCACATACGTTTTTCCATCAGAAATGATTTTCGTCTTTGTTTTCCCCTCCCCGCCGAGTTCAGGGGCAAACGAACTCATTTTCTTTAAGCTTTTGACTTCCTGTTCGAGCTCAGCATTGCGCTCTTGCAATTGCTGCACCGCGCGCTCGAGTTTTTCGAGCCGCTCGGAATCAGGCGACGGATCCGCATAAAGCGGTCCCACGGCCAATACCAACATGGTAATGGCGACGCCGATTCGTGGTAAAAAGCATTTCTTCGTGAACATAATTTTCTCCTTGGGTTGAGGTCTTGCGGTGCACTGGTCTTGCGAGTTTGAATCCCCCATCTGCCCACGCTCTCTCCCGCAAGTCCGTGCAAGCTAGGCGGCGATTGTTACAGGCACGTGGCGACTGTGCAACAATTTCGTGAACTCGCGCACGCGAGAGTAATCAATGCGGACCATTCCGCACCCAACAGGGATTGCCCGCTATCGGCGCTTCGGCTTTGCGGAAGCGGCCGGAGATACTGTTGGCGCAACCGATGCCGTTGCGCGCGGCGAAGGAACGGGAGTTGCGCTTCCCGGAGGTAAAACGCCAACGCCGGAATCGGAAGATGCTGAAGCAGCGGGAGATGGTTTTGTGGCTGACGGAGCAGCAGAAGGGGCCGGCGCAGTTTCTTGTTTCAGCAGTTCCCGCCGTAGGGCGCTATCGCCGCTCGTTTTGTGCGCGTAGAGGATCGACAATACGAACGTGAGCGCAAAGAAGATAGCGGCCAGCCATGCGGTAATTTTCACCAGGACGTTGGTCGTCTGCGCACCGAAAATATTTTCCGTCACGCCGCCGCCGAACGCTGCGCCCAGGCCTTCACTGCGCGGGCGCTGCATTAAAATGAATAGCAACATGAGCATCGCCACCAAGACGTAGAGCGCGAGCAGGAAATTGATCAGGAGCTGCATTGGGATGGGGAATATGGCCGAACACCAAGTCGAAGCAAACCCGCCTTCGCCCTGGACGGGCTCCGCCGTGGCGAGCGCCGAACGCCCAACATCCAACGCCCACTGACAGAAATTCAGAGTCTGTCTTCGATATTGGACGTTGAGCGTTGGGCGTTGAGCGTTTGGTTCTTAATCTGATTCCAAATCTGGTCCATTTCCGCGAGATCCGCGTCCCCCAGCCGCTTGCCTTGCGATTTCAATTCGTCCTCCAATCGGTTGAAACGCGCGCGGAATTTGTCGGTCGCCCTTTGCAGCGCACTTTCGGCATCGATCCCGCATTTGCGCGAAAGATTTACGACAGCAAAGAACAAATCGCCGATCTCATCTTCAACCAGTTGCCGATCTTGCGATTGAATTGCCGCCTTCACTTCGCCGACTTCTTCCTCCACTTTCGCGATCACATCTTCGATTTTTTTCCAATCGAAATTGACGCGCGCAACCTTCTTCTGTGCTTTGTCTGCTCGCATCAACGCCGGCAACGCGTCCGGCAGGCTGGCGAGATAATGTTTTTCCGATTTCTTTTCCGCACGCTTAATCGCTTCCCATTGCCTGACCACCGCGCCGCTGTCGCGGGCGTCGCTTTCGCCGAAGACGTGCGGATGCCGCCGAATGAGCTTCTCCGTGACCTCGCAAATAACGTTGTCGATCTTGAACCGGCCGGCTTCGGCTGCAAGTTCGGCGTGCATCACGATGAGCAAGAGGAGATCGCCAAGCTCTTCGCGAAAGTTGGACTCGTCCGCTGCGCGCACTGCTCCTGCCACTTCGTAAGCTTCTTCAATTAGCGCCGGTACCAGCGATTCGTTCGTCTGCTCCGCATCCCACGGACAGCCGCCAGGACCGCGCAGCTTTGCCACGATCTCGCAGAGGCGGTGGAACTGATCAGTGATTAGTGACTGGTGATCAGACATCAGAACGGCGCTGTTTCTCGGAACTATTCACTGTTCACCGATCAGTAGTCACTTTTCTATATACGCCAGAGCGAACGATGCGTGCCGAATTCCGAGATCTCGCCGGAAGATTTTTTGCTAACGTAAATCGTGATCACGATCACGCTAATAAACGTGCCGCCAAAAATCAGCGCTACCAGCCAGGATGGGATATGGCCTACGCGGAGGGCGCGATAGAACGCGCCCACGCTGTCCATGGAATGTTCGGCATGCAGAAAAATCTTCGTCACCCACGCCAGCAGAATAAGAATGAAAATGAAAATGTAATTGCGTTTCAAGCGGCGCCCGATCGCTTCCAGCTTGCTGATTTTGAAGCAGGGCAAAATCAAATCTTCGCAAACCAGCTTCTTCCATTCGCCTTGAAGCATCTCCCGATTTTCCATGACCATGGGCACGAGGAAATGCGCTTCGAGCATGCGAACACGCGCGCGGAAGGCGTCGTAAAAACGATAGCGCCGCGCCTCGATCCAAAGCATTACCCAGACGATCGCGAGATTGAAAAAGAAAATGATGTGCGGCACTTCGCGATTGGCAAAGGCGATGGTGATGATGGCCGTGCTGCTGGTGATCGCCCAGTTGGTCGTGATGTCGAGCCGCTGCCGCCAAACCATGATCCGCCCCATCTCGCCGCGGTAAAAATGCGACATGGCATTGACGTAACCGGGGTCGTAGATGCTTCGTTGGAGGGAGACGGTCCTCTCCTCGCTGCGCTCCAATGCGGTAGTTTCGTTTGCCACGGCTCTGTCGTTAACTGGATAACTGCTTTGCGCGGATAATCCAATAAATCTCACTGTCACACATGGCCATTACGCTATCGGATCTTCTCGATGAAAAACAGATTGCGCTGAATTTGTCACCCCGAGATCAACCTGCCGCCCTCCGTGAAATCGTCCATTTGCTCGCGGACAACGGCAAGATCGATAATCCCGAGAAGTTTCTCGAACAACTAGTCGCGCGCGAGCAAGCGCGCCCTGGCGCGGTCGAGCACGGTGTCGCCTTTCCGCATGTGCGCACGGATTTGGTCGATCAGATTGTACTCGGCGTCGGCCGCAGTAGACCAGGCATTCCGTTCGGCGAAGATGGACCCGCAAATCTGATTTTTGTCATCGGCGTGCCGCAACGCCTGGTTAATGATTATCTGATTTGCGTTGGCACATTGGCGCGGCTTCTCAAAGACGAATCTATTCGCGCGGCGCTCATGCGGACAAAAACTCCTGCGCAATTTGTGGATATTTTGAAAAATGCTCAGCCGCCTTAGCCAGCGGCGCGGTGCATCGTTGAATTCGGCGCTGTGGCGGGGAGACCGGAGCGGCCGCAGGCCGGTAGCTACGGACGATTCACGTATCTTTCTTCAGCAGCCGATTGCGTGCGCGATCAAGAATTTTTCTCTCGTTCGCCGTCAAACTCCCAATCCCAGACTTGGAGATTTTGTCCAGAATCGGATCCACCGAGGTGTAAACGTCATCCGGTTCTACCGAGCGTCGCGCTGTCGATGCTTGCACGACGTGAAGCCGGGGTTTCTTTCGAAAAGGATTAAGGCGGTGAAAGTCTACCGGCACCCGGACGCGCTCCTGCGCGACGCGAATGAAAAGAAAAGAGGTGAGACACATTCCCCAAAGCACCGTCAGATAGCCCCAGTTGTGTTGCGGGAGATATTGCATGGAACCAAGCACGAGGCCGGCAAAAGCCAGCCACTTTAAACTTACCCATCCGAAAATCTCGATGTTCGGATAAATCGTGGCGAAGGCGATAAACATTCCGACCGTTAGCTCGTAGGAACCGTAGTAACTCCAAACCGTGGCCATTCGGCCCCAGGCAAGAAAAACAAGCGGTGGAACCAGCAGAAGCAGCCCGATAAGTTTCAGATAACGCCGGACGCCGAGATATTGCTCGACCTGGTTGCCCGACCAGTAGAAGAAAAAAATGTTAAAGAGAAAAAAGAACGATGCTGTCTGGATCAGGGTGCACGTGAGCGGTTGCCACAGACATCCATGGAGAAATGCACGCGATTGAAAGGCAAGCAGCGAGAAGTCCCAGCCGGCCGTCTGCGCGATCACCGTCGCGAACATTCCCAGCACGAACAACGCGCAAATGATGGACGTGACGCGCACAGGATAGCGACCCATCCAGGCGACCGGCCGATAATCATCGGAGGTGGTAACTCCGAACATGCTTTAAATAAACAGCCAGCCTTCGCGCCGTGCAACCAAGTTCGGCGGTCGCGCCCCGAAAAATTTCTTGGAGAAGGCGTGGAAACAGGGAAAGTTCATCTCCTCGTGTGATGGAAGATCGATCCGCCTCAGGCGGACAAGATCGACAACTGTGTTCATGGAAGATATCGCGCCTGCCATTTCAGCTCCTGACGGAATCGGTGAGAACAAACTGCGGAATCAAGCTGTGCTTGACTGGGTGCATGAGGTCGCGCTTCTGGTCAAGCCAGAAAACATTTTTTGGTGCGATGGCTCCGAGCGTGAAAATGAATTCCTTCTCGATCAAGCCTGCCACAAAAATGTGCTGATCAAGCTCAACCAGAAAAAAGTCCCGCACTCCTATTTGCATCGCTCGAACCCAAACGATGTTGCGCGCGTCGAGCAGTTCACTTTCATTTGCACGCCGACCAAAGAAGAAGCGGGACCGACGAACAACTGGTCCGAGCCGGCGAGAGACTTACACCAAACTCCGTGCCCTTCTGAAAGGCGCGATGCGTGGCCGCACGATGTTCGTCATTCCTTACATCATGGGCCCGCCCGATTCGCCGCTTACTAAGGTGGGCTTCGAAATTACCGATTCCATTTACGTCGTGCTCAGCATGCGGATCATGACGCGCATGGGTGGGGTGGCGATCAAGCGACTCGGCGAGGATCCGAACGCGGAATGGAACCGCGGTGTGCATTCATTATTAGATGTCGATCCTGCGCGGCGGTTCATTTGCCATTTTCCGCAGGACAACACGATCATCTCGGTCGGCTCCGGTTACGGCGGCAATGTTTTGCTTAGCAAAAAATGTCTCGCGCTGCGCATCGGTTCCTATCTCGCGCGCAAGCAAGGTTGGATGGCCGAGCACATGCTCATCCTCGGGGTCGAATCGCCCGAAGGAAAAAAACATTACGTGGCGGCGGCGTTTCCCGAGCGCGTGCGGCAAAACAAATTTCGCCATGCTCATTCCGCCAAAACATTTCAACGGCTGGAAAGTCACGACCGTCGGCGACGACATCGCCTGGATGCAAGTCCGCGATGGCCGACTTTTCGCGGTCAATCCGGAAAACGGTTACTTCGGCGTCGTGCCGGGCACGAGTTACAAATCGAACCCGAACGCGATGAAATCGATTTCGCACGACTCGCTTTACACGAATGTCGCGCTGACCGATGACGGCGACGTTTGGTGGGAGGGCAAGGATGGCGCGCCACCCGCGCACGCTATCGATTGGCGCGGCAACGATTGGACGCCCGACTCAAAAGAAAAAGCCGCGCATCCGAATAGCCGATTCACCACGCCGATGCGCAACAATCCGGCGCTCGATCCCGATGTGGAAAAAGGCGAAGGCGTCCCGATCAGCGCCATTAGTTTTCGGCGGACGCCGCAGCGACACCATTCCGCTGGTTTTCGAGGCATTCGATTGGGACCACGGCGTTTACCTCGGCGCGACGATGGCGTCGGAAACAACCGCCGCCGCGACCGGAGCGGTTGGCCAAGTGCGCCGCGATCCGATGGCGATGCTGCCATTCTGCGGCTACAACATCGGCGATTATTTCCGTCACTGGCTCGACATCGGCAAGCGCCTAACGAATCCGCCGCTCATTTTTAACGTGAACTGGTTCCGCAAAGGGGCGGACGGAAAATTTCTCTGGCCCGGCTTCGGCGACAACATGCGCGTGCTCAAATGGATCATCGATCGTTGCGAACAAAGGGGCGGCGCGGTCAAATCGCCGATCGGCTGGTTGCCCGGCCCGCACGATCTCGATCTTGCCGAGCTCGATATCGATCACAAATCGTGTTGCGGAACTTCTCGGCATCGATCACCGAGGAGTGGCAAAGAGAGCTCGCCGGACACGAAAAGTTTTTCGATTCGTTAGGCGGCGTTGTTCCTGACGAATTGTCGAAACAACGCGAAGCCTTGGCAAGGCGCTTGAGCTCGTAACGTGCCTTAGATCAGCGCACAGGCAAGATGCCTGTGCCACGACAAATTTGCGAACCGCGCGCGCATCTGGAATTGTCTCCAGTGGGTTCAAGGATTGCTGAACAAGAACGCCTGTTGCATCGACCGCGACTGCCTTCATTGAGATTCGCGGCGCGCGCCAGAACAATCTCAAAGGCATCGATGTCGATCTTCCGCTTGGAAAATTGACCGTCATCACCGGCCCGAGCGGCAGCGGAAAGTCGAGTCTCGCTTTCGAGACGATTTACGCCGAAGGGCAGCGCCGTTACGTCGAAACCTTCAGCCCATACATGCGACAGTTCCTCGACCGCATGGACAAGCCGCGTGTGGACGAGATCCGGGGCATCCCGCCCGCGATCGCGATCGAGCAATCGAACCCGGTCAAAACATCGCGCTCGACTGTCGGCACGATGACCGAGATCAACGATTATTTGAAACTGCTCTGGCCGCGGATGGCGCGCGCGTTTTGTCCAAGTTGCGGCCGCGAAATCCGGCCGGAAACGGCCAAATCAATCGCCGACCTGGTGCTGCGAGACTGCACCGGCAAAAACGTTCTCATCACTTTTTGGATCGCGGTTCCGCCGAAAACCGAGCCGCGTAGGTTCTTCGAGTTTCTTCAGCAACAAGGTTATCTGCGGGTCTGGATCGACAACGAAATCGTGCGCGTGGATACCGAGCCAAAGAAAGTTAAGCGGCTTGGCGCGCGCGTGCAGGTCATTCAGGATCGCATCGCGATCACTGACGAAAATCGCGCGCGTCTAATCGAGGCGATCGAGACCGCACTGCGATTCGGAAAAGGAAAGATCAATGTTATCCCGATTTCAGAACACGCCCCACCCGCCTCCGCCGTGGACGGGCTCCGCCGTGGTGAGCGCTCAACGCGCAACTCCGAAAGCTTTCGCGAGCAGGCAGTCCAACACCCACCTAATCACCTCTCACTTGTCACCAATCACGAGTTCCCTTTCTCCACCGGCTGGCATTGCGCGCATTGCGATCTCGATATTCGTCCGCCGACGCCCGGCCTTTTCAGTTTTAACAATCCGCTTGGCGCATGCTCCGGAATGTCGCGGATTCGGCCGAACCATCGCGATCGATTTGAACAAAGCGATTCCCGATCGCAGCCTGAGCATCGCGCAAGGCGTGGTGCGCGTTTTTCGCGGACAGGAATTCGGCGAATCGCAGAAGGATTTGCTGCGGGCGTGCGCGCGGGAAGAGATCGACATCAACGTTCCGTTCGAGGAATTGCCGAAGGCCGATCAGGAATTCGTGATCAATGGCGAGAAACGCAGCGACGAGGGTGACGACGATTATGACGACGATCGCTGGTACGGCGTGCGCGGATTTTTCCGGTGGCTCGAGAGCAATACCTACAAAATGCACGTGCGCGTTCTGCTCAGCCGTTATCGCGCTTACACCACGTGCCCGAGCTGCAAAGGCGGACGTTTTCAACCCGAAGCGCTAAATTTCAAGATTTCTTCTGTAGCGGCGGTCTATGACCGTCGGACTAATTTGAGCGACTCTCATAGCGCGCCGCTACCGTTAAGTCTTCCCGACTTCGCCGCCCTTTCCATTTCCAATGCGCGCGACATTCTCAGCAAGATCGACATCTCGTCCCGCGATTCGACCGCGGAAATGTTGCGAAACGAAATTTGCGCACGGCTGAATTATCTCTGCGAAGTCGGCGTCGGTTATCTCACGCTCGATCGATCAACGCGCACGCTTAGCGGCGGCGAAGTGCAGCGCGTAAATCTTACGACCTGTCTCGGCGCGTCGCTAGTGAACACCCTTTTCGTCATGGACGAACCGAGCGTTGGACTTCATCCGCGCGACATTGGCCGGCTCGTTCGCGTCATGCATAACCTGCGCGACAAAGGCAACACCTTGCTCGTGGTCGAGCACGAAGAACAAATCATTCGCTCGGCTGACAATTTGATCGACATCGGCCCAGGCCGGGGTGAACGCGGCGGCGAATTGGTTTTCAGTGGAACGCTCGAACGGTTTTTAGGTGGATCGCGACCTCCGGGCGCGATGGCAAACAAAATCGCCCAGCGATCAAATAGAAGCCGCTTCGCGGCTTCGGATTTAGCATCGCGCTCGGAGACGCACGATCCACCAATCGCTCACACGCGATTATCTCAGCGGGTGCAAATCGATTCCCGTTCCGAAAACGCGGCGGAAATCGATAGCATCGATCAAGATCACCGGTGCGCGGCGAGCACAATTTAAAAAACATCGATGTCGATCTTCCGCTCGGCGTGTTCACATGCGTGACCGGCGTTTCCGGTTCCGGCAAATCCACCCTCATTCACGATGTGCTTTATCGGAATCTGCTCCTCGCGAAGGGACAGTCCTCCGATCAAGAGACGGGCGCATGTAAATCTGTTACCGGAGCGCATCGGATCGCCGAAGTGGTAATGGTCGATCAATCGCTGCTTGCGCGCACGCCCCGTTCGACACCGATTCTTTATCTCGGTCTTTACGATCGGGTCCGCGAATTGTTCGCGGCGCAACCGGAAGCAATGGCGCAAGGTCTAACCGCAAGCGCGTTCTCGTTCAATTCCGGCAGCGGACGTTGCGAGCGCTGTTCGGGGACGGGTTACGAAAAGATCGAGATGCAGTTTTTGAGCGACCTCTATGTAGGCTGCGCCGAATGCGAAGGCCGGCGCTTTCAGCCGCACGTGCTCAAAGTTCAATTGCACGGCAAATCGATTCACGATGTGCTCGAACTGACTGTGAACGAAGCGATTCAGTTCTTCGCACAGATCGGCGAACTGAAAACGGTTTCCCAACCGCTCGATGTACTCGAGGAAGTTGGGCTCGGTTATTTGCGACTCGGGCAGCCGCTAAATACCTTGAGTGGCGGTGAATCGCAAAGATTAAAACTCGTTAGGCACTTGAGTGAAGCAGAAAACGCTCAACCCGCCTCCGCCGTGGACGGGCTACGCCGTCGCGAGCGCTCAACGCCCAACGCCCGAATTAACGGAGACTCTGCCGTCGGCAATCTCTTCATTTTCGACGAACCAACCACCGGTTTGCATTTCGACGATGTGGCGATGCTGCTGCGGCTTTTCCAGCGACTGGTCAATTGCGGGCAGTCGATCATCGTAATCGAGCACAATCTTGAAGTGATCAAGTGCGCCGATTGGATTGTCGATCTCGGACCTGAAGCCGGAGATGAAGGCGGCGAAGTCGTTGGTGTCGGAACACCGGAGCAGATCGCAAGAGTAGAGAAGTCGCACACCGGAAGGTTTTTGCGGGCATTTCTGGGGGTCGCAGGCCGCCGGCCTGATGTTTGCGGCAGCTTGCCGCGAACGTCTTATTACGGAAATGGCGATGACGAAGAAGAGCTCGCCCGCGCGGCCGAGGAGCCACCGGGCAGGCTGCCCGCCGAAACAGGCTGGCAGCCTGTGCTCCCCAGAACGGGAAACGGCGCGATCAGCGTTCACGGTGCGCGGGAGCACAACCTCAAGAACATCGACGTCAAAATCCCGCGCGACAAAATGGTCGTGATCACGGGGTTGAGCGGATCCGGCAAATCGACGCTTGCGTTCGACATTTTGTTCGCGGAAGGACAGCGACGATTTCTCGACAGCATGTCGCCCTACGCGCGGCAGTTTGTCGAGCAGCTTGAAAAACCGGACGTCGATCTGGTCGAAGGTTTGCCGCCGAGCGTCGCAATCGAGCAACGGGTCACGCGCGGTGGCGGCAAATCCACTGTCGCGACGGTCACGGAAGTTTATCATTTTCTCCGGCTGCTCTTTGCCAAAACGGGAACGCAATTTTGTCCAGACTGCGATTTGCCCGTGGAAAAACAGAGCGTCGCCGAAATTGTGAAGCAGGTCGAAACGGCGGCGAAACGCGGGCCTCTGAAGGTGCTCGCGCCATTGGTCAAAGCGCGCAAAGGTTTTCATACCGATGTCGCCCGCTGGGCTGAGCGGCAAGGCTTCGACACGCTTTATGTCGATGGTGTCCTTATGCCGATCGTGCAATTCCGAAAACTGGAGCGCTTCAAAGAGCACACCATCGACGTGGTCGTCGGCGTGATCGATGTGAAGCGAATCTTGAAAGCGCCGAATCTGACGCGACGCGCTCTGGAGATCGGGCGCGGCACAGCGCATCTGCTCGACGGCAAGAATCGGCTCTCTGTCATGAGCACGGAGATGAGTTGCCCCGGCTGCGGGCGCGCGTTCGAGGAACTCGATCCCCGGTTGTTCTCGTTCAATTCGCCACATGGCGCGTGCGAAGGATGCGGCGGGTTCGGCGAAATTTGGGACCGTGATCTGCAAACCGGCACCAGCGATAATGGCGAATCAGTCCTGGAAAATGAACTGGCTGCCGAGCGCGAGTCGGAATGGATCGAGGAGGGCGAAGCGCGCGAATGTCCGAGCTGTCACGGCTCGCGTTTAAATGAAGTCGCGCGGCATGTCCGCGTACAAGGTTGCACGATCGAACAATTCACGAATCTCTCAGCTCGCGAAGCGGCTCAGAAGATCGAGAAGCTGAAATTTCGCGGAACGCAAAAAACCATCGCGTCCGAGTTATTGCCCGAAATTCAGCAGCGTTTGCGTTTCATGGAGAACGTTGGCCTCGGTTATCTTGCGCTGGGACGATCGGCCAAGACGTTGAGCGGCGGCGAATCGCAGCGAATTCGTTTGGCAGCGCAGCTCGGCTCAAATCTACGTGGCGTGCTTTACGTGCTGGATGAGCCGACGATCGGTTTGCATCCGCGGGATAATTTGCGTTTGCTCGACACGCTCACCGCGCTGCGGAAGAAAGGAAACTCGCTCGTCATCGTCGAGCACGACGAGGAAACAATGCGGCGCGCCGATCACATTGTAGATCTTGGCCCACGCGCGGGCATGCACGGCGGCGAAGTAGTCGTGCAAGGAACACTGCGCGACATCAAGCATGCGGGAAATTCCCAAACTGGGCGCTATTTGAAGACGCCGCTTTGTCATCCGATCCGAAAGTCGCGCCGAAGTTTGAAGAATGTCGAAAACTGGATCGAGGTGCGCGGCGCGCGGGCGAACAATTTGAAAAATGTCGATGTTCGTTTCCCGATCGGAAGGCTGTCAGTGATTACTGGGATTTCCGGTTCGGGAAAATCGACTCTGATGCACGACGTGCTTTGGCCCGGGATGCGCGACAAGTTGGAAGAACGGAAACGCGTAGGCAACAGCGATTTGTTCAAGCTCGTTAGCGGCGCCGCTGAGATCGAGGCCGTTTATGAAGTCGATCAATCGCCGATTGGCAAAACGTCGCGCTCGACGCCGGGCACTTACATCAAAGTGTTCGACGAAATCCGCAACCTCTACGCGCAGTTGCCGGTCTCGCGCGTGCGCGGTTATTCTGCAAGTCGATTTTCGTTTAACGCCGAAGGTGGCCGTTGCGAGACTTGCAAAGGCCAAGGCGTAATCAAGCTGGAGATGAATTTTCTGCCGGCCGCGCTGGTGCCGTGCGAAGATTGCCGCGGACGGCGTTACAATCCGCAGACGCTCGAAGTTCTATATAACGACAAATCGATCGGCGACGTGATGGAGATGACAATTGAAGAGGCCGCGCAATTTTTCTCCGCTCATCCGAAGATCGCGCGCCCGCTTTCGTTGCTGGTCGATACTGGTCTCGGTTATCTCAAGCTCGGTCAGCCGAGCCCGACCTTGAGCGGCGGCGAAGCGCAACGGCTGAAGCTGGTGACGCAATTAAAACGCGGCGTCAGTCGGGCGGCGAACGAACGGATTCGCAAGATGCGCAAGCCAGGATCGACATTGTACTTGCTCGAAGAACCCACTATCGGCCTGCATTTGGCCGACGTGGAATTGTTGCTCAACGTCCTGCACCGGCTCGTCGATGAAGGCAACACCGTGATTGTGATCGAGCATAATCTCAGCGTCATCGCCGAGGCCGATTACATTGTCGATCTTGGGCCGGAAGCCGGTACGGACGGTGGCGAAGTCGTGGCGACTGGAACGCCCGAACAAGTCGCAAAGAATCGCACGAGCCGCACCGCGCCGTTTTTGCGCGGCGTGTTGAACTTGCCGCACGCGATTTAGCACTGTGTCATCCTGATCCCGCAGGCGCGGGAGAAGGACCTCTCACAACCTGATTCATCAACCCGTCATATTGCCGCGCTCGGAAATATCAGCGATCATCGCAGCCGTGTTCGCCTACTATTTGCACGATCTCGATCCGATTATTTTCCGGATCTACGATAACGTCGGGCCTCGTTGGTATGGCCTAGCATATATACTCGCCTTCATCTGTGGCTACGTGCTTCTGCGCTCACTCGCGAGAATGGGCTACGCGGATCTGCCGGTGACGAAGGTCGCCGATTTCATAACCGGCTGCGCGTTGTTTGGCGTGATCATCGGTGGGCGGCTCGGTTACGTCTTTTTCTACAAGCCGGATATGTTGCTCCAGCCGATATCGATCCTGCGCGTGTGGGAAGGCGGGATGTCCAGCCACGGCGGGATGATCGGCATCTTGCTGTTCACCTTTTATTACGCGCGACGGCACAAGATTTCTTGGATGAATCTGGGAGACAATCTTGTTGTCACCGCGCCTTTGGGCTTGTTCTTTGGGCGTTGCGCGAATTTCATCAACGGCGAGCTCTACGGACGCACGACTAATGTTCCCTGGGCGATGCAATTCCCAAAGGAATTGCTCGACCATCCGGCCGAAGCGGGTCGTGCCGCCGCCGCCTGCATTCAGATCGATCCCGCCCTCATCACGCCGGAAACGATCGTCGCTGCCGTCCATCGACAACCACAAGTGAAAGAGATTTTGCGACCTATCCTGACACCGCGGCATCCATCGCAGCTCTACGAGGCCTTTTTCGAGGGGATCGTGTTGTTCGCGATTCTGTGGTTCGTGCGTACGCGCATGCGCCAACCGAATGGCGTGCTCACCGGCCTGTTTTTTATTTGCTATGCAAGTTTCCGTATCGTGGTTGAGACTTTCCGCGAACCTGACGCAGCGTTGATCGCCGGATTTACGCGCGGGCAATTTTTCTCATTTTTTCTCATTGTCATTGGAATCGCGTTTATTGTCGCAGGAAAATTGCGACCGACGTTCCCGAAAAAGATATAGGGATAATGACGAAGCACGATGTCCTAATGATGAAGGAATGGCGAAATCCGATTGTTCTTTTGTCATTTGAGCATTCGAGCTTCCTTCGATATTCGTCCTTCGTGCTTCGTCATTTCAAAGAAACCTACTTTCGTTTCTACGAAACGACGCTATTACTTACGTAGGTGATGCGGAGATGCTCAATCTGCTAGCGGCCGGCGGTCTGCTTTTCGCTTTCGAACACGCCACCATTGCCGGAAAGTGCGTCCTCCTGCTTCTTGCTGTCACTTCGATATTCAGCTGGTCGATAATGATCACGAAGCTGCGCGTGATCCAGTTTGCCCGAAAACAAAATGCGCGGTTCCTCGCCGCCTTCCGGCAAGATCGACAACCACTGCGTTTGTTCGAAAAGAACGCGCGTTTCCCCGGTTCGCCGAACTTCAATGTTTATCGCGCTGGTTGCCGAGAAGTAGCGTTTCATCTGCTCGGCTCGGCTGAAGTAGACGAAACCTTTCGCGCGCGACTGGATATCGCGGACAAAATTTCGCCGGCACAAATGGGCGCGGTGCATGCCGCGATGGAACGTGCCGTCGGTGAAACTGCGCTCGACCTCGAGTCGCAAATGATCTTGCTCGCGACCGCCGTCAGCGGCTCGCCCTTTCTTGGATTGCTCGGCACGGTTTGGGGTGTGATGGACGCGTTCAGTGGCGTGGCCATGGCCGGCACCGCCAGTCTCGGCGCGATGGCCCCAGGTGTCTCCGGCGCGCTCATTACCACTGTGACCGCCCTCTGCGTCGCCATACCCGCGATGTTCGGTTATAATTTTTTAGTCACCAGCATCCGCGCGATGATCGTCGAAATGGACAACTTCGCCGCCGAACTGGCGTCCGATTTCGAACACAAGTTTGTTGATCATGGCGCGCGGGAGGCGGCATTCCGGAGATAGCGGGATGTCTCTGTCATTGAACGTTGGGCGTTGGGCGTTGGATGTTGGACATTTTCCGGCAGCCAGCGCTCAACGCTCAACGCTCAACATCCAACGTCCAACGCAGAGGAAATGAGACGCTACTCGCAGCGCCAGAGTCTCTCGTCGCTCAGCGAGATTAACATCACGCCGCTGCTCGATCTCGCATTCGTCTTGCTCATCATTTTCATGATCACGACACCGCTGCTCGAGAACAGTGTGAATCTGGTGATTCCATCGAGCGGCGAAAAAAATCCGCTCATCAATGCGTCCCAAGTGCAGATGATCTCGATCGATCACAACGAGGCGATCCGGCTGAATGATCAACCTGTCGATCTTGACTCGCTCGGCGCGCAATTGATTGAGATCAAACGCATGAATCCGGAGGTCGCGGTAGTGATTCGGCCAGACCGCGAATTGCCGGTGCAAAAGCTAGTCAACTTGATGGACGCATTGCAACGGGCCGAAATCACAAAAGTGGGAATCGCGACGAAAGCCGAGTCCAAATAGACAAAAGCCCAACCACGAATGGACACGAATCGACACGAATTATCTGTCGAAATAAGATCTGCCGCCATTCGCATTCATTCGTGTCCATTTGTGGCTTGAGATGACAATGCCGAAGAACGCCCGATTCTGGCGCAACGTGACATTGATCGGACTAGCTCATGTCGCGCTCATCACCGGACTCGTGTGCTGGAGTGCGGGATCAAAAAAGAGGAATCCGCAAAGCATCGTTTGGATAAACGGCGGCGCAGGCGAGGGAGCTGGGGCGGCAGCAAACAAAATGCCGCCACCAAAGGCGGCGAAAATTTCAACACCACCGCCTGTGTCTGAGTTCGAAGCCAAAAACGAAGCAGAAGGAGATCTTCCCGTCTTAACTTCGGTGAAAAGCGATATCCAACTTCCGGCAGCGACGCCAGCTCCGTCGCCAAAACCGACATCCACGCCCAAGCCAGTTCCGACACCGAAGGTAAAGGTCACGCCTAAACCGGCGCCAAAAACCAAATCGAAATCGACCCCGAAGCCCTCCCCTAAGAAAACGGTTGTGGCGAAAGCTTCACCCAAACCAAAGCTGACGCCGGAACAAGTCGAGGAGAAAGAGGAGCAAAAAGAAGATGTCGATCTTGCAGAGAAGAAGAACCTTGCGAAGGAAGCACTGGAAAAACATCCAGAAGCCAGCTCTTCGCCGAAGTCAAAGGCAGTCGCTGCTCAATCGGGCGGCGGCAAGGAAACTTCAGCAGGCAACGGTGGACATGCTGGAGGAAGCGGCGGTCAATCGCAGTTCGGTTGGTACGGCAGCATGTTGCATGACCGGTTCTACAGCGAGTGGGTGCAGCCAACGGCGATCGCTTCTTCGGGCGAAAAATTTCACGTGCTGGTGAAATTGCGGATTGAAAAAGACGGGCGCGTTTCCAATTTTGAAATCATCAAGCCGTCCGGCAACGCGACTATAGACGAATCGGTCGCCGCCGTTGCCAAGCACGTCACACAAGTTGATTCTCTGCCCGCCGGACTCGGTAGCGGCGATCATTACGACGTGAAAATTAATTTCGAGCTCAACTCAGAACAATGATGCGAATTCCGGCAAAGTGGATCGTGACCTCCGGGGACGATGGTAAAATAATGGCGCCTTCGGCGCGTAGAATTTGGCATCGCACTCGGAAATTGCGATCCACCATCGCGCGTCTCGGCGCGGTCACGATGTCGATCTTGTGCATGCCGATCTTCGCGGAGGAGCCGCCGACGATAACGGTCAGCAAAGGCAACAAAATCAATCTTACAATCTCGCCTCTCAGCGGCAACGAAGGCCCCGCTATCACTAAGATCTTGCAGAACGATCTCATGCTTTCCGGTTATTTCGCACTGGGGGAAAAAGCGGTTTACACCGTGCGAGGCAGTGCGACCGGCGGCAGTCTGCGAGGTCAAGTACTCGATGAGAGTGGCGGCACAGTGCTCTCGAAAAATTACAACGGAAGCGCCCGCGAGAATGCGCACCGATTCGCGGACGACATCATCGAAACGCTGACCGGCGACAAAGGTTTTGCTACGAGCAAGATCGCATTCATCGCCACGCGCAGTGGGAAGAAGGAAGTTTATGTCGCCGATTACGACGGATCGAACGCGCGCCAGATGACGCACGACGGTGTCATCAGTGTGCATCCATCGATCAGTCCGGATGGTCGTCGCATCGCTTACACGGGCTATCAAAGCGGTTACCCGGATGTTTACGTGATCGATCTCGCGAGCGGGGCACGGAACAAAATCGTAAATTTTCCGGGAACGAACAGCGGTGCATCGTTTTCGCCGGACGGGGGACGACTTGCCTTAACCGTGAGTAAAGATGGAAATCCGGAGCTTTACACGGTAAGTGCGAGCGGTGGCAGTGCGCGACGTTTAACGCACACGCGCGGGGTTGAATCGTCCCCGACGTGGGCACCCAACGGGGACGAAATTATTTATTCCTTCGACGACGGGCGCGGTCCGCAATTGTATCGGATTTCATCTGGCGGCGGCGGTGGTCAACCGATTCCGACCGGCCGGGTTTATTGCACGGAACCAAATTGGTCGCCGGATGGAAAGAAAGTTGCGTTCAACGTGCGCGGCGGCGGTGGATTTGAAGTTGCAATTCTCGATCTTAACGCCACCGGCACGCGCATGGTTTCATCGGGGGAAAATCCGGTGTGGGGCGCCGATTCGCGCCACATCATCTTCACGGAAGGCGGAACGCTTTACTTGCTCGATACAGTCACGAGTCACAAAAACAAAGTCCTCGACGGCCTCGGGAAAATCACCGAGCCGAGCTGGTCTCGGTGATTGCGCCCGTTATCCTGAGCGAAGTCGAAGGATTCCCGTTGAGTTGCCTTAAGATTTCGCCATGGGGGCCTTTACTCGGAATGACAGTGTTCACAGCAGCGCAAGCGATTTTCCCTCGCGACCTGCGACTTGATCCATCGTGCATTGGCGTGGCGCTTTGTCAGGGCGCCAGCGTAACATCTTAGTTCCGTGCCGAAATCGGCTGCCGGTGAAATGATCGTAGGCAACTTCCACAACCATTTTGGGGTCGACAGGTTCCCATTCGCCGCTGCGCTCGGTGCTCCAGCGACTCGGACCGCCCGGCGCGCTGCCGGTGAATCCTGGTGGTTTACGTAATGCTTCGAATTTTCTGGTGAGCGCGCGCCGCTCGCTGGCTTTGAACGCGGACATGAACCCGACGTGATGAAGCAAACCATCGTCACCGTATAGACCGAGGAGCAGGGAACCGAGAATTTTTTTGCCGCTCGCATAGCGAAATCCACCGACCACGCAATCGGCAGTACGAATTTGTTTGATTTTCACCGCGGCAGTCCGTTTGCCCGAGGCGTAGGCGGCGTCGATCTGCTTAGCGACTAATCCGTCGAGGTCGCCACCGACTTTATCGAACCACTTCCTGGCAACGGCCAAGTCGCTCGTCGCGGGCGATAAGCGAATACTCTTTGCTGATATTAAGTTTCCCCGCGCTAACTCCTCCAATAAAATGCGGCGCTCGCGCAACGGCCGTTTCAAATAACGTTGTCGATCTTCGGCCAGCAAGTCGAACATGATGAAGATCGCCGGGTGAGTGTGGGCGAGTTTCTGAACGCGGCTCGCCGCTGGATGCAAACGCAACTGTAATTCATCAAACGAAAGTCTGCCGCCCACCGGAATAGCCAGTTCGCCATCGAGAACAAAACTGCGGGCGGGCGATTTTCCAATCGCGGTTACCATGTCCGGAAAATATCGCGCCAGCGGCAGACCGGATTTCGATTGCAAATAAACCTTCTCGCCGTCGCGGAATGCGATGCAACGAAAGCCGTCCCATTTGGGCTCGTATTGCCATTGCTTGCCCGCGGGAATTCCTTCGACGGAGCGCGCTTCCATTGGCAGGAGCGGCGGCTTTATTGCGAAGGCCATCCTTCGCCGTACGGTTGTAGAGGCGTTTGTGTCAAACGCCTGATTAGCGGTCGGCGCTCGATACAATAGCAGCTACAACAACCCCGTCGGCGCGGCTATATCGGTGAATTTTTTGGATAACGACGCGGCACAAGTTTCGGCGGTCGTTTGCCATTCAATACCGCGCCAGCGACAGAACAATATTCCAATTCTTGACCCTCCGTCGCACAACGCAGCATCAATCCACCGCGGCTCATGTCGCCGCGACCGACAAAATCGGCTGGAAAACGCAGACGCTCTTGAAAATGTTCGAGCAAGACATCCACGTATTTTCCAGTGGCGATGCTGCCAAGCAGAATGACATCCGACCGTGCAGATAATTGTTTGGCCAATTGCCGCGCGTGGCGGTGAAGAGGTTTTCGATAGCGCGGATCAGCTTCGTCAATATCCACCGTGGCAAATTCATGCAGATCGCCGAGCGTGATTCTGGCCGTTGCATCAACCAGTCCGCGCGTTGGGGTAATGACCAAAATGCCGGGTGTTCCGCGCAACGGCCGCGCGAACGCTTTCGCGTAGGCAATTTTCCCACGAAAATAAAGGCCGCTCAGGAAAGTGAAGGCCTCCGCGATAGTCGCGCCGCGTTTGCTGCGCATTTTTTTCGCAAGATCGAATTCCGCGCGTTCGCTCAAAATCATTTGGGCGCGTCTGCCGCCGGCATAAGCCGGAGACAAAAGGAAAATGCGATGCGCGACCGGTACGAATTTTCCATCATCGACCCGCGGCTCGCGACGATTGTCGGAGTTGTCGATGTCGATGTTGCTAGTCACAGATTGGGAATTTGAGCTTAGTTGCGCCCGCCGCAAATGCGACCGCATCACGGACCGGTCAGGCGTTCTTCGGCCAGATCGAGATCGCGTTGAATCCGGCGCAATGCGACATCGTTGATGACGCGTTGATTGCGTAAGCGGATGATGGTGTCGCGTTCGGCATCGAGCGCTTTTTGCTGGAGGCGCTGATACTGAGGCGTGGCGATCTCGCCGCGGCATTCGTCCGGATTATCTTTGCAAAGTTCCAGTTGCTCCACGCGCTCGTCGTACTCGGCGCGCAAACGGTCCGCGAGTTGTGGAGGGAAATCGCCATTAGCGGAAAATTTCTCGATCAATCCAATGGCAGTCTTGTTCGCTTCCAGGCGCGCGGACCGTTCTTCTTCGTCGGTTGATCCGTCATCCTTGATGCCGAGTTGTCGAATCAACACCGGCAGCGTAAGGCCTTGGAAGACGAGCGTGGTGAGAATCACGCAGAATGTTAGGAATAGAATGTAATTTCTGCCCGGAAACGGGCTGCCGTCATTTAAGACGTAGGGCAGTGCAAACGCCGCCGCCAGCGAGATGACGCCGCGCATGCCGGACCAAGCGATGATTGCAACGTCGCGCCATCCGGGATACGGATCCCGTGCGCGGACCCGCTTGATCAAAAAACGTGGCAGATACGTTGCCGGAAATACCCATGCGATTCGCACAAACACGACCGCAGCGCTCACCAGTAGCGCGTCGTCGATCAGCGAGAGAAGCGATTCGCCTTTGAGCGCGCGCAAAATTCCGGGCAACTGCAAACCGATCGCGATGAAAACGAAGCCGTTCAGGAGGAATACGACCATCTCCCAAAAGGCGAACGCCTGGAGGCGGTATCGCGGGCGAACAATGAGCGGCGAATACCAGCCGAGATAAATTCCGGACGCAACCACTGCGAGGACGCCCGAAATGTGCAGACGTTCCGCCGGCAGATATGCCAGAAACGGAGTGAGCAATGAAATGGTGGTTTGCACCGGTGGATCGTCGAGATGCCGGTGGATCCAGCGCATCAACAGACCGATGAGCAATCCGAAGGCAATGCCGCCGATTGCCACCCAAATGAACCGGAACGCTGCCTGGCCTAACGAAAAGCTTCCGCTCATCAGCGCCGCTACAGCGAACTGGAGGGCAACGAGCGCGGTCGCATCATTCACCAAGCTTTCACCTTCGAGGATGGTTTGAATTCGGTGCGGCACCGGGAGCCGGCGGATAACACTCGCCGCTGCGACCGCATCCGGTGGCGAGACGATCGCGCCCAACGCAAAAGCCGCGGCCCAAGGGAGCGCCGGGATGAGCGAATGCGCCACGCAAGCGATCGTGACCATTGTGAAAAGAACCAGCCCGATGGCAAGCAACAGGATCGGCCGCAAGTTTCGGCGGAAATCGCGCCAGGAAGTAAAGAGCGCCGCCGGATAAATCAGCGGCGGCAAAAAGAAAAAGAAAACGATGTTCGGCTGAAGCTTTACTTCCGGCAGATGCGGAATGAAACTCAAGGCCAGACCAACGAGCACGAGGACGACTGGATAGGGCAACGCTAGTTTGCGCGCCACCAGGACCGCTGCCGCAACTAGAGCGAAAAGAACAACGATGGTTTCCGCTTGAGGCATCGTAAGATCGACAATCGTCGTTAGGCCGCCACAGAACGATCGGCTGCGGCCTGTTTCGCTTTTGCTCGAGCGCGGTTCGCCTGTAACTCATGCAAATGTTTTTCCGACCAGCGGCAAAGCGCGTGCAACGGCTCGATCAAGGTCCGGCCAAGCCGGGTCAGCGAATATTCGACTTTAGGGGGAACGACTGGATGCACGGTGCGTTGCACGAGACCGTCGCGTTCCAGACTCCGCAAGGTTTGGGTCAGCATCTTTTGCGAGATGCCGCCAATCTCGCGCTGGAGCGCGGCGTAGCGTATCGTGCCTTTGGCCAAAATCTGAATGATGAGCGCCGTCCATTTGTCGGCGATGCGGTCGAGCACCAGCCGCGACGGGCATTGGGCATCCATCACTGAGGCGGAAGAGGAAGTTAGTCCCATGTCCCACTTGTAGCCGCCGGAGCGTTAAGGCGCAAGCGGAGAGTAACATCCCCAATAGTATGTATAGTCCAGATTTGTGTGTAGTTGACTTCGCGTGACCTCGATTCGAAATTTACTTGTGATTACTTCCAAGCTTTCAAACCACCGCGGGCCCTTGGCCGCGCCACTCTTAAACGAATCCAATTCTGCGCCGGAATTTGAGCAATCAAACGCCAGTGCGGCGCGTAATGATGCTGCACTGCTCGATGAATATTCGCGCACAGTGGTGGGCGCAGTCGACCGGGTCGCGCCGTCCGTGGTCAACATCGACATTAAACAACGTGTAAATGGCCGGCGCGGGCCGCGCGAAATCGGCGGCAGTGGCTCGGGGTTTATCATCGCGCCCGATGGTTTCATTTTAACCAATAGCCACGTTGTGCACGGCGCGGTCGAGGTCACGGTGACCTTGCAGGATGGGCGCGAATACCCCGCGCAATTGATCGGAGACGATCCCGACACCGATCTCGCGGTGATCCGGATCGATGCGCCACAGCTCGCACACGTGCGACTGGCTGATTCCGAAAGCTTGCGTGTCGGTCAGGTCGTAATTGCGATCGGAAATCCGCTCGGCTTTCAAGCCAGCGTGACGGTTGGGGTGATCAGCGCGCTCGGCCGATCGATGCATGCGCAATCGGGCCGTTTGATCGACAATATCATCCAAACCGACGCCGCCTTGAATCCTGGCAATTCGGGAGGACCGCTGGTCAATTCGGCCGGCGAAGTCATTGGTGTAAATACGGCAATGATTCGGCCGGCGCAGGGAATCTGCTTTGCGATCGGGAGTAACACCGCCAAATTCGTGGCCGGCTGGTTGATTCGTGACGGAAGAATTCGTCGCAGCTACATCGGCGTGGCTGGGCAAAATGTGCCGATCCATCGGCGCATCATTCGCTTTTATAATCTGCCGCTCGAGACCGGGGTGCTCGTTGTCTCAGTTGAGAACAAGAGTCCGGCCGCGCAAACCGGTTTGCGCGAGGGCGATGTGATCGTCGCGTTCAACGATCAGCCAATTAGCAGCATCCACGACCTGCACAAAATGCTCATCGGGGAACACATCGGCGTTCACTCTCAAATCACGATCATCCGCCATACCGAGAAGGTGACGCTGGCAATCACGCCTGCGGAATCGCCAGCGAGGTAGGCTGTAGCGGCAGGCGTGTCGCCTGCAGTTGTAAAAGTTTTCGCAGCCGGCTCGGCTGCCTCTACAGTGGATCGTAACAATGAAAATCCTTGTCACTGGCAGCGGTGGTCGTGAGCACGCGCTCGCTTGGAAGCTCAAACAGTCGGCAAACGTCGATCGGATATTTTGTGCGCCGGGCAACGCAGGTACCGCGCAGTTGGCAGACAACGTTGCAATTCCGGCAACTGATCTGCCTGCCTTGGTTCGATTCGCAAAACAGAACAATGTCGATCTAACCGTAATCGGCCCGGATGATCCGTTGGCTCTCGGAGTTGTCGATCTTTTCGTGTCTGAGAAATTGCGCATTTTTGGTCCGACCAAATCGGCTGCGCGTCTCGAATCGTCGAAGATTTTCGCCAAGGAATTGATGCGCGCGGAAAAAATTCCCACTGCGGAAGCGAGCACGTTTTCCAACAGCAACCAGGCGCTGCATTACTGCGAACACCTTACCTTTCCAGTCGTCATTAAGGCGGACGGCCTGGCGTTCGGCAAAGGCGTGATTATTGCCCCGGACGGCACCACCGCAAGATCGACAATCGACGAACTGATGAACCAAGGTCGGTTCGGCGCCGCCGGCCGGCGCATCGTGATTGAGGAATTTTTGCGCGGCTCGGAATGTTCGCTGCACGCGCTGGTGGATCGTGAAAATTATTGTCTCCTCGAGTCGGCGCGGGATCAAAAGCGCGTTTTCGATGGCGATCAAGGTCCGAACACGGGCGGGATGGGCGCATTCAGTCCGGCGAATAATTGGAACGCGCAGCTGCAATCACAGTTCGAAGAAGAAATCATGCGGCCGCTGTTGCGCCGCTTGCACGCAGAAAAAATTCCGTTTCACGGGCTGCTTTATCCAGGGTTGATGATCACGAATGAGGGGGCGCGCGTGCTCGAATTCAATTGCCGTTTTGGTGATCCGGAGACGCAAGCGCTTTTGCCGCGGATGAAATCGGATCTATTGCCGCTCCTCGAAGCGACTATTGACGGCAAAATTGGCAGGCACACAATCAATTGGGACGGGCGTGCAGCTGTTACGGTTGTGCTGGCTTCGGGCGGTTATCCAGGAAAATATGAGACGGAGAAACCGATTTCCGGTCTGGAGGATGCGGCTAAGCTCGATGCCATAGAAATCTTTCATGCCGGCACACGTCGCGCGAACGGCCAGATTATGACCGCAGGTGGGCGCGTCCTGGCCGTCACCGCGCTGGGAGCAACACTCGAAGCCGCGCGCACTCGCGCTTACGAAGCAGTGTCGCGGATTCATTTCGAAGGGTGTCACTACCGGCGCGATGTTGCTCTCGGCGTCGTTCGCAGATAACAATCGAAGCGATGTTTCGATTTATCGCGCTGGGGGCAATCTCGATTTTGATGATGGCGAATGGGTTCGCTCAATCTCCTGGGCCTTCGATTACTCCTTCGGCGAGCGGTCCACCGGCGCCCACCAAATCCGCCATACCGTCGCCTTCGCCGTCCGGAACACCGACGACCCAGGAATTAATCAATTCGCTAGGCCAGCCGGATTTGCAGGCTGCGATCACGCTCCTGAAGAATAATTTCACGGATCCGGATGCGATTAACGAAACGGAATTGAACCGCGCTACCCTTGAAGGGCTGCTTGTCCGGCAGCCGCGCGGTTTGATGCTGTTGCCTGGTCGTGAGACCGCGCCGCCGGCGGAACCAGCCTTCTACGCCGAGATTTTCGAGGGGCACATCGGTTATTTGCGTCCCGGCGGGCTGACGAGCGCAAATCTCAAGGCGATGGACAGAAAGCTTACAGAATTTTCTTCGAAAAAAGTGGACGCGCTAATTGTCGATCTTAGAGACAGTCCGGCGCCGAGTAATTTTGAAGTCGCGGCGGAATTTGCGAAGCGATTTTGTCCGAAAGGCAAGCCACTTTTTACGTTGCGCAAGCCGGCGGCGCGTCAAGATCGCCCGTTCACATCGGAGCGCGATCCGGCGTTTCAGGGTGTGACAGTCGCATTGGCCGATCGTGACACAGGAGGCGGCGCTGAGGTGCTAGCCGCCCTGCTGCGATTGTACGACAAAGCGCTGATCATTGGTCAACCGACGGCCGGGCGCGCGGTAGAATATTCCGACTTGCCTTTGCCGAGTGGAAAGATTTTGCGCGTGGCTGTAGCGGAGGCGGTATTGCCTGATGGCCAGTCCCTATTCCCGGTTGGAGTAAAGCCGGATTTGCCGGTGGAAATGCCCGTCTCGGAGAAACGGCAAATTTTCCAGGTGAGCGGCGAAAAAGGAATGGCGCCGTTTGTCTACGAAGCGGAGCGCCCCCATCTCAACGAAGCCGCGTTGTTGGCCGGCATGAATCCGGAATTCGATGCCGCCGAAGGGCAACGCCGTAATCGCGGCCGGGAAAAATTACCAGCCCGCGATCCGGTCCTGCAGCGTGCCATCGATCTCGTCACCTCGGTCGAAATTTTTCAGAAGCGATAAGGCGAACAGCCCGGCGTTTGCTGGAAAAACCTTCGTCCGCGGATAAAATCGAACTCACTCGTGAGTCCGCTTGAAGAACGCATCGGCTACAAATTTCGCAATTCGCTTTTGCTGGCCGAAGCTTTGACGCACCCCAGTCTCGGGCACGAGACGCAGCAGTACCATTTTGATAATCAGCGTCTCGAGTTCTTGGGTGACGCTGTCCTGCAACTCGTCATGACCGAATACCTCTTCCGAAATTTTGGCGCCGCACCAGAGGGCCAGTTAACCAAATTGCGTTCGCGGCTGGTGTCGCGCGAAGCCCTCAAAACCCACGCTTTAGTGCTCGATCTTGGACGCTATCTCATGATGGGACGGGGCGAGGAAGCGAGCGGAGGTCGCGCACGAACCTCCACACTGGCAGATGCATTCGAAGCGCTAATCGGCGCTATCTATCTCGACAGCGATTTGGCAACGACGCGAACGTTCATTCTCGCGCAGGCGCGCGACGAGCTGGCGCAAATCGCGGAAGAGCCTGTTGACATCAACCCGAAAGGCCAATTGCAGGAGCTGTTGCAGAGTCTCTCTCCGGTGAGCCCAATTTACGAAACAGTTTCGCAAAGTGGACCTGAGCACAAGAAAACCTTTGTCGTGCAGGTAATGTGGGGAGGGACTGTTCTCGGTAAAGGGAGCGGCCGAAGCAAGAAACAGGCGGAGACCGCAGCGGCGCTCGAAGCACTGGAACTGAAACAGTGGAAAAAATAAAAGAACGCCGCGGATAAGAAGTCCTTCTGTGGGACAGCCGTATCGGCTGCAGAGGCGCGATGATCGCAGGCGACAGGTCCGCCAATCGGACGGACTCGTCCCGTGGCGAGCCTGCCGCTACCGTAGCGCATCAACGTGCGGATTCGTTAGGCCAATGATTGAGCGCGTCGAGATTTTTACCGGTGCGCAGTCTCCAGCGGAAGCGTTGAGCGATGGACGCGGTTACAAACGTTTTAGCGCGACAGATTGCCTCTTCCAGCGATAACCCTGAAGCCAAGCCGGCGGTGATGGCCGCTGAATACGTACAACCAGTGCCGTGAGTAGCCACGTCGCAAACAAACGGCGCGGAAAACTCGGTGATTCTGCCGCGGGCAGACAAAAGATCGACCGCGTAATCGCCAGAGCTGTGGCCGCCTTTCAACAAAACCGCGGCGCGATATTTCTCTGAAAGGGCCCAGGCTGCGCGCTCCATTGATTGTCGATCTTGTATTTTTTCGCCGAGCAATTGCGCGGCTTCGTCGAGATTCGGCATGATCAAGGTGGCGAGCGGAAACAATTCCTTTTCGTAGAGCGCAATCGCACTCGGTTCGAGAAGTTGCTGCCCTGTCGTCGCGATCATGACTGGATCGACAACCAGCGGAGTACGCGCAAGGTCCACAAGGCTGCGCGAGACCGCGTGCACAATTTCAGCCGAGCAAAGCAAACCGGTCTTGATCGCCGCGATGGGGAAACTCTTTGCGAGCACTTCGATTTGCTCGCGAACCACTTCCGCGCTGACCGGTTCGATTCGCGAAACTCTTCCGGGCGTTTCGGCGACGACGCAGGTCACGGCGGTTAATCCGTAAACGCCAAGTGCGGTAAAAGTTTTCAGGTCCGCTTGCAGACCCGCACCAGCGCTACTGTCCGATCCGGCGATGGTGAGCGCGGTAGGCGGGGAGTTAGTTGAGACTTGAGAGTTGAGGGTTGAGGGTTGAGACACGTCGGATATTCGCGACTTCGACCCTTTCAACGATTCAACGATTTAACGGCCATTACGCGCCGTCGTTCCCGATCGCTTCGACCGGACAGCCTTCCATCGCCTCTTTGCAAAGCGCTTCCTCCTCCGGGCTCTCCGATTGTTTATAAACGTAGGAATGGCCGCCATCATCGTTGCGTTTGAAATTGGCAGGCGCCGTTTCACGGCATAAATCGCAGTCGATGCATTGATCATCGACATAAAACTTTCCCGGCACGTTTTCGGGATATTTGTTCGCTGCGTCAGCCATGGTTTTTTAGAGAGGGAGTGGAATTTAGATCGAAACGCTAAGGGCGCAATGCAATTTGCGCGTTGACGCGGCGGCATGCAACCGGCAGACAGGGGGTCGGCGAACAATGTGGGACAGCGGATGAAAAAGGAAGCGCGCAAGGCACTGTGGGCGTTTGGCGTAGAGATCGCCATCTATTCAGTGCTGGTGGTGGTTTATTTTCTTCTTGTTCTGCGCTTCATTGCCGACGGCCTGCAGAATTTGGAACACCGCCACATCGTGCTCTATGGCCTCGTCGCCATTGCGTTGATCGTCGGCCAGGCCGTTCTTCTCGAATTCATCACGACTGGGCTGCTGAGGCTCCTGCGCGGGCGCTCCGAGTAAACATGGATTTCCCCATTTCCGGAGCACACATCAGTCCGATTTATCTCGTCCTGGTTGGTTTTTTGATCGGCGTTCTCGGCGGTTTTTTTGGTGTGGGAGGGAGTTTTATTGCCGGCCCCGCGCTACGCCTCGTGGGGCTAGACTGGAATTTCGCAGTCGGGACCGATCTCGCCCACATCGTCGGAAAATCCGTCGTGGCAGTGAGACGCCATCGCGCGCTCGGTAATGTCGATCTTAAACTTGGCTTCATCATGGCCTTCGGAACAATCGGCGGCGCCGAAGTGGGGGCACAACTGATTCAATTCCTAAAGCGGGCCGGGAACGTCAATCTGGTGGTGAGCATTGTCTCGATTGCGGTTTACATCAGCATCTCTGGTTTCATGATGTGGGAAAGCTCGAGCACTCTGCGTGCGCAGCGAAAAAAGTCATCCAGCGGACGCAGGAGCAACATCGACAAAAAGCAGGATGAATCCGCTTTTCAGCACATCGCGTACGCGGTCCATCAGTTTCATTTGCCGCCAATGATCTCGCTGCCGACCTCCGGCGTGAAAAGGGTTTCGCTCTGGATCATCATCGCGGTCGCGTTTATCGGCGGTCTGTTCAGTGGCTTTCTCGGCGGCGGCGCCGGTTACATTCGCATGCCGTCGATGGTTTATATCTTGGGAATTCCGACACATCTCGCCGTTGGCACCGATTTGTTCGAGATCATCATCTCAGCCAGCTATGGGACATTCACCCACGCGATCAAAGGAAACGTCGATATTCTGATCGCGCTCGTCATGCACACCGGCGCGGCGATCGGCGCGCAGATCGGCGCCATCTCTACCCAATATTTTACCGGCCCGAAAATCCGGCTCGCCTTTGTCCCGCTTCCGCTCATCGGCGCCGGCATTGTCATTTACACGCTGATGAGCGGTCACAAGATCTAGATTTTATGCGCATTCTGATTTGCAGCGACGGCAAGCCGGCGGCCGACAACGCCACGCGCATCGGCGGCCTTCTCTCGGCTGCTTGTCGTGCGGAGACGACACTTCTCGGCATCGCGGAAAAGCCGCGCGACGAACAAGCTTTGCGCGAAGCGCTCGAGGTGCAGGCGCAATCGCTCCGTGAGCGCGGCGTCGCACCGGAAATTGTCGTGCGCGCCGGCGAACCGATTCGCCAAATGCTCAAGCAAACATCCACAAACCCCTACGATCTCGCCGTTATCGGCGCACGCCGGACCCGCTCGAGAGGATTGTATTGGCGCTCGCTCAAGACGTATGAAGTCATCAAATCGATTTCGCCGCCTGTCCTCGTCGCCGTCGGCGAGGGCGCGCGATTGAAGCGCTTTCTCGTTTGTACCGGCGGAAAAGAATTCATCGAAGACGCGGTGACGCTAACGGGAAAACTCGCGGCCGCTGCCGGCGCATCCGTTACCCTCTTGCATGTCATGGCGGAGCCACCCGCGATGTACGCGGACCTGGTGCGGCTGGAAGAGGATGTCGATCTCCTTTTAAAATCGCATTCGGAGGTCGGAGAAAATTTGCGTCACCAAAAGGAGGAGCTCGAACTCTTGGGCGTTGTGGCGGAAGTACGCGTGCGGCACGGTATTGTGGTCGATCAAGTTTTCCAGGAAGCGCGAAAAGGCGATTACGATTTGATCGTAACCGGGTCGTCACAAGCGCGGGGCATGCTGCGTCACTACATCATGGGCGATGTCACCCGCAGCATTCTCAACCGCGCCGAGTGTTCGGTGCTGGTCGCGCGGGCTGGCGTAGCGCGCCGCGGAACTTTGTGGACTTTCTTCAAGCGGCTAGTCGGTGCAAGGGGGTGAGGCTTGCTTGCGCGCAGTCGCTCCGAAGCTATCCTGCGAGCCTTATGAGATTTTTGCGCGCGCTATTGGCAATCTTGTTATTGTCGATCTTGTGCGGAGCGGCCGGTTGCGCAAATAAAACCGGCGGCGGACAAGGCGCCGGTTCGACTGGCGACTACGTCAACGGAACGCCCTTGCCCGAACGGCACGAAGGCACTTCGTTTTTTGGCGGGAACGTCGAACGCGACAGATTTCAGCCGATTTATTTCGATTTCGACAGCCAGGCCGTTCGCTTATCCGAAACCGGAAAAATTCAGCAGATCGTCGAATTCATGAAGAGTGGTTCGTCGCAAATCATCATTGCTGGTTTCACGGATGAGCGCGGCACCGCGGAGTATAATCGCGGTTTGGGCGATCGCCGCGCCGGCGCGGTGCGCGAAAGTCTCATTTCACGAGGTGTCGACGGCGGCCGCATTCAAACCGTGAGTTTCGGTATGGAAATGCCGGCCGATCCCGGCCATAACGAATCGGGCTGGGCAAAGAATCGTCGCGCCGAAATCGGCGTGATCAAATAACGTGTGGGTAGCACACGCGCCTCGCGTGCTCGTGACGGCGTCCTCTCCGTCACGAACTTTTTCTCCTAATGCTATTGCAAATCTCGGATCGACAATTCGCGGCGCATCAGCGCTTCACCGATCAACACCGCATCTACGCCGCACGCTTGAAGGTACGCAATATCTTCCAAGCTTTTGATGCCACTCTCGCTCACCACGACCACATCATCCGGAACTTGCTCGCTTAATTCTTCGGTCACGCTAAGATCGACCTCGAATGTCGCGAGATCGCGATTGTTGATCCCGATGATTTTGGCGCCGGTGTCGAGTGCGCGACTCAGTTCTTCGGCGGAATGCACTTCGACCAGTGCAGCGAGCCGATATTTTTCCGCCGCCGTGCTAAGATCGACAAGTTGCTTCTGTTCGAGCGCCGCCACGATCAACAAGATCGCGTCTGCGCCGGCCGCGGCCGATTCCGCGATTTGAACTTCATCGAGAATGAAATCTTTGCGCAGAACTGGCAGCGCAATTGCTGCGCGGATGTCGACCAAATGACCAAGCGCACCCTGGAAAAATTTCGAGTCGGTCAAAACCGAAATTGCATTCGCGCCGCCGCGCTCGTAATTTTTCGCGATCGCTACCGGGTCGAACCATTTCGAAATCACGCCCGCGGACGGTGACGCCTTTTTAATTTCGGCGATCACCGCCAGCTTTCTGTCGGTTCGTTTGACCACCAAATGGAAATCGCGAAAATCATTTTGCACCAACGCTTGGCGATATAATTCCGCCGCGCGCGGACGGACCTGTTCGATCTCTCGGCGCTTGACCGCAATGATTTCATCGAGCCGATTCATTTGCTCCGGGAACATAGCCTTCTAGGCTGTGGGGCCAACTTGGCGAATGCCGGTCGACGCACAGCCTGCCCAGAGCCCCAACTTTTGCTGCGTCGCGCAAGATCGTCACGCAGTTGTTTTCGCTCGACCCAGAAGATGTGCCTTGCTCGAGACGCGGGCGACCAACTCGTCCAATCTCGAAAGCAAAAGCTTTAGGATGGGAGACTTGTTCGACTTTTTGTGGCCGAGGACCAGATCGATCGTCGGCATGTCTCCCTTGAGAGGGCGACTCGTTAAAGACGAAGCAAGAAAGTTCTCTGCGTAAACAGGTAACAGCGCTACGCCGGGCGTCGATGCTATTAACGACATTCCCATAGCGAGGTGGTCCGCTTCGTGAGCTGGCGTGATACTGATTCCGGATCGCCTCAGGTAATCGTCGATGACGACCCGAAGTACAGGAGCCGTGCCTGACACGCTCACGAATGTCTCGCCCACTATATCCCGTGGACTAATGGCTTTGAGCGCAGCGAGACGGTGGTCGCTGGGCAAGACCACCACCAAGGGTTCCTTAACGAGAAGATGGAACTTCAAGTTCGGCACCCCTTGTTCCCGTCGAAGAAAAGCTGCATCGACTTTTCCCTTCAAAAGCGCGTTCGCGAGCTGCGGCGAGTATTGACTCGATATCATCACATCGATGTTAGGCAGTTCGTCGTGCAAGATCTGCAAGGCTTCGGGCATCCACGTCAGTTCGTGTCCGGTCGGAAAGCCCATGACGAAGCATGGCTTCGCTGGATGAGCGATCCCGCGTGCAGCGTCGGCTGCCGCTTCAACCTGCGATAGCACCAAGCGGGCGTGATCGAGAAAGGCTCGACCCGCAGGTGTCAGTTCGATGCCGCGAGCGCCCCGCGTCAGGAGTTCGCCCACGAGCAGCTAAGAGATCGTTTGAGTCGCGTTGCGGTTTCGATGGCGGACGACGACGAACCGTTCTCGATTCTCTGCACGAATGCCTAGTCCAAAGTCAAATGAGTGTCGAACAGATCACGGGAATCAAGTGCTAGCGATCAAGCACGAAGGCCTAGCACCGGTCTGTTGGGCGGATATCGTTCTCCCCTTCTCACGACATGAGCTGGTTGTCGCCACCTAGATGCTAACAATACTCCGTCTGTCCGCTACCGACTATCTTGGTATTTCCATTCGGGGAAAGGGCCCCAGTCGTGCCAGATCTGTATGTTTCTGGGGTCGGATTTGTTCTCTAGATGTGTCGGCAACACAAATACGCCCCGCGCCCGTAGCTGCTTGTCTTTGAAGTATCGCTGATACGCGCGATAGGCATACTGATCGCCCACGTACAAGCGATTATCTTTTTTGTCGGAATACAGGTAATAGGTGTTGCCGTTCTGCTTTACCACCGTAAACTCGTTATCCGGCAGTGCACGAACTTCCGCACGTTGCCCCGCCGTCCTCGCCGATTTGACCTTGAACCCGGAGGACAACAGCACCTGCTCTTGTTCGGTATCCGCGGCAGCGGCCTTGGTTTGATTCGTGCCGCCGACCCCAAATCCAATTAGCGCGAGTAACGCCAGAGACAGAACTGGATAATTGAATCGTTCTACTCTCATGTTTGCTCTCCCTTCTGTTAACTCTTAATGGAAGACAGTACGCCGCAGACACCTAAGTTCAACGGAATTGGCTGCTGCAGCTGGGTAAGGCTTGGAACTATGCGAAAGTTGGCACGAAAAGGCGAACCTTTCCGGTTTCCTACTGCGGCTACGTGAACAAATAGTGGGCGCACAAAGCTTGGTGTCGCAAATCCTTGGCCTTCAGCCCTCAATCGTGTCGGCCTTCGCTCGCAGACTCGCTCTCGGCGATCCGTGGTGCGCGCCCCCCACTGGTCACACGCAGTTCGTAGCAACATGCAGAGGCTCGAGGGCGCGCAGCGTGAAAAGGTGCGCTTTTAAGTAGACCGCTTCGCTGCCCAGAAAATCAAGACTGGTCGCGCGCCTCCGGCAAAAAGATGCGCCACCGATTTGGTTAGCTCTACCCACAGAGACGCCTGGCACAAAGAGATGCTTTGCATCGTTCAGGCAGGCAGGCAGGCATCCCTGCCTGTTGAAATTTGGCTGCTTCCGCGAAAGCGCGCAGGCGCGATCCGCGCATATTTCCTTCGATGTCCGAACAACCAACCATTCGCAGTTCGCGCCTGAGGTGGATCGCGCATCTTTGGCGCGAATGGACCGTGGAAAGTCGGCGGTCAATTGCCCCGGCCTTTGCCAAACCGAATCCGACAGAATGGAGCAATAATCGTGTGACCGCGGCCTGGCTCGGTCACGCCACGGTACTCATCAATTTTTTCGGCATCAAAATTCTGACCGATCCGGTTCTCTTCCCGCGCATCGGAATTCGGATTCCATTTCTATTCACGATCGGGCCGAAGCGCTTAACCGCGCCAGCGCTCACTTTCGACGAACTTCCTAAGATCGACCTTATCCTTCTGTCACATGCGCACTTCGATCATATTGACACCCGAACGCTTCATCGCTTCAACGCTTCAACCAAAGTCATCACCGCGCCCCGTACGCGCGATTTGCTGCGCTGGACGCGATTGCGCGACATCACCGAACTTCACTGGGGTGAGCTCAAAACGATTGTACATTCGTTAGGCGAGATCGACATTACCGCTGTTCGCTTAAAACATTGGGGCGCGCGATTGCAGCGCGATGATTATCGCGGCTACAACGGCTACCTCATCGAACGAAACGGTCGGCGTATTCTTTTCTCCGGCGACACCGCATTCACAGAGACATTCGCTGAATTGCGCGAGAAAGGTCCGATCGATCTCGCCATTTTTTCCATCGCCGCTTACAACCCGTGGATTCGGTCGCATTGCACGCCGGAGCAGGCGATCGAGATGGCAAACGCCGCCGGCGCGCAATTCATCATGCCGGTGCATCATCAAACATTCCGCCTTAGTTTCGAGCCTTCCGGCGAACCGATCGAACGTTTCCAAACCGCACTTCGCGATCAACCCGAGCGCATCGCCCTCAGCGAAATGGGCGAAACTTTCGTCCTGCCCCGGTAGGGTTAAGCTACCTAGCGATCTGCGTCTGCTGATAAACCACGTTCATCCAGCGATCGCCGCGCTTCATGTAGAGTGAGCCGACCCAGCATGGAGTGGGTACGGCATTTCCGTTGCAGAGGGTGTCCTGCGTCTCGCGGTAAGTGAGAAGGGCGGTGTTTTTATCCAACAACTTCAATTCGAGATGGTCGACCGAATAGCTCCGAACTTGGCAGACAGCACTGGCCACGCCGGCCACAATGCTTGTCTTGCTGGTTACTCCGTTGGAGCCAATCTCGACGTGGTCGTCCGAAAGAAAATCCTGAAAGAACTTTCCGTCATGGTTTTTCCAGGCTTCCCACGATTGCTTCTCCAGTTTCACCAACTGCTCCTTTAATCCGGCGTCGCTGTTTGCCTCGGTTTCCGTGCGTGCGTTGAAAATGACAATGGAAATTGCCGCCAAACTGAGGAGCAGAGTCTTCATGAATCGAGACAATGTTTTCTGCTTGATCCGGGCAGGTATGACAAAATACCGACGTTTTGGGATATGCGGAAAGCACCTTGCTCGCGGCGACATCGGAAGCCAATCGTGCGCCCGCCGAAATCGGCGAGACATTCGTATTGGCAGAGTCGTCGATCTTGTCCTTGCCGCCGCAATCGCGGGATGCAATCTTTGCCCGCTCGCGCGCCGACGTAGCTCAGCTGGTAGAGCAACGGTTTCGTAAACCGTAGGTCACGGGTTCGAATCCCGTCGTCGGCTCTCTCTATTGCGGATTGGTTCGACGTTCGACGTTGGATGTTCGATGTTCGGCGTTTTAATGACGAACTTAGCCGTGGCTTCTATCTCGATCATCGTCCCGACACTGAACGAAGCGGAAAATATCGCGCCGCTGGTTTCCCGGATTGTCGCGACCGGGGCTCCCATCCTCGAAATAATTTTTGTGGACGACGGCTCAATCGATGGCACGCGCAAGCGGATTCGCGAACTCGCGTGCGAGTTTTCAGTGCGATTGATCGAGCGCGACCGGCCCGCCAGCAGCCTTGCTGGAGCGGTCCTCGCGGGCGTCGATGCCGCGAAAGGCGAATTTATTGTCGTCATGGACGCAGACTTGAGTCATCCGCCGGAGCGAATCAAAGACTTGCTCGGGCCGCTGTTCGACAATCGCGCCGATCTCGTCATCGGCAGCCGTTATGTCGCTGGCGGTTCCACGCCGGGCTGGCCATTTTGGCGACGGATATTGTCGCGCCTCGCTTCGGCGCTTGTTTATCCACTAACCGGCGCTCACGACTCGATGGCCGGCTACTTTGCTATTTCACGTGAACGTCTGCTCCAAATCGCGCCGCCGGCGATCGGCTTTAAAATTGTGTTCGAAACGTTGATTCATGGCGGTCCAGATTTACGCGTGTGCGAAATCCCGGTGGTGTTTCGCGATCGCGCGACCGGCCGATCCAAAATGTCGTTCGCCGTCGCGCTGAAATTTTTCTCTCGGTGGTTCGTCGCACTTTTCCGCCGCGCCGTCGGAACATAGATTTCAGTCTGTGTGCTCCCAACAGATTTGAAGCCGCTAACACCGGCGGACAACATGTCCCACCAGGCAGACAGCTATAAACCTATGTTTCTATTGGCGGCCGGGCTCTGTGCCAGTCTGTACTTTGCTCGTAGGCGTGCGCAATTTGGAAAAGACGCGCTTCATCGAGGGCTTTGCCTAACAACTGCAGGCCGATTGGTAATTGCTTCCCCTCAACGTTCGCAAATCCGCATGGGACGCTTATTCCGCAAATGCCGGCGAGATTGCCAGTGTTCGTGAAAATGTCGGCCAAATACATTTGCAGCGGATCGGCTGTGCGCTCACCGAGTTTGAACGCCGGCACCGGCGACGTGGGTGAAACGAGCGCGTCCACCTTTTCGAAAGCATCCGCGAAATCCTTACGAATGAGCTCGCGCACTTTTTGGGCACGAAGGTAGTAAGCATCGTAGTAACCGGAGCTTAAGACGTAAGTGCCGAGAATAATACGGCGTTTCACTTCCTGGCCAAAGCCCTCCTCGCGCGTCCGGCCGTAATGATCGAGAATGTCGCGGGGATTTTCGGCGCGATGTCCGTAACGCACGCCGTCGAACCGAGCGAGGTTCGCAGATGCCTCCGCGGTCGCGAGAAAATAATAAACGGCGATCCCGTATTCGGTGTGTGGCAAGCTCACATCGACAATCTCCGCGCCTAACGAGGCAAAATGTTTCACGGCGGCTTCAATCGCGCTCCTCACCTGCGTATCAATCCCTTCGATCATGTATTCCTTGGGCAAACCCAAACGAATTCCTTTCAACTCGCGGCCGAGCGATGCGGTGTAATCGGGCACTGGCGCGTTCAACGATGTGCTGTCTTGTGGGTCGTGACCGGCGATTGCTTTCATGATGAGCGCCGCATCGCGCACAGTTTTCGTGAGGGGCCCGACTTGATCAAGCGATGAAGCGAATGCAGTCACCCCGAAACGGGAGACGCGGCCATAAGTCGGCTTGAGTCCAACAATTCCGGAAAGCGCGGCCGGCTGTCGAATGGATCCTCCGGTGTCGGTGCCGAGCGCGCCAAATGCGGCATCGGCTGCAACCGCTGCGGCCGAACCGCCGCTCGAGCCGCCTGGCACACGCGACAAATCCCACGGATTGTGCGTCAGCTTAACGCTCGAATTTTCGGTGGACGAACCCATCGCGAATTCGTCCATGTTTGTCTTGCCAAAGGGAATCGCGCCGGCGGCGCGTAATTTTCGGATGACGGTGGCGTCGTAAGGCGCGCGGTAGCTTCGCAAGATTTTCGACGCGCAGGTGCACGGCTGCCCAATGACGTTGATGATGTCCTTGATCGCAATCGGCACGCCGCCCAGTGGAAGATCGACATCTACCTTCTCTGCTTCTTTCAGGGTCGCCTCGAAATCGATCGAGAGATAGGCGTCGATTTTTGGTTCGACTTTCTCGATTCGCGCGCGCAGCGCCTCGAGAACTTCGCGTGGCGAAATTTCGCGGCGGCGAAGCAGAGATTGGAGTTCGGCGATGGTAAGCACCGGCAAGTCAGCCGGGCTCATTCGACGACTTTGGTGACGATGAAAAGATTGTTCGCTTTCTGCGGCGCGTTGCTCAGCGCTTCTTCGGCCGTGAACCAGTCGCGCGGCTCATCTTCGCGAAAGACATTGAAAATGGGAACGGCGTGCGCTGTTGCTTCCACGTTGCTGACATCCACCTCGCGCAGTTTTTCTGCGTATTTCAAAACGTCGCCTAGTTGCTTTTGGAACAAACTCGTTTCGGCGGCGCTCAAATTTAAGCGCGCCAGTTTCGCGACGTAAGCGACATCGATCCCAGAGGTTTCGTTCACGTTTAAAAGTGCAAATGGCTGGCGAGCCAAACCACTGCCGTCACCAGCGCGATGACAAGAACGAGAAACAGAATGCGTCCTTCGCGTCGTTCCTTGCGCATTGAACCGCGGCGGGGTGCTGTCCCAGCGTCATCGCCGTAACGCTTGTCCTGCAATGCAGCGGAAACATTGAGGCGGCTTCCGCCTTCACTCGCGCGCATGAGCAATTCCTCCCGCTGTCGGCGTCCAACTTCCTCCGCCACCCGTGGAGCGTCCGCGATCATCCTCTCCAATTTTTGAACCTGATCGCGCAACTCCGATTCCTGGCGCGCCAGCTGTTGCTTGGTTTGATCGAGTGTGGTTGTCGATCTAATCGAGCGCCGAACCATGGAGCGTTACCGCGTAGACGACCCCATCCAAAAGAAAAGGCAGAGCGCGATCAACCCGAAAATGATCAGCGGCAGGCTGAAGGCAAATCCAATCCGCATCCATTCCGAAAATGAGCGGCCGCCGTTGAGTTCCGAAAGATCAGGCGCGGCTTCGGGGAGTGTCTCGTCGCCCGCGCTATCGCCGGTCGCTTGCAACCGGCTGCGTTGCTGGCTGTATTCCGCACGCGCGCTGTCCACCGTGCTCAGCGCCCGGCTCAATTCCTTATGCAAATCCGCCGGGTTCCAACTTTTCGGATCGATCCCTTCGATCAATCCCAAATGCTGGGCAAAACTTTCCCGCGTCGCGCGCAATTGCTCCAGCCGCTTTTGTGAATCATAGGATTCCCGCTCGAGCACGACCAGCGACCGCGTCAGCTTGTCCGTCATCTCCGCGCGTCCGTGGTCCAATTCTTCCTGCCGCCGGCTCAACTCCTCCAGTTCGCGTTTTTGCTTTTCGATCTGCTCCTGCTGACGCTTCAGTTGGAGCAGTTGCTCCTGCGCTTTCTGCACCTGCGAATCGAGACGCTCCGGAGACAGGGCTTCTTCTTCGTTTAATTCCAGCATTTGCTCGATCGGTCGAATCTTTTCCGGCATATCAAACTTTTTCATTTCGGCGCGCCTTATTTTGTCCGCGCGTGATCCGCCTCCCCGGCACATTAATGAGGCGCGTTCAGAATTCCAGATTTTTCCCGCAGGATTTTTTTTATCGTCCCGGCATCATCTCGAGAAGAAAGCCTTTGAAGTATTCCGTCTCCGGCAACGTCGGCAACACGGGATGATCGAGCGCCTGCTCGAAACGTCGCAGCTTTCGCGCCGATCGCCGCGCGTCGACCAGCGCATCTGCGATCGCCTCCGCAAAGGCGGCTTCGTTCACATGATGCGAACAAGAAAAAGTGGCGAGCAATCCATCTCTCGATAAAAGCTTGAATGCGCGCACATGCAGTTCGCGATAGCCGCGCAATGCGTCGCGTAATCCGCCTTTTGCTTTCGTAAATGACGGCGGATCGAGAACGATCAAATCGAACTGCGCTCCGGACTTCTCCGAGCCACGCAGGAAGTGAAACACGTCCTGCTCGATCCAATTCACCGATGATCTGTTCAGCTCTGCATTTCGTTTGGCTGCAGAGATGTTTTCAGAATTTTCTTCGACACCTGTGACTTCTCTTGCATCGGCGTTCGCGCAGGCGAGCGCGAATCCTCCCTGATTGCTGAAGCAATCAAGCACGCGCCGGCCTTGCGCCAATTGCGCGAGAGTTCCGTAGTTTTGTTTTTGATCCAGATAAAATCCGGTCTTTTGCCCGTGTAAAAGATCGATATCGAATTTCACGCCGTCGATGTCGATCGTGATTTTCGGCGACGCGTCACCGCGCAAAATTCCGCTGTGCAAATCGAGCTTCTCCGCTTTCCGAATTGGCGGGTCGTTTCGTTCAATGATCGTGACCGCTCCGAAGAGTTCAACCATCGCGGCTGCGATCAACTCCTTCCGCATGTCCATCGCCAGCGTGAGCGTTTGCAGAACGAAACAGTCGCCATAGCGATCAATGATCACGCCGGGCAGTCCATCGCTCTCGCTCCAAACGACGCGCCGCAACTTCGGATCGAACGTCTCGCCGGTCGCGATATTCAGCGGCTTGGGCAATGCGTCGTTTGAAGAAATCAAGATCGAGGTCCTGTTTTCGCCGCGAGAAACGCCGCGCCACGATCTGCGATTTCGAATTGTAAATCGCGCTGCCGATCAAATGGTCGCGCCCGTCCTTCAGCGAAATCACATCGCCATCGTTCGGTTTCCCAAAAACTTTCAGGACTTCGCTCGAAAAAACCCAATCGTGCCCGTGAAGAATTCGTGCACGCGGTTTGACGACGATTCCGGGCATATTTGAAGTGATTAGTGATAAGTGAATAGTGGTGATGTGCGTGCTTGCGCGGATCACCAATCACCAATCACCGATTACCAATCACATTCCATTCATGCAAACTACACCACAATCCTCAATAGACCTTCCCGGAATCAAAAAATTGCGCAGCGGCAAGGTGCGTGAAGTTTTTGATCTTTGGCGACACGCTGCTCTTCGTCGTGACTGATCGAATTTCGGCATTCGACGTGATTTTGCCCGACCCGATTCCGCACAAAGGTGCCGTGCTCAATCAACTGTCGGCGTTTTGGTTCAAACGCTTCAATAAGATTGATAATCACTTCATCACCGCCGACTTCGACCAATTTCCCAAAGAGCTTCAGCCGTTTCGCGAGCAGCTCGCAGGTCGCTCGATGATAGTGAGAAAAACAAAGCCGCTCGCGGTCGAATGCGTCGTGCGCGGTTATCTCGCCGGATCGGGTTGGAAGGAATATCAGAAGTCACAGAGCGTCTGCGGCATCAAACTTCCAGCCGGTTTGCAACTGGGCTCGCAATTACCCGAGCCAATTTTCACGCCCTCGACCAAAGCTGAAGAGGGTCACGATGAAAATATCGACATGAAGGAATGCGCTCGAATTTTGGGCGGCGAGAGGGCGAACCGCGTGAAGGAGCTCAGCCTCGCAATTTATTCGCGCGGGCGCGATCACGCCGAGCAGCGCGGCATCATTGTCGCCGACACGAAGTTCGAATTCGGAACGGTCGACGGGAAGTTACTCTTAATCGACGAATGCCTCACACCGGATTCATCGCGTTTCTGGCCGGCGGATCAATATGTCGTGGGGAAGAGTCCGCCGAGCTTCGACAAACAATTCGTGCGCGACTATCTCGAGACGCTCGATTGGGACAAGACACCGCCCGGCCCAAAATTGCCGGGTGACGTGATCGCGCGAACAGCAGCGAAATACGTCGAAGCGTTCGAGCGATTGACCAGCGAGAAACTGAACTAGCGCGAGCCCCGGTTCGCCAGTCGGACGGACTCGTCCCGTGGCCAGCTTGCGCACGAAACATCGCAAGCGAGACGGTTGCGCTACTTTGAAATCAAATCGTTCACCATCGATTTTTCTTCCTTCAACTCTGCGACCGACTTGTCGATCTTGTCGCGGCTGAATTCGTTAATCGGCAACTTCTGCACAATCTCCCATTTTCCGGCGCGGACGCGGACGGGAAATGATGAGATCAAATCTTTTTCCACGTTGTAACTTCCGTCGGAACAAACCGCGACACTGTGCCAGTCGTTCGCCGGCGTATCATTGATCAGAAATCGTACGGTATCGACGACTGCGTTCGCGGCGGACCCCGCCGACGAAAGGCCGCGCGCTTTGATGATGGCGGCGCCGCGCTGTTGCACGGTCGAGATGAATTCGCCCTGCAACCATTTTTCATCGGCGATCACTTCGTGTGCCGGGCGATTGTCGATCTTCGCGTTGTAAAAATCCGGGTATTGCGTAGCCGAGTGATTGCCCCAGATCGTCATGTTAGTGACGCGTGTGATTTCCACACCGGCTTTGTGCGCCAGTTGCGCACGCGCGCGATTTTCATCGAGACGCGTCATTGCAAACCAGCGGTCGCGCGGAATTTCACTCGCATTGTTCATCGCGATCAAACAATTCGTGTTGCAGGGATTTCCGACAACGAGCACGCGCACATCGGCCGAGGCATTTCTTTGGATCGCCTCGCCTTGGCCGACAAAAATCTTGCCGTTGATCCCGAGCAAATCTTTGCGTTCCATTCCGGCCTTCCGCGGAATGCTGCCGACGAGCAATGCCCAATTGATATCGCGAAAGCCTTCGTCGAGATCCGCCGTCGGCAGGACTGATTGTAAAAGCGGGAATGCGCAATCGTGCAATTCCATCACCACGCCCTCAAGCGCGCCGAGCGCAGCGGGGATTTCGATGAGATGCAGAGTGATTGGTTGGTCCGGCCCAAACATCTCGCCGGAGGCGATACGAAACAGAAGCGAGTAACCGATCTGCCCGGCGGCTCCGGTGACGGTGACTTTAATGGGAGATTTCATACCAATTTCCTTGCCACAGATTTACACCAGCCTTCGTCCGAAGGTACGCTTGGCAAACAGATGAACACGACTTTTCTTTTGCTACAATCAAGACACCGATCCGAATCCTTCGGAATCTGTGAGAATCTGTGCCCATCTGTGGCTAAATTCTGCCGCTTCTTTCCAGTAACTCGCGAGTCAACCGCATGCGCGCCCGCTCTTTTCGGCTGGAGCGAAGTCGCGAGACGCTGCGTTGCATCCGCCGCGTCCAATTCGAGCTCGCGGCTGTACCCGGGAACGTTAAAGCGGTATTTGCGAGCTAGGAGATCAGTAATCATGACGATCGCGATCCAGGAGTTGCACTTGAAAAGCCCTTCCATGATCGCGGGAAAAAAATCTTTTTCGAAGTCGATTTGGCCGGCCGCGCGTTTGAATTCTGCGAACGTGGCGATTTTCTCCAGCTCAAAGCGCGCCTGATCGGAGGTCGATGTCGGCTCACCGAAAGCTTCTTCCCACAACGCGCGGATCGGTTTGTGATCGTGTGTGGCGTAGGTGGCCACCGAAAGTCGTTCGTACTCCGCGCCCGGCGTTACCCGGCCGTTGTAAAATTCCCATTGCGGAATTTTGAAACCGGCAATGCCTAACGAACGCAAGTGGGGACGCACGTAATCCGGAACCGTCCCGAGATCCTCGCCAACGACGCGGGCAGCTCCAGCTTCTTCCAGCACCGCGCGCAAATATTCTTCGCCCTCTCGTCGGTTCGCTTGGCAATTCTCAGGAGTCAAATCATCGCGCGGGTCAAAGTGCGGCGCACCACCTCTCGTCCGCTCAAGCATCTGGCTCCAATCGAGCTCCAGAAATTTGCGGTTTTCGCGGGGCCGCCATGGGAAAGCGTAAATGCGGTAAAAGCCCAGCACGTGATCGATTCGGAAAAGATGAAAGCTGCTCCGGACACTGCGGACGCGCTGCCGCCACCAATCGAAATTTCGTTTGCGCATCACGTCCCAGCGGAACAGTGGAATCCCCCAGTTTTGTCCCCATTTCTGGGTAAATGCGTCGTCTTTGAAATAAATCTCTGGCGGTGCGCCGCCGCACCAATTGAGTGCGAATTCATCGCGGCGCAGGTAAACATCTGCGCTACAATAATTGATGCCGAACGGAATGTCGCCCATGAGCGCGACGCCGCGTTCTACTGCGTATGATTTAATCGCGGACCATTGTTCGTGGGCGACCCATTGCACATAACGAAAGAAATTTTCGCGTTCGAGGAGTTTCTGTTTCTTTTCCGCCGATTGTCGATCCAACCAGCCGCGCGCCGATTCAAGGTGTTGCTGTTCGGGCGGCCAGCCGTCCCACGCTTCGGAATCGTCATTTTCTTCCATCAGCGCTCGAAAGAATGCGTACTCGTCGAGCCAGGCTGATTCCTGTGCGCAAAAATTCCCGAAAATTGATTGCCGATCTTCGCTGGCATGCGCCGCAAATTTCGTGAACGCTCTTTCCAGTAAGCTCCGCTTCAGTTTTTTGACGCGGTCATACTTCACCGGACCGTGCCGAAGTTTCCCAAGATCAACACCTTCAAGCGTCGCCTCAAAATCATCGCGCATCAAATCTTCAGGTGAACCCGGGGCAAGATGCAATGTCGTCGGTTCAATCGCCATGGCGCTGATCGCGTTGTACGGGCTGTGGTCACTTCCCGTCTCATTGATCGGGAGCAGCTGGACGAGTTTGAACCCGATATTGGCGGCCCAATCAATGAACTCGCGCAGTACCGCGACATCGCCGATCCCGAGATCGTTTTCACCGCGCAACCCAAAAAGCGGTGCAAGAACCCCGGCTATTTTCTTTTCCGGCGTCAGTTCCATCAATCCTTTTCAGCCACAGATGAACACGGATGAAACACAGATTCAGAAGGCAAAAACGCCACAGATGAACACGGATGGAACACAGATTCAGAAGATGAAACGTTTGTGCTCTACCTTATAGCGGCCGAAATTAAGTAGAACGCCGACCTTTAGACCTGTGGCCTTCAGCATATTCAGTAGTTGAGCTTCGTCTCGCTTATCGTACTCCGGGGCAATTTTGATTTCGACCAGAACGTAATCGTCCACAATCAAGTCGGTGTCGTAATCGCCAACTATCACATCCTTATATTGGACGTTAATGCGTTTTTCCGATTCTACTCGACGGCCGCGCCGCGCGACCTCGACTTGTAGTGCACGTTGATACACGCGATGCAGGAAACCATAGCCGAGATGATTGTGGACCTCGAAGGCAGCTCTAATGATCGCGGCTGTGATGTCCCTGTGTGGAAACGGACCCTCGTTGTCAGGTGTGAATTCAAGCATTCTTTATCTGTGTCAATCCATGTTCATCTGTGGCCTCGAATCAGCCTTTTTGCACCTGCCAATCTTCGACGAGGTTGTTTGGAATTTCTTTCAAGAATCGCGACGGATGTTGAAAAATGTCGCCGTAGCCGCCAGTCAAACGCATATGCGGATAAGTAAGGTAGAGCTCGTCTTTCGCTCGAGTGATCGCGACGTAAAACAAGCGACGCTCCTCTTCCAGCGCGGTACGCGTATCGAGTGAGCGACTGCTTGGAAACATTCCATCGGTCAGCCAAATCACGAAGACGGTGTGAAACTCCAGCCCCTTGGCTTGGTGAACCGTGGAAAGATTCACCGCTTCTTTGTCCCCGGGTTGGGCCGGCGCGGCTTCGGCATCGACGTTGCTGATGAGCGCGAGTTGCGAGAGAAAGTCCTTTACATCTTTGAACTGGCGCGCGAACGCGGCGAGCTGGTTCAAGTCTTCTCGGCGCAGCTCGTAATTTGTGAAATTCACCTTCGCGTAGTCATCGTAAATCGCTTCGACCACACAGGTGATCATCTCCGAGGGCGGATTCGGCTGACCGCCCGGCGCGATTTCATCCAGCGTGTGCGCGAGCTGGACCCAATGTTTTTTCGACCTCGCGCTCACGTTCATTGCCAGCAGACGCTCGCCAAAGTTGTAGCCGGGGGCGCTGCTGTAGCCGGGGTCGCTGACCCCGGCCGGAATTGGCGTTGCCACACTTTCGGAGCCGGGATCACCGATCCCGGCTACAGGTTGCGATTTCTCCCACGCATTCCAAAGGTTTTCGGCGCTGCGGTTACCGATGCCAGGTAACAACTTCACCATGCGTTTGAACGCAACTTCGTCGCGCGGATTCGCCACAAATCGCAAAAACGAGATCACGTCCTTGATGTGTGCTTGTTCGAAAAATCGAATACCGCTCGTAATTTGATATGGGATTCCGCGGCGCGACAGCTCCAGTTGCACCTCAAGCGCATGGTAATGGGCGCGATACAAAATCGCGATCTCGTTTAGATCGACATCTTCGTCGCGCAACTCCAGAATCCGCTGCGCCACGAATTGCGCTTGCTCGCTGCCGTCGTTGAGCCCGACAACTGCGGGTTTTACCGCGTTCGATTGGCGCGTCGGCTGCAGATTTTTTCGGAATTGCTCAACGTTCGGCGCGATCGCCGCATTCGCGACCTGAAGAATCTCCGGCACGCTGCGATAATTCATCTCGATCTTAAAAACCTGCGCATCGGGATAGCGTTTTGGAAATTCGAGGATGTTTTGGAAATTGGCCCCGCGCCAGGAATAGATCGACTGCGCGTCGTCGCCCACCACCATCACATTGCGATGATCACGCGCCAGCAAATCGATGAAATCGGCCTGGATTTTGTTCGTGTCCTGGTACTCGTCCACCAGGATGAATTGAAATTGCCGCCGGTAAAACGACGCGATGCCCTCATGCTGCTGCAACATCGACAATGTCTTTTCGAGGAGATCGTCGAAATCCATTGAGTTCGTCGCTTTTTTCTTTTTTTCATACCGCGCCTGTACGTCTCTGATTTTCTCGAGTAACGGCAGGAAATATGGAAATTTCTCCGCCAGCAATTCCTCCAGCGAGATCTCCGTGTTCACTACGAAACTGAAAATCTCTGCGAGTACGTCGCCTTTTGGAAATCGGATCTCCTTCGGATCGATCCCGGCGCTGGCCACGACCGTGTTGATCAAATCTTTCTGGTCTTCGCGGTCCATGATGGTGAAACCGCTCGCGTAACCGAGCACGCTGCCGTGGCGGCGCAGCATCCGATTACCGATCGAGTGAAACGTCCCGCCCCAAATTCCGCTTGCGTCGATCGGCAGCAAATTGGCGACGCGATCGAGCATTTGTCGCGCGGCCTTATTCGTGAACGTCAGCAACAAAATATTCCGCGAATCAATTCCGTTCTCCAGTAAATATGCGACACGGTAGGTGAGCGTCCGCGTCTTTCCCGAACCAGCGCCGGCAATGATCAGCTGAGGACCGGGGGGCGCCATGACGGCTGCGAGCTGCTGCTCATTCAACTCCGCTGCGTAATCGATGTGAATCGATGTCGATCTTGGCGCGCGTTGGAGAGTGTACTGACGAGGCATAGAAGACGGATCGCGGATTTCGGGTTGCGGAAAGAACCGCAGCAACGCTATCCGCGCAACTCAGCGGACGATCATGTTGCACGAACCAGCGTGGCCCTGACCGTTGCGTGCTGGCGACGCAACCCGGTAGTGAAAAGCAGTGACTAGATGTCAATAGGCTCAATCAATGATCTTCGAGCAAAAAAACCGGACGATACGACGACAAATCGCTTCGAGGCAGCAGGGCACTCACAAGACTCCGATGGCACGCGAGATGAGGACGATGACAATGGTTAGCGAGATCGCGATTTGAAGCATCGTGAAAATCTTGGCCCAACGGGCGAGCAGCGGCGCGTCGGTCGGACCGAAGGTGGAACTGGTCGTCCAGGCGATGAAAAGATAATCGATGAAGTACCGGTCTCCACCCGGTGCATTCGAAACGGCTGCGCTCGACTTTCTCAATCTGCATTTGCGGGAAAACAAAGCTACGGCTGCCAAATTCGCGACGTTGCTGACGTTTCGTTGCTCCGCCGCCATCGAGCCGCCAGTACCAAACGGCGAAAACGAGCACGTTCGTTAGCCAGAGTTCAGCACCGGAACAAAGGAGCGCAAGGGGCGCTTCCTTATGTGCGGGCACTCCGAGCACGAGCAAAACGACGGACGCAATCAAGGCGAGAGTGATCACGCTGCTGGTGACGAGGCCAAGCGCGCGATTTAGAGAGTACCGGCCCATGCGATGAGCCACAATGGTGGGAGTGACCAAAACGATAATCACAACCGGAAGGCACCAGGTCGGGCCGACCACCAGGGAATTCGGCAGAGCCAAATAAATTCCGCCGACTGCGAGCAACGCCAGCAGTGCCTGCCACCGCGGCTCCTGTTTGTCGATTTTGTTGTCAACATCGCTCACTGGGCACTGTTATAGCACGCCAAGATCGACATGCGAACCTCCGAAGACTCGATATTATCGGATCAATTGAGCATGATTTTATGTCGCCCGACTTCGCTATTCTTCTGTTTGTTCGTGATCGTTAGGGCATTGTGCGCGGCGGATTATCCAGTGCCGGCGGGACAATCGGGAAAAATGAGCAAGCAAAAATTTAGAGATAGACCGCGCTTCAGCGCGTAATCTTCTTGTTCAAACACAGCGATGAGCGAACGGAACACCTCATTCCTTCCGCACATAGGACGTTGGACGGCGGAGTTAGTGCTCGTTTTTATCGGTGTCTATGCGGCGTTTTGGCTGAACAATTACCAACAGCATCGGCAGGATGCGAAACGTCACGATCGAATCCTGGCGTCGCTCGAGCAGCAATTGAAGGAAGGAATCGAGAACGCAAAAACCGAAGGAGCAAAGGAGGATCGAGAAATGGCGCAATTTCGCCGCGCGCTTGATGCTGGCGACATGCCCACTCTTCGTCCGTTCACTTTTACGAGCGATTACAATCCGGGCGATATTGCCACGCTGCTGCAGGCCGGCGGCGTCGAACTGCTCGAAGTGAAAACGCTCGACGCCCTGCGCGGAGTGGAATCGGTCATTCGCTGGGGCATAAGCCGCATGGCGCATTACCAGAAACTGAGCGATGAGCTGATTGTGCCGAATCTCGACGAGGACATCTCCTTTTTCTACGACCTAACCACGAAGAAGCTGCGACAAGGCTTCGAGTTTTATCCCGAAGTGCTCCAGAGGGAAGTGAATTTCTTCCACGAGCTGGAACGGACAAAAACCGAGTTACTCAAGCAAATCCAAGCTGAACGGCGCCCTCACTAACATGATCTCAATCCGAGTCCTTGCGTCTCTCTTGCTAATTTTAGCCGCGAACACAGCGTGGGCCGCAGATTATCCAGCGCCGACGGAAGGTGATTACACGATCCACAATTTCAAATTCAGGTCTGGCGAAACATTGTCGGAATTGCGGATTCATTATCGAACGATCGGGAAGATCGACAAGGACGCGAAAGGCAGGACGACCAACGCAGTCCTCATCTTACACGGCACAACCGGCAGTGGCGCGCAATTCATTCGGCCGGAATTTGCGGGCGAACTTTTTGGAAAAGATCAACCGCTCGATGCGACGAAATTTTTCATCGTGCTGCCCGATGGGATCGGCCACGGCAAATCGAGTAAGCCGAGCGATGGAATGCACGCCAAATTCCCGCACTACAGTTACCTCGATATGGTCGAAGCGCAGTATCGATTGCTGATCGAGGGACTCGGAGCGAATCACGCCCGTCTGGTGATGGGCACATCGATGGGCGGAATGCATACATGGCTCTGGGGCGAACTGCATCCCGATTTCATGGACGCACTCTTGCCGCTGGCTAGCTTGCCCACCCAAATCTCGGGACGCAATCGCGCCTGGCGTCGCACTATCATCGACGGGATCCGTAACGATCCCACGTGGAACGGCGGCGAATATCCCGCAGGCGCGGGACAACCGCCGAGCCTGCGAACTGCCGCCGAGATGCTTTGGTTCATGAGCAGCAATCCGGTTCTGCGCCAAAAGGAGGCGCCTACGCTCATGAAAACCGATGAAGTCCTGGACAAATTCGTCGCCGATTACATGAAAACCGCGGACGCGAACGATGTGCTCTACGCGGTGGAAGCATCGCACGACTATGATCCTGGTCCGAACCTGGAAAAGATTCGCGCTCCACTTCTCGCGATCAATTCTGCCGACGACCTCATCAATCCGCCGGAGCTCGGAATTCTCGAGCGCGAGATCAAGCGTGTTCCGCAGGGCCGGGCGAGCGTCATTCCATTCAGTGACAAGACGCGTGGTCACGGCAGCCACACCGTGGCGTCGCTGTGGAAGGATGATCTAGCGAAGTTGCTCAGCGACTCGCCGAAGGAGCCAAGGAAATAATGAAAGATCCACAATTTTTTGGAGGGTGTGGACATCCCCCGGCATTACGTTTAGGCGACCCTGAAAAACGCGAGCTACCCTTTGGCTCTGCTGCGGACTAAGGTTTTGGCGTGGCTTCGCGGAATAAATGAGGGCGTTGCGATAAGCTCGAACGAGCGGTAAAGAAATTCCGCCCGGCAGCCAACGAACTGCGAATGAAAAACCAAACGGACAATCATTGGCTCGGGCAGAAATTTGCGGAACTTTCAACGCCGTTGATCGCAGACGCAGCGCTCCGTTTGCGTTTGCCGCTTCGAAATCGCGCCGCCTGGAATTGGGCCAGTCCTCTTCGGCAGTCGCCTGGCCGGCTACGCCGTTTCGGTAAAGCATTTCGGAAGTGTCGATGTCTTCCTTGAGGTAATGGCAGCAGCGAATCCCGGAGATATTCTCGTTATCGATAACGGCTGTCGGCGGGACGAAGGCTGCATTGGAGATCTAACGGTGTTGGAAGCGCGGGCTAGCGGCCTTGGCGGAATCGTTGTCTGGGGCGCGCACCGCGACACGCCCGAACTCAAGCAAATCGGGTTTCCTGTTTTTAGTTACGGCTCATGCCCGTCCGGTCCGCAGAGGCTGGACCAACGCACTGAAGACGGGTTACGAATCGCTCGCCTCGGCGATTTCGAAGTCCGGCACGGTGACGCGGTTTTCGCGGATGACGACGGTTGCGTTTTCATTACCGGAGACCAGATCGAGCAACTCCTAATCGTTGCGCGCGAAATTTGGCAAACGGAGCGTGGTCAGGCACAACGAATAAACGCCGGCGAGACACTGCGCGAGCAGTTGGATTTCGCTGGCTACCTGAAAAAACGATCCAGCGACTTAGATTACACCTTTCGGCAACACCTCCGCGCCGGCGGGGGCGCTATTGAAGAATAGGCGCCCTCATCTTCAGCGGTCAGACCAGCGTAAGAACGCGCGGAAACGATGTCGTCCGCGTGCTAACTGGGGAATGAATTTTTCTACATTGACATATACGTTTATCCGTATATATAGTCACGATGCCCGAGGCTCTACGAACCAAGCCGGCGACGCTGTTTAAAATCTTGTCCGATCCAACCCGGTTGCGGCTACTTAATTTGCTGGGCGGCGGCGAAACCTGCGTCTGCGATCTGACCGATACCCTTCGGGTCGTCCAACCAAAGGTGTCGCGGCACCTGGCGCACCTGAAACGTGCAGGATTGGTGGAGGCGCGGCGCGATGGGAAATGGATGCATTACCGCTGGGCAAAACAAGGCGATCCACTCGTCCGGCACGTCGTCTTCGGATTATGTCAGTGGCTGGCGAACGACCAAAAAATGATGGGCGAGCGCCGGCGGCGCAGCCAGGTTTGCTGCCGGACGAACGCCGGGAAACGTAAGAAAAGCGAATGAAAACGAACGAGTTTATCGCGGAATTGCGCGCGGCGCCGGAGAATCGGCTGCTCTTTGTCGATCGAGGTGGCAACCCCATTCACACCGGTTATCACTTAACCGAGTTGAAGGCCGCGTTCCTTCAAACAGTCGATTGCGGCGGTCAGCGAAACCATTGGCAGGAAATCATTGTGCAACTTTGGGTGCCACCGGAAGCGGATGACGATTACATGACGACCGCGAAATTCTTGCAAATCTTCGACAAAGTGCGCGGAATGATCCCGCTCGACCTCGCTGCCGAGATTCGCGTCGAATACGGCGATGAAAATTTCTTTCCATCGACATATCACATCCGCTCGGTGACGCACGATCAACACGCCACCCGTGTGCTTCTCGTGCCGCCGGAAACCATGTGTAAAGCGCGCGATCGTCACGCGTGCGATGCCGGCGACCGCGACTCGAGGGCGTGCTGCACCGCTTGATAATCATTGACCCCTGACGACAATTCCGTTCGAGCGAGACAAGATTATGAAAACGATTTTCAGCCTTGCCGTAATGGCTAGCCTTCTTGGCTCCGCCGCTGCGTTTTCTTCGGAGGGAACGCGCGTAAAGAATTGGAATAACGTCCAGACATATCATGTGGCCGCGCTGCAAAAAGATTTGGCGGCACAGCGCGGAAAGGTCGTGGGCGTGCGCTGCAATTTCCGCGGCAAAGACATTCGCCACATGAGGCCGAATTGGTACGAGAGCTCAATCTGGCAGAAGAGCCCAAGTGGAAATGGATTCGTCGATCTTCGCGTAATGGTGGCCAAAAAGGATCTGCCCGCGTTCAAATCCATCACGACCGAGCCAGGCGAAGCCGACATGGTCCTTTACGGACGAGTGGAGCGCGATGTGGAAGCGAATTTGCTTTTCGTCCGCCTGCTGGGCCGCACGGCAAACGCCGATTCGTCCGGCAACGCGACTATCACCTGGTAAATAAAATCTTTCCGTTGTCCGGCAGTTGAAAACGCGGGGCGCTAGTCCGAGGTTCATCTTCCGATGGATTCGACTCAGACGATTCGATTGCGCTGGCTGCATGGCACTCTGGCGGACGCGGCCCATCAGCTTGCGGGTTTGCGTTTTTCGCGCTCGGGCCCCCACGTTTGGCGGCCAGCGATTAACGCGTATCGGTGCGAGAAATGCATCCGCATTTGTGTCGATCTTGCTGGAGTAGATCGTTCGCTCATTGATCTGACGATCGCCGACGGGCGCTTGTCGATCCGCGGTGTGCGGGAGGTGCCTGAGCCGAGCGGCGAACTAAAACACGCCACGCAAATGATCGCGATGGAAATCGATTACGGCCCGTTCGAGCGCGAGGTGCAGCTGCCGGACGAAGTGGACGTAGAAAAAGTGAGCGCGGAGCAGAAGAACGGGTTGCTCTGGATTGATTTGCCGTTGAAAAAATCGTGAGCGCGGAATTGTTCGAAGCACTTCAGCCTGGCGGCGGGGCCGGTCAATTGCCACGCGGCGCGACAGACGGTGCCGCAGGCGAGATCCAAGTTCCGAAGATCCCCGATACATTGTCAATCTTGCCGCTGCGGGGGTTTGTGATCTTTCCCGGAACAGTTGCCCCGCTGAATGTGCGGCGGCCGGCGTCAATCAAACTTTTGGATGAAACGTTGCCGCAAAGCAAAATCATAGGCTTGATCGCGCAACGCGATGAGAGCAAGGAAGATCCTGGGCCGGAGGATCTCCATACTGTTGGCACGGCGGCGATCGTGCTGAAACTTTTGCGGCAAGCGGATGACCATGTTATCGCGCTCGTCCAGGGCCTGCGCCGGTTTGCCTTGCGCAAAATCGTGGCGACACATCCGTATTTGCGCGCGGAAGTCACGCTGCTCGATTCGATTGCGGCGCCGGCAACCAAAGAGTTCGAAGCGGAGTTTCGAAATTTGCGCGACTCGGCCGCACGGTTACTCGAGCTGACGCCGGACGCGCCGGAAGGCGCCGGGACAATCATTCGGAGCATCGAAAGCGCAGACCAACTCGCTGATTTTCTGGCGCCAAATTTGAATATCGATCTTGCGCAGAAACAGGCGCTGCTCGAGGAGCTGGACGTCGCGAAGCGATTGCGAGCGGTGCAGACGCATATCTCAACGCAGCTCGAGATTGCACAAATCCAGCAGAAGCTGCAAAAAGATGTGCAGTCGCAGTTTTCCGATGCGCAGCGCAAAGCGTATCTGCGTTCACAGCTCAAAGCCATTCAGCAGGAGCTCGGTGAAGGCGACACCGGAACAGATCAACAAGTTGCGCAACTGCGCACACGACTCGAGGAAGCGAAGCCACCGGCGGACGTGCTTGCGCAAGCCGAGCGCGAATTAAAGCGGCTCGATTTCATCCCGCCAGCCAGCCCGGAGTATTCCGTCATCGTCAGCTACGTCGAAACGATTGCGGAATTGCCGTGGTCGAAGTTGAGCGAAGACAATCTCGATCTCGATCAAGCCCAGAAGATTCTCGATCGCGATCATTTTGATCTCGAGAAAGTGAAACGCCGGCTGATCGAATTCTTGGCTGTGCGCAAATTGAATCCGCAGGGGCACGGGCCGATCTTGTGCTTCATCGGCCCACCCGGAGTGGGTAAGACGAGTCTCGGCCAATCAATTGCCGATGCGCTCGGCCGAAAATTCGCCCGCATGAGTCTGGGCGGGATTCGCGATGAAGCGGAGATTCGCGGGCATCGCCGCACTTACATCGGCTCGATGCCCGGTCGCATCATTCAGGAACTGCGCCGCGCCGGGACACGGAACCCCGTGATGATGCTCGATGAAATTGATAAGATCGGTGTCGATTTTCGCGGTGACCCGGCGAGCGCACTGCTCGAGGTTTTAGATCCGCGGCAAAATTTTGCGTTTGTCGATCGCTATCTCGATGTGCCGTTCGACTTGTCACAAGTGATCTTCATCGCCACGGCCAATTACATTGACGGCATCCCGGAACCGATGCGCGACCGTATGGAAGTGATTTCGCTGCCTGGCTATACCGAGCGGGAAAAGATCGAGATCGCAAAACGATATCTGGTTCCGCGGCAGCTGCAGGAAAACGGGCTAAAGCCGGAGCAATGCGAATGGGAAGAAGAAGCTCTTCACCGGATCATTAACGACTACACGCACGAAGCCGGCGTGCGGGAGCTGGAACGGCAAATCGGCGCCGTCTGTCGCGCGGTGGCGGCGAAATGCGCGCGTGGCGATTGCGATCACATGACGATCACGCCGGACTTTGTCGCCCAGACGCTCGGGCCAGCGCGCTATGTGCGCGAGACCAAATTGAAAACGAGCCAGCCGGGAGTTGTTACTGGGCTTGCTTACACGCCATATGGCGGCGAGATCTTGTATATTGAGGCGACCCGTTATCCGGGCAAGGGCAACGTCACACTTACCGGCCAAATCGGAAACGTGATGAAGGAATCGGTGCAAGCGGCCTTGAGTCTCGTGCGCAGCCGCGACGGCGCGATCGGCGTGAAGCCGGAAGATTTTCGCAAGAGCGACATTCACGTGCATGTGCCCGCCGGGGCGGTCCCGAAAGATGGGCCATCCGCGGGCGTAGCAATGTTCACTGCTTTAGCTTCGCTATTTAGCAATACGCCGGTTCGTTCCGATGTGGCCATGACCGGCGAAATCACGCTGCGCGGGCTGGTCTTGCCAATTGGTGGATTGAAAGAAAAGAGTCTGGCCGCAATGCGCGCGGGCATTTCAACCGTGATCATTCCCAAGCTGAACGAAAAAGACCTTTACGATGTTCCGGAAGAGGCGAAACAGAAGCTGAAATTCGTCCCAGTGGAAAATGTGGATGAAGTCCTGAACGCGGCGCTAGAAAAGGGTGGCCAAAAAAAGTAAGCACTCGACCGTCGATTTCCTTCGACCAAACTCGCAAGATGCTTCGCCCTTTAATCCTGCCTTTTACTTTAGCAATGTTCGCTTCGCCGCTTCTCGCCGAAGAGTTCGATGTCATCATCAAAGGCGGCACGGTTTACGACGGCAGCGGCAGTGAAGGCCAACATTTCGATCTTGCGATTAAAGGCGATCGCATTGCCGGCGTCGGAGATTTCAAGAACGCAAAGGCGAAGGAGACTGTCAATGCAACGGGGCTCGCGGTAGCGCCTGGATTCATCAACATGCTTTCCTGGTCTAACGAATCGCTCATTCAGGATGGCCGTTCGCAAAGCGAGATTCGCCAGGGCGTGACGACTGAGATCATGGGGGAAGGCGAATCGATGGGGCCGGTGAACGACCGCGTGCGCCAGCATATATTGCGCGAGCAAAAGGACATCAAATACGAGATCAAGTGGAACACCTTGGCGGAGTATTTGCAGTATCTCGAGAAGCGCGGCGTTTCCTGCAACGTCGCTTCGTTTCTGGGAGCGACCACTGTTCGAGAAAACGTCATTGGTTTTGAAGACAAAGCGCCGACGCCGCAGCAGCTCGACGAAATGCGCGAACTCGTTAGGCGAGAAATGGAAGCAGGCGCGCTCGGCATCGGCACGTCGCTGATTTATCCGCCGGCATTTTACGCGAAGACAGATGAGCTGATCGAGCTCTGCAAAGTGGCCGCGAAATATCAGGGCAAATACATTTCGCACATGCGGAGCGAGGGAAATCGGCTGCTTGAAGCATTCGATGAGCTATTGCGTATCGCTCGAGAAGCGAACATTCCGGCGGAGATTTATCACATCAAAGCCGCCGGCCAGCAGAATTGGGGAAAGATCGACAAGCTGCTTTCGGGCGTCGAATCCGCGCAGAAGGAAGGGCTGAAAATTCGCGCCAACATGTACACTTACACTGCCGCGGGAACCGGACTCGACGCATGCTTGTCGCCATGGACCGAAGACGGCGGTTATCCTGCGTTGTTCAAGCGCCTGCGCGATCCGGTCATGCGCGAAAAAATTGCCGCGCAAGTTAAAACACCGACGGATGAATGGGAAAATCTTTATCTCGCTGCCGGCTCGCCCGACAAAATTCTACTCGTCGGTTTTAAGTCGCAGAAGTTGAAGCCACTGACGGGCAAATCGCTCGCTGAGGTTGCGAAGATGCGCGGCAAAGATCCGATCGAAACGATCATGGAGCTGATCGCCGAAGACGAGTCGCGCATTGACAGCGTTTATTTTCTGATGTCGGAGGAGAACGTGAAGAAAGAAATCGTGAAGCCGTGGATTTCGTTTGGGTCCGATGAAGGTTCGCAAGCGCCCGAAGGCGTTTTCCTAAAATCGAATCCGCATCCGCGCGCCTACGGAAATTTCGCACGGGTGCTAGGAAAGTATGTGCGCGACGAGAAAGTGATCACGTTGCCTGAAGCGATTCGGCGCTTGAGCGCGTTTCCAGCGACAAATCTTGGGCTCGATCATCGCGGATTTTTGAAAGAAGGTATGTTTGCTGATGTCGTCGTGTTTGATCCGGCAACAATTGCCGATCGCGCCACCTTCGAGAAACCACACCAGTATGCCGTTGGCGTGAAACACGTTTTTGTGAACGGCGTGCACGTGATCAAAGATGGCGAGCACACCGGTGCAAAACCTGGCCGTGCCTTATGGGGACCGGGCAAGGTTCGGTAGGCGCACACGACCAACAATCAGCGCAATCCCGATTCGGCCCGCGCCTCAATTTCTTCGAGACTCGGGTCCGCGTTGCGAATCCAATCGCGCGTTTCGTTGATCTCGCTTTCGTTCACCGGAAGGGCGCGCGGGATTTCTGCCTTGGATTTTTGCGCAGCGAGTTCCGAAGGTTTTACGCGTTTCGCTTTCTTGATCGAAACCTTCCAGTGACGCCCGAACTTGTGCAGCGCGTAATACATTGTTTTTGCTTCGACTGAGTTGACGCCACTGCAGCGCATCGCGTTGTAAAACATTCGGTCGCAATCCTGCCACGGTCGATTGTGCTCGTCGTAGGAGACATCGTGCAGGATGGAAGCGTTGCGATACTTTCCTTCAAACGGGCCACCCATGATCGACCAGAGCGAACGCGGAATCGATGCGCCATCAACCACCGAGCCTGCTGGCGCGATCCAAACCACACCATTGGGATCGGTGTAACGCAGCTCGCTTATCAAAGTCATGTTGCGCCCGTCGGGCTCCCACCGGGTGATCGGGGCTGCGCTGTAATAACCCCACGGGTGCTCTTCCTTTGCGCCCGCGGTCCAGCTCGGATCTTTGTGTGATGCGCAGGCCACCAATGAGGCTGCGACAATGACGACCGCAAAGTTTTTCACCTCCTTAAGAAAACGTCCAACGCCCAACGCTAAATTTTTCAGCGCGCGACAGGTTCCGGAACCGAGGCCGGCGAGGGTCTTTGCTTTTTCTGCTTCTGATTCGCGGCCGAAGGCATGATTTGTTCGCCCACCGTCTGTTTTCGGTACGGCTGGAGATAAAACATCATGAAAACGCCGATTACGACGAGGAGCGAGCCGATCCATTTTAGGAGCCAGCCCGGATCCCGCAAGATTTGCACCGAGCTCTGGCCGAGGTTTTCCGGATTCCACGACGCTTGGGAGATTTTGTAAGTTAGTCCTGTCCAGGTGTGCAGCCAGCCGCCTGGGAAACTGAACGGGTTGTTCATCCAGCACGCGCCGGTCGCGGTCTCGCCTTCGGGGGTGGAAATACGCAGTGTGCTCTTAAATCCGGCAGGGCTGTCGATGCCTTCGTTGCGTTTTACTTCGAACTCGAGCAGCTCGAGCCCGATCGGCAACGGAATGGTTTTGAAGCCGTAGGCGATCATCGTCTCGGCAGGCGAAGTTCGCCGCGGCAAATCCGTCCTCTGGCGGATTGGCACGGTGACTCGCCAGCCGGTCGGGACCCATTGCTCGAATTCCTCGCCCATCTGCTCCAGGCGGACGCGCACGCCGTCCGGCAATTCGTTAGGCGAAGTTGTTGTGGTTGTCGATGTTGCCGGAATAAAATCCGTCCATTCTTCAGCATGCGGAAGCACCTTGTCGATTTTGAGTTGCCAATCGGCCCAACCAGTTGCCAGCGGTTCGTTCGTATCGATCTTGCCACCTGACTTGCCGAGCTTGCGTGAAATGAGCTCGTAAGTAATCGCGCCATCATCCGCGATGAAGAGGGTGAGGTGGTTTGGCGCTTCTTCGCCCGCCGCCGGCATCGTGGGCGGCCCTCCCGTCGTGATTAATTCGGTGGCGGTTCCGTGCGGATTCGGTACAGCGGCCGTGGAAGGAACGCCCTTGCCCCGAATCGTCACGACCACGGCAGGATTGTTCGGCTGATCCGTCACGGAACTCGGTTTTCCATTCTCAATTCGAAAATCCGGCCAGTAATTATCGATCGTGAGCGCGAACGGCGAATTGTCGATCTTGACTTCGCGTCCGACGTTTTCCGCGACGTCGAAACTCGATTTCGTTCCGCCTAACGAAATCGCCACACGCCCTTTATTTCCATTTTCCGGGGCAAGCAAGCGCACTCTCGCGCCGGTGCTTCCGCCTTTCACGACACGACCGATTTGTTCCTCGGGCGCCTTGGTGAACGCGAAAATCGACTCCTCCAGTTCGATTTCCTTTGCTGCAATAGGTTTCGACTCGTTAGGGGAAGGCGAAGATGTTGATGCTGGCGCAGCGCCTCGTTTCAATTCGATGGTGGCAAGGCCCATTCCGAAAGTTCCATGCTGCGAGTCGTCGGCGAGCAACCAGCTGTCGAGATGCTGATTCATCATCGCCGTCTGAATCGCAAAATGCAGCGCGGGCACGCCGCCCTCTTTCACCGGCCGTGGATTCAGTTTACCCTCAATGGCCGGCGCATAATCGATCACGCTCAACCGCGCGCCACTTGCCAGCGTTCCAAGATTGCGCGGATGCTGCGGTGTCGGTGGATGATGCAAAAATTCAGCGGGAAATCCTTTCACCATTCCATCGACATCGTGCACCCGCAGCTGATGTTCGTTGACAAGCAACCGATTCGTTGGCGGCTCACCTTTAAAAAGTGTGATGGTGCCTTCAATTCCCCAAATTCGCCCGATGAGCGAGCCAGCCAGCAGCGTGATAATGCCGAGATGTGTAATGAGAAAGGCAACGTGATGTTTGCGCCACGGCCAGCGCGAGAGGGCAGAGACGGTCAGGTTGGCGGCCAGTAGCATAAGCCAGAAATTGAACCAGGGCGCGCCATAAATGTAAGTGCGCGCCACCTTCGCATCGAAGCTCGATTCGTAAATCGTGCCGGCAATTGCTGCGGCGATCAGGACAACCAGCAAAACGACGGCCAATTTAAGGGAGGCAAAAAATTTAAAAACCGGATTGCTTTGCCAAGGTAGTTGCTCCGCTAAATTCGATGATTCCGCCATGCGAAGATCGACATCTTCAGCGAGAAAAAGGCTGGGTTCAAGGTGGAACGCGTTCTGTTGCTGGGGAGCACAGGCCCGGCCTGTAGTTCGCGGCACCTTGCCGCGAACCAGTCGCGGCTTTTGAGTATTTACGTTGCCAGATGCATTCGGCCAGCGGCCGAATGCTACAGGCTCGCCACAGGACGAGTCCGTCCGACTGGCGGACTAGCAGCCTGTGCTCCCCGAATCATTTCGTCAGAGCTGCGCGAAAGACACGCAGATGCTCGCTGAATCGCGGGGCGTCGAAATTGTCGCGCAACTGCACATCTTCGCGGAGCGACTTGAGTTCTTTATCGACGCTTATTTGAGCGGCACCGTTTTCTTTCAAAGCATTCGCTAGGCGATCGAGCGCCAGGCACAGACGTTTCGCGCGATAAAAAAGTGTCTCCGCCGAGATTGGTTTGGTGACTGCGAATTCGGCGTGGGATTCAGCGAGCGCGCGCAAAATCGCCATTGTCGAGTCGGCGTTTGGGTTCCAAGTCGCGGCGCGGCGAGCCAGATCGTCCGCCTGTTTTTGTAGCGGTTCCAGATCGGACGACTGCGCCTCCGAAATTTTGGGCAACATCGGATCGGTCGAAGTTGCTTTTGCCAGCAGCCAGGCTAGCGCGACCGAGGTTTCCTGCATATCGATAGCGGGGTCCGTATCCGTTCGTGATCGCCACGCTGCTTCGCGCAAAGCGACAGCTTGTCCAGTCAACCAGGCGCGGGCCCCGCTCCAGGGTTCATCGTTGTGCCAGTGTTTCGGCTCGTTGACGGATTGGCTGTCGAGCTCAAACACGAGCGCCGGGTGACCGGCCCTTAGAAGATCGTTGTCGATGTTTTGATGACAAGCGACGCAAGTATTCGCGCGCACGTAAAGATTTTTGAGATCGCGCATGCCAGCGGTCACCCGCATCGCGTAGGTCCAATCAGTGCGCGTGTGTCCGCGCAGCCAGGGCTCGGCTGCGTCGTGACAACTTTCGCAGGAAACTCCTTCATCTGGATGCGCGGCCGGCGCGAGCCGCGTTTGCGCGACCGATTGGAACGGCGAGTGGCAAACTGTGCAGCGTGCACTTGATTGCGCTTGGGCAATGCCGGCCGCGTCCGCGATTCGGGCCGAGCGCGCATCGAGTAAAATGGCGAACGCTTTCGCGTGAAAGTCTTTCTGCGACCACGTGATATATTGGCTGCGCTTTTCGCCGGCGCCCCCATGGCAACTGGAAGATCGACAACCAACCGAGCCGACAAATTTTTCGTCGCTTTCGCGGCTCTCTTTTATCTCTTTGGCAGAAGCAGCAGCACAAAAAGCGACGAAAGCGAAACAAAACCAGTTGGATCGCAGCACGCGTTGAGACTAGCACTCACAGCGTGATGAATTCCACGCTTTAAGGTGGAAACGTTGCGGGCCGTTGAAACGGATCTCCTTTTAACGCTTCGACGATTTAACGAGACGCAGTCAATGCGTCCAGGCTTTCCAGCGTTTGCGGATCGGCTTGGCGTAGTGCTCGATGTCGATCTTCTTCAAGCGATCGACATTTTCTTTCACGGTCTCAGCGGAATCTTCACACTTTTGCTTAAGCGATTTAAAGACCGGCCAGAGAAATGGTAAGGAGAGAAAACTCCAATTGATGCCGTCGAGCGGCGATTTGGCTTCTTCCTTTTGGTCGGCACTGGAGGCGTAACGGATAGCCATACCAATAGCGACTCCCGCGACCAATGCGCCCAAAATCATGGGCACGGGATTTTCGCGCAGGAAATATTCCGTCCGCTCGCGCACGCGGACCGCTTTTTGTTTTGTTTGCTCCCAAGCATCACCGCGCGGCTCCATGGGCGCAGCCGTGGGGTTGTCCTCGATGAAATCGTTATCGCTCGTGTCCATTACAATAAATTCGCAACTCAAGGCCGGTTTGCGTTTCTCAAACGTCGGCGGAACTGTTACTTAATAAAACAATAACAGAGAAACGAAAGAAGCGAAAGTGGCACTTGGTTCCGACAGCAACCGCCAACGTCGGAAAGAGCCAACGTGCGCGGCTCGCCAGCAGGCCAATCGCGGCGGCCATCGGCAGGTTGGCAAAGTAAAGCGGGCGAAGGTCCATTTGGATTTTGAGCTGATCAACGCAATTGCCCTTATCGTCTAACCCGCCGAGTTTAGAATCGCTTTTTAAACTCTCATACATTCAGATATTGAAGTGAAGCTCGCGCGAGGAGCTGCTCTGTGTGTTTGTTTTTGTTGCGGTTGTACACCGCTTGCATCAGTCAAACAAACATCCGTCCGCTATGCCGCAACTGGAACTGGCGCACCGGAACTCGCCATTGCCGAAAAAGAATTAACCGAAGCAGGTAAGATCGAACGTCGACAGCCGCTGCTAGCTTTGGCCGATGATCTCAGCGCCGCGAAAGCTGCAGTGAACGCATTGGACCGAGAGAGCGACAACACAAACGCGGAGAAGCTTTATAACTTTGCGGTGGCGCGCAGCGTCGAAAATATGCAACGCGCTCAACTCGAGCCGTGGCGTCGCCCCATAAATATTTCGGGGCCAGGCCAGCAATATGTTCTGACCACGCCCCGTCCGATCGACGCCCAGCACGACCCATCCAAATACGATTTATTCTCAACCGATGCGCTCAGGTTAGGCGGCAAATTTTTCAAGAGACGGTCCAGTCTCGAAGGCATTGGTGCGCCGCTCGTTGCGGTCGGACGCGGTGAGAACACTCAATTCCGTCAGGGCTACGAGCTTCCGCGTGTTTACGCGCCGGTCACCGCCGTCGTGAAGTTCCAGGGGCAACGGGCGCAGTTGGAATTTATCGAGCCCTTCGTCAGTGACCACGTCAAGATCGATAATCACTCGTTCCCGCTCGCGGCGGACTATGACGCTCCCATGGCAATGCTTCTGAGCCGGGAGCGGCCCGACAAACTCGGCTTGATCCGGTTGTTACGTCCGGAAAAGTACGCTTATACCGCACGGATCACTCGTCTCCAGCCCTTCGATCCCGGGCGCACGCCCGCGATTTTGGTGCATGGATTGCAAGACACCCCGGTCAGCTGGGTGCCAATGGTCGATGCATTGCGCACCGATCCGGAGATTCAACGCCGCTATCAGCTTTGGGTTTTCAGTTATCCAAGCGGCTATCCATATCCGTACTCGGCGGCCCTGCTTCGCCATGAGCTTGACGGTATTGCGAGAAAATTTCCGAATCGAAAGCCGATGATTCTCATCGGCCATAGCATGGGTGGAATGATTTGCCGCCTCATGATCACGGATGCCGGCGACAAAATCTGGCGAGATCTCTTCGGCAAATCGCCGGCCCAGACGCCGGTTACTGGTCGAACGCGCGAGCTTTTGCAGGACGCGCTTATTTTTAACCATCGATCTGAAGTGAAACGCGTGATTTTCATCTCTACGCCCCACCGCGGCAGCTTGCTCGCGTCGAATTGGATTGGCCGGTTCGGAGCGCGTCTGGTCAAAACGCCGAGTTTCCTCGCCGACATGCGTGATTCTTTTGTCTCAAATCTGACCGTTGATTCCGCGGCGCTGCAGTTAAACCGTTTGCCGAACAGCATCGACACGCTGGCGCCGAACGATCGTTTCGTGATGGAAATAAATAAATTCCCGATTACTTCCGGCATCCCGTTTCACTCGATCATCGGCGACCGTGGGAAAGGCGACACGCCGAACAGCAGTGATGGCGTCGTTGCTTATTGGAGTTCGCATCTCGACGGCGCGCAGTCAGAATTAATCGTCCCCGCCAATCACAGCGCTCCGCGTAATCCGCAAGCGATCGCTGAAGTGCGGCGGATTCTGAAAGCAACGCCATGACTGAGAACTTTGATTGCCTGATCTCTGACATCCGACCACTGACTACTAACGTCTGGCAGGCTTGAACGTCATGCACGGGCACTCGAGCTTTGCGGGTAATGAAAAATACGTTCGTGGCAATTTCTTCGGCCGGTCCTAATCGCGATTTATCGAGGGGCACACGGGAACAGCCCTTTTGGGATGAACACGCGGAGTTTATCGATAAACTCGTTGCTGAAGGCTTCATTTTGATGGGTGGCCCTTTGGTTGATGAAGGCGGCTCTCTTTTAATCTTCAATGCCGAAGATGAAAATGAAGTGAGAGAGAAAATGAAGAACGACCCCTGGTTCGAACATGGTATTCTGAAACAGGAGAGCATAAAGCGTTGGCAAATCTTTATTGATCAGAGGAAGGAAAATCTCCGACTACCGTCTGACCTCTGACTTCCGATCTCTGACCTCTGATTCCATTCTTCCACCAATCACTTCTCACCAATTACCTATCACTGGGTGAGGGGTAGAGAGTTGCCTTCTGCCGTCGCCAAGGCGATGGGCGGTCCCGTGGATACTCTCTCGGTTTTCTTTCTCGCTCAAGGCGAGCAATCGGCGGATGCCATTATGACGCGGCTGATCACGTTTATACGCGCCGCCCGACAAAGCCTGGATTTTGCCGTTTACGACATGCGGTTGAGCGATCCGCTTAAGGCTTCGCTCAGTTCCGCTTTGCGCGAGCGCGCCGAGGCAGGCGTGCAAATCCGTTTTTGCTACGACGCCGACAAAGCGCTTCGGCCAAATGTCGCCGCCGGTCAGGATCCCGCGCCGGCAGGCACGGGCGCCTTTGTCCAATCGCTTGGCTACCCGTGGCGCCGCATTGCTGGAATGAAACTGATGCACAGCAAATTCATTCTGCGAGATGGGCAATCAGTTTGGACCGGCTCGACCAACCTGACGGACGATGCCTTTACCTTGATGGAAAACAATATTGTCGAGATCGATTCTTCGCCCTTGGCCAATTACTACGCTGACGAGTTCGAGCAGCTTTGGGAAAAAGAAAACTTTGATGACACGGGTAAGATTCAAACGGTCCCGGTGCCGCTGACGTTTTCTGGTCAATCGGCCGAGGCGCGCGTCATGTTTTCTCCGGGCTCCGGGCTGGAAATCGATTCCGAGGTTGCCCGGCGGGTTCGCTCGGCGCAGCGGCGTGTCCGCATCTGCAGCTTATTAATCAACTCGGGGACGCTCATCTCCGAGCTCGGCAATCTGCTGCGGGCGGGCCGCGTCGCCGTGGATGGAATTTACGATCGTACGCAGATGGCCGACGTTTACCGGCAGTGGCAGGACGTGCCGCAAAATCGTTGGAAGATCGACGCGCTTAAAGACATCATCGCGCACGCCGGCCTGGTCGGAAAAAACTCAACACCCTATACACCGAACGGGCGCCACGATTTCATGCACAACAAAGTTCTCGTGATCGACGACACCGTGATCACCGGCTCGTACAACTTCTCGCGTAGCGCCCAATTCAACGCCGAGAATATTCTCTTCATCGACAGCGCGCCGCTTGCCGAAGCATACAGCGTTTACATTGATTACCTGAAGCGGAAATACGGGGGCCTGATCCGCTGACTCGTCACGTCGTAGATTTGGCGTAGATGGAAGGACGGATTGACTCGATCGCGTCCCGCTCTCTCACCCTCGCCCCTCGGGTTCTGTGATCTATGTCGCGGCTGCCCGGCACGCTCCATTGACCGTGGCGAACTGCTGATTAAAGGCACATCACGTGCTCAAAATCACCCCCTATGAAGCACGACCCGTCTTTGATTCGGCGCAAAACCAGGCCTTGCTCGTCGTTTGTGCGCGCAAAACGATTCGCACTGCCGCCATCGCCGGAATTGGCTGGGGCGCGATCAATCTCGCGATCGGCTACTTCGCCGTTCAAGCGAACCTGTTGAACACCGGAATCCTGGTGTTCGGGTTTTTCATGTTAGCGGCGGGCGTCACGGCGATGCGCGAGCCCTCGTTGCACAGCTTGCTCAGCGAAGCCGTTGTCAGCGTGCTTTTGGTTTGCTGGAATGTCGGCATCACGATCTTCAATGTCCGCGCGGGTTACGCTGATCGTATCAACGGACACGGACTGATCTGGCCCGCCATCGCAGCAGCGATTTTCTTCAGGCAATACATCAAGCTCGGTCACCTGAAGGAAGCGATCTGCGCGATGGACCAGGCAACGGTGAAAGAAGCGTCCGGGCTCTGTAAACAACTCTTTAAGAGCAAGCTCACAAGATCACCCGACATCGCGGAGGCATCGTCGAAGCGTTGCCGCCTCAGATTGATGTCCGACTCGGTCTTCGGTGCGCAGAGAAATCTGGCGCGCGCCTTTCACATGAACCGGGAACATTTCAAACAATGCGTCCGGGACACTCACAAAAAACGGATTCGGGTCGTGGTACGTCATCCGCTCGGCAAACTCACCTACGCTTTCAACGAAAAGAACTCTGAAAAAATCAAAAGCTGGCTTGGAGCGGCATCGCAGCCGACTGTATAGACAGCCTGTTCTCTGTTTGATCGGCTGTTTTCTACTTTCTAAATTCTACTTCCTACTTTTGTACCGTCCTCGGATATCCGACCTCCGAACCCATGGCACGCCGAAGCCTCGGCGAAAGCGGCTGCCCTCTGCCTTTGACTTCTAACGTCTGATTTCGCTAATCTACAAAGTCCGCGATTGACCGATATTTCTGGGTGAGTTCTCGGATGCGATGATCGTAGTGATGAAGGCGTTGGATCGAATGGTAAATCAGCCAGGAACCGAGCAAGACCAGACCAAGGTTCAGGAGCAGCAGCGGCACCAGTAGATGCATCACGCTTCCGATACTGTAATAGCGCGAGGTTGCGATGAGCACGCTCAGGACGGACAGAGGCAAAGCGAAGACGGCGATCCCAGTGCGCAAGGAAGAGAGTGCAGTTCGTTTCTCAGCGAGGAGCACTTGGATTTCGCCAAGGATGAAGTTGTCCAGCTTGGGTTGTTCGTCCGTTTCCATACTCAGTTGCTTTCCAATCTAATCGATTCCTTGTCCGAAATACGCTAGCAAAGTTCCGTGGAATTCGAATTCGATCCACGAAAGAGCGAAATCAACAAGGCTAAACACGGAATCGATTTTGTCGAAGCGCAAGCGCTCTGGAAATCGAAACACGTGCTGCTCGGTGCCAAAGATACTTTGGAGAAGCGGTACATGGTGATCGGCAGGATTGGCTTCGAGCATTGGTCTGCGATTATCACCTATCGCGGAGCGACGATTCGGATTATTAGTGTAAGGAAATCCACTGCAAGCGAGATCGACACGTATGAAAAAATCGCAGGGTGAGGCTACGACAGCGAAGAATCTCGAGGAGAAATTCGATCGAGGCGATGACGTGCTCGATTATTTCGATGTGCGCAAAGCCCGCGTGATCGATCCGCAATCCAAAGGATCGGCTGCTAAAGCAAAGTTTGCCTATTCGGTGAAGCGGAATTCCAAACGCCCGGCTGCCGTTCGCGAGAAATCAGCGCCTTATCGCAAGAAGAAGTAGGAAACGCGCCCTGCGTTGCGGATAAGATCGACATCATTGATCTCTGCACTGCTGACTGCTGTCCTTCGCCACGGCGAATCCGTGTCGCCGCGGCGACCGGATCTGATCTCCGAACATCTGACATCTGACCTCTGACCGCTGGCCTTTCTCTTGTCAGGCAAAAGTCAGCACGATTTTGCCGAAGCTCGCGTTGGATTCCATACGCTTATGCGCCTCGCGGATTTCAGTTGCCGGATAAACACGATCGATGGCCGGACGAATCGCGCCGCGCGACACCAGCGGAAGAACAGAAGAGGCAAAGAGCCGCGTGGCCTCGGCTTTTTCTTCAAGCGAGCGGCCGCGAAGCATCGTGCCGATAACAGTCGCCCGTTTCCGCATGAGCAGCCCGAGGTCGATTTCCGATTTCGTGCCGGCGGTTGTGCCGACGCAAATCAACCGACCTCGTGACGCGAGTGCTTCGAGATTTGCGGCGAAGTAGTTGCCGCCCACGAGATCGAGAATGACATCGACACCGGCGCCATTCGTCCATTTCTGCACTGCTTCCATAAAATTCGCCGGCGAATCGCCGACCGCGACGCTCTTGTCGAGCCCGAGGTTCAATTCATGGAGCCGCTGGAGCTTGTCCGCTGTGCGCGAGGTGCCATAAACCGTCGCGCCGGCGGCGTGGGCCAATTGGACCGCGGCCGTGCCAACTCCGGACGCGACTGCGTGAATGAGGACGTGCTCGCCCATGTGAAGGGCGGCCCGGGTGAAGAGCGCGTCGTGCGCGGTGATAAATGTTTCCGGCATAGCGCCTGCCTGTACCCAATCCAGCTCCGCCGGGATGCGAGCGAGATTACTCTCCGGCACGACGACAAACTCTGCCTGCGCGCCGCCGCCGATGATTCCAAAAACGCGATCGCCGACTTTCCAGGTGCGAACCGCGTCACCGATCGATTCGACTTCGCCGGCGAACTCCATCCCCGGAATGTTCGGAGGATAACCCGGAGGCGCGGGATAATGTCCGCGCCGTTGCAAAATATCGGCGCGATTCAGTCCCGCCGCGTGGACCCGCACACGCACCCGATCTGCCACCGGGGTCGGTGGGGGCGGGACCTCCTGCACACCGATTCCCTCCACTCCGCCATAAGACGTGATAACGACTGCTTTCATTAGTCCGGGTTGCCTGTCACAAGATCATTACTCGCAGTCGTACTCCGCAACAATCCGCTGAGCCTTGACCTGCGGAAATTTGGCAGTGATTTCCGACTTCGATAATGTAGAGTTCTCGTGTGAGTCTGCGTTACTCCATCGTCCTGCAAAAATCTAAGGAAGGCTACGCCGTCAGTTGTCCCGCACTACCGGGGTGCTGGTCACAAGGCGCGACCGAAAAAGAAGCACTTGAAAATATTCGCGATGCGATTCGTGAATATTTGGCGGCGATTAAGCAGACGTTGCCCGCGGCGGGCGTTCGCGAGGTTGAAGTTACTGTTTAACGATGGCGAAAATTCCCGGTGTTAATCATCTCCGGGCAATTGGGGCGCTTGAAAAGGCTGGCTTCAAAGTTGTCCGTCAAGGCAAACATGTGGTGATGACCGACCGCGGGACGTAGGCGGCTGTCTTCTGCCGTTTTCTACTTTGTAAATTCTACTTTCTACTTTAGCTCCGGTTCGCTATTTTCCGGATCCCGGCTATAGTCTGTGATGTCTAAAGCATCTACTTTCTTCACGCGTCGCGCACCCGACAACATAACCGAACAGCTCGTGGCCGTGCTTTCCTCCAAGGCCTCATTTGAATTCAAGCCCTTGTTCGACGTTGTCCTGCTCAATCTCCGGGAACGAAACCTTGCCAGTGGCGGTGAAGAGATGCTTCGCTTGCGCGTTTATGAAAAGCTTCAGGGTCTTGTCGGCCGGGGCGCGGTCAATAGAACGGTCACGGGGACCACGAAAAAATATAAAGGAGTGGCCCCGCGATTGCGTGGGGTACGGGCGGAGATGAAAGTTTTGCGTAACGAGTGGAGTCGGAAGCTTCGGGCCAAGGCCACCGCGCGGAACTGACCTCTGCCCTCCGTCCTCTGTTTGATCGGTTGTTTTCTACTTTCTAAATTCCACTTCCTACTTCCTACTTTCGTGCCGTCCTCAGACCTCCTTGGCGCGCCGTAGCTTCAGCGGAGGAGGCTGTTGTCTGATCTCTGACTTCTGGAATTGAGACATCCGAGCAGGATGCTGGCATCGAAACAGCAATAAAGATCAAGCTGTAAACGAAAGAAAAAACAATGAAACGAAAAATCATCCCCTTCGTGTGCGTCATCATTGCGTCCTTGGCATTCGCGCCGACCACGACCAGTGCCAAAACCACAAACAAAGCGAACCCGACCGAGACCCAGGCGCCTACACCCGCCAGAGAAGTCCTGACGGTGACAACGTTCACCCCTGGCGAGTCCATTGGACTACAGTCTTCGGCTCTCACTCAGGCCGTGACCTACGAGCTCGCTAAAAAAGTGCGCTACGTGGATTCAAGGGGTAAGGCAGTCAGTTCCAAGACGATTCGTCCTGGGACGCGAGTGCGAGTAACGATGACGGGTAAACGTAAACATGAGAAGGTCGGCCGCGTCGTGGTGATTCAAGCGGAATAACCCGGGCCCTGACCGCTAGGGGAGAGTGCGGCTATTGCCAAAGCAGGATCGCAACAACTGATCTATCGAATCTTCAAAACCAGCGGCGCACGTCGCGTTTCAATTGCAGATAAGGTTCGCCGAATTTTCCGGTGAGGTATCTCTCTTCGCGCAGGACCACGCCGTAATGCAGAATCAAAGCCAGGGGAACGACGAACAGCAGCGTGATCCAGTCGTTCAGAAAAAAGCCAAGAGCGACCTGCAGCAAGCAAAGCGGCAGATACATTGGATTGCGCGTGAAACGAAAAGGCCCGGCCCGCACGATCGCTAACGCCGGTTTGGCCGGATCGACATTTGTCCCGGCCGCTCTCATCGTCAGCAGGGCCGAGAACGCTAGGGCTGGCGCCAAAAGCACGAGCGCAGTTCCGCAGACGAGACAAGCGCCGTAACTCATGATCCGCAGCCGGATCACGAAGAAGTGGACCAGCGCACTGATTACAGCGCCGATCAGCCAGATCCACGGCGGGAACGCGATGACGCCGGGATTGTCCGACGATCTGTCTGATTCTGTCATTGTGCGCCGCAGAAGATTGTCAGGCGATGAACGATTTTCCACATCTTTAAAACGAATCTGGAAACCAGGAAAAGATACCCCAGATGACACGGATATCGCACATGCCACATGTTGTTTGGTCCGTTTAAATCAGCGTAATCCGCGGTTAGAGTTCCCTCATGGCCAAAGAAACACGGATCGCGCTCGTGACTGGCGCGAACAAAGGGATCGGCTTTGAAGTTGTGCGGCAGCTGCGGCGCAAACGTCTTCATGTGTTCCTCGGTGCGCGAAACTCCGATGCCGGGAAGGCAGCTGCGGAAAAACTTAATCGAGAGGGAAAGGAAGAAAACGATGGCGGAACCCTCACGTTTTTGAAGATCGACATCTCCAATCCGGAGAGCATCAAGCGCGCGGCCGAAGAATTTTCAAAACAGAGCGACCGTCTCGACGCATTGGTCAACAACGCCGGTATTTTGCTCGATGACGACAAGGATATTCTCAAGATCACACCGGAGATATTCGAGACCACGTTGAGCACGAACACGCTCGGCCCGCTGCTGGTGTCGCAGGCGTTTATCCCGTTCCTGAAAAAGAGCGCCGCGCCGCGCATCGTGAACGTGTCGAGCGGCGGCGGACAATTGACCGATGGCGCCGACGGTTGGGCGCCGGCCTATTGCATTTCGAAGACGGCGCTCAACGGCGTAACTGTTCAGCTCGCCGCCGCGTTACCGAAGTTCGCGGTCAACTCAGTGTGTCCCGGCTGGGTCCGCACCGACATGGGCGGCGCGAACGCCACGCGCTCAGTCGCCGAAGGGGCTTCGGGCATTGTCTGGCTAGCTGTCGAGGCTCCACAAAATCAAACCGGCAAGTTCTGGAAAGATCGGAAATTAATTCCATGGTGAAGCGCGGGTCGGATTCGAGTGCCGTTACTGCTCGCTGAGATCGATCTGCATCACGACCGCTTCCTTGCCGAAGTAATCGGTCCGTTCGACGACCTGCCAGCCAAGTTTGCGGTAGAGCTCTTCGGCTGAATGGGTCCAAAGATAGAGTCGCGGCACATTCAATCGACGAGCCTCTTCGGTGGCGCGATGCATCAGCATCATTCCCACGCCGCGGTTTCTCCATTCCGGAAGCACCAAAAGGCCGCCTAACCACGGGTCGAGATCAGGCCGGGTATCCATATCGTGAAACTTTAGCGACACCATCCCGACGGCGTTTGGCATGGTTCGCCAAACTTTACGGCGGGAGTCACCGACGCTTGCGAGCGTGACTAGGGAAGCCGGGCGCGCGATTGGGAAATCGAGTTCGCTTGCCGCGCCGTAGTTTGCCGCTAGTCCGGCTCGGACCGCGACGAGTGTCAGCGGCAACCGATTGGTGTTCATTCGCTCCCGATAATTTTTCAGCGAATCCTCCAAAGTTTGTTCGCGCCGCTGATAAACCTCTTGCCACTCTCTCCAGGACAACCGCGCCAGCTCGCCGACGAGCCCGGGATGATTGGCCAGGTAATCAATGACGATGTCCGGCGGTGTCATCGAAGAATTATGGAGCGCATCCGTCGCGTCGTCACGCCAACGGTGTCAGCTACGATCCAGGTCGATCACGGGATTTTCCATACGGATCGCCAAATTTCCCATGCGGATAGCCGGGAGAGTAATACGTATCGGCTGCCGATCGATACGGATCTTTCAACGATTAATGTGGTTTGTCGCGTGATTCACATGGATCGCCGGCTGATTCATACGGATCAGGGGCTAATTCGCACGATTTCCTAAGCGATCCGTATGAATCGCCGGGCGATTAACCTGATTTGGCCCGAAAACCATGCGAATCGGCGCACGATCCATCCAGATTGAGCTGGAATACGGCCGTATCCGCGACCAATCCATACGTAACGCCAAGCGATTCATATGGAACTTCCTAAGGTTCATAGGGGATTTGTCGTTTTTCGCCCTCAAAACCCTTCCTCTATTAGGGAAACAGCTTTAATCCCAGACGAGATCCCTTTGTCTGAGGGGAAATGTGCCATCCCTCTGCCTCCTTGGCTCGCTGTAACCTTGGCAAAGGCGGCTGTCCTCTGTTTTCCGATCCTCCCGACAACCGATAACAATTAACCGATAACTCCGGCAGCAGCCGTCACCAGTTCAACGACAGCGTGCACAAGTAGCGAGTTGCGGCGTTGGCAGAACTAAAGCCCGCTACATCAGTACGGTCTCTGTTTCATTGCGACTGCAAGTCGGTCAGTGTAGAGCTCGCTATGCTGGTTCAGGGAGTAAATCTGCCAGAAGAATTGCTGCGCGCCCAAGTAGCGGGTGAGCTGGTGATTTTCGCTGGTGCCGGCGTCTCGGCGCCCGCGCCGTCATCTCTTCCACTCTTTGATGAACTAGCGCGGCAGGTCGGCGACGGAACAGGAATCAATCGTGGCGGCGAGGAATCTACAGATCACTACTTCGGACGGCTGAAGCTTAACGGGGTCCAGGTTCACAAGGCTGTGGCACGAATACTCCTGAACCCCGACAGCAGGCCGCATGAACTGCACACACTTCTTACCAATCTCTTCCCGGCTGACGCGCCGATGCGAATCGTCACCACAAACTTCGACAATCACTTTTCGACTGCTGTGCAGGAAGGATTTAGAACATCGGTTGAAACATTTTATGCGCCGGCACTGCCTCTCGGTGATGACTTTGCTGGCCTAGTTTATCTTCATGGGTCAGCGGCAAAGGACGCCGAGAAGTGCGTCCTAACGGACGAAGACTTTGGCCGGGCTTACCTGACGCGAGCGTGGGCGACGAGGTTCTTGTCGGCGATGTTCGAGCGCTACGCTGTGCTCTTTGTTGGATACAGCCACGGCGATCCGGTGATGAATTACTTGGCTCGTGGCTTGTCTCCAGTCGCTCGAAAACCCCGCTACGCATTCACCACAAAGGACCCGAAGTCGATCGAATCGTGGAAGTTCTTGGGAGTACACCGGATGGTCTATCCTAAAGACGTAGGAGAGAATGCTCACGGAGTAATCACCCGTTGCGTTCGCGATTGGGTGACGGAATTGCACCGCGGGCTGCTCGAGAAAGCAGAGAGAATAAGAGCAATTTCCGAGGCACAACCTCCGTTGGAAGGTGAAGATGCCGACTATTTGAAGTTCTGTTTAGGGAGCGTCGAAACCGCTCGAATCTTTTTTCGACACGCTTCCTCTCCCGATTGGATTTCGTGGCTCGAGAAACATGGATTTCTCACCCGATTTTTTGACTGGAGACAACCACTCGGAGAGTTCGAGCGTGAACTCGGGTTTTGGCTGATCGACAAATTCTTCGTTAATCACGCGCAGGACGTGCTTGCCGTGATCCAACGGAACGGCAGTCGAATACATGCCGAATTCGCCTGGCGTCTTTGGCATCGTCTCATCCGCCGGAATCGCGATGCGAACATCGATTCAGTCTTTTCTCTCTGGACTGCTCTACTCTTGATCCAGCCTTATGACATTCTAAGCAGCGGCGACTGGTCGATGCTACTCGACGAATGCAACCTTCCAGAAGAGGCCACCGTCGCGACGCAGCTCTTTGTAAATATCACGCGGCCCCGTCTGACGCTGAAGGAGCATTGGTATTTCCTCAGGGAAGCAGACGCAAACCGGCAAAAAGTGGATTTCGAACTGAACCTGCTTCACGACAGTGACCATTACCTGTCTAATGCTTGGGCTAAGACGATTCGCCGGCACCTCGCGACGTGTGCTCCTCGGCTTGCTCTGCCGCTTTTAGCGAATCTCGCCGCCGCAGACAATCTGGTGCGGCTCTACCGATCAACACGCGAAGGTGCGGATCCATTCTGGGTTCATCGACAGTCGATCGGTAGGAAGGATGCAAGAGGATTGGTGACCACACTCGATCACCTCGTTGACGCAGCTCGCGATCTTCTTACCCACAAGGCCGAAGCGAATTCAGACGACGCCTTTATTCAAGCGAATGACCTTTTTGCATCAAACGTACCGATTCTGCAGCGGCTTGCCGTGTATAGCATCGGTCATGCGACACAACCGTCGTTTGATGACAAGCTGAATTGGCTTCTCCAGCATGATCTTCTTTATCGGTACAAGACCGATGTTTTTCGCTTTCTCGAACTTAACTATCCAACTGCATCCAGCGATTTGAGACGGCGCGTCGTGGACACTGTGGCAGCGGGTCCAGCTGGCACCCTCTTTGAAGGCGCCGACGAGGACACGTTGCTTTACGAGCGATTCAATTTCCTCGTGTGGCTACGTCGAATCGCGCCACAATGCGATCACGTCCGCGAACAGCTGGAAGTGATTCGGCGCGTTAAACCAGATTTCCGAGAGCGTGAGCGGCCGGATGTCGACTTCTGGTCCGGCGATGCAGAGTGGCTCGATTCAACCGAGGGATTCAATGTCGAGGAAATCACAGCCCAAGACATTCACGCTTTCGTTGCCGCCCGGCCACCAGCTACGGACGACGATCACTTCGACAGCAAACGGTCGAGGTATTGCAGTTCGATTTCAGCCGCTGCTCGGGAGAAGCCGCTGTGGGGCTTAACGTTGCTTAACGAACTCGTCTCCACTGAAGTCAGCGACCCTGATCTGTGGTCGTCTGTGCCGGCAGGTATTCGTGACGCGAAGCTTTCGCACTCCGATTGGAGTGCGTTTCTCGAATTTGCAGGATCCGTCGCAGCGCCCCGCGCGTTTTTCGACGCTGCAACAGATGTCCTCGAGCATGGCTCTAGGCGTGAAGCGAATATTTTACCTGATGAGTTGATGCCAACGGCTCAGCTGGTGGCAAATCGAATCTGGTCGGAATCACTCCGGCATACGGTCCCTGCGGATCGGCAGCTTGGTGACTGGTTATCGGAGGCCATCAATCGGCCCGGAGGAAAACTTGCCGAGTTTTGGCTGCAACGAGTTTCGAGTGCCAAGCGCACGGCGGGCGAGGAGTGGGCGACTATACCATCGGATATTGCGCAGAGTCTTGCATCGATAATTAGCGACTCATCACACGCTGCCGCTCACGCACGCGTGGTGTTTGCGAGCCAGTTGCATTACTTCTTCTCGATCGATCCACCGTTCGCGCAGGCCGAGCTCCTACCGCTGTTCGACTGGAGTCGGAGTGCCGATATTGCGGAGCAGTGCTGGCACGGTTTTCTCGTGTGGGGCCGGTGGCTACCTGGGTTCACGAAACAACTCCTCCCCAGTTTCAACGAAATGATCGGTCGAGCGCAGTCTCAACCGGACGACATTAGAACCGCGATCATCACGCACATCACTGGACTAACGTTGTATCGACTCCCCGACCCGCTTTCCGAAGGATGGCTTACCGACGTTGTGCGGACTCTCGAGGAGCGAGACCTTTCTGCGCTGGCAGCGGCAATCGATCGTGACCTGAATCGCATTGATTCATCCGCTGCCGAGGAGATTTGGGAGCGATGGCTTAAACGTTATTGGGAGGAGCGCGCCCTCGGACGGCCGAAGCCGATCATTCCCGACGAGGCAAAAGGAATGGCATGCTGGGCGCTGAGCCTCGGCAAGCATTTCGCAGAGGCCGTGAAATTCGTTGAAGCCTTAGCTACACCCCGGCTTGAGCATGTCGGATTTCTCAGTCGCATCGATTCGAAGGGGTTGGCCGCTGCATATCCCGCGGCAACGGCCGACTTGCTGCTCGTCTATTTCAGTGTGCCCGATCTACATGTCTATATAGACGAAACTCTCCAGAACATCTGGCGAGCATTGGTCAAAGCGAACTTAGATTCACAGCACCTGCGGCAAGTTAGGGAAGCGATGTTCCGATTTGGCTTCGATCCAAACGATTGGGCTTAAACTGGAAGCGGCGCAGCCACCGAGCAAAAAAGAAAGCTAGAACCCTCCAACGACTTCACTTCATCCGATCAAAAGTTTTCTGAAGCAGTTCGAGATCGCTCGCGTCGCCGACTTTTCCGAGGGTACTGTCAATCGGCGTTAACACGCTCCAAGGGTTAATGAACTACTTCCACTAATAAATCGATCTCCATATTGTGCGCCCCGATTTTCTGCTTTCGCTGCAGGCGAACCCGTAAAGTTTCCCCCTCGATGTTTACAGTGTGGACTGGATTAGCGTCACTGAATTGGATGGCGCGCATTTCGCCATTTATCGCCACTGTTCCGCTTTCAGTTGCCACGCCGTTCTTCAGCTTGGTGGCGAAGTCCGTGATGTTTGGATTTAAAAAAACGATAGGTTGATCACCTGCCGAAACGAAGAAAAACAACAACGTGATGCGTCCGTCGAATATCTGAACCCGGCTATCGTTGTTAGTGGTTGCGAGAGTGAGTAACTGCATGTCAACTGCCTCGCCGGCTTATTACGATCGACACTATTTCATCGGATCGAAGGTCTTCGCGAAGAAAGTAGGAAGTAGAAGGGCTAAAGTAGAAGACCGGCTGATAGTTGAGAGTTGATGGTTGATCGACATCGGAGCGGCCTCATTCGCTTGATACAATCACTTTCGCGCGGTAGCCAAGTCGGCGGAGAAATTCTTCGCAGTCCTGCCAGCGTAACCCGAATTCAGCGACATCGGCGAGGCCAAGCCGGCCGATAATGTCGGCAAGAAGATCTGTATCGGCTTCATCAAAATCCGCGTCCATCGTGGCGCGCTCCGCCCAGTCAACCAATTCTGCCTGACTGACTTTGCCGTGCAGGTAGTCGGCAATCTTATTGGCAACGATCTGGCGGGTGATCTTCATCGAGTGGATTTTATAACTGTTTGTGGCCTAAATCGACGGGAAATTTTTCGTGCATGGCTAGGAGGCGGCCGGATTGATCGAAGATTTCCTGCGCGAAGCGAACTGTGTTTTCGGACGCATCCACTTCTTTGATGTAGCGAGCGCGTCCACCCGCACGGCCGACGAACTCACGAATATATCTTCTCCCTCCATTAGGTAATTCTTCCCAACGTTTAAATTTTCGTTCGTTCTGTGCACGCGACGCCATCGGAGGTCAGATCGTAACTACACAGGACATCGAAAGGAAACTTCGTCTCGGCGAGACGCCGAGACCAGCACGCGAGACGCATGCGCTACCCAATCACTTCATTCGGTCGAACGTTTTCTGTAAGAGCTCCAAATCGGATGGGTTTCCCATTTTTTCTCTCGTGCTCTCAATCCATTTCCTTTCCAACGAATTCTTCGTTGGTCTCTCGTTCTGGTAGAAAACACCAAATACTCCCGGGAAAGGCAACTGAGCTAACTTGTACGCCGCCAATTCATCCGTCACATCATGCCTCAACTCGTCCTCAGGAGTGTTGTCCCATTTTTTTTCCTGGATCACTTCGAAGCTGCCGCCTTTGCGCGGATCGGCCGGATCGAAGACGTCGGGATAAAATTCGACACATTCACTCAAGCATTCGATGGCGGAGAAGCCCGGGTGATCGAACGCGCGCTCGATCATGTCCATCATGTGTTTGACTTGGGTGGCGTGGGTGCGCGCGATGAAGGTGGCCCCGGCCGAGATCAATTGTTTCATCGGGTTGACCGGCATGTCGATCGCGCCGGTCGGGTCGGTTTTGCTCTTGAAACCGATGGGCGACGTTGGCGAGGTCTGCTTTTTGGTCAGGCCATAGACGAAGTTGTCCATGATGAAATAGGTGAGGTTGATGTTCTTGCGCGCGCCGTGATTAAGATGGTTGCCGCCGATGGAGAAGCCGTCGCCGTCGCCACCAAATAGAAAGACGTGCAGGTCGGGCCGGGCCAGGCTAATGCCACTCGCGAGCGGGACGGCGCGGCCGTGAATGAAGTGCGCACCGTGGCCGTTGACGAAATAGGGAAAGCGCGATGAGCAACCGATCCCGGCGAGGGTGACGATCTTTTCGTGATCAAGCTGGCGTTTCTCGATGACTTTGTAGAAGGAGGCGAGCACGGCGAAATCGCCGCAGCCGGGACACCAGGTCGGGTGATCGGCGGTGACGGCTTTTTTGGTGAGTTTTTCTCTGGGCGCTTCGGCCGGCGGAGTTGCTGTTGTTGTTTCGCTCATAAAGAAATTTTAATGAGGAAGGCAGGAACGCAGGAAGTCCGAGCCGGACTGGCAGTTGTCTTTCAATCGTGGCTTCATGGTTTTCAGATCCAGATCTTTCCTATTTTCCTGTTTTCCTGATTCATCAAATCAAACATCAAACCTCGCACATCAAACATTTGTTAGCCCAGTCCCTGCGGGACGACCTCCTCTACGGTTCTCACATTCTCCGGCGCGGTGTCGACGTGAACAGGCGCGGTCGCGCCGTCAGCGCCGTTCTTGGAAATCTTTTTGTCGGCGAAGGATTTCTTGAAAACGCCTTCCAGAATTTCTTTCACGCGGAAGGTGAGACCGTCGGTCTTGGTGAAGCTCTGAATCTTTGGTTCGCAGTAGCGCGCCCGCAGGATCGTGGCGAGTTGGCCGAAACCGTAAATGCCTTGATCGTTCATCTCAACGACGACGATGCGTTTGAAGTTCGCGAAGATTTTTTCGAGCCCGTTCGGCAACGGATGAATGTGGCGCAAATGCAGTGCGCCGATTTTTTCGCTGTGTTCACGCGCCAGTTTCACCGCGTCGTGGATCGGACCGTAGGTTGATCCCCAACCGATCAAGAGCGTGTCGCCTTTCTGGTCGCCGTAAACTTCCGGGGTGGGAATTTCTTCGGCAAGCTTTTGCAATTTTTTACGGCGTTTCGCCGTCATGGCCATGTGCAGCTTCGGGCTGCCGGTTGGATGACCGTGCTCATCGTGTTCGAGGCCGGTGACGAGCGGATATTTTCCATCGAGCATGCGCGTTCCGGGGGGCACGTGTTGCGTGATGCGTTCGAGATCGTACGGCTTGAAGCCGCCTTCGCGCGGGGTGAGATCGGGTTTCGGATCGATCATCAACTTGGAAAGATCGGGTTCATCGAATGCTTCGATGCGCGTGGCCAGCGATGTGTCGCTTAAAATGAAAACCGGTGTGCTGTATTTGCGCGCGATTCGCGCCGCTTCGATCGCGATGTAGAAACAATCTTCCACCGTCGATGCGGCGAGGACGACGCGCGGGCTGTCGCCATGACCGCCGTACATCGCCTGATGCAGATCGCTCTGTTCGACATTGGTCGGCAAACCGGTGCTCGGTCCACCGCGTTGAATATTACAAATGATGAGCGGAATCTCAGCCATTGATGCCCAGCCGATCGCTTCGGTCTTGAGCGAAATGCCCGGGCCGGCGCTGCCGGTGACGGCGAGATATCCCGAGTACGAAAAGCCGAGTGTGAGCGAGACCGCGCCGAGCTCGTCCTCGGCCTGCACAAAAATTCCGCCATATTTTGGAAACTCGCGCCGGAGAATTTCCATGATCGACGACCAAGGCGTGATCGGGTAACCGGCGCCGTAGCGCACGCCCGCAGCAATTAATCCGTAAGCGAGTGCCTGATTGCCATCCATCGTGATCTGCGCGCGGCCGCCAGTTTTGACGATATGCTCAAATTGATACCGTTTCGTCAGCACATTGCCGACGGGATAGGCGTAGCCCGCCTGGAACGCCATCATCGCGGTGTTGACGATGCTTTCATCTTTGCCGGCGAATTTTTCGGTGATGATCTTCTTCAGCTTTTCGACATCGAGACTGAAGATTTTCGAAATCAGACCCAGAACGAAAATGTTTTTGCCTTTGTCCTTGGCCGTTCCGCCGAGCGCCTCGACCGTCAGTCCGGTGATCGGGACGCCGACGTAAACGAAACGTTTGTCGTCGAGATTCGGTTCAACGTTGTCCGAATCGTACAGCAGCACGCCGCCTTCTTTTAGAAAATCGAGGTGGTCCTGATAACTGTGCTGGTAAAACGCGACGAGAAAATCGGCTTCATCGCCGGCTGACAACACTTCGCCCGAACCGATGCGGACCTGGAAGATCGACGGACCACCGGAGATCGTGGCAGGGATCGTCATGTAAGTCATGACGTCCTGGTCGCTGCGACCGGCCAGCCGGGCGAGAAATGCGCCGGCGGTTTGGATTCCGTCCTGCGAATTTCCCGCGAGACGAATGACTGCGTCCTGAATATTTTCAGGGCGCAAGTCGGCGCGGTCCGTAACCAGACTGGCGGTAGAAGCCCGCGGAGTGGCAGGCGCATCCGACTGTATCAGAACTGGACTGGAATCGTTGTCGGGCAAAATGAAAACCTCAATTGGTGAATCTCAATCAAATCTGTCCTTTTTCCAGAGCAAAGTCCGGTGGGGGGTGGACTGGCCGCTGTCCTTAGCGGCAAAATTTAAAAAGAAAATTCGCCAGGGAAATCGAATTATGATGTCTTTCGTATCATGAATGTCCGCGCACTTTTTGTTTTCGCCATAGCCGCACTGCTTCCAACGGTCGCGAGACCTCAAGGATCGGCCCCTCTCGCTCCGCAAGCGTTGATGAGCAAACTCAAATGGCGTTGTGTGGGCCCGTACATCGGTGGGCGAGTAGTCACCGTGACCGGCGTTCCGGCAAACAAAAACCTCTTTTACGCGGGAACGGTGGGCGGCGGCGTTTGGAGGAGCACGGACGGTTCCGAGTGGGAAAATATCACCGACGGCAAGCTGCCAGGCCCGAGTTCCAGCATCGGCGCGATAGCCGTTGCGCCGTCTGATCCCAAGATTCTCTACGTCGGCACCGGCGAAACGGATATTCGCAACACCGTCATCCCCGGCGATGGAGTCTTCAAATCGACCGATGCCGGGCAAACGTGGCAGGACGTTGGTCTGCGGGATACGCATTCGATCAGCGCGATCCTGGTCAATCCCAAGGATCCGAATGTTGTTTACGTTGCTTCCATGGGGCACGTGTTCGGCCCCAATCCTGATCGCGGCGTTTTCAAATCAATCGATGGTGGCAGGTCGTGGAAGAAAATTTTGTTCGTCGACAATGACACCGGGGCGATCTGTTTGGTGAACGATCCGAATCATCCGGACGTGATGTATGCCGCGATGTGGCAGGCGGTTCGCAAGCCATGGGGCCTAACAAGTGGCGGTCCGGGCAGCGGAATATACAAGACCACGGACGGCGGCGAGCATTGGACCAACATCACACCCAATCACGGTTTACCGACGGGCGTGCTCGGACGCATCGGTTTGGGCGTTGCCGCCAGCAAGCCGGACACGGTTTACGCTATCATTCAGGCAAAAGAAGGCGGGGTGTTCCGTTCGGATGACGCAGGCACCACATGGACGCGTGTGAACGACGAAATGAAACTGCGGCAACGCGCGTTTTACTACATGACGATTTACGTCGATCCGAAAGACCCAAATACGGTCTACGCGCCCGAGGTGGACGCGCTGTGGGTTTCGCACGATGGCGGCAAAACGTTCACCAAGCTGCGTACTCCGCACGGTGATAATCACGTGGTGTGGATCAACCCGGACGACACCAAGATTCTACTCGAGGGCAACGACGGCGGTGTGACTGTCTCGACCGATGCAGGCAAGACTTGGAGCACCGAACACAATCAACCGACCGCGCAGTTCTATCACGTCAATCTGGACGACCAGTTTCCGTATCACGTTTATGGCGCGCAGCAGGACGAAGGCTCCTTCGAAGGGCCGAGCGCGACGAGCCAGGGGATGATTCCCACCGGCGACTGGAAGAGTGTCGCGTATGGCGAAAGCACTTATGCGGTGCCACAGCCGGGAGATCCGGAGGTCACCTATGGGAGCGGCTATTACAGCCTTTTCGTGAGGCATGATCGACGCACTGACCAATATCGCAGCGTGAGTCCATGGCCCTATTATCAGGAGGGCGCGTCGGCCGGCGAACTGAAGAACCGGTTTGGATGGACGCACCCGATTTTGTTGTCGCCGGCGAACCCGAAGCAGTTGTTCATTGCCGCGCAGTATGTGTTCCGGAGCGATGATTACGGCGCCACGTGGGCTCAAATTTCGCCCGATCTTACGCGTAACGAGCCGGGAACCCAAGCGCCCAGCGGCGGTCCGGTCGATTTCGACCAATCAGGCGCCGAGATTTACCCGTTGGTCTCGGCCCTCGCGATTTCGCCGCTCGATGGGAATCTCATTTGGGCCGGATCAGATGATGGTCTTGCTCACGTGACCACGGACGGCGGCAAGAATTGGCGCAAGGTGACTCCGCCCGGACTGCCGGAGTTTTCGTGGATCAGCTGCATCGAGCCTTCGCACACCGATAAGCAAACGACGTATCTCACGGCCCGGCGGTACATGCTGGACGACTTCAAGCCATACGTTTTCAAAACAACGGATCTGGGCCAACATTGGACACCAATTACGACCGGCTTGCCGGAAGACGAGTTTGTATTCGATCTTCGACAGGACCCTAACGAGTCAAAACTGCTGTTCCTCGGCACGCGCAGCACGGTTTATTTTAGTCTGGACGAAGGCGGGCACTGGCAACCGCTCGCGCTAAACCTCCCGGTCGTCCAAGTGCGCGACATCGCGATCAACACGCGCCAGGGCCAGTTGGTCGCGGCCACTCACGGCCGGTCATTTTGGGTCCTCGATAATCTGACGTTTCTCGAACAGCTAACCAAGGATCCGGCGGTGCAATCCAGTGGAAGTTACGTCTTCGCTCCTCAGCAAGCCTGGTTGACGCACGATTACCGCTTGCCTGATCCCGACGAGCGCCGCCCACCCGATGCCGGATACAATCCGCCGTTCGGGGCGACCGTTTTCTTTCACATTCCCCAGAACTACGATGGCAAGACTCCGGCAACCCTCCAGTTCGTCGATTCAAATGGAAAAGTGATTCGTAATATCCCGCTGCATCTTGCCACCGAAGAGGAGAAAAAGGAAAAAGAGAAGGAGAGCGCGGCGCAGATCGGAATGCACCTGGAAAACCCGGCTGCGGAAGTGGACCACAGCGAAGAGCCTACAGATCAGCGGATTCGCGAAAAGGAGGCAAAGCTGGCCGCGATCGAACCGGGGATGAATCGGCTCCAGTGGGACCTGCGTTATCCTTACGCCACGGAGGTCACCGGGTATCACGCTCCCATCGCGGCGGGCGGACTCGAAGATTCGGTCGCGGGTCCGGTCGTCGTGCCCGGGACGTATTCGGTTGTGCTCGATTACGACGGACACAAAATGCAACAGAGTTTGGCCGTGGCACTCGACCCGCGACTCCATGCCACGCAGCAGGATTTGGAGGCGCGCCTCACGCTCGACCTGCAAATCCATGCCGACCTCGACGCGCTTGATAAAGACATTAATCCAGCGCTGAGTGCGCGCGACAAACTACAGAAGGCCGTCGCGACCAAAACTGTAACAGACGCACAGGCCGCGCCAGTGCTGGCGGCGCTCAACCGCGACATCGACACTGTTGCGGCGATGGCAATGAAAGCGAGTGAAGGTGCCCTGCTTCACGAGACCAAGCTGCGCGATCATCTCGCGTACCTGGCGGCGGACATTGACTTGTCCTATGATCAGCCAACTGCATCACAGAACGCCGTCTTCCACGAACTCGATCAGCAGGCCAAGGAAGGCGAGCAAAAGCTGAAAGCCAACGTCGCCGAAGCTGACAAATTACAGCACAGCAAATAGGGGAGTTGGGAGGCAAAGACAAACGTCAGAGGTCGGACACCAGAAGACTGAAATGCTGAACGCTCAACGCCCAACACTCAACGTCGAATTCAGACGCAGAATATGAGAGAGAACAGAAATACCGATTGGGGAGTGCGGATTGCGAATTTCAATAGCGAAGCGGAGGACAGAGCACAGAGCTGGGAGCAGGGTTGAGACGCGGAAAAGCTGAAAGCACAGCGTTGAGTTATCCGTTATTGGGAAGAGGAGAAATCAACTCTCAACTATCGGAGGTCAGAGATCGGCCGGGCGGTCGAGGCCGCGTCGCTTTAGCAAGGGCTCGATATACGGATCGCGGCCGACAAAACTTTTGAAAAGGCCAAGCGCGTCGGCGGATCCGCCGCGCGACAAGAGCTTTTCTCGGAAACGGTCGCCGTTCTCGCGTTTCAATCCACCATATTCCTTGATCCATTCGACCGTGTCAGCATCAAGAACTTCGCTCCAAAGATAGGAGTAGTACCCGGCGGAATAACTCCCCCCAAAGGCGTGAGAAAAATAAAAGCTGCGATAACGCGGCGGTACCGGTGCAAAATCAACGCCGGCCTTGTGCAGCGCTTCCGTTTCAAATGCGGCCGCGTCCCGCGGAATCTGGGACGGATCGAGCTGATGCCAGGCCTGATCGAGAAGTGACGCCGACAGGTATTCAGTGGTCTTGTAACCTTGATTGAATTTTTCAGCGGCGAGCACTTTATCGACCAACGCCTGCGGGATCGATTCGCCGCTCTTGTTATGTTTCGCGTAGTTTTTCAGCACTTCCGGCCAGTTCATCCACATTTCGTTGACCTGCGACGGGTATCCACGAAATCGCGCGGCACATTCGTGCCGCTGAACCGCGGATATTTCACGTTGGAAAACATTCCGTGGAGCGCGTGACCGAATTCGTGAAAGGCGGTGCGGACTTCGTCGTGCGTCAGCAATGTTGGTTCGCCCGGCGGCGGCTTGGGAATATTGAGATGATTCGCGACCACCGGTTTGGTGGCGAACAGATCGCTCTGCTGCACGTAGGCGCTCATCCACGCGCCGCCCCGTTTTGACGGGCGCGCATAATAATCGCCCAGAAACAAGGCGAGCGGTTTGCCGTCGCGATCGTAAACCTCAAACACTCGCACGTCCGCCTGGTAAACGGGGATGTCGTGCCTTTCCTTGAAGCTGAGTCCGTAAAGTTTTCCCGCGGCGTAAAAGACGCCGTCGAGGATCACATGATTCAGTTCGTAGTATGGACGCAACTCCGATTCATCAAATGCGTAACGCGCTTTGCGGACCTGCTCGGAATAAAAAGCCCAATCCCAGGAAGCGATCTGGAACCCACCATTCTCTTGATCAACAATTTTTTGCATGTCGGCAGCTTCGCGTTTCGCGTTTGCGACCGCAGGCGGCGCGAGATCGGTGAGCAATGTGTTGACCGTGGGAACATCGTGCGCTGTTTGGTCGTCTAGTTGATAGGCGGCGTGATTCGCGTACCGAGCAGTTTGGCGCGCTCGGCCCGAAGTTGCGCCATGCGGAGAACGATCTTGCGCGTGTCGAACTCGCCTCCTTTGCTGTTGCGGGCCAGCGATGCTTCCATGATGCGCTGCCGAAGCGGGCGGTTTTGCAAGGAGTCGAGCAACGGCTGTCCAGTCGTGTTCTGGAGTTGAATCACGAACTTGCCTTCTTTGTGCTCGGCTTTCGCGGCAGCGACGACCGACGCCGCCTGATTGTCGGAAAGCCCGACCAGGTCTTCCTTGCGATCGACCACGACAGACGACGCGTTTCTTTCCTTAAGAACGTTCTGCTCGAAATCGGTCTGTAACGTTGCCAGCTCGGCGTTGATCTTTTTCAGCTTTTCTTTGTCGGCATTGGAAAGCTTGGCGCCGGCGCGAACGAAATCCTTGTAATAGCGCTCAAGCAAGTAAGCCGATTCCGGATCGAGGCCGAGAGTGTCGCGTTTGTCGTAAACTTCCTGGAGGCGCGCGAACAGTTTGCCGTTGAGATGAATGGCGTCGCGATGCGCGGAAAGCTTCGGCGCCATTTCCTTCTCGATCTTCTGCATGGTCGGGTTGGTGTTGCAGGCGTTGAGGTTCGAGAACGTGCGCTCAGCCCGATCAAGCAGGCGGCCGGTGCGTTCGAGTGCGACGACGGTGTTATCGAACGTCGGTTTTTCAGGACTGTTGGCGACAGTGTCAACTTCCTTGAGCTGCTCGCGCATGCCGGCCTCCATTGCGGGCGCGAAATGTTCGTCCTTGATCTTATCGAACGGCGGAACGTGATACGGCAGCGCGCTCTCGGTGAAGAGTGGATTGCTAACGGTCGTTTCGGCCGGCTCGGTAGCTGACACGATGTTGATTTGCGCGCTGAGAAACAAAGCGCAAGCGATGAAACCATGAAGATGTCGCATAATAGTTGAACTTACCTATCGAGTCGCGGTTGATGAAACGAAATTACGTCCGATTACACTAACCAATGCTGCGATGGACCTTCATTCTGTTGACGGCCGGTATTGCGATCGGCGCTGAAAAATCTACGTCACCAGTCGTTATGGCGACTCCGTCCCGTTGGCGGGTTCGACGCAAGAGCAGCGGAGCGTTTCGCAGAACTGGCACTCGCGTGCGTGCACAAGGAATATCCGAACAAGATCGCGCACGTATTGAATGGCGACGCCGACGTCGCGCCGCCGCGAAAACTGACTCCGGCGTTTTGCGGATGTTACGATTGGCATTCATCGGTGCACGGGCATTGGTTGCTCGTTCGCCTGCTGCGAACTTTTCCGGACGCATCGTTTACCTCGGCGGCGCGCGAGGCGCTAAAACAGAGTCTTACTGCGGAAAACTTAAAACAGGAGGCGGCGTATTTGCATGGTGAAGGACGCGCGACTTTCGAGCGGCCGTACGGGTTGTCGTGGTTATTGCAATTGTGTGCGGAATTGCGCGAGTGGGACGACCCGCAGGCGCGCGAAACGTCGGCAAACCTGCGGCCGCTGGAAGAAATCGCAGTCGAACGATTGAGAACGTGGCTTCCGAAACTGCTGAATCCGGTGCGGATTGGCGAACACGATCAAACCGCGTTTGGACTTGGCTTGATGCTCGATTACGCGCGGACCGTGCACGACGAGGCATTTGCCAAATTGGTCAGCGACTCAGTCCGAAAATTTTTTCTGGCCGACAAAAATTGTCCGCTCGCCTACGAGCCTTCAGGTGAAGATTTTCTTTCGCCATGTCTCGGCGAAGCGGACGTGATGCGGCGCGTGCTTGCGCCTAACGAGTTTGTGAAATGGCTGAAAGATTTTATGCCGCAAATTCCGACGACGCCGCGAACCGATTGGTTGCCGGTCGCGGTTTCGCCGGATCCGAGTGATCCGAAGCTGGCACATCTGGATGGGTTGAACTTGAGCCGAGCGTGGATGCTAGAAGGAATTCTTTCAGTGTTGCCTAACGACGATTCGCGCCGCACGGCTTTGCAAGCGGCGGCCGATGCGCATCGCCGCGCCGGACTCGCAGCAGTGACGGGCGCGCACTACGAAGGCGGGCACCGGCTCGGCAGTTTCGCTGTCTATTTAACGACTCAGAGAGGCATTCAACAGAACAGCGCCAGGCGGTATGATCGACAGCTACTGCCCGGGGTACCAGGCGTTTTCTTTCCAAAACGCCAGCAGGGCAGTGTTGTCACCGTGGAAAATGTTGCGCTCGGCTTTGCGGATATTGGCCACGCTCTTTGGGAAACTGCCGCGCGGACGCAGATCGCATTTGCCGTCCCCGGTGTATTGCCAGAGGTGCCAACCGCTCCAGGGCGCAGTGTTTCGCGGCTCGAAATGGTAATTCGCAATCCACAACCAGCAATTCGTCAAGATCGCCCGGTGTGTCGCATTCGCCCCTGGCCCGTACAACATTTGTCGTAGTCGGTATTCGCTGCAATAAAGGCCGGGATATTTTCCGGTGCGCTCTTTGATTCGCCGAACGAACGCGACTGCTTGAGCGACAGTCATCGTGCCGCCTGGATAATGGCCGTTCTTTTCGAAGTCGAGCACGAGCAATACACCGTGCCGCCGTTTCTCCGGATCATTCGGGCGAATTGGTGGCCGTGTCGCCTCGACCACATTGAGAAAATGGTCGGCCTGGCGAACGGGATCCGTCGCGTCGGCGAAGTGATACGCTCCCCATAACACTCCCGCTTCCAGAGCAGCCAGTTGCCGTTCGTAGTATTTCGCGTCGCGCTCGAAACGCGGATAGGTGGCTTCGTGAATGACGCCCACTACCCCTTCGTTTTTCATTGCCACGAAATCGGGGCGCACGAAATCGTAATGAGACAAGTTCACGACCGAGTTCGCCGCACACGCGCATGCCGGCAACGCCTGGACCAACACCAGAATGCGCGCGAAAGAGGATTTCATCTGCGAAGAATATCGAGCGGCCATATTAAACAACAAGACAACGTCATCAGCCGCGCAAGATCCACCACGGGGCAGGCGAGGATGTCGAAATTTGTCCGTGGTTCGTTAACATAAGTTCAAACGTGCCGCTGCTTGCAGCGCGAATGTCCCGAACCCGAGAGCTATTTTTACGCCAGTGTGCAGCTGAGAGCCCAATGGGAGAGAATAACTTTTGCGCACCTGGCGTGATTCTGGCTGAAAACGTCGTCCGGCTCGTGGGACGCACGTCGTCTTATGCGCAAATCAGGCTTCTCCTTTTTTCGTCGTCCCCGCTGTGCGAACGCGCTCTGTTTACAATCGCTGAGTTTGCTGTTCTCGGTGGCGGCTGTCCTTTTTTTCGTCCCTAACGGTTTCGCACAGGAGGCTTACCAGTCTCCGAGCACTGTCAAACCTCCGGCAGAGCCGCCACCCGAGACGGCGGTTTCCGCTTTAAAAAACCTTCCGTTGGAAGAATTGGTGGACATAGAGATTACTTCGGCCTCGCGCCGTCCGGAGAAATTATCCGAGACAGCGAGCGCGGTGGACGTGATCACGGGCGAAGACATCGAGCGCGCCGGCGTCACGAACCTTCCGGATGCTTTACGGCTCGGGACAGAGATGGAAGTCGCACAGCTGGACGGTCATACCTGGGCCATTTCGGCGCGCGGATTCGACAATGCCATAGCGAACAAGATGCAGGTGTTGATGGACGGCCGAAGTCTCTATACCCCCCTTTTCTCGGGCGTTTTTTGGGACGTGCAGCAGACGTTTTTGCCTGATCTCGAGCAAATTGAAATCATTCGCGGTCCGGGTGCGACGCTCTGGGGCGCGAACGCGGTCAATGGCGTGATCAACATCCGCACGAAGAGCGCGGAAGAGACGCAAGGGTTTCTGCTCTACGGAGGCGGCGGTTTCGAACAAGATGGATTCGGCGGTCTTCGCTACGGCGGCAAAGTCGGTGAGGACACCTACTACCGCGTCTATGTGATGGGACAGAACAGCGACGGCCTTCCTCGCGAAGGCGACGGAGCCGAAGACGATTCTCGAATCATTCAGGGCGGCTTCCGGATCGATTCGAAGATTCATCCGGACGACACGCTCACCTTGCAGGGGGATTTTTATGGCGGCAGCGACGACCAGCTCAACGCCGGACATATCGATGTGGACGGACAGAATGTTATCGGCCGCTGGACGCATGAGTTCGACAAGGATTCATCAGTCATGCTGCAGGCCTATTACGATCGCACGCACCGCTTCATCCCGAATGTCTTCGAAGAAGAGCGCAACACCTTTGACGTCGAGACGCAGTATCAATTTCGTTACGGAGAGCATTACATCGTTACCGGCGGGAATTATCGACTTTCGCACGATAACATTGGCAATCTCGGGCCGGACCTGGCCTTTATTCCGAATAGCGACACCCAGCACTTGGTCAGCGGATACGCGCAAGACGAATGGCACATCGTTCCCGACAGCTTCTACATCACAGCCGGCTCGAAGTTCGAATACAACACCTTTAGCGGATTCGAAATCCAGCCGACCGGCCGTTTCACCTGGTTGCCGGGAATGGGACAGACGGTGTGGGGTGCGATTTCGCGCGCTGTCCGAACACCGACGCGCGTCGACCAGAATCTTGTGTCGCCCAATCCGGCTTTTGCGCCACCAATGCTCCTGGCCAATCCCGACTTCGAGTCCGAAACATTGGTGGCCTACGAACTAGGGTATCGGATCAAGGCCGCCCGCGACCTCTCTTTCGACCTGGCCGGTTATTATAATGACTACGACAACCTTCGTAGTGTCGAGCCGCTAGCCGGGGGCAAGCTTACTATCGAGAACAAGCTGGAAGGTCAATCGTACGGCGGCTCGCTCGCGACCCAGTGGCGAATCACGGATTGGTGGCGGTTTGATGGAGGCGTTTCGCTGTTTCACGTCGACATCCATAAGGCTCCCGGCGGTCATGACATCAACAACGCGACGGCTGAAACCAACGATCCGGAATGCAGTTTCATCATTCACTCGGCCATGGATCTGCCTTGGAACCTTCAGTTTGACGGGTTCCTCCGCTATGTGGACGACCTCCCGAATCCACACACGCCATCGTATTTAACGGCTGACGTGCGCGTAGCCTGGTCGCCGCGAAAAAATGTCGAGGTGGCGATCGTAGGGCGGAACCTTTTGGACAATGCACATCCCGAATTTCGGCAGGCGACGTTGTCGCGCGAGGTCGAGCGGACCGTTTTCGCAACTTTCAAATGGAGTTACTGAAACTAAAGCCATTGGTAGCTGCGACCGTGCTACTAGCACTGATGACGACGCCTCTGCGGGCGGCGACGATGGTGCCGAACGAGTACGCGCTCAAATCAGTTTTCCTTTACAATTTTTGTCACTTTATCGAGTGGCCGGATTCAGCCTTCTCTTCCCCTAACGAACCCCTGATCATTGGCATTGTCGGTGAGGATCCCTTTGGCACGCTTCTGAAAGCTGCGGTGGAGGGCGAGACCTATCACGGTCGTCCCCTTCAGATCGAGCATTACCGTGGAGCAAAGGACATCAAACATTGTCATCTTCTCTTTGTTGGTCGCGCTGAAACCGGCCGTCTCGACGCGATCCTGGAGGCAGTGGCATCAAAGAGCGTCCTGACCGTAGGAGAGACGGAAGATTTTCTCGACCATGGCGGCATGATTGTGCTGTCGGCCGAGCGCAACCGCGTGCGTTTACGCATCAATACCTCGGCGCTGCGATCCGCCAGCCTGGACGTGAGTTCCAAGTTGCTGCGCGTCGCTGACATCAAGTCCTGATATGAGGTTCCTGCGCGATACTCCGATCAAGCGCAAGCTCATGCTGGTCATTCTCTTAGCCAGCGGCTTCGCGCTGTTTCTAATGGGCAGCGCGTTGATTACATATGAGTTGATTACATTTCGACAGTCGCTGGCCGTAAATATCGGAGTGCTGGCGGAGATTATTGGTTCGAACAGTACGGCGTCGCTGGCCTTTCGAGATTCGAAAAGTGCGAAAGAAATCCTGGGCGCGCTTTCCGCCGAAGGCCAGGTTACTGAGGCCGCGATCTATGATGACAACGGCCACATCTTTGCCCGCTTTCCGACCGACGCTTCACTGGCCGATTTTCCAAAGGTTCCAGGCGCCGATGGCTATCAATTCGAGCAAGCGCACCTGGATATGTTCCGGCCGATTGTGCAGGACGGGTCGCGGCAGGGCACGATATACCTGCAAGCTGATTTGGGAGAGATGTATTCCCGCTTCGCCGTTTATGGAGCGCTGCTTCTGGTGGTGACGGCTTTGGCTTCGCTCGGAGCGATCGGACTTACCACCACATTACAGAAGCGAATCTCACAGCCGATTCTGGAATTGGCTAAGGTCGCGACGGCAGTCTCAGAGCGCCAGGATTATTCGGTTCGCGCGGTTAAACACGGTGCGGATGAGATCGGGCAGTTGACAGAAGCGTTCAACCAGATGCTGACCCGAATCGGCGAAAGCAGCACCGCCCTGATGGCAAGTGAGGAACGTTTGCGTCTCGCGCTGGAAGTAGCGGAGGCGGCCAATAAAGCGAAAGACGATTTCCTTGCCGCCCTTAGTCACGAATTGCGCACACCGCTCACACCGGTGCTCGCTGCCGTGGCCATGCTAGAGGACGATTCGACAACTGCGCCGCACATCTTGCGAGAGTTAGAAATGATCCGGCGCAACATCGAAGTCGAGGCCCATCTGATTGATGACTTGCTCGATGTCACCGGGATTGCCCGGGGCAAACTGGAGTTAAACCGGCAAGTGGTCGATGTCCATTCGCTCCTGGAACACGCCATGCAGAGTTGTTGCGGCCGCGGTGCGCCTAAAAAAAATCTTCACGTTTCCATGGAAGTTGCTGCTGCCGAGACGCACGTATTGGCGGACAGCTCACGCATAACTCAAGTATTTTGGAACCTGCTCCAGAACGCCTGCAAGTTTACTCCTGCTGGGGGCGCAATCGACATTCGTCTCTACAATGAGTTTACCGACACTTCCACCAAAGCAGGCGTGGACCGGTCCGGAACCGAACTCGTGATTGAAATCAAAGACACCGGCATCGGCATTAGTCCGGAGAATATGCCGCGCATCTTCAACGCCTTCGAACAAGGTGAGCCATCCCGGAGCCGCGTTTTCGGCGGCCTTGGGCTCGGACTTGCCATCAGTCGGGCGATCGTAGAAATGCATGGGGGCGCAATCGTCGCGGAGAGCGAGGGTACCGACAAGGGAACGAAGCTAACTATTCGCCTGCAAACGGTCCCACCGGCATCAAGCGTGCGCGGTGCTTCGCAAACAGCCCCAAGCTTGTCGCAGACCACCACGACCCCGCGCCGCCTGCGCATTCTTTTGGTCGAGGATCATTCCGACACAGCGGAGCAACTGACTCGACTTCTAAAGCGCGCCGGTCACGAGGTAACTTGGGCGGGCAGTGTTCGAGAGGCTCGGGAACTGATCGCGGCCAAGGCGGAACAAACTCCTGAAGACGACTTTAACATCCTGATTAGCGATCTCGGTCTGCCTGATGGCAGCGGCCACGACCTGATGCGCGACCTCGTCGGCCATCACCCAATTCCGGGAATCGCTCTGAGCGGATATGGAATGGTTGACGATATTCGCGAGAGCATGGCCGCCGGCTTTTTTCGACATATTACCAAACCGGTCGATTGGCAGGAACTCAAAGTCGCGATAGAAAAACTCGCCGCGCAAAACGCTTCGTAGAGATAGCGATCAGTTAGGTTTTGGCAGCTTGAGCGAGAGAGACGGTCTGCCGTGCGCAACCCCAGGAGAGTGTAAAGCCTGCACCGCCATGGCCGTAATTATGAATGACCACGCGACCGTCGAGCAGCCACTCGCGTTCAACGCGCACTCCGGATTTGCGGAATGGGCGAATACCGACGCGCTTGGCCAGAACGGGCGGATTCTTGATCTTTAACACGCGGCTGCATTCGGCCACGATGCGCGCTGTCGATTTCGGATCGACCGCGAGATTTTGGCTGCGATCGTTTGTGCCGCCGAAAACACAATCGCGCGCGCGCGGGATAGCGTACATGAGCGGAGCATCGTCGCAGACCATTGCGCAGGTGAGACCCTCGATCTTCGGGACGATCGCGACCTGGCCACGATGCGGTTCAAGATCGACATCGGGCACAAGCGCTTTTGCGCCGAATCCGGCGCAGTTGATCAGGAGATCAAATCTCGGATCAACGTCTCCGACTTTTTCAAACCGCACGCCGTCCTGGATGACGCCTCCGGCATTCGTTAGGCGCTGGCGCAGGTAATCGAGGTAAATTGTTGTGTCCATCAGCGGGACGGTGAGCGCAAAGCCGCTGTTGAATGCCGATGCAATCTGGTCGGAGCGCAAGTTTCGCGCGCCTAACGAGTGCGCCCAGCCGGGAATCTCGATTTTGCCGGCACGAGAAAATTGGCGCAGCTCGATCATTGAAACGCCGCCGTGCGGCTCATGGCTAAGCCCGAGAAGCACCTGGTAGGTTTCGAGCGCCCACGGGATCACTTTGTCGGCGGGCTTAGCATCGTAGGGAAACCAAATGGCGGCGGCGGCGCCGGAGGTTGTGCTTTGGGCGATCTCGTCGGCGAAGATTGACACATCGTAACCGCGCTCGGCAAAGACGACAGCTGAGGTAAGTCCCGAAACACCGCCGCCGATGACTGCGACGCGATGTTTCATTGAAATGCTTCGCGGTGCCAGCACCAGGGGACTGCGGCGAGAAATAAAACCCCGGCGACAAGCGAGATCCATGTTCCGATCGCGAATTCGCGCGATGCATATTCGACGCGCAAGTGATGATGACCGGCAGCGAGCGGAACGGCGCGCAAAATATAATTCGCGGGAAGCAATTCATATTTCGATTGCGCGCTTCCGGGAAGTGGAACGGCGCGCCACGCGGGCGTATAAACATCGGTGATCAATAAGATCGATGGTTGATTGACGTCGGCTTCGATCGTGAGCCAATCGGTCGAGGACGCGACAATTGTCGCTACGCCTAGATTTTCGTTAGGCGCTGGTTTCGGATCGGGTTCGGATTCCAAAATTATTTCGCGCGTTGGATCAAAAGTGTCCGAGCGCAGCGCGTCGAAAATGGCGTCTCGATTTTGAAGAACGCGATAATTTGAAACGAGTTGCAAATGCGGCATCGACGGAATAGGCGCCTCGGCCGTTTCCAGCTCGTTGGCGTGCTGCCCAAACACATAACGCAACCGCAGCATCGCGTAGAGCGGATCGAAGCGCGTGAATTTTACATAGAGTGTCGCATTGTTCGGATCGCCGCCTTGCGTCCAGGTGATGAATTCAGCATAACGACGCACCACAGTGGGGTCGTAACCCCAGATGTCGGGCACGCGAAGCGACATGGCGCTATTCGGATTACGCGGGCTGATGATGCGGTAATCGCCAGGGTGCTCGTCCAAAAAGGACTTTTCCTCTGCATTCACTACGGTCCTACTATCAAAAGTTGGACGCGCGGCATGTGCGAAGCAGAACGCCTCTACGATTCCGAGAGCGGCGAGTCCATAGAGTGTGCGCGCATTGTGTTTACAAAACGCCAAGAACGTTCCAAAGACGAGACAAATTGCCGCGGCGAGAAAGACCGACATGGCGGCGGTGTGTTGCGACTGAGCAATGAACGGAGGACTCGCGTAAAGTTGTGGCACCAAATAGGTCTCCCCGGTCGCATGCATCCTGTTCATCAGCCATTGCCAGGAACTCGTGTTTGCTGTCCATAACCCGCCGATTCCCAAGGCCGCCGCGGCGGCAAACACGCCGATGATGAATTTCGGATCGACTCGTTTTTGTTTTAGCAACCGGTCGAGTCCGGTCGCGGCGAGGAGAACAAGAAACAGCGATGCTGGGAAAATAAATTTCGAGATGCTGCGGAACCGATCGAAGCCGGGAACGTGCGCGTAAAGAATCACGAACAGCGGGGTGTAAATGCCGAGTGCTAAGAGCGCCGCCGCGAAAATCACGGTCAGGGGAATCCATTTTATTTTGCGCTCGACGTAAATCACCGCATACACGGCAAGTGCGAAGCCGCTGACGGTCAGGAAGAGGGACGTCTCCCATAAATAACAACGTCCCCAATAGTGCGCGATCGCGCCAAAGAAGTTCGGCGCAAGTAAGGTGACGAAGTTTTCCGGTGGAAACGCGCACAGAGATGCAAACTCAAATGGCACTTTAACACCGCGCACCGTCTCCCGGGTCGCTTCTATTGCCGGCAGTAACTGCACGGCCGCGAGTGCAGCTCCGCCCAAATAAATCGCCGGGAGTTGAGCCGCGAGCGACGTGTTCCAGTTGTGAATCAGCCGCAACGCCGAATAAAGGCCAGCAATAATGGCGGTATAAAACACATACTGCGGGAAACCGGCCACAACTTGTGTGGCAACGGCAAACATCCCGAGCAGGCACCAGCCTGCTTTTCGTGTAATAAAAAGTCCGTCGATCGCACAAAAGATGAGAGGCGACCAGGTCATCGCAGCCAGATGCGGCAGATGTCCTGCGAAGACATGCGGAAAGTGCGGGCCAGAGAACATGATAAGTGCGCCGGCAAAAAAACTGGCCACCGGATTCAGGCCGCGCACTCTCATCCAAAAAAACATGAATGCCCCAATCGCGAAGATGTTGAGCGCGATCGTCGAGTTGATTGCAGCAGCGGAAGGCAAAAACAGAAATAGCCAATTCGGCGGATAGAGCAAGCCGCCCTGCATTCCGCCAAAGTATGGCGCGCCGCTGAAAATGTAAGGGTTCCAGAGGGCGAGATTTCCTTTTGCCAACTCGCGGAAACCGAAGTCGCGCCACGAGTAATATTGCAGAAATAAATCGGTACCCTGATCTCCGAACACGCGCGTGCCGCCGGAAAAGAGGACATCGCCGAACATCGCGAGCGTCAGCGCGAGCAAGCCGACAAGCGAAATAAAAGTCGAGCCCCTGTTTTTCATGACGACAAGATCGCCAATGCTCGCGGCCAACAGTCGGAAAATCAACGCGAGCGATGAGCTGAATCATGTGCGTGCAACGACACACGGCCTCGTCTATAAATAAGGCGCGATGGTTTCGCTAAATCGAGATGCGCTGAGCGACAAAGTGCTGGCGGGCGAACGGATTTCGGCTGCCGACGCGCTGGAGCTTTACCGCTGGCCGCTGGAGGAACTCGGCGCACTCGCGAACGCGCGACGCGATTTGGCGAAGGCGAAAAGTTACAGCGGCCGCGGAAGGGAAATTGTCACCTACATTGTCGATCGAAACATTAATTATACCAACGTCTGCAATGTGTACTGCAAGTTCTGCGCGTTCTACCGGACCGAGCGGGATGAAGATCATTACGTGCTGAGCTTTGAGCAGATTGATGAGAAATTGGACGAACTTTTGGCTGCGGACGGTGTTCAAATTCTGATGCAAGGCGGGCATCATCCGAAGTTGCCCTTCAAGTGGTACGTCGATCTTTTGCAGCACATCCGCGAAAAGTATCCGCACATCAACATTCACGGCTTCAGTCCGCCGGAGTTCCAGCATTTCGCGGAAACGTTTCGGATGCCCTTGCGCGAAGTGATTTCTGAATTCAAACAAGCAGGGCTCGGTTCGATTCCCGGCGGCGGCGGCGAAATTTTGGTGGATCGTGTTCGCAAGAAAATTTCGCCGCTCAAGATCGACAGCGACGGTTGGCTGGCGGTGATGCAAGTGGCGCATGAGCTCGGGTTGAAATCGAGCGCGACGATGATGTTCGGTCATGTAGAGGCGATTGAAGACCGGGTCGAACATCTGCAGCGCATTCGCGAGCAACAGGACCGGAGCGGGGGATTCACCGCTTTCATTTGCTGGACATTTCAGCCGCAGCACACCGTTTTGAAAATCAAACACCCAACCGGCGTGTCGGAATATTTGCGCACGCAGGCGCTCTCACGAATTTTCCTGGACAACATCGACAACGTGCAAAGCTCGTGGGTGACGCAAGGTCCGGACATTGGCCAGGTGGCGTTGAAGTACGGAGCGAACGATTTCGGTTCGGTGATGATGGAAGAAAACGTGGTGAGCGCAGCCGGGACCACGTTTCGCTTAAACGCAGAACGGATTGACTCGTTGATCCGCAATGCGGGTTACGAGCCTCGCCGCAGAAATAACTGGTACGAGCTGTTGAACTAAAGAACGCAGGGCGTTGTCTAATCGGAAGCCGCCTCGCACCGCCGAAAATCCTGCCTTGACCATCGTTGCTTCTTCTTTTAATAGGCGCGTGCCCACGCCGGTTGTTTGTTCGTGGGATTCGCATTGAAGTTATGAGAGAATTTCCCGGACTGACTTGGGGCCGAGCGTTTTTCATTTCGCTGGCCACATTTCTTGCGTTGCCCGGCGTGTTTTCCGTCCTGGCGCAGGAAGGCGCGATTATTCGATCGATTGATGTGCAATACACAGGTCCGGCGACACTGGCAAGGGAGCGTATTCTGGCGCAGATGCGGACGAAAATCGGCCAGCCTTACTCCGATCCGGTGGTAGAAGAAGACATTCGTAGTCTTTATAAGACCGGGGCGATCCAAAATGTGCGGATCTACGGCCAACCGCAAGGCGACGGAGTGAAAGTGATCGTGGTGGTGCAAACGCGACCGGTAGTGCGCGAGATTGCGATCGAAGGCGCGCACAGGATTAAGGCGAGGAAGATCCGCAGAGACGTGGCGATCAAATTGAATGCGCCAGTGAACGAGGAGGAGCTCGAAAAAGGCAGGCAGAAGGTTATCGAATCGTATCAGATCCATGGATTCACCGACATCGCTGTGCAGTATCGAGTGGAACCGATCGACGAAAAACGCGGGACGGCGCGCGTCGTTTACACGGTCACCGAAGGTGTAAAGGGTCCGTTACGCCAGATCCGATTCGAGGGCAACGAACACTTCAGCGAGAAGGTGCTGCGCAAGCAGATGAAAACCAAAGGCAAGACGCTCGTTGCCTTTTTCGACAAGTCCGGACGCCTGGACGAAGCGCGGTTCGAACAGGACCTGGACAGTATTAGAGAGTTCTATCAGAACCACGGTTATATCGACGTTGAAGTAAAGGATGTGCGCAAAGAGCGGAAGAACGGACCATTAATCATCACCATCGCGATCAACGAAGGCATTCAATATCACGTCAACAAGATCACCATCTCCGGCTACAAGGTAGCTCTTGAGGACAAACTGCGCGCGACCATAAAGATGAAAGAAGGCGGGATTTATTCGCCCAAACAATTGCACGACGACGCCAAAGCGCTCGCGGACGCCTATGGGACTGGCGGCTATGTTGATACGGTAATCACGCCGCAAGGTTCACCGGTGGGTCCCGGGAGGGTCGATGTGCATTACAAGATCGAGGAGGGCAATCGCTCGTTTGTCCAGCGGATCAATATCATCGGCAACACGCGCACCAAGGACAAAGTAATTCGCCGCGAAATTCTCGTCTCGCCTGGTGATGTGTTTAACACCGTACGGGTGGACATCAGTAAGAAACGCCTCGAGAACCTTGGATACTTTGGCAAAGTTGAAGCGTATCCGGAAGAGACCGGGATCGAAGGCCACAAAGACCTTCTGGTTCAAGTAGAGGAAAAGAGGACCGGCTCACTCAACTTCGGGGCAGGCTTCAGCACGGTCGACAATTTGGTCGGTTTTGTGGAGCTGACGCAAGGCAACTTCGATTTGATGAACTGGCCGAGCTTCACTGGCGCGGGTCAAAAATTCCGAGCTCGCGCGCAGGTCGGGACCCAACGAAAAGACTTTCTTGTCTCCCTGACCGAACCTTGGTTCCTGGATCGCCGTTTCTCCCTGGGCGGACAAGCGTTTTATAGTGAGGCCACCTACCTGAGCTCGGTTTACGATCAGCGCAGCTACGGCTTCTCGGTCGAGGCGCGCAAGCCTCTCTTTTGGTTCGTTTACGGAACGTTAGGCTATGGCCTGCAGGAGATCGAGATTTATAATGTAGACTCGAGCGCGTCGGCAGACATCCAAAACCAAGCAGGGAGCCGCGTAAAAAGCCAAATCACGACCAGCATTGTCCTGGACCGGCGCGACAATCCGATGCTCACGCGCACAGGGCAGCGCGTTTCCATTTCGCCGTATGTGGCGGGCGGCTTTCTTGGTGGAGACGAACAAATCTATGGGTGGGACGCTGAAGCTTCACAGTACTTCCATTTCCCGGGTGATTTGATCTTGTTGTTGAACGCCGAAGCGGCGACCGTAGACGTTTGGGATAAGCCGGAAAAGCAAACGATAACGGCATTGGGGCCTGTCCCAACGGCCATTCCGCCTGCGCCTGCCGTGACAGAAGAGATTGCGTCAGTGCCTATTTACGATCGCCTCTATCTGGGGGGCTCGAACAATCTCCGCGGTTTTAACTTCCGCGACGTGAGTCCTAAAGATAGTAACGGACAGCCAATCGGCGGCCAATCCCTGGCCCGCGCTACCGTAGAACTCACATTTCCGATCGTCGCGAAAACGCGCGGTGCATTTTTTTATGACGTGGGCCTTGTCAACGTCGATGCCTGGGACTTTGGCGACCATACACAGGAGATTCCGCGTAGCCCTGAGGCAATTCAAAAGGCGCTAAGATTCGGCCTCCCAGTGACTCCTCGTTCCACATACGATAACCTCGCCTCCGATGTCGGATTTGGGTTGCGACTTGATTTGCCGATCGGCCCGCTGCGGCTCGATTATGGATTCCCGATCCAGAAAGCTGGAAACAGTGGCCGGGGCAAGTTTAACTTCAGCGTCGGCTATCAGTTTTGAACGAATAATGGTGCTTGCAGTCTAACCGATTTCCGACGACCTGTTTACTTCTGTTTATGAACAAACTTCTCTCTCTCACGCTTGCTTCCTTGCTTCTGTTGCCAATCGCGGCGCAAGCGCAGGGCACCTTAAAGATTGGCACCGTCGACATGAATCGCGCCTTCAAGGAATACAACAAAACCAAGGACGCGGAGGCCAAGATCAATGACGCCAAGAACCAAGCCAAGAAGGAATATGACGACCGGGCTGACGCTTACAAAAAAGCACTCGACGAAATCAACAATCTGAACAAGCAACTCGATTCGCCCGCCTTAAGCGCAGAGAAGAAAGCGCAAACGGCGAAAGACCGAGATGAAAAAATCGCCAACATCAAAAATATGGAGCGCGAGATCAACGAGTTTCGCCAGACGCGCGAGCGTCAGCTTCAGGAGCAGGCCATGCGCATGCGCGAAGGCATCGTTAAAGAAATCACAGATGTCGTAAACGAAAAGGTCAAGGCCAACGCGCTCGACCTCGTATTCGACAAGTCGGGCATGAGCCTGAATGGCGTCCCGCTTTTGATGTATTCGAAGGAAAACGTTGACTTCACCAACGATGTCGTCGCGGTCCTGAACAAACCCGGTCGAGTCTCCGCGATTTCAACCGCGACAAGCCCACCCGCGAGCGCGTCTCCTGTCGCCAAAAAACCTTAGCTTCAGCTTCGGCAACCTGAAAACACACGCGGGCAAAGCTCGTGTGTGTTTTTTTTGTACCGCTGAAAATTAAAACCGTGAAACGCTTTTCCCGCTGCATGGTAGATCGACATCTGATCATCGGCTATTCCGTTGCGGTTATTTTCGTTTTCACTTCCGCTTCAGGTCACACCGCCAGTTGGGAGGCGAGCGTCAACAAAGAACCGCCTGGTAATTTTCCCGCGCCTCCGCCGCTGGAGGCAAGCTACCACTTTGGCTGGGCTGGGTTGACTGCGGCCACCGCAGAAGCGCATTTTTCAAAAGCCTTGGCGGAGCGCTTTCAATTTGAAGGAACCGGGCGCACCGTCGGGCTGGCCCGCATTTTGTGGAGGTATGACGTTAATTATCGCGCCGTGGCCAACGCCGCCACGCTGCACCCCATCGAAGCAAACGAGACCGAAACCTACCGATCGAAAAAAATCCAAACTCACCTCATCTTCACAAACGCCGGTGTCCACCGCACCCGCAATGAAACTCCGGGAGCTGGCACGAGCAGAACCCGCGAGTTCGATTTTCCAAACCTGTTCGATTTGCTATCGGCGCTGCTCTATCTGCGCAGCCAGCCGCTCAAAGACGGCAGCGTTTACCGCGTCGTGGTATATCCCGCCACTTCAGCTTATTTGGCCACTGTCACTGTGATTGGCCGCGAAAAGATTTCCATTCGAGCCGGCACTTACAACGCGATCAAGTTCGATCTACGACTCCACAAAGTCGGCAAGAATCTTGAATTGGAACCGCACAAGAAGTTCCGGCGCGCGAGCGTCTGGGTCTCCGATGACAGTACTCGCGTTCCTCTGCGCGCTGAGGCGCAGATTTTTATCGGGACGGTTTTTGCCGAGCTGCAATCAGTCCACTTCGAGTCCGAAAAATCCGGGCCTGGTCCTTAATTGCCGGCAATAAAATCCACGTCGGTAAGATCGACAATTACGATTCAGGGACGGATCCATTCGCCGCGCACGGGCGGCTCGCTCCAAATTCGCCGGCGCGGCGTGTAAATCGGCCTATTGGCGCCGGGTAAAAGTTCGAGTGCGGCCAAAGTGTCGAGATCGAGCCGCCCGGTAGTTGGAAGCCCGACGCGCGATTGATAGGCACGAAGCGAAAACTGCATGTCCGGCCCATAAATGCCGTCGATTGGTCCTCGATAAAGACCGCGGCGGGCGAGAATGCTTTGGGCCGAAAGCACGACGCTGCGTTGCACCTGCGGGGGCGCGGTTTCGTACGGCGTGCCGGCGAAAAGTCCGCCTCCTTCTGGCGGGATCGTCGCGGGCCCGCCCGGATATACTTGTCGATCTCGCCACGGAGCGAGCCCGTCCGACTGGCGGGCTTGTGGCGGCATCGGGTAAGGCGGCGTCGGTGTCGCTCGCTCGGTGTTTTCGCCCGAATAGCTCCGCAAGTCGGAATTATCTTGCGTAGCAGGGGGCGCCGCTTTCGCGATCGGTTGAGAAGAATTTCCGACACCCAGTGCACGCAATGTCTCATCGTTCAGTTCACCGTTTACTTGCAAACCATTGCGGATTTGAAAGCGACGAACGGCTGCGATTGTGTCGGCATTTTTTTCGCCCGTCACCTCACCATAATAAAAGCCCTGGTCTTTAAGCGCCTGTTGCACATTCGCAATCATTTGATCTGCGCGCAGCAGCACGGTGCTGGCGAAAACGATAACGACTACAGTTATAATTTTCATTTTCGATCTTGTTTGACGCCGGAGTTTCCCACCTATTCAGGCCCGAGCTTGTGGCCGGCCGCGAGCGTCGCCTGGCGCCGCTTGATCACATCGCAGTAATGCAAAATCCCTTCAGCAATGCCCGCCGCCATTTGCTCGCGGTAACCCTCGCTCGCCAGCTTGGCGATATCTTCCTTGTTGGTTAGGAATCCGCCTTCCACCAGCACGGCCGGATGGCGAACATTCGCGATCACAAAAAACTGCTCGGGTTTCGTTCCACGATTCACCGCCTGAGTGCGCGTCACCAGCGCCTCCTGGATAGATTCCGCCAGACTTTGGCTCTCGAGATCAGGCGTCTCTAACGACGCGCGTTGTAAAAATGGAAGCCAGAAAGCGAGCTGCGGAATGCCAGGCATTCGGTGTTCCGCATAATAAGTCTCTACTCCGGCCGACGTATTCTTGTTTCCTTCGTTGAAATGAATGCTGACGAAGATGCAATCTTGCGCCCGATTGCCCAGCGCAGCGCGATCAGCCAGCGAAACATAGTTGTCGCCATTCCGCGTCATGAGCGTAGCGGCGCCCTGCGCTTGCAGTAATCGATCGACCCGTTGCGCGACGTCCAAGGTAAGGTCCTTCTCCAAGATACCACCGCACATCGCGCCGGAATCCTGCCCGCCATGACCAGGGTCGAGAACCACGAGTGTGACTGGGGGCGGCACAATTGGAAGACGCGCTGAAGTCATAACTGTTGGCGGGGTAGACAACTGCCACCACGCGAACGAGCCGATCATGAGCAGCAATCCCAGCCATGCAGTCAAATTTTGCCACGTTCCGGAAATCGAAATTCGCCGGAGAAACATTTTCTTATCCTTTTATCGCAGAACGAACTTCCTTATCGGACAAAGCTCGATAACGCATGGGGGTTTTGCTGTCGCGCTCCAGGACGGCCGCTTCCACGCTCATCTCAGCAAGTTGTTCCTGTCGATGTTTCGCAATGACCGCGCTCTCTGGCAGTTCCTTCACTCCATCTTCTCCCATCGCCATCTGTCCGACGCTCCACGCATCCAGCGCGACCTCGATGGTCTTTTCCAAATCAGCGCCGTCCGCGTGTTGATTTTTCAAAAACGACTCCATTAATTCGGCGGCTTGTTTGGTCGCGCTCAGGACGGCGAAACCGTGTCGTGTGGACGAGACGCCCGCGCTGTTTGTCGCGATGGCGCCATCGTACTCGACGCGCAAAAACAGATCGTCTTCCGGTGTCCCGCCGACCTCCGCAAATAACAGGCGCGCCAAAAAGGGAGCGCCATAAACTTGTTCGAACGCACTCTTCATCACGGGACTAAGCGAGTAATGCGCCAGGCGACGCAGCGAAACATCCGTCGCCGAGCGGGTGAAACCCTCCGTGCTTGCGAGTTCGATCGCCGCCATGCGCAATCGCTCGATATCGCCTGGATGCCCAATCGCGCCCATGGCGATGCGATCGTAGATCTCGAAAATCTTCTGCCGCGCGCGACCGACCGTTAAAAACAAAATGCCATCACGATAACCGAGGGCAGCGATTGGCCGGCCGGCCGCCAGTTGCGTCTCGATGTACTCACGGCGGTTCGCAATTGCTTCCACCCAACGATAAGGTTCTTCAATCATGCAACGGTTCGCTTGAACACTTCGGCGATCTTTTCTTCGGGCAACGTCGTGATGCCTTTGCCCGAAACAATTTTGATGAGCGGAAAAATCTTGCCGCTGCGATCGACGCCACCGGTGGACGTGTCCGATTCGGCCGCCGTGTCGAGAGCGCGCAGGGCAATCGTGACCGCTTCTTCCTGGCCCAATTTCTGCAGTGGTTTCTGGCCCCAGTGGTTTTCGTAATAGAGGATGCTGCGGACCGCCGGCGAACCCGAACCGGTCGCCGCGTAATCGGTCACTTCGAATTGCGCGCCCATCGCGTCATAAAAATAGAGCCGCGCTCCCGGCTCGGAATTGGAATCGTAAGTCGCGAAAATCGGCACGACCACGCCTACACCCTGCATGACGAAGCCGAAATTATCGCGCAACAGCTTGGAAAGCGCGCGCACCTTTCCGTCCACACTCATCTCCTGCAACTGCGTGCGACGAAAATATTGGAACGAATGTTCGAGCACCCGCGCCATTTCCCAGGCCGTGGCCGGCACTCCGGCGATCGCCATGATCGAATGTCGATCTATCTCGAGCACTTTGTCCGCGCGATCGTAAACGACAGTATTGCCGGAAGTGGCCCGCCGATCGCCCGCCACCAGCACGCCGCCGCTGAATTTGAAGGCAAGGATCGTCGTTGACTCCGTTGGCACAAATGAGCCATTTCCGGGCGGTGAATTCAGTTCCGGCGCGCGCTGCAATAATCCTGTGCGTCGCAAAAGAGCGGGGAAATCTTCGCTCGCGCCAGAAAAATTCTGGTCAAACGTCACCGCGCAACTCCATTATTGCCCCGTGCGCTGGCGATAGCGCTTGGACTGATTGGGATCGACCTTGCGCATTTTTTTCAGGAGATCCTTCGTATCCGGCCTCGAAATGTCCGGCGACCGCGGCCCGCCGCCGTCACCTTGTTTCGGCCCCCACGGAGCAGGATCGATAGGCTTTTGAGTGCGCTCCGGCATGTGAAAAATTAAGGCGAAATAACGCAAAGGCAAGCTCGGGCGCGCTAACTGTAGCGGGACGCATGCCACTTCCGCGATTTGTCGCAGCCCCGAAAGCGTTCGGAGGTGCCTCTACAGTTTTTCACGCGGCTTGCCAGAAAAAGCCGCTAATGCAAAATTTCGGGCGTGAGATTTTTCGCGATTGCGCTTGCTGTGTTTTTCGGCGCGGCATTCTTGAGCCCGATTGCTTCCGCGCAGACATTCGCGGCCACGCCGGCGAAATCTTCCGATGCCGCTCAACTCGAAGCGCTGGCAAAAAAGATCGATGAACAAAACGCCAAGATCGACACCCTCTCGCAGCAAATTCTCAAACTTCAGCAGCAAATCACCAACGCGCGACCCGGCATAATGATCGGTGAAGGCGCACCGACAACTTCGGCAACAACCACGCCCTCACCGGAAGCATCGTCGCGAGTGTCCGCGGACGGCAATTCGCACGTTGTTGCCCGCGGCGAGACACTCACCTCGATTGCCAAGATGCACGGCGTCAGCGTGAGCGATCTGCAAAAGTACAACCACATCGACAACCCATTAAAATTGCAGGCCGGTCAGACCATTCTGATCCCGCCATCGCCGACGCCTGCGCCTTCCGCCTCTTCTTCGGGCGAATGAGCGATGGAAGAATTTGCCACGACACAGCGCTGGTTTTTGCGCAAACACGAAGACGGCACGATTTTCGGTTCGCTTTCATTTGAACTTCTGGCGCGCTGGGCTTCGAACGCCCAGCTCGCGCCGCACGATACAGTCTCGACTAATCAGCAAACCTGGATCAAAGCACCGATGCTGCCGGAGCTGGGCATGGATTGGCTGGTCGAAATCACGAGCGAACACTATTACGGGCCGACCACGCTGGGCGCCATCCAGGAGTTCATCCGCCTCGGTGAAATCAACGAAGAAACTTTCGTGGTCAATTCCTGCGATGGAACGCGCCGGCAAATTTCAGAGATGTCGGACTTGATTCAGAGCGCACCCGAACATGAACCGCCGGCCACTGGCATTTCCATCAACGTGCGAGACCGCATCCGCGACCTCGAACAAACTCTGCGAGAAGAACGCCGCGCGCTGGAAGAAGCCGAGGAGCGTTATACTGAACTGGAGCGCAAATATCAGGAACTTCTCGAGCAATAACGCTGACCGGTGGACGACAATTCTATTGACGATCCAACGAGGGAATCTCGTCCTCGATTGCGCTCGGCTCGGCAGAGTCTCGCCCTACCAGGTCAACTTCACGCGAGACTCGTCTAACTTCGCCTTCGCTCGACGTTTCCAGCAAACTTTGCTCACACAGCCAGGCGTACTTCCCGCCGCGGGCAATCAATTCGCTGTGACGCCCGCGCTCAATGATTCGACCATGATCGAGCACGAGGATTTGGTCGGCGCGCACAATTGTCGAAAGCCGATGGGCAATCACCACCGAAGTGCGGTTGGCCATCAAATGCTCGAGCGCTTCTTGAATCAGGCGCTCGGTGGCAGTGTCCACGCTCGCGGTCGCTTCATCGAGAATCAAAATCGGCGGATCTTTCAGCAGCGCACGCGCAATCGAAAGCCGCTGTTTTTCGCCGACGCTTAACTTCACGCCGCGCTCGCCGACGATACTTTCCAGTCCTCCGGGCAGCCGTTCGATGAAATTGCGCGCGTTCGCTGCTTGGACCGCGCGCCATAACTCTGTCTCGGTCGCGCTTGGTTTTCCCATCAGCAAATTCTCGCGGATCGAACCATTGAACAGAAAACTTTCCTGCGTCACGACGCCGATTGCTTCGCGCAGCGCTGGCAACTCGTAATCACGAATCGATTTTTCATCGATATAAATGTGGCCGCTGCTGAGTTCGTAGAAGCGCACCAGTAAACTGACCAGAGTCGATTTCCCGGCGCCGGTTGCGCCGACAAGTGCGACCGTTTGGCCTGGGCGGGCGTGAAAGAAAATGTGACTGAGCGCTGGCAAGCCCTCTGCGTAACTGAAGCTCACGTCTTCGTAGCGGATGTCGCCGGCGACCTGCGCGGTCGATTTGTTCTTGTCGATCCAACCGGGCTCGATCGGCTCATCGAGAATTTCGAAAACGCGCTCGCCAGCGGCCCGACCCGCCTGCACGAGCTGATTGAGTTGATGCAACCGGCTGATGGGATCGTACAAAAATGCCATCAATATCAAGGACGCGACGAGATCGCCCATCTGCAACGTGCCGTTGATCACCGCCCGGCTCCCGAATCCGAGAACAAGCACCGCACCGATCGCTTCGAACATCGACATCGACGGGCTGTAAATTGCCCACACTCGCATGACCACGAGCGTGGCACGCCGCAATTGGTCGCTCACCCGATTGAACCGCGCGTGTTCCTCCTTTTCGCGCACGAAGCTCTTGATCTGGCGAATGCCGGAAAGATTGTCATGCAACAGCGCGTTCATTGCGGATGCTCCGCGCCGTTGTAATCGATACCGCCGGTGCGCTGTCAGAGTGTAAGTCAACGCCCCGGCGATCAGCACCGGAAACGGAGCCAACGCCACTAGCGCCAGCTTTGCGTTCAAATAAAACATCATTCCTAGTACGATCACGACTTGCAGTACGGCCACGCTTCCCTGCTCGATTCCGTCGATCAGCACGCGCTCAACCGAGTTCACGTCTTCGATTACGCGTGTCATCAAATCGCCGGTGGCGCGATTGTCGAACCAGCGCAGCGGCAGAAGCTGAATGTGCGAATACAAATCGCTGCGTAGATCGAAGATGACTTTTTGCTCGAAAGTGTTGTTCAGAATGATGCGCAGAATGTTGAACCCGTGCTGCAGAACAAATGCGCCGAGCGCGACCGCGATGAGTGGGAGTAATTTCTCCGGGTGATGCGCGCGGACGACATCGTTGATGATCCACCTTGTCACTGTCGGAAAAACGATGACCATTAGCGTACCGAGAATGGCGCAGCTTAGCGTTCCCGCGGCCATCCACGGATAACGCTTCAAATAAGTAAAAACGCGCCAGAGAGTTTTCATCGCCCATTAAGAATCCCGTGTTCGCGTGTTACGCGCAAGTTGGCACCAGCGCTATATTCTCATGTTCATGCTTTCGCGCGGCGGCGGCGAACTTGACTACTTTAAGACGTTGTGATCTGACGCTCCGCGAAATCCGCGGTTAGGAATCCAGTTGTCGGGCCGCTGCTATCACACCCGATCGCCGGAATGCTTATGTCGATCTTTGAACGTCAACTCGGCGATGCCGGATTTGTCGAGCTCACCCAAACCTTCTGCGATCATGCGGTCGTATTGCTCCTTCGTCGCGCGCGCGAGGGGAAGATCGAGACCGACACGGCGTGCGAGCTCGAGTGCGATGCCGCTGTCTTTCGCCGCGTGCGCGGCGGAGAAAAAACAAGTATGCTCGCGGTTTTGCATGTCTTCGCCGTCGGTTTCCAGCACGCGCGAATTTGCGCCTGTTTGGGAAAATACTTCACGCAACACTGTTAGATCAAGACCAAGCGCTGCACCGAGCCCGAGACCTTCCGCCAGGCCGGCCGTATTGATGTTCATCACCATGTTCACGAGCGCTTTCACTTTCGCGGCCTCACCTGCTTTCCCAATGAAGCGCACCGTCGATCCAAGCTCTTTCAAAATCGGTTCGGCTTTGCGGAATGCTTCTTCACTTCCTCCGCACATTAAATAGAGCTTGCCCTCGCGCGCCTGCGTAATGCTTGAAGCCATGCATGCCTCCAGAGTTTGCGCACCCGCTTTCGCCGCGCGCTTTTCAACATCGGCATGTACATCCGGCGAAATCGTCGCGCAGTTTATGAACAACTTGCCGCGCGCGTTTACCAGCAAGTTGTCGCCCGCACCGGCAAAGATTTCCCGCATCGCGTTATCGTCTGTCACGACCGTGAAAATCACATCGGATTCCGCTGTGACTTCCGACAAATCTTGTGCTGCCGTGCAACCAAGCTCTGCCGCGAGCGCTGTCGCCGCCCCGCGATTCACATCGTAAACCGCCGCGACATGAAATTGTTCGCCGCAGCGAATCTGTCCTTTGGCGGATTGATCTTTCACTCGGCGTGCCATGTTCGCACCCATGCGACCTACGCCAACGAAACCGATGTTCATGAAGCGGTGTAAGATGTTCGATGTGTTACCGGCCGCAGATTTTCGCCCGGCCGTGAGAATCGCAGTAAGTTTCGTCTGCTTCTTTGACCAGGAGAGACAATTTCGACTCTGGAATCAATCTTCCCTCGCGGATCAGTTCCAGCCAATACAAGCTTTCATCCGCTTCCTCCAGAACCGTTCCAAGCTTGGCCGTGAATTCTGCACGAGATCGGGCGCGACACACGGCGCGGTAGTTCGCTCCGACTGATGTTGCACTACGCACGAGCTGGTTTGCAACCGCGCGACCGGCAGGCGTTCGCGGAAGCACATCCACTAATTTGAACACACGAAGGGCGAACTGCTTCGTGCGGCGTTGAAGTTCCTGTTTGTCCACCGCCCGAGCTTACATCATCCATCTTACATCTGAAATCTTACATTAAACCTTCCCAGCGAAGAATGGGTTGTGTTGCTTTTCCTCGCCCACCGTGGTCATCGGTCCGTGGCCGGGACAAATGACCGTTTCGTGCGGCAAGGTGAGAATTTTTTCCAGGTTATTTCGAACGGCGTCGTTGTAGGAGACGTTTCCGCCGCCCATAGAGCCGGCGAAAAGTGAATCGCCCACGATTGCGATGGGGCGAGAAAGTCCCGTCACAAAGTAAGTCATTCCCCCAGGTGAATGTCCCCAAGTTAGGCGCGCTTCGATGTCGACTTTGCCGAGGTGAAAATGTTTGCCTTCATCGACCGGCTCTGCCCCTGGAACTCTTTCGCGCGCTGGAGCAAAAACGTGCGCGCCCGTTTTCTCGCGTAGCCGCGGCAAATCCGCCACGTGATCGGAGTGCGTATGGGTGAGCAAAATCAGCTTCACACTTAGATTTTCCTTGGTCGCGAGCCGAAGCATCCCTGCGCAATCGGCGCCGGTATCGAATGCGGCAGCATGTTTCGTCTCTGGATTCCACACCAGGTACGAATTCACCAGCATTCCGCCGTAGCTGGTGCTAAATTGGGCCAGCCCCTCAAAATTCTCGAGCTTGTCCGGTTTCCAGACACCGGTAGCCAGCTCGCATAACGCGCGAGCAGAAAGACCCAGGACCGGCGCCACCCGGAGCAGCGCGAGTTCGTCGAATTCGCCCTCGCGCAGTTTGCGCAGAGTCTGGGAATTGACGCGTGCTTTCTCTGCCAGTTCAGAATCGGAAAGGCGCAATCCGCGCTGCGCTTTGCCTATGATATCGGCGAAATTGTCTTCCAGAGGAACATTCATACTGCAGTCTGAGATTTCAGCTCCATAGGAGCGACATGTTTATAGCCTATCGTTCAACTATAAGCCAAGCTCCGTCGGAGCGACACGTGCGAAGGCAATAGTTATTCAATTGGCTTGAAAATGAAACGCTCGTCGTGCGGAACCTCATGGCGATTCAGAAATTCGAGATATTCCCTCTGAAACGATTTCCGGCGATGATGAGTCTCCTGATTGCGGATGTAACTGATCACGCTGCTTAGGTGCGAATGCGAGACAGAAAAGGCGCCAACCCTTCCTGCCACGAAAAATGACAGCCAATCCATCGCTGCTCGTTGCGCTAACACCCTATACGCAAATCTACCTCCACGCCTCATCGCGTGTTATGCCGCGACAACTACAAACGTCACGCGCCTAGGGCGCTTGGCGCGCAATCAAAGCGCAAATCGCCTATTCGATGCAGCGCTAATTTTTCAAAATCACGGGCAACGTCGTGCACCGAAAGCGATTGCCCCAATTCAAGTTCCATCGAAGTCATTGTCGCGTTTGAGATTCCGCACGGAACGATATGGGCGAACGGCGTGAGATCACCGCAGACGTTCAGGGCGAAGCCGTGCATCGTAATCCAATGGCGCACGCCGACGCCGATCGACGCGATTTTGCGTTCGCCGACCCAAACGCCGGTGAGTCCTTGGCGTTGCGTCGCGGAAATCTCGCAATCAGCGAGAAGTTCGATGAGCAATCGCTCGAGCCAGCGCAGATAGCGATGCAAATCCTGGCCGCACCGGCGAAGATCGACAATTGCGTAGCCCATCAATTGTCCCGGTCCGTGGTAAGTTGCCTGGCCGCCGCGGTTGATGGCAAAAAGGGGATAGGGCAGATGTGCCGCGTCCAGTAAACTCGATTGATCTGGTGTGCGCCCGATTGTGTAAACCGGTTCGTGTTCCAGCAGGAGCAGAGAGTCGGTTAACGCATGATCTTCTCGTTTGCGCACGACCAGCTCTTCCTGCAATTTGAGCGCTTCGACAAAATTCAGTCGCCCGAGCCAACGCACGGCAAATTCGTGATTCATATTTGCGCGCCTCCGGGCATGCCGAGACGCGCACTTTCCTGCGCGCGCAAATGCGTCAGGCCGATGGCAAGCGCGTCGGCTGCATCCGGATTCGGCGTTTCGGTTAAACCAAGCAGCGCACGCACCATGAAGGCGATCTGATTTTTACCAGCGCCGCCACGTCCGACAGTGGCTTGTTTGATTCGTCTCGGTGCATATTCGAAAACAGGCAATCCATTTTCCGCCGCGGCGAGAATGGCCGCGCCGCGCGCTGCCCCTAACAAGATCGCCGTTTTATAGCTTTGGACGTAAATGACCGATTCGAGTGCACAACAATCCGGCTCATGTTTGAGAATCAAGTCGGAAAGCTGATTGCGAATGGCGACGAGACACCTGGAGGAGCGCAGCGAGCTCGGATTGTGGATGGTGCCGAAATAGAGCGCGCGCATTTTGCCATTGTCTCCATCGACGATTGCTACGCCGCTGTTTCGCAAGGAAGAGTCGATGGCCAGAACGCGCATCTCAATGAACAATCGCGCCGAGCACGAGAAAAACGCAGCCGACAGCGCCGAAAAGTAAACTCACGATCCAGAATCGTCTTTTTTTCGTGAGCGCCGAGATCGCAGCGATGGCGATTGCTATTTGGAACATGGTTACACCGCGCGCATAAACTTCGTGTCGATGAAAATTTAATCTTGCTTCCGATTGTTTGCGCTCCGCTTCGGATTTGATTTCGGATTGCTCTTCCTCGTAGCGCGCAGCTTTTTCTCGATCTTTCTCATTCACTGCGTTTGTCAGTGACATCTTGGCGTCGAGCACCGAGGCCTTGATGCTTTTCGCTTGGTAATAACCCCATTGATCGGACGCTTCGATCTGGTTCATCATGGCTTCGTTGGCGTGTTTCCCGGAAAGAAGTCCGGCGATGGCGGCGAGAACGGCGAGCACCGCCGTGCTCAAGGCAACCCAGGAAATCCAGGCCACATCACCGTGTTCGGCGCTGTGATGCACGTGCTCCTGCAAATCTTCCAGAGGGACCTCGGCTTCTTCCACGCTGCAACCTTAAGATCGACAATCGGCGGTTCAAGACAGAATCGACAATCGCAGAAACGGGGAGCACATTATAATTGTGCACCGGGAAGCGAGCCGCGGAATAGATTGGAAAGCCATTCGCGAAGATTTTCCGATTCTTCGCGAGCAGGTGCACGCCCATCCTTTGATTTATTTCGACAGCGCCGCGACGACGCAGAAACCGAGAAGTGTGCTCGATGCACTGCGAAACTATTACGAACACCAAAACGCCAATGTGCATCGGGGTCTCCACTTTCTGAGTTCGCGCGCGACCGAAGCGTACGAAAAATCGCGGCAGCGCGCCGCGAGCTATCTTGGTGCAGCCAGCGCAGACGAGATTGTTTTCACGCGCGGGACGACCGAAAGCATCAACCTCGTTGCGCAAGCGTGGGGTGGAAAATTTCTTCGCGAAGGTGACGCGATTCTTCTCACTGAAATGGAGCATCACAGCAACATGGTGCCCTGGCAGTTGCTGGCGGAGCGCATCGGCGCTCGCCTCCGTTTCGTGCCGGTGCGCGACGATGGCACACTCGCCTTGGATCGGTTGCCTTCCTTGCTTACGCCCGAAGTCAAACTTTTCGCCTTTACCCACATCTCGAACTCTCTCGGCACGATTAATCCCGTGGTCGAGCTTTGCGAAAAAGCGCGCGGGGTTGGTGCACTCACCCTTGTCGATGCAGCGCAGAGTGCGGGACATTTGCCAATTAATGTGCAGAAGTTGGGCTGCGATTTTCTCGCGTTTTCCGGCCATAAAATGTGCGCGCCGACCGGCATCGGAGTGCTTTACGGACGCGCCGAGATTCTCGATTCGATGCCGCCTTGGCATGGTGGCGGCGAAATGATCGTGAGCGTCACATTGGACAAAAGCACCTTCAAGAAAGCGCCGCACCGATTTGAAGCTGGGACACCAAACATCGCCGGCGCGATTGGGCTGGCGGCCGCGATTGACTACATCGAAGGGATCGGGCGCGCCGAGATTTTCGAACACGATTCGCAGTTGACCCGCTACGCTATGGAGCGCTTCACCGAACTGCCAGGAATGCGCGTGCTCGGACCCTCCGGCGAGCGTGGGGCAATCGTTGGCTTCGTGACGGACGGAGCGCATCCGCACGATCTGACAACTTTCGCCGACCAATATGGATTGGCGATGCGCGGCGGACATCATTGCAACCAGCCGTTGATGCGAAGATTCGGTTTAACTGGAACGACGCGGGCCAGCTTCTACTTTTACAACACGCTCGAAGAAATCGATCGCATGATCGAAATCCTGCGCCAGGCCGCGCGTTTCTTTTCATGAATCCGGAATTGGAAGAGCTTTATCAAGAAGTGATCCTCGACCACTCGCGGCGGCCACGAAATTTTGGAGAGCTCCCCGACGCCGCAGTGCGAGTCCACGGCGATAATCCTGCCTGCGGTGACGAGATTCATATTGGGGTAAAATTCGGACCGGATGGAAGTCTGCAAGACATCAAATTCACCGGACATGGTTGCGCCATCAGTCAGGCATCGGCATCGATGATGACGACAAAACTAAAGGGAAAAAGCCGCGATGAGACGATGTCGATCCTCCGCGCATTTCACGATCTTGTGACGAGTGAAACGGACGACGGGTCCAAAACATTGGGCGATTTGCGTGCGATGAAAGGCGTGCGGAAATTTCCGCAACGAGTCAAATGCGCCATGCTGTCCTGGAGGGCCATTGAGCAGGCGTTACAGCAAACCAGGGGCGAATTGACCATCACAACGGAAGCTGCTTGATTCTGCGTCCGTTTCGACAAAAGAAACATCGTCTTCGCCATGTCGCGACCCTTTTCGATTTGTCTGGGTCGAGCGAGTACCGAAATGAAATGATGCCATGCCGGAAAGCTCAAAATCTTCGCGAGGTCGCGTCAGCGCTGGCTTGCTGATGTTTCGTTGGAAAAGCGGGTGGTTGGAAGTGTTGCTCGTTCACCCGGGCGGGCCGTTCTTTGTAAACAAAGACGAGAGCGCGTGGACAATTCCCAAAGGCGAAGCTGCTCTCGGTGAAGATTTACTGACGCGGGCACAAATTGAATTCGAAGAGGAACTCGGCATTCGCCCGCACGGGAATTGGATTCCGCTTGGGTCGATCAAACAGAAAGGCGGCAAAGTCGTTCACGCCTGGGCGTTCGAAGGCGATCTCGATGATGCATTCAAACCGAAATCGAACAGTTTCGAAATCGAATGGCCCCCGCGCTCAGGAAACATGAAACAGTTTCCCGAAGTCGATCGCGCGGAATTTTTCGCTGGGGAAACTGCGCGGCGAAAAATAAATCCCGCGCAAGTTATCTTGCTCGATCGCTTGCGTGCCGCACTGCCGCTACCATCCTCACACGAATAAGCAGCTGGTATTGAAGGTGGCGCCATCCAAGCTTGCACTCGAAAGAACCGCGGCGTAATTCAAGCCGCACCTCTTGAAAGCAATCGAGCCAGATTTGATCGATGTCTAAACGGGAACGCGGAATTCTGCTCGGCGATAGTCGCGTCGCTATCGGCAAGATCGACCGCTGCACCGTCGCAGTCGATCAAGGTTCGCTTCTGGCCGACTAGCTCATGCAAGCCAACAAACGCCGCGTTCCGGTTTCGGTTCTCGTTCCGATCAAGAACGAAGCGGAAAATTTGTCCCGGTGTCTCGGTTGCGTGCAATGGGCGGATGAGATTTTCGTGGTGGATTCGCAAAGCACGGATGGCTCGGCGGAAATTGCGGAGCGTCATGGCGCGAAGGTTGTGCAATTTCATTTCAACGGCACCTGGCCAAAGAAGAAAAACTGGGCGCTGGAAAATCTCCCCTTTAAAAACGAATGGGTCTTCATTCTCGATGCCGATGAAGTGTTGCCGCCGGAAGCAGCAGATGAGATTTGCGAGCGCGATTGCGAACGCGGGCGAGATCGCCGGTTACTGGATCAATCGCCGTTTCTTTTTCCTCGGTCGATGGTTGCGACATTCATATTATCCGAATTGGAACCTGCGGCTTTTCCGTCATTCGTTAGGCCGTTACGAGAAGTTAACCGGGGCGGACACAAGGAGCGGCGACAACGAAGTGCACGAGCACGTAGTAGTGCAAGGACCGACCGCGCGGCTGACATGTCGAGATGGACCATCACGCGTTTCCTTCGGTGGAAGTTTTCATCGAGAAACATAATCGCTATTCGAATTGGGAGGCGCGCGTCGCGGCCGATGAATTTTCTCGGTCAAAGCTCCGGCGATTTGAGTCACGCTCCGGTGGAACGTCGCCGCCGTTTGAAAATGCTTTCGCAGCGTCTGCCTTTCCGCCCACTGCTGCGTTTTCTTTACATTTACATTTGGCAAAAAGGATTTCTGGATGGTCGCGACGGGTATTACTTCGCGCGCCTGCACGCGATTTACGAATTTCTCTCCGTTGCGAAAACCTACGAGCTGCGCCAGTCAGCACCGAACTGACGAGTGATGCGGGTCGTCGTTTGGGGCATCAATTACGCGCCGGAAATCACCGGGATCGCGCCGCACAACGTTGCTGCTTTGTGAATTTTTGCAGCGGCACGGCCACGACGTCGAAATGGTCACGACGTTTGCTTATTACCCGGCTTGGCGGAAACGCCCCGAAGATCGACATCAACTCTTTCGCACGGACGAAATCAATGGCGTTGCCGGTGCATCGCTGCTGGCATTTTGTTCCGCAGCGCGTGTCCGCCATGGAAACGAATTGTTCATGAAGCCGACTTTCGTTCTTACATCGACAATGCGCGATTCTGTCTGCTGAAGCGGCCCGGATGTTTACGTGATTGTCTCACCGCCGTTGCTTCTCGGCACGGCCGCGTGGTTTGTCGGGAAACTCAAAGGCGCGCCGTTTGTTTTTCACGTCCAGGATTTGCAACCGGACGCGGCGGTCGGTTTGGGAATGTTGGAAGCCGGCTCTGTTTACGCGCGCTTTGTATTGGCTCGAAGCCTTTGCTTACAAACACGCCATGCGCGTCTCGGGAATCAGCGAGGAGATTCTCGATGCATTTCGCCGCAAAGGCGTGCCGGACAGGCAAAGCTGATTCTTTTTCCGAACGCGGTCGCGCTGCCCGGAGACACGAGAGATTCCCGCGCGCGGAAGATTTCGCGCGAAACATGATTTCGCGCCTGACGAATTTCTGGCGATTTACGCCGGCAATCTCGGCGTGAAACAGGGACTCGAGATCTCTTGCTCGACGCGGCGGAGTTGCTTCGCGCGGACAAAGACATTCGCATCGTGATCGCGGGCGACGGAGCGGCGCGCGAAATGCTCGAGAAAGATGTCGCGAGCGGGAGCTTGACCAACCTCTCGATGCTGCCGCTCCAGTTTGGCAGCGATTACAAAGAGTTACTGGTGGATGCGGACGTTTCGTTGATCACCCAGCAAAGCGGATCCGGCAACGCGTTTTTCCCGAGCAAACTTTTGATTACGCTCGCGTCATTCGAGCCCGGTCGTACGGTTGCGGACGAAGAAAGCGCGCTGGCGCGGGCCGTGGCGGAGGGCCGATTTGGCAAGAAATATCTTGCCGGGAAAAGCAGAGTTGCTGGCGAAACGCTTGCGCGATCTTATGCAAGATCGACAGCAACTGCGCCGACTGGGGCGCGGCCGGGCGAAGTTATGTCGAACGATTCGAGCAGCGCAGCGTGCTGGAGAAGTTTGTCGCTGAGTTGAGAGCGATTGTGCGAGTCGCTCAGTAAGCGCTGCGCGGCGGGAAGAGAAGCTGCGCAAAAGGTGCGCAGGATGATCCGCACTCGAGCGAGAGATTCCAGTTTTCGAGATATTCGATGTCGCAGGCGACGCGATTCTCGATGTCGGAGTTATCGCGCGCTTCGCCGCGGAACCCGCGCACCTGGGCTAGGCCGGTGATACCCGGTTTGACGAACGTGCGCACGTGATAGTTCTCCATGCAAACGCGAAAATTGATTGTTGTGCTCGATCAGATGCGGACGCGGGCCGACGATGCTCATGTCGCCGCGGAGCACATTCCAAAACTGCGGCACTTCATCGATGCTCAGTTTGCGAAACCATCTGCCGAGCGGGTAAACCCGATCGTCTTCCGGGCGCGCCTGGCGCGACAGCTCGCCGTTGATCAGGCCGCATGGTGCGAAATTTGTAGATGTTGAACTGTCGATTTTGCATGCCGGCGCGGCTTTGCACATGAAACAGCGGGCCCGGCGATTGCAATCGTTGCGTGAGGAACACGAACGACCGCGAGGATCGGAAAAATGAAAAGCATGACCGGCACGGCAATGGCGAAATCGATCGCGCGTTTAAGAAAACGGTTGAGCGGATTTTCGAGCGGTTCCTCGCGTAATCCAATAAAGCGAAAACCGTCGTCCTCGAAGTGCGTGACGGAATGTCGAAGCTTTTCCTCCAGATCGCTCAAAATGAAAAGCCGGATGCCGAGCTGATCGCAGATGCGAATGATGTTCTGGTTGGCCTCGGTGAAAAGTGGAAACTCGAGCAAGATTACCTGGGTGATTCCGTGTTCGCGAATCACTTTCTCGATTTGATCGGGCGTGCCAAGCACCGGGATTCCGTCGTCGCTGTTGTCGATCTTTTCATCGGAGATCAAACCGACCGTGCGCAAACCGATCTCGGCTTTGCGCTGCAGCCAATCGCGCAATTGCGCGGCCCTGTGGCTCGGACCGACGAGCACTGTTTTTTCTTCCCGCCGGAAAATGCTTCGCGCCAAGAGCGACGGGAGATAGTGATGCGAAAAGAGCAGCGCGACGTAGAGCCACGGAACAAAATTGAAGAAAAAGATTCGCGAAATGAACGCGTCTTTGGTCGCGATCAGATAGAGGACGAGCAAGCCGATGCTGGCGATGGTTTGGCGCAGGCTCAGCCGATGCGGCCGAAGCAGTTCATTTTGCAGAAAATAATTTTTCGAGCCGACGTGAACGCTTCCAAAAGCATGCCGAGAACAAGCATGCCGCAATAAATGCTGTAGCGTCGCCAGGTCAGTTCGGCGCTGGGCGAGTAAAACGTGACCATGACCCAAACACCAAACCAGAAAAGCAGCGCGACCATGATGATCTGGCAAAGCAGGAAAAGGCGGTAAAGACCTTCCGTCCGTTGCGTGACCATGACTATTGCGCTTGGGCCGGAATGAGATTACGCGATGGCCAGATCGCTTCAACTCGTGCTAAATTTGATCGCGTCCATGACTTCTCGTCCCTTTCCAGCTCGGTCGATGTCGATCTTAAAAGCGATTCGCATACCATGAGGATCGTTTCCGGGTGATGCCAAACTCCGTGCAGAAATCTGATCCCGCAGTTCGCTGGGCAAACAATGCCGCCCTTGCCCTGCTTCCGGTGCTGGCCTGTTTCCTCGGCGGCGCAACCGAAAAATGGGCGGAAGGAATTGTGATCGCGCTTCTCGGATTGTTTTTGCTTGTTCGCCCGCCGCGCGTTCTCCCTCGGCGTGGCGACGAACACTGTGTTTTTTGCGCTCATTGTTTTGGCGATGCTCGCTTTTTTGCCTGCGCGTTATTTTTTTCCGTCGACATGGCGCGCGGCCATGATCAACGATTTCGGAATCTCACTGCCGCCCACGTTGACGCGCGCAACCGTGGATCACGGCCAGTTGCTTGATCAGTCTCATCGGCGGGCTGAGCTGGCTTTATCTCGTCGAGCACGCAGGAACTCGATCTGCGTTCGGTTCGTTCTCAGCTCCGCTTTTTGCTACCGGAATCGTGTTGCTGGCCGCGATCAGCATCTTGTTATATTTGGCGCATCTGGCGCCTCCCTTTTGGATTAATCAACGCGGGTTCGGCCCCTTCCCGAATCGGAACCAGACCGGCGATCTGTTTGGCATCACCGCGATTGTCATTCTCGCCTGTGGCCAGGACGATATCCGCAAAGATCGAAAACGCTGGATCGCTTGGTTGCTGGCGCTTGGCGTGGTCGTCGCCGCAATCATCCTGAACTTTTCTCGCGCTGGAGTCTTACTCCTGGTCGCGGGCAGCGCACTTTGGCTCGGCGCGTTCGCGCTTCGACAACGCTCGATGCCAAGGCTGGCGCTCGGCGTTTTCATTCGTCCTGCTTTTGCTGACGGCGCTGCTCCTTTTTGGCGGCCAAACCCTGGAGCGCTTTCATCTTCGCGGCATCGCGAACACCGGCATCGCGGCGGATTTTCGCTGGCGCATTTTTCACGACACCTTCCACCTCATTCGCGACTCGGCCTGGTGCGGAATCGGCCTCGGAAATTTCGAACCGGTGTTTGCAATTTTTCGGTCCGCGTCTATCGCCGACACGCGCTCGCTGCATCCGGAAAGCGATTGGCTCTGGCTTTGGAGCGAGATGGGTTGGCCGGCCGTCGCGTTCACGATTGTTGGACTCGCGCTGTTGATTCGGCGGGTCTTTCCGTTGCGCGAAGGAACCAATCAGCGCTATCGGCTGGCCACACTGATCGGCGTCGTGCTTTTCGCCCTTCACGGACTTGTCGATGTTTCCGGGCATCGTATCGGTACTGCGTTCGCCGCGATTTTTTTGCTCGGTCTTTCCTTGCACCGCCCGCTCGATTTGAAGCCGAGCACGGTCGATATCGATCCTATTTCGGCTAGTTGGATTGGTGTTGCTGATCAGCGGTCTCTCCTGGACGGTCGCGGCTCACAACAAAATGCTGCTGCCGGGATCGGTCGGCGTCACCAGCGCACAGCAGCTTTCGACGATTGCGAACCGCGGCCGCAATTTCCCCGAAGCAATCGCGCTGACCAATCGCGCGCTCGAATGGTCGCCGCTTGATTGGGAGCTTTATTTTTTGCGGGCCGCCGCTGAACTGGGTGAGAAGCAACCGGAGAAAGCCCTCGATGATTTCCGGCGCGCGCGTTTTCTCGAGCCAAACGCCTATGAGGTTCCGCTCGCAGAAGGAGATCTCTGGTTGAATTCACGTCCAATTTTGGCAGCGACAGCATGGCGCGAAGCATTGCGGCGGGCCGGTCCGCAGCGTGCTGAAGTTTACGGGAGCATGTTGACGAACGCCTCAATGCGCAGTCCACAGGTCAGCCGGATTCTGGAAGAGGTTGGACTGAGCGAGCACGACTTGGCACTGGCCTACCTGAGTCGCGTTTCCGAAGCGCATTTCACTCAGGCGCTCAACGAATTCTTAAAACACGACCCAAATTTGCAAACGCTCAGTGAGGAAGAAAAGCTGGCGCTGTTCTCGCTTTGGTCGGAGCACGGCGATCCCGATGAGCTGGCGCGCGCGGTGGAGCGACATCCCGCGTGGTTGCAATACGCCTGGCTCGGAATGGCAAAGTACGACGCGCGCAAGAATGATTTTCGCGCCGCGTATGAATTGACGCAGCGTTACGGCGAACCGGTCGCACTGCCGCGCGTGGAGACGAAATCTTCCCTCCAAGAATTGCAAAACCGCTTCTCCGCGGCACCGGATAATTACGAAATCGGTTATGCGCTTTATCGCGCACAAATGCAAAACGGACGGGTAGATGACGCCCTCATGAGCGTACGGCATTTCAGCGAACGCGCCGGCGCGCCGCCTTACTTTCATTTTTTGGAAGCGCAATGCTGGGCGGAAAAAGAAAATTGGGAGCGTGCCTGGAAGGCTTGGCAGGCATTTCACTCGGCGCAGACAACTCCTCAAAAATGAACGATCAAGACGCAACCAACCTAAACTGCCTGTCCGCTGCCACCTCCCTGAGGCAGCGCGCCTGAAAAATCGAGAAGGTTAGTTTCCTGTCGCAGGCGCTTCGGTTCGCGAAGTGATAGCCTCGCGGATTTACTGGTTAAACACTGGGTACCTTTCCGCGAGTTCACTAGCGAATGCTAAACATTTTGAGCAGGTCGCGCTGGAACTGAAAAATTGCCGCCAGCGAGCATTATCCCGATCTCTGGACAGGACTCAGCTTAGCTTTTTGGGGACACCAATTACTCCGCAATTGCGGCCTGCGCGGCGGCGAGCTTGGCAATTGGCACGCGAAACGGGCTGCAACTGACGTAATTCAATCCCAACCGGTGGCAGAACTTTACGCTGGAGGGTTCGCCCCCATGCTCGCCGCAAATGCCGAGCTTAATCTCCGGCCGTGTTTTGCGCCCGAGATCGCGCGTGATCTCCATTAATCGGCCGACGCCTTTTTGATCAATGGAGGCAAACGGATTCGTATCGATGATATCGAGCTCCGTGTAGGCGGGCAGAAAACTTCCCGAGTCGTCCCGGCTCATGCCCAAAGCGGTTTGGGTTAAGTCGTTCGTGCCGAAACTGAAAAACTGTGCGTCCCGCGCGATTTCATCAGCCAGTAGAGCAGCGCGCGGGACCTCGATCATCGTCCCCACCAGATAAGTGAACCTTGTTTTCGTTTCTTTTTCGACCTCCGCCGCGACGCGGTTGACGATGTCGATCTGGAGTTTGAGCTCACGCGGAAAACCCACCAGCGGAATCATGATTTCCGGCCGCACTTTGATGCCTTTCTTCTGCACTGCGGCCGCAGCTTCGAAAATGGCACGCGCTTGCATTTCCGAAATCTCCGGGTGCACGATGCCAAGGCGGCAACCCCGCAGACCGAGCATTGGATTGAACTCATGCAGCTCATGCACGCGCCGCGCAATCCGTTCCACGGAAACCCCAAGCTTGTTCGCCAGCTCGTTCTGCTGCGCGTGATCGGTCGGCAGGAATTCATGCAGGGGCGGATCGAGAAATCGAATGGTCGCCGGCAATCCGTTGAGCGCGGTGAAGATGCCCATAAAATCGTCCCGCTGATAGGGCAGTAATTTTGCCAGTGCGCCCGTCCGCTCTTCCCGCGTTCCAGCTAGAATCATCTCGCGCATCGCATCGATGCGATCGCCCTCGAAAAACATGTGCTCGGTCCGGCAGAGGCCGATGCCCTGGGCGCCAAAAGCGACCGCGTTTCTGACTTGCTCCGGCGTATCAGCGTTGGTGCGAACGCCCAGTTTTCGAAACTCGTCCACCCACTTCATCAACTTCTCGTATTCGCGATAGGTCTCGCTCTTCTTGCCTTCGAGCGTCTGATCGACAAGTACTTGAACGATCTCCGAGGGCGCAGTGGTGACTTCTCCGGCGAAGACTTCGCCCGCTGTTCCGTCGATCGAAATGTAATCGCCCTGGTTTAACGTCGTGCCATTCGCGCTGAGCGTCCGTCTTTGGTAATCGATCCGGATGCCGCTCGCGCCGCACACGCATACCTTGCCCATTTGCCGCGCAACCAGTGCCGCGTGCGATGAAACCCCGCCGCGCGAAGTGAGAATTCCCTCGGCGGCGATCATCCCGCGTAAATCTTCCGGAGAAGTCTCGATGCGCGCCAGCACCACCTTGTCGCCTTTCTCCGCGCGCCGCACCGCTTCTTCCGCGCTGAAGACGACATGACCGGACGCCGCCCCAGGCCCGGCCGCCAAGCCGCTGCCGATCTTCTTTGCATTACGCGCCGATTCTCTGTCGAAGATAGGCGCGAGCAGATGGGCGAGTGAATCGGCGGGAATGCGTTTCACCGCATCTTTTTTTGAGATCAGTTTTTCACCGACCATGTCCACGGCGATACGTACGGCCGCGTGACCAGTGCGCTTCCCATTGCGCGTCTGCAAGATGTAAAGGCGATTGTCTTCAACCGTGAACTCGAGGTCCTGCATGTCCTTGAAATGCTTTTCCAGAATCGCGCGGACCTTCATCAGCTCTTTATGTGCAGCCGGCATTTCCTTGGCAAGATCGGCAATCGGATGTGGCGTGCGCACGCCGGCGACAACATCTTCACCCTGCGCGTTGATCAAATATTCGCCGTAGAAAACTTTTTCACCACTGGCGGGGTCACGCGTGAACGCCACGCCGGTCGCGCTCGTCTCGCCCATGTTGCCAAATACCATCGTCTGCACGTTCACAGCCGTGCCCCAATCGTGGGGAATCCCGTATTTTCGGCGGTAAACTATCGCTCGATCGTTCATCCATGAACCGAACACCGCGCCAATCGCGCCCCACAGTTGTTCGTTAGCCTCCTGGGGGAACGATTTTTCGGTGCGCTCTTTGATCAACGCTTTGAAACGGTCCACTAGCTCTCGGAAGTCGGCCACCGTCAACTTTACATCCGGAAAGTCGTGTTTCCCGTAGCGCTCATCTTTCAAATGTTCGATCACGCTTTCAAACGGTTCGTGATCTTCCCCCGGGCGTTTCTGCACACCCATCACCACGTCGCCATACATTTGCAAAAAGCGCCGATACGAGTCCCAGGCAAAACGGGCGTTGTTCGTTTTCTTCGCCACGATCTCGACCACTTTGTCGTTCATTCCAAGATTCAAAATCGTATCCATCATGCCAGGCATGGAGTCGCGCGCGCCCGAACGCACCGAGACGAGCAGTGGTCGCTCCCTGTCGCCCAGTTTTTTCCCAACTGACTTCTCCACTTTCGACAGGGCCGCTTCGACCTCGGCTTTCAGTTGCGGCGGATAAGTGCGGTTATGATCGTAGAAATAAGTGCAGAGCTCGGTCGTGATTGTAAATCCCGGTGGCACCGGCAACCCGATGCGCGTCATCTCGGCCAGGTTCGCGCCTTTGCCGCCGAGGAGTGGCTTCATTTTTCCCGAGCCGTCGGCGCGTCCATCGCCAAAATAATAAACGTATTTCGGAGTTTTCGGTCGTTTGACCGAGCCTTGCTGCGAGTTTGAGGCCGATCTTGGCTTCACATTGGCAGGGGACAGCAGGCTTCGCCGGAGTGATTTGGCCTTCTTACGCATGAAAAGAATCGTTGAGTGGACGAACGCGCCACATTAAATCTGTGCGTTGACGTGTCAACGTGCCGGGCGCGGGTAGGCGCCGAACAGCCGCTGATTTCGACTGGGCTTCAGGCCGGGATGCGCGCGGCGCTCTCGACCACTTGATCGATTGCCGCAGTAAATTCGCCTACGCCTGTGCTCGGGACGATGATGGTGTTGCGGCGGCCGTGCGCTTCTTCGGTGATCCGCAAGAATTTTCCGCGGTCATTCTCGCGAAATTCCACATGGAAATGCTTGCGTTCGATCTGTAGCTCCTTCGCCTCGATGATATTATCCATTTTGAGCAACCTGCGAGTGTAGGATGCGCCCATACAAGAAGGAAAGAATAATTTTACATTAAATGTCATCTTTTTTTACGAGGGGATTGGTCTGCCAGGGCAAAATCGATTTCGCGTTTGAATGGATCGACACGGGCGACGAACACTCGGACTGAGTCACCCACTCCAAATCGTCTGCGCGATCGCCGGCCAAGCAGGCGCCGTTGGTCCGGCTGGAATAGATAAAAATCGTCCGTGAGCGATGAAATATGGACGAGTCCTGTCGTCAGAACATCCGGGAGCTCGATCACCAGTCCGTAGTTGCGAATATCGATCACGTTCGCGCGAAAAACTTGTGGGTTGCGCGTTTCCAGCTGCCGTTGAAAGAACTGCAGCGTCTTCATTCGGACCGACTCGATCTCGGCCTCTGCGGCCGTGCGCTCCGTCGCCGAGATATGGGCAGCAATCGATTCTACTTCGCGGATGTCAATTTTCGACTCGTGGTCATTGTAAGGACGCCGCGCTGCGGTGCCAGTCCGGCTCGGACCGTCCGGTCGGCACCGCGCATCGACGCTACCCAGAGCGCGATGGGCGACCAGATCGGCATAGCGCCGGATCGGGCTCGTGAAATGCAGGTAATTTGCCTTTGCCAAGCCGTAATGTCCAAGTGGTTGCGACGCGTAACGGGCGCGCTTCAGGCTCTTGAGCAATCCGATTTTCAATGCCTGCTCCTCGGGCTTGTCGCGAATGGACGCCAGCAAACGCTGGATCTCGGCGCGATGTGAGAGATCGCCAACTTTGTAGTTAAAACTGAGCACGAACTCGCGATACTCGGCTAACTTTTCTGGGTCCGGGTCCTCGTGAACGCGGTAGATCGTTGGAATCGAGCGATGCCTCAGTTCACGCGCCACGGCTTCATTGGCGGCTAGCATGAATTCCTCAATCAGTTGGTGCGATTCGTCATTCTCGACGCGTTCCAACCTGACCGGCGTGCCGTTTGCGTCCACATGTACCTTCACTTCCGGAAAATCGAGATCGAGAGCGCCATGACCGAAGCGTTTCCAGCGCAGCAGCGCCGCCAATTTCCAGGCTTGGTGCAAATGCTTGCCCAGTTGATCGCGAGGCGGCGAATTCAAAATCGCAAACGCCTCTTTGTAAGTCAGACGGCGAATGCTGCGAATTACGCTCTTCGCGAAGAGCGCATTTTTCGCGCGGCCCTCCTTGTCGAATTGAATGAAAACCGAGTGGGTCAGGCGATCGACACCCGGACTGAGACTGCAAACTCCGTTACTCAATCGCTCCGGCAACATCGGAATCACGCGATCGGGCAGGTAAACGCTGTTCCCGCGCCGGCGCGCTTCGCGATCGAGTGCGCTGCCTGGTGCTTACGTACGCAGCGACATCCGCAATGTGGACGCCAAGTTGCCACCCCTGATTGTCGATCTTATCGACATGAATGGCATCATCGAAGTCGCGCGCGTCGTCTGGATCAATCGTGACGATGAATTTGTCGCGCAAATCTTCCCGGCCTTCGAGCGCACTCGCATTAAGCCGCTCAGAAACCCGATTCGCTTCTTCCAGAACATTTTTCGGGAATTCCACTGGCAAAGCGTATTTCCGAACGATCGAAAGCATGTCCACGCCCGGCGCGCTAGCCGGCCCGAGCACTTCAATGATTTCGCCTTCCGGATTAACGTGGCGCGATTCCCAGGCTTCGAGGCGGACGACCACTTTGTCGCCGCGATTGGGCGCTTGCGGCAATTTGCTACGCGGCGGCACTTGGACGTAAACATCATGAACAAATCTCGGATCGTCTGGGACGACGTAATAGAAACTCGCGAGACCGCTGTAGTGTCCCAACAATTGTGTCGCGCGCGCGTTCCAAGATCCGAATCACGCGCCCTTCGGGTCGCCCATGTTGAAAGGCTGCTCTGGTCCGCCGATTGGACGGCCTCATCCCGTGGCGAGCTCGACCTTTGGCCGGCCTCGGCGGCACATCGCGATTTACGCGTGCGACCACGCGATCGCCGTGCATTGCTGTGCCAGTATTTTCTGCTGCAATAAAAATGTCGGCCTGCCCGGGGATTTCGCTGGTCAGAAATCCGTAGCCAGCTTGATGGATCGACAACTTGCCGGTCACCAGATCGGCTTCGGCGGGCAGGATGTATTGATTTTTCCTGATCCGCGCGATTTCGCCCGAGCGTTCGAGCTCGCGCAATGTTTTGCGCAAGGCTATGCACTCATTGCTCTTCAGGCTCAGTTTCCGGCCGATCTCGATCTTGTCGAGCGGCCGATAATCGCGCCCGCCAAGGAGTGCAAGAATTTGCCGCCGAAGTTTACATCCGTTCGAAATCATGCCGGCGAAATGATATTGTTAGACTTCACTGTCGATGTAACGAGAATTTGTTGAAAGGCTGACTGATGAGAAACGCAATCGTGCTCGGTGCGGTCGCGATTGGCTTGGCGACGGCAATTGGCGCAGGAGGAGGGAAAATGAAAATCACAACCACTGCTTTTCAAGAAGGAGAAAACATTCCATCGAAGTTCACATGCGATGGCGCGGATGCCAATCCACCTTTGCGGTTTGAAGGAGTGCCGGTTGAAGCAAAAAGTCTGGCCCTTATTGTTGATGATGCGGACGCGCCGGGCGGATCTGTTCACGCACTGGCTCGTTTGGAACATCGACCCGAAAACGACAACCATTGAAGAAAACAGTGCGCCCGCGAATGGGGTCCAAGGGAAAAACGATTTTGGCAAATCAGGTTACGGTGGGCCGTGTCCCCCATCGGGAACGCATCGTTATTTCTTCAAGATCTTCGCGTTAGATCGGCAATTGGATCTAGCGGCTGGCTCGAAACGCGTACAACTCGATGCGCAAATGCGCGGCCACATCATGGCGCAAGGCGAATTGATGGGCCGTTATTCGCGCGGTCGTTAGGTGCAGCAGGCGCGGTCGAATAAAGATCGACATGTGATAGTCTCACGGTCGATGGGTGGAAGGCTCTGGAAAATCGCCGGTCGCTCCATCGATGTGTCACACCGGGGCATGATCATGGGCGTCCTCAACGTCACGCCCGATTCATTTTCAGATGGCGGCGAATTTTTTTCCGCCGACCAAGCGGTCACGCGCGGTGTGCAAATTGCGGCAGAAGGCGCGCAGATTGTCGATGTTGGCGGTGAGTCCACGCGGCCGGGCGCGGCGCCGGTCTCGCTCGAGGAAGAATTGCGTCGCGTGATTCCAGTGATCAAGCAGTTACGTGACAAGATTGGGATTTTAATTTCCATCGACACATCGAAATCGGAAGTGGCTAAGGCTGCCCTCGAGGCGGGCGCTTGCATTGTGAACGATGTGACCGGGGGCGCGGCGATGAAGAAATGATGCCGCTCATCGCGGACCGAAAGGCCGCCTTCATCATCATGCATATGCAAGGCGAGCCGCGGACGATGCAACTCGCGCCGCGTTATGTCGATGTGGTCTCGGAAGTGGCTGAATTTTTTTCTACAACAATATGCGCACGCCATAGAGTGCGGCGTTGATCCTATGGCTATTGCGTTTGATCCCGGAATCGGTTTCGGAAAAACGCTTCAACACAATCTTCAGCTGCTGGCGAATTTGGATCGGCTCCGCGTCGAGGACCGGCCGATCGTGGTCGGCGTTTCGCGGAAATATTTTGTAGGGAAATTGATTGGCGATTCAGACATGGGCGCGCGCCTGGCACCTGGCGTAGCGCTGACGTCTTTACTGCGTTCGCGCGGCGCCGAAGTTTTTCGGGCCCACGACGTGAAGGAAAATGTCGATGCGTTGCGAGTAACGGAGGCGATTCTTGCACACTGATATTTTGCAACAGTCGATTCATCTGTGGCTGAGAAGCTGGCGCAGCATGTTTCGAAATCATTCTCCTCAGCGTCGGGATTTACTATGGATATCTCTACTTCCGCGGCACGCGCGGCGCCAAAGTATTGACCGGTCTGGCGATTGTTTTCTTAACCCTGACGTTGATCTCAACACTATTGAACCTCGTGGTTATCGGCTGGATCGTTCGGAGTTTTTCGGTATTTCCTCGCCATCGCTCTGGTCGTGATTTTTCAACCCGAGCTCCGGCGCGGTCTCGCTGAGCTGGGCGGCCATCCGATTTTTTCACTGACGAGCGAGAAACGCGAAACGGTGCATGATATCGCCGAGGCCGTGACCCAACTCGCGAACAAGCAATTCGGCGCGCTGATCGCGATCGAACGGGACACGTCGATTCGCGTTTACGAGGAGACTGGCGTCATGCTTGATGCGGATTTTTCCGTTGAATTGATCCTGACCATCTTTCATCCGAAAGCTGCTTTGCACGACGGCGGAGTAATTATACGCAACGGGCGGGTTGCTGCTGCGGCCTGTATTTTCCCGGTTAGCCAGCGCGAAACGCTCGACCGCAGCCTGGGTTTACGTCATCGCGCCGGTCTTGGCATTACGGAAGAATCGGATGCCGTCGCGGTGATTGTTTCGGAGGAGACCGGCGGCATTTCCATTTGCCATCGCCGGCGAATTGAGCGCAATTTTACACCGGAAACATTTCGCCAGCGACTGAGCGAGATTCTATTGCACGGCACTTATGAAGAGACTGCTCCTGAAGAACTGGCGCGCGAAGTTGATCTCCCTGCTGCTCGCGACGACGCTTTGGTACCTCATCAAGAAGAACGTCGCAACGACTCCATTCGCCGTCTGAAACGGAGCTCCGCCGCAGGGGAGAAGCCGTAGGCACGCAGTTTACGAAGCTCGAAGCCCAACGCGTTAAGCGTTCGTTTAACGCAAGAAGCGGGCGAGGTTCTCGTTCTTCCCAACGCCGCGCCTGCGAGCCGGTAACCGGGGAAACTCGCGCTCACGACGGTTGAATTCCTCGGTGTGCACGCGCCGACGCCTGCCGAGTTTTCGTCCGGGACAACCGAGTGAAGCATTTCGTGATAGAGCACGTATTGAAGAAACCAGAGCGGCACGAACGGCTGATCGAGCAGTGGATTGATTCGAATCACCCGGTCTTGTTCCTGGATTGTTCCAAAAACAAAATAATCCTTTGGGCCGATGTCTTCGCCGACGTCCCCACATCACTTTATAACCACGCAGCCGGCCGCCAAAATGACGCTCATTCAATCGGTCAAAGATTTTCCGAAGATCGAAATACTTTCCTTCATGGCGCAAATTTAACTGACGCTGCATCGGCAGCATCGGATGCGCGATTTTCCGTTTTGTTTTTTTGGCCATGACTCAGTTCCCGAATTGAATAAATAACCTGAAATCCATTGTAGTGTCCTTTGACCAGCTGACAAGGAAAGCCGTTGATTATTTGTTTCCTTTAGACTTAAGCAGTTGAATTCAAATGATTTATGAATAGTTTCGCATTTTTGCGAAATAACTCGCACCATGAGAGAGCCTTACACTTGCAATTGTCGATCTTCGCCCAAAATCTGAGTCACGGGAGTGGCGCCTTGCGAATCCCGCAACGTGCGTATAATCGTAGCTGCCACGCCGGATCGACATGACGCCATTTCTTCGAAAACTGCTCAGCCTCAACTGGCTTTTGCTTGCGCTGATGCTCACGCTCGCCGTCTTCGGCGTGATCGCTATCTACAGCGCCACTTACATGCGCGAGGATCCGGTGGCGACGGATTTCTGGCGCAAGCAGGCCAACTGGGTGGTTGTTGGTTTCTTCGCTTTCATGGTAGCGAGTCTCGTCGATTACCACTGGATTCGTTGGGGCGCTTTGCCGATGTATCTCGCCGGCCTTTTCTTTTTGATTCTGACAAAGTTTATGGGTTCGAAAGTTTACGGCGCCCGCAGCTGGCTCCATATTGGCTCGATCAATTTTCAACCCGCCCAGCTCGCCGTGGTTGCCGGGATCACCGTGCTGGCGTTATTCCTGAGTCAGTTCCGGCAAATGCATCCGATGCTTCGGCTGTTGATTTGCGGGGCGATTGTCGGCGCGCCCTGTCTTTTGATTTTAATGCAGCCCGATCTCGGCGAGGTCGTCATCTGGGTGCCGGTGCTGCTCGCCCTCTTATTCGTGAGCGGTTTGCCGTTGCGCTACTTGGTCTGCATTCTTCTCATCGGCGCCGCTTCCATTCCGATTGCGATCAATCTCGGTCTCAAACCATACCAGCAGGAACGCATCACCGCATTCATCAACCCGGACATCGACAAACAAGGCGCGGCCTGGGCGATCAATCAATCGCTCATTGCCATCGGCTCCGGGGGCTGGTCGGGGAAAGGCTTCAAAGCGCCAAACACGCAGATCGAACTCGGCTTTCTGCCAGCGACCGCCGTGCACAATGATTACATTTTCTCGGCGATCGGCGAGCAGTGGGGCTTTGTCGGCGGAATATTTCTCATCGGCGCGTTCGGCTTACTTTTGCTCACCTGTCTGTTCGTTGCCTTTTTTGCTGGCGATCAATTTGGGCTGCTTCTCGTCGTAGGAATCAGCACACTCATCTTCACGCACATTTTCCAAAACGTTGGCATGACGATCTCGATCTTGCCGATCACAGGTGTGCCCCTGCCGCTCATCAGTTACTCCGGTTCGTTTGCGCTCATGATCATGTTCGCGCTCGGAATCGTAAATAGCGTTTGGGTCCACCGCAAAGCCGATCTCGAGCGCTAAAACCCAGCGCGGAGCTTGCCAAAATTAAGATCGAATTGGCCACGGCGCGAATTTACTTGGCGTGTTGGCTGTTTAAATTCGTTCAGCGACATGGAGAGCGATTACAAAGTTAAGCTTGAGGTTTTTGAAGGCCCGCTTGACCTCCTGCTTTACTTGATCAAGCGCGACGAGATCGACATCTACGATATTTCCCTCGAACGAATCACGCGCCAATACTTGGAATATCTCCAAGCCTTCAAGGAATTAAAGATCGACCTTGCGGGCGAGTTCGTCGTTATGGCGGCGAATCTTATTTATCTCAAAAGCCGCAGCCTCCTTCCGATTGATCAACAGCCGCCGGAGGAAGATGCCGAAGAAGACGATCCCCGCTGGGATTTGATCCGCCAGTTAATCGAATACAAAAAATTCAAGGAAGCGGCCGAGCAATTGCACGCGCGCGCAGTCCAACGGGAAAAAATCTTCACGCGAGACGGCGGGGCGATTGTCGAGACGCCGCTGCGTTTGGCTGAAGTCGGAATTTTTCAGCTCATCCACGCTTTTCAAAACGTAATCAAACGCGTTGAGGCGCGGGAAAATTTGGGCGAAATCTTTGGCGAACGCTTTACCGTCTCGGGAAAAATCGACATCATTCTACAACGCGTGGCCAATGGCGCATCGCTTCGTTTTTCCGATTTGTTCAGCGATATGGCGGTGCGGGTTGAAGTTGTGGTCACATTTCTTGCGCTTCTCGAATTGATTCGGTTGAAACAAGTGCGCGTGATTCAGCGCGATCTCTTCGGCGAGATCGAAATTGCGGCGGTGACGGCGTAAAAATCGGCAACTCCGAAATGATCGAAGCTTGTGAAAACGTTCGGAGTTGATAATGCGGCGCGTTCTTATCGCCGGTTGCGGCTACCTCGGGCAAGCCACGGCCGATGTGTTTAAGACCGCAGGGTGGGAGGTGGAGGGGTGGACGAACTCGAGCAAGTCGGCCCGGGAACTTTCGGCGAAACATTATCGAGTGGATGCGCTCGACATTTCGAACGCGCCACAAGTTGCGGCCCGCACCGGGAATTTTGACACTGTGATCCATTGCGCGAGCACGCGCGGCGGCCATGTCGATCTTTATCGTAGCGTCTACTTGATCGGGGCGCGCAATCTCCTCGATCGCTTCCCTGAGGCGAATATCTTATTCACCAGCAGTACTAGCGTCTACGCGCAAAGCAATGGCGAGCGGGTAACCGAGGAGAGTCCGGCTGAACCAAACCAAGAGACCGGAAAAATTCTGCGCGAAGCAGAGCAGCTTGTTCTGGCTCGAGACGGTAATGTTGCGCGTTTAGGTGGGATTTACGGGCCGGGCCGCTCATTCCTGCTTAAAAAGTTCTTGGGAGGCGAAGCGATTGTCGATCCAGAGCGCGACCACTTCGTTAACCAAATTCATCGTGATGATGCGGCGGCCGCGCTGTTTCTTTTGGTATGTCGGCAATCACCGGGCGGCGGACTCTACAACGTTGTGGATGATCGGCCGATCCTGCAGAGTGAGTGTTATCGCTGGTTGGCGGAAAGACTGAATCGCCCCGCGCCGGCATTTGGAAGATCCGCATCGAAACGAAAGCGTGGCGAGAGCAACAAGCGGGTGAGCAATGCCAAACTTCGCGCCCTCGGATGGGTTCCGCGTTATTCAACGTTCGCGAAAGCGATGGGAAAGAGCATTTTGCCAGCGGCAGGCCTTGGACAATGAGCCTTGCGCATTATGCTGTTATCCCCGATCTCGCAGTCGCGAGGAGAGCAGCCTCACACAACCTTGTGCAGCGCGCGAGTTGGTTTGGACGATCCATGTGCTTTTTGTGAGTTCCTTTACTCCGTTCAGGATGACAATGCACAGGTATAGAAGCTGCTTTTTTCCGTGGCATGCGCCTGATAAAACTCACCGGTCGGGAAGCAACTGTGATGCGCGCAATCGGCTTCACTGAATCGATGCTCGGGTCGGAGATTCAGGACTTCACGCGCATGGAATCGGAAGACGTCACCGATACGCTCAACGGCCTGGTGGCGGCTGGCTTCGTGGAAAGCATTCCATATCGCGAACAAGTGCAGCTTGCGGAAATGCCGGTCACAGCGTTCGAAGTCAATCCGGCATACGTGCAAGAACTTAAGCGGGCGCTCATTAGAAGCTAGCCAGCGGCGCTGGCAAGCGTTTCGGCAGTCGACTTTGGCGCGGAAGCTCCGCTCCTGCGGTCGCCAAAGAGTTGACGAATCACTTCTTCCACCGGCACTTCCTGAACATTGATGTCGCTGACGTGACACGCTTCAAGCAATTGCCGGCAGGTGTCGGTTACCTTTGCCCGCGGGACTTTTAGCTGCACCGAGGCCGGAGTCTGCTCGATAATTTCGCCGAACGCTGAGAGATCGCGAGTAGCTTGCTTTTCAAAAGTCAAACTGATGATCTTGTGCCCAGAAAACCGGTCGATGATTTGAGCGAGCGGGCCGTCAAAGAAGATCTTGCCGTGATCGATGACGAGCACGCGATGACAGAGCTCCTCGATGTCTTGCATGTAATGGCTAGTCAGCAACGTCACGATCCGATGCTGCTCGTTGTAGACGCGCAGAAATTCCCGGACACGCTTTTGGCTGACGACATCGAGTCCGATTGTTGGTTCGTCTAGAAACAAGACGCGGGGCTCATGAATGAGCGCCGAGATCAATTCCATCTTCATTCGTTCGCCTAACGAAAGCTCACGCACCATCACATTCATCTTGTCCTCGACCTCGAGAAGCTCGGCCAATCCATCGACCACTTTTTTGAAACGATCGCGGTCGATCCCATAAATTGCGCGGTTGAGCTCGAGCGATTCCTGCGCCGGCAAATCCCACCAGAGGGCATTTTTCTGGCCCATGAGCAAACTGAATTGACGCTTCATTTCGTTGCGCCGTTCCCACGGGACGAAACCCAGAACACGCGCATCGCCCGCAGTCGGATTGAGTAAACCGGAAAGCATTTTGAGCACGGTGGTTTTGCCAGCGCCGTTTGGTCCTAGAAAGCCGACGAGCTCGCCCTCGTCGATTTGAAACGAAACTCTGTCTGCGGCGCGCGTCTCATCGTAGCGACGCCTAACGAGTCCTTTGATTGAACCCCACAGACCGCCTTCTTTTCGGTACGTGCGGTAAATTTTTGTCAAATCGCGAGCTTCGATCGCGGACATAGATTAGATCGACAATCGGTGGTCGATCCTTCGGCTCAAGCAACTGAAGATTGTGGCGCAGGCTGTTTGCGTAGCAGCGGAACAACTTTCTCGACCAGAGCGTCCGCAGTGATGCCGTGCTTTTTCCGCAGAATCGGAACCGCACCGTGCTCGATGAATTCATCCGGCCAACCAATCCGCACGACCGGCGTGCCGATTCTCTGCGAATGGAGATGTTCGATCACCGCGCAACCGAACCCGTTGTGTAGAACGTGATCTTCAATGGTGGCTACAACTTCGACGCTGCGCGCAAAAAACTCAATCGTGCCGGCGTCGAGTGGTTTGATCCAGCGCGGATTAATGAGCGCAACGGAAATTCCTTTGGCTTCGAGTTTCTTCGCCGCCTCGTCCGCAACTTCGAACATGTTCCCCAAGCCGAAAATCGCAACGTCGCGCCCATGCTGGATCACTTCGGCTTTGCCGATGTCGAGAAGTTTCGGCTCGGCTTTTGGTTTGGCGCCGGTACCAGCCCCGCGCGGATAACGGATGGCGATTGGCCCTCCATTGTAGTGCGCCATCGTCCAAAGCATGTCCACGAACTCGTCTTCATCCTTCGGCTGCATGTGCAGCCAATTGGGGATGTGGCGCAGATAGCCGATATCGAATAAGCCGTGGTGCGTGGGACCATCGTCCCCGCTCAATCCAGCGCGGTCCATACACAGTCTTACGTTTAATTTCTGGATCGCCATGTCGTGAATCGCCATGTCGTAGGCGCGCTGAAAAAACGTCGAGTAAATCGCAAGAAAAGGCTGCAATCCTTGTGTTGCCAGACCACACGCAAACAGCGCCGCGTGCTCCTCTGCGATTCCGACGTCGAAATACCTGCCCGGGTGCGCCTTGGCAAAATGTGAGAGACCAGTTCCGCTTGGCATCGCTGCAGTGATCGCGACGATCTTCTGATTACTTTCAGCGAATTTGGCCAGCGTCTTGCCAAATATTTCCGAGTAGGTCGGCGTAGGCGCTGGAGGTGTCTCGCCACTCTCGATCTTATATTTGCCGAGACCGTGAAATTTATCGGGCTGCTTAATCGCCGGCTCGTACCCTTTGCCTTTTTTTGTGAGAATATGCAGCAGCACGGGCTCCTCCTGCGTTTTCAGGAACTCGAATGTCCGCGTCAGCAGCGGAATATCGTGTCCATCAATTGGCCCATAATAATGCAGACCGAGCTCCTCAAAGATTACGCTCGGCACAATCAGCCCTTTAACGCTCTCTTCGACTTTGTGGGCAAAGTGCACACCGGTCCTTCCGGCGATCGCCCGGATGAATCGGCCGGCCTTGTCGTGCAAATGCGCATAAGTCGGACTGGTGACGATGGCATTCAAGTAATTTGCGATTGCTCCGACATTTTTCGCGATCGACCACTCGTTGTCGTTTAAGACGACAATGAAGCGCTTCGTGTGCGCTTTCACATTATTAAGTGCTTCGTAACTGATCCCGCAGGTGAATGCAGCATCGCCTGCTATCACCACGATGTGTTCGTCGCCCCCGCGCAAGTCGCGGCCCACTGCCATGCCAAGGCCGGCCGATAGCGCCGTGCCCGCGTGCCCTGCGCCGTAGCAATCGTGCTCGTTCTCCGTGCGCAGAAGAAAACCATTCAAGCCGCCGTACTGCCTCATGGTCGAAATGCGATCGAGCCGGCCGGTGAACATCTTGTGCACGTACCCCTGGTGGCTCACATCCATGACGAATCGATCGCGCGGTGTGTTGAAAATGCGATGCAGCGCGATGGTCAACTCGACTACGCCAAGATTCGGACCAAGATGCCCGCCGGTTTGCGACAGCACTTTGATGAGTTCATCGCGCACTTCCTGCGCTAGTTGCGGAAGGTCTTCTTCGCGCAGCGCTTTGATGTCCGCCGGCGAATCGATGCCATCAAGCAAGCGCTTCGTCGCGGTTGTTCCTTCAGAAAAGTCGGACTTCATTGACCTGTTCTCCTCTTTCGTCCGACCCCGCTTGATTGTCGATCTTTGCCTCGGCTGCCGGTTCAAAATCTTTCACCACTGGTTTACCGACGCTGTTGCGGGCGATGATCTCGATCTTCTGCTCGGCGCTGGCAAGTCGTTCTTGACAAATTTTCACAAGATTCATCCCTTCTTCGTAATGAACAATCAGATCCTCAAGCGCTAGTTTGCCGGTTTCCATTTGTTCAACAATCGCCTCAAGTCGATCCATCGCGCTTTCAAAGTTCAACGGCGCACCCGGTTGCTTCGATTTGCTGCTCATCGGGAATTGGGAATTAAGCACACGCCTGTTCACGAGGAAAGCACGAGTTGTCAACGTTGTTGCGCGTCTCGGCGCGAATGACGCTTGCACCTGAATCATCCGTTTTACTGACAGGACGTAAGTCATTTAATCATTTTTATCGTCGTCATCATTGCAGTTTCCGTCGCGCTTCTATCCGTCGGTTTTCTCCTCGGCACGAGCAAATCCGCGCCACAACGTCAGCTGACCGTGCATTTAGTTCTGACTCTCGGCACCGTGATTGTGTCTTGGGCGATGTAAGCACGTGCGATGGAGCACCCGTGGCACATCGGATGCTCGTTTGGCTCGGAAACAACCCATTCTTATGATCAAGTTCCCGAAAAAAATCCTGTTGATCGATCGCGAACCCGGCGTCACTCGACTCGTTAGGCGCGCACTGGACAGGGCCGGCAAATATCTCATCCGTGAAGAACATGATGATCGCCTCGCCCTGCACGCCGCCCGCTGGTTCCAGCCCGATCTTATCTTGCTCGACGTTGCCGGTGCGGATCGACAAAACCTTGAGCGGCAAATTCAAACGGATGCCGACCTGCGAGAGACACCGATCCTTTCTCTCAACAGCCTTAAACCAGAGAGTCAAATGGTCTCAGGCGGGATCTTGAGCGGCTACAGTTTTTTCGCCGCGCCCGTCCGTGTCGAAGAAGTTCTCCGCAGCGTCGAAGAACTCCTCTTCGGAAACGATTAGCATTCAACGGCGGATTACGCGGATGCAGGAGCGCGGCTCGCCTCCTACGCCAATACGGCCCGGACTTTCGGCGCCTCGCAGAAGCCGTAGATAGTGGCGAAGTGGAAAAGGGCGACTGCTGGGGGCCGATGATAATGCACGGAAGAGAAAGTTTCGGAGGAGTATGATCTTTTCGGGCTCTATCGGCTCTAGCCGTCGATCCGCTTTCGGTAGGCAGCCGCGTCCGGCAATTGTTTGAGATCCTCGGGGTTGTCGATCTTGAGAACGAAAATCCAGCCCTGGCCGTAAGGTTCGCGGTTGATCAAACCAGGATCGGCTTCGAGCGCTTTGTTGCCCTCGACAACCGTCCCTTTCACCGGCGCATAAATATCACTGGCCGCCTTGACTGACTCTACCACCGCGATCGCTTCCTTTGCATTCACTCGTCGATCTTTTTTCGGCAGCTCAACGTAAACCACATCGGTTAACTCCGATTGTGCGTGGTCGGTAATGCCAACACGAATGTTTTCGCCTTCGTGCTTAATCCATTCGTGCGACTCGGTGTAACGCAAATCCTCTGGAACATTCATGATGGTTTTTTGTAAAGCGGTTTCTTCTCGATGGTAGCGGGAAGTTTTCGCCCACGAATCTCGATGTCGATCTTCGTACCGATTTTCGCGTGCGGCGCTGACACATACGCCATCCCAATACCCCAATTCAAGCTTGGTGAAAGCGTGCCGCTGGTCACCTCGCCGATGCGCTCGTCGTTCTCAAAAACCGGGTAATGAGGACGCGGCGGCGCACCCTTTTCCTTCATCCGGAATGGAACGAGTTTTTCGCGCGGACCGTTCTCTTTCGTTTTTAATAAAGCTTCACGGCCAACGAAGTTCGGTTTTGTTAGATCGACAAAGAAACTGAGCCCCGCTTCAATCGGGTTTCGTTCGGGCGACAAATCGGAGCCGTTTAGGGGATAGCACATTTCCAGGCGCAACGTATCGCGCGCGCCGAGTCCGCACGGTTTGATTCCAAACTGTTTTCCTTTTTCGAGGACCATGTTCCAAAATTTCGCCGCATCCTTCGCGCGAAAGAAAACTTCCACGCCATCCTCACCCGTGTAGCCTGTGCGCGCCATCGACGCAGGCGCTCCTTCCATCTCAATATCAACAATGTGATTTCGCCCCGGAAGATTCACGAAAAGATCGGTCACACGCGGTCCCTGAATGGCGACGCCTCCGTAATTCGCGCTGCGATTATCGATCTTAACGTCACTTCGCCGATGGCTCTCCAGCCACGCAAGATTTTCCTCCGTGCGCGACGCATTGACGACGAGCAGATGTTTCTCTTCCTCAATCCGGTAAGCGATCAGGTCGTCAATGATCCCGCCGCGCTCGCGGAGCAAAAAAGTGTATTGGCCCTGGCCAATGTCCAACTTGGCGATGTTGTTGGTCAGCATTGTGTTGAGCCAGTCGCGCGCGCCGCTTCCGCTCACAATCAATTGGCCCATGTGCGAAATGTCGAACATGCCAATATTGTTTCGCACAGCCTGATGCTCTTCGAGGATGCTCGCGTATTGCACCGGCATGAGCCAGCCGGCGAATGGAACCATTTTCGCGCCGAGCTTTACATGTTCGTCATAAAGAGGCGTCTTTTTTCGCGCGGTCTCAGTCACGCCGAAAGGCTAGACTTGACCGAAAGCAGCGCAAGCGTCTCGGTTACGATCTCTTTATTTCTCACCGAGACGCTTGCTTTACTCTTCCACTACTCTTGAACAGAAGATGACCTGGCTCGACAAATTCGAACGCCGCTTTGGTTTTCTCGGAATTCCTGGCCTGACTCGCATTCTCGTTGGCTTCACTGCGCTTGTGTTCGCGCTGAGCTGGCTGGCCCCCGGATACGTTTCGATACTCGATTTCGATCCGCTGCGCATTCGTCAAGGCGAAATCTGGCGCGTTGTCACTTATATTTTCATTCCGCAAACGCTCAGCCCCTGGTGGATTCTCTTTGCTCTCTGGTTTCTTTGGTGGATCGGTGAAGGCCTCGAGCGCGCGTTCGGCCCGTTTCGCCTCACGATTTACTTCTTCATCGGGATGATCGGAATGACTACCGCGGCGTTTTTCTTTGGAAACCAGTTCTCGAACACCATGCTACTGGCATCGCTCTTCTACGCCTTTGCGCGTTTTTATCCGGACGAAATCATTTACGTGCTTTTTATTTTGCCGGTCAAAATCAAGTGGATCGCCTGGGTCTCGGCTGTCTTTTTGCTCGCTGGATTTTTCACCCGCACGAATTCGTATCGCATTTCACTCATCGCCGCGCTGAGTAACTATCTCATCTTTTTTGGGCCGGAAATCATTCACGGCGTCCGATACCGTCACGATGTTTCCACACGTCGCCGTCGCTTTGAATCGGATTCGCGCCGCGCCGCGGAGCCGCTGCACAAGTGCAAAGTCTGCGGTGCCACTGAGCTGACCGATCCGAATCTCGATTTCCGCGTTGCCCGTGACGGGGAGGAATATTGCCTCGCGCATTTGCCGCGGGCGGAAAATCCGACGCACTAAGAGATCGAGATCGTTATCGAGCGGCTTGACCCAGGGACGGCGAAGCGGAAACTAGCGCAGTGACCGACAAGAATACGGTGCTTGTTCCAGAAGAAGGTTGGCATTGCTTGCATTCGTTTTACCGCATCGAGCAGGGACAATGGCAATTGCTTAGCCGCGAGGAACAGACTGCGGCTAAAACGAATCTTTCGTCGCTTGTGCAGGAAATTCGCGCTATGGACTCCACGCAATTGCTCACGCTTAGCATCGTTACCCCGAAAGCGGACATCGGTTTCATGCTAATTGCCCCCGATTTGCATGACGCCAACAAGATCGACAAACAGCTTTCGCTCTCGTTAGGCGCTGATGTGCTGACGCCGGTCTACAGTTATCTCTCGCTTACCGAAGAAAGCGAATACATCACGACCGAAGAAGAATACGCGCAGACGCTTGAGAGGGAACAAAACATCAAACGGGACTCAAAGAAATTCGTCGAGTCGATGAATTCGTTTCGCGAGCGAATGAAGCATTACCGGCAGGAACGCGTTTATCCCACGCTGCCGGATTGGCCGGTGGTTTGTTTTTACAATATGAGTAAGAGACGCGGTGAGCAGCGGAATTGGTATGCGCTCACCTACGATGAGCGGCGGCGTTTGATGAAAGGGCACGCAAACGTCGGTCGCGAGTTCGCGGGCAAAGTCAAACAACTCATCACTGGCTCGACCGGGCTGGATGATGCGGAGTGGGGCGTAACGCTGTTCGCACGCGACACGTTCCAAATCAAAGCCATCGTTTACAAAATGCGCTTCGATCCAGTAAGTGCTGAGTACGCGGACTTCGGCGAATTCTTTATCGGCATTCAACTCCCACTCGATGAACTATTCCGGCGCCTGCAACTGTAGCTTGGAGACAATCGGCGAGTAAATTGTCATTCTTGTCCGCCTCAGGCGGAGCAATCCTAGGGATGGGTGACAGAGTGGTCGATTGTGCACGCCTGGAAAGCGTGTGTGCCGAAAGGCACCGAGGGTTCGAATCCCTCCCCATCCGCATTTCCCTTCTTATTCTTGCTCGACCTAAGTTTCGCGCCGTTCGAGAACTTGCAGCTCTTGTCGCAGTTTGACGACACTTCGATGTGGAAGTACGCCACGAAAATTTACGCTTGGATAAATGATGCAATCGCGGCCGATTATTGCTCCGGGATTAATCACGGCGTTGCAACCGATTTCTGTGCGGTCGCCGACGATCGCACCGAACTTGGTTAGACCTGTCGCGATATCGCCCTCTTCGCTGGCCACGGCGATTTCACCGCGATCAAGTTTTACATTCGAAAGAATAACGCCCGCGCCAAGGTGCGCGCGATAGCCCAAAATGGAATCGCCAACATAATTAAAGTGCGGCACCTGCGTCTCGTCGAAGAGGATGCAGTTTTTGAATTCGCAGGAATTTCCCATCACCACCCCGTTACCCACGACCACGTTTTCGCGCACGTAACAGCCACTGCGGAGCCGGCAGTTTTCGCCGATCCATGCCGGTCCTTTCAACACCGCGCCTTGTTCGACAACCGTGCCGCGTCCGACAAAAACGTGACCACTGATGAACGGTTTACCGATCACTTCGCCGAGCAGGGCCGGTTTCAGACGAAATTGCAAATAGCTCGCGATCTGTTTGAGCGCGTCCCAGATATGCTTCTGGTTCTCAAACAACTTTGGATGGGTCGTGTGTTCGAGACTTAGATAATCGGCGAGCGCAAACATTTGGATTAAGCGCCTGCGCGTCGCGTAATTTTCTGCCCGTCCCTGGTGTCGCGCGCTTCCCAACCGAGCGCATTTAATTGGTCGCGCAATTCATCGCTTTTCCGGAAATCTTTTGCAAGCCTGGCCTGCGCCCGCTCGTCGGCTAGCTTCGCGACTTCCGCTGGAAGCTCAATTGTTTCCATCTCAAGACGGAGCACCGCATTGACTCGTTTCCACCAATTCAACCACGCATTCGCCGAACTTGCGTCGAGTTCGTTTCGATCCATCGCGCGGTTTGTGTCGCGAATTGTTTCGAACAAAAAACCAAGCGCTTCGGAAATATTCAGATCATCATCGAGCGCGTCTTCGAAAGTGCAGGGTAAGCTGCCAGCTTCCCGCCCATCAGTTTTCGCAAGCGGGACGCTTGCGCTGCATTGGCGCAAACGTTGAAGCCACTCATCAATTCGGCCTAACGACTCCCGCGCTTCCGTCATTCCGCCCCAGGTGAAATTGAGTTGCGTCCGGTAATGCACTCGCATGAGCGCGTAACGAATCTCGCGCCCAGTGTACTCTTTCGCCAGAACATCTGGAATCATATAAAAATTGCCTAACGATTTCGACATTTTTTGCCCATCGACCAGCAAGTGCGCGCAGTGCAGCCAGTAGCGCACGAATTTTTTGCCGGTGACACCTTCGCTCTGTGCAATCTCCGCTTCATGATGCGGGAAAATGTTGTCCACTCCGCCGCAGTGGATGTCGATCTGATCGCCCAGCAGCGCAGTCGCCATTGCGCTGCATTCGATATGCCAGCCCGGCCGTCCGCGGCCCCATGGACTCTTCCAACCGATGTCGCCATCTTTCTCGTCCCATGCCTTCCAAAGCGCGAAATCGCCAATGTGCTCCTTGTCATATTCGTCGTGCTTCACCCGGCCCGTCGATCGCAATTGCGTGAGGTCGAAATGCGCAAGCTTTCCGTAATCCGGAAATTTATTGATTCGAAAGTAAACGGATTTGTCCTCAGCCTGGTAAGCGAGCCCCCGCGAAATCAGCGTCTCAATCATTGAGATCATTCTGTCGATGTAACACTGATCCGTCGCTGCCGGAAATTTATCCGCGGGCTTGATTCGCAAAGTCTGCATATCCTCGAAAAATGCTCGCTTGAATTGCGCGGTGAATTTCAGGAGCGGCACTCCTGCCTCGCGTGCGCCGCGAATTGTTTTGTCATCCACGTCGGTGATGTTCATCACGCGATGCACCTTGAATCCGCGCGCCTCAAGGTGGCGTTGAAGCAAATCTTCAAAAATGTAAGCGCGAAAGTTTCCAACGTGCGCGCGGCTGTAAACGGTCGGTCCGCACGTGTACATGTCGATCTTGCATCCCGCCGGGTCGCGCGGTGCGAACTCTTCGAGCTTGCGTGAGTACGTGTTAAAAAGCCGGATCGCCATATTGTCTTATTGCACCGGGGGATTAACGAGTAGTGCAGGGGAAACATCCGGCTGCATTACTCCATCACTCCATTTCAACCGTTGCCACCGCCATCGCGGCAATGCCTTCCCCCCGACCAATCGGGCCGAGCCGCTCGTTCGTTGTCGCTTTGATGCTGACGTTCGAATCCGGAAGGCCGATCGCTTCCGCGATGTTTTTGCGCATAGCCGGAATGTGCGCCGCAATTTTTGGCGCTTCCGCGATGACGGTTGCATCGACGTTCATGACATGCGCTTTCCTCTCGGCCAGCAACGCAACGATGCGTTTCAAGATTTCGCTGCTGCTGATGTTGCGAATTGATTCATCGGTGTCTGGAAAATGTTGGCCAATGTCACCACCGCAGATCGCACCGAGCAGCGCATCCGCAATTGCATGCGAGAGAACATCGGCATCCGAATGTCCTTGCAGTCCGAGCAGGTATGGAATTTTCACGCCGCCCAGAATCAATTGTCGATCTTGGACGAGCCGATGCACATCGTAACCGATGCCGGAGCGGATCGTGCTCACAATTTTAAATCGATTATGCCATTGGAGGCGATGATGCTGTATTTGCCTTTCATGTCTTTGCGTGGTCGCAGGTCAACATTTCCGCCGGCGCTCTCGACTAAAATCCAGCCGGCCGCGATGTCCCACAAACTGATTCCTTGTTCGATGTAGGCGTCGAAACGTCCGCATGCAACGTAGGCCATATCGAGCGCAGCGCTCCCCATCAAACGACATTTGCGCGCGCGGTGGATCATTTGCTGCAGCAACGGAAGGTTCGACTGAATCATCACGCCGGTTTTGGAGAGGCCGACTGAAATGACGGCTTCGGCGAGATCGGCGCGCTCGCTCACCCGAAATTTTTCGCCGTTTAAACGCGGGTTCCGGCTTTTTTGTCCGCTCCACATTTCCTGACGCATCGGATCGTAAATGACGCCCAAGATGATTTCGCCTTTGAAACGCAGTGCAATCGAAACGCAAAAGTGCGGGATGCGATAAAAATAATTCACTGTGCCATCGAGCGGATCGACTACCCATTGATGCTCGCTCGATTGGTCGCCGACGATTCCTTCCTCGCCGTAAAGCGCGTGCTGCGGAAATTCTTTGAGAAGCATTTGCGTGATCAGTTCTTGGGCCTGCACGTCGATCTCCAGCTTGATGTCGTGCGCTTCAGCAGAATTGACACGGAGTGGCCGGTGAAAATTTCGTCGAAGCAAGTCGCCGGCGGCGCGCGCCGCGTTTTCCGCGGCGTCGAGATAACGCTTCATTTGTTGATTACCTCGCACAAAAGCGTGGGGCGTGCATAACGGAAATCAATTTGATGCAGACAAGATCGACATCTTCATTTCGTGCCGAAAAATAAAAAAAACCGGGAGAAAAATAAATTTTCCTCCCGGGTTAAGGTTGGGATTGTAACCCCGAAGCGTTCGGAGCGGTGATCAAGAGTGAGACGTTAGTGCCTCTTTCTCTTCGCTGATTTCTTTTTCGCGGCTTTCTTTCTTTTTGCTGGCATCGACTAGTCCCCCCTTTCAATCCGCAGCTGCGGTGATCTGTGAAGAGTTGGGAATGACTTCACTTACAACGAGTCAAGTAATCACGACATTTTTTTTGTCAAACAGTTTTCGCGCGTGTTCGCAAAAATATTTACGAGCTCGTGCGCGATAATTTCTTTTTGCGCGCGAGAAATTTTTCTTGTTTCGCCGTCGCGAAAGAAAATTGTCACCTCATTTTCGTCGGTTTCCATTCCTACACCGGCTGCGCTGACGTCGTTTGCCACGACGATGTCCAAATTTTTTTCTCGCAATTTTCTGTTAGCGTTTTTTTCGACGTCATTTGTTTCAGCGGCGAAACCGACAACCAGAAATTGTCGATCTCGCGTTGAAAAGGACGCGAGAATGTCGCGGGTCGGAATCAGATCGAGAGAAAAATTAGCCGCGTGCTTTTTAATTTTGGTCGGCGAAACTTTTGCAGGTTTGTAATCGGCGACAGCCGCGCACATCACGAACACGTCGCAAGCGCGCACATGTCGATCCACTGCGTCGAACATTTCGTCACTCGTTGAGACAAAGATAAATTTCGCCCGGCGCGGAGGATGGACATGCACCGGACCCGAAATTAAAATGACCTCGTGTCCGGAGGCGAGCGCCGCTTCAGCAATCGCGTAGCCCATTTTCCCGGACGAACGATTACTGATGAAGCGGACGGGGTCCATCGGCTCGCGCGTCGGGCCGGCCGTGACGAGAAATCTCACGCGATCAAATTTTCCTGGCGCGCGAGAAAAAATTCCGCGCGGAAGGCGATGTCCGTTACGTTCCAAAGGCGACCGAGGCCTTCGTAACCGCAAGCCAGCATTCCTTCTTCCGGCCCGATGAATTCCATCCCGCGCGATTTTAATTTGTCCACGTTCTCAACTGTCGCTGGATGCGACCACATCTTTCCGTTCATCGCTGGGGCGAGCAAAATGGGCGCGCGTGTTGCGAGCGCGATCGCCGCCAGCGGATGGCTGGCGAGTCCGTGCGCCAATTCCGCGATAATGTTTGCGGTGGCCGGCGCGATCAAGAGCAGGTTTGCGCGATCGGCCAATTCAATGTGGCCGGGCCGCCAATTCTCTTTTTCGTCGAAGAAACTCGTCATCACCGGATTTTTGGAGAGCGTTTGCAAAGTCAGCGGAGTGATGAACTCGGTGGCGTCCTGCGTCATCACGACAAAAACCTGGTGGCCTTGTTTGACGAGCAAACTCGCAAGCTCGGCCGATTTGTAGGCGGCAATCGAGCCCGTGACTCCTAGCAGGACGCACTTCTGATTTCCGCCACGAATCTGCACGACTTTGCGCGCGCCGTCGCGGCCAGATCTTCGTTTCGGATTTTTTTCCATGAAAGATTGGCAATTACGCGGGGATCATTCCGGAGTTATTTTTCGATCAGACGCCGGCTCAAATATCGCTCGGCTCCGATGATGTGTCGAAATTTTTGCAAATCTTCTTCAATCGATTGGCTGATAATGGTGTAACGATACTCGCGCCACAGTTTCATTTCTCGCGCAGCTTGCGCGAGCCGCGTTTCGATTTGTTCGGGCGTTTCTGTGCCGCGCTTGGCCAGACGCTTGCGTAACTCGTCGAGATTCGGTGGCATGATGAAAACATCGACAATCGCTTGGCGAATAAACGCATCATCGCAGTTACGAAGCGTCGCCGCGCCTTGCGTGTCGATGTCGATCAGAATATCGACGCCCTTCTTCAAATTGGTGATGATTGGTTCGCGCAGCGTGCCGTAACGATGGCCGTGCACTTGGGCGTGCTCAAGGAAGTCGTTGGCTTTGATTCGCGCAAGGAAATCAGTTTCCGAAAGAAATCGATAATCTTCGCCTTCGATTTCGCCCGTGCGCGGCGGCCGTGTGGTGCACGAAACTGAATAAACAAACTCCGGCGTTTGGCGCAGCGCCTCGACTAGGGTGGTCTTGCCGGCCCCGGACGGCGCGGAGATCACAAAGAGAATTCCGTAACGGCCAAATTGTTTATTCAAGATTTTGAATCTGTTCGCGAATTTTTTCCAATTCCGCTTTGCAAGCGACGACGTGCTGCGAAATCGCGGCGTTGTTGGCCTTTGCCCCAAGAGTATTCAACTCGCGAGAAATTTCCTGAGTAATGAATTCGAGTGTGCGGCCAACGGGCTCGTTCCGGCGCAGATGATGCGCAAACTGCGCGAGATGACTTTCTATTCGCGTCAATTCCTCCGAGATGTCGGAGCGATCAGCGAAAAACGAAACTTCTTTGACAAGGCGTTCGTCGTCGCTGGCGATCGGCAGCCCGGCTTTTTGAATGCGATCGAGTAGCGCGGCGCGATATTTCTTGACAACGTCAGGATGAAGCGCGCGGATTTCCTTGAGCCGTTTCCGCATCGCTTTCAGACGGTGGATCAAATCTTTGGCCAAATGTTTGCCTTCGCGCTCACGCATTTTGACCAACTCGGCGAGTGCGCTGCGCAACGCACGCTCAATTGCCGGCCACGCCTTTTCGGCCTCGAGCGTTTCTTCGGGAACGCGTAGTACGCCGGGCGCCTGGAGAATTGTACCAATCGTGATCTCCCCCGGCGCGTTCAATTCTTTCTGCAAGGCGCGCATAGCTTCGTGATATGAGCGTGCCAGTTCTGCATCGAGCGCGAGTTTACGGGTGGCGCCCGATCCGTCGTGATAAGTGATGACGACGTTTGTGCGGCCACGTGAAATACTCTCGTTGATCGTTTGGCGGACACGCGGATCGAGCTCGGCCAGATCGCGTGGCAAATTAACAACAATGTCGCTCTGCTTTCGATTTACGGAATTCAGTTCGACACTAAATTTGATACCCTCGTGATCGGTTTCACCGCGGCCGTAGCCGGTCATGCTTCGCACAGCCATTTAGCTTCACGAAACAGCCGCGAAATAACAAATAGAAACAGCCGGCGGAAATCTTTACTGTTTGCTCGCTTATGCAATCACGCCGACGGCCAGCGGCGCCGCATGCACAGGATCAATCTAAGTTTTGGCAGGTGACTGCAATCGTGATGGTCGTTGTGCTGGTCTATCTACCGGCGTTGTGTGCAGGTTTTGTTTGGGACGATGAGCAACTGGTAACCGGCAATCCTTTGTTGGGAACCTTTTCCGGCTTAGCGGAGATCTGGTCTGGCGGAAGAACCGCGGATTATTTTCCCATCACGAACACCGTCTTCTGGATCGAGCATCATATTTTCGGCGAGAACGCAGCGGGTTATCACGCCGTCAACATTGTCCTGCAAGCCGCCGACGCGTTGCTTGTCTGGTTGGTCTTGCGCCGACTTAATGTGCCGGGCGCCTGGCTGGCGGGGCTCATCTTCGGAATCCATCCGGTGAACGCAGAATCAGTCGCGTGGATTTCCGAACTGAAAAATGTCCTCTCAATGTGCTTTGTCCTATTGTCGATCTTTTGTTTCTTTCGAAGCGAGGCTAAGCGTCTGTTTGGCGGGTCAACCGCGTACATCGCGTCCTTGGTTTTCTTTCTGCTAGCGCTCCTGGCAAAAGGGCAGGTGGTATTTTTGCCTGTTGCACTACTACTCTGCGCATGGTGGCGCCGCCGCGATGCAACGAGCACGAAGTTCCGCCGAGAAGTAGTTCGAATCTGGCCTTTTTTTCTGATGGCGGCCGTAATGAGCCTGGTCACGATCTGGTTTCAAAATCGCGGCATTGGCGAGGAAGAGATCGTTATTGGATCAAGCGTGCGGCGGCTGGTGAATGCGGCGATGGCGGTATGGTGGTACGGATGGAAGATTTTCGTTCCCGTGCGATTGATGTCGATCTACCCACTGTGGCAATTCGATTCTCCGGAGCCGCGCGAATGGTTGCCTTTGATTGCGCTTCTTGCGCTGATGGTGCTTCTTTGGCGGTGGCGGGATTGTGGGACGCGCGGGGCTTTTTTTGCTGTGGCCTGCTTTATTATCGCGCTCCTACCGGTGCTCGGGCTCGTCCGAATGGCTTATCTGCGCAGCGGCACTCTCGTTGCAGATCACCTTCAATATTTCGCGGGCGTTTCTCTGATTGCTCTTTTCAGCGCTGGCATCGCAACTTTCTGGGCCCGGCCGCAACGCGGAATTAAAATCGCGGCAGCTGCTCTGGTCGCGCTTCTGCTCGGTGCGATGGGAACCTACACTTGCATCCGCGCGGCGGTTTTCCGCGATGAAGAAACGCTTTGGCGAGACAATCTCTCGAAGAATCCGGATTCATGGCAGGCCCACGTGCAGATGGGGCAACGGTTTTTCAAACAAGAACGCTACGCGGAAGCAGTCTCGCATTTACAACGCGTCGTCCAGTTGAAGCCTGAGCTAGCCGACAATCATAATTTGCTTGGGCTGGTTTACTGCCGGCTGCGCCGGTTTGAAGAAGGCATTGCCGAATATCGCGAAGCCTTACAGTTGAAAGAAGCCAAATCGTCCACCGCCACGAGCAACAGCGTCGCGACTATTCGCACTAATCTTGCCAACGCATTAGCGATCACTGCCAGCAACCTGAGCGGTTCAAGTCCCACGATTCCGGAAGAAGCGATGATGCGCTATGAGGAAGCCATCGAGCAATACAAAAAGGCGCTTGAGTTGGAACCGCAACAGCCGGCCATTCACCGCAACCTGGGAATGCTTTTGGCGAGGCTCAGCAGATACGATGAAGCGGAAGCGCACCTGAGAGCGACTTTGGAAATTGTGCCTAACGAACCGGCGGCGCGCGCAACCCTCGAAGAAATCGAGGCAAAACGGCGCTAGCTCTTACAACAAAAACTTGGCCGCTTGGTCGACATCCTTATCTCCGCGACCGGATAAATTGACGACAACAACTTTATCGCGCGCCATTTTTGGCGCAGTCCTCACGAGGTAGGCGATCGCATGTGCGCTTTCCAGCGCGGGAATGATCCCTTCCGTTTCCGAAAGAATTTTGAAAGCGGCGAGTGTTTCGTCATCGGTCGCGAAATCGTATTCGACGCGGCCCAAGTCGCGCAGATAACAATGCTCCGGCCCGACTGCGGCGTAATCCAGGCCGGCGGAAACCGAATGCGTCAACTCGATCTGACCGTCCTGGTTCGCGAGGAGGAAGGTTTTGGTTCCTTGCAGCACGCCGAGTTTCCCCGCTTGAAAACGCGCTGCATGTTTGCCCGCGCGAATTCCTTCACCACCTGCTTCAACTCCCGCCATCCGAACTTGTCGATCTTGCAGAAAAGGATGGAATAACCCGATGGCATTGCTGCCGCCGCCCACACACGCGACGAGCAGATCGGGAAGCCGTTCTTCGCGTTCGAGAATCTGGCGACGCGTTTCGATTCCGATGACGCGCTGAAAATCACGCACCATCATGGGGTAGGGGTGGGAACCGAGCGCCGAGCCTAAAATATAATGAGTCCTGCGCACGTTCGTCACCCAATCACGTGTCGCTTCGTTAATAGCTTCCTTGAGCGTCGCCTGCCCGGCAGTGACCTCGACGACAGCGGCGCCGAGAAATTTCATGCGCGCGACATTCAACGCCTGGCGCTCCATGTCGATCTTGCCCATGTAGATTACGCATTCGCAGCCGAAACGCGCTGCCACGGTCGCGGTGGCCACGCCGTGCTGACCCGCGCCGGTCTCAGCGATGATGCGCCGCTTACCCATGCGCTGCGCTAGTAAAATTTGACCCAGCGCGTTGTTGATCTTATGCGCGCCGGTATGCAGCAAATCCTCGCGCTTGAGATAAATTTTTGCGCCGCCGAGTTTCTTCGTTAGGCGCTCGGCGAAATAGAGCGGGGTCGGCCGGCCTGCGAAATCGCGCAGCAAGGTTGACAATTCATCCTGAAACGCTGGATCGCTTTTTGCACGCTCATACTCCGCGGCCAGATCGTTGAGGGCCGCCATAAGCGTTTCGGGCACGAACATTCCGCCGTAGGGCCCAAAATGGCCACGCGCATCCGGCAACGATTCGATCGCTGACATATGCTGTATTGCAGCAGAAAACGCGGAACGTTCAACCGGCCTTCGCAGCGCTAACGGCCTCGCAGGCACTCAACGTCCAACGCTCAGCACAGAATTGATTGCGCGACGGTGCGGAGCGGGAAGGGGAATCGAGTCGAGCGCTTTCATGGCAAACCAGCGCTGCGAGCGCTTGTCAATCTGGTGCCACGGTTTCGGGAAGATATTAAGAGTGATGCGGTGATTTGTGAACGGAAAGATCGACGTGTGAATTGGGCCGTTGGCTCGCGATCTTCTTTTGAGCGGCGGCAAAATCCACATGCCGCGCCAGCGCCCGGCGGAGCGTTCGAGAAGAACTTTGTTTTGCCTGACAACATAGACATGATTTTCGGTCAGCCGTCGCGTCCGTGGATGAGCTTTCTTCAACGGAAGGATTCTGGGATTTATTGCGCGACAAAATCTTTTCACCGGACAAATCTCGCATTTCGGTTTGCGCGGGAAACAGACGAGTGCGCCAAGATCGATAAGCGCGGAGTTGAAATGAGCGGCATGGCGCCTGGGTAATAGCTGCGCGGCACGATTCCAGAGAATTTTGCGGCCGGCGACGGAATCGATTGGAATTCGCAAGTCGACGAGGCGCGTCAAAACGCGAGCGGTGTTGGCTTCGACAATTGGCACTGGTTGGTCAAAGGCAAACGTTGCGATGGCGTGTGCGGTGTATTTTCCTATTCCCGGGAGTTCCTCCATCTGGTCAATCGATTTTGGGAAGCGACCATGATGCCGGCCTATGATGGCCTTCGCAGTAGCCCGAAGATTTCGGGCGCGGGCGTAGTAGCCGAGCCCTTGCCAGGCGCGAAGAACGTCACTTTGAGAAGCCCGAGCCAGCATGGCGAGATTGGGAAATCGCTTGAGCCACTGATTATAACAAGGTACCACGGTCGCGACCTGCGTTTGCTGGAGCATGAATTCGGAAACGAGGATCGCGTAGGGATCGCGGGTCCGGCGCCAGGGAAGATCGCGGCCGTTGCGGCTATACCAGCGCATGAGGGAGGAGCGGAAGGCCAAGGTGTCTTTCGGGATGCTCAAGACTTGTCGCAATGCTCAACGCTTAACGTCCGACGCTCAACTCTCAATTCAGAAGATCATTGAACGTTGAGCATTGAGCGTTGAGCGTTGGATGTTTTCTGTTTAAAGAAATGAATTCTTATACGCATCCGCTTACGCTCGATCAGGCGACAAAACTTCGCGCGCTGCTTCATGAACTTGCCTTCGAATTTTCGCCGAAACAGTACACGCTTTTCTTTGCGCGGAAAAACAAGCTCAGCGTCATAGTTTACGAAAAAGGCCCGAAAGTGCTCGTGCAGGGCAGAGGCGTAGAAGAGTTCGTGCAATTCGAACTTGAGCCGAAGATTTTGGGCGAAGCCAAACTTGGCTACGAGGAACTGCATTTGCCCAGAATGTTCGAACCGCACTTTGGGATTGATGAGAGCGGCAAGGGGGACTTTTTTGGGCCGCTTGTGATCGCAGGCGTGTATGTTGACCGCCGGATCGCGCGCAAATTTTTGGATGCGAGCGTGCAGGACAGCAAGCGTATTGGGTCGGATGCACGTGTTCGCGCTCTGGCAAAAATAATTCGCGGGACGGCAGGTTCGATTATCGATGTTGTTTTGATCGGGCCGGCGCGTTACAATGAGCTTTACGAGAAGTTTGGCAACCTGAACAAGCTACTCGGGTGGGGGCATGCGCGTGTGATTGAAAATTTGCTCGCAAAAGAGCCGGATTGTCCACGCGCATTGTCGGATCAGTTTGCCGACGCCCGTGTAATTGAACGCTCTCTGATGCAGCACGGCCGCGAGATCGACATCGAACAGCGGACGAAAGCCGAATCGGACATGGCGGTGGCGGCGGCATCGATCCTCGCGCGGGAGGCCTTCGTTCGCTGGTTGGATCGACAAGGCAAAACGCTCGGGCTACAGCTGGGGCGAGGGGTCTCGGCCGGAGTGAAAGCCACGGCTGAGAAACTGGCGGCGGAAAAAGGCCCGGAGATTTTGCGTCAGGTTGCTAAGGTCCACTTTCGAACGGCGCATGTGGTTGCGCCGAAGCACTTTGCGGCGCCGCTGGTGCGCGGGCCGTGGCGGAAGTGACTCGCTCGGGAACACGCCACGGGCAAGCTTCTTGCTGTCATGGTTGTTACGACATTTCGAAGCCGTGGAAACCAGGGTGCTCATTCTCAACGCCGATCCTGTCTTTCAAGATCGGGCGTTGGCCGTTTTCGATGGCTTGGATCTGGAAACCGAGGTTGTGCGGACGTTTTCGGAGGCAATTGTCTACTTGCTTGCCGAAAATTTTGACGCTTTCGTGATTGAAGGACAACCGGCGGCGGCGATGGAGCAAGCGACCAACGCACGCCAGCATTTTCCCTCATTGCGCATTGTTTGCTTGGGTACCCAAGCACACCGGCACGAGGTCGCTTTGGCTGGGGAGCAACAAAAAATCGAACTGATTTCGTACGCGCGGACTACCCGCGGATTGCGCCGGCGGATCGAGCTTTTTGTGCGGTCAATCGAGACACCGGGTGCGCCCTCTGCCGAAGGTGTTGACCCGTGCCATTCACTGGTCGGCAACCTCAACCAGTTTTCGGCGGCTGAGATTTTGCAAATGAGCTGTTTGAGCCAGCGGAGCGGCCGCTTCACATTTAAGTCCGGCCGAGGGAACAGCGAGATTTACTTGCAACATGGTTCAGTGCGGCACGCAGTATTTGGTTCGCTCGAAGGCGAGTCGGCGGTGGCGGAAGTTTTTCGTTGGCGGCAAGGCCGATTTTATTTTGAAGAAGGCGTAATCAGCCAAGTGCAGACGGTGGACCGGCCGTGGGCGCACCTCTTAATCGACAATCTGCAAAAGCTCGACGAAACGCTAGAGTTGGCGAGCGTGTAGGGGCCCGGGATTGTACGATCATGAAAAGCCGGGAACTGGAAACGAAGCTTCGTTTGGTCACGCTTCAGCTGGAAAACTGGAAGAAGCTCCATGACTTGATCACCTACGGTCTGGACAAGGCGAAGCCAATCATTTCATCCGAGCAAGAACATCAGTTCACCGAGGTTCGGGCCAATCTTTTGCAAGAAACCGAGTACGTCTTGCGGCAATTGAACATTTTGGACGGCTTATCGGGCAAGGCGATGAACGTGTTGCAAAGGGCCGCGTCCATGCGCGGTGTGCGCGATCTCACCGGTGAGGATGTTCGCCGCCTCGAAATGGAATGGAACGCGGTTTTCACTAAGCTGGGGGTGGTGCAAGGCCAATTCAAGGCGCGGCGCAAGCAACTGGCCGGACAAACGGCCATTTCTTATTATCTTGGTCGGCTTTTCAGGCGACCAGCCGTGGCTGCTTGATCGGCGACCTTTTCCTTCATTGCAAAGCGCTTAAGCTAGAAATTTTTCTTTCATAATTTAATTTTGCCGCCACTTTTGTCGCGGGGAGCGATTACTTTTTGATATGGCAAAACTTACGAAACGGGACATTGTGGTGGCAATTAGCAACCAGACGGGCATGGTTCAGCATCAGGTCTTTGATGTTGTCCAGCGCACATTGGACAAAATCACCGACAGCCTGGCCAATAACGTCCCGGTGGAGCTCCGCAATTTCGGCGTATTTCAGCCGCGTCTGACCAAGCCGCGCGTGGGCCGCAACCCAAACCAACCCGGCAGCAGCTTTGTCATTCCACCCCGAGTGACCGTTAAATTCAAGGCGGGAAAAATTATGCGCCAGCGGGTCGAGAAACTTTCCCGCGAACTAAAAGAGGCGCAGCAAACCGCTCCGGCCGCAAACCGCTCCGGCCGTTAAGATCGGCAGATCGCGCGCCGGCGGCGCCTTTAACTACCGAGTCATCTCGAGTTCAAGCAAATTGTGGATCGCCTCTTCCAGCCGCTCAAAGTTGATCGGCTTGGTCAGATGATCGGAAAAACCTGCGGCGCGCGCTTTGATCACGTCGCTTTCCATGCCAAAACCGCTGAGCGCGATGCCGCTCAGGCCCTTCCTGTCACGTAACTCTCGCATCAATTCGTAACCGCTTCGATCGGGCAATCCAATGTCGCTGATGAGCAAATCGAACTTTTCTGCTCGCGCTTTTTCCACGGCCTGATCGGCGGAATGCGCGACTGTAATTTGATAGCCGCGCCGTTCCAGCATCATTTTCATCCCGGTGCACGTATCGGCATGATCGTCCACCACAAGAATGCGGCGTTCTCGCGCGTTCAGGCGTTTTTCTGCCGAATCGACGGGCCGCTCTCCATGTGTGCCATCACGCGTGGAAACAGGTGCCAAAACCGTTTTCAGTTTGACCGCGAAGGTGGCGCCTTTGTCTTTGCCTGGGCTTTCGACGGTAATTTTTCCCCGGTGTGCGTCCACCATTGTTTTTGAAATGGCTAAGCCAAGCCCGAGGCCGCCGAATTTTCTCGTGATCGAGCTTTGCCCTTGCTCGAAGGCATTGAAGATCTTGTCGATCTTGTCCTTCTCGATCCCGATCCCGGTATCGGAGATTTTAATCTCGATTTCATGCGGTGCGGGATTTTCCGTGGCGATCGTAATGCGGCCGTTCGCCGGCGTGAATTTCACGCCATTCTTGATCAGATTCCAAAAGACCTGCTGCAATCGGGCGGGATCGCCTTCGACGTAGATCTCCCCGGCACGGAGCTGAAATACCGTTTCGATGTTCTTGAGCGCAATGTCTTCGCGGCAAATCTCGTAGGCGCGGCGCAGAATTTCATGTGCGCTGACCACTTCGAAGCTGAGCTGCAGTTTTCCTTTGGCGATGCGAGTGACGTCGAGCAAGTCGTCGATCAAGCGGGCTTCCAATTCCACGTTTCGCCGGATGACTTCCAGTGCTTGCCGAACTTGCGGCGACTCCGGCGTATTCGCTTCGAGTTCGCCCACCATGGCGATCACCGGCGTAAGCGGATTGCGCAACTCATGAGAGAGAAGCGCAAGAAATTGGTCCTTGGCCGCGTTCGCGTTGATCAGCTCATGACGCAAAGTGACGTCGCGCGTTTTGTCTTCCACAAGGTAAAGCACGCCTTGGATAGTTTGATGGGAACCTTGGAGACGCAGCAGGTTGACATTGACGAAGTGCGTCATCCCTCCCTCGCCTTTGAATGGATGCTCAATCAGTTGGAAGGGCGTCCCGAAAGAAAGCACTTTCTCGATTGCATCGGCGGGGGCGATTTTTACGTCATCGTAAGTGGCCTCAGTTATATCGTTGGGAGCTGGCAACCCGCCAAACCGCCGCGCCATTTGAGCAAAAGCTTCGTTCGCCTGGAGAAATTTTCTCGAAGTTGGATCGACAAACGCGATGCCGATCGGCATGTTCGCAAGAATCTTTTCGTTGAAAATAACTTCCCGTTCGATCCGCCGCGCCGCTTCGGTTTGGCGTCGGTAAAATCGCCCGCCAAGCCAGGCGAAGATAGCGGTAAGGCCCATTAACCAGGTGGCCAGCACGGTCATTCGGCCGCGCCAATCGTAAATCGATTTGTAAGCAATGGCTTCCGGCTGCTCCACCAGTGCGACCCAGCCAGTCGATTCAATTGGACTGAAAGAATAAAGATTACCGTTCCGCTCGAGATGGCCTCGCTTGTTCGCTTCAACCTCTTTGATCAAACTTTGGCCGCCCGCCGGACGTCCGGCCGCGTGCGGCTTCAGATCGTTCGTGAAAAGGGCGCGGCCAGCTTGATCGACTACTTGGCAGATCGACTGATCGGCAAACTCGATCGTAGATAGGCGGCGGCCGATCCTTTCCACGAGCACCGAAACTCCGATGTAGCCGGCGATTGTCCTGTCCGGAGCGCGCACAGCGCCGACAATGTCGGTCGCCATGCGATTGTCGGGAAAGCGCGGATGCACCACCGAGACATAGGCTTCATCGGCTGCGCTTGCCTGTTGTTGCCAAAAACTCGCCGCGAAGTCCTTCCCGATCATCTCTGGATTGGGTGGAATCGACGCGATCAAGCTGCCATCGGCCCCGGCAATGAACATTCCATCGATGCGCGGATGCGAATAAAATGTAGTGGCGAGCCATTGTTGTGCCGCAGACTGTGGGTTCGGCCAGGTGAAAAATTTTGCCACCTCGGGCAGCGTCTGATAATAATCGATGATGCCGCTCGTCCGGCTAAGATCGTCACCGATCAGGTGGCCGATTAATTCCACAAAGGTTTGCCGATCGCGCAAGATTTTCGATTTCAGCGTTCTAGTCAGAATCGTGTAGGAAAAAAACAGCGACAGGATCGACGGGAGCCATCCGGCCAAAAGGATCGCAAAAACAATGTTGAAACGCTCGAGCCGGTTGCGGGTGGCTCTATTGGCTGCGTATCGCAAGGGCATACCGCTGGAAGAATAAGATAGCATAAGATCGACCAAATCGGAGCCGCCACTGCGGTTGGATTGGTTGCGCGTTAATTAACCTGTCGTATCGCTTCGTTAGCGGCGGCCACCTGAATCGCGCGCGTACATCGACAAGTGTGAGTTCGTCTGCCGATTTGCTCAGCGCCAAGCAGAGCGTTCATCGCCGCGCAAATTTTTTCAAACAGCGAAACGTGCACAAATTCTGGAGACAAGGTCTCAATCAGCTGCGAAATAATTTACCAAGTCTGGTTGTGCCAGGACTTTTGCTCGCGTGAGGGAAATCACGTTTGAGTTGGTCAAAGGGCAGCGGTTTGAGCTGGTTCGAGCTGCTGAAAAATGCGCGCGATCAACGGGGCAGTGTAGGAATTTAAGCAGAGCTCTTCACGTTCATGCTCATCACCTCCCAGCGTCTCTTCCTCTGTCGATGCAGTTAAAGCCGCAGCAATCATTCCGGCAAATAGGATCGACAACAACCTTTTCGCGGCGCCGAACTCGGCGCTTCTCAGAGGCAAGCGAGCCAATTTTTGATTTGACGCCTGCGGCGGAAGAGCCATCATGCGCCCGTGCTGCCTTAACCACTGGCAGTTCCAAGAACCCTTATGCAAGGAAGCCTCGGCCACATCGTTTGGACGTTTTGTTACCTCGCCGTTCTCATCGGCCTTTCCGCCTACGGGGTCCATCGCTATTTCATCATCTATTTGTTTCTAAAAAACCGGAAACGCAAAGCCGAGCCGGTTTGCCAGTTCACCCAACTGCCCAAGGTGACGATGCAGTTGCCGATCTTCAATGAAATCTATGTGGTGGAGCGTTTGCTGCGTTCGGTCAGCGAACTCGATTATCCAAGGGAATTGCTGCAGATCCAGGTGTTAGACGATTCTACCGACGATACGCGCGAAATTACCGCCTCCTGCACTGAGGAATTGCGACGGCGCGGTTTCGATGTCCAACTGATTCGGCGTGTGGATCGAACGGGATTTAAAGCTGGCGCGCTGGCCGTCGGGCTCGATTCGGGCGATGGCGAATTTCTCTGCATCCTTGACGCGGATTTTGTCCCGCAGCCGGACTTGCTCAAGCGCACGATCCATTTTTTCACCGATCCGAAGGTGGGGATGATTCAAACGCGCTGGGGCCACTTGAATCGCGGCTACTCGCTGCTGACGCGCGTGCAGGCGATGTTTCTGGATGGCCATCTGCTTCTTGAGCAGACGGCGCGCAGCCGCAGTGGACGTTTTTTTAATTTCAATGGCACGGCTGGTCTTTGGCGGCGCTCGTGTATCGTCGAAGCCGGCGGCTGGCAGTATGACACGCTCACGGAAGATCTCGATCTTAGTTATCGGGCGCAGCTGGCGGGCTGGAAATTTATTTTCCTACCCGATGTGGTCACGCCGGCCGAACTGCCGGTGGACATGAACGGTTTTAAATCGCAGCAGCATCGCTGGACGAAGGGTTCCATTCAGACCTGCAAAAAGCTTTTGCCGCGAATCTGGCGCAGCCCATTGCCGCTTCCCATCAAACTCGAAGCGACCGGCCATCTGATGTCGAACTTCGCTTATTTGCTTCTGGCCTGCTTGTGCGTGCTTTTGCATCCATCGACTGGCGGTCCGCCACCGGGCTGGATGCGCACCCTTTTGATCGACATCCCGATTTTCTTGACGGCTTCGGTCTCGGTGGCGGTTTTTTACGTCTGCGCGCAACGAGAGCTTAATCCGCGCACATGGATGCGAGAAATGTTGTTGCTCCCGTGCTTGCTCGCGCTTGGCATCGGTCTTTCTCTCAATAATGCGCGTGCTGTTCTCGAAGCCATTTTTAATCATCACTCCGATTTCACGCGAACGCCCAAATATGGCATTGAGCGGAAATCACAGCCCTGGCGGAGCTGCCAATATCGGCCAATCAAGTCAACACTTGCGATCGCGGAAATGGCCTTCGCTATCTATTTCAGCTACTTCGTTTGGTTCGCGGTCATCCATCGGCAATTCGTGTCGGTACCATTTCTGCTAATGTTCCAAGGCGGCTTCCTTTATGTCTCGCTCTCGTCACTCGCGCCTTGGTGGCCAAAATTTAATTTCGGCAGTTCCCGCGCTCCGGCTGCAATTCCTGCGTGACAAAATGCCACTTTTGAGTAAAACATCGCAAATGCTTCGTTTCTGTGTTGCGGCCCTTGCCCTCTTCGCTTGTATTCCGCCGGCCCGCAGCGCCGAACTTTTGATCGGGCCTGCCAGCCGAGTCATCATCAGCGTGCGCGACCAAAAGTTAATGTTTGTCCAGAGCGGCGGGAAACCAATCATTTATCCCGTTTCCACTTCCAGATTTGGTCTGGGCGATGATTGGGGACGGATGACAACGCCGCTTGGGTTTCTGCAAATCGTGCAAAAAATCGGCGACAACGCGCCCCCGGGAGCGGTGTTTCACAATCGCCGCTGGACCGGCGAAATTCTCCAGCCGAATGCACCCGGGCGTGATCCCATTGTCACACGCATCATCTGGTTGCGCGGTCTGGAAGTGGCCAACGCGCATGCTTTCAGCCGATGCATTTACATTCACGGCACGCCCCAAGAGAAAATGATCGGGCGCCCAGCCAGCTACGGTTGCATTCGAATGAATTCCAACGATGTGGCCGCGCTTTTTAGTCGCGTAATACCTGGCACAATTGTGCAGATTGTTCCCGACCATCTGCCGAGTGCAAAACAAGCTTTGACCGAGCTCGCTGTTCCTCTCGCCAGTGCGCCGCCTACCGATGGGATGACATTGGTGCACCATTCGGAAAAATCGGCTCCGACTACCCACAAAAATTTGAGTGTTTCCGGCGGCCGCGGCGCCTAGGAAAGGTGATTCAGCGTTCAAGATCGACATCTTGACAAGGCGCTTTTGTTCAACGAGCCTGCACGCCCGTTTCTTTTCAACGAATGGCGAATACAAAATCGGCGGCCAAACGCGCACGACAATCCATTAGCCGGGCGCGCCACAATCGCAGCGTGCGTGTGCGGCTGCGGACCTTGCAAAAGCGGGTTCGAGCCGCGCCCGCGAGTGATCCCAAGGGCGTTTACGCGCTCATCTCCGCTCTCGATAAAGCAGCCAAGCGCGGCATAATTCATCGCAATGCCGCTAATCGGCGCAAAGCGCGTTTAAACCGCGCCCTGACCGGCGTAGCCAAGGCATAGCGAACACGGTCATTCCGTGCCGTCCAAAAAAGTCGATGTCGAGTAAGATCGACATCGCGTGACGGGCCTAATGGAGCCAAATGAGAGCTTTGCATATCGCGCAGGACGGATAAATTCCTCGACGATGATTCCAGCTCTTCTTCTCATCATCTCGGCCGTCGTTTATCGGATCGCCACCGGGCTTCTCATTCAATCCGGGGCCACAGGATTGTCCAACTTTGCCCCGCTTGCGGCCATCGCCTTGTGTGGAGCAGTTTATTTTCCGCCGAGATTCAAATTCTCGGTCCCGCTCGTTGCGCTTTTTATTTCAGACGTTGTTCTCAACTATCACTATGCGCGGTCGATTCTCGACCCGCACATTCTTTGCCGCTATCTTGCGCTTGCTGTCATCGGTTGCATCGGGTTTTTGCTGCAAAACCGCGCCTCGCTCAAGACGCTTTTGCCAGCATCGATTGTTGGATCGACAGTTTTCTTCTTCATCACGAACACGTTTTCCTGGCTAAGCGATCCCGGTTACGTGAAAAATTTTGCTGGCCTGGTCCAGGCGCTAACGGTCGGCCTTGCTGAATACAGCACCACCCCCACCTGGATGTTTTTCCGCAACTCGCTTTTAAGTGATCTCTTCTTCACCTTGCTCTTTGTTGCGTGCATGAGCTTTGGGCGAAATGCCGGCCGGCCGGACGCTGCAGAGGCATTGCCTCACCTCACGTAAACTTCATGCAGCGCGACGGCCAACGCGACGAGGTCGAGATGCTCGCGCTGATGCTGTTGATCCGACGTTTCGAAGAGCGCGCGAGTCAACAATATCAAGCGCAGAAGATCGGAGGCTTCTGCCATCTTTACATTGGACAGGAGGCAGTCGCCGTCGGTGCGGTGGCGGCCACACGGCCGGATGATTACATCATCACTGCGTATCGCGATCACGGTCACGCGCTGGCCCGCGGCACGAGCGCCAATGCTTGCATGGCGGAACTCTTCGGCAAAGAAACCGGCTGTTCGCGTGGGCTCGGCGGCTCGATGCATTTTTTCGACAAGACGAATCACATGTACGGCGGGCACGCCATCGTCGGAGCGCACGTTCCGCTTGCCGCTGGGATGGCTTTCGCTTCGAAATATCGTGGCGAGGATCGCGTGACGCTTTGCTTCTTCGGAGATGGCGCGATCAATCAGGGTTCGTTTCATGAAGCGCTCAATCTAATCGCGCTTTACAAGCTGCCGGTCGTCCTCATTTGCGAAAACAATCTCTTCGCGATGGGCACGTCCGTGAAAAGATCGACATCGTTGAAGCAGATTGTCGACCGCGCGGAAGGGTACGACATTCCGGGAGACATCCTCGATGGAATGAATTTTCGCGAGGTGCGCGACACACTCGCCGAAATTATCATTTCCATTCGCAAAGATTCGCATCCGGCGTTCGTCGAGATCCGCACTTATCGGTATCGCGGGCATTCCATGTCGGATCCAGCCAGCTATCGGACAAAGGAAGAACTGGAAAAATATCGGCTGGACGACCCGATTATCCGTTTGCGCGCACAACTAACGCGTGAAGGCACACTGACCAACGAAGAATTCGATAGCATCGATAAGAAAGCGAAGGAAACAGTGCTCGCCGCCGTGAAATTCGCAGAGCAGAGCCCAGAGCTACCGGTGGAAGGAGTTTACGATTACGTCTACGCAAATTCTGTAGCAGCAGGCGTGTCGCCTGCAAAATCTGGAGGGGCCGTCGACGCGGCTGCCACCACAGGATGAGAGAAATCACCTATCGTCAGGCGGTCAACGAAGCGCTCGCTGAAGAACTTGAGCGTGACCCAAATGTTTTTCTCATGGGCGAGGAAGTCGCCGAGTATCAGGGCGCTTACAAAGTGAGCCAGGGTTTGCTCGAACGTTTCGGCGCGAAACGCATCATCGACACGCCGATCAGCGAAAATGGTTTCGCCGGACTTGGCGTCGGCGCAGCCATGGTGGGACTGCGGCCGATCATCGAGTTCATGACGTTCAGTTTCTCCCTGGTCGCATTCGATCAGGTCGTGAACAACGCCCCAAACATGTTTATGATGTCAGGCGGGCAATTCAACATTCCAATCACCTTCCGCGGACCGAACGGGCCCGCCCATCAACTCGCTGCAACACATTCGCATGCCACCGAAAATCTATACGCGAGCGTGCCCGGTTTGAAGGTTTGCACACCGGCCACCCCCCGTGACGCGAAAGGTTTGTTAAAGACCGCGGTGCGCGACGATAATCCGGTGCTCGTTCTCGAAGCTGAATTGCTTTACAGCTCGAAAGGAATGGTCGAGCCGCCGGACGAAGAGCTGCTCATCCCGCTCGGCAAAGCGGAAGTGAAGCGCGAAGGGAGCGACGTGTCGGTCATTTGCTACGCGCAAACTGTGTCGCTTGCGCTGGCAGCCGCGCAACAACTGGAAGAAGAAGACATCTCGGCGGAGGTTATTGATCTTCGCTCGATCAAGCCACTCGACGAGAAAGCGATTTTCGATTCCGTCGCAAAAACGCACCGTGTGGTCATTGTGGAGCAAGACCGGCCATTCTGCGGAGTGGGAGCGGAAGTTTGTTATCGGATTCAAAAGAATATTTTCGATGCGCTCGACGCGCCGATCCTGCGCGTTTCTCAGGAGGACGTGCCGATCCCTTACAACGAGCGCCTTGAAAAATTCGTTTTGCCAAACGCTGACAAGCTCATGTCCGCCGTAAAAAAAGTTTGCTACGCGTGATTGTCGATTTTCGCTTTGACGGTTCAACGTTTTAACCCTTCAACGATTAGATGCCTGAAATTCAGATGCCCAAGTTGAGCGACACGATGACGGAGGGAACTCTTGTCGCGTGGAAGAAGAAAAAGGGCGACAAAGTTTCAGCCGGCGACGTGCTCGCTGAGATTGAGACCGACAAGGCGACGATGGAATGGGAATCCCCGGAGGATGGAACGCTCGCCGAGATTTACGTCGAAGAAGGCGGCAAGGTAAATGTCGGCGATAGGATCGCGTTCATCGGCGAAGAAGGCGAAGAAACGCCGAAAGAAGACGCAAAACCGAAAGAAGCAGAAAAAGGAAGAGGAAAAACCGAAAGAGGCCAAATCCGAAAAGAAGCAAGAGAAGGCCGAGCCGCAGAAGGAAAAGAAAGAAAAAACTGTTGAGACAGGCGTGTCGCGTGCGCGGCCGACAACCGCCTCAGGCGCAACCGCAGCTTGAAGAAGCCCGAGTGAAAGCGTCGCCGGTTGCGCGACGCATCGCGGCTGAGCTCGGTATCGATCTTTCCAGCGTGAAAGGCACAGGCCCGGAAGGCCGCGTGACCGAAACTGACGTGCGCGCAGCCGCCAAATCTGTAGCCGCGGTCGCTAACCGCGGAAAACCAGGCGTGCAAGTCAAGCCTGCACCGTCGATCAAAGCCGATGAAGCCGCGCGCATTCAACTTTCCGGGATGCGCAGGATCATTGCGCAACGTATGGCCGAAAGTCTCGGCCCCGTTCCGCATTTTTATCTTACCATCGACATCAACGCCGGGCCGCTCATGGCCGCGCGCGAAGAATTGAAAACAGCGGGGGAAGAAAGCGACACTTCGAAAATTACCGTCAACGATTTCGTTCTGAAAGCAGCTGTAATGGCAGCGGTCAAAGTTCCCCGCGTAAATGCATCATTCGATGGTGATGCGTTTGTCCAGTATGCCGATGTTGATCTTGGCATCGCGGTCGCGATCGAAGACGGGCTGCTCACGCCAGTTGTTCGAGCGGCGCAAACCAAATCGCTGCGCGAAATTAGCGCCATGGCGAAGGACCTGGCGCACCGCGCGCGCAACAAGCGAATGAAACCGGAAGAATTTCAAGGCGGCACGTTTACGGTTTCAAATCTCGGTGGGATGGGGATCGACAGTTTTTCTGCCGTAATCAATCCGCCGCAAGGATTCATTCTTGCGGTCGGAAAGGTAAACAAAGTTCCCGTGATTGACGATTGCGATCAGATCGTCGTCGGTCACCGCATGTCCATCACGATGAGCTGCGACCATCGCGTGATCGACGGCGCCCTCGGTGCCGAATACCTCAGAGAACTTCGCCACCTCCTCGAAAATCCCGCGCTTCTTCTGGTTTAGTGCGCGCGTCTGGGGAGCACAGGCTGCCAGCCTGTTCTTTTCGGCAGCTTGCCGAAAAGCTCTTCGAATGCTCGGGTGTCAATGAATTGGTGCAACGTGGGAGGTGTCCTCGGCAAGCTGCCGACGACTGCAGGCTAGCAGCCCCTGCGCTCCCCAGAATTCCGCTCAACTACGGTTTCGTCGCCAGGACGAGTGGCGATGGGCCCGGTGCTTCGAGTTTGCGAACTTTTTTGAAACCGGCTTCCTCTAGCCAGCTTTTGACTTCGTTGAAGCTGAAGGTGTCGCCTTTGTCCGTATTAACGAGCATGTTGACGGCGAACATTAGCGCAGCCAGCGGCTCGGTGCGGCGGTCGTTCACGAGCCATTCTGCGATGGCGATGATGCCGCCGGACTTGAGTGCGCGAAAAGTTTTCTTGAGCAACTGCCGGCTGCGTTCTTCGCCTTCACTGTGCAAGATATGCCCGAGCGTGGCCACATCATAGCCATTGCCAAAATCTGCTTCGAGCAAATCGCCTTCGATGAATTTGAAACGATCGCCCACGCCGAATTTTGCGGTGATTCGTTTCGTCGTCGGAATCATCCCGGCCCAGTCAACGGCAGTTACGCGGACATGTGGTGATTTTTGTGCGAGCGCGATTCCCCAAATTCCAGAGCCGGCAGCAAGATCGAGAACGCACACTTTGCCTTCCGCTTTCGTGAGCTTCAAGTGGTCGCCCAGTTTTTGCGCGCCGCCGTAACTCATCGGAATAATGTTCTCGACCAGCTGCGTGAAAAATTCTGTGCCTTCGGTTTCCTCATTCACGGCGATCGCCGGCTGGCCGGTGCGCACGATCTCGTCCAATTTCATCCAATTCTGCATGAGGCGGACACGATTCATGCTGAAAAATCCGGCGAGCGTGCCGGGCTTACCGCTGACCAAAAACGCCGCGCTTTCCGGCGAGAGCGAATACTTTTCTTGTCGATCTTTCGTCAAAAGGTCGAGACCGACGAGAGCGTTCATGACGATTCGCAAACCACGCTCCGACGCGCCGGTGGCGTTGCTGACTTGCTCAACGGTTTTCGCTCCTGTCTGTAGCGTGTCGAAGACTTTGTTGCTGGCGGCCGCGCCGATGACGATCGGCGGCGCGTAAGCAAAACCAAACTGCATCAAACGTTCGGGCGTAAGTTGTTTTTTGTGGCGAGCTCTTTTCGACATGGCTGGATTTGAAGTTTTGAGTTGTAAGATCGACAAGTATCGAACACGTCTGTCTTGGCAAATCGAATGACGAACAAGTCGCCGGAAGAAAAGCCTCTGCGTACGGTTTCGTTCATGGTGCATGCGGCCCGGGGAGTCATTCGCGACCACAACACGCGACGCAAAACCATGTTGATGCTGCTTGTCGCCGCGCTAGTTCTGTTGTTGTCGGGGAGCACATTTTTGCAGGCATCGCTCAATTCGCGCGCGCATCCCGGCTGGTTCATTTTGTTCTGGCTGACCTGCGCATGGCTAACCTTGACGGCAATGCTGCTGGCGGTTTTCGATTTGCTGATGGTCAAACTCGAAGCCCGCAAAGCGGAACGCCTCATGCGCCAGGGAGTGAAAACCCCCTCGCCAGGATCGACATCCGGCAAATAATGGCAGCTGTGAAGAACGGCTGGAAAACGCGCGAGCAAATGGAGGCAACTGAGCGCGCTCTGCTCGCTCCGTTCGCCCAAAAATCGGGCGAGTTGCGCGGGCGAAAGTATCCGGAGCCGAGTCACGCTTATCGCACAGAGTTTCAACGGGACCGCGCGCGCATCATACATTCGCGCGCATTCCGGCGGATGGAATACAAAACGCAGGTTTTTTTAAACGGCACGGGCGACCATTTACGCACGCGCTTGACTCATTCGATCGAAGTGGCTTCCATCAGCCGGACCATCGCGCGAGCTCTTGCATTGAATGAAGATCTGGCGGAGGCGATCGCGCTGGCGCACGATCTAGGACACACACCGTTCGGTCACTCCGGCGAAGAGGTGCTGGCCGAATGCATGCGCGAGCATGGCGGCTTCGAACACAACCGGCAAAGTTTGCGCGTGATCGAGCTGCTCGAGAACGCATATCCGAATTTTCCGGGATTAAATCTAACGTTCGAAGTGCGCGAAGGTTTGCAGAAACATCGGGCGTTTTATGAGATGCCGGAGGGGGTAGCGCAACTTTCCAACTTGCGAGGTGACCAGGATGGCAAGTTACAAACTTGTCCTACAACATACCACTATCCGTCGCTCGAAGCGCAGATCGCGAACCTCGCGGACGAGATCACGTATTACAGCCATGATCTTGACGATGCAGTCGATTTCGAAATTCTCGATTCTGGTCAATTGGAGAAGAATTTGGTTTGGCAACGCGGCTATCGCTCGGTGATGGCGCGTTATCCGGACGCTCGAGAGCCGGAACTGCACAAGTTGATTATTCGCGACATTATCGATGTGCAAGTGCAGGACGTGGTGGCGACGAGCGGAAAGACGATTGTCGATATTGGCCCACAAAGCGCGGACGAAGTGCGCCGACAACCAGCGCCGCTCATCCATTACAGCGATGATCTACTCGAAGCGAATAGTGCTCTGCGTAAATTTCTTTACACGAATGTTTATTATCATCCACGGGTGGCGGAGGTGAACAAGCGCGCCTGCGAGATGTTGCGAAACGTTTTCGAAAGCTACCTTGTTGACCCGAGTCGGCTCGGGGATACGGCCGCGAAACGCATCGAGAACGAAGGATTGCATCGAACGGTTTGCGATTACATCGCCGGAATGACCGACCGTTATCTAATGGAGGAATACGCGCGTCTAACGAACGCGGATGTCTAAATGACAGCGATGATCAATCACGCGGCGGCGCTGCCGATTTCGTCCCGCAGGTAAGTGATAACGAGGCGCAGGCGTTGGTTGATGGAAGATTCTTCGAGGACATGCTGCCGGCGCAACGGATCGCTCACGAAAGTCGAGGCCACGAGATCAGCCAGCATTTCCACGTCGTTCAACTGCGAAAGGTAGCGATCGACTCTTGCCGGCAGCGTGCGCCCGTCCCGTTTTAACTTGCGATAAAGCTCAAGCACTTTCTCCGCGAGCGCTTCCGTTTTGACCGTGGTCGGGTCACGTGATTCGACGATGTCGATCTTGGCGACTGGAAATGACGTTTCTTGTTCAAACTCAGTCAAACGGACCCGTTGTAGACCTTGCAAAATCAAATTGGACGTGCCGTCGCCACGGCCAACGCAAGCGCGGATTAGGCCGACCGTTGCGAGATGAAAAAAATCTTCCGGCGCATGCCAATCTGGGCAGCTCGGTTTGACCAGCGTCACGCAAAACATGCGCTGATGATTCAGCGCGTGCTCGAGCATTTCGCGATAGCGCGGTTCGAAAATGTAAAGCGGAAGCAGCGCATGCGGAAAAAGCACTGCGCCGGGCAGCGGCATCACCGGGACCTGACGAGGAAGTTCCATCGTTCTTTCAAAACAAGCAGAAAACGTTCAACGCTCAACGCCGAACGCCCAACGTCGAATTTCGGAGAGCGAGGGTTGGCCGGTGATGTGCCCGCAGCCAAGGTGTGCGTAATTTAGAACCGAGCCCTGTCGCATGAGCTCACGCCGAGATTTTGCGCCAAGTTTACCAAGGCCCATCGCGCTCACGGCAAGATCGACATCGTGGTTTGTGAAGAAATTGAGCAGACGCGCGACCTGACATGCCGAGTCGGTGCGCGTAGCAACTTTGAATATGTCCGCACGATACGACTTGGCGGCGCGCGCTTTGGCGTGAAGGCACCGCACGGGTGGAGTCGAATTCAAATCATGAAAGGAAAGGATGCAGCGAACATTTTTCCTGCGGGCCCGAGCGAGCAAGGGTCGCAAAGCATTTACCGACCGCAGCTCCACATCGACATAGCGTGCGCGGGGCAAAAAACGAAAAAGCAATTCGCGCCGTTTTTGGATCGATAAGTTGTTCGCACCGCCTTCGCGCGGATCCCGCGCAGTAATGATGAGCGGCGTGGCTAACATCGACAATTTGTTTTCCAGATCGTCGGCGATGTCCCAAAAATGGTCCAGTCGGAGCTCAAGCAAATTCGGCAGTTTGGGCAATTGCAGGGCGAGCTGCAAATCAGCCCACGAAGCGAGAACGCCGACCACAAGCGGGCGAAAGGGTTGTGCTTTGACCGGCGGACGCGTTGTCATATAATAAGCGGCTCTGGAAATTAGAGGACAGGAGAGGGATTAGTCCTTGGTAGCATGCTCGCGCGAAGACAGGAATTAAACACGCAGCTCCAAGTTTTTATAGACGCATTTCTGCTGGCGCTCTCGCTCTGGGCTGCATACGTCCTGAGGTATTACGGCACGTTCTGGTTCAACTTGAGCAACCAGATCGATCCGCAGCGCAATTATGCCTGGTTGCTCATCGTGATCATGCCGTTCGGACCGATCCTGCTCGATATGCAGGGTTTTTACCAGTCGCCATTGAACAAGACGCAATGGAAATCGGTCATGCAGATTGGCCGCGCGATGATTGGGCTAAGCATCATCGTGAGCGCGTGCGTCATTTTTCTTCGCCTGCCACTGGCCAGTCGGTCGGTGCCGTTGCTCTTTATTTTGATTGGCACGGTGGTGTTGCTTTCGAAAGAGCGATTAATCGCCAGGCATTTGCGGCGAAAAGCGATGCGGGGCGAGCTGCGCGAGCCGGTGCTGCTTGCCGGTTTGGCGCAAGACATTGCCGCGCTCGAGCAATCGTTCACGGCTGAACAGCAGCTCCTGATAAATGTCGTCGGAAGGATCGACATCGATAGGCAACCGATTTCGGACTTGATCGAGGCGATGCACCGGCATGCCGTGGCGCGAGTGATCTTTGCCGCAGGACATAGCCAATTGAACCGTGTCGAACAGGCGATCGGTGCCTGCGAGATCGAAGGCGTGCCGGCGTGGCTGGTCGCCGATTTCATCCAGACATCGATTGCCAAGCCAGACTTCGACGCGTTTGCGGGGCGGCCGATGCTAGTATTCCGCTCCACGCCAGAAGTGTCGTGGGCGCTGCTGGTGAAAGGGATCATCGATCGGGTGGGCGCGTTCATTGCACTGGTCACCTGTGCAATTCCGATGGGTATCGTGGCGTTGCTTATCAGGATTACGTCGAAAGGGCCGGTGATTTTCCGGCAACACCGCGCCGGCCGTTTCGGCAAGCCTTTTGTGATGTACAAATTCCGTTCCATGACCGACGACGCGGAAATGCGGCGCATGGAGCTGGAACCGTTTAATCAAATGCAGGGACCGGTTTTCAAAGTGGAATCTGATCCGCGCATCACGCCGCTCGGCCGCTGGCTACGGCGCACCAGCTTCGATGAACTGCCGCAGCTTGTAAATGTTTTGATGGGCGATATGAGTTTGGTCGGGCCGCGGCCTTTACCGGTTTACGAGGTGGAAAAATTCGAGAATACAGCGCAGCGACGGCGGCTGAGCGTTAAACCAGGACTCACCTGTCTGTGGCAGATCAGCGGGCGCAACACTGTGCGAGACTTTCGCGATTGGGTGCGGTTGGACTTGGATTACATTGATCGCTGGTCTCTCGCGCTCGATTTGAAAATTCTTCTACGCACTATTCCGGCAGTGATCATGGGCTTGGGCGCGAAATAAATGCGTACCGTACCTATATATAAAACAAGAAAGACGCAGCCAGGCACCTTCAGCCAGGGCACTTTCGCCGTTCGCAACGGATTTGGAGTGCGGCCCGCCTTAGGCGGGTGGATCCGGCTTTACTCCTGCCGCGCGTAACGAGGCAGCATGCGCTCCACATACTTCGCCAGAATGTCGAACTCAAGGTTCAGCCAATCTCCGGGCTTCATCACGTCGATGTTAGTCTGGCGTTTAGTGTGAGGAATGATCCAAACGGCGAAGCTTTGTGGCAAAATTTCGGCGACGGTAAGACTCACGCCATTGATGGCTATCGAGCCCTTGTAACTCGTGTAATGGGCGAACTCAGGCGGAAGGCCGACTTCGAGCCGATGATCATCCCCGTTTTGTTCGAACGAAATTATCTGCGAGGTGCAATCGACATGGCCTTGGACGAAATGTCCCCCGAGGCGGCCGTTGGCCGGCAATGCTCTTTCGAGATTCAGCGAGCCATCGCGCCGCAACGTTTTTAGATTCGTGCGCTCGAGCGTTTCATTCAAAAGATCGAAGGTGAGTTGACCGGGACGATGGGCGCGCACCGTGAGGCAGCAACCGTTGACTGCGACACTGTCGCCGATTGAAATCTCGTCCGCCAGCCGAGGGGCGGCAATTTGCAACTCGGTGCCGCGCTCCGTCGCGCGAATCCAAAGCATACGCCCGACTTCTTCGATCAACCCGGTAAACACAGAGGCTACCGTAGGAAGATCGCGTTACAATGTCCAGACGCCTCCTGATTTGGAGTGCGCGGACATGTCCGCGCTTTCGAAAGCGGCGACACGTCGCCGCACTCCAAATTTGAAGTTGCCCGAATCTTTCAATCCAGCCAATAACTTCAAGCATGAAGTGGCCGCACGGGCCAACGCATTGGCTTTTTGAATCTGGCGTTTACATCGTCACTGCGGGTACCTATCGGAAACTCCGACATTTGAATTCACCGCAGCGGCTGGATTTCTTTTTGGAATCGTTGTTCGACCGCGAAAGCGAGTTCGATTGGAATCTGCGCGCCTGGGCGGTCTTGCCAAATCATTATCATTTTGTTGCGACTTCGTCGCAGCCTGACACGCTGCGGAAATTTCTGGGCAAACTTCACATGCAAACCGCCAAACAGCTCAATCTCTGGGACAACACTCCGGGACGGAAAGTGTGGTTTCAGTTTTGGGAGAGCCACATTACATTCGAGCGATTGTATCTGGCGCGGCCGAACTACGTTCATCATAATCCAGGGCGGCATGGCATCGTCCCATTGGCGCAAAATTACAGCTGGTGCTCGGCCTCATGGTTCGAACGCAATACATCGCGGGCATTCGTAAACACTGTAAAAAGTTTTAAAATCGACCGAGTCCAAGTGCCGGACGATTTCTAACGCGTCTGCGGACGCGGACGTGTCGGCGCACTCCAAATTGGCATGGCCTAACGAGCTTTCAAATACCAGACACTCGAATTTTCTCGACCGTCTCGTCGAGCAAATGCAACAAAAAAGCGGCCAAAAAAAATTTAATTTTTTTCTAGGCACGGCCGGCCCAATTCGATAAAACGGCCAAAAACGGTGGCTGCGGCATGACAATTGCACCTATTTGGCCGTTCAAAAAAATTTCAAAAAAGTGAAAAAAAACCTTGCCAGCATGCAGATTCTTCAATAATGGCTACCCCAAACCTAACCAAATCCAGGAGAAACCAATGATTAGAAACGTACTGAAAAGAGTGGGATTGATTCGCGTCGCTTTCGTAGCAGGCGTTGGATTGCCTTTCATCATCGCGACAAGTGCGATTGCGCAAAACGTCGGTGCACCGCCCGCGGGTCCCGGTGCGGGGGCTCCCGCTGCAGCCGGTGCGGGCGCGGCCGCAGGACAGGCTGCCGGCGCTGGCGCACAGGCCGAAGCGGAGCGCGTGATTGTGACCGGTTCGAACATCCCGACCGCGGAAGAAGTCGGTCCGAACCCTGTCTTTAGTCTTAACCGCGACTTGATCAATAAATCGGGTCAAGGCCAAACGGTCGAAGAGCTTCTCAAGGCTCAGCCGATAATGAATGCGAGCAGTGTCCCGCAAAATAACAACGGTACCAGCCAAGGCGGCCCCGTTGGCACAGCTACGGCTTCGCTGCGCGGGTTCGACCCGTCGGCCACCCTGGTTCTATGGGATGGGCGTCGCATTACACCGTTTCCTGGCGCCGCCAACTCGGGCGGTGGGTTTGAGGATTTGCTCACCCTTCCGATTACGGCGGTGCAGAGCATTGAGATTCTAAAGGATGGGGCTTCCACGACCTATGGAGCCGATGCCGTTGCCGGCGTTATCAACCTGAAGCCCTACAAAGATTACCGCGGCGCGCAATTGACCCTCTATTACGGCGATACCCTGGATAAAGATGCCGGCGTCTACAGTGGCGACATTCTCTTTGGGACGGGCGACGACAAGGTAAGCATCGTGGGTGACATCTTCTTTTATCACCACAATTCGATGTTCAACCGTGACCGGGGCAACTCGGCCAAGCCGCCCTTCACCAGCTCGAACTCCAGCCCGTGGAACCTTCAGGTGAGCACGGCAGTGGCGATAGCTGCAGGCGCAACGAAAGCAGCAACCGACACTGAGCTAGTACCTGGTGTGATACCGTCAGACGCTGGCAATACGGTATTTGCCAGTGCGCCGCTCGGTACCAACGGTCTCGCCCCGATAAACAAATATCTCTTCGACGACTCCCGAATAAATGCGTCGAGAGCGGCCGGCGGTCAACAGCCCGGGTTTAACTTCAACCAGTTCTCGAGTTCCTATCCGGAACAGGAACGCTGGGGCGGCTACGTCGCTTTCAACGATAAGATCTGTGACGATCAACTCCAGCTTTATGGTGACTTCTTTTATGACGACGTAAAGTCGCATGATGAACTGGCGCCAAACGCAACGGGCGATTTCTTCACGCCTGGCTTCCCTGTGATCTTTATCCCGCCCCATGCCCCGTTAGCAGCCGGGACCGAGCCTGCGAACACCTTGAGTGCTGCGCAAGTTGGCGCCGCTCCGGGAGCGTTTAATCCATTTAACCCGTTTAACCAGTTCATCTCGGGCGGCTCTCGTGCACGTATCGCCGATTTCGGCAATCGACATTTTGATGAAGAAAACGAGGCTTGGCTGAGTACCGATTGGGATAAAAGGGGACAAGCTGTTTGATGGAAGCTGGGGCTACGACGGAGCGTTCCGTTATAGCGAGATTACGAGTATTGCTCAGATCAGGGACGTCAATGGCCAGCGATTTTCGCGCATCCTTAACGGGAACGACACGCTCTTTAACCCGGCCTCGAGTGATTTTATCGGACAGACGACACCGTACGATCCGTTCAATGATTTTCACGTTCCGATCAAAAGTAACCTGCCATTGATCAATTTCGCGACGCTGCATGCGAAAAGCCTTTTTGTAGGCAAGGAAGCGACGTTTGATTTGAACATTTACACTACCGACTTGTTTGATCTACCCGGCGGCCCCGTCGGACTCGCCTTGGGCGGTGTCTTCACCCGGCAAACCTACGACATCAATCCAGATGACCAAACCAGCCTCGAGCATCCGCAGGAACTTGGTGTCGGCGGGATCGCCGCTGTTAGAGCGGGCCGCAAAGAGGTGGCGTTTTATGCGGAAACACTCATCCCAATTACTAGCCCCGAGATGGGCATTCCCGGGCTCCATTCGGTGGAGTTGGACGCCGGGGCGCGTTTTGAAGATTGGAGGAACAATGACACCAATGCCATGGTACCCAAAGTGGCGTTGCGGTGGCAGCCGTTTGACGAACAGCTTACCGTTCGGAGCACCTGGGGCGAAGGCTTCGTTGAGCCTTCGTTCAACCAGTTGTACGGACCTACCGTCTTTGGTCTCGGACCGGCGAACTTCAAGGGGTTTGCGCCAGCATCCGTATTCGGCCCTCCGACCGGGCCGACGGGAAACAATCCCCAACAGTTCGTGGTCAATCCGGAAACAACCGTCCAGGAAACCGCCAACCGGCATCTGGCACCAGAGCATGACCGCACGTGGACTGGCGGCATTGTTTATACGCCAAAGTGGGTCCCACCGCAGTGGGGAAGCTTCACCTTCACGCTTGACTTGTGGGATGTCGAGCGGACGGGCGTTGTCATGGCGGTGTCTCCTCAGGCCATAATTAATCTGTATGAAGCGGAGGCGGTTCCGGGCGTGGGTCCGGTTGCGGGCATAGTCGCTCCGACCAAGGTTAGACCTGGACAGACTGCGGTTCTATTCGACCCCACAGGCAGTTTCACTGAAGTGTCGAGCCCGTTTTTAAACGGTGGAAAGATACGCGCGGAAGGTGTTGACCTTGGTCTTCAGTACCAAATTCAAACGCCCATTGGAACATTGAGTTCTTTGACCCGTACGAGTTACCTGGAGGACTTTGTGTTTGCATTCCCCGGAAGCCCGCGGGCATTCCACGTGGCCGGGCGCGCCAACAACGATTTCATCGAAGGTTTCTTGTTCGGACAAGCGACTGGCGGCGACGGCTGGATGCGATGGAGGGGGACGGAGATTCTGGACTGGGCGTGGAAGAACTGGGATCTGAACTGGACCGTCCATTACATTGGTGGATACCGGGAAGAAGTCGATCACCATTCCATCGATGGATTCTCGAAGCTGCATTTTGTCAATGCGACCTGGTTTAACGATGCTTCGCTCTCCTACAGCTTCATCTTCACGCCTCCGGTGGAGTCCCAGCCTGTGGCAGGGTACTCGAAAGGTGGCAAGGAGGTCTTGACGAGCAAAGAAGGCAAGGCAATCGAAAGTACAGCGTCTTATTCGATGCCCTGCTGGAAGATCCTCGTGAATAACACCACCCTCACCGTCGGGGTGAATGACATATTTGGCGAGGATCCGCCCAGCGCGTTTGGATACGAGAGGGGCAATTCCACCGGCTACCCGGGATTCCTATATGATAACCTGGGGCGGTTCGTGTACGGCAAAATAACAAAGAAGTTCTAACCCATCGGCAGAGCTTTAATTCACGAGAGGCAGCCCGGAACGTTCGGGGCTGCCTCTCTGCTGTACGCGCAGAAAAATGTACGTCTGAAGTCAAATGATTGCTTCGGTCATAGTAGGAGTTTAACGCGTTGGTTTGGGTTTTTCTGGGGAAAGGGGGACGTCCGGGCGAAAAAGGGAAGATTTCGCCGTAGACAGGTACCAGTTTGCTCGAAACAGGTACTCGGTGCTCCAAACGGGTACAGCTTTGCGGTAAACAGGTACCGGTTTGCTGCGGACGGGTACAGCGTCGGACAAACAGGTACCCATTTGCTCCAAACGAGTACAGTTTTGGCGCAAAATGGTACCACTTTGCTTCGAGAACGTACGGCTTCGCCGCAACCAGGTACCAGTTTGGTTCGGGTCTGTACTCGGCTGTTGCAAAAAGGTACCGCTCCGCAGCAAAAGGGAGAGCGTTTACTTCAAACGGTGGAGCGTTTCTGGCAAAGCTGTAAGCGTTTCGCGGATGCGTAGAAGCGAAAGCGGGCAGAAATCGCGTTTTCATTGGGTTGCATCGACAACCCAGTGGAGAGTCTGCGGCCCCAACCGTTTCTCGCGCTGAATCGCCGCTCATCGGATGTAGTTTCGGCGAAGCCTCTGGCGAAGCCAGGTGGCGCGTCGCTGCCTAATCTCGCAGCCGATCTTTCTTCGAAACTCTGGCCGATCTTCAAGGTTAAATCGATTGACCGTAAAAAATAGAGGAGGTAATTTATTTTATGAAGACGTCAAAATTGGCAAAGGCGGGGACGTTGGTGTTGGTATTGGCGGTGGTTGCAACCGGGACGTTTGCCTCGCCGAATGATCGATCCAATGATCGTTATGCGTATGTATGGGTGACCGGGTCCTGGGTCCCGCAGAAAGTAAAGATAAAGCCCATCGGAACCAATAGTTTTTCCTCGATGTCCAATTGGAGTCGGCGTGAAATTGACCAGACGGGGCGGGTCACAACAGAGGGGGTATTGGCCCAGGATCCGTCTCTCCGCGTGATTTTAGGCAGCCCTGGTAATGGGCGATAAGCAAGCCAACCTTTGTCTGGTGATAATCGGTCGCCGCTGAAAGAAAAAAAGCGCGGGTAATTTTGCGGCCAGGTTAGTCTGCTCTAGCTCGCGCCCCTGTCGGGCGACGTGGAAATGGGCGGGTTCGCCCCGCTACAGCGTGGAACGATTCTTCGCGTTCACGAGACGTTTTCGTGTAACTGAAGTAATCTGATTTCCTGTTGTGTTCGCGGAGTTCTCGCGCGAGGCGGTGACTCTGCGTTTTTGCTGATGCCGGAGCAAAGAGGCATTTGGCGTCAAGGTGGAAGAATTTTCACCTTGAGATCGCCAATCTTTAGCAAGAAAGAAGGTGGCACGGCCGCTGCTTATAGAAGTCATATACACTATGATTACTGTAAGTCTCGCTCCCTATGGCTCTCGCAAGCTCTTGCTTTTCCTTGCTGCCGTTGTTTACCTGATCGCAGCATCCTGTTTTGCAAGTTCATCTTTCTCGACGGTTAACAACACCCCCTATGACCGGCAAATGACGAGAATACAACCGGTGCTGTGTGCTTCCACCCATGGGCCCAAACAAGAGGTTTCGTTGAATCTGGTCAATCATTGGATCGAGAACTTGCGCGAGATCCCCTACGGTTTTTCCAAGGAGTGGAAGACGCCCGCTGAGGTTGAATCCGGAGCTGCGGCCGATTGCAAAGGCAAAGCTGTCGCTCTTTACAATCTGATGCATGCCCGCGGTGTGGACAATGTTCGCCTCGTTATCGGCAAACGGACATGGATGAGCCAAAAAACTCACGTCTGGCTCGAATGGACCACAGCCACTGAAACGTACGTTCTCGATCCAACAATCAATTGGTCGGCCTTGCGGGCCGAGCATTTGAACGGCAGCTCTTACATCCCGTTTTATGCGTATGCGGGAGATCGGAAATATCGCGCAACCAAGGGTACCACCTTCGCGCAGAACAACTGGGATGCGCAGCGGTTGGCGGTTGCTTCAGCCCCAGCTGCACGTTAGATCGACACTCGGCCGCGAGGCGGGCGTAACTGGGGCTGCGGATTCATAGTTTTGGGAGCCGCCTCTTTCGCTGGTATCGCTTAGAAGCCATGTCACACATGGTAAAAGCTACTTTCCCGTGAAAAGAGAGAGGGTGCGTAAAGCCTGGCAGCACACGGCGTGCTATTCATGAGAAGGGCTGTATGCCGCGAAGAAATTTGCGCACGGGAGAAAATTTGTATTGCCAAGCAGCACCACGCCCGCTATCATCTTTGTTGTAGATATGGAAATTATGAGCGCCTCTGCATTGCATCCATCCCGAGTTTGGCTGTTAATTTGCTGCCTCTTCCTGCTTCTCGGTTCCAGATTGTTCGCCGCGGATTTGGTTCTGCAAAGAGTCCCGCCGCTGACCGTCGAGCAAGTGCCGTCTTATCCGCAAAATCTCGCCCGCTATCATTTCGGCGCGCAAGTCGAAGCCGCGCCTCGGAGCAATCCGATTGCGAGCCTGCAACTGAGCTCAAACTCCGAAGATCATAACGTCGCCGAAGCGGCATTGCTCTGTGACGACCCAACCGTCGGTTATCCGTTATCCAACGGCAACACGAGATTGCTGATTTCGCTCTCCAAAATCGAGAACATCGACAAGATTTCATTTCGCAACAGCGGTGCGAAAGGCGAAGTAACGGTTGCGACCTCGAGCGCGAAGTTGCCGGCGGATAGCGCGCAATGGCACCAGGTGATGCGACAGCAGCTGACTTCAAACGTGGTCACGGCAAACGTCGGGCCGAGCGATGCAAAATACGTGAAACTGACGTTCAACGTGACGGAACCGGGTCGAATTGCTGGATTAGGCGTGTATTCCGTTCCAGCCGTAGCGGACTTCACGATGTCGCGCGCACATAGAGCAACTCAGGAAAACTCGGAAAACATCGCGTTTATTAGTTACAATCTCTCCGACGTCCACGCTAAGGCTCGTGCGCTTTACGTCAGCTCGGGCGCCGATTTGCAGCAAGCCAATAGGATGATCGATAATCAACCGGGCACGACTTACACTTTCAGCGCTGATGATGCTACACCAACTGCCGTTATTGATTTGGGCAAAGAAACGGCCGTGCAGCGTATCTCTGGAACTTATTTGGCACGAGAAGCCATGGTGGATTTTTATGTGCTGCGAATGTTGCCCGGCGACGGCGCGGTTGCACCAAAAACGTTGCGCCTGAGCGATAGTGATCTTGCTGGTTTAAAACCGGTTGGCTCCGTCGCTGATACTGGAAAGGGCCGCGCCGCAATCGATTTCGCGCCAGTCACCGGACGTTACATCATGGTGAGATGGACCCCGGCGGCCCATCAAGATACGTCTTTTTCGGTGGATGAGATCGCGGTTTTCAGCGGGAATCGCTCAAAAGGTTTGATCGCTGCGAACACCAGTTACGACGGAAAAGAGGCGAAGGATTTAGGCGAGGGTAAGGAAGCGAAAGAAATGCCTGAAGAAGGTCCCGCCGAAGGACCTCCACCGACCTTACCGGATCCGCCGCCATTCGTGTTTGTGCCCGAGATCGTTCCCACGAGTCCGTAAGTCCCTCGGTATTCAGAGGGTTCCAAGCCCTGCTGGGCACGCAGGCCACACATCTGTGTTCCAATCTGTGGAATTGTCGATGTAGTCGCAGAGGCAGTTTTAGCGATCAAAGCTCGTCGCGAATAATTTTAAAAATCTGTGTATTGTCGATGGAACCGCGCAGGGCCTCCGTCGCTGGTCCCGTTCCGAATGCAACGACATCTTCTACCGTGTTGAGTGCAGATTTCGTGTAGATCGCGGCTGGCTCCGAAGCGTCATTCTTCCCGGCTTCGGGTTGACCATTTCCTTCCGGCACCTTTGGTGTGCCGTATGACCGCGTTCCCTTTGGCCCGCTCGCCCAAGTGATCCAGGGTTGTCCGGCCGAATTCAGACCCAGCAGTGCCAGGCCGCTATCTTTGCGAAAAGGAAAACCATTCAGACTCAAGCCGCCAATCGCGACGTCGCCGCCAACAATGATTGTCGATTTTGGTCCGGCGTAACCCCGCGCCACCGAGACCGCACGATCCAACTCCGCTGTTTCTTCAAACGTTCTTTCGGCGTCGTTTTGTTGGGCGGCCTTGCCCATGAGAGCGGCATCGACCACGAGCAAGTAACCCCCGGAGTTGTACCTGCAAGAGCTCGATCGCACGGCGCACCATGTCGGGTAAACTGGGCTGTTCACTCCATTGGTCGAGTTGGCTGGCAAACGCCAATTCGCCCTTCCTAAAAACTCCGAAAAGTTTCGGACGACGCCACGCCGGAATCCCTTCCAGTTCCGCGCGATTGGAAACGATGTCGAAACCATTCCCGCGCAACTCCAGCAAGAGATCGCGACCATCTTGGCGCTGTCCGCCTTTTGTTTCCGGCAAGAACTGCACGCCGCCGCCGCCCATCGCAATGTCGATCTTTCCGCCGTCGATCAACTCGGAGGCGAGATTGTCTTCATCACCCGCGTCCCGAGCGTGAGCATAAAACGCGGCGCAAACTGGACCGGTCAATTTTCCATTCGTCACCAGCCCGATTGCGCGTCCACGTTGCCTGGCCAACTCCACGATGCTCGTGAGTGGCTTGCCGTTTGGGCCGATTGCGATCGCACCATTGTTTACTTTCACGCCCGTAGCAATTGCTGACGCGGCCGCTGCTGAATCGGACACGGCAAAATCTTTCGATGCGTTGGTCATCAAGGCCAGATGGCTCATTGAATCGAGTGCGAGATGCGCGTCTGCGCCACCAACATAAACACGGGTCGCCGCCAGACGTTCCGGCCCGAGCCCTTCCCCAATGAACAAAATTATGCCGAATGGTTTTTGGATGACCCAGTGTTGAAAATAGAGTACGCCCAGTCCGGCGAAAACAAAAAGACAGAAAAGCGCGAGCAATTGATTGCGCCATTTCACGAAGCGATGTAGCGGCGCGCTCTCTGAGTTGTCAATCCCGCAACCGCGGGAAACCGCTTGTCGATCTTCGCATTCGTCGGCAGAGTGCCGCACATGGCGGCGCCCCTAATGCTCATCATTCGTGATGGGTGGGGTGTCAATCCCGGCGGCAAAGAAAAACGCGAGGAAAACGGCGATGCTACGCTCCTGGCGCGAACGTCGGTTCACGACCGGCTCTACCGCGAGTATCCTGGAAGCAAGCTGCGCGCGAGCGGTTCGGACGTGGGCTTGCCTAACGGACAGATGGGCAACTCGGAAGTGGGTCATCTGAACCTGGGCGCCGGCCGAACCGTTTATCAAGATCTCACTCGCATCAACAAAGCCATTGCCGACGGCGAGCTCAGCCACAACCGCGTCCTGCAGGAAGCTTTTGCAGCCACGCGCGGCCGGCGCCTTCATTTGCTCGGGCTTGTTTCTGATGGCGGCGTGCACAGCCATTACTTGCACATGATCGCGCTCGCGAACGCAGCCAAAGCCGCTGGTGTCACTGAGATTTTCGTTCATGCCTTCACCGATGGGCGCGACGCTTCGCCGACTGGCGGCCGCGATTACCTGAAAATTTGCGAAGAGGAATTACGAGCGAGCGGTGCGACGATCGCAACTGTGGTGGGTCGATACTTCGCCATGGACCGTGATCGCCGCTGGGATCGAACGAAGAAAGCGTGGGACGCAATTGTGTTCGGCCGCGGCGAAGTTTGTGCGGGCTCGCCGTCGGCTGCCTTAGATCGACAGTATCACCTCGGCAAGACAGACGAGTTCATGCCACCGCTCGTTTTTGAATGCGCAGGTCAGCAGCGCGTTCGCGATCGAGACACCGTTTTGTTTTTTAATTTCCGGGCCGACCGCGCGCGCCAGCTTTCTCAGGCGTTCTTGTTCAAAGACTTCAACGGCTTCGATCGCGAAGCCTGGCCGCAAGTCAACTTCGTCACCATGACGCAGTACGATGTGACCTATCCGTCGCCGTTTATTTTTCCCCCTGAGGAGCTACGACACATTTTGGGCGAAGTGGTGAGTGCAGCGGGCAAATCGCAGTTGCGCATCGCCGAAACGGAAAAGTATGCGCATGTCACTTATTTTTTTAACGGCGGCATCGAGCGGGCATTTTCAAAAGAGGACCGCAAGATTGTGCAGTCACCGAAAGTTGCGACTTACGATTTACAGCCGGAGATGAGCGCGTTCAAACTCACGGATGAAGTCCTTGCCCGCATGGAGAACTACGACTTGATCGTGCTGAATTTTGCGAACCCCGACATGGTTGGACATACGGGTGTCATTTCCGCTGGCATCAAAGCGGTCGAGACCGTCGATGAATGCGTCGGACGGATCGTGACGAAGTTATTGGCGATCCACGGAAAATGTCTCATCACGGCCGATCACGGAAATTGCGAGCAGATGCGTAACCCGGACGGCTCGCCAAATACTGCGCACACGACCAATCTCGTGCATTTCATCTACGTCGCAGAGGACGCCGCGAAATTCCGCTGCCAGGATGGAATCCTCGCCGACGTCGCGCCGACAATTCTGTTTCTTCTTGGAATGAAGCAACCGCCCGAAATGACTGGACACAATCTGCTCGTGCCCGCGTAAGCCCGGCTTGCGCGTAAGCTCGGCGAAGGCGGCTGTCCTCCGATCTCTGACTTGCTTTTGCACACGCGCAAACCTGGAATACTTTTCATGCAGACCCTTCACGAAAGGAGAGAAAAAATGGCTAATTTTGTCTGTCTTCTTCAGTTTACCGACCAGGGCGTCCGCAACATCAAGGACACGACCAAACGCGCGGACGCCGCCGCGGCCGAGGCCGAGAAAATGGGCGCAAAAATCACGGAGGCATTCTGGACGATGGGCACTTACAACGTCATCCTCCTGCTCGAAGCGCCCGATGACGAAACCGCAAGCGCTTTCACCGCCAAGCTCGGATTGATGGGCAACGTCAAGACCCAGACCATGCGGGCCTTTGGCCGGCAAGAAATTGAAAACATTCTGGCTAAGATCAGATAACTGGGCGTCGTGAGCTCCTCGTTTTCCGTCACGCGCTCATATTGCGCGGGATTGCGACAAGCTTACGTGTCCTCAGGGGTCTGATGGCCGTCCGTTTGATAGCTCGCCGCTGCTTGTTCGAGAAGCGCCCGAAGCTGCGTGCAGTCGCACGGTTTCTGCAGATGATAATCGAACCCGGTGAGCCTTGTCTCGCCCACTTCATCGGGATAACTGTAGGCGGACAACGCAATGGCCAACACATCAATCCCGCGCCGCCGCGCCTCACTGATCAAGGCATACCCCGTTCCGTCCGGAAGCGCGATATCGCTAACGATCGCGCCGAACCGATGAGTTTGTAATAAGTTCAGGCCGTTTTTCAACGTGCCGGCACTCGCAAAGTCATAACCGCAATGCGTAAGAAGGCGCTCGAGGACCGCGCGGGTATCCTCGTGATCTTCCACAACTAGAACACGCATCAATTCCTAAATTCGGATTTGCCGGGCTAAAAGGATGCCACTTGGCCTGAATATTCTGGTCTGCGGCGAGGGCAAACGGTTGCCGATTCGAAATCTGGATCGCCTCCTGAAATCTCTTCACGCAATCTTGCACGGGATTACCGCGTCCTCAGCGTACGAGTAAACGGCGCAAAGCCGATGATAGCCGTCGGCGATGACAACCTTCGCGTTGGCGGGATCTCGTACCAGCAGCAGCGGCGACAACTCCTTTCCGGACTCAATTTTCTTCTTGTCTTTATCGACGTGCGTATTGCTCACTCCCAAGAGTGGCAAACCCGATGAGCGAAAAATGTCCTTGGCCTTGAACTTCGTCATCGGTGCGCGTTTCAATTTATCTGCATGCGCGACGGCAGTTCTTTCATCATATAGCAAACTCAAATACGACAGAGCGGCCGGGTAATCGTGCTCTTCCGGCTCGTTTAACCAACTGATTTCTATTTCCTTACCCATTTTGTTCTCAATATCCCATCGGGGAAGATCTGCTCCAAGCGGGGTTTAGGCCTCTGCCACTAGGTCTGTCCTCTGTTTCCTCCCATTCCGCAATCCGCACCGCGTCTTCTACTTTCGCCTTTACCCCTGCGTTCACCAAATCGGCACTTTCGGAAACCCACTCGTGCAATATCCGGTCGACGCCAAAAATGCGGCCGGCGCCGCTGAATAGAACAATGAGCGCGAGAACAATGTCCGATTGATCGATCCCTGGTCCCCACGGAAGGGCGCCTTTCGCACACGTCAGATTTCCTTTGCCTGCATTCTTAATCGGTTGCGGTTTTCTTACCCGTTTTGCAGCGGCCAGCGCCGCCTTGGGAATGGCCGGCGCGCTCTATACGAGCGTGAAACTCGGCGAAGACTGGCTTCGCGCGGCGCTTTATCTGATCATCTTTGCTGCCTTAGCCCTCGCTGGCCCCGGCAAGTTCTCAATCGATCACTTGCTGCAAACCAGAAAGACAAATCCGTCTCACTCTGATCGCTGACCTCTGGGGTCGCAACGCCTTTCTACTTTCTTCAGCTCGGCCCACTTTTTTCCATCTCGATCAAGCGCGGCCTGAGTTTGTCATTGGCATGGTTCAACGATTTGATCAGCAACATGCAGAACGACGCCACGATCAGCAGCATCGCCGCGCCGATCGCGAAATGATGCGCGCGCAATCGCCGCCATCGCGGCGCGAATGCGAACAAGCCAAGCGTACCTAGGATAACGACCACCGCGTCGAAACTTGCCCGCTGCCAGTAGCTGCCGCCAAGATGCAGCCACATCCCAAATTCATCGAAAGTCAACGCCATGCTCACCCCATAAATCAAGGCACAAAAACTTCGCTGCGTCTGGTTCAGCGGCGCAAAGAGCAACAGGCCTGCGACGGCCGATAAAAGAAAAATGCCGTAATTGAGATGGTGCACATGTGTCCCGCCCAAATGCAGAAACAGATCGGGCATTTTGCGAGCCATGATCAAAATTACCAGCGTCCGCGACGCAATAAACGTGAGGAGAAACGCCACAAACGTCAGCCGCGCCAAATGGCGTAGCGGATTTGGCGGACTTATCGCAGCGCTCGCCTTCATAGATCGGCCTTTCCCTGTCGCTCCCATCCTCCCGCGTCCCAGCTCCTATCTGATAAGGTCCTTTTGAGGCTTTGATTCGTTCAACACGCGCACTTTCAGGGTCGGACGGCCATCAATCTTGAGGTACGTTGCCTCAGCTTTGTGATCGCTGCGCTCGAACCCAGGTCCTTTCGACGTGTCGTGGCGCGTCCAGGCGGCGCGGGCGGCGTTCGCCTTGAGGAATTTGGAGATTTCTTTAGCAGAAAGATCGCGACCATCGATGCGAGAATATGTTTCTAAAACGCTCAAGCGTTTATCGAAAATAACGAAGTAAAGATATCGGTCCTTGTGATAAAGCATGCTGACGGTTCCATCATCGCGCAAGCGTCGCTCGACCACGTTGCCATATGAATCCTCAATTTTGTCGTCGCTATCACCCAGATTAGCGCAGACAGAGCTCACGCCGGTCAAAATCGTTAGAAACAGGACGAAAGGTTGCTTCATAATAATCCGTTATTCGACGATTCTGCCAAAATCCACATTTGCCTTCCGTCCAAACCTCTCATCTTCCTATTAACCAATAACACCTCAAGCTCGGGGCATCGAGATCGTCGCCGTCGGCCTTATGCATTCACTGAACATGGTGCGATCACGGCTGCAAATGGTCTCAACGGCTCATGGGCGGTGCAGATGAATACGACGTGCGGGGACGCCGTTGGATGGACTGGATTGGTCGCATGGTGATGCGACCGAGCGTCTCGGGAGAGCGCGAGTCAACATTTTCGTGGTGCGAGCGTTTCTCAAAATGCGCGCATTGTTCGGCGACAAACGCGAGTTGGCTCAAAAACTTGCTTTGCTGGAAAAGGAACTAAAAAGCGCCTCGATGTTCATGAGGCCGTTATCATCACAATTTTGCAACGGCTGATGGACATAATTGACCCGCCGCTAACGCCTGAACCCCCAAAACCACGCATCGGATTTCAGCGCTCACCTCCGTCCCGTCCTTATGGTTTCCTGGACCACAATCACTGTTTGGACCATTAGCGTGCTCCTCGCTCTCGGAATCGGATGGAGTCGCTACGAGAAAAAGAAAACGCGGGACAAGTTCGTGACCGAGTTGGCCGCAATGGACCCTGACCGTCGAGAAAAACTGCTCAGCCGCTTGCGTCCAGAAGTTGAGATGGAAATCCGCCAGCAGCTCATGTTGCGTTACGGACTGAGTTGATTTCGCGGGGCGTCCGTCTTCTCCTCCCGCTTGGACATTTAGTGTTGAGCGTTTTCTTTGGCTGCCGATTTTTCTTCCCTCCTTCAATCCCTATCCTTCATCCTTTCCTCCTTATGAAAATTCTCCTCGCAGGCATTCTGGGTGGCATCGTCATGTTTATCTGGACGTCGATCGCGCACATGTTTCTGCCGCTGGGCAAAGCAGGCATCAGCCAAATCCCGAACGAGAAAACGGTGCTCGACGCCATGCAATCGAACATCGGAGAAAAGTCGAGCCTTTACTTTTTCCCCGGCACCGGTCTTGGTCCGAACGCAACTCGCCAGGAAGAAAAGGAGGCGATGAAACAAGAAATGGAAAAGATGGCTAGCGGTCCATCGGGTCTGCTGATTTACAACTACGCGCGCCCGTTCGCGTTCGGTAAATCGTTGGGAATCGAATGCGCGACCGAACTGATCGAAGCGATCCTGGTCGTCTTTCTTCTCGCGCAAACAAGCATCGCGGGTTTCGGCGGGCGCGTCGGTTTCGTTTTCGTCGCCGGAATTCTGGCCGCCATCGCGACCAATGTTTCCTACTGGAACTGGTACGGCTTCCCCTGTGTCTACACCGCAGCGTACATGTCGATCCAAATCATTGGCTTCCTCTGCGTCGGCATTGTCGCTGCGCTCGTATTGCGAAGGAGCGCTTCGCAAATCGCGCAACACATTTAGTGATTTAACGAGTCACTGATTTGCGATTCCTTAATCGCTCACTTGGTCGTTACTTCTGTTGCCTTCTTTTCCGGTAAGCAGAATGCAGCGGCACCAGAATCGCCATCGAGAAATAGACCCAGCCGCTCCAGGCGATCTGGTCTATGGGCAAGGTAAGAGCCAGCAGCAGCGAGGCGAGGCCTACGCCCACCGGTATACTCCATCCCGTTACCTCGTAGCGCGTCAGCAATTTTTCCCGATCATTCAGCCGTAACGGATCCCGCAATTGCCAGGCCCGCAGATTCAGCAGCAGGATCTCGAGTGCGATCGCGATGAACCCGACAGCGAAGAGCGCAAAAAGTGTTCGCGCTTGCGAGTTGGAATGGAGCCCAAGTTTGTGGCCTAGTCGACCATCGCTGAGAAGAAACCACATCGACCCAAAAATCCCTTTTAACGGGTAGATATAGATCAGAATCGTGACCAGCATCGCCCAGCTAATGAAAATCGAGATGCCATCTTCGAGACCGTAACGCCGGCTCCATAACCAATGACCTCGCCAGAAGATTCCGAGCACGATGATGCTCGTGACAAAGGCGGGCACATTCCTGAACGCGCCCAGAAGCGCATCAATATTGTCCGGGATTTGTTGCGGAGCGATCACCAGCATCGAGATTGCGAACGCAAATGCCGCGTCAATGAAAGTTTCCAACCGCGTCGTCTGCATGCCGCGCAAACGAAACCCCCTTAACCGCGGCAGCGCATCCAGCTCCGTCGGCATCGCCGACGCGATCTCATCTTCGCGCTCAGTCATCACTGCCGTTTTAACAGGTTATCGCCTTTAACGCCTCAAACGTTTTTGTACAATCTGATATCTGATCCGCCAAAGGACAGATTGATTCGATTGCATCCCGCTCTCTCACCCTCGTCCGTCGGGTTGTGTGATCTATGTCGCGGCTGCCCAGCTCGCTCCATTCGCGGTGGCGAACTTCTGGCTTCTAGTGCTTCGTTACCGTCTAAGCAATGCCAAATCAAACCGGTAAGAACCTCGCTTTTGGAATCGGCGGGACGCTGCCTTTCCTCGCGCTGGTTATTTGGGGTTGGGGCGACTGGATAACTTTCTTTTCTCATCCGGCGCGGGCCAGTCTCATCGTCCTCGTGTTGGCTGGCGGAATCGCTTTCGGATTTTCCGGAAGCAGCAGTTTAGCTGTCGGCCGACGCGAAGATCCCTCCAGCCGGTGGATCTTCATTCCGTTGATCGTTATCGCCATCATTTTCGCGTGGCTGCCGCCGCGTCTCGATCGTCTCGATCGCTGGACCATCGACGGCGACACTATCCGCTATCTCGGATTAATCGTCACCGCCATCGGCGGTTTTTTGCGCGTCGCCACGGTATTCGAGCTCGGCCATCGCTTCAGTATCTTTGTCGCACTCCAGTCCGATCACCGCCTCAAAACCGACGGTTTTTACCGGTTCGTTAGGCACCCCAGCTATCTTGGAGCGCTCTTGGCGATGGCCGGTTGGGCACTCGTCTTTCGGAGCACCATCGGTCTGCTTTTAACGGCCGCGATGTGCATGCTCATCGTCGCGCGCATCCGGGCCGAAGAGAATTTTCTCGTCCGCGAATTCGGCGACCAATATCGCGTCTATCAGCGGCGCACTCGCTGGCGACTTTTGCCATTCATCTACTGACCTCTGCCCTCTGCCTTCTGCTGCAATATCGGGGGTTGGACGTTGGGCCCTCTCTGCGCCGTAGCTCATCTCCCGCGAAGGCGGGTTGAATGTTTTCGCTTCTGCCCTCCGATCTACATCCTTGCGACCTTCGAATTTCGAAAATCCTTTATGCGATCTCGGAAAAACAGCCGCGCAAAACCTCAGATCGAGGTTCGGCAATCGCGTGTCCACGGGCGCGGCGTTTTCGCGACCAAACGCATCCGGAAGAACGCGCGGATCATCGAATACACGGGAAAACGCGTCCCTTGGGAAAGTGTGCCCGCCGACTCTGACGACGCTCACGCATTCCTGTTCGGTCTGGATGAGAGTGTCCTTGTGATCGACCCGAGCATTGGTGGCAACGACGCGCGCTGGATCAACCATTCCTGCGACCCGAACTGCGAAGCGGTCGAGGAAGATGACCGCATTTTTATTTATGCGTTGCGAAACATCGAGCCTGGCGAAGAACTTTTCTATGATTACGCCCTGAAGCTCGACGAACCAATTAGCAAACAACTCAAAGACGAATTTGCGTGCCACTGCGGAAGTCCAAACTGCCGCGGCACATGGCTGGGGCCAGTTTGAGCAGCGATATGGCTGACCTGGGAAAAGCAATGAATATCGATGTGACGCGATCCGTCTGTCCTTAAAAGGGCCTGATTTCCGGGAAGATTCGCCCGAATTAGCGAGGAGCACGGAACAAAAGGGGAGGGAGATCATGAAACTGGCCCTTGCGATCGTGGCGGGCTTTCTGTCGCTGTCGATGTATGTAATGGCACAGCCGCATGGCCGCGGCATGGGGTTCGGACAGAACAACAATCCGGCCCGGGTAACGCCGAAGGCGACACCACCGGGACACCATTATGGCTGGCAGAAGGGGAAACATAACCCGCATCGCATGTAGTGAGACGTCAGGTAAAATAAACACAGCGGCAGCCGAAGATTAAAATATTTCGCTGCCGCCGGTTTATTATCGTTTCCGGTTTCAGCGATTCGCAATTCATAGTCCGCCCTCTTCAGCCCTGCGATTGGGCGTTGAGTGTTGACGTCTGATTTGTGCAGCGGCAGCCGTGTCGGCTGCACATCCGCCCTTCGCCTTTCGCATTTCGGCTTTGCTATGCTTTCTCCTTTCTATGAGACTGACCCTCGTAATCCTCTCCCTACTCCGTCATTCGATATTGCGCATTCGGCGTTGGTGCGAGCCGCACTGGCATTTGTTCGATGTTTTCTGCCTTTACCTCGTCGCCGCAACTCTCGGCTACGCCGCCGATGCCCCGATCACTCAGGAAGAACTCGTCCGTCGCACCCAGGAACTGTACGACGCGGTTGTTCCTGGAAATCAGGCGCCGTGGAAAAAATATTTCGCCGACGATTGCATTTTTTCAGATGAAAAAGGTCGCACGCTCGATAAACCAAAACTCGTGGCCGACATCGCGCCGCTGCCGGTGGGATATTCCGGCGCCATCAAAATCGACAAGGTGCAAAGCCGGATCATTGGCGACACCGCGGTGCTGAGTTACGACGCCAACGAAACCGAAACTATCTTCGGCCAAAATCTGAAGGCCCGTTATCACATCACCGACACCTGGCTGCAGCGCAACGGTGAATGGAAAATCATCGCCAGCCAGGCGCATCGTTACTACGAGAATCCGGCAACTGGAAAAGCCGACCCGAAAAAGTTTGCCGAGTTCATCGGCACCTACGAGGTCGCGCCCGGTCGAACCAGATCGGTCGGCGTTGAAAGCGAAAAGCTATTTGTCGAACGCAACGGCAAAAAGGAACAATTATTTCCGGAAACAAGCGACCTTTTCTTTCGGAAAGGGGTCGAAGGCCGAATCCTGTTTCACTACCACGCCAACGGAGAAGTGGACACCCTAATTGACCGGCGAAACAACGAAGACGTCATCTGGCGAAAAATAAAATAGCTCTTCCGCATTTCGCCGTAGCTTTACGCGAAGGCTGGGGCTCGTTTTTTTCTCTGCGCTTCGCCTCCTGCGTCTTCTACTTTAGTCTCTCAACGTCCTACTTCCTTTGATCCCGCCCACCATTCTCGCGCGACTCCGCTCCACCAGCGGCATCATCATCGGGCTCTACGTCACGATGCACCTCTCGAATCACGCGCTTGGCCTCATCTCCTTGCAAGCGCAGGAAACGGCGCGCCCATGGGTGATGGCTCTCTGGCATTCGCCGCCTGGCCAAATACTTCTCTACGGGAGTTTGGCCACACACGCCTTCTGTGGTCTCGCTGCTCTCGCTCGCCGCCGGCACTACCGAATGCCGGTGTGGGAAGGAACGCAGGTACTCCTTGGATTAGCCATTCCGTATCTCCTCCTCGTCCACATCGTCAATACCCGCGGGACGCGCATCCTCACTGGCATCGACATCAATTACCCCTACGAAATCGCCAATCTCTGGGTTGATCCCTGGACCAGGTATCGCCAAATTCTCCTCGTCCTTCTCGTTTGGGGTCACTTTATCGTTGGCCTGCATTTTTGGCTGCGAATCCGCGGCTGGTATCGGCGCATCTTTCCCGCTCTCCTGCTCGCTTACGTGCTCATCCCAACTGGCGCGCTCCTCGGGTTCGCCGAAGTCGGCATGACCACGACAGCTCACGCCCGTTCCGACCCGGCGTGGTTCAAGCGCATGAAAACGCTCGGTGTCCCAGCCAATCCAAAACGCGCGGCCACGCGCGCGCAGCTGAAAGAATGGGTCGGATATTCCTGGCTCGCTCTGGTCGGGATTGTCGTTTGCGCCGCGCAAATTCGTAATTGGCAACGACGACATGAACGTTTCACCGTTACCTATCCAGGAGATTATGCGGTCGAAGCTCCAATCGGGCTCTCCGTTCTGGAGGTCAGTCGCCTGGCGCGCCGACCGCATGTTTCCGCCTGTGGCGGTCGCGCCCGCTGTACGACCTGCCGTATCCGAATCGATGAGACCGCCGAGGAACTGCCTTCGCCGAACGACCTCGAAGCTCATGCACTCGCACGCGTCGGCGCGCCTGCGGGCGTTCGCCTCGCATGCCAGCTCCGTCCGCACAACGATCTCTCAGTTTATCCGCTTCTTCATCCCGAGCTCTCAACTCGGTCGGGACCGCTGCGGGGCAAAGAATTCGGGGAAGAAGGTCGAGTCACCATTCTGTTTATCGACCTGCGCGGTTCTACTCGCCTGGCCGAAGCCCGCTTGCCGTATGACGTCGTTTTCGTGCTCAACCATTACTTTGCCGAGATGGCCGCTGCCGTTGAAGCCACTGGCGGCCACTACTCGAATTTCACCGGGGACGGTCTGATGGCGTTATTTGGGTTAGAGCAAAGCGACGATCACGGTGCGAATGCGGCGCTGAGTTGTGCGTTGCGGATGCTGGAAAGGCTGGAAAATCTTAATCAAGAACTCGCCTCCGAACTGGCCGAGCCGCTAAACATGGGCATTGGAGTTCATACCGGCGACGCGATCATCGGCCAGATGGGTCCACCGAAAACGCCGGTATTAACTGCACTCGGCGACGCAGTGAACACCGCCGCACGTCTCGAGAACGCCACGAAAGAACTACAAGTCCCCGTGGTCGTATCGCGTGACACGTTGGAAGCTGCCCAGCTTTCCGCCGAGCTACCCTTGCACGATATTCTCCTGCGCGGCCGGTCAACCCCACTCTCGGTCGCGGCTCTGGATAACAACAGCTTACGTCAACTGCTTGCTTCGCCGCCCGCTCGCGAAAGCTTTCGGAGCTGACATCTTTTATTGGACGTTGGGCTGCCCGCTCGCGAATCCTTCGGAGTTGAGCATTTTCCGCTTCCGATATCTGTCGTCTGATCGCTAACCTCTGATTCCGCTCCTCCCCAATAACCAATAACCGAAGCTCCGCTTCGAGCTTCCCTGCCTACAATCTCTCAATCTCGTCGCGAAGATCTTCTTTAGATTTGCCGAGCTTCTGTTGCAAACGTCCCAACAACTCATCCTCTTTCCCCGCGGCAAACGAGAGATCGTCATCGGTCAATTGACCGTATTTCTGCTTCAATTTTCCCTTCAGTTCGTTCCAGCTGCCCTTGATCTGTAATTTCGTTGTCATACAAAGAAACTACGCCGTTCGGCTGACGATTGGTCGTTTTCTCGCTCTAGATGTGATTTTCCTATGATTAAAACCAGCTTTCTTTGTTACGCTATCGTTGACGCCAAGACGATCAAGATCCTTGAGGGCAAACCCGTTATCTCGGTCAATGTCCCCGATTTCTGGGAACCGGAAGCGACTGACAAAGGCATCGCAATCGAGTCGCCGGACAAGATTGTGACCGTGTTCTTTGAGGTCACGTCGCCCAAAGGCGTGGAAGATCTGATCAACGACAACGTTGACTGGCTGATGAAGGATCAGAACGTCAAGATCGACCGCGAATCGAAGAGCGAAAAAGATTTTAAGAACGGTGACATCAACTAGAGCCGCATCTCGTGGGACGGGAACAACGATACCGCTTGCCGTGTTCGAGCGCATTCGCAACGCGATGCCGGGCGGACGCGGTTCGGCCAAAGAATGGCTCAGCTGTATCTGGTGCTTTTCATTGTCGGCCAGCGCCCTTGTCTGTATCATCCTTTGGGCCGGCGGACTTCGCCTGAGCTGGGACTATTGGATTCTGCATTGGCTAAGCTTCAGCTCCGTCTCGCTCCTGATTAATCAAGTCTGCAAATAGCGAACTCCATCGCCGAAAGCCACGCTGCCTCATTAACGGATAACCGATCCGGTTGCCTGCGGCGCGGATTCGCCGTGGCGAATAACTGGTAAAGAAGCGTCCGCTTCGAGATCAGGCTGCTTTTTTCTTCGCCGCCGTTTTCTTGGCGACGATGATCCCCGGGAACTCTACGACATGCGTCGCCTCGACATTCCCGTTCTGACCGAGGGTCGACTCGAAAATCAGCTTCCCATTGGCGATCTCACGGAGCGCGATATCGGCATGACCGAGCCCCGGAACAAATTCCACCATCGGACGATGCCCGATAGAGAGCTGGCGCACCCGACGCGAGACCATGTTCACCAGAATTTGCGGATTAGTAATAACTTCGGAGGCGGCTTTAACGAGATCGGCTTTCATAATTAGTGAGATGCAAAGGATTCCGGAAGCTGAGGTTGTGCTGCCGGGAACCAGTCCAGACAAACTTGCCCGAATATAACCCAGAAACGGCTAACTCCTAATTCTAATTTCCCGTTCTCCTTGGCACGCCGTAGCCCGGCGGCTACGGGCAAAGGCGGCTGTCCTCTTAGTTATTGGGCGTTCGGTGTTCGAGGTTCGGCGTCCAGCGTTTGCTCCCTCCCTCTCAACGCCTCAACTTTTTCTTTCAGCGTTTTAGAGTTTCAGGATCTCGGATTTTCGATTCCGACCTCCGACCTCTGTTCGGCTCGGCTACAACGTTGGCGTTGAAATCCGGTGGAATATCACTGGGTGCCAGGGCCGCCGCCGCCGCGACTTGAACTTATATTACCCAGCGCGCTTCCATTCACTTTCTGGACATTGTTTGCTCCGGTGTTGTTGACAGGATTACCATTGTCATCGACCTCGACCCAGCGACCGCCGCCGATAAGAATCCGGTGGAATATCACTGGCCGCCAGGGGCGTTGCCGCCGCGACTTGAACTTATATTACTCAGCGCGCTTCCTTTCATTTTCTCGACACTGCTTGCTCCGGTTCCGGTGTTGTTGACAGGATTACCATTGTCATCGACCTCGACCCAGCGACCGCCGCCGATAAGAGTTCCGGTGTCGGGGGCGACGTAAACCATATGTGTGTGTTTGCTAACGGGAGCCATTTTTGCGGTTAGATCGAAGTTGAGCTGAGTGGGTTTGCCCAACTGCGTCTTGGCATTCATAATCGATGCCTTTACCGATCCATTAACAACGAGAGTGACTTTATAAGTGGCAACCAACAAACCATCGGAGATGTAATGGCCGCTGGCATCGGTCTTAACAATCTTAGCAAAATTTTTCGCTTCAATCCGAACATCGGCGCCTTTGATTGGGCGTCCGGCGGGATCCTTCACAATCCCTTCAAGAGCCGGCGTTCCCGCCGATGCGCTGAAAGCCAACACGAACAATCCGATTAAAGCAATACCAAGTGATTTGAGGAACATGATCGTAGTATATGCAGATTTTCATTGAAATCGATAAAATCTTTAGGACATCGAGCCGACATTTCAGGACGTGCGTCTCTTGCCCGCTGTGAATTTGCATTCGCAATTCCAATTTCTGTTCGCCGTCCTCTGTCGGCTGTGGCCGATTTAACATTGTAACGCTTTTACTTGTCACGCCGAAGCCGCGGCGAAGGCGGAACGATGTAACTTCTTCAACCTGACCTCTGGCGCTTAGCCCTCGCTCCTAGTTCCGACAGCGTTAGGGATATGGCAGAACCGTGGTATATTGCACTTGGCGGTCGATCTCTCATCGCCTAGTTAGTCTGCTCGTAATTCCGCGATGCGGCAAATGGGGAGAAAAAAGGGATGAACTTAAACTACGTACATAAACTCTTGATGGCGGCCGACGAACAACCGCGCGGCTTTCTCAAACTCCTGGGAGGACGAGCTGATCATGAAGTGCGGCTTATGGCTGAGGCGGGCTTGGTCGATGCGACATTAAGCGATGGCAAGGCTGGATCGTTCACAGTCATCAATCATGTGACGGATTTGGGGCATACGTTTCTGCGCGCCTTTAAAGATATTGCCGTTGCCGCGCTGGTTCTTCCTGCGCCGACAAAGCGAATGGCGGGTGAATGGCAATTGGACCTTTAGACAGTGGTGCTTGAGAGAGGAGGGACCCCTCCGCTTTTTCAGCTTTTCACTGTTTCGCCCGGATGAAGGTCGCCTTGGTATATCTGGACAAAACTCTTCCTTCAGCTCCGGCCAGCCGTTGAAACGTACCGGGGTCGAATATATTCTCGCCCACCATGCTCCGGTTGATGGAGTTCGTTACTGGGCAGGCGATGTGACACGTCACGGGCAAATAACCGACCCGAAATTTCTCCGGTCGCGCGTTGTGACTCGTGAACCGCTGTAGCGGCTTCCGTCCTAATTTGTCATGGAACGGAGGAGGATCAGCTTTTGCCTCAACCGTTTCTACCCTCTAATTTCTTCCGTCCCATGTCCGCGAGTTTCGAGATGACTGTTCGCGTTCTGCCGGGCGATATCGACGAGCAAAAACACGTCAACAACACTGTTTACCTGTGCTGGGTGCAAGACGTCGCGACCGCGCACTGGCGCGCGCTGGCCAGCCCGGAAGCGCAACAGGCCATTGGCTGGGTAGTGTTACGTCACGAAATAGACTACAAAGCGCCAGCCTGTCTTGGCGACGAGATCTTGCTGCGCACCTGGGTCGGCCAAGCCACCCGGGTCACCTTTGAACGGTTCACCGAAATTCGCCGCAGGATTGACCACCAACTTTTATCGCAAGCGCGCACGCTTTGGTGCCCCATCAACACTGGGACTGGTCGGCCAATCCGCGTCTGCGCCGAAGTTCGCAACCAGTTTTCCACCTGATTGCCGTTTGTCCTTTCTTATTCGCAATCCACTCTGGTATTGAGCGTTGAACGTTTTCCGCTTTCAGCTTCATTGCTTGCCGTGCCGTAGTCTAACGAAGACAGGTCGCGCCACAGCCTTCCCCAAGGTAAATCAGCTTGTCAGCTTTTCACGGTTTCGCCAGGATGACCACATGTCGCGAATCATTCTTATGATCTGTTTGGTGTTCTCTAGTCTAGGTACCCTATTTGCCCAAGAGGAGAGCACAGAGGTGGCAGACACATCCGCCGGGTTACCCAAAGAATATGCGGATTACTTGGTTGCATCGAAAACGATCTCGCCCGACAAAAAATTCGCGGTGATTTACCCAAAGACGGAACTTTGCCCCGATGAACGAAAAAAAGGTTCTGAGGATCGGTGCAAAGACTACCTCGTCGCGTTGCAACCCTTCCAGATTCTGACTGCACTCGATACCAAATACCCCGAGTTCCAAAACAAAAACCGTGGCGGAATGAGCGCCAGCTGGTTGAGGGACGGTTCGGCCGTGCTGGTCACGATCGATAGCAGATGGGGTCCTGGCGACATCTTTTTATGTGAGATTCGCGACGGCAAGCTGAGTCGATCAACCAACCTGCTCAAAAAAGTGCACGACCTGCTCGTACCGGATTTCAAAAAAGCGAGAGTCGGCCCTTACAATGATAACTTCGATTTCGTTTTCGAGACGGAAGACAACGACCACCCGATGTGCGAGTTCGCCGACTCGACCCATGTGCGAATTCGAGCGACGGCTACGACGGAGCCGAAAGGTATCGCCGGCGCCAAAGAGTGGGATGGATCGGTAGAAGCACTTTGGGATATTCCCAACGCGAAGTTCGCGTCGCAGAAAGTGACACGAAAGTTTGCCGGCGTCCGCAAAGAGAGCGACCTCTAGCAATCTCTTCTTCTATTCGGCGTTGGGCATTGAGCGTTGGACGTTGGAATTGCTTCGTCTTCCCGCTCCGTGCCCTCCGCTCCCAGTCCGCCTCATTTCCCACGCCTCCGTATTTGCCGGACGAGATTTTCGGCGATATGAATTCTGTTCTTTGGGTTTACTTTATCGCGATATGGAACGCCGCCTGACCGCCATCCTGGACGCCAACGTCGTTGGATACAGCCGCCTCATGGGTGCGAACGAGTCTGGTACGCTCGCGGCACTAGACACGCTGCGGACCGATTTCATTAATCCCAAAATCAGCGAGCATCAGGGACGAATCGTCAAACTGACGGGCGACGGCATGCTGGTGGAGTTTCCGAGCGTTGTGAACGCGGTCGCGTGCGCCGCGGAGATACAGCGTGGTATCCGTAAACGAAACGCCGGTGTGCCACAAGATCAGCGCATCGAGTTCCGCATGGGCGTTAACGTTGGCGACGTGATTGTGCAAGGGGAGGACATCTTTGGCGATGGTGTCAATGTCGCCGCGCGATTGGAGAGTATTGCCACGCCCGGCGGAATAACGATCTCTGGACCAGTCCGTGATCACATTGGCAACCGGCTCGACCTCGCTTTCGAGGATATGGGGGAGCAGACCCTAAAGAACATCGAGAGGCCCATTCGCGTTTACCGCGTCTGTCTAGATACTGCCGCTGTTCCGGGCAAGAACCAAAAGGCAGCGCAACATGAACAGGAAAAACCGGCGATTGCCGTCCTGCCCTTCAACAACATGAGCGGCGATCCGGAACAGGAATACTTTAGTGACGGCATCACTGAGGACATCATCACCGACCTGTCAAAAGTGTCCGGACTCCTGGTCATCGCCCGCAACACGGCGTTTACCTACAAGGGCAAACCCGTCAAGGTGCAGCAGGTGGCTCAGGAGCTCGGGGTTCCCTTCATTCTGGAAGGAAGCGTGCGCAAGGCTGGTGGGCGGGTGCGGGTTACCGCACAACTTATCAGCAGCGAGACCGGCGCTCACGTTTGGGCCGACCGCTATGATCGCGATCTAACCGACATCTTCGCCATTCAGGACGAAATCACTCACGCCATCGTCGATCAGTTAAAGGTGAAGCTGCTGCCGCAAGAGAAGAAGTCGATCAAGCAGACGCGCACCGACAATGTTGAAGCATATACGTTTTATCTCAGGGGTCGCCAGTTCATGGAGCGACGATCGAAGGTCTACTATCAATTAGCACGGCAGATGTTCGCCGAGGCCGCAAAATTGGACCCGGTCTACGCACGAGCTTACGCCGGAATCGCCGACTGTGATTCTTTCCTATACCTGCACTACCACGTGGAGGACGTAGTGATCGAGGACATTCTGGCCACCAGTGCGAAGGCGCTGGCTCTGGATAGCGGGCTGGCGGAAGCCCATGCCTCGCGAGGGCTCGCCTTCTCGCTTGAGCAGCGATACGACCAGGCTACGGCGGAATTCGAACAGGCAATCGCTCTCGATCCTAATTCATTCGAGGGTCATTACTTCTATGGACGCGCCTGCTTCACTCAAGGCAAACTGGAGCGTGCAGCCGCGCTTTTCGAGCGCGTCGCGGAAATCAAGCCGGACGACTACCAATCGTTGATCCTATTGATCCAGATTTATCGGTCGCTTCGTCGCGATCCGGATACAAAAAGTGCCGCACGAAGGGGGGTTGAACGGGCAGAGAAAGACCTCATTCTTCACCCCGACAATCCGAGGTCGGCTTACCTCGGCGCTGCTGCTCTCGTCGCGCTTGGCGAAAACGACCGTGCCAAGGAATGGTTATCCAGAGCGTTGGCGATCGACCCTCACGATATTTGGACTCAGTACAATGCGGCCTGCATTTATACGAACCTGGGCGAGACAGAGCGGGCTTTCGATTTGCTCGAACGTTTGCTTCCCCACGCGGGTCACGAGCTTAAAGCGGGATGGATCAAGCACGACTCCGATCTTGACCCCCTGCGAAGCCATCCGCGGTATCAGAAGATACTCGAATTAATCGGCTAAGTAGAACGAGCTGTTCAAGACGGCCACGATATAGAGCGCTTTTCAGCGTTTGAAACTGGCTGGAGCGCCGCTGCGCTCCTCACATCCATCGCCGCACCTTTCGCCCATATTCCTCATACACATCGCCAAACTTGCGCGAGAGATATTGTTCCTCGCGGCTAACCACGCCGAACCGAAGTAAAACAAAAAGCGCTACCGCGGCCAGAAGCAGCCACGCGCTATTCGCACAGGCCGCAGAGGCCAGCGTCACGAGCAGGAACCCAACATAAATTGGGTTTCGACTGAAGCGATAGATTCCCGTGTCAACAATTGCAGCCGTTGGCTTGTACGGACTTGGGTGTGTCTTGTGTATGATCAGTTCTCGAATGGCAGCGACAAAAATGATCACAGCAGCGCCAAACAACGCGAAACAAAGAGGTCGACAGATGGGGTGACTGGCGGGAAAAATTGGAAAATGTCGCGCATGCTCCGCCAAGAACCCTGCCGCGATACAAAGGACCATTAGGAGCGGCGGCGGAGCGGCCACACCAGCGCGATCAGGTTTTTCGTCCATGAGCTAAACGAGCGAAAGTTGCTTGCATCCAGCTGCTCTCGCAAACCGGCCGTTTTTTTTTGCTCCGTTCCGATTAACCATTAACGAATAACCGATAACCGGAACCACGGTGCAGTCAGGACATCGTATACGTTTCAGGTTCAGGACATGGTATACACTTGGTTTACAGTTTGTTGGTTGTTTTGATTCGTTTCCACTGCTTTTTGCGGGCGGATATCCGCCCGCAAAAAACTTGCTCTGGAGGGGTCGATCTGGCCGAGCAAGAGTCGACCAAACCAGACGTTGACCCCTTCGCCTACACTCTGCAGTCCGACGTTCCAGCCGGCCAAGCTGGTACTGAGAAAATAGCATTCACCTTCCCAATGGAGTTGGCCACAAGCATTAACTTTACGGGTAGCCATTGCGGCGTATTCTAATGCTGTGGGCGTGCCGTCATATTTGCGTGGAGCCGGCACGTAGAGCTCGCCCGGGGTGCGCATTTCCAGTGCCTCGTGCCGCCGCTCATTGTTGAATTGCTCTCGCCACAGATCCAGTGCCGCCTGACAGTGTATCCCGGCGACTCCTTCTAGTTCCACACTGATGTCGCGATGCAAACGTTCGTGGGCACCGTTATCCTGCGGGTGCCCAGGTCGGCCGCGCTCCAAATCAATGCCCAGCGCTACCCACCAGGCTGAGAGTCGACTCAACCCAAGGAGCGCCCTCATTGCGGCAAAAGGCGAGCCATTGTCGCTGCGGATCATCTGCGGCAAGCCGTAACGGTCAAAGAGCCGCTCAAACACCGTGCGCACCGTCATACTGCGGGCATTCTCCATCACCCGCAGCTCCAGAATATAGCGCGTATGTTCATCGCGTACTGTTAGCGGTTCACACCGTTGCCCGCTTCGTCATACCACCAGCCTTTGAAGTCCACTGTCCACACCTCGTTAGGCGCCTGACCACGCCGCCCGCTATGCAACCGCCCGCCTTCCGCTGAGGGCCGTCGCCGCGGCCGCCGCTCGGTCAATCCCGCTCGCTCCAGCACTCGCTTAAAACTACTCTCACTCGCTGCTTCTCCATGCAGCCGCAGATACAATTCGCGGATCTTACGCGGACCCCAGCGCGGATGCGCTTCCTTCAGACGCACCATCTCACACACCTCCCTCTCCCCCAGTACTCCAGGGCTGCTCCGTGGCCGCCGCGACTCTTCCCTCATCCCTGCTATGCCCCAACGCAAAAACCGCTCCCGCCACTTGTAGCCAGTTCGTGCCGTGATCCCATACTCCCGGCACAGCGCTCGGAAGTTCTCCCTCCGCAACGCTCTCAATCCAAACTCAATTCGCTCTTCCATAGGTTCACTTTTTTTCCACGGCATGCCGAGGTTTTTACCTCACCACACCACCAAAAAAGTGTTACCTATGTCCTGAACCTATTGTGTATACGATGCCCTGAACCTGCACCCCACGCTCCATTAACCGACACCCAATAACCGATAACGGATAACCAACCCCCCCGAGGCCTCGCCTTGCTCCTTTGCCACGCCGTAGCCTTCGCAAAGGCGGCTCGCCTCTTGCTCTTATTCTCGCCTACTACGAAATTTTCACGTTCGGCCGCATGATTGATCAGGATATATTCGAACACCTTTTGCCGTTCGCTTATCAGTGGGCCAAAGCAACGGAGGAATTCACCCTGGCCTGCGGCGCGCCATTAAGCCCGCGACACATGGCCGACGCGCGTCTCGCCGGCGTCCAGGATTGTTCCAAAATCAGAGTGCTGGTGGTCGATCGGATTCCGATGCCCGAGAATCGGGAGCTGGCTGAAGCTGCGCGGCGCACCGGCATAATCACCCACGACACGCGTTGCGTAGGTTTTGGCCATGCTGTTATTATTCGGGCTGATTCCTGGGGCGACCGCGAATTGCTCCTGCATAATCTCGTGCATATCGCCCAATGTGAACGCAGCGGCGGTCTCGAACCATGGGTCCGCGAATATATCGGCAACCGTCGCGATTGCGCCCACTTCACGATCGGCTCTCTCGAAGAAGAAGCGCGCCGACTAGCTCATGAAATCTGCGCCGCTGACGCGTCTGACCTTGGATAGTTGAGAGTTGATTGTTGAGAGTTGAGAGTTGAGAGTTGAGAGTTTCGCATTTCGAGATTCGCAATTCGAAATTGCCCGCTTTCCAATAACCGATAACTGAGAGCTGCGCTTTCCACAGCTCCGCGCTTTTCTTCCATTGAGCGTTGAGCGTTCGACGTTGAGCGTTTGCTTCCTTCCTTCTGGCCTCTAACGTCTGACCTCTGACGCTACCCCGCGTACCGCATTTGCTTTGTCCGGCTCGCAGCGTGGTCAATCGGCCGTTCTTCGCAAATTTTGCTGGAACAAGATGGGTCCGCGTGCTTTACAGGCGACCGAGCAAATACAGAATCAAAAGGATTATAAGAATAGTCCCGATTATTCCGTGCGACCGGTAGCCGTACCCATAACCGCCTGTCGGGAAAGCTCCGATCAACAACAAAATCACAACGATGAGAATGATTAAACCCATGGGAGGATTTCTGCTCTTAACGGCGCATTTTGGCAAGCACTTCCTCCAATCTTTGACCGTTGACCGCTGCCGCTTCAGCGCCCGGTCCGAACTCCGTGCTTTTCTTCCATTGGACGTTGGACGTTGGGCGTTGAGCGTTGGGTGTTCAGCGTTTGTTTTTCTAATCCACGTACCGCATCTGTCTGGTTCCCTCTGCGCCAACGTCAATCGGCCGTTCTTCGATCAGTTCCTCGGCCGGAACCGTGTGAAACGAGACGACCACCCAATCGGCCTCTTTCGAAACGACCGGCTGATGCCAGACATTCTCTGGGATAGAAATCCATCTTCGCTCCAGTAGCGCGTCGCGATCGCTGACTAAAACATTCGACTGCCATAGAATCGCGCCTTCCGACCTCTGACCGCCCGCCGGGGCGTAGGCCCCTATGGGCCGGAGGCTGACATCTGACTTCCGACATCTGTCTCCCATTTGCATATCGCCGGATCCTTCGAATGACATCATCCGTTGATGACTGTTCGGATGTCGTTCCGCACCGGTGTTCGTTCCGGCGCGGAGAATGAAGACCCAGCTGGAACGAATCATCGTCGGCAACGCCTTTCCGTAGATCGACAACGGAATCGGCTCCCACACCATCACAGCTGTAGTCTTCCGCTGCAGCTCGGCACGAACCCGTTCGACCACCGGTTGAATCCGCGTGCGCACCTCCTCCGATCGCAAAATCGCATCCAACTTTTCCAGAATTGCCCGATCTTGAGTTGCCATGTTCACAGCGCTCGCCGCCATTCGCTAATCATCGATCACGATCTCCCCAAGTCCCCGCATTTCCGATAACCGATAGCGCGCAGCACGGCTGCGTCCCCAATTAACCAATAACAGACAACCATTAACTCAGCGCAGCTGCCGCTGCGCTGGTAACTCAAGCAGGATCTCAGCGCCTTCGCGCGCCCCTTCAATCACCATTGCTTTTCCGCTTTTCCTAACCAGCTCCCGCGCCTGCTCCATCATTCGATCGATCATGTCATCGTCGTGACTGGGATCGTGATGAAAAAGCAGAGCCCTTTTCACATTCGCGTCGAGCGCAAGCAGGACAGCGCTGCTGAGCGGACTATGCCCCCACCCGACGTGTCCCTTGTATTCCTCGTCCGTATATTGCGAGTCCAGAATCGCCACTTCGCAATCCCGCAAGAACTCCACCATCTTGGCCCGCTCCGCGCCGGCAAAATCTCGCGCTTCGTTCCCATCGATTCCATCCTGCGCCGCAAGTCGCAGTTTGAGAGGCTCGTACGGTTCGTTGTCCGGCATGTATGCGATCGATCCGGCGCTGGTAGAGAGCCGATAGGCGGCGCAGATGCCCGGATGATTCGCAAACTTGGCCTCCACCTTCACCTTGCCGATGTGAAACTCCATGTCCTTAAGCTCTTCGATCGCAAGATGACTTTGCAATTCATGCAAGCTCACCGGAAAAAACGGCGTCTCCATCTGGCCAGCCAGAATCGCGGCCAGACCAGCACGTGCTCCTTCATAACCTAGGATCCGGATCAGATTCTTGCTGTTGTAGGCGGGGGGAAAGAACGGCAGACCCTGGATGTGATCCCAGTGCGTGTGTGTAATGAGAAGAGTCAGCTTGATCGTCCCCGGTCCCAGCTCCTTTTCCAGCGCAAGACCGAGACCACGAATCCCGGTGCCCGCGTCGAGCACGATGATTTCGCCGTCGGCCCGCACTTCTACGCAGCTGGTATTGCCTCCATACCGGATCGTCGCCGGCCCCGGCACCGGGAGCGAGCCGCGCACGCCCCACAACTTTATCCGCGGCGGCACCGAACCGAGTTCTTCAGGGGAAGCCGTCGCGCGTGGTCGCGCCGGAATCGGTGTTAGGAGTCGATCGATTGACTCCCGCAGCACTTCCCATGTAATCGGCTTCAGCAGAAACTCGTCCGCTCCGGCTTCCAGCGCGCTCGCGCGATCTACCGCATAATCCCGTCCCGACACCACGATGATCTTGGTCGGCTGGAGCTGTTGCCGGATGGTACGACAAACTTGAAAACCATTCGACTTCGGCATGAGCAAGTCGCATAAAATAACTTCCGGCCGGTGCCGGAGAGCGAGTTCCACTCCGGAATCGCCATCTGCGGCCTCAAAAACTTTCCAATCTGCCCGGGCAAACAACTTGGCGACGGCCCTACGACCATCCTCATCATCCTCAATGATCAATACGCTTGGCATCAGCATACCGCAGATTCCATTCGTCGGGCGTTCAGCGCTGTCTCGCGAGGCATCCTCCCAGACTAACTGACAACGCTAATGAATGGCGAGAAAATACGGACGTTCCCACCTTCTGACCTCCGATCTCTGACGTTCCGACTTCGGACCTCTGATCGCTGCTTTCCCTCACACGCATTTCTGCTGCTGATTCGACCATTCAAGCTGCACCGTGTAACCGAGCATTTGCTTGAAGTTCCAGGCGCAAATGTCGCCGATTTCTCCATTCGTGTCATCATACCAACCCGACCCCGGTACAGGATCGGTGATTGCCTCAGACAGCTCATGTGAACTGGTCGCGGTTAACGCATCGAAGGTTTGCAGTCCGCCAAGGCAGCCACTGCACGATGGGTAAGGCATTACCGCGTAATACACCGTCCCGACGTTGTTATGATAGCCGCAGAAGCTTTGGCACGAGCGACTCCCTCCCAGGATCGAGACAACCCCGGGATCAAGATAAATGAAATAAAGCGTGTTCGCGGTGTTGTTCACGATCGTCTTTGACGAAATCCAATTCTTCAATTGCGCCTGTATGACCGAATCGGTCACACTCCCAGCTGGCGCATTCAATGTGATCACCTTCGTCCCAATAAAAGAACCGTGCCCAATCGTCTGGCCCGATACATTGTATTCCGCGAGCTGATCTATCAAGGGACTGACAAGGATGTCGTCGAAGAACTTGTTGAGCTTGCTCATTGTATCTGTCGAAGCGGGCGATGATCCCCAGAGCTTTCCCCAAAAAATCGTAAACACTTCAACATTCGGAGTAAGAGCGCCACCGCGATAGGTCAAGTCACCCTTGGAAGGAGCTGCGATCGTCGGTTGGTGCAGCGGCACAACTCGTATGTGTTCACCGACCGCAAACTTCCGCTTTCTCGGGGTCCGTTTGATCCGTCTCTTCATGATTTGCTGTTGGGCATCTTACCGTTCAACGAGACAAGATCACCCCGCTGGCGACAGCGCAATTCCGACTTTCCTCCGCCCTCCGCCCTCCAACGTCCGATGTCCGATGTCTGACCTCTGACCTCTGATTAAGCTTTGGCCGCTGCTTCCGCGCCACTCAATCCCGGCATGGTGAAGGAGATCGCTTTGAGTTCCGCGGCGAGCGTCTTTGCCTGCTCTGCGGTGAGTTCGATCAGCGGCGGCCGCACCGCCCGCCACGCCGGATCGTTCGTGTAGATCGCGATGCCCTGCTTCAACGCGCTTATCATTGGGTACTTCTTGCCGAACGCGTCGACGCGCTGCACGACTTCACTGAGGTGGCGGTAGAGACCTTCTTCACTGACATCCTTGTAATAGAAAGGCGGCAGCATCAAGACACCCGCGCAACCATGCTTTACCGCCTGCGATGTGAGCTTGACGGTGTCCGTGATCGAGCAGCAGCCGGTGCCCGGCATCATGCGCGACGTATCGACCCCGGCCGCGACCAGCGCATCGAGCAGCGTCGAGCGCTCTTCGGCCGCCAGCGAGTTCGCCTCGCTGTTGGTGCCGAACACGGCCAGCCCGCAGTTCTGCGACAGCAGCCATTTGCAATGCGCGATGAATCGTTCCCTGTCAGGAGAAAGATCGGCTTTGAACGGGGTGACGACGGGCGCCAGTACGCCGCGGATGCGTTGGGTCATGGTTTCTCCGGAAGCAATGAAGGGATGAAGCGTGAAGCGTTACATCGTTACATTGTTACGCCGTGAGGCGTGAAGCACAACCGTAGCCCGGACGGAATGAAATAAAATCCGGGGAGATCCTCTGTCCTCTCACGTCTGAGCGCTGACCGCTGGACGGCTCCGCCGCCCCCTAAAACAGAAAAGCCGCCGAGGCATTCGTGCGCCCCCCGCGGCTTCTCGTGATTTAATTTCAGCTTTTGATTCGTTCGCGACCCGCTCACTCACCTGCTGCCGCGCAGGCTCGACCGTCTACCCGAACGGCTCCCGCTCGTTCGTGTTCAGTTTTCCTCTTTGAGCCTTTAGAAATCTGACTGCTGACATCTGACGTTTGACCTCTCGGACGGCTTCGCCGCCTATCCCATCCCGAGGGAATCGAGCGTCGGCTCGTCGATCGCCGCCGTCGTGGCGAGCCCCTGATCGGCCTGGTAGGCGGTCAGCGCCTGCCGGGTCAACGGCCCGAGCAATCCATCCACCTCACCCTGGTAATAGCCCATCTGCTGCAGCTCGGCTTGCACATCCGCGATCACTCGGTCGGGCGGCTCAGCACGGTGACCCACATAGATCGGTCCATCGTAGGCATAATACTCGGCTGAAGGACTGTAACCCCATGCCGGATACCAGTAGCCGTTGTTCCAGTAGTAGTAACCGCCACCGATCAGCTCCACGCGGTTGTAACGCGACCGATACCAGCCCTCGTCGTGCCGTTCCGGATGATACGAGCGGAATACTTCGTATTGCGGACCCTGCCACTGATCGCTTCCTTCAATCCGATAGCTCTGGTTGAACGTAACCGGCGGAACCTGCTGCGGCTTTGGCTGCGCACGGAAATTCGCGTGCTGCGATTTGATCTGCTGCACCTGCTGCGGATCGGGCTTCTTCGCCGCGACTCCCGCATTAGCTCGCGCGTTTTGCTGGCCGGCTGCCGCGACTGTTGGAGCTGCGCTTGCCGTAGCCGCAGCCGCTGCCGGAGTAGCGCTCGGCACTGTCTTCGCGTTTGCGCCACGCGCATTTCTGCCGTTCCTGCGCTGCTGCTCCTGCTGCTTCCCGCCGGGCGTCGCACTGGCCGCCGGTTGACCGGGAACGTTCGTTTCCGTACCGGTGGCCTTCTCAGATTTCGGTGTCGCCTCGGGCTTCTGAGGCTTTGACGGAGCCCGCTCGTTCCTCGCTCCGTGCGGCTTCGGGGCCGTGGCCTCAGGCTTGGCCGCGTTCGCCCCGGGCTTTACTTCAGCTGCGTGCGTTTTTTCAGGGCCCTGCTTGTTCTTTGGTGTCGGCTGCTCGTTTGGCTGTTGCGCCAGCGCGGCTCCAGCCAGCGCCAGCGAGCAGCCTATCAGTAAACTGGTAAACTTTTTCATATTAATATGTTTAGTCGTTAGACGTGCGCGATCTATTCAAGCGCTGGAGCGGTTTCCGACCCGGTCCGCGCATCGATCGAGATGCGAAGTGATCAAGTTAATCACATCGCTCGCTTCGCGAACTTAAACAGCAAAGATAGTCGAAAGTCTTTCTCGAATTTCGGCCGGATTGTATGCTCGCTGCGCCGGAATCCTGACCGTCGGAACGCCCGCGGCAGCGAGTGCTTTGTCTTTCCACTCATCGCCGCGCCGGGCTGAGCTCCATTTGTGACTCGCATCGTCAAGCTCGATCACACCGACAACCTGCAAAGTGCGAGGATCACAAATCGCAAAATCCACGTGTTTACCGGAAATCCGATTAAACGCATTCGTGCGCGCACTATTGGAAAGACCTCGCCGTGGTTGAATCATGTCGGAGAGACGAATTTTCCCCAAAATGCGATATTCACTTCCCAAGATCTGCTCAAGAACGCCCAGAAATGAACGCTCCGCTGCCGTAAACAATTTCTCTATCGGCTCGTACGGAAAATCTGCTGCGCCGCGACCGCGAAGGAACCTCTTAATGACAATTGCGATGAGAAGGAGAAAAACGAGCGGCAACAACGGGACGAATTGTTCTGGGTGCATAGGTCGGTGATCCGCTAAAATCGTGCCAGACATCGCTTGTCATTCCAAGCGAAGTCGCGGAATCTTCTTCCGGCTACAGGAATGAACCGCCTTTATTTCGGCGATAATCTTAAATGGCTTTCCGACCGAAGAGAATTTCCGGATGGAAGTGTCGATCTAGTCTATCTCGATCCGCCGTTTAACTCGAACGCCGATTATAACGTCCTTTTCCGTGAAACCAACGGCGAAGTAAGCCAGGCGCAGTTCCACGCCTTCACCGACACGTGGAGCTGGGCCGACGCCGCCGAGACCATATCACCACTTCATCGACAACTGCTCGAACGTCGCCGTCGTCGAGATGATGGAAGCGTTTCACAGCTTCCTCAAGAACTCGCCAATGATGGCGTATCTCGCGATGATGGCGCCACGCCATGACCCTTCAGTCGACAGGAAGAGTGGGCCCATACAGGCCGGAGGTTAGAACGTTGTTGTTAAGATACCATATCGCCGTCTGTCGCGTGCTTGAGTTAAACAGGACGTAATCTGGATGCCCATCGCCATTAAAGTCGGCTACTCCTACCACGCTCCAGCCAGCAGGAAGAGTAGGCCCATACAGGCCGGACGTTTCAACGTTGTTGTTAAGATACCATATCGCCGTCTGTCGCGTGCTCCCATTGTGAAGCAGGTAATCCGGATGGCCGTCGCGATTAAAGTCAGCCACACCCACCACGCTCCAGCCAGGGTTCGCCGGTACACGCAAGTAATAAACGTCTTCTTCACCGTTGAACGTTGCAGCATACGCGACATTGCCACCGGTATTGTCTGAAACGATTGTGATGTAATCGCCTATCTTAGGATTCGCGTTCGGGTAACCGATGAAAGGATTAAACGAATTGCTTAAGGCGATGTTACGCGACCACGTGTCGCCGCCGTCCGTGCTGCTGGAGTAGAATAGCTCGGAATCGGTGTTGTTCGCGGCGTTTCGCGTGTCCAGCCAAACAGCATCAAGGCGTCCATTCGGCGCTACTGAAAACGCGCCGAACCAATGCCACTTACTTTGGTTGATGGGATCGTCATTGATTCGGTGCGGTGCGCTGAAGCTCCGTCCGCCATCGGTGCTGCGCACAAACATCACGTCCGTTCCGCTGGTAGCGCCAGTTGGCTGCACACTTGCCAGCATGTAAATGTTATTGTTTGTCGCGCTACCGGAACGGTCCACCGCCAGGAATATTTGTCCCGCCAACCCTCCTGAATTTATCAACCCGCTAGAAACTATGCTGCCGCCGAGGTTGACTGCAGTAACCTGGTCAAAAGTTGGAATGAGGCCCCCGTTCTGTGCGTTACTCGAGCGAGTGCACCAAAACTGGCTCCCCTGATCTCCGCCGCCGATAAAGAGATCGCCGTTGGCGTCCACATCGAGTGTTCCCCATACGGGATGGTTAGGGATATCGATTGGATTCATCCAGGTAACCCCGCCGTCGGTGGAACGGCTAAATTGTCTGCCGCCGTAATTATTGCCGTCAGTGCTCCAAAACTGGTATTGGAATCCGTTAGTCCTATCTATGGTGAACCACTCCTTATCGCCTCCCGTCGCTGGCCCGAGGCGCGCCCAGGATTGCCCGCCGTTTAGCGAGTGCCACAGGTCGTCAAAAAATATCTGCAGAAGGCTGAGGTAGAAAAAATTCCCTGCGTTATCGGAGTTCAACACGGGATCGCTGCGGAAGACATTATTTTCAAGAACGCCAGGAAACCTCCACGTCATGCCTCCATCGGTGGTGTAGCCATAGCCGGCTTGGCGGAAGTTGGAAGATATGCTGTCGAATTGCCTCCAACCTATGGCCATCCTGTTGGCATTTGTGGGGTCCACGCAAATAGACGGCTCGTTCGCAGCATCACCGAGAATATTGTGACCGCCCGCATCGACATTCACCTGGTAACTCGTGAACGGACCGTACTGCGAGACCATTGCCGGCGAAGTCTCTATTCGGAAAATGTATGCGGGCGGGTTGTCGTATTTTTCGAGCGGCTCTATCCGGCGCGCCTTGGGTGGGAGCGCCTGTCCCCAAACAGGGAGAAGCGCAACTAGTGAACCCAGAGAAGCCAATAAGATCGGCTTAATCTGGGGTCTGATCTTCGTTTTACACATTTGGCCTTGATCGGTGCCGCTCCGGACTACTCAGACTATAGCGCGGAACCCACCCTGTAGCCACTGCGGCCCGGTCATTGCCACCACGATGATCTACACACATGTTTTGAGCAAGCCCGGGCTCGGCGTCCTCAGTCCGTTTGACATACAGCCAGATTCTGCTCGGAATTCGATTCCCAGTTAGACGAAAAATGTTTGCGTTTAGTTACGAACTGTCGTCTCTTTCTCATTAGGCCTAGCATGCCAAGCCGCAACCATGGCCGAACTTCAGTCTCCAATAAGCCGCGCAAACCTCGGCTCTCTCATTACGGTCCTTGGCTTCTTGTTCCTGACAAACCCGCTGTACTCACAAGTGACACTTCTGCCACCATTTGTAGGCACTAACTCAGAAACATGGGAACGCTTTGGCGTAGCGGGAATCCCCAACGGAACCTCAATTCTCGGAGGGATCGCTACGATTTCGGGCGATGACATGAGAACAGCCACTTCGTTTGTAATGTGCTCGGTGATCGGTGTAACCAGCGACGGAACGATATTAATGGATTCGGACCGGCCCACCGGACCGCTGGTAATATCTTTTTCCCGGCCGGTTTCTGCTTTCGGCGCTTACTGGGGAAGTGGTCTTCATTGCCCATTTGGCGATGCCGCGAGCATTTTAACTTTCCAGGACGCCGCCGGAAACATAATTGGCACCGACAGATTCACATACATGGGTGATGGTACACTGATGTGGCGCGGTTACCAGTTTTGCACGCCGGTTAAAACAATTACCCGCACCCCTAGCGATGGCAAAGAGGGCGTCGCGATGGATGGACTACAGGCCAACGTTGTGCCTCCGCCTGTTGCGCCTCCGCCGCGAGCCGTCCTCCCAGATATGAACGGTGATAGCGAGACCGATTTTGTGCTCTACAACGCCAGCACGCGGCAAACGGCGGTGTGGTACATGAATAATAATGTTGTGCTAAGCGGAGCGTACGGTCCTACCATTCCGGCTGGCTGGACCCTGGTGGGTGCCGCAGATTTCAACGGAGACGGCCATCCGGATTTCGTACTCTTCAATCAGAGCATGGGGCAGACGGCGGTGTGGTACATGAATAATAATGTTGAGCTAAGCGGAGCGTACGGTCCGACCATTCCGGCTGGCTGGCAATTGCTTGCAACCGCAGACTTCAACAACGACCGGAAACCGGATTACGTCCTTTACAATCCCGCCACAAAACAAACAGCGGTCTGGTATTTGAACAACACCGCGCAAATAGGCGGTGACTTTGGTCCGACGCTCCCGGCTAATTGGAGCCTGATAGGCGCGGCGGATTTCAATCACGACGGCAAGCCTGATTACCTGCTTTTCAATCCGAAGACGCAACAGTCAGCCATCTGGTATTTGAACAACACCGCGCAAATAGGCGGTGACTTTGGTCCGACGCTCCCGGCTAATTGGAGCCTGATAGGCGCGGCGGATTTCAATCACGACGGTAAGCCTGATTACCTGCTTTTCAATCCGGACACGCAACAGTCAGCCATTTGGTACATGAACGATAATGTTGAGCTAACCGGAGCGTACGGCCCGACCCTCCCTTCCGGTTGGAGTTGGCCCACGCCGTAAAGCTAGTGTTTCCACCGGTTCATCAAATAACGACGCACCGGCGACCTACGAGGGAATTGTAATCCAAGGAAAATTAGCGAGTAAATCTTGTTATCCGAGACGTTTCGCGCGTTCAAAGTAGATCCCAATGAATACTATCCGCCGTGTGAGCTACGTCTTTCTCTGGATCGTCCCGTTTCTTAATTTCGTTGTCGTCGGCGTGCGCGCCTTTCGCGTCCCAGGAGTCTATCAGGCCGTCGGAGTAGCGCACTTTGCAGCGATCGCGATTGCGGCCTGGACGCTTGGCGCACGGGCAATCAGAGCCGATGCGCAGGCTCGGCGATTGCTCGGCCTGGCCGGGACACTCCTTGTAACGTCATTTGCGCCCGTTGCGCTTCTCTGGGTCGGCCTGGGCGCACCCTGGCAGGCAAACGCGGCGGAGAATCAGATGCGGTATCTTGTCCTCATTGTTATGGCTACCGCGATAGCGGGTGGATTCGTGGTGCTCAGAGAAGCACTCGGCGAAGCCGGTGAACGCTTTTATGCGACCCTCGGCTTCGCGGCGATCATGCTCAGCGGCCCGCTGTATCTCATCTGGAATGCCTTTGCGTTCGGAGCATTCTTCGGGAAGGAACATGCTGGAGAGGTGCCTGCAGCGATCGTCTCGCTGCGCGACACGCTAGATGTTCTACTCGATCTTGGGGCCGTTCTGACCTATCTTGCGACTGCGGGATTTGCGGCTTCTCTCGGACGAGTCCAATGGCTCGGTCGCCGGGCAACTCGCGCATTCATCATCGTGAGCTTCGTCGCGTTGCTGTTCCTGATGATCAGAGGTGTACAGTATCCGGACCCAAGAGCGCTCTCTACGCCGTGGTACACCAATCCCGGTTTTGTTGTCGGAATCCCGGCTGTTCCATTCATCATGCCTTTCCTTTTTGGTGTCGTCCTGCTCCGGCGCGCTGGTGATGAACAATCTCAAGAAGGACCTAACCATGCGATGTAGCCAACCGCTGGCCGTTAGGAAAAGTAGAAATGTGAAATTAGAATGGAGCGAACGGGATAAGCGACATAGAAGGCAAAGCTGTGCAGGGTAACAGCGAGAGAGTGTGGGAAACGAAAGAGTTTCAAAAGTAGAAAACTCAAGAGAAAGCTCGCTCTCATCAGCGGGGCTGAGCTTTGTCTCGTTAGGCCGCGATTACGCTACAATTGAAGGAAATCCATGGAGCCGATCATTGACCACATACAGATAACCGTCAAAGACATGAGCGTTGCGGTACCATTCTACGATAAGCTCCTTCCCATTTTGGGGTTTGACATTCAAAACAAAGTCAGTGTCCTAATAGAGGAGCATGAGTTTCATGTCGTAGAATACACCCATCCACGGCTGACCTTCGCCATAACCTCGCCAAGAAGCGCTTTCGCGGGCGACACGATCAACCGTAGGAAACCAGGGGCACTACATCATCTTGCATTTAAAGCGGAATCTCGCGCCGAAGTCGACAGACTGCATCGCGAACTGAATGGAATTGGGGCCAAGATAGTGAGTCCACCGCGAGAGTATCCAGAATATACTCCCCCGGGCTACTATGCTCTCTACTTCAAGGATCTGGAGGGTATTAAGTACGAGATTGTGTGCACTAAACACGACGGAGCGTAGAAGACACCTAACCAGGCGACCCAGCCACCCGCTGGCCGATGTGGATAAAGGCTGAAGGATGAATTATGAAGGATAAAATGAAAACAATGCTCGCCCTCGCCAGGGGTGGCTGATCTTAGTCTCGTTAGGTTAGTATGCAGCAAGCTGAAGTTGCAGAGGGCGTCATCAATCTTGCGCACGCGCTTGTGGAGACACAACATCTCCGAGCGTGGTTTTACGCGCTTGAGCGACTTCCCGTCTCATTTCGTAAGACAGCATTCTCTAAGATGGCGGCACAGATGCAGGCCGCTGGGGAAGATCCCAAGCTTGCCGATGCAGTTGCGTCACTCGCGAATCCCAAGATGTATCAAAGCGTCTTGGAAACAGTTCGAGAGCGTGTCGGCGAGGCCGCTCCTTGACGCAGATCGGCCCCGAGGTTACCATCCGAAACCAGTCCGGGGCAGTAGTTGCCGCGGATCCCACTCTAGAGGAGGCAGCAATGATATCGATTACGCGGTTAGTCACCGCCGCGGCGGCTGTGTTCACGCTCGTTACGTTGTGTCCCGCGCAGGAGAACGTCAAGCCGACCAACCTGGGCAAGGGGGCGGAGTTCAAGGGCAAGAAGATCGAGATGAAGGACAAGGGCGAGGTCGCCTACCTCCTGTCCTTCACGGCGGGGAAGGAGTTCGAGGCCACTACGGACGGCGCGAAGAACACCGACGTGAACTTATACGTTTTCGACAAGGCCGGCAAGGAAGTCGGCAAAGACGACTCGCCCGGCCCGAAGTCTTCCGTGAAAGTCACGCCGGCGAAGGACGGGAAGTACAAGTTCGTCATCAAGAACGCCGGAGGGGACAACACGGTTACCTTCGAGGTAAAGGTCGCCAAGTGATGACTCGCCGATTGTCCCAAAGCCTTCTGCGGCGAACTCGCTCCTCAAAACTCAAACGACGAACCAGCTTCTCTTTTGCTGGAACGAATCCGAGGTAACGACGGCGACTCTAAAAAGCGACGTTTACGTCAAAGCAAAAGCGCGCCGCCACTATCTCTTAGTCTTCCTCCGCAGCTTTTTGCCACGGCGCACCTCTGCTTTTTTACGCAAGTACGGAGCCACGCGGTTAGGAGAGTAAAAAGGCTGAAATTCCTCGCCTGACATTGGCTCATAATTTTTGGGCCAATGACCTTGCAGGCAAATCAGATATCGCTGTTTTGCAGGCGCCGGGGCTGGGTTAGTTTGTAATAGCCGCGCCGAGACTCGACCGGGAGATTCAGCAATGGCTTTGACGAGATCATTGACCAAATAACGCGGAGTCCAGCCGATCATGTGGTAGTCAGCCGTCTCCAACTGCAAAGCCAGCCCGGTAACGGGATTGTTTAGCTCGATCGCCACAACCAGCGGGTTACCTGGCTGCAACATTGCAAGTCGTTCTTGTGCCGCCGGATTAACATGTCGCCATCCATGGAGGAGAAATTTGCATTGAAATCCTCCCTTTGGACTACGATGGATTTTTGGAAAGACTTCGAAGCTGTCGGTCTGACGAGCGCCCCCGGTTACTGCGAGGATTTCTAGTGGATCCGCATTGGTATCGAGATCGAGTTGGCGTAGGTATTCTGCGAAATCCGTGCGATCCGGCGCGACCACGCGATTTTTAAACAGCGGAAACAACTCAGAGGAGCGGTACACTTCGGTAAAATCAGGAAAGGCGTCCAACGGCTCAAGTCCCGCATCGCGATGAGCAAGCTCTGCTCCGCGAGTGTACCCAAACCGATAATTCGACTTCGCCACATCAGCATCAAGTCGTCCAATAGGAAACCACCGGCGAGTCGCCGCCGAGTCCTGCCAAGCGAGAAAGAGTGTTTTCATAGTTTCCTCAGCTCATCGCTCGTGTACAACAAAATAGCCTTCGCAAATTCTTTCGCAATCGATGTCATCCAGTCATCGGGAACCTCCGATACAAGCAGTTCCAAGTCTGCAGGCGCAATGCTTTTCAGTCGGTCGAGCCATGGTCGAAAATAAGAACGATGGATGCTGGCAGCGCGAGTGCAAAGCGCGAGTGGGTTCCCCCCTTTCGGATCGCTTTCTTTCCAATAGATCGCCCCAGATCTCTTTGACACGTATTCGGCAACGCGACCCTGTTCGAGAAGCGATGCCCGTTTGTCGTCGACCAATTCACGACCCAACGAAGACTTGTGATCAAAGGTTGGCGCGATTTTCTGCGTCACAGGTTGTTTGGCACCACCTGAGGGACGGAGAATCCCCCAGTTTTCATGGTGGCGACCTACATTACAAATGAGCGCATCCAACGCTAAGTAACCCGCCATCGTCTTCAGCGCGTCCGTCCGTTCCAACCCTTTTGGGAAGATTTCGTAAAGCGCTTTCACGATTCGATCGAACGTATGATCGTTTTGTCTGAATCTTTTTTTTCGGTCATAGCCAATTACGTGACCAGCCAATATTTCATTGCCATGAATGAGATCGATGCCGGGAGGCACGAATGACGGACTGGCCGTACCGTAACTGTCTCCAAACTTAAACAACTCGACATCTGCATGAGGAACCCCAAGAAGATTTGCAACCTCGGCACCAATTCTCTCCGCCCAGTGCTCTCCAGTTGCTGAACGTGCGTACTTGAACAACCAGCGACGTTCGCCGACTTCCCAACGGAACCAAAACTTCGGCTTGCTACCCAACTGCTCTACCTGCTCTGGAAGCGCAGCGTGAGCGGAAATCTCGAAGACTGCGTATGGCACGGAGGAGATTAATTCACCAAACGCGGTTTGCTAGAGGTCAGACGTTAGATGTCGGATGTCGGATGTCAGCGGCTTCACGTCCGTTGCGTTTTGACGATCAATTTGCCGCCTTCCACCCCGATTGTCTTGATCCGTTTCCAAAAAGTCGCCTTCTCATTGTTTTTCTGTAGCTCCTCCTGAAAACGTTGGTTGAAGGTGCGATTGAATGAAGAACTGAACGCCGCAAAGAATGCTTCCGGGACGGCTTTCCCATTGGCTTCGGCCGATTTTGCACTCACGATGAATTGACCGAGGTCGTAGGTGAACTGAAAGCTGGCCGTGCCGTTGAACCAGCGATGTTTCAGTTTCGGCAATGGAACTGTATCTAAGGGTGCGCTCAGTTCCACGGTGACAAGGGAATCGGCGATGTTGACCCGCGCTTTATCTCGCGCGCCGACGAATGCGGGATCGCGTGCAATGAGCGTGTTCACATCGGCGGCGCTGAACTCGACCGTCGTCTCTTCATTGCGCGAAATTGCCCCGCGCAGTTGCTCAAGTTTTCCTTTCGCAGCCTGGAACTGCGCATCGCTCGGCCGTTCGATTTGAATGGCAGCCGGTTGCGATGAAGTGAACACATTGATGGCTCTGCCGTATAAGTACCACACGCCACCAATCACTACGCCCCCGAGAATAAAAACTGCGATGATGAGAGTGAGGCAGCCTTTGGCGAAACAACCCATGCCTTCTTTGCGTGGAAGCGGAGGCGGCGTATTCGGTGACGAGGAGGTTTCCATAGCGCGCGAGAACTACCCCAACTGATGGCAATTGGAAAGCGTTTTGCCCTGCTCACCGCGAATCACAGGCGCACGGGAGAAAAAAGGGGTCAGATCAGAAGTCAGAGGTCAGAAGCCAGAAGTCAGAAGTCAGATGTCCGATGTCCGAAGGAACGAAGACCTCCAAGCCGCGCTCGCACAATTTGCAGAGATTGCTTCGGATCTAAAAGAGTCCACCAAAGAAAGCGACAGTTGCGGCGCCCCGCGCCGCCGCCGCCAGCCCAGGGTTGGTTTTGCATCAGTTTCACCACCGGATGATCCTTTTCCGCCTTAAGTTTGGTTTCGTGCTCGCGCACAATTGGCAGCTTGAGGCGAATGGTCGACGGACAAAACTGCGACGGCAACCAGCAAAAGTTCTGTGAAGCGGAGTTGCTGCAAATTCAACCGCGCAGCTGCGACCGCGCAGTCGGGGCGAGCTTCAATATTTCCGGCGCTCGCTTAACATGGCGCGCCAGTCCCTTCGAAACTTCGCCGCGCCATCGCTCAGATCGAGAAAGAGCGGCTGCGTGATTTACATATGCTGCCGGATCTTGAAAAGTCGAGAACCAGACAAAGACATTGTCTCCCTTTCGCACCGGCAGAGCAGGGAAAGTGTTTTCGCTATTTTCCGTCACAAAATACGCAGAGATGAACGCTCCCAAACTTGTCGCCGCCTGCTTGAGCATGTGCTCGAAGAAATCCACAAAATCGGCTGTCACTGGAGCCTCAAAATAATAAATGGTAGCAACGACCAGGCTTGCGGGGACTTTGTCGGCGCCGATAGGGGGACGTTTCATATTTTCAAGCGAGAAGCCGGACGTTGGAAGCGCTGGGCGCGGCAACAGGACATTGTCGGAGTCAACCATCGTGGCATTAGCAGCCTCCCGATGCGCTTTCCAAACAGGCCCGCCATAAAAATTCTGTAATGCCTTTGCGCGTGAAGCCATATCGCGAAACCCTCCTAGCCAAACAAAGCGATCCGGATCCTCAACGTTTCTAAATTGACCGATAACCTTGATTCCGAACGCCTCTTGGGTTTCGACAAATTCCCGATCGAATAGATCAATCAAGGCATCACGCTTCCCAGGATGGAGCGTGTATTGCCTGAGTTCAACGACAGGGCAACAGAGATGCGCTTCTTTCAGACTCTCTGGGGTTGACTCGGTCATGGCTTGGCCAAGTATATCTGAGGATGCGGGAATTGCTGTCAGCAGATTAGTAGCGCGAAACAAAACAAAGCATTCTTTTTATGACACCACGCAGCGTGTCGTTGTATGCCGCGGTCATAACAAGGTGGCCTCCAGCTCAAGAAATGCGCTGAGCAATTCGTCTGATTCGACAATGTAGCGGCGTCCATCTCCACAATACGCATCGACGATCCAGCGCCACCCATCGCAGGTAACAACGCTGCAGTAGCCCCAGGTCCAGCCCGCGGCGGTAAGCCTGTCCGCAATGGTTTCCCAGTATTTCCTTGGCGGCACGATACAAGCCAAAGCCAGTCTCGTGCTAGCTGAAGCGTCCGCTCCGCTACCGCTTCACGACAGTTGCAATAGCTAAAGCCTCGTTGGTTATTCGCCTCGCCACGACGAGTCCGTCCAACCGGCGGACACGGCGAATGGAGCGAGCTGGGCAGCTGCGACATAGATCATATAACCCGAGGGGCGAGGGTGAGAGAGCGGGCTGCGATCGAATCAATCCGTCCATCAGCGGATCGGTTAACTCACCTTTGCGAATGCTATGGCGTGGCAGGCAGCTATCGGTTCTCGGGCGGACCGATTGCCTCAATCTGTATTAGGATTCTGTTCAGGTTGGTGTTTGACCAGAACCGGCACCGGTCTGGAAGCTATGCCGTTCGCTACTACCTCTAATTTACTAGGGCCCAGTTCCTGACCAGCTGGAACATCGAACTCAGTAGAGACAATTTTGTTCGATGCGACCGCCATGCTGCTGTGATTATGGGTCCGGCTATAGAACACATGGTTGGTGGCGAGGTTGGTGATACGCACTAACGGATAGTTGGTCGCGTTCTGAAATTCGTCGCCAAATGCAGACGCCTGTGACATGCCGTTAAATCGGATTCCTGTTACCGTATACGTGCTGCCAGGGCTCACGCGTGCCGGAGCATCGCTAATGACTGGTTCCCAGGCGGGATTGTGATGCGTCTCGGTTGGGGTATAGATCTCCACATCTTTGGTGGAATCGGCCTCGAGTATCTGGCCCGTTGGCAAAACAAGCATCACGATGGAACCGGAGAGGTCAATCGAAGCGTTTGGGATGGTGGGTTCGGGGACGAGGTTGTAGCCGTTGAATTCAAAAAAGAATACCGGTGGGTTAGAAAAACCGAAGTTACTTGGTCCTCCGGTGGCGGCAAGTAGCACATTTCCGTCCGGCAACAGAGCTGCTGGCCCATCCTGCACAGTCAGTTGATTTCCATCCGGACTAACCGGGAGGCGAGGACCTGCCGACCATTTTCCAGTAAAGCTGTTATAAATTGAAGTGTATCCCTGGCTGCCGACGGCGAAGACAGTGCCATCAGGGCGCAACACTGCCGGACCCATTTCGAAGAGCTGTGGATCGGTAAGCGTGTTAATTGTGCTATCCGCGCTTGACCATGTCTGAGTCACCGGATCGTACAATTCTGAGTGGGTGGGATTCGCAGGATAGAAAGGGATGAGACCGAAAGCGAAGTCCGTGTAGCAATCCACCGTCAATACTTTTCCATTGGGCAATAACGTCCATCCTTCTTCATCATTCAAATCGTGTTTGGTATGGGTGCCTACTTCGGTCCAAGTCATGGTTTCTAGATCCAATATTGCTGCCTGCCGGCTCATTTTGTCTTGGAGCATAAAAGTGCCATCTGCCAATACAACGCTGGCGGCGTCACCAATCGGATGCGGGGCAAAGACGGCCCGCGGTGGATAAAGGTCGACGAAAAAGCGAGGTGGCGGCACGCGCGCCCAGCTGTTATTCATAGGATCATAGATCGCACCCATGTGGCTTAGAGTGAAGTCAAAGTGTATACCTGTATATTCGCCGCCTTCGATAATTACTCGTCCATCGGGCAGGACTGCTTGCGCGGCGGCCGTTGGGATGTAAGGCATTGAAGCTAATTGCGACCAGCTTCCGTTAACATAGCTTCCGTAGGCGTTCGGCGTTAGTTTAAAAATCTTGCCATCGGCACCAAATCCGGAGTTGTTTTGCACGATCACAGTACCATCCGTAAGCAACAGGGGGAAAGAAGCGCCGCCAGGACCGAGATCTCTTCCGGTGACAGGGCCGATTATATCTGGCAGGGGAGGCTGGTGCCTCAGCGGTTGCCAGGTGCCCGCCGATGCAATTAAGGGTACTCCGAGCAGGATTGTCGCGATAAGAGTTTTCATTAATTCAAGGCAGTTAGACAACACGCCGAGGCTAGACAGCCCGCTGCGCGTGAGTCAAGAAGAATGAAGCAAACGCCCAACGCTGAACGCCGAACGTCCAACGTCCAACGAGGAAGACGGGAAGGACGGGTTGCCACAGCGACTTCGTCCGTTGGCGAACAGGACGGAGGACCGCCACCGGAAGGTTAAAAGAGTTCAAGGTTACAAAGTTAAAACGCGAAGCAAACGCCGAACGTTACCATCTTAAGTCGTTAAATCGTTAAATCGGACTCCCGGATACTGGAAGTTATCGACAGTATTCACAGGATTGAAGGGATGAGCTCTGGCAAAATCGGGCAAATCCTGTCTGGTTCTCTGAATTTATCGGAGACCTCCAAGCCGCCGCCTGATCGTTCCGGAAGTTGATCGACCTGAAGCCAGCCGCCCCCGGTTGAACTTCCACCCCGCCAAATTGGTCATCGGCGATTGACCGCAACGCCTAACCAACCAATGTTACCGTGAGTGTGCGCGTTACGATGCACGATACGATTTCACGACGACGAGCAGCGAAGTTAATCGGCGCGACTGCTGCCGGCGCGTTCCTGCCGATTGGGAGATCGCGCATCTTCGCGGCCGACGAATCCCGCTTGATGCGCTCTGTTCCATCGACGGGTGAGAAGCTTCCAGTTATTGGACTCGGTAGCGCGGTAACGTTCGACGTTCGCCCCGGGTCGCCCCAACTAAAACCGCTCGGAGAAGTGCTGGCGCTTTTTGTGAAACACGGCGGCAAAGTAATCGATTCCTCACCGATGTATGGCAATGCCGAAAACGTGATCGGTGACCTCGCTGGCAAATCGCATCTGCGCAATTCACTTTTCATCGCGACCAAGGTGTGGACCAAGGGTCAGCAAGAGGGGATCGCCCAGATGCAACGCTCATTGGAGCGTTTTCAAACCAGGACGATCGATCTGATGCAGGTGCACAATTTGGCCGATGTCGAAACCCAGATGCGTTCACTTCGCGAATGGAAGGAGAAGGGACGAATCCGCTATACCGGAATTACCTATTCCGAAGACCGCGGCTTCAGCGAAGTAGAAAGAAACATGAGGCTAGAGAAGCCCGATTTCGTCCAGATCAATTATTCGCTGGTGGATCGAGGTGCGGCTAAGCGCATCTTGCCGCTCGCCCAGGAACTTCGCATGGCGGTCATGATCAATCGTCCTTTCGGGGGTGGCGGTGTGCTTCAAGCGCTCGCCTCAAAACCGCTGCCGCCATGGACTGCTGAATTCGATTGCCACTCCTGGGCTCAATTTTTGTTGAAATGGATTGTGGCCTACCCGGCGGTCACTTGCGTGATCCCTGCCACAAATAACCCGCAACACCTCGAAGATAACATGGCGGCAGGAGTTGGCCGGCTGCCCGATGCCAAAACACGGGAGCGCATGGCCTCACTCTTCGTCGGATTCTAACGCTAAAGTAGCCTGTGCTCCGATCTCAACGCTCACTTAGGCTGTACTTCGGGTCTTTGACCTGTTTGCGGACCGCTACGAAAAGTCGCCCGATCGCGATCTGACCAGCGCGATTGGCGATGAAGGCCGGGATTGCACCCCCGGTGTCCGTGTAGACGGTATAGGTCGCGCGCGTTTTAGTCGCGTCTTCCGGCTCAAGCAGCCAGCCGCCTTCACAGACCTTCACCCGGACGACGCCTTTCTTTTCCGCGGGACCGAGCTCATTCGCCGGTTCCCATCGATTCAGATAAACGAGTCCGTTCGGCCCGGCCCACGAAGTTTCGCGAATACGAAGAGTGTAATCGCGGTCGCTGCAAATCTTTGGTGAGAGGCGCTGATAGATGATGATCGAGTCGGCTTCGCGTTTGATTACTCGGCACTCCGCCGTGAACGGCATGAAACTGGGGTAAGCTTCGATGTCGTCGATCACATTATGAACAGCACGAGCGGTCGCGTCGATCTCGCCTACGGCTTTGAACTCCTTCAGCGACGAACCGGGACGCAGACGGCTGTAAAGCGTGATGCCGTTGCTTTCGCTGGACAACGTCCAGCCGTCGCTCGTAAAGGGGGCAGCCCCGGATGCAAGGCAGAAAGGGGGCACTGCCACAAGAAGCAGGAGGATCGCTGGAAACCGTCGCTGTTCCATTCCGTGACATTAGCGAATTCTGCCGCGGCTCGCTCTCGCAAATTTTGGTAAGATTGCTTACGATCTGAAGGAGGAGCCAAAAAGTCTACGTTCGCACTAAGGTGAGATGCACGAGTTCCGCCGGCGCGCGCACCCGCAGCGGAAACCAATTTCCTACTCCGTTTGAAACGATCAGTCTGCTCGCGCCTCTGCTGTAAAGGCCAGACCAGTAGCGAAACAGCGCCGGCCCAAACCCACATTGCTCGTTCAACATAAGTTGCCCGCCATGCGTATGGCCGGAGAGCGTGAGCGGGAGCGACGCCTCCACCGCGGCATCGAACGCATGCGGATGATGCGCCAGAAGAATGGGAAAACTTTCTGGCTGGCGCTGGCTCATGAGCCGGCGCACCGACGCGGCAATCGCCGCATCTCTATTTTCCCGCGCCCTTGTCCAACTGAGTCCGAGTAATTGCACGGGCGCGCCACGAATGGTTAGGATGGCCGATTCGTCGAGGAGAAATGGAACGCCCGATTGTTTCACTCGGCGTTCGAACTCCGCACCGTTCTCGATCAAGTCATGATTACCTTCGATCAGGTAAATACCGGAGCGGCCTTCCATCGATCTTGCCAGCTCAAGACCATGGTCGAGGTCGGCGAGAGCATCGTTGATCAAGTCGCCGGTGAGCAGGATGAGATCGGCACGGAACTCGTTAACGACGCGGACCATCTCGCGCAAGACGCGGCCGGACGTAAACCGGCCTACATGCATATCGCTGACTTGGGCGATGGTTAACCCGTGAAGATCGGTCGGTAAACCAGCGATGGGCAGGATAAACCGGCGAACGCGAAACCGATCAAGTTGCCGCATCGCAATGGTGGCAAGGCTAAGGTCCAACAGGGGCGGCGCCGCGGTCAGAGCGACCCCGAGAAATTGCCGGCGACTAAATCCTCCGCTCGTCTGGACTGGAGCCAAGTTGGGATTGTGGCGGCGTCGAGCGATCTGCACAACAACCGCTGCGGAGAGAATCGGCAGCAGCGCCACTGCCAGTAATAAGAGTAGAGGCAGGATGATCATGTGCCAGATAAACACGGCCGTCACCGCGAACTTCGAGAATACAGCCGTCGATCCCGGGTGAGAAAAGCGCTGAGTTAGCAACCAGATCAGCCCCGTTAATTGAGCCAGGCTGAAGATGGCTACGGCCCTGCGCGCGAGAGTAGGCCTGGCGATGTGCACTGACGCCGCCAACCATAGAGCGTCGAGCGCGAACATAATCCCAATTACCCCGAGGATGAACCGCATATGGGAACATAGCAGAACTGACTGCGGCTGGCCGCTCGTCACGCGAAGTTGCCTGGTAGGAAGCCGTGGCTGAGCTTCGCTTCCAAATCCCGATGATAAGGAAAATTGGATCTATGGTGTCGATTCTCTGGATCGGTTTGATCGCAGGAACTTTGGATATAACCGAAAACCTCGTCTTCAACTTATTCCGCGGAATTACACCGTGGAGAGTGTTTCAATACATCGCGAGCGGGCTAATTGGGACGCAAGCTTTTCAAAGCGGTTGGGCGTCGGTGATGCTCGGCGTGATTCTGCATTACGCGATTGCGCTTATTTGGACGGCCATATTTTATGTAGCCTGTTTGAGGTTCGCGATCATCCCGCGCCGCCCGATTCTCTCCGGTCTAATTTACGGCGGTCTGGTTTATTTGATCATGAACTTTATTGCGCTGCCGCTCTCTGGAGTCCCGCACCCGCGGAACCCGATCACGCTCGCGTCACGGATCAACGGCGTGCTCGCCCTTTTGTTCTGCATTGGACTACCCATCTCGCTTCTCGTCCGCAGAACGCTGTTTCAAACGCGCATTTAACACTTAGAAGGTAGGAGCGGGGAGCTGGAGCTGAAGGGAGAATGGGGTGGGTTATTGTCAGAGGTCAGAGGAGAGGTTGAAGAAGGTGAAATCGTTAAATCGCCTGCCGATGGGACGGCCCCGATTATTTCGGGGTTAGAGCGGTCACGCTTGGCTTTGGAACTGCGCCACGCAGGAAAAATGATTAGAGTAATCCCCACCGACCGCCTAAGATGGTGCCCGACATGGAGGAGGGGCAAGGTCAGAGGCCAGACGACAGAGGTCAGATGTCAGATGTGACGCAGAAAAGCGCGTTGCGATTGGAAATCGCGCACGTTCTTTTCATCGACATCGTCGGTTACTCGAAGCTGCTGATCGATGAGCAATCGGAAGCGATGCAGGAGCTGAATGCGATCGTGCACAGGACGGAGGCGGCGCGCGCGGCGGAGGCAGCGGGCCAGCTTATCTTTCTTCCGACCGGCGACGGGATGGCGCTGGTGTTCACCGGCTCTGTGGAAGATCCAGTGGAGTGCGCGCTCCAGATCAGTCACGCACTGCGCGCACAACCGAGTTTGCCCGTGCGAATAGGCATTCACAGCGGCCCGGTGCATCACGTCTCCGATGTAAATCAGCGGGAGAACATCGCCGGCGCTGGAATTAATATCGCGCAGCGGGTGATGGATTGCGGGGATGCCGGCCACATTCTGGTTTCAAAACGCGTGGCCGACGATCTCGCGCAATATCGCCGCTGGCAGCCTTATCTGCATGACCTTGGCGATTTCGAAGTGAAACACGGAGTTGTCGTCTCCGTGGTGAATCTTTACGCCGACATCGTCGGCAATCCGAATCCGCCGGAGAGGTTGAAACACGGCAGACGACTTCCGCACCGGACGACGTCATCTGGGGGGGCAAAGCGTTGGCCTGTGTTGGTACCACTTGTGGTAGCCGGCTTATTGCTCTTCAGCCTCGCCGTGCTGGGCATCGTTTTCGCGCCGGCGATTCTGAAACAGCTTCGATCGGAAAAAAGAACCGCTGCGCCAGCCGCTACTGGTGCCGCATCGCCATCAGGTTCATCTATCCCCGAGAAAAGCGTCGCCGTTCTTCCGTTTGAGAATATGAGCCGCGATCCGGACAACGCCTTTTTCACCGACGGCGTGCAGGATCAAATCCTCACTGCCCTGGCCAAAGTGGCCGACCTCAAAGTGATCAGCCGCACGAGTGTGATGCAATACAAAAGCGGCACGGCGCGAAACACCCGCGAGATCGGCCAGCAGCTTGGCGTCGCGCATTTGCTTGAAGGCACGGTGCAACGCGCGGGTAACAAAGTGCGCGTGAACGCGCAGTTGATCGACGCCCGTACAGATGGCCACGAATGGGCAGACAATTACGATCGACCGGTTGATGACGTGTTCGCCATCCAGAGCGAAATCGCGAAGGCAATTGCGGATCAATTGCAAGCCAAGCTTTCGCCCAGGGAAAAGGCCGCGATTGAGCAGCGGCCGACGGCGGATGTCACGGCTTTCGATCTTTACAGCCGCGCCAAGAATCTCGTTCTGACCACAAGCTTCAGCGCCATCGGCGGAAAGAATCTGTTGCAAGCGGCGGATTTATTGAACCAGGCCCTGGCGCGTGATCCCTCTTTCTTTCTTGCCCAATGCCAGCTCGCCTATACGCACGATAACCTCTATTTTCTCGGCATTGACCACACCCCTGCGCGACTCGCATTAGCGGAAGCAGCGGTTAACGCCGCGGCTCGCCTCCGGCCCGACGCGGGCGAAGCGCACGTCGCACGCGCCGAACACCTCTATCGTGCCTATCTCGATTATGATGGTGCGCTGGCTGAGCTGGAGAACGCGCGCCGCACTTTGCCGAACGACCCTCGCGTATTTGAGTTACTAGGCTATATCGCGCGCCGGCGTGGCCACCAGGAGGAGGGATTGCGCAATCTGGAACGCGCAATCGAGCTTGACCCCCGCAACTTCTTCACCCTTCAGCAAATCGCCCTTACTTATATTAACCTCCGGCGATATTCAGACGAAGCTGCTGTTCTGGACCGGGCGTTGTCGATTAAACCAGATGATGGCGAAACGAAAGTAGCCCGCGCCTTAATTCCATTGGATTGGAAGGCTGATACGCGACCTTTGCATCAGACGCTGGATGAGATCCGCGCGAAAGATCCCGAGGCAATCAAGACCGTGGCCGATAATTGGTTCCTCTGTACCATGGCAGAGCGCGATGCCGTAGCAGCCGAATCTGCTCTCGTGGCGCTCGGCGACAACTTTTTTGGCAACGATGCGATTCAGCTGCGACGCGGTTTCAGCGAAGGATTGATCGCCCGGATGACAAAGAACGAAGCGAAAGCCCGGGCTGCTTTCATGGCGGCACGTGCCGAACAGCAGAAGCAAGTAGATAGTCAGCCTGGCTATGGTCCCGCACTCTGCGTGTTGGCTTTGATTGATGCGGCCCTTGGCCGAAAAGAGGAAGCATTACGCGAGGGGCAGCGCGCAATCGAGTTACTCCCCGTGGAGAAAGATTCCATCAATGGCGCACACATGATCGAGTACTTCGCTATCACGGCAGCGTGGGTAGGAGAGAAAGATCTCGCTTGTGACAAGCTTGCTGCAGCGCTCCCGATGCCCGTGCAACTGAGTTATGGCCAGTTAAAACTGCTGCCCTACTGGGATCCGCTGCGCGGCGATCCGCGCTTCGAGAAAATCGTGGCCTCGCTCGCGCCGAAGAACTGACCGGTGCAGGTTCAGGACATCGTATACACAATAGGTTCAGGACATAGGTAACACTTTTTTGGTGGTGTGGTGAGGTAAAAACCTCGGCATGCCGTGGAAAAAAAGTGAACCTATGGAAGAGCGAATTGAGTTTGGATTGAGAGCGTTGCGGAGGGAGAACTTCCGAGCGCTGTGCCGGGAGTATGGGATCACGGCACGAACTGGCTACAAGTGGCGGGAGCGGTTTTTGCGTTGGGGCATAGCAGGGATGAGGGAAGAGTCGCGGCGGCCACGGAGCAGCCCTGGAGTACCTGGGGGAGAGGGAGGTGTGTGAGATGGTGCGTCTGAAGGAAGCGCATCCGCGCTGGGGTCCGCGTAAGATCCGCGAATTGTATCTGCGGCTGCATGGAGAAGCAGCGAGTGAGAGCAGTTTTAAGCGAGTGCTGGAGCGAGCGGGATTGACCGAGCGGCGGCCGCGGCGACGGCCCTCAGCGGAAGGCGGGCGGTTGCATAGCGGGCGGCGTGGTCAGGCGCCTAACGAGGTGTGGACAGTGGACTTCAAAGGCTGGTGGTATGACGAAGCGGGGCAACGGTGTGAACCGCTAACAGTACGCGATGAACATACGCGCTATATTCTGGAGCTGCGGGTGATGGAGAATGCCCGCAGTATGACGGTGCGCACGGTGTTTGAGCGGCTCTTTGACCGTTACGGCTTGCCGCAGATGATCCGCAGCGACAATGGCTCGCCTTTTGCCGCAATGAGGGCGCTCCTTGGGTTGAGTCGACTCTCAGCCTGGTGGGTAGCGCTGGGCATTGATTTGGAGCGCGGCCGACCTGGGCACCCGCAGGATAACGGTGCCCACGAACGTTTGCATCGCGACATCAGTGTGGAACTAGAAGGAGTCGCCGGGATACACTGTCAGGCGGCACTGGATCTGTGGCGAGAGCAATTCAACAATGAGCGGCGGCACGAGGCACTGGAAATGCGCACCCCGGGCGAGCTCTACGTGCCGGCTCCACGCAAATATGACGGCACGCCCACAGCATTAGAATACGCCGCAATGGCTACCCGTAAAGTTAATGCTTGTGGCCAACTCCATTGGGAAGGTGAATGCTATTTTCTCAGTACCAGCTTGGCCGGCTGGAACGTCGGACTGCAGAGTGTAGGCGAAGGGGTCAACGTCTGGTTTGGTCGACTCTTGCTCGGCCAGATCGACCCCTCCAGAGCAAGTTTTTTGCGGGCGGATATCCGCCCGCAAAAAGCAGTGGAAACGAATGAAAACAACCAACAAACTGTAAACCAAGTGTATACCATGTCCTGAACCTGAAACGTATACGATGTCCTGACTGCACCGACCGTTCGGTTATCAGTTATCGGTTATTAGTTATTGGCTATTCGGCCGACAGACTGAAAATGAAACGCTAACAACGGAATGTTGAGATGTTGAGATGTTGAGTGGTTGAGAGGAAGAAAAGCAGAAAACACCGAACGCCCAACGTCCAACCGCCCAATGGCAAACCAAAACATGGCTCGCCCGCTGGACACGGCAATTGAAATCCCTACGATGTCTGTCGTTGCGACAGCGTCATGACTAAGACCCACGAACTCCGCCTGGCCAGGCGCATGGCGCGTCTCGGCACCGAGACCGCCTTCGAAGTACTGGTGAAGGCGCGCGCGTTGGAGGCAAAGGGCCGCGATATTGTTCATCTCGAGATCGGCGAACCGGATTTCGATACGCCACGCAACATCATCGACGCGGGATGTGACGCGCTGCACAAAGGCTTCACCCACTACGGACCATCGGCTGGGTTGCCGCAATTGCGCGAAACCATCGCGCAGTACGTGAGCGAGACGCGCGGCGTAAATGTTTCACCCGAAGAAGTGGTCGTTGTCCCTGGCGGTAAGCCCATCATTTTTTTCTCCATCCTTGCGCTGGTCGAAGAAGGGGATGAGGTCATCTACCCCAATCCCGGATTCCCCATCTACGAGTCGATGATCAACTACATCGGCGCGAAAGCCGTGCCGATCCGCTTACGCGAGGAGATGGATTTCCGGCTCGACGTCGGCGAACTCGGCGGGCTGATCAACGACCGCACGAAGCTCGTCATCCTGAATTCGCCGCAGAATCCCACCGGCGGCGTGTTGACGAAGAACGACATCGACGGCATCGCGCGTGCTATTGGTGACCGCGACATCATGGTGTTGAGCGACGAGATCTACAGCCGCCTCATTTTCGAGGGCGAGCACCATTCCATCATGACAATAGACGGCATGAAGGAGCGCTGCATCCTCCTCGACGGCTTTTCCAAGACCTACGCCATGACCGGCTGGCGCATGGGCTACGGCGTGATGCGCGCCGACATGGCGGCGCACGTCGCCCGCCTGATGACCAACTCCAACTCCTGTACCGCCAGCTTCACGCAAGTCGCCGGCATCGAAGCGCTGCGCGGGCCGCAGGCCTCGGTCGAGGCGATGTGCGCCGAGTTCAAGAGACGACGTGACGTGATGGTCGCCGGCTTGAACAAGATCAAAGGTTTTTCCTGTCGCTTGCCCAAAGGCGCATTTTACGTTTTCCCCAACATTACCAAGACTGGTTGGCCGTCGAAAAAATTAGCCGACGCCTTGCTCGACAAGGCAGGCGTCGCCGCGTTGTCCGGCACGGCGTTTGGCGATTTCGGCGAAGGCTATCTGCGTTTCAGCGTGGCCAACTCGATCGAGAACATCGAGAAAGCACTCGAACGCGTGCAGAACTGGGTCAGCAAAAACCTCTGAAGCGGAGCGTTAGGAGCCCGGCGTTAGTTGTTTGAGGATTTTTCCTGCATCGCGACGAATTTCCCCGCGATATTCGTCGGTATCGGTCCAGGACGATGTTGGAACTTTGTGAGCGTCGAGAATGGCCAGCGCTTTTTCGGCGTGTTGCCGCGCCAGGTCTTTCTGTCCGTTTTTCAAGGTACGCTCCGGCGAGATTGTCGTTGGCGTCAGCCGAATCGGGATAAGCCAGCGCAACGAGCTTCAAAACGCTGAGCCCGGATTTTTCATCCCCTTCGCGCATGAAATCCAGACCCACGATGCTTGCCGTGATTTCCGGGAACAATTGCGCTTGCGGATTTTTCTTTCGCGCTTCGGTTAACTGCTGAGCCACCTGATCCGCTCCGCCGGGAATTTGTAATTCATTGATAATAGCGGCCGACGACACGGTGTCGGCGGGCGCGTATCCCGGAGTTTTGATCAACGTTGTGACAAACCAATTCACGATGATCTTGGCAAGTTCGGGATGAGGTTTGAACAAATCGGTGCCGTGACCACCTTTGGCTGGAACCTTTCCGATGTCGAACGGTTCGTACCAAAGCCACGGCGCGTCCTGGACGGCCGAATAGTGAATGAGTTTCTTGCTCGGGCTCGACGCCGTGACGTAGAGCAATTGCATAGCTTGTTGCGTGGGCGGGTACTCGTCGTCGTCGGACACCACGAATAATTCGGGCAACTGCGAGGCTTTGTGCAGAAATTGCAGTTGAGGCCGCAATGTTTCTCCAGACATCAACACGAGTGATTTCACTTCGGCCGAATGCCGGCGAGCAGCCTCGACTGAGTTATCGACGCCGAGCAAACCGGCCCCACCGATGCCGATGACGTTTCGCGAGACGCCGGGTTGCGACATCAAGAATTGAAACGCAGTGTCGAGATCGGTTGGCCACCACTGCTTTCTCGTTTCTTTCCACTTGGGACCGGTCCAATTGTCATATTTGCCGCCGGTTTCACCATGACCACGAACATCGACACTAAGCGTGTTGATTCCGGCAGCAGCCAATTGTCGCGCGATAACATCCCAGGACTCGCGAGTTCGATTGCTCTGATGAAAAAGCAACGCGCCCGGACCTGGCTTCGCCGCGGCAAAATAAGTCCCCTTCAAAATCGTGCCGTCGGAGGTTTTTAAATCAACAAAACGTTCCACGCCATTCGTACGCGCGGCGGAAATAATCACGAGCGATCCAAGGAGGAGGGGTATTAGCAACAACTGGGCTTGCTTCATAACGCACCTAGTTATGACGGGGGCGTCAGCTGCTTGAGAACTTTTTCCGCACCTTTACGAATCTCTCCGCGGTACTGCTCCGTATCTGTCCACGACGACGCCGGCAACCTGTGAGAATCAAGAAGAGCCAATGCCTTATTGGCAAACTCACGGGCGAGATCCTTTTGACCGTCACCCAAATACGCTTCGGCGAGGTTCTCCATAACATCGGCGGAATCGGGATAAGCGAGCAGGTTAAGTTTGAAGACTTCGACCGCGGACTTCATGTCACCTTCGCGCATAAAGTTCTCGCCGACGGTAGTCATGGAAATTTCAGGCCAGAGCTGAGCTTTGGGATCTCGCTTGCGTGCGTCCATTAATTGCTCCTTAGCGTGGACAACGCCGCTGCCGAATTGAACTTCCTCGAGAATTGGCGCAGCAGCTATGGGATCAGCAGGCGCATGACCAGGTGTCTTGAGAAGCGTGGTCACAAACCAGTGCACGATGATGCCAGGCAGCTCGGGATGACCTGCAAACATGTCCGTGCCGTGGCCTCCTTTGGCGGGAACTTTGCCGATATCAAAAGGCTCATACCAAAGCCAGGGTGCTTCTTCTGCCTCCACGTAATGCACGAGCTTCTTACTCGGGCTGGAGGCACTGGCGTAAAGCAGCTGCATTGCTTCTTCGCCAGGCGGATACTCGTCATCATCAGAGAGGACGAACAGCTCGGGAAGTCCGGGTGAGTCGTGCAGGAATTGCAGGCCCGGCCGCGGGGTTTCGCCTGAAAGCAGGACCAGAGACTTCACTTGGGCGGAATGCCGGCGCGCGTTTTCAATAGAATTCTGGACGCCGATTCCCCCAGCTCCCCCTATGCCAATGGAATCGCGAGTAACGCCTGGCTGCGAAATTAAATATTGAAATGCAGTGTCAAGATCACTCTTATAAAGGTTGCGTGCCTTTGCCCACTCCGCGTCCGGCACCTTGTAAGCAGGCGTGCCGCCGCTTTCGCCATATCCGCGCATATCGAACGTAAGCGTGTTGATTCCAGCCGCCGCCAGTTGCCGCGCCACCTCATCCCACGATTTACGTGTTCGATTGGCTTGATGAAACAACAACACACCGGGGCCTGGTTTCGCTGCTGCGAAGTACGTTCCTTTTAAGATCGTGCCGTCGGACGCCTTAAGATCGACAACACGTTCGGAATTACCGAAGGCATCGCGACCAACGATCAGTGCGGCCAACAAGATGAAGATTCGCATTTGTTTCATATGAAAAAGATTCGGCTTTTATTTCATGGCAGCGTGCGGGCCACGCGAAATCCCATAATTGCATCGCGGTAATCGGCGGGATTCCGCTCACGCGTAGCCGAGCGCAACGCCCACGTCCGGAACGTCCACGCAGCTCCGCGATCGACGCGAAGGCACTTGCCTTGGCTGTCGTTCGCGTGGATGTCGGTCGACGGGGTCTCGTTCGCGCGCCCGTCTGCGGGAACCCCGGCGTAGCTATTGTCGTAACAATCCTCCGTCCATTGCCAGACATTCCCCACCATGTCATAAAGGGCAAAAGCGTTCGGCGGCTTCGATCCCACGGGATGAGTTCGACCTCCGGAATTACTCTTGAGCCAGGCATGATCGGATGCAGCATCATCATCATCGCCCCACCAGAATCGCGTGCTTGTCCCGGCACGCGCGGCGTATTCCCACTCCGATTCGCTAGGCAGTCGATATAGGCCGTCGCCTGAGGCCGAGGACTTCTGCCGCACTTTGCCATTCAACCATGCGATATAAGCTTGCGCATCCTCCCAACTGACGCACACGACTGGATCGCGATCGGTCTGATTAAAGCCGGGATTCTGCCAGCTCATGTCCGCTAGCTTCTTCCATTCGAAGCCGCCGCGACCACATCCATCGCCATTGGGATGTCCTGTCTCTCGAACAAACGCGGCATATTCGGCGCGCGTCACGTCGTACTTGCCAATGGCAAACGATGGCAGCGAAACCTTGTGCTGCGGGGCTTCATCGGCCACACCTTCCGCGCTGCCTACCTGACTCGCTGCCCAGGCTTTCTCTACTGCAGAGGAGCCCATAGTGAAATTCCCCGCAGGGATAACAACTATCTCAGGGCAATCGGGGCAATCGCGAAACACTGCGCCCGGCTTCGGCGCCGTAGAATCACTAGCTTTCACATCGAGCATCCGAAGAATCGTCGCGCCAAAGATGAACACTGCGAAGAGCAAGAAAATTCGTAATTTTTTCATTTCGAGTGATTCTCCTGAAAGTCATTTCTGATGACGCGCCCCTCCTTCATCACGAAGCGGACTCGTTCGAGTTCGCTGATGTCGGCGATCGGATCACCGGCAACGGCAATAAAATCGGCAAATTTTCCCGGCTCAATCGATCCGATGCGGTCCTGCCAACCCAACATTTCTGCCGCATTAACCGTGATGGCACGAATCACGTCGAGGGCGGGCATCCCAGCCTGGCGCAGGTTGGTTAAGATGGCAGTGCTCGTTTGTCCGCGCGTCTTGCCCGGATAAAACCAGCTCATATCTGATCCAGCGGCGAATTTGACGCGCGACTTCATGACACGCTGAACCAACTCGTCGTATCGGGCCCGCCCGCGAGCAGCGGCGCTCACCCGAGCAGCACGGGTTTAGGGCGACAGCACAAAGATTAGCTCATCGATCTTCAGGAATAGACCGCCATAGGATGTCGGAGTCAGGTCTAAGAAGATGCCTTTATCGCGCATCTGCTTGAGTTGTGCATCGGTAACTTCGTTACCGTGCTCGATAGAATCAGCGCCGGCGTCAATCGCGGTTTGAATGCTGGCGGTGTCGATTGCATGGACGGCAAGCTTGAGGTGCTGCCGGTGAGCCTCTTCGACTACCGCCCTAAGTTCAGGGACCGTGAGATTCTCGTCCGCCGAAACCTTGATGACATCGACGTTCTGGAACTCGTTTTGCCGGACTGCCTGCCGTGCACGGTCTGTTCCGTCAATTAACAAAAACTCCTGCTGAAGGATCGCGTCGGCAAGGGCGGGATTGAGGTTCTGAACGTATTCACCGCGCGTGATGAGTTTGCGTCCGGAAGCCAGAATCCTTGGACCGGGAACACGGCCGGCGTTGATGGCGTCACGCAGTTCCGTGTCGCCGTCAATTCCCGAGTGACCAAGGTTCCGAACGGTGGTGATGCCGCTCTCCAGATCTTCCCGAGCCATTTGTGCGCCCAGCAAACCGCGCTTGGTGGGCGATTCCACGATTGCCAGCAACATCGCGGGCGCAAAGAACCCGTTCGAATGGCGATCCTCCTCCGCTTTGGGTGGCACAACGATGTCAAGAAACAGGTGCGTGTGCCCGTCGATCAAACCCGGCAACAAGGTGGCGCTGCCGAGGTCGATCGTCTTGACGGCGCCGGACGCGTGAGTCTGAACCTGCGGCGGCGGACCGACTTCTTTGACCTTGCCGTTTTCAATCAGCACCGCGGCGGGCGACAGGACATTCCCGGAACGCGGATCGAGCAGGCGACCAGCTTTGATCAGAGTTGTAGGCGAAGGCGATTCGGCGGCCAGTTGTGTAGCAGCAAGTATTGCGACTGCGAACGGAAACATTCGGCTTACATCCATATCGGATGAGATGCATCAGAATCATTATTGTTCCCGCGTCCGAAAAAACTTGAGGAAGCGTCTCGCCGGTTATGCAGCAAATCTTTGCTCGTCAGCGGGAACAAACTTTCATTTAAGGAATCTCACTTTGAGATAGCGACTAGATGTCCGCCCACCGAGGTCTATTCAGTGGCGGCCGGGCCTAAGGCTGACCCCCGCCGCCTCCTCGATGTGAAAATTCTGGATCCTTCGGTGCGGGCAGCGCCTAACGAGAACAAATTCAACTCGATTCGGCTAGCCGTGAATAAGTCGAAGTATGGTCACCTATTTCAAATTAATTTCGCGCATGACCTTATCGCCTATGATTTCGCGCATCTCCATACGCTTGACGGCGCCCTCCCGTTGCACGTCCTCGCTGCCAATTAGCTTATCTGCAATCGGGTCAAGCTTGGCACGCATGCCGTCAAACGCGGCCATGTTTTTGAATTCAGTCATTAGGAGGATGTCAAAATCGTGGGGATCGGAAGCATCTCCCAAGAAGATTTTGTAATCCACGACTATGCCTTGCTTCTTCGCTTCGTCATTAAAGGCCTTAAAGTTCCTCGTTTGGGTCTTGAGATAATCGTCGGTCATGCCCGGCTTGGCCTTGACCATAGTGATTGTCCACACCGGGCCTTCGGTGTAGGGCGCGTCGCTTTGCGCCCGGCCGAGGTCTGCGAATGCCGCACATACGGCGATGCAGCTAATGAAAATCAGGGATCTGTTCATATTTATTGTCTTTCGTGTTTTTGTTTATTGTTGCGCAATTTCCTACAACTGGGATTCATATTCATTTGCCAGTCGCTCATGAGATGCAGCAGAATCGTATTTGTTCCCGACCGATGGAGAATTTTTTCAAACCTCGGTATCCACACAGTCATGAGATCCCTCGTTGCTTTCCTCGATTGGCGGGAACAAATGCGCGGCTGAGGGCTCCCATTTTGGGATAACGGCGACATGTCCGCCGACCTTGAGTTTGAAAACCTTGTGACACTTTACTATCGCGATCTGTATCGGTTTGGCTTGAGTTTGACCGGAAACGAAGCTGACGCGGCTGATCTGACGCAGGAGACTTTCTACATTTGGGCGAACAAAGGTCACCAGCTCCAGAAAGCGGGGAGCGTGAAAAGTTGGCTCTTCACGACGTTGCACCGCGAGTTTCTCAAAACCTGTCGCCGCCGAAACCGTTTTTCAAACGAATCAATCGACGAAGGCGCGGAGGGTTTGCCGAACCTGCCGGCGGACTGCGCGGAGCGAGCCGATTCTCGAACGTTGCTTCGCATTCTGGGCGAAATCGGCGAAGATTTTCGTGGGCCGCTTGTGCTCTATTACATGGAAGATTTGTCCTATAAAGAAATCGCCGATGTGCTTGCGCTTCCGCTGGGGACCGTGCAGTCGCGTATCGCGCGGGCCAAAATTAAGCTGCTTCAGTTGTTGAACGAAAACTCCGCCGCACCTGCAACGAAATGACTACCAGCGAAGCCAAAGAAAAGTTATTGCTGTATCGCGGGCCGATCGACGATGTCGATCCGCAGTTTCACGCGGCGTTGGACTGCGCGAAAAGCGATCCGGAGCTTGGCCAATGGTTGCGAGAGCAAACCAACTGTTACGATACGATCCGGGCGAAGCTTCGCGGAATCGAACCGCCGATTGGGCTGTCCGAGAAAATTGTGCGTAGACGACCGATCCAGTTTCCGCGCGATTGGTCGCGCGTTGTGGAGCTCGCTGCAGCCATCCTCATCTCGGCCAGTGTGACCGCGCTCCTAATGAAATGGTCGGAGCGCCGCAACCGTCCTGTCGTGGGCGCGCAGGAAATTCTCGTGACTGGCGAAGTGCTCGATATGACTTGCTACATCGCCTACCACTTGAGCGGTCCCGATCACGCCGAGTGCGCGAGAGTGTGCATCAGAAACGGATCGCCCGTTGGAATCAAAGCTCAAGATGGGAAAGTTTATTTGCTGACCGGCGAACCCGGCCATTCGGTCAACGCCGAGCTGGCGGACTACGCTGCCCAGATTATTACAGTGAAAGGAAAGGAAACCGCCCGCGACGGCTTCGCCCAGCTCCAGGTCGAAGAAATTCGAAAACTCTGATCGGTTTTGCGAATCGACCGTTAGGCCGAGAGTTCGGAGTCGAAATAAAAATTTGCAGGACAAGCGCTCGGGTTGATTCGCGCTTTCAGCGCTGGTTTTGGGAAAACAACTTTTCCTGGGGCGTTGCCCAGGCTTGGATGAGCCAGCACCTTTGGCGCTAAACACACACCTCCGAGAGGGAGCGGCAAAAAAGTGAGAAGACGTACATCGATTGTCGCGACGGTAAACACATGCTTCCATTCCTCCAGCCATGACCGAAAAGAAACGCTTCCGAGTTTTTGCCACTTCGCGGATCGGCGATCCGGCGGAGAACCGTCTGCGCGAGCGTGGTTACGGGCTTGAGGTCTTTCAGGGTCCCGAGGCGCCGCCGAAGAAGCTGATTATCGAAAAAGTGAAGAGCGGCATCGATGGGTTGATCACCACGCTTCGCGATCCGATCGACGCCGAAGTTTTCGAAGCGGGGAAGGGGACCCTGAAGGTCGTGGCGCAGATCGCGGTCGGCTTCGACAACATCAACCGCGCCGACGCCAACAAGTACAAGGTCCCTTTTACCAACACCGCCGATGTGCTCACCGAAGCGACCGCCGAGTTCGCTTTTCTCATGCTCGGTATGCTGGCGCGTAAGATGTATGCGAGTGAACGCCTGGTGCGGGACCAGAAGTGGCCGTCGTGGCACCCATTCCTGCCGTTCCTTGGCGACGAAGTCACGAGCAAGACCATCGCGATCATTGGCACCGGACGCATCGGCCTGGCGATGATCAAGAAGTGCTCAGGTTTTGACATGAACATGCTGTGCTACGATCCGGCGTATCATAACGACAAGTACATCGCCGCCATCCAAGATTTGATGGACCTGCGCCACGCCAAGGGGATTCAGAAAGAAACGACTTGGATTAAGTACGTGGAATTCGAGGAGGCACTGCGCGGCGCCGATTATGTGAGCATCCACGTGCCGCTGTTGCGCGAGGGCGAAACCGACAAGCCGACCTACCACCTCATCAACGAGAAGACGCTCAAGCTAATGAAACCGACAGCGTACCTGGTGAATAGCTCACGTGGCCCGGTTGTGGACGAGAAGGCCCTCGCCAAAGCGCTGAAAGACAAAGTCATCGCCGGGGCAGCGCTCGACGTTTTTGAGAAAGAGCCTCTCCCGCCGGATTCGCCGCTCCTCGATCCCGAAATCGCTGACCGAACGCGGCTGTTCCATCACTTCGCCAGTGGCGCGCAGATCACGCGGCTCTCGGCCGATCCCGACAAAGGCATGGCTGGGCGCACTGTGCAGGGACTGATCGACGTGCTGGAAGGCAACTACGGCGGCGACCCGACCAAGATGCCATATGTTGTGAATAAGGAAGCGTTTGAGCTTCGCAGTCGTGATTCGTTGAACCGTTAAAACGTTACATAGTGAATCGTGAATCGGGCGGCGTTCGATTTCACGGCGGGATGTTTTTTACCGGCACGAGAAAAAAGCGGGAAAACCGAAGTCGTGGGGTGCAGGTTCAGGGCATCGTATACACAATAGGTTCAGGACATAGGTAACACTTTTTTGGTGGTGTGGTGAGGTAAAAACCTCGGCATGCCGTGGAAAAAAAGTGAACCTATGGAAGAGCGAATTGAGTTTGGATTGAGAGCGTTGCGGAGGGAGAACTTCCGAGCGCTGTGCCGGGAGTATGGGATCACGGCACGAACTGGCTACAAGTGGCGGGAGCGGTTTTTGCGTTGGGGCATAGCAGGGATGAGGGAAGAGTCGCGGCGGCCACGGAGCAGCCCTGGAGTACTGGGGGAGAGGGAGGTGTGTGAGATGGTGCGTCTGAAGGAAGCGCATCCGCGCTGGGGTCCGCGTAAGATCCGCGAATTGTATCTGCGGCTGCATGGAGAAGCAGCGAGTGAGAGCAGTTTTAAGCGAGTGCTGGAGCGAGCGGGATTGACCGAGCGGCGGCCGCGGCGACGGCCCTCAGCGGAAGGCGGGCGGTTGCATAGCGGGCGGCGTGGTCAGGCGCCTAACGAGGTGTGGACAGTGGACTTCAAAGGCTGGTGGTATGACGAAGCGGGGCAACGGTGTGAACCGCTAACAGTACGCGATGAACATACGCGCTATATTCTGGAGCTGCGGGTGATGGAGAATGCCCGCAGTATGACGGTGCGCACGGTGTTTGAGCGGCTCTTTGACCGTTACGGCTTGCCGCAGATGATCCGCAGCGACAATGGCTCGCCTTTTGCCGCAATGAGGGCGCTCCTTGGGTTGAGTCGACTCTCAGCCTGGTGGGTAGCGCTGGGTATTGATTTGGAGCGCGGCCGACCTGGGCACCCGCAGGATAACGGTGCCCACGAACGTTTGCATCGCGACATCAGTGTGGAACTAGAAGGAGTCGCCGGGATACACTGTCAGGCGGCACTGGATCTGTGGCGAGAGCAATTCAACAATGAGCGGCGGCACGAGGCACTGGAAATGCGCACCCCGGGCGAGCTCTACGTGCCGGCTCCACGCAAATATGACGGCACGCCCATAGCATTAGAATACGCCGCAATGGCTACCCGTAAAGTTAATGCTTGTGGCCAACTCCATTGGGAAGGTGAATGCTATTTTCTCAGTACCAGCTTGGCCGGCTGGAACGTCGGACTGCAGAGTGTAGGCGAAGGGGTCAACGTCTGGTTTGGTCGACTCTTGCTCGGCCAGATCGACCCCTCCAGAGCAAGTTTTTTGCGGGCGGATATCCGCCCGCAAAAAGCAGTGGAAACGAATGAAAACAACCAACAAACTGTAAACCAAGTGTATACCATGTCCTGAACCTGAAACGTATACGATGTCCTGACTGCACCTCGTTTTCAGTTATCGGTTATTCGTTATTGGTTAATCGGGCGACAGACTGAAACGCCGAGCATCGAGGAGTCTATCCCGGTCGACGAGGAAGAGGTCCGGGGCCGGAAATGTATTGGAGAATCCGATGACATGCAGAAGACGGAGAGGAACGTCTTGCGTGTTTGATTGCAGTGCGACGCGGCACGGCTAGCATCCGCTGTGATGAGTCGATTGTTTTGTATTTGCAGCGTCCTCCTGCCGATGTTCGCCGGCGTCGCCTTTGGTGAGGGGACCTATCAGCGCACGAAAGACGGTAAGACGATTGTCTGGAACAACGGTCCCAAACCCGGTGAGACAGCGGCGTGGTTCGGTGACCGGGACGCTGAGGGATACGCCACTAAAGTTGGCACGCTGACCTGGTACACGTCGAACGGCGCCGTTTACGCCCGTTACTTCGGTAACATGGTCCGCGGCAAATTTGATGGAATGGTGAATGTCCATTTTAAGGGAAGAACAGACCACGCTATTTTCGTTGATGGCCAACGAACCACTCGCTGGGCGGCTGGGCGGGCGCCTTCGTTTAGAGCGGCACAACAGCCGACCAAGCCTGCTAAACCGGAGCGCACCGCGGAAGCACCAGCAGAGGGACCGCCTTCGTCTCGCAGCCGCGGGACTACGGCGCGGCAGGCGCCAAACTCCGAAAGCCTTCGCGAACAGGCAGCCCAGCGCCAAGTAGAAGCCACGCCTGCAAAAGAACTCCCAGAGCACCAAGCGCCGCCTGCTAAACCGGCGGCCACCGCAGAACCCGCTTCCAACGCCTCCGCCGTGGCGAAACCCGAAGGGCGAACCGAAGGACCGCAGAATGGTAGGGAAGCAGAAAACGTCCAACGTCCAACATCCAACGCCCAACGCCCAACGAAAGAACCCGGCTCCGCTATGGCAGAGCCGGAAGCACCAGCAGAGGGACGGCCGACTGTTAAGGAAACAGAAAACGTCCAACGTCCAACGTCGAACGCCCAACGCCCAATGGCAGAACCCGCCTCCAGCGTGGCAGAGCCGGAAGCACCAGCAGAGGGACCGCGAGTCGTTCAAGCAGAAAGCGCTTTCGGCACGTCCGCTGACGGACAGACTCGCGGTGGCGAGGCGAGTTCGTCCCCAGCCGAACAACTCCAAAAGTCTTCGCGAGCAGGCAGTCCAACTCTCAGTTCCGAAGGCTTTCGCGAGCAGGCAGCTCGGCCTCCAATGGAAGACACGCCATCACTCGTGATTCAGCCGTCGAAAGAACCTGTTCCCACACCGCCAAGCAGCAAGAAGTCTGAGGCTGAAGTCGACGATTCTCTGCAATCACTTGTTCGGCCGCCCTCGTCTCGCCTTGCAATTCCGGAGGCAGTGGCCTCGCCAGAGGCCAGCCCACGCCTAACGAAGCAGGAAGTTATCAATATCGCGAACGCAAAAGCTCGCACGCACGGATACAATCGGACCGATTATCGTAGGGCGGAGCCGCAGTATAACGCGGCTTATAAAATATGGTCAGTGTTGTACGAACAGAGAACGGCCGATGGAATGGAGGAGGTGGGCGAACATTTCAGTGTCATTGTCGATGATAAAACGAAGGGGACGGTGTTTATGCTACGCAAGTAACCGCGGCTTGTCGCTGCGGTTGACGTCTTTGTTTCGCACACGTGAGTCACGTATAGCGCTTAATAAAAACGGAATTGTTAGAGTCGCATCTATAACTCAACGCTCGAGCGCGCGATAAACTCGACTGGTTAAACCAGTCAAGTTGCGAAATCGTTGTGACAACACGTGCAAGCATGGGCACGTGTTAAGCTATCGATTCATGAATTATGTCGCAGAAACAGTTGCGGTTGATGGTCGTCGAAGACCACGCCAACACGGCCGAGGCGTTGAAGAAATTCCTAAAGGCAGTCGGGTACCAAGTCTTTGTCGCGACGGACATGGCTTCGGCCCTGAGTCTCGCCTCTGGCATCGAATTCGATCTTTTGCTTAGTGACCTAGCTTTGCCTGACGGCAACGGATGGGAGCTGATGAAACGATTAAGTGCAGAGCGACGTATTCGCGCGATCGCATTTAGTGCCCACAATTCACCTGCCGACATAGAACGAAGCGCGGAGGCCGGTTTCATCGAACATCTGCCAAAACCGCTATATCCCGAGAAGCTCTGCGCCGCGATCGAACGAGCTGTCATAGACGCATAGTCGCTAATTTCGCTGAACGGAGCCGCTCGGGAGCAAGCGACATCGATGGGCAAACCCGAGAGGGCGAGAGAGTGGGAACGAACGAGTCAAATTGCCGCCGATTTAAAACGCTAAGATCGATAATCAATAGCTGTCGGCGCGTGCTAAGCTTGGTGGCCCATTATGAGCCGCAAGATCGAGACGCGTAAATTTTTAATCGACGATTACGGCGCGGTGGTCGAACTGTGGAAACGGGTCGAAGGGCTCGAGATTGCGGAGGGCGATGACAGAGAAAGCGTCGCGCAGTTTCTCGCGCGCAATTCGGAGCTGAGTCGCGTCGCGACGGATGGATCGACAATCGTCGGCGCTGTTTTGTGCGGTCATGATGGTCGGCGCGGGCATATTTATCATCTAGCGGTCAATCCGAAGTATCAGGGAATCGGATTGGGGAAACGTCTGGTCGATGAATGCCTCCATGGTTTGGGTTGCGCGGGAATTCAGCGCGCGATCATTTTGGTCGCGGACAATAATCCACGCGGCCGCGAGTTCTGGAAGCACTGCGGCTGGGAAGAAATTCCGGGCGCGATGGCGATGGGTAAGGATGTATAGCGGCGAAGTCAGCGCCTTACAATCAGACGTTAGAGATCAGAGGTCAGAGGTCAGAGCGACATCGATAGGCAAATCCGAGAAGGCGAGAGAACGGGAGGGAACGAGTCAATCGCTTCTGATTTGCCGGCACGTAAATCAGCGGAGCTCTTAGCCACCGGCCGTGCCCGGAGTCAGGCAGTGAGACGATCCACAGCTATGCGTAGTTGGTCGACGTTAAAAGGCTTGTCAAACATAACGCGCACGTCCATCCGCTCGTAGGCTTCGCGAGTTTCCGACGAAAGGTGCGCCGACAAAACGATGATTTTGCCGGGGATGCCGCGTTTCCTTATCGCATCCACTAACTCTACACCCGTGAGATTCGGCATTTTTTGATCGACAATAATCACATCGTACGGAACGAAATTGGCGTCGAGTCTGGCTAGAGCAGCATCGCCGTTTTCTACGCAGGTCACTTCATAACGCGGCCCGTCAAAGACATACCTGAGGGAAAGCGTAACCGAGGGCTCGTTATCGACAGCCAAGATTCTCAGGGGTACGTCCATACTCCATCTAGAAAACAGCAACGTCTGTACCGGCGACGGGCAGATACCCGCTGATTAATTTGTCAGGCGCCTGCGTTAGGCAGTCGTTTGGAGTCGTGTTTAAACATTCAGCGGCTACGGCTGCCAGCAGAGCACTAGGTGCTCGCCTCTGGTGAACAGCTAAAGGCCTGACGAGACGCTGATTCGGGCAATGTTTGCAGCCCGAGGAACACGTAGTTCGAGCAACGCGTTCTCGGTATCTACCTCGGTGAGATGATGTCTGCGCACCACCGGAAAGAGGCATTGGCGATTTCTGCGTCGCGAACTATTTGCCGAAACTCAATATGATGCATTTGGTCGGATTTTCACATCCGTTCTTGATTTAGTGTGGTTAATGGAGGCGTTCGTAAGACGAGTGTTTTTCTTCGGGGAAGGATGGGCGCGATTGCGAAAAAGATAATCGGGACCATCGCCACGGCCATGGCCACCGCGATTGTCACAATATTCATCGACAAGACCAAGGCAGGATCGGCCAGTCTCAACCATAGAGAGAATGTCCCGGATAGAAGCAGAACGCCAATCGCCGAAGCCTCAGCGGTGATAAATCCAATAACCTTGCTGCGACGTCGTCGTAGCAAATCCCAACTTCTCGTTTTGATCTGACATGTCGATCCTAAATTAGTAGGTTACCGCCCGTTGTCGGGCTGAAATCGCCTGGAGACGTGCGCGTCGGCGAACGTCCGTCGCTGGATGTCGGGTGGCTGGATTCTGGCCTCCGCAGCGAAGCGTCGAAAAAATGCAGAGCGGCGTTTCGCAGTTCCATGGTGCGCGAAATAAAGTGCGCCGTTTTGCGATAATGTGAGTGTTAATTCCATGTCTGATTCCGATCCCGTAGGAGTGGCCAATTGCAGGTGAGCCCGGCGAGATCAATCTACAGTCACAAACGCCTTTTACCTAATGTTATTCGTCCACCAAGGATTTTGCTCCATCCCGAAAGAGAATGCATCCAGGCCGTTTATGAGTAGATTGTCGCTATGCCGACTTATATTTACGAAACCACTGATCCCACCAAACCGATACGAACCTTCGAGGTTAAGCAAAGCGTCCACGATGACCCGCTCCGCGCTGATCCTGAAACCGGCGAAGCAACGCGGCGCGTGATCTCGGCCGGCTACAGCGTTCTCGTTCGCGGTAAATCAGTCGGTCCTTCGGTCGGCTCGGTCGGCTCACACTGAGGTACTCAGAAGACACAGAGGTCGGCATTTCAATCGTTCGATGGAATTTCGTTAGTTAGCTTGTGTCAGGGCCTTGTTGGTGTATGCTACGTGACTGCCGCATCCATTTACTACCTGGTTCGCCGATTTTCTTCGGAAGCACGAGCTGGTTAGCCTTTAGCTGCGATCTCTGCAGCAACTCAGTAATTAGAAGGTTAGTTTGTATGATTAAATCAATCGTTAGTGTCACGTTTGCTACAATGCTGATCGGTTCAGCCGCTTATGCGCAAACATCGTCGACTTCCACCACCGTTGCCACGGGGACCAATGGAGTGAGTCAAACCACCACGACCACAACCGAAAGTACTGGCACCGTCACGGAATTCACTCCAGGTCACGTATTGTTCCTAAAAACAGAAGCAGCCGAGCCTGTTCAATATAAATTCGACAAGACGGTCACCTACATGACTTCAGATGGGAAAGTGATCGAAGCTTCGAAGATCAGAAAGAATTCGAAGGTTCGCGTTCATTACGTCAAACAAGGCGACGACATGCTCGTCGATAAAGTTATCGTAACGCAGGACCGCGACTAAGATGGCAAGCTTGCCTGGTCATTTTTAAATCAGGCGCGTAATTCTTGACGCCTGGCGCAGCACGTCGTGCTCACCGCCAGGCGTTCTGCCTTTGACACGGCAATTGGAAAGCTTCGGGCGGCGTGCGCGGCGTCGATCGCGGCGTTCTGGAAGCAACGGGAGTGACAGAAGCGTTGAATTTTGCGCTGGCGCTGTTCATAATCGAACTTCCGCCCGCATACTCACCAATGACCTTCGCTAAATGGCTTTCCCTTTCTGAGGAAGAACGCCAAGCTGAAAAGCGCAGCTGGTATCCTTTTGAACCGGGCTATTGGCATTCCCTTGCGGTGGAAGCTGCGGCTCGGTTTAACGCTGAGTTTGGTTCCAAGCGGCATGTCACCAAAGTTTTCAAGAGCCTCTACCGCGCCCGCGAATTGATCGTGGCGGTGCAAACCGATGTCTCGCCCGGAAAAAAGGTCAAGCTTCCGGAATCCTACCTCGGGTTTAAGATCATGCAGTTTGCCAATCAAATACCTGAAGGAGTCCTGGTTGACCCAGGTCCCCCCAGCAAATCATCGCGTCGAATGAAAGGCGCAAGCCCGCGGCCAGGGTCACGCGTTTCTCCACCTCGAACCCATGAGGCCGAGACAGCATCGCATTATATCCTGCGGCTGGAAGGCGAAATTGATCTGCACGTCTCGCCGCGAATCGCCACCAAACTGCACGCCCTGATCAAAGATAAACCAAAGAAGCTTGTGATTGATCTTTCAAAAGTATCTTACATCGACAGCTCCGGGCTGGCCGTCCTGATCGAGGGAATGCGAGAGGTCGAAGCTTACCGCGGCAAGCTCTACCTGGTCGGGATGCAAGAGACCGTCCGGGTAGTCTTTGAGATGTCACGATTGGACCAGGTGTTTCGAATACGGCGTAATGTCGCCGGTGCCCTAGCTGTCTCTTGAGATCAGGCAATTTGCCATAACGGGTGGCGATCTCGGGTGATGAAATTGGGGTCGTGTCTCAATCGGTCGGAAGTGTTAAGCTGACAGGAAGAAGTTGAGTCGCCGAGAAGTTGAAGAGTTGAAGACCGGTATTCGAATTTCGTTTCAATCGCCTCGATGCGTTCGGTAAGCTAGGCGAACAGAAAAGGGGCTGGAGCTTACCATCGACACCAAACGAGCTATAAGCTCATGTGGTTATCAGTTACCGGTTTATGACACCGCCATCAGCCAGTGTTTCAAGTTTGATCTGAAGAGATCTCGCGCGATCTGATTCGAATCGAGCATTCTCCGATGCATTGCGAAGCTTGACCGGGCGCCGGCAAGCAAAAAACAAGGGAGAAAAACGGAGTCAGATCTTTTAACATTTGAGACTCGTCAGAAACGTGAAATCTGAAACGCTGATTCTCCTTCGAGCCGACCCATGAATTTTCCGAGCATTCGAGCGTTTTGTACCAGCATTGGACTGTTTGTTGCGGTGTATATTCCCGCGTTCGTTACTGCTGGGCTTGTTCGGCCGCGCGTTGAGGTAGCGATACCTCTCATCATCGCGATCACTTTTCTAATCGCGTTCATCCTGATTCTCGTATTAGCGCGACCGCCAGCAGGTATCGCGGAATTCGGGTTTCGGATTCCCAATGGACGATACCTGGCGATGGGAACTGCCCTGGGCCTCATCCTCGGAGTCGCCACCACTTTCGTGAATCATCTATTTCCGTCGAAACCTCCATTTGACGTTTCTCGCTTCACGCCGTGGATGATAGGGCTTTATTTCATTATCGGTGCTCCTATCCAAGAGGAGATTATTTTCCGCGGCCTAATTCAATCCATGCTGGAACGGTGGTGGATGATTACTTTTCCTGTGTTCGGTGGTTCGCTATCTGGTGCCGTAGTATTTACCGCCGTGCTATTTGGCATCATTCACTTAGGGGTGGGCGCGGTTGTAGCCGCCGGCGCAATTGTGCTTGGGCTCGTTGCAGGTGAATTGAGGCGGCGAAGCGCCAGCCTTCTACCAGCGATAGTCGTCCATGCCCTTTTCAACGCTGCTGACGCCTTTTGGCCTAAAATGTGACTCCGCCTAACCAATCGCTGCACCGACGGCTCTCCGGGCTATGAACCAGTTATCAGTTATGAATTATTGTTCTCCTCGGACGCTTGTTAGCCGCGAGACACTGGCGGTTAGTAGGGAGCTAAAGTTAGAAGTAGAAAATCTTTGGATCTCGACCTTATGTCGCAGTTATATTGACAATAAATAGTTCGAAGACCCATGATCCATAAATTAGCGCATGGCATAGCTTACGCTAATACCAACTGTGGTTAAACTCTCAATTGTGAGAATCGTTCCGAAAAACTCAATATGATCATCCCCAGAAGTAAGGTTGCCTTGGAAGCATGGCTTGCAAACTTGAATCGCACTTTTGCAGTCTCAGACATGGGCCCCGCTTTCTTAGCTCTTCAAATCACCGAGCTGGAAAACAAATGCGCGGTATTGCGCAAGGGGATGCATCACAAGGCAAAACCAAATTATCGTGCCAGACGACGCAGCGCCTCGCGTTCTACTGCGTAATTCCTAAAGCGCAGTGTGGTTGCCCCTTTGCCACAGAGAATGTGGGGAATAGGGCTCCAGTCCTCTTTTTGATACAAAGTGACAAGAATCGCGATTGAGTTCGATCGGCAACGGCTTGCCGTAGCGGTGCGGAAATCAACTGCGAGGAGAAGGAACGCGCGGGCGGCAAATCCGAATAGGAAACGCCTATCTCGCTTAGATGCACAAAGTATTTCAGCAAATGTGCAAGTTGGCGTCTGGTGTTAGTATGAAGAAATCAGACTTCGCGAACAGATCCCGAAATAGCCATGCTGTGAGCGGGCTCGTGGAATGTGTGCCGATCAATCGGGTCGTTGATTATTTTCAGTACGCGATCGTCAACCTCCAACTTTTCGGTCTGGGCACGGGTGCGGTTGCAAGCCTGGCCCTGTTGGTCTCGCTCTTCAGCCACTGGACCCATTCTGGCGCGGAGAAAGGGGTGCTCTAAGATGAACACCATCACTTCCATGCGCCTGCGCGCTATTCGTTTCCTAAGTGAACGATATCACCACCGCGAGCGCCCCAATTATTTCACCGAGCTCTTTCTCTTTGGGTTGATCGCTGTCGCCGCCGTTTGGCCAATGTTTTCGCTGGCTGCCGCGATGACGCTGATAAGGTAAAACCGGGTTGAACGCTAACGCGCGTTCCCCCGCTGATGGAAAAGCGCCACGGCTTCCTGTTGGAACGCTGCGACCGCTTTGCTCCGAAGGCGAAGAGGATTACGTAACAGATTGAGCTCGCGCTCGGGAGCGGGTGGGCGAAACGGCACGCTAACGCATCCCGGGACGAGCTCATCTTCTACCATCATCTGAGGCACGAGTGATACTCCGAGTCGTGCCGCTGCCATGCGGGCGATTGTGATGAGCTGAGCGCCTTGCAAAGCGAGTTCCGGTTGCAGATGATGGCTAGCCAAAAACTGATGGACCTGGTTCGAAAGGCAATGCATTTCATGTAACAAGAGAAACGTTTCCGATTTTAGATCGCTCCATTTAATTTGCTTCTTTTTCGCCAGTCGATGCTTATTCGACAACAAAACCGAGAGGGGTTCCCTCCCCAGGGAATGAAGTTCCAGCGTGGGACTTTCGCCGCATGTCGAGGCCAGTGCGATGTCGAGTTCCCCGTCGTCCAGTCGCCGGACGAGGTTCTCAGTCGTGTCCTCAAAAACTTCCAGACGCACTTTCGGGTAATGCTCGTGAAACTTTCCGATAAGTTCCGGCAAAACGTATGGCGCGATGGTGGGAATGGCGCCGACGGCCAGCTGGCCGATAACCTCACGGTTTAGTTCGTCCACGCTGTGCCGCGCATTGGCGATCTCAACCAAGATTTTTCGCGCGAAGGTGAGTAAGCATTGGCCCGCGTCGGTAAGGACAACCGATCGCGGGAGACGATCGAACAATCGTTCGCCTACTTCTGCTTCCAGCTTTTGAATTTGCTGGCTGAGTGATGGTTGAGCGACATGCTCTTGAGCAGCCGCGCGCGAGAAACTGCCTTCGTCGGCCACGGCAACGAAGTAACGGAGCTGGTGAATTTCCATCGGGTAAGCGTGTTCTGGCCACAGTCCGCTCGCAGCACTGACTTGTCCACGCAATGAACGCGGCACCTGCGAAATTTTGTGGACTGCGCGGGTGAAGGAAAAAGAATTGGGGCCAGGATCTTCACTTTCCACATTTGTCCTTCGGCGGCGTGAATCGTTAAATCGTTACATTGACTCGCGATTTCTCAATCGCTCGGTCGCCTCACCATGCGACCAATGCAGTCCACCCTGCGGCCTCCCCGCACGCACGTGTTGTTGAACCGGCTGAATTAATTCGGCGAATGCCAAAGCTCGAAATCTTTTGATTGAAAGACGAAAGCCGGAAAACCGAAATCGTTTTTGAGCTATCGGTTATCGATTGTCGGCGAGATTAGCCTGACTAGAACCAAAAGCTCACCACGGCAGATCCGCGGGGTTCCCAACGCGCTCGATTGAAACTCGCTCGTTGTCCACACTCACTCACTGCTTCCCTCGCAGTCCGGCCACCTGCCGGATCGCTCATCCCATTCGCTCCATTGATTTGCTTGTCCCCACGAGACTCATCTGTTACCCCACAGACTTGACCGCCCATCTCGGCTCGTTCCACCGGCTCGATTCGCTGAAATCGCAGCGATTCGAAGCTCGCGAAACGGCCTTACATGGCGCTACCCGGCCAGAGCTTGATTGAAGAGTGGCCAGGCTATAGGTGGTGCGGCGTTTTCTTGACGTCCGGTTTGACAGCCGGCGCGTTCTGAGAAGCCGCATTCGCATGCGGTGTAGTGCCCTGGATATTATTGGAGGGGACCGTGTCCGCGAACGTCGGCGGATTGTGCGCGCGCACCTGTGTCGCCGCTTCGAAGCCGGAGGCGAGCTTAATTAAGGTAGGCTCGCTGAACGCCGTCCCGAAGAAGCTGATGCCAAGCGGCGCACCGAACACGATACCCGCGGGCACCTGAACGATCGGATAACCCGGACCGGCGGCCAGACCCGAAGTTCCAAAGATGAAGTGGTCGCCGTAGAGAAGGTCCGTGGACCACGCCGGGTTGTCGGTCGCCGTTACCACCGCGTCGAGGTTGAAGCCTTTGAGCGCTTTGTCCATGCTGACTCCGGCCGCCTGATCGAGGTCGAGCGCGATGTTGTACGAGGAATGGCCGCTGGCATTGGTGCCGAAGAAGGCCGGGTCCTGCGGGGCATTCGGATCGGTGGTGTTGAGCGAGTTGGCCAAGTCGAAGATGTCCTGGTTAAAGAAGGGCATTTCGACATTGGCGTGTGCATTGTTGAAGTCGATGGCGGTCTGCAGTGTGCCGCCTGCCACCGGAACGCCTACGCGGGTGGCGAAGTATTTCGCCACATCGTTCTTGAAGTCGTAGAGCAGAATTCCAAGCTCGCCGCTCGCAGGTGTGAACGTGAATCCCGCCTTATCCAGGTCGATGACGGTCGCGCCAGCATCGGTGAGCGCCTGGAAGGCGGCCTCGATCGCCGCCGTCACCGGCGCCGGGGTGGTGACGTTGGTAAATCCTCCCAGCCCCACCCGCGTCACGCCGATCCTCGCCCCCTTCAGCCCGTTAACGTTCAGGAACTTGGTGTAATCGGCCGGGATGTTAGCCGGGCGCTTAAAGCGATTGCGCCATCCGAGCGGGACGCCGCCCGTCGCGGGGTCGCGTCCGTCGAAGGTGCGGCTTTGGATAACGCCCAGCGCCGTTGCTGCGTCGGCCACAGTTCGCCCGTGAGGACCAATGGTGTCCTGCGTGTGCGATATGGGCACCACGCCGGCGCGGCTGACCAGACCCACGGTCGGTTTGATGGCGGCGACGCCGTTGGCGTTGCCGGGGCAGACGATGCTGCCGTCAGTCTCACTACCGAACGATACCGTCGCAAAGTTCGCCGAAGCGGCGGCTGCCGAACCGGCGCTTGAGCCACAGGGGTTGCGATCGAGCCCGTAGGGGTTATTCGTTTGCCCGCCGCGACCCGACCAGCCGCTGGTTGATTCGAAGGATCGGAAGTTCGCCCACTCTGAAAGGTTCGTTTTGCCGAGAATAACCGCCCCGCCTGCGCGGAGGTTCGCGGCGACGGTCGAGTCCTGCAGGGCAGGTTTTCCGAACAGCGCGAACGACCCAGCGGTCGTTTGCATCTTGTCGCCGGTGTCGATGTTGTCCTTCAGCAGTATTGGGATGCCATGCAGCGGACCGAGCACGATGCCCTGCTTGCGCAAGTTGTCCGCGCGTTGCGCCAGTGCGAGTGCGTCAGGGTTGAGCTCGATGATCGAATTGACGCCGTGGTCGGCACCTGGTTGGTCCAGCGCGTGGATGCGTGTGATGTAGAAGTTGGTCAGTTGGTACTGAGGTGAGGCTACCAGAAGCCATCTCCGCTTGGAGTTGGGCGACAGTGGCTTCGTTGAACTGCGTCGGAATGTTGCTGTTGCTGTTCGCGTTGGTCTGCGCTTGCAGCGGGAGCGTCAAGACAGTGCTGGTTAAAATGAGAAGAATCTTGTTTATGGTTTTCATGGTTGGGGTCTCGTAGTGAAACGCCGTCTATCAAATTAAGTGAGCGAGGGCAAGCAAAACATTCTGCGAAGGCACCGTCTACCCGCAACACATTTAAAGGAAAGGAAAAGACGTCGGAGAGGAAAAGGGTCAGGCAAAATGAAAGGAACACTTCAGTGCGTAGCTGGAGGAAAAAAAGAAGGAACTATTTTCATGGCGCCGTTATTTTCCAGATCTTCGAGCAACAGCAGTTCGTTAGGCGTTCGCATGTAACACAGCGGGACGGAAAGCAGACCGGCGGCCCACGTCGCGGGAAAGCCGCATCGGTGCCAAGCCACTCGCGGCCCAGGCTACCGTAATACCCGACTTTTTTTCCAGGCGGCGGGGATTCCTTGCCATCGGGCACTGAAGGGGACTACGCTTCCCGTATCCCATGGACGACCGACCTCCCGCCGTAATTCAGCTTAATCTTCCACGGCCGCCGTTCCGTCTGATTGCCATTATCGCGGTCGCGGTGGCTCTCTTCGTTCTACTTTGGTCCTCTTACTATACGGTCGAGGCCGAATCGGAGGGCGTGGTTTTACGTTTCGGGAAGTTCTTGAAAACGGTCGAGCCGGGTTTGCATTTCAAGTTGCCGCTCGGGATCGACCGAGTCACGGTCTTGCCGACGCGAAGACAATTGAAACTCGAGTTCGGTTTTTTCACGCCGAATTCCACAAACCCAGACCAGGTCGGCGCCGCGCAGACCGAGGAAAAGTCGATGGTCACGGGCGACTTGAACGCCGCCCTGGTGGAATGGGTCGTGCAATATCGAATCGACGATCCCAAACAATATCTTTTCGATGTGCGCAATCCCGGACAGACATTGCGGGACCTGTCGGAAGCGGCTATGCGCGAGATCATCGGTGATCGCACCGTCGATGAAGTCATTACGATCGGGCGGCAGGACATCGAGGTGTCCGCCCTCAGCCGAATGCAGGAGCTGGCCCAGCGCTACAAACTCGGTGTCCGCGTCGACCAAGTGCAGCTGAAAAACGTTAATCCTCCGGCGGAAGTTCAGGCCTCGTTTAACGAGGTCAACAGGGCGCAACAAGACCGCGAGAACGCGATCAACATTGCCAACGGCGATTACAACGACGCTGTACCCAAGGCGAAAGGGCAAGCCGACCAGGCGATTCGCGCGGCCGAGGGCTATCAGTTCAAACGTGTCAACGAGGCAGAAGGGGACATCGCTTCCTTCAATGCAATATTAGAACAATACATCAAAGCGCCGGAGATCACGCGGACCCGGCTTTATCTGGAAACGATGGGAGATGTGCTCCCGCAAATGGGGCAAAAAATCATCATTGATGATTCCATGCGCCAACTGCTCGCCATCCTGCCGCTCTCGGGCAAACCCGTGGAGGTAAAATGAAGCCGCGCGGCTGTCTCTGGCTCTTAATACTACCGTTGGCGATTCTTTTGCTTTTCGCCCTTCTCGGTTCTTTCTACGCGGTTGACCAGACCGAGCAGGTGATCATTACCCAGTTCGGCAAACCAGTCGGCGATCCGATTACCGAGCCAGGTTTGCATTTCAAACTGCCGCTCGTTCAAACCATCAGCCGAATCGACAAACGTTTTCTGGAATGGGACGGCGCACCTGTAGCAATCCCTACCAGGGACAAAACTTACATTCACGTCGATACATTTGCCCGGTGGCGCATTAACGATCCCAAAACCTATTTCGTGCGGTTGCACGACGAGCGTAGCGCGCAATCACGTCTCGAAGACATTCTGGGAAGCGAGACACGCAACGCCATCGCCAAGCACGATCTGATCGAGATCGTTCGCACTGATAAAAACCGGAAGCCATTGCGCGACGAAAACCTCAAGAACGTGCCGACGGGCGTTGGGACAATTGGCGTGCTCCCGTCGATCCAGTTCGGGCGCCTTAAGATCGAAGAGGAAATTAAGGCGGCGGCGGCGGCAAAACTGGCGGAGTTCGGGATCGAGCTTCTCGATTTGCGTCTAAAACGCGTGAATTACAACCCCGATGTTCTGGATCGCATTTACCAGCGCATGATCAGTGAGCGCCGACAAATCGCGCAGCGCTTTCGATCCGAAGGTGAAGGTGAGGCGGCCCGCATTGCCGGTCAAAAGGAGCGTGATCTAAATGAAATCCAATCGACTGCTTACCGGAAGGTGCAGCAGATCCGGGGTCAGGCCGATGCCAAGGCGACGGAGATTTACGCGCATGCCTACACGCAAAACCCTCAGGCAGCTGAGTTCTACGCTTTCCTTAAAAGCATGGAGACTTATCGGAAGGTATTGACCAAAGATGCTACTCTGGTGCTTTCCACCGATAGCGACTTATTCGGTCTTTTTAAACGCGCCGGAACGAAACCGAACAGGTAACTCCGCCGCGCGTTGCTCGTCCCAGTGGCACGGATCGCTTTTGCAGCGGATGTTTTTTACCGGGAAGCAGCGAATGCAGCGAGTGGGTGAGTGACATGTACGGTAATGCCGCGTGGGTAGCGCAGAGCGAAGCGGGAACTGAGTGAATGAAACCGCTTGGAAGCGGCGGAGAAAGGGTGAGAGTTAGGGTCTTATGGGAAACAGCCAAGGTAGAGATAACGTTAAGAAACGCGCAAGACGCCGGAAAAAGATGGAGCGCCTTGCGCTTGCCAAGAGAAAGAAGGCCGCGAAATAACGCCGTGGGCGTTCCGCTGGTGAAAAGGTCGCGTCTTTCGTTTTGAGATTTGCAGTGAGAATTTCGGAGTTCCGATTTCGAATTGCGACACGATTAAATCGCATTCTTCTCTTGCCCCGAACTCAGCGGCATAGTTTCATTGGCGTTCTGACCAATGGCAGCCGACACTTCTAACGTTCCTCCACGCGTAATTGTCCGCGGCGGTGCCGCGGGGTTTGGGCAAGAAATTCAAATCGGTCAGCACCGGCTCAAAGGCGACGAGCCGGTCGATTTCGGCGGAACAGATACGGGGCCGTCTCCCTACGATTTTCTCGTGGCTGCGCTCGGCACCTGCACGTCGATGACGATCTCGCTCTATGCGCGACGCAAGGGTTGGCCACTCGAGAGCGTAACGGTCTCGTTGCACCACTCGAAAATTCACGCGGCCGATTGCGCCGAATGCGAGACCAGGGAAGGAAAGATCGACAGGATCGAGCGGGAGATTCAGCTCACCGGAGCGCTTACGACCGAGCAGCGCGCCAAGTTAATCGAAATGGCGAGCCTCTGCCCCGTCCATCGAACGCTCACGTCGGAAATCAATATCGTAACTCGCGCGGTCTAGACTAGGTCTGTTGACATTCATCTGAGAGCGAGCGCGGTGGCGGCGAGATGGATCATTCGACGTTCTCGGCCGCGGCTAGGTCTTTGGGCTGTACTTGTCGATCAAAATTTGGAAGCGCGGGTCCTTGCGCAGTGGGTCCCAAACTGGATCAAGTTTGAGAAGCGGAACTGTTATCCCGTTCGGAGTGTGGAGTAAGTGGTCAAGCAGGCGAAATGCCTCGTCGTATTCACCGACCCAGGCGTAAATCTCGGCGAGGTGAACGCTGACCTGCGGCCCGTCGAACGCGTCCTGGGGTTCTGGTTGCAATTCCACCGCGCGCTTGCCTTCCGCGATGGCCGCATCTTTTTGACCAAGCGCCGCGAGAATCTGCCCAAGCATAGCATGGCGAGGGGCGTCATCGGGACTTTCGCGAATTAGCTGCGCCACCATCACGCGCGCGTGTTCGAACGCGGTCTGTGCATTCATCTTATCGCCTTCATAATAATAGAGCAGTCCTTCGAGGAAAGCTTTTGGGGTAGGGGCGGTATTATCGCTGGCCAGTATTTCTCCACGAAATTGTCTCACCACTTCGAGCGCGTTGGAGAACTTCCTCTGGAGCATTAAGAGCCACACTCTACCCCATGTAATCATCCCCTCCGAGTTGAAGGCCGGTGGAACCGAGGCGAATTGATTTTCAGCAAAGGTAACGTCGCCCTTGGATAAGATCGCCACCCCTGCTTTCAAAGCGCGCGCGCCAAAAGATTCCGGCGCGGCTGCAATTGCGCGATCAAAAATTTTGTCCGCCGCTTCGAAATTGTGCTGAGCCATGTAGCTGTAACCAAGGTTGCAGAGGACGCTCACGTTTTTCGGATCCAGTGCCGCGGCTTTTTCCAGATTGGCGTTTGATTCCGCCCACTTGGCCTGACGGCGCTGAATGGCACCGATTGCCATGTAAGCCTGGGCTTCATTCGGCAGACCGCGCTTGGCGACTTCGAACTCGGCGAGCGCGTGCTCGTAATCTCGATCGCCATAATAATACGAGAAGCCGAGAGCGAGATGTCCTTCCGGAAGATCCGGTTGCAATCGTAAAGCGTTGTCAGCGGTGAGTCGCGCCTTATCTCGGCGGGCAGAAATCGGGTCAAAACTGTGATACGCCCAACTTTCTGCCATGGAAAGACCGGCAAAAGCAGCGGCAAAGTTTGGATCAAGTTTGGTTGCCTGTTCGAAAAGTTGTTCGGCCTTTAACGAGGTGTCGTGGAACATGTCCGGCCGGTTGGCGAAATCGTGCGCTTGCACGAATAGCAGATAAGCATCCGGATTTTGTGTCGGCCGGCGATCGAGCCGCGCTTTTTCATTCGGCGAAAGCTTCGCCTGCAACGTGTAGACAATTTTTTGGGCAAGATCGGTTTGGATGGCGAATACGTCGGTTAAATCGCGGTCGTAATCCTCCGCCCAAATGTGCTCGTCATTGTTGGCATTGATCAGCTGCACGTTCACGCGCACCCGATTGCCGATGCGGCGAACGCTGCCTTCCAAAAGCGTGGCCACGCCCAGCGCTTTGCCGATGTCGCGGGCGTTGCGCGTCCCGTTGCCGCGATACGAGATGACCGACGTCCGCGAAATCACCTTCAGATTGCCGATCTTCGAGAGGTTTGTCAGAATATCGTCCTGCATCCCGTCAGCGAAGTAGGCGTTTTCCTTTTCATCGCTCAAATTTTCAAACGGCAATACGGCGATCGATTTGTCGATCTTGGGGGCGGAGGCCCGCGGCAAGAGGAAAAAACCTGCAACTGCCGAAACGACCACGCCGGTTGCAGCTAGGATGATCATGTTGCGACGAAGGTGCGTTTCGGCTGCGGTTTTCTCTGTCGCTCGAATTCCTTCTGGAGTAACGTCGAAAGCCCAGGCGAGAATCAATGCGATGGGAAATCCGATCAGTAAGAGCACCACCACCAAACGGAATGTCCAATTGGGCAATTCCCATGCCGGGAAAACTGCCGATCCGATCTGAATGATGAAGCCTGCTGCAATGATGTAGGCGGCCGCGACCCGATAAACTTTTCGACGCTGCAACTCCTCGAAAAAGCCGCTCATAAAAACTAATTTAGATGCATCGCGCATCGCGTTCATAATTCAATTCGCTACTCCAAAGTGATTACCACTTTCCCTCGAGCGTGGCCTTGTTCGAGATAGCGGATAGCCTCCGGGACTTCACTCAACTTGTAAGTCCTATCGATGATCGCTTTCACTTTTCCGGACTGCATGAGATCACCCAGGATGGTTAGGTCCTTTTGGCTCGGGTCTGCCATCATCATACCCATCTGTTGGCTGATGAACGGCGATAACACCATCGCTTTGAGCGGACGCGCCAGGAGGCCGATGAACCCCTGCTCATTTGCTCCTCCGCCTCCGACCATGACGTATTTCCCCTTGGGATTTAAGACGCGTCTGCATTCTGACAACGAATGGTTCGCAACGTTGTCGAGGATTACGTCGTAACGGTCCGCGCTCTCGGTGAAATCCTCTTTCGTATAATCGACCACATGATCTGCCCCGAGTGATCGGACAAGATCAACGTTTCGCGGTACTGCATACACCGGTCACATCCGCGCCGAATGATTTCGCGATCTGCACCGCGAACGTCCCAACACCTCCGGACGCGCCGTTAATCAAGATCTTCTGCCCCGGCTGAACCTTTCCTTTGTCGCGAAGACCCTGCAACGCGGTGATGCCCGCTATGTTGACAGAAGCTGCTTGTTCAAAAGTGATGTTAGCAGGTTTCAGTGCGACTGCCCCCTCGGCGCGCCGACATACATACTCGGCAAACGCCCCGCCTTTGCCGCCGAAGACATCATCGCCTGGTTTGAACTGCGTAACATTCTTACCGACCGCTTCAACGGTTCCTGCAAAGTCAACGCCCAATCGTGTGTCCTTGGGTTTACGCAGCCCAACCCCCATCATACGCATGATCTTGGGTGTGCCTTCGACGAAATGCCAGTCGTACGGATTAACCGAAGCCGCATGAACTTTTACCAGGACTTGATCGTCCGTCGGAGTCGGCTTTTCGACGTTCTCAAGCTTCAGGTTGGCTAAGCCGTAGTCGCAATAAACAATCGCTTTCATCGAATTGCCCGGCACAGCGGTCTTGTGACCACAGTCATTGGTCGACCGCCAGTAGGCGATAAAGAGCAAGATTATTCCCACGAATAACGCGAGTACAATTGCGAGTGAAGTCCACTTGAGGATACGCTTTAAGATACGTTTTATTTTCATAAGCCTGACGAATGTTTGAGGTTAGTGGCAGCCGGTTGATCATCGGCGAAAAGTTTAGGCGGCACCAGCCTGTGCTTGATTCGGCTCGACTGGCTTCAATCCCTTAAACAGAAGCCAAAAACTCAATACCATTTCGAAAATGGCCATCGGCGAATCGAACCAGTAATCATTAACTGTCTTGTTGAAGTTGGGGAAAATGAGGAAAATGAAAGCGCAGATCACGCACCATGCAGACGAGATCACACCGAAGACAGCTAATCCTTTCGGGATGTAGTTCGACTTGAACCACAAATAGGCGCAAACGGTCGCGGCTAATCCAAAAAATGGCAGGCCCACGTAGTAGTCGTCGAAATTCGCGCCGAGGCGTGCCTTCGCTAAGGCCTGCAACCGGTCTGCCTCGAACACTTGCAAGTAAGTAGCGCTACTCAGGAGCCGCAAAGCCCCCAGCATGTTTAGCGTCGTAAGAAGCCACAATAAGGCAAATACCAAGCGAAAGAGTGCGCCAACCAAGGCAAGGCCCCGATTTGCTGGTTTAAGAATCACGTAGAGCGCTGCGAGCAGAACGACAACACTTGCGCTGTAAATGAGAAAGCAGGTGATGGCGACACGAAATTGTGTTTCGTGCGCCACGATGTTCCGAGCCGTTTCCGCAGCATTGCCCGGAACAATAAGAGGGTTGAGCAGCGCATAGTTCGCAAACACCACGACCGCCATCGCAAACAGGCAACTGAATCCCGCGACTCTTGCAGCCGTGCGTTGTGCCGGCTCTATTGTCGAACTCGTCCTGCTTAGTTCGTCATTGGTCATTGGTCATTCGTCATTGTTGAGGCTTAATGCATTGCTTCGTTAGGCATTTCCAACCGTGTGCATATTTATCACTTAGCTGACTTCTGACTTCTGATCTCTGGCCGCTGGCGGCACCTTTGCGCCCTTGATCAGAAGCCACAGCATGATCGCCAACTCTCCAAACAGGACCGGCTGCGCAATCCGAAAAGCAGCATCGTAGCAAGGCGGAAACAGTAAGGCGATAAAGCTGAGGATCAGATAGGCGAAGCAGCCGAGCATTAGCCAGATGCCGAGAAAGCGCGGGAGAAAACCGGAGCGGAAAACCAGCAGCCCAAAGGGAAGGAGCCAGAGTCCCCAAAAGATCTCGTTCATAAACTCTCCCTGGTTATGCAGACGGAGGAACAGGTAAGCCACAGCATCACGCTGCGGTTTCTCGAAGACGGCGAGGAAATCGTCGCCGCGGAAGAGGGTCAAAGCGGCGATGTTATTCAGCACGTTCATAAAGCCAATGGTGGCGGAGACCAGAACCAGGGCCACCATCGCCCCAGCCCACATCTTATTCACGCTGCTGAGCAAGCGATAGAGAGCCAGGCCGAGGCAGATGAAAATGACCGAAGAAAACAGGTCAGCGACGATGCAAAGACGGAAAAGCATCTCATGAGTCAGGATGTTACTTGCCGTCGCCGTGGCATTCCCGCGCACGATTAGCTTGCCGGGAACATATAAGAGACTGAAAGGAGCAGTGAGTACAAGTGATAGATATACCGCGCCAGCGACGCGTGCTGCTTTGTCAGTTGGATGCATAGGTTTCAGTGTTTCGGCATTTCAGCGTTTCAGTTTTTCTAAATCGGTCCTCGATAACGGCGCAGCCGGATTGCTGCGGCGAGGAACACCGCCGCGGATACCAGCCCAATCCAGAGGCCTGGTGTACTCAGGTATCTCCCCGGAGTAAGTTGTGTCAGCGAGTCGATCGCGGTGCTGTGATGCGGGTTGAAGTCGAAAGCCCCCGGCGCGAATCCCAGCAAGCGATCTTTCACCAGGGACGCGAAATGCGAAGTGTTGAACGCAATCTTCTCTAGGATGCCGATTGCGAGCAGCGGTAACACCGCCCAAAGAAATGTCGCGCGCCGAGCCCAGCCTGAAACCAGCAGCAGCCAGCCGTAGATCGGCGCGTGCCAGAGCGCGATCGCGACCAGACTGTAGAGCAATACGAGCCAGTTCTGAAACACCGGGAAATGGGCCCACGTTGTCGCGGGGCTCACACCGTGAATTATGAGGGCTGCGCTGCTCACCAGCAGCATGATCAGTTGCACGCAAACGATGATCGCAAAGCTGACCAGCGGTAAAACCACCAGCGGAATGGTTACCTTTGAGAGTATTGTCGTGAGATCCGAAACCGGTAGCGACTTCCAGAACAGGATGCTGCGATCGCGACGTTCGCCGTGCAGCGCGTCCAGACAGTAGAACACGCCGACGATGAACACGGTGAAGATCATCATTACCGCCGCCAAGTCGTACGGCTGCTCGATGAGGGATCCCTGCTTCGCCGGGTCGAGCAACAACACGGCGCGCCTGCGTTCCGCCAAACCAATTGTGCTGACCGCGAAGCCGAATACCTGGACCGCGGCGACGATCAGCGGCGCGATATAGATCGAACGGTTCTCCCATAATTCACGCCGCACCGACCAGTACATCGGCCGCGTTTTCTCGGTGTTGTAGCCGGGGTCGGTGACCCCGGAGTTAACGGCAGATTCGGGCACGGTGTTCGATGGAGTACTCATTTACTCTCGTTGTTATCTGTTATCCGTTCTCTGTTCTCTGACGTTCCAACGTCCGACCGCTGTTCCTTTCCCATCACGGCAACGAACACGTCGGCGATGCTGGGCCTGCGCACCTCGCCAAGCGCGGCCAGTTGCTCTCGATCGCCACGCTCGAAGAGCATCACGCTGCGACCGAAGACCGGGTGCTCGTGAATCGGCTTGAGCGCTCGCGCTGGGGCGAGATGCTCCGGATTCACCATCACTTCCAGATAGCGCGACTCGAATTCTTCCATGCTGCATTCGAGCACGATGCGACCGCGGTCGATGAACATAAGATCGGTGAGGACGTCCTGGATTTCTTCCACCTGATGTGTCGTCACCACGATGGTGCGGCTGCGATCGAAATAATCGTTCAGCAGCGCATCGTAGAACTGTTTGCGATACAGGATGTCGAGGCCGAGCGTCGGTTCGTCCAGCACGAGCAATTTCGCGTCAATTGCCATGACCAGAGCGAGATGCAGCTGGGCCACCATGCCTTTCGACAATTGCCTGACCTTGCTTGTGTGCTTGATGGTGGTCTTCGCAAGAAACCCTTCCGCTTTCGCACGATCGAATCGCGGATGCACGCCAGCGACGTAGTCGAGCAGCTGCGTAACCCGGATCCAACGCGGCAGCACGGCGACATCGGCAATGAAAGAGACATCGCGCATGAGCTGCTCGCGTGCGGCCCAAGGATCACGTCCGAGGACAGTTAACTGTCCTTCGTACGAGGTGAGGCCGAGAATCGCGTTGAGCGCGGTGGTCTTGCCTGCGCCGTTAGGGCCGATGATTCCGAAGATGCGCCCCTCTTCGACCCGCAAATCAACGCCGTCCAGCGCGAGCGTTGTGCCGAAAACTTTACGGAGCCCGCATGCTTCTATACAAGCCATGGCTTTAACGCTCCTCCTTTGCCGTCTTCCCCGACGAGCGGCGCTTTGCAGCTCGCAGCAGTTGTTTTGGTGTGATGCCGAGCCGTTGAATGGCTGCAGCGATCCTCGGCCACTCTTCGGCAAGAAACTTCTGGCGTTCGCCCTTCAACAGCAGATCGCGCGCGCCGGCATTGACGAACATGCCGCGACCTCGCCTGGTTTCGACAAGCTGCTCGTCGACCAGTTCCTGATAGCCCTTCAGAACCGTAAGAGGATTGACCCGATATTCGGCCGCGACATTGCGCACCGACGGCAACGGATCGCCTTCTTTGAGCACGCCGTCGAGAATCATGGCAACGACACGATCGCGCAGCTGTCGATAAATCGGCTGACTGTCGTTCCACTCATTATCCATTCTGTGTTCCACCGAGCCTCATATGGTGATATACTTAACTATAACACAGACTCACTGGCAAGCCTTTTTTAATTTTTCTTTTGCCCGCCGTGCGTCGTGCTCAGGCGAGAAGGACGAGGCGCTGCATCTCCTCGAGAAATGCTACGAAGAGCGAGGTATTCAACTGGGCGGAAATACCGGCCGTCTCGCTCAAAATCGAAAATGAAGATCTTTAGAGAGTTACCGATCCACGGATTATTTCTACGGCGTATCCCCCGACGCGAACGTCCGTCGCCCGCTTGCCTTTCCGTATTGCTCGCACGTAGATCTCACTGGGGCGATTGATCTCGACGCCCTGTCGAATCACCACCTGCTCGCCGCTTCTTGCAACTCCATATCGCACCATCCAGCTAGCGGCACAGCCGGCGGCCGACCCCGTCGCCGGATCTTCACCACCGTAAAAAATCATGCGCGCTCCAGCTTCAAGCCGACTTTCACGCCGATTGGGACAGAGAAAATAGAAGAAGCGGGCACCGGTGCCTTCCAGGAACTGGGCCGCTTGGGCAAAGCTAAACTTCAGATTCGCCAATGTCTGTGGACTGTGAAACGGGACAATCGCAAACGGTAATCCTGTCGAGATCACCTGCACCGGCCATTCTGAAGCAATCTCGTCAACTCCAACCCCGATCACCGCCGCAACGTCTTCTCGCGAAAGAATAGTTCCAAACTCAGGATCGCGCTGACGCATCTCGCCGAATACTTGTCCATCTACGCGTTCACGGCCAGCGTTCTCCGAGCCACCGGTGAAATGCACAGGAATTTTTCCGACACCCAGGTCAAGTGTGATCTCATCGCATTTCTGCGGATCACGGGCGCGCTGGAGTGTATGCAAGTACAAGGCCGTGCCGAGTGTCGGATGCCCGGCAAACGGCAATTCCTCCGAGACCGTGAATATGCGGACCTTTTTCCCTTCCCGCGTCTCGGTGGCGGCATCACGCGATAGGATAAAAGTGGTCTCGGAAAGATTCATCTCCCGCGCTAAGCCTTGCATTTCGCTATCACTCAGTCCGTGTGCATCCCCAAAAACAGCTAGTGGATTTCCGGCGAGGGGTGTCCGGGTGAAGACATCGAGCTGAACGAATTCGTAAGTGCGGCGGGGCATTGGGAAAATTTTAAAGGTAGCGGCTTGATTTTCTAAGAACAATCGACGGAAGAATCGGCCAATGACACGGACTTATGTGCTTTGAATCAGGACCTCAGCGTTTCTGCCGGCGAAATGCGGCTGGCATACCTGGGGGAACAAAACAGGCCGCCAGTGCCACGATCCCGAGAAGCAGCGGAACAATCGCGAAGGTGAGCGGGTCGCTCGCGGAGACACCAAACAGCAGACCTGACATTGAATGCGTAACGGCAATTGATACGGCCAGGCCGACGACGCTTCCTATCAAAATCAGGATCAGGTCCGGACGAAGAGCAAGCATGATGATCTCCCGCGCCTGCGCGCCAAGAGCCAACCGAATGCTAAATTCCTGAACGCGCAGCATGTAATTCCTGTGGTTTCGCGGAGTGATTTTAATGTAATATAGAAACCGCGGAACCTACACGGTCCGGTATCCTTTTGTCATTTGCGGCTTTTCTTTAGTCGAAACGGAAGATCAAAGAAGCTGATTTCTTTTGGATCTAGCCCTTGACGGCTAGGCTCGGAACCTTTTTGACATTGGGTTTGAATGTCGGGGCAAGCCGAACGCGATTTGCCAAGTTTCGCAGGTTACGGACCGTCGTTTGATAACCTTTTGACATTCCTCGGACGCTACGCGCCTTACTGCGCTCTGGGTCCGAAGCTGTTTCCAAAGATCGGTTCGGCTCCAACGGGATTAAATGGCAGCCCCGCAGCGCGTATCGCTTCAAAAGCATCCAGCTTGGCTTGTTGTTCGGGGTTGAGCAATGGCCGGATTGATGTATTCAGCTGTCTTAGCAACGCATTGTCACCCTCGCGCGCCTGCTGATGAATAGCGTCGAGCTGCGGTTGTATTGCATCGACGTATGGCTGGAGCTGTGCCCTCTGCGCGTCTGTGAGCGACAGCAGCCGAGTAAGTATGTCGCTCAAGGTCGCTTTGCAAAATGGCGGCGCGGCCGGAGGCGTTATTGGTGCTGAGGTCACTGACAATGTTTGAGCGCTGACGAAGTTAACCGCGAATATTTGCGCCGCGGCGACCAAGACGATCGTTAGCGTTCGTGGTTTCATACGAGGGTTAACGGGTTTTTAATAACAGTGTTGTTTGTCTACCAGAGACACCGGTGGTCTTGCGCTGTTACCGGTGAACGCGAAATTCTCTACCGGTGTTGCCGGGGTTTTCGGTCCAGCGATCTCCGTGACTAGTCCAATTACACGGACGACGTCGCGCTCGGTGCCAGGACGAAAACCAGCCCCCGCTTCGACGTGCACCCAACGCACAGCACCATCTGAATCGAGCAGACGATGCTCGAAGGAGCGATGTTGCGGGCATTTTCCTTGCAAAGGTTGCATCGCGAAGGCAACCAGCGCCCGGCGATCGTCAGGATGAACGTGCTGCAACAAAACTGAAAAATCAGGTGGCATGCTGTCCGGCACTCGTAGAATGCGCCGGAGCTCTGCCGACCAGTAGCGTTCGCCCGTATCGAAATTGATATCGAAGATTCCAATGTGTTGCATGTCCCATTGCTTCATTGTCGACGTTCCCTTCCTTTGACCTTCGTTAGCTCAATTGCACCGTTGTTGAAGGTGCAACCAATGGCGCGCTGGATCCGGTCGAGCGTCTCTGACCGGATTCCGATTTCGCCCGCCTCGATCTTCGCAATTGTCCGCGGATTTAATCCACAACGCACGGCCAGTTTGTCCTGGCTAATCCGGCGTGCTGTCCGTTCCCGGCGGACGTCTGCGCCGAGCGTTTTCCGCAGCGCGTCTCTTGCGAAGCTGTGTCGCAACGACAACCGAGGAGTTCTCAAGCGGACCAGCTGGTTAGCGTTGTCGCCAACTGCATCTGTTCCTTTTGCGGAGCAGTCGAGTCGAGCGTTTGACATAAAAGAACGAGATCGTCGGGGTCGCCTGGAAACAAGGAAGCCGAGACGGGCTCTAAATCTTCTCCACTAACTGTCTGTAAGGTGAGGTTGTTCCCTACCCACAGAAGCCAAAAAACTATCGTTTTGATCTTCACCGATTTATTCCGTTGATAATGGTGTTGGCACTAAAGACACCGATGCGGCTGAGCGGTTACAGGTCAGCGATTAATTTCTGCGAATTAGATGTAACCGTGATGAGAAAACGTTGTCTTTAGCTCTAGAGTGGAGTCACGGTCTCTGATCTCCAATGGAACATGATAACTTTGACGAACAGGATAGCCTGCGCCGGATCGAGCAAGGTGACGAAGTCGCCGCCCGGGAATTGTTACACCACTTTCATCCGTTCGTTCTCAAGATTGTCCGTGCGCATCTGCCTCGTCGGATTAGTGAAGATGACCTGGTTCAAATGATTTTCATTAAAGTTTTTCACAAACTAAACCAGTACACAGGCCGCATGCCGCTCGAACACTGGATTTCCCGAATTTCGGTTAACACCTGTATTAATGCGCTGAAGGCGGAGAAGATTCGTCCCGAATGGCGGCTCGGCGATTTCAGCGAAGAAATCGCCGCCGGAATCGAGAAGCTCGCGGCTACCACGGTGGAGACTGCGACAAATGACGATTTTGATCTTGCGAAGAAAGTGGTGACCGAGCTCATCGCCCAACTTTCTCCCGAGGACCGGCTGGTCATAACTCTGCTGCATTTGGAGGAGAAATCAGTGGAGGAAATTCACGCGTTGACTGGCTGGAAGCGATCCGCCATCAAGGTCCGGGCTTTTCGGGCTCGCGCGAAGATGAAGAAAATGCTTAACCAACGGGAGATGTTAGCTGTTGCATGAAGCGAACTGAAGAATTGCTTGATCATGCGTTCTCGCTCGCGCGCCGCGCGCGTGACCCGGTTCCTTCGGAGCTACCGTTCGGAATGGAGACGGCTGTCCTGGCGCAGTGGAGAGGTTCATGCGCATCTTCGAAGACTGGTATCGGCATGGTTCGGGTTTTCCGTTGGGCGGCGATCATGGCTTGCGTAATCGCGGTAATGGGCGGCATCTGGAAACGTGAGGATATCGCGCAGATATCGCAGTGCTTCGATCCGGAAACGAAGATCGTAGACTCCGCACTTCTCGCTGGGCTCGACGGATGATAAAATCGCGCTCCTGGAAGGTCGTTCTTTACGCGACGCTGGTCTTCGTGGCCGGTTTGTTCGTCGGCGTCCTCGCCAGTCCACATGTGCTAAGAACGTTCCTTCGTCCGCCGACGCCGGCCGAGATGTCGCGTCATATCCTTGCGCGCCTGCAATCGCGGCTCTCGCTCACTCCCGAGCAGACTGCGAAGATCAAGCCGCTGGTCGAGCAAACCGCAGCCGACATCGATGCGATCCGTGAGGCGACGACGAAACAAATATCGGATCGGATCGCAGAGGCGCATGAGAAGACGGCGGCCTTTCTAACACCCGAGCAGAAGGCGAAGCTCGACCAAATGGCGGCGGAACGTCGCGAACGCATGCGGCACGAGTCACCTTTCTTTCCGCCGCGGCTGCGGTAGCCCGTACAAACAACTCGAAGACGGTCCGGTACCATTTTGTCATTTACGGCTAAAATCCAGCCGAAACAGCATCGCAAAACGGAATTCTCCTGGGGCAAGCCCCATTTGATACCTTTTTGACAGTTGACAGGCGCCGAATGGCGGAACGCCATCGAGCGTCACGCAGTTGATTTTGCCAAACGGCTAAGGTCAAATTACGCGAGAGGTGTTGGAGCCACTCGACGACAAGCCGACGTTTAATGTGCCTTTTTCGAAACACGAGCGACCAACTCGTCCAATCTCGAAAGCAAAAGCCTTAGGATGGGAGATTTGTTCGACTTTTGTAGCCGAGGACCAGATCGACAGTCGGCGTAGTTCCCTTGAGAGGACGACTTGTTACGGACCGATAGAGAAAGCCCTGTGCGTAAGCAGGTAACAGCCCTACGCCGCGCGTTGACGCTATTACGGTCATTCCCATGACGACGTGGTCAATCTCGTGAGCCGGCGTGATATGGACTCCGGACCGCTTCAGGTAATTGTCGATGACCCCCCGCAGGACGGGGGCCGTGTGCGCCACGGTCACGAATGTCTCGCCCGCTAGATCCGCCGGACTGATTGCTTTGAGCGAAGCGAGACGGTGATTACTGGGCAAGACGACCACCAAGGGCTCCTTGACGAGATAACGGAACGCCAACTCCGGAACCCCTTTTTCCCGTCGAAGGAAAGCTGCATCAACGGTTCCCTTCAACAGGGCATTCGCCAGCTGGGGCGAGTATTGACTCGATATCATCACATCGATGTTCGGCAGTTCATCGCGCAAGATTCGAAAGGCTTCGGGCATCTACGTCAATTCGTGGTTCGTTAGAAAGCCCATGGCGAAGCATGGCTTCGCTGGATGAGCGATACCGCGTGCAACAACGGCTGCCGCTTCAACCTGCGATAGCACCAACCGGGCGTGATCGAGAAATGCTCGACCCGCCGGTGTCAGCTCGATCCCGCGAGCGCCGCGCGTCAGCAGTTGGGCACCGACCTCATCTTCAAGATCTCGAATTTGCCGGTTCAATGAAGGTTGTGACGTGTGCAGTTTTAGCCCTGCTGCGACGGTCACACTTCCCGCCTCAGCGACGTCGATGAAATAGCGAAGGTGTCGCAGTTCCATGTCTCCACTCATGCTTCTGAAGCATGAACACCAAGCTTACAAAGTCTTTTTCAAGGCGCTCCCGGAAACTGACCTTGTCCTATGAATAAACCAGTTGTTTTAATTACACGCGCACTAACAGGCATCGGTCGCGCCACGGCCCTGGCCTTCGCGCATGACGGAGCGCGCGTTGTTGTTTCTGGCCGACATGAGGATGAAGGCCAGAAGCTTGCCACTGAATTGCGCGACCTCGGGATTGAGGCCGAATTTGTGCGGACGGATGTGCGCCATGAAGAGGAAGTCAAGGACCTTGTCGACAGGATCATCGCTCGTTTCGGTCGCCTCGACATTGCCGTCAATAACGCTGGCACCGTGGGCACTCCCGGCTCGGCTGCCGATGTAACCCCGAGAGCTATCAAGCCATCTTCGACACGAATGTGCTTGGTGTGCTTCTGTGCATGAAGTACGAGATTCGGGCGATGCTTCGGCAAGGCAAAGGCAGCATCGTTAACATCTCGTCTTCGTACGGCAAAGTCGGCGGCCCGACGGCGGCGATGTATGTCGGCAGCAAGCACGCCGTCGAAGGCATCACGAAGTCTGCGGCGATCGAACTCGCCGGCACAGGCGTTCGTGTCAACATCGTCGGCCCTGGTCCGACAGAAACGCGAATGTTCAACCACTTTGCGCAAGCGAGAAGGAAAACAAAGCAAATTCCCTCGAGGAACACATTCCTACCAAGCGCATGGGCACCCCCGAAGAAATTGCCAATGCGATCGTGTTCATTGGCTCTGTCAAGGCTTCCTACGTCATCGGTGCATCCCTGACGGTCGACGGAGGAATGCTCGCGGGCTGATTCTGGGGCGAACAGAAGGAGAAAACAAAGAATATGAAAACAAAGCAGATCAAACTTCCAGGTCCAGATCATCCCATTTCCATCCAGCCCAATCCCGCTCGCGTTGTTGTATCCGTAGCGGGTCGAGTGGTTGCCGATACCCGCAACGCCTTGACGCTCCGCGAAGCGGGACTGTTCAAGTTGATCCGCAACACACCCGACGCCCTGCGTTACGAACATCAGCTCATCGTTGCGGAAGGCGACTACGTCATCGTCCATGGACGCTTCTCAGGAACCGGCCGGCCTGTCGCCTGGATCGCCGCGGATATTGTCAGGATCGAGAACGGCCGCTTGGCCGAACACTGGGACGTCTTACAGGACGAGGCGACTAAAGCCGAATCCAAGAGCGGCCTGCCGATGTTTGGCGACCGCTTCACTGCCTGAACCAACATTCATCCATCTACAGGTATTGGTCGTGGCCTCGCAGAAGCACTGCATAAGCGCGGCCACGAGGTCGGCCGCCAAACCGACGCTGCGTTCGCCTTGAATTAGGCGTCGGTGGTCGATCAGAGAGATTTATAGCGGCGGCGCGGTCGGAGTTGGGCTGACCGAGGCCGATGGTGACGGCGAGGGGGATTGCCTCGGCGTTGAGAAATTTGGGCCGAGGGGATCGTTGTTAGGCAACGGGCCTTGAGTCGGCACTGGGGGTGAGTTGGGGCACTGGGGTGAGTTGACGCAGAATAGTATTGAGGTTGGTAGGCCTGGCAGCGGCGCTGGCAGTCTGCCCTCCGGCGTTCGTGTTCGCCGTTGTATTCCCGCCAGTCCGGGCATTTGTCCCGGCCTGCGTAGCCCCCGTCGAGTTGCCACTCAAGCCACCATATCCCGCAGCGGCGCCGGTGATCCCAATGGCTTGATTGGTGATCCCCGTCTGCACTCCGGTGTTTGTCGCGGTGTGTGCTCCGGTATTCGTGATCGATCCGGTATTCGTAGCACTCCCGGCGTTTATCCCGGATTGTGTTGCTGTGGTCGAGTTACCGTTTGAGCCGGTGTGTATCGGCGCTGCGGTGGTGGTGATGGCACCGGTTTGATTGCTTCCGCTCGTTCGGGTTCGAGTCGTTTGCGCCGAACTTAATGGTACCGTCGCGATGCAGATCGCAATCACTCCAACTTGAATCGACTTGATCTGATTCATATTATTTTCCCTCCGTCCGAGGCGCCCTTTTGTTTGAGCGCCGTATCTTTCGTTACGTAAAATATTCTGCCCGAGCAGATCTCCTGCTATTGCGCAAGCGGAGGATTTTTCAGTGCTACGCGTGAGGTGATCGGCACTCCCTCGTCCGAGATAGAATGGAGCGGACCTAGTAGGCGCGCGGCGGACGAGACCTGCGAGCTGCGGAATACGCGAGTCATTGGCCTTGTTGGCGCGCTTCCGTGGTTGCCTTCTCCAGTCGCTGCAAAATGTCGAGACAACGAAAGCTTTGTTTCGGTGTGACGTTGAAACCAACAGGCGAGAGCATGCGTTACCCGGGATTGCTGGCGCCGTTCTCTCCTTGACAGCTTAGGAGAGAGTATGCTACTCTCCTAATCAACTTAGGAGCACCCATGACTGACCAAGCCGAACTTCTGCCGGGGACGCTGGACCTTCTGATTTTGAAAGCGGTTTCGCTCGGACCGCTCCATGGCTACGCGGTTCTGTTGCGGATCGGGCAGATCTCAAAAGGAGCGTTGCTCATTGAGCAGGGTGCGCTTTATCCCGCCTTGTTCCGTCTCGTCCGTCAGGGCCTTCTCAAGGCGACTTGGGGCACATCAGATAACAATCGGCGCGCCAAGTTTTACGAACTTACTTCAAAGGGGCGCAAGCGTCTGCGCGAGGAAACGGATGGATGGAACCGCCTGGCCACAGCCATTGCCTCGGCTCTCGCTGCGCAACCGCAAGAGATATGAGAGGGTCAGGAGCCAGCGGTCAGACGTCAGAGGTCAGATCCCGCGGCCCTCGCCCCGCGACCGTAGGGAATATGAAACTCGTGGCCTACTCTCGTTCGCTTGCGGCCAGGTTTTTTCATCGCTCTCAGACAGAACGCGACATGGAGGAGGAGCTTCGTTCACACATCGAGCAGCGCGCTGATGATCTTGTGGAACGTTCGGGGTTGGACCGCGGCGAGGCCGAGCGCCGCGCACGTATCGAGTTCGGAAGCCAGGAGCGGTTCAAAGAGGAATGCCGTGAAGCGCTCGGCGGGAATTTTATCGACACTCTGATACAGGATGTGCGCTTCAGCCTTCGCATGCTGCGCAAGTCTCCGGGCTTCACCGCCATCGCTGTCTTGACGATTGCCTTAGGCATCGGAGCCACAACGGCGATTTTCAGTGTCGTCGATGCCACGCTGTTGCACCCGCTGCCGTACCCACAACCGGAGCAGCTTGTCAGCATTGAGGATGATCTTCCCGGCGTGGGCGCGCAGGATGTAGGAATGTCCGAGCCCGAGTGGCAGGACCTTCAGCACGCCGGAATTTTCGAATACGTTTCGCCGACGTGGTACGATGACAACAATCTCACAGGCTCATCGCAATCTGCGCGCGTCAGCTTGCTTATCGTTGCACCGAATTATTTTGCGGTGCTGGGTGTGAAGCCGCAATTGGGCTGCGCCTTCAATCCGCAGGATCACACGCCCGGGTTTACGCAGGAAGTCCTCATCAGCGACGGCATGTGGAAGCGGGACTTCGCGAGCGATCCGCATGTATTGGGCAGAAGTGTGCGGCTGGACACCGACTTGTATCGGATCGTCGGCGTCATGCCACCCGGTTTCCAGGCGCCGGGGCGAAAAGCAAGAGACAGGAATATTGAAATCTGGGCCGCAACCAGTTTTTACGGCCCGCCTTTATCTGATCATCCGCCGCGGAACGGGCGGAATCTTCCGACAGCAATCGCTCGACTTAAACCTGGCCTAACGATGGCGGCGGCGCAAAAGCGAGTGGACGCGCTGGTCGCATCGTTGGAGAAACAATTCCCGGGCGATTATCCGCAGCAAGCCCGGTGGACAGGTACGGTTGTTGCCGCGCAAGGAGACGGTGGTCGGTAATGTTCGCCAGTCGCTGATTCTGTTGCTTGGAGCTGTGGGATTGGTGTTGCTGATCGGCTGCGTGAACATTGCGAATCTTATGCTCGCGCGCGGCAGCGCGAGAGGGCGCGAAATGGCCATTCGCCAGGCGCTCGGGGCCGCGCGGGGACGGCTGACGCGTCAGTTGCTGACGGAGAGTTTGCTGCTTTCGCTGTTTGGCGGAATCGCCGGGCTGGTGATTCTTTTCTGGGCAGAAGATTTTCTGGTACGACTCGTGCCGGAAAGCCTGCCGCGGCTCAATGATATTTCGATTAACTGGGGCGTTCTGCTTTTCGCTCTCGTTGCCTCGCTTGTCGCCGGCGTAATTTTCGGTCTGGCCCCCGCTTTGCACGCCGGCCGGCTCGACCTAACTCATATCCTCAAACTGGAAGGGCGCGCTTTATCGGGCTCCCGGCAACAATCACGCACGCGGTGCGTGCTGGTGGTAACGGAGTTCGCATTGTCTTTGGTGCTAATGATTACTGCGAGTCTTCTGCTGCGCAGTTTCTGGGATCTGCTGAATGCGCGACTTGGATTCAATCCACAGAGTGTGATGACGGTGCGAACGAGGATCCCGTACCCAAATGATTCCAAGGCCGACAATTACGCAACCGTTTCCCAGTCGGCGCCGTTTGTGCGCGAAATACTTCGGCGTAGCAAAATGCTACCCGGAGTGGAAGAAGCAGCCGTCGGCGATTTCGGCGCGGTTCCGTTGGGACATGACCGCGACAATCAGACCCCGCCGGTCCCGTTGATTCTGGAAGGCCATGACACGGGCGGCAACCAGTCTCCTTTGGTGGACGCTTCAGTCGTTACGCCGGAATATTTTCACTTGCTGGGCATGACGCTGCTACGCGGGCGTTTATTGACTGACTTCGATAATGAAAAGGCGCCTGAGGTCGCGGTCATCAACGAGACAATGGCGAAGACTTACTGGCCTAACGAAGATCCTTTGGGAAAACATTTGAAGCTATCTCGATCGGCGTCTTCCTGGGCAACGGTGGTCGGCATTGTCGCGGATGCCCGGACAGAATCGCTGGAGAACGCAAAGGTTCCGGAAATCTACACCAGCCTGTATCAGAAGGTCGCGCACAATCTCGCGCATCATCTGGCGATATTTCTGCGTGGAAATTTGGACGCCGCTGCAATTCCAGATCAGCTGCGCGCACAAGTGCAAGCTGTCGATCCAACGCTTCCCGTCTTCGGCGCAGAGATGCTCAACGAAACGGTCTCCGCATCTCTCGCTCAACGGCGATTCCTGATGGAAATCGTTGCGCTGTTCGCTCTGACCGCCTTGCTGCTGGCCGGGCTTGGAATTTACGGAGTGATTTCCTATATCGTAAGCGAGCGCACACACGAGATCGGGATGCGCCTCGCGCTTGGCGCGGAAAAAAGGAACATCCTGCAGATGATCTTGCGTCAAGGATTGTGGCTCGCAGTTACTGGTGCTGCGGTTGGACTCGTTGGTGCTGTGGTCGTGTCACATCTGATGGCCGGACTGCTCTACGGCGTGACACCGACCGATCCTTTGACCTTTGCGGGTGTCGCCCTTCTTCTCATCATCGTTGCTCTATTCGCCTGCTACATTCCGGCGCGGCGCGCGATCCGCGTCGATCCAATGGTGGCGCTGAGATACGAATAGCTTAGGCCGGAGGTACGCGTCGGATGAAGCGCTCGATGCGCTAGGGAGTAAAATCCTGGTCCTTCTTTAGATTTGCGCAAAAGTCGGCGAGCAGACGCGCGCTGTTTTCCAGATCTTCGAGCGACAGCAGTTCGTTAGGCGTGTGCATGTAACGCAGCGGGACGGAAAGCAGACCGGTGGCCATCCCGCCGCGGGAGAGCTGCATCGGGTTGGCATCGGTGCCGGTGCCGCGCGCGGCCGACGCTACCTGATGCGGAATCTTTTTCGCTTTGGCTGCGGACACCAGTAAATCAAACACGCGTGGGTTTATGTTTGCACCGCGAAAGATCATCGGCCCTTTGCCAATGTGAAAATCGCCGGCCCGCTTTTTCTCGATACCAGGCGTGTCGGTGCCGTGTGCGACATCAAGCGCAATGCCTACGTGCGCTTCGCTCGAGAACGCACTCGCGGTCGCTCCGCGCAACCCGATTTCTTCCTGCACCGTCGAGACACCGATGAGGCATGCGTCGAACTGGCGACGGTGAAGCAGTCGGAGCGTTTCGGTCACGATCCACGTGCCCATTTTGTTGTCGAACGCCATGGAGACGGCGCGTCGGTTCGCGAGCTCGAGATAAGGCTGCACAAAAATTCCAGCGTCACCGATCGAAACAACCTTGAGCGCGTTCTCTTTGCTCGTGGCGCCGATATCGATGTAGAGATCGTGAATCTTCGGGACTTTCTTTTTGTCCTCCTCGTCCATTAGGTGGATGGCTTTGCGGCCGATGACGCCGGTAACGAGACCGCGGCGCGTCATGATCGAGACACGCTGCGATGTGGCTACGACTGGGTCGACGCCGCCGATCGGCTCGAGGTGCAGGAACCCTTCGTCGGTGATGTATTGCACAATAAACCCGATCTGATCGCAGTGGCCGGCGAGCATGATGCGCGGTTTGCCTTTGGGATTGCGAATGCCAAAGACGTTGCCCATGACATCGGTTCGGACGCTGTCGCACCACGGCCGAATCCGCTCGCGCACGAGCTTCTGCACATCGTGCTCGTAACCGGACGGGCTCGGCGTTTCGACGAGTTGCTTGAGAAAATCTTTGCTGTCGGCGTTCATGATTTGCGGAACAATCTTGCCCCGGTGCGATGGATCCGACAAGCTGAGAAGTAAGGTTACCTCTTGCCGGAGGTTCAGCGTGCGGTAGCGTCCGGCGGTGCTGTTTGGAAATATTCGCTAAACTGTGAGCCGTGAGTGGACGATTCCTTTTTGTTTGCGGTGCGCTACTGGTGTTCGCGAATGTCGCGTTTGGCGACGGGACTTATCAGCACACGAAAGACGGCAAGGCGTTGGTCTGGAACAACCATCCCAAGGCTGGCGATGAAGCGAAGTGGTCGGGCGATCGAGATCGTGAAGGCTACGCCAGCGGGTTCGGCACGCTCACCTGGTACATAGCGCGAGAAAGCGAAACCGGCTCCGCCAAGCCGGCCCTTTATGCACGCTACTGGGGCAACATGGTGCGAGGCAAATTTAACGGACCCGTAAATTCTCATTCGAAGAGAAAAACGGATCACGCTATTTTCGCCGACGGCGTTCAAACCACGCGTTGGGCGGCTGGCCCGGCGCCTTCGCAAATAGTCGCCGAGCCTGCTAAACGGTTCCCCGGCGCGAAACCGCAAACGCCGAACGTTCAACGTCCGACAGAAGCCTTGCCACCGAGACCGGCTGCGGAGGAAGCCGTGGCTCAACCAGGTACTCGTTCAACGCCCAACGTCCAACGCTCAACATCCAATCACTCAGACGCTAGCAGGGAGCCCGTCGACAACGTCCGCAGAGAGAGAAGTTGCGAAACAAGACAACGTCGAACGCCGAAAATCGAACTCCGAAGGCCCAATTGTAGAAACACCAGCAGAAGGACCATCGCCCAATCAGTCGAAGGCAGAAAACGCCCAGCTCCGAAAGGATTCGCAAGCAGGCAGCCCAACGCCCAACTCAGAAAGCGTCCGCGAGCAGGCAGCTCAGCGTCCAGCGATCAATAGCAAAGCGAAACCTGAGATAGATGATTCTCTCCGACTCCTGGCCGGGCCACCATCTTCGCTGCACACAGATGTGGCGGTTAAGGCCTCGGCGGCAAACGCGAAACCGGAGACAGCGTCATCGCCAGGTGCGAATGCGCGCCTAACGAAGGAGGAAGCGACCGATCTGGCTGACGGCGAAGCCCGCGCGCAAGGTTTCAATCTTGATGAATATCAACGCCCAAAGGCAGATTACTCTGCAGCGAAGGGCAAGTGGTCGCTCTTTTACGATCAAAAACCGGTCGATGTAACGCCGGAGATTGGGAAATATTTCAGCGCCACGGTTGATGATGAGACAAAGAAAGTAGAAATTAGAAAGTAGAAAGTAGAACGCCGCGCGTTGACGTGTTGACAGCGATATTGGTGAACGTACGCTGCCGACCATGGGGGACGAATTCTTGGAAGCGAATCAAGAACGCGCAGAAGATGGTGTCACCCGCCGAAGATTTCTTGGGACGACTTTGGCAGGGGGAGCTGCGCTTTTCGCAGGAGGATCACGTGCGATCTTTGCAGCCGCATCGTCGCCAGCACCGACGGCTGCCGTGAATTTGGTTTGGAAACTTGGCGGCGATCTGCCGGTCAATCGGCTCGGGTTTGGCGCGATGCGCATAACCGGCGAGGGCATTTGGGGTTGGCCGCCTGACCGTGGCAACGCGCTCAAGGTTTTGAGACGCACCGTCGAACTCGGCGTGAACTTGATCGATACCGCCGACGCCTACGGACCTGAAGTTAGCGAACTGCTGATCGCAGAGGCGCTTCATCCTTATCCTCCAGGCCTGGTTATTGCGACAAAGGGCGGTAACACACGACCAGGACCCAACCAATGGGTACCAAACGGCCAACCTGAATATCTCAAACAGTGTGTCGACAAGAGTTTGAAACGGCTGCGCCTCGAGCGTATTGATCTGTATCAGTTGCACCGCATCGATCCGAAAGTGCCCGAGGAAGATTCGTTAGGCGCGCTCAAGGAAATGCAGGACGCCGGAAAGATCCGACACGTCGGATTATCGGAGGTGGGGCCAGAGGAAATCGAACGCGCGCGCAAAATTCTTCCGATCGTGAGTGTGCAGAACCGGTACAACATTGAGGACCGGAAATGGGAAAAAACCCTGGTCTATTGCGAGAAGGAGCGCCTTGGTTTTATGCCATGGTCTCCAATTGGAGGAAACAGGGGTTTGAAGACTGGCGATGCGTTAGCAACGGTGGCCAAGGCTCACGGCGCAAGTGCTGTCCAGATCGCCCTTGCCTGGCTTCTCCAGCGATCGCCCGTGATGCTGCCAATTCCTGGGACGTCGTCTGTCGCGCACTTAGAGGAAAACGTCGCTGCCGCAAAGCTCAAATTAACTCCGGCTGAGTGGAAACAAATTGATGCCTTTGCGCGTGAAGCCGGGTAGAGGGCAGCCGCCTTGGCCGAGGCTACTCCGAAAGCTCGAACCCTCAACGCCGAACGCCCAACTCTCAACATCCATTGGTTCAAGAGTCTTTAGTTGAGAGTTGAGAGAAACGAGCGATAGAGCCAGTTCTAATCATGCGAAAGAGAACTCACGAAGGGTCGCCGCTGGCCAAGTTACTGGTCTTGGTCGATGAATCGAACATCGGCAGTTCGGTGCGCACGGCCGGGCGCGGTCTGGATTGGCTGAAGCTCCGCGACTTTCTGGCTGGGCCAAACACGGGACGGGAGTTAATCGAGATGGTGGTTTATGCCGGACTCCCGCCCGCCATCCCGATCTGGCAGGAAGAGCGCGATAAGAAAAACAAGTTCGTGCATTGGCTGCGCTCCAACGGATTCATGGTCGTCACCAAAGATGGATCGCCCGCTGAGGAAGGCCATTACAAGGCGAACGTGGACGTGATGATGGCGATCGACGCGCTCGAGCTTTCCGTCGAGATGCGGCCCGATGTTGTCATTCTCGTAACCGGCGACACAGATTTCGCTTACCTCGCTATTAAGTTGCGGCGGCGCGGCATCCGGGTGGAAGTCGCCTCGGTCACCCAAAATCTTGGGAACATATTGCGGTCAGCCGCCAATGAAGTGATCGATCTTGCGCCTCTCTTTCGCACGTTCGAGATGATGAAGATCCAGGATGCGGTGCCCAAGCCGCCGCAGCAACAACGCAGACGACGGCCGAGATTTCGCCCGCCGATGGCTCGAAATCCATAACCGGCGATTCGCGGAGCGACTATACGACGCATTCGGGTCGGTGAAGTCTGCTCGACCGTCGCCAGCGACCCCTTCGGCGTTTTCCGATTTGAAGCACGTTCTCGCCCGGCTAACCAACGCAAAGGAAAAATTAAGAACTAAGAATTAAGAGGACAGAGAACAGAGTAGCGCACCGACACAATTGCGGTAAAGAAGAGAGATGAAAGCACGGAGGATCGTCAGCCTTATCTTCCTGGCGGTGCTGCAGGCGGCGCACGGTCAGAATTATAAATTGCTCGAGAACATCCCGATCGGCGGCGAGGGCGGCTGGGATTATTTGTCGATCGATGCGAACGCGCGAAAACTTTATGTAACGCGCGCGAGCAAAATCGTGGTTGTCGATCTTACGCGAAACAAAGTTGTGGGTGAGATCGCGGACACGCCCGGCGTGCATGGATTCGCAATGGCGCCGGAACTTGGGCGCGGATTTTCCAGCAACGGAGCGGAGGCACGCGTGAGTGTGATTGATCTCATAACGCTAAAGACGATGACACAGGTCAAGACAGGCGAAAATCCGGACGCGATTTTGCATGAGCCAGCACGCGGGGAAGTTTACACATTCAACGGCCGCGGGAAATCCGCCACGGTCATCGACGCCAAGACCGGCAAGGTAGTGGCGACGGTGTTGTTGTCGGGCAAGCCGGAGTTCGCCGCAGCCGATACCAGGAGCGGACGAGTCTTCTGCAACATCGAGGACAAAAACGAAGTCGCGGTGATCGATTCAAAGACTCACACGGTGATCGCGAGCTGGCCGCTGGCGCCGGGTGAAGAGCCGACCGGCATGGCACTCGACGCAGTCCATCGCCGCTTGTTCGTTGGTTGTCACAACAAGATGATGTCGATGTTGGATGCCGACACCGGAAAAATTATCGCAACCGTGCCAATCGGCGTGGGTGTGGACGCGTGCGCGTTCAGTGATGCAACGCAACTGGCATTCGCATCGTGCGGTGACGGAACATTGACCATCGCGAAGGAGGAGACACCGGACAAACTCGCCGTCGTGCAAACGCTCGCTACCGAGCCTGGCGCGCGCACGATGGCGCTCGATCCTAAAACGCAACGCATTTACACGTGCACGGCGCAAATCGCGGCCCAGCCGGCGAGTCCGTCACCAGCTACGGGCGAACGTCTCCGGCCCAGTTATGTGCCGGGCACATTTCATGTCCTCGTTTACGAAACGAAAATGGGCGAAGGGAAAGTGGAGAAGTAGAAAACAGAGGGCAGCCGCCACCGCCGAAGCTACTCCGAAAGCTTTCGCGAGCCGGCGGCGCGCCACGGAGGTGAGCGGTCAGTGGCTAGGCATCCAGGCGCAAACGTGGAAATCTAATCTGCCTTCGCTGAAGCTACGGGCGTGACACGAAAGCTGAGGTAAAAATGCGTCGAGCGCGACCGTTTTTTGCTACGACGCCCAGGCGTCTTTCGCAGCTTTTGTTCAATGGCGGCCCAAAAAAAACGTCGGCGTGTGCTTTGGTGGCTTCGAGCGATCAATACAAGCTTGCCTTCGGGGCGAAGTCCGTGATCAATGCATTGTGTTGTGCTAAGTGGAAACGGCGAGATCGCGGTGCGGGTGGGCGCGGCCCTTATACTTGGAAGCGCCCTCGGTTTAAACCGCGAACTGCACGGCAAACCAGCGGGCTTGCGCACCCACGCTTTGGTTAGCCTCGGAGCGGCCGTGGCTACTATCGTCTCGCTCGGATTTCCGGGCGATTCGAAAGCGATCGATCCAAATGCGGTCAGCAGAGTCTTGCAGGGTATTCTTACCGGGATCGGCTTTCTGGGCGCGGGGGTAATTCTGCGCGATCCCAATGGTCACATCACCGGCCTTACGACTGCTGCGACCATCTGGATTTGTGCCGTGCTCGGGGTTGCCTGCGGGCTGGGCTATTGGTCGGTCCTCGGAATTGCGACTGGTCTAACGGTAGTTGCGCTGCTCTTCGGTAAACCGGTCGAGCACCTCGCCGAACGTTGCTTCAAACGGAAACGATCTGCGCCGACAGACGCTAGTGTGTAGATCAAGACGCCGGCATTCTCCGGCGTAAAATTCTCTGGCGCAGCTGGCCCTCCAATCTTGGGTTTACATCTCGCACGAGAATCTGAAAAACTGCGCGAGGATTTTATCCCATGGAGCCGACACCCTCCCGTTCATCGCCCGGAGAGCACCGTGCCAGCGCCACGGCCAGCGTGTGGCGACCGTTACGGGGACGAACGTTCCGTGATTTGCTGATCGCCGACATCTTTTCCGACGTTGGCACATTCATGCAAAGCGTCGGCGCGGCCTGGTTGATGGTGTCGCTCAAGGCAGGGCCAATGTATGTCGCGCTCACCCAAACGGCGTCCGCGTTGCCCTTCTTCTTGTTCGCTTTGCCGGCAGGTGCGCTGGGCGACATCTGTGATCGCCGCAAGCTGATCCTTTTCACGGAGATTTGGATGGCATCGGTGGCGGTCGCATTGGCCGTACTTGTTATCACGGGATTCATTTCGCCCTGGCTGTTGCTCGGCCTGACGTTTGCGTTGTCAGCCGGAGATGCATTCGAGACACCAACGTGGCGGGCTGTTTTGCCCGAGCTTGTCGCGAAAGAGGATTTAGAGGCAGCATCCGCGCTCAACGGGATTGAGTTTAATCTGGCTCGCGCGATCGGACCGGGTCTGGCCGGAGTGCTCATTGCCACCTTCGGAGTTGGAACCGCGTTCGTTGTGAACGCGGCGTCGTTTATCGGCGTGATTTTTGTGGTGGCGCGCTGGAAGCGGCCGCATCGGAAACGAACCGCGCCAGCGGAAAGAGTGGTCGGCGCGACGATGGCCGCGTTGCGATACGTCCGCTACTCGACGGCAGTTCGAGCCCTAATAATCCGCGCGGGCGCGGTGATGTTCTTCGCCAGTGCGTTGCTAGCGCTCTTGCCGACCGTTGCCCATAACGTGAGTGCAAGTCCAATTGCGTTTGGCTTGCTCCTCGGATGTTTCGGAGCCGGTGCGGTGCTTGGGGCGTTCGTCCTGCAACCGGCGCGCGCCCGATGGTCGACAGAAACCGTGGCCTCAACCGCCGTGGCAATTCTGGGTATCGCGACGATTGCCGTCAGCATCTTGCGGGAGGTGCCGGCGCTCAGTGCCGTCATGCTCGTAGGCGGCGCCGCCTGGCTCATCTTTATATCGCTGGTCAGTGCGTTGGTGCAAAAGCTTGCCCCCGATTGGGTGCGCGCTCGCGTTCTCGCCGTGTTCATGTTGGTGTTTCAAGGAGGGATGGCCGCGGGAAGTGCCGTGTGGGGCGCGGTCGGCCAACATGCCGGCGTCCTGACCGCGCTGATGTGGGCCGGTCTTGGAACAATGGCGACAACGGGACTCGGATTGCTGTGGAGACTGCCGGACACGACGGTGGATGTGACGCCATGGAACCATTGGCGCACGCCAGTGATCGCGGATGATCTGGAGGTCGGCCTCGAATCAGGTCCCGTCCTTGTGACAGTCGAATACTTTGTAGATCGTGACCATGCTTCCGATTTCCTCAAGGCCATGCATCGTTATGAACGGGTCCGCCGTCGCGACGGAGCGTCGCGGTGGGGGATCTATCGCGACACCGAACATCCGGACCTGTATTTGGAGACTTTCATCGTGCACTCGTGGGCCGAGCACTTGCGCCAGCATGAACGCGTCACCCGCGCGGACCGTGCACTCGAAGAACGAATCAACAGCTACACATTAAAAGACCCAAAAGTAAGGCATCTCATTTACGCCGCGTTCAAGCCCTAGAAGGCGCCTTTTCCCTCCAAAGAGGGACTCGCAATAGCTACAGAATCGGTGTCTTGTATTTTAAGTAATAACGAAAACTCATGACCGGAGCACAAGACCATATGAAGACATACAGCCACAGTAGCCGCAACGCTCTCATTCTGATGACCACGGCCCTTTTGTTTTTTAGTGGATACGCCACTAGTCAGGCGAGCTCGAACGCACAGTCACGTCGCGCCTCCGTCAAGCGGTCTGCCTTTGTGCAACCGGTTAGCGGTGCTGCTCGTCTAATCATACGACGAATCCCGGATCTGGGTAATTTTGTATACGTTGACTTGTATATCGACGGCGTTGCCGTTGCACCCATTGGATATGGTACAACCTATGAGGGCTTACTGCCGCCTGGGCGGCATGTTCTGTCAGTGCTGCCAACTCCCAATCCGAAATGGCCGACCCCGTGGGAAATGACTCTGGATGTGCGAAGCGGCCAGATCTACAGCTTCACCGCGGAGGGAGATTCAGGATATTTGACTCTAAGGGCGCCGGGCGGACCAGAACGTCCCCGTGGTCGGTAGATCGTTGAGTTCGGTCGGAAGAAACTTTCTTAACTACTCCCGCGGATGGATGGTTCGGACGAGGCTCAGTATTCGACTGAGCGGGGCAGCTATAGCGAATGTCGATCGCGGGCGACGAGGACGTCGTCGAATGTGATTTCGAGTTGGCGATTCAAGGCGCGTGTGCCGGCGGTGGCGATTCGCTGCAGGAGTTGGAGCCGCTTCTCGGGCGGGCTTTCTTGCCAGATTGGTTTGGACACAAGTTCGAGTACACCGTTTGATTCCACGAGCGCGCCCCAGCCAAAGGGAATTTCAGGTTCGCGAAACAGCTCTCTAGACAGAACCAGAAAAAAGAGATTCGCGGTGCGATAACGCAGCAACGTCTCGAACTTTGTGCAATCGAAGAGACGATTTTCCAATGCGCTCAGCTCGCGCAGGGCGCGTGCATAGCCGCGATGTTTGATCGCGCTGAAATCGTACGAGTCGAATTCGGAAAACAGCGAGTCGGCGATGCGCAGTTTCGGGTAATGAATACGCAGATTTTTTTCCAAGACTTGGCGGCGCTGAAAAACTTTCCCAAGGCGGGCGCGTGTTTCCGCGCTCGAGCCATTATCGCGGCGAAGATCGACAAGCGCCCGTTTGCCTTCGAAGATGGCGGTCGTTCCGATTTCGTTAGGCTGCGAGCGGTAGGCTGCCACATCCGCACGATAGCGGCACCGCGGCAAGCTGACTTCCATCGCGCACGCGGAATAACCTTGCGCCTGCGCCCAGAGCAAAGCCAGGCGTTTCAGCCGAGCTTGGGCGGCTGTTTCGCCCCCGCGGCTGTTTCGTGGGGCAGGTTTGCAACTTGCCGGTTTGAAAAAATCGCAAGTTGAAAACTTGCGCCTCATTACCCCCGTGTCCATTCGGCGAGCTCGCGAGCCCAATAGGTGACGATGATGTCGGCGCCGGCGCGTTTGAGCGAGGTCATGATTTCAACAGCGGCGTCGCGCTCATCGACGAGTCCCTTTTCGGCGGCCGCCTTGGTCATCGCGTATTCGCCGCTCACATGATAGACCGCGGTCGGTTTGCCGAAGCGCTCATGTACGCGCCATAAGATGTCGATGTACGGCAGTGCCGGTTTCACCATAATGATGTCGGCGCCTTCATCGATATCGAGCGCCACTTCGCGCAACGCTTCCTCACCGTTGGCAAAATCCATTTGATATGAACGGCGATCGCCAAACTGCGGCGGACTTTCCGCAGCATCGCGAAACGGGCCGTAAAATGAAGACGCAAACTTGGCCGCGTAACTGATGATACCAGTTTGATCGAAGCCGTTTGCATCGAGCGCTTCGCGGATGGCGCCGATGCGCCCGTCCATCATGTCGCTGGGCGCGACCATATCTGCCCCGGCGCGCGCGTGCGATAGCGCTGTCTTCACCAAAAGATCGACAGTCTCATCGTTAAGCACGTGAAAATGATCGCCGTCGGTGCGCGTCACGCCGCAATGGCCGTGGCTCATGTATTCGCATAGACAAACGTCCGTCAGGAGGACCAGCTCCGGAGATTTCGATTTGATTGCATGCACGGCCTTTTGAACGACGCCGTCCTCCGCGTACGCACCACTGGCCTGCTTATCTTTTTTCTCGGGGATTCCGAAGAGCAAAACTGCTTGCAATCCGAGGTCCTGAGTGCGCCGTGCTTCATCGACGATTTCCCCTAACGAGAACTGCGAAACGCCGGGCATGCTAGCGATCGGTTTCTGCTTGTCGATTTTTTCGCTGACGAAGAGGGGGAGGACGAAATCGTGCGCGTTCAATCGCGTTTCGCGAACGAGATTGCGCAGGCCAGGTGAGCGCCGCAATCGCCGTGGCCGGTGGACGAGTTTCCTCACGAAACGAGGCTACGCGGTGGGGCCAAGCGTCGCAAGGCCGCGGGAAACCAACTTACTTGAATCGCTCACGCTAGCAGGTAAGACGCCTGCCCGTTCGTGAGGCTCGCCGCCGCGAGTCTGTCCTCGGGGGATTGCGAGCTTGTGCCACTGAGCTTGACGGGGCGCGGCGTTCCGTGGCTGCATGTCCGTCATGGGGCGCGCGGCTAATTATTTGTTGATCGACATCAGCAATTCGTTCACGAAGCTAGCTTTCGCCTCGAAAATAAAAATTGGCCGGGGCCAAAAGGTCACGACGCGGCGATTCGACGCCAATTTTATGCGCCACTTCATCAACCGAAGAAAGATCAATATGTGGATTGTGTCGTCGGTTGTGCCGAAGAGAAACCGCGACGTGCGAAAGGCGGCGGGAGAAACAAAAGTGCTTTGGCTGAATTCACGGCTGAAACTCGGCGTCGGGATTGATTATCCGAAACCGAAATCGATCGGGGCGGACCGATTGGCGAACGCCGCCGCGGTCGCAGCGCTTTACGGTTGTCCGGCGATCGTGGTCGATTTCGGCACGGCAGTCACGTTCGACATTGTCTCGGAAGGAAAAAATTATATCGGCGGAGTGATCGCGCCAGGGCTTGAGGCGATGACCAATTTCCTATATCAACGGACGGCTTTGCTGCCGAAGCTTTCTTTGCAGGAGCCACGCCGCGCTATTGGAAGATCGACAATCGACGCCATGAGATCGGGAGCAGTTTTCGGATATCGTGGTTTGGTGCGGGAGATCATTGCGCAAATCAAGGCGGAACGATTTTTGCAAAAGAAAGTGCACGTGATCGCGACGGGCGGTTACGCCGAATTAATTTCAGCACGCTTGCCGGAGATCGACGCGGTGCATCGCGATCTAACCTTGGAAGGTCTGCGTATCGTCGCGAATCTCAATTCTTGACTTTCCCGGAGCCGAGGCGAAGAGGTCGATCTTGGGCGGATGTGGCGGCTCGATTCCTGCTTTTTCTCCTGGAAAATTCGCCGCCGAAATTTTAGGCTTGTCATCGGTCGCGAGCACAGGTCATATGATGAGCTGGATGAAAATTCGGAAATTCGCTGCGATTGCAGTCTTGGTGCTTGGCTCCTTCGCTGCGGACAACGTCGCTCCGACGAAAGCGGAATTGGAGGCAATGTATGACAAAGCTTTTCGAGCGTTCGACGCGGCCAATTTCCCAGAAGCATTAAAAGAACTCGACGCGATCGATGCACGCCAGCCTGATGTAGCGGAATCGCAAAATCTGCGCGGCGTCATCTTGATGCGACAGGGAATTTACGACAAGGGAGAAGGGGCGTTGCATGAAGCCCTCCGCATCGACCCGAAATTTTGGAATGCGCGCTTCAATCTGGCGGAGATTCCGTTCCTGAAGAAGGACTGGGGGGAGGCGCGCAATCGTTTTCAGGAGCTGCTTTCAAGCAATGCGTCCGAATTGCAAGGCGAAGCCACCCAGCTGATTCAATACAAGATTCTCCTCACTTACTTGCTGGAAGGGAAGGAGAACATGGTCGATTCCATTTTGGCCAAGTTTGAGCTTTCGCCGGACACGCCGGCGGTGCATTACTCCAATGCGGCGATTGCACTGCAACGTAAGGACACGAAGGAAGCTAAGAACTGGATGACGGCGGCCGAAAAGAATTTTTCGCCGCAGTTAAACAAGCTCTTCGCCGAATCGCTGTACGAGGTGGGCTGGCTCGAGAAGCAAGCCGGGCAGGGCCGGGCCGCTCTGGAGTTGACGACTGCCTCCGAGCGCGCTGCCAAGATGAAAGAGTTAGCTCAATCGCGATTTGAGGAAGCGCAACAGGCCGTTCAGCAGCATGATTTCGCGACGGCGCGCAAGTTTATCGACGAGGCGGACGGGGCCGAGCCTAACCAGGCTCGCATTCTCAACCTGCGCGGTGAGATTTTGATGGAGCAAAAGGAATTCGCTCAGGCCGAGGCGGAGTTCAAAAAAGCCTTAAAAGCCGATCCGAAATATCGCGAAGCGCAATACAACCTGGCGCAAATTCCATTCAAGCAAAAGGAATATGCAAAGGCGCGAGATCGGTTCGAGGCCCTGTTTAGCCGGACACCGGGCGGCGACAAAAACCAGGCGGCTCAGCTCATTAAATTCAAAATCTACATGACGCTGTTGCTCGAGGGCAAAGAAAGCCGCGCGCAAAGGATGATGGAGCAGTTCCAATTTACTGGCGACACCCCATCGCTTTATTACGCGCAGGCAGCCTGGGAGTTTAAGCATAATAATCCGACCAAAGCCACCGATTGGATCGCGTCGGCCAAGAAAATTTACTCACCAGCGTTGAACGAAGTTTTTGCGGATGCCTTTTATGACCTTGGCTGGCTGCAAACGCCATCGCTAGGCACTTCGCCCGCGCCGGCAACCGAGGCGGCAGTAGCGATGGAATCGACGCAGACGGAATCGAGTCCCGCGATTGAACCAAGCCCCATCCCGGGTGTTGCGCTGGCCAAGAAAGAGCAAGCGAAAGGATCGAAAGCGCAAACTTCGGCGACCGCATCGCCGGCGGCCACCTCCGGTATCGCAGGGATGGAAGCAACAGCGTCGCACGCTGAAAAGCCTGCTCCTGCTACGCTTTTGCAGCCGCCAGCTAACATTCCAAGCGAATCCCTAGCTGCCGGCACGCCAGCAAAGCCTGAAGAAATGCCCGCTGTCCCTGTTCCAGCTGTATCGCCAGTTGTGGAGACTCCAGTTGCCGCCGCCGCCTCCCCTGCTTCCTCGGCAATTCCCTCGGAGTCAGCTGCTGTTGCCGAGTCGAAACCGGCGGACTCGCCCGCCGAAGCGATATCGATGGCTCCTGCGTCTGTTGCGGCTGCTTCTGCAACGCCTGCGACGGTCTTGGCGCCTGCGCACGTCCACGAGTTGTCGCACCTGAGCCACTTTTATTGGCAGAGATTGCTGGTCGGCGGTCTTGTGATGGCCGGCGTAGCTTTGTTAGGGTGGGTATTCCTGCCAGAAATCCGTCGCCGCGCTACTCATCTTCAACTGCCGAGTTTCGGTCGCACCGCCACTGCCAATGGTCCGCGCATCAGTGAAGTTGGCATTCCTGGTGTCACTCGCGCACAAAAGGAAATCAAAGCCAGCCCTCGGTTTGTCGGCGGGCCGCGGCAGATCTCGCTGCGATTAAAAGCATCCGAACCTTCGCTGCGGCGTGCGGTTGTCCCGATAGGCAAACCAACCCGAATGTTTACGCCACCTGTGGAGCCGGTGACTGAGCGGAACGGCGAGCCCGAAGTGGCCGTAACGCCACCGATTTCCGAACGAGTTTTTGAATCGTCCGTCGGCCCCGTTGTCGAACAAGGCGCGGCGACAGCTATGCCAGACATCGCGGCTGCATTAGAGCCATCTGAGCACACGTGGACCACGCCGGTTGAAACGGCGCCGGAACCGCCCGTGATGCCGGAACAGCCCGTGATGCCGGAACCGCCCGCCACGCCGGAAGCCCGAGAGGAGGAGTCGGCCACCCCGCCTCCGGTTGCGGCGCAAGCGCCACGTGCCGATCTTGCCGAGCCCGAGCCGTTTTTCGAGGACCGTGGCCCAATCGTCGTTGAACCTGAATCTGAACCTGAGCCTGAACCTGAGCCAGTCGGGCAAGGTCAACCAATTCCGCAGTTGACGCCGGTGATGGGCGGTGAACCTTACACAGCTGAGACCATCACCGAACCGAAAGTACAACGGATCGAGGTCGGCGAGCTTCGCCAAATAACGGAGCCGCTCGTTCTCGATCGACCAACTGCTTTCACCGAACCTGTTATTTCGCAACCAACCACATCCGTTATCATGCCTGAACCTATCCAAACACCAACCGTAGTTCGAACTTCCGCACCCGGCGGTGCGCCACAGCCCGGCTCCATGCAAACGGCCGTGCAATTGACTTTCGCCTTCGAGATCGCCTCGATGCAATTGACGCCGAGCTTCAAAATGGGCGCGGTGCAGCTGCGTCCCGCTTCCAAGATCGTCACGATGCGCCTCGCGCCGTCGCAACATTCGCAGCCCGCGATGAACCTTCAGGTCTCGTTCGAGATCTCACGGATTCAGCCCTCGGGCGGCACACTCGGCAGCGTGCGGCTCATGCCTTCGCAGCAGCAACGGCCCACTCCCGTCGGGGCGCCTTCCTTCACGGTTGCGGGATTGCAGCTCGTTTCCGATTTTGCGACGGCACCGCTCCAATTGACCCCCTCGCCACAAGATCATACCTCCGTGCATGTGACAGCTCCGTTCCAAATTGCGACGGTGGAATTTTCACCCTCCTTCGAGATCGCTTCGATTGTTTTGAATTCAAGCTCGAAGCAAGTGTCAGTGCAGTTACCTGGCGCCGGAGCGGTGGAAGGTGCCCCGATTTTCGAGATCGCCAATCTCCAACTCACCGGGACGGGCGATATCGGAATGATGCAGCTGCATCTCTTGGGGCATGGCCCCAAGCGCACCTGAATCGAGCGAGAATCGACCATCCGCCTTTGCCCTGAGCGGGAATTAAGATTTTGCGCGGCCGCTTTTGCGCAGATGATCGCTGTTAATCGATCGTAATTGTTTCGGCACAAACTCGCCGTCCCGGCGGATCAACTTGCCGTCGAAGTAAATTTCGCCACCGCCATAATCCGGGCGCTGAATGCTGACCATGTCCCAATGTACCTGGCTTCGGTTCCCGTTGTCCGCTTCTTCGTACGCTTGACCGGGCGTCAAATGAAGCGAGCCGGCGATTTTTTCGTCAAACAATATGTCGCGCATCGGGTGCAGAACATGCGGATTAAAGCCGAGAGAAAATTCGCCGATGTAGCGCGCGCCTGAGTCTGAATCGAGAATCTTGTTCAGTTTGGCCGTCCGATTGCTTGTCGCATCGACGATTTTGCCTGCCCGAAACTCAAGACGAATTCCATCAAAAGCCATACTCTGATAAATACTCGGCGCGTTGAAAGTGATGTGTCCTTCGACTGAATTCTTCACCGGACAAGTGAAAACTTCGCCGTCTGGAATATTGCGATCGCCCCCGCAAATAACGGCCGGAATTCCTTTGATGCTGAACCGCAAGTCGGTGTCCGGCCCTTTGATCTCCACGCGGTCAGTTCTTTCCATCAGCGCTTTTAGCGCTTTCATCCCCGGTTGCAATTTCCGGTAATCCAAAGTGCACACTTCGAAGTAAAAGTCCTCGAAGGCCTCCGTGCTCATGCCGGCCAGTTGCGCCATCGACGGCGTAGGCCAGCGCAGTACTACCCATTTGGTTTTTTTTACGCGTTGGTCCTGCACCGGTCGCATTTTTTTCGCGATTAACTGCATTCGTTCAGTCGCAACATCTGAAAGCTCTGTGATGTTATTGCTGCCGCGCAATCCGATGTAAGCGTCCATCTTTTTCATCCGCGACAGCTCGTGTCGAGCGGCAAGGTTCAGTTGCCGACCCGAGGCCTCCAGCGCAAGCTCACGGTTGACGCGTGCCCGCTGGATTTGCACAAACGGAACTGCGCCCGCCTTTCGCACTGCGCGGATCAGCGCGATGGTCATTCCGTCAGGGACATCAAACGATTCAATCAAGACAGTCTCGTTACGTTTGAGGCTGGTCGAGTATTCCACCAAAAGCTTCGCGAGTTTATCAAAGCGGGCGTCGTGCATAGAAATTTATGATTCCATCGTGCGAGCTGGATGCAACCGGCGTTGCGTCCGGTCTTGCTTAGCCCGTCCTCATAAATTTCGCAGCAAAAGCGCCATCGAGATGTTCTCGAAATGGCAAACATTGCTTTTGCTCCTGCCGCTCTAAGATCGACATGTTCTTAAAAACCTGTTGCACAACATGTTCGTTTTCCTCCGGCTCGATACTGCACGTGCTGTACACTAGGATGCCGCGCGGTTTGAGTAATTTGGCGACGGCGTTGACGATCTTGATCTGGAGCCTTTGCATTCGAATAAAATCGGGCGGCCGTAAGCGCCAGCGCACATCCACGCGGCGTCGCATCACGCCGGTATTAGTGCAGGGCGCGTCGATCAATATGCGGTCGAACGGGACAAGCGAGGCAATTGCGCGTGGGATGCGATCACCCATCCAGTCGTGGCGAAAGATGTGCGCGATGCCTACCCCGAGGCGCACCACGTTTTCTTCAAGAAGTCTCACGCGGTTCGGCTCGCGATCACATGCCACGATGGCGCCGCGATTATCCATCAGCTCCCCGAGATAACCCGTTTTTCCTCCGGGAGCGGCACAGGCATCGAGAATTTTTTCGCCCGGTTGCGGGTCGAGAAGTTCGCAAGCGATCGCCGTGCTCGGATCTTGAATGTAGCATTCGCCTCGTTCGAGAGCTCTCTGGGTGAGGTTGGTCATGCCGACGAAATTCTTGTGGTTAGGCAAAACGAAACTGCCCGGGTAAATACGCAAAAATTTCTCTGGTGAGATCTTGATTTGATTAATCCTGGCATAAAGCGGCGCCGGTCGATTGTTCCAGGTGCAAAGATCGATAACTGCTTGTCGCCCGAAATTTTTGTCCCAGCGCTGGAGCAAGAAGTGCGGATGAGAAAATTGAACGTGCCGCGGCTGCGCTCTTGTTGCTCTTCTCAAATCATTCGTGCGTCGCAGGGCGGTCCGCAAGATCCCGTTAATCAGTGGCCGATGTTTCGTTTGCGCGAGCTCGACCGTCTCATGCACAGCAGCGTGGGGCGAAGTGTCGAGGACAAAAAGCTGATAGAACCCGAGCCGAAGAATGTCGCGAAGATCGAGATCGATCCTGGTGGATCGAAGTAAACCGATCCAGAAGTCCAGTAATATCAGGTTGCGCAAGACGCCGTAGAATAATTCGAGAGCAAATGCCCGATCGGCCGTGCGCAGCTTGTAGGCGGCCAGCAGTTCGAAAATGATCGAATCGGCGAACCGTTTTTTTGTTCGCCAGGTTCCCAGCGCGCCTAGCGCGACTTGTCGAGCTGAGGTCCGCGCCACCAGTTCTAAAGGGGTGTGACACTTCCCCGCCCGATCGAGTAATAGTGAAAGCCCACTTGGCCCATCGTTTCCGGGTTAAACAAATTGCGTCCGTCAAAAATGATCGGCGTGGTCATCTTTTCTTTGACCACGGCAAGATCGACATTGCCAAACTCGCTCCATTCGGTCGCGATAATGAGGGCCTCGGCGCCCGCAACCGCCTCCAGCGCGCTGGAAGCAAAATTGGCGGCTGCGATTGTTTCGATCTCACGCGCTTTGTCCATAGCTTTCGGATCGTAAACTGTGACATGCGCGCCTTCGCGCAACATGTCGGCGACTAAATCGATGGCGACCGATGAGCGGATATCGTCTGTGTCTGGTTTGAAAGTGAGCCCCCACACGGCGATCTTTTTCTCGCGCAGAACCCAGAGCGTTTCGCGAATCAGTTTTAAGAAGCGTTCTTTCTGCGACGCATTGATGCGCTGCACCTCTTTCAACAAATTGAAGGGGACTCCAAGTTGTTCGCTTATCGCGATGAAAGCCGCGACATCTTTTGGAAAACATGAGCCGCCGTAGCCGATCCCAGCATTGAGAAACTGCCGGCCGATTCGATGATCCATTCCGATCCCATCTGCCACTTTTTCGACATCGGCGCCGCTCGCCGCGCAAATCGCGGCAATGGCGTTGATGTAGGAAATTTTCAGAGCCAGAAATGAATTGGCTGCGTGCTTGATCAGCTCGGCGCTGTTGATGTCGGTCACCAGAATCGGGGCCATAAACGGCTCGTAAATTTTTTTCATCAGATCAATGGCGTGCTCGCTCTGCGCGCCGATCACAACCCGGTCGGGATGCATCAAGTCGCCAACCGCGCAGCCTTCGCGTAGGAATTCCGGATTGCTGACGACATCGAATTTCGCGCCGTGGCGATTGTAACGTTTGATCGATTCCGCGACCCGTTCGCCCGTTTTCACGGGCACCGTGCTCTTATCTACAATCACGCGGTAATCAGTAAGAATGCCGGCGATTTCGCGAGAGACTTTCTCGATGAAACTAAGATCGACATCTCCATTGGGCTGTTGCGGGGTGGGGACAGCGATGAAAACGATCTGCGAATTATCAACGCCTTCGCGAATGCTCCCGCTGAATCGCAGTCGATGGGCTGACACATTGCGATGAATAATTTCCTCGAGGCCCGGTTCGAAAATTGGAACGCGGCCAGCCTGGAGCGTCTCGATCTTTCGCGCATCGTTATCGACGCAAATGACATTGTGGCCGACATCGGCGAAACACGCGCCGGTGACGAGGCCAACGTAACCTGAACCAATGATTGAGACATCCATCGCGAATCAAAACACGCAGCGACTAAGTCGCGACGGAGAATCACCGATCAGAGCAGGAAGAATGCAAGATTATTCGTGCAGGCTGGGCTTATTGGCCTCCGCCTCCAGGATCGAAGTTCAAGTCGAACCCGAATTTGGGAAAAGCTTTTAGAGTGAAGGTGAGCAGCACGCCATATTCCTTCACCCCAGCGTTGTCCCGCACGACCGCGCCAAGCGAGGCGACCCAGTTCGTTAGGTCTCGATAAACGGCGTAACGCTGCTGCTCGAGAATCCCAGTACTTGCTTCATATTGCTCTTGAAACCCAATGCCCCAGTTGTCGCCGAGCCGGTAATAGCCGCCAACCACAAACAAGTTACTGTTGTCGAAAAATGGATTGTTGTGCAGATAGCGGTGTCCGACGCTGAGCTGCAGGTTCGCAAGTGCCTGGACAGACACGGTGGTGTTGACCTCGGTAAAACCTTTCTCAAAGGCCGGAATTTGTGAGTCAACCCTGAGCGAAGCCCACGGCAGTGGCGTAAAAGTGAGCTTGTTGAAAAGGTTTGAGTACAGTGTCCGATCGTACGGATTGTTGAAGTTTACATCGCAAAAAGTATCGAGTTCCAACCAAGTGACCGTCGTGTCGTCGCGACGAGTTTCAAGGCGATTGCGAACGCCCAGCCGCCAGATTGTCCAGCTGGCTATCGAATCGATGGTGGTAAACTCCGGAAAATCAAGTGGGCGGGGCTGCGTGGAAGGTTCAAAGCGGTCGAATTCAAGAATCGCCGCTGGATTCAGTCCGTTCTCGCGGACATAGGAAAAATCTGTGTATGGCTGGATGACGTGTAATAAGCCATCCAAACCCAGAATGCGGCTTTGCACGTCTTCCCAGGTCCTGGAAAGCTTGAAAGATGCTTCCGCGCCGGTGTTAAAAACCGTGCGAACGCCGGCGCCGGCATCCACTATTGGATTCTTGAGGGTCGGATCCGGCAACAGAAACTCAGGAACGAGTGGATTGTTGCTTGGCGTAAACAGTGTTTTCCCCAGATCGCGAGTCTCATCGTAATAGGTGGCCCGAAAACCAACTCGAGGCACGATCGAAAGCCACCCAAAATAAGTATTTGGATAAGTGAGTTGGTGGAAAGTGTCAGCTCGGATTGTGCTGTAATCTTCAAAATCAGAGCCGCTTGCAAAATTCCGGTGAAGATCCGCAAGTCCAGTTTCGCCTTCGTAGAAAATTGGGCCGCCAAAGAGCGCATGGCGTTTGATGTCGAGCACAACCTCGGGGAGGCGTTCAGTTTGCTCAAAAAATTCATTGGCTTGAAATCGTGCGATCGCTGTCAGCGTATAAAATGGGGCGCTCTTCGTTAACGCGATCACATTGTCCGGCACCGGATTGATGCGAAACTCATTCTGATAAAAATCCTGCATCACAAACGCGTCACTCAGCTTCGTGATGTCTACGATCGCGTAAATATCGTCTGTGAAGTTTGTGCGATCTTCCAGGCTGACGCGATAGCGGCCAGTCGGACACCTCACTCCGCCGCAAAGCGGTTTGATTAATCTCCGCATTCTGGTCCTGAAGGTAGTAAGTCTTAAGCTTGGCGTAGCTCGAATTGTCTTTCCCGTAATCGATGTCGGATTCAAATCCAATGGCGACACCGCGGCGTCCCCGGTAATCGAGCCGGAGTCGGCCTTTAATGTTGTCAGTGATCGGAAACGTGATCTGGGTGAGAAGCGACGGCCCCCATGAGCTCAAGTAGGCCGGTGACACCGTAAAATTAAAAGCGTCATTGAGCGACTGATACAGGTAAGGCCACCAAAAAACCGGGACGTCTTCAACATAAAAAGTTACATCTCGAAAAACCACATGATCATTTTCGTATACACGCACCGTTCGCGCATGAAGGTGGAAATCGGGATTCGGGGCGTCGGCCGTCGTGAAGTTTGCATCCTCCACTCGATAAGCATTCTGCGAAGTCTGTGTCACGTTTTGGCCGCTCAAGAAATAGGGAGTGTATTCCGTGCGCATGTTGCTCGTGCGGATCTCCTTCGTGTCGACGTTGTAAACCCCGTGCTCTGCTAAATAGAGATTCACGTCGCGATAGATTCGGACGTGGCCCTCCGCCGAAACCTCATGCGTATGCGAGTTATACTGCGCAAAATCAGCGTAGATGTCCGTGTCTCCAATATGAATGGCCACGTTATCTCGCGCGGTGGCCAGACCGTTTTGGTAAGTCGTTTCGCCGCTCGACGTGATCTCGACCGGCTGATTCTCGGGGGTTTGCACGGCTGCGTCGGCTACTCCAGCCCCGGCAAAGAAACAAAAAATGAGCCAACCCGGCGTCCGCATGGCCGACGTCGATCGTACGGAGTGACTTCGCCCGCGCAAAGTTAAAAGCGAAGCACGCATTCGGATAAGCTCAATAATCACGTTAGATCGACAGCCGCAACCCGGCAACCTGCTGGTTTAACCCGCAACTCAAAACAATTCCCGTGCCGGACGATGTTTCTTTTCCGGAAGAAAGCGAAATCTTCCCGGCATTTCCTGGATCGACATGCAACAATGGTGGCAGCCTTTTTGTCCGCAGCGATTGTGCGGCCACGATCACTTGCCAAATCGCGCTCGCACCAACGCTTTCGCCCAACGCCGGTTTCAGCGAATAAATTGTCGCCTCAGACATTTCGCGCAGAAGTGCGGTTTCTTCCGCAAGATCGACAAAAGTTCCATTTGCGCTCGCGATCAAGATTTTGGATCGCTCGTCTGCTAAATCAGAAAGAATTCGTGCGATCGGTTCACTCGCTTCTTTTCGTCGCGAAAAGTTCGCGCCAGCATGAATTTTATCTACCGCAATCGGACCGTCGCGCGCGAGCAAGATTGCGCCCGCGCCTTCGCTCAAAATCATTCCGCGTGGCGGACGGCGAAATGGTTCGATAGGAGGCTGCGTTTTGAGAAGCCGCCATTTTCGATAGGCATCGCAAAGCAGCCAATCGGCTTCCTCTGCGCCAACCACCAGGCAAAAATCAAGCGCCTCACTCATCATCAAATCCTCCGCCATCTTCATGGCGAGAATTCCAACGGCGCCGTCGCCGACTAATGTGTAGCTCGCTCCGGAGATTCCGAGAATGGCGGCGAGATGACTCGCCGGCGCGTTAAAGACCGTCTCCGGAAAAAGCAACGGGCTCGCGGACTGCACGCCCGACTCCGCGATGTCGCGATAAAATCGCTTTGTGTAAACGACGCCGCCGTTCGACACCGCGAAGACGAGCGCAATTCGCTCCATGTCGATCCTCTGCTCGCGACGAATGTCGGAGTTGTCGAAATCGAAAGCTTTCGCATGCTCGCGATTCCCGGTCAGAGTTGTCGATATTGCTTCTTCCAAAGCGTCCAAACTAGCCGCGGCAGCGAAGCGCGAAATTGCGCTGGCGCGGCGCAGGCGTGGATGCGGCGGCAAATTCTTTAATGCTGTACTCGGCACCGGAAAGAATGGATATTTCTTTCCTTCCGGGCCGTCTGAAATTGATTGCGCGCTCGCTTCTTCTCCGGCGACCAATCGATCCCAAACAGCGTCAATGCCACGGCCGAGCGGAGTGACCCAGCCCATCCCTGCAATTCGCAGGCTCATGCTGCGAATTTCTGCATCACAATCGAAGCGTTTGTTCCGCCGAAACCGAATGAGTTTGACAGAACGATCTCGATGTTCGCCGGGCGCGATTCGTTCGCGACAAATTGAGATCGACACGCTTCGTCTCCGGCTCGGAAATTGATATTTGGCGGCAGGAACTGATTTTCCAACGCAAGCAGGCAGAAGATGGCCTCAATTGCGCCAGCCGCGCCTAACGAATGCCCCATCATTCCTTTGGTTGAGCTGATCGGTACGTGATTGAATATTTCGGCGATGGCTTTGCCTTCGACTGCATCGTTGAATGGCGTGGCCGTGCCGTGCGCGTTGATGTAATCGATCGCTTGGGCGGAAATCGCGGCTCTGGCCAGCGCGCGCTCCATCGCCTGCCGCGGTCCACTTCCCGTTGGGTCGGGTTGCGTGAGGTGAAAATTGTCCGTGGAAATGCCGTAGCCGGTGATTTCCGCCCAAATGCGCGTGCCGCGAGATTTCGCACGATCTCAAATTTTCGAGCGCAAGAATGGCTGCGCCTTCACCCAGCACCATTCCGGTGCGATCTCGATCAAAGGGCCGGCATTTTTCGGCCGTGGCAGCTTGGAGGGAATCGAAGCCGACGAACACGAGCTCGGAAAGCGCGTCGTAGCCGCCGGTCAGCACGCGCTCGTATTTGCCAGAGCGGACGCATTCGAATGCGTGGCCGATCGCATTCGTGCCGGAGGCGCAGGCATTGGCGATGATCTGGCAGGGCGCGGAAATGCCAAACGCTTCCTGCGCATCAATCGCCGGTTTTTGCGGCGGATAGTTGGCGATCCAGCTCGGAGAGTGCCGCAACCCACGCTGTCGATATACCGCGCGGTAATAATCCTGGCCGAAAGACATGCCGCCGCTTGTCGTGCCGATTACGGTCAATTCAGGTTTAAACCGCGAGCCTTGCGCGAGCGCCTCGCCCAGCGCGCAGATCATCATTTGCGAGGCGCGATGCAAACGTTTTGTCTTGCGCCCGTCTGGTCGATGGGCGAGAAGCCGTTCGTCCGCAATTTGCCCGGCGGTCTTGCATCGGCATTGTTCGACATCGAACCGCGTTACTGGGCCGACGCAATCCCGGCCAGCGCGTAGCGCCTTGAGCGTCTCGGCCAAACCGACACCGAGCGGGCTCACAATCCCGGCCGCGACAACTGCGACGCGTGCGTTTTTTGTTTTTTCGTTTGAAGCGTTAGATATCGGCATTTTCAGCGCGGATTGGTTTCGATTTGTTATTGCTTTCTCAGCCAAAGCATTCTACTAAAAACACCCGAAAGGGGAAAACAGCAGCTCGGCAGTTGGTGGATTGTCAGTTGAGTTTATTCAGCGGCGATTTGAAATCCGATAAGCGGGAACAGTGACCTTGCGGCGTTTTCCAGAGTAGACTCAATGGCAACTAAATTATACGTGGGAAATCTCCCATTCAACACGACCGAGAACGAACTTCAGGAACTCTTCTCCCAGGCCGGCGCTGTCCAGGAAGTCATGCTGATGCAGGACAAATTTACCGGGAAATCGCGCGGCTTCGCCTTTGTCACAATGGGCTCCGATCAAGACGCGCAGAACGCGATCTCCCAGATCAACGGCAAGACTCTGGAAGGCCGGGCGCTGACGGTCAACGAGGCCAGACCTCGCGAACAACGTCCGCCCGGGGGAGGCGGCTACGGAGGCGGCGGTGGTTATGGGGGGGGCCGCCGAGATGGTGGTCAACGCCGCGGCCGCTAAGAGCGCGCACACTTTTTCAAAAGCGTTTGATCTCTTCAAGCGCTTCCCTGCTGACGGATTCCGCACAATGGCACAGCCGGAGTGGCTGTGCCGTGCGATTCTGGTTTGAACACAACTACGAAGGAGCTTGTTATTTATGGCTGACGATCTGGACACGCAACAAAGCGGTCGCCCACCTGCCGCGGAGAACATTGAGATTCCACTAATTCCAAAGGAAACGGCCGGTGCGGTAGCGGGCGCGGCGATTGGTAGCATGGTCGGCCCGGCGGGTGCGATCGTTGGCGGGGTCGTCGGCGCACTGGCAGGGAAGGCAGCAGCGAGCGGTCGATCGCCTGTTCGGGCTGCGAAGAAAACCGTAAAAAAAGTCTTGGGGACGACCAGGGCTCCAGCGAAAAGAGCGAAACCCCGGCCTGTTGCTAAATCGCGCAAAGCTGCAATTCGTTCGCGCGCCAAAGCCGCAAAGAAAAAGCCGTCACGCAGAGGGGCTGCCGCCAGATCGCGTAAACGTTCGACCCGTTCTCGAAGAGGTGCGAAAGCCCGGCGAAGATCGACATATTCGCGCGCGAAGCGCACCGGCCAGCGCAGACGCAGACGTTAGGAATTGACATGGGCAGGGCTGGATTCGAACCAGCGAAGGCGTAAAGCCAGCAGATTTACAGTCTGCCCCGTTTGGCCACTCCGGAACCTACCCTTCTGGTGCGAGCGTTGATATAACTCGCAGATCACGCGTCGCAACTAATTTGGCCGCCCAACTTGGGCCGAGGCGGAAATGACCTTTTATTTGAAGAATTCTGCGATTGAACTTACCACATGCTGCTGCGCCTCGCGCAAAATTTCAGGATAGATCGGAAGTGCAAGAGTTTCGCGTGCGGCCCGTTCTGTTTCTGGAAGGTCGCCCTTTTTGTAACGGAGATAGGCAAAACATTCTTGCTCGTGCAGACCAAGCGGATAATAGATCGCTGTTCCGATCTCGCACTTGGTCAGATGTTCGCGCAGTTCATCCCGTCTCGGCGTCCGGATGACGTATTGATGATAAATGTGATGATTTGTTAGGCCGCGGTCGCGGTACGGTTCGGCCGGCAAGGTTATTTTACCGGTTAAACCTCGCTGCTCGAATTCATTCCGGTAACGATCTGCCGCTGCCCGGCGCGCGGCCGACCATTTTTCGAGGTGTGGCAATTTCACATTAAGAATCGCGGCCTGGATTTCATCCAGTCGGAAGTTACCGCCGATAAATCGATGATAGTAACGCCGCTCCATTCCATGCTGACGAAATATTCGAAGCTTTTCCGCGAGATTTGGATCCCGGCAAACGATTAAGCCGGCATCGCCAGCGGCTCCGAGATTTTTCGACGGATAAAAGCTAAAACAGCCAACCTCACCCATCGTCCCGGCTCTTCGCAGGCCCATATGAGCAGTGAGATACTCCGCGCCCATGGCCTGGGCCGCATCTTCGACTACATCCAGGTTGTATTTTTCCGAGATGACATGAATCGCATCCATGTCGCAGCACAGACCAAACAAATGGACGGGAATGATTGCGCGGATTGGTCGGCCGTGTTCGTCACGCAATTCGCCACTGGCATCACGTTGGCAGTGCTTGTCGATGTACGACCCGAGTGCGGCTGGCGAAAGATTGAAGGTCGCACGATCGATATCGATAAAAATTGGCGTCGCCCCGACTCGCGCGATGCACCCTGCCGTAGCAAAAAAGCTGTAGGCGCTCGTGATCACGGCGTCGCCCGGGCCGATCTTCAGCGCCATCAGCACAGCCAGCAGTGCGTCGGTTCCGGATGAAACGCCGATGGCGTACGGCGCGCCGGAGTAAGTGGCGACTGCCTTCTCAAATGCTGCTCCATTCGGGCCGAGAATGAAGCGCTGGCTTGCCAAGACTTCCTCGATTTGCGCCCTGATTTCGCCTTCGAGACTGCGATATTGTTCGCCCAAGTCGAGAAGCGCAACGCGCATGACCGCAATAGCTTGGCAGTTTCGTTGCCCGGTTCAATCGCAAGTTTGCTTCACACGCGCACGGCGATTGACCCATGACTACGCCTAAGTTACGGTTCTGGCCATGGCTCTGCTGCGCGGGCTGTTTTGGTTCGCCCTTTTTGTTTTCTTCACGTTTTGCTTCGTCGTTCTTTTCGAATACGGGACGTCGGACTTTGCGAACGGATTTCAAACGGAGTTCGCGCGGGTTAAGTCCTTCGTGATTCAGCAGACCGAAAAATCCCAAAAGCCGAAGAAATAGGCGCGGCAACTCGGTGTCGCCTTACTCGACGAACTCGATTTCAAATTGGTTGTCGATGTACCGCGCTCTCTGCGCTTCGCCCAGAAACTTTCGGATTGCAGCGCGACCAACATCTCCGTAGTCGCGCGTAGATTCGTTCACATACATTCCGATGAATTTGCTCGCCAGCTCGGCGTTCATGTCGCGTGCGTACGGGAGCGAGTGGCGCACTGCTTCGGCGCGATGGGCTAGACCGTAATCGATACTTTCCCAAATGATCTCGAACAGATCATGCCGCACTTCTGGCGGAATATCTTTGCGCAAGACATTCCCGCCGAGCGGAAGGGGCAGGCCGGTTTCGCGTTTCCACCACCAGCCAAGATCGACAATTTTTGTGAAACCGGATTGCCCATAAGTAAGTTGACCTTCGTGAATGATCAAGCCGGCATCGGCGCGGCCGCTCTTCACGGCGTCAAAAATTTCGTCGAACGGCACAACAACGTGTTTGAACCTTTCGAGATAAAGTTGCAACGCCAGATACGCACTCGTCATCCGCCCTGGGACTGCGATCACACAATCTCGTAATGACTCACGAACATCGGCATCGGCGTTGGGCGTTGGGCGTTGGGCGTTGAGTCCCTGTCGCGCTATAGCCTTGCGTAGGCGGGTTGGGCGTTTTCTGATCACAATCGGCCCGTACCCGTCGCCCATGCTCGCGCCGCAGGGCAGCAGCGCATATTTGTCCGCAACGTAGGCGTACGCGTGGATCGAGATCGCCGAAATATGCAGCTCTCCTCGCAATGCTCGTTCATTCAACGTCTGGATGTCTTCGAGCCGATGCTCGAACCGATAACCGCGGAGGTCGATTTTGCTCTTCGCGATCGCATAAAACATGAAGGCATCGTCCGGGTCAGGTGAATGCCCGAGCGTAAAAACCTCCGGCCGCGAGCGCATTGCAGCATGCTATCTTTACTGCCGAGCGGGCGCAACAACGTCGCCGACGGCCGTTGTTGTTTGCGTTCCCAAGATTGTTTCGATAGCCTCAGGTAAATGGCGAAATCCGGTCTTGGCAAAGGTCTGGGCGCGCTCATCGGCGCTCGGCCACTGCCGGTGACGCCGGAGGCAGAGGAGCGCGAGCAGATCCACCAAGTCGGTCTTGAAAGCATTGTGCCGAGTTCGCTGCAGCCGCGAAAAGATTTTGGAGGCGACGCGTTGCAGGAGCTGGTGGATTCGATCCGGCAACACGGGATCATTCAGCCACTGATTGTTCGCCAAATAAACGGGCGCCACGAACTGATTGCGGGCGAGCGACGCTGGCGTGCCGCAAAGGAAGCCGGCCTTATGCAAGTGCCGGTGATCATTCGCATAGCGAGCGATCTGGAAGTGCTTGAACTTTCGTTGATCGAAAATTTACAGCGGGCCGATCTTAACCCGATCGAAGAAGCGCACGGCTACGCTCGGCTTGCCAGTGAATTTGGCATGCGTCAGGAGGACATCGCCGCAAAAGTTGGGCGCAGTCGCGCGGCGGTGGCCAACGCAATGCGATTACTCGATTTGCATCCGCAAATTCAAACCTGGCTTACGCAGAATTTGCTTTCAGTCGGTCACGCCAAGGTCCTCCTCGGTTTGAAAGCTCCGGAGGACCAACTGCACATTGCCGAAACGGTTTTGCGACGCAGCGCGACGGTGCGTGGGGCGGAGCGATTGGTCGCCCGTCAACTTGGGCTCGGCCGCCGCCGCCGAAAACGCGATCCTGGCGAGGCAACTACCACGCCGGCGGCGATCGAAGATTTGCAAAATCGATTGCAACAAAAACTTGGCACGCACGTGAGGATTCATCACGGCGACAAGCGGGGTCGGATCGAGATCGAATATTATGGCAATGACGATCTTCAGCGCATCGTGGGCGACCTGGGTTTGGGAGTGAGCGAAAGCTGAGCGGTTAAGCCGTTGTAGTAATGGAGTGAAGGAGTGTTGGAGTATTGTTTGAAGTGAACCCATTGCTTCGTTACTCCACCACTCCATTAGTCCTTCTGGCGCTGGCTTCGACAGCGCTCATCTCCTGCCGCCGCGCCGAATCGGTATCCGAGCCGGACACGAAAATCTGGGAGCAATTTTCCGGTGAAAAGGCGCTGGCCCACGTGCAGTATCTTGTCGATCTTGGACCGCGCACTCCTGGCTCGGAGGCAATCGAAAAAAGTCGCGACTACGTCGAAAACCAGCTCAAGGCGAGCGGTTGGCAGACGATCCAGCAAGCTTTTTCCGACGAAACGCCGCGCGGAAAAGTGCGCTTTGTGAATCTGATCGCCCGTTTTTCTGGGCAAAAGAACATCCTGCCGTCGTTTCTTTTGTGTTCTCACTACGACACGAAAACATTCAGCAATTTTCGCTTTGTCGGCGCGAATGACGCCGGTTCGAGTACCGGCCTGCTCTTGGAATTGGCCAGAGTGCTGGGGCAGCGCCCGAATCTTGCTGGCAAAATTGAGCTGGTCTTCTTCGATGGCGAAGAAGCGTATGAGAATTTTTCTGACACGGACGGGCTCTACGGCAGCCGTTATTTTGCGAAGCAACTCTCGGAATCAAAAACGGCAAGACGATTCCGCGGTGGAATCTTGTTCGACATGGTGGGCGACCGCTCGCTCGATATTACTCTTCCGCCGGATTCGCCTGCCCAAATAGCACGCGACATTTTTGCATCGGCCGACGCGTTGAAGCTGCGAAATTACTTTACCTATTTTGATCGGAGCATTCTCGATGATCACACACCGCTGAATCAGGTTGGTATTCCCACCATCGACATCATCGACTTCGATTATCCGCCGTGGCACACGGCTGAGGACACCATGGACAAGCTCAGCGCGCAAAGCCTTCAAATCGTTGGTTCGGTAGCGGCATATTATTTGTCTGAGTTTGCGCTCAAGTGAAGGGAAGCGTCTTTATTCTTTTGCTGCTGACCGCCGCTGCGGCCGGTATAGCTAGCGGCGAATGGACGTGTCGGTTGCCAGGTTGTCGCAATTTGTTCGGCGTTCTTTGCGGGCGCGGGCATCTGCTGGCTTTGGCGCGGGGCCAAGGAGTTTATAAGGCGGATCTGGAGCGCGCAGTTGCCGAATCGCGATATGCTACCGGCATGGATGACAAAGGTCGACCAGGTGAAGGCACGGACAATCAGGCAGTTCTCGAACCCGCTGGTTACAAATTGCATGCACGATCTCTCGCGCCACAAGAAAAGGTTTTCTCGTCCGGAAATCGAGCGCGGTGCCGCCCTGATTCGCTGCCAGTTTGGGGATGAAAAAACGTGGGAAGCCGCTCTGCAAGCGAACGGTCTTTCGATCCGAGCGATTCGCCGAGAGATCGCTGGCGATTTGCGCACGCGAAAATGGATCGCCGGGAAGATCGCCCGAGATGCCGGCCGAATGCCGGGCTTTCTATGACGCGCGCCCGGAGAATTTCGCCCAACGTCTTCGACTCCGTGCCAGTCACCTTTTTCTGCCCGCGCCGATGGAGACACCGCGGCCGATTATCGATGCAAAGCGCGAGTTAATTGAATCACTTTGTGTCCGCTTGGCCCCGTGGCGAAGAATTTTCGGATCTGGTGGCAGCAGCGTCTAAAGATGAGGCGACAAAAAATCGCGGAGGTGACCTCGGCTATTTCTCGGCCTTCCGCATGACAGCCCTCCGATTCGCTCGCGGCCCGGGTTCCACATTGTGCAACTGACCGATTCCAAGCCCGCGCAACAATTGCCGTTCGATTCAAGCTCGCGCCGAAATTAGTGCTACATTGAAAAATGAAAAGCGCCAGGGTGCCATAAAGACCCTCATTGTCGATCTTTGCGCCCGAGCGGAGTGCTTTAGCGCGACGCGCCGGTAGCGGGAACGCAAACTTCTGGGTTGCGTGACCGATCATTTCGCCTCACTCTGATTACCCATTGGTCGCGCAAATAGATTATATGCCCCGCCGCTCGCAAAGAAATGTTGGAGTCATCGGTCTCGGCATCATCGGGACCCGGGTGATGGACAACCTTCGCCGCAAAGGATTCCATGTTTTCGTGTGGAACCGGAGCCCGCGTACCGTTCCAAATTTTGTCGGCGCGCCAGCGGACGTAGCCGAGATGTGCGATTACGTGCAAATTTTTGTGTCGGACGACGACGCGCTCCTGGATATTGTGCAGCAAATATCGCCCGCTCTCGCACCTCGCCACATTGTTCTGGCGCATCCGACTGTGGCACCTCATTCCATGCGAGCGGCGGCCGATATCGTCGAGCGCCGCGGTGCTCGTTTTGTGGAAGCGCCTTTCACCGGGAGCAGGATCGGCGCGGAAAAAGGCGAGCTCGTCTATTACGTGGCGGGGGATGAGGTGGCGTTGCGCGAAGCGCGCCCTGTTCTGGAAGCGAGCGCCAGGGAAATTATCGAGATCGACGAGATTGGTCAGGCCACTGCGATTAAGGTGGCAACGAATATTGTGACCGCCGCCACGGTGCAAGCCGCGGCCGAGGCGTTAGGGCTCGTTCAGAATTCAGGTGTTCCTCTGGAGAAATTCATCGCGGCGATGCAAAGCAACGCGAGTAATTCTGGCGTGCTCTCTCTGAAGCTGCCGAAGATGATCGAAGGCAACTTCGAGACGCACTTTTCCATTAAACACATGCTTAAAGACATGCAGATCGCCATTCGCCTGGGATTATTGAAGCATGTTGAATTGAGCGTGACGACGGCAGCGCGCGACGGGCTGCTCGAGCAAATGCAACGCGGCTACGGCGATGAAGATTTTTCTGCCGTGGTGCGAAAATATCTTCATGAAATCCCGCCGGCCGGCCGAGAGGAGGCCGACTTGGAGTTGTTTGAGCAACCAAGGCAGGTCGAGCAGCCAGCGATTCCACTGGAGATCGATGCGCCAGTTCCTGCGGCTTGGAATAACGAGGCCCAATCGGCAAGGGCGGAAATGAGTCCGCCAGCGCCGGAGCCGGTCGAATCGGAGGCGATGCCGAAAATAGAGGTTCTGGGCAGCCCGGCCGAGATTGCAACTGAGGCTGAAAAGGAGAAGCCGGATCTTCAAGGCGAAAGCGAGGCTAATCCGGAAATAACCACGCCGGCTGAGCCGGAAGAAGCCGCTGAGGTAATGCCATCGCATCGCGGTTTTTTCGATCGATTGCTGCGGCGCGGCAGCTAACATTGAAGGTTGGCTTTGGCGCGGGACAAAAATAGCCGCTGGGTTTTGTCGATTGAGTACCGCTTTTTTGGATCTCTCGCTGCGCGTGAAACTGCGCGTCACTGGAACTGACCGCGAGCGGTTTTTGAACGGCCAATTGAGCAATGATGTGCTCAAGGCGTCCAAAACGCGCGCGGTCGCGGCCTGCATCTTGAACGCAAAGGGCAAGTTGAACGCTCACGTCTTTGTGGCCGCGGAGGGGGAAAGTTATATTCTGGACGCCGATCCTGAACTTCGCGAATCGCTCCAACCACGACTGGAGCGCTACATTATTGCCGATGACGTGCAGCTCGCGGATGAGACCGACCGATTGTCGATCTTTCACGTTTTGGGAGGAACGCCACCGACATTGCCTAACGAATGCCACCTTAGATCAACAATCCGCTTTGCGGAACCAGGCTGCGATATTTGGGCCGAGGCGACGCGACGGGAGGATTTGCTTCGAGAATTGTCGCGATATTTTACGTTCTACGATGCCGATCGCACGGAAGTGTTTCGAATTGAAAAAGGAATTCCGCGCTGGGGGCGCGAGCTGACAGAGGAAATCATTCCGGTCGAAGCAAATTTGGAGGAGCGGACGATCGATTACGAAAAAGGTTGTTACATCGGCCAGGAAGTGATTTCGCGAATGAAGATGTCGGGGCAAACCAACAAGCGGCTTTGCAGCTTGGTGGCGGTGACGGGTTCGCCGCTCGCTCCAGGCATGAAACTATTTCCGATGGACGAAGAAAAGAAGGATGTCGGCTGGATCACGAGCGCAGCGAATTCCGAGCGTTTCGGAAAAGAAATTGCGCTCGGATTTGTAAAACGCGGCTTCAATCGGACCAAGACACAATTGCGCGCGATTATACCGGGGGATCCGGCCGCCGGCGTTCCGGTGGAAATCGTCGATCTCCCACTCGATTAATAGTAGCGCCTACCGGCCAATGGCTTCAGGCGAATGGATACCGTCGATCATCGCCGTAACCTTGTTTAGGGGCGGTGATTTGCATGACTTTTCGGATTGCTTTTTCAAAACCAAATCGTGTAAAGTCCCACGCTCGTTGATTTCAATGACATGAACCAAAGACTGCTTGCAGAGATCGGTCGCACCCAGCGCTTGGAAATCTTGAATTCGCTCAAGCGCACCCGGGGGATGTCCGTGAACGAGCTCGTCGAAAAAATGAAGATGAGTTACATGGGAATCAAGCAGCACTGCATGACGCTGCACCGCGATGGATATCTCGATACTTGGCGCCGTCCGCAGAAAATGGGCCGGCCCGAGATGGTTTACCGGCTCACCCGTCGCAGTCACGATCTCTTTCAGAGCGACAGTAATACGTTTACGCTGGACCTGCTCAAATCGGTCCGCGAAATCTACGGGCCGAACGCGCCGGAAAAACTTCTCTACGGTATCTTCGAACGAAAAACGGCCGCGCTCAAAGGAAGGGCAAAAGGAGGAAACGTGGCCGAACGCGCGAAGTGGATGGCCAGAATGCGCGACGACGAAGGTTACATGGCGCAGTTTCTCGCGGACGGAAGAGACGGCGGCGGGCAGATTTTAGAATGTCACTCGCCGATCCTGAACTTGCTCGAGCGCTACCCGCTGATTGGACGGCTCGAGTGCGATATGTTCCAAGCCGTCCTTGGCACGCGGGTGCGTCGGGAAGAAACCCGAACCGCCGGCCAGTACGAATGCGCGTTTTATTTCGCAGTCTAAATTAATTGTCGATCTCGTCACTGGACGAGTTCGTGTCCCGAAAGCTTTCGGGGTCGGACTTCTGAAGCTTGCCGCACGAGGTAGCCAACGTTCTGTGAGCCGTTTCAGGTTGCAACTTTCCGCCTCCCTTGACGGCCCGCAGGGCTGTGGCTACAGGGTGCGATTTGTCCTTTCGCAATCGCCTAATTTCGGTTGATTCAAGGCCGATGACTCGGGCCTTTCCCAGCGCCGTCATTGAGAATCTGCAGCCGCTTATCGACGGCGGACGCTACCCGGTTAAGCGCGTCGTCGGCGAAGACCTGGCTGTCGAAGCGGATGTTTTCAAAGACGGGCACGACGTGGTCGCGGCGGTTTTGAGATGGCGGCTCACTGGAGAGACCCGCTGGCACGAAACCCCGATGAGTTTCGTCGATAATGATCGCTGGCGTGGCGTTTGCACGCTCTACGAAGTAGGCATTTACGAGTACACGGTCGAAGCCTGGACCGACACTTTTCGCGGATGGCAACGTGAGTTTGCCGCAAAATTCGAAGCTGGCATTCCGGCGCTGACGGCGGAATCCTTGGAAGGCGCGGCGCTGCTCGAATCAGCCGCGCAGCGCAGCAATGTTGCGGGTGATGCGGCGCGGTTACGTGAGCTTTCCGAGCGCATTCGCACGAGCGAGAATGCGCAGATAAACGAAATCGCGCATTCCGCCGAGCTCGAAGTATTGATGACAACTTACCCCGATCGTTCCGGTGCGACGCAATATGTGCCGGCCCCGCGGGTGATTGTCGATCGAACCAGAGCGCGGGTGGCTGCATGGTATGAATTTTTTCCGCGCTCAGCTGAAGGTCGCGGCGACCCCGGCTCCGGGTTGCGCGATTGTTTGCCGCGGATCGATGACGCCAAGGCGATGGGCTTCGACGTCATTTATTTTCCGCCGATTCATCCCATCGGCCACACCCATCGCAAGGGCCGCAACAATTCGGTCACCTACGACCCGAGCGACCCGGGCGTGCCGTGGGCGATCGGCAGCGAAGCTGGCGGGCACAAAGCCGTCGAGCCTTCGCTCGGGACACTGGAGGATTTTGACTGGTTGCAAGCGGAAGTGCGCAGTCGCGGAATGGAGATTGCGCTCGATTTTGCAATCAATTGCTCACCTGATCATCCGTACGTGAAGCAGCATCCAGAGTGGTTTTACAAGCGGCCCGATGGCTCGATCAAATACGCCGAGAATCCGCCGAAGAAATACGAGGACATTTACCCGCTGAATTTCCGGTGCGAAAACTGGTCCGAGCTATGGGCCGAAATGAAAAGCATCATTCTTTTTTGGGCCGGGCGCGGTGTCCGCATTTTTCGCGTCGATAATCCGCATACCAAACCAGTCGCCTTTTGGGAATATTTGATCAGCGGCGTGCGACACATTTATCCGGACACGCTCTTTCTTTCCGAGGCATTCACCCGGCCGAAAATGATGAAAGTGCTGGCCAAAGCCGGGTTCACCCAAAGCTACACTTATTTCACTTGGCGCAATTCGAAGCAGGAGTTGACGGAATACTTTACCGAGCTGACGCAAACCGACATGCGCGAGTATTTTCGCGGTAATCTTTGGACGAACACTCCAGACATTTTGCCATTTGTTCTTCAGGAAGGCGGGCGGCCAGCATTTATGATTCGGGTGGTGCTAGCCGCCACGCTCTCGAGTTTGTACGGCATCTACAGCGGATACGAATTGTGCGAAAACGAAGCGCTCGCCGGACGCGAGGAATATCTCGATTCGGAAAAGTACCAGTTCAAGGAGCGCGACTGGAACGCGCCGGGCAACATCAAGGACTGGATCACGCGCCTGAATCAAATCCGAAAAGAAAATCGCGCGCTTCATTTTTACGATAACCTGCGGTTCTATAATGCCGATAACGGCGCGATTTTGTTTTACGGAAAGATGACCGCGGCGCGTGACAATATCATTTTGGTGGTAGTGAATCTCGATCCACATCGCAAACAACACTCATATGTTGACGTACCGATTGAGCAGTTCGGCTCGATGGACGGGGACGCCTATCAAGTACACGATCTCCTGAGCGACGCGCGTTACCTCTGGCACAGCCGCCGCAATTATGTCGAGCTTGATCCTGAAATTCAGCCGGCGCATATCTTTCGGGTTCGACGCTGGATTAGTGGGGATCGATTTGTTTAGTGTTTTCGGAGTGCGCGGACGTGTCCGCGTCCGCCAGTCGGACCTGCTCGTTCGGTGGCGAGCTTTCAAAAGCGGCAACCCGCTGAAGGCGGGTCGGCCCTCCAGTTCGGCCCCTGTGATTTGCATCTGTCACCGCTCTCTCTATGATTAGAGAACTTTTGGCATGAAGATTTTGCTCTCGCTGATCGCTGCGGCGATCGCGACTCCTTTACTCGCGCAGACGGGCACCACGCCGGTGATTCCGCCGGATATTCCGCATTCGAAAACGGTGATGGACGCGCTCATCGCGGCGGGTCCGGTCATGATTTTCCTCTTTGCCCTGTCCGTATTCTTCGTGATGCTAGTGATTGTTTATTTGATGACCATCCGCCGTGGCGCAGTTGTCTCGAGCGGGTTCATGGCCACGGCCGATGCGCTGCTGCGCAAGCGCGATTATCTCGGATTGCTCGCCGTTTCGAATCGCCACGGGGAAGCCATCGCGCGCGTCGTGCAGAAAATGCTAGACTTCACCACGAAGAATCCTGATGCCGATTTTGGGCACGTGCGTGAAATTGCGGAGACGGAGGGAACGCGCGTTGCCGCCAGTCTGAACAATCGTGTCATTTATCTTGCGGACATTGGAATGATCGCGCCGCTCCTCGGTTTGCTCGGCACTGTGCTCGGCATCATTCGCTCCTTCGGCGCGCTTGGAGCCGATCTGGGCACGGCACGGTACGTTTTGCTTTCCAAGGGCATCAGTGAAGCCTTGGTTAACACTTGCGCTGGACTCGCTATCGGTATTCCGGCGATGATTTTCTATGCGTTCTTCCGTGGCAAAACGCAAAAACTGATTTCGGAGCTAGAATCAGCCACCACGCACGTGCTGGCGCTGCTGTCTTTGCAATACGAAAAGCGAGGCGAGCGAACTCCCGTCCTGATCGAGGACGAACTTTAAGATCGCCATCGTTCTTTTGGTCACATGAACCTCCGCGGCCGCGCTCCTCTTCATCATCCAGGCATTCAACTGGCGCCACTCGTCGATGTATTGCTTCTGCTGCTGATTTTCTTTCTGCTCACTTGGAACGCCGCGCGCAACGAAAACGAGCTCGACGTGAAAGTGCCAAAAGCTTCCGCAGCGAAGGAAAAGAGCGCGCCGATTGGCGATGTAGTCGTAAACGTGAAGGCAGATGGCAACATGGTGGTCAACCGGCGAACGCTCAGCGGCCCGGAGCTGAGCGAATTGTTGAAAAGTCTGGTTCAGCTCAATTCCGGGCAGGCGGTTGTCATTCGCGGTGACGAGGCCGGCGCTTACAAGAATATTGTCGGCGTGCTCAACATTTGCACGGAAGCTGGAATAACCAACGTCGCCTTCGCGACGGCGAAATGAAATTCGCGCATGGCGCGGCCGGTCCGTTGGGACTGGCAATGCTTTTTTTCCTTTTCGCGACAGCTATCGCTCAGCGGTCTGATGTGCGTCGTGCGCAGCCGGCGGATGAATTGCCGCCACCGCGGGCATTGCCGATCGAAGAAACAACGGCCACGCCGCCACCAGTGGAAATGGTACCGCCTGATCGCCGCCAGCTTGAGTACGCCAACGCGCTGTTTACTCGCAAACTCTACGATCTGGCCATCCCGGAATACCAAAGGTATCTAGATGATTATCCGGGAGCATCGGGGCGAGGGAATGCTTATTTCTCTCTGGGCGAATGCTATCGCAATCTGAACAAGCCCTCGACTGCGCGCACCAACTTTCAGCGAGTGCTGAATGATTACGACGATAGTGAGTTTGCCGGCCCGGCCGCGTACGCGCTGGGCGAAATGGTTTTCACGCAAAAGGACTACTCGGCTGCACTTGCGTTATTTCATCGCTCGGCCGCGAAATCGAAGGAGTCGGCTGTTTCGCTTTCGGCGCGTTACTTTGAAGCGCGCTGTCTGGAAGCGCTCGACCGCAAAGATGAAGCGTGTGACATTTACCAGCAGGTTGCCGAAGCCAAAAATCCAAACCCATATCGGGAAGACGCCCGCGCAACCGCAGCCTCGATCGCCCTTGCGCGCGGACGAAAGACTGACGCATTTAAACAATACGAAGCACTGTCCAGTGAGACGCAAAAGCCTGCGTTGAAAGCGGAAGCGACTGTGCGCGCCGGTTTGCTCGCTGTCGATCTTGCCCAAACAGAGAAGGGCAAAATCGACAAGGCGACAGCGGAAAAAGCGATGACACTGCTCCAGAAAGGACGTTCGCTTCCAGACGCCGGGCGCTGGCGCGCCTTGGCCCAAGTCGGCATTTTGCGTTTGCAATATCAATCGGGTCAGTACGCGCAGTTGGTCGCTGGTTACGAAAAAGTGCTGCAACCAGCGCCGGAAGAAGCCCGCCCAGAGGTAATGTTATTTGCCGCGAACAGCCAGCGTCAACTCGGACATGCCAAAGAGGCCGAGACGATTTACCGCGAAATCATCGAAAAATATCCAAGCCGCGAAGAAGCGAAAGACGCCGCCTACCAACGGCTCATTAACATTTATAACTCGGATCCTTCGACGCTCCCGCCTGAGGTTGATGAATTTCTCGCCTCGAATCCGACGGCTGAGCGCTCCGATCAAGCCAAGCTTCTGAAAGCGGAAGCACTCTATAAACAGCAAAACTATCCACGCGCCGCTCCGATCTACGCCGAACTGCGCGCATCACAGCTTTCGCCGAAATTGCGCAATGAAGCGGCGTTCAAGCTCGGTTTGTGTCACATCCAGATGAAGGACAATGCCGGGATCATTGAAGCTTTCAGTTACTTCGTGCAGGCTTTTCCCGACGGTCCGCAGGCGCCTTTCGCCTTTGCTCAGCGCGCCCTCGCCTATCAGGAAAACAAAAACTACGAAGGCGAGCTTTCAGATTTGAACATGATCCTGACGAAATATCCCGGCGCGCATGAGCGCGAGGCTGCTTTGCAACAGAAGGCACTCATCCTGGGCGAGCAACAGAACCCAAAAGGAATGACCGACACGTTCCGCCAACTGTTGAAGGAATTTCCGAAGAGTCCGGTCGCCGCGCAGGCGCAATATTACATCGGCAAAGCTGCTTTCGAAGCAAAGGATTACAAAACTGCGCTCGGTGCACTCGATGCCGCTCGCCGTCTGAACAAGGAACAATACTACAATCTCGCTAGCATCCGCATCATCTCGTCTTTTTATTATCTGCGCGACCGTGCTGCCCTAACGAATGAAGTAAACAATTTCATGGCTGCAGTTCCAAACGCGCCCGTCCCGGGCGAGATTCTCGAGTGGCTCGGCGTCGAGTATTACAACGAGAAAAATTATGCTGCAGCGGAAAAATATCTGAGCGCGCTCGGCAACTCCGCCAGCCACGGCGACAACACGGACTCATCCCGTGGCGAGAGCGACAATCCCCCGAAGGTGAAGCCGGACTTTTGGTTTTACCTCGGCGATGCGGCAGCCAAGTTGCAAAACTTTGACGAATCGGAAAATGCGTTTGGCAAATATTTACAGATGGCCACCGACCCGGCAGGCAAAGCCAAAGTGCTGCTGGCGCTGGGTGCGGTAAAAATCGCGGCGCACAAGCCGGATGAGGCGCAAAAAATCGCCGAGCAAATCATGTCGTTGCAGCCGGAAGGGCGCGTCAATGCCGAGGCGCGTTTGCTCGCGGGCGAGGTACAGTTTGAGCGCGGCCGTTTCGAAGATGCGGGCAAAGCGTTCATGGGCGTCGCATTGCTTTACGATGATCCGGCTGTCACGCCGCGCGCATTGCAAAAAGCGGCCACCGCCTATCAACGCGCCGGAAAGACCGACGAAGCGGACCGCGCCGCGCGGCAGTTGCGCGAGAAATATCCAAATTACGCTGGCGGGTAGATTGGAAAGCCAACGATAGCGCAGCGAGGTAGATCTTCTCTCGCGCTTGTCACGGCCCGGGCAATTTGATTGCATCGAGGAATGGATAAACTCCGTGTTTGCTTCGCTGAATTCATTGGAACGTTTGCGCTGATCTTTGTCGGGATCGGCGCCATCAAAACCGCCGGTCACGACGTTCCTGAGCGTCGCGCTTGCGCACGGGCTCACCATCGCGGCCTTCGTTTCCGCGACGATGCATATTTCGGGCGGCCAATTAAATCCGGCGGTGACTTTCGGGTTGCTTTGTGGCGGTCACATGACGATCGCAAACGCCATTCGCTATTGGATCTCGCAATTGCTTGGCGGTTTTACGGCTGCTTTGATCTGTCTCGGCTTGTTTGGGCGCGAGGTGGTCGTCACCGGAACGCCCCAGCTTGCCATCAACCTCAATGCGGCTCAGGGAATTTTGGTCGAAGCGATCCTGACGTTTTTCCTCGTCTTTGTTGTCTATGGCACTGCTGTGGACGAAAGGGGACGCCGCGTCGCTGGTTTTGCCATCGGATCGACAATCACTCTCGATATTTTGTTTGGCGGGCCGCTCACTGGCGCAGCCATGAATCCGGCGCGCGTTTTCGGGCCGGCTCTGGCGGCGAATTTTTGGCACGATGATTACGTTTATTGGCTCGGCCCTTTGATCGGCGGCGCACTTGGAGGCTTGGTTTACGGATTCTTCATGGAGCGGAAGCCCGCGACGGCCGGAACATAGGGGTGTGCCCGGTGCGGATGCCCCACTCGGTCCGGCAACCCGTTCGCTTTGCTAAAGGTTCTTCCGACACCCGCGCTTGCCTATCCACGTTTCGCCAAGTTATTTCTTCCGCAGGTGCCCCTCTATGGAAGCTGGCGGCTGAGCAGTTGTGCCTGTAAGGCCCACCATGAGAACCAGTTCGGTCAAAAAGAGCCACGCGGGAGCTGAGATTCACTGCGCCCGTTATAACGCAAAAATATCTCCTTGTTTACAGTTCTTTCAGCACCGCAGATAGAAGCGGGATTTGGGAAAATGGGCCGATTTCTCTGGCCTCAGTCTTCTATAATTACCATAACTATCTACTCTAATAATAAATATCGGCACTTGGCATAACATTTTGGTTGACCTTGAGACTCAAATTTGAGATGATCTGCGTAATCTGAACCAAACTATGAAGAAAACATGTTCACTAGGCGCAGCCATATTCGGCTGCGGGGCAGCGAGGTTCTGGTCCACCGTCACAAATCTTGGTACACCGGTACTGCGATATCCGCCAGAAAGCGAGGGCTGCGGCTGCATTCTCTTTGGTCGAGGCCATGGTTGGTATTAGCGTCCTCGGAATCGGTATCGCCTCGGGGGTGGGGGGGCTAACCAAGTTCAATTCAATTGCGAGCATCAGCCGGAATTCAACCGGCGCCTACACCGCCGTTATGAATCAAATCGACCTGATTCAATCGGACAGTCCATTCAACCCGCAGACGACAAATCCAGATGGCACCGCTCAGATTCCGCCGGAATTGCAACTAGGCACAAAAACTCAGAACGACGTGCCGGTCTACCAAGATCCCAACACGGGTGTCGTCGTCAACGGGACGATGACAACGACTGTCAGCGATATCAGTTCCACTTACACCCAGGGTAGCAAGACCTACCCGCTCACGATGTACCAGGCCGTCGTCACCGTCGCTTACACTTATCTCAATCGGAATTATTCATTTTCGATGAGCACAATCCGTACATCCGACATATGAAATCTCTTTCAAACGAACACGGCTTTACCTTAATAGAACTTCTGTTTACGATGGCGGTTCTTGCCGTCGTCGGGTTGGTGCTCTATTCGCTCCTTAGTTTTACCACGGTTCTGGGGGCGAAAAATGCCGCCATAAACACGGCGCACCAGCAAGCCCGCACCGCCATGGTGCGAATGCAGCAAGATCTGCATTCGGCGGTCTCCAAGCCCTACCTGGTCGATGCCAATGGCAACCCGGTCACGAGCGCAGGCCCGGCGGCAGGAATCTCTTTCCAGAAGTGGTCCAGCGGGCCCCACCTGTTCGAGAGCGACGCCGCCGCGGGGCAAAATCAGATTATCATCAAGGTTACGTCCGGGCAGGCGGCACCCGTCGTCGGGCAACGTGTGATCGTGCCGAGTCATCAAATTGAAGACGATATTACAGCGGTGATCGGAACGGCCAGCAGCCTTACATTAACGCTGGCACACAATCTTCCCGTGGCCGTTACTGGAACGTCCACCTACAGCATTGCCTGTTTCATTACCGACCGCTGCTCGTACACAGTCGTAAACGGCGCATTGGACCGGCAGGGGCCGGCCGCTTCCAACTCTCTCTCAGTGATCGGCTATAACATCACGACGGCCTCACCGTTTAGCACGCCGACCGCTGCGACCGGCTCGCTTTACTCTCGATTTGTCGCGGCAATCAATCTTTCCACGGCCGATTCCAATTACAGCAATCGCGGCTTCAAATCGGCTAATATTTACCTGAACGGGCAGGTCCCGACCAAAGGACGTTTAACCACTTACCAATGAACATGAAATATCACTATAAATCATCGGGCAGTTCCCTCTTAGTCGTACTTTCCACCATGGGGATTGTCATGGGCGTGGTGGCGATAGCGGCACAGTACACCACGACGGTCAGTCGATCCGTGCAGCGCACGAATACGATGGAGCAGGGTCTGACCGTGGCGGATGCGACGATTGAGACGCTGTATACAAATTGGAGGGCTATCTGCCGGGCCAATCCGACCACACCGTTGGCTACCAGTGCCTTCGTCGGCGTTATTCCGGTCCCGACCGCGTCGCAATTCCCAACTCTTCCGAGCGCGACGAACTTTGCTCAGGCGGGAACGAGCTACACAACCAATGACGAGTACGATTCGGCTTACACGATTTCAAATGTCAAAGTCGTGGCAGTTGATGCGACACTTAGCTCGCTTTCCAGCGCTGATGTCCCGCCTGTTCCAGCGGTCGGGCTGTCGCAGACCGGAGCAGCGAGCACAACGTCGGCAACCTACAACTACATCGCTTCGGCAGATGTGACATTGCCGACGGTGGGAGGAAACACTGTAGCCAAGGTTCGTCGCGTATTTTCAAAGCAACAGCTGTCACCATGGAACTGGGCGATTTTTTATAACGATCCACTCGAAATTCACCCGGGACCACAGTTCACCGTCACGGGTTGGGTACACACAAACTCCAGTCTCTACACTGGCCATGACAGCCTGTGGTTCTCGGACAAAGTCAGCTACGGTGCCGATTGGACAATTGGCTTTATGCCGGGAGACGCGCAGCACCCTCAGACTCCAACGAGTCCACATTGGCCTGCCAATTTACCGCCTTCGCAGGGACAGGCGCAGCAGCCGTTTGGCTTGGATGCCTCGGTAATATTCGGCAGTTCCAGCTCGAGCCCATCTAGCGACAGCTATCACAAATTGATTGAACCGCCGGTTGCTGGTTCCACCGATCCGCTGGCCAATTCGCGCTATTGGAATCAGGCCAGTGTCGCGATCAAGGTGGATGCGAGCAATAATGTCACGATTGGGACGCCGAATCCGGACGGGACGATCAGCGCTTTAAGTCAGTCGAGCACGCTTTATCAAATGTTCAGCAATGCCATCTCCACAAATCAAACGATCCAGGACAACCGTGAAGGGGCGAACGTTCGCCTTGTAACGCTCAACGTCAGCGCCATCGAGAACGGCACCAGCGGCATGTCTCCCACTTACAAATCGTCAGGTTTCAACGGCATCGTTTACATTTACGACGCCAGCGCAACCTCCACCGCGCGACGCGGAGTTCGCTTGCTCAATGGCGCCAAGATTCCGTCGAAGGGGCTAACGGTGGCCAGCCAAAACCCGGTTTATATTCAAGGCGACTTCAATACCGGAGGCGCCCCTCCTTCCAATGCAAGTCCAAGCGACCCGACCGCGCCACAAGCGTTCGGCTATAGTCGTGCGCCCGCGTCGATTCTTACTGATGCCGTGAATATTCTCTCCAATTCATGGAATGACGCCAATTCGTTTGCTGGCACCAGCTCGCGCGTGGCCAGCAGCACGACCGTCAACGCAGCGATCGTCTCGGGCATTGTCCCGACCGCCCCAGCCGGAGGTGACGGTGCCTACAGCGGCGGAGCGGAAAACTTCCCGCGCTTCCTGGAAGACTGGTCCCATGCGACTCTTACCTATTACGGTTCGATGGTAGAGCTGTATAAAAGTCAGCAGTCGATCGGCGAATGGGGGAAAGCGAATGTTTACTCGCCGCCCACCCGTCAGTGGTACTTCGACAACAATTTTAAGACCACACCGCCGCCTGGATCGCTGATGGTTTATAGCTATGTTAAGGGCAGATGGTACGTCCTTTAATTCTTGGCCTTGCTGGCTCGCTCTTAATCGCGTCAGTGCGCGCCGACCTTGATCTTACACCGAAGCTCTCTGAGTAGGAGCTGGACGGAGTAAAATTCAAGCAGTTGGCTTTTCCGACGGCAGCAGGACAGTAACGTATGTGGCGCCGCGCGGCTGGGATTATTCCGGCAGCGCTACTCAATTAACTTTGCAGCCTCGCGGGAAGCCCCAAGCCGAGGCCAAGTTTACAAAAGTCACACTTTCGCAGCCAACCAGTTTCGACGAGGAAACTGTTAAGAAGCTCGTGCGGGAGGCCGTCGCTTCCGTTCCTGGCGGCAGCACCGATGTCCAGGTTGTTTCACAAGAAAAGAATCCGTTGATGATTGAACGCAAGGAGACATTTCTCGTCACGCTCAGCTACAACCTCCACGGTGGCAGCTACAGCCGTTGGATTTTGTTCCTAAACCGCGGCAACGAACAAATTCAGTTTCAGCTAGTCTGTCGGCAAGCGGATTTTAAAGGAGTTGCAGAAAGCCTTTCTTGACAGCCAACATTCCTGGCAAAATCTTTAGTTCTAAGCCCGCTCGGAAATTTCACGGATGACGGCCTCTTCGATGAAATTCCGTGAGCGCCTAGCGAGTAACGTTTGACCGGTGCTGCGCAGTACCGGCAATCCCCGGTCGCCCCAACGCCGGATTCGTGCGCGCGGCATTGGAAACAACATGCACGATTCTCGCACCGCAGAAAACGACTTCAACGAACAACCTTGAACACCCTGAAATCTGCAAATTTGTTCTCACTTTGGTTCTCAATCGGTCAATTCCGAGGCAATCTTACGCCATAAACTATTTACAAGAAGTGACTTAATGCTATGGCTGGAATCGAAGTTCTGTTATATTCCCAGGGTTTCGATCGATAGCGGCGCGAGAAATTTTTTAGCATCCTCGATTTTTAAAACGGGACGGGCGAGGTGGGCTGCGAGAAAACTCGCATCCGGCGAAGGTGCGATGCCAGCTTGCGCGCTAATTTCGCATTTACGCAATCGTTCGATTACGCTCGAAACCTTGGAAGACAGGCATCCTGTCTTTCCTGGCAAATGGGCATCTTGCTCGTTGCAGCCACGCTGGAAGCGTGTCTGCCCTGACAGCCGATGCGGCTGCCATCCGAGCGTAAATTGGATCGTGCAAACACCAGGCGCAGTCGCTTCCACATAGGGAGAAAGTGTAAAGGCGTGCTCAAGTAAAATTTGCTCAATCAATTTCTCCTGCGTGCGGGCACGTACCTTGATTGCGACGTGCAAATAACGCGCTAACGCCTGGCTTGGCGTCATTCCTTTACGAATGCCCGCAGTTTGGGCCGCTTCGTTCAGTTGAATGATGAGGGGTTTATTTTCCTGTTCTTCAATCAACGCCACTGGCTTCGCCCGCAATTTCGGTTGATGACGCAATGCGGCTTGCAAATAAAAATTCGGCACATAAATCGTCGCAAACATCAATTTTAACGGACCTCTGATCTCCGAGTTCTGCTTACCGCGCCGTAGGTCGCCCCCATGACTGAAGGTGGGACCTCTGACCTGATATGTGATCGTCGAACGCGGAATCGCACTCGGGAGATCGCATTCGGTTCATCGAAAGTTGAAAGCGTCCAGGAATTCTCGAGAACGATTTTGAGTTGAGCGCTGCTTACGATGCTCTGGGGACTCATGATTACGCAAGCCGTGTAAGCTGCTTCGGCCAGCCGTTGCAAACGATACCAGCTCGTTTGCGGGATTTTGCGCAACTCCTCTGGCGCATTGAGGACAAGATCGACAATCACCAAAGGAAAATTGCTGTCGCGCAAAAGAAAGTCGGCGGCTTTGATCGCTTCGGATGCTTTTGTGCAACGCACCCAGAGAAGGTGGCGTAGAGCGTTGCCCGCTCCGAAGGCAGATGGATCGAAGGAATCGCGTCCATCGATCAACGCGAGAAAGTAACGATCGCGCTGGGCGCCTTGCAGAAGCTCGTGGATGAGTGAGGCGCTTCCTGCACTCGGGTGCGGACTGATCAATTCGGTAATGGCCCTTTTTGGAAAGCCCCCGCCGATCGCATGATCGAGAAATGGTAATTTGGTGGTTAAAAACGTTGCCGACGGCGAAGGAGCGCGAGGAAAACGCGTCTCCAACAAATTTCGAAGATCGACAATCAAGCCGGTGGGAGCCGAGCAAGATGGACGGGAAGGGCGAGAGGGTGACGAACCGGGAGGTAAGTCATCAATTTTATCGCTTTCCGCAGCTGCCATCGATCAAAGATGGCATGCTCAGTGATTATGTTCAAACGAACATTATTTCGATTTGCGCGGTTGCTTCCGCACCAGCGAAACCATCACGCCTTGAATCTTCAATTCGCGCGCGGGAATCAAATTTGGATAGCGCGGGTTCTCAGCTTTCAAATACGGCCGCCCATGTTCCACGACATAACGCTTCAAGGTGGTCTCACCGTCAATCAGCGCCGCAACGATGTTGCCATTTTGCACATCTTTGCTGTCTTCCAGAATGACAATGTCCCCATCGACAATGTGCGCCCCGATCATTGAGTCGCCTCGCACGCGCAAGGCAAAGGTGCCGCGGCTTTTTGAAATGTTTGCCGAGCGCGCGTCGAGCGAAACGTGGCCCTCGATCATTTCTTCGGTCAAGGCGGACATGCCCGCCGGGATTTGACCGTAAATCGGCACGTCGGTGATGCGGACTTTTTGCACCGGCGTAATCAAAGCGCGCGCCTTGTGTGGATGCCGGTTCAGGAAACCCTTGCGCTCGAGGACGGCAATGTACTGCATAACTGAGGTCTGGCTGGCGAAACGAAAATGACTTTGGATCTCGCGCGTGCTCGGGGTGATTCTTTTCTCCCGTTGCTCGCGTTGAATAAAATCGAGCACTCTTTTTTGGCGCTCCGTCAGCACGATCCATGATCGCCCGAACAAAGTCCGGGTGCAAGTTCAAATGAACAGATGCGGCTCTCGGGAGGTCATGCTGCGAAACTTTGTCCGCAAGAGCAATGCGCCACCGCGTTCGGATTTGTAACCTGGAACCCGCCCTTCTGCAAATCGTCGCTGTAATCAAGGACGGAGCCGCTGACAAAAAGTGCGCTTTTCGGATCGACAACGACGCGCACGCCGGCGCTTTCGACGAGAATGTCGCGGTCAGCCGGGCCATCGACCAAATCCATTTTGTATTGCAGCCCCGAGCAGCCGCCGCCGATCACGGCCAGGCGAAGCGCACCGTTCTGCCGGCGTTGCTGTTCAAGCAGTGAACCCAGTTTGCGCGACGCTTTCGCCGTCACTTTGATTAGGCGTTCATTGCCGATCTTGTAATTAATCGCCGTCGATTCCGTGATCATTTCAACAAATCAAAGCAGGAGTTTCGGATTTGGGCCGGTCCGATTTTTTTGGAAAGATATTTTCTTTTGCGATCATCTCAATTTCAAGGAGCGTCGAGACGTGCGCGAATTTTTCTCGCAACTGTTTCGCGTCCGGCATACCGCGAGAATACGCCATCAAACGTGCCCGCATTGATCGAATGGCCGGCTCTTCAGCGCCCCGTTGGCGCACGGCCAGTTCGCAGTGGCGCAGAATCAAATTCCATTTTTTATCCAGATCCGGTGGAGCGACAATCTCACCGGTCGCGAGATGAGCTTTTGCTTCGCGGAAAATCCATGGCGCACTCATGGCGGCACGGCCAATCATTGCACCGGCAATTCCGGTCTCCCGACGGCGCTTCGCTATATCCGCTGCGGATGAAAGATCGCCATTTCCAATCACTGGAATTGGAACCGCGGCAGCAACCTCGGCGATAACGCTCCAATCAGCCGCGCCGGAATAACCTTGGGCGCGTGTGCGCCCGTGGACGGTGAGTGCGCTGATTCCAGCATCGACTAGGATCTTTGCGACACGCGCCGCGTTGATTGAATCGGCGTCCCAGCCAATGCGGATTTTCGCCGTCACCGGCATGGGAGAAACGGCGCGCACGACGACAGCTGCGACCTTGGCTAACGTTGGACAATCTTTAAGCAAGGCCGAGCCGCCGTTCTTGCACACGACTTTGTTGACTGGGCAACCAAAATTTAGATCGACAAAATCGGGCCTCACCAAATCGAAGACCTGCCGCGCGGCTTCGGCCATGTGTTCGGCGTTCGCTCCGAAAAGTTGCACGCCGATTGGACGTTCGATCTCATCAAAATCGAGATATTTGCGGGTACGCTCGTTGCGGAGAAAAATTCCTTCGGCGGAAACGAATTCGGTTATGAGAACATCGGCCCCGAATTCTTTGCAAAGTTGTCGGAAAATCTTGTCCGACACGCCGGCCATGGGCGCGAGATAGAGCGGAAAGCCGGAAAACCATGGGAGCCTGCGATTGCCCATCCTCTGCTCGCGATGACTATCGGAGTTGTCCATGCCGATCGATTCTTCAATTGTGAGCGGCGGTTTTAAGCAACTGCGCCACTTCATTTTGCACATTCTCGAGCTCGGTTAGCCGCAATTGCGGATCGGGCACAATGAAAACGTCACCGCTTGTGCTATTTTCGTAAATCAGCACGCGCCCGTTCTCCGCGTTTTTCGTTTTGACCTGTTTTAAAACGCGCTTGCGCTCAAGCATGGCAGCGAGGACGTAGCAGGCGGCCGCCGGCGGATTTTCGGACGCAATCAAGCGGCGAAAAAGCTGCTCGGCATCTTCTTTCGGCAAAGGCTCAGTCGCCGGTGGGAGCGGCTCGTAGCGCGTTTTCCAAAATGAAAACGGTTGAATGTTTTGATTCCGATTCGACCATGCTTCTTCGCTTAAATCTTCGCGCCGGTAACCATCGGCCTCGCGAAAGAGCAGCGTATAAAAATATTCGCCGGGGACGAACGGCCGCCCTGTCGCGTTGCAGGCATCGGCGCGATGTTTGATCGCCCAGTCGTTAGGAAGCGGGTTCATCACGAAAATATACGCCGCGCGGCGGCGAGATGAAAGCGCGGGGCTTCTCGATTAAAGGCGCGCAGGTAGAGAAGGTAGAGCCCGATGATGGCGAAGAGAACGTTCGGCGTCCAAGCCGCGAGTAAAGGCGAAATCCGGTCTCCTTCACCGAGGGCAAGAAACAAGTGTGTGAGAAAATTCATCGAGAAAATAAGAATGACTGCGCTCGCGACGCTGGCGAGAACGCCGCGCCGGGAATAACCGATGCCGAGGGGTGCGGCGATGCAAAGTACGACTAAACAGGTCCAGGGCAGGGCGAGGCGATATTGAAGGTGGGTGCGGAACGGCGCCAGCAGAGTGGCCGGGAAATCGGAGTTGAACCGCAAGTATTGGCGTAACTCCGGAACGCTCAGAAACTCGGCGTGCACATTGGCACTGCTAAGACGAAACGGCGTTTCGCTCCAATTGTCGATCTTGAGCAACGGATAAATTTGTTCGTCGAGAATATTTCCCGCCCCATCGTAGTGCACCACCTTCGCGTTTTCGAATTCCCAAACTTTCGTGTCGGGATAATAAATGGCGCGCGCCGCGAGATAATTGGCGACAATGTTGTCGTGCGCATCCTGTTGCAGGACTTGCACGGTGTTAAAGACATTGTGGCCTGGCCGAAAATTCTGGATGAACCAGGTACGGGCGTCGCTGCGATTGCGAAAGATCTGCCCCTCGATCATCGGGCCTTGTCGCGCGCGCGCTGCGGAAAGAAACGTTTTGCGCGCCAGTTCGGCATGCGGGGCGAGGGAGTAATTAAGCGCGGTCGTGGCAGCGACGGTAAGCAAACCGATCGCGATCAATGGCAGGAGAACACGCGGAACGCTTACGCCCGCAGTGAGCATCGATACGATTTCGTTTGCGCGCGACATTCGGCCTAACGAAAAGAGCAGAGCGAGTAAGAGCGATACAGGTAAAAGGATGATCAGGATTTGCGGCACTTGTGTAGCGTAATAGCGGATGGTGAGGAGAAAGCCGACGTGCTGGTCGATAAAGGTCGAGATATTGTCGCTGATGTCGAAAATGAGCCAGATCGAGATAAAACCAGCGATGCAATAAAGATAGGCCTGCAAAAAGTTGCGAATAACGTAGCGATCCAGCAGTCTCACGAGATTTCGGATTAAAGTAGCACTTTTGCAGGGAGATTTCCCGCGATTAGCCGAGCATTTTTACGCTGGGTTTCGATTGAGAGAAGAAATCCAGTCCCGGCACGGACGAAAGAATCATTTTTCGTAGGCGCGAACGACAACATATGTTTCAGGCAACAATTTTCTGCCGTCCCTTTCAGGACTTGCAAAAAATCGTTATGATGGCCCAGCCTTAAGGGCTGGGCTATTTCCAAATGATCGCGCTGAAAGATTCTCTGGGCACCGAATTTGCCGAACGAATTCGCAGTGTCTTTTCCGAGAACGGTCTTCTCTCGAAGGCAAAGAACTTCGAATTCCGTCCACAACAGCAGGAGATGGCAGCGGCAGTCGCGCGCGCACTGGAGGAAGATCGACATCTCATCGTCGAAGCCGGGACTGGCGTCGGTAAATCACTCGGCTACCTGGTGCCGGCGATCTTGTTCGCGCTCGAGCAGCACAAAAAGGCGATCGTTTCGACTCACACTATCAATCTGCAGGAGCAGCTTGTTTACAAAGATATCCCGATCTTGAAAAAAATCCTGCCAGTGGAGTTTGGGGTGGCGCTTATGAAAGGCCGGCAAAATTATATTTGCCCGCGGCGATTGGAGCGCGCGTTACAAAGCGCGAGTGAACTTTTCACAGGTCCGGAACAAGCCGAATTGAGATGGCTGGCCGAATGGACGAGCACGACGCCCGACGGCTCACTCAGTGATTTGCCGGTCGAGCCTGATCCAAAAGTGTGGACGCAAGTTTGCAGCGAAGCACACATCTGCACGCAAAATACGTGTGGCCAAAATCAGCGCTGTTTTTATCAGCAGGCGCGCAAACGCTTGCTCGCCGCGGACGTGGTCGTGATGAACCACACCCTGCTCTTTATTCTCCTAGGCAGTCCGGAGCTGCAGGAAGAACGTGAGAGCGGTTTTCTTTTCCCTAACGACTTCATCATTTTCGACGAAGCGCATACCGTCGAGCAGGTGGCGTCCCGGCAAATCGGCCTGGGAGTTTCGCAATATGGCCTAAAATCGACAATTCAACGGCTCTACAATGCGCGCACGCGCAAAGGACTTTTCACCGTGATGCGCGATGCAAAAGGCGTAAGGCTCGCGGCCGAGCTACTGGACGATGTAGACAAATTCTTCGGTGCGGTCGAATTGAAGTCTGATTTTCGCAAAGGTCGCGAATTTCGCGTGCGTGATGTCGATCTTGTCCCGGACACGATCACCGGCCGACTGACTGCTTTGCAGGCGCGAATTGCAGAAGTGGTGAAGCGAGCCGACGACGAGTTTCTAAAAGCTGAACTGCAGGAATTTGGTAGGCGAATTCGCGACGCGCGCGACGGCATCGCAATCTTTCTCGAGCAAAGCGCGCGGGAGCACGTTTATTGGGTAGAGCGCACGGGTAAGATCGCTCAATTTCTTTCGCTGAACGCCGCACCTGTCGATCTCGCGCCGGTCCTGCGGCGCATGATTTTTCGGGAAAATTGCTGCTGCGTCATGACCAGCGCGACGCTGGCGGTCGGCCGCGCAGACCTGGCTTATTTTCGTAATCGCATTGGCGGGACTGAGGCGGAGTCCTTGCAACTCGGCAGTCCGTTCAATTTTCAGAAACAAATGCAAATCTTTGTCGTTCAGAAAATGCCCGATCCACGCGATCCCGATTATCAGAAGGCGCTCGAGCACTGGATCGCGCATTTCGTGCAAAAAACGGACGGGCATGCGTTTGTTCTTTTTACGAGCTACCGCGACATGCAACAGCTCGCCGGCCAAATGCAGAAGTTTTTTGCCCAGAAGAGGATGAATCTTCTCGTGCAAGGCGGAGGCGCGCCGCGGGGGAAATTGCTGGAACAATTCAAAACGACTCCGCGTAGCGTCCTTTTCGGGACCGACAGTTTCTGGAGCGGTGTCGATGTTCCTGGCGAGGCGCTCTCAAACGTGATTGTCACACGATTGCCATTTGCCGTCCCTGATCATCCGCTCATCGAGGCTAAAATCGAACTTGTGCATGAACGTGGGGGTGATCCATTCACCGAATATTCCTTGCCCGAAGCCATTTTAAAACTTCGGCAAGGCGTGGGTCGTTTGATCCGAACGAAAACAGATCGCGGCATCGTCGTTATTCTCGATAACCGGATTGTGACCAAAGCATATGGCCGCGCGTTTATGCAGGCGTTACCGAGATGTCCGGTAGAGATCCTGTAAGCTGTTATTTACGATATCTATTATAATTTTCCTTTGCGGTGGCGCTTTCCCTTTGAGCCTTTGGAATAGAAGATCGACAATCGGAAGAAGATGAATCGGCTGAGCGGCTTACGGTTCGAAATTGCTATTGCCGGAACGGCTTTTTGCTTTGGGATTGCGGTTGGCCATTATGCGCTACCCACTTCAAAGAAAAATGCCGCTACACCGCCAGAGTCGATTACGAAGACGGAAATCGGAACGATTTCGCGAATCGCTCGCGATGTTTCCTCATCTACAGCGACGGCTGCGCCGAGGCTTACGGTTTCGAGTTCAACAAGCGATGATGTCTTCGCGCAAAATTAAGGAGGCGCTGGCGAGTTCAGGCATTGCGAGTCTTTATGGTGTTTTTGGTAAGTTTGCCGGATCGATCGATCAACAAAACGTGCGGGACGTGATCGCATTCGCCCAGAGCCTTCCTAAGAAGGATCAAAAGGAGGCTTTAATCTCGCTGGTGGTCGGCCGTTGGGCCGAGTTCGATTCGGAAGGGGCGATTAGCTTTGCGCAAAATATTGCCGCCGGTTCTTCTCGAAATTTGGCGGTGGCCAGTGCTCTCAGCAGTTGGGCGCAGCGTGATACGGCCAGTTCAACCGATTGGATCGAACGACTTCCACCGGGACCAGCAAAGGATCAGACAATGCAAGCCGTTCTCTCGATCCTGGCTGAGAAGAATCCGCCCGTTGGGCTTGCCGTTTTGCAAAACCTGCCTACAGAGAAAAATCGGCAACAATTTTACTGGCCAATTTTCAGCCGCTGGGCGGCAAGCGATCCTCTCAGGGCTGCTGAGCAGGCCGCGGAGCTTTCGGCCCGCCCGAGCCGCGAGATTGCTTTGCAAGCGATCGGTTCAAGTTGGGCCAAACAGGACCCAGACGCGGCGCTTGCGTGGGCGAATAGTTTGAGCTCCGATCAGGAGCGCAATCGCGCGTTGCAAAGTGTGTTATCGGCTTGGGCGAACAAAGATCCACAAAAAGCGGCGACTATTGTTCTATCTTTGTCTACCGGGTCGGTTCGGGATCAAGCCATTCCGAACATCGCGAGCCAATGGGCGGCCACGGACCTCCACGCTGCCTTGGAATGGACGCAAAGGTTGCCTGGCGGAGATGCACGCGAGCATGCCTTGCGGAATGTCCTCTCGAGTTGGGTGGTAGTGGAACCAGCGGCTGCGGAAGCTTTTGTCACTTCGATGCCGGCCGGCAAATCGCAAGAAAGCGCGGCCAGTTTGGTGGCGACACAGCTGGCCCGCAGCGATCCGCAAGGGGCACTGGCGTGGGCACAAAAACTATCCGACGGCCAGGCGCGGCGAAATGCCCTTAACAACATCATCTCACAGTGGAGTGAGGCTGATCCCCAGAGTGCGGCGGATTTTGCTCTGAGCGCGAGCAGCGGCGATGATCGCAAGAATCTGCTCCAGAATGTCTCGCGGCAATGGGCGCATAGCGATGCCCAAGCCGCGTTGCGCTGGGCCGAAAATTTATCGGACCAAAGCACGCGCAGCGTGCTCTTGCCCGGGATTCTTTCCGTCATTGCCGAAGACAACCGCACGAGGCCGCGACCCTGATCACGCGGCTTCCTGCTGGTGAAGCGCAAGCAAATGCCACCGCAGAGGTGGTCTCGCAATGGGCGGGGAGCGATCCACAGGCAGCAAGTCGATGGGCGCTGACGCTACCGGAAGGCAAATCGCGCCAGCATGCATTCGATGGCGTGATTAGTCGTTGGTCGCAAAGCGATCCTTACAGTGCCCGCACATGGCTGAGCACGTTGCCACAAGGTGATTCACGTGACGGAGCCGTGGCTACCTACGCGCGAGGCATTGCGGCATCCGACCCGCAAACGGCGATGCAGTGGGCTGAGACGATCAGCAACGAGAGCACGCGCAATAGCCAAATGGAACCAATTGTGAGGATTTGGCTGCAGAGCGATGCTCGCGCGGCCGCAGCTTGGATCGCTAATTCTTCCCTCCAGGACGAAGTCAAAGCGAGGCTTCTTGGCCAAAGGTAGAGAACTATTTAGCACGTGGGAGAATGCGGCCCGCGTGCTCACTTCTGCGCTCAATGACTTGTCAAATTCCAGATCGCTGCTTCCAGCTTTCTGGAAATTCACAAGCTTTGTGAGATGCGCGTCAAATCCTGCTTGTTTGATCTGGCCGCCGATGAGCTTCATTCAGACTAGCGATTCGTCAATCGGAAGATCGCTTAATCTGTTCACTTGAACATATACATCGGCAGGCTTAAATTGAGCGCATGCGACGCTCTGCATCATCAAATTCTGCCGCTGCAAAAGATCGACAAGCTGAGATTTCGCAAATTCTGGAGATCTTGCACAAGTGGGGAATTCACACACTCGGGCAATTCGCAGCCCTCGATAAAGAGCAGATCGCAGCACGGCTCGGCCCGGAAGCGGTCCGGCTTTGGGAACGGGCAAATGGGATATCGAATCGGTTGCTCAAACTTGTTCAGCCCCCGGAATCTTTCGATGAGAGCTTCGAATTTGAGCACGAAATCGAAACTGCCCAACCGCTGCTTTTCATGCTGCGCCGATTTTTGGAGCAGCTTGCAGTGCGGTTGAGCGCGATTTATCTCGTCGCCAAAGAAGTCACGCTGCGGATCACATTTGCGAACAAGCAGAGTTACGAACGCATTTTTAAAATTCCACAGCCGACCAATGATGTCGATCTTCTCTTTCGCATGCTCCAGACGCATCTGGAGAATTTTAAATCGAAACATCCGATTGTGGCCGTCGCCTTAACTGCGCAACCAATCAAACCGGTTTCACAGCAATTTGGATTGTTTGAAATGGCTCTGCGAAATCCGCAGCAGCTTTACGAAACGCTCGCGCGCCTCACCGCTTTGCTCGGCACCGATCGCGTCGGCACGCCGGTCTTGGAAGAAACGCATCAGCCAGATGCATTTCGAATGGAGCCGTTCGCGTGGAATTTAACTTTCGCAGCCGACACGGCTGCCTCTACAGAAGAAAAGAATGGATCGCGGCCGTTCATCGCACTACGAAGATTTAGACCGCCTGGAGGTGCCTTGATTTTCAGTTCGGAAAATCGACATCTTCAAAGCGAAAAAATTCACGGCAAAGTCGTCGAGCAAGGCGGCCCTTATTTGCTTTCCGGAAATTGGTGGGACGAAAAATCGTGGGGGCGCGCTGAATGGGACCTGCAACTCGAGAATGGCGTCGTATGTCGATCTTATCAAAGCGACGACGGTTGGAAGATCGACGGGATTTACGATTGATGGAGTTGGCGCGCGATGTCGTACGTCGAACTCCATGCCTCGAGTGCGTTTAGCTTTTTGCGCGGCGGTTCGTTTCCCGAGCAATTAGCTGAAGTGGCGGCCGAGCTGGAGATGCCGGCCATGGCGTTGCTGGATCGCAATGGCGTTTACGGCGCGCAACGATTTTCGGTCGCTGCCCGCGAACATAATGTGCGACCAATCATCGGCTGCGAATTGTCGATGGAAGACGGCGCGATTTTGGCGGTGCTCGTGGAAAATCGTGCAGGCTACAAAAATTTGTGCGAACTTCTGACCCAGGCGCATTTGCGCAGCGAAAAAGGACAATGCGCAATGCGATGGAATGAGCTGCCGCAATTCGCGGAAGGACTCATTGCGCTTCTGGGTAGCGTATGCGTCTCGCATGTTGGTTTCGGCGTCTCGCCGAAACAATCTTTCGGAAGTCCGCAAAAGCGAGACGCTTTTGCCAGCACGCGAGACGCGTGCGCTACCCAGACTGCGCAGGAGCTCTCACAGTTTTTGATCGACAGCTTCGGTCGCGAAAATGTTTTCGTTGAAATTCAGCGGCATTTTATTCGCGGCGAAGAGGGTACGAACGGGCAACTTGTCAATCTTGCCCGCGCGAATGGATTGTTGATCCTGGCGACCAATGGTGTGCAGTACGTAAAGCCGTACGGACGCGAAGTCCTTGATGTGTTTACCTGCATTCGCGAGCGCACCCATCTCGATGCGGCCGGGAAATTGTTAACGCAAAACGCCGAGCGGCATTTGAAGAGTGATCGCGAAATGCGAGAACTGTTTCGCGATTTGCCTGAGGCGATCGAAAACACATCGCGCCTGGCGGAGCGCTTGACGTTCTCGCTCGAGAGCATCGGCTACGAGTTTCCATCGTTTCCTGTGCCCGCAGGCCACAGCATGGATTCCTTTCTGCGAACGATCGTCTGGTTCGGCGCCCAACAGCGTTTTGCCGCGATCAGCAGCAATGTAAAACGGCAGCTCGAAGAAGAACTCGCGCTCATCACGAAGCTCGGATTTCCCGGATATTTTTTGATTGTTTGGGACGTCGTGAATTTTTGTCGCGAACACAACGTCATGGTGCAGGGCCGCGGCAGCGCCGCCAACAGCGCGGTGTGTTATTGCCTCGGTATCACCCCGGTCGATCCCGTCAGCAGTAATTTGGTTTTCGAGCGCTTTCTGAACGAAAGCCGCAAAGGTTGGCCCGATATCGATCTCGATCTTCCGAGCGGCGATCGACGCGAAGCTGTCATTCAGGAAATTTATCGCCGTTACGGCAGACATGGCGCGGCCATGACCGCGAACGTAATCACATATCGCGGGCGAAGCACCGCGCGCGAGATCGGCAAGGCGCTCAATTTTTCGCCAAGCATTCTCGAGCGGTTTTCGCATTTGTTCGCGAACGGCGATTTTCCGCACACGCTCGATCTGCAATCGCAAATCGAGCAGGCTGGTCTGCCGAAAGCGCATCCGCGGATGTCGGCGTTCGTTAGGCTGTATCATGCGATCTATGGATTGCCGCGCCATCTGGGCCAGCATTCCGGCGGCATGATCATTTGCCAGAACAAGCTGAGTTCGTTCGTCCCATTGGAAAACGCATCGATGCCGGGCCGCGTTGTGGCGCAATGGGACAAGGAAGACTGCGAAGACCTCGGCATCGTGAAGGTCGATTTGTTAGGCCTCGGCATGATGTCGGTGATGCAGGATGCGCTCGAGCTTTGTCGCGAACGCGGGCGAGCTCTTGATCTTGCTCACATTCCAACAGACGACGCTGCAACCTTCGAGATCATGCAAAACGCGGATACGATCGGTGTCTTTCAAATCGAGAGCCGAGCGCAAATGGCGACGTTGCCGCGGATGAAACCGAAATGTTTTTATGATGTCGTGATTGAAGTCGCGATCATCCGGCCGGGGCCGATTCAGGGCGACATGGTGCATCCATATCTCGCGCGCCGAGCTGGAAAAGAGGCGATCACATATTTCGATCCACGATTGGAGCCGGGGCTGGGTCGAACGCTCGGCGTGCCGTTATTCCAGGAGCAAATGCTCAAGATCGCGATGATCATGGCTGATTTCTCAGGGGATCAAGCCGAGGAATTGCGGCGCGCTTTGAGTTTTCATCGTTCCGAGGAACGGATGAACAAAGTCTGCGCGAAATTGCGCGCGGCGATGGAACGAAAAGGCGTTGCCTCGGACAAGATCGACAACATTATTCAGTCGATCTCGTCGTTTGCCCTTTACGGATTTCCTGAGTCGCACGCGATCAGTTTCGCCATTCTCGCTTACGGAAGCGCGTATTTGAAAGTGCATCGTGCGCCCGAGTTTTACGCGAGTTTGCTCAACAATCAGCCAATGGGTTTTTACACGCCGGCAACGATCGTGAAAGACGCGCAGCGGCACGGCGTAAAGATCAGGCCGGTTTGTGTTACGCAATCCAATTGGCGATGCACCGCGATCGATGACAACACGGTGCGTTTGGGATTTTGTGTGGTGAACGGATTGCGCGAGGAGCACGCGAAAGAACTCGTTAGGCAACGGGAAAATCGACAATTCGATTCGCTGGATGATTTCAAGCGACGCATTTCGCTTTCGAAAGAAGAATTGCGCACGCTGGCGGAACTCGGCGCGCTCAATTGTTTGGCAGAACATCGCCGTACGGCGATGTGGCAAGTGGAAGAAATATTACATGACGACCTGCTGGGGAACGCATGCGTCCCGCGTGCGACATTCGGCGCCCTCGCCGAATGTACAACAACGAGCGTCCGAGAGATTTGCCAGCTCAAAGAAGTTTCCGGCGAAGGCACCGGAAAGTCCGAACCGGACTGGCATTGCACGCGAGGCCCGTGTGCTCTCCAGCAATCGCCGCTTGTTCCGATGACGCTGACGGAGCGGGTGGGGGCGGATTACGAGGTAATGAACTTAACGACCGGGCCGCATCCAATGAAATTGTTCCGCGAGAATTTACCGGATATTTGGCGCGCGACTGATCTGATTCATGCTCCTTACGGCGCAATTGTGCGGATTGCGGGAAATGTCATTTGCCGTCAGCGGCCGGGCACGGCGAAAGGATTTGTTTTCATCAGTCTTGAAGACGAGACCGGAGTTTCAAATGCGATTGTCGATCCAGACTTGTTCGAGCGCTTTCGTCTTTTGATTACCGAGGAGGATTTTCTGCTCATCGAAGGCGAAGTGCAAAATTCCGAGGGTGTTGTCTTAATTAAAACGCGCGACATCAAACCGCTTCCACACGACCGACTCGTCGGGACCGAGTCGCACGATTTTAGATAGTAGCGCAAGCCTCTGGCTTGCGCCTCACAACCGAGACGGTCACACTACTTTATTCGCCTGCATGGCGCTGCGACGCCTCTTTTGGCTGGGCAGGTTTTTCGATCGGCTTGTGATCGGCTTCCATCCATTCGCTGTGAAAGACACCGGGTTTATCGGTCCGTTCGTAGGTGTGTGCGCCAAAGAAATCGCGCTGCGCTTGCAACAAATTCGAAGGTAAACGGGTGGAACGATAACTGTCGAAGTAAGCAAGGGATGCGGCGAAAGCGGGAACGGCCACTGCCTGTTCGACTGCGGTTGCGACAGCGATGCGCCAGTTGCCTTGCGTTTTGGCGATGACGTCAGTGAAGAAGTTGTCGAGCAGCAAATTGTGGAGCGCGGGATCGCGCTGGTACGCATCGACAATGCAATTGAGAAATTTGGCGCGAATAATGCACCCGCCGCGCCAGATCGTGGCGATGTCGCCAAAATTTAAATTCCATTTGTACTGATGACTGGCTGCACCCAGAAGCTCCATCCCTTGGGCGTAGGAAACAATTTTCGACGCGTAAAGAGCGTTCCGGACGCAATCAATCAGCCGCCTCCCATCGCCATCGAACTTCTTCGGGGTTGGTTGTGGCAAAATTTTGGAAGCATTAACGCGTTCATCTTTGCGCGAAGAGATAATGCGTGCTTCGACCGCCGCATTGATAGTTGAAATGACCACCGATTGCTGAATGGCCGATTGCAATGTCCAGATGCCGGTGCCTTTTTGCCCGGCTTTGTCGAGGATAATATCGACAAGCGGTTTGCCGGTTTCGGGATCGATTTTGCGAAGAATCTCTGATGTGATCTCGATGAGATAGCTGTTCAGCTCGCCCTTGTTCCATTCTGCGAAAACATCTGCCAGTTTCGGAGCATCGAGCTGGAGAGCATCTTTGAGGATCGCATAAGCTTCACAAATCAACTGCATGTCGCCGTACTCGATACCATTGTGCACCATCTTGACATAGTGACCCGCTCCGTCCGGCCCCATGTAGCGGCAACACGGCTCGCCATCCACTTGCGCCGCGATCTTTTGGAAAATCGGCGCGATTATTTCCCACGATTCTCTCGAACCACCGGGCATGAGCGATGGGCCTTTGAGCGCGCCTTCTTCGCCGCCAGAAACACCACAGCCTACAAAATGAATACCGCGTCCTTCCAAGTCTTTGCAGCGGCGCTGCGTGTCGGTGAAGAGCGAATTGCCGCCGTCGATAATCACGTCGCCTTTTTCCAGAAGCGGCGCGAGTTGTCCGATGACCGCATCGACTGGCGCGCCTGCTTTCACCATGATCATGGCTTTGCGTGGCCGTTTGAGCGCGCCGACGAATTCCTCCATCGTTTTCGTCGGCTGGATATTTTTTCCCTTTGCGCGGCCGGCTGCGAATTTCTCAGTCACTTCTGTGGTCCGATTGAATGCAGCAACCGAGAATCCTTTCGATTCCATGTTGAGAACGAGGTTCTCGCCCATCACAGCCAGGCCGATCAGGCCAATATCGCATTGATTCGAGGTCATTTTGGGTCTCCTTTTAAGAAGCAGCGCCCAGAGGCGCAATCACAGCTTAGCGAGTAATCAGAGCGCATGGCAAACTCCGTTTGTGAAGTTTTATTAACCGAAGCCCGGCTCGAAGCGTTAAAGAAAGATGTCGCCGAACCCGGCATGGGCGGGCACGTCCTTCAAGAGAAATGGTCCGCTCGGCAAAATGTGGCACAGAGAAGGAGCAGGGCGATCCAGCCGGTTGGGGCAACTGGCTGCCCTGCGCACGCGGAGCGGGTTGATCCTGGCGCGGGGGCCATTGTCGATTTTTGGGGCGTGGTGCGAGGAACGGAAGATGGACGCGAGATCGAGGGGATCGATTATGAAGCGCACGCCGCGATGGCGGAGCATCAGTTGCGGTTAATCGCGCAAGAGTCGGCAAAAAATTTCCGGCTCAAGAAAGTTATCGTTCATCATCGCGTCGGCTTCGTCAGCGCCGGCGAGGCTTCGCTGTTTCTGCAAGTAAAAGCCGGACACCGAGCGGCGGCGTTTGCGGCCAGCAAGTGGATCGTCGATGAATTAAAAAAGCGCGTGCCCATCTGGAAACGGCCGCGGTTTAAGATCGATCCACCTCCGCCGAGGCTACGGCGTGGCAAGCAACGCGAACAAGCAATCTCATTACCCAAATGAATTGGGCAAATCGTTTAACGCTCAGCCGATTGCTGCTGACGGTTTTGTTTGTTGCAGCGCTAAGCTCATCATGGGCGTACGCTCGCACCTCGGCATTGATAATTTTTCTCATCGCCGGCCTGACCGATTTTATTGATGGTGAAGTAGCGCGCCGCTACGGGTCCATCACGAATTTTGGAAAATTGATGGATCCACTGGTTGACAAGATCATGATGGCAGCTGCGTTTATTTCGCTAGTGCCTCTCAAGGCGATTCCCGCTTGGGCGGCGACGGCGGTCGTGGCGCGAGATTTCTTAATCACTGGCTTGCGATTAATGGCGAGCGCCAAGGGCCGTGTTTTGCCAGCAGAACGTCTCGGGAAACAAAAAACTTCCTGGCAAGTAATCACCGTTATTTTTTTCCTCGGCTTGCTCTCGATCGCCGAGCTGCGCTACGCGAATGAAAGATCCACATGGTGGTTTCGCGCCTGGCACGATGCCGGTCCGGTCCTGGTGTGGATCACCGTTGCGCTAACGATTTACTCTGGTCTTGGCTACGTGTGGCGACACCGGGAGCTGATTGTATCTGATCAATAGCCGCTGGCGCCACGCGCAGTAGCGTTAGAAAAAGCTTTGCGGAACTTCAACGCGGTCGCCGGGCTGAAGTTTGAGGTCTTTTGAAGGGTCTTTGCGAAACTGACGCACGTCGTAAACTTTGACTTCATTGCCGCGCAAAAGGCGCACATGTCTTTGGTCGGCAAAATCGTTGAACCCGCCCGCGCCGTTAATCGCTGCGAGCAGCGTCATGTCTTCGGTGAAAGGCACGCGCATCGGTTGCCGGACGGAGCCCCCAACGTTCACAAAGCGCGCCATCGGTTGCATCACGATGGTGATGTTGGGATTGGTGAAGATCTTATTCGCCCGATAAATTTCCTCGATCGAGCGGGCTAGCTGTGCGGGCGTCAATCCCTGCGCTTTCACTTTGTTAATGTAAGGAAGATTAATCGAGCCGTTCGCGTCGATGGTGTAGACGTTGTTGACCTGCTGCTGCTCTTCGGCTGGCACTCCGCCGATTTTAATATCAAGCGGATCGCCCACTCGCAGCGTAGCTTGAGCGAAAACGCTGGCGGCTAATCCGAATAAGAGAAGGGGGACAGCGAAACGTCGGCGCATCAGTATTCGTCCGTGTCCGAATAACCATTGCCTGAGCCACCGGCGGTTACGTTCGGCGTAGTCCTGGAGCGACCTTTTCTCTCACCTGGCTGATAGTAGCCATAGTAATTCGTGTAGTAATAGTAATTTTGGTCATGCTTGAGATCGACATTGTTCAGCACGACGCCCAAAACTGTTCCCCCGACACTGAGGATGGCCTGTTTGACGCGCGTTAACATCGCGCGTGGGAAACGGCGATGTTGCACAATGATGACCGTTTGATCGACTTCGCTGGCTAGCACGGAGGCGTCACTCACACCAAGCATCGGCGGCGAGTCCAGCAGGATGATATCGTAACGGAGTTTGAGTTCCGCGATCATGTCGGACATGCGCTGTGAATTTAGGATTCCGACGGCGTCGGAAGGAAGCACGCCACTGGGCAGAATGGAAAGATTTTCAATGCCGGTGGACACGATGACCTCGTCGAGCGGCATTTCGGTGGTAAGATAATTGGTTAGGCCAATATTATTCGGCACATCGAAAATCTCGTGCTGAACAGGGCGGCGCAAGTCCGCGTCAACAATCAACGTGGAATAGCCCCCCTGCGCACAGATGAAAGCGAGATTGGCCAGAGTGGTGGATTTGCCTTCGCCTGGGCCGCCGCTCACGAGAGAAAGTGTATTTGCGTCGGGGCTTTTGCGGTTGAACTCGATGTTCGTGCGCAAAATGCGGTAAGCCTCGGCGTCCGGCGTTTCCCCCAATTCTTTATGCAGCAACTTCACGTTTTGCGGGATGATCGCCAGCACTGGAACGCCCAGCAGATTTTCCACGTCCTCCATCGTTTTCACGCTCGTGTCCAGGTACTCGATGAAAAACGCCAGACCCACCCCGAGGACGAGACCGACCAGGGCGCCCAGCATCAGATTGAGCGTTACCCGCGGCCGAGCAGGGAAACTGGCCGGCTCGGCCTTTTGCTTCACGCTGACAGCAAACCGCGGCATGGCCAACTCCATCGTCTGCGTCTGTGCGCGCGTCCGAACGCCATCGAGCAACAGCTTCTCCTTGATGTAGTTGTTCTTAGCCCGCGTATAATTGGCGCTTAGGTTCTTCGTTTGTAGTTGCTTGGTATTAATTTCGTCGAGACGCTGCCGCAATTGATCACGCGTGTCTTGCGTGCTGTTGAGATTTTTCTCCAACGCGCTGCGGATGCTGCTGACCTGCTGCTCGAGTTGTTTTGTAAATACTTGTTGGGTTGCGCGTTGTGCCTTGACCTTCGGATGATTTTCGCCCAAACCCGAATTTAAGAGCAGCGCCTCCGACGCGACGGCGTCCTGATAATTCGACAGAATTTTTTGAAGCGTTACATCAGGAATGTCGAGAGTGGGCAGCATTCGCATCAGCTCCTCGCCTTTGAGTTTCTCGATTTGCTCCAGTTTGCTGGAAAGCGCGGCCAGCTTTGCCTCCGAGTCGTTCACTTCGATCTCCTGCTTCCGTACCAGGTCATTGACCGGGGCCTGCGTGTCTTCCGTCCCTTCTGGGTTAAGATCGACAATGTGTTCTTCGTCGCGGATCCGGGCGGTTTCCGCACGGGCATCGTCAACGCGTTTCTGCTGCTTGGCCACTTGCTCATCCATTGTTTTGACCGCGCGGCTCATGATCTCCTTTTCCTCTTCCACGCGCGTGTCCTGATAAACATCGACAATTTTATTAGCGATATCGGCTGCCTCCTGGGGGTGGGTGTCGAACATGCTGATCTGAAGCAGATCGGTGTTGCGCACTTCATCGACTTCGAGCTTACTCCGGAGCCTTTGGTAAGCTTGTTCCAGCGAGATAGCGCGACTGCTGCCTCCCCATTTTTCCTGCAGCTTTAATTGTTCGATCACCGGATAAAGCACGCCGGTGCGCTGAATGACCTGGAAAACCGTGGGCGCGAGTTGGGGGTCGTGAATCGGCAGATTGGCATCGTTCATGCCAAAGATTCTCGGATTTTCGGCGGTAGATTTTACTTCCATGAAAACTGACGATTGATATTCGCGCGGCTGGAAATAGGTGACGACCGCCGCTGTGACCAACACGAGGAGGAATGCGAGCAGAACCAGTCCCCAGCGGATCCGGATCACCCGCCAATAATCAAGAAAATGAAGCCTGACTTCGTCCTTTTGTGCCATGAAATCCCTCGCGTGAGCGGCGGACAACGTAGCCTAAAACCGCCGACAGTAAACTGCGAGCGCCAACCTAAAAAGCAAGAACCCCGCCATAGTAAAAGAACGCTGGGCGCAGGTCAAAGCGTCAAATTCACACCGGCAAACACACTATTCCGCGAGTATTTTTGGGCGACGAAGCCGCCATCAGAGGTCAGTTCCGTGTGATTATAGCCTCCCTGAACGACGAGTAGCCGATTGATCCGGTAGCGCAGTGAGATTCCGACACTAAAGGAGTCTTGGGTGAACGATGGACTGACGCCTCCCCCAAACGTAGAGCTGTTGTAGTCGCTGTGCTCATAATAGAAGCTCCCACTTGCTTCAATACGGGAAGTGAGGTTGAATTTTCCCTCCAAACCTGTGTGGAACGTGGTGCGGCTCTGAGCGCTGGTAACATTGGGTTCTCCGATTCCATACCAGTTCGCCCAACTAACCGTCGTGCGTCTGCCCACCGTATAATTCAAATTGCCTTCAAAGTACGGCCCGCTCTGATTGCCATCCTGTGTATAGGATCGAAATTCGTCGCCTCCGCGCAGGGTAGCTGTTAGCTGCGGGTTGAAGGTGTGGTCAAAGCCCGCGAGCACGAAATTGGTTGTCGAGTCGAGGGGAGCCTGGTCGTAACTGACGACCTCAAAGCGGTATTCGCCAACCAACGTTGTAGTCGGTGCAACCATAAGCCGGAACTCATTTCCAAAAGTGTTTTCGACTCGATCTTGGAATGCGCCCACCGAACTATTTTCGTACTTCACTACCGTGAGCGTGTACCGGCTCAGCGTGGAAAACCGCTCCGTCCATGCATAGTCGGCAGAAAACTGATCACTCGTATAAAAATAGTTTCCGTTCCTGGTGGCCAAGCCGACACCATAATTGAAACTTGGCTCGGTCAGGTAAGCGAGGAGGACGTTGGATGCGAGGGTAAGCCGTGGCGTCGCTTTATAATTGATCTTGAATGTCGTTCTCAGGTCGATGTCGTAGTTCTGACCGCTGATGTTTGAGTAATAGTATGTGCCGCCGGCACCTGCATCTAGGGTGAGCTGCAAACGCGGCTCTCCGAAAGTGTAGGAAAGACCAAGATTCCCGCTCGTGAACCCAGAGCCCTGCCCATTATTGGGCGCATTGTCGACGTTATCATCGTACCCACCACTGATACTCAGATCGATCACAACAGGTGAGCGTGAAAAAACACCCGCCCCAGAAGACTGCGTGGTTGGTACCGCGCCTCCTCCAGCAGACGAACTCGCGGAAGTCGCCGACAAATCCGTTGTGCCGGCAGAGGAGCCCGTGGTGCTGCCAGATGAACTTGTCGGCGCCGAGGAGTTGGCCGTGGACGAAATATCGGATGAAGTGGCGTCCTGCCCCAATGCGATATTGGGACAAACGCTGATCGCGAGCCCAAGCATCGGAATTACTAAAACCCTGAAAGCTTTCAAATTTTCTCGTATGGTGAGCTACGATCGCGCCAAAAAACCGGAAATCTATGTCGCTAAACCAGAATTCGAGGGTAAGCGGCTGGCAAAATTTGAGCAACGTTTTTTTAGCTCGTCATCTATTTGTCACCTTAAACGGCCTCACCAGTTTACTCTTTGGCCGGGTCCGAATGGACCCTCTTTTCGGAGCGACGCAAAACGACTGGCAACCGTCGGATGAAAATCCCGCGACGGCGATCCACTGTAAGGCCGGCAAGATCGACGATGCTGAAAGCGGGCAACGGGAATCGAACCCGCATGGCCAGCTTGGAAGGCTGGAACTTTACCATTAAGCTATGCCCGCGCGAAAACACATTGCCGTGGCGTGGTCGTGCTGCCAAGCGCTTTTTCACTCGCGCGCTCGCGCTTGCTATTTCATCGGTCGATGTCTAGCTACTGGATATGAAACTGGCTGCCTTTAATTTTCTTTTCAGCATCATGTCGCTCGTCGCCGCTCGCGCTGATCTCACCATCGTGCAAAAAGTCGAAGGGACACATGAGAGCGGGCAAATGACGATCAAAATCAAAGGCGCCAAAGCGCGCATTGAGGCCACTCCACAGCTAACCACGATTGTCGACACCAAAACCGGCGACATGATAAATCTAATGAACGATCAAAAAGCCGTCATTCATATTTCGGCTGAGAAAATGAAGGCCGCGATGGAGACGATCCGCAAATTCAACGGCGAAAGCGAAAGCGCCACAAAACCGAAACTGACCGACACCGGAAAAAGAGAAACCATCAACGGTTACGAGACTGAGCAATACGTCTACGAAACACCGAGCTTCAGAGCGACATACTGGGTCGCGCCGAAATATCCAAATGCTTCTGGCATTCTCAAACAATTGGAAGTGTTGAATTCGGGAGCGTGGAAACCGAGGGATCTGCCGATGCTCAATTACACGGATTTTCCCGGTGTGCCGATGAAGTCCATTGTCACGGTTAAAGGGAATGACGTCACCACGACTGTGACGGCCATTAAAGAAGATTCGTTAAGCGATTCCGAATTTACGGTGCCGAAGGATTTTCAGGATATGAAACCGCCCGAAATGAAGCTGGCCCCCACCCAAAACCAACCCCCCCCTGGAGTGGGGTCTTCGCCGACGCCGTAGTAGCAAGCCAGAATTTGGGTGAATTCGCCGTTGCTGCTCGCGTCAAATTCGCCGCGTCGTCGCGAGCTGTTGGCCGAGGCCGGCTTCGATTTCGCCACCGTCGCGCCGCGAGCCGCGGAAAGGTTCGATGTCGATCTTACCTTGCGCGAGCTCACGGCGTTCAACGCCATTCGCAAGGCAATGTCGGTGGCACGAATGCATCCCGGGAAAATCGTGCTTGCGGCCGACACCCTAGTTGCACTCGACAATCAAACCATCGGCAAGCCGAAAGATCGCGCGGACGCGCTTGCGAGTTTGCGGGGTCTGAGCGGACGCGTGCATGAGGTTTGCTCGGCTGTTTTCATTTGTCACTTCGCGCGCGGAAGATCGACAAGTTTTCAGGAAATCTCGCGCGTTCATTTTCGCAAACTGAGCGATGCGGCGATTTACGCTTACATCGATAAGGTGAATCCGCTGGACAAAGCCGGCGCCTATGCGGCGCAAGGAAGCGGCGCCGAGATCATCGAGAAAATTGAAGGCTCTTACACCAACGTCGTCGGTCTGCCGATGGAGAAGACGGTGGTCGCGCTCGCTGAGTTCGGCATCAATCCGAAGGCGGCCTAACCAGTTTCGACCAATTCTTTTCTTGGCGCGGTATGCACTTCCGCCTTATCACGCTTCAGGACGAGATACAAGAACCAGACGATGAAACAATTTACGGCAAGGATAACAGCTGCTCCCAAACTCGGTCGCGCCCACAAATGATGTCCCTCGAATGGAATTAGCGCTCCCGTGGCGAAGATCATGAGAACTTCTCCCCAGCGTCTTTGCAAATAGACACCGGTTCCTTCGGTGAATAACACCGCCGAATAAAAAAGTGCCACCAGTCCCGTGGTGCGCAGATGGCCGCCAGCCAGGGCGTTTTGCAACTGATTCAATAAATAGTGCAATGTCTTGCTGTGGACGACGAGCAATTCGTCATCCGCCCAATCTGAAATTGCGTCCATCCAATACGTCCGGCTGTTGAGAACGATTAAGGAAAAACCGAGCGCGAACAGAAGGGTGCCTTTGGCGATTTTGAAGAGGGCAATGATTTTGAGATAACGAACACGACGCTGTCCCTGCAAAATGGCAGGAACGTGCGCCGGATCGCTCATGGTCGAACTGTTCGCCGAAATCCCCTTACTCCGCAACGATGGGATTTTCGCGGCAACAGATTTCGAGCTTGTTGCCGTCTGGATCTTCGAAAAAGAAGGCGTAATAGCCGGGGCTATAGCTGCTGCAAACTTCCGGACCCTCCAGATTTTGTCCGCCGATGTCGCGAACCAGTCTGGCGGTTTTATCAACTTCATCACGCGTTTCTGCCCAAAAAGCGACTCGTGTGCCGTTCGGTTGATGCTGTCGATCTTCGGTGAAGCCGAAGAACTCCGACGGCTTGTCTTTGCCGACTGAGTAAAACGTCCCCCACGTCTCGTCCGACCGATCGCACGTAAACCCAAGCTCGGGCAGAAGCTTCTCGTAAAATCTCATCGCCCGCTGAAAATCCTTTACTCTCAAATCAATGTGATCAAGCCGTCGTGTATTCATTGCTATTGTCGATTTTCGAATTCGCGGCGAACCCATCAGCTTCGATGCCGCCCCGATTTCATCGGCCGCGCCGGCTTTTATATCAATGAATCACAGCTAGGGCGCAACATCGGGTTTCGCCTCTTTGGGTTACGTCGGCTGACACGCCGGCAGGCCGATCGTGGCTACGGATCGGCAATTTGGAATGGGTGCGATCTTTTCGTCACCATGGATCGCCGGCGGCGTAGTTTATTTGGAAGCACCGATGGTTATCTCGATGCCGTGGAATAACCAGCGGAACAGCGCCATCAAGATCAGTTGATCTGACTGAGAGTTGTATTCAGCGCGTCGCGAAATTGCTGGGGAACCTGACTGTCCTTCTGTGAAGCGATTTTGGCTGAGAGATGCGCCAACACATTACTCTGCGCACGGACGCTAACGTAAGCTGCGACATCGAGGTTCGGTCGTTTCCAAAGCTCCTTGTTCCCGGCCATTACAGCTTTGAACCATTCATCAAACAACGAGGGGTCGAAGTCTTTTCGATTAGCAATCGCAAGCAAGATGGCCGCGATTCGCGCATCTTCTCCCCAAACGAAAACCGACCTTGCCGTGCGACACCGTCGAGCAGCACTGGCCACAATCCGTTTTTGGTCTTCGGCAGTAAGCTTCGGATTGCGCGCGAGAAACTTTAATAGATCGGCGACATGTGCAGTAGCGTGTGCCCAACCTTTCCCCGGCACATATCCGCGCAGATCTTTTTCTTCCGCGTAGCATTGCAACGCTGTTGTAAGTATTTCCTGAAAAGCGGCGTCCGATAGAAAAGGCCTCCGCAAATCCTGCGCGGCTAAGATCGACATATAAAGCGCCGAAAAGGAACGGCGAAAAACGGTGTCGTTTTCTGACTCGCCGATGTGAAAGATCATTGACGGCAGCAGCTTGCGACGAAGCGCCTCGAGTTGTTCGCTGCTAATTAAATCTTTGTGATAGATCCAGGCCGCTAAGATTTCGTAACCGTAACTATCCCGCAGCATTGGATCAGTTTCCGCAGCCAGATCGGCTATTTCGAGAGCGAGCGCGCCGACTGATTCATCCGCCGGGACCGCGAAATTGTGGTCGGCGATTGCCTTCCAAAAAGCGGCATCGTGCTTTCCAAAAGCAGCAACAATCGGGACGTGCAGAAGTGCGATCATCCAAATTATGGAACCTGGACGTCGGGTTAGCGTCAGAACCATGTTGAAGGAAGTATTTCAGTTGGTTTCGCAGAAGACGACCGTTGCCGAAGTTGCTCAGGCATTCTGCAGTACTCTCGTTCCACTTTTGCAATTCGGACAATGTAGTCCGTATACCAGACCGCCTTGCCGGTTCTTTGCGCAATCTGGTGCTCGGCATGTGCTTTCCATTGTCGAATTGCATCTTCTGATTCCCGATAAGAAACAGTGATTCCAAATCCATCAACACCGCGAACAGACTCTACGCCTAGAAATCCGGACATCTGAGAAGCCAACTCAACCATCCGTTCTGCCATCTGATCATAACCTCGGTCGCAATCTGTACGACGAGAGGCAAAAATCACAGCATAGTAGGGTGGCGAAGCTGTTTTAGCTAACGGATGAGCTGAAGTCATAACCTCCGATTCTCGGGAAGATCGACAACGACATGGTAAAATCAATGTTGCATGGCTATTTTTTGTTTCTCACCGGCTAGCATGATGATGTAACCATGCGGGCCCTGATACGCCACAAACGGCAATGAAGGATCTTTTGCCAGCGCTTCTGGCGTCGTACCAAGATCAGCGTTAGTCAAATTAGGCGCGTAAAACATGACGTGTGGCGGAAACGAATCGACCTTGCCGGTGTGCGGATTATAATTTCGAATGTCGCCCGAGAGCATATAAGCCACACCGGCTCGGCGCGGCGAAATGTACTTACCGGTGCGAAATCCTTCGGCGATTTCAGCGTCAATTTCAGACACGGGTTTGCCCTGCATCAGCAATTCGCCGACTCGCAGTATCTTTGGCAGGATCGTCGCTGTGCCTTCGGCATCGAAGCAGACAGGCTTCAGGCTGAGAGGATGGTCGCGGTTGACGATGCAGGTGAAACCGTTGGTGCTTTCTCTCACTTTCACGTAGCCATTTCGCTCGAGGATGTATATGCCTGCATCTTTGCGCAGATGCTCGGGCGCCGCGCTAAGTGCCAATTCGATTTCTTTGTCGCGAGGGAAAAGTGCCGGCAACGGCTGCGAAGTCTCCGAAGGCGGCTGTTTTGTATCGGCAGAAACGGATCCGCAAATGAACAGCGTTACGAAACAGATGAGGCTGTGCTGAAGAGATTTCATAAATCGATTCCTTTTTTCTTGTCGATTTACCGCGCTTGGTCGCGATCGCGCAATGACGCTAAACCGACCTATTCGGCTGCTCTCTCACCCGAATTTTCTTCCTCATAGAGCTTTCCGTGAGATGCCCGAAAGTGTAGGATTATTGTCATATTGGCCATCGGCAAGTATGGTAAAGAATTGATCCAGGAATTCCGATGAACACAAAGCGAATTGGCCTGATAGGATTCGACGGGGTCGTGGCCATCGATATCGCCGGCCCGGCTGAGGCATTTGCCACCGCCAGGATCGCAGAAGGAGAGCGGGATGCGACGCCTTGTTACGAAGTGCTTACGATTGCGTCATCAACTCAGCCATTCGTAGCTGAATCGGGGCTGATGTTCAAACCGCAAAAGACGTTCCAAAATGCGCCTCCCTTGGACACGCTCATCATTCCGGGTGGGACTGCCTTGCGCGAGCCGGGTGTCTGCAGGCCCATCTCGGCTTTTATCCGGAAGCGAGCGGGACGTACACGGCGCATCGCATCGGTATGCACAGGAATCTATGGCTTGGCGAGCACGGGATTGCTTTGCGGTCGCCGGGTCACCACGCACTGGCGCTGGGCCCATGATGTCGCGCGGCGTTTCCCGGACCTCCAAGTTAACGACAACGCAATTTTCCTTAAGGATGGCCCGTTTTATACTTCAGCCGGAGCGACAGCTGGAATTGACTTATCGCTTTCCTTAATTGAGGAAGATTATGGACCGCGGGTGGCAATGGCGGTAGCCCGAGAGTTGGTGGTCTATCTGAAACGCTCCGGTGGTCAGGAACAATATTCTGAGCCGCTCCGATTCCAAACGCAATCCGTCTCGCGTCTGTCGGACCTGGCGACTTGGATCATAGGTCATCTAAGTAAAGATCTGTCTGTGGAAGTTCTTGCCACCAAGGCCTGTCTTTGTCCGAGGCATTTTAGTCGAAGGTTCAAAACGGAATTCGGCCACACTCCGGCGGATTTTGTTGAGAGATTGCGTCTCGACGAAGCGCGACGTCGCCTCACCAACGGCGATAACAGTATCGAAAACGTTGGACTATCGGTAGGATTTAAGAGCGCGGACGCCTTTCGCCGCGCGTTCGAGCGCCGGCTGGGACTTAATCCAAGCGATTACCGGAGGCGTTTCCGAATCGTACCATCGCCTCAGCGGCGTCGCGAGCTGAATAGAATGTCCGCAGCGAAGCGTTTGGAGTGGAGTTTTCCCCATCCCATCACGGGAAAACTGGCAGTTTGAGAATTTGCTAATCAACTGTTAGCTGCGGCTAGACTGGAGGGGTTTGTCCGCGAGCCATTCTATGCACCCATGCCAATTTGGCCGGCAGTGCCTGCGCCGATTGACATGCCCGGCCCTCGTCCCGGAGGCATTTGGGGGCAACCAGGGTAAGCCGCAGTCGGCTGAAAGAAATGAAATAAATCGATTCAATTCCTTCTTCTAGCATTGCACTTGCTCATGCTTGTGAATCATGCCACTCACATTTGACGAAATAACACAACGCGAAGAACGCCTTCGGCAAGAGATCGCCGAGCGGGAACGTCTCCTCGCAGCTTATCAACTCCTTCGCGCCGATACCGTAAATCACCAGAGTTGGGAGTTAAGCGAGGCGTCAGTCGTGGCCACTATGGCGGCTCCGGAGAGGGCAGAGTCAAACGTGCAGCCTGCGGACTCTTCTTGCGTACCTGCCCCAGTAAGCCTGCCCGCGCCTGTTCCGCGCAAGATCAACCCAGAGCTGGATGCGGTCCGCTCGGGACACGGGGGCAATGGCAGAGCTGTCTTGTGGGCGATCGCGCAGATGACTGGCGATTATACATTGCGCGATATTCGCGCGCTGTTGGAACGCGAAGGTTGTCAAATGCCCCATGCGGAGATTTCAGTTGTTTTGACGCGATTGAAAAGCCGCGGCCAGATTGAGGAGATTAGACCTGGCGGCGGGCGAACACCGGCAGTCTATCGGAAGCCTGACAGCGCGGCGGCCGAGCACGCAACAACGGCAGAACCGGCACTCGGCACGGAAATCGAAACAAAAACCGTCGTAAGCGAGTAACTCAGTCTTCTTTGGCTGCCTGGAAACAGCGTTCCGTCTTCTCGCGACGCGCTTAAACTGGCTGACGGCACGGCTCTTCTGGCAGAAAGCACAGATTCCCCAACCGGGAACATGACTATGCTAATAAGAAACATCGTATTGCTGACCAGAAAAACCATTTTTACAACCAGCAACACGACAATCCAAATAAGAAGAATCGTTTTGCTGGTTGGATAAATCGTTTCTCTGACCTGCTGCATCGTTTTGCAGGTTAACAAAATCGTTTTGCTGACCTGAAGAACCATTCTTCCAACCAGCTAAATCGTTTTTCTAACCAGCAACATCGTTTCCACGATCTGCAAAACGATTTTTCCAATCAGCAAAATCATTCATCCAACCTGCAAAATCATTTTTCCGGTTAGCAAAATGATTTCTCCAACCTGCAAAATCATTTTGCTGATTAACTTAGTCGTTCATCAAATAAGCAAAATGATGCAGCAACCTTGCAAAACGGCCTTGCGATGCGTCACCGCCGCTTTCGCAGCCGGAAAATCATTTCCGCGAACCTGCAAGACAAGGGCGGCAGCTCGCCGAATGACTTCGCCGATCTGAAGTTCTACTTTGCTGATCGCGCATGCCGTTTCGCGAGTTAGACAGGCCGCTCCGGAGGTTCGCATCGTCGTTCTGGCCACAAACGATGCTGCTCCGCTGGTGAGCAAAGTCGTTTAGCTGACAAGAGAAGCCGCTCCGCAAGTCAAAAATGCCGCGCTGCAAACGTAAAAACCGGCGCGCCGCAGACAAGCTCGTGCCGATCCGACCTACAGTTGCTTCTTCAGATCCGCAGCGATGTCGAGCGACGACAACGGGCGGCGCGATCATCCTGTACCATTCCGATGGCAACGCGCGGACGAGTTTGCCGTAGCTAATTGATTCCGAATGGTGGGTACCCACTAGCGCTGCTCGCGTGCTTGCGCAAAATCTGAGCTGCGCCCCTTTTCATTTCTCAGTTGGTAGAGCAACGGTTTCGTAAATCGTGGGTCATGGGGTTCGAATCCCGTCGTCGGCTGTCTCTCGAACAGCGGTTGTACACGGTGTTGGCAATTCGGCGCCCAGTGTCCAAATCAGCTCGTCGCTGTTCATCGGTGCGTACGACGCTTGTCGGCAGGATATCCGGTACAGATTAAGGCCTGGCGGCGCGACCGTCTCCTTTGCGTCCGGAGCAAAAGCACAGTTGAGGAGCTCAAAGACAGGCGGTAGATTTTCTTGGTGTTGGGCTCGATTTGGATGGCAATATGTACCATGATAAAAATGATTGACGACTCGCTCTTTTTGCCGTAAACGGAATGTTCAGCCCCATGACAGCACCAAATCCCCCTTGACAAAAGCAAGAAACGGCGGCCTAGGATACTATGGGAAATAGCGCGGATTCACGCTCGGAGGGATGGACCTTTACTGAACCATGGTTGATCGGGATTCTAACGACGGTGGCGAGACAAGCCCATCAAAAAATCGGGCGTCGCTGCTTTGTCACAACTGAGGACATAAAGCAGGATCTTGCGTTCGACGCCTTCACAGATCCTGCATTCCTGGCTCAGTTAAGGTCCTTCAGAGATGAAGATTCCGCCAAAAAGGCGGCTTACCACTTTGCGGACAACGCCCGAAGAAGGAATTGCCGTCGGTACGTGTCGAAGTGGCCGCGACTGACCCAGTTGCGAATGTCTGCCGCATGAGTGTTAACCGCCACCCAATCGTTTTGGAAAGTCTTTTTGTGGATGGGACTGATCACCAATTCTCCGTCCGGGAAGAGTCAAGCTTTGCGACTTATGAGACGGCTGAATCCCGGCTGTGCAGATTGGAAGAAATGAATGAAGTTCGCGAACTGTTATATACACTTCCAAGCCGGGACAGGGAGGTCATGATCAGGCGTTACGGCTTTCGCGGGCAGCCACAGTCTTTGGCAGAAATTGGGCGAAGGCACGGAGTCAGCAGACAACGGGTTAGCCAGTGGGAAATAGCTGCAAGAGAAGAACTTCGAACTAAATTGACAGATAGATAAGCACAAAATGAAACATGACACTGCGCAGAACGGCGAATTGACTGTAACGGAAATAGATACAAACTCGATCAAGTTTTTTGTCCGGCGAAGCCGATCACCCGGAGCCTACTCTCGGTTAAAGGAGAGTATTAGGGAACTCGGATTGAAACAACCGATCCACGTCAAAGACATTTCAGAATGGCCTCCATCTGACCGCTCTCGCCCTGGCGGCGGTCATTATAAATATGAGCTCATCTGCGGACAGGGACGGCTTCAAGCATTTCGCGAATTGGGGTGGTCCCGGATTCCAGCAATGGTCATCAATGTCGCTGAAAATGAAATCGTTGGACGGTTTCTGGCAGAAAACGTAATGAGGAAAAAGCTGAGTTGGTACGATAAAGCCCAATTGGTGAAGCGCGACGTAGATGCAGGAACGGACATCGATACGATCAGAGAAAAGTACTTCGTCACTGCAGGTCAAGTATACAAGTATCTCCGTATCTTACGACAAGCGTCGGGAAAACTGCTGAGTCAATCGGAGATCGAAAAACTTTCGATGAATCAGGCCGAGGAACTTACCTCGGTCGATGCAGAAACGCAGGAAATTGTTGTCGACGTTCTAAGAGAGGAACAGCTTAGCGCCAGCCAAATCAAATCGCTTGTCAAAAAAGCGAAGCAACTTGGACAGGAAGGAACTCTTTCCAAGGCGTCGCTGAAGGAATCTCTCCGTAATCTGCAGAAGGCGTTAAAGGAAATACACAACAGATTGAAAACAAAACGCCTCCATTGGACACTGGGTCCCTATAATTTGCGGCAAGTGCTCGGAGAGACTCCGGAACTGAGAAATGCGCTCGACGAGGAGGGTATAGACTATTGCGAATTTTTTGGAGCAACCTCAACAGGGGCAAAATGATGAAAAACGTAAGTGACGCTAAAACGGTAAAAATCTCAGCTATACAGGTGCCCGAAAAGTACCGGCGGCGCGGAAATGCCGTTGACGATGACAAATTGAGGCAATCCATTGAGCGGACCGGTATTCAACAGCCTCTTGTAATTTCTAATGTGGGTGATGGGAAATACGTTCTAATTGACGGCTATCGGCGGCTAGAAGTCGCACGGTTCTTGAAACTGCAGCAGGTGCCCTGCGTGATAGACGAAGTCCCTGAGGGCGCTGCACCGGAAGATTACCGGGATCGAATGCGATTCATTTTGGACGAGCATCGTCAGGATCTGTTGCCTACCCAACGGGCAATGTTGATAAAGACGCTGCAGAAGAATTTCCAGATGAACAATAAGCAAGTCGGGGAATATCTCGGTGTAGATGCAACTACAATTGGTAATTGGCTAATGATTGAGTCCTTCGTCCCAGAAGTTGCAAGAGCGGTTGATGCCGAAGAGATAACGCAACACGCTGCTCGCGTATTTGACGGAATGACTCCGTCCGGCCAACTAAAGGTTTGGACAGAGCACCGCGCCGAATTGAAACAAATACCTCCGGCAAAGTTACATCGAAAGTTGAGGGAAAAGTATCACCCTAGAAATTACCCTGATTTATACCTCCGGCCAGAAAAAATAGTTCAACAGCTCGAGCGCGTTCAAGGTAAGCGTGTTGCTAAGCGCCGTCCGGTTATTACAAAGGCCGAGCGAGAAATGCTCTTCAGTGACATTGAGCTACGTGAAGCAGAATTGCGTGATGCCGAACGAGACCTAGAGCGATATAAATTGGAGAACACGCTAGCTGCGCGAATTATTAGAGCAATCCTACAGAATGAAAAACTACTGGCGTTAGTGCCACGAGCAAAGATCAGCGAGTTCAAACGTTTTGCAGAAATATACTGACGAGCGTGCTTCTCCTGAATCCGGTAATCCTTAATTACGGCCGACGAACGCGAAATAGATGGACGGTGTAACGCCGACAAAGGCCATTCTCGCGATCAACTAGTCACTGTCTTGCATTCGAACGCGGATTACTGCGCAGAATAGCGGGATGCGATCGAATCAATCCGTGCCGCGGGCAGCCGGATCGGTTAATGGTTAATGGGGAAAGCAGTCTTGTTTATTTTGAGAGATCGTTGTGAGAATGCAGGCAAAGAAGATCTCGAATGCGGCGTCGCTCTCAGCAGAGGAGAGCGAACTGCGTGCCGAACTGATTGCCGATGTGCGAGTTTTGGGGGGCGAAATCGGCGAACGAAATATGGCGCGCTATCCGCAACTGATTGGCGCCGCCACTTTCATCGAGGATTCGTTAGGCCGGGCCGGCTTGCAGCCTCGCCGTGATAGTTACGAGCTGCACGGATGCGCCTGTCACAACATTGAAACGGAAATTCGCGGCACTCGTCCGGAAATTCTTGTCATCGGCGCGCATTACGATTCGGTTCTCGGCTCGCCCGGCGCGAACGACAATGGTAGCGGAGTTGCTGCAATGCTCGCGCTCGCGCGCCGGTTTGCCGCAAGACAGATAACAAAAACACTGCGCTTCGTCGCCTTTGTGAACGAAGAGCCGCCGTATTTTCTGACAGAGCAAATGGGAAGCTTTGTTTATGCGAAGCGGTGCAAAACCCGCGGAGATCAAATCTCCGCCATGATCAGTCTGGAAACGATCGGCTATTTTTCCGATGCGCCGCATTCGCAAACTTATCCGGCGTTAGGCCTGGGCGCGTTCTATCCCACGGTTGGCAACTTTATCGGTTTCGTCGGCAACGTTCCCTCACGCGCTCTGCTGCGCCGCGTGATCGCTCTCTTTCGTCAGCACGCAAGAGTTCCGTCCGAAGGGGCCGCGCTTCCGTCGTTTATTCCAGGCGTCGCCTGGTCGGACCAATGGTCGTTTTGGCAACACGGTTATCGCGGGATCATGGTCACAGACACCGCCCCGTTTCGTTATCCACATTATCACCGCGCCACCGACACACCCGACAAGCTCGATTATGATCGGTTCGCGCTTGTGGTCAGTGGAATCGAAAAAATGATTGAAAGCTTTGATTGAGGGCTGGATCGGAAACGGCGAAGCGCAGGCAAAAGCCGTGAGTTTTAGCGACGCGCCTGTCCCGGCAGCAACCAATCGAGAGCGCCATGTAAATCCGCCAGGGCCGCGCCCTCTATCGGGCTGTTGTGATAAGCGTCGCGCATCGAGATTACGCGCTTCTCGCCAGCATAGGCGTCAACTACCAGCCGATGAAAACGAGGCGCAACCACTTCATCTCTTTCCGCCAGCAAAAAAATGGCACGCGCGTGACTCGCTTTGGCGTTCGCAATACTGTCGAGATCCCTTGGAACTTGCCAGGCAACTGGGCCCGCGAGCAACCAGAGATTCCACCAGCCAAACTGACGCAAAATCATTTCGCGCAACGGGGGAGGATTGTGCAGGATCAATCCGGAAAGCGGCCGAGACGCCGCTACGTGGAGTGCAGCCGAGCTGCCGAGGCTCGCGCCAAAGACCACAATTGGTCGTGCGTTGGCGTGGCGTTGCAGTTCATCAAACGCAGTGAGCGCGGCCGGGCCGATCCGCGAGAGGCGCGCCGGTCCCGTGCTACCGCCGAATCCGGGATAGTTCATTCCCCAGATTTCCACGGCTCGGTTGTTCCACATTTCCGCCTCCGCGGCCGCCCAGCGGTCGGCGCGATCTGCATTCCCATAGAAGCGCAGAACATAAGTATCCGCGTGGCCATTTGTTTGGGCGAGGTAGGATTTTGCCGTCCATAATTCGAGTTGGCCATTCTCGAACGGAATTGTCTTACGAACCGCTCCCTGTGCATCAATTCGCGAGGTAGTTGGGAAAAGAATCAAATGATCTGGCAACCGCCCAAAAAGGATCACAGCAAAGTATACGATACCGATTAGGAGCAAGCGCCGACGTCTGGGAATAATTTTTAGGCTCGTCACGTTGACATTCCGATTTCGCCTCGACTACCGACCGCATCTTGTCATCCTGGTCATCATGGCGGCTGTCCTCTTCTTCTTCTGCGCGCTAATGTTTCGGAAGAAGATCGGGTAACTCTTAGACGCAGCCGGGGAGCGGACGGCGATGACTGCCGATGGTTTCAGGCGAGACTCTTATCGAATCTCGAAGATCTCGAACTGATTGGCGATTCCACGCAGGGGGCGATTTTGCGGAGTGGGTGCAATGCCATTTTCCGCCAGCAGCTCTGAAGCGCGGCTGTCTGCGATGACTTGGGCTGTAGCGAAGATGGAGCGCGAAGTAGCGAGTCCCTGTACCCGGGAAGCAATATTTACCGTTTGCCCGAAGTAGTCCTGCCGGTCATTGAGCGATACTGCCAGGCATGGTCCCTCATGAATTCCAATTTTCAGAAACAGATCTTCGTTGAGTGATTTTAGCGCGTCTCGCATTCGCAGCGCTGCCGCGATCGCGCGGCTTGGCGTCGGGAAAGTGGCCATTACGGCATCCCCAATGGTCTTTACCACTGCGCCGCCTTCAGTTGCGATGATTTCGTTCAGAAGATGAAAATGCGCCCGGACGATATCATAAGCAGCAAGATCGCCTACCCGTTCGTAAAGCTGCGTAGATCCAACCAAGTCGGTGAACAAAAACGTGAGACTCGTGATCTTGAGCCGCTGGTCCACTGCAATTGTGTCAGTCCGATAAAGGTTGCGAAAAGTCTGGTTGCTCAGGAGCCGCTTCGCCGTGAGAAACGGACGACGCGAGCCGAGAAGATGATGAAGTTTGTCACCGGCAATCCAAATCCCCGGGAGGGTGCGTGAACCTGAGCGATTCTCCAGGGCGATACGTAATGGACCGGGCCGCATCTGAAGCGTGCCGGTAGGCGCATGGTCTTTTGTCATGACAAAGGCAAGCGCCTGGCGTTCGCGCGTCGGCTCGCCTTTCACGTCGATAAACTGCGCCATGTGCACGACCGGCTCGAAAATGATCAGAAACGCTTCCGGCAGTTGAAGCGAGAGCACGGCTTTTTCGCCGGAGGGAAGCTCGATGGCGTCGAGCGTGACCTCATCGATCAACTTCTCGAATGCGGCGTCTTCCGGCAAATCAATGCCTGAACTCCAGAATATCTGCCTGAAGTATTCGATCCAAGACAGCGTTTCAGGATGATGAGCAGCGATGCTGCGGATGCGAGAGCTGACGGTAAACGTCACTTCGACCATTTCGTCCAGAGTGGGCTCATAGCCAGCGGCGCATAACGCGCAGTTGTATTCCGTCTGATTGACCGTTTTTAATGTGATGCCGGTTTCGAGCACTCCGCCGCAACCAGGGCAAAGGATACTCCATGAGAGCTCAAAAACCCCGAGGTGCGACCCGTGCAGAAAGGCAGCGATTACATCCTCTTCATCAAGGTTGTGTTTGGCGGCAAAGGCCAGTGGATTGATGCGGCAGAGCTCGCGATCGGGCGCGTCCTCGACGAGCGTTTCGATGGCGCGGACCACGTCGGCATCGCCGGACTCGCGAAGAACGTTAAAGGGGCTTTTGCTTTCTCCCGAAAGTTTCACGATGTCCGCCCGATCAATTAACGGAAATCAAGGTGTCGTTGAAATGGGCGGAAGGCAAGCATGCAGAATCGACGAATGGTGTTTGGTTCGCCGGTGCCAATGATCATGGCAGCGGGCCGGCTGCGACACTGGCCCTGGCCCGGAGTGATACCGGCAATTAATCGGCTATCGGCTAACGTTTCTTGCCGTCAGCTTTTCTTCAGGTTCACGAGGTCTTTCAAGACTTCTTCGCTGTGGGTAGCCGGTTTCACGCCCGTGTAAACCTTGGCGATCTTCCCTTGCGGATCAATGAGGAACGTGTTCCGCGACGCCATTTTCGCCCCCTTGTAATCCATTGTCGATCCATACTCTGCGGATACTTTCGCGTCTGGATCGGCCAGCAACTTGAAATTCAGTCCTTCTTTGGCGCAAAAATCCTTGTGCGATTGGGCGCTGTCCACGCTCACGCCCAGAATGATCGCCCCGGTTTGATCATACTTCGTCAGATCGCGCTGAAAGTTTCGCGCCTCCATCGTGCAACCACTTGTGAAATCCTTCGGATAAAAATAAAGTACGACCCATTTGCCGTGATAATCTTTCAGGCTCACCTGCGAGCCATCACCGGTTGCGAGGCTGAAATCCGGTGCTGGCTGTCCGACCTCAGGCTGCTTTTGTGTTTCCGCGCCTTGCACCGTCATTAGTGTAGTCACGATTCCAACAGCGATTAAGAATATTTTATTCATGAGTATCTTCCCTTCAGTGAGGAAAATACCAGCGGTCCGCCACCGTCGAAAGAACTAAATGATCCCGCAAATTTGGACGATCGGGCACTCGACGCGCAAGATCGACGTCTTCGATTTCGCTGCTCGAGGAAAATGGGATTAAGCTGCTAGCTGATGTGCGGCAGTTTCCAGGTTCGAAACGCTATCCGCAGTTCAACAAAGACGCGCTCGCCGATTGGTTAGGCAAAGCTGAAATTCATTACCAACATTTTCCCGAGCTCGGCGGTCGACGTAAGCCGAGGCCGGATTCGCGAAACACCGCTTGGCGCAACGCTTCATTCCGCGGTTACGCCGATTACATGGAGACGGAAGAATTTCGCAAAGCGATCGCGCGCCTAGTCAATCTCGCCACAGGAGTCCGTCCGACTGGCGAACTTGCGACCGAAGTGGGGCCGACTGCGATTATGTGCGCGGAAGCGTTGTGGTGGCGCTGCCACCGCGCATTGATTTCTGATTTTCTGAAAGCGCGCGGCCTCGAGGTGATTCACATTCTCGATCATAATAAAACCGAACTGCATCCATTTACATCAGCAGCGCGAGTTGTGAATGGGAAACTGAGTTATGAATCACTTCTGTAGCGCAGCTTAATCGGCGTCAAAGACTCTCGTTGCCCGTGGCGAGCTGACGGTGAAGATCGTCGCTCGCCGGCCCAAACGCCGTCATTGCGCAAAGAGAAGAATGTGCTTTCAGTCTTCGGGAAAATCGAATAGACGAATACCTGTGGGGAGCAGATGAAATTACTCGCAGTTCACCCGAGTTGTTTGATGTATTCGAAGATTTATCTTCGTCTTGAGCCGCTGGGTCTTGAGCTTGTCGCGGCAGCTGCCCGAGAGGCGGGCCACTCGGTCCGTTTGATTGATTTGCAATGCGAATCGCACCGGAATTTTTTTCGCCTGATTCGACGCTGGCGGCCGGACGTGATCGCATTCTCCGGCAATTATCTCGCCAACGTACCAGAAATTATTGATCTTGCCCGCGCCACGCGCGCCTTATTGCCCACTGCCTTTATATCTGTCGGAGGGCACAGCGTCTCGTTCATTCCGGAGGAGATTTTGCGGCACACTGCGGGCGCTGTGGATTGCGTGCTGACCGGCGAAGGCGAAACCGCGATCACCAGCCTGCTGGATGCTCTCGCCAAAGATCGGGCGAACCTGAGGGAGGTGCCTGGCTGCGTAACACTCGATCATCGCGGGCCGCCGCCAACCTTCGTGAAATCGCTGGATGATCTCTTGCCCGCGCGCGATATCGTTCGGCATCGCCGGAAATATTTTATCGGCCAGCTCGATCCGGCTGCTTCTATCGAGTTCAGCCGGGGCTGTCCATGGGACTGCGTCTTTTGCAGCGCTTGGACGTTCTACGGTCGCAACTACCGCGTGAAGACGCCCGAGCGCGCGGTCGAGGAACTGGCACAAATCCGCGAGCCGGGAATTTTTATCGCGGACGACGTAGCCTTCATTCAAGCCGAGCATGGCATGCAGCTTGGCGAAGCGATTGCCCGCCGCGGAATCAGGAAACGTTACTATCTCGAAACGCGCGGCGATGTGCTCTTGCGCAACAAGGAGGTCTTCGAACTTTGGAAGCGACTCGGCCTGAATACCATGTTCCTTGGTCTTGAAGCGATCGACGAGGAGGGACTGAAGCGTTACCGAAAGCGCGTCACACTCTCCAAAAATTTTGAAGCACTCGAGTATGCCCGCTCGCTCGACGTAAATGTCGCAGTCAACATCATTGCCGATCCCTCGTGGGACCGCGAACGCTTCAAGGTCGTGCGCGACTGGTGCCTGGAAGTTCCCGAGGTCGTTAATATCAGCATTAATACGCCGTATCCCGGCACGGAAACCTGGCATACCGAATCGCGTCGCCTTACCACCCGCGACTACCGGCTGTTCGACATCCAGCACGCGGTGTTGCCGACCAAGTTGCCGCTACCGGAATTTTACAAGGAACTTGTGGAAACCCAGCGCATCCTCGCCCGTAAAAATCTGGGCTGGGCAGCGCTGCGCCAGTGCGCGGGAATTGTCATCCGGAAATTGCTTCGCGGACAAACCAATTTCATCCGGATGCTGTGGAAGTTCAACAGCGTGTATCGTCCTGAGCTCCAGCTCGCCGATCACCGTCGGCGGGTAAAATACGAAATCAGTCTGCCGCCACCTTCGGTTGCCACCGTGCAGCACAGGAGGCTTTACATTCACGAAAATCGAGGGCGCAACGGCCGGCAGATTGATCATCGGACCGAAGAATTCGTTAACACAACTCGCATGGGCACCGCAAGCTGAGCGGACCTGCACCAAGGGGATCCAAGCAGGAGCGCACCATTCCACGCGCCATTCGACCGGCATCTTTTCCTTGCCGATTACGGCGTTGTTACTGCCAGTGGGGGGGATGGCAGAATTGCCAACCCCAAGGTCAAAGGTGAAGTTCATCCGCGGTCGTGTTGTCGGGCAGCTCGATCACGCGGCGCAGCCCTTTGGCGAAGGTCGGACTTTGGAACGAGCGGATCAGTGCGAGCATAGAATCGCGTTTACACTGCCGGCGATAATCACGGATTTGCGTGGCCGCGAAAATCACGCCGGCTGTGACCGCGATCGCGTTGATCAGATTTGCCAGGGTGGAGATGTCCACGGCAATAATTTGTCTGATGTCGATTTCGGCGGCGAGGAATTCTGTCGCGCCTTCAGCTCCGCCTTGCAGGATCGTCCGCAGTCCTTGCAGCAATCTTCGAGGTGGAGTAAAAACGTTGTCGCGCGCGGGTCGGTAGCTCAATCGGTAGAGCAGCGCCCTTTTAAGGCGTTGGTTCCGGGTTCGAGTCCCGGCCGACCCAGCCTCTTATAGCGTGGGTATACATCTTGCGCGGTTCATCTGGACGGCACTACATCGGCTCGACCGAGAATTTGGAACGCCGCTTCAGAGAACACCGCCGCGGCAGCAATCACACGACGCATAGATTCGGTGAAGACATCGAGCTGATCGCTGCCAAGGATACTGTAATACCATGCCTTATATCATGGTCAAGCAATTATCTTGACTTCTCTAGTTAAGTTTGCTGAACATCGAATCTAATCCGAATAGGCCAAGTTTCAGCTGAGCTCTCATGGATGAAACGGACTTTAACTCAATTTGAACGGAGGAACAAAATGCACAGGCCAATCTTAGTGTCTGTAATCGTTGTATTGCTTGCCGCCGTAACCTGCGGCGCAGGCGGAATCGTCCCCGGAAAGTACACCTTCAAAACGTTCGCCGTTGCGAACTCAGGCGATCTGTCCGTGGAAGCGATCAACGACAACAAAGTTATCGTCGGCTACCTTTCCATTCCTTCAGGAAGCCCGGCCCTAGGTCCGTTCACTGGCTTTCAGCGCTCACGGAATGGAGCCGTTACGCCCATTGCGGATCCGGCAGATGGGACTAATACTTTTACCGAAGCGCTGGGAATCAACGACGAGAGAACCGTGGTGGGTGAGTTCTTTGACAGCTCTGCCAACCAGTTCTCGGGCTTTTTCGAAGAGGACGGGGTATTCACCACTTACAACCTGCCTGGGCTGTCGCCGGGCTCGACCACCGCGATTGAGGGCATAAACGAGCGGCGAGACATTTGCGGGTTCTATCAGGATTCCTCAAACTTCACGATCCTGAATTCGTTCGTTGTGACCGAGGACGGGCAGATCACGAAATTCTCCCTGTCGCCGGTCACCAATTTCACACAGGCCGTCGCCATCAACGATCGAGACGTGGTGGTCGGGACTTTGGAGGACGCCTCCGGAATCTTTCATGGCTTCATCCGGAAGCCGGACGGCACAGTGACGGTCATCACGGTGCCAAACTCATCCACTACCCCGGGGTTGGGCACAACCACGCTTGGCATCAACGAAGGCGGGTGGATATCCGGACACTTCTGGGATTCTCTAAATGTCGAGCACGGATACACGCGCTCCCCGGGAGGGCAGTTCTTCCAAATCGACGTGCCGGGAGCAACCTCGACGGCCGGAGGTGGCATCAACAACGAAGGCATCGTGGTGGGGCACTACAACATCGGCACGGCGGAATTCGGTTATATCGCGACGCCCCAGGAAGAAGACGACGAAGACTGACGAACGGGGACAGGCCGTTCAGAAATAGCAATAAAATAGCAACCCTGTCGACTCTTCCTCGCAAAATACTGCCCTTTCAAGGCGTTGGTTTCGGGTTCGAGTCCCGGCCGACCCAACTTTCGATAACGGATGGCTCGGCGATCCGTCTCTACCATTTTAAGGTCGCAACCAAATCACGCAGCGAATTTCGTTGTCGATCCAGCCGGAAGATCGACAATCCCGCGGCCGTCGCGGCTTTCCAATCGCGCTCGGGATCGTCGCCTGCGTGCAAGACTTGATTCGCGGAAAGACCTGCAACCTTTATCGCGCGCCGGAAAATTTCGGGGTCGGGTTTATCAGCGCCGAGCTCACTCGAAATGAAAACGTGCTTGAAGAAATTGGCAACGCCGAGGTGCTCGAGGATGAAGCGCAGACGGCCGTCAAAATTTGAAATAACAGCAAGTTGAAATTGCGGCTGCAATTTAGTCAGAACTTCGACGACCTCCGGGTAAAGTTCCCACACGCCGGCCTCGGCGAAGTGCTCGTAAGCGATTTCGAAAAAATTGTCGCGATCAAGTTCCCCTAACGAGGGCACCGCTTGATTGAGAACAAGATCGACAAGCTCGCGCCACCAATCTTTGTCGTCGTCTTCGCGTGGACCATCGATTGGGGCTCGGGGCGGCATTTGTTTCCAGGCGACGAAAAATGCGCGATCAAGTTCGTGGGCGTCGAGTTTCAGCCCTACTTCGCTCCCGACAAGGCTGTAGTGATGCCCAACGGTCTTGGTTAAATAGAAGAGCGTGCCAGCCGCATCGAAGAAAATCGCCTTGATCATCGAAACAAACGTTCAACGTTCAATCCGCCTTCGCAAAGGCTACGGCGTGACCGGGGCTCAACGTCCAACGTTAAGTGGTTAGGGGGCGAGACCGCAGCGGCCGGCCAAAAATTATTTTGCTTTGCAAAATTCGTGGCCTCGCCTTCCATGATCCACGTGAACATCAGTGACGAATTGCGCGAATTGTCGAAGCGCACGCAATCCGCCGGTGAGGAGCTGGCGAATACCGTCAGTCACGGAGTGGGTTTCATCGCTGCGCTGATCGGCGCACCGATTCTCCTTCTGGCAGCGTTTCAGCGTGGCGGTACCGGATTTTTCATCGGTACGGTCGTTTTTGCCGCGACGATGCTCTTGCTGTATTTAGGATCGACATTGTATCATGCGTGGCCGCGGACACGCGCCAAATCCGTTTTGCGGGCGCTGGATCATTCGGCGATTTTTTTGTTGATCGCGGGAACGTACACACCGTTTGCGCTCGGTCCGCTGCGCAACCGCGGAGGCTTGACGATACTTGGACTCGTCTGGGCATTCGCTTTGCTTGGCGTGATCATGAAACTGACGCGCGGACCTTCGCGCCATCCCAAACTGGCGATGTCACTGTATCTCGGAATGGGTTGGGTGATTCCGATTGCAAACCATCCACTCGCCTTCGCGATTCCGTTCTCGGCGGCGATCTGGCTTCTTGCCGGCGGGATCGCCTATACGGCCGGCGTGTTATTTTTCGCAAACGAGCGGCTGCGTTACGCGCATTTCATCTGGCATCTGTTCGTTCTGGCCGGCACGTCGTGTCACTTTGCAGCTGTGTTTTCCTGCGCGAGCTAATCAAAACGCGCAGCGTTCAGTCAGCAGCGTTGGACAATTCCGTCCGCTCATCGGATTAATTGTCGATGTTGCCAGTCGAGCACAACGATCCGATCAACGCAAAGATCCTCGCCGTTGCTGAGGACAAAATCGAGGGCTTCGTGCGCGAACCATTCGAGGAAATCGCGCGCTGCTCCGGTGTCGATGTCGACGTTGTGATGGCACGCATCGTCGCGATGTTGCGCGCGGGAACGATTCGCCGAGTCCGACAAACGTTGCTCGCCACAAATCTGGCCGACGGCGCGTTGGTGGCGTGGAAGGTTCCTGAGAAAAACATCGACACTGCGTTTGATTGGATGTTTCAGCGCGACCCATTTTCGGGTCATGTGGTTTTGCGCTCGACTGACACAGTCACAGCCGGATCGGATTATAAATTGTGGACTACTTTGAAAGTGCCGCACGGATTCTCCTTGCAGCGGCATTGCGAATTGCTGGCCCGTAAAACTGGCGCGGAACGGTTTCGGATTATGCCGGCCAAAGGCATTTTCACGCTCGGAGTTGGTCACGTGCGGCGAAAGACGGTCGAGTCGGGAAGTAAGGCCGACGCGCCAGCAAAAATGATTCCGGTTCAAGTTGTCGACTTGAACGAGCATGAATGGGAAATTTTGCTTGCACTCAAACGCGAGTTCGCGCCGGAGGAAATCCGACCGTCGCCCTGGAGAAAGCGTGCGGAAGAGGCAAGCGTTTCGATCGAGGAATTTTTTCGCGTCGCCGAAGATTTCAGCGCGCGAAAAATCATCGGACGGTTTTCCACGTTTCTCGAGCACGTCAAGCCCTCGCGAGCTGGCGTGCGCGTGACGCGTTTCAACGCGCTCTTTCATTGGGCCGTGCCGGCTGGACGCGAGGTCGAGGCCGGTGGCGAAGTTGGGCGACATCACATTCTCACGCATTGCTACTGGCGCGAAGCCGGTCCGGAATTCAAGAACGTGAATATCATGGCGGTTGCGCACGGCACTGACAAAACGCTGTTGCTTGAGCACAAAGCGGCCATTGATCGACATCTTCAGACGAGCGGGATTCCCGTTTCTTACACCAACGTTTTTTGGGGCGGCCGCAGCGAGATCAAGCCTTCAGAGATTGCGCCGCAGGTTTATCACGAATGGCTGGCCCAAGCAGAAGGTTAAAAAAGTTGCAAGGTTCGAAAGTTAAAAAGGAAAGAGAGCAGCCGTTGTAACGTTGTAACTTATTTAACCTTTTAACTTCTTACCGCATGAAAGCGCTCATCGAAAAGCTGCGCGCGGGAGTCGACCTCTCGCCCGAAGACATCAGCTACAGTGTGGCCGTTCTGCTCTCGCCGACTGCCTCCGATGATCTCAAGGCGCAATTTCTCACGGCGTTGCATCAAAAGGGCGAAAGCGCGGAGGAGATCGCCGGATTTGTCCGACAACTCGTCGATCGCGCGATCGATCCTGGCCTGGAATCGGAAAAGCTTCCCGGACCAATGATCGACGTTTGCGGCACCGGCGGGGACGGTCTCGATCTTTTCAATGTTTCTACCACGATCATGTTTGTCCTGGCTGCCGGTGGCGCGATCGTGGTGAAACATGGCAATCGCGCCGTCACGTCCCGCTGCGGCAGTGCCGACGTGCTCGAGGAATTAGGCGTGGCCATCGATTTGGGGTCCGATGATTTGAGGGAGTGCGTCGAACGCCACGGGTTCGGATTTATCTTTGCGAGGCAGTATCATCCTGCCTTTCGCGCTATCGCCGAAATGCGGGCGCGCCTGGCGCGACAAAATACCCGAACCATCTTTAATTTGCTCGGTCCACTTCTGAATCCGGCGCGGCCGACACGGCAACTCATCGGAGTTTTCGCGCCGCGCCTAACGACGGTTTTTGGTGAAGTGCTGCGCCAGCTCGGGCATAAGCGCGCCTGGGTCGTGCACGGGCTCGGCGAAGACGGTATTGGCATGGACGATATTTCTATCAGCGGAGCGACCACCGTTACGGAGCTTTTAGACGGAAAAGTCAGCTCGGCAGTTCTCGATGTGAATTGGCTCGGGATTGCGCGCGCGAGCGTTGCGGAATTGCGCGGAGGAGACGCGCGGGAGAACGCCGCCACCCTGGAAGGAATTCTAGCCGGCAAAATCACCGGCCCGAAGCGCGACATCGTGGTTGCGAACGCTGGCGGCGGATTCGTGGTGGCGGGACTGGCTTACGATCTCAAAGATGGGATCCAACTGGCCCGCGAGGAGCTGGACAGCGGGCGCGCTCTCGAAAAACTGCGCGCTCTTCAAAGTTATAAACCGCGCAGGCCGTGATAAGTCGAATCAAGCTTGCGCAGGAGCGCGATGGCGAAACCCGTGCGATCAATATGTCGATCTAATGCCTGGGCAAGGGAAATCGCACGCGGCCGCAACTTTGCTGAAAAGTCTTCGGGCGCGTGATTCACGTTGATCCCGATTCCGGCGATGGCGAGATGGGGCGCATTTTTTTGGGCGCGCATTTCAACGAGCACTCCAGCCAATTTCTTTTTTTCGAGATAGATATCGTTAGGCGACTTAATCATTGGGCACAGCGAAAACTCCTGTGAGATCGTTTCTGCGACGCTCTTCGCCGCCCAAGCAGTCAGCCGTGCCGATTGTGCCGGCGCAATTTTCGGCTGCAACAAAATTGAAAACCAAAGTCCTTTACCTGTGATTGACTCCCAATGGTTACCGCGCTGGCCGCGTCCGGCAGTTTGTCGTTCAGCAAAAATTACCAAACCTTCCGGCGTAACTGGCGTCGCCCTTTGCCAAATCGCATCGTTTGTTGAGGTCGTTTCTTCAAGAACGACGATTTTGCGGCCGATGGTGCATTCGCCGAGTCCAGCCCGCAGGTCGCCCGCCTTCAACTTGTCGATCTTACCTACACTCACGCGGCCAGCGGCGTCATTTCGAGCGAGAGATCGATTGTGTGCGCGGAGTGGGTGAGCGCACCGATGGAGATGTAATCGACACCGGTGGCGGCGATTTGGCGAATGTTCTTCAGTGTTACACCGCCGCTCGCTTCGAATTTCACTTTGTTTTTGCCGAGAGCAACCGCTTCGCGGATCTGGGCCGGCTTCATGTTGTCGAGCAGGATAACATTGATGTCGTCGATTTGGAGAAGAGTGCGCACTTGTTGCAGACGGTCCGCCTCAACTTCGATGCGCACATCCGGCCGCTCTTGACGAAGTTTGCGGATGGTTTCGACAAAGGCGGCGAATCCGGAATGAGCGGCGAGGTGGTTATCTTTCACGAGCACCATGTCAAATAAACCAAACCGATGGTTAGCGCCGCCACCGGCAAGCACGGCGGCCTTCTCTAGCGCGCGCAGTCCGGGCGTGGTTTTGCGCGTGTCAAGGATTTTGACCAGATCGTTTCCGGCCGCGTCAACAAATTTTCGGGTCAAGGTGGCAATGCCGGATAAGCGCTGAAGAAAATTGAGGACCACGCGCTCCGCTTTCAGGATCGAACGGGCCAGGCCGCGAATCTCGATGATGACATCGCCAGCGTTCACGTCGGCGCCGTCAGCTCGAAGAATCTGGATATGCAAGGCTGGATCGATCCGCCGGAATACCTCCGCAGCCGTCTCGGTCCCGGCGACTATCGCCTTTTCGTGACTGACAATGCGGGCGAGCGCGCGCAGGTTGGCCGGCACGAAGAAGTCCGACGTGACATCGCCCGCGCCAACATCTTCCTGAATGGCGACATTAATTGGATCGAAGAGCGGTCCGTTCATGAGTTTTGCGCCAGTGCTGGCGCCTGGTAAACGCATTTGCCTCGGACGTAAGTTTCCAAATTTGCGTGTGGGCCGCCGCGATAAATGCAAAGCGCAAGCGCATCCTCGGTCGAGAGTTCGCGCAGCGCCTCGTGATTTTCTGGATACGGCAAAAGCGAGGCAAGATTGACAACAATAAAGTCTGCCTCTTTTCCGGCATCGAGTGTGCCGATACTCCCGGCTTTGCCGAGGGCGAGGGCGCCGCCTTGAGTAGCCAGATAGAATGCTTCGCTCGTCCGGAGCGGACGCAAATTCGGTTCGTAGGTGGCGCGCGCTTTTTGCACGTCAATGGCGGCGCGAATCACCTGCCACATGTTGAGCTCAGGTCCGCCGGCCACGTCGGAACCAAGCCCGACTGCGATGCCCGCCTTCAACAATTGATCGAGTTTGATCAAGCCGCTGCCAAGAAAAAGATTTGAAGTGGGACAATGGGCCACGCTCGATTGGGCCGCTGCGATCGCCGCAATCTCTCGGGAATTAAGGTGGATGCAATGGCCAAGTACGGTCTTGGGCGTGAGCACGCCACACGTTTCGTAAACGTGAGTGTAGTCATGCGCGGCCATGAAAAGGTGGTGCACTTTCTCGATTTCTTCGCGGTTCTCGGCGAGATGAGTTTGAAGATATGCGTCGAAACGGGCCGCCAGTTCGGCCGCCTTGCGCATGAGTTTTTCCGAACAAGTGACCGCGAAACGCGGACTGAATGCATATTCAAGCCGCCCGTCTTCGGCACCGTGCCATTTACGGCATAGTCGCTCGCTTTCGACCAACGAAACGGAGAGGACCTTTTTCGGTTGAAACTGACCGTAGGAACCGATGTCCATCATCATCTTACCTAGAATCGCGCGCAATCCGCTCGCCTTGGCGGCTTCGAAACCGATCTCGCAACTGTCTTCATAGATTGCGGCATAGGCCATCACGGTGGTTGTTCCGTTCCGGGCCAGTTCGCGGAAGAATTGCGGCGCCTCGCCCCGCGCTTTCGGGCCGGTAAACTTGCGTTCCACCGGAAAAATGTGCTGCCGCAACCATGGAAGCAGCTCGCTTTCACCGCGGGCGACGGCAGGATATTGCGGCAGGTGAGTGTGGCAATCAATGAGCCCAGGGAAGATGGCTGCGTTGCTGTGATCGATCCACCGAATCGGCGTCGGTCGCTGGACACGACGCAGATCATCGTAATCTCCGCACTCTGTGATGCGTCCATTATCGATGATCAGTGCTCCGGCCGGCCTGCCTCGCAGAGCGCCGAATTCCGGCGTGTCGATGAGGAAGCCTCGGATGCCGAACGAGTGAGTGTCACTGTCCATAAGGCGCACCGTTACAAGAACATCAGAGGATGGCGCCTCGCAACATCGCAATTAAGTGGGGGGCTGAGTCGCCCCGCCGCCGTAAAAAAAGATTCGGGCAGTGCACGCCAAGGAGAAACAGCAAATACGAAAAACGTGCAACCGCCCGAATCGCCTTAACCTGTTAACTTTGACAGCGGCAACCGCTGGTCGTTCGAAATTTTTATGAAATTTTTGGATTGGTCTTGCAACCCTTGCGGACCGTCAGCCGGCTATAGCTTCAACTCAGACTGGCTTGCGTCAGTCGCCTTGGCGGCTTCGTCTCGGACTTCCTGAAGTAGCGACTTAAATTCGCATTTTTCCAAAGCTGCGATGAGGGCGGGATAATCGGGCTTGATTGGGAGATCGTCGATCGCCACCGGCAATTCTAGGTCGCAATCGAGCTCGACCATTTTGCGGTTTTGAATGATCTGTTCGCGCGCAGCGCGCAGCTTTTCCCGAGTTTTCTCGCTTTTCACCATGTCAATCTTTGCCAGCAGGTTCTCGAGGCCGCCGAATTCGCTGATCAGTTTGGCAGCAGCTTTTCGACCTATGCCGGCACCGGGAATGTTGTCTACGGAATCGCCTGAAATCGCTAGCACATCGCCGATGAACTTTGGCGGAATACCCCATTTTGTCGTTACTTGCGGTTCACTGAGCAGCGCAAAACCGTCTTTGGGAGAAGCCAGCTCGGCCTTAGCGGTCGTGTAAACTTTTGCGCAAGAGCCAACGAGCTGAAATAAATCCTTGTCATTGGTGGCGAGCACGACATCCATGCCGCGCTTGCATGCTGTGATGGTGTAGCAACCCATCAAATCGTCCGCCTCAGTGTTGGGCGAGGAAATACTTTTGAAGCCGAGCAGCGGGGTCAGTTTTTGGATGAACTCGAGCTGCGGAATCATCGGCAGCGGCATCTCCTTGCGAGTTTCTTTGTAAGCCGGTTGCAATGCCACGCGCCGTTGCGGCATACCTTCATCCCAAAAAACTGCGCCCAGGTCTGGCCGCAAATGCTTTACCATGAGCCGCAACGTCTTAGTGAATCCAAAAATCGCGTTGGTCGGTTCGCCTCGCGAGTTCGACAGATTCTGGATGGCGAAAAACGAGCGATAAACGTAGTAATGGCCGTCAATCAGAAGCAGCTTCATCTGAAGACAGGATTAGCTGGATTATCGCGATTTGAAAGTCGTACCTCGAAAATCCGGTGCTGGATTCGCGGTGGTAGATGCTGGATTGTCGCCCAAGCATGGCAGATCAATGGATCATTCGCGTACATGGCAGGGAATTTGGCCCGGTTGGCGTTGAGACATTGCACGAATGGAGACGCGAAGGGCGCTTGCTTGCGCAAAATCCAGCGCGGCGGGTAGATGTCGATCCGTGGACAACGGCCGGTGAGATTCCCGGTTTGTTTGAATCGCTGCCAACCCCAGGAAAGGGCGCGCTACTCCCGCTACACCGTCGCAGTTTCGCGCAGATCTTCAGCGAGAGCTTTCAAATTTACCGAAAAGGTTTTTTTCCCTTCTTCTGTTTTTCTCTGCTCACCGCCGTTCCCGCGTTTTTCCTTCAGTTAAATTTGCCGGCCTTTGAGATTAGCAATCAGGCCCCGCCAAACTGGAACGCGATTCGACCAAGTTTCTTTTCTGTATCGATGCTCGCGCTGTTTGCGCTGGTCTGGCCGATTTTTTTATCCGGCATCCAGCTGACGAGCGCCGATGTCGTTCAATCGCGAGAGGTTCGGCTGGCCAATTTGTTTCGGCGCTCCATTTCTCTTTGGCCACGAATGGCTGGTCTCAGTTTGCGCGTTTACGGGAGTTACTTTATTTGGAGCGCTTTGCCGCTGGGCGTGGCCTTCACCTTGATGATCGGAGAGGTTTCAGTCCTGTCGATCTTGCTGGCATTGTCGATCTTGGCTTTTCAAGTTTTCATGACAGCGCGGCTCTGGATCAATTTCATGTTTTGGCAGCAATCGGCAACGCTGGGCGAACTGTCAGGACTGGCGGCCTTGCGCGAAAGTAAAGAGCTCGCGCGCAGTCGGCGCGGCGAAGTGTGGCTCGAACGTCCGCTTTATCGCGGTGCTATCATCGTCTCGATTTGGATCGTCGTTGCAATCCTCGTCAGCTTTGCCGTGCAGTTGCCATTCGTTTTCGTGCGATTGCAAGGCGCAACCAATTTCGAGCAGGTGCAAACGATTCTGCAAAGCCTCGCCTCCGCGCAGCCCCCCGAACCGCTAATGCTCGCCGCTTATGCAACCAGCGCGCTGGTTCATGCCGCTATTCGACCGCTGCTTGGAATTTCATTCGTTGTCCTTTATCTCGACGCAAAATCAGGTCACCAGGGAAGGGAGACCTAGCTCACGTGACTTATGGCCTCGCGCAACGCGGATTTCTCAATGCGTCAGAGTTTTCAGAGAAATCATGCGGGCGTGATGCTGCGTTGAAGTCGTAGCCCGAGTATGAAATCCACTCGTGGTTCGAGTTTGCCGGATGAATTGAATTACCGCGGGGCGATCGGCGGTTAACCGCACTTAAGCCAGGGTTGCTGCGGCCCTTTTCCGCGCGGTCGCATCCAAAATCCGCTTTCGTAAACGCAGAGAATTTGGCGTAGCTTCAACCAGTTCATCCGCACCAATGTACTCGATGGCGCGCTCAAGAGTCATTCGAAGGGGCGCTTCCAATTGGATCCCCTTTCCTTCGCCCTGGCTGCGCATATTTGTCAGATGTTTGGCCTTGCATGGATTGACCGGCAGATCGTCCGGACGCGCATTTTCTCCGACGATCATGCCAGCGTAGACGTTTTCCTGCGGGGCAATGAAAAGCCGGCCGCGTTCTTGAATATTATTTAGCGCGTAACCGGTGCTCGTGCCCGATTCCATCGAAACCATTACGCCCCGGTTGCGCCCGGCCAACTCGCCCTTAAACGGAGCATACTCACTAAACAGATGGCTCATGACGCCTTCGCCACGCGTAAGATTCACCAACTCCGTTTCAAATCCGATCAAGCCGCGCGTCGGGATCAACGCCTCGACGGAAACCCGCGAAGCGCGATGAACAGTGTGGGTGACTTCCCCCTTGCGGTTTGCCACTGATTGCATGACGTCACCTAAATTGGCTTCTGGGACGTCGACATAGAGGTTTTCGATCGGCTCCAACAGGTCGCCAATTTCATTCCGATGGAAAATAACTTCGGGACGCGAGACCATTGCTTCGTAACCTTCGCGTCGCATTTGCTCAACCAAGATTGCGATCTGCATCTCACCACGCGCATTAATTTCGAAGGCACCAGCGGTTTCCGTGTCGCTTACCTGCAATGAGATATTGCCGCGCGTCTCGCGAATAAGTCGTTCGCGCAAATGCCGGGCCGTCACAAATTTCCCTTCGCGACCGGCGAACGGGGAATCATTCACCAGCATACGCATGCGGATCGTCGGCGGATCGACATCTACGAATTGCAAGGGCGCACGCTCCTCGCGATCGGTCAGCGTTTCGCCGATATAAATTTCCTCGAAGCCAGTCAGGCTGACGATGTCGCCCGCGCTGGCATGTTTGATCTCAACTTGCTCGAGACCGGAGTAGGTGAAGAGGGCGGTGACCGTCGCGCGTTCGCGGCTGCCGTCGCGATGAACGCACACGATAGAATCGCCTACGCTGACCCGGCCGCTCACAATCCGGCCCAAGGCAACCCGGCCAAGGTAATCATTGTACTCGAGATTTGAGACGAGCATTTGAAAGAATGGCTCACTCGAAATCTCCGGCGGCGGCACATGGCGCACGATCGCTTGAAACAGCGGCGTCATGTCCTCGCTCTTCTCGTGCAATTCGCGCAATGCGAAACCATTCTTCGCACTGGCGTAAATGACTGGAAAATCGAGCTGCTGGTTGGTCGCTTTCAATTCGACGAAGAGATCGAAGACCATGTCCAGGGCTTCGTGTGGTCTCGCGTTTTCCCTGTCGATTTTGTTGATCACAACGATCGGTTGGGCATGATTTTCCAATGCTTTGCGCAAAACAAACCGCGTTTGCGCCTGCGGACCATCGTGCGCGTCGATCACGAGCAAGACGCCATCCACCATCTTCATGATGCGCTCGACTTCGCCACCAAAATCAGCGTGACCTGGCGTGTCCACGATGTTGATGCGATAACCGTTCCACTGAAAAGAAGCGTTCTTCGCGCGAATGGTGATTCCTTTTTCGCGTTCGAGATCCATCGAGTCCATCACGCGTTCGGCAATCTTTTGGTTGCTGCGAAACGTACCGGACTGCCGCAGCAACTGATCGACCAGCGTGGTCTTGCCGTGGTCGACATGGGCAATAATGGCGATGTTACGAATCTTATCCATGCCGCGTTTTCCGGGGAGGAGAGGAGCATGGAATATGCTCGCGGGCGTCCGCTGCGTCAAACGCGTAAGCCCTGGATCGACAACAAGAACTAGGCCGACATTACCGCCGGCCTGATCGCCAAAAATGGGGGGGCCTGCGCCTGTGACGACGTCCCGCTGGTGAATCGGCGTCGGCACGAACTGGAACCCGTGATAAGCTAATGAACGGGAGGAAACCTAAAGCTGCATCGAAGTGTGCACGGTTTTTGAGATGTTACGCAATCGCGCTCGGAGTAATCTTGGAGTAGCGCCGATAGCAAGTCGTTGGACGGCGGGTAGTTTTTGCCGATTTACAAATCAACAATACATTCTGACGTTCGCCGCTAGCCTCCTCAGTTTATTGGCTGTCGCTACTTTGTTCGGCGTTAGACGGTCTATCGAGGAGCCTGTCGAGAAATCGAAATGCGTGCTTTTACTTATGAAAACGAGGGGTACCGGCGGAGTGTTAGAACACACACGATCTTGTGATCACTGGATTTTGAGTCCAGCGCGTCTCCCTATCTCGCGCTCAAGGTAGTCGGAGGCGATTTTTAGGGCGACGTGAGGGGATAAATCGCTAGAAACTGCGTGCCTGGAGGGATTCGAACCCACAACCTTCTGATCCGAAGTCAGATGCTCTATCCGGTTGAGCTACAGACACAGTCAAATCGTTAAAAAGTTACAACGTTACTATGTTAAAACGGGAACAGGCTTTCTCGGCGTAACGATTCAACTTTTTAACAATTTTAACGTCGTGAAACCGGGTGGCCGACGGGACTCGAACCCGCAACAGCCAGAACCACAATCTGGAGCTCTACCATTGAGCTACGGCCACCATCGCGGCTTTAAATCTTAGATTTTAGATTGCCAATTGCAACGCTGCGCCCTTAAATGGCACGCTGAGCGCTTTGGTCAATAACGTGCTGCACCCCGCCGTTGCAACTCAGGAAGGTTTTGTGCTATTCTCCCGCTCGCTCCCGTGATGAAGAAAATCGGTCCGTTTTTGTTCGCCGGTTTCTTTTTCTTCGCCGCGCTTCCGCAGCTTCGCTCCCAATCGGACGACCCGAGCGAGATTTTTCTGAAAGCCTACATGACTGCCCAGCAAGCAGAAAAATTAGAGCATGAAAATCAGTTCAAAGCCGCTCTGACCAAGTACCGCTTCGCCGGCAGCCTCATTGAAGAATTGCGCAAATCGCATCCTGACTGGCAGTCGGCCATCGTGGAATATCGCGGCCGCAAAATCAGCGAAGGCATCATGCGGGTGCAAGGCAAAGTTTCAACTCAGGATGATTTGAACGCGGGCCCGATGCCGCCGTCGTTGACTGAGACTGCGCCAGCGATTTCGGAAAAGGCTGCGCCCACTGTGCAGCCAAGCGTAGAAATCGTGGCACCGGGCGGGACGAAGGCGCGGGCGGAACCGTCACCACCGTCGGAGCCACCACCGCAACCGCAGAATGAGGCTGCAATAAAGGCAGCGACTAGCAAGTTGCAGAGCAAAGTCGATCAATTGGATGAAGAGCTGCAAAAATCACGCAGCCAGTTTGGCGCCGCCGAAAAAGAGAAAAATGCGCTGAATGGCCGGTTGCGGGAGACAACTTCGAAACTTGAAAAAGCGCAGAACGAACTCCATAAATCCAAGGGTGCCGAACAAAAAGCGCGCGATCAATTGACGCAGGCGCAGGATTCATTGAAGAAAGGTCAGTCGGCGACTGGAACCGACGCAAAAGCACAGGAAGGCTTGCGAGCCGAGATCGCGCAACTCAAGAAAGCTCTCGCCGCTGTTGAAGAAGGTCGGAGCGCGGCTGAGAAAGGACGAGCCGCTGCCGAGAAAGAGAGAGACGCGGCGAACGCGAGAGTGGCGGAGACCGATCAGAAAATCGCAAGCGCAACGAAAGAACGCGACGATGCTCTGGCGCAGCTGAAAGGACCGAAAGAGAGCGAACATCGCGTCGAAGTGTTGGTTGCCGAGAATAATCACTTGAAACAGAAACTGGCCGACGCGGAGAAAACGGTTCACGAGATTAGCGAAGACAAACCAAAGCGCGAGCAAGAGCTTGCCGAAGTGAAACAGCAACTGGAACAACTTCGCCAGCAACTCGCTGCCAGTCAGAAGCAAAACAAAGACTACGAGGTGGCGGTCGCTAATCTCCATTCCCAGCTGGATGAGGCCGCGAGCCAGCTCGAAAAAGTCAAGCTCACCGGCGCGAATCCGGAAGAAACGGCTAAAGTCGCCAAAGAAAATGAGATGCTACGCGCCATCATTGTTCGCGAACGTCAGGAAGAAGCGCGGCGTGACCAGGCGAAAAAGCTTTTGCTTGCTGAATTCGATAAGTTGCAGGTCAAATCTGTCACGCTGACTCAGCAAATCCAGTTGCTCGCGCAACCGATCACGAAATTGACCCCTGACGAGCTGGCGCTGCTTCGTCAACCGGTTGTCTCCATTTCCGACGATAATCCCGGCGCGCTCAAGGCCAGCTTCACCTTCGCGAAAAAGTCGAATGCCTCAAACAACAACGAAAAGCCGGCCAGCGCGCAGAATTCTCCACCAGCCGGGCAAAACAATTCGGCTAACAGCTTGTCCAGCGGCACAATATTTAAAGTTCCAGATGATGTTGTCGATCTTGCGCGGCAGGCGAAAGAAAATTTCGAGCATGGTAAATATCACTCGGCCGAAAAAATCTATCAGGAAATTCTGACCAAGAATCCGAACAATCTCTATTCGCTTTCCAACCTCGGCGTCGTCTATTTCCACGCCGGCAAACTCAAAGCCGCCGAGTTGACGTTAAAGAAAGCCGTCGCTATCGCGCCGAAGGACGAATTCGCGCTTACCACGCTCGGCATTGTTTATTATCGGCAGGCGAAATTCGACAATGCGCTGACTGAACTAACGAAAGCCCTCGCCCTCAATCCGAAGAGCGCGACCGCACACAATTACCTGGGCATCACCGCCAGCCAGAAAGGGTGGCAGGAAGCGGCCGAAAAAGAAATGCTCGAGGCTCTTTCCAACAATCCCAATTACGCTGACGCACATTTCAACCTCGCGGTCATCTACGCCACGTCCCAGCCGCCCTCGAAGGAACTGGCCAAGCGCCATTACGCCAGAGCCACTGAGCTCGGCTCCGACCGCGATCCATCGCTCGAACGATTGCTCCATTGATCGCAAGATCGACATCCGTTCTTGCTCTCATTCCAAATCGAATTAGCCACGCACCGACGCGCTTGCTCCGCGCCTTTGCGATCGCCTTCATCACCGCACGCGGCAATGTTCATCGCGATTTTTGCCCGTGATCCCGAGGCGGAACGAATTGGGCTCCGCTATCGCGTGCGAAAGAGCGAGTAGAGCATGAGACCATTCCTCGGCGCCAACTGGCGTTATTTGGCGATGCTTAATTTCGCTGTCGAGCCTGCGATCCTTGCGCCGCTGGTTCCACCCGGCACTGAGCTGGATTTCGAAGAGGGCGAAACTTTTGTCAGCATCGTCGGTCTTCTATTTCTCGACACGCGCTTGCTTGGTCTGCCCATACCACGGCATCGCGATTTCGAAGAAGTGAATCTGCGTTTTTACGTGCGGAGAAAATCAGCTGATACCTGGCGGCGCGGCGTTGTTTTTGTTCGCGAACTTGTTCCGCGTCGCGCCGTTGCGCTCGTTGCGCGCGCATTTTATGGCGAACGCTATCTCGCGTTGCCGATGAAACATGAAATAGAACATGTCGATCTTGGCGTGAAGGTAGAATATTCGTGGCGGCGCGGCCGCAAATGGGAATCGCTTTCCATGGCAGCGAGGGGTGAACCGCAATTTATTCCCGCGGGTTCGCACGCCGAATTCATTACCGAGCACTATTGGGGTTACACCTGCGTTCGCAGGGGTTGCAGCGAATACCGGGTAAATCATCCGCGCTGGAAAGTTTGGAACGCCGACGCCTTCGACTTCAATGCCGACGTTGCTGCACTCTACGGCGAGCAATTTCTCGAAACTCTTCGTCAGCCGCCGCGCTCCGCCTTCATCGCCGACGGTTCAGCCATCAGCGTGGAGCGAAAAGAAATTCTTCTGTAGCGGCGGGCTATAACCGTCGCACTTCTTTCTCACTACGAAACTCCCTTACGAGTGCTTTCTTTCTCTTGTGCCGCGAGATCGCAAGGTCGACAAGCCGCGACAAAAGCTCCGCATAGGGAATTCCCGAGGCTTCCCACAGCTTTGGGTACATGCTGATCGAAGTGAAGCCTGGGATCGTATTCAACTCGTTGAAGAAGAGTTTCCCACTCGTTCGGTCGAGCAACAGATCGACTCGAGCCATCCCCTCGCACTCGATCGTTAAGAAGGCTTTTGTCGCGATGTCCTGTACGCGTTTCGTCTGCTCGGCCTCGAGCTTCGCCGGGATAATCAGTGTGGCGCCGTTCTCATCCAGATACTTAGCCTCGTAAGAATAGAATTCATGCGTCGGGTCGATCTCACCCGGGATGCTAACCAGTGGATCGACTCCTGAATCCGGATTTTCCAAAACCGACACTTCGATCTCGCGCGCGTCCACGGCGACTTCGACCAGGACTTTCGTATCGTACTCGAACGCGTTTTCGAGCGCCGTGTTCAGTCCACCGGCTTCCTTGACCTTATGCACGCCAACGCTCGAGCCGAGGTTCGCCGGTTTGACGAAGACGGGATAGCCCAGCTCTCTCTGAATCTGTTCTGCCGACTGCTGCTTTTGCTTCTTCCAGCGCTCATGCTTCAACGAGACATAAGGCACAATCGGAAGTCCAGCATCGCGCGCCAAGCGTTTTGCGACCTCCTTGTCCATCGCCACTGCCGAGGCCAGCACTCCGCACCCGACGTAAGGAACATCCGCAAGCTCAAGTAATCCTTGGATGGTTCCGTCTTCACAAAGAGGCCCGTGCACGACAGGGAAAACCACATCGATTGCTTTTGCCTCCCCACTCCCTCCCAAGCCGACTAGGGCGCTTGTGTCGGCGGAGTTCGGGGGAAGCACGACTCTTGGCGCGTCTTTGAAAACGGGGAGATATTTTTTTCCTTCGATCAGAGAAACGTCGTTGAGATGCCAGCGACCCTGCTTGTCAATCGCCACAGGCACGATCTCAAAGCGATCACGATCCAGATGATTAATGACTGACGCAGCCGATTGAAGTGAAACTTCATGTTCTCCCGAGCGACCGCCGTACAATACTGCCACGCGCAGTCTTTTCATGCCTTTCGATTATTAGCGAGGTTGCTTCGCTTTCACTTGCGCGCGAGCAACTGTCTTAACACAAACGGTAAAATTCCGCTGTGCTTGTAATAATCGACTTCAATCGGCGTATCGATTCGCAACTTCACCGGCATGTAACGCACTTGTCGATCTTTACTCTGAATATCCAACCTCAGTTGTTGGCTCGGATGAATCGCATCCGACAATCCGCCGATCGAAAATGTTTGCGAACCGTCGAGCCCGAGAGATTGCGCGGTAACGCCGTCGAAAAATTGCAACGGCAATACCCCCATGCCGACAAGATTCGAACGATGGATCCGCTCGAAACTCGCGGCGACGACTGCACGCACGCCTAACAATTTCGTCCCCTTCGCCGCCCAGTCACGCGACGAACCAGTTCCGTATTCGTGGCCAGCCAGAATGATCAGCGGCACGTTTTCTTTTTGATAAAGCATCGCCGCGTCGAAGATCGACATCTGCTTTCCGTCCGGATAATGGATCGTCACGCCACCTTCCGTTCCCGGCACCATCAGGTTTTTGATCCGCACATTCGCGAACGTTCCGCGCGTCATGACCAGATCGTTTCCACGGCGGCTGCCGTAACTGTTAAAATCTTCCGGCTTGATCCCGCGCGACATCAAATATTGTCCCGCAGGCGACGTCGCCTTGATCGCGCCCGCCGGTGAAATGTGATCGGTCGTAACCGAATCGCCAAAAATTCCAAGCGCACGCGCGCCGGTGATGTTGTCGATCCTGCCAACTTCCATGGAGAAGTCTTTGAAGAAGGGTGGCTCATGGATGTAATCGCTCTTCTCATCCCATTGATAAACTTCGCCAACGCTCGACGGAATTCCGTTCCACTTCGGATTTTGATCGGCAAAGTCGCGATACAGTTTGCGGAACACTTCCGGCGTCAGCGCCGATTGCATGGCGTCGCGCACTTCCTTCAAGCTCGGCCAGAGATCGCGCAGAAAAGTCTCCTTTCCCTCTTTGTCCTTTCCGATCGGTTCCTTGGTAAGATCGACATCTACTCGCCCGGCCAATGCGAACGCGACCACCAGCGGCGGCGACATGAGAAAGTTCGCTTTGATGTTTTGATGCACGCGCGCTTCGAAATTGCGATTTCCCGAAAGCACAGACGCGGCGATGAGATCAAATTCGCTAATCGCTTTCTCGATATTCGGATGCAACGGTCCCGAATTCCCTATGCACGTTGTGCAACCGTAGCCAACGAGATTGAATCCAAGCTGATCGAGGTAAGGTTGCAGCCCGGTCTTGGCCAGATAATCGGTCACCACGCGCGATCCGGGCGCGAGCGAAGTCTTTACCGTAGGATCAATCGTTAGGCCCCGTTCGACCGCTTTTTTTGCGAGCAATCCGGCCGCGAGCATTACGCTTGGATTGCTCGTATTGGTGCAGCTTGTGATCGCGGCGATCAAGACGCTGCCGTGGCCGATTCGGCTTTCACCGTGATGAGGGAATGGCTCGCTCGGCTCGGCCGCGAAATCCTTCGCGGAATCGGGCGTCGGTCGGTTCGCCACCATCTCGAGCTTGTTGCGCTCTTCACCGCCTTCGATGATCGGGCTCGGTTCGTCCGTGGACGGCATGTCTTCGTCGTGCGGCGGCGTGCCGTTCAATTGCACCGGATGCTTGGCCGCAAGATCGACATCTTTCATTCCGTAACCGCCGTCCTTGACCGGTTTTTGCAAAAGCGAACGAAAAGTTTCCCCGAGTTCCGGAAGATTGATGCGATCTTGCGGCCGTTTCGGCCCCGCCACACTCGGCTGCACCTCGGCAAGATCGACGTTCATATCTACCGAGTAATCGATTTCGCCTTTGCGCGGCATCCCGAACATTTTTTGCGCGCGGAAATAATTCTCGAACGCGGCGCATTGCTCATCCGTGCGGCCGGTCGCGCGCAGATACGCAACGGATTCACCATCGACCGGGAAAAATCCCATCGTCGCACCGTACTCGGGCGACATGTTTCCAATGGTGGCGCGATCCGGCACCGGCAACGTCGCCGCGCCTTCGCCATAAAATTCCACAAACTTCCCGACAACTTTTTGCGCGCGGAGCAATTGCGTGATGTGCAACACCAGATCGGTCGCGGTCACGCCTTCCTTCAAGCGACCGCTCAAATTCACGCCGACGACTTCCGGCGTGAGGAAATAAACCGGTTGCCCGAGCATCCCCGCTTCCGCTTCGATCCCGCCGACGCCCCAGCCGACAACACCAAGTCCATTAATCATCGTCGTGTGCGAATCTGTTCCAACCAGCGTGTCGGGATAGAAAAGTTCGCGATTGTCGATCTTCCCGCTCAACACACCTTTCGCCAGGTATTCGAGATTAACTTGGTGCACGATTCCAATACCGGGCGGAATGAGTTGGAAGGTTTTGAACGCTTGCTGTCCCCATTTCAAAAATTGATAGCGCTCGCGGTTACGTTTGAATTCCATTTCCAAATTCAATCGCAACGCTTGCGCCGAACCAAAGAAGTCAACCTGCACCGAGTGGTCGACCACGAGATCGACCGGCACGAGCGGTTCGATGATTTTCGGATCGCCCTTTAGTCGCTGCACCGCGCTGCGCATCGCCGCAAGATCGACAACCAGCGGCACGCCGGTGAAATCCTGCAGAACAATTCGCGCAACGACGAAAGGAATTTCTTCAGTCGCCGGTTTCTTCGCGTTCCAATTCGCCAGCGTCTCGACATCGTTAGGCCGAACTTTTTTGCCATCGCAATTGCGCAGCACCGACTCGAGCACAATGCGAATGCTCACCGGCAAACGCGAAATCTTGCCGACGCCTTGCCCCTCGAGAGTCGGCAACGAATGCAAAAATCCCTCTCGACCCTTGCCAGCGTCGAATTTCAGCAGCGTTTTGAATTCGTCGCTCATTTCAGTTCCGCCAATTTCGTTTTCACCTTGTCGAAATTCGGCAATGCGCGCGCGTCGTCGTCGCATTCGGCGTATTGGATCATTCCGCTCCGATCGATGATAAAGACCGCGCGCTTCGGCACGCCACCCATGCCGAGATTCATTTGTGGAAGAAACGAATCGTAAGCGACATCGTACGCTTGCGCGACTTTATGCTCGTAATCGCTCAGCAGCGGCGCGGTAATGTTTTCCTTTTGCGCCCAGGCTTCCTGCGCGAACGGATTGTCGCCGCTGATCCCGTAAACCTGGGCATTGAGCGACGCGTAGGCCGCGAGATCGTTGCTCACCCCGCACATCTCGGTCGTGCATGTGCCGGTGAAGGCCATCGGAAAAAAAAGGAGCAGCGTATTTTTCTTCCCGAAGTTATCACTCAACTTGATCTGTTTCGGGCCCTCGGCCGTTTTGCTCGATAACGTGAAATCCGGCGCTTTGGTTCCAACCGCGAGTGGCATAAGAGATTTCAGTATAAGATCGACATCTACCCGGTCAAAAAGAAGATGGGAGCCATGATTCGTTAAACCGTAATTCGTTAAATCGGTATCTGCCTTCCAACTCACGATTCACGGATCACGATTCACGCGTCCCTATGGAATTCTTTTGGTGGCTGTTTACTGTCGTTCTGTTCGCCGTCGGCCTCATCGGCACGATGTTGCCGGTGATTCCCGGAACAACGATCATCCTCGGCGCGGCTGTGATTCATCGGATGATGCTCGGTCCTGAAAAGAGTATCGGCTGGCGAAGCATAACCTTTCTTGTTCTGCTCACGCTTGCGACCTATGCGCTCGATTTTCTAAGCGGTTATTTCGGCGCAAAATATTTCGGCGCGACCAGGTGGGCAACGTTCGGCGCCATCGCTGGCGCACTCGTTGGAATTTTTTTCGGCGTGATCGGACTGTTTGTCGGGCCGGTGATTGGCGCGATCGCCGGGGAGTTCCTCGCCGGAAAAAGAATGATCGATGCCGGACGCGCGGGCTGGGGGAGTTTGATTGGCAATCTCGGAGGTATGATCGGGAAACTTGTGATCGCGCTTGTCATGATCACGATTTTTCTCACGAACGTGCCTATGCCATTTTGAAATTGGCAGTGACGACTTTTTGAAGCGCCACTCCGCCACAATGCGATCGATAAAATCGAGGTTGAAAAAGTTGTTGCATTCGATTTAGCTTTGTCATACAAAGTAACTCGATATGAACGACGAGCGCTCGAAAGCCGAAGAGCATTTGCGCGTTATCCGCAGCTTGATGGAGCGAGCCACCATTTATCGCGCGATCTCTGCACCCACCGCGCTCGTAGCGGGGTTATTGTCGATCTTTGCAGCGGTCGCAATTTTCCTGAACAATGAAACAGGCTTCAACGTCGGCTTCCAAATCACCTCGCGCGAATTCGCATTCGTTTGGCTTGTTGTCCTCCTGATTTCATTACTGGCGAATGCATTTTTCATCCGCCGCCAAGCGCTCCGGACTGGGCGGCCGTTCATTTCGCCCGCGATGAAACTGGCCCTCCGCGCGATTGCGCCATGCCTGCTCATTCCGGTTTCGGTTACGGTCTGGTTTCTTCAGACCGGCTACCTTGGGAACCAAGAGTTGTTCCTGGTCGCGGTTTGGACCGGTTTTTACGGACTGGCACTGCTTTCCACAAACCTGTTCGCCCCGCGTTCGCTCGCCTTACTTGGCTGGGCTTTTCTTCTCACCAGCGTAGCGATCCCGGTGCTTGATCGCGCGATCGAAACCGATTTCTGCGCCGACACTCCGGATCTCGCCATGGGCGTGACATTTGGTCTGTACCATCTCATTTACGCCGCCTGCACCTGGTCTGGAAGAGGCGTACTCTTCAGCGAGAAATCTGCCGCCGAATGAACAATGCTGAATTTCGACAAGCTCGACAAAGCGATCCACGAGAAAGGGCGGCTGGCCATCATGACGCTGCTGGCCACGCGTCCGAGCTGGTCCTTTCAAGATTTGAAAGCCGAGTTGGGTATGAGCGATGGCAACTTGATCACGCATTTGCGCACATTGCACAAACTGGGCTTTGTCGCCGTTACCAAAGAGGTGCGCGTCCGGCCACAGACCAGTTATTCGCTGACGGCAAAGGGCCGGGGGGCATTCAAAGATTATTTGGATGTGCTGGACCAAATCGTGAGGACGGGGAAGAAATGAAGAAATTTTCCCAATTACTTTGTATCACAAAGTTAAGACCCAAGATCGAGAATGAAAATTCTGCTGGCTGAACATTTCGGAATGTGTTTCGGCGTGCGCGACGCCATCTCGGAGGCAGAACAACTTGCGACCGAAGCACCGCTCACCATTCTGGGCGAGCTTGTGCACAATCCTCTTGTGCGCGAGCGGCTGCGCGCGCAAGGGGTATCCGAGGCTTCGCTGGATGAGACAAGGTCGACATCGAAGCGCGTCATGATTACCGCGCATGGCGCGTCGGACCATAAACGAGAGAGATGGCGCGCGGCCGGATTCGAGGTGTTCGATGGAACCTGCCCGCTTGTTGGGCAGGCTCACGACCAGCTAAAACGGCTTGTCGCGGCCGGCTATTTCCCCGTGGTGATCGGAAAGCACGGCCATGTGGAAGTGCGCGGGTTGACTGAAGACTTTCCTGACGCAGTGATTGTCGATTTTGTGGAGGATGTGGCGAAATTAGCGCCGCGCCCTCGTTACGGAGTTATTTCGCAGACCACCCGGCCGATCGAGCACGCGCGCGCAATCGTGGGCGCGATTCAAAAGCGGCATCCGCAAAGCGAAGTGCGATTTGTTGATACGGTTTGCAAGCCTACAAAAGATCGACAATCTGCTTTGCGCAAGCTGATCGCGGAAGCAGGCACGGTCGTAGTCGTGGGCGGTCGCGAAAGCAATAACACACGGCAACTCGTTGCGACTTGTCGCTTAGCTGGGCGCCGCGCCATTCACATCGAGTGCGCTGAAGAGCTGGATGCAAAAGATTTCGCGAATGTCGAAGTTGTTGGGTTGACCGCCGGCACATCGACAATGCACGAGACGGTTGAGGCCGTGTTGAAGCGGCTGGAGAAGATCGCGGACCGGCATAGGGAAGGCTGGTCGTAATGGAACAGCTCAAGAGCCTCTTGGGTGGGGATGCGAATCGCATCGCGGCCTTGTTATCGCAGCTGAAAATTCACTCGTTCGTGCAATATTGCATAATCATTTTGGTCGGCTCGGGTCTTTACGGTTCTACGCTGGGCTTGTGGCGCGCGCCGCTGCAATCGCTTTACACCGCAGTCAAGTTTCCACTGCTGATTTTCCTTACTTGCGCTGGCAACGGAGCTGTCAACGGGATGCTGGCGCAGCTCCTCGGCTCCGGTCTTTCATTCAAGCAAACAACGCTCGCGATATTCATGAGTTTTGCGATTGCGGCAACGATCCTGGGCGGATTCGCTCCAATCACGGTCTTCGTTTGGTATAACGCGCCGCCGCTCCAGTCGAAGAACGCGATTCTTGGCCATAGCATGATGTTGCTGATACACGTTTTCGCCATTGCGCTTGCCGGCGTAACCGCGAACCGCCGGCTGCTCAGTCTGCTGCACGAAATGAGTGGACGGGCCAGCACGGCGCGCGGTGTTCTGTTCAGTTGGCTGGCCGGCAATCTTTTCCTCGGCGCGCAACTCGCCTGGAACCTGCGTCCCTTTATCGGCTCACCAAAGCTGGCCGTGCAATTCTTCCGTGACGATCCTTTGCGCGGTAATTTTTACGAAGCCGTCTGGCGCGCGTTTCGGCATCTCTTTTTTTGAAGATCAAACAAAAAAACCAATGACCACACCGTCTGCGCAAAACCAATCACCACAACCGCCACGAATTCCAAGTCGATTCGCATTCGAACCGATAACGACAGGCAAGTCACCCGTCCTGGTAATCGAGGCCTTGCTGAAATATCCCGCCCGCGCCATATACGAACTGGAACACAATTGGCGAGCGGCGCTTGCGGGTTCGCTTTTGATCTTTGCCCTCGCCGGTATGGCTGCATACGGCATTGTTGTGGGCAGTTTTTCTGGTGGTGCGCAGCTGTGGATCGCGCCCACGAAACTCGCTCTCGGCACATTTTTGTCGATGCTCATTTGTCTGCCGAGCTTTTACATATTTGCCTGTCTCAGTGGAGTCGAAGCGCGCTGGCGCACAATAAGTGGCGTGCTCTTCGCCGCCGTCGGGCTTAGCGCGCTCCTCTTGATCGGATTTGCGCCGGTGGCGTGGATCTTTTCGCAATCGACCGATTCAGTTGCGTTCATGGCTGCGTTGGATCTCATCTTCTGGGCCATTGGCATTAGGTTTGGATTGCGCCTGGTCGAGGCGATGGGCCAATTGCTGAGCGGCTCGACACGAAAGCACCTGAACTTCTGGGGCTTGATTTTTGTCACGGTTTGTTTGCAAATGGCTACGACCCTGCGCCCAATCGTGGGCAGATCGGAGCATTTTCTTCCGACCGAGAAAAAATTCTTTCTCGCGCACTGGATTGAAACGACGTGTGGAAAAAATCAGCAAAAGAGATAGAGCCGCTGATTACGCGGATGTTCCAGAAAGTTGCCGAACCCTTTGATAATCCGTTTCCATCCGCGTTATCCGCGGTTTTCTTCTTCGGCCAATGTGGTAGATTAGTCGCCGATGGTAGATGATCGCTGGTGAATCGAAAGATTCGCTGGAGGAAAGTCCGAACACCATACGGCAGCATGCCGCGTAAAACACGCGGGCGCTGCAGCGCCGAAAGGTTTCGGGGCTGCGGTGACGGAAAGTGTCACAGAAAAGACACCGCCGGTTCTTTGAGAAAAAGCGCAGGCAAGGGTGAAAAGGCGAGGTAAGAGCTCACCGCTCGCGGAGTAATTCGCGAGGCAGGAAAAACCCCATGTGGTGCAAGACAAAACAGAGGGAGGGTAGCCGGCCCGTACAGCCCGAATTTTTCGGGAGTGATCCTCGGGTATCGTCGCACGCGGTCGAAATGAAAATGGAGGCCCGTCCAGCCCCAGTTTTTCTGAAGAACCGCCGAGTTGTTCAGAACTCGCCAGAAAAACTGGGGCTGGAAGATAAATGATCATCCCGCCTGAGAAATCAGGCAGACAGAACTCGGCTTACCGCCATCTTGCTATGAAGGGCGTTTTCGGAAACGAAGGCGCCCTTCGCTTTTTGCTCCGACGATCGCAATCTCAGGAATTTGTGATGCTGCTGCTCGTGAAACCAGCAACGTTAAGCCGCTTTTTCCGCGAAATCTGACCGGAGGAACTTTAGAATCGCCGCTTCGCCCGAGTGAAGATCGAGAACGCGCCGGGTGGGAACGGAGTTACGACCGTTTTTCGGATTCAAACCTGCAATGAAATTTCCATCGAGATAGGTTTCCAGGAGCGCTGGATGAACATAACACTTCCGGCAAATGGACGGAGTGTTCCCAATCAGCTTCGCCACCGCGCTGATCGCATTTTTGATGTTGGCCTTCGCCTGCTTCTTCGTTTCAAACCCCCCTTCGGCATTCAGCGCGATAGCGGCCAGAACAGTTCCTGCCCAGGTACGAAAATCTTTCGCGGTAAAATGTTCACCGGTGATTTCGTGCAGATACTCGTTCACGTTCTGCGAAGTAACATCACGCACCACGCCTTCCTCATCCACGTACTGAAACAGCTCCTGCCCTGGCAAGTCTTGCAGTTTGGAAACAATTTTCGCGATGCGCCGGTCAGTCAGCTCGAGTTTGCGCATGCGTCCGCTTTTACCGCGAAAGTGGAAACGTAATGCCGCTCCCTTTACGTCCACGTGTCGATCTTGCATGGTCGTTAAGCCAAACGATTTGTTTGCGCGCGCGTATTCTGCGTTGCCTACGCGGATGAACGTTCGCTCAAGCAATTGCACAACCGTTGCAAGCACTTTTCGGCGCGGCAAACCGGGCAAAGCAAGATCTTTGCGCACGCGTTGCCGCACTTTTGGCAGCGCCTCGCCGAAATTGACCATCCGCTCGTATTTGTTTTCGTCGCGAACTTCACGCCAGCGGTCGTGATAGCGGTATTGCTTTCGGCCACGTGCATCCCGGCCAGTCGCCTGAATGTGGCCATTCGGCGAGGGGCAGATCCAAACGTCTTTCCAAGCAGGCGGAACTGCGAGCCTTTTCATGCGCAAAAGCCGCTGCTCGTCATGAATCGCTTTTCCTTCGAGATCGAGATATTCGAAATCGTTGCCTTTTGATTTGCGGGTGTAACCGGCTTGACGGTCACTAACGTAGCGCAGCCCAGCTTCCTCAGCCGCTTCTGCCGGATTGGTAACGATGTTTGATTCGGGTCGTTTGCTCACAATTCTCCCGCGCCCCGCCAACGATTCTTCAGCACAACCGGCCTACGCCCTGCCGATTTACGAGCCGTAGCTTTTGGTGAATTTTTTCTTCGACTCGGATTCAGTGGAAGCGATTGGCGGCGATTCCGCGCTTGTTGGTGGTTGCGAAGGCGTTATTTGCTCCGGTTGCGGCGTAACCGGTTGGGCGGCGCCTTTGCCTCCCTTCTGCGCAACATCGACGTACACCATTTGCAGGTTCGACAACGTGTTGCGAAGGACCGTGCTCTCCTCGTTACTCAAGTTGCCGCGTGTTTTTTCCCGAATCATCTCCAGCTGATCGATGAACATTTTTGCCAGCTCGAGATTCACTTCGCCTTCGCCGGTCTTCGGATTCGGGATTTGCCCGAGAAAAAGCGCGGCGTTCTGCGCGTGCATCATGACAAATTCGATGAAGCGCTGGGAAAGCTCGCCGCTTTGTGTGCTGGTTTGGACTTCAGCCATCTCTAATTAGATTTCGCGGCTGGGGCATGCTCTGGTGGTCGCACCGTCGCCAAAACATATGGCTGGTCGCGGAAATATTTCGCCGCGGTGCGTTTGATTTCGTCGAGAGTGACCGCATCGACATCGCGCTCGAGCTGTTTGTAATAGTCGAAGCCCAATCCATAAAGCTCGTCGAGTCCGCTCTGGTACCCAAACGAGTCATTGCTCTGCATGGCGATTCGTTGTTGTCCATTGAGCTTTTTCTTGGCGCGGGCGAGTTCTTCACTTGTTAGGCCATCACTGGCCAGTTTTCGAATTTCGTCGAGGAGCGCCGTTTTTACCGGCTCGATTTTTTGCGGATCGGTCCCGAGGTAAAACGCGAAAAGCCCAGGCACGAGTCCCTGAAACTGGCTCGCTCCTACGTAATACGCCAGGCCCATCTGCTCGCGAATGCGAATGAAAAAGCGCGAGCCAAGGTCGCTGCTCGCCTCGTCGATCAGCTCGAGTGCATGTCGATCTTTGCTGAAAATATCGACGCCCCGGTAACCAACCATGATGACGCCCTGGGCCTTTTCCTTCTTGCTCTCGACGGTGGCCGGCTTACTCAACTCGGTCGGCGACTTCGCCTCGGTCAAGGCCAGTGCCCCAGGTTTCATAGAGCCGAGCGCCTGTTCGAAGATCTGCTTCACCTCGGCGGCGTTCACGTTTCCAAAAACGGAAATGACGCCATTTTTTGCGACAACGTAGCGATCACGAAACTCGAGCAAATCCTTTTGCGTCAAACGCTGCACCGAATCGACCGAGCCGTTGCCGCGCAAGGCATAAGGATGGTGGTTGAAAAGCGCCTGGCGCAAAATGTTACGCGCGACGGTGGTCAATTGTTCGTCTTCCTGCTGAATGCCCGCGATCTGGATCTGCTTTTCCCGCGCGACTGCTTTCTCTGGCATCGTGGCGCTGAGTAAAACATCCGAGAGAAGATCGACACCGAGTTTCAAATCCGGTTTAGTGACGTGAAGCAAAACGCTAAAACTGTTGTTGCCCGCATCGCTCGAAATCGAACCGCCCACGGCTTCAATTTGATCAGCGATTTGCTCAGCCGTGCGTGTTTTTGTGCCTTTGAGCAGCGTCTTCGCCATCAAACGCGTGATGCCGTTCGTCTCCGGCGTTTCCGCCAGCAGTCCGCCGCGAAAAACTGCGCTTATCGAAACGAGTGGCAAACGCGCATCTTCGCGCACCAGAATGCGCAAGCCATTCGGAAGCTCGAATTTTTGGATCTCGCCCGTAGCGACCGGCTTCGCGGCTTCCGTTTTCGCGGCGAGCGACCCTTTCGGATTGAGCGAGACAACGGTCAGGTTTTGATCGACAAGATATTTTCCAGCCACGCGGCGGACATCGTCGAGCGTTACTTTCTGAACAGCGGCAAGATAATCGCGACTAAAATCCAAATTCCGCGTCAGCAGCCAGTTCGATCCAATATCGGAAGCCTGGCCGCGCATGGTCGTGAGCGAGTCGAGGTGATGGCTGAGCGATATTTTCTTTGCCTTGGTCAATTCCTCCGGCGTCACGCCCGATTGTCTTATTTCATTGACGATTTGCAGAATCAATTGCTCGGCCGCGTCGCGCTTTTTCGGATCGACAGTCGCATCGACGCCCAGCAATCCCGGATCACCCGGCGTGTATGAAAAAGCCGAGATGCCGTAGGCGAGGCCCGCTTCCTCACGGACACGCCGATACAAACGCGAGCTGCGTCCATCGCCCAAAATCGTCGAGAGCAAATCGAGCGCCGGCACATCCGGGTGGGTGATTTCTGGAATGTGCCAAGCGATCGAAAGCCGCGTCAGTTCGGTGGCAAATTCGTTGTGCACTTCGCGCTGGCCGAGTTGCGGCGGTTCTTCGGGAATAAAAATAGGCCTGAGCGATTTCTCGGGGTACGCTTTGAAGAACTCGGAGAGCTGTTGATGGATTTTTTCTGCATCGACATCTCCCACCACGATGAACGTCAAATTGTTCGGCACGTACCGCGATTTGTAATACTGCATCACCTGTTCCTGCGTCAGTTGATTGTAAATTTCCATCTGCCCAATGACTGGCAGCCGGTAGGGATGACGCTGATATGCGGTAGCGAATAGAAGTTGCCCAGCCATCCGATCCGGGTCGTCGAACCCCATCGCAAATTCACGCCGGATCACTTCCTGTTCTTTCAAATACTCGTCTGGCGGCAGGGTTGAATTCATCATGGCGTCGGCCAAAACCCCCAGCGCGATGGACACGCCATCCTTCGGCACGTCGATCCAAAAGACGGTGCGATCGAAAGATGTGTAGGCATTGATGTAACCGCCGACATCCTGTATTTTTTGCGCGACCGCATGGCTTGATTGTGTTTTTGTTCCTTTGAAGAGCATGTGCTCGAGAATGTGCGAGAGCCCGGCGCCAAGTCGCTCATCTTCGTCGATACTGCCGGTGGCACACCACGCCTGCACACTGGCCACCGGTGCACTGTGGTCTTCCTGCACAATCAGCGTGAGGCCGTCAGGCAGCACCCATTTCTTCGCCGTGCTCGGCGGAAACGTGATCACGGCCGGCTCCGTCGCCGATGCCGGGTTTAAATTAGCCATGCTAAACATCATCCCAGAAAAAAGCGCCAGACGCGTCGCCGCGCCGATCATAACAGCTTGGGCGCAGGCAAACTCGGTGGAGATTTCTGTGCGACAGGTTTTGCGGGCGCAAACGGTTTCACGAACGCCTCTTCAAAATCATAGACATTTTTAAAATCTTCGATCGAGTCGCGGTCGGTCTTTCCGAAAATCCCGGCGTCAATCAAATTAAAGACCATGTGACCAAAATCTTCACAAGAATGAATCCCCCAGGAATCAAACACCGTCATTACCATTGGCCCGAACTCTTTCAGCGCGTATTGCCGCACGCCATCGAGTAATTCCGGCCCGGTGACGTGACGCACCGGCGTGCCTTTGATTTTCTTCTGCTGCTTCGTCGTAAAATCGAGCGCGTCGCGCAGAAAAACATACGCGTCCCGATGATACCGCGGGTCGGCCGCTATGATTGAATCGAGAGCTTCAGCAAATCCAATTTTTTGCATTTATGAAAAACGCGCGGCTTAGCCGCGCCAAGTATCATAACCGGCAAAGTCGCAACCGGCAACTGCGCCGAAGATGGACCTGCCTAGGCGGAGAAGATCGACAATTATCTCGCTTTCAATTCTCGAGCCGCTCTTCGAGCGCATCGAGATAAATTGAGAGCGCATCGTAGCGGCGCGGTCGCATTTCATTTTGTTGCTCAGCCGCGTTAAGATAATCGGCAAACTCGCCGCTTTGCGTCTTCGCTTTGGTCGCTTCGCACCAGTTCATGTAATCGTCAATCTCGCTCATGCGAGCAGAAATCTTCGTGCGCAGCGCTTCTGTGCGCGCCAGGCGGGCGGACATCCCTTTGTTTTTGCCCGCGGCAATCGACCAGACAATTCGCTGATACTCCTGAATCGTCGGGCGCAAAATCGGATTCGCGAACGCTGCAAGCAAGAGCAACCTCTGGCTGAGATGATTGAGTGAATCGGCTTCCGACCGCGAAATTTTTCGCTGCAAAAGCTCGCGCAGTTGAGGCGCGTCATTGGATTTCTCGTTTCCTGAGATTTGTAAACATTCGTCCAATTCATGTTCGGTCTCGGCGAACGTGAGCAATTGATAATTTTTGCTGCGGTGAACGATATTCAAGTTCCAGATTCTTCCGGCGTCATTACCGGCCAGCTCGGGAAACTGGATCTGCAAATCGGCCAGCGAATTATTCGTTGCGTGAGAAAGATTGTCGATGTAGCGGGCGAGACGCCTGAGCCCGTCCGTTTGATCGACAAGCGATTGCACGAGCACAAACGAGTACGCCCGATAAAGTTGGCGGGCGGGCGAATCCAGCAACGTCGGGCGCTGGTCAAGAAATTCCTCCAACGGCGTGATCTTTTTCGACACGGCCAGCGCTTCAATCAGCGGCGCGCGATCACGCCCGGGCGCCAGCGCGAGCACGCCATCGAGTAACCAATCAGGCGGCTCTACATAGCTCGTTCCGGGAGCGAGCTCGGGTTCTTTGCGGTAAATCATTTCTAGCAAAATCGCGCGCAACAATTCGCGCTCGATGACCGCGTGGTCGAGGTTTGCTGCCAGCGTTAGGTCGAGTTGGAGTTTCAACCCGAAGCCGGTTTGGCTAAAACGCAAAGCGCTGGGAGCAATTTCTGGGACATTCGCCTGCGGCCGCTGCAGATTGATGACGATTGGCGTCTTCCATTCATCGCCGCGGCGAAGAAGGGTGAGCAAATTAGCTTTGGTCTTTTCAGCCAGGTCTGAAATCGCGCCGCGTGATAAATCATCCGCGCCGTAAATGACGAATTGATGGGATGGGCTCATGCTGCGCTCGAGTGCAGCCGCGGAAAGTGCCTGTGCAGCCAAAATTGACAATAAACAAGCCACGCTGCCCTTGGTCACCATTGCCCGCCCAAAATAAGTCAAAACGAGCCGGGTGGGCGAGAAAGAATTGCCTGGCAAGTTTTCAGCAAAGCCAAGGCTCAGAAAAGCGAAACTCTCGCCGTTTTTCGGTGTGTAATTCGGTGAAACTGGAAAAGACTTTATGAACGCAAGATTTCTTCTTTGCCTAACCTATTTGGTTGCGGGCATTTTGAGCGCGTTGCGCGGCACAGCCGCAACACGCGGCGGGGGCGCTCTCGGGGTTATCGATCTTTCGGTTGGTTGACCGGCGCGCTCGAGGGAGAGAAGGCGGGCCGCCGGTCTCAACTTTATCGAGACGCGCTTAACAGAACGTTCCCCTGATGGAACTCGACTTTGCCCATTTGCGCCACCAATTTTCGCTCGCGCGTGAGCGCAGACCAAAGGTCAGCGAAAATAATGTCGGCGTATCGCATGATAGCGGGATGAATAGGCAGCCGCCCAACGAAGCCGCCCTTTGCCGAGGCAACGATTTTCCCTCCGGCTACATTCACTCCATACATCGCGCCCTGATAAAGTGGGTAACTGATGAAGGAACGCTCCGCCATGATGGTACAAGTCCCTTCGCCGAAAGTGACAAGTGCGCGTTTAAAAGAGAGCAGTGGTTTGCTCAATGAGTTGTGTTTACTTTTTAAGGCGTAAGCCAGATACGCATTCACTTGCTCCTGCGAGTATTGAAGGTCCCGATGGTAAAGAATGGCGTTTTCTAAGTCGAAATTGATTTGTGCTGGCAGTCCGATTGTTTGCGTCGCCGGCGGCACTTCGGGAGGCAAAATCATCTGCACGAGAGCAGCCGTCAAAAATGCGGCCAAGGTCAATTTGCAAAATGTGAAAAACGTTCGACGCAACCTTCCGCGGTCCGGGTTGAACATCTGTTGAACGCGCCGATGTGCTTGCTCCGGCTTTTCCCCTGCCGTTTTGGGGACCACCGCCGCCGATCGATCTAGGCGCGCCCCGCATCCGTGGCAAAAAATGCGCTCCTGTTCGTTTTCGCGCTGACATTCTGGACAAATCAGCTTGGTCATGCGGCCGATTCCTTTTTTGTCTTGCCCGGCGGAATGGTTGGTGATGGTACGGCCTTTTTTTCCGTTTTGCTCGGCTCACCCGATTTTTCCGGCGCTGATGTCGCGGGCGACTCCATCTTGGCCGCTTTCTTGTAGGAATCGCTTCGGTAATCGGTTGTGTAAAAGCCCGAACCCTTGAAAATAATGCCAGCGCCAGTGCCTAGAAGTCGCTTCACCTTGCCATGCCCCCATTTCGGTAGGCGACAAAGCTGTCTTGGACATTCGCGGAAAGGTTCATGGCGCATCGATTGAAACGCTTCGAAATTTTGATCACATTTGGTGCAGTGATACTCGTAGGTCGGCATGGGAAAACAGGGCGCGGAAGTCTGCCTTAAGGAGAGCACAATTCAAGCCGAGCTCGCCGCCGGGCCAGCCGTTCCCTTGACTTTGGCCGAGTCGAACATTAACAGAATCCGTTTTTGAAAAATCTTATGATGCGTGTGCTTTTGCGAATTTTCCCACGGGCGCTTTTTCTAGGCGCGATATCGTTTATGGTCGGTTGCGAAGAAGACGCTCGGTTCACGGGGCAAACTCAATATCTGGGCGGCATTTACGGGACAGCACCTACCGTCGGTGCGCCCCAAGACAGCGTTTCCTACTGGGATGGCGATAGTATTGGCGGCAGGCCCTCCGTCAAAATCAGCCTCCTTGAGCAGCGCGCTTATTTTTATAAAAACGGCTTGCTCGTCGGTGTGTCGCAACTCTCCACCGGGCGCGAAGGATTGAACACGCCCGCCGGGCATTTTTCAGTTCTCGAAAAAGACATCAACCACGCTTCCAGCCGATACGGCGATTACGTTGACTCCGCCGGCACCGTTGTGAAACCAAATGTCGATGTTCAGAAAGACCCCAAACCGCCCGGCACGCACTTCAAAGGCGCGCCCATGCCTTACTACATGCGCATCACGGATGGCACCGGCATGCACGCCGGCTATCTCCCCGGCTATCCTGCGTCGCATGGTTGCATTCGGATGCCGGAATTCATGGCGGAAAATTTCTTTAAATCCGTCTCGGTCGGAACGCCAGTCACGATCACAAATTAGTTTCAGGCACACTGATCGCCAGGTGGATCGAGCAGCCCCTTGCTCGATGCTAATTCAACGCGGCAAAGCCGCCATTCTTAACATCGCCCGCGGAGCGGCGATCCACCTTTTTGAAGCTTCGCCCAGTTTCGGCGAACGTTTGCCGTGAAAGCGTCTGGCGATCTTCTTCAACTCGTCGCGCAATCCGCGCCGATCGCGGAAAAGTTGCGCAAAATCGACAATCACGATTGGCCAATAAAGTTTTGTCACGTCATCGAGCCGGCCCAGGCATTTGTGGTCGCGACGATCGCGCGCAACATCGAGAAGACGATCTGGGTCCTTTGCACCAGCGTGCGCGCGCAGGATTCGCTTTACGAAACTTTGTTAAACTGGCTGCCGAGCGCACAGTTTCTCCCCGAAACCGAATTTGCCGCTGTCGAAAATGTTTTACCCGATCCGGAAATCGTAGCCGAGCGTCTCGCTTTGCTGGGCAATCTCGACAAGGACCGGGGGCCGAGCGTCATCGTGTCCACCCGGGCAAGTCTCGACCAACGAGCACCCAAACGTGGGACGTTGCAATCGGCTTCGCTTCGACTTCAACGCGGCGCTTCGGTCGAAATGCAGGCTCTTCTCGAAAAAATCGCCAGCGCCGGGTACGAACGTGTCGCGCAAGTCACGACGCGTGGCCAATTCGCTGTGCGCGGCGGAATTATCGATCTTTATTCTTGGCAGGCACGACTGCCGGTGCGTCTTGAATTCTTTGGCGACGTTGTCGAGTCGCTGCGCGAATTCGACGTCGATATGCAAACCTCGGTACGCGATCTGAAAATGGCTGATGTTCTACTCGGCTTGGCCGACGATCAAAGCGGTTTGGTTCGCGATTATGTCGATAAGGATCACCTAAAGATCGACATCGAGCCGGAAGAAAATTCCGACGGCCAAATTCAAATTACCGAGAGCTGGATTGAAAGCGGGCCGGAAGATTTCAGTGGCGCGTTTCAGGATTGCAATGTGGGCGAATTCGCAGTGGGCGATTTCATGCTGGCGGAAGCAAAGCGCAACCAGTTCGTTAAGCGTTTGAAGGAGTGGCGACAGACCAACGCGCGTATCGTCATCTATTTTCAAACCGAAGGCGAGATCGAGCGCTTTCGCGAGATTATTGACCCCGCCGCGTTGCAAAATGTCGCCAAACCCGCCGTTGAGGGGCAGCTCCTTCAAGAGAAATCACGTGATCGTGTTGAAGAGCCGAACGGAAGGAGCTGGGCGACCGAGGCGGTTAGACCAACCGGCAGCCCTTCGGGCACGAAGCGGGTCGATCTTGTCCTCGGTACGCTCGCTCGCGGATTTTGTTTTCCGGCGGCGAACCTGGTCGTTTTGTCTGCCGCGGAATTGTTTGGCCGGTTCGCGCCGCACGCGCGGCGGAAGTTATATTACGCCGAACGTCATCGCGCCCAAATCGATTTCAGCGAGCTGAATGAGGGCGATCTGGTGGTCCATCTTGAGCACGGGGTTGGAAGATTTCTTGGGTTAATCAAAATGCCTTCTGTAGTGGCAGGCGTGTCGCCTGCGCCCGGGACGGCTGCCACCACAGGAGAAACACCAGACGGCCAGGAGGTTCTTGCGGTCCAATTCGCGGATGATGCAAAACTCTACGTCCCGCTCGAGCAGGCCTATCTCGTTTCACGTTACGTGGGTGTTGGGAAGAAATCGCCGCCGCTTAGTTCGCTGGCCGATTTCAAGTGGGCGCGCGCCAAGAAAAACGCGGCATTGTCGATCTTCGATTACGCGGGCAAAATGCTGACGCTACAAGCAGAACGCGAAACCAATCGCGGGCACGCATTCGGTGCCGACACGAGGTGGCAAAGGGAATTTGAACATTCATTTCCGTTCCGAGAAACGCCCGACCAGATGAAAGCGATCATCGAAACAAAGATCGACATGGAACGTCCCCGGCCGATGGACCGCTTGATCTGCGGCGACGTGGGTTTTGGCAAAACCGAAGTGGCGATTCGCGCTGCGTTCAAAGCAGTAATGGACGGCAAACAGGTTGCAGTGCTCGCGCCGACCACGGTTCTCGCGCAGCAACATTTCGAAGTCTTTCGGCAGCGGATGCTCGATTACCCGGTACGAATCGAGATGCTCAGTCGGTTCCGATCGCAAAGCGAGCAACGCAAAATTCTCGAACTGCTGCGGCAAGGCGGAGTGGACATTGTCATCGGCACGCATCGACTGATTTCTGGCGACGTGGTCTTCAAAGATCTCGGTCTCGTCGTCATCGATGAGGAGCAACGCTTCGGTGTTTTGCACAAGGAAAAATTCAAAGAGCTGTTCAAATTGGTCGATGTTCTGACGCTTTCGGCGACGCCGATCCCGCGCACGCTTTACCTTTCCCTGGTCGGGGCGAAGGACATGTCCACGATCGAAACGCCGCCGCTCAACCGGCTGCCGGTTGAGACAGTGGTATGCGGTTATGATGAGCGAATTATTCGCGATGCCATCAAGCGCGAGCTGGAGCGACAGGGCCAGGTTTATTTTTTGCACAACCGGGTTCAATCAATCGAGAAGGTGCGCGAACGAATTGTCGATCTTTGTCCGGATGCAAAGATCGACATCGGTCACGGGCAAATGGACTCGGATGAACTTGAAGAGGTAATGGCGCGCTTCGTGGCTGGCAAAATCGACGTGCTCGTTTGCACGACGATTATCGAAAGCGGTCTCGACATTCCGAACGCGAACACGATCGTCATCGATCGCGCCGACCGCTTTGGTTTGGCCGATCTTTATCAACTGCGCGGCCGAGTTGGTCGCGCAGAGCACAAAGCCTTTGCCTATCTGCTTCTCCCGCGAGAAATGATGACGATTGGCGCCGCGCGCAAACGGATCAACGCGATCAAGCAATACAGCTCGTTAGGCGCCGGTTTTCGCATCGCCATGCGCGATTTGGAAATTCGCGGCGCGGGCAACATTCTCGGTACGGCGCAAAGCGGTCACATTATGGCGATCGGTTTCGATTTATATTGCCAGTTGCTTAAACAAGCCGTCTCGCAATTGAAAGGGCGAAGATTTGATTTGCGCCTCGATGTCGAAGTGCGCCTTGATTTCCTCGCAACCAACGAAGCCGAGTTCATTCAACTTGGCCCGGAGCAGATCGCGCCGGCATTTGTTCCGTCGAATTACCTCGGCGACACGATGCTCCGGATCAAGGCGTATCGCCAGCTGGCCGAAATCAGGACGCGCGAGCAATTGGAACGATTGCAGCGCGATTGGCGGGACCGCTTTGGCAAATTTCCGCGCCCGGTTGACAATTTGTTTTTCCTCGCTGAAATCAAGCTCGCTGCGGCTGAGGCGGGCATCAGTCGAGTGGAGGTGCGCGAGCGCAAATTGATGCTGACACGGCGCGGCGATTTTATACTTGTCGATGGAAAATTCCCTCGTTTAGTTGCTGCGACAGTCGAGCAGCGTCTCCGGGAAGTTTTGGAGCTGGTCGGAAATTTTAATCAATGATGCGTCCGTTTTTGATCACGATTTTGGCCATTTTGGCCTTGAACGTTCCACCAGTATGTCGCGCCGCGTATTCGGCCGAGCCGCAAATTGTTGACGGCGTCGCCGCGGTTGTAGCGCTTGGCGACGATAAGAACCCGACAAAAGGCGAGATCATCACCTATTCGCAGGTGCGGGAGCTGGTCGCCCCGCGCGAGAAAGTGCTGCGCGCTCAATACACGGGAGACCAGTTGGCAGCCAAATTCAAGGAGGTGCGGGAAGCGGCGCTGAAGGACTTGATCGATCGGCAGCTCATCATTCAGGCGTTCAAAAAAGAAAACTATCAGGTGCCCGATCATTTCGTGGAGCAACAAATGCACGACATCATCCGCGAAAACTTCGGCGGCGATCGCAACACGTTCATCAAGACGCTGGAGGCGCAGAATTACACGCTCGGCGAATTTAAAAAGATGGAGACCGAAAAAATGATCGTGCAAGCGATGCGGAGCAAGAACGTCAAACACAACACCGTCGCCTCGCCGCTCAAGGTCGAAGAATTTTACAGAGCGCATCGCGACCAATTCACGAGCAAAGAACAAGTCAAACTGCGCATGATAATGATTCCGAGCCATGCCGCCGACGGCCAAGCGGCTGCGCAAAAGGCGCTGGCCGATGAGATTTTTGGCAAACTTGCGAACGGCGCCGAGTTCGGTCATCTCGCGCAGATTTATTCCGAAGACAGCACGCGCGAACAGGGCGGCGACTGGGGTTGGATCGAGCGCAAGACGCTGGCTGCGCCGCTGGAGAAAGTTGCATTCAATCTGCCGGTGGGAAAGGTCAGCCACGTCGTCGACTTCAGCGGTAACTACTACATTCTCAAGGTGGACGACAAACACGGCGGCGACACTAAATCGCTTGCTCAAGTACGCGCCGACATCGAGAAAATCCTGATTCAGCAAGAAGCCCAGGATCTCCAAGAGCGCTGGCTCGCCAGCCTGCGCTCAAAAGCCTACATCAAGACGTACTAGCTGCTCGTGCTCTTGCTCCTAGTCGTGCTCGTGCTCGATTGAGCAAGATTCGATTACGATCATGACCGCGAGCACCAAACCTCGTATCGGGATTACGCTTGGCGACCGTGCCGGGGTTGGGCCGGAGGTTGTCGATCTTGCGCTGACATCGGATCGCGTGCCGGCTTCAGCGGAATACGTCCTTATCGGCGGACAACCTGATTGCAAACTAGGCGAGCCGACGATCGAAACTGCGCGAGCTGCCGCGGCGGCGCTGGAGGAAGGCGTGACGCGACTGCGTCGCGGTGAGCTGACCGCGGTCGTAACCGGCCCAATCCACAAGGCGCGAATGTATGAGGTTGGTTTCAAATTCGCCGGGCAGACGGAATTTTTTGCCGAGCGTTGCGGCGTAAAGAATTTCGCGATGTGTTTAACTGCCGGGGAAATCACAGTTGCGCTGGTCACGACGCATATTCCCCTGAGCGAAGTTCCGCGCGCCCTGAAGCAAAGCGAGATCGTGCGCGTCGGTCTTCTGCTCGCTGATTTTCTGCGATTGCGGTCTCACAACTCACCGCACATCGCCGTGGCCGGTTTAAACCCGCACGCCGGCGAATCGGGAAAGATCGGCCGCGAAGAAATTGAGATCATCGCTCCCGCGGTCGCCCAGTTGAACCAATCACCTCTCACCTCTCACCGATCACCTTCCGTCTTCTCCGGCCCCCATTCCCCCGACACAATTTTCCATCGCGCCGCCGAAGGCGAATTCGACGCCGTGCTCTGCATGTATCACGATCAAGCTCTGATCCCGCTGAAACTCCACGCCTTTCACGGCGGCGTGAATGTGACGCTCGGGTTGCCTTTCCCACGGACGAGTCCTGATCATGGCACCGCGTTCGACATCGCCGGCAAAGGAATCGCGCGTCCCGATAGCATGATCGCGGCGATCAATCTGGCGGTGGAACTGGTCCAAAAACGTGACTCGCGCTAACATCGACAAGTACATCTCGGTCTTTAACATTGGGCTGCAAAACACCTTTGTTTATCGCTGGAATTATTTTCTCCGCGCTCTGTTTGGTTTGATCCCGCTCGCTGGCACCGTGTTTCTTTGGAGCGCGGTGTTTAAAGAGCGTGGCGGCAGTCTGCACGGCTACGACTACGGGTCGATGATTTATTATTACTTGCTCACGATCCTGGTCAGCAATCTGGTCACGCCGACTGAGGACGAATGGCAAATTGCAGCCGACATTCGCGAAGGACAGATCAATTCGCTTCTCACCAAGCCGATGAGTTATCTCGCTTATCGGTTCAGCATTTTTCTCAGCGGCCGACTCGTTTACACGTTCGTCACGCTCCCGCCGATAGCGCTTATCTTTCTTTATTTCCGGCATTACATCGCGCCGCCCGAACACGCGGCGACTTATGTGCTCGCGACGATGTCGATGTTAATGTCGGCGCTGATCCAGTTCTTCATCACTTATTCGTTAGCAATGATGGCGTTCTGGCTTTTGGAAATCTCCACCATCGTTTTCATCGTTTACTCGTTCGAATATTTCTTAGGTGGCCAAATGTTCCCCATCGACATCATGCCGATCGGAATTCAAGCGGCAATGAAATGGCTGCCATTCTATTACGAACTGTTTTGTCCAATCGCGATTTTTCTCGAGCGCCTGCGCGGGGCCGAACTCATCCAAGCACTCGCGATTCAAACCGGCTGGCTCCTATTGGCTTGGGCATGGGCAAACGCCATGTGGAAACGCGGCCTCGGCCACTACCAAGCCGTCGGCGGATAAAAACCCGTCTAAGCTTATCGTTTCATCGCACACAATAATTGCTGCAGCGCCGGAAAAATTTGTCGGGAGCAAGGAGCAATTTTTGTCACCTGCCTTTATAAACCGGCAGACAAGCGACTGCCTCTCGCGAAAATCTGCGGAGGAGCCGCAGTTCGTTAGGCGTAAACGAGCAGGTCGATTTCTTCGGGGAGCGACTTCGACACTTCACGAATAACGTTGCCGCGAAGCATATTAATCAGCGCTGGCCGTCGCGGCGCCCCCAAGATCACTCGAGATGCACCGAGCGTCGCCGCAACGTCGACGATCGTTTCTGCCGCCGACGGGCTGACTGCGTAACAGAACAATGGCTGGCGATCGGCCGCTTTTTGTTTCGCCTCGGCGAAAACTGCACTCGCTTCCGCGTCCTGCGGCCACTTGCGTTTCGCGTCTTGTTCGGTCATGAACGGCTGCTCGCGCACGAACAGCAAATAAAGTCGGCGGCCAGTCTCGCGCGCTTCCCGCAAGGCAAAATCGAGTGTGCGGCCCGTGCCACGGATGGCACACAGAATTGATTCCGCGCCTAACGAAGCAGGCATCGCCTCTCCACTTGCGCGTGCAACGTCGACATTTGGTTTTTCCAGGACCAGCGCGGGCACTGCCTCCATTTTCATTCGGCGTTCTTGCACTAATCCGCGCAGAACTAGTCCGACGGCGAGAATGGTAACAGCAAAGTAGCGCGCGTTCGGCTTGTCGATGAGGAGCGACATTTCAATCGCCGCCATAACAATAAACGTGGCGAACATGAGTGTACGTTCCCACGTTTTAATCGATAATTTTCGGTCGGTCGAAGTGGCACCGAGGTTGGTGGCGATGGCGCCGACCACGCCGACCGCGTAGAGGTCAGCCAAGCCGGCGATGTCTTTCACGAAAATGACGAGCACCATCGGTATGATGGTCGCGCACCACATGGCGAGGCTCGGTACGCCCCATTTGTTGAGGCGATGGAAAACGGCGGGGAGCTCGCGGTCACGCGACATCAGAAACTGGATCATGATGAGATCGACAATCGCCGTGTTGACCGCGGAGAGCAGCAACATGGCGAAAACGATGCTGACGACGAAACCGAAAATCTGCCCGAGCGCAGGGCCGAGCGCGCCGCCGACGAAAACTTCGCCCATGTAGCGCAGCATGTAATCGCGAACCCCTTCGGCATGCGGCGCATTGACGTCGCCGTTCACAATTTGCAACCCGCCGAGCGCATGCATGGCCAGACCGAGCAGTGCGGTGAAAATGCAAACCTCGATCATGACCCATAGAATCGCGGGCGTGGATGTTTTGACCACCGATGGATGCTCATCCGTGCTGCCAGGATCGAGACGCATGACACCGGTAGCGTTGGCAATTGCTTCTACACCCGAAAGCGCCAGCACAATGCCGACGAAGCCCCTCCAGTTCTGCCAGAATGAGCCGTGCAGCGGTTGCAGTTGTCCGATCGCCTCGCCGATGTGGGGCAAACTAAAAAGGCCGAGCGTAATGACGACGACGACGGTTGGCACCGAAACCAAAAACGCAAGTCCGCCGGTGTTTTTTGGGCCGAGAAGATTGAGCAGTCCGATGGCGAGGATCGCTGCCGCAGCAAATTTTTCCGGATGCGGAACACCGAGATAAGCAAAGGCCGAAAGCGCACTAATCGCTGCTGTGACCAGGTAATCGGCGATAAGCAGAAACGCACCGACAATCGAAATAACTTCCGAGCGATGCCGCACGCTTGCGTAAACGCCGCCGCCGTCCGGATAAAGCCGGCAGATGATCATGTAGTTGATCCCGACGAGCGTGGTCAGCACGCACATCGCCGCGATGAGCCAGAACGAAGCGTAGCCGGCGATGGCGAAGGCAAGGCCGATGACATAGGCTTTGCTTGTGCCCCAATCGCCGTAGAGAATGGCCGCGGCGCGCGGCGCATTCAAATTACGCGGACGCTTAATATTAGTTGGGATCAACTGATTTCGACTCAAACGAGGCGAGCTCGCGCGACGAGACACCTCACTTCTGGCGGGAGTCGGTTACCTCGACTTCCTTTGCCCTTTAATGTTGCTGACGAGGTTAGCTGTCGGGTTAGAGCCATCAAATGCTCCCGATGCCGCGCATCGTTCGCCCCGATCCGCTCCGCAACCGCAAAACGGAATTTGGTTCCCCCGCTGGATCGACGACTCGTCCCTCCATTTAGCGAAACAAAGAACTATCGGGAACTTTGAAAGGGTGCGCCGATCACGTCAAGGCGGGCGCGGTACAACACCGTCGAATCGAACGTAAACTGGTGCAGATACCAGGATGCGACTTGGGCCAATGCGCGCGAATTGAGTTTAGAAAACTGCTTGTCACCACTGGAGACTCCGATGAACAGTCAGGTTTCCATCTGCGATGGCTGACTTGATTATCACCGAGAGCGGCGCGGTGCATCGCCCGCGCAATGTTGATTGGAAACGTGCAGCCGCGCTGCTGTACGGCGACTGGGGCACGAGCAAAGCCTACGTGATCGGGCTCGCGTTTCTCGCAGCCGGGTTTTCGTCGTTGCCGATTATCCTTGCCGTCTGTGTGCTCACTGGTTTGGTCGGAATCAATTACGCCGTCATTTGCGCTTACTTCCCTGATGGCGGCGGCGTTTATTCCGCGGCCCGTTCGCAAGGCCGGCTGCTCGCCGTGGTTGGTGCATTGCTCCTCGTCGCTGATCTCACGGTGACGGCAGCGCTGAGCGGCTGGTCGGGTCTGACGTATGTCATTTCCGGCGCGGAAAACATTCTCTGGCTCAAATTCTTGAAGGACCACATCGCGTTCACGACGATCGGCGTGCTGCTCTTCCTCGGGTTCATTAATTGGTTTGGACCAAAACACTCTGGCAGTTTGGCGGTCGCGCTCGCTGCGCCAACGGTGATCGTGGTTGTGGCGTTGATCGCCGTGAGCGCGCCGCATTTGACAACACATTTTCTCGAGCCGCGCCACGAGAGTCTCAGCACACTCTGGGTCCAATTCGTAGGCGTGATTCTCGCGCTCTCCGGCGTGGAGGCGATTGCGAACCTCACTGGAGTCATGAAGCTCGACCCGGGTTCGACGCCCGATCGACCAAGTGTCGCGCGCGAATCGGCCAAGGCGATTGCGCCCGTCGCGATCGAGGTTGTGCTCGGCACGGCGCTGCTTGGCTGGGCGATGCTGTCGCTGCCTTCAGTAATGGGAAAGACGCTCGGCCTAACGACTCGAAGCGACATCGCTGCCGCGCTGACGAAGCGGCACGAGGACATGCTGCGGTTCATCGGCGAACAATTTGGGACCGCGTCACTCGGCCCATGGTTTGGCCAGGCGTTCGGTTGGGTCGTCGGCACCGTGTTTTTGCTCTTGCTCTTGAGCGCGGCAAACACCGCGATCGTCGCTTTGATCGGCCTCCTTTATATGATAGCGCGCGACGGCGAAATGCCGCAACAATTCAAACGGCTCAACCGGCACGGCGTACCTCTGTATCCGCTGCTCATCGCCATCGGACTTCCCACCGTCGTTCTTCTCTTCGCCAGAAATTTCACCACCCTGGCAGGTCTTTACGCCATCGGCGTGGTCGGCGCGATCACCGTCAACCTGGGCTCCTGCGCATCGAATCGCGCGATCGGCTTCACCTGGTACGATCGTGCGCTCTTCGGCGTCACGTTCTGCATCCTTTTTTTTGTTGAACTGACGCTGGCCCGCACGAAACCGGACGCGCTTTTTTTCGTCGTCTGCGTCTTGGGAGTGGGTCTCGCATTGCGCGCCTACACGCAAAAACGGCAGGGACTAACTACACTCACCGTCACCAGAAGGGTGGCAGAAATGGTTTCACCAGACACGATCGCCGCGCTTCAGCCGCGGCTGCAGGAAGGACAAAAGATCATGGTCGCGGCCCGCGGCATCACGCCGGTGCTCGGCTTCGCTCTCGACGAAGCGCAACTCCGCAAGGCGACGCTTTGCGTGCTCTACGTTAAAGAAGTTGCCGTCTATTTTTCCGGTGGCCCGCCCCGGCTCGGTCGCGCGAAATGGCAGGACGATCCCGAAGCGAACGCCATCATGTCTTTGATGCTCAAACTCGGAGAGGAGCGCGACGTTTGCGTCGTGCCGGTTTATGCCGTGAGCCAAGATGCCGCGGCCACGATTGTCGATCTTTCGGCAACCATGGGCGTGGACTACCTTGTCATCGGTGCGACCCAACGAATTGCTCTCGCCAATCTTCTTCGCGGCAGTGTAGCCACCAATGTGGCGCAACAGTTGCCCGACTCGATTCAGCTTCTCATCTTCGGCTAAAGGGATCCGCACAACCGAAGATGTGACTCGGATCAACATGCGAGCGTCTCTCCCGCAGAGTTTTTTAGTCGCGCGGCTTGTTCGGCGTTACGGCCGGCCGCGGCCGCGCTGCTGGCGCCGCACTTGGTGCCGCCAAGAGCGGGGGGATGGTCGATCTTGCCGTTGGTTCGGACGGCGCGCTCGGCTTCAGCAAACGTAATTGCCGCTGGGCCTCACCACTCCAAAAGCTGTCCCTGTAATCGGTGATGATTCGTTCACAAATACGGCGCGCTTCATCAGTTCGATTCTTCGCCTTCAACAAAGACACCGCGGAAACAAGCGCGAGCGGCGCATTAAAGTTTTGCGGATAACTCGCGGCGACGTGCTGGTAAGTCGATAACGCCTCATCGCTTTTCCCCAGTGATTCTAAGTTTGCCGCGATCGCGATCTCCGCGGTTGGCGCGAGTTCGTGATTTGGATTTTTGTCGACGAAAGCGCGCAGCGTTGCGTTTGCCTCGACAAATTGTTTTGCGTCACGCTGCTTCTCTGCCAGCAGCAGATAAGCAGACGCGGCTGCCGGCGTGTTCGGGTAGCTCGCGATGAGTCGCTGATAATCTGGCACGCTTTTGGCACTCGCTAACAAAGAGGCGGCAGCGGAGGCGCGCCGGTTCGTGTAAAATCGATAGGCGCCAAAAAAAGTAAGGGCGAGCAGCGCGATAATAATGATCGCTGAAATCTCTTTCCGGAATCGCCACCAAAAGACGCTTGCTTCGAGCGCGGGATCACGAGAAGGAGGCGCAGCGGTGGGCATGATCGAAGGGTTGATTTTGCCGGTTCAAACCGAGCGCCTTTATGCCATGTGAAACTTTCTCGCGCAAGTCCGCCACTGGACGGACTCGTCCTATGGCGAGCACGACAAGTCCGGCGAGAACGTCCGCAACGCTCTTCGTTAGATGGTCTCTGACGAGTTAAGACCGGAGATGCAAAATCCGGAAAAAGATCCGGAAGATGCCACTGGCGAAGAGTCGATGATCGGACCGCAACGTCCCTATTTGCAAACGCTTTGCTGCGAAGGAGGCGAAGAATTCGATCCAAGCCTAACGAATACTGAAGCGTCTAAAAAGATCGAAGAGCTGCAAGTGAAAACAGGACGCGGTAGCAGGTAGATGTCGCGGCCCCCGCCTCCCGGCGTCTCTGGCGGGAAGCGGGTCGACCTAAAGTGGATCACGCGCTCCAGCGCGTACGTGTTTAGCGTCTCTGGTGGGTGAGCGCTGTAGGCGCGGCATGTTTATGGAGCGGCAACCACCCGAAACACACTAGCCCCGTAGGGGCGATATATTTCCTCTTGCGAGGATACATGCCGCTCCTAGCGGAGCTTAGACGTGTTCTTATGGTGTATTCTATAAACATGTCGCGCCGATGGCGCTGTGCCAATCGCTTGCAATATCAACGCTAAACACATACGCGCGCGCGATGCTATCAGTTTGCGGCTTGACGCTTTCTCGTTTGGCTGATTGCCAGGGCGCGCCCCGGACGATGTGCACCAAAATCGGAACGCAATCCTCTGGCCAGAAATCATGCTGACAATACAATTGCGTTCATGAGCGCATTTTTGAATTTGATACAGATGCTGTTGGGACTTGGGACGGAAGCAAGAGACATGACCTTTATTCAGATCTCACTCCGCGGAATCGTCGTCATGGTGTCGGCCCTAGTCATGATCCGAATGGGGAGCAAGCGATCGCTCGCCGAAAAGACTGTCTTTGACGCCGTGCTCATCGTTATTCTCGCGTCAGTGCTCGCCCGAACGATCAATGGCAGCGCGCCGTTTTTCCCGACGCTCGGCTGCGGATTTATTTTAGTTTTTCTCCATCGCCTCTTTGCGTGGATTGCCTGCCGCTCACACGCGTTTGGTATTCTGATCAAAGGCCAACCGCACGTGATTGTGCGTGACGGCAGGGTGATTTGGGAAGCCATGAGTCGAAACCATATTTCCAAACACGATCTGGAAGAGGACCTTCGGCTGAGCGCCAAGACCGAAGACCTGTCGAAAATTCGAATCGCGCGGGTGGAACGCAGCGGCGACATCAGCTTTATCAAGAATGAAGCATAGGATGCGACGGCGAACGGTTGCATCGTGTCGCCGTTCTCGGCGACAAAATGCAGCATTCGACATTGGACGTTGGGCGCCGGCCGCGCCGCAGCCTTGCGAAGGCGGGTTCGGCGTTGGACGTTTGCCTAATGATCCCACACGATAAGCTCTTCATACCCGGTCCGGTTGAAGTTTCGGCGAAAACACTGGCGGCGTTTTCGCGGCCGATGATCGGACATCGCGGCGAGGATTTTAAAAATCTCTATCGCGACATTCATCCGAAGCTGCAAATGCTTTTCGGTACCAAGCAGCCGGTGTTTCTTTCTACATCATCGGCGTGGGGCGTCATGGAAGCATCGATCCGCAACCTGGTCGATCGCGGCGTCCTTTGCTGCATGTGCGGCGCCTTTTCCGACAAATGGCTCGATGTCGCGCGGCGTTGTGGAAAAAACGCCGAGCCGTTGGAAGTCGAGTGGGGAAAACACATCGACCCCAAAGATGTCGATGCAAAACTCGCAACCGGAAAATTCGATACCGTTACGCTCATTCACAACGAGACCTCGACCGGGGTCATGAATCCGTTGCCGGAAATTTGCTGCACACTCGCGAAATATCCCGACATCGTGCTCATCGTGGACACGGTCTCGTCGTTCTCGGCAATAAAGATCGACATGGACGCATTGGGCATCGACGTGATGCTCACCGGCGCGCAAAAAGCGCTCGCGCTTCCGCCGGGCTTCTCGCTCTTCGCTGTTTCCGAAAGGGCATTCGCCCGTGCCGCGAAAATTCCGAACCGCGGCTACTACTTCGACTTTCTCGAATTTAGGAAACAACACGCCGAATGGATGACGCCGAGCACGCCGAGCATCGGCCACATTTACGCGCTGCAATCCAAGCTCGAGGAAATTTTCGCCGAAGGCCTAACGAATCGCTTTGATCGGCATGCGCGCACGAACGCGCTCGTCCACGATTGGGTCCACCGCGCCGGCTTCGACTTCTTCGCCGAGGAAGGTTTCCGATCAAAGACGCTGACCTGCGTAAGAAACACTTGCAAGATCGACATCTTGCAAATTGCGCGAAAGCTGCGCGAAAAACATCATCTCGTGATCGACCCGGGCTACGGCAAACTTCGAGGAAACACCTTCCGCCTCTCCAACATGGGCGACGAAACGGAAGAAACCGTTTCGCATCTTCTGGCGTCTCTTGATGACGTGCTGTAGCGGCGGTCTGTGACCACCGTCGCAAATCTCACCGCCGCTTCTGCGACGACATCTGAATTGAAGCCGTCGGGACTCGCCGTTCGTGGTTGAGCGAGCGAAGAAAACGGCCTAACGAGCCGCCCGTTAGCGCCTGGCCGATTTTGGACTGGGGCTTGGTTTCGCCTTCGTGCTCTTGCGCACCGTAATGGTCTGCTCGCCGCCAGCGGGCGAGGGGGACGCTGCCGGAGATTTTTTCGTGCTCGGCCAAATCAAACGCCAGGGTTGTGTCTTTATTGTTTCGCTAAACTCGGCGACGTTGCGGCCTACCGGTTCGAGTTCGCGCATGGTCGATTTCAGTTTTTCGGATGAATCGCGAAAATTTTGTAGCGTGACCGTGATGTTGTTGTTTTTGGTCAGTTGATCGCTGATTCGCTCGATATTATCGAGCGAGTGCGTCAAAGGACCGTCCGGGGCGGTAAGATCGACGAGATGTTCGCCGAAAGTCTTGAACTGGCCGAGGGCCTGGTTTAGCTCAGAATTTTCATCTGTGATCTGGTTGAGATTCTGCGCGGTTTGTTGGAGGTCCTTCATTGTGGTGGTCGCTTCGGTGGCGACTGGTTTAATGATTTCAAGCATTTTCGCCGCAGCCTCGCCCAAGTCAGGAGTGCGTTCGCCTGCAAAGATCTCGCCGTCGTGCGCGCGGCCGGAGTTCTCGGTGCCCTGGGTGATGTCGATGGCCATGTCACCAAGTAATCCCAGTTGCATTAGGCGCGCCTTGGCATCCCGATAAACCTTTGCGTTCTTGTCCACTTGTACATCGATCCGTGCTTCGAATTTTGGCGTAACGTCCGACGGCGGGTGGAAAGCCGCGGCCGCTTCGTGGGCGCGCTGCTCTTCTTCTGGAGAAACGGGCGAATACAGCTTCTGCACCTGTCCGATCTTCCGGCCGGCCAGCATCACCACGGCCCCCTGTTTGATCCCGGCCGCGTTGTCGATGTAGATCCGGTAGGTCACCAGTGGCCGGAAAAATCCGGGCGCGCCCAGCAGGACGAGTGTGGCGGTGATCACGGCCACCGTTCCAACCACGAGCAACCCGGTCAGGACTTCATTTCTTTGTAATTGCATCTTGGCTCCCCTCCAGAATGGGGCCTTCGGTGCTTCCGCTCAAGAACTGAGCGACCACCGGGTTTTTGGACCGCTTGAATTTCTCCGGTTCGGCGTCCTCAACAATTTTGCCCTGGTACAACATCGCCATGCGCGTGCCGATGCGAAAAGCGCTGGCCATTTCGTGAGTCACCGTGACTGAGGTGACTTTAGAGCGTTCAGAGAGATTGATAATCAATTCATCAATCACAGAGGCAATCACAGGGTCAAGGCCCGCGGTCGGCTCGTCAAAGAGAACCAGCTCCGGTTCGAGGACGAGCGCGCGCGCCAGGCTCACCCGTTTTTTCATTCCGCCACTGAGCTGATCGGGCATCAGTTCCTTTGCGTCCTTCATTCCAACTAGCTCGAGTTTTTCATCGACGATTTTATCAATCTCTTCGCGCGATTTTTCGGTCAGCTCTTCCAGCGGCAAGGCGACGTTATCGCGCACATTGCGCGAGCTGAGCAGGGCCGAGTATTGATAAACCATCCCGATGTGCTGGCGCACTTGCTGCAACTTGCGGCGGTGCAGCCGCGTAATTTCGAATTGTTTAAAAAAGATCGAGCCCGCATTCGGTCGTAAAATTCCCAGGATTAACCGCAGAATCGTACTCTTGCCGCTGCCGCTCTGGCCCATGATGACGAGGCGATCTTGCGGCCACACCTGAAGCGAAAGCCGGTCGAGCACTTTCTTTTCTTCGAACTGCATGACCACGTCGCGCAGCTCGACCACATGCGAATTCGACACGCTCATGTGGGGAAAAACACGACGTAAACAATATTGTAGAGTGTATCGACTCCAATCACGGTTGCGATCGCGGTGACCACGCTCGAGGTTGTAGCTGTGCCCACGCCAGCTGCGCCGCCTTTCACGCTCAGGCCGCGGTAACAAGCAATCGCTGCGATGAGCAACCCGAACATAAAACTCTTAAGCACGCCGGTGATGATGTCGCGAATGAGCAGTGCGTCCCGCACAAGATCCACAAAATATACGAAGGCGATGTTGAAATAGACGCGCGAGATCAAACTGCTGGCGAAAATTGCGGCCACATTTGAAACGGTTGAGAGGCAAGGCATCAGAAAAAAGAGCGCCAACATTCGCGGCGCGACCAGAAACCGCAGCGGCCCGATCCCCATCGCTTCAATCGCTTCAACTTCCTCGGAGACTTGCATGGTGCCAAGCTCGGCGGTAAATGCCGCTCCGACGCGTGCCGCCAGCATGATACCGGTGATGAGCGGGCCAAGCTCGCGCGTAAAACCAATTGCCACCAATCCGGGGATCAATCGTTCCGTGCCGAACCGTTGTAGTTGATAGCCGGTCAGCAGCGCCATCGTTAGGCCCAGAAAAAACGACACCAATCCAACCAGCGGCACCGAATCGACCCCCGCGCGCTGGGCGTGCCGGAAAAAACTCGCCGCGCGAAACGGGACGCGGCCCTGTTGCAGCCGCTCCAAGGTTTCCTGAAACGTTTCGACGATGAACCAATACATGCTGCCGACTTCACGGAAGAAACTCTCGCCGAATTCTCCGATTTCCTGCACCACCGCGACCGGATTCGCGGCAGAGACTGTCGTGCCGGCGTCTTCGCCAGAATGCGTGTTCGCCATGTCGAGGGGGAAATTGCCCTACTTCGCGACGCGGAAAAGCGGAAAATAAAGTCTAACGTCGCATCATGTAGAGGTTAGACCGGATAAAATTTCTTAGCTGCACGCTTTCGACGGAAAGGCTAAAGCAGGGAGTATTGCCGGCGATGTCTTGAAATGAAAACGGTTTTTCTCGTTTGCGCGCTGCTGGCGTCCGCTGCATTACCTGATGCGCAAGAGCAGGGCAAGATCGACAATCCATCCAATCCGATGAACCAAAAAAAATTCGCTTTAGTCGTTCACGGCGGCGCTGGGACGATCGAGCGCGACACAATGACTGCGGATAAGGAGCGCGAATATCGCTCCGGTCTGGAAAAGGCGTTGAGGGCTGGCTACGACGTTTTGAATACTGGCGGCTCGAGCCTCGATGCGACGGAGGCGGCCGTGCGCGCGCTCGAAGACGATCCACATTTCAACGCTGGCAAGGGCGCGGTGTTCACGAGCGCGGGCACAAATGAGCTGGACGCTGCGATCATGGACGGTAAGACGCTCAAGGCCGGAACAGTCGCCGTTTTGCGCCACATTAAAAACCCGATCGAGCTGGCGCGGCTCGTGATGGAGAGATCGCCGCACGTGATGTTGAGCGGGGAGGGCGCGGAAAAATTTGCGACCGAGAATGGCGTTCGCCTTGTCGATCAAAAATATTTTTTCACGCAGGAACGTTGGGATGCGCTCCAGAAAATGAAAGCCGCCGAGAAAAATCGACACGCGACAATGATCATCACGGATCAAGATCGACATGGAACGGTCGGCGCGGTTGCGCTCGATCAAAATGGAAACCTGGCGGCAGCGACCTCCACAGGCGGGACCACCAATAAACGACCTGGACGGGTGGGCGATTCACCGATCATTGGAGGCGGAACGTACGCAAACAACACCACGTGCGCGGTTTCCGCGACCGGTGATGGCGAATATTTTATTCGCGCAACAGTTGCCCACGACGTCTCGGCCTTGATGGAGTATCGCGGCATGAAACTGCAAGACGCCGCGCAAATTGTCCTCGATAAAGTGGCGAAACTCGGCGGGACTGGCGGATTAATCGCAGTTGATCGCGAAGGCAATATTGCATTGCCCTTCAACACCTCTGGCATGTACCGCGGCCATGTCGATCCAAGTGGGCAGTTCGTTATCGAGATTTACAGGTGAGCTCGTGAATCGTTACATCGTGAATCGTTAAATCGTCACGAATCACGATTCACGCTTCCACCACCATGCTGCCGCCATTTTCAGTCGTGATTCCGTGTTTTAATGAAGCTGCGCGGATTGGCGCAACCATTCGAGAGACCCTCAGTTATCTGGAGAAAAGTTCGCCGCAGAGCGAATTGCTCATCGTGAACGATGGATCGACAGATGAAACATCGACAATCGCCCGTGAAACTTTAGCGCAAGCGCCGATCGAGGCGCATTTGCTCGAGAATTTTCCGAACCGCGGCAAGGGCGCAGCCGTTCGGAAAGGCTTGCTCGCTGCGCAAAGATCGATCGGCTTATTTTTCGACGCCGATCTTTCGACGCCGTTGGAGGAAATTCCGAAGGTGATCGAGCCGATCGCCAATGATGATGTCGATCTTGCCTTTGGCTCTCGGGCGCTGGACCGCAAGCTGATCGGTCAGCACCAGCCATGGCTGCGCGAGCAGGGCGGTCGCGTTTTTAATCTGCTCGTTAGGCTTACGTCCGATCTGCCGTTCTGGGACACGCAGTGCGGTTTCAAAGCATTTCGTCTCGACGTTTGCCGCCCGATTTTGCAAAGGGCGCGCATCGATGGTTTCGCTTTCGATGTCGAGCTACTCGTCCTCGCGACAACGCGCAGGATTACGTTTGCGCGAAATCCCCGTGCGCTGGAATCACGTCGAAGGAAGCAAGGTGAGGTTCATCAACGATAGCTTCCGAATGTTGCGCCAGGTGATCGCATTGCGCGCGAATCTGTAGCGCCGCCTCCAGCAGTGCAGAGTCGTTAGGGCTCGGCGGTCGTAGATACCGCTACAGCTGAACGCGCATGATCGATTGTCGATCTTGCGCGCCTACCTGAGATTTCCGTGATTTATTTCTTAACGATCTCGGCGTTCTCGAGCATCGCAATGCCACCGCGCTCCGCAAACTTGCCTTTCAAGGTGATCGTCTTGCCGCAATAGCCCGCAAGTTCATCGTTGATCGGCTTATGTTCGCCGACAACGAGGTAGGCCTTGCCGTCAGTGACAATGCCGACGGGGCCACCGCCCTTGATGCATTTCGCACCGCACGATTGGCCGTGTTTCTCCCCTATCGCGTTATGATCGACATAGCACATCATATCGACTACTTCGCCGGTGACTTCTTTGGAAGCGGCTGCATCCTTGCCTTGCTCATGCTGCTGGGCAACAGCCAGCGGAGATAACGCCAATGCCGCGATGAAAACCGCCGCAACCGCAACTTTCAAGACGGTCGGTCTATTTGGTGTTGAATTAAACATGTGGCAAATGTGTGCCGATCTCGGATGGAGTCAATCTACCGAGTTCTTCTCGATCAAATCGGCGAACTGTTGGAAGAAATAGGAAGCGTCATGTGGACCGGGCGCGGCTTCGGGATGATATTGCACGCTGAAGATGGGCAATTCCTTGTGGCGCATTCCTTCCACCGTGCCGTCGTTCAAGTTCACGTGGGTAACTTCGATTTCGTTAGGCAACGATTTGGGATCAACCGCGAACCCGTGATTTTGTGCGGTGATGGCGACTCTGCCGCTCCGTAAATCTTTAACTGGCTGGTTCGCACCGCGATGACCAAACTTCAGTTTGAACGTCGATCCTCCAAACGCAAAACCGAGAATCTGATGACCAAGACAAATTCCGAAGATCGGTTTCTTGCCCATCAAACCGTGCACGGTTTTGTGCGCGTACGGTAGCGCGGCTGGATCGCCCGGACCGTTGGAGAGAAAAATCCCGTCCGGATTTAGGGCAAGCACCTCTTCCGCGCTTGTCGATGCGGGGACGACTGTCACGCCGAATCCCTTTTGTCGCAGCAATCGCAAAATGTTTCGTTTGATTCCGTAATCGTAAGCGGCGATCTGGAAGCGGATCGGAGGCAGGTTCGGTTTGTTTCCACCGCCGTTTCCGTTCGCGATTGTCCACGGTTTACTCAACTCGTCAGTCGGGTCCCACCGATAAACTTCGGGTGTAGAAACCTCGCGTACGTAATCCATCCCAATAACACCTTCACCATCAATGGCACGCTGCGCGGCCTCCTGGATCGACATCTCTTCAGTTGTTAGGCAAGCCTTCATCGCCCCTCGCGTGCGCAGATGCCGTGTGAGCGCGCGCGTGTCGATCCCCTGCACGCCGGAGACGTCCCACTTACGTAGATATTCGTTGAGCGACATTTCTGAGCGCCAATTGCTTGGAACTTCGCTCAGTTCTTCGATGACAAATCCGCGTACGTGCGGGGACCGGCTTTCCTGATCGAGCGAATTAATTCCGTAATTGCCGATCAAGGGGTAGGTCATGGCCACGATCTGGCCACGGTAAGAAGGATCGGTCAGCACCTCCTGGTAACCGGTCATGGCGGTGTTGAAACAAATCTCGCCAACGCGCGTGCCCGCCGCGCCAAATGATTTGCCCTCAAAGTATCTTCCATCTTCAAGGGCAAGAAGCGCACGCATTAAATTTAAAAACGTCCAACGTTCAACGCTCAATCCTTAGCGCTCAACTAAAATCCATTCTGAATTGAAGCATTGGGCGTTGGACGTTCAGCGCTCGCCACGGCTGAGCCGGTCCAGGACGGAGGCGGGTTGGGCGTTTTTCGTTGCAGAAAAAAAGGCCTGGATCGACAATCGACCCAAGCCTTCGCAGAATTTTTACCCCGCCGATGCCGTTTAGGTGAATCTCCCGTTCCCTTTCGGTAAACGGCGGATGACCGTCGCCGGAGCGTCTGACTTCCAATCAAGGCCTGTCATCTTCTCCAAACTGCGACCTAGCCTCCTTCTGTCAATCAAGTATCGGTTCGGGGACCACACCTGGAATCTCGAACATAGCAGGGTAAATTTTTCACGCCGAAAACATTCGGAGTTCAAAAGCCGTCGGTCGAGAGTTGAACGGAAAACACTGGTTTCCTGCCCAACCCTCAACGGACGGCTCTTCTTTCAAAGAACTACTCGCGCAATTCCGCGCCGAGTTCGCGCTGCAACCGCTCGCGAATTTTCGCATGCGCCGCAGTCACTTCCTCATTTGCCAGTGTGCGACTTCGGTCGCGGTATGTCAATCTATATGCGAGCGACTTGCGTGTCCCACCGAGATCGCCTGTGAACAAGTCGAACAACTCCACACTCTCAAGCAACGGCTCCCTCACCGATTGAATCTCATCAACAATCTGCGCGTGAGTTAATTTCTCCGGCACAATCATCGCAATATCACGAGTGACCGCTGGAAATCTCTCTATCTCGTGAAACATTTTTGTCCTCTGCGCGGCTTCTGCGATCGGCTCGACATTTAGCTCTGCAAAAAAAACCGCGTCCGGCGCGTCGACTGCTGATGTTCGTTTCGCCGAGAGTTGTCCGGCAACGCCGATTCCTTGATCGCCTGAAAAAACTTCAACCGCCAGCGCAAGATCGACATGCATGCCCTGGCCGAATGACAACTTCGGGATTGCAAGCGATTCGATTGCGCCTTTCAAATCCACGAAATCGAGTTTGCGGTTTTCGTCTGCTCGCCAATGCGGCGCGCCCGAGACATTTCCCCACAGCAACAGTCCAAGGTGGCGTTCTTCCTTGCCGTCCGGCGGAACAAACACACGGCCCAATTCGAACAATGCTAAACGTTCCGCTCTGGCGCGCACGTTGCGATCGAGAACGGCGAGAAGTCCCGGGAGTAAATTCGGCCGCAGCGCGACATGATCTTCGCTGAGCGGATTGCGCAGCTCGATCGCATTTTCGGTGATCGCGGTACGCGGAATTAATTTTGAAGTGCGCGCTTCCGAAAGGCCGCGTGCAACGAGTTGCTCGCGCAACGACGATTCGAGATCATGCGAGCGATCTGCAACGCTCGTCGGAGTGAATCGGCTGCGGTCTGTTCCGGCGATTTTGCCCACGCCATATGCGCGCACGACTTCCTCAATAAGATCGACATCGCGCTGCAAATCGCGCCGATAACTCGGGATCTTCCACGTCGATCTTCCATTCCTGGTCTTGCTCGTGCTCTTACTCTTGGTCAGCCCGAACCGCACAAGAATTTCATCGACAGTATTGGGTTTGATCGCGAGTCCGAGAACTTGATCGCATTTTGCGTAGCTCAAGGACACTTCGGGAGGATTCCGTGGGATTTTTCCAGCCGCGGAAATCTCCTTCGCCGGATCTCCGTTTGCGATTTCGCGAATCAACTCCGTCGCGCGCTGGGAAGCACGCAAAACCATTCCCGGATCGACGCCGCGCTCGAAGCGATAACTGGCGTCGCTCGGCAAATTCAGATTTCGCGCTGTTCGCCGAATGCTCGCAGGCAAAAAATACGCGGCCTCGAGCAAAACATTCTTCGTCGATTCAGTCACGCCAGTATCTTTGCCGCCCATTACGCCGCCGATTCCAACCGCGCGCTCTTGATCAGCGATGACAAGGTTTTCCGGCGTGAGTGAGTAAGTCTTGCCATCGAGCGCGAGAAATTTTTCTCCAGCGCGCGCGAGCCGCACGTTGATCCCGTCTTTCAACTTGTCCGCATCGAACGCGTGCGTCGGCTGGCCAAGTTCGAGCATCACAAAATTCGAGATATCCACGATGTTGTTAATCGAGCGAATGCCGACGCTTTCAATTTTGACGCGCAGCCAATCCGGGCTTGGCCCAACTTTCACATTGTCGATCTTGCGCGCGGAAAAGAAGGGACATTCGCGCGGCGCGGAGATTTCAACGCCGGATTTCTTTATGTCGATCTTCGTTTCGGCGGCTGGCAATTTGACTTTCTTTTCCGTCAGCGCAGAAATCTCGCGCGCCAATCCGAAATGACTCAACAGATCACCGCGATTCGGCGTGATCTCGACATCGAGAACGGTGTCGCTCGGAAAAAGATCGACACTCGGCGAGCCGATCTTTGCGTCTGGTGACAAAATCAAAAGCCCGGACGCATCCTCGCCTACTCCGAGCTCGATCGCGCTGCAAAGCATTCCCTCCGATTCGACGCCGCGCAGTTTGCTTTTCTTGATTTCCAATCCATTCGGCAACTTCGCGCCAGGCAAAGCGAGCGGGACTTTGTCGCCGACTTTGTAATTAGTCGCGCCGCAAACGATCTGTCGTTTCGATCCGCTGCCATCATCAACTTGGCAGATCGTCAGACGATCGGCATTGGGATGTCGCGATGAAGCAGTGATCCGCGCGACGATCACGTTGTCGATCTTCGCGCCGCGCGTTTCGATGTTTTCGGTCTCGACACCCGCACGAGTAAGCAATTCCGCGATCTCTTCCGCGTTCTCCGGAAGACCGACAAATTCGCGCAACCAATTAACGGAGAATTTCATGCGAACTGGCGAAGGAAACGCAGATCGTTCTGCGCAAATAGGCGAATGTTGGGAATGTCGAACAAAATCATAGCCAGCCGATCCATGCCGAGGCCGAAGGCAAAGCCGGTCCACTTTTCGGGATCGTAGGCGTTATCGCCGCGGGCTTTATTGACGGCTTCGAAGACGGCCGGATGCACCATGCCGCAGCCGGCGACTTCGATCCATTGTTCGCCGCGTTTGAGTGCTTTTGAGCGGACGTGGATTTGGAGGCTCGGTTCTGTGAAGGGAAAATGATCTGGAAGAAAACGCACGGCCGTTTCCGGCCCGAAAAGTTCGCGCATGAAAAATTCGAGCGTGCCTTTCAAATCAGCGACGCTAACGTCTTCATCGACATAAAGACCTTCAATTTGATGAAATTGCGCGCTGTGTGTCGCATCAATTTCGTCGCGGCGATAACAGGCACCGGGTGCGATCACACGCATGGGCGGCGGCGCCGCCTGCATGGCGCGGATTTGAACGGTGGAGGTATGTGTGCGCAACAATCGACCGTCCGGCAGATAAAATGTATCTTGCTCGTCGCGCGCGGGGTGATCGGGCGGCGTGTTAAGCGCATCGAAGCAATGCCATTCATCTTCGATGTCCGGTCCGTCGGCGAGAGCGAATCCCATGCGGCGAAAAATGTCGATCGAGCGATCGAGCATTTGGGTGAGGGGATGGAGCGAGCCGCGCTCGTGCGGAGTGCCGGGCAGTGAGATGTCAATCTTAGCCAGCGCGTCCGACTCTCTTTCCGTGAGAAATTTTTGTGCGCGTTCTTCAATCGCGGCGGTCACTGCGTTGCGAACTTGGTTGAGCAATTTTCCAACGATCGGCTTTTCGTCCTTGCCGAGCGTTTTCATCTGCTCGCCCCAGACGGAGATGCTGCCGCTGCGGCCGAGGTATTTCACTCGCGCGGCTTCGAGCGCTTGTGCGTCAGAGGCGGCCTCGATTTCGCGCAGGGCGGCTTTGCGTAATTCTTCGAGCGGATGGGGCATGGCTAAAAGTTAAAATGTTACAAAGTTAAATCGTTACAACGACAGCGCGTTTGCACCAGCCGTTTTAACTTTTAACCGTTTAACTTGTAACCTACGCCGCCTTCTTGGACTTCGATTTATCAGCCAGCGCGCTCTTGGCTTGATCGACAATCGATTTGAAGGCGGTCTCGTCGGTGACTGCGAGGTCGGCGAGAATTTTTCGGTCGAGTCCGATACCGGCGGCTTTCAAGCCTTCCATGAAGCGGCTGTAGGTCATGCCGCTGGCCCGGGCGGCGGCGTTGAGGCGTTGGATCCAGAGATAACGAAACGTGCGTTTGCGCGTTTTGCGATCGCGATAAGACCAATACTGGCCTTTCATGGTCGCGTCTTTGGCGTAGCGGAAAAGTTTGGAGCGCCGTCCGCGGTAACCTTTGGCTTTTTTGAGCACGCGCTTGCGGCGAGCGCGGCTGGCCGGCGAATTGGTTGCTCTTGGCATTTTGTTTTGTCCGAATCGCTCCGGGGCTCCTCCTTCAACGAGTTGTTAATTCCATTGTCACTCTTCGCGGCCTCACCCGCTGATTTGATTCTGCGGCTGCAGGACAGGTCGCGAAAGACAGCTTTTGCTGGGTCGGGAAATTAAGCAGCGAATTGCAGATGACAAACGGTTTTACTGTAGTGACAGCCATGCTGGGCGCTGGTTTCCGGCGAGCCGCCGGCCGTTATAGAAGGTTTTTGCCGCCAAACAAATCCACCGAACCCAGACAAAGCCCCAGCGCATCAAAAAGGCCAGGTGTACGTGTGGAAATTTGAGGGCATAGAAAACGATGACGCCACTCGCGCCGATGGATGGAATTTGAGAATGCGTATCGGCCGCGATGTGGACAAGATCGCCGACGAACGCACCGGCAACATGAGCGCAAGATAGCGGAGCGGATGCAGAAAATCTTCGACGTTATCGCTGAAAACCAAAAGGAAATACATATTGCCGAGGAACTGTATCGTTCGGTTATTCGAGCTTTGTTATTCCTTCGACATTCGACATTCGTCATTCGTTATTTTCTGATATAGTCAGGCCGATGCATTGGCTGCACCGGCGTCGGCGCACGCTTCTCGCGTTGCTAGCTACCTTTTGGACCGGGGTGGTCGCGCTTGCGCAATTTTTCCCGACGGCACCGTTTCTTTCAGTGTTCTGGCGTGGCGAACACAGTTTCGCTGACTTGCTTCGCCGTGAAGGGCGCAAAACCGCGACACACCAGGATTTCGTTTTTATCGGGATCGATCAGGCCAGCCTGGACCTGAAGCCGGAAGGCGCAGACGAAGTTCACGCCTGGGAGAACAATCGTGCATTTCAGCTGATGACGGAACGGCCCTTCCCGTGGTCGCGCGAACTTTGGGCGTTGTTACTCGATCGTTTAGTCGGCTTGGGTGGCGCGAAGCTGGTGATGTTCGACATGGTTTTCGGCTCACCCGACGCGGGCGATCCGATGTTCCGCGCGGCGCTGGATCGCTACCACGATAAGGTCGTAGTCGGCGCAAATTTCGATTTGTCGCAGGTGCGCGAGCAAGGCGGCGTCGCGATCAACATTCCGCCAAACCCCGATTTGATCCCATCCCCCCAAATGGAAGACGATCGCGTAGGCTACGTGGTTTTCTTTCCCGATCCTCTCGATCGGCAAATTCGCTCCGTACGCTACACCATCACCGATCTGCAACTGGCGGGCCAGTTACCGTTGCCGGATGAAAAACCATACGAATCATTGAGTGCCCGCGCCGTGGAAAAACTCGGGCATGCAGGCGACGTACCGCGCGATTTGCAGGCGCAACTATTGCGATTTAGCGCGCCCAGTGCGTATCCTCCGCGCCCGCTTTGGGAAATTTTCGAGACTCGTTTTTGGCATGCGAATTATGGGGATGGCGCTTTTTTTAAGAATAAGGTCGTTGTGGTCGGCGCCTCCTCGCAAGTCGCGCATGACGTTTTCCCAACGCCGATCGATCCGGAAACGCCCGGTCCAACCCTCCACTTGTTCGCCCTCGCCGCAGCGCTGGATCACGAGTTCCTTCGTGAGACGCCGGTCTGGATCGATTTCGTGGGGATTTTCTTGGCCGGCTTTTCGGCTTGGCTCCTTGTCGCGTTTTTTCGGCGTCCACTCCTTTGTATTTTCGCTCTTGCCGCCATCAACGCGGTATATATCGGTGCGGCGCGCGCTTGCTACGACCGCTTTGGCCTGCTGATCATGGTTGTGCCGACGCTTGCCGCCTTCACTGCAAGCGGTCTCTTCGGATTGGGCTTTGAATATGCATTGGAGCGACGCGAGAAAATGCGCACTCGCCGCACCCTCGAGCGTTACGTCTCAAAAAATTTAGTAAAGGAAATTCTCGATAATCCGGGTGGCTACTACAGTTCCATGCTGGGATCACGCAAACCGGTGACCGTTTTGTTTTGCGATCTGGTTGGGTTCACCACCCTGGTCGAACACGCCGATCCGGTAGTGCTGGTCAAGCAGCTCAACGAGTACTTGAGCCGCATGGTGACGCATGTTTTTGATAATGGCGGCACGCTCGACAAATTCATCGGCGACGCCATCATGGCGGTCTGGGGAAATGTCAGTAGCCGCGGAGTCGCAGAAGACGCGAAAGCGGCTGTGCGGGCGGCGTTGGGGATGCGCGCCTCCTTGCGAAAATTAAATGAACAGTGGCGCGCAGAAGGGAAGACCGAACTCAAGTTTGGCCTCGGGGTAAACAATGGCGAAGCGGTAGTGGGCAACATCGGCTCGTACGAGCCGCACGAACGGCTCGACCCAACCGTGATCGGCGACGCAGTCAATCTTGCTTCGCGTCTCGAAGGCCTGACGCGGATTTATGGCCTCGATATTCTGATCGGCGAAGCCGCCTGTGATTTGGTGCGGGATGAATTCCATTTGCGGACAGTGGCCCGGGCGCAAGTGAAAGGAAAAAGCGAGCCGGTCGATATTTGCGCGCTTATCGCCGCCCGAAAGGACGATGTCGATCCTGAGTCCTTGAAGTGGCTGAAAGTTTACGAGGAAGGGATCCGAAAATTTCGCGAACGCGATTTCACAGAAGCGAAGATTTTGTTCTCGCGCTTTCTTGAATTTTATCCCGAGGACAACCTGGCCAAAATGTATCTTGACCGTGCGCTCGAATACGAACAAGCGCCGCCCGACGAAGCCTGGAACGCGGTGGAAATCTTCAAGAAGAAATAATTTGCCTCATACAACGATCACAAAGGACACACAGAATTATTGAGATTGGGACCGTTATGTCCGTTGTGGCTTCGTGTGAGAATGCTTCCGGGTAGCCAAACTCGCTAACGCGGCGTAAAGAAATCATGTGAAGGAATCGCCGCGAAATTTTCATTTTCTCGGGATTTGTGGGACGGCGATGGGCTCGATGGCGGCGGCGTTGTCTGAACGCGGATTTAAGATCACAGGCTCGGACGAAAATATTTATCCGCCGATGTCGACCTTTCTGGCGGAGCGCGGCATTGCATTGAACGAAGGTTATCGCGCTGAAAACATTCCGGCCGATGTCGATGTTCTTGTGGTCGGTAACGCGATTAAGCGCGGCAATCCCGAAGTGGAAGCGGTTCTCAATCGCAAACTCTTTTATATTTCACTACCGGAAGTTTTGAGAAACCATTTTCTGCGCGGCCGGCACAATCTCGTGGTTACTGGCACGCACGGAAAAACAACCACGACTGCATTGCTCGCGTGGATCATGGAAAAGGCGGGGCGCAAACCCGCCTATTTGATCGGTGGTCTGCCGAAAAATCTCGGGCAAGGCGCGCGCTTGAACGATTCTAAATTCTTCGTGATCGAAGGCGATGAATACGACACCGCGTTCTTCGATAAGCGCTCGAAGTTCCTGCATTACCTGCCCGAACTGCTCATCGTAAATAACATCGAGTTCGATCACGCCGATATCTTCAACAACATCGACGACATCAAGCTGAGCTTTCGCCGCCTACTCAACATCGTGCCGCAAAATGGGATGGCCTTGTTGAATGGCGACGACCGTAATTGTGTGGAAGTCGCGAAAGATTGCCCGTCCCAGATGATCGAGGTCGGTTTTTCAGAAAACTGCGCGCAACGGATTCGTGACGTGGCTTACTCGACGGACGGTTCGCGCTTTAAACTCGGCGAAGACACGTTTGAGATTCCGCTCATCGGCGAGTTTAATGTGCGCAACGCAGCGATGGCCGTGACCGCGGCGCGCTTCTATGACGTATCTAAGGCGAAGATCGACAATGCGCTGAAAACTTTTTCCGGTATCTCGCGCCGCCAGGAAGTACGTGGCGAAGCGCATGGCGTGAAAGTCATCGACGATTTTGGGCATCATCCGACTGCGATCGCGCAAACGCTGGCTGCGCTGCGTCATCGGTATCAAGACCACCGTATTTGGGCTGTATTCGAGCCGCGGTCGAACACTACGCGCCGGGCCGTTTTTCAGGAAAGTTTGCCTGAGGCGCTGAAACTCGCCGACGGCGTGTTTATCGCGCAGGTAGCGAAGATTGAGCAGATTCCGGAAAGCGATCGGTTGAATCCGGAGGCAGTTGTCGATCTCATCGCGCAATCAGGTCGGCCGGCTTTTTACGAAGAGAACGCGGATGCGATTGTCGAGCGAATCACGCCGCTGTTGCGGCCTAACGACATCGTCGCGGTTTTCAGCAACGGTGGATTTGACAACATTCATGAGAAATTGCTCTCGCGGTTGAGATCGTAATTCGTTGAATAGTTAAGCCGTGAATCGTCCCGCCGATGTAACGATGCAACGATGCAACGAGTGGCGATTTAATGCGGCGTCGTCGTCGTCGACGTGTGATCATACACGATACGCCAACCGTCGTTCCTTAGGCGGAAGATTAAAGTGAAGCGTCCATGTGGCTGATCAGCTGCGCGTTTTAATTTCCAACTGCCGAGGACCACAGCGGAATTGCGGCTCAACGGCATAATTTCGAGATCGGAAAACGTGAGTGCGCCCATCTTGGCGCGGTCGGAATATTTTTTCTTGTAACGATCGCGCACGGTTTGCCAACCGCGAATGACCTTGTCTTCAGAAACAAAAGTTGTGGAGTTGGAGCGCGCGTAGCCGTTCATAAAGGCATCGATGTCGCCACGGTTCCAGGCAGTCTGTTGCGCTCCAATGACATGATAGATCCCGAATTGGATAATCGCATCTTGGCTGAGAGGGCCCTTCATTTCGCTCGCTTCTCCGAGAGTCGTGGTCGACCCTAGAATCGCTAGCGCTAAAACGATGAAGTCGAACTTGGACAGGCGCATAATCTGCCCAATCAAAGCCCAGCACATTTGCAAGATCGACAATTTACTATAAGTTCGACGGTCGCGGGGTCCAATGTGAGAATTCCGTTTAGCGAGGCGGGCGAAGCAGATTGACGCGCCACCTTCAATTTATTAGCATTCTAGCATCCTCCATTGCTCATTAAATAACTCCGTGCATCGATTTCTCTGCAGCGCGGGCATTTTCTTCGCGGCCATGGCCGGCGCCTTCGGCCAAGACGCGGAGAGCGCTGTTGCCTTGGCCACGGTGGCGCCCAGTCCGGTGGCCACTGCTCCTGCTCCCCCTGGCGTGCCTAAAACGGTGAAGTTGCAATATCCAAACAGCGATGTGCAGGACGTGTTGCATTTATATGAGCAGCTCACCGGCGCGAAGCTGGTGATGGACAATTTTGTCCAAGGCAAAGTCAACATTTTCATTAGCAAAGACGTGCCGCGGGAGGAAGCGATCAGGATCATCGAGATCAATTTGCAGATGAATGGCTACTCCCTCGTCCCATCCGACAACGGCATTGTGAAAGTGATCGGCACCGGAAAAAATCCACGTACGGCAGGCGTGCCGATTATTTCCGACGAATCGGAGATTCCGTCCGATGGTCACGTGATCAGCTATTTGTTCAAGTTGCGCTATGCCGATCCAGTGGAATTGCAGCAAGCGCTTGGCCAATACCTTTCGCCACCCCAGCCGTACACGTCCTTTCTGGCGCTGCCCAAATCTGGCAGCCTGCTGATCACAGAAAACTCCAGCGTGATCCGCACGCTCGCGCGCATCATCGACCAGGTGGACATCCCGCCCGCGGAAGTGGTGAGCGAGTTCATCAAACTGGAGCGGGCAGACGCGAGCAAGGTGGTGGACATGCTCAAGGATGTTTTTGAAAAGAGCGATAAAACTGGGCAGCCCGGGCAGCCGGGATATGGCGGTGTGCGCAATGTGCGGTCGCCCGGGAACGTGCCGCAGCCAATCGGTGCCGAAGGCGACGTCACCACATTGGGTGCGCTGACAGCGCTCACGGAAGAATCCGTCGTCGTGGGGAAAATCAAGCTCACGCCTGACGTGCGCACGAACCGTATCCATGTAGTAACACGGCCAATCAATATGCCGTTTGTCCGCAAATTGATCGCAGAATTCGACGCCAACGTTGAGTTCGCCAAACCGATTACGCGGCCATTGCGATATATCTCCGCCGGTGACGCGCTCCCGGTTTTGGTTCAAGCGTTGACTGAACCAGGAGCACCAGGACAGGGCGGAGCAGAGGGTGGGGCGCCGGGTGCTACCCCAGGGGCGACGCCGCGCCGCGCGACGCCGACGGCTGGCGCCAATCAATACGGAGCCAGCGGGACGTCAACCACCGGGGGCGAGAGTACCATAAACATTTCCGAAGAACTCCAAACACAGCCAGTCGATACGACGCCAAAAGCCGTGACTGTCGGCAACGCCAAGATCATCGCCGATCAACGCGCGAACGCGATCATCGTTCTCGGCAACCGCGAAGTCGTGGTGAAAGTCACAAAGATTCTCGACGAGATGGACGTGAGCGCGCCGCAGGTATCGCTGAGCACAGTGATCGGAGAGCTCACACTTAACAACAACGAAGAATTCGGGGTCGATTACTTTGCCAGAGTACAAAAACAAATTTGTTGGCATTTCGCGAAACACCGGAGCGCCGATACCAAATCCCACCGCATCTGCATCGCCCGGCGCCAGTCCTGTGATCACGGCGGGAGTGGTTGATCCGGCCGGCCTGGTGAATTTTGGAAACGCGCTTCAGCAAGTAGCGAGCGGCACGAATCTCTACATCGCGGCCGGGAATTATCTCGCGACTATTGTTCATCTGTTGGAATCGACAGATAACTTCAGAATCATCTCGCGTCCGACGGTCTTTACCAGCAACAACAAGAAGGCGATTATTGCATCAGGCCAGGAGATCCCGGTCCCTGTTAATACTTTGAGCAATGCAAACGTCGTTGGCAACGTCGCTGCAGTGCAATCGAGTATCGAATTTAAAAAAGTGGCCCTCCAACTCGAGGTCGTACCATTGATCAATTCCGAGAAGGAAGTGTCGCTCGACATTTTGCAGAAGATCGACAGCGTGGTTCCTAACAGCAATGTCAATATTGGCGGCAATTCGGTGCCGACTATTGCCACCCGTTATATCCGCTCGAACGTCACCGCGCCCAACGGCTCGACGATCGTCCTCGGCGGGTTAATTCAGGACAATAAAGGCAAGAGCTACAACGGCATTCTATATCTTGACCGCATCCCGGTGCTCGGCCATCTGTTTCGTAGCACGACGAATTCTAGGACGCGAACGGAGTTGATTATCTTGATGTGCCCGGAAGTCAGCCTGACGCAACTCGACCTTTATCGATTACGCATGAAAAACGAAAACCGCACGCACTTCGGACCAGAGATTGATCAAAGTGCTTGTCCTGATTGTCCATCCCCTGTTGGAGAAGAGAAACAGCTACCCGCCCGCGCGGAAGAGGAAAAGCAAGTGCTCCCGATAGATCTGCCGCCGGACAAAACCCATTGACCCTATGAATACGTTCACCATCAAACTGTCGATCATTGTTCTGTTAGCCTTTGGATGGATCGCCGCTAATGCGCAAACGACGGACGATAGAGATGCTCTGTTTCGGTCCACCGATTCGCTGGCGCCGCGCGACGATTTGGGGTTACTGCACCAAGTACCTGCACCGAACGCGACCGATTTTGAGCCCCGCTATCACTGGCGTCCGCTATATTGGTTGGAGGGACAAAAAGACCTGATCAAACAGCCGGCTTACGTTGGCGCGGTGCAGCGCGATTTGCGTCGGCTTAGTTACTACTGTGGCCCGATCGACGGCGTATTTTCGGACGAAGTGAGCGAGGCGATCGCGCGGCTTCAGAAGAACTACTCTATGCGTGTAACCGGCACGCTCACGATTCCCGTGCGTCGCGCACTGCATTTGCCCTAACGAATGGCTTTTTTGGATAAAAGGAAAATGGTCTCGCCGAACGACAACGTGGTGGATCGCCCGCGGAGCGGCCGATCCACCTTATCGCAATTATGAACTCGACGGTCAGCCAGTCAGTCGTCGATCTTTTGCTCGCTAGCGGCGTGTCGTCACGTGACGAGGCCGCGCAACTTGCCCAAAACCTCAACGGCGGGTCATGGGTTGGACAAGTGCTCGACTCGGGCAAGGTGGACGAGAACAGATTTCTCGGCGCAATCGGCCAGTTCTTCAAAGTGCCGGTGATTTCGCTCGATCCAAAGAAGATCGATCGCGAGACATTGTCGATTTTGCCGAGCCGTTTTGTTTTTCAACACCACATTCTCCCGATTGAAGTGAAGGAGAACTCGGTCGTGCTTGCGACTTACGATTTGTTCAACTCGATGGGTCGCCAGCTGGTCGGTCAGCTTTTGAAAAAGCCGGCCGAATGGGTGCTGGTGCCGCGCGCGCAACTTCTTCGCGCGATGAAAACCCTCTACGGCGTCGGGGCGGAAACATTCGACGAAATCCTCAAAACCAACCGCGCCTTCGAAGTTTTTCAGGACTCGGAAACGGCCATCGAGCTGAATGCGGACGACCCCGAAGCTTCCGTGGTAAAATTCGTGAACCAGATCATTCGCGAAGCGATCGTCGAGCGCGCAACCGATATCCACGTTGAGCCGCTCGAAAACGATTTGCGTATTCGTTATCGGATCGATGGCATTTTGCACGAGGTCGCAGTGCCGCCGCAATTGCGCGTGTTGCAATCGGCCATCATTTCGCGTCTGAAAGTCATGTCGCACATGGATATCGCCGAGCGGCGTTTGCCGCAGGATGGCCGCATGAACTTGCACGCGATCAATCAGGAAATCGACGTCCGCGTTTCGACTATTCCGACCGTGAACGGCGAATCGATTAGCCTGCGTTTGCTCAGTCGCGGCAGTCAACAATTCGGTTTCGAACGTCTCGATCTAAGTAAACAGCAAGAGGGAGTTATTCGGCATCTGCTGGCGCAACCAAACGGAATTATTTTGCTAACGGGCCCGACCGGCTGCGGAAAATCGACTTCGCTCTATTGTTTTCTCACCAGCATCAATTCGGTGCAGCGACGCATCATTACCATCGAGGAGCCGGTAGAATATCGCTTACCCGGCGTTCTGCAGATGGATGTGAAACCGGAAATCGATTTCACGTTCGCACGTGGCCTGCGTCACATCTTGCGACAGGACCCGAATGTCGTGATGGTCGGTGAAATTCGCGACATCGAGACGGCAGATATTGCCATTCGCGCGGCCATGACTGGTCATCTTGTTTTCAGCACGCTGCACACCAATGATGCCGTTGGCGGCATCACCCGTTTGCTCGACATGGATGTGGAGCCATTCTTGCTCGCGTCGGTGGTGAAGTCCTTCATCGCGCAACGGCTTGTGCGCACCATCTGTTCGGAATGCGCGAAAGAAGTCGATTACCCGCCGGATTACCTGGCTGAGATCGGTTTTCCGGTGAGAGAGCTCGGCACGAGATTTCTTCGTGGTGGAGGTTGCGACCATTGCCGACAAACCGGCTACCAGGGCCGAGCTGCGATCTACGAAATCTGCGTCGTGACCGAGCCACTCAGAAAATTGATTATGCAAAAACGCGATGGCGGCGAACTCAAACAATGCGCCATCTCTGAGGGCATGATTACGCTGCGGCATGACGGCTGGCGCCGCGTCGCGCAGGGCCGAACGACGATCGAAGAAGTCGTCCGCGTTACCCAAACCGACGAAGTGATGGCCGAAACCACCGAAGAGGCCGAACCGGTGGTGGCCGCGGGGGGTTCATAAGAACCGACCAGCGTTTAGTCCGGCAACAACCTCGTGCCGGGGTCGGCAAGCAGTTAGCGTGCGCCGCGCAATTCGCGGATCGCTTTCGTGTAATCTTTTGCGTGGAAGATGGATGTGCCAGCGACGAGAACGTTGGCGCCATTTTCAATTGAGATGCGGGCGGTCTCGGCGTTGATGCCGCCGTCTACCTCGATGTCGATCTTGCGCTCCCGTGACTTATTCCAATCGGCGGCGCGTTTTACTTTCTCCATTTGATCGGCGCGGAACGGTTGGCCTCCGAAACCGGGGTGGACGGTCATGACGAGCAACATGTCGACGGTACCTAGGAATGGCTCGACGAGTTCAAACTGCGTTTCCGGATTCAGAGTCAAACCGACATGACAACCCGCTTCGCGAATTTGGCGTAAAGTTTTTACGACATCGTGTTTCGCTTCCGGCTCGACGTGAACGGTGATCGAATTCGCGCCGGCTTCGACAAATCGCGGGACGTAATGATCGGCGTGTTCGATCATTAGATGCACATCTAGCGGAAGCGTTGTGAGCTTGCGCACAAAATCGACAATCGCAGGCCCGAAGGAAATGTTATCGACGAAATGCCCATCCATGATGTCGCAGTGGATCCAGTTTGCCCCAGCTTGTTCAACGCGATTAACTTCACCAGCGAGATTCGAAAAATTGGCAGCGAGGATGGAGGGTGCGACGATAATTTCTCCCACGGAGTGATGGAGTAACGGAGTAATGGAGTAATGGCAAGACCCCATCACCCACAGAATAAGCGCTTGACGAGGCAACTCCCTGTTTCACATTACGGCGGCATTTCAGCCGGTTAGAATGGCGCGACGAGGAGCACGGTTTTTGCTGGGAAGATCGACGGCGGCGTTTCCAAGCGGACTGGAGAGCTAAAACCTAATGTTTAACGGACTTTTCGGCTGGCTTTCCAGCGACATCGGCATCGACCTCGGAACGGCGAATACGCTGGTTTATGTAAAGGACCAGGGAATAGTTTTGCGCGAGCCATCGGTTGTGGCGGTGCAAGCCGGCACCAACAAGGTGCTTGCGGTAGGGGATGAAGCGAAGCGCATGCTCGGCCGCACGCCTTCAAATATTGTGGCGGTGCGCCCGTTGAAAGATGGCGTGATCGCAGATTTCGAAGTGACCGAAGCGATGTTGCGTCACTTCATTGCCAAAGTGCACAACCGTCGCGTGCGTGCGCGACCGCGTGTAGTCATCGCGGTTCCCTCGGGAATCACGGAAGTGGAAAAGCGGGCGGTGCGCGAATCGGCCACACATGCTGGCGCTCGTGAAGTTTATCTGATTGAGGAACCAATGGCGGCGGCGATCGGTGTCGGCCTTCCAGTGCAGGATCCGGCGGGGAACATGATCATCGACATTGGCGGCGGCACGACGGAGGTCGCGTTGATTTCGCTTTCTGGAATTGTTTTCAGCCGGAGCGTGCGCGTGGCGGGCGACGAGCTGGATGAAGCCATCGTGCAATACATGAAGCGCGCCTACAACCTGATGGTGGGTGAACGCACAGCGGAGGAAATTAAAATCAAGATTGGCTCGGCTTATCCGACTGAAAAAGAGACAAGTGTGGAAGTGAAGGGCCGTGATCTCGTGGCGGGTTTGCCGAAAACGTTAATGATTACGTCGCAGGAGGTGCGCGAAGCCTTGCTCGAGCCGATCTCAACAATTGTCGATTCGGTGCGCATCACCCTGGAGCGTTGCCCGCCCGAATTGTCGGCCGATCTCGTCGATCGCGGGCTCGTGCTGGCGGGTGGGGGTGCGCTGTTGCGGGGCTTCGACAAACTTTTGAGCGAGGAAACTGGTTTGCCTGTCCATGTTGCGGAAGATCCGCTAAGCGCGGTGGCGGAAGGAACAGGCAAATGCCTCAATGAACTTAAATTTTTGCGTCAAGTGGCCGCGGCCGATCGCCAGTGGCGCTAACGATTTCGGATCGCTGATTTCGACTCGCGGAAAGGTTTCTTGTCCGCAGTTGATGTCGATCTTTTTCTCTCCGCGATTCCCAATCGTCAATCCGCGATCGGAATGAGTCGCACGAGCATCATCGCGCTGCTGATTTTCGGCGCCATTCTCGGATATTTTCTCAGTTTCGGAACAGATACGACCCGGAAATTTCAAGCCACTGTTTATCAGTGGCTGGCGCCACTCTTTTCCACAGGCTCCGGGTTGAAAAAGCAAATCACGACGGTGAGTACGCAGTTGAAATCGCTGCAAGAACTGGAGAGCCAGAACTCTGGGTTGCAGGTGGAGAACCGGCAGTTGCGAGCGACGAATCAGGCATTGCGAGATGTGGAACACGAGGTCAATCGTTTGCGACACGCCCTTAACTATCGTGAACGCTCGGTTTTTAAATTGGTGCCGGCGGAAATTGTCACGCGCGATTCGTCCACTTGGTGGCACACGGTCACGATCAATCGTGGCAAAGAAGACAAGATCGACAGCGATATGCCGGTCGTGACCGATGAAGGCTTGGTGGGGAAAACGACGACCGTGAGCAATACCATCTCGGTCGTGCTCCTGGTGACGGATGAGAATTGCAAAGTAGCAGCTTCGGTGGAGGGGACACGCGAGCAGGGAATTGCTTCTGGTGAACGCGTTTCGGGCGCAGTGGCGCCGCTACTGAATCTGAATTTCCTATCGAAGCAGGCAAACCTTCAACCGGGGCAAAAAGCTTATACCTCAGGCGTTGGCGGTGTGTTTCCGTCGGGTTTGCTGATTGGGACGGTGAAAAGCTTTGCTGTTCGCGAATTGGATGGCCAAGCCAAGCTCACGCCGGCCGTCGATCTGTCGCACTTAGAAGACGTGTTTGTGGTGACCGGGAGAAAATGATTTTCTTTTTTATTTTGCTGGCGCTGGTGGTCGGGGCGCAGATTGCGGAGTTTTACATTCCCCCGATCGACTGGATGTGCAACGCGCACATTTACATCGTGCCGGTGATTGTTTTTTACGGAGCAATGGCGCTACCATTTCCATTGATGCTGGCGCTCGTATTGTTTGCCGGCATGCTCCTTGACTCACTCACTGTGCAGGTGATCGGCTCGAAGGTTGAAATTTCGATGGGATGGTCAATACTTCTCTACGCAGTGCTGGCGGGAATTATGCATGGCTTAAGGCCGCTCTTTATCCGCGGCCGCTGGGAAGTGCATTGTATTTTGAGCGGCATTTGCACGTCAGCAATTATTTTGGCGCAATATCTTATGATCACATTTCGTCGCGGATCGGTTTTCTTTTCGCGAGAAGTCTGGTGGCAAATCGGCGGACCGGGATTGATGGCCATGCTGATGGCGCCGCTGATCTTTTGGACGTTGCAAGGGGTCGCGCGCCTCACGCGCTATCCGTATTTGCCGGAACGGGGCCATTTTGAATGAACCGTCGGCCACTTAGCCCGCGTCTGCGGATTCAATTTTTGGGGGTGCTCATGTTGCTGGGAATGAGCGCACTCGGCCTTCGGCTCTGGTGGATCCAGGTGGCGCATGGCGCAGAATGGACGGCGCAGATTCGCGGCAGCTCGCGAGCCACCGTCCGTATTCCTTCCGTGCGTGGCGAGATTCGCGACCGCAACGGGCTAACGCTTGTCCAAAACCGTGCGAGCTACGAGGTGGATTTTTATTTACCCGAAATGGTGAAGGGCTATCGCGAGCGTTTTGGCTCTCCGCCGGTCTCCGAGCACCGGGCAATTATCAACGGCATGCCGAAAGACGTAAAGGAGCCCGACATTATCAGGATCGTTAATGACGGAGTAGTGCCGCGCCTGAACGATCTCGATCTCGCCCGCGATTACAACGCTGGCCAATTGCAACGCCATTATCGCAACGAAACCGAGGTGCCGTATTCTTACATTAAGGACATCGATTTCCCGACGATGGCAAAATTTTCCGAACACGACGTCGGATTGCCGGGAGTGGATATCGCGATCAAACCGGTGCGCTCGTACGTTTACGGCGCGCTCGCGGCGCACTTGTTAGGATATGTCGGTCCGCCGGACGATACGAACATGGAAGAGGCCAGAAAGTACACATTTTATCAGGGGGACGTGGAGGGCAAATCGAATGTGGAAAAGGCGATGGACGATTATCTCCGCGGTCAGCCGGGCGTGCGTTATCTGCGGCGCAATGCCAAAGGCGTGATCGATGGTGTGCTGCGCGAAGATCCGCCAAAACAAGGCGCAAATGTTTTTCTGACGATTGATGCGCGCATTCAGGCCATCGCGGACGAAGCTTTGCGGGCGGTGAGCCGGGCCGGAGCGGTAGTTGTCGATCCAAACAACGGGAATATTCTGGCGATGGCGTCGGTGCCGTCATTTGATCCCAATGCATTCATTCCGAGCATCAAAGCCAAAGATTGGCAGGCCTTGCGTAAAGATGAAGGCGATCCGCTGGTTAATCGGGCGATGAGCGCGCTGCCGCCGGGTTCGACATTTAAGTTGATCACGTCATTTGCCGGTCTGCGAAAGAACCTCGCGAACGCGAAATACAATTGCGGCGGCGGTGTGAGTTACGGCGATCACTTTTTCCGATGCTGGGTAGCCGAAAAACATTACACGCACGGAACCATCGCACTCGCCGATGCAATCAAGGTTTCATGCGACTCGTTTTTCTACCAGTACGGAAACGCGGCTGGCATTCAGTCGATTGACGCCGTTGGCAAGATGTTGGGAATCGGCGAAGAATCGGGCCTGCAACTGTCAGGTGAACAAACCGGCAATATGCCGGGGCCTGAGTGGATGCAAATTCACCATCCGCAGGAGAGGTGGTCGCAGGCGCAAACGGCCAATGTTTCGATCGGCCAGGGCTACACGCTTGTTTCGCCTCTGCAATTGGCGATGGCTTATGCCACCGCGGCCAACGGTGGAACGTGTTATTACCCCCGCCTGGTCGATAAAGTTCTGAACCAGGACGGCTCGCCGGTGCTGGACGAGCATGGCAAACCTGCCGTTTCGCAAACACCGCGCGTCCGCTCCGATTTGCGGCGGGTAGTTTCGCCTCAGGATATCGATCTTGTCCGCAAAGGGCTCTGGAAAGTTGTCAACGAAGACGGAGGAACGGGTGGCAGAGCGCGTTTGAAAGACGTTGTGGTGGCTGGGAAAACTGGCACTGCGCAGGCCACCGACCGTGGCCACGAGGAAAATGTGGCGTGGTTTGTGTGTTTCGCGCCATTTGACCATCCGAAGTATGTCGTCACAGTGATGGTGCAGGGCGCCTCTGGACACGGCGGCGAGGTCGCGGGCCCGATCGCTACACGCATTCTCGAACGCGCTCTCGCGCAGGATGAAGGAAAGTTCGATATGCAGGTCGCCTGGCTCGCACCCGCACATAAGGCCAATCCGCTCCAATTGATCAAAGCAGTGAGCTATGCTGGAGGTAATCTCGGCAGCGAGGACGAAGAAGGCGCCGATACCAGCCAAAGCGCCGACGTGCAAATGGCGAGCGACAATGCCTCGCCTGATGTCGAGCCGGAAGCCGATGCGCAGGGTAAAGTAGCGAAGATCGGCCGGGTGGCTCGCGCGGTTCCGATCCCGCAACCGCAACGGCCGGCGAACTTTTTCGAGCGACTTTTCGGAGTCCGGCATCAACCCGCGCCGCAACCGACACCAGCGCCGCGTCGCGCGGTCCCCAGATGAATTATCAATCTTATATAACAATGAGCGAACCGAATCCTCCTGAGTGTCGGGTCGCTCCAATCGTTCAAATTTATGTTAGACAGAGTACGAAAATTTCTTGGTCTCCCTTCGCGGAAGACCGGCAACAAACTGGTTCTGAGCGTGGAAAAACTCGAGCGACGGGTGGCGTTGCTCGAGAATGGCCGGTTGGAAGAATATAGCGTCGAGCGTAGCACCTCGCGCAATATTGTCGGCAGCGTTTACAAAGGGCGTGTTAAGAACATCGAGATGGGTTTGAAGGCGATGTTCGTCGACATCGGCTTCGAGAAAAACGCATTCTTGCATTTTTGGGACGCCATTCCGGCGGCGCTCGACAGCGGGATCGAAGAGATCGATCGGCCGGGGAAAAAACAAAGGAAGCGGATCACGGCCAAAGATATTCCGAACATCTATCCGGTTGGGTCGGAAGTAATCGTGCAAGTAACGAAGGGGCCAATTGGGACAAAAGGCCCGCGCGTCACAACGAATTTGAGTTTCGCGGGGCGCTATCTCGTATTGATGCCATTTAGCGATCGGAGCGGAATCTCCCGGAAGATCGAAGATCCAAAGGAACGCGAGCGGCTCCGCAAAATTCTGCGGCAACTTGACATTCCGGACGGCATCGGCGTGATCATTCGCACGGTTGGCGAAGGCCAGCGCGCGCGTTATTTTGTTCGCGACCTGCGTTTCTTGCTCGACCGTTGGGCCGAAGTCGAAGAGCTCATTCGTACACAGCCGGCGCCTTGTCGTGTTTTTGAGGAACCCGACTTGGTCGAGCGGACGGTGCGCGATTTTTTGACCGACGAAATTGACGAGGTGCTCTGCGACGATCGCGCATCGCTCGAACGGATGAGCGAATTAGTCGGGCATATTTCGAGCCGCGCCAGCAATCGCTTGAAACTTTATGACGGACCGACTCCGATTTTCGAAGCACTCGGCATCCAGAAACAAATCGATGATGCGTTTCATCGACAAGTTTGGCTCAAGTGCGGCGGCTACATCGTTATCGACGAAACCGAAGCGCTGGTGGCAATCGATGTGAATACGGGGCGTAACAAAGGTGGGCGCGACGTCGAGAAAACGATTCTGCAAACCAATTTGGAAGCAGCAGATGAAATCGCGCGCCAGCTTCGCTTGCGCAACATCGGCGGCCTAATCATCGGCGATTTCATCGACATGAAGGGCCGCAGGGATCAACAACTCGTTTACACGCTAATGAAGGAGCGCCTGAAGCGCGATAAGGCCAAAACGCACGTCCTGCCCATTTCGCAGCTTGGCTTGATGGAAATGACGCGTCAGCGCGCGCAAGAGAGCCTAAGCGACACGATTTATGAGAATTGTCCGTACTGCGGCGGGCACGGTGTTGTGAAAACTTCCATGACCACGAGTGTAGAATTGCACCGTACGCTCAACACGGTCATGCGCACATATCAGGACAGCGTGCACGATTTCCGCGTTATTCTGAATCCAGACGTGCTCAAGCGTTTGAAGGAAGAGGATGAGGAATTGCTCATCGATTTGGAGCGCCGCTACGCCGGCCGGCTGATGTTCCGCGGAGACCCGAGCTATCATCACGAGAAATTCGTCATTACGGACGCGAACACGGGCGCAGAGCTCAAAGTGTAAAAAGATCGACAAGTTCCTTTCTCTGCACCGAAATGTTGGTACGCGTCTTGCGTGTTTTCGTTTAAAAAGGCAGCGATTTTCGGTTGACCCTTTCTCAAAGGTGATTACCTAACCCGCAGGAAACAGTATGAAAAAATCAATCTTGGGCTTAATTGCGATGGGTGCATTGGCCTCGGTGGCCTACGCGGGAACGGAAAGTTATTCCACCAAGGAAATGAAGCAGGTGGCTCCCGCTCCTCCGCGTTGCCCTGAATGGTACGCCGATAACGAATGGAACGTAAGCCTTTGGGGCGCGTACGCATTCACTGGTACTGAAGACGGCAAGAGTAGCCTCTTCGGCACCTTCACCACCCGTGACGAAGGAAGATTCGATCGTTTTCTTGGAGACGATCACGCCTGGGGCGGCGGCATTGATGCAAAATACTTCTGGCATCGCTACTTTGGCTTTGGCCTGGAGGGTTTCGGTCTCGATGCGCGCGATCCTAGTTATGTCCTTGAAAATTTCGGCGCGACTCATTTTCGCGAGACCGATCACCATGCGGTCGGAGGGGTGCTTGCGACGTTAACACTGCGCTACCCGATCCCTTGCACTCGCTTTTCACCGTACGTGTGGGCGGGTGGCGGCGGAATCTTTGGCGGCCACAACGAGCATGTTGTCATTTCGGGTGGCTCTGTCCAGCGTATCGACCATGAAACCGAATCCAGAGGAATGGCGCAGTTTGGCACCGGCCTCGAAGTTCGCATCACGCCGCACATCGGTTGGATCGCCGATTTCAGTTGGAACGTAATCGACGGGCCTAACAACAACTTCGGAATGGCCCGAACGGGAATCAATTTCGCGTTTTAAAGTCGACATCTTATTTCTCAACGGCGGCATCCGGCGACTGACTGGATGCCGCCGCTTCGTTTCGTAAAGCTTACCAACGCGTTTTCGAGTGCGATCTCGCGTTCGATATGCCTAACCACAAAAATGTTTTTTGTTTGACCGCTCTTCGAATAACTCGTAAACGGATGTTTAAGCTATGAAGAAAATTACCTTAGCCTTGTTTGCTCTAGGCGCTTTTTGCGGCCTCGCCTACGCCGGATCAGAAGAAATTTCTGGAAAAGAAATGAAACAGGTGGCTCCGGCGCCGCCACCTTGCCCGGAATGGTATGCTGACCGCGAAATAAACGTCAGCCTGTGGGGCGCCTATGCGTTTACTGGAACCGAGAGCAATCGCACTAATGCCGAAGTAACCGAGGACGATGCCATTTTCGGTAGTTATGACCGCTTCCTCGGCGATGATCACGCCTGGGGCGGCGGCGCGGATGCGAAATACTTTTTCTGCCGCTATTTCGGCGTTGGAATTGAAGGTTTCGCATTGGCCGGCAAAGGCAGCCATATCACCACCACCGAAGAAGAGCAGGCGAGTCCACATGACCACACGGTTGGAGCCGCGCTAGGTACGCTTACGCTGCGTTATCCAATTCCTTGTACTCGCTTTGCGCCATATGTATGGGCGGGCGGGGGCGGAATCTTCGGCGGAAGCAATGACCGACCATTCGTCGTTGGTGGCCTCGGCGTTGTCAGAAATGAGCAGGAGAACAGGGGAATGGGCCAATTCGGTAGCGGCCTTGAAGTCAGAATCACCCCGCACATCGGCTGGATCGCAGATTTCAGCTGGAACGTAGTCGATGGGCCTAACAACAATTTCGGAATGGCCCGGACGGGAATTAATTTCGCCTTTTAAGAATCGACAATCCGTATTCAAACGCCGGAACGTCTGTGTGCATTCCGGCGTTTTTCTTTAATGCAAAGATCGAAAATCGGCGCTACGGAAGCCGTTGATCATTTGCTAAGCGAACGGCCAGCGTGATAATTAGCGGGATGTCTTTCGCGAATACGCTGGACAATTTGTTACTCGAAAAATCGTCGCTCGTGCGCGGATTCGAGCAGCTGATTGCGCCGAAGTCTGATGTCGATCTTGAATCGATGGCGCAAACTTCTCGGGCTCTTACTCTGCAAAATTTCGGACGCACGATGCGCCTTTTTGCGCCTCTTTATCTTTCGAATGAATGCATCAACAACTGCCGTTACTGTGGCTTTTCGCGTGACAACCCAATTTTGCGCGTGACGCTCAGTGTCCGTGAGGTCGTGGCCGAAGCGCGTCATCTTTCACAAGCAGGATTCCGTCAAATTTTGCTCGTTGCCGGCGAACACCCTAAATTCGTGAGTGGCGATTATCTCGCTGATTGTGTTCGCGCTCTGAAGCCGGATTTTTCATCCATCGCGATCGAAGTCGCACCGATGGAAACGAAAGATTACCTCCCAATTGTTGAAGCTGGCGCGGAAGGGCTCGTCGTTTACCAGGAAACGTACAACCGTGGCGTATATGCCGAACTGCACACCGCTGGGCCCAAACGCGATTTCAAATTCCGGGTCGACACGCCCGAGCGCGGCTACGAGGCCGGATTCCGGCGGGTCGGCATCGGCGCTCTGTTTGGTTTGTCGCGCTGGCGGGATGAGGCGATCGCACTGGCCGCGCACCTCGAATATCTGTTTAAATGCTGCTGGCAGGCGCAAATTACCGTGAGTCTTCCCAGGTTGCGCCCAGCGGCGGGCGGTTTTCGGCCGCTCTTCGCTATGAGCGACCGCGAGCTGGCGCAGTTGGTTTGCGCATTGCGCATCACCTTCCCGCAGGTCGGAATTGTCTTGAGTACGCGCGAGAAGGCGTCATTACGCGATGCGCTTGTCTCGCTAGGCGTGACTATGATGAGTGCCGGCAGCCACACCGAGCCTGGCGGTTACACGCGGCAGGGTGGCGAACATCTGCACCGCACTGTGCGCGGCCGCATCGTCGCGCCCGAGTTCCAGGACGGCGAAGACCGGTTAGCCACCGGACAATTTGAAATCAGCGATGAGCGTTCCCCCGTTGAAATTGCAAACGTCTTGCGGCGACGCGGTCTTGAGCCGGTCTGGAAAGATTGGGACCAGGCGCTCTCCGGCGTATGACCATCTCGCTCAATGGGGAAAAGGCGGACACTCGCGGCGCCGGAACGATCGCGGAATTAATGGATCGTTATGGGTTGCCGCCGCAAACGCTCTTGATCGAGCACAACGGCCGCGCCCTCCATCGACATGAGTGGCCCGAGCGATCACTGGCCGAAGGCGATCGCATTGAACTCATCCGCGTCGTTGCGGGCGGTTAGACTCACGACAAAGGTCAAGGCCGTTTGCGCGTAGTGATCGTTAGGCAAATCGGCGCTGGGCGCCGCGCTTACGAGGCGCTTGCCCTCACGATAACGCGCATCCCGTCAGCCTGCACGACAGTGATCGGCGTCTCTGCCGGAACAAATTCGCCCTGCGTAATAACATCGACAATATGATCGGCAAAACGCGCTTTGCCGCTCGGCCGCAACATCGACAACGCAACGCCCTGCATTCCGGGCGATAGGGCGAGCGGCGTCACAAATTCGCGTGGGACACCAACGAGTGATGGGCCAGGCGGATTCGAAGCGATCAGCGCAAAACGGCGATAAATACTTGTGCGCGGCAAATAGCGCGCCAGCAACGCGATGACGATTGCGGCCGCGACAAGCGCCAGCAAGAGATTCAGCAGCGGAATCGCCAGCGTCCGGCCGGTCGGGAAAAATGTTTCACCGGGATAACGGTCGATCATTGTCCAGAGCAGTGAGGCGAGCATAAGGAAAACGCCGACCACTCCGAAAACGATGGTCGAATGTGCGAAGAAGAGAATTTCGATGATCACCAGCACCATGCCCAGAACGAAAAGTGCGACCACTTCCCAGCCGGCGAGGCCGGCGAGATAGTGGCCGAGAAAAAACAGCGCGAAGCAACTTGCCGAAATCACTCCCGGCAAAGTTGCGCCGGGAATTTTGAATTCGAGATACGCGCCGATGATTCCGCCAAGTAAAAGAAGCGGCGCGAGCGCGGTAATCCAAAATGCGATGTGCTCGAAGCCAGTTGGATCGAGGGACACCGCTTTTCCTTTTAGTCCCGCCTTTTGCATAAGATCGACAACCGAATCGGCGGTCCCATCTGCCAACAACGGCTTGCCATTAATTTTCTCCGTCGCCTCCTGCGCGCTGAGCGTCAGGACCGCTCCTTTTGGATGGATGACGCGGTCGCCGATCTTGACCTCTTTGTCTTTGTTCATGAAAGCTTCACCCACGTCCGGATTATGACCGTTCTTGATCGCGGAGCTTCGAATCAGCGCGGTCCAGTACGAAATGGTTTTCTCGCGCTCGGTCAGCGGAAGATCCTCTCCGGTCGGCAAAACCGGCGCGGCCGCGCCGATCGCGCTCACTGGCGCCATGTAAATATGCTGAGTGCCCAGCGCGATGAGCGAGCCGGCCGACCCAGCGTTTGAATTAATGAATGTGTAAGTCGGAATGGTCGCATGATTGAGGACGCTTGTGATTTCTTCGGAGGAATCGAGCCGCCCGCCATAAGTATTCATTTCGAAAATAATGGCGGATGCGCCGTTGCTCTCGGCAACTTTCATCGCCCGACGCAAGAACATGAGCAGCGACGTTGAAATTTCGCCGCGCAGCTGCACAATGACGACGTCGCCTTTGTGAACGACTTCGCGCGCGCGCGCGTTTGCCGGCGTGATCAGAACGGCCATTACTAAGATCGATAAGAACCTTCTCATGGATTGGAAGTCGCTGCGCCTTGCGTAAGTTTGCCAGCTACCGGTGGCAATTCCATCACAAACAATCGAACAAATCGCTGCGGCCAACGACATCGTCGCGGTGATCGGTTCGTATTTTCCGCTCAAACGCGCCGGCGCGAATTTCAAAGCGCTTTGCCCATTTCATCAGGAAAAGACGCCCTCCTTCCATGTCAGTCCCCAGCGGCAGACGTTCCACTGCTTCGGATGCGGGGTGGGCGGGAGCGTTTTTCGTTTTGTGATGGATTACGAGCATATCGATTTCCCTTCAGCCGTGCGCAAGCTGGCCGCGCGCGCGGGAATTCTCGTTACCGAAGAACGCGAGGCAAGTGAAGATCGAGAACGTGGGGCGCGCACGAGGTTAGTCCGGTTGCACTCGGAAGCGGCTGAGTGGTTTCACGAAAATTTGTTGAAGAAGGAATTCACCGAGCCAGCTCGCGAATATTTGAAGGAGCGGGGCATAGATCGACAAGTGGCGAAAAACTGGCAGCTCGGCTACGCGCCGGAGAGTTGGGATATGTTTTTGAAATGGGCGTTCGATCGCGGCTATTCGCGCAGTGAGCTTTTGCAAAGCGGGCTGATCAAATTGCGCGATGAAGAGCGCCCGGAGAGTGACGTTTACGATCGTTTTCGCGGCCGAATCATGTTTCCAATTTGCAACGATGTAGGGGAAGTGATCGCGTTCAGTGGCCGGCTTTTGCAGAGTGATGCGGCAGCGGCAAAATATTTGAATTCGCCCGAGACACCGCTTTTCCGCAAGGGCAAGGTGCTCTTCGGTCTGCACAAAACGAAACGCAGTCTCATCGAGACGAATTCCGCCATCGTTTGCGAAGGCCAACTCGATTTGATCACACTGTTCGAAGCGGGAATTACGAACGTAGTTGCCCCTCAGGGAACAGCGTTTACGGAGAATCAGGCGCGCCTCCTCAAACGCTTTGTAGATGAAGTGGTGCTATGTTTTGATGCCGACGAAGCCGGGCAAAAGGCGGCCGAACGCTCACTCGACGCGCTTTTGCAGCACGATCTAGTTGTGCGTGTGGTGGAAATGCCGCGTGATCAGGATCCAGACTCCCTTGTACGACGCGATGGGAAAGAAGCTTTTGAAAGACGTGTCGCTGCGGCGCGCGATTTTTTTGATTACTGGCTCGATCGTGAATTGGAGAATGTCGATCTGAACTCGTTAGGCGCGAAGATGCAGGTGGCACGCAATTTGGCCGAGACCATTTCGCATGTGCGCGACCAGTTGATGCGCGGAGAAATCGTGAACAAAGTAAGCGCGCGGCTCGGCGTTTCGGTCTCGGACTTCGCAGCTTTGGTTTTGAAACAAGTGCGCGAGCCGCGTTCGGCGAGCATGGCCACAGCAGCTAAGCCCGAGACGGCCGCAGGGACGGCAACGCCACACGATGTGGCGATGCTTTGCTTGCTGGCATTGCGGGACGAGGCGACGCGTCATTTTCTTCTTAAGCAAAACTGGCGTGAAGTGCTGGCGCAAACTCCGGGAGCCGAGCTGCTGGTCCGCATTCTCGAAAGCGATCTTCGCCCGGAAGATCCTGCTTCGCTGAACGCGTTCATGGCAACCCTCTCGGCCGAAGAGGAGAGAGTAGTGTCTGGCTGGCTTTTACGGAGGGTGCCGCCAAACGCGACGGCGGTGGCACAAAGCTGGTGGACGGGATTGCGGCAGGCAGCATTGCGACGGCAGCTGGAAGCGACCGAAGGAAGGATGAGACTGCCTCAGTTGAGCACCGGCGAGATTGTAAATTTGCAGAAAGAAGTTGTTGACCTGCGGGAGCAGCTCCACGAGATTTCCAGGCTTTCGCCCACCCGTAAGTCCGACGGCTAAATTTGTCGACCTGAGGGTGACAATCGAAGGTCTAAGTCAAATCCTTAACAGTAAAGTCTTGGCCAGGCATTCGAAACGGAAGACGCGGATTCGCATTTCAGCGGCGAAGCAGCCGAAGTTTAAGCGCATTCCGTTAGGTGTGGGAACAAAGGCTGCTAAATCGAGGCTTAGCTTGAAACGCTCTGGGAAGATTTCCCCATTTAAATCAAAACGCATCCTGTCTTTGACGCGTGGGCGCGGATCAAATGGCGACTTGTCGAAACGTGCGGTGGAATCGTTTCCGAACACACCGGCGCCGGCTGCAAACGAAGTCCAAGCGCGGATTCGCGAATTGATCAAGCTGGCCAAGGAACAAGGCTATCTCACGTTTGATGATCTGAATGAGGCGCTGCCAGAAGGCGTGACGGCGGCCGACGAGCTTGACGCTATTCTAACGCGATTACGCCGGATGGAAATCGACATCATCGAAGCGTCCGAGGTTGATCGGCACAAAGAGGGAAAAAAAGAGGCGGAGGAGGACGAGGAAGAAAAATCCGAGGTGAAGCTCGATATCCTGGACGACCCGGTTCGCATGTATCTCAAGCAGATGGGGCAGGTACCGTTGCTCACGCGTGAGCAGGAAGTGGACATTTCCAAGCGGATCGAGGAGTCCGAAAACATGGTGCAAAAGCACATCAGTGGTTTCGGGTTTACGGCTCGCGCCCATCTTGACCTTGCGCAAAAGCTGGCAGAAGGCCGGGAGCGATTCGACAGGGTGATTCTAGACAAAAAAATCGAGAGTCGTGAACGCTACATGAAAATGCTGCCGCGATTGTGCAAGCAGGTGGAAAAACTAAGCGGCAGCATCACTGGACAATACGCCCAGCTCAATACGGCGAAAAAGGAAACGAGAAAGTTCAAAGCGTTTCAAAAAGCGGTGAACTCCCTGCAGCGGCTCTATCCGAAATTTTATTTCAAGCAGAAGGTCACGGAAGAATTTGTGCATCTGGCCGATGAGCACTATCGCGGTTTGCTGGAACTTCAGGGCGAAGTGGTCAAGCATCGACGAGGGAGCGGCACGCACTCACCATTGAATCTCAAAGCGCGTGAGTTGGAAAACGCGCTTTGGCTTTCGCTTGATCAATATGCGGAGCAATACCAGGAGTTAAAGAGCTGGATGCGCAATGCCCTGCGCGCCAAAACCGAGATGGTGGAAGCCAATTTGCGCCTCGTAATCTCCATCGCCAAAAAATACACCAACCGCGGGCTCTCATTTCTCGATCTCATTCAGGAAGGCAACATGGGATTGATGAAGGCGGTCGAGAAATTTGAATATCGCCGCGGTTACAAATTTTCCACTTATGCTACGTGGTGGATTCGCCAGGCGATCACGCGCTCCATTGCCGATCAGGCGCGGACCATTCGTATTCCCGTGCACATGATCGAGACGATCAACAAATTGATGCGCGTGCAAAAACAGCTGGTGCAAGAGTATGGCCGGGAACCGACGCCCGAAGAAGTGGCCGAGGAAATCCTACTGCCGGTCGATCGCGTTCGCGCGGTGTTGAAAATGGCCCAACAACCGATATCGCTGCAATCGCCGGTTGGCGAAAGCGAGGAGACGAATTTTGGCGATTTTATCGAAGACAAAGGCGCGGAAAATCCGTCCGATATGACGGCGATCGTCTTGTTAAAGGAGAAAATCAAAGATGTGCTCGAGACCTTGACGGAACGCGAGCGGCAAGTGCTCGAGCAGCGGTTTGGACTGGTCGACGGCTACAGCCGAACGCTCGAGGAGGTGGGTCGGCAATTTCGCGTTACCCGCGAACGGATTCGGCAGATTGAAGCCAAAGCGCTGCGGAAAATGCGGCACCCGACGCGCATCCGGCAGCTGGAAGGCTTCCTGGAAGCGCCTGAAGCGTAGATGTCGCCAAACCCGGTGGCCGGGCAGCTCCTTCAATCGAACAGCGTACTTTCGTGGAAAATTTATGAACGCAAGGAGCTGGGCGATCCAGTTGATTGGAACCGATCGGCCGCCTTTGAAGCGAAGCGGGCCCATTTTGCGACGTGTTTCTGCGAGACTTTTGAGCCAATACTTGGTTTAATTTTCGCGAAGTGGAATGAGACGCGAAGAAGATCAGGAACTGTGGGACCTTTTAGGCCACGGCAGGCAGCCGCGGCTGTCCGCTTTTTTCGCGCGCGACGTGATTCGTCGATTGCGCGAGGAGCCGCGCCGTTTCGATCAGGTGGGAAGTTGGTTTAGTCTGCGCTGGCTCGTTCCTGCATCGGCGTTGGCAGCCGCAATCATTGCAGCAGTGATTATGATGCAGCATCCAACATCGCGGCCGTCCGTTTCGGAAAGCGTACCGGAAGTCGTGGTCAAGATCGACCCTCAGGATTACGAGGTCGTCGCCGATCTGGATGAGTTAGTCGCTTTGGACGAAAATAGCCTGTGGGACGAAAATCAAACTCTCTAATCACAATTGTCTTCTTGTCGGCCTGGACCGTGACCTGCGGTTTTGTCCAGGCGCAGCCACCAGGTCCGGGTCCGATTCACCGAGGGCCTGAGTTCAAAAACACGCGAGAGCGGTGGTTTTCGATGTCGCCGGAAGATCGACAAGTATTTCGTCGAAACGCGGAGCGTTGGATGCAGATGAGCGCAGCGGAGCGCAACCTGATGCGCGAACGGGAGAAAGTGCATCGCGAACAACTGAAGCGCGAAGCCGAAGCGGCCATTCGCGATGCGGGTTTGCGTCTGGATAAAGAAAAACGCGAGCTGTTTGAGCAACGTTATTTGCAAGAACGCCGCAAAATGGAACGTGCGCTCCGGCAGGAGATTGAGACCAAGCGCAACCAGGAATTACCAGTTTTGAACGACCGTTTAAAAAAGGAATTTCAGCCGTCTTCGCCGAATACTAGAATACCCGCGCTTTCGGCAGCGCCGAAGAAATAATAATTCGCTTTAGGCAAAATCTAATGGCTCGCGGCGGTCACGCTTCCTGCTAAAAAGCTGGCGGAATCTACATATTCCGCCAGTTCAAGAAAATTCACTCAACGATTTACCGCCAGTAACGATGGTATCCTCTACGGTAGCCGCGGTAATAGACGCGGTGGCCGTTGGACCAGTAAAACGAGGGGCCCACATATACTGACCTGCCGTAGTATCCATAGTAGGGGTATGGATACGCGTACGGATATCCGTAGTAGGGATACGGGTAGACGACGGGGAACCCCAACCCAATGCCGATAGCGACGCCAGCATTGGAACGGGGTACCGCCGCGAACGCAAACCCCCCCGCAACAATCGTAACCAACAAAAGCTTCTTCCAATTCATCTCTTTGAACCTCCAGGTTTCTACAATTCAACAGTATTTAAGACGAAACGTTGCGCAAAATTATTCGGCATCAGCATCCGATTGGTGCACCGGATAACCGCTGATAAAAAGGTCCTGACCGAGTCGTTGATATTGTATGCGCTCGAGATACGCCGCATGGCGCGGAAGATCCGTCCCTCGCCCGGCGAAGGCTATCACAGGGCCGCCAGTGACAATCGGACCGAGATAAAGATGCACCTTGTCGATCTTTCTTTCGTCGAGCGCTTGACCAAGAATATTGCCGCCGCCCTCGATTAGAACGCTAGTGACATTTTTTTTCCCGAGATCCCGCAAGACAAAATTCAGTGATTTTTTTCGGTAAACCAACGTCTTGTCAGCGAGCCGATCGGTAAAGATTCGAGCGTGACGCGGTAAGTTACCGGAGCGCGTCAATATGACTCGAAGCGGTTGCACCGCGTTACCCATGCCACGAACGGTGAGCCGCGGATTATCGATCCTGACTGTTTCCGCACCGACGAGAATCGCGTCAACTTGTGCCCGAAGCTTGTGTGCGTGCCGGCGTGCCGCGGCGCTTGTGATCCAGCGCGATTCGGTTGGAGGGCGTACTAATCGCCCGTCCAAGCTCATCCCGCACTTTGCAACGATGAAAGGTTGCCCAGTCACAATCCACTTGTTAAAGGCTTCATTCATGGCGGCGCATTCGGTGGCGAGAACGTTCATTCGCACTTCGATTCCCGCGTTTCGCAGAAGTTCAATGCCGCGGCCCGAGTGACGAGGATTAACGTCGATTGAGGCAATTACGACGGTCTTCACGCCGGCCCTTATAATTTCATTAGTGCACGCTGGGGTGCGTCCCACCGTCGAGCAAGGTTCAAGGGTGACGTACAAAATGGCGCCTTTGGGAATGGCGCGGGCAAAATTACGAAGACATTCTACCTCGGCGTGCGGAAACCCGGCTTGCCGATGGTGACCGCGTGCCACGATTTGATGTTGAACGACGAGCACGGCGCCGACGGCAGGATTCGGGCTCGTTCGGCCTAACGACTTGCGTGCTTCTCTCAGCGCAGCGCGCATAAAATCTTCATCATCTGGTGGCGCGCTCACCCAGAATGAATATCCGTCAGGCCGAAAGTGAGCAAGTCGTTACGCAAGCTGGCATGGCGTTGGATATGTGAAATTGTGGGTAGTGGTACAGTTTGAAACTGTACCATTGCCAAATTGTGTCCCAACTTCCGGCGTGGTAACACCTCGAGCAATGGGACACAACGTTACATCATGTTGCTGTCGTAACAATTTGATTTCGATATTAAATACCTATCAATAAGCAACTTATGCATTACATTTCACTCGAATCTGAGGTGGCACATTGTGAGCTTTTATGCGTGGCGACGTATTTTTTATCAAGAAAGGGCAAAGCACTATGAGTTTGATCCGTTATCAAATTCCTGAGTTGGGGACGTGGCCGTCTCTTGATCATTGGAGCAATTTGAGGGACGACCTGAACTCGCTGCTTGAGTCGCCGTTCTGGTCTTCTTTTGGCCGGGCCGGGCAGCTTTTCAGTGGCTGGTCTCCCGCCCTCGATCTATATCAAAATAACGACAATATCATTGCCGTGGTCGAATTGCCCGGCATGCGCAAGGAAGACATCGAAATTTCTTTGCATGACGGAACGTTGACCATTGCGGGCGAGCGCAGGAGCGCCAGCCCAAACGGCGACGTCGAACGCAGCGAACGTTACGTCGGCAAATTCCGCCGCAGCATCACGTTGCCTGCGCGAGTGGACGCGAACAAAGTCAGCGCGACCTATCGCGATGGCATCTTGACGGTGACTCTGCCGAAAGCGGATGAGGCAAAACCAAAACAAATCCAAGTCCGCGCCGATTAGGCGCGAAGTTGGCGAAACTTTAACTGGAGGAAATCAAGATGAATACAATGGTGCGTGAAAGTCGCGACGTGGAGCGTGGGCAGAGCGAACACTTTGTCGCTCCGACGGCCAGCGTGGTGGAAGACGCTGATGATTACCTGTTACAAGTTGAGATGCCGGGCGTAAACAAGGAAGGCCTCGAGATCTCGCTGGAGGATAATGAGCTAACGATCATCGGGCGCCGGTCGTTGCCCACGGTTGATGGCACCCCGATCCATCGTGAATCGCGCCAGGAAAATTTCCGGCGTACGTTCGAGCTCGACCCGCCCATCGATGGAAACAAGATTAACGCCAAGGTCGAGCAGGGCATCTTGGCGTTAACCTTGCCGAAGGCCGAGCACGTCAAACCCAAGAAGATCATTGTCTCTTAAGCAAAGATTTTTGCTTGGCGACTAAGGCTGTGGACCGCCAGGCTCGCGGCCTTTTGTTTTTCCGTGGCGTCGGCATCTTGCCGATGAGACGCGAGATGAAAGCCAGGTATGTGTTCCAGCGCCAAAGGCGCAGCGTTCATAGCAGCCTGGGGCAGCGCCCCAGGAAGGCGTAAATGCAAAACCGCCAGTGCTGAAAGCGCGATTCATTCCGGCGGTCTGCAGACGCAAGAAGAGCACCATCGCACTTGCACTTTTCAGGAAGAATACCGCGAGCACGGCATTGAGTTTCGACGAGCAATATGTGTGGGATTGATGGCCGGCGGATACCTTGAGGCGCGCTTTCAGCGCTTGGTCATGGAGCCAGAATCCTGGGGCGATGCCCCAGGCTGGCGTGAGACCACGCCTTTAGCGCTAAACAGATACGAAGCCTATGCCACGCTTTTATGCTTGGCGAATTCGCCGGGTACGACTTACTTAGTGTCACCCCAAAAAATAATATGCCTACGAAGACTGAAGAAAAAAGCAGCCAGGACAAGGTAGCTGCCGCCAGGAATAAAAATCTCGATCTTGCCATTCAACAAATCGCGAAGGATTACGGCGAGGGTGCGATCATGCGTCTGGGTGCGGAAAAAATTGTCGATATTGACGTTATTCCAACCGGTAACATTTTGATTGACCGTGCGCTGGGAGTTGGCGGATTTCCGCGCGGGCGAGTGGTGGAAGTTTTTGGCCCGGAATCGTCCGGCAAGACAACTCTGACGCTAACCGTCATCGCTCAGGCGCAGAAACGCGGCGGCCTGGCCGCCTTTATCGAACGTCGAACACGCGCTCGATCCGCAGTACGCACGCAGACTGGGAGTCGATCTTGATGACCTGCTTGTTTCACAACCAAGCTCGGGAGAAGAAGCGCTGCGAATTTGCGAAACCCTTATTCGATCGAACGCATTGGATGTGATCGTAGTCGATTCCGTCGCTGCGCTGGTGACGCGAGCGGAATTGGAAGGCGAAATCGGGGACGCCACTGTTGGTGCACAGGCGCGGTTGATGAGCGCGGCGTTACGCAAATTGACCTCGTTGATCTCGAAAGCGCGCACGTGCTGTATTTTTACGAACCAAATCCGCGAAAAGATCGGCGTGATGTTTGGCAATCCGGAGACGACGCCCGGCGGTAAGGCACTGAAATTTTATGCGAGCGTGCGCATCGACATTCGCCGGATCGGCGCCATCAAACAGACTGATGGCGTTGTGACCGGAAATCGGACGCGCATCAAAGTTGTGAAAAACAAAGTCGCGCCACCGTTTACCGAAGCCGAGTTCGATATCATGTACAACGAAGGAATTTCCTCGACCGGCGCTCTTCTCGACCTTGCGCTCGAAAAACAAATCATCGAGAAGCGCGGCTCATGGTTGAATTACAAAGGCACCCAACTCGCGCAAGGCCGCGACGCGGCGAAGGATGTGTTGAAGAACGACACCGCGTTGTACGAAGAAATCGAAGCCGCCGTCAAGGCCAAGCTTAATGGAGAAAAGTCCTGATTAACGTTTCGCAGCGAGAGGGGATCATGCGGGCTAGTCAGTTACTTCGAAGGGTCATATGGACCGTCATTTTTTGCCGGGCAATGATGGTCCCTGCTGCGCAAAGTAAAGATCACACCGCGCCTCCCCGTTTGATGTCCGGATTGGGCGAGGTGCATCATCCGGTTTCTGCCCAAAATCGGCAGGCGCAGCAATTTTTCGATCAAGGATTGAAGCTCGTTTACGGCTTCAATCACGACGAAGCGCGGAAATCGTTTCAACGCGCGGCCGAACTTGATCCAAAGCTAGCCATGGCGTGGTGGGGAGTCGCGTTGACGCTCGGACCGAATTACAATTTGCCGGTCGATCCGGAGCGCGAAAAGGCCGGCTATGACGCCGCCCAGCGTGCGCTCGCATTACAGGAAAACGCCTCCGATCCGGAGCGGGCTTACATTAATGCGCTCGCCGTCCGTTATTCAAAAGACGCGCATGCCGATCTTCACGCGCTCGACGTTGATTACAAGAATGCGATGTCGAAGTTGGCTGTGCGCTATCCCGACGACTTGGATGCGGCAACGCTTTATGCCGAAAGCGCGATGAATTTGAATCCGTGGCATCTCTGGACCGCGGACGGAAAACCCGCCGAAGGAACGGAAGAAATTGTGTGGGTGCTCGAATCGGTTTTGAAACGCGATCCGAATCACCTCGGCGCGAATCATTATTATATTCACGCTGTCGAAGCATCGCCGCAGCCCGAACGCGCTTTGCCGAGTGCGGCGCGTCTCGAAAAACTAGCGCCCGCAGCCGGCCACCTTGTGCACATGCCGGCGCACATTTTCGCGCGCGTCGGTGATCATCCGGCGGCGGCTCATTGCAACGAACTTGCGGTCGCGGCTGACAAGAAATTTCTCGCTGCAACTCATGAGCAAGGCGTTTACCCGCTCATGTATTACAGCCACAATCTGCATTTCCTCGCTTTTGCTGCCTCCATGGATGGCAACTTTGCCGAAGCGAAAGACGCCGCTGCCCGCTTGGTTGGGAACGTCTCGCATGGCGTCAAAGCGATGCCAATGCTGGAAGGTTTTCTGCCGACTCCGATAGTCGTGCTCTTCGCTTTCGAACGTTGGGAAGATCTTCTGAAACTCCCGGTCCCTGACTCGTCGTTCTTGATAACAAACGCCGTCTGGCATTCTCTGCGTGGCGTCGCGTTCGCGAACACCGGAAAGACGGCTGAAGCAGAGAAAGAGCAGAGCGCGTTTCGGGAGCTCGCGGCCAAGATCCCGCCGAATACGATGTACGACATGTTGAACAAAACTGGCGCCGTTTTCAAAGTTCATGATCGTCTCCTGGCCGGCATGATTGCGCGCAGCCGCCATGACGACAAAGGCGCGATCGATTCTCTGATGCAAGCCGTCGCGGCCGAGGATGCGCTCAATTACAGCGAACCGCCGCCGTGGTATCCGCCCGTTCGGCCGATGCTCGGTCGCGTTTTGCTGGAGGTGAAGCAATTGCCCGAAGCCGAAAAAGCTTTTCGCGCTGATCTGGAACGGAACCCACGTGACGGCCGGGCTCTTTCCGGCTTGCGCGAGTGTCTGAAGGCGCAAGATCGACAATACGAAGCTGATCAAATCGATCGGCAATTTCGCTCCGCGTGGAAATTTGCCACTGCTGAAGCCGCCACCAACCCGAGGCGCTGATTCAAACGATGTGAATCACGTGTTCGCGTGGAAAGCGGACCTTCTTCTGCGTTGCGTATTTGTCATCCGCCGCGCGATAGCCGACCGCGCAGCAAACAACTGAAGCCAGCCCTTTCGAACTAAGATCCAGAATCTTGTCGTATTCCTCCGGCTCAAAGCCCTCCATCGGGCAGGTGTCAATGCCCATGAGCGCCGCGCTCGTCATAAAATTTCCCAGCGCGAGATAAGCTTGCCGGGCCGCCCATTCCTGCGATATCGACGCGCGCGCCCCCGTCACAACGTCGCCTACCATCACGTCACGATATCCTTTCAGGGTTTCCGCTGTTCCACCGCGAACCTCGACTGTGCGGGTAATGTGCCGGTCGATGTGTTCTTCCGTCATCGTAGTGTTCACGACGAAAACAACGTAGTGTGAACAATCCAGGATTTGTCGCTGATCCCACGTCGCTGGAAAAAGTTTCTCGCGCGTCTTTTGGTCCGTGATCACGATGAATTTCCACGGTTGCAATCCATACGAAGAAGGCGAAAGAATGAGCGCTGTTTCCAGTGCCGCCCAATCTTCCGGAGAAACTTTTCGCGTCGGATCGAATTTTTTGGTCGCGTAGCGCCAATTAAGCTGCGTTACAAGCTGTTCGCCTTTAACCGGGTTCATGGTCTGCTTGGCCAAAAGATTGCCTCGACCGCGGAACATTTCCATTTAGAAATACGCGCAGCCACGGATCAACCACGAATCAACACGAATGGACACGAATAATGGAAAGTTGTTGGTCAAGGACAGTTGTTTGATGGATTAGTATTCATTCGTGTCCATTCGTGATTAAAGGTTTGAGTTGTTGGATCGACAGCATGACCTCAGCGCAGATCAGGCAATCATTTCTCGATTTCTTTCGCGAGAAACTGCACACCATTGTGCCCTCGTCCTCCCTGTTGCCCGACGCGCCCAACTTGCTTTTCACCAATGCTGGCATGAACCAGTTCGTGCCGATCTTTCTCGGGCAACAAAAACCGCCGTGGAAGCCGCCGCGGGTAGCCGATACGCAGAAATGCATTCGCGCTGGCGGCAAACACAACGACCTCGAAGACGTCGGGCTCGACACGTATCACCACACCTTTTTCGAAATGCTCGGCAACTGGAGCTTCGGCGATTATTTTAAGAAGGAAGCTATCGAGTGGGCGTGGGAACTAATTGTCGAGCGCTGGAACTTTCCGGCGCAACGTCTTTACGCGACCGTTTATCGTCCATACTTCGATCCGGATCGTTGGAATCGCGAACTAGATGCTTGTATCGGCATCGTAACGGGAAGTCCGGCGCGAGTGCACTGGGAAGACGAAGTTCCTGATGCGTCGGCCATTAACAGATCAGATCGAGAATCCATTCAGTATTGGGCAAATCTCTTTATTGAAGCCGAGTTAGATCCGCGAAAACACATCCTTCCTGGAGGCCGTAACGATAATTTCTGGATGATGGGCGATACCGGTCCGTGTGGGCCGTGTTCCGAGCTGCATGTCGATCTTACGCCGGATGAAAGCGGACGGGAACTCGTGAACAAGGACGATCCGCGCTGCATTGAGATTTGGAACCTGGTTTTCATTCAATTCAATGCGAAACCAGATGGCAGCTTCGCTCCGCTCCCGCAGCGGCACGTCGATACGGGAATGGGCTTCGAGCGCGTAACCGCCATCATCCAAGGCACAAAGAATTTCACAGACTTCTCCGGAACAATCTCCAATTACGAAACCGACATTTTCCGCCCGATTTTCGATGAACTGGAAGAACTTAGCGGCAAAAAATACGCCAGCACCCTGCCGGAGAAAACCTCTCAACCCTCAACCCTCAACCCTCAACTTTCTGTCGACGTAGCCTTCCGCGTCATCGCCGACCACATCCGGACGCTGAGCTTTGCCATAGCCGACGGCATCCAGCCCTCGAACGAAGGCCGGGGCTACGTCCTCCGTCGAATCCTCCGCCGCGCCGTCCGTTACGGACGCACACTGGGTTTTCACGAACCGTTCTTCTTCAAACTCGTCGATGTTCTCGCGCAAACGATGGGCGACGTTTTTCCTGAGGTCCGCGCGAGACAAACGACAATCCAAAAAACAATTCGCCGCGAAGAAGAATCGTTCAATAAAACGCTCGATCGCGGGATTGAAGTGTTCAACAAAGCGATAGCGGATCGCTCGAGGCTCAAGCAGATCGTGGATCAGGACAGCGAAGCGCGTGGAGGATCCGCGGAGGTTATTTTTCCCAGCCGGATCGCGTTTGAACTTTACGACACGTACGGGTTTCCGCTCGACCTAACCGAACTTATGGCGCGTGAGCAGGGCTTTACTGTAATTGCCGCCGATTTCGAGAAACGAATGGAAGAGCAACGCGCGCGTGCACGCGCGTCGCAAAAAAGAGAGACGATCGAAATTGGTGCTGAATATGACAGCGTGACACAATTTGTTGGGCATGATTTTCTCGAAGTTGATGCGCAATTGCTCGGAACAATTGGGGATACTGCGGGCCGGCAATTCGCGATTTTAGATAAATCGCCGTTCTACGCGGAGATGGGAGGACAGGTCGGAGATCGTGGAGAAATTCGTCTGAACACTGGCCGATCGATCAGGGTCGGAAATACAGCAAAGCGCGGTGCGACGTTCTATCACGAGATCGAAGGCGAATGGCCAGTCACATGGGTCAATGTTGGGGGTCAGCCAGCGCGAGCGATCGTCGATGCAGATCGGCGCCGCGCAATCGAGCGGCATCACACCGTCACCCATATTTTGCATTGGGCGTTACACGAGTTGGTTAGTCGCGATGCGACGCAAAAAGGCAGTTACGTCGGCCCCGAGAAGTTGACATTCGACTTCAGCAGTAGCGCGCTTTCCCCTCAGCAAAGGCGCGATGTGGAAAAATTGGTAAACGAAAAAGGGCGTGAGAATGCGCCCGTTTCGTGGACAGAAGTCCCGTATCTCGAAGCGAAGAAGCGCCGCGACATCCAGCAATTCTTCGGCGAAAAATACGGTGACGTTGTGCGCGTAGTGCAGATTGGCGGTGAACCCGGTGCATTGAATGGTTATTCAATGGAGCTTTGTGGCGGCACGCACGTAAGATCAACAAGTGAGATCGGATCATTCCGGATCGTGAGGGAAGAAGCGATCGCGGCAGGAACGCGGCGCATCGAAGCGGTTGCCGGCGATGCCGCGCGCGCTTGGGCGGAGCAGGAAGCTGCGCGCCAACAGGAGAAATTTGAAACGCTCGCGCGCAAGAAGCCTAACATTGCTGCCTTGCCTGTTTTTGAGACAGAGGCGGACACGTCTGAAATGTTGAAACAAATCGACGCGCGCGCGGCGCATCTTGAAAAGGTGGATGTCGATGTTCGCGAGTGGGAAAAGAAAACCTCCAAAGCGGCCGAGGCCGAATTGCAGAGTCGGGCTGCGGTAATCGCGAATCAGCTCGCAGCATCGCACGCGGAAGAAGATTTCTGCGTGGCGGAAGTGCCGGGTGCGGATTCGAAACTGTTGCAAGCGGCCGTGGACGCGCTTAAGTCAAATTTTAGGGGGCCGATTTTCTTGGCGGGCGCCAAAGATGGAAACGTTGCGTTAATCGCATCTGTACCGAAGGAGCTGAGCTCAAAATTCCAAGCGAACAAATTGATTCAGCAGATCGCGCCCATTGTGGGCGGAAAAGGCGGAGGGCGTTCGGAGAACGCGCAAGGCGCTGGCAAAGATGTTTCAAAGGTCAACCGGGCTCTTGATGAGGCGCGAAAGATATTCGGAAGCCATGGATCTTGAGTTAAAAGGAAAAATCGCGCTCGTCACAGGATCGACAGCGGGCATTGGGTTCGCGATTGCGAAGTGGCTGGCGCGTGAAAACGCGGCGGTGCGGGCCGATGGCGGAGTGGTTCGTGCGTTTAGTTAGCTCGGCAAAGCCAACGTCATGAAAAAAGTCACCGCGAACGCGGAGCAAAGCACGATCAGATAAACCAAGCCGCCGAGAGAGAATTTAAACACACTGATAAACCAGCCCTGCCGATAGACGCGGCGGATCGAGAGAAAGAACTGCGCCGCAAACGCGATCCAGAGAACCGCAATGCCCCAGCTGGCCAGTGCACCTGAGGCGATTCGATTTAGGCTAAAGGTCGCGGCAATAATCAACATGATCGCCACGTATGCGAAGGTGTGGATATGCAGCGCGTAAATCAGGTGATCGATGTAAAAAATCCGGCGGCGGAGATACAGAATCTTCAGCACGAGTGCGAACAGCGCAATACAACACAGCATCATGTAGGGCAGGTTGCTGAAGAGCGTACCAACAAAAAGCTGCAGTTTCGTTCCGCGTTCGCCGAGCTTTTCTTTGGCATGCCTCTCCAACCACTGCTCGAAAGACGTGGACGGGCTCGTGTTTGGATTGAACGCGACGAATGGTTGTCCACTTTGTTTGGACTGCGGCGTGATTTGTGCGGGCTGGGCGGTTGCGGCCGTCGTTGCCGGCGAAGGTTCGCGTAAGGCCTCCTCGACCCTAGCCCGGACGGCGGGCGGCAAATCTTCGTTTTTCAGCTCGGCCGCGATCTCATCCCGATCTTTAGGCGACAGCTGCCTCGGATCGATATGTATCGTGCCCAGTAGTTCACGACAAAGAAAAACAAAACGCTAGCAAGCAGGTACAGTCGCAGGGGATTTACGTGGCGGACACGCTTGCCCGTGATAAATTCGTTCGTTAGGCGCCACGGCTTTACAATGAGCAAGCCGATCGTCGCAAAAAATTTCGAGTCCCAATTTAAAAAAGAATCGAGAACATCGACGCTGACATGCCGGAACGAGCGCCTGTAATCCACCGCAGCTTGCCCGCATTGCGAACACCAATGTCCGCGCAATTCCGAGCCGCAATTCTCGCAGTGCGACCTTGGCGGTCGATCTTTGCGACGAAAAAATCCTCTGTTCCGCGGGCGTTGTTCGATCGCCGAGATCGCGGTGTCGCCGAGAACAAATTTGGCGTTCGTCGGCCATGGCGCTGCCAGTTTATGAGATCGAAAGTCGCGCGTCCATCACAAGGGAATGGCTGCTTGACTGGCTTCGGATCGGGCAATCCGCGAAACAGAAAACGGCATCGCCGTGGCGCGATAACCGCTGCAACGTTGTTTAATCGCGCAGAAAGAAAAGCGCGGCGGTCCCGAGGCCGCCGATGCCGAATAAAAGAGCGACGTTCTCGACAAAATAGGGGTAAATCATTAGGGCGAGACCGCAGAGCATCGGTTTCCAAAGATTCATGCGCTTTCCGTAAAAGAAGGCGACAAATCCGATCGAGCCGAAAATTAAGCCGGCGATAAGATTGGGCATGCCGAAATCGAACATGCCGATCTTTGCAGCTAAAGGCGCGCCAAAGATCGACATCGAAACTTAAGATTGACCGCGCAAACCGGGGGATGCCACGATTTGCGGCGGCAAAAGGAGCCACTCGAAATGCCTTCCAAACTTTTCCAAACCAAAAGCCCGGAACTCCTGATTCGCGAATCGGAACACTCCGATCGCAGGATGAAACGCTCGCTCACTGCGCTCGATCTTACCTGCCTTGGCATCGGTGCGATCATCGGCGCGGGCATTTTCGCGCTCGCCGGCACCGCGGCAGCGGGCGAGGCCGCCCATGTCGGCGAATCCATTGTCAAAACGCCGGTGCTCAATTTCATCATCGCATTCATCCACCATACCGACCTCGTCTTTGGCCGGCCGGCGGCGGGGCCGGCGGTCGCCCTTTCGTTCGTCGTGGCCGCTATCGCCTGCGGTTTCGCCGCCCTCTGTTACAGCGAGCTCGCGGCCATGATTCCGGTTTCGGGGTCGGCCTACACCTACTCCTACGCTACCCTCGGCGAGATCATCGCCTGGATCATCGGCTGGGATTTGATCCTCGAATATGCCGTCGGGAACATGGCAGTGGCGAAAGGCTGGTCGGATTATTTTGTGAAACTGCTCTACAGCTTGAGCCACGGTTCCATCCGGTTTCCGCTTTGGCTGGTCACGGATCCGACCACGGCTGCGACCAAGCTTTCACAAGGCGGTGAAGCCGCGCAGTACTATTCGCCCCTCGCCCTGCCGCACATCTTCGGATATCCCATCGCTCTCGATCTTCCTGCGGTGTTGATCGTAGCCGCGGTGACGGTTCTTCTCATCTACGGCATTCGCGAAAGTGCCACCACCAACACGACCATCGTGTTGATCAAAGTCGCCGTGGTGGTTTTCGTTATCGCCTTCGGCGCCTTCATGGTCCACCCGACAAACTGGCGTCCGTTTGCGCCCAGTGGATTTGGCGGCGTCATGAGTGGTGCGGCCATTGTCTTTTTTGCCTTCATCGGTTTCGATGCCGTCTCCACCACCGCCGAGGAAACCAAGAATCCGCAACGCGATTTACCGATCGGGATGATCGCCAGTCTCATCATCTGTACCGTGCTGTATGTGCTCATGGCCGCCGTGCTCACCGGCATCAAAAAATACACGGTTTATCTTGGTGACTCCGCCGCGGTGGCGACGGCCTTTGCCAGCAAACCATGGGCTCAGGCGCTCGTTAGTGCCGGTGCGCTCGCCGGCCTCACCTCGGTCTTGCTCGTGTTTCAGCTTGGTCAGCCCCGCATTTTCATGGCGATGGGGCGCGACGGTCTGCTCCCGCAATATTTTTCGCGCATTCACCTGCGCTACCGCACGCCCTATATCACCACGATTTGGACTGGCGTTGTGGTGGGCGGAGTTGCCATGCTGACCGATATCGGTTCGTTAGCCGATCTAACGAATATCGGAACACTTTTTGCGTTTGCACTGGTTTGTTCCGGCGTGATTATCCTGCGCCGGAAAGATCCGGCTCGCCCGAGGCCATTCCGCGTTCCATTCGTTCCAGTTTTTCCACTGCTCGGAGTGTTATTTTGCCTTGCCCTGATGCTCAGCCTACCGCTTGAAACATGGGGACGTTTCTTTATCTGGCTCGCGATCGGGATGTTGATTTATTTTGGCTACAGCGTGCGTCATAGCAAGCTGCGGCGCGGCGTGGACACCGGCCCGACGGAAGACATTCCGCCGCCGTTCATCAAAACGTAAGATCGGCGATTCGCTCTTGGGAACGGTCGCCGCCGCGATCTGGCAATGCCAACATCGCCATTGCCAGTTTCGCTGCGAATTGGAAGACCTGCTACGCGGCTTTCTGTGCGTGGCAGGCTTTATCGTCAGCTTCAAGCCAGTCGAATAACGTGGTCTTCGCCGGATCGAGCCCGAGCGGTTTCACTTGTTCCATGAACCAATCGCGCCGTTCTGGATCATCGTAAGGACGCGTCTCTACGACTTCGTCGCTCCAACGTTTGATTTCCTCCGCCGTTTTCTGTTCGCCGTTGCGGTTGAGCCATTCCACTATCTCCTGGTCGCTCGCTCCGTTTTCGATTTGAGCTTTGAAATCGTCGCCCTTCACGCCCTTGAAGCCGAAGAGCATGTTGTCGAGCGGACAATCGAAATGGTATTCCCCGATGTTCCCCGCCACTAGCGCACGGCATTTGTCGATCGTGCGCCCCAGAATTGCGTAACCGCCGACCCGAATGCGCGGACTGCGCGGCGCCTCTTTCGTCAGATCTTTCCCTGTTACTTTTTTGTTCATATTTCAGGCTAATGCGAAACGAAACCGTCGCAACTCGCTCGCAGATTTGTCTGCTCGGTTCGTGCAGCGTAGATGTCGATCTTATGCGAAGAAATGTATGTCGATCTTTGCTTGCGCTTGCGCTCGCGATTTCAACCACGAATGCAGGATCGACAACTCCGAAATCATCGGAGCTCGCGACGAATGTCGGAGTCGCGCCTCCGCCGCCGGGAAAGCTGTATCACGGATTCTATTTCAATCGCCCGGGCACCGATAACTACGACCCGACCGAACACGATTTCACTCCGCAGGATGTCGCGCATTACGAGCAAGCCGTGGGAAAAAAAACCGCATGGATTTTCTTTTCGGATAACTGGTTTGAATCGCGCAAATTTCCATTCTCAATCTGTGGATTGATCGCCAAGCTCGACAAAATTCCGTACATCCGCTTGATGTTGCGATCGGGCGTCGATCAAAATCACTCTGAGAAGACCTTTAGCCTAACGAACATCATTGCCGGCAAATTCGATAGGGATCTTCGCGCCTGGGCGCGCGACGCGAAGGCATTCAGCACGCCGATTTTGATTGAGTGGGGGACTGAGCCGAATGGAGATTGGTTCAGCTGGAACGGCAAATGGAACGGCGGCGCACGCGAAGGGCCGGCGCGCTACATCGCCGCCTACCGGCACATTGTCGATCTGATGCGCGCGGAAGGCGCGGACAATTTGCAGTGGGTCTGGCACGTGAACTGGTACGACGAGCCGGAAGCGAGCTGGAACGCATTCGAGAATTATTTTCCCGGCGAAGATTATTGTGACTGGATCGCCCTCAGCGCTTACGGGCCGATCACGCCGCGAACAAACGAAGGTCTCGAAAGTTTCCGGGAAAAGATCGAAGAAGCTTATCCTCGCCTAACGAGTATCGCGCCTAAGAAGCCGGTGATCGTTGCCGAGTTCGGTTGCGATTTGCATAATCGACATGTCGATGTTGTGCAATGGGCCAAGGCTGCACTCGACGATTTACTTTCAAATCGCTGGCCGGCAATCGTCGGCTTTTGTTGGTGGAACGAAGGTTGGCAGAACGACGATCACAAAAAGCACGACACAGACATGATCATTTTCCACGATGTCGATCTTACCCGCCTGTTCCGTGACGAATTCGCGCAGCACGCCGACAAAATTCAGGAGACGCCGGTCCTAAAGTAGCGCAGGCGTCGCGCTTGCGATTCTTTGATTTCGCAAGGCCGCAAGCCTACGCTACACTATTTCATGGTAAACATCTCAATCAAATACACCGGCGATTTGCATTGCGATGCGACGCACGGCCCGTCGCAATCGCAAATTGGGACTGATGCGCCGACCGACAATAAGGGCAAAGGCGAAGCATTTTCACCAACCGATCTCGTGGCAACCGCACTCGGCACCTGCATGAGCACGACGGTGGGGATCAAGGCGCAGGAGCTTGGTCTCGATCTCCGCGGAATGACTGTTTCGGTGCAAAAGGAAATGTCCAAGGATCCGCCGCGTCGGATCATTGGATTACCGTCAGAGGTTCACATTCCGTTGCCGAAGGATCATCCGCAGCGCGAAGTGCTGGAGCAAACTGCGCTCAATTGTCCGGTGCACAAAAGTTTGCCTAACGAAATCCATCGTCCGACGAAATTTTTCTGGGAAGGGTGACGGCCTGTGATCCCGATCCCGCAGGTGTGGGAGGGGGACCTCACAATCGAGGCGGCGATGACGCAGTTCGCCTTGTGTGATCCATAACCGATGCGAGATCCTTCGCTTTGCTCAGGATGAAAATATGAAAATCCGAAAAGCAGTCGAAGCAGACGTGCCGAATCTACTCCCGCTAATGCGGGAACTCGCCGAGTTTGAGAAGTATACAAAAGACTTCGTCATTACTGAGGAAATTTTACGCCAGCAAGGCTTCCGCCGGTCGCCACCGGATTTCCACTGTTTCGTTGCCGAAGGAAATGGCGAGTTAGTTGGGTTCCTCGTTTATTATTTCGTCCCGTTCACCTATCGAGCGAAGCCGAACCTCATCATTAAGGAATTATACGTCGCCGAACCACACCGCAGCAAACACGTTGGCGAACTCTTAATGAAAGCGATCGCGAAAGAGGCTGCGCGGTCCGGTTGCGGCATGATCAAATGGTGGGTGGCGAAATGGAATAAGCGCGGCATCAAGTTTTACGAACGGCTCGGGGCAAAGATTGACGCCGATTGGCTCGAGTTCCAAATATCGGAGCCGGGTTTCCGGCAATTAGCGGCGTCCCCTATTTAGACCTAGACCCTGGCAACGCGCTCTTTCGCTTCGGCGGATACAGGCTGATCAAACAGCTTCGAATAATTTCGCGCGGCGCGATTTTTCCACGCGCCCTTGTGCCAGGCGTAGCCGGCGATAAGCGGGAGCGCGAGCGTCGCTTCGGCGTAAACCATTTGCTCGGCGCCTTGATCGACTTTTCCCCACGAATTTGCTTCTTTTAATGTCGACCCACTGAGCGCGCCATCGCGCACATCCGCTACGGTGATTTGCACAGCGTATTTGTGCATGCCGACATCGAAGCCGAGGTAATCGGCCGCGACCACTGTGTCTTGAGCGAAATTTTTCGGTACACCGCCACCGACCATGAGTAAACCGCTCTGTTTCGATTCTATTTTGATTTTGGTCAGCTCGAGAAAATCTTTCGCTGAATCGATGCTTACGTGTCGATCCGGATGATGCCATTGATGATGCACCAAGCCGAACCCGGCACTGCAATCGCTGAACGCTGGCACGAAAATCGGCACATTTTTTTCAAAGGCGGCGAGCACGACTGAGTCGCGGTTCTTGGCGTTGTTTTTCAAATATCGGCCTATTTCGCGAATGAATTCGCGCGAAGAATACGGATGCGCGTCGAGTCCATCAGCGATCTGAGCGCACGTCGCATCGCACCCACGCAACTGATCTTCGTCGATGTAAGTGTCGTAAATCCGGTCGATGGCGAGACGGCGCAGTACGTCGTCGTCCATGTTGACTTCGCCTTTGTAATGCTTGAACCCCAGCGCTTCGAAAAAGTCTTGATCGACAATGATCGCGCCGGTGGAAACGATCGCGTCCACCATGTTGTGCCGGACAAGGTCCACAATCACATTTTTTAAGCCTGCTGAGAAAATTGAGCCGGCCAGGCAGAGAATGATCGTGCAACTGTCGTCGCGCAGCATCGTCTCGTAGATTTGCGCGGCGCGGCCGAGATCGCGTGCCGAAAAGGCCATTTTGCTCATCGCTTCCACCAACGGCACGACGTTGTGCTCTTTGACGTCGATGTGCTCAACCACCTCGACGAGAAGATCGGATTTTTTCGGTTTCATAAGCCCACTATCCCGGGTAAAGCCACTTCATGTAATCAGCTACGCCGCGTTCGAGCGAAAATTGCGGCTGGTACCCGAGCGCATCGCGCACGCGTGTCAAGTCGGCCTCGGTGAAGTTTTGATAATGCGCATGGGGATTGTCGAAATAATCGGGACGCAAATTTGTTCCGAGCGACTTGTTCAAAACATCGACAAGGTCATTGAATGAGCGCGCCTGCCCGTAACCAAGATTGTAAATTCCGCTCTCTTTCGCCCCGAGCGCGAGAATGCTGCCTTCAACGATATCCTTAACGTAAACGAAATCCCGCTTCTGCTCACCGTGCTTGAAAATGCGCGGCCGCTGCCCCGCTTTTATCTGTTTGGACAAATGATACACCATGCTTGCCGGCACGCCTTTGTGTGCTTCGCGCGGTCCGTAAACATTGAAATAGCGCAGTCCGATGATGATCCAATCCGGACTCTCGTTCGCTTCGCGCACAGCGATGTTGTCCATGATCGCTTTCGAAAACGCGTAGATGTTCGCTGGTACGGCGCCGTTGGATTCCGCACTAGCCTTTCTCGCCGGACCGTATATCGACGCGGACGACGCGTAGATGATCCGCGTCTTCGCTGGTTTCGCGAACCTCAGAATGCGGCGAAAGCTTTCTACATTGTCATGGACCTGCTCGAACTGATTGTGATTGGTTGTGTCAGTGATCGACGCCAGATGAAAAATGGCGTCGAACTTTTCGTCGCCGAATTGTTCTCGCCAATTGAGCGCAGCCAGATTTTGCGCAACGAAATCGCCGCGATAGCCCGCGAGATTTTTGAAATCCCCGGAGCGAAAATCATCGATCACCGTCAGGCGCGCCTCCGAAAATCTTTCCTGCAACGTGAGCGTCAGGTTTGAGCCGATAAAGCCAGCGCCACCTGTGATGACGAAGTTGAGGTTGGAATCAGGTGAAGGCACAGCTTGAGGTGATTGATAAATAAATCTTGAGTCGCGAAGCGCAAGCCGCTAGTTGTCGATCTTAGTTCTTTGCGAGCTTGAAAAGGTGGATCGGCGCGAGAAATCCCGTGCAAATCGGGAGCAGTTGCGCTGCTGTAACTGGATACGACTTCCCATGAGCCAATCGCTTCGGCGGTGAAGGCGGGAAGAAGGTGTGTTCCGAAAACCTCGGGGCCGGAAGCCAGAAGCCAGAATATTTGCCCGGTCCAACTCATTCGTGCCGCCGCGTGTGCGGACGGTTCGAAAAAACTTCTTCGCAAAAAGAAGAATGAGAGCTGGGCGATGCGTTCCGCGATTGCGATACGAACAAGTCCGACTCTCGGAGTTGGAGGTAACTTGTTATGCGAAATCGTCCAGTATGTTTTCTACTTAGTTTCGTATTTGGCGCGTCGTGCGCGTTGCACGCTCAAGACGCCGTGAGATCGGCATCAAACGACCAGGAGGAATCGGTCGCGGCTGAGCCGGTCGTCGTTTCCGCAACTCGGTTCGATATTCCGCTCGATCAGGTACCCGCAAGCGTCAGCATTGTTGATTCGCAAGATATCGAGCAAAAGCAAATCGAGCGCGTGAGCGACGCGTTGCGCGAAGTTCCCGGGCTCAACGTCGTGCAAACCGGCACGCCGGGCCAATTAACCTCTGTCTTTATGCGCGGCTTGCCGAGTGAAGACATGCAAGTCCTGCTCGACGGTATTCCGATCAACCAGGGATTGGCCGGGCAGTTCGATTTTGCCAATCTGACGACGGACGACATCGACCGAATCGAAGTCGCGCGCGGTCCGCAGAGCACGATTTATGGTCCGCGCGCTCTCGCCGGTGTCGTTCAAATTTTCACCAAGCAAGGAATCGGGACGCCGGGCGTGACTTTGAGTTCGGAAGGCGGAACCTACGATACATTTCGCGAGACACTGCAAAGCGATGGCAGGATCGACAATTTCGATTACTCAATCGGCGCGAGCCGGATCGATACGGACAACGCGCGGCCGAACAACAATTATCGCAACACCTCGGGTATCACCAATGTTGGCTGGTCGCCTAACGAGCAACTGCGCATCGGTGGTTTGTTTACGTATTCGTTGAGCGAGACCGGGAACCCGAATTCAATTTTCGATCCACGACCGATCGATCATTTTTTGACCGAAAAATGGTTCATTGCGCCGCGGGTCGATTTTCACGTCGCCGATTGGTGGGACCACAGACTCATTTTCGACTACGATCACGAGCGGCAGGTCAACAATCCGAATCAGGATGGATTCGTCGGGCCGACGCGCGCCCTATTCGAACGAACGACGATTGATTATCAGAACAATCTGCGGCCGACATCATGGCTGACGCTCACGAGCGGTTTGTTTTACAACACGGTCAAAGCCCGTCAGGAGCGACCGTTCGTCTCGTTCGGGCCGACATTCATCAGCGATGAGGTGGAAGAAGACGCGGTGTTTTTGCAAGCAACCGCGAACATCGAGAATTTGATTTTCGTCGCCGGTGGACGCCTCGATGAATTCAACCAGTTCGGAGACATCTGGACTTACCGCGTCGCGAGCAGTTACAAGATCGACAAAACGAACACGACCCTGCATTCGAGCGTCGCAACCGGATTTAGTCCGCCGAGCAGTCAGGACAAAATTTTCGGCAACAACTTTAATCTTAAGCCGGAAAAAGATTTTGGCTGGGACATCGGATTCGAGCAGCGGTTCTGGGAAAATCGAGCCGCGCTCGGCGCAACTTATTTTCACAACGATTTGTCGAACGTGATCGGATTTAACGGCCAATTTAAAACGTTGAATCTCGGCGCAGCCGAAACGCAGGGACTCGAGACCGAATTGCGCGCGCAACCAATTGCCGATCTTGTCTTCAGGGCGAGCTACACCTACCTCGAGGCGGAGAAAACTTCTTCGGCGGATATTTCGCAGCCGAAAGGTGCGCGTTTGCCGCGGCGCCCACGAAACGAGGTTTATGTTTCAGCATCTTATTTGTGGTACAAGAAACTGCGCACCACTATCTCGGCGAAATGGGTCAATGCGCGCCAAGAATTACGTTTCGGCGCGCCGAATTTCGACATTGAAGACTACAACTTCGTCAATTTTGCCGCTGAATACGAAATCAACCCCCACATGTCGATCTTTGGCCGGGTCGATAATCTGACGGGCGAGCATTACGCGGAAGTTTTCGGTTTTCCGGCGCGGGGAACCGCAGCATATGGCGGGCTAAAGGTGCGGTTTTAACCGTGTGGCCGGCGTGGCGGTTGTTTTGGGTCGACTCGCAGGCGACACGCCGGCCTCTACAGTGGAGCGAGCGCGTCCTCTTGAATTTCGCGCGTCATCGTTTAATCAGCGATTGTGAATCCGCTCGCGTACGTCATTATCGGTCTCATTGCCGGTGGCCTGCTTGCGGCGCTCGCTTTTCTGCGCACGCGGCGCGGTGGAAGCGCTGACGGGTTGCTTCTCCGCAAAATGGAAATCCTGGAGAGCGCACAGGAACGAGCTGACCGAATGATCCGCGAAGAGATGTCACGCGGTCGCGAAGAGAGCGCGACCGTAGCGAAATCGCAGCGTGAGGAATTGACCAAATCGCTCGAAGGCGTGCGCGCAATTGTGGATCTTCGATTGAAAGAGTTACAGAAAGACAACGCGCAGCAGATCGACAAAATGCGCGCGACCGTCGATGAGAAATTGCAGGGCACCCTTGAGAAACGGCTTGGCGAATCTTTTAAACTGGTGAGCGATCGCTTGGAGCAAGTGCACCAAGGTCTCGGCGCGATGCGGCAACTTGCGAGCGACGTCGGCGGCTTACAAAAAGTTTTGGCGAATGTAAGGACGCGCGGCGGGTGGGGTGAGGTGCAGCTCGGAGCGTTGCTCGAACAGGTGCTCACGCCCGAGCAGTTCGCGCGCAATGTAAAGACCCGTGACGAAAGCGGTGATCATGTGGAATTCGCGATCAAATTGCCCGGTGATGAAAATGGTGCGCCGGTTTGGTTGCCGATCGACGCGAAATTTCCGACGGAGGATTATCAGCGGCTGCTTGCAGCGCAGGAGCAGGGAAACGCCGTGGCGGTTGATGAGGCAATGAAGAGTTTGGAGATGCAATTGAAGAAATGTGCGAAAGACATTTGTCAAAAATACATTAACCCGCCGCGCACGACCGATTTTGCGCTGATGTTTTTGCCCACAGAAGGACTCTATGCGGAGGCGATCCGGCGTGTCGGTTTGGTTGAACAGGTGCAGCGCGATTGCCGCGTTGTCTTTGCCGGGCCGACGACGCTGGCGGCATTACTCAACAGTTTACAAATGGGCTTTCGCACGCTCGCCATCCAAAAGCGTTCGAGCGAAGTTTGGAACCTGCTCGCCGGAGTTAAGACCGAGTTTGCAAAGTTCGGCGACGCTTTATCCGCGGCGAAAGAGAAGCTCGATCAAGCGGCGCGCAAAATGGAAGATGTCGATGTTCGCTCGCGGGCGATCACGCGAAAGTTGCGCGATGTGGAAGAGCTACCGTCAAATCCGCAGCCGTTGTTCAGAGATTTGTTAAGCGATGCAGGCGCGGATGAATAAGCCGCGAACGGCCAACGCCAAACTTTGAATCTAGAACGCAGACTTCGTGGCCAAATCAAACATCAAACATCGAACATCACAGCACCTCATCCCACTTGCTTTTGTCCTTAAGCATGATTTCGCGGAGCAGGCGGATAGGGGGCATGCCGTGGTTGAGCAGTTCGTTGTGGAATTTCTGGAGCGAGAAGTTTTCGCGTTCCTGTGCTCTGTAATCGTCACGCAGCTTTAGAATCTGCAGTTTGCCCAAAGTATAATTGAGATAGCCGGGATCAATCGTGCCGCGCATCGCTTCGACGCGGGCCGGTTTTTCCTCGTAGTAGCAATTGTCCTGAAAAAACTTGGCTGCTTCATCAATCGTCATTTTCTGGGTGTGCATTTTGATTGCGACGCATAACCGGCATAACCGCAGCATCGCTTGGTCCGCTTGCGCCATGCGATATTTGGCGGCGCGTTTTATTTCATCTTCGTTCGGCTTGGTGCCGCCCGCGGCGCCATAACCTTCATCAATCATCATTTTTTCACAGTAATGCGCCCAACCCTCGACAAAGGCGTAGCTGCTGAAAATCTTCTCGACCTTGCTCGCCGGTGACGCGTTCAAGCGCAGAAACTGCACGTAGTGCCCCGGATAAACTTCGTGGATCGAGATGACGTCGGCGTTGTAATAGTTAAAAGAAGTGAGCCATTCCTCTTGTTGCTTCTGGGGCCAGTCGGCCTCCGGTGGCGTCACGTAATAATAAGCTTCAGTGGCTCGTTTCTCGAACGGGCCGGGCGTGTCCATGGAAGCAAATGAGGTGGCGCGGCGATATTGGGGTGTTTCTTTCACGCGCGCTCGGACTTCCGATGGAATCGTCACGAATTTGCGCGTCGTGACGAATTTTCGGATTTGATCGAGGTCTTTCGCGATGTCAGGCAGTAAATTTTCCGCAGTCGGATGTTCGCTCTTAATTTCTTTAAAAACGTCTACAGGTGATTTTCCCGAGTTAATCGTTTTGGCCGCTTCGGCAAACGCGTCCTGCTCCTTCTTCAATTGCGCCATTCCGAGCTCGAGAATTTTTTCTGGCGCAAGATCGACAAGTTCCGTCTCGGCCAGAAAACGCCGGAATTTTCCTGTGCCGAGCGCAAATTCGGCGGTCGCTTTCGGCAATCTTTGGCGTTCCAGCCACCCTGCGTAATCGGAGAGCGCGGCCGCGGCTTTGCGGTTCGATTCAAGAAATTCGCCACGGATGCGGTCGTCCCGCAACTCGGTAACTGCTTCCACCAAATTTTTCCTGAGAAAATCGGCTGCGCCTCGTGAGATTTGTATAGCCAGCTCGACATAGGGTTTTGGCAGGATGGGATCCAAATTTGTCTTGGCCGCTATGGTAATGTTGGGCACCTGGGACTCGATGGTGATGATGTTGCGCACGCGATCCTCGAGCGGCGCAAAATTGCGCTTGATATAAATGTTGACATCCGCGGCGCGCGCATAAACCGTCGGGTCGCGCTCGAAGATCGATATCTCCTGTCGCTGAAAGATTTCCTTCTTGATCGCAGCCCGTAAGATTCGCAGGTCGATGGATTGACGCTGACCCAATTTGCCGAGGTCGAACTTAGCCAGTCGATCGTCGAATCGTTTGAGTCGGGCAAGTTCGGCATCAAGTGCCAGCCGGCTGTAATCGCTGATCCGGCCATCGTATTCGTGCAGTCCGATCGAAGTGCCAAGGAGCGGGTGCGCTGCGAAATAACCTTTGATGTATTCTTCGGCCACCGCTTCGTATTCGGCATCGGGCGTTTGCAGGGCGAAATTGGGCCCAGCCGGCAGCAAAAGGGCGATGGTGACAAAAAGACAGAATTTCATTTACGGCTTTCAGCTTCCTCGCGCGGCGCAAACCTTAGTCGACGCTTCGCCCGTTGCCAAAATTTTAGCATGAGCGATTGTCCGGTTCGTTTTACTGGCGATTGACTCATGAGGAAGTTTGTTTTTCGCGTACTTGTGTGCCTTTTCGTTGTGGCAGCGATTGCCCGCGGGCAGTCGCAGAATGAGCAGAGCGGCAATGAAGAGGATAGTGGCTATTCGCAGATATCGATCTTCGCCAAGGCCGTTCAACTGCTGCGGCAGGATTACGTGGACGAAAATAAAACCAGCTACCACGATCTGATCACCGCCGCGATGAAAGGCATGCTGTCGTCTCTCGATCCGCACAGCCAATACATGGATCCGAACGATTTCCGTGACATGCAAGATGACACGCGCAGTCGTTTCAACGGTCTTGGTATTGAAGTCTCGACCAAGAACGGATTGCCTACCGTTGTCACGCCGATGGAGGACACGCCCGCCGCGCGCGCCGGTATTCTCTCTGGTGATCAGATTTTGAAAATTAACGGCGCATCCACCGAGAGAATGGAATTGCAGGACGTAATCAATCATCTGCGCGGCACGCCGGGCCAGAAAATCACCCTCACGTTAATGCGGCCTTCGACCAAGGAGGTAAAGGATTACGTCCTCGAGCGGACGGAGATCAAAGTGCAGAGCGTGAAGGGTGCCAGATTGCTCGATCCGGAGCTGACCGGTTCGTTTAAGATTGGTTATATCCGGCTGGTGCAATTCAATGAGCCGACGGCGAACGACCTTTCGAAAGCACTCGACGAATTGCAAAAGCAGGGGATGCAGGCCCTCATTCTCGATCTGCGCAATAATCCCGGGGGCCTGTTGAACAGCGCCGTGGATGTTTGCGCGCAATTCTTGCCGCCAAACACCAAAGTCGTCTCCACGGAAGGCCGTGTCGCTTCGCAGGAGCGCGAATATTCCACCTCTGGTGCAGGCAAGCCGCGGCCTGATTTTCCGATGGTTGTGCTTATCAACGAAGGCAGCGCCAGTGGAGCGGAAATCGTTGGCGGCGCGCTCAAAGATTTGCATCGCGCCATTTTGGTGGGGGAGACAACTTTTGGCAAAGGCTCCGTCCAAAACGTCATGCAATTGCCTGATGGCTCAGCGCTGCGGTTTACCACGGCAAAATACTACACGCCTAGCAAACAAGTCATTCAGGGGAATGGCGTGACGCCGAACATCCGCGCATCCATGAGCCCGGAGCAGGAGCGCACGCTCTTTTTATTACGCAACGCCGAAAACTCACCGCCCGAGGATGAGAAAACTTTCATTAAAACCAAAGATCCACAAATGTGGCGCGCCATCGACACTCTCAAAGGCGTAATGATTTACGCCGAACGAAATGCGCCGAAATCCGAAAGCGTGAAGAAATAATTTCGAAAACAGCCGTCCCGGCTGTCACGGCAAACGGGCTTCCAGCCTGTCGGATAGTATCTCGCTAATCGACAGGCAAAAGATGCGTGTTTGCCAGGACCAGCGGGGGGCCTGTCTTCATTGATTTGGCAGGCGGAGCGCCTGCCCTACAATTCTTCTGTGCAGACGGTTCTTGCTCTCGAAACTTCCTGCGACGAGACCGCTGTCGCCATCTTGCGCTACAGCAACGGCCACCCCGGCTCGGGTTTGCTCGCTAGCGAAGTCGCTTCGCAAATCGCCGCGCATGAAAAATATGGCGGCGTCGTGCCCGAAGTTGCGTCGCGCAATCATCTCGTGCATGCACCGCATTTGCTGGAACGCTCGATCCGCGCGGCTAAGATCGACATCGTGGAAGTGGATGCTTTCGCGGCAACGAGTGGACCTGGCCTCGCAAGTTCGCTAATGATCGGCGCATCCATTGCGAAGGGTTTGTCAATCGGTTTTGGCAAACCTTATCTCGCAATCAATCATCTCGAAGGCCATTTGCTTTCGCCTTTCTTCTTCGAAGACGGGCCTCCCGGGCCGTCAGGGCAGACAGCCGTCCCGGCCGTCGAGCTTCAGCCTCGACAGGCCAGAGGCTCGTCTGCCGAGACAGGCGAGACGTCCGTCTTCCCAATCCGTCCGAACGTTTCGCTCGTTGTGAGTGGCGGCCACACAATGTCGATCTTTGTGCGTGGCGTGGGCGATTATCAAATCATCGGCCACACAGTTGATGATGCGGCGGGCGAAGCATTCGATAAAGTCGCTAAACTGCTCGGGCTCGCTTATCCTGGCGGCCCGGAAATCGAGAAACGCGCGCGCGATGGTGATCCGGCACGCTTCGATTTTCCCCGGAGCATGCTCGATTCGGATAATTTTAGTTTTAGCGGATTAAAAACCGCCGTGCGCTATTTGCTTCCGAAATTGAAAGGCGATTATCTCGCCGACCTCTGTGCGTCGTTTCAGCAGGCGGTTGTCGATGTGCTCGTGCGCAAGTCGATTGCCGCCACAAAGAGGCACAGTGTCGATCTTGTTACTGTCAGCGGTGGCGTGAGTTGCAATCAGGAATTGCGACGGCAAATGAGCGACGCTTGCGCGCGAGAGGGTTTTGCATTCAAGAGTGCCGAGCCGTGGCTATGCACTGACAACGCGGCCATGATCGCATTCGCGGCGATATTACGATTAAAAACCGGGTTTGCATCGAGCGTGGCCGAAGAGATCGATCCCAATCTGAGTCTGGCGTAATTCTCGCGCTCCCAGATCAATACTCGCGCTCCAACAGATAATTGGCCAGCGCGTGCAGCGCTTCCGTCTTGTTACCGAATGCCGACAATGCATTGTGCGCTTGCCGTGTAAAACGTCGCGCTTCCGCGCGCGATTCCTCTAGGCCAATCACTGCCGGATAGGTTGCTTTCTCCGCAGCGATATCTTTGCCCGCGCTCTTACCGAGTTTCTCGCTCGTTTGAGTTACGTCCAGAATGTCGTCAATGATTTGAAAAGCGAGTCCAAGCGCGCGCCCGAATCTCGTGATCGCTTTCATTTGATTCTCGGTCGCATTCGCGCTCATCGCGCCGAGTCGAACAGTGGCCGTTAAAATTGCGGCAGTTTTATTCTCGTGAATGTAGCGCAGCTGCTCGCGAGTGGTTTTTTTCCCTTCCGCTTCGAGATCGGTCACTTGGCCGGCGATGAGCCTCTGACTACCTGCCGCGACGGCGACTTCACGCAGTAAGATCGAGAGACTGTAACGTGACGCCGGCTTTGCCCGTGACATAATTTCGAATGCGATCGTGAGCAGGGCGTCGCCCGCGAGCACGGCGATGCCGTCGCCGAAAACCTTATGGCAAGTGGCGCGGCCGCGGCGGAAATCGTCATTGTCCATTGACGGTAGATCGTCGTGAACTAACGAATAGGTGTGGATGCATTCGAGCGCGCAGGCCAGCGGCATCGCCTTATCGATCTTACCGCCACAAGCCTCAGCGGCGGCAAGGCATAAAATTGGGCGCAACCGTTTCCCGCCAGCGAACAGACTATAACGCATCGCTTTGTGGATCGTGGGTGGCTTCACACTCTCTTTAGGCAGGTAACGATCGAGCGCGCGATCGATCAGATTTTGGCGAGAGGTGAGATAGGCTTTGATGTTCATGCAGACGCTTGATCTTTGATGCTGGCTGCTGGATCGCAGTTGCTCAACGCGAAAGTTAATTGATCGCATGATCGCGCAAACGCGGAAGTCTGGCAGCGCAGGCCGCTGGCCTGCCGAAAGGGGGACAGGACTGGCAGCCTCTACTCCCAGATCATCGGCAGCTAGGGTTTGGTGCTGCTATGGACGACAACTGGCGACCACAAAGAACAAATAGTCCAGGCGCTTGAGAGTTTGGAGCCGGGTGGATCGATCAGTGGGCATTCCGTTCGGCGTTTGCGTTTGCTTACGGGAACGTTCGCTTAAGCCTTACATTAAAAACGAAGTTACGTATCGCTTCCAAGATTCTTAGATCGACATCGTCTTGCGTCTCGCCGGTCGCTCGTAGTTGCTGCTTTGTCACTCGCAAGGAATGGTCTCCCGCCTCGACGATGTGGAGCAGGTTAGGCGCCTTCATTTCGGTGCGGACCCTTTCGAGAAGATCGAGTGGACAAAGTGGATCGCGCGTTCCCTGCACAAAGAGGATCGCCCTGCGCAAACTGCGCAAAACTTCATCACGGAGTTTCGTGCGATCACCCATCGCGCAGAGCGGATACCCGAGGCAGACAAGCGCATCTACTTCTTCTTCCGACGCCACGTGGCACCCAATCCGGCCGCCCATGCTTTTGCCGATCAGAATTGTGCTGAAATCTGACTTGTGATCCCTCATCTTTTCTCGCGCTTCCGCCAACGCTTGTCGGTGTGCGGCGATCAATTGCGGCAAAGGATCCGGCCGCTTCCGATTTTCGCGCATGTATGGATAATCGAAAACCACTACGGGCCCGATCGTCGCCAGGCGCTTCGTCCATTGTTGCATCCAGGGATGGGATGATGGCCCCCCCGCACCCGGCGCGAACAAGAACAGCGATCTTGGTATTTCGTCAGTCATCGTTCATGACTTCATTACTTCTTGCTCTGCTTTTTTGAATCCAAAACCTCGCCTGCCAACGATATTTGGATGTGATCGCCTTGACCATCGAAGAACTCCCCGACATCATAAAAGGTGACGTGGAAGATTTTTTTCAAACCCACCCGCGCAGCCCTGCCGCGCGGTTGCGACCGAAGGATGGGAACGAGCGGCGACCTTTGGCTGGCGTTCATGGGTCCGAACTTGCGAGAGGGCGCCGCCGGGTTAGGGGGTAACTCACGCGACGCGCTGGAGGATTTCAATCGAAGGTTCATGGAACCACTCATTTCCCGGAACGGCTCCGAGTCACATTAGCGGCCGGCCTAACTCGCTGAGGACGCGCTAGCGGTAAACAAGGATGGATCATGCGTCTTCGCTGTTTTTGTTGAATCTAAGTTGCTGATTTGCGGCATCTCACTGACGCCAATCATGTCGGAGAAACGTGCGCCGCGCGGGAAAATTTTACCAGCCACTGGCTTCGGATTGTTCCTCTCCCTTTTCGGGATGATTCTGGCGCGACAAGTGATCTTGTATTTTTCGCCGACACTCACCTTTAACGCTGCGCTTTGGAAGGAAGCACTGATTTGGTTGTGCACGGCAGTTCTGCTGGTTGTAATCCGCCGCGGCGAGCGCTTGCCTCTCAGTGCGATCGGCCTCGGTAGGTCTCGATTGTGGAAATCGATTCTGTGGGGCTTAGCCATTTCGCTGCCATGCCTTCTTGCCCGCTGGCATCCTGGTCACATTGACCGGATACGGCCACGCTCCGGAGTCAGCTGCATTCGAAAAGCTTCCTCTCTGGTTTATGACGCTGATCGTGCTACGCGCCGGCGTTGTTGAGGAATTTCTCTATCGGGGCTATGCCATCACACGGCTCGAAGCTCTGGGTCTGGGCCGCTCTTGGTCGGTCGCAATCCCATTAGGTATTTTTTCCGTGGCCCATTGGACGGGAGGATGGGCCAACATCGTAATTGTTCTGGCGTTGGGTTCGATCTTGAGCGGTTTCTATGTCTGGCGGCGTGATCTCGTCGCGAACATGATCGGTCACGGTTTGGTCGATTTTGTTGCCAACGTTCTGCCAAAGCTTTTTTCCTAATCCTCTTCTGAATTCAACATTGGACGTTGGGTGTTGGATTGTCTGTTCACGAAGACTTTCGGAGTTGATCGCTCGCCACAGCGGAGCCCGTCCACGGCGGAGGCGGGTTGGACGTTTCTGTTCTTCGCATTAGTTGTAACTTTTCTCTTTAGCGTTCCTGATTTTTTATGCCTAAGCGTCAACGCTATCTCTTTGTTTGCATCAATCGCCGGCCCGATGATAACCCGAAAGGATGCTGTGCGGCGAAAGGCTCGGAAGAAGTTTACAAAGCATTGAAGGCGGAAGTGGCCGCACGCGGCTTGGCAAAAGTCGAAGTGCGCGTTTGCACGTCGAGTTGTCTCGACGAGTGCGCAACCGGCATAACGATCTTAGTCGAACCCGACCACTTTTTCTACAGACGCGTCACGGTCGCGGATGTGCCCGAGATTGTCCATGGGCTTACAACCGGCCGATGTGTCGAACGGCTCGTGTTTACTTCCGACGACCCGCCAAGGGACTGATATTTCCGGCAAGATCGGTAACGCGATCGGATGATAACCCGGCGGGATGGATAAGAGAACGGCCGGTAATGTTGAGACCGCCTTCACCAATCCGCTTTCACAACAAGGGCAGAGCGCGCGACCTAAGCGACGCCGAGCCGCGGAGATCAGCTCATTATCCGGAAGCGTTCCATCAACTGCCCGCGCACTTCCAGCGCGAGTTTCGGATTCAGGCGACTAAGCACTTTCCCGCGGCGATCCGGATCCATGGCCGCCAGCTCGCGCACGAGTTTATAGCGCGTTTTCCATTTCTCGTAGCGACTCCAACCGACGCCGATGGCGAGTAAGCTAGAGACCGTCCAAACGGTAATATCGGTTGCGGAGATCACGGGAAGAGAATGTTGAGCACTAGTGGAACTAAGAAGTTGAGCAGTTTAAGGCGCTATTCGAGGTGAAGAAAGGATGAATCATAATCAGTTCAGCTGCTCGTCAAGGAAGGGTAATCCGCTGTCTGGCACCGCCACAAGGCCTCAGGAGTTGCCGGCCTAGAGTCAGCTTACGACATCAGGATGATATTTTTTCCAGTAGCGCGATGCGGCACCGACCGCCATGTAGCTGGGGTCGGCGGCTTCGTAGCCCTGCACGTCATCCTCGGTCGCGCCACCCGCGCGTAGCTCGCCATGCTCGATCGCGGTGAATTCGCGCGCCAATTGTTCTTGGTGTGTTTCTGCGTTGATTTTTTCGTGGAACCATTCGGCCCAGCGCGCGATGCGCTCATCCAAGGCGTCGAGGTGCTCCGCGATTGAGCCTTTCACTTTTCCGAAGTGCGGGAGATAAAGATTCCCCGCATCTAATGCGCGGATCTTCGCAATGGATTCCCTCCACGATTCGACGTGCAGCTCCGGCGGGACGAACGGCGGAATGGGCGGGCCGCTGCCAATGCGCACACCGGCAATGTCCCCGCCGAACACGGAGTCGTCCCAGTGGTAAATGTGATGATGGCTGGCGTGACCGGGGGTAGCGATCGCGCGGATTTCAAACGGCGGAACACGGACGACTTCATTGTCTTCCAGAATTCTGACGCGCTCCGCCGGGACCGGTGCGATTCGGCCCCAAAGCCGGTGCATGTCGTCGCCGAAAACGCGTGTGGCGGAGTTGATCAGTTTCATTGGGTCGAGAAGGTGCGGCGCACCGCGTGGGTGCACGTAAACGGTTGCTCCCAGCACAGCAAAGCGCCACGCAGCGCCGGCGTGATCGAAATGAATGTGGCTGAGGAAAACGTGGCGCACATTCTCCGGAGCGAGCCCTACATTGCGAAGATCCACAACGACATTGTCGAACGTGGATTCCGGGCCGGTATCAAAAAGCGCGATGCCTTCATTTATCTCCAGCGCGGTCGCGGCGATAATGCCGGACCGGCTAAGCTGGCGAGTGTCGAGAATCAGCGGCGCCTTCAACTCTTTGACACAGCGACCACGTAAGCTGCCTTTGGAATCGCAAAGCAGTTACCCTTGGCGTAAGCGCGCACGGCTTTTTCGATAGTCACTTGAATCGCGCGAACCGCTTGCGGCGTTTGACGCGCGAGCAATCCGGCTGTGCGGACTCCGGCAATTCTTTCTGCGTCGAAGACGTAGTTCGCGCTCGGCACGTTCCATTCGATAGTGTGCAGTTTGAATTTCATTGAGTCGCCGTTGAAGCCGGCGCGCTCGAGCGCCCTCCGAAATTCTTCCTGGCCGGCAAATAGATAATGTGGCGGGCCGGGCGGGAGATCAACGTCTGCCTTCGCGTGCGCCTGGATAGCGTCGTCAATGATTTTTGCGTACGGACTCTCGCTTGGCGGCGCCCAAACCGTGAACCCGAACGTACCGCCCGGCTTGAGAACGCGAAACGCCTCGGCGCAGGCACGCTCCGGATCGGCGAGATGGAGCAAAGCGAAATTGGCCAGGACGCGATCGAAGCTCATGTCGGGAAATGGAAGATTTTGCGCATCGCCTTCCTGGAATTTGATCTGTGGAAACATTTTCTTTGCAATCGCGACCATCTCTTTCGAAAAATCCAGACCGGTCGGGATCGCGCCGCGTTGGACCGTTGCTGCGGAAACATAGCCAGGACCGCATCCCACATCCAAGGTCGACATCCTTGTGGATACTTCGGCGGCATCAAGTAGCGGTGGAATAAATTGGCGCGTCGAGCTCGACCAAACCGAATCGTATTTGTCCGCCACGCGCTCCCAGCCTTCGTGTTCGAATTCAGTGAAGGAGGACATCGGAGAAGTAGGATAGAGGCCAGTTGGTGATTAGCCAGGCTAGAGCTTAGAGGGCAAAGGATTCATCCCCCGCTTGATTCGCTTCCACCGCTGCTGCGCGATTGGGGTCCGGAGAAATTGCAGCTTCAAGGGCGGATGGAAGTAGTGAACGATACGAGACAATACGAGACAATGAAAGACCTGACGCAAGGCTCGGTGATGCGGCACCTGGTGCACATGGCTGCGTTTTTGGCCGTCAGCATGGTGGTGCAAACGCTTTATTTGCTCGCCGATCTTTACTGGGTAGGACGTCTTGGCAAAGAAGCGATCGCGGCAGTCGGCGTGGCTGGAAACCTGATGATGATCGTGCTGGCTCTGACGCAAGCGCTCGGCGTCGGAACGACCACACTTATATCGCACGCTGCCGGACAAAAAGATCAGCCGCGCGCCGAGCTCATATTCAACCAATCCTTTACGATGTCGATCTTGGTTGGCCTGGCGCTTGGTGTTTGCGGGTTTGCTGTGCGCACCGTTTATTGCGACTCGTTAAGTGCGGACGCAATCACCGCGGAACTGGCGAAAAAGTATCTGCTCTGGTTCATTCCATCACTCGCGTTGCAATTCCCTCTCGTAGCTTTGGGATCAGCGCTGCGCGCAACCGGAGTGATCAAGCCGGCAGTTGGTTTTCCGGTCCTGAGCGTTCTGCTCAATATTGCTCTCGCACCGTTGCTCATTTTCGGAATTGGACCATGGCCGAGGCTCGGCGTGGTCGGCGCAGCCCTGGCGACCTTTATCTCGATTCTGATCGCCGATATTCTGATTGTGATTTACTTCGAGAAAAAATATCACTACCTGCGTTTTCGTCTGCCGCTTTTGCGACCGCAAATCAAGATCTGGCGCCAGATGCTGGCGATCGGCGTTCCGGCCGGCGCGGAGTTTGTGCTCCTGTTTGTTTATATCCTGCTCGTTTACACGATCATCCGCGGCTTTGGACCGGCGGCGCAAGCCGGTTTCGGCGTGGGCGCACGAGTGATGCAAGCGCTCTTCCTGCCGGTAGTAGCGTTAAGCTTCGCCGTGGCGCCGGTCGTCGGTCAAAACTTCGGCGGCCGTCGGGCCGATCGCGTCCGCCGGTCAGTTTGCCGCACTGGGGATTGCGTCCGCCATGATGTTCATTCTCACTTTGATCGCGTATCTTATACCCAGCGAGCTGATTCGAGTGTTCTCGCAAGATCCGCGTGTCATTGCGTTTGGCGGAGATTATCTAAAAATCGTATCGCTGAATTTCGTGGCTTCCGGAATCGTCTTTACCGTTTCTAGTGTGTTTCAAGGAATGGGCAATACCCTACCGCCGTTGCTCAGCTCAATAACACGCCTGATTCTGTTCGCTTTACCGGCGCTGCTCATTTCGCGCCTGCCCGGATTTGAAATCACGTACGTCTGGTATTTGTCCGTCGGTTCGCAAGTCATTCAGGCTTGCACCAATCTCTGGCTGCTCCATCGCGAATTGCAGCGAAAGCTCGTGTTTCCGGAACTCGCGGCGGTGGGAGCCAGTTTAATACTTCCAGTCGATATTTGCAGCCACGCGCGCGGCGAGGAACAAGGGAAGAAAAATTGCGGGGGAGCAAGCATGGCAGATGCTACTGAAGAAGCGCGGTTCGTTTGAGTCCGGCAACAACCGCGCTACACTTTCATCACATGCTCGAGACGGTTCTTGGTTGTATTAAATGGGCCGCGGTCGGCTTTATCGTAGCGTATTTTTTGATGAAGCTCTACGAGGCCAGTCACATTCACGACGATATCCCCAGGCCGGAATTTAAAATTCGACAATCCCGGCGCGCTGCCCTGGTGCTTTCAACTTTTGCCGGAATGCTTTCCGCTCTTGTCTGGCTGCTCGTGCAGAACTGGGATTAGGCGGAGAACGGAATCGCAGGGCTCAAACCCGCCGATTGGGTTCGTCCGTTCTACATCGCCACTTATCCTTGACACATCGCATTTCAACCGGGATTCCGGAAGTGCAGACGTCGCACCAGTGGCGTTTAGCGACTTCCAAGCGTTTACGGGTGCCGCAGTTGTCGCAGACAAAAATGGCGGTTTCTGTCTTTTTCCGCGTTCTCACGCCATCTGAATCGGATTGCGAGGCATTTTTGCGCGCCACCTGCGACTAGAAATTTAAATGATCGAGAGAATAGAAGCTCTAATGAGGGCTCGAAGTCTCCTAGCGCTCACGCGTTACCTCACACGCGTTTTTGTCTTCGCGTAAGCCGAGAAACACTGGTGCACGCAGTTTTTGGTCGCGGGTCCACTCGGCAAACTTGATTTCGGCGACGAACTTTGGGCTTACCCAGTGCATTTTTTTCATCATCGAGGGGGTGATACCTTGCACCCATTTTCCATTTTGCTTTGATGGAAGATCGACAAAGGGACAATCGTCCCGTTCTTCCTCGCGGAATTTCTTATGTAAGATCGATAATGTCTTCGCCGTAAATCCGGTTCCCACTTTCCCAGCAAATTTGAGCCTTTCATGTTCATAATAACCAACCAAAATCGCGCCGAAATGTTTGCGCGAACCCGCCGGCGGGGTGTAGCCGCCGATCACAAATTCCTGTTCGTTCACGCATTTCAGTTTGATCCACGCGCCGCTTCGACGCCCCGGTTCGTAAACTGATTTTCTTTGTTTGCCGATCAAACCCTCAAGGCCGCGCCGTTTTACCTCGGCCAGCAACGATTTCGCATCACCGCTGATCTCGCCCGAATAACGGATCGGATCGCCGACGCTTTCACAGAGTTTGGCGAGCAACTGTTTACGCTCCTCGAGCGGAAGTTGAACTAGGCTTTTGCCGTCTAGTTGAAGCAGATCGAATACGTAAAAGCGCAAAGGCGATTTTCGGCCTTCCATCTCGAGCGCTTGTAGGAGCTGAAATGAAGAGCGCCCTTCCTCGTCAAGCGCGACTATCTCGCCATCGATCACGCATTCTCGAACCGGCAAGTTTTTCATCGCATTGACAATCTCGGGGAAGCGCGCATCCAGCGTCTTTTCATTCCGTGAGATGAGGGAAACTTTTTTGTCGCTCTTAACCCCGATCGCGCGAAAGCCGTCGAATTTCAGCTCGTAGATCCAATCGCCATGTTTTGGCGGTTCATCCACAAGTTTTGCCTTCATCGGCTGGATGAACCGGGGCTTGGCGGAAGGAAGATTGTGGAGCAAGTTTTCAACTTGCCGTTGGTCGGAGCGCAAGTTGGGAACTTGCTCCACATTGTCATTCTGCTTAAACGCGGCTTTGATTCGCGCCTTCAATGTCGATCTTGCACTCGTGGCCTTCTCTCCATGGTTGGATTCCCATTCGGCATCGCGATCCGTTGCGATCTGCTTCATCGTGCGTCCCGTTTTGACCGATTGATCCTCAAGTCTTTTTGAAATCGGTTTCGCGTCCGCTCCCGTTTTCAAGATCAGCCACTGTTTTTTCTCGCCGTCGCGACCACGGATGCGCACCAGCGTCCATTCGCCTTTTGCTTTTTTTCCGTCGAGCACCAGGTGCAGTTTTCCTTCACGCAACGATTTCGCCGGCTCTTCGCCATAAACGTGATATTTGCCCCGGTCCCAGACCATGACCGTGCCAGCGCCGTAATTTCCTTCCGGAATAACACCCTCGAAGGTCTCGTATTCGATCGGATGATCTTCGACTTCGACAGCGAGGTGTTTCTCGCCCTTCCGCCATGGCAAACCTTTCGGCACGGCCCACGATTTGAGCACGCCGTCCATCTGGAGGCGAAAATCGTAATGCAGCCGCCTCGCATCATGCTTTTGAATAACGAACCGCGATGCGCCTTTCACGGCTTTTGGCAAGGGCTTGCCGCCTTTCGGTTCGACCGTTTTTCGAAAATCGCGTTTAGATTTGTATTCGAGCAGTCCCATTGCGTTTCGAATTTAGCGATGGCCACAGATCGCCGCTACAGAAGCTTCAAAAACTGGCTTGGCGAATGGACTCGCTAATTGGCTTCGGAGGCCGCTGGCTCCCTTTCGAGGGGTTCGCCCATCAGGTAACGAGTGAAACGCCGGATCACGATGTTTTCGCCTAGTTCAGCAATCTTTGCTTTCACAAGGTCGCCGATGGTTTGATCGGGATTCTTAATGAATCCCTGCTCTACCAAACAAACGGTACTGTAAAACTTGTCGAGTTTACCATCGACAATTTTATCGACCACGTTGGCGGGCTTGCCTTTCACCTGCGCTTTGTAGATCTCGCGCTCGGCTTCGATCAGTTGCGCCGGCACTTGCTCGCGACTCACGTAGAGTGGATGGGCCGCCGCGATGTGCAGCGTGATGTCTTTAACAAAGCCCCGGAAGTTCTCGTTTTTAGCCACAAAATCTGTCTCGCAATTCACTTCTACCAGTACACCGACTTTTCCTTGCAAGTGAATGTAGGCAGCCACGATGCCTTCTTTAGTCACGCGGGACGCTTTCTTGCTCGCGCTGGCAATTCCTTTCGTACGCAAAATCGTCTCCCCTTTCGCGAGATCGCCGCCAGCTTCTTCCAAAGCGCGTTTACAATCCATGTAGCCGGCATTGGTTTTTTCGCGGAGCTGCTTGATAAGTTTCGGGTTGATTGCCATCGACAATTGAGTGTTCGACATTGTTTTGGGTCTTGTGGCTCCGGCGCGCGTTTAGGCCGAAACGCCGGCCATGTCCATCTGCTCGCGCACGCGCGCTTCTCCACTCGCCGAAACGATTGCATCAACGAGTTTTTGCAGCACGATGCGAATCGCGCGGATGGCATCGTCGTTACCAGGAATCGGGTAAGCGATAAAATCCGGGTCGGCGTTTGTATCGACAATCGCCACCACCGGGATGCCCAGCCGGTGCGCTTCGTTTACCGCATTTTGCTCGCGGGGTGTGTCGATCACGACAAGCGCTTCCGGCAATTGCTCCATCTCGATAATGCCGTCGAGGTTGCGCCGCAACTTGGCTGCTTCGCGATTCAACGCCGCGATCTCCTGCTTCCCCATTTTTTTGAATTCCGGCGATTTCTCGATTTCCTCGATGTATCTCAACCGGCCAATGCTTTTACGGATCGTGGCCAGATTAGTCAACGTCCCGCCCAACCAGCGTTGATTGACATAAAATTGTCCGGAGGCGACGGCGGCTTCTTTGATCGCTTCCTGCGCCTGTTTCTTGCAACCGACGAAAAGAATTTTGCCGCCGCGGCGCGCGACTTCCTGTAAAAACTCGGTCGCACGATGGAGCTGCTTTACTGTTTCATCGAGATTAATGATGTAAATGTGGTTGCGCTGCTCGAAGATGAATGGCTTCATCTTCGGGTTCCAGCGCTTGGTCTGATGACCGAAATGCACGCCGGCTTCCAGAAGTTCAGGCAATAATTCTGTCGGATCCGCCATAAAGAATCGCCGGCCGAGTGGCGTGGCGAACGAGGAAGGTGCTATAGCGGAGCGGCAAAGGCAAACGGAATGTTTACGGGATTGCGGCTTGATCCGAGCCCGACCGGCATGAATTGTGGATTTCGGATTGCGGAGTTCGCTCGACGAAACGCGCTAACACCCAGCACAGATCGGAAAGCCGGTTTAAGTAGCGCAAAATCTCCGGATTAAACTCCTTTGCATCGAGCAGAACGGTGACGCGGCGCTCAGCACGCCGGCAGGTTGCTCTTGCCAAATCAAGTGCGGCCGAAAGCGGATTTCCGCCGGGAATCACCCAGTCCTTTGGATAAAGCGATTTGTCCTTTTCAAGATCGACAATCACAGACGTGAGTCGATTGACCATTTTCTCGCTCGCGAGTTGAAAGCCATCTTGAGTGTATCGTTCTCGATCTTCCGGTAGCGTGGCCAGCTCGCCCATCACAACAATCAAATCTTTCTGCACGGCGACAATTTGATCGCAGACAAATTGATTTTGTGAGAGTGCGCGCGAGAGGCCAAGCGCGGCAGTCAATTCATCTACGCAACCATAGGCATCGACGCGCGGATCATCTTTTGGAACTCGGCGGCCATACATGAGCGACGTCTTGCCTTGATCGCCAGTCTTTGTGACAATGGACATCAGGCGAATTGTAGGTCGTTTCTGCGAAACGCCAGTGCTAGACCCGCGTCTGACGCAGACGTCCTACAATCCACGCGAATGAGACCTTGGATCACCCGATCGCCGGTTGCACTTCCGACTCTTCTACAACAGCTGCGCCAATCGGCTCGCCTTTCTCCACCAGCTTGATCTGGCGGTGGGCAGGGAATCCGGTGCCCGCTGGAATCAAGTGGCCCATGATGACGTTTTCCTTGAAGCCGCGCAACCTGTCGATCTTGCCGAGCGTAGCCGCCTCTGTCAGCACCCGTGTGGTGTCCTGAAATGACGCTGCCGAAATGAAGCTATCGGTTTCGAGCGAAGCTTTGGTGATACCGAGCAGCACCGGCACCGCCTCGGCTGGTTTGCCGCCTTGCTCGACCACCTGCTTGTTTTCCGCTTCGAAATCGAGTTTATCCACCTGATCGCCCCAGAGCAGCGAAGTGTCGCCCGGGTCGGTGATCTTTACCTTGCGCAACATTTGCCGCACGATGATCTCGATATGTTTGTCGTTAATTTCGACGCCTTGGAGCCGATAAACTTCCTGCACTTCGTTGACCAAGTGTTCCTGCAAATCCTGGGGACCGCAGACTTCGAGAATTTCGTGCGGCACGACCGGACCTTCCGTCAGCTGCTGCCCTTTCTTCACGAAGTCGCCTTTGAATACGATGATGTGTTTGGTGAGCGGGATCAGGTGTTCTTCTTCAACGCCCGTTTCCGGGTCTTTCAAAATGAGCCGCCGCTTGCCGCGGACCGTTCCGCCCATCTCGACGATACCGTCGATCTTGGCGATTTCGGCCGCGTCTTTCGGCCGGCGCGCTTCAAATAATTCGGCCACGCGCGGCAGACCGCCGGTGATATCTTTGGTCTTGGCAACCTTGCGCGGTGTCTTCGCCAGCAGCGCCCCTCCGCGAACTTTTTGTCCTTCTTCGACAATGACGTGCGCACCAGCTGGAATGGAGTAACTGGACAGAACGTCTTTCTTGTCGCCCACTATCACAATTTGCGGATGCAAATCCTCCTTGTGCTCAATGATCACCGTGCCCATGAGACCGGTGGCTTCATCGACATCGCGCTTGATTGTCACTCCCGCGATCATGTCGCGGAACTCGACTTTGCCGCTCTTGTCGGTGAGAATTGGGACGTTGTACGGGTCCCATTGCACAAACGTCTCACCTTTCTTCACGGACGCGCCGTCATGCTTCGAAATCATTGAACCGATGACGACGTTGTGGCGCTCGAGCTCGCGGCCCTCGGCGTTGTGCACGCTGATCGAGCCGTTTTTGCTCAGGACAATCCAACTGCCGTCGAGTGCCTGCACGGTTCGCAGATCGTTAAACCGCACCGTGCCGTCGTTTTTTGCTTTGATGATCGGCTGTTTGAAAGTCTGACTGGCGGTGCCGCCGATGTGGAATGTCCGCATCGTCAATTGCGTTCCCGGTTCGCCGATGGATTGCGCGGCGATAATACCGACCGCTTCACCGAGTTTGACGAATTGCCCAGTGGCGAGGTTGCGCCCGTAACACATCGCGCATACACCGCGCCCGCATTCGCAGGTCAGCACGGAGCGAATTTTCAAACTTTCCACGCCAATGCGCTGAAGTTCCGCCGCGATCTTCTCGTCAATCAGCTGATTCGCTTTGACGATTTTCTTTCTCTTCTCCACTGGGTCCGCAATCGTTTCGCAGCTCACGCGCCCGATAATGCGCTGGCCAAGATCGACGACTTCCTCGTCGCCCTCGTAAATAGAACGCACCACAATTCCGTTGACGGTGCCGCAGTCATCTTCGTTGATGATAACGTCTTGGGCGGCGTCAACCAATTTGCGCGTAAGATAACCCGAGTCGGCGGTTTTCAACGCGGTGTCGGCAAGGCCTTTGCGGGCGCCATGGGTGGAGATGAAATACTCAAGCACGCTGAGGCCTTCGCGGAAGTTCGAAGTGATCGGGCGCTCGATGATTTCGCCGCTCGGTTTCGCCATCAAACCGCGCATGCCGGCAAGCTGTCGAACTTGCTGACGATTGCCGCGCGCGCCGGAATCGACCATCAAGTAAACTGGATTCAATTCTTTGCGGCCCTCATTGTGTTCGAGAGTACGGAACATGACGCTGGAAATTTCGTCGCCGGCATGTGTCCAGATGTCGATGATCTTGTTGTAACGCTCGCCGTCAGTGATAATGCCTTTGCGATACTGCTGCTCGACCTGGCGAATTTGTTTGTAAGCGTTCTCCAGTTCTGTCTGCTTCTCTTTAGGAATAATCATGTCCGAAATCCCAATCGAAATTCCAGCGCGTGTCGCTTCGGTAAACCCGAGCTCTTTGAGCTTATCAAGCGTCTGTACGGTCGCGGTCGGTCCGGCAATCTGATAGCAGCGCCAAATAATATCGCTCAGTTGTTTTTTGCCGGCGGGCTTGTTGAAGAAGCCGAGCTCATTTGGCCAGATCTGATTGAAAACGACGCGGCCTGCGGTCGTTTCGATGGTCTTGGCCTCGGCATTCCCAAAAGTCGTCTGCTGACCAAAATCCGGGTTCCGGTAGCGAATGCGGTCGTGCGTCTTAATCGCACCCTCCGCCATTGCGAATTCCACTTCTACGGCCTCGCCGAAGAGCGGCAGGTGTTGACCATCCTTCTTCGCGCCGCGCGGATTCTGCGTCATGTAATAGCAACCAAGAGTAATGTCCTGCGACGGCGTTGTAATTGGTTTGCCGCTGGATGGAGAAAAAATGTTGTTCGGTGCGAGCATGAGTATGCGCGCTTCCATTTGTGCTTCGACTGAAAGCGGCACATGCACGGCCATCTGGTCGCCGTCAAAGTCCGCGTTGTAAGCGGTGCAGACGAGCGGATGGATCCGGATCGCTTCCCCTTCGATGAGCTGGGGCTCAAACGCTTGAATCGACAATCGATGCAGGGTCGGGGCGCGGTTGAGCAGGACGGGATGGCCGCGCGTGACTTCGTCGAGAATGTCCCACACCTCCGGCGTCTGGCGCTCGATCATTTTCTTCGCGCTCCGCACCGTGTGCACATAGCCGAGATCTTTCAGCCGCCGAATAATGAATGGCTCGAACAAAACCAGCGCCATCTTCTTCGGCAAACCGCACTGATGCAGTTTCAATTCGGGGCCGATGACGATGACCGAACGCCCCGAGTAATCAACGCGTTTGCCTAACAAGTTCTGACGGAAACGCCCGCCTTTGCCCTTCAGCATGTCGCTAAGCGATTTCAACGGGCGATTGCCAGCGCCGGTCACCGCGCGGCCGTGGCGGCCGTTGTCGAATAAAGCGTCCACCGCTTCCTGTAACATGCGTTTCTCGTTCCGGATGATAACGTCGGGCGTTTTCAACTGGAGCAAATTCTTGAGGCGATTGTTGCGATTGATAACACGCCGATAAAGATCGTTAAGATCGCTGGTCGCAAATCGCCCGCCTTCCAGCGGCACGAGCGGGCGCAGATCCGGCGGAATGACAGGGAGAACATCCAGAATCATCCAGTCGGGACGCGCGTGTGAATTTATGAAGCCCTGCACCAGCTTGAGACGCTTCGCCAGTTTCTTGCGAATCTGCTTGCTCTTGGTCGCGCCCATCGCCTTCTCCAGCTCTTTGTTGAGCTTGTTAAGGTCGATTTCTCCGAGAAGTTTTTTGATGGCCTCCGCGCCCATGCCGGCGACGAAATCCTCGCCGTATTGTTCCTGCGCTTCCCGATACTCCACTTCGTTGAGCAACTGCCCTTTCGTCAGCGCCGTCTTGCCTGGGTCGATGACGATGTAGTCCTCGTAATAGATGACGCGCTCCAGCTGCCGCGCGCTCATGTCGAGCATCAGGCCGATGCGGGATGGCATGCATTTGTAAAACCAGATGTGGGAAACGGGAACCGCCAGCTCGATGTGGCCCATTCGCTCGCGGCGTACACGCGCGAGCGTGACTTCCACACCGCACCGATCGCAGATCACGCCTTTGTGCTTGATGCGCTTGTATTTTCCACACGAGCATTCCCAATCGCGCGTTGGACCGAAGATCCGTTCACAGAAAAGCCCACCTTTCTCTGGCTTGAACGTTCGATAGTTGATCGTCTCCGGATTCTTGACTTCGCCTTTACTCCAGGAGCGCATGGTGTCGCTCGAAGCGACCCCGATTGCGACTTGATCGAAACCGACCGGTCGCTCTTCGCCTACTAACTCACGCCAGGAATGTTCGTTCATGATTTTCTAAATGCGATTGTCGATCTTGTGATTGCCCGATCTGAAATTTGTTAACCCACGTTGTCGAAAACACTGCTCGGCGGCTGACCGCCGACTTTCACGTCGAGGCCAAGGCTCTGCATTTCCTTGATCAACACGTTGAAAGATTCCGGTGTGCCAGCTTCCAGCGAATTATCACCTTTGACGATGGACTCGTAGATGCGCGTGCGGCCTTGCACGTCATCCGATTTCACCGTGAGCAATTCCTGCAGGGTGTAAGCGGCACCGTAGGCTTCAAGGGCCCATACTTCCATTTCACCGAAGCGTTGGCCACCGTACTGCGCCTTGCCGCCGAGCGGTTGTTGCGTCACGAGCGAATACGGACCGACCGCGCGCGCGTGAATTTTGTCCGCCACCAAGTGGCCGAGCTTCATCATGTAGATGTAACCGACCACCACTTCTTGATCGAACGGATCACCCGTGCGGCCATCGAACAGGCGTGCTTTGCCGTTCTGCTGCACCCAGGCGAAACCTTCCTTCTTGTGCGCCTCCGTGAGGTAATCGCGAATTTTGCTTTCCTCGATGCCGTCGAAAACCGGTGTAGCGACTTTGAAGCCGAGGGCTTTGGCCGCGACGCCGAGGTGCGTCTCCAAAACCTGGCCGACATTCATGCGGCTCGGCACCCCTAACGGGTTCAAAACGATCTCAACGGGCGTCCCATCGGCCAAAAACGGCATGTCTTCTTCCGGCACGATGCGCGCGACTACGCCTTTATTGCCATGGCGGCCGGCCATTTTGTCGCCGACGGAAAGTTTCCGCTTCGACGCGATGTAAACTTTCACCTGCTTGATGATTCCCGGATCGATATCGTCGCCGCTCTCGACGCGGTCCATGGAGCGTTCGCGCTCCAGTTCAAGCTCAGCAAACTTGTGTTCATAATGCGCGATGATCTCGCGGATCTTGTTCCGGATCGGGCTGGGATCGATCTCGATGTGATCGTAAACGTTCGCCAGCTTGCGCAAGAGCGTCTTGGTAATTTTGCGATTGGCTGGAATGATAATCTCGCCCGTCTGCGCGTTCACCACGTCGAGTGGAATTTTTTCGCCGAGCAAAATGTTCGAAAGCGCATCGGTCAATTGCTCGGTCAATTCTTCTTTTTTGCGCCGATTTTCTTCCGTAATCGCCTTGAGCTGCTTTTTCGTTTCCGCCGGCGAAAGTTTTTCGCGTGACACTTCCTTGCGCGACGAAACCTTCACATCCATGACGATGCCGTACGTTCCCGAAGGCACCGTCAGCGACGTATCTTTCACATCCGCCGCTTTTTCACCGAAAATCGCGCGCAACAATCGCTCTTCGGGCGCGAGTTCCGTCTCGCTCTTCGGTGTAATTTTCCCGACGAGAATATCACCCGGTTTCACTTCCGCGCCGACTCGTACGACGCCGTCCGGACCGAGATTGCGCAACGCCTCTTCGCTGACGTTCGGAATGTCGCGCGTGATTTCTTCCGGACCGAGTTTTGTGTCGCGCGCGCCGATCTCGAATTCGTCGATGTGAATGGAGGTGTAGATGTCCTCCTTCACCACCTTCTCCGAAATCATGATCGCGTCTTCGAAATTGTAACCGTTCCACGGCATAAACGCGACGAGCACATTGCGTCCAAGCGCAAGCTCGCCATGATCCGTGTTCGGTCCATCGGCAATGATTTGACCGCGCTTGACGTGCTGACCTTTCTTAACGATGGGCTTTTGATTCACGCATGTGCCGGCGTTTGATCGCATGAATTTGCGCAGCTCGTAAACGTGAACGCCAGCATCGGCGTCCGTCTTGAGCTTCTTGCGGCTCTCCGGCATCTCGCCGTCTTTCGTCACCACGATCTGGTCAGCCGCGACCGACGCGACTTTTCCGCTGTCCGTCGCCAACACAACCGCGTGCGAGTCGCGCGCTACTTTCGCTTCCAAACCCGTGCCAACAAACGGCGCTTCGGACACAATCAGGGGAACGCCCTGCCGCTGCATGTTCGAACCCATGAGCGCGCGATTGGCATCGTCGTGTTCGAGAAATGGAATCAATCCCGCGGCCACGGAAACGAGCTGCTTCGGTGATACATCCATGTAATGGACTTTTGATGGCTCGACTTCGAGGAAATCGCCGCGATAACGGACGGAGACTTTCTCGCCCGTGAAGTGCCCTCTTCCATCGACAGGCGCATTCGCTTGCGCGACGAGATAATTTTCTTCGCGATCGCCCGTGAGATAATCGATTTCGTCCGTAACCCGGCCGTTGTTGACCTTGCGATAAGGCGTCTCGATAAAACCGAATTCGTTGATACGGGCGAAAGTCGACATCGAACTGATGAGTCCGATGTTTGGGCCTTCCGGCGTCTCGATCGGGCAAATGCGGCCGTAATGTGACGGGTGAACGTCGCGCACTTCGAAACCGGCGCGGTCGCGTGACAAGCCTCCCGGCCCGAGCGCGGATAAGCGGCGCTTGTGTGTCAACTCGGCCAGCGGATTCGTTTGATCCATGAATTGCGAGAGTTGCGAGCGACCAAAGAAATCGCGAATGACCGCGCTGAGCGCTTTTGGATTGATAAGCTTTTGCGGTGTCATTCCATCAACGTTGATGTCAAACAACGTCATACGCTCTTTGACGAGCCGCTCCGTGCGCGCGAGACCGACGCGGCATTGATTCGCCAGCAGTTCGCCAACCGTGCGCACACGCCGGCTGCCGAGATGGTCGATATCGTCGAGCGTGCCCTCGCCCCGCCGCAGGTTGATCAAGTACTTGATCGCGGCGATGAAATCTTTGTCCGTTAAAATTCGTTCAGTAAGATCGACATCGATCCCAAGCTTTTGATTGATCTTGTATCGTCCGACGCGCCCGAGATCGTATTTTTTCGGGTCGAAGAAAAGCCGTTTGAGCAAAGCGCGCGCGTTCGCAACCGTCGGCGGATCGCCCGGACGAAGTCGCCTGTAAATATCCTTGAGGGCTTCTTCCTGATCGTGCGCCGGATCTTTTCGGAGCGCTTTTACGACCGTGTCGTCGTTTGAAATGTCGATCACCTTCACCTCTTTGACGCCGAGGGCTATAATCTGACGCACTGTAGCCAGAGTGAGCGGTTCAAACGCGCGCGCGACTGTTGCTTCGCCGTCGCGCACCTCCGCCGTCAACACCTTGGTCGCAAGTTTTTCCTCATCGAGCTTTTCGCTCAGCTTGAGGTTTTCGATGTTGTAGAAAAGTTTGATGACTTCCTCGTCCGATCCGTAACCGAGCGCTCGCAGAAAAGTGGTGGCAAGAAATTTGCGGCGGCGTTTGCGACGATCGAGATAAATGTAAAGCAAGTCCGCGGTATCGAATTGCACTTCGATCCACGAGCCGCGATCCGGAATAATCCGGAAGCTGTAGAGCACTTTGCCGTTGAGATGCACACTCGATTCGAAGGCGATGCCGGGCGAACGATGAAGCTGCGAAACAACCACTCGCTCGGCCCCGTTGATCACAAAGGTGCCTTGCGGCGTCATGAGCGGGATCTCGCCCATGTAAACTTTTTCTTCTTTCGTCCCTTTTTCCTCGCGCAGTTGGAAAGTCACATGCAACGGAGCGCTGTAAGTCTGGCCTTCGCGCTGCGCTTCCAGGGCGGTCAGTTTTGGCTCACCGATCTCGTAATGGCTAAAATCGAGAACTGCTTTTTCATCGTAGCTCTCGATGGGGAAAACTTCTTTGAAGACAGCTTGCAGTCCCTGGTTTTTTCGCTTTGCGAACGGAACATCCTTTTGCAAAAAATCGACATAGGAATTGAGCTGGACCTCGATGAGGTTTGGAGGCTCGATAGCTTCCTTGATGGTTCCGAAGTGAATGCGTTCCGAATTTCGTTCTGACATAATCAGCAAGCCACGGGGTTAAACTCGCCCCGGCCCACAAATAACTTGCGGCCGTTTTGCGTACAAGAGCTTACGGTATCAACCGGAGAGCGAGAGGCACAAAAATCGCTTCAAAACAGCGGTTTGTCAAATAACCTCCACTGTTTTGTTGCCTACTTGTTTCTTTTCCGTCAACTGCGCGTTAAAACTAAGTCTCCCTTACTTCTAACAAAAATCGCATTTAACCCAAAACCGGCCGTCGCGCAAGCTTTTTTACACGGCAACCGACTTCGAAAACTTGCTTACTTTATCTTGACCTTCGCTCCGGCCCTTCCCGATTTGCGCTGCGGCACCGCACCGCCGCCTTTTATGAGCGGACCTGTCGGCCCGTTGGAAAGCGCGGACATGTCCGCGCACTCCTTACGCTGACCCGTCCGATTAGCTTATTTGATCTCGACCTTCGCTCCAGCCGATTCGACTTTCTTCTTAATCTCGTCGGCCTCTTGCTTGGTCACCCCCTCCTTAATTGTCTTGGGAGCGCCTTCAACCAACGCCTTGGCCTCGGCCAATCCGAGTCCTGGAACGGCACCACGGATTTCCTTGATGACGGCGATTTTGTTCGCGCCCATCTCTTTCAGGATTACGTCGAACGTCGTTTTTTCCTCAGCTGCCGCCGGGGCACCAGCCGCAGCGCCACCGCCGGTTGGAGCGGCTGCAACTGCCACCGGCGCCGCCGCGCTCACGCCCCATTTCTCTTCCAGTTGCTTGACCAAACCAGCAATCTCCAGCACCGACAAAGCGCTGAGTTGCTCAACCAATTTTTCTGTGTCTGCCATTTCTTTTCCTCCAATTGCCGCGCACGAAAGCCTTCGCGCAATTAAGATCGACAGCCGCCGACCCGGACGGTTTGTGTTTCTTCCGCCACGCTTTCACGCGGGGCGAAAATTCTTATGCCTGCGCTTCTGCGGGCGCGCCCTCCTTTTGGCTTTTCGCTTTCAGCAATCGGGCAAGGCAAGACGCCGGCTCATTCAACAGTCGAACCAGTCTTGTTCCCGGAGACATTAGCAACCCGAGCAATTGCGCTTGCATAACCTCACGCGCCGGTAGGTCCGCCAGCGTTTCTAACTCCGCCGTCGAAACAATCGCCCGATTGATCAGACCGATCTTTAACGCCGCCTTTTTGAATTCTCTTGCGAAACTTTTCATGATCTTCGCAACTGGCGCGACGTCCTTCTCCCCAGTCACAACAGCCGTTTGACCGCCCAGCGTTTCATCGACGGCGGGGAATCCGGCATCGGCCATCGCGCGTTTCAGAAAACTGTTCTTGACGACGTGCACTTCAGCGCCCGCCTGCGCCAGCCGATTGCGCAGCTCGCTAAAATCGCCAACGTTCATCTGCTGATAATCGGTCACGAGCACAAAAGGCGAGCCCTTTAATTGCGCGGAAAGATCAGAAACGATGTTCGCTTTTTCGGGTCTCATTTTGTCGATCTAATTATTGTCGATCTTACACGGTCAAATACGGCGCCGGATCAACATGCAAACCCGGTGACATCGTGGCGCTTAACGTCATCGCCTCAAGATAGTGGCCTTTTGCCGTCGCCGGTCGCGCTCGCACGACAGCTTCGATCACTGCCCTTCCATTCTCAACTAGGGCGTTTTCATCAAATGAAAATTTTCCAACCGGCACCGCGACATTGCCGTTCTTGTCGAGCTTGAACTCGACACGACCCGCTTTTACTTCACCAACCGCCTTCGCCGTATCGTCAGTGACAGTCCCAGCTTTTGGATTCGGCATTAATCCACGTGGACCCAGCACTTTTCCAAGTTTTCGCACCTCGGCCATCGCCGTCGGCGTGGCGATCGCCACATCGAAATCCTGAAAACCCTCCTGGCATTTCTGGATCATATCTTTAAAGCCGACAAACTCCGCGCCAGCATCGCGCGCCTCTTTCGCCGCCTGGCCTTCGGCAAAAACTAAGACGCGAACGTGCTTGCCACTGCCGTGTGGCAGCGCGCAGGTGCCGCGCACCATTTGGTCGGATTGTTTTGGATCGACGCCGAGCCGAAAGGAAACCGTTACAGTTTGATCGAACTTGGTCGGCGGAAATTTTTTCAAAGTCGCGACTGCGTCGCCCAGGCTGTAAGCCTTTCTTCGCTCCACCAGCTCGGCGGCGGCGCGATAGCGTTTGCTGTGATTTTGTGACATGGCGATTTTGCAGTGTTGGCGCCCGGCAATTTCAAAAATTCGAAAAGTGTCGTTGACTGTCGATCCGCGATTGTCGATCAAACGTCGTGACGTTTTCGAGTAACTGAAGTAGCGGGCTCCTGCTTAAAAATTTGCTGCCCTTCCTTTTCGAGCGGCAGGCCCGAAAAATAGAAGCGCTTTTTGGATTGTCAAAGTGAAGTTGCTTCTGGTACCATCGAAGCATTATGAGACGCCCCACTTTTTATAGCCTATCCATTATCTTTACGGCGATATTCCTTTGCGCCAGCCAAGCGCTTGCTCGCCCCATCGGTTTTAGTGAAGTCTCACTGCTTGTTCGCGCGCATGAAAGCGAAGCCTCTATTAAACAGGAGGTCGCGCAACGCAAGCTCCTTCACGCTCTCACGCAGCCGCAGGAAAATATTCTAAAATCGCAGGGAGCTAGTGATTCGCTAATTCAATCACTTCGCAATCCCAACTTGGTCGTTTCGAAAGAAGAGGCCGCTGCCGTCGAAGTGGCGGCCGCGCGCGAGGCGAGAACACAACCGACGGAAATCGGAACAGGCGAACGACCGCGTCCACACGTCCACATCTTTAATGTTGCCTACGGTCATCCGATCAATTTAAGCCAGTGGGGCGGCCTGGATTACGAAATAGCATTCTATTCGTACCGCTTCGCTGGCGAAGATCACGTCCAGCCTGCGTTCGTCGACAACGTGGGCACGCGAACAGTTGTGAGTCGAACAATCCCGCTGGAAAGCGAGGTCGACGCGTTTGGAGCGGATTGGTTCCCGACAAATGCAGTCCGGAATTGGAGATTCACGCCATACAATCTCTATGACTATGACAATCGTGGGGACGTTCGAGATCCGCGCTCCATCAACTTCAGCGATTCGGTCGCGGTAAGCTCCTACTCGGTCTCGCGGCCGATCGCAATCGATTGGCGCAATCCCGTCTTCATTGCCGGAGAGCCATACACCTTTTATCCCGTCTATGGCGAGGGGGGCGTATCCTTGTATTTTATCAACGCCTCCGGCGACTCAGTACGGCTGGCTGTTAGCACCCTAGCCCGATAGATCGGACGGCCCACAGGGCCGTTGCTACAGCGAATTGGTTACTCCGCTGGTTCCTCGACTTCTTCGACGATTGTCGACGCAACGGCCGTTTGTGGAGTTGGTGGACCGTTGCGGATGATTTTGCCTTCTTTCATCACGAACGAAACGTGCTCGGTCGCAGTGATATCGGCGGTAGGATCGCCTGGCATGGCGATGATGTCGGCCAGCTTTCCTTTTTCGAGGGTTCCAGTTTTTTGCGCGATGCCGAGAAGCTCGGCATCGTTGGCGGTTGCGGATCTCAGCGCGTCGATCGGTTGCATGCCGAGATCGACCATCAATTTAAATTCTTTCGCATTTTGTCCGTGCGGGAAAACGGCCGCGTCCGTGCCGAATGAAATCTTGATGCCCATTTTCACTGCGTTGCGAAACATCTCCGAGCGCGCCGCCCCAGCCGCGCGCGCTTTCGCTTGCAACGCCGGCGGATAATTGTCGATCTTGCCCATGATCCATTCCGTGGCCATCAAAGTCGGCGTGAGGAACGTCCCTTTGTTTTTCATCAGGGTCAGCGTTTCCGGTTTTATAAACGAGCCGTGTTCGATGGAGTCCACGCCGGCCTCGATCGCCTCGCGCGCTGCCTGATCACCATGACAATGCACCGCGACTTTTTTCCGCAACCGATGCGATTCATCGACAAGCGCCGCCATCTCGGCGGGCGTGAGCTGCGGCGTGTCCACTTCGTCGGCTAACGAAAGGACTCCGCCTGAAACTGCGGCCTTGATCACATCGGCGCCGTTTTTCACTTCGAAGCGAACCGCTTTGCGAACGTCTTCCGGACTATCGACAATGCCCTCAGTGTAATCTGGTTCGCGTCCAAATAGAAAATCACGAAATCCGCCAGTGGGATCAAAATGTCCGCCGGTTGCGCCGATGCCTTTGGTCGCCACCAGCATGCGCGGGCCGACGACCACGCCTTTATTGATCGAGTTGCGCAGTGCAACATCGACAAACTCACGGCTGCCGACGAAGCGGCTTCCGAGATCGCGAACAGTGGTGAATCCCGCTTCCACCGTCGCGCGTGCGTGCGCCGTCGCGATGATCGCTTGCTCGGAGACATTGAGGTCAAGCTCTTTCAAGCGGCGCTCATTATAATTGCCGGAGAAATCGAGTGTGAGATGCGTGTGCGCGTCCATGAATCCGGGCGAAAGCGTCGCGTCGCCAAGATCGATGACCTTCGCATCGCTTGGAATCCCAACATTGCTTCCAACATCTAAAATCTTGTCACCCTGGACGACGACAACGCCATTCATGACGAGCGTCTTCGATTTACCGTCAAAGAGATGTGCCGCTTTCAGTGCAATGACCGCTGCCGATGGCCCTGGCACCGGGGGTTGGGCGACGCAATTGATAGTGTTGACGAAACCAACGAGCGCGAAGAACAACAGAAATCCATATCGAGAGAAAGGAGAAGGCGTCGATATCATGCGACGGCTATAAGAGTTCGCGCACGCTCTGACAAGCAAACTCTCAAAGCCCAGAGTTGCATTCCTTACGGACACGCTTGGCCAGTCAAACATTCGATGTCTGCTATCGAAAGCAACCGCGGAAACGGCGGTGAGCCCCTTCCGTGACAATCTTGAACTCGCCGTTGTTCGGCTTCAGCTCGTGAATCTGCCGCGCGCCGGGCTCGGTCGGAAGTGCGAGCCACAGATGGACACGGATTGACGTAGACTTTTGGCAAAGTGCTGATAGCAATTTCGAGCGCAGATTCGTCGGCTCGACAGATTCTGGCCCCACCAGTGACTGCCGCGTCGACAAAGCGACGTGGCTACAGCAAAGCCCAGGGCGATTTGGTCAATCGCCGCTAGCGCTCCGATCGACTAGTGCACAGAAAGGCGTGTTGCTGTGAGTGTGCCCGTATCCTCATTGAGGAAGTTTCCACTCGTGTCGTAATTCTTTATATCCCATGTCCCATGGTATGTGTTGCCGTCGTGGCCGACGGTATTTGTTTGCGTCTCCTTGAAGTATCCGGTCAACAGCCCGTTCGAATCGAAGTTCCATCCTACGTGGAAGAGCTGGATGGTTCCGCTTGCCGTCTGTTTGAAGGTCCCTTGGCATACCGCGCCCGGTGCCAAGGCAGCGACTTCGAATTCCAGCCCATCTCTGTGCCATTGATCGAACGTTTGAAACAGCTCTTGGGTCCCATGGAAATAGTGGACTCTCCATAACCCTACGATCGTGGGGCTATCGTCTCCTTGCACCGCCGGCGAAGGCGCGTTCAATCCGGTGGCAAAGACCGAGACGTTGGATTGGCCCATCGCTGAAACTAGCGCAAGCGCGCTTAAGACTGTTGCCAGTGCGACTAGTGATACGAATTGGTTCTTCATTTTTTTCATATCTGTTTTCCCTTCATATTTTTTAGTTAGGTAAAGCGATGATCGCTTTCCCTTTACAAAGGGATTCCGAAGGCCGTGCTGCACGAAATCGTAGATTTTTCTCGTGGCTTGGTTTCATCGAGCACCTTATTGCCGGCGCAGACGGGCACAGCGGAGTAGGGCCTGCCTCGTGAAAATCCAGTAAGGGCAAGACTATGTGACCCTGACTGTGCCTCTTGGAGTTAATTCCTAGCAATTGAGGTCGCTAAGCTTCTTTCCAGATCCAGACTCAGTGGTCGGCTGGTTTCACGGGCAATTGAGCTGTGAACCCTACTTGCTGCCCGTTGCTGTTGTAATAGCTTCCGACGATCTGCCCCTTGTCGTTATTTCCGTAGACAAATCCATATATTTCATAAGGGAAGCCGAAAAGGGTGACGAACCCATCCCCATATCCGTTCGCATTGAAGAAGAGCCCCGTCAGCATACTCGAGTTGTTTATCGAGTAAGGGTAAGTGTCCTCAGCTCCCGGGTAGTTGATCATCGAGAACGTCGTCCCGTCCTTAACTAAACCAAGGTACGGCCCATTAAATCGATCATCCCAGGTAAAACCCGCTGCCTGACCGTTATCATTGATTGATGTTAGCTGCGTCTGCAGCGCGTACGGTGCATCCATGCGCAGGTATGTTCCGTTTTGGAGCACAAACCCGTGCGTGACAAAGTTGATGTCGTCGTACCCTCCTACGATGTCACCCTCAAAGTTCACTCCAGTGACGACGGTGTCGATCGCGCCCGGGAAATCGATCGGTGCGTATACTCCATTTTTATAAGAGAATCCGTGAGGCGCACCGCCTGCCTTGAAATAGTAACCGACCACGAAACCGGAATCGTTGATCTTGTAGGCAGTCGTGCCGGTGGCACCTGGGAAATCGATGGTCTTAAAGACGTTTCCGTCTAAAGAGAACCCATGTCGTTTGTTAGAAGCATCAATGTAATAGCCAACAATTTTCCCTCCGTTGTTGATTCCGAAACCTTTCGTCAACACGGCGCCAGGAAACGCGAACAAGGTGTGCTCGACCTCGAGGTGTCCGGTGCAAGGCGAAGACGCTGCTGGTGCGACGTTGAAGAAACTGAATTGCCCATTGACGGCTGTTGACTGATCGGATCGGGTGAAGAAGTCGAGGAAAACTGCATCGGTCACATGGTAAGTAAAAGAGCCGCCCGGAAGACCAATAACGCTCGCAAAGAACAACTCCAGTGGATCGCCTACTTCAAGTCTGTCGCCTACAAAGGAACTGAAACACTGTTCAGCGGGGAAGAACGGAAAGTTCCACCCGGGTGTGAAATTGTTGCCGAAGGGATCGTTGAGCCATTCGTTAACTTCGTGACTGAGAGGCCAAACGTCAGGAGCGTCGATAAGCGATGCCAGGCCAAAATCCGGGTCTTGATCACTGAAGTAACAGGTTACGATGTAGGTCTGCGCGCCTTGCGGCGGGTGCTTTCCGGAAGACGTTGTGAACCCAGAGTGATATGCAAAAGCGCCGATTAGTCCGTCGAACGATTCACCTGTTCTTCCGGTGACAAAGATGGGGAGTGCATGTGGCGAAATACCAAGCTGACCGATGAGCGCCTGTACCTGTTGCTCGAGAAAGTCGTAATCAACAAAACGAACTGGTATGATGAAAGAACTATCAAGTCCGCCTTTGTCCGGGGGAACAGTGATCGTTTGGACTGGAAGCACAGTGGGCTGGCCCAGCAGGACGTGGTAATCGGGAGCTTTCGTCGAGACATAGTTCCAGAAGTTGGCGCGCTGGAAGGCGTCGCCGTACTGTGTATTGCCTACCTTGGTTCCGCCTGGCTCAAAGTCGTAGGGCTGGAAGACCGGGGAGTCACGAATACCTTGGATGGCGGTTTGCCCATCAACCAAATCAGTGCTGGTGTCAATCACTCCGCCGTCAGCGAAAACCAACCGCAGCGGTACAAGGAAGGTTGGTACAACGGTGGTTGCCGAACCGCGCCCGGGGTCTGTCCCGACCATTGTATATGGGTAAGTGATGCCATGATAAGAGAACTCCCCGCTCCAATGCGGGATCGTTGTCAGGTTTTGGCGATCCGGATCGATCTTCTCATGTTTCATCATCCCGGTCCCATCGATGTGCCTCCTCCGCTGTTGGTTTCCGGCCTGAACCGCAAGTATGTTCCGAGATGGACCGTTGTCCAAAGAAGGCGGCTCGGGGAACTGCCTCAAATGCTGCGCCGCCGCGTCCTTAGCAGCCAGGCAAGCGAGCACAGTCAGCAGGATGAGAGTTAAGGGTTTCTTAAAAATGCGGTTGTCGAAGAGATTGGTGGATGCGGCATTCATGTTGTGGATGATTTCAAAGCGATGATTCCTCGCCCTTTCCAAAGGGATTCCAGACGCCGTGCTGCAAGAAATCGTCGCGACTTGTTTTTTTCACGCGATTCTGATACACCGGTCACGTGAAAACTCTGGCTGAGACCATCCACGGTCAGGGCGACACCTTCGCTCCGACCCACTGGAGCGTGGTTCTCGCGGCCGGACAAAGCCAAGCCGACCCGGAGATCGCTCAAACCGCGCTCGCTCAGCTTTGCCAGACTTACTGGGCGCCTCTTTACAGTTTCGTGCGCAGCCGTGGCTATTCCGTGCACGATGCGCAAGACCTTACCCAGAGTTTTTTTGCTTATCTGATCGAACACAAAATCTACGCGCGCGTCGATCGTGAGAAAGGCAAGTTCCGATCGTTCTTGCTCGCCTCGCTCAAGAATTTCCTCGCGGATACTTACGACCGCGAACGGACACTTAAGCGCGGCGGGAGGCGCGATTTCCTGCCTCTTCGTGAAGAGCAAGCGGAAGAAGCGGAGTCGCTTTTTCAAACGCATTCCGCGTCCGGCAATGCGGTTGAGGATGACCGCGTGTTTGAGCGCACCTGGGCGGAGATGCTCGTCGCTGCCGGGCTGGAACGATTGTCGGCAGATTACAAGGCCGAAGGCAAAGAGAAACTCTTCGAGCAATTAAAGGTTTTTCTCACCGGTGGCGCGGAACCACTCCCGCGTTATGCCGACCTAGCCACGCAACTTGGCACGCTTGAGTCAACCCTGCGCAGCCACATCACTCGCCTGCGAGCGCGCTATCGCGAAGCGTTGCGCGCAGAAGTGCGCCGCACGGTAGAGACTGAGGCAGAGGTCGATGGAGAGTTGCGCGAACTGTTGCGGGTCCTGACGGCAAGTTGAGGGAGACGCACGATGGAAATACTGACAGCATCCGTCGCGATCTGTTCGACCTGCAGCGAACCGTTGAACGTGAAAGGCGAATGTCTGGCTTGTCTGTTGCGTGCGGGCCTTGATGAGCCTCTCCAAGCGAGCGGTTCGTCTGACTCCTTAGTCTTTGGCGATTTCGAGATCGCGCGGCGCGAAGATGGTTCTTTCTGGGAACTGGGCTGCGGGGTAATGGGCGTGACCTACCGGGCGGTCGATAGAGTTTTGCATCGCATCGTGGCGTTGAAAGTGATCGAGACGACTGCAGCAGCGGGCGATTCGCAAGCCGTGCGCGAACGTTTTCTACGCGAGGCGCGAGCGGCCGCGGCATTAAAGCATCCGAATGTTGCCGGCATATTTCAATTCGGCGCTTCGCCTGAAATCGATCGCTGTTATTACGTGATGGAGTTGGTTGAGGGCGAAACTCTAGAAGCGCTCGTTAGGCGAGACGGTCCGCTTAAGGTGGAACTTGCTCTTGAAATCGCCATCCAAGTGACGCGAGCGCTAATCGGCGCGGCGGCCCAAGCTTTGATCCACCGTGACTTGAAGCCGGGCAACATCATGCTCACTCGGACCGAAGCTGCGACCGCGGAGATGGAAGTCAAAGTGATCGATTTTGGGCTCGCCAAAGCTACAAATGCCATCGCTGAAACCGATCTCACCCATGGAGGGTTCGTCGGAACGCCTTCTTTCGCCAGCCCCGAACAATTCGACAACGCCCCGGCCGACGCGCGATCGGACATTTACTCGTTAGGTGTCACGCTTTGGTACGCGCTCACCGGCCAAGTGCCATATCCCGGCAAGACGATTGAAGAAATCCGTGATCGTCAGCAACACACCGATCTGCCAGTCAAACAGTTGGTTGAGAGAAAAATCCCCGCTTCTTTAATCGACATACTGCGTCGCACGCTTGCGACAGATCCGACTGAACGCCCCGCGTCAGCTCGGGAATTGATGGAAGCCTTGGAATCTTGCCGCGCGAAGCTCGCTGACCGCTGCGGCATTCGCTCCTTCGGCAAACTGGCCGCGCTCATCGCGGTGGTGGCGATTGCCGCGGCGGCGCTCTTTGCCCTTCGCCTGAATCGCCAAAAAACAACGTCCACCGCTGCCACCAACACCAGGCCACCATCATCTACGTTCATGCCGTTGCCCGAAAAATCGATCGCCGTTTTGCCCTTTGAAAATCTGAGCGCGGAAAAGAACGACGCGTTCTTCGCCGATGGCATTCAAGACGATGTGCTCACGAGCTTGGCAATGATCAAAGCGTTAAAAGTGACCAGCCACACAAGTGTCATGCCTTATCGCGATGCCGGGGCGCGCAATATGCGTCAGATCGGCCAGACGTTGGGTGTGGCTAATGCGCTCGAAGGCAGTGTGCGGCGCGTGGGAGATCGCGTAGTGGTAAACGTGCAATTAATCGACACGCGCACCGATCTCCACCTCTGGGCAAAGCATTACGATCGAACGCTGACTGATTCTCTTGGTCTTCAGGGTGAGGTTGCCAACGAGATCGCAACTGTTCTCCAGGCCACACTTAGCCCGAACGAAAAAGCACGCGTTGAATTAAGGCCGACAAATAGTGTTCCAGCTTATGAGGCCTACCTGCGTGGCATCGCTGCGGAGCAGCGTGGCCCGTGGCGGATCGTCGATTTACAGGACTCCGCCCGAGCTTTTAGCAAGGCTGTGCAAATCGACCCAGGATTTGCCCTTGCCTGGGCGAAGCTCTCTATTATCCACAGTTCCATCTACTGGATGGGCCGGGATCGCACCGCGCAACGACTGGCCGAGGCGAGAAAGGCGCTCGACAAAGCTGGCGCGCTCGATCCGGACGCGAGCCAGTTCTATCTGGCGCGCGGATATTACCATTACTGGGGCGAGAAAAATTACGAGGTCGCCGTTCGTGATTTCGATGAGGCGATGAAGCGCTTGCCCAACAGTGCGGATGCGCTATTTGCGCTTAGCCTTATCGACCGCCGCCTTGGCCGATGGGAAGAGGCGCTCACGCACATGGCGCAGGCGGCGCGTCTCAACCCGCGCAGCAGCGTAATCCTCGGTAACTGGGGAATAACTCTCCACTACCTCAGAAGATTTGCTGAGGCTCGTGCGCTCTGGGATCGCGGGCTGGAAAGCGCTCCCAATGACACCAGTTTGATTATTGCCAAAGCTTGGAGTTATCAGGAGGAAGGCGACCTCGAGACAGCCGCAAAGCTTTTACAACCGCTCCCACCGCAACCGCCCGAATCGGAATGGCAGCAAGTCCAGTACAACCAATTGTTGTACGAGCGTCATTTTCAGCAGTTAATCGAAATGGAGCAAACCGCCCTACGCCGGAACGGTTTATCGGCTCCCACCCGCGCTCGCAATCTGGCGGCATTAGGACAGGCGCAAAAGCTTACCGGCGACGATCGAGCCGCCCATGCTTCATTTCTCGCGGCCCGAGACATTTTGGAACGAGAGCAGAGGCAAAACGCCCCGGACGACTTTGAGTTTGCCATTATCAACCTCGCTTTTGTCCACGTTGGGCTGGGCGACAGAGAAGCGGCCTTGCGTGAGGCTGAGCGCGCGGTGGCCGTCACTGCGAATGACGCATTGTACCTCCCGCAGTTCCAGGTGCTCGTCGCGCAAATTCACGCGCAATTTGGCGACGCCGATGCGGCGCTTCGCGATTTGCCGCGTTTGCTTCAGACGCCCGCGTCCGATATTACTCCTGCACGGCTCCGCCTCGATCCGATCTGGGATCCAATCCGCAAGGACCCGAGATTCCAAAAGCTATGCGAGGAGAAGAGCAAACCGTGAACGCAAAGAATCTTCGTCGCTGAATTTTAATGATCAACCTGCCAGCGACAGTGGTAGTCAGAGTTTAACCGACGATCGGGAAGGCCGATCTTGCGGGTTCGCGCAGGAGCCTCTAGTTCTGAGGCTCCTGCGGAAGCGCTGGCGCTTCAGTCGATTAGTCCTCTACAGAAAGGCGCGTTGCATGGATCGTGCCCCTGTCCTCGGCGACGACGTTTCCATTCGCGTCGAAGAACTTCTGATCATAGGTGCCGTCGAAGCTATTGCGATCGTGGCTGACGGTATTCAGTTGCCTAAACTCGAACCGTACGCTCGTTGGGGCACCAGGAATACCACCGGGTGTCCATCCCACGTGGAAGAGCTTGACGGTCCTGCCTTCTGTGTGTTCCCAAGTCCCCATGCAAACCCCGGGTGCAAAATTGGGGGTTTCGATTTCCAATCCGTCGCTGTGCCATTGCGTGTAGGTTTCAAATGGTGGACCGCCGACCTTACTGGTATAATGCTCATGCCATAAACCCGCGATAGCCGGGTCTGCTTTCGCCGCCGGCGAAAACGCAAAGCAGCCAAGCACCAGCAGAATTGTACCGAATGTAATGTCTAATCTTCTCATATTTAATTTTCTTTCGTTGTTTTGGCTTTCTTTGGCTTCTCGTCATGAGAAATCATTTCTGGCCGTTCACTGATGTACTGCGCGAAAATTGGCCGGGTGTTACGTGGAAAGTTGGAAAGTCGGAACAGATGTAACTCCGAAAGCTTTCGCCCACCACGGCGGGCAAGCTGAGCAGGCGATGTGAGCCTTTAACCGATCACACTTCCCGTGGCTGTCGTGGTGCTTTCGGCAAGCTGCCGAAAGCTGCAGGTTCGCGACGGGACGAGTTCGTCCGACCGGCGAACTGGCGGACTGGCAGCGACCGCTCACTAGAGCAAAGCGGCCGTTCTTCTGGTTTAGAGCAGGTTAAATTAAGCTGTAGCCACGGCCCTGTGGGCCGTGTTCCTAGGGTGAAAGGGGTCGCCAAGGTTGACCGATCACAGGCCGGTGGCTACAGCATTTATGAAATCGCTTTAGAAGTTATTTCTGGTTACTACTTGCTCAGCAGAAAACCGTGATCGTTGCCGCTGCTGTCAATATAGTCTCCCACGATGTCGCCTCGCGGGTTGATCCCACTCGCATCCGTCAGAACGGCTCCCGCTACATCGATGGTAGTAAATTTACCCTTGCTTAGCACAAAACCATGAGTGTTGCCGCTGCTGTCAATAGATTCCCCTACGATGTCGCCTTGCGGGTTGATCTTAGACAAAAACGTCTGAATGGCTTCCGGTACATCGATTGTGGTAAATTTTCCCTTGCTCAGTAGAAGACCATGGGAGTTACCGCTGCTGTCTTCATAGAACCCTACGATGTCGCCTTGCGGGTTGATCCCTTCCACATCCAACCCAAACGTCCCGGCTCCCGGGAAAACGATGGTCGTAAAGGCACCCTTGCTCAGCAGATAAGCATGTCGGTTACCGCTGCTGTCAAAATAGTCCCCGACGATGTCGCCTCCCGGGTTGATCCCGGACGCGACGGTGAGAATGGCTCCCGGTACATCGATGGTCCTAAATACACCGTTGCTCCGCAGAAAACCATGACGATTGCCGCTGCTGTCATCATAGAGACCCACGATCTCGCCTTGCGGGTTGATATCGGTCGCGATGTTGAGAACGGTTCCCGGGAAATCGATCGTGGTAAATTTACCCTTGCTCAGCAGAAAACCATCTAGGTTGAAGCTGCTATCAAGATAGAAACCCACGATGTCGCCTCGCGGATTGATCGAATTCGCAATTGTAAAAATGGCTCCCGGCACGTCGATTTGGGTGAACTTCCCCGGCTTGCGTGGGTCGCTAGCTGCTTGCACCGACGGTGAAAGCGAGAAGCAGCCAAGCACCAGCAGAATTGCAATGAATGTAATGTTTCGTTTTTTCATATTTAATTTCCTTTTGTTGTTTGTTGACCTTTCTTTGGCTCCTCGCCATGAAAAGTCACTTCTGGCCGTTCACTGATGTACTGCGCGAGATTTGGCCGGCTGTTACACAGAAGTTTAAGAAAACCGCGGATTACACGGATGTCGGGAATGGGTTCTGGGCTGGTGTCTGACACAGACGTTTACAATTGGACGCCTGATTCGGCGCGCCCGGCGGTCACGCCCTACTAGTCCTTCTGAATCCCTTCCCTATCTGTGTTATCCTTCGGCGCGAGGGAGGCGACCCGCCTTCGCCGAGGCTACGGCGCGGTTAGAAGAGCAATCGACTACCTTGGAGCGAGCGAATTAACGATTTTCTCGAAGCGTGGATCTGCGCGCAGCGGGTCCCAATTGGGACTGAGACGAATATCGCCGTAGGATGGACCTGCCGGGATTTTCGCGAGAGTTTCCAGTTGCTCGATCGCCAAGTCGCGCTCGCCAGTCCATGCACAGATCACGGCATAGTTATAAAGGACGTCCACGCCATTCAGGGAATCTTTCGCTATAGGCGCAAGCTCGAGTGCTCGGCGGCCCTCTCGCAGCGCTTCTTCTTTTCGCCCAAGGCCAGCATCGATCAGGCCTAACACGCAGAGATATGGACCGTAATCAGGCCGTGCGCGAACCACTTCCTCCTGTTGCGCACGCGCGGCAGTAAAGGCGGCGTGTGCCGCGGCTGCATCTCCCTTCATCCGAGCTACCGAACCTTGCAGGTAAGCTCGGCTAAATTTTATTTCGCCCCTGCCTGCACCAAAAGTATTCTCGCCCAGCGCAGCCAACACCGCCAACGCGTGATCAGCGGCGACAGCGTCGTGGTCGTACAAAGCGAGATCAAAGCGCAAGCCCGCCGATTCAAGGTTATCCGCGAGAATCTTTTCGAGAAAAGCATGCACCGCTCGGGTATCGGCTCGCTCTCTTACGTCGATCCAAGCACGTCCCAGCCGGTGACCAATGTTGTTTGGTTCGAGGACGATGAGACGATCAGTAGTCCGTCTTTCTTGTCCATAGTTTCGCATAAAGTGGTGAGCCTGCGCGACACCAATGAGGATCCTTGCGTTTTGCGGATCCAGCGCGCTTGCACGCTCGAAGTTGCGCATGGCATCATGCCAACGGTTCTGACGGCGATCGATGAATCCAGTCCATTCAAAAATTCGTGCGTTGTTGGGCAAGGCGCGCTGGGCGATGGCGAGCTCGTCACGGGCGTGGTCGTAATCAAAGTAGCCGTGGTAAAAGTGCCTTGCCAGGACAAGGTGCGCTTCGCCGGAATCCGGTTTCAGTCGAAAAGCGGAATTGATTGCGGATCTTGCCAACTCCAAGCGACTCGGCGTGTGATCGAACCCGTTAAAGTAGAGCTCATCGTTCGCCTCAGCCAGCCTGCAATATGCGAGAAGAAAAGCCGGATCGCGCGCGATCGCCTGATTGACTAACTCTATTGCCTGGAAATAATCCTGTCTTTGCTCTTTACCTTCTCCAAACGCCGCCTTGTCGATCAAAGATGTCGCTTGAACATAAAAGTCGTAGGCAGCAAGGTCCCTGGTTGGCCACTCTTGCATGGCTACCTTTTCGCGAGCTGAAACTTTGGCTCTAAGTCGATTCGCGATTGACTGAGCCACATCCGTTTCAATTGCGAACACATCATTCAAATCGCGATCATATTCCTCGGCCCAGATGCCCGCGTCGGTGCGAGTGTCTACCAACTGCGCATTTACGTGCACCTTCCCGCCAAAACGCCGCACCGTTCCCTCCAAAACGTGGGAGACACGCAGCGCATCGCCGATCTGGCGCACATTCTGTTTACCGCGATATTGCATGACGCTCGTCCGGCTGATCACCTTCAGATCGGCCACTTTCGCCAGTTTGATCAAAATGTCGTCCTGGACGCCGTCGGCAAAGAATGCGTGCTCTTTCTCCTCGCTCAAATTTTCAAATGGCAGCACGGCGATGCCAGTTGTTACCGGTTGCCGGATAAATTCAGTTTTCCAAACGATCCAGCTGGCGGCTGCTGCCAAAGCAACCAGAGACGCTGCTAAAAGCGCGCTGGTTGGGTTGCGTCGCACCCATTTCCGTCCCCGGGCGATGGCTCCAGTGCGGCGGGCCAGAATCGGCTCGTGCTTTAGCCAGCGTTCAAGATCTTCAGCCAGCGCGAGTGCGGAGGCGTAACGGCGCTTTGGATCTTTCTCGAGACACTTCAAGCAAATCGTTTCCAGATCTCGATCTAGCTTCGAATTCCAGAGGCGCGGTTTTCTTGGATTCGTATCCAAGACTAGCCGGACGGTTTCAAATGTTGTTCCTCCAGCAAAAGGGGGATATCCGGTCAGCAATTGGTAGAGCACCGCGCCGAGTCCATAAACATCGGTGACGCTGCTGACGGCCGCGTTATTTCCTACCGCCTGTTCTGGGGCCATGTAACTTGGCGTTCCCAGCACTTCCATCGTGCGCGTGACAGTGCTCTCTGTCTCGACCAGCCGGGCCAGCCCGAAGTCGGTAAGGTGCGGTTCGCCTTTTGCATCGAGCAGGATGTTTCCCGGTTTGATGTCGCGATGCAGAATACGGTGTTCGTGAGCGTAGTGAACGATGCGCGCGACTTTGGCGATTAGTTCTACGGCGCGCCGAATTGTCATCGGCTCGCGCCTGACCACTTGGTCGAGTTGTCCGCCTTCGATAAATTTCATGCTGAAATAGCAGGAGCCGTCGCGCTCGCCGACTTCGTGGATTGGAACGATTCCGGGATGCTCTAAACTGGCTGCAGCTTCGGCTTCCAAGCGGAAACGTTTAAGGTGTGCTTGGGTCGCCCAATGTCCCAGACCAATTACTTTAAGAGCTACGGTGCGGTTGAGACTTTTCTGCCGGGCGCGATATACGACACCCTGACCGCCGCGACCGATCTCCTCCAGCAGTTCATAGTCGCCAAAGTCGGCCAGCGTCTTCGCCGAACGTGGAGCCTTTCTAACATGAGGCGCAGCACGCGCACCACTCGATTCAACATTTTCAACGGAAGTGCAGTCAGTGCCAGCGTCCACGGAAGGGTGCGCGAGGAGATCAAGGCCTGTCTCAAACAGGCAAGCTGTGCAAAGTCCTTCCGGCGCATCGGCGAAGATCTCCGCGCCGCACTTTCGACAAACTCTGAGTACGCTGCTCATTACAGGAGAGTCGACGATGCGCTCCCCATCTTGTACTGCGCGGAATTCTATCATACGTTACGCTCGCAACACAGCGATCAAATGGCGCAGCTCATCTTCGATATCGCTGGCAATGGCAACAGTGTGGCTGATTTCCTCCCGCAACAAGACCTGGTAACGGTGGCGAAATCGATAGAGGGCTTGGCGAACTGCATTCTCCGTCATACCTAAGTGTGCAGCGATCTCCGCCCGCGACGGCGCTCCCGGTTCTTCCGGCAGCAATTGTTTCAGCCAATCAAATAACGCGGCATTGCCCGCGGAGCGGTATTCATCCTTTAATCGCCGCAACACCTGCTCCATGAGGGTCCAGGCCCAGCGGCGCTCATAAAGCCGATCGGCGCTGAGAGGATCTGCCGGTTCTATCTCAGTTCGCTCGATCGCGCTCAATTCTTCCAGCGGCACCAGCCGTTGTCCTTTGCCTCGCTTGACCGCCATCGCACGACGCTGTTCGCTAGCGAGGAAATGTTTAACTGACGTCAGCAGGTAAGAACGCAAGCGTCCTTTCTCTCTGCGAACAGCATCCAGGTCGCGGCGCTCCAGCAGCAGCGCAAAAAACCCTTGGGTAAGATCTTCCGCTTCCTCGAGTCCAACCCCCTGTCGCCTGATGAAGCTATAAACAGGTCGCCAATAAGTGCGGCAAAGTTTTTCGAGCGCATCCTGTGCTGCGGGCGACTCGCCCTGCGCCTCCAGCACGACGCTCCAATGAGTGGTGGCAAATGCGACCGCACCGCTCTGCCTGCTCAGACCGATCGCATTCTGTGAAGCCTCGTCATGACTGCCAGGCACGCTGCGATACAAGCAAAAAGCCGCGCCAAAATCAAGCCGGCATCGGGGCAAGCGCAATCTAGGTCAAGCCTACACCACAGCTACGGCTCAAACGGATAGCCGTGCAATTCAATTTGCTTGGCAAAAGCCCCGGGAGACGAGGAGGACATGTGCAGACCTACGCTCTTCTCGGCAATGCTAATCACATTCTCAAACGGTTGCCGCAGAGACCCTTTGGTGGCAAGAAGGTGATTACTCCGGTACTTGCTGCAAATTGATCCGATCTGGGATCCGATCCGGAACGACCCGAGATTCCAAAAGCTATGCCAGGAAAAGAGCAGACCGTGAATGCAAAGAATATCTTCGCTGAACTTCAGCGATCAGCGCCAGCGGCAGTTGCCTGCGGATTTAGAAATTAACTGCGCGCTAAGCAAGAAAGTTGTAGCGGCGTCTGTGTCAAATGCCGAACCAGTGAAGCTCAATTAAGCAGCTGAAGTCATTGGTTTGGCAGGTGTGTCACCTTAGTGATGTAGAGGCGGCCGTGTCGGCCGCATCACCCGTAAAAGAATCATGAGCCTGCGGGCGACACGCCGCCTCTACATTGATTCGCTGAAGTCATTAACTCAGTAGGGCGGCGCCTGACACCCCTTTGGCCTTGCCGCGAACAGCTGCGCTATGTCATACATAGACTGATATAACTAGCGAGTGGAGGCGTACCTATAGTTACCGGCCTTAGACGACGAACAAGGCTGGCCGTTTTCTTGGGAGCGATGATGGCGTTGTCTCTTGTAGCTAGCCCACGAATGCACTGCCAGACCCCGCCCCCCACGCCTACAGGCGGTGTTATCGAATCAAGAGAACAGAGTTCCGCAACGGCCACGGCCGAGCGGGTGATTGTGACCGGTTCCAGCATTCCGACCGCGGAAGAAGTCAGTCCGAACCCGGTCTATAATCTCAACCGCGATTTGATCAATAGATCGGGTCAAGGCACCACCGTGGAAGAACTTCTCAAGACCCAGCCGGTGATGAGTGCAAGCGGCATCCCGGTTAATAACAACGCGAACACCCAGGGCGGTCCCACCGGCACAGCTTCGGTCTCGCTGCGCGGGTTCGACCCGGGCGCTACCCTCGTTCTAATCGATGGGCGCCGCATTGCACCGTTTCCCGGGAACGCCAACTCGGGCGCCGGGTTTGAGGATTTGCTCACCCTTCCGATTGCAGCGGTCCAGAGCATCGAGATTCTAAAGGATGGCGCCTCCACGACGTATGGAGCCGACGCGGTTGCCGGCGTGGTGAACCTGAAGCTCTACAAGGATTACCGCGGCGCCCAACTGACCCTGTTTTACGGCGACACCCTGGATAAAGATGCCGGCCTCTATAGCGGCGACATTCTCTTTGGGACGGGTGACGACAAAGTCAACATCGTGGGTGACATCTTTTTTTATCACCACAACTCGATGTTCAACCGTGACCGCGGCAACTCGGATAGGCCGCCCTCCCTGAGCTTGAACTCAAGCCCGTACAACCTTCAGCTGAGCAGCGATGTGGCAGGTGCCGCCGGCGGACAGAACTTAAATCCAGGCGGGAACGAATTTACCACGCCGCCGACCGGTACCAACGGTCTCGCTCCGGCAAGTGCTTATATCTACTCGGACGTGCCAGTGCGGGGGGTTCCCAAAGCTTTTGGCGGTTTGCTGCCCGGCTTTAACTTCAACGCATTCGCGGGTTCCTTTCCGGAACAGGAACGCTGGGGCGGCTACGCCGCTTTCAACGATAAGATCTGTGACGATCAGCTCCAACTTTATGGTGACTTTTTTTATGACGATGTGAAGTCGCGTGATGAACTCGCGCCAAACGCAACCGGCGGTTTCGAGACGATTGGCTTTTTTACGATCTTTATCCCGCCCCGTGCCCCTATAGCAGCCGGAGCCGAGCCTCCGGGCACCCCGACTGCTGTGGAAGTTGGCGCTCCGGCGGGTGCCTTCAACCCGTTTAACCCGTTTGAGCAGTTTATCTCGGGCCAGTCTCATGCACGAATTGCCGATTTCGCCAATCGATTGGTCGATAACGAAAACGAGGCTTGGCTAAGCACTCTTGGTGTAAAAGGAGACAAGCTATTTGACGGAAACTGGGGCTACGACGCAGGGTTCCGTTACAGCCAGATCCTGAGTATTAGCCAAATCTCGGACGTCAATGGCCCACGATTTGAGCGCCTTCTCAACGCAAAAGACTCGCTCTTTAATCCGACCTCGAGTGATTATATTGGACAGACGATTCCGTACGACCCGTTCAACGATTTTAAGGTTCCGATTAAAACCAACCTGCCACTCATCAATTTCGCGACGGTGCATGTGCGCAACCTTAATACATCCAAGCTCGCGACGTTCGACTTGAACATTTACACCACCGACTTGTTTGATTTGCCCGGTGGTCCCGTCGGACTTGCCGTGGGCGGGTCGTTCAGTCGGGAGACCTACGATATCAATCCGGATGACCAAAACAATTTCGTCCATCCGCAGGAGCTTGGTACCGGCGGGACCCAAACTGTTAAAGCTGGCCGCAAAGAGGTGGCATTTTATGCCGAAACACTCATCCCCATTACTAGCCCGCAGATGGGTATCCCTGGGTTCCATTCGCTGGAGTTAGACGCCGGGGCCCGTTTTGAGGTTTTTAGGAATAATGACACAAATGTACTGGTACCCAAAGTGGCATTGCGCTGGCAGCCGTTTGACGAACAGCTGACCCTTCGGAGTACCTGGGGCGAAGGTTTCCTTGAGCCCTCAATGACCGAGTTGTATGGACCTACAATCTTTGGTGCCGGGTCGGCGCACTTCCGCGGGTTTGCTCCTGCCGCGCGATTTGGCCCCCCAAATAGCGCGACCAATCCCCTTCAGGACGCGGTCAATCCGGAAACAACTATCGAGGAACCCCCCAATCGGAATCTGGCACCGGAGCATGACCGAACGTGGACCGGCGGTATTGTTTATACGCCAAAGTGGGTCCCACCGCAGTGGGGAAGCTTCACCTTGACGGTTGACCTTTGGGACATCGAACGGACTGGCGTTCTGATGACGATTGCTCCCCAGGTGATAATTAATGAGTATGAGGCGGAGGCTGTTCCGGGCGTGGGTTCAATTCCGGCCCTATCCAGTCTGGCTAGGCCCAAATTTGGGCTGTTAGCAGTTCTATTCGATCCCGCAGGCGGTTTCACTGGAGTGTCAAGCCCGCCTTTAAGTGGTGGACGCCAGGCTGCGCGCGGTGTTGATCTTGGTCTTCAGTACCAAATTCAAACGTCCATTGGAACATTCAGTTCTTTGACCCGCACGACTTACCTGGAGGACTTTGTGTTCGCATTCCCCGGAGGCAAGCGAGCATTCCATGTAGCCGGGAGTGCCAACAACGATTTCATCGAAGGGTCCTTCTTCGGAGCAATAGCGACCGGCGGCGACGGCTTGATGCGATGGAGGGGGGTGGAGATCCTTGACTGGACATGGAAGAACTGGGACCTGAACTGGACCGTGCACTATCTGGGTGGGTACCGGGAAGAAATCTTTAACAAGAAAATCGATGGATTTGAGAAGCTGCATTTCGTGAATGCGACCTGGTTCACAGACGCCTCGCTCTCTTACAGCTTCATCTTCACGCCTCCGGTGGAGTCCCAGCCCGTGGCAGGCTACTCGAAATGTGGTAAGGAGGTCATGACGAATAAACAAGGCAAGGCCATCGAAAGCACAGCGGCTTATTCGATGCCCTGCTGGAAGACGGTCTTGAATAACACCACCCTCACCGTGGGTGTGAATAACATATTCGGCGAGGACCCGCCCTCGGAAATTGGATTTGAACATGGCAGTGCCTTGGGTTACCCGGGATTCTTGTACGACGACTTGGGCCGGTTCGTCTATGGTAAGCTGACAAAGAAGTTCTAAGCACCGCATATCCTACGGCGAACTCGGCTTCAACCCCCGCAGGGATTCTCTGCGGGGCGATCCGCGCTTCGAGAAAATTGTCGCGAAACTCGCCCATCTCCTTAATCGCAAGCTCCCCCGATCGAAGCTCGCCTCGCTTCACTCACCGTTGGATTCGCGTTTTGTAGGTGCGAAATTTTACGGTTCAAATTTGAACGTATTTGTATGCGACGCCAACAATCTTTGAAAACCGCTTAACTTCGTAGCGACGCTAAACAGCGAAGAAGGCGCACCTTCCCTCGAAACCCTTCAGTTCGTGCTCGCCAACCGGACGCGACGGGATGAGGCTTGCCAGCTTTGCACGGGCCGGTTCGCTTAGGCCGCAAGGCTCGCCGAGCGAACCGGCCAGTTTTTCCAGGCGGAAAATCAAATTCACTTCCCGTCCCATTAAACTTTCCTCACCCATCGACGCGATACCTCCAATCGCAACCGGTCCGAGTGGCGGTGCGCTGGCAGTCGTTTGACGAAACTCGGTCTGGGATCCAATCCGCAAGAACCCGAGATTCCAAAAGCTGTGCACGGAGAAGAGCAAACCGTGAACGCAAAGAATTTTTGTCGCTGAATTTTAGTGATCAGCGGCAGCGCAGTTGCGTGCCGGGTTAGAAATTAACTGCGCGCTAAGCAAGAGCGAATGATAGGGTTGCTGAACGTGAAACGCGCGTCCCGGTATGTTCGCAGTGGCGGAGCGCGTTCTTAAAATAAATGCGGATGCCGTCAATTGTAGCATCGGGTTCGGAGAACTCGATCCACCTGAATAGTAAGCGCGCTCCGAACGCCGCTTTCTTGTTTCCGCGCGCCTCTTTCACCGTTGATTTTGCTTTCGCGCTATCTTCCACTCCGCAACACTCGACGCAATGAAGAAGAGGTGCGGCCCGCTGATCATACTCTTGTTCGCGTCGTTAACTGGTGCCTACGCGCAACCGTCGGCGCAATCGGATACAGCAGAGTCCTTCGATAAACTGGCCGCTGATTTTTGGAATTGGCGCGCCAAATACGCGCCGTTTAGCGGCGATGACGTGAATCGCATGGAACGGCCGGGCGGGATGCGCGACTGGTCGAAAGCTGCGACCGAGAAACGGCGCAGCGATCTCGCGGAATTCGATGCGCGCTGGAAGAAGATTGATGTCAACGGTTGGCCGATTCTAAAACAGGTTGATTACAAATTGATCGGGTCCGCGTTGTCGCGCGTGCATTGGGAACTGGACATCAATCCGCGCTGGAAACGCGATCCAAACTTTTACATCGAGCAGACGCTAACGCCGATTGTTGAGGCGCTAACTGTCCCGGCTCCGTACGATGAAGCCCGTAGCAAAGAAATTCTCACGCGGATTGAAAACATTCCGTCGATCTTGCAGCAGGGCGAACAGAATCTGACGAATCCGCCGGCGCCATTCGCGAGCGTCGCGATTCAAGCTCTGGAAAATATCCGCCCGCGCTTGAAACAAATGGCGACAGCGCTGCTAAGATCGACAACTCTCAGAGAACAGGAGCTGAACGGTGCGACTGATCGCGCAGCCGACGCGCTCGAGAAGTTTCGCCACCAACTTCAAGAGAAATTGCCGACGCTGCCGGAACAAACGGCGCTTGGTCGAGACGCGTACGTTTTCTTTCTCAAGAACGTCGCGCTGATGCCTTACTCGCCAGAAGAACTGCTCGCGATGGGAAAGCAGGAATGGAATCGCGCGGTCGCGTTCGAAGCTTACGAGAAGAACCGCAACAAAGACGTGCCGCCGCTGAAAATCGCGGACAACATCGACAGTTGGATTAGAGACGCAGGGGCGAAGGAATTGTCGATCCGTAAGTTTCTCGATGAACACGGCATTCTCACCGTTCCCGATTGGCTTCAACATTACACCCTGCGTCCGATGCCGGAATATTTGCGGGCGTTGCAAGGCTTTGGCGAGACGGACGACTTCACTTCGCCAACGCGCTTGAAGGAAAACTGCATCCGATATGTCACTGAACCTTCAGCGAACGCTGGCTACTTTTTACGTGCCACGGCGCAAGATCCGCGGCCGCTCACGGTCCACGAAGGAATTCCCGGCCATTATTTCCAGCTTTGTCTTTCCTGGAAACATGAAGACGTGATCCGGCGTCATTATTACGATTCCGGCGCAAACGAAGGGATCGGCTTTTATGCGGAGGAAATGATGTTGCAGGCTGGTTTGTTCGATCCCGCGACTGCGGGACACACACGTGAGATCATTTACAATTTTATGCGCTTGCGCGCGCTGCGCGTGGAAGTTGACGTGAAACTTGCGCTCGGCGAGTTCACGCTGGAGCAAGCTGCGAAATATTTCGAAGAAAAAGTTCCGATGGATTCGCAGACGGCGCGCCAGGAAGCGATCGCATTCTCCACGGGTCCTGGTCAGGCGATTACCTATCAGATCGGTAAACTTCAGATCACAAAATTTCTCGCCGAAGCGCGCATGCAACAGGGTGAAAAATTCAACCTCCGCGCCTTCCACGATTTCGTCTGGAAAAACGGTAATGTCCCGATCGCGCTGCAGCAGTGGGAATACTTAGGCAACTTGAACTAGAAAACTGAAGGCAGTTCAATCGGTTGTGGGCAAAGTTCGTCAGATTTTCATTTGGAACGGTCAAGAGGATCTCGGACCATTTCGACGCGAAGAATTAGTTGAGCAGCTCAAAGCTGGTGCCGTGCTTCCGAGTCACTACTACTTCGAACAAGGAATGACCGGATGGGAGCGTGTCGCGTGTCTTCCCTGCTGCCAGAAGTTCCTCGCCACCGATCCTCAGAAGCAAATGCTTGACCGAATGGGCGTTAAGTATAGCGAATTCCTGGCCAAAGCGGACGTCAGTGCGATAATGGAGGGTCAGCCGGCCACGCAAAGGCAATTGGAATATTTACGCAGGTTCGGTGTCACATGCTCGAACTCTCTAACAAAAAAACAAGCCTCGGAATTGATCGAGCGGTGTCTCGATGATCCGGCGGCGAGAGAACGACAGAGCCAGTTCAGAGCTGCCCAATTCGACAGAGTGCAACGTGAGCGACAAACCTTTCCCTCCTACTGGCTGAAGCAAGAGATCATCGCCGCCGAACGCGAATTGACTCGTCTACAACGAGAATACGAGGAGAAAAGAAATGAATTGTCACAGGTACCGCCACGAATTAGAAGACATTCGGCGAAAAGTTCAAACCGCCGAAGACGAAGTCCAACGGACAGCGCTCGAACAGCAAATCGCTTCGACCCGAGAGTTAATCGAATCAACAGAAAGTAAAATTGGTGATCAACCGACCGAGATAAAAGAAGCGAAGGAAGAACTGCGGTATCGACAGTCACTCCGAGCGAAATTTTGGAAGGCAACTTTTACTCAGCTCGGGGCTGATCCCGATGATATCGAAGACCTAATCGACTATTGCGATGTTATCGATCGATTTTACGATGGCTATGGGCATTACTTCAAAGTGCCAACGTTGAAACAGGTCGACGATATCCTCGAAGTTCTCGACAAAGCTTTACCGGATTGGGACAAGCAAGAACCGCAATCCTTTTATGAGAAGTACAAAGTCAGTTTCCCAGACAAGATCAAACGTGTCGGTGGTAAACGAGCGGCCTCAAAACAGGGCTGTCTGCTTTTAGTACTCGCCTTCGGTTCAGCCGTTTTGGCAATATTGGTCGAAATTATCTGGAAAACGAGCCGCTATACGTGATCGTCAGCTTGGGGAACACCGGTCATCCTGAATATTATTCGGCCTTACTCGATCTTAATCGACGATTTCGAGGCCCATTTGACGGGCGGTGCCGGCGATGATGCGGAAGGCGGCTTCATCGTTGCGCGCGTTTAGATCTTTGGCTTTCGTTTTCACGATGTCCATGACTTGTTTGCGCGTGACTTTGCCGACCTTGGTCTTGTTAGGTTCTTTGGAACCAGCGGCGATATTAGCGGCTTTCTTCAACAAGACCGCGGCGGGCGGACTTTTGGTGATGAACGTGAATGATTTGTCTTTGAAGACGGTAATGACGACCGGGAGAATGTCGCCGGCCTGCTTCTGGGTGGCGGCGTTAAATTCTTTGCAGAACGCCATGATGTTTACGCCGCGCGGTCCGAGTGCGGTGCCGACGGGCGGAGCGGGGTTCGCCTGCCCGGCCGGAATCTGCAACTTGATCTGAGCTACGACTTCTTTTGCCATTGTAATTCGTTAAATCGTTAAATCGTTAAATCGTTGAATCGGAAGACTAGCCGCGTTCGACTTGCCAGTATTCGAGCTCGACCGGGGTGGCCCGGCCGAAAATCGTAACCGAAACGCGCAGTTTGCCGCGCTCCGGATCGATTTCTTCGACAATGCCGGTTTGATTTTGGAATGGGCCGTCGGCGACCTTCACCGTCTCGCCAACTTCGAAGCTGACTTTTGGCTTCACCTTTTCTTCGCGCTCTTTCATTTGCGCGAGCATGCTTTCGACTTCCGATTGCCGCATTGGGATTGGTTTGTCTTTCGTGCCGGCAAAACCTATCACACCAGGCGTGTCGCGGATGAAATACCAGGTGCGGCCGACGAGCTGATTGTTCTCATCGAGCAAATGCATGTTGATAATTAAGTAACCGGGAAAAAATTTTCGTGTGGTCTCGCTTTTGTGGCCTTTTTTAATTTCCGAGACTCGTTCAGTTGGGACGAGTACTTCGTAAATCAAATCGCCCATTTCCTCGGTCTTAACGCGTTTGAGAATGTTCTCGCGCACCTTGTTTTCCTGACCGGACAACACGTGCACGACGTACCACTGATCTTTTCCTGCTAGAGCCTGTGCCATAAAATTATTCCTCGATGCGGACGGCTGACCACCTCCCCTGCGCTACGGCATGCCAGGGACGATCCATTCCTGCCAGCACGTGCACGACGCGCCATTGAATCCTTTCCTGACAGTGGTTGCGCAATGCTCAATGTAATTTGGTGAAGAAGTGGACAAAGTTGACGAGCACAAAGTCAAACAGCGCGACGTAACCGCCAAGCAATAACATCGCGATGATGACGACGAGGGTCGAGTCGATCAGCTCCTTGTAACGGCGAACCCCTTTTTCCTTGAGGTCCCACGGCCAGGAACATTTCCGCAGTTCCAATATCACTTCGTTCAGGAAGTTTTTTGTCTTGGAAATCATGGGGAACGTTGAAGAGTTGAAGCGTTGAAGAGTTGAAGCGACAAATCAAGATGGGGGTTCATTTTTCCGATTTAACACTTCAACGATTCAACGCTTTAACGGCGCGTCAGCCGCACGCCAGGAGGGACTCGAACCCCCAACCGACGGTTTTGGAGACCGCTACTCTACCAATTGAGCTACTGGCGTAAGGTTAATCTCTTTATCCCTGTTCTTTCTCTCAATCTTGCTCTGCCCTCATCGATCAAGGGCATGAACAAGAGAAAGAGTAAGATTAAAGTTAGTCTAAGATATCGCTGATGCGACCCGCGCCGACGGTTTTGCCGCCCTCACGAATGGCGAAGCGAATCGTCTTCTCCATGGCGATGGGCGTGATCAGCTCCACCTCGATGGAGATGTTGTCGCCTGGCATCACCATTTCCACACCTTCGGGCAGTTTCACCGTGCCAGTAACGTCTGTGGTGCGGAAGTAAAATTGTGGCCGATAATTGGAGAAGAACGGCGTGTGACGGCCGCCTTCCTCCTTACTCAGCACGTAAACTTCCGCTTTGAACTTTTTGTGCGGCGTGATTGAGCTGGGCTTCGCGATAACCTGGCCGCGCTCGACCTCTTCCTTTTTCAGGCCGCGCAGCAGCACACCGACGTTGTCGCCCGCGCGCGCTTCGTCGAGAAGTTTGCGGAACATTTCGATGTCAGTCGCAACGGTCTTCGCCGTCGGCCGGATACCCACGATTTCGACTTCCTCCATTTTCTTGAGGATGCCACGCTCTACACGCCCGGTGGCGACTGTGCCGCGGCCTTCAATGTTGAACACGTCCTCGATCGGCATCAGGAACGGCTGATCGATCGGCCGCTCAGGCACAGGAATGTAATCGTCCACCGCCTGCACGAGAGCGAGCACCTGCTTCTCAGCCTCAGCGTCGCCATTCAGCGCCTTGAGCGCGCTGCCTTTAACAATCGGGATTTTGTCTCCTGGAAATTCATATTGCGTGAGCAAGTCGCGCACTTCCATCTCGACAAGATCGAGAAGCTCAGGGTCATCGACCATGTCCACCTTGTTCAAGAAGACGACAATCGATGGCACACCGACCTGGCGTGCAAGCAGGATGTGCTCGCGAGTTTGTGGCATCGGCCCGTCGGCTGCGCTCACCACGAGGATAGCGCCGTCCATTTGCGCCGCGCCAGTAATCATGTTCTTGACGTAATCGGCGTGGCCCGGGCAATCGACGTGGGCGTAATGTCGCTTGTCGCTTTGATATTCCACATGGGCGGTGTTGATGGTGATTCCACGCTCTTTTTCCTCTGGCGCGTTGTCGATTGATTCGTATGCGCGCACTTCGGCCATGCCTTTTTTGGCAAGCACGCTGGTGATAGCGGCCGTGAGGGTGGTCTTGCCATGGTCCACGTGACCGATCGTGCCAACGTTCAAGTGTGGCTTGTCGCGTTTAAATGCTTCCTTTGCCATGTCGATCTTTCTATTTGGTTAAACTATTAACTTCTAATTTTCTTTGCCGGTTGCAAGCTCGCTCTGGAGCCCATGACCGGGATTGAACCGGTGACCTCGTCCTTACCAAGGACGTGCTCTGCCAACTGAGCTACATGGGCGGCCCGACGATCCGGTCTTTGCCCTTTGCCAGAGATTCAAAAGTCCCAGAGCCGCGTCAAATTTGCATTTGAACGACCATGGGACCGCCTCGTCCAGCAAAAAGCGTTCGCAAGCTAACCGCGCGCCGAGGCGTGTCAAAGAAATTTCTTTTGTGATTGTCGATCTAAAATTCTGGCGAAAGGCACTGGCAAAGGTGGAACGGGCGCTCCGCACACGTTGCTGATTAATGCCCCGAAAGCTTTCGGGGCCAAATTTCTAGCATCGCGCTCGGAGAGCGCGATCCACCTCCCAATCTAACGATTTAACGATCAACGAATTCTGCTGCTGCTCGGCTCCGCTTTTCCGCGTGTCGCTAACCGCACGACAATTGCGATGATGAGTAAAACCACCACCCCAATCACGATATTGACTGGCGTAAGCAAGCTCGGGAGAGGCGTCGGTGTTGGTGGTGCCGCGGTGGGTTGCGGCGCGTTAGCCGCCGCCAGCATGCCTCGCGCGTACTGCAAACGCTGCGGCGTATCAATGTCGTTCGGGTTCAACTTCAACGCCTGCTCGTAATCTGCGATCGCCTTTTCATACTGCAGCATCAGGCTGTAGGTGTAGCCCCGCTTGGCCAACGTCTCGGCATCGTTGGGGTTCTTGTCGAGCACCGCGGTGTAATCCGCAATTGCCCCATCGTAGTTTTTCAGATTCCGATATGCCCAGGCGCGCCGGTCATAACTCTGCGGATCGTTCGGATTCTTTTGAATCGCAGCCGTAAAATCCGCAGCTGCTTTGTCCCACTGGGCAAGGCCAATCTCAGCAAAGCCGCGAAGCTTGAAAGCAAGTCCGTCGTCCGGCTTGAGTTCGAGCGCCTTACCAAGATCGGCTACGGCGGCGTCGTATTGTCTGAGCATCACTTCAGCCTGGCCACGCTCGACATACCCGGCCTCTTCCTTGGGCGCCAGCTCGATCTCTTTTGAAAAATCCGTCATAGCAGATGTGTATCTGGTGTCCGCACCGGTGGTATCTCGATTTGCGTCCGCAGCTTGCGCCCCGGCGAGATATGCCTGGCCGCGATTATGATAAGTTCTCGGATCGTTCGGCGCCGCCGCGACTGCTTTGCCGAACGCCTCAGCCGCCTGATCAAAATGCTTCGCGTCCATCAGCTCAATTCCTTTTCTTTGGTAGGCGTCGGCCTCGCCCCCTCCACGGGATTTTGCGTGGCTTGCATTGATCAGCATCGTAAAAAAGATCGGTACCAATAAGATCGACAACGTGGGTGAATTTGTAATTTTCATGTTTCTTCTCCGCTTTGATTTCTGACCAAATAATCGCCGCGAGGCGAGCAAATTAAACGACGACTTCAGTAGATGCCAGAAGGGTTCGTTACTACCGGCAACCATATCCAGAGTCGGTCCAAAGGCTATGCGGCGGTCTTCGCGACCATCCTCATCTGGTCGCTGCCGTCGCTCTTTCAATTCTTTCTCAATCAGTATTACGATGTCTGGGCGCAAAATTTTTATCGCTACTTCGTTGCGTGCCTGGCGATCACGCCGCTCCTCCTGCGTCAAGTTCGTCGTGGCGGACCGAGGATCGACATGAAGGCAATTGCCATTTGTCTTGTGCCATGCATTCCGAATGTCGTTCACCAAATCACGCAAGTGATGGCGCTCTTTTACATGGGGCCGGGCGTTTATGCGGTCTTTGCGCGCACGTCCGTCATCTTCACTGCACTCCTTGCCCTCATCTTTTTCCCGGAAGAACGCTACGTGATCCGGCAATCGCAATTCCAAATCGGCACGCTGCTCGGCCTTGTCGGCGCTTTCGGGGTAATTTGGTTTCAAGCCGGTGCGCAAGATCGACATATTTCCTTCGCTGGGTTGTTCATCGCCTTTACCGCCACATTTTGCTGGGCGCTTTACGGCGTTTTAGTGAAACGCCCGTCGGCACAACTTGGTTCCATCCGCAGTTTCGGCATCATCAGTTTCATCACCTCAGCGCTCTTGCTGCCGCTCACTTTCGCTTTTGGCAAGATCGACACTCCGCTTCATGTCGGCATGCAGGTGAATTTCATTTTGATCATCTCGGCGGTGACGTGCATCACGCTGGCGCACGTTTTCTATTACGTCGCTATTCATGAAATTGGTGTCGCCCTTGCGCAAAGCTTGCAACTGCTTTGTCCAGCCGGCGCGCTCGGACTTTCCGCATTAATTTTTCACGAGCGATTGACTCGTCCGCAATTGCTGAGCGCGATTCTCTTGCTCTTCGGCGCATTTCTCGCGATGCGCACGAAACCAATCGCAACTACAGAGACTGCTGAAAATCTCTAGAACCCATCTGGCTCTGTTGAAAAGGGTGTGGGTCCAACACTGAGTACGGTTTCATTAAGACGGGATTTTGCATGGATTTAGCGCCAAAGGCGCGGCACTCATTCCAGCCTGGGGCCTCGCCCCAGGGATGCAATGCAACACCAGAAAGTCAGCGCCGAAAGCGCGATTCAATCCGGGCCGTTGGAGGTTGAGTCGCGCTTTCAGCGCTCGTACGCGATCCACCCAGAGTCCTGGGACGTTGCCCCAGGCTAATATAAACATCGCGCCGTTGGCGCTAAAGAGACGCTAAGCTTTTCGGCAGAACCAAATGGGTTCTAATGGTAGGGAGGCCCACCAAATTCATCGGCACGCAGTCGAGAAGTTATTGACAAGTGTTCACAATTAGCGCAAATGCACAGTCCCGCCTAAACAAGGAGATTGATTATGCGTCCGACTTGGAAAGGCAGCATTAGCTTCGGGTTGGTTTACATCCCGATAGCCGTTTATCCGGCCACCCGCGAGGAGAAGCTTAGTTTTCGGCAGCTACGCAAGACTGATCTCAGCCCGATTAGATACAAAAAAGTAGCCGAAGCCGATATGAAGGAAGTGCCGGCTGATCAGATTGTGAAAGGATTCGAGTACCGAACGGGGACGGTACATTGTTTTGAGCGATGAAGATTTCGAGAAAGTGCGCATCGAATCGACACACTCGATCGACATCACCGACTTTGTCGATCTTGAGCAGGTCGATCCCAAGTTTTTTTACAAGCCGTATTTTCTCGAGCCGCAGAAAGGCGGGGAAAAAGCCTATGCGCTTTTGCACAAAGCGCTAAGCGGCACTGGCAAGATCGGCATCGCGAAGGTGGTCATCGCAAATCGCGAATATCTGGCAGCGGTGAAGCCGGACGGATTGTTCCTCGTTCTTGAGTTGATGCATTTCGCCTGCGAAGTACGCACCCCGGAGGAATTGAACCGGCCGAAGACGGAGTTGAACGACAGGGAACTGAAGATGGCGCAGGCGTTGATCGACAGTATGAGCGCCAAATGGCAGCCGGAGAAATATCGCGATGCATATCGCAGCGCCGTTATGGAAATGATCGAGCAGAAGGCGAAGAACAAGCAGCTTCCAGCGGCGACGCCTGCCGCACCCAAGGCTACGAACGTGGTCGATCTTGTGAAGGTGTTGCAGGAAAGCATCAACCGCTCGCAGTCTGTCCGCGTCAAACGGGGCGGGAACGGCGCCGGAGCGCGCCGAAGATCGACATCGCCCCTCGCTAGGCAAAAACGTCGCGCCGTGGCGTAATGTTCTTGTAGCGGCGGGCGTGTCGCCCGCAATGGTCAAAGCATTGCAGCCGAGACGGCCGCCTCTACAGCTTTGATGTGCTCGGGACGTGGCCCGATGCCGATGAGGCGCGCGGGAATTTGCCGCAGCACCGGAAAGTTTTTCAGCAGACGCGGCAGCATCGGCAGCGAAGCTTTTTCCAACGTCTGGCGGCCAGTGACGACGTGACGATGAACGAAGGCTTGAATGTGCTGGATCAAAGCAGCTGGCCATTCACGGCGCCGCTGCACTTTCTCAAGATCGACAGCCGATACAGGGCGGCGTCGCAATTTTTCCGCGAGTAGATTCGCCGCCGCGACCGAGTCTTGGATTGCAAGATTAATTCCCACTCCGCCAGCCGGCGACATAGCGTGCGCGGCGTCGCCGATACAAAGCAATCCTTCGCGATACCATTTGCGCAGACGATTGATCTGCACGGTAAGCAGTTTGATTTTGGACCAATCGTCGAGCTCGGCGACCCGATCGCGCAGAAAATCCGCCATCTCCACCAGATCATCGTGAAAGATCGGCAATCCCCGCGCCTTTATTTGATCGAATCCGCCTTTGGGGATCACGTAACCGCACTGCCAGTAATCGCCGCGATCGATTAGCACGAGCAATTTGCCGTGCTGAAAATAACCGAGACTTTGCGGTGGGTCGTCGTTATGCTTGCGGAGGCGCATCCAGAGCACGTCGATCGGCACACCGAACTCGCGCACTTCGAAGCCCGCCCGCTCACGGATGATAGAACTGCGACCATCGCAAGCGACGACGAGATCGGCGCGCACTTCCAGTTCGCCCCTTGGCGTTTTTACTCGCACGCCCACAACGCGATCTTCCTCGACTACAAGATCGATAACTTCGTGTTCCATGCATAGTTGAAAATTGGGGAACCGTTTCGCGTGACCGGATAGGAAATTCAGAAAATCCCATTGCGGCATGAAGGCGATGAATTTGCAGCGCGTCGGCAAGCGCGAAAAATCGGCGATCGGCACGATGTGTCCGTTGATCACGCCGCGAAGCTCCGACAATTTTTGGTGCGGTTGCTCCAGAAATTCATCGAGCAGATGAAGCTCGTGCATCAATTCGAGTGTCGACGGATGAATAGTGTCGCCGCGGAAGTCGCGATTGAAATCGGCATGCTTTTCCACCACGAGTACCTGGACGCCGGCTCGCGCGAGCAAAAAACCGGCCATCATCCCCGCTGGGCCGCCACCGACTACTACGCAGCGGGTTTTGGATTTTTCCGGCGGGCTCATTGTCGGTCTTAGCCTCGGTCTGGTATCGCGGCTACAGGTTCCGTCGGTCGTCGTTCTTTCGTCCGCCGAAAAATCATCCAGACGCCGGCGAGGACGAAAGCCGCGCCGAGCAAAGACCAGAGCGGAAATGCCTCATGGCCTAACAACCAGCCGAGCATGACTGCGCCCGGCGGGGTGATGAGCGAGATCGTTTGCAGATTCGTCACCGACATCCGCGGCAAAAGCCAGTAGAGAAGGAGAAACGTTAGCGCGGATCCGATGACGGCGAGATAGAGCAGACAGAAGATTGACATCGGTGTCCAATGAAAGCGCACCGGATTTCCATCGACAACGAATCCGAGGAGGAGCAGCGGCACTGTGCCGAAAATCATTTGCCAGGCAGCAAGCATTGCTGGGGCGAGTTGGATGGCGCGGGCTTTCAGCAGCACGTTTGAAAAAGCCGCGCTGGCCGCGCCGAAGACAATGCCGAGGCCGCCCCAAAACGCCAGCAGTCCGTTGAAATCTAGCAGGCGCGCGCAAATGATGGCCACGCCGCCGAGGGCAATGATCGCACCGCTCAGTTTTTGCAAGCGCAGCGGCTCGTTAGGCAACATCCAATGGGCGAAGACTATTCCGAAAATCGGAATGGTTGCTTGCAACACGGCGGCGAGACCGGATGAGACATGCAGCTCGCCCCAAAAAAGAAGCGTGTAATTGATCGCAAACATGAGAACGCCCGTGAACGCCAGCGTTGCGTAATCGGCACCGCACAATGGGAGTAATCGGGTTCGGCCAACCGAAACGGCCACCAACACTGCAATCGCGATAACAAACCGGATGGCAACAAACGAAATCGGCGGCAAATCGCGCAGACCGAGTTTGATGGCAAGCCAGGTGGAACTCCAGACCACGCAGAGCGTCAGCCAGGCGATCGGAATACGCCAGTTGGGTTTCGCGGTTGTGTTCACTCGCGCGCGACCATCGCGCGGCGATTTGAATCGTAAAGACACGGCTAGCGCTTGTTGCCAAACAATTCCGCGTTAGCGTGTGAGGCGTGAAAGTAAACGTGATTGTGAAGCCGAAGGAAGCAGTGCTGGATCCGCAGGGCAATGCCGTGCGCGACGCGATGCGGCATCTCGGGATGCCGGAGGTGCGCAGCGTGCGTATTGGCAAATACATGGAGATCGATGTCGACGGAGAAGATGTCGATCTTGAAAAGCGATTGCACGGTCTTTGCCGCGATTTGCTCTCCAATCCGGTGATCGAGGATTATGAGCTACAAAACCAGAGGATAGGGGACAGAGGACGGAGCAGAGAGGACAGAGATCAGAGGTCAGAGGTCAGCAAGCGGAAATGAAAGCGTTGCGATATTTCTTCTGTGTAGTGTTGCCGCCGGTCGCGGTGCTAATGACTGGACGGATAGGAAGTTTCTTGCTCAGCATCGTATTAACGTTACTCGGCTGGATCCCGGGAATCATTCACGCTTGTCTAGTGGTAAACGATTATCACGAGGAACAACGCGCAGCGCGCTACGCCGTTGCTCGTTAGATCGAAAATGAAATTCGCTGTTATCCAGTTCCCCGGATCCAATTGCGATCAGGATTGCATCGCCGGCATTAATAGCATCGATGGATTGCAAGCCGAATACGTCTGGCACAAGGAAACCTCACTGCGCGATTACGACGCGATTGTTTTACCCGGCGGCTTTGCCTACGGCGATTATCTGCGCTGTGGCGCAATCGCGCGTTTCTCCCCGGTGATGCAAGCGGTGATCAACGACGCGCACGCAGGTAAGCTCGTCCTTGGTACGTGCAACGGTTTTCAGATCCTCTGTGAAGCAGGCCTGCTCCCGGGTGCGCTCGTGCGCAATCGTTCACTCCGATTTGTTTGCGATATGGTGACGATGCGGGTGGAAGTGTCGGACTCGCCGTTTACGCACGGCCGCCCCGAGGGAACACTTCTGCGAATGCCTGTAGCACACGGTGAAGGCTGCTACTTCGCAGATGAGAAAACGTTGCGCGACGTAAATCAACATCGACAGGTGATCCTGCGTTATGCGGACGATCGCGGGCGAATCGTTCCGGAAGCGAATCCAAACGGCTCGATCGAAAACATTGCCGGCATCTGCAGTCGCCAGCGCAACGTTTTCGGACTCATGCCGCATCCCGATCGCGCTTGTGACGTGCGGCTGGGCAGCGCGGACGGCGTGAAGATTTTCCGCTCGATGCTACAAACGATCGAAGCGCAGCGCGCGCAGCCCGCGGCGGATTTAGCGCGGCAAGTCGCGTGAGCTTGTTTGTTACCGGGACCGATACAGGAGTTGGGAAAACATTTACGATCACGCAGCTTTTGCGTCTCGTCCGCGCAGCGGGAAAATCATGCGCGGGATTCAAGCCGATCTGTTGCGGCGATCGGCATGATGCCGAGCTTCTGCTCGCTACCAGCAGTAACGGCCTAACAATTGACGAGATCAACCCGCTATGGTTGAAAACGCCGGCCGCGCCGTTGACGGCGGGCCAGGTGGAAGAAGTTGAGATCGACATCGATCTTTTGCTGGCTGCTCTTCGCACCCTGCAGCAACGCGTGCACTATGTTTTTGTAGAAGGCGTGGGCGGTTGGCTGGTCCCTATTCGCGCTGATTATTTTATCAGCGACTTGGCGGTAGAGATGGGATTTCCGGTGCTCGTGGTGGCGCAGAACCGTCTTGGGTGTCTCAACCACACCATGCTGACCGTGCGAAGCATCGCGAATCAAGGCCTGCACTGTGCTGGAATCGCGTTGAACAGTTGGCTTGGTCAAACCGGTGTAGCCGTCGCGACGAATGCACAGATTTTAGCGAAAATTGTGGATATTCCAGTACTTACTGGATTAGATGAAAATGTGTCCGAGTTCCCAGCCGATTGGCGGCATATTATCGAGTCCACGACGAGCGCGTTGATGTCTTCGGGGCAGACACAAATGTAAATAAAAGTGACATACAAATCACCGGTCTCGGGGCCGTAGCTAGGAAGAACACCGTGGCACCCGCATTGCTTAAACTCGGCAGCCAACAACCCTACAAATAAATATGCTCCTTGAAAAAACCTTTCACATGAGTCAGCCACTGGCTGAGTGCAAAGCACGCCTTTCCAACATTCGATCCTATCGCCGGCAATTTTTAATGGTCACGAAAGCTACCGTTACCTCGCCGAAGACGGTCGATTTTAGCTTTCGTGGCCCGTTGGGCTTTGAAGCGCACACCGTCCTTGCAGCGACGGACACCGAGTCGCCTGATGAATACGCTTTCGAATCGGTGGGCGGAAATGTTGACCTCCTTGGCCTAGTCGATTTCGCGGAAATTCGGCCGAATTTCACGGAAGTCACCTTGGCCGTGCATTACGAAATCAAAAACAAACTCTTTGCCTGGCTCGATGAGCAGTTCCACTTCGTCGATGCCTTCGTGATGGGCGAGCTTCGCAGCATCCGCGCGCACTTCGAGGGCATCGCTGCCCCGTACATCGAACGCGCGCCGGTCCTGCCGATTTTTGAAAGCGCGACTGCGTAAGATAGACCTCTAAGTTTCGCGAAGAGCACCGCCTAAAGCTGCGGTGCTCTTTTGTCGTACGCGACCAAGATGAGTTCTGACCGCTGATGACGCGAATTGCGCCGATGAAAGCGAAAATCCGTAAGGTCGGAGCCCGCAAGCGACGATCGTAAATGACGGCATCGGCGGTTTCCCCAATCAGGCGATTTTCCAAGTCAAATCTTTTATCTGTGTCCTGCGCTTAATCCGCGGTTAAAATCAAAACTGTTGCACGAGCTATTCGCGTTCTTTCGTGTTTTTACCGGGCTGGCTCGTTAGATGGATGCGGTCTTGGTAAGTGATCGCGATGTAATGCCGACCGCCTGACAGTTGCATCACAATCCAGCAAATCTAAAGTCTCGTAGGCGTGCTCGAACGCGAATCGGCGCGCTCGAGAATGCCTGAACCAATTGATCCGACAACCAGTGAGTATGATTCCCCTACCGGCCAGCGACCGCCGGCCATTCCACTGGAAGTTCGGCCGCACGATCCCTATGCCGCGTTTCGTTTTGGCGGGTTCAGTTTGTTCGCGATCGGCAATTTAATGTCGATCATTGGTCGGCAAATGCTTGCCGTGGCGGTGGAGTGGGAAATGTATCGCCGCACGCACTCGGCGACGGCGCTTGGGCTCGTCGGCTTGGTGATTGCCATCCCGGTGGTGGGATTTTCGCTCCTGGCAGGCCATCTGGCCGATGTCTTTAGCCGCAAACGAATCATTCTCGTTTCACAAATTTTTAGCGCATTGACCGCGGTGGCGCTGGCACTGGTTTCCTGGCAACACCTCGCCATCCCGCAAATGTCGATCTTGCGGCAAGGGAACAGAGCTTTGAGCGCGATCGCGGCAGTGTTCGAACGACATAATGTCATGTTTCACTTTGACGATGTTTCGATTCCGATCATATACGTGCTCCTCTTCATTTATGGTACAGCGCGCACATTTGCCTGGGCGGCGCGCAGTTCGTTTTTTCCGACGCTGGTTTCGCGCGACGCGTTCGCAAACGCGGTAACGTGGAACAACAGTTCCTTCCAAATCGGGTCAGTGGTTGGTCCAGCGATCGGCGGTTTTCTCGTCGCGCAAATCGGATTCCCTTGCGTTTATGCGATCGACGCGCTGTGCGCGGCTGCATTGTTTCTGCTTGTCCTGCCGATTCGCGGTCAAACGCGATCGGTCAAGCGCATGTATGAAAACACGTGGCGCAGTCTGGCTGCCGGGATGCGCTTTGTCTTTAGCCGGAAAGTCATTCTGGCAACGATTACGCTTGACCTGTTCGCGGTGCTGCTCGGCGGCGCAACGGCGTTGCTCCCGATTTTCGCCGATCAAATTTTGCACCGCGGACCGGTGGGTCTCGGCTGGCTGCGGGCGATGCCGGCGATCGGTGCGTTCACCACGGCCCTGGTCATAGCGTACCTGCCGCCCATGCGACGAGCGGGCAAAATGCTCCTCTGGTGCGTCACTGGATTCGGTATCGCGACTGTTCTCTTCGGTCTTTCGAAAGCATTTTGGCTCTCATTGCTTACATTGTTTTTGGTGGGCGCTTTTGACAGTGTGAGCGTGATTATCCGGGGGTCGATTGTGCAGCTCGTCACGCCCGATGAAATGCGCGGCCGCGTTTCATCTGTGAACAACATCTTCATCGGCACATCGAATGAATTCGGTGCGCTCGAATCCGGGCTCACAGCCGCGCTGTTCGGTCCAGTAATTTCCGTGGTGGGTGGGGGGATTGGCACGATTCTCGTGGTGCTCGCAGTCGCGTTTGGCTGGCCAGACACGCGCAAGATCGGCGCGCTCGATAAAGATTTGCGTTAAGATCGAGAACTCGATTATGAAAATTGCCGCTGCCCAAATTTCGTGCGCGCTTGGTGACCGTGCCGTCAATCTTCGCAAGGTCCGTGATTTCTCTTCACTCGCGAAAAAGGCTGGCGCTGATCTGATTGTGTTCCCGGAGATGATCGATACCGGCTACTCGATGCCGACCATTCAGAAACACGCGTCCGCCTGGAAGGAAGGAGCTGTCCCGGAACTGCAAGAGATAGCAAAGGCCCTTTCGATCGCGATCATCAGCGGCATCTCGGACCGCGATGGAGGGCGAATCTACAACTCGCAAGTTCTTGTCGATGCCAATGGCGAAGTCATTGTCAAATATCGTAAGACCCACCTGGTTGCGGCTGTTCCGCTCGACGAGCGCGGATGCTTCACTGCCGGCGATTCCTTTGCGTTTTGCAAGATCGACAACTTCAATGTCGGCCTCGGCATTTGCTACGATCTTCGCTTTCCGGAATTTTATCGCACGCTTGCCGTCGAACACGGTGTAAATGTGTTGATTAACTCATCGGCGTGGCCTTTCCCGCGGCTGGAGCATTTACGAATCCTCACGGTTGCGCGCGCAATTGAAAACCAGAGCTATCTCATTTTGGCAAATCGCGTCGGCACGGATGACGGAGTCACGTTCTGCGGCTCATCCGTGATTGTTGACCCTTACGGCGCAATTATCGCGGCCGCTTCAGCCGATCGCGAAGAGCTTCTACAAGCGGAAATTTCACCTGAAGTCATCAACTCAGTGCGGGATCGAATGAGAATGTTCGCGCATCGCCGGAAAGATTTGTACTGTTGAGGCACGTGCATGAAATTCGAAATCAGACAGCCAAGTTACGCCGCCGAAACGATCCTGAATCGGGAAAGTAATTTATTATGAACGTAAGGAACGCGACTTTTTGCCTAACGATTATAGCGCTGGCGGCGGCGCTCGCTTTGGACGTGGCGCGAGCAGCGTCAAACGAGGCGGATAATTCGACGCCACAGCAGGTCTTCGACGGAATGCGCCAAAGTTTTCGCGCCGACAAGGCACAAGGCGTGCACGCCCGCTATCAATGGGAATTAAGCGGCCCTAATGGCGGCGAGTGGTGGATCGACGTAAACGACGGAAAATTCACAATGGGGCGTGGCAAGATCGACAACCCGAACGTCACTTTCATCACCAGCGACCAGGATTGGGTGGCGATGTCGAACGGGAAACTCAAAGGTACATGGGCGTATCTGACCGGCCGGTTGAAGGTGCACGGCCCGCAATCGCTTGCCCGAAAACTGGACGAGATTTTTCCTTAGAATTTCGCTTCGATCGCGAGCCTGATGTACGGCGCGGGATCCAACTTCGCACTTACTTCGTCGCGGTAAAAATCGAACTGGCGTCTAATCGTGTAACCTGCGTCGAGCGTGATATCAAACGGCTTGAAGTGCGAATAGGTGACCTGCCCACCGCCGCGGATCTCACTGTACTGAACGACTGCATTGTGGACTTGCAGCTTCTTCTCCGCAGTGATCACATCATCGGTGCGGTAGCTTTCGTAGAAGAGGTTTCCGGCGATGCGAAACTCCCAGTCTTTACCGAGATTGTAAACCAAGGCGGGTTTCGGGAATACGCCCTCGAGACGGAAATTATCCGAGAAGAGCCAAATCAAACCGCCGCCGGGGGCAACGATTGGATTCTGGTAAATCGCGCCGCCTACGCCGATCACACCGAAGATTTTATCCTTCTTGAGCGGGAAACTCACAAAGACCTTCCACGGTACGTCAACGGAGTCGCCCGTGATGCGGTTTTCAAAATAGGGACCAGGGTCGATCTCGATACCAGCACCGGCGTGATCGTGTACGACGTACTCAAACGCCAGGAGGCCGTGAATCGTTTGCAGATGATCCGGCAAGCCATTATCGGTCCCGTTGAAATCGAATCGCTCGTATTCCACGCCCGCCCGGAAATACCAGTTGCCTGTAATCAGGAAACGATGGGCATAGCTGAAATCGTTATAGATCGAATCACCGTGACCCAGTTTGCCCTGATCGTCGTAAAAATCGCTGTGCAGCGTGTAGGTCGTCTCGTAATTGAAGATTTCGCGTGAATTTTCCTCTGCCGGGGTGGGTGAAGGTAAAGGCAACTCTACGGCTTCTTGACCGGCGCGAGCGGCGCTGCCGGCAGTGAGAACAACGATCAGGATCGACAACCCCGAAATGATCGGAGCTCGCAAAATTTTTCGAATAATTTTGTTCATAAGAGAGTCAAACAAAGCTGATACCGATATATCGAACGAGCGCAACCACGCCGATGTATCGAATTGCAGCGATTTGATCAAGCGATGATTCAAAAGATAGTAGTGCGGCCAGATCCGACTCTTGACGACGGAGGAATTGGTGTATAATTTGCTTTACCTTTTTTAGCCTGTGTTTAACGCCCTCCTCCCCCCGCAAGATTGTGTCGCTCTGGCTAATCCTTTGGCCGGTGCCGACAAAGGAATCGCTTTTTGGTTTCATTCTCATCTAACCCAGACGTTCGTATCCGTGCTGCGAATATTCAGCGAGTTTGGTGCCAGCGAATCAATCGGTGTGATCTTATTTTGCCTCGTTTTGTTTTTCATTTTTAAACGGTGGTGGCCGGCGCTGGTAACTCTGATTGTGGCCGTGCCAGGTGGCATGTTGCTCAATGAATGGATCAAAGTTCTCGTCCATCGACATCGGCCATTTGTCGATGGGCCCTTCGTCGATTGGTCGGGCTACAGTTTCGCCAGCGGTCATACTATCGGCGCGACCTTGCTTTATGGGCAGCTCGCTCTCTTCATCGTACCCGCCATCAAGAGCCGGCGCTGGCGCGTGCTCATTTTGACGACCGCTGCGCTCTTTGTTTTACTGGTCGGCTTCAGCCGGATCGCCCTCGGCGCGCATTATTTGACCGACGTGCTCGCCGCGATCTTTTTCGGTATGATTTGGCTGGCGCTCTGTCTCTTTGCCGGTAGACCAATGCGTCGCCTGCGTGCGCCAATTCCGATCATGACCGGTGCTGCACCGGAAGTGGCCTCCGTCGTTGTGCCCATCGAAGCAGTCGGCGCCCCTACGCCTATCGAATCGCTTAGCCGCTAGCCACTGCCAGGCAATTGGCTCCCCGCTCGCTTGACCCGTCCCGCCGGTCTAGTTGTCGCGCCGTAGCTGGGCGAAGGCCGCCATCCCTCGCTCCTAACCCGGCCATGCGCCAGACGACGGGTCCGGTGCCCCCGCAGGAGCGCGGCTACATGTCGATTTTAGTCGCCCTGCGCAACTGCGTCGGCGAATGCGATATCGCCGGACTTCAAATCCAGTTCGGCCTCGGCATGCGTGCCGAAGACTTGTGCGCGATTGTCGTCGAATTCTCGCTCCCAGCGCGCGACCACAATCGTGGCCAGACAATTTCCGATGACGTTTACGCAGGTGCGCCCCATGTCCATCAGCTCGTCGATTCCGAAGATCAGGGAGATCCCAATCGGACCCAGGCCCGCTGGAACAAAGGTATTTAACGTTGCCAGCAAAATCACCAGAGACGCGCGCGGCACACCAGCGACACCTTTGGAAGTGAGCATCAACGTTAGCATCATCGTGATTTGCTGGCCTAATTCCATGTGCCAGCCCATCGTTGTCTCCGCTGCTTGCGCCACGAAAACCGACGCCATTGCTAGGTAAAGAGTCGAGCCGTCGAGATTGAACGAATATCCGGCAGGCATGACGAAGCCGACGATATGTCTCGGCACGCCGAAGCGTTCCATCGCCTGCATCGCTTTTGGCAATGCCGATTCACTGCTTGTCGTCGCAAACGCAATCGTAGCGGGCTCCCGCACCGCACGCACGAACTGCCTCAGTGGCACGCGTGCGATGAAAATGATGAGACCGAAAACCAGAACAACGAAAATGATGAGCGCCAGATAAAGCGAGAGGATCAGTTTGCCGAGGCTGGTGAGCACGCCGAGGCCTTGCGTCGCTACGGTGTGCGCCATGGCCGCGCCAACACCGATGGGGGCGAACACCATCACGTAGTTAGTAAACTTGAACATGATCTGGGCGAGGCTCTCCATGGCGCGAACCATCGGTTGCCCCTTTTCACCAACAGCAGAGACCGCCATCGCAAAAATGACTGCGAATACGACGATTTGCAGCACATCGCCGCGCGCCATTGATTCGATGACGCTCGACGGAAACACATGCACCAGCGTTTCAACCAATGTTGTCGGGTGGCTTTGCCCGATCGTTTTGATGACATCGATATTGCCGGCCGCGAGAGTAATGCCCGCTCCCGGTTTCGTGAAATTAACCACTGCCAATCCGATGAAGAGTGCGCCGGTTGTAACGAGCTCAAAATAGATCAGCGCTTTCACTCCCATGCGTCCGACTTTTCGCAACACACCCGCGCCGGCGATTCCAGCGACAATTGTCGAGAAAACAAGCGGCGCTATGATCGACTTGATGAGGTTAATGAAAATATCGCGCAGAAAATAAATTTTGTTTCCCCAATCCGGCCGCAGCCAACCGATCGCGATGCCGGCAACGAGACCGATCATGATTTGCATCGTGAGCGATGGGCGGTACCACGGCCGTCGCGAAACAGGTGGAGTCATCGGGTCGTGATTAACATAAAGGTACGACCTGAAACAGCGCGCGTTTTGGGTAGCGCACGCGTCTCGCGTGTCTGGCGATGGCGTCGCGCCATCGCGACCTTTTCCTCACGGTTGTTCACGCAAAAAAGCCTGTTTCGGCGCAACGCCGAAACCAGCAGGCGAGACGCGTACGCTACCCAGATGTTCGCGGTCATACGAAATGTGCGCTCCATTCACGCATGTTCGTGACGCATCTCGAATGCACATCGTGCGGACTACGGCACGAGTGGGTGCGTCTGCAAAACGTCTGCACCGCATGTGGCAAGCCATTGTTTGCAATTGTCGATCTTGCAGCAGCAGGGCGCGCGCTGAACCGTGAGAAGTTATCGAGTCGTGAAAAATCTCTGTGGCGTTATCGCGAATTGTTGCCGTTGCCCAAAAATGCAGAGCCGATTTCGTTAGGCGAAGGGGGAACGCCGCTGCTGCGCGCAAAGAAATTTGCCGACGGTTTCGACGTTTGGATAAAAGACGAAGCGCAGAACCCGACGCAAAGTTTCAAAGCGCGCGGCATGTCTGTCGCCGTCTCGATGGCAAAACATCTTGGTGCGAAGAAGCTCGCAGTTCCTTCCGCTGGAAATGCCGGCGGCGCGCTTGCCGCTTACGCCGCGCGCGCCGGTCTCGAAGCGCACATTTTCATGCCGCGCGATACGCCACGCGCGAACATCGTCGAATGCCACGAGTTGGGCGCGCATGTTTCACTCATTGACGGACTCATCACCGATTGCGGCGAAGAGATCGCGCGCCGCAAAGACGCTGAAGGTTGGTTCGATTTGTCGACGTTGAAGGAACCGTATCGCATCGAAGGCAAGAAAACGCTTGGTTACGAGTTGGCTGAGCAACTGAATTGGAAATTGCCCGATGTGATTCTTTATCCGACTGGCGGCGGCACCGGTCTGATCGGGATGTGGAAAGCATTCGACGAAATGGAAGCACTCGGTTGGATCGACAAGGAACGCCCCCGCATGTTTTCAGTTCAAGCCAGGGGTTGCGCGCCAATCGTTCGCGCATTCGAGACCGGCGAAGGATTCGCTGCTGAGTTTCCCAACGCGCACACCATCGCGTCCGGTCTGCGCGTTCCGAAAGCAACCGGCGATTTCCTCATTTTGGAAATTCTCCGCGAATCCAACGGAGGCGCAGTCGCAGTCGACGACGATAAGATGATCAGGACGGTGCGCGAAGTCGGATCAAGCGAAGGTTTCTTCGTCGCTCCGGAAGGCGCGGCGTGCTTTGTGGCCTTGAAGTCGCTGCGAGCGGCAGGCAAGATCGACATCGGAAAACGCGTCGTCATCTTCAACACCGGCTCCGGCATCAAATACCTCGACTGCTTCAACGACAGTTAGCGAGTGAGCGATTTAACGATTTTCCTGAGTTCCTGCTTTCCTGATTCATCTGCTTTCTGCGAAAATCTGCGAAATCTGTGGATAAGTCTTCCAGATACCACCACAACTGCTCGAATGCGGAATCTGCTGAAACTCTTCGCACCTTGAAATAAGAAGCGGACTTCCGCCATGCTCTTTAATTCGCTCACCTTCGTTGTTTTCTTCGTGGTCGTCGTCACGACGTATTGGAGCATTCGATCGTGGACGGCGCGCAAAAATTTTCTCGTCGTCGCGAGTTACATTTTTTACGGCGCATGGAATCCGCCCTTCGCTGCGTTGTTGTTCTCGACGACGGCAATGGATTTTTGGCTCGGCCGCCAAATTGGTAAAGCGAAAGATCGACATGCAAGACGCGCCTGGTTGGTCGGGAGCGTCTGCATGAACCTGAGCATGCTCGGGTTCTTTAAATACGGGAATTTCCTGCTCCAGAATTTTCAGTGGCTGCTGGCGCGCGTCGGCATCATTTATCAGCCGCCGCATCTCGACATTCTTCTGCCGGTCGGCATTTCGTTCTACACTTTCCATTCACTCTCTTACACACTGGACATCTACCGTGGCGTGCTGCAGCCAACGAAATCGCTGCGGGATTTCATCCTGGCCGTTTCGTTTTTCCCGCAGTTGGTCGCGGGGCCAATCGTGCGCGCTGGAGATTTTCTCCCGCAACTGGTCAGGCCGCCCAGTTTGCGCGCAGGCCAGTTCCTCTGGGGACTGTTGCTCATGACGATGGGGCTTTTCGAAAAAATCGTCCTCGCGGATATGATGCTTTCCGGTGCGGCCGATCGCATCTTCAGTTATGGCGGTCCGCTTATCGCGGTCGATTCATGGCTCGGCGTGATCGCATTTGCCGGCCAAATATTTTTCGATTTCGCGGGGTACTCGAGCTGCGCGATCGGCGCGGCGTTATGTCTCGGATTTCATTTGAAGGATAATTTTCGTTTTCCCTATGCCGCCATTGGCTTTTCCGATTTCTGGCGACGCTGGCACATTTCGCTTTCCACATTTTTGCGCGATTACCTCTACATTCCGCTTGGTGGCAATCAGGTTCCGCCTCTGCGCGCGGCCACGAATCTCGTCATCGTGATGTTCCTCGGCGGTCTTTGGCACGGTGCCGCCTGGACGTTTGTTGTCTGGGGTTTACTTCACGGTTCATATCTCGTGATCGAGCGGGTGTGTCGCGTTTTGTTTGAGAACAAAGCATGGGCGAATACTTTACCCACACGCGTGCTCGTCGGTTTCGCAACTTACGGTGCCGTCTGCATCGCGTGGGTCTTTTTCCGATCGTCGGATTTCACGATCGCCGCGCGCATGATTAGCGGAATGTTTGGCGGCCATCCGCATGGCGACGCCATTCTTTCGACCCGCGAAATGCTTCAGGTCATACTCGTTAGTGTTAGCATGGTCCTCGCGCATTGGTCGTTGCGTGACAGCAATATTGAAACGGCCATGACACGTTTGCCGCGCTGGCTGGTAACCTCAGCCTGGGCGTTTATGGCTTGCGGGATCATTTTCACTCAAGGAAACAGCAATGCGTTCATCTATTTCCAATTTTAAACAGAAACTTCGGCTGCCCCGGTTGTTCTTCAGAAAACCACCAGAAATCGAGCGCGTCCACGGCGGCCCTCCGCTTGAGTTCAAGCGCCCGATCCCGCCAGTGCCGTGGCGAGGCATCACGGTTATCGTCATTCTCGTCGTGATCGCGCTCACGACCGCGTGGGAGTTTTATTGTCGCTCAATCGGCTACCGTCCAACTCTCAACGACAATGAAGATCTTTGGACGCTGCGACGCCGAAAGGTAACTCCGGAATCCATCGTTATTGTCGGCGATTCCCGCGGTTGGTTCGATCTCGATCTTGACGAACTGCAAAAAGGTTTGGGCAAACGTCCCGTGCAGCTCGCTATGCCCGGGGGATGCGCTTATCCGGTGCTAGCGGATTTGGCCAAGGATGAAAGCTTCCACGGCACGATTATTTGCAGCGTGGTTCCAGGTTTGTTTTTTGCTCCAGCCGGCACACCACCGATGGAACGCGGCGAAAAAGCCGTGCGCCGATTTCGCGCCCAAACGCCGGCGCAACGCGCGAGCCAGTACTTGGCCATGCCGTTGGAAGAACATGTCGCGTTTCTCAAACAGGAAGAGTTAACTCTCGACGACTTTTTGAAACGTTTGCCCATTCCCAATCGTCCAGGAGCGCTCGTGCCGCCGCGTCTTCCGCCCTACTTCGGAACAATCGACCGCGAACGACGCGCCCGCATGATCGAGGAATGCGCGCGGCCCGGGAGCGAACTTGCCAAAAGTATCCAACAAATCTGGATCCCCCTTTTCACGCCGCCACCGCCACCCACTTATATTCCAAAAGAACAATTCATGGCGAAGATGATGCAAGCGATTGAAGACCGCTTTCGCGACACGATCGCGGCCATCGAAAAGATCCGCGCGCGGGGCGGCAAGATCGTCTTTGTGCGCCTACCGCACAGCGGTGGGTTGAAAGATCTGGAAGATCGCGTGACGCCCCGCGCCCGGACTTGGGATCCCCTGCTCAAGCGCACCGGCACTCCGGGCATTTACTACTCGGATTTTCCCGAGCTTGCCGGTTTCAATTGCCCAGAATGGTCGCACCTTTCCGCTGGTGACTCTGTCGAATTTTCCAGGCGTCTAGTCCCTTATCTCCGTGCCGTACTTCAAATGTAGATGTCGACCTTTCTTCGTCGCGCTGGCGATTAAAGTCATAGCATAAACTCCGAAATATTCCGTTATCCTGGACCGCGCAGGCCCCAAAAGGTTGGCCCTACTTTTTGGCGGCGCGTTTGCCAAGAAGCTTGGCGATATCAAAGTCCACGAAGTCGGCGTGATGGAAGATAATCGACTCGATCGAGCGCTCCATCTTGTCGCCTTCATGACTGTGCGTGGCGATAATGTGCATGACTTCGCCGGGAATGCCATGCTTGTAGGCCAGCGCGACACCGGTGAATGGATGCCGCACTTGCTGCCCGAATGTTCCTTGAATCACCTTGCCGGAGGCGTCCTTATCAAACTCCAGCAGCTTGCCCACATCGGCCAGCAGCGCGCCCGCGATGAGATAGTCACGCTGAATTGGAATGCCGCACCGGAACGAACTCTCTACCACATCCGCGATGGCGATGCATTGCAGCGCGCACGAATTGAGATGCTCGACGAACTTCATGTCGATGTCGCCGGCCAGCAGCGTGAACTTTACCGCACGCAGTTCGTCGAAAGTCCAGCCCTTGCCGCCGCAACCCGTGGTGATGGCTTCATTCCAAACCGCAGCTACTCTTTCGCGCAGCGACGTGTCCTTGATCTTCATCAAGCTGGGAAAGAGTTCCGCGATTTCGTTAATGCCGTAGTTGGTTCGTTGAGGTGTTGTCATGATTTATGATGCCGATCCTAATTTATTGACAAAGGTTTTGAGTGCAGTGGTGGAACGCGATCTCTGAGCGCGTTGCCAAAGCGAAATCGCGCAGCGATCAAATTTGGGCCGCTGCGCGGCTTGAATCTTAACATCGAGCTCGGAGATCTCGATCCATCGCTCGGCAATCTCACTAACCAGCGATCTTTTCAACTTTCCTGGGAGCGGGCCCGTCGTAGCCGTGATTGACTGGATCAATTCGACGCATCGGTTTCTCGCGGGTTTGCTCTTCGATCACGTGCGCTATAAGGCCAGGGGTTCGCGCGATCATGAAAATGCCGTTGAAAGCCGCGGGATTCATTCCTAGATCGGCAAGAATGGCTCCGATGGCGCCATCCACATTGATCGGCAGCGCTTTCTTGGCATCGGCGAACGATTTTTCGACGGCCCGTGCTGCTTTCATGTGCGGTCCGTCCACGCCAGCTTCGCGCGCCAGTTCGAACAACCGCGCCGTGCGCGGATCCTTAGTGTGATAGCGATGACCAAATCCCGGCATGCGAGCGCCCGCTTCTTTCATGGCCGCAAGCGTGCGCGTGGCGGCTTCCTCCATCGAGATGGACTCATTCGTGGCGCGATCGGCGATCGCTTTCAGTTGCCGGGCGCAATCTTCAATGGCGCCGCCGTGATGACGATTGATCGACATGATACCGGCGGCGACTGACGCGCTTAAGGAGGCGCCGGTCGATGCAACAGTTCGCGCGGCCAATGCGCTTGGAGGCGTGGCACCATGATCGATCGACGCCACCAACACGGCATCCATCAAACGCGCGACGGGCGGCGACGGCAACTCGCCCGTCAAAATTAGGTGCACAGCGGCACCAAAGGAAACGCGCCCCATAAGGTCGGCGATTTCGTATCCGCGCACCGCGACTCGGTTAGGTTCGACGCGCGTCACCGCGGTATTCCACACGGCGTTTTTGTCGGTTTCACTCATAAGACTCTGTCCTTTCATGCGCTTGAGAATCTCAACCACTGCACTAGGCAGTTCACCAAAGGCATCGACCACGATGGCGCCGGCCTCCCGCAACGCCTTCACTTTGCCGCCGTGCGTGCCGCGACCACCTTCAATAATCGCTCCCGCGTGACTGAAGCGCGTGCCTTCGCGCGCCGCCTTGCCTCCGATGTACACGATCACCGGCTTGGTGACTTTTCGATCGAGAATCAGCTGCGCTAATTCTTCTTCCTGTGACGAACCAATTTCACCAAAAATTACGATCGCTTCGGTGAGCGGATCGGCTTCAAACATCAGCGCTGCGTCGGGAATGCGAATTCCCAGAACCGCGTCACCGCCAATGTGGGCGATGGTTGAAATGCGCACCCCCGACTGTCCCAAATAATAGCCGGTGCTTGAAGCCATCCCGCCGGAACGGCTGATCACTCCAACACCGGTTGGGATGCCGGGCTTGAACCATTGTCTCGCACTTTCTGCGCGGCCACCGATCATGCCGACCACGCCCTTGCCCGGACTTAACACGCCAAGCGTATTGGGTCCGACAAACATCGCGCCATTCCCTTTGGCTGCCGCCGCGATCTCCATCGCGTCCCACACCGGCACGCGATCCGGCACCAGCACGGTGAGCTTAATGCCCGCGTCGATCGCAGAAATAGCCGCGTCTTTCACGCCGGCCGCTGGCACAAAAAGAACGGAGATGTCGATCTCGCCCAGTGCTTTCACCGCATCCTGTGGCGTGTTGAACACGGGAACGCCAAGCACGGTCTGTCCACCCTTGCCCGGCGTGACACCCGCGACAACATTGGTTCCGTACTCGCGCATCAGCCGAGTGCGCGCCTGGCCTTCGCGACCAGTGATCCCTTGCACCAGAACGCGCTTGGTCTCGTCGATCAAAATTGCCATTTAAGGCGCTCCTCCAATCAGTTCGTCCAGTCCTGGAATATCGAGTTCCAAGTAAAAGCCTTCGACGCCAGCGAGTCGACATTCGACATCGCACGCGAGCAACTCGGAATCTTTATTGGCGAACTCCTCGTTAGGCAGCGCCGCCACCGGCGCGCCATCGCGATCGACAATCAATCCGCCAGAATGCGTCTCGATGGCGGGGCGAATCCCGCGGTCGCGGGACCACTTGGCGGTGTCGATCCACACACGACCACTTTTCATGGGAAGCATCGTGGCCGCTGGATCCTTAATGAACTTCGGTACGCGCGGAGCGCGCGGTTTCCATTTTGTTCCGCCCGCATCCGCGACAAGTTTCGCGAAGCGCTCGGCGATAATAGCCGGCGCATCGGTTTTGCGATAGCCTTCGACTGGCGCGCGTAGCAGCTCGGACATTCGTTGCAAAATGTCTACGGCGCGATCTTCGGTGTTGCCACCCAAACGAATCACCGCGGGAATATCGAGATCGAGGTCCCAAAATGCTTTGGCCAATCCATACGCGGGCCAATATTGTTCCTGACTGGCCACGCCGGAGCCCGAACCGAAATATCCGACCAGGCCGGGCTGAGCCAAAATAATCCGGCTAGCCCGATATACCTTGGACGCGGATGGATTGCCGCTGGTGTCCGTGAAATTGGCGATGGTGAACCCCGCGTTCACGATCGCGTCCATCGACATCATGGATCCGCCGCCGCCGGCGCCGTGAAAACCAACCAGACCTTTGGAATCCTTGGCGGCTGTGGCCAACTGCGCGAAATAAAATGTGCCGCGATGATCGCTTTGCTCGACGGCGTAGGCCACGCGTTCAAGAGCCGTGGGCGGATGATCGAATTCTCTCGCAATTTCAATCCCCAGTTCGGGATGGCGCGCCACGGCGTAATCGTCAATCGTGATGCGGCAATCGGCCGCGACGAACTGACCATCTTTGGTCAGTACCAGCGGATTGATTTCAAGCGATCGCGCTTCAACGCTGTGCGCAGCGGCAAATAATTTTTGAATCGACTCGGCGAGTTGCGCCGCGTGCGCCGGCGAAAGTCCGCACGAAGCGACGGCTTCGCCCACGGCTGAATCCAGTGGTCCGCGCTTCACATCGCAGGGGATGCGCCGCGTCGAGGCGGCGCGCTCTTCGATTCCACTGCCGCCGCCGCCGGCGAAAATAATCACCGGGGCGCGAGCGGCGTCATCAATCACGAACGAAAGGAAAAACTCGCGTTCGATGTCGATCTTCTCTTCCACCAACACGGCTTCGACTGGAAACTGCCCAACCTTCATCGCCAGCATGCGCGCCGCGTGCGCGCGAACCTCATCCGGCTTTTTGGCAAAGGCCACGCCACCTAGGCCGGCGCGTCCCGTAGTCCAAGCTTGAATCTTGATTACGACTTCGCCGCTTTTTTTTCCTACGAGTTCCTTGGCTGCCGCGACAGCTCCATCAGCGGTGGAAGCGGCACGGCCGCGCGGAATTTTAAATCCGTTGGCAGAGAGAATTGCTTTGCCCTGATATTCGTGGAGTCGTGCCATCGCTGGGTGCTATGTCGGATGAAAACGCCGAACGTTCAACAGCCTGCCCTGAGCGCAAGCCGAAATGGGCTCAACGTCCAACTCCGAAAGCTTTCGCCGCCACGGTGGGCAGGCTGAGCAGGCATCCAACTCGGAAGTGCTGAAGTGAGCGTTCAGTGTCGGGCGTTGAGCGTTCGACGTTTGTTTGGTTATTCGCGATGACACTTCCCGCTTTGCTCTCGACAGGCATAGCAGCGAAATTGAATTATCTGAGTTCACGTAAAATAGCGAGATGCCTGCTGAAGTTAAAAAGGAGATCCAGCTCGAAATCGCGCATGTCTTGTTCATCGATATCGTTGGTTACTCGAAGCTTTTGATTAACGAGCAACGCGCCGCTATTGATGAGTTAAACGAGGTAGTTCGCGTCTCAGAGCAGTTTCAGAAGGCTGAAGCCGCAGGCCGCTTAATTAAAATTCCAACCGGTGACGGCATGGCGCTGGTCTTCTACACCAGTCCAGAAGCGCCGGCACAATGCGCGGTCGAAATCAGTCTAGCCCTTAAAGCGTATCCACGCCTACTACTTCGGATGGGCGTGCACAGCGGGCCGGTGAGCGGGGTGATAGATGTAAATGGTCACGCCAATCTCGCGGGTGCCGGTCTGAACATGGCGCAACGGGTGATGAATTGCGGCGATGCGGGACATATTCTCCTCTCGAAACACGTCGCCGAGGACCTCGAAGCATACGAACAGTGGCGGCCACTCCTGCATGATCTTGGCGCCTGCGAAGTGAAGCATGGGATGCGCGTTTCCATTGTGAACCTTTACGCGGATGAAGTGGGCAATTCGCAACTGCCAAAAAAGTTTCAAGCCCTGAAGAAGCACAGCGCGCGAATGCGCTGGGCGGCCACGACGGCAGCCTTGCTCGCGCTGGCGGCAATCGTCGCTAGCATCGCGCTGTTCTCCCGTTATCACGTGCGATCGACGCTGGCTGCTCCGGAAAAGAGCATAGCTGTCCTGCCGTTTGAAAATCGGAGTGAAGACAAAGCGAACGCTTACTTTGCCGACGGCATCCAGGACGAGATTCTGACACGCTTATCGAAGATCGCCGATCTGAAAGTGATCTCGCGCACATCGACCCAGCATTACAAAAGCGCGCCGGAAAACCTGCCTGAGATCGGCAAGCTGCTTGGCGTCGCTCATATCCTGGAAGGAAGTGTCCAGAAGAGCGGCGAGGCCGTGCGGGTGAACGTGCAGTTAATCAAAGCGGCCAACGATTTCCACCTTTGGGCCGATACCTACGATAGAAGACTGACCGACATCTTTTCGGTCGAGAGTGAGGTGGCCAAAGCCATCGCGGACCAGTTGCAAGCTCACCTCACAGGTCAGGAAGAGAAAGTCATCGCCGCCAAACCCACAGAGAATCTTGAAGCTTACGATGCCTACCTGCGTGGCCTGGCTTATAATCTGAAAGCGGTAAACACAACCGCCAACTCTCTCGGCGCACAGAAATACCTCAGAGAAGCGGTGCGGTTGGACCCGAAGTTCGCCCTCAGTTGGGCGCTGCTGTCAATCGTTGATGCGCGCGGCTATATCTCACAGAGTCTTCAACCAACGGTCGCGCTCCGTGAAGAGGCACGGCAGGCAGCCGAAACCGCGCTCACTGTTCAGCCCAATCTGGGCGAGGCCATATTGGCCAAAGGCCAATATCACTACGCCTGTTTAAAGGATTACGACAATGCGGTGCGTTACTTTGAGCAAGCACGTCAGTTCCTGCCTAACAACAGCCAGATTCCTGCGTCACTGGCCTATGTCGCACGGAGACGAGGCCAGTGGGACCGGAGCGAGTCGTACTTCAACGAAGCCGAGCGGCTCGACCCGCGCAACCTGAGACTACTGACGCAGCATGCACTTTCCTACAAAATCCTTCGTCGTTTCCCCGAAGCGCTGCGAAAGTTTGATCAAGTTTTAAATATCACACCGGACGACCTGGATACCCTTGTGAACAAAGCGAGTATTGCACAAGCCGAGGGCGATCTGCCGCGGGCCTCGGAGCTCCTTGCTCCGCTCCACCCTGCCGACGACGCCCCCGCGTTGGAAACAAAAGTCTATCAAGTGATCCTGGAGCGCCGCCCGGCACCAATCATCCCTCGGCTAACGGAAAAATTGGCCAAGCCCGATCCGGCGTTGGGTTATTACAATGGCGAACTGCGGTTTTGGTTAGGCTGGGCGCAAGATGTTGCCGGCGACCATGCTGCCGCCCAGACTAGCTGGCGACAGGCGCGCAGCGAACTGGAACCTTTCCTCAAAGAACAGCCGGAAAATGATAGCCTCATGGGAGATCTCGCGCTGACCAATATGGCCCTCGGTGACAAAGCCGCCGCGTTCGCTTTGTCGGAACGTGCCATGGCTGCGGTCCCGATCGAGAAAGACGCGTTGAATGGTCCCGGGTCGATGGAGATCCTCGCCCGGGTGGCTGCGCAGATGGGGGAACCCGACCGCGCCATCGACACTTTACAAAAGTTACTCTCGATACCGTACATTGGCGTGCTGGCTTCAAACGTGCCGCTTACTCCTGCGCTGCTCCGGCTCGATCCGATGTTCGATCCGCTTCGGAACGATCCGCGGTTCCAAAAACTCACCGCCTCGCCCGCGCCCGAGCCGGGGAAGCAATGATATTGGTGAAGTCGTGCCATGTAATTTCATGATGATAGCGGAATTTTCTGGGTAGCGCCCGCGTCTCGCTAACGCCAGTCCGGCTCGGACTTTCGGCGTTGCGCCGAAACAATCTTTCCTTGGAGTTTGATTCGCAGGCCAGAATGGGAATCCACACAAAAAGTGCGCGATCGCGAGACGCAATCGCCAACACTGGGGACGCGTGCGCTACCCAAGCGCGTCGCTCTTCGATCCTATTGATCGGAGATTGCTGGCATAATAGTGTCGATCCTGCCGAACTGACATGACATGAGATTCGCCTCGCTGGATTATTACGTCATCGAAGAGCTCCTCACCGACGAGGAGCGCGCGGCCCGCGATCGGACGCGGCGTTTTGTGCAGGAGGAAGTCATGCCCGAGGTCGTGCCTTGCCATCGCGCGGCCAAATTTCCGGAACATCTCAGGGTGCGCATGGGCGAGTTACGCCTTTTTGCTCCGTACTTAAAAGAGCACGGTAGCGCAGGGCTGAGCTACACTGCGTATGGCCTGATCATGCAAGAGTTGGAACGAGCCGACTCGGGCCTGCGCTCGGAGGCATCGGTGCAGGGCGCACTTGCGATTTACGCGATTCATTCTTTCGGCACGCCCGAGCAGCGTGCACGCTGGCTGCCCCGACTGGTATCGGGAGAACGCGTGGGTTGTTTCGCGTTGACGGAACACGGGCACGGCTCGGACCCTGGCGGTATGGAAACCCGTGCCACACGCGATGGCGATCATTATGTCTTGAACGGCAGTAAGTGCTGGATCGGCAACGCGTCCATCGCGGACGTGAAGGTAATTTGGGCGAAAGACGACGAGGGCCGTGTGGGCGGATTCGTTGTGGAGAAGAATACTCCCGGCTTCCGCGCGCAGGATATTGAGGGGAAGTTTAGCCTCCGCATGTCGCGCACGTCGGAGTGCTGGTTCGAAAACTGCCGCATCCCAGTGGAAAATCGGCTGCCCAAGGTATCGGGACTGCGCGCGCCGCTGTCGTGTCTATCGCAGGCGCGTGTGGGCGTTGCGTGGGGTGTGATTGGCGCGGCCATCGATTGTTACGAAACGGCGCTCGCCTACGCTAAATCGCGAGTACAATTTGGCCGCCCGATTGCCGGGTTCCAATTGGTGCAGGAAAAACTCGTTTGGATGGTGCAGGAGATTACGAAAGCGCAATTGTTGGCGTTGCGTCTCACCCGTATGATGGAGGCGGGCACGGCACTCCCCGCGCAGATTTCGCTGGCGAAGCGGAATAACGTATGGATGGCGCTCGAATGCGCGCGCAAGGCGCGCGGCATCCTGGGCGCCGTGGGCATCACAGATCGTTATTCGGTGATACGGCACCTAATGAACCTTGAGGCCGTTTACACCTACGAAGGCACGCACGACATTCACACACTGGTCGTCGGCCACGATATCACAGGGATTAGTGCTTTCGGCGGCTCCTGATCATTTAACTGCGCGAGATGAGTCACATGAACTGGGAAGCAATCAGCGCGATCTCGCAAGTGATTGGCTCGATTGCAGTGGTTTTCTCCGTCCTTTATCTCGCCGTTCAGGTGCATCGCAGTACACGCATAGCAAAGTTGGCCGCGCAGGACGCCGCGGCAACGGCACTCCGTGAGGTGACGAGACCGTTTGCTGAGAATGCCGACCTGGCCCGCGTGTGGCGAATAGGTCTTGAAGATTTGCAGTCTCTGCCCGCGGAAGAGCAAGCACGCTTTTTTCATTCGACCTATCAATTTCTCAAGGCATTCGAGACGATCCATTTTCACCATATCTATGGCCTCATGGACGACCAGATCTGGCAAGGATGGTGCGGTCTTCTTCAGCACTACATCGCTTCTCCCGGAATCGAGCATTACTGGAAGCTGCGCCATTATCTTTTCTCACCGCGATTTCAGCAGTTTATCCATGAGCTCGATCGCCCGGCGGAACGGCACACAGTAGGTAATCTGTTGGGAGAAGAGAATCGCTCAGTCAGGAGTAAGCTTTGATGAAGGCCAGGGAGTTCTGCGAGGTTCGTCGCGCCGCTCGGGATGACAGATCGCAATGATTAGCTAAAGTAATATATATGAGTGAGCCAGTTTACATCATCGGCGGCGGGCGCACGGACTTTAAGCGCAATCTTAAAAAGGAAGGGAAAACCATCCGGCACTTGATCATCGAAGCCGGAAAGAAGGCGATCGACGATGCCAAGATCGATCCGGCGGAAATCCAGGCGGGCGCGGTTGGCAATTTCAACGCTGGGCAGTTCACGAAACAATTGCAGCTTGGCGCATTCATTCCGGAGATCGATCCAAAATTGCGCGGCATTCCCACGATGCACACAGAAGCGGCGTGCGCGTCCGGAGCTCTTTCCGTTTTGCTCGGCGCGGAATGGATTATGGGCAGATTCTACGATGTCGTCCTTGTTGTCGGCGTAGAGCAGCAGAAGACAATGTCGTCGCTCGATGGCTCGGATGTGCTTGGCGCGGCCGCAGATTATCACAACGAGAAGCCGGAATATGGCGATTTCATGTTCCCGAAATTGTTCGGGCGCATCGCCCAAATTTACATCGACAAGTATGGCGCGACCGAACAGGACCTGGCCATGGTCGCATGGAAGAATTACGCGCACGCAAAATTGAATCCGTTGGCGCAAATGCGGGACGCCGATCTCACTCTCGATTGCGCCTCCCAAGTTTCCGATAAGAATCCCAGCGTGGCACCGCCGCTGAAAGTTTCCGACTGTTCTCAAATCACGGATGGCGCTGCGTCGCTGGTTCTCGTGTCTGGAAAATATTTGGAGAGGATTGGCGGCGATAAAAACAAGACCCCGCGCTTGCTCGGTTACGGCCATACGACCGATTATCTGCCGCTGGACAAGAAGGATGCGCCGACGTTTTCGATCGCGCGTAAAGCGGCTGAGAAGGCATTTGGCATGGCAAACCTGAAACCCCGCGACTTACAGGGCGCGGACGTACACGATTGCTTTTCGATCACGGAGATTGTCGTTTACGAGATTCTTGGGCTCGCTGAGCCGGGCAAGGGCGCGGATCTGGCCAAGAGCGGCGCGACCGCGCTCCCGCAAGTGCGCAACGAAAAAATGCGCGGCCCATTCCCGTTTGAAATTCCCGTGAACCCAGGTGGCGGATTGATCGGAGACGGTCATCCCGTCGGCGCCACCGGAGTTCGGCAGGTGTTTGAGGGCTATCAACACCTTAGCCAACAAGCGGGCGCGCGTCAGATTGAGAACGCGAAGCGTTTCCTCACGTTCAACATGGGCGGCAGCCTAACGACTTCGGTTGCCATGGTGTGGGGTCGCGAATAATTATTGCAGCCGAGATCGAGATTGCGATTCGCACTGAAATCTCTGCCGATGGGTGTCTTAGGCGATCAGACTGCGAAGCTCGGCGATGCGGCTCCTCACGGCTTCGCAACGTTTTCGTTCGCGCAGCGCGTCCGCTTCGGGCAAGCACTGCGACTCGTACGGCAGCGGGGCCGCTTTTAGACAACTCTGCACAAAATCATTCGCCACTGCGAGGCTATCAATCTTCGCAGCGGTCTTCAGTTGTTCGGCTTCGGCAAGGAGATCGTCGCGAATTGCGATGTAAGCCTTGATCTCGGCGATTACATTTAGCGAACCGATCCGCTTGGGCGACTTTGTTTTTCGAAGTTTCGACCGGGAAGGGAATTTGATTGGGCTGCTCGCAAGAGGCATACCCTGGAAAAGAGCAATTCTCGTGCTGGTTTTTGGCGCTCAAGCGACCACATGGCCTGGCACTATTCACCAGTGCTTCTCGTATTTACCAATCCACGGTCGCCCGATCGCGCGTCTCCTCTTTGGCGATAACGACTCACCGTTCACGATGTAATTATTCATGAAAGTTCCTTTTACTCTTGGAGTCGTCGGCCATTTCGGCCTGGCCGTGCGCAACCCGAGAGAAAGTGCCAAATGGTTCCAGCGTGTTTTGGGGTTGCGCAAGGAGTTCGAGTTCGAAAATGGCGTGGCGATTGGCAACGACAATGTCACGATCGCATTGTTCAAAGGCAGGCCATCGCCGGAGACACTGGATCACGTGTCGTTTCATCTGCCTAACATGTCGACCTTGCGAAAGGCGCTGGCCCATCTAAAGGAGCACGAAGTCGACGTCGAAGATCCCGGTAACGAAATTGGCCCGGAGGCGCCCGGCTCGAAAAACATGGGTCTATGGTTTCATGATCCAGATGGTTATCGCTGGGAGTTGAGCGTGCTCGGAGGCGCCGCAGAGCGGGAAAAATAGCTTTGCGGAAGCTAAGAGCTGTTCGCAGGATTGCGGTTCGGGTACGGCGGGACCGGCGGGATATTGTAGCGTTTGGTCTTTAATTCTTCCTCGATTTGTTGGATGGCTCTGTCGAGTTGCTGATCTTCCCCGTGGAATTCCTTCGCCGGATCGTTATCGACCACAATGTCGGGATCAACCCCGTGGCTTTCTATGATCCAGCCTGTACCCTCCTTGGAGTAAGGCGCGAATTCCGGTTTGAATAACTGACCACCGTCCATCAGCGGTAGCGAATCTCGAATCCCGATGACACCGCCCCAGGTCCGTTTCCCAATCAACTTCCCGAGCCCGAGCGTCTTGAATCGGTAAGGGAAGATATCGCCATCGGAAGCGGAGAATTCGTCAATCAGGGCGACCATTGGGCCCATGAACGCGTCCGCCGGATCAGGCTGGGGCATGCCGTTGCGCGCGACCTCGATCATCACGAACGCGCGCCGGAGCCGCTCGATCACGAGCGGTGAAACAAAGCCACCGCCGTTGCCTCGAACATCGACAATCAACGCTTTCTTGCGGATCTGCGGGAAGTAGAGCTTGGTGAATTGGTTCAACCCGGGTTTGCCCATGTCGGGGATGTGGACATAACCGACTTCGCCGCCGGTTTGCCTGGTTACTTCGTCGATATTTTTCTGCACCCACGCCTGATAGTAGAGCGGCGCTTCGTTGTCGGTCGGGACAACTGTAATGTCGCGCGCACCGTCATCAGAAGGCTTCGAATTGATTCGCAACATCACTTGCTTGTCGGCCGTGCCGATGAGCGCATCGTAAAGATTCGGCAAGCTGGAAACGGGCGTCCCGTTGATAGCCAATAAATAATCGCCGGGTTTCACGTTCAGTCCGATATCAATCAGTGGCGAGCGGGTATTTTTGTTCCAATTTTCGCCCGGCAAAATTCGATCGATGCGGTAAGCGTGCGTGGCGGCGTCACGCGAAAATTCAGCGCCGAGCAAGCCGAGTTTGATTCGCGGCGTCTCTGGCCGTTCGCCGCCGCCGACGTAAGTGTGACCATTATTCAATTCACCAATCAACTCGCCAAGGAGATAGGTGAGATCGTTGCGGTGGTTCACGAAAGGAAGCAGCGCCGCGTATTTATCCCGCTGGGCCTTCCAATCGATTCCGTTCATGGTGGGCGAGTAGAAGAAATCGCGCATCTGCCGCCAGGCCTCGAAATAGATTTGGCGCCACTCGGCATGACGATCGAGCTGCATGTCGAGACCTTCCAGTTTGAGCTTGTAGTCCTTCCCAGTCTTCTCATCCTTCGTCTCGATTTTGTCTTCAGGCAGATCGATGATGGCGTAGTCCTTCTTGATTTTGACCAGCATCTTTTTGCCATCATCGGTAATTTGATAAGCGTTCACATCGCCCAGAACGGTCTCTTTCCGATCTTCCAAGCTGTAGGCGCAGAGATGTGATTTTTTGTCTTTCTCGCCGAATAGCTCCTCTTCATCCTCGGCTGTTTCATCGCCGATTGTGCGACGGAGATAAAAGATCCGGTCATCCACCCCCCTAATATCGCGGTAATTGCCAGGCGTGATGTCGAGAGCGACAATGCGGTTGCGAATTCCATCGGTGTCCACTTTGACGACGACTGGTTTTTTCGGCTTCGCTTCTTTCGCCTCGCCCTTCTTCTCCTCAGATTTTTTCTCTTCAGCTTTCTTTTCTTCGGCCTCTTTTTCTTTCTTTTTTTCTTTACCCACTTCGTCACTGCGGGGTGCGAGCGGCGACTCCGTCTCCTTGGCGAGCGTGACCAGATAGACCCGCTGCATGTCGACATAGACGTTCGCAAATTCCTCTTCGCCGAAAGTTGGTTTGAAATCGCGCGCGGATGAGAGCAGCAGATACTTTCCGTCATCGCTGAAGACGGCTTCGCCCGCGCCGTACCAGCTATCGGTTACCGCGGCCTGCTGTTTGGTCGCGGTGGAGAAGAGATAAACTCTCGGCAAGCCGTTCTCCTCTGGTCGCGCCCAAGTAATCCACTGGCTGTCCGGCGACCAGTTGTAGCTCGTGATCTCCCCATATTTATCTTGATCGACTTGTGTGATCGCTTTGGTCGAAACATCGACATAACGCAATCGCTGCAATCGATCGCTCCAAAGGAGCTTTTTACTGTCCGGCGACCAGATCAGCTGGTAATAATAAGTGTCGGCGCCGCTGGTGATCTGTTGCGGCTGGCCTTTGCCGTCCTGCGCACGAACATATAACTCGTTCTCGCCGGTCGCGTCTGAATTGTAGGCGATCCATTTCCCGTCAGGAGACCAGACGGCGTCCCGCTCGTGCGCATTTGAGGTTTTGGTCAGATTACGCGGCGCGCCTTCCCTGGCTGGAACGGAAAAAAGATCTCCCCGCGCCACGACGATTGCGCGTTCGCCATCGGGCGCCGGACTAACGGATTCGAGCTGTTTAGATGCATCGACAAAGGCCGAACGCCCGGAGTCAAAATCTTCCTTGATTTCGATCGGAACGACCGCCGCCTTTTCACTGCCAAGATCGTAACGCCAGATGTAGCCCGCTTGCTCAAAGACAATCGACTTTTTGCCGATGGACGGAAACTTGATGTCAAAATCCTTGAATGTCGTGAGTTGCTTCGTGTCCTTTGTCGTGACGTCGATTGAGAAAAGATTCATCCGACCGTCGCGGTCCGAGAGAAAATAGACCTTGTTGTCCAGACCCCACATTGGGCAGATGTCCTGGGCGGGATTGTTGGTCAGATTTTCAGTTGTGCCGGTCTTAAAATCGTAGATCCAGATATCGTCGGCCATCCCGCCACGGTAATGCTTCCAGGTGCGGAACTCGCGGAAAACGCGATTGAACGCCATCTTGGAATCGTCCGGCGAAAATGAAACAAAACCTCCGCGCGGCACGGGTAATTGTTGCGGCAGCTCGGCATCCAATCCGACGGTGTAGAGCTGGCCGATGAAGTCGTTGAAAGATTTCATACGCGAACGGAACGCGACCAACGGCTTAGTATTTTCCCAAGTCATGACGATGTTATTTGGCCCCATCCGATCGGAAATATCGTCGCGGCCCAGGGTTGGCGTAGTCGTTAGGCGCTTGGGCACCCCGCCTTGTGCCGGGATTACGTACACTTCCGTGTTGCCGTCGTACTGCGAGGTGAACGCGATCTGCGAGCCATCGGCCGAGAAGCGTGGGAACGAACTGTAGCCTGGGGCATTCGTCAGTCGGCGCGCCAGGCCACCATCCTTCACGGCTGAGTAAAGTTCACCGGCGTAGCAGAAGACAATCTCTCTGTCGTTCGTTGTCGGAAAGCGGAGCAACCGGGTTGTGTCCGGAAGGCTCTGCGCCGACGCGGATGTGATCGACAAGAGGTACGAGGCAGACAGAGACAGGGCAAACGAGATTCGTGATTGAAGAGACATAGTGATTAAGAGCGTCAAGCTGATGTTTGGCGCGCCGGATGCAACACGGAATTCGCGCCCCCAAAACATGGTGACGAATTAACCCATATAAAATCCGCCGTTCACGTTTAAGACGTGACCGGTGATATAACTCGCCATCGGCGATGCCAGAAACAAGGCGGCATCGACGATTTCGTTCGCCTGACCGAGTCGCCCGAGTGGAATCTGTTTTTCGAAATTCTGGCGCACTTCTTCGGGCATTCCTTTGCTCATCCCGATGTCAATGAAGCCGGGAGCGATTGCGTTGACGGTGATGTTCTGCTTCGCCAACTCGCGGGCGGAGACCTTCGTCAGAGCAATAATCGCAGCTTTGCTCGAAGAATAATTGACTTGGCCGAACAGTCCCAGCTGTCCGCTAACGGATGAGAAGTTCACGATGCGGCCGCCGTCGCGCAAAATGGAGATCACTTTTTGTATGACATTAAATGTGCCGGTGACGTTCACACGCATGACGCTTTCGAATTCTTCGAGCGACATCTTCTTGATCGTCCGATCGCGAATGATGCCGGAATTGTTCACGAGAATATCGAGTCGGCCATGTCGATCTTGTATCTGTTTCATCATCGCCTCGACTTGCTCAGGCCGGGCGACGTCGCACTCGATCATCAATGGCTCCTTCAACTCATTCGCCACGCCCGTCGCATCCACCTTATTTTGACCCTGGGGATCGGCCACGTAATTCACAATACATTTTGCCCCGCGCGCGCCGAACGCCTTGATCATCTCCGCGCCAATCCCGCGCGAGCTGCCGGTTACGAGAACGACTTTGCCGGTGAAGTCTAGTGGATCACTCATTTGACAATTCAACGATTTAACGACTTAACGATTCAACGCTAGAATTCTTTGCGTAGCTGTTACTCTCGATTGTGTTTGCGACGGTCACAGACCGCCGCTACACAAATTCAGATGGCTTCACCGATTCGTATTCTGACCGCCGTCCCGATTTGCGACGGACACGACAGCGCCATCAATACCATCAATCTCGAATTCATCCGGCACGGCATCGAGGTCATTTATTTCGGTTATCATCGCTCGGTCGGCGACATCGTGCGGGCCGCGCTCCAGGAAGATGTGCGCGCGATTGGCATCTCCAGCTACAATGGCGGGCACGTCGAATTCTTTGCCGAAGTTGTCGATCTTCTCCGTAAACGCGGCACGGACGACATCAAGGTCTTCGGTGGCGGCGGTGGGACGATAACGCATGAAGACGCAGCGGCAATGAAACGAAAAGGCGTGGATGAAATTTTTTTCGCCGGCACATCGCTCGAAGAAATGGTGAAATTTGTTCACCAGCGCTATGGCAAATCACGCAAGAAAAGAGAGCGTCCGAAATCGCCCGACATGGAACTCGCGCGCAAGTTGACCGAAATTGAGGAGGCATACGCAAAAAGCAAACGCGGAACGCCCAACGCCCAACGCCCAATGTCGAAGTCAGCAACTCGCGTGATTGGATTCACGGGACCGGGTGGTGCCGGTAAGACGACATTGATCGACGAGTTGGTGCTACGTTTCCTGAACAAAGATCGACAGTCGCGCGTCGCGATTTTGTCGCATGATCCGAGCGTCATTGGCGAGGGCGCATTGCTGGGAGACCGCGCCACGATGATCAATTCGCAGGACGACCGCGTGTTTATGCGCAGCATGGCCACGCGCGGTCAAGCCGGTGGACTTTCGCCCGCCACGCACGATTGCCTCGCTTTGCTCGCGCGATCTGATTTCGATTACGTGATTATCGAGACCGTCGGAACTGGGCAGGAAGCAATGCCGTTCCAAAAAAATGGAATTGTCGATCTTACCGTGTTGGTGATGAATCCGGATTACGGCAGCCGGTTGCAGTTGCAAAAGATTGTTATGCTTGATGTGGCGGACATCGTGGTCGTGAACAAGAGCGACTTGCAACGGGCGCGCACGGCGCACAGCGAAATCGAGCAGCGCCTCGAACAAAACCACCGCGATCAGCAACTCATCGACACAGTTGCAAAACGTCATCGCGACTCTGGCGTGGATCGAATGTTCGATTTAATTTCCAATAAATCTGTAGCGGCGGTGTATGACCGCCGAACTAAACGAAAACGGCGCTCGTAGAGCGCCGCTACAGGAGGCGAAACAAATGAGCAAACTCGGACAAGTCGTTGAGTCGGTTGAGAAGTACAACAAGTTCGTTCTCGACCAGGTTAAGCGGGCGCGCACCGATCAGAAATTCGGGCGCGACCTGCTCGGACGCTGGAACGATATCAAAGCGAAGATCCCGATCACGCGTGCACCGACTGGATTACCGCTTCCGCGACTGGCGTTGCCGGAGATCGATGAGCCTGGAGAAATCGCGCGCTATTTAATCGGCGAAGGATTGCCCGGTGAATTTCCGTTTTTAAACGGCGCCTATCGCGAAATGTATCTGGAGCCGGTCCGCGAAATCGAAAGCTTTCAAAAGAACGGCAAATCAAAAGACGGCAAGGCCGCCAGTCGGACGGATTCGTCCCGTGGCCAGATTGACAAGAAGGTCCTGCAAGCTGAGGAGCCGACCCGTTTGTTCTCCGGTCTCATGCTGGCCGAGGACACGAACGAGCGTTTTCATTTTCTTACCGCGCATCAGCGCACACATCGACTCAGCACCGCATTCGACGGCCCGACGCTTTACGGGATTGACAGCGACGCGGACGGCGTTTTCGGAAAAATCGGCGAGGGCGGCGTGGCCATCGACACGGTCGAGGATATGGTGCGGCTCTACGACGGATTCGATCTCGGTTCGCCGAACTTTTCCGCGTCGATGACTATCAGCGGCCCGGCGCCGATCATCATGGCGATGTACATCGCGGCGGCCAAGCGCCGATTCGGTCCGAAAGTTGTCCCGAAATTGCGCGGCACAATTCAGGCCGACATTTTCAAGGAAGTCCAGGCGCAGAACGAGACCATTTTCCCGATCGAGCCATCGCTGCGATTTCTCACCGACATGGTCGAGTTCACCACGCGCGAGATGCCGCGCTGGTATCCGATCTCGATCAGCGGTTATCACATCGGCGAAGCCGGTTCGACGCCGGTGCAGCAGGCTGCGTATACGCTCTCGAATGGTTTTGCTTACGCCGAAATGTTCGCCGCGCGCGGAATTCCCGTCGACCAATTCGGGCCGCGGCTCTCGTTCTTTCTCGATTGCGGACTCGACGTGGAATACATCGCACTCGCTCGCGTCTCGCGGCGCATTTGGGCCATCGGCATGCGCGACGTGTTCGGCGCCGGTCCGCGCGCGCAGCTTTATAAATTGCATACTCAAACCAGCGGTCGCTCACTCATTGCGGCTGAATTTAAAAACAATCTCACCCGGACGGCGGCGGAGCTGATGCTCGCTTACATGAACGCGACGAACTCATGCCATTCAAACAGCGCCGACGAGCCCTTTACCACGCCGAGCGAAGAATGGATACGGCTCGCCGCGCATGGCCAGGCTATTCTGCTCGAGGAGTCCGGGATCTTTAAACACACTATGAATATGCTGAGCGGTTCGCCCGGAATGAAAGCGGTTGAGCGCGCGGTCGAGGCGGCCATTCTCGATGAGTTCCGCGAAATCGAGCGCCTCGGTGGTGTGCTGGCCGCAGTCGAGGAGCGTTATCAGCGCAGCCAGATTCAGAACGCCGCCCATCGATACGAGCAGCAAATCTATGACGGTATCCGTCCGATCATCGCGCTGAACAAATATCGTGATGGTAGTGACGACATCCCGGAAGTGAAACTCGTGCGCACGCCACGAACGAAACAGCAGTTGCAGGTCGATCGGCTCGCAAAATTCAAAAGAAAAAATTCTGAGAAGTCGAAGCGCGCGTTGGATAAACTCGCCGCTGTTGTCGATCGTAGCGAGAACTGTTTCCCTGCGTTGCTCGAAGCTGCGGAGGTTTGTTCGTTAGGACAGATCACCGGCCGGCTTCAGGAAATCGTCGGCCGATTTCGCCCAATGGTCTAAGCGCGGCTTCGCGCACCCATGGCTTTCCCGCAACCAGGCGCTGGGGCAAGTGCGCGCAGTCGAGTTGCGGCGCGGCTCCTGCCGTTTCTTTTTCTCCTTTACGTCGCGAACTATCTCGATCGCACGAACATCGCGTATGCGACCCTTGGAATGAAAGGCGACCTGGGTCTGACCGATTCGGTGTTTGGCACGGCGAGCGGAATTTTCTTTATCGGCTATCTCGGCCTGCAAATTCCCGGGGCACTGCTGGTGGAACGCTGGAGCGCAAGGCGCTTACTGGCGCTAACCCTGATCATGTGGGGTGCGCTAACAACGCTTACAGGTTTTGTGCGCACTCCGTTGGAGCTTTACGGCGCGCGTTTCCTGTTAGGCGCGGCAGAGGCAGGGTTCTTTCCCGGTGTCATTGTTTATCTTTCCCACTGGTTCATTTATCAGGACCGTGCCAAGGCGGTGGCGCGGTTTATGTCCGCGATTCCGATTGCGTATATTCTCGGGGGGCCCATTGCCGGCGCGATCCTGGGCATTCACTGGCTCGGTGTTCCTGGGTGGCGATGGCTCTTCTTGCTGGAAGGCGCGCCAGCGATCTCACTAGGAATAGCGACGCTGTTCGTGCTGCCCGACCGACCTAACGAAGCGCGATGGTTACGCGCCGACGAACGCGATTGGATCGCTGCTCGCCTTGCCGAGGAGCGACACGCCAGAGCGCACGTAGAGCACGCGACGATTTGGCGAGCGCTCCGGCAGCGCCCGGTCGTGCTGCTCACTGTCGGCCTATTCTTCTGCTATACCGGCGGCTACGCCTTTTGGTTTTGGATGCCGACCATGCTTCAACGACTCACCGGATGGGCTGATGTTCAGCGTATTGGGTGGATGGGTGCGATTCCGTTTGTCGCGGGCCTTATTGGGATGCTCCTGCTAGGCTGGAACTCCGACCGAACTCGCGAGCGCCGCTGGCATTTTGCCATCCCACAACTAACCGCTGCGCTGGCGCTAAGCGCGTGGTTCCTTGCTCCGCATTCGAACGCACTGCTCATCGTGGTGTTCACGCTGATCGGGTTCGGCACTACTGCGTATCTGCCATCGTTCTGGGCGCTCCCCAGTGCATTTCTGACCAGTTCGGCGGCTGCCGCGGCGGTGGGGTTCATCAATTGCACAGCCAGCATTGGCGGATTCATCGGTCCGAAAATCATTGGCGATCTGAGCCAGCGCACCGGCTCGTTCCGCGGAGGTTTTGTCTTTATGATCGCGTGCTGGACGATCGCGTCACTGCTCGTGCTGCTATGCCCGCAGGGAAATGTGCGATGGGCCTCAGTGCCCCGATCAACTTGAGATCACCACCCAGGCCATCAATCTGCGCCTGCACCGCTGGAAAGACGGATTCGCCACTTTCTTCGTTGCACCAACCGGCAATAACAACACGGCCAACGGTGCTGTTGCGCTGACGAACAACACGACAGGCATCAACAACACAGCCACCGGTGTTGATGCGCTCTATAGCAACGCAACCGGCGCAGGTAACACGGCTAACGGCGCCTTCGCGCTCCGAAGCAACACAACCTCGTTCAACAACACGGCAGTCGGTTTTGATGCGCTATTCAGCAACACAACCGGCTTCGAAAACACGGCCAACGGTTTTCAAGCGCTCTTTAGGCAACACAAACGGCATCGACAATACAGCCAACGGCACTAATGCGCTCTTTAGCAACACAACCGGGGTCTTCAACACAGCGATCGGTTTTAATGCGCTCTTTAGCAACACCACCGGCAGCGGCAACACGGCCGGCGGGGTTGCCGCACTCGTGAACAACACAACCGGCTCCTCCAACACCGCGACCGGTTTCGAGGCTCTCTTTTACAACACAACTGGCAATGATAATACGGCGGTCGGCGTCAATGCGTGCTTTCAAAACACGAGAGGCAATGGCAACACGGCATATGGCTTCGGGGCGCTCGAGAACAGTACCAATGGCGTTAATAACATCGCGATCGGCAATCTTGCCGGTAGCAACATCGTCGGCGGCGCAAACAATATTGACATCGGTAATCCGGGTTTGGCTAACGACGACAGGGAGACGCATTGGCACGACAGGAAACCAATTGGGCACATTTATCGCCGCGATTTATGGCTCGACGGTTGCAAGCGGCGTCCAAGTAATCATCAGCCCCAAGGGGAAGCTTGGCACGATCCAGTCCTCCGCACGCTTCAAAGAAGCAATCAAACCAATGGACGAGGCAAGCGAAGCCATTCTCGCGCTCAAACCGGTGACCTTCCGCTACAAGCACGACCTTGACCCCGAGGGCATCCCGCAGTTCGGCTTGGTGGCCGAGCAAGTGGAAAAGGTGAACCCAGATCTAGGAGTGCGCGATGAAGATGGTAAAGTCATGAGCGTACGATATGAAGCGGTGAACGCGATGTTGCTAAATGAGTTCCTCAAAGAGCATCGGACAGTGCAGGAACAGAAAGCGACGATCGCGCAGTTGAGGCAGGACTTTCAGTCCAGACTCGCGGAGCAGCAAAAGCAAATTGAAGCGCTTACTGCGGGCTTGCAGAGGGTGAGCGCGCAAATCGAACTGAACAAACCTGCGCCGCAAATGGTGGCCGACAATCAGTAGTCGAAGCTTGTCCAGCCTGAATCTTCTCCTAACTAGCGCTCAAACACCTAAAGCACTGTGGTCGATGAAAGGTCTCGAATCGGTTATCGTTGAGATGGTGAACGACGCCTGCGACCAGAATTACACTCCGCAAGTGCGTGCGGGATGCGCGTTAGCGAGGCCATTGAGGCGATCTTCCGCATTTGCGGCGCGGTACCGCCACGCAGCGAGTAATGGACGACTCGCCATTTTACAATTTGCGTCAACAATGAATACCTAGGCCTGTTTGGCGCGTCCTTTGTAGATGACGACAATCAGATGTGATCATTGCTCTCATCGTTAGTCTATTGATAAACGCGCGAAAACTCGGATCGCCACTTGTGAACGGTGAATTTATGCCATGAATCAATCGCCAGAAACTGAATCCAATCGGCAGCATCCATCTCCGGCGAGCCAAGCCCGCAGTGATCGAGAAACTGCGCAAACTCACACGCCTCGAGCAGCCGGAGGTGAAATAAATAACCTACTTCCATACTCAAAAGGCTTTCTGGAGCAACGGATAGAGATTTTGAATACTCACGAACAAGCTGATCAACGGCGGATCGGAGCTCCGGCTCAAGAAATAGGAACCGAGCCATGTTGCCGCCGGCCTCGATTTTGCTGGCCACGTCTTGGGCCTGCCCCAGGATCAGTGGGTGCCAGTGCTTCCGAAATTCGGAAAGTGTTTGCACAGTCGCTAGTGCAGTTTTTATTTCAGGTCGGTGGCAGAGACTGGAATAATCTGGTCGCCGTCCACGCGGACGTTGGGGCCGTCGCGCCCAATTAATGGCAGCCTCGTTCCGCGCTCGATCGTTACGCTGCCATATGGAACTTTAACCGAAACGGGTTGGGTGATTGTGACACTCGACGGAAGAGGTGTGGGCGTGTGCGTAGGCGTAGGCGGCAACGATGGTGATTCGCGCTGCTGCTGCGCTTTAGCTATAGCTGCAAACACGTCCGCATATGTGGTTTTGATCTTGTTTAAGTCGGCCTGCAGGGTGTCCTCGGTTACCGATGGGTCGATGGAGTCATCTTTGCCTGCGACATGAAGGAAAGAATCTCCGGAGGCCGAGGTGAGATTTTCGTTCGTCAGATCGGTGCGTTCCCTTGCCGAAACAGCCCAGAAGTAAAGGTCTACGTTGTTCGGCGTTTCGCGCTGGGCGTTTGCTACGAGCGCGAATTCCCCCTCGTCGGTTATTTTCAACGTGAATTTTCCGTCGGCATCCGTCTTGGTCGTCGCGATCGCCTGATGATTCTGATTTAATTTTTTGAAGTAGATGCTGCTGCCATTAAGAAAATTGCCCCGACGACGGGCGGTGAATTCAAGCTGCAAGAGGTCGGACGCTAAGTTACTGAATCTCGATGCCGCCCCGTAACGAGTGCTGTCGAATTTCGAGGACGTGGCTTAGTTCCAAAGCCGCTGGTGTGCGGCATCCGCTGTTTTATAAGCTTCGTGGACCGTCTGAAGGAAATTCGCTGTCCGTTCGCGAGCCTCTTTGAATTCCGCGTCGACGGCTTTGACTGTCGATTGGACCTCTTCCTTTTTGTATGCGGCAATGGGGACCAGCGCGAGCTTAATCGTTTCAGCGCCTCGCGTGACGATGAAGACTTGGCCTGAAATGTCTTTGGCCTTCAGCGGCAGCGCGATGAACGCAAACGCTACGAAAATCGTTGCAGACCTCGTCCGGCTGGCCTTCGGTCGGTCGACTTCATGGGGCGTACTTACCGATATTGTTGCCTGCGAAGTCAGCAATCGTCGGTGTTTTCATAAATTGTCGTGCTGACGGTTTCCGCCTTCGGAAATTGTTGAAGAATCCCCGCCATTGGGCAAGCTGATTTCGTGTGTGCGACGCGCGCTACAGAACGCGCGCGCGCGAGGCCGCCTAACGAAGTGGCAAACGTGGCAGCAAAAGGCCATCACGACGAGCGAAACACGCGTTGAGTGAACCCTCACGGTTACGTTGAATTCGCCGTAACCGCGGAAAGTCTCGCCATTGCGCACCGCCCAGCCGCGTGCGGCTGACCCATTCCCGCAAAGGAAACCAGGCCCAGGGCTGCGCGGACCTGCGCGGCTGACTCGCAAGACGCCGCAAACCCGCCTTCGGGCGTTGGGACAATAGCGGACATTCGCGGATTCGTTCTGACTTTGTGTTCTGACTCATGGGGGAATAGGCGCGCTGTGTCGCCTTTTTTCACAGGTAAGACAGCGGGTGAGGGGAATCGAACCCCCGTGTGCAGCTTGGGAAGCTGCCGTTCTGCCATTGAACTACACCCGCGTGTGGAGGAAGTGAATGGTGATCGGTGAATGGTGAATAGTCAAAAGCTAAAACCGGGATGGGGCGCAGTCAGAACATCGGTAACACTTTTGGGTCAGAACATAGGTAACACTATGTAGATCATTGTTTACACTTTTTCTGTTTCATTTGCAGTTTTATTCGGGCGGAAGCAGCCACTTGTTGCCTTTTATCCAAGCGGGTATCCGCCCGAATAAAACTGCTCGTCGCAAAGATCCATCTGGCCCAGCAAGAGCCGCCCAAACCAAACTTCCATCAGATCCTGTGCGATCGGCTTGAGCCCCACCGACCAGCCCGCCAAACGCTGCTCAGGAAGAGCCCGTGGCCCTCTAGCTTGACCAGTGCCTCTGTGGCTAACACGCCGAGTGACACATCTGCGGATAATCCAGATCTTCTGGTGTGCCTTCATATTTTCGCGCTGAAGCGGTGTAGACTTCACCCGGGCAGCGCATCCCCAGAGCCTCGTGCGGCCGCTCGTAGTTAAATGTCTGTCGCCACAGATCCAGCGCCTCCTGATCGGATTGTCCAAGGCTTCCACCTCACGACTGATATCTTGATGCATCCGCTCATGGGCTCCGTTGTCCTGGGGGTGACCTGGTCGACCTCGTTCCAAGTCGATCCCCAATGCCACCCACCAGGCGGAGAGCGGCTCAAGCCCGCAGAGCCATGCCGCTGGCAAAAGGGCACCCGTTGTCACTCCGGATTGCCTGGGGTAAACCGTAGCGCCCGAAGAGTTGCTCGAAATTCGCACGCACAGTTTCGCTCCGAGCACCGTCAGCCAGCGCACGCACCTCCAAAAGATAACGACTATGCTCATCCCGTACCGTTAACGGTTCGCAGCGTCTTCCTCCATTCCTCCACCATCCCTTAAAATCTACTGTCCACACTTCATTGCGGCCCCGGCTTGCCGCCCACTGCTCAACCGCCCCGCTTCCGTCGAGACGCCGCCGGCGTCGCTTCTGCGTTAGACCGGCTCGTTCCAATACCCGCTTCAAACGTGCTCTCACTGGCCACCTCTCCATGCCGACGCAGATAGAACTCCCCAATCTTGCGTGGCCCCCATCTCAAGTGCGCCAGTTTCAAACGCACAATTTCGCACACTTCTTCCTCGGGCAGTTGCTCACAATGGCTTTTAGGCCGCCGCGATTGCTCTTTCATCCCGGCCAAACCATCCCGGATAAAACGCTCCTTCCATTTATACCCCGTTTTGGCGCTGACCCCGTAATCCTGGCACAACGCCCGAAAATTGAGCGTCCTCATTGCTTTCAACGCAAACTCCATTCTCTGTTCCATAGGTTCTGTCTTCTTCCACGGCATAAAGGCTATTTTCTTAGCCTCACTGCCCCTAAAGTGTTACCTATGTATTGAACCTACAGTGTTACCTATGTATTGAACCTGCACCATGGTTTACACATGTTGTTGCCAGAGCCAGCTGTCACACCCATTTCCTCATCTGTTCCGGGAATGGGCATTGCGCGCAATCGGAATTGTCCTGCAAACAAAAATCCTCGTAGATTTGGAGCAAACCTTGCTGATGGGCGACGGTTTTTAAAAACTGTTTGCGACGCGGATCTTGGCCAAACAGACGGGTCGCGCTCGTCTCGAGCCGTCGGTTTGACAAACGCGCGGGCAACTTGGCGTATTCGCTCCAAAGATCGATCCGCCGCATGACGGATTCGCTGTGACGAACATCTTCAGCGTGCCAGAAGGGGAAGATAATGTTGGCCAGAATTTCGACGATGCGTGATTCGCCGACTAGCGCCATCGGTTGTGTCGAAGGCTTAGCTGTGAGCGTGTAATGGGTTTCCCAAAATGAATGCGCTAGCCCACCGAAGAAATCGCGAACGGCGGCGACATTGTTCTTCCCTAACGAGTGACGAAACGCCAGCCATTCACGGGCCAGGATCGATAATGCGGCAAGCCGCCGTTGTGGATGATTGGCCGGCCGCGTGCTGCTAATTCTCCAAACCGTGGTCGGCAAGATCAATCGTTGCATTTCATCGCGATGTGGCCACCAGCAGTCCCAAAGTTCGCGCACATAGGTTCTTGTCGATCTTTTGTATAAAGCGAGATCCGGAGTTTCCAGAAAGCCGGCAATGCCGAAGAGCATTGCTTCGCCATCCTTCATATTTTCGCGAAAAGATTTCAACGACACTCGTTGCGCGATTAGCGTGAACGGAAGTTTGTTTTCTTTGTAACCAAGTGCGGCGGCAATTTCCTGAAAGAGCGCTTCGTCACGGCCGTGATTATCGATCTTGGCGCGGATAGCGGCCGCTTTTCGTTGCAGGCGAAATTGAGCAGCGGCATCGAGCACACTTCGGATTCGTTCCTCCGGCAAATTTCTAAGCGGGCCCTGGCAGCGACCCGGCTTCGCCAGCGCCACGTTCGCGCGGAACGCGTCTGGCAAAGTCGCCGGATCAATGCGCACCTGCGGAACGTTGCGATTCGATTTAGTGCGCGTGAAAAATTCGCGTTCGCTCCCGTGGACAAAAACGTGGAGGACGGTTTCATCGAAGGCGGGATTGGTCGCGTGCCCGTGTATTTCCCAATTGCGATCGATTAGCTCGATTTCGATGCAACCGCGAATAGGCTGGCTGCCGTTGATTCGAATTGCCGCGTCGCGAAAATCTGGACCTGCTTCCCGGTTCCAAGTGCCGAACTGCACGATCTCGATTTTGTCTCCAGCTGTTGAAACAAATTGTTTGCCAAAGTCGCCCGCGAACCAGCGGGCTTGTAATTCGAGCTCATTCGGAATGCGCGGCCAGACGAACAACGCGCGTTCGCGGATGCGCGCGGTGTCGTGCATTTCAGCATAGCTCTTCTTCATGTTGAGCGAAGTCGAGACATCTCTCATTGTGAACGGTTAGAGGTTCCTTGACCTCGCTCGGAATGACAACGGCGTCAGATCGTCGCCGTCGGCTCAAGACTCGATTGTAAGCCGGTAGGACCGTGTTGACCCAGGCGCTCACGCAAATACTCGACGATTTGATCGACCTCGGCCGCGCTGGAGCGCGGGAAGAGAAACAAATATCTTCCGCCTCTTCCAGAAGCCGGCGCAATGATGAGATTTTCGGAAAGGAATTTTGGTTCTCGCGCGGCTGCCATTCCGTCAAGCTCGATGGTTCGCACGATTGGGCGCCGGCCTTTGAATGCGACGAATAAGAGCTTGCGCGGTTCTTCGTTCATGGCGGCAAGCGCGCCGAAGAGGTTTGCCGGAATGCCTCGACTGCGACCGCTGATGCAGGGCACGGCCCACGCCGTCGTCTCGCTGAGAATGTTTTGACGGCTAAAGACATCGACCAGTCGCGACGGCAAAACGATCGGCAACTTTGGCGGAAGATTGAAATCGGCGGGGCCGTTCAATTTCTTCCACGCCAGCCATATTTTCGCTTTCATCGCGCGCAGGATTTTTGACGCGAAGTAAAGGAAGGCCGCAATCCCGACTGTGAAGATCGACAAGGCAATGATCGGATTGTAGTGGATGAGCGCGAGCCCGCCAAACACCGCGAGGTCTTCACCGACACTGAGCGCGATGTTGGAAAATGGTTCCGGCGAAGTGTTGCTGGCGAGTCGCGTCGCCGCTTTGACGGTATGACTAACGAGACTGGTGCCGCCGGCGAGCAGCGCGACGATGACAGTGAACGCCGGACTTGGGTGCCCGAGCACTTGGATCCCAAGGAGCGCACCGCCGATTGGCCGAATCACGGTATGGACGGCGTCCCAGATCGAATCGATCCACGGAATTTTATCGGCGAAAAATTCGAGGAAATAGAGAACGCCTGCGATAGTGATAATCCAGGGATTACCGAGCACGCCGAGCGTTTGGTAATCGGGCGCAAGCGTAATCCAATGGAAATGGATGGCGAGACCAGACACGAAAACGGTGAGATACAAATTGATGCCTGCGAGTGCAGCGAGACCGAGCGCCACAGCAAGAAGATTGAGCCGTTCCACGCGGGAAAGTATGGTTCGATAGGTTTCGTTGTCACGCCCGTTTTAAGTGTAGCGGCGCTCGATGAGCGACAGCGTGACGGTTGCCGCCAGGCACGGTGGCCTCTACAATCTGCGCCATGCTCGACATTCGTTTGATTCGCGAGAAGCCGGATTTTGTTCGGGAGCGGCTGGCAACGCGCGGCGGCAGCGATGAAAAATTGATCGATGAAATCCTTCGGCTCGACGTCACCGTACGAAAACGACAGACACAATTACAGAAACTGTACGCTGAGCGAAATCGTTTTAGCAAAGAGATCGGCGCAAGACGTGGCAAAGGTGAAGCAACGACAGAATTGGTCGATCACGTCAACGCGATTGCGAAGCAGATCAATCAACTCGAAAGTGAGTTGCTTGCCGAAGGAAGCGAGTTGCGTGAGCAGGAATTGCTGCTGCAAATTCCAAATTTGCCGCATGCGAGTGTGCCAGTCGGCAAGGACCCGGGCGCGAACGTGGTCGTGCGCAGTTGGGGCGAGAAGTCGAGGTTGCAGGAGCCGGTGCAAGATCATGTCGATCTCGGCGCGAAGCTAAAACTTCTCGATCTGGAGCGCGCAGCCAAGCTGAGCGGCAGCGGCTTTATTTGCTTTACCGGCGCCGGCGCAAGGCTGGAGCGGGTCCTGATCAATTTCATGCTCGATCTGCACACGCGCGGGCACGGCTACAGCGAGATCAGCCCACCCTTTCTCGTTAGGCGCGATTGCATGATCGGGACGAGCCAATTGCCAAAGTTCGAACCCGACATGTACGGGCTGGAGAACGGCGAGCTATTTCTCGCTCCCACCGCTGAAGTGCCGGTTACAAATTTCCATCGCGAAGAGATTTTGGCTGTTGTCGATCTTCCAAAAAAGTTTGTCGCGTATACGCCCTGTTTTCGGCGGGAGGCGGGTTCGGCAGGGCGCGAGACGCGGGGGATCATTCGCGTTCATCAGTTTGACAAGGTCGAGCTAGTGAAGATCACGACTGCGGAAAAATCTTATGCCGAGCACGAGAGCCTAACGAGTGACGCGGAGCGGGTCCTTCAACTGCTCGGATTGCATTATCGAATCGTGGAACTTTGTACCGGCGATCTCGGATTTGGCTCGGCAAAGACTTACGACGTTGAGGTTTGGTCGCCAGGCCAGAACGGGTATCTCGAAGTTTCGAGCTGCTCGAATTTTGAAGATTTTCAGGCGCGCCGGATGAATCTTCGTTACAAAGATGTCGATGGGAAAAATAGGTTCTGCCACACGTTGAACGGGTCGGGGTTGGCGCTTCCTCGGTTGTTCGCAGCATTGATCGAGAACTATCAGCAGCCGGACGGCTCGATAAGAATTCCGGAAAAATTACAGCCGTATTTTGGCGCCGATGCGATTCGAGCTTCTTAGAATTAACCACGAATGGACGCGAACCAGGAGGAATAATTTCGCAAACGGTGTCGCGGCGAAACGCGTCATTCGTGCTTCAGTGTTGTCCATTTTGTGGTTAAAGCAGATCGAGCTGGGCGCGTTCTTGCTCCGATAAAACTTTCTCCGCTTTCGAAGGCAGCGATAATTCGTAACCGAGTCGTTGCGCCAGGCGCTGGGCGGTTTCGGGAGCGAAACCCTCGAAGTGGTTGCTGACGAACGCCCATATGTTGCGCACCTCCGGCAGATGCCGCTCGATTTTAAGAGACCAGCTTTCCAGCGCGGCTTCGCGTTTCCAAAGAAGCTTCTCGTAGCGATGCAGGTGGCGACCGCCGCGATCGTACTTGGTCGCATAGTCACCGAGCAAACGCAGATAAAGAAAATCGGTCGTGCGCGGTAGAAATTCGAAGGGCGCGAGATTGCGTTCGTTGAGCGGGCTGGTGTCGGCCCAAACCCAGCAAACGCGACACTTTTCTAGCAAACTAATGATCTGAGGACGGTGCCAGCCGGCATGACGAAACTCGATGGCAAAGCGGAAATCGCGCGGCAACTGGGTAAGGAATTTGCGGAGCGGTTGTTTGCCGTCTTTCGGCATGAAGGAGGGCGGCAGTTGAATGAGAATGACCTGCAATTTGGGCGCGAGCGGCTCGATCTCGCACAAGAACGAATTCAGCTCGGAGGTGCAATCGCGCAGCCGGCACACATGAGTAATTGCTCGTGGCAACTTGCAAGCAAAACGGAATGCCGACGGCGTCATCTCGGCCCAGCGGCGCATCGCGCTTTCTGATGGTGCGCTATAAAAAGTCGAGTCCACCTCAACTGTTGGAAAATAGCGGGCGTAAAACTCCAGCCACTCTGATTCGGGCAACTCCGGCGGATAAAAACTTCCGCGCCAGTCCTCGAAACGCCAGGCGCACGCGCCGATTCGAATTTTTTGCTGATCAGTGAGGTTCAATCGAAAAAGAAACTAGACCAAATCGCACGCGACGGAAAAGGAGTAATGGAGTATTGGAGTAATGCAGATGCTGACCAGGTAAAATGCATGATCCACTACCTCTCTCACTCCAATAATCGACGGCTTTGCTCAACTTGACGGAACCGAGAACTTCATTACCCTGCGAAGCCCCATGAAGCTGCGATGTCTCGCGTCTTTTATTTGTCTGACGATTGGTCTGCTTTTTTCGCAGTGGAGCGGTGCTGCGATCGTTTTCAAGCCGGGCGAGAAAATGAAATATGTCCCGCCTGGCGAAGAGGAGATGAACGGCAACGCCGAGGAATTGTTTCACATAGGACAGGTGGCGGAGCAGGAGGGCAACACGAAGCGCGCAGTCAAAGCTTACAAGGCGTTGGTACGCCGTCATCCGAAAGACGCGCTTGCCGCCGGTGCCCTATATCGCGCGGGGGTATTGACGGAACAAGCGAACAATCTTTCCGGTGCGGCCGACTTCTTTCGTATGCTGGTGGAAAGATATCCCAGCAGCCCGCACTTTGATGAAGCAATTGAAGGTCAGTTTCGTGTTGGCGAGGCGTATTTGGGCGGTAAGAAGCTGAAACTGCTTGGCATTCCTTTAGCGGCGTCGATGGACCGGGCGGTGGAAGTCTTTGCAGCGGTCATTCGCACGGCGCCGTATGGAAAGTATACTGCCCGCGCGCAGTTTGACATCGGTCTGGCGCGGGAAAAGCAGAACCTGAACGATGCGGCCCTGCAAGCGTATCAGGCCGTGGTTGACAAATTCCCGAACGATCCGCTGGCAGCAGATGCGCAATATCAAATCGGATACATTTGGCTGATGGCCGCAAAAAAGGGCACAAAAGATTTGGCCGCCACAAAAAATGCGCGGACAGCGTTCCAGGATTTCCTGTTTCGTTATCCAAACAGCGAAAAGGCGCCGCAAGCGCGGGCTAATCTGCAACTCTTGGAGAACAAGCAGACGGCGAGCGCATTTAATGTGGCGAAGTTTTACGACAAGCAAAAGCGGTATCGGGCGGCTGTGATCTATTATAACGAAGTGATCCGGGAGCAGCCGGGCTCGGTCGAAAGCGAGAAGGCGAAAAAACGGATCGATCAACTGCGGGCGAAATTAGGGGATGCCGTGATGGGGGCGGTCGCATCTGAGAGCCAGAAGAAGCCGGCTGAAACGGCAAAGCGTGAACCAGCCACGCGCGCCCCTTCGGGCAGCAACAGCGGGCCGTTGCCTCCACCGGAAACCGATTCGTCGTTGCCGCCACCGGCGTCTTTGTTTCCTGATGCGACGACTGCGCCGGAACCATTGCCGAATCTTGGAACCAGTTCCACATCTGACGGCTCCTCCGCACCTGAGACTTCGGCGGCCCCTGGCGCAGCGGCTTCGCCGACGCCGTGAAAAACTTTTTCCTGGCGGCGGCGGCCTGCTTTTGCCTAACCGCATGCCTCGGGTACCACATCGGGCCGGTCAAACCTTACTATCTTCAGGATGTGCACACGATCGCTGTCCCGACGTTTGAAAACAGCACACTGATTCCTCGTATCGAAGTGCTGGTGACCGATAGCGTGATCAAACAATTTCAACAAGATGGCACTTTTAAGATCGCGAGTAATGAAAACGCCGATGTGATTTTGAAGGGAGAAATCTCGCGCATTACGCGTTCACCGGCGCGTTCAGTGCGGGGAAATGTCCTGGCTACGAGCGAGTTCAATCTGGTCATGCGCCTGAGATACAAGCTCGTCGGTAACGACGGAAAACCGATCGGACCGCCGGGTGAAGTTACCGGTTCGACAAGCTTTTTCGTCGGGACCACGACCGTCAATGGATCGCCGGCCACGGGCGACGTTATCACGGACGAGAGGCAGGCTCTTCCGCTCGCGACCGAGGAACTGGCGAACCACTTGGTAAGCCAATTGAGCGAAGGTTGGTAATGAAAGGCGAGGAGAAGCTTTGGAACATGCTCAACGAGAAGCTCGAGACGCTACGCGCCACTAACTGCCTGCCTGAAGCGGTTCGCATCGCCGAAACCCTACTCGATCTGGCCAAACGCACGTTCGGTGACGACGAGGGCGGGCTCGCATTCAGCTACGAACAACTCGGCCAACTTCTTGATCAAACTGGTGACCGCGCCAAGGCCAAGCCCTATCTTCTCAAATCTCACGCCGTTTTAGAGAAAGCTAGTCCGCCCGATCAGCGCGCGCTTTACCGTTTGGCGCGTCGCCTCGCATTTTTGTGCGACAATCTTGGGCAATCGGAGGAAGCCATCCGCTACTACGAAAAAGCCATCGCTGCCGGTACGCAGCTGGACGATCTGCCGTATTCGGATTTGGGCACGATGTTGAACAACGTCGCGCTCATCTTCCGGAAATCGGGGCGCCAGAAAGCGGCGGAGCCCTATTATTTGCACGCACTTCAGATTTACGAAAAGCAATTAGGTCCGGAGCATGCCGATGTCGCATCGGTCCTTAATAACCTGGCTGTCTTTTATACGAACGAGCGGCGTTTTACCGAGGCGGAGAGAACGCATCTCCGCGCGCTGGCTATTCGGGAGAAAGTGCTGCCGCCTGGTCATCCCGATATCGCGCAATCCAAATGCAATCTGGCGGTAGTTTATCATTCCCGTGGTGATTATCCGAAAGCGGCCGAGCTTTACCGTGCTTCGCTCAAGACCTGGGAGGAAGCGACCGATAAGCCGCCCGAAGATTACGAAATCGTTGCGGCTAATTACGCCGACCTGCTGCGTTCGTTAGGTAAAGTCCGTAAAGCCCAGCAACTTGAAACTCGCGCAAAAAAAAGACGCCGCGGCCAGATATAGCGAGAGATCGGCAATTCTCAGATTGACCTGTTGAGTGCCCAAGGGCAGCCGATTTGGATCAATCAGCTCGCTGCAGCGAGCTCCTTCTGTTTACGATCATTGGTTAGTCATCGCGCTGGTGCCGAAGGAGCTCAACTGTGATTTCCGCTTGCGCCCAAAATTGGCGCGCGCAATTTTAGTCGCCTGGTTTTTTGCTCGCGTGGCGGAATTGGCAGACGCGTACGGCTCAGGACCGTATGGGGCAACCCGTGGAGGTTCGAGTCCTCTCGTGAGCACGATCTTGCGGCCCTCCAGTTGAGCTACCAACGGCGGGCCGGTTCCACAGCGAAAACTGGCCGGTTTCTTGCTCAAAATGGAGACGCAAATCTCGTGAAGATCTCCGTCGTCATCTCCTGTTACAATGAAAAGAACACGATCGAGGAAATCGTGGCTGCTTTGTATGCGGTCAATAAATATAATTTCTTCCCGTTCCCGCACCAGGCACGCGCGGCAACGCTTTGCTTAAGCGAGCGCCCGCTGGATGGCACCCACTTGCGCCCGGCGATAAAGATTTCGTAGGATGCACTGGCATCATTGGCTGCGCGCTGGCGTGCGTCCTTTCATGTGCGTTGTCGCGATCGCCTCGTTTCTCGCGCTGGGTGTGCCAGCAATTTTTCGGAGTGCCGCGCGAAGTTCGATCAAATTCGCCGGCCCATTTCACTCCAGCGATAGCTTCCTGGCCTTCGCTACCGGCGTGAACAACGGTTCCGAGCGGCTCATCGCGTTTTTCGCCTCTCTGCCGTCTTCAAATGAAATTCTGATCGTTGTGCGCGATGACGATCAGCGGAGCGCGTTTCTTGGTATGCTGGTCGCATATCTGGCCTGGCCGCATCCGGTGCGGATTGTCGATATACGAAACGGCGAGACTCCTGGTTCAGCTGAGCTAGGGACGATTGCGGCAGTTGCTTTTTGTCGTGTTCAACCGCGGCCACCCTGGCGGCGAGGGGAATGGGTCGGCGATTCATTAGAGATCGTTCCGACTCGGGGAAGAAAGTGAACTTTCTCGCGCTTCTTGGAGCGATTGCAACAATTCTCGGGGCCGGATCTGTTTTCCTTCTGCTTTTGCCGCCTGCAACGTGCCTGAATATTGCCGGACAACTCGCACTTTCCTGGATCTTTGGGACCGGTCTCGTTTCCGTCCTCATTTGGACTTTCGGATTCTTTGCGCGAGCTCCGTTCCTGCCGGGCCTCGTCGCAACGGTCTGCATCGCGCTCGGGCTACTTACAATGAAGGTACGCGGTCGTTCCGCAGCTCCGTTTCAAATGTTGAGAAAACTGCGACCGATTGAGCTTTTCCTCGGAATAGTTATCGCGTTCGAAATCGCCTTCATCTTTTACTTCTCTTGCGTCCACACGCTCGGAGGCGACGGTCTTTTGAATTGGGAGATCAAAGCCCGCTATGCCTATGCAAACGCAGGTGTGCTGCCGGCGACCTATCTTCACGACGCGGGCCGCGCCGCCAGTCATCCGGAATATCCGCTGGCGATTCCCTACACCGAGCTCTGGCTATACTTCTGGCTCGGCGATACAAACCAGTTTTGGGCAAAGACGATCTTCCCGCTCTTCTATGCCGCCGGCATCGCTTTGCTTGTTTCAATCAGTAGCCGCTTAACGGGCAAAACCTGGCCCGGTCTGCTTGCCTCAAGCTTATATTTCTTCATTCCGCAGATTTCCACGGAGACCGGGAGCGCAGTGGTTGGCTACGCCGATTTTCCCTTAAGCGTGTTTTATCTCACTGCCATGGGCAATCTGTTATGCGCGTGCCGAAAGCATGATGATGGCTGTAACGATGGCGCATTCGCAATTTATGCGGTTGCTGCGGCAATGCTGCCCTGGATAAAACGCGAGGGCGCGATCCTATGGCTGATTGCTGCGCTCTCCGGTGTTCTTGTTATCTGGCGCAGAAAAAAGTCACCGGCCTATCTTCTCGCGCTTCTGCCCGGTCTGTTCGTGATCATTGGGTGGCATTTTTATCTCTCGCAAATGCATGCCGTTTCCTCATCGGACTTCATGCCGATCAGTCTTGCCGCTCTGAGCGCGAACATTCATCGCTTGGGTCCGATCATGTCGATGTTGTTTTTGGAATTAACTCACATAGAAATCTGGAACTTGTTCTGGCCAGCCGCTGCGATTGCCGGCGGACTTTTCTTGTATCGGTTTCGCGGGATCCGTGCCGTTATGCTGATCGCGATGATCGCCGCTCCGATCGGCATCTACGCTGGGGCTTACATTTTTAGCAGTTGGCCAGATTATCACGACCACGTCGCGCTCTCCATTAACCGGCTGCTTATGCATGTCGCGCCGCTCGCTACGCTGATGATTTCGGCTGTTCTCGCTCCCGGTCAGACGCGCTCGAATCAGCCGGTAACTTTTCCGCTGGCAGCGAGTGGTTCCTCGTTGAACGTTCAACCGGTTGAAACCTGCGCTTCAATCGCCGGAACGCGTCCGGACAATGTTTGGATCGATCGCGACGCGATACGATCTCGCAAACCGTGTCTTAAGTTGTGGCTTCGACTTTCAGTGGCGCAGACGGGCCGCTGAAATTGTCGCGCACTGGCGGCCGGACAAACTGGTTGATCTCGCTACCGGCACGGGCGATCTGGCGCTCGCGCTACAGGAGAAGTTGTCCCGGAGCGAAATTGTGGGCGTCGATTTCTCCACGGAAATGTTGGAACTCGCAAAAGCAAAAGGCGTCCGGCAAACGATCTTCGCCGATGCCATGGAATTGCCATTCGCAAATAGCTCGTTCGATTGCGTGACAATCGCCTTCGGCTTGCGCAACCTGACAAACGCCGAAGCAGCTCTGCAGGAAATGGCGCGCGTGCTCGTAACTCGTGGGCACTTGCTCGTGCTCGAGTTTTCACTGCCGCGATTGTCGATCTTGCGCGCGATTTATCGTTTCTACTTACATCGCTGCATGCCTGTCATCGGCTCATTCCTGACGAGTAAGAAAAGCGCTTACGATTATCTGGGCGAATCGATTGAAAACTTTCCGAGCGGTGATGCCATGCTCGGTTTGATGGAGACCGCCGGATTCGGCGACACGCAGGCCGAGCCGCTGACGGGCGGAATAGTTACGATCTATACCGGCGAAAAACAAACCGTTCCTACGGCTTAGCTGTCGGAGAAGCGACCGGCGAGGTCAGGATTTGCGGACTTGGCGAGGCGCTGGCTGTCGGCGAAGCAGCCGGAATGTGCACCAACGGTAATTTGAGCGCGTTTAGGTCCGGGTTGCTGACCACGAATGTCCCTTCGCGCTCGTCCACTTTTGCAAACCACATTCCGTCCGGCGTCGCGGCGCCGGACGTCAATTTATGCACGACCTTGTCATCTGCCGACGTGGTAAACGTGATGACCAGCTGCGGTTTATCAAAAGCATGTGGTGGCGTGACCGATTCAACCCAGCGCACGGCGCGCAAGCTCGCCAATGTGTTCAAGAGCGACTGCACATTCACTTGATTGATCTCGCCACTGCCCTTGACCCACGTCCATTGGTTGTTCGCGCCACGCGCTAACGTTAATTCTTTGTCCGTAACGATGCCGACCCGATGAATTTGTTCGGGCTTGAATTTGAAGATCGATAATTCCTGCCACTGCAACGGATCGGCGAAAATATTTTCGAGGAGAGTTTTGCGAACGGCGAGGACAAACGGCTCGTCGGCGACGCGTGCGTAAACGTCGTTGCCTTCAAGTTTTCCAAAAGCCAGTGTGGTGAATGGTTGTTCGCCCGCCTTTGTCTCGGCCGTGTTTTCCGAAGCGAACGAGCTGAAGGTCAATTGCAGCTGTGGTTTATCGAGTCCGTACTTTGGCAAATTCGAAGCGACATTCTCAACGAATCTTGTCACTTGTTCATTTTGCAATGTGTCGATCAAACGGCGGACTTCGCTCGAATTTGCCGGGGCATTGTTTTTGTTCGCGATGGTCCAGTTCTCGCCCTTGCGGGCGAGCACGGTCTTGCCTTTGCCAGGCGCGTCGATTGTCAGCCGGTCGAGGATGTTGGCCTCGATTCGCACTAGATGCCGATCGCGCAAATCGTCTGGTTTGGTGTTAAGTAGTTCTTCGACTTTTTTCGGCAATGTATAAACGAAAGCGCGTGGAGAAAAGCGAACGTAAACCTGGTCTTTGTTTTTCTCCGGCACACTGCCGATTTGCAACATCTGACCTTGTTCGCCATGGGACGAGTCCGTCCGACCGGCGGACTTGTCGTCCTGAGCGAACAACGTGATCGAGCCGCGCGGCTCGGCCAAACCATACGGATGCAGATCGCCGCGATCGTCAGCCACGAATTGTTGAATACGCGCCGTGGTCACTTGCGCGATCAGGTCGCCGATTTTCTGATCGTCCCCGCGTGCGCGCAACGGCTTCGTAATCTGCCAATGGTCGCCTTTTTTTTGCAGCTCCATTTCGCCGATCGGCGTTTTCAGCACGACGCGCACGACCTGGGCCATGACCAAATCGGTTAATTTTTTGTCGCGAAAATCTTCCGGTTTCTTCTCGATGTCTTTCTTAACTGATTGCGACGTGAGAAAAGTTTCCTTCGAATTTTCAAACCGTACATACATTTTCCCTCCGAGCGCAGCATCTTTGCCGAACAGAATTTCCGGCGGCGCGCCCGGCCCGATCAATTTCAACCGCAGCTTCGACTTGTTCAGGCCGAACTCGCTCAGCTTATTCTTGTCTCCCTCGATTTCTTTTGCGGGGATGGTCGCGTCTTTCTGCCAGCTCTCCAGATCAAGCAGTAGATTCTCGATTGCAGAATTGTCGGCCAGGTCCTTGATCGGGGTTTCCAAACGCCACTTCGTCTGGTAGCGCCGCATGTCGATCTTCTCGTCCCCATTTTGAATCACGATTCCATCGACTTTGTCGCGATCGAAATTCACAACATTTCCGGCCTGGCGCATCACCTCTTGCGTGTTCAGGGCCTTGCGTTCGACAAAATACATGTAGGCGAAAACCGCTGCGGTAATGAGCAACAGAACCATTGTCGTTTTCCACTTCATGATGCCGGAGCGATTTTTTCAGACGCGGCGTTGCCACCAAACGGCCGTGCCAAACACGACAAAAACCAGCGGGAGGAGAACAAGGACAATCCAGCGGAGGCTGCGCAAGCCATTCTCATCTAGGGCGAATGTGAGCGTTTTCGGCACTTTGGGCGCAATGCCGATGAGTTGCTCGCGACTGAGCAACCAGTTTATGCTTCCGGAAATAAAATCGAGCGCCTGCTGGCCTTGCGCGAGAACGTTGTCCTGGATGAATGTCGCGTTGCTCACGACGATTATCCGTGCCGAATTCATTTGGACACGCTCATCGCCGCTACCGCCTTTTTCGATCGAGGCCGCAATGGTCAAGGGCGCGTTGTTGCTTCGTTGCGCGTCACCCTGGAACTTTGCCTGGTCTTCTGTAATGTAATCTTTTTCCGCGAAATAACCTTTCTCGGCTTGTACCAGCGGTTCGAGACGAATATTGGCGGCGCGGACTCGTTGCGGTTCGAGCGTAAGCGAACTTGTGCCACCTAGAAACAGCGCGCGCACGTCCGCGAGCCGCTTCGTGATTGGGCTGTCGCCCAGAAAACGCGCCTGCACGTCTCGCGTGACCGCGATTTCCTGGATACCGGTGCGCAGGAAAACCATCAACCGGTCGTCATTTACTTTCACGCCGAGCTCGTTCAAAAAATTGTCGATCTTGGGTGTTTTCGCCGCCGGATCGAGCAGCAGCAAAATACGGCCTTGTCTGTCCCAGAAATCATGCAGCAGCTTCATCTCACGATCGGAGAAATCATATTGCGGGCCCATGATAACTACCGCCTTCAGCTCCGTTGGAATCGCCGGCACTTCAAAAAGATTCAGTTCTTGAAATTTAACGTTTTCGTTCTCAATGAACGTCTTCAAGATTGAGATGGGACTTTGGTCGGCGACAGGAGGCTCCTTGTGTCCAAGCACGTAGCCGATTGTGTTCTTCTTGCCCTCGACCAAATCCATCATCGCGCTGGTGATGACCTGCTCGCCTTTGAACGCAGTAACGCGGGGTCCTTCGCCAAACGCCACGCCGCTTTGATCGACGTCAGCCATCTCTGACGCTTTGACGGTTTTGTTGCGCCCCTCGTAGTCGATGATCAGCAGGCTCTCATCACTCACGACCTTGTACTTTTCGAGAACCTCCTTGGCTCGCGAAAGATTGCGCTCCGGGTCGATATTTTCGATGTCGATCTTTCCTTTGGCGGCGTATTGATATTCTGTCAGCAAATTCTGGACGTCAGCGGTGATCGGTGTGTTGGGCGAGAAAAAAACAGTGATGCGCACTTTACCTTTAATGGTTTGCAGAAACCGTTTCGTCTTATCAGAGAGCGCATACTTCTGGTCGCGAGAAAAATCCCAGCGCTTGTAATGGCGGAAGGCGATCGAATTCACCATCGCGACCAAAAAGAGCGCGAGGATGATTTGCACCAGCACGTTGAAACCGATCTGAACACGGCCGATTTTCTTGGGGGCCGGTTTTGTTCCGACGTCTGCCATCACAACCTCCACTTGCGCGATTGAAACGCCTGGTAGGTGAGCGCCAGGACGAGAATCGTCATGCTCACGTAAAGAATGATTGGGCGCGTGTCGATGATCCCGCGCGAGAAAGTCCCCATGTGTTCGAGCGCAGAGAAGTAGCCGAGTAGATCGCGCATCGCGGAGCTGACATAAAGAAGAATGAACTGAATGAGGCCGAGGAAAAACAGAAGCGTAATCGCGCAGAATGAAATAATCGCGGCCACAATTTGATTTTTCGTTAGCACGGAGGCGAGGCAGCCGATCGCGATGTAAAACATTCCGAGCAGCAGAAGCATTAGGTAGGAACCCCAATAGGCGCCGGCCGAGTTGGCGGCAGGCTGATGCGTAATCGCCTGGAAGATTGCGAAATACAGCAAAGTCGGGATCCAGAGAACCATGTAGAAGACAAGGGCGCCGAAAAATTTCGCGAGAACTACTTGCCAATCGTGCACCGGCGCAGTCATGAGCGGCTCGATGGTGCCGAGCTTAAATTCCTCGGCAAAAAGCCGCATCGTAATAAGGGGAAAAATCAGGACAAATGCGAACCAGAAAAAAATAGAATTAAAGAATGCTTCCTGCACCGAATACGTCATCGGGCGCTGATTCATGTAAGAAATCTGAAAATAAAAATCGACGCCGCTTACCAGCAGGAAAAAAACGAGAACAACATAGGCGATAGGCGAGTAGAAATAACTGCGCACTTCGCGGGAGAGAAGCGTGTAAAACTTTCTCATACAATATGGCTCATGGCCCTAGATCGAGTACGAGCAGGAACATGAGCATGAGTACGAGTGCTCCTCTGCATTGGACGTTGGGTGTTGGACGTTGAGCGTTTGCCTGCTCCATACTTAGACAACGTCCGGATGGGTGAGCTCGACGAACACGTCTTCGAGCGTAGCGCGGCGCTGAGTCAATTCGCGCACGTTCCAGCGGCGCGCCGCGGCGAGCCGAAAAACTTCTTCGCGTACATCGACGCCCGATTCTACGCGCAACGAAAAAACCTTCCAATCTCCGTCGCCATCCATAGTGACATCGCGCACTCCCGAAATCTTTTTTAATTCTTCCGCGCCATTGTCATTTCCAGTCTTTGCTTCAACAATAACGCCGCCCGCCTGCCGAATTTGACCAAGAAGATTTTCAGGCGTGTCGCAGGCTTCAATCCGCCCCTTGTGAATGATGATGACGCGGCTGCAAGTCATTTCTACCTCCGGCAAAATGTGAGTCGAAAGCAAGATAGTGTGCTGTTTGCCAAGATTCTTGATCAGCTCGCGCACCTGCCGGATTTGATTCGGGTCGAGACCGATCGTCGGCTCATCGAGAATGAGAAGATCCGGTTCATGCAAAAGCGCGTCGGCCAGTCCGACGCGTTGCCTGTAACCTTTTGACAGAGTGCCGATTATTTTTTTCTCGACCTCTTTCAAACCGCAGAGCTCCTTCACGTCGCCCACACGCTCCGCAACTCGGCGATGCGGCACGCCCTTCAAAGCCGCGCGATAATCGAGATACTCCGTCACGCGCATGTCGTTATAGAGCGGCACGTTTTCCGGCATATAACCAAGATGGGCGCGGGCTTGGAGCGATTGCTCGAAAATATCGAACCCGGCGACGCTGGCGCGTCCAGAGGTCGGCGGCATAAAGCTCGCCAGAATGCGCATCGTCGTTGTTTTGCCGGCGCCGTTGGGCCCAAGAAATCCCATGATCTCGCCCTGGCCGACCTCGAAGCTTAAATCTTTGATGGCAGTGTTTCCGGCGTAACGCTTGGTTAGATTTTCGACCTTAATCATTTTAGAATTATCCATCAGACAACTGAACCGCTCCGACGTTGCCAAATTTTTTGGTCAACGCGCCGCCAGAGTGATCGTTTCGACCCGCTGCCCGCTCCCATCCCCGCGCACCACTCCAACAGCAAAATCGACACTCGACCCACTGCGCGCGCGCGAAAGAAGATTCTCCACCTGCTTGATGGAATTCACATCGTATTTTCCCACTCGATAAATAACGAGACCGCGCTCGACGCCCGCCTCCTCCGCTGGACTACCCGTCTCAACCGCGCTGATCAGCACGCCACGGCCGGTCGCATAACCGAGAACTTGAGTCAACTCCGGGGTTAAATCCTGCAATTGCATTCCAAACAAGCGCTCGGCGTTCGATGTTGATAATTCGTCCGCCGCCGGCTGGTTTTTTGGCAACGGTTGTTTCTCGACGATCTTTTTGAATCGCGCGACGCTGTCACGCACCACGTCAGCCGGAATGGCAAAGCCGAGGCCTTGCGTCGGCACACCTTGCGGCGTGAATGCCATTTTTGCGGAGCTGATTCCGACGAGTCGGCCTGAGATGTCGATTACCGGGCCGCCGCTATTTCCTGGATTAATCGCCGCGTCGGTTTGCACGAGATCTTTGTATTCCAGATTGTCGATTGCGATGTTGCGCTTCGTTGCGCTGAGCACTCCGCGACTGATCGAGCTACCGTAACCAACCGCGTTGCCAACCACAATCACCGTCTCGCCTAACAAGTTGGGCGAAATGTTGTCGAGGCTGATGAACGGAAACGGGCCCTTCGCGTCGATTTTAATGAACGCGAGATCTTTCTGATCATCGCCAGTAATGTAATGCGCGCTGTAAGTCTTACCGTCGTCCGCCGTTACTTGAATTTTTAGATCGGCGGCGCGCTCGACCACGTGCTCATTCGTCACGATGTAGCCGGCTGGATCGACAATGAAGCCTGAGCCGAGGCTTTGCAGCGTCTGGCGAATCTCGCGCGGCTGGCTCCGATAATAACCGAAAAATTGCGCATAAAAATCCTCGAGTGGATCGTGTACCGTCCGCCTGACGACTCGCTCGGTATTGATATTCACCACTGCCGGCAAAACTTTCGCGACGGCCAGCACCGCCGGCTCCGCCGCCGGATCAGCTTGCGCGAATAAAGGCGTCACACCCGATAGCAGACACGCGAAGAGAAGACCGAAGGCACATGCGCGGAGCCTTCCGGGTAGCGCACGCATCTTGCGCGTTGGTTTCGGCGTCCCGCCAAAATGAACTTCCTTGTGGATGAGTCGCCCAATAGAAGTCCGCGACGGCCAGAGGCCATCGCCAGCACGCGAGACGCGTGCGCTACCTGGAGTGGCAGACCCGATTTTCATCTCTGAGGCTCCTACAAATTGCGCAGCAAGTAACGAAGCTGCATCCGCACTGTCAACTTGCGTCGGTGCAACGCGCTCTCGGAGAGGTCGAGCCACCAGCACTTGCTGGCCGGGATAATGGGCGCAAATTAAATCTAGAATGCGCACTTCACTTGCTGCCCGGGCCAATCTCGAGTTGATCGACCAAAATTACCGCCACTGGCAGGAGGATCCGGGTTCAGTTGATCCGAGTTGGTCGGCGTTTTTTGAAGGCTTTGAGCTTGGCAATTTGCCGCTGCAAAACGGCGCTGCCGTTGCGGCCGCGCCGCGCGCAGGTGGTCGCGAAAGCCCGTTGCAGACTCGTATCGACGGACTGGTTTATGCCTACCGCACGGTGGGGCATACGATTGCGCTGGTGAATCCACTGGCGGAGAAGCGCCCGGAAAATTCACAGCTTACGCTGCGCGAACTCGGTTTCAGCGAAAAAGATCTCGATCTTCGTGTCTCCTCGAAATTCTTCCTCAACAACGCGGAGATGACGCTGCGCGAGATGATCGCCCGGCTCCAGAAGATTTACGCGGATTCGATCGGAGCCGAGTTCATGCACATCCAGAACACGCGCATTCGCAACTGGGTGCGGCATCGGCTGGAGTCGCGCGCGGACAAATATTCCACGCCGCGCCAGGTGCAGGTTGCGTTGCTGCGCACGTTGATGGAGGCCGAATCTTTCGAGGTTTTTTTGCATTCGCGCTACGTCGGGCAAAAACGTTTCTCGCTGCAAGGCGCCGAGTCGTTGATGGTGATTCTAGATATAATCCTGCACAAATGTCCGCCCGCTGGCGTGGAAGAAATTTGCATGGGCATGGCCCATCGCGGCCGCCTCAACGTGCTCGCGAATTTTCTGAAAAAATCGCTGCGAGTCATCTTCACCGAGTTCAGCGAGAACTACATCCCGGATCTCGTCGCCGGCGATGGCGACGTAAAATATCACCTCGGTTATCGCACGGTCCGAAAACTTTCATCAGGCTCCAAAGTGGAGATTCGCCTTTCCGCAAATCCGAGCCATCTCGAAGCCGTCGATCCGGTCGTCGAAGGAACAGCGCGCGCGCGCCAACGCATTCGTGGCGACACCGAGCACCGCAAGAAAGTTTTGCCGCTTCTAATCCATGGCGATGCAGCCTTCGCGGGCCAAGGAATCGTCGCCGAAACATTGAATCTGTCGCAACTGAATGGTTACGGAACTGGTGGCACGGTCCACGTGGTCGTGAACAACCAGATCGGGTTCACGACGCTTCCCCAAGACGCGCGGTCATCGATGTACGCGACCGATATCGCTAAGATGATTGAGGTGCCAATTTTCCACGTGAACGGCGACGACCCGCTCGCGTGCATGCAGGTAAGCCAGATCGCGCTCGATTTTCGCCAGGAATTTGGGCGCGATGTTGTCATCGACATGTATTGCTACCGCCGTTACGGGCACAACGAAGGTGACGAGCCGGCTTTCACCCAGCCCGATCTTTACGCAAAGATCGAAAAACGCCCCTCGGTGACGCAGTTGTATAAACGCGAACTGCTCGAAGCCGGCACGCTGAGCGAGGACGACTCGGCCTCGCTCGAAACCGAATTCGATCTTCGACTCGAAATGACGCTTGAGGAAGTCAAAGCGCTCGAGAAAGAAAAGGCCGGCAAGCAGGCTAAGTTCAAGGAATCGACCGCAGTCTTTCAACCCAAATACAGCAGCGCCTCGGAACCGACGGCCATCAGCGAGAAAATGTTGAAGACAATTGTCGATGGACTGACGCGCGTACCGGAGGACTTCGCCATCCAGCCGAAAATAAAGCGCATTATCATCGACCATCAGCGCAAAGTTTTTGAAGAAGGCGGCCCCTATGAATGGCATTACGCCGAGGCGCTCGCTTTTGGATCGTTGCTCCTGGAAGGAATGCCGGTCCGCTTGTCGGGGCAGGACAGTTCGCGCGGGACCTTCAGCACGCGTCATTCCGTTCTTTACGACGGAAGAACCGGCGAGCCGTATATTCCGCTCCTGCATCTCGCCGAAAAACAGGCGCGGATTTGCGTTTACAACAGCCTTCTTTCCGAAGCTGCCGTGCTCGGCTTCGACTACGGGTACTCCCTTGATTACCCCGATATGCTCTGCCTGTGGGAAGCGCAGTTCGGCGATTTCGTCAACGGCGCGCAGACCATCATCGATCAATTTATTGTTTCGGCCGAATCAAAATGGCAGCGGCCGAGCGGAATCGTTTTGCTTTTGCCGCATGGCTACGAGGGTCAAGGGCCGGAACATTCGAGCGCGCGACTGGAGCGGTTCCTGCAACTTTGTGCCGAAGATAACATCCAGGTCTGCAATCTAACCACAGCCGCGCAATATTTTCACGTTCTGCGGCGGCAGATGAAACGCAATTTCATTAAGCCGCTTGTTATCATGACGCCGAAGAGTCTGTTGCGCGCCAAATTCGCATCGTCACCGGCGGAGGAATTCATCCACGGCCGGTTCGAAGAAATTCTCGGCTCGCCCGAGGCCGGACCCGCGGACAAAGTAAATCGGATTATTCTTTGCTCGGGCAAAGTTTATTACGACCTGCTCAATTATCGGACCGAGCGCAAGATCGACAATGCGGCGATCATTCGCATCGAGCAGCTTTATCCGCTCGCGGAAAAAAAACTGCGCGAAATACTCAAGCCATTTCCAAGGAAGGCGAAGCTCGTCTGGTGCCAGGAAGAACCGCAGAACATGGGCGCGTGGACCTTCATCGAGCCGCGATTGCGCATCCTGTTTTGCGGCGAAATCGCCTACGCAGGACGGGACGCCAGCGCCAGTCCCGCCGTCGGCTCGCTTGCTCGCCACAAACGCGAGCAGGCCGCCCTCGTCACCGACGCCTTCTCACTCTGAAAGAATTAGGGCTCTGGAAATACAAAAAATCACTCCATTCTTGTGGTTCGATGGGAACGCCGAAGAGGCGATGAATTTTTATGTCTCGATTTTCGAGAATTCGAAAGTTTTGAGCGTGACTCGGTACGGCGATGCGGGGCCTGGGCCGAAGGGAGCGGTGATGACGGCGAAATTCCAGCCCGAGGGGCAAGAATTCATCGCGTTAAACGGCGGTCCGCAATTCAAGTTCACAGAGGCGATATCGTTTCTTGTGAACTGCGAAACGCAGAGAGAAGTGGGACGAGTTCTGGGAGAAACTCTCCGATGGTGGAGAGAAATCGCGATGCGGCTGGCTTAAAGACAAGTTTGGTTTGTCATGGCAGATTGTTCCCACCGTTTTGGGCGAAATGTTGCAAGACAAGGATGCCGAGAAGTCGCAACGAGTTATGAAGGCAATGCTTCAAATGGATAAGATCGACATCGCGGCTTTGCGGGGGCTTCATGGGGTCAATGAGAAATTTAGTCGTAAGGTGACCAGAATGATGCATCGGCGACGTCCGAGAGCGCATTAAATGAGCGCGTCGGCACTCGGGGATAATTATCGACGGTGAAAGGACCGTAACGACGATTAAAGAGGTCTCGCCCGGTCAAATAAAGCCGGGTGTTCGCTTTTACAAATGGTTTGAGATCGTTAAAAACCGGATGCATTCCTGATGGCTTGTTTGTCTCGACTGCGTACTGGTCAACGGCTTGATCGAGAAGGCGAAGATCTTCCAAGATGCGGGTGGCTTGCGAGCGCTTACGTGCGCGAAGAAAACCCGGCACCGTAATGGCCGCGAGAAGTGCAATGATCGAAGCGACAATCATAATTTCGACAAGAGTAAATCCGCGTCGAGGTCGACTTGATTGCTGCGTCATACCGATGGGTATTATTCCGCGTTTACGCAGCATTTTTCCCGCCAGAACGAACGCTCTATTCCGTTCTTGAATCTCATTTTCATTGGTGACTCTGCCAGTTTTGCGCTTAGTTAGGCCAGATGGCGATCGAAGTAAAAATTCCCGCAGTTGGCGAATCGATCTCCAGCGGAGTCGTTTCCGTCTGGCACAAGAAATCGGGCGATTTCGTCAACACTGGCGATGCGCTCTTTACCCTCGAGACCGACAAAGTTTCTACGGAGATCACGGCCGAAACCTCCGGGGTGCTCGACACCATCGTGCCCGAGGGTCAGGAAGTGAAGATCGGCGAAGTGGTCGCGACCATTGACGACTCAAAAACAGCGCCACCGGATGAAAAGCAGGCAGGTAGGCCGAAAATGAAAGAACCCGAGGCAGAGAAAAAACCTGTAGCCGCGGTCGATGACCGCGGCCGGTCCGCCAAGCCGTCGCCAGCGCCCGATCGCGCGGAACCGGGGTCAGCGACCCCGGCTACAACATTATCGCCTGCTGTTCGCCGCATCGTAGAAGAAGAACATCTCGAGCCGGAAAGAATCTCAGGAACCAGTAAGGACGGCCGCCTGACGAAAGGCGACGTGCTTGTCGCGGCAGAAAAGGCCCGCGCACCGGAAGAAAAGATCGACAAGAAACAAGAGCCGGAAGGCCGATTCACGCGCAAAAGAATGTCGCCGCTTCGCCGGAAGATCGCGGCCCAACTTGTAATGGCGCAGCACACCGCTGCAATCCTCACTACATTTAACGAATGCGACATGAGCGCGGTTCAGGAATTGCGCAACAAATCGCAAGGCGCGTTTACGAAAAAGCATGGCGTGAAGCTTGGGTTCATGTCGTTCTTCATCAAGGCGTGCGTGGAAGCGCTGAAAGCTGTGTCTGTAGTCAATGGCCGCATCGAGGACGAAGATTTCATCCAGAACAATTTCTACGACATCGGTGTGGCGGTCGGAACCGAGCGTGGCCTCGTCGTTCCCGTGGTGCGCGACGCCGATAAAAAATCGTTTGCAGATCTCGAGCGCGACATCGCCGATTACGCGACCAAAGCGCGCGAGGGAAAGTTAAAGATCGAGGATTTGACCGGGGGCACGTTCACGATTTCGAACGGCGGAGTGTACGGCTCGCTCTTGAGCACGCCGATTTTGAATCCGCCGCAGAGCGGAATTCTCGGCATGCACAAAATTATGCCGCGTCCGGTGGCGATCGACGGCAGAGTGGAAGTGCGCCCGATGATGTATCTCGCGCTCAGTTACGATCACCGCGCGATTGATGGGAAAGAAGCAGTCACTTTCCTCGTCAAAGTGAAAGAATGCATCGAGGACCCGAAAAAACTTCCGCTCGATTTTTGAGCGGCTCTTTTACAGCAAACTAGCGCCGAACGGCGCGGGACCTTTTTTCCAGCGCAATTCCGGGTGCAAGTTGATTTGGTGCACCGGAACATCGAAGCCAACCGAGCGCAGCAAATAAGAAACACCTTCGCGGCTCTCCATTGTCTCTTTCAAACTGCGCGCGAACAGCTCGATGTATTCTTTGTAGGAATCGAGAGACAGTTTTCCCTCGGCAAAATGTTCGGCGAGCGTCTCGTCGTGATAATCGATCAAATCGATGAGTGCGCGCCGCAACTCGAGGCGCACTTTCGGATCGATCACGATCTTGAATGGCGTGGCGGTCGGATCGGGTTTGGCCAGAGTTTGTTTTCGGACAAGGCTTTCGTTCGCCGCTACAATCTGGAAATCGGGAGTCTCAGTCATGTCGATTTGTAACAGATCTCGAAAATTTTGCGCGCTAAATTTTTTACCGGAGAGGCAGCCGGGTCGGCCGCAAATCGATGGCATTGCGGGCGACACGTCCGCCAATCGGACGGACTCGTCCCGTGGCGAGCCCGCTGCTACCGCAAAGACCTAAAAGAAAATCGGGATGATCAAAATCGCGACGATATTCACGACTTTGATCATTGGATTGATCGCGGGGCCGGCCGTGTCTTTGTACGGATCGCCTACCGTGTCGCCGGTCACAGCTGCTTGGTGCGCAAAAGAACCTTTGCCGCCGAGATTTCCCTCTTCGATAAATTTTTTCGCATTGTCCCATGCGCCGCCACCGCTGGTCATGGCGATGGCGACAAACAAGCCAGTAACAATTGTCCCGACCAGCAGACCGCCGAGCACAACAGGCCCGAGCTGTGGGATGACCGCAACCGTGACCACGAAAACCAACGGCAAGAGCGCCGGCACGATCATTTCGCGCAGCGCCGCTTTCGTCACGATGTCCACGCAGGTGCCGTAGTCGGGCGTGTCCATTCCGGTCAAAATTCCGGGCTTGGCTTGAATTTGCCGGCGAACTTCGCGCACGACCGCGCCGGCTGCTTTACCGACCGCGTCCATGCTGAACGCGGTGAAGATGAACGGAAGCAATCCGCCAATGAACAGTCCAATGATCACCTTTGGATCCTGAAGTGAAAATTGGAAAAATTGGTCGGCCGCCAATTTGCCGGAGCTGACGAGATGCGCGCGCAGCTCTTCGACATACGATCCAAACAGCACGAGCGCGGCTAATCCGGCCGAGGCGATCGCATATCCTTTGGTCACCGCTTTCATCGTGTTGCCGACCGCATCGAGCTCGTCGGTGACATTGCGAATTTCTTTCGGCAGGTTGCTCATCACGGCGATGCCGCCCGCGTTGTCCGTGATTGGACCGAAAGAATCGAGCGAGATGATGATTCCGGCCATGGACAGCATCGACATGACGGCAATGGCGATTCCGTAGAGACCGGCAAAATGAAAACTGAGCAGAATGGCGATGCCAATGAAACCGACCGGCAGCGCAGTGGCATGTTGCCCGACCGCCAGACCGGCGATGATGTTCGTGGCGTGGCCGGTCTCGGACGCACGCGCGATTTTTTGCACCGGCTGATAACGCATCGACGTGTAATAATTCGTGATCACGACGACAACGGCGGTCATGACCAAGCCGATCAGCGAGGCGCAGTAAAGTTGAGTGGGGGAGCGCGCAACACCGCCGATGGTGAGGCCGTGTGGAAAAAGGCGATGCGTCGCCGGCCAAAAAAGAATCGCGGAGACGATCGCGCTCGCACCGACGGCGCCCATCAAGACGCTGGCTGGTTTGCCGTTCGTGACGTTGACGAACAACACGCCGCAGATTGCGCCGAGCACGGAAATGCCGCCGAGTGCAAATGGATAAATGATTGCGGCCGGCTCCGCGGCGAGCGTGAGCGCGCCGACCAAAATCGCCCCGATTAAACTGACGGCGTAAGTTTCAAAAACGTCCGCCGCCATGCCAGCGCAATCGCCCACGTTATCGCCCACGTTATCGGCGATCGTCGCCGGATTGCGCGGATCGTCTTCTTCGAGGCCCTTCTCGATCTTGCCGACGAGATCGGCGCCGACGTCGGCAGCCTTGGTGTAAATGCCGCCGCCCAGTCGTGCGAAAACGCTGATCAAGCTCGCGCCCAGCGCCAACCCGACCAGGCTGCGCACGGCGATATCATGCCCAACGATCTTTGACGCAACTGTATAAAAGATCGACACCGCGAGCAGCGCGAGCCCGACCACAAGCAAACCGGTGACCGCGCCGCCGTTGAACGCGATGCGCAACGCGGCGGTGCGCGACTGACTCGCCGCTTGGGTGGTGCGCACATTTGCAATGACCGCGATGCGCATGCCGATGAAACCGGCTGAAAGCGAGCAAAACGCGCCGATCACGAACCCAATCGCTGTCGGATGATCTTTAAAAACGAAAAGCAAAACGAAAATGATAACGGCAATCGCGCTGATCGTGATTACCTGGCGATTTAGATACGCCTTTGCGCCTTCCTGCACCGCGGCGGAAATTTGGCGCATCCGTTCGTTGCCGGCCGATTTGCGAATGACGGCCCTGATTAAGAAGAGGGCGAAGGCGAGGCCAATAACCGCGCACAACATCGACAATTGCACGCCGGAATCGAAAATGGTTAGGGCCAGAAGAGTCATGTGTCGCTGAAGAGCTGAGGATATTACGGACAATTGTTAGACTGGCAACCAGCTATTTGGCCGCGAGCTTGAATCGGCGGCGAAGATATTGCGCCACGGCCGCATCATCTGGGTACCTAAATTCAAGCACGCCATTTTCCAGCGGCTCTGTGATGTAGATCGCTTCCAGAACGGCTCCCTGGGCCTCTAGCAGCAGGAGACCCTGGTTATACTTGTGCGTTAAAGCCGCAAAGGTCTTTCTGTCTTTCTCGATCAACGTGAGCAGCACGCCCTTGCGATCGGAAGCAAGCCTCACATCGCGCACTGACCAAACCACGAGCAAAGGATGTCTATCATCCAGCGTGACCTCCGGACCTTTAGTATTTCCCTGCGCGGCTTTGCTCGGGAGTGCCTGAAAAATTCGAAACAGCGGAGTGCCGGCATCTACCGGCCTGATCTCGGCCGCGAAAGCCGATGAGGCGAGAAGAGCCGCTGCGCAGGATATAGTACTTAGTTTCAGAAAAGGCTTCATCTTGATGAGATCGATCTGCTTGAACGCAGCGCCCTAAGTCAAACATACTGGGGGCGAGCGGAAAATCACAAGTCGAACCTTTTGCTGACCAGACGTAATCCCGCGTTAGCGCGTCGCTTTATGCGGCGACCAAGGGAACCGGCCAGTTTCTCAAGGCCAATTTATTTCTAAGCTAAGTGGAATGCTGGCCGCTGCTGAAATCAGCCGCGCTCAAGCAGCACATAACGCAGTAGAGCTCGGGCCTGCTCGCGACCGCCTTCGGAGCAGCGATCATTAGGTGTTTGGCGTGGCATAGTGCTCGGCTCCTAAAAAGTGCAGCGAAACATATGGCTGCTCGCCAACCACCCAACTGTCGTGCGGTACCGGCGGGATGTAAAAGAGATCGCCTGCTCGCAACTCGAAAACGCTCCCATCGTCGAAAGCGGCTGCCGCTGTGCCGGATAGCACAAGGCCAACGTGCTCGACCTGGCACCGGGTGGCGCCAACACTCGGACCGACATGCTCGCTCCACTTCCAGCCTGGCTCGTAGGTGGCTCGCCCGATCGTCATGCCGCCCACGTGCACCAGTTCGAATCGCCCTTTTTGCAGCACGCGCACTTCGTCCGGCGCTTCGAAGCGCTTAAGGATAACTGCGATCTGCTCGCTACTCATGGCACAAGATAACTCCTAACGAGCCAAAGCACAGCTGCTGGCGGAAATGAGCTCTGCATCAGACGGAGCAACATCAACAATGTGTTTCATAAATTCAAACTGGTCGTCGCGACAGCCGGCCTACCTCCTCAGCCTGCCCACCGTGGCGGGCGAACGCATTCAGCGTTAGCTGGATCATTGCTTAGGGTGCATGAGTGGCAAGCTCCATAATCGTGACCTTTTGCTCTCCCCATAGCTCGCGGTAAAACGTGCGCTCTACAACCGACCATCGCTTCCTAAGATACAAAGCGCCGGAACCAAGCGTGTAAAGATAAAGACGCGGCGAGCGAAGGACGCTCGCCTCCCGAACGACTCGCTCCACCAGGGCCGCTCCGACCCCGCGCCTGCGATGCTCCGGTGCGACGAAGACACCGGAAAGCCACGGAGAAAGCTCCGGTCGAATGGCCCATGTCATGGTCGACCAGACTGGCGGAACCCACCAACTGATCTCCCGCCAGCGCGACGAACGTAGTGGGAACCTCGCAATGGCCGCAATCACGTTCGACCCGGGCAGCGCGATCCTCTACGGTCTCACCTGGCCGGAGATGTCCCCAGTCCGCGTGAAGCCAGCGAGCGACAGTGGGTATGAACTCACGACGATCAGCAAGATACTCGACAGTCACATGCGGCCCGTGCACTCTAACCACACCAGCTCAGCCACTACTCTAGCGGGCGCAAGTAGCAATTGGTTCTAGCACACTAGCTAAGATCGACCCGCCTCAGGCGGGCTGGAGCGTTTGGTTAGGTCTTCTCAGCTCGTAGCGATTCACATCTTGCTCGTAGGCAATGACACCGGGAATAGTTCTATACCTCCTAACGAATGTGAACCCGAGCTTTTCTAACACTCGATTAGGAGCAGGATTCTCCGCCCAAGGTTCGCAAACGAGTTTTTGCAGATTGAATCGCTCGAAAAAAAAGTTGGCAGATCTTCGCACGAATTCTGTTCCTAGATTGGCTTTTCGCATTTTTGAATTCCAAAGATGTAAGTGTATGAAAGCCTCGGTGCCATGGATGATATTATTGATACTTGAGTGCCCAACCCGCTGTCCTCGAAATATCCAAACCAGATAAAACCGGTCCCTTTCCTTGTCTGGTTTCTCATGGTCGATTAAAAGAGCATCAAGCCACTTATCCCGCTGAGGAAGTTTCAACGGATCTACACCCATCCCGCGCAAAAATGGCTCATCCGCTTTATAAAAATAATCAAGCATGAGCTCGTATTCTTCGCGGATGGAAAATGGACGGACCTCTATTTCTTCAATTCCTTGCATGGAAATCAAATATTTTACCGACCCTCGAGGTAAAATTCTTTGTCGACGAACGCCGAATGTATGAAAGCGAAAAAGTAACGGTGATGAAAAGACTCATAAGACCTAACGAGACCAAGCTCAGCCACGGCTCCGGCAGGCGCAAGTGGCAGCCTGTTAAATCACTCTAGTTAAGATCGACATCGAAGCCTAACGCCGGAGAGGAGTTAGCTGCATCGTTTGGTTAGGCATCGTCTGGCCTTTCAGTAGGGCTTTGGGGCGGCCACTGTTTGTCGACCGAGAAGTATCAGTTGCCTGCGTTGTCCGAGAAACGTTTCCTCTTGGAGAGCCTGGTTTACAAACGCCGCGGCCTCTAAGCTTTCAGCAAGTACGGGAATCAAATACCGATAAAGGTACGCGACGGACCGAGCCTCACGGACCACGAAACGCTCACCAATCGCTTCATTCATGGTCGTAAGAGAGTGCACGTCGTGCCCGTGATTATGCTTCCACGCGTCCATCAGGTCTCTTGAAGAGAGAAGTTCCGTTACAAAGTGATCTGCGGCCGGATCGATCAGTGACATGCCTCGTTTCGAATGAAGAAGTTTCACAAACCAAACTATCGTCGCCTCATCCGCTTCCTCGTATGCGAAGTCTTCGATAAGTAACGATCCAATCGGATTTAGTAGGTCTCGCGCGTGACCGACCGCTTCGCGCAACGGTCTGATGTGGTGCAATGAACGAGTGAAGGCGATCGCATCGAAAGAGGCGCTGCCACCGAACTCCGGCCACGATCCTACAACCGCGGAAACCCCGCGATTTTGAGCTTTTGCGATGAGGGCAGGGTTTGAATCTAATCCGGTCACTCGATAGCCGCGCCTGAAAAGCTCAGACGCGACTAGGCCTTCGCCACAACCGATTTCAAGAATCTCCGCGCCTGCGGGAATATGCGACGCAAGAAAAACAACGCTTTCTCGCGTCGGCACATCAATCGGTTTGTTTGCGACAAGATCGAACATTCAGGTCTGACTGCCTAACGAGAATAAGATCAGCTACCACTGGCGAGAGCAAGCTCTCTTCCCGATGACAGATAACTGATAACCAATAACCTAATCATATACGCGGCCAGCGTGCCTGCTCGCGAAAGCTTTCGGAGTCGCCTACGTTACGGGCGTTGCTGTGCCTGTACATAAAACACTGCACTACAGGATTGGACCACTGCGTTCGTTTTTCTTAGTTGTTGCTCCGGCCCCTGTTCTAGGGTCGGGGCAAGTCGGTTTGCGCGTTAGGTCCGGCCTTCCAGCGGTCGCTGTTCGTCGACAGATTCGTTTGCGCGTCAGGTCCAGTCTTCCAGCGGTCGCCGTTCGGCGATAGATTCGTTTGCGCGTCAGGTCCAGTCTTCCAGCGGTCGCTGTTCGACGACAGGTTCGTTTGCGCGTTAGGTCCAGTCTTCCAGCGGTCGGTTGATGTGCTGCTCGATACCGGGGCGACAATTATGCTCCTTTGCGGCCTCGGCGTTGCAGATTCGACCGATTGCGACTGTTTTGGCGGTTCCCGCTCTGGTAAGGATCTGAAGTACAATAACGCTGCAATTGCCAAGGCTAGCAGGCCTATCGCTGTCGGCATTTGAGCGTTTGTTAAAGCATAAACTAGGCCGCATTGCAGTGGCAGATTGCCCCATTGCCGTTAATCTTGGCCATACCGGGATATACCCTAACGACAACAAGATCAGTCACGCCGAATGCTTTCGGAGTTGGCTCTATCGCCTGGTAAGGCGTTGCGGTCATTGGCGTTTTTCGGTGACAAGCCGTAACTCGGTTAGCACTGCCTGGCCAAGTCCAAAAAGCTCAGCGTACTTGCTGGTGCGGTTAGTGATGGACGCCAAATCAGTGTCAATGACTCGGACACCATCGAAAGTAAGGAAGTACAATCGGACGCGATCAGCCCTTGGATATGGATACTCGGTTGCTGGCGTGGCCGCGTCGAAATAGCGGTCAGCGCCGCGACCAAAATTCATCGCGGCGGTTCGGACGGTCTGATGTCCATCGCCGCCGATAATGCCAAAAGTGGATCTCGCGTAGAGACTGCCAGCCCCAGTGGACGTAGAGAAAACCGTGGCGGTTTGCTCGCCGATGGGCCAATCCATGAGAATGCCGTAAATGCGGGGAAATTCCTTGTGGGTTTTATCCCCGGTCTTTTCCGGCGGTGTGGTAAGCATCATCTGGCGAAGAGCGCGGCCCGCTTCGGCAGGATTCTTCTTCGGATCGAGGGGTTCGGCCTTAGGAGGAGCCAAAGAGAAACGAAAAGAGGCCCATAATAGTGATCAGGGTTGTTCGTTTAACAGGAGTGGGCTAGCAGTGCCTAACGAAAACAAGACTTTCGGATTTGTCTGCATCGACTTGGTTAGTCGGTTATCGCTTATGACTTAGACCCTGGAAACTCGCAAATCGACTACTATTTTTGGAGTCCATTTTCATGAGTGTCCGGGAGTGACTTTATGTTAACATTGGGTTAGATCTACCCCGTTGTGATCCATTCGCTGCTTCTGCAATAGAATTGCTCCATAGATGCACAAGGGCACTGGAGCGAGAGCCAGCGCGGCAGCGCGTGCCAGTGAAGGTTCTATCTCGATCCCGAGCCTGTTTACGTGAACGAATGCGTTCATAGCACCATGCAACACGGCGACCGGCCAGATCGACCGTCCAGCGATCCGCAAGCAGGCGAACACGATGCCGAGCAGAAATGCCCATATCAACTGCGCGATGACACGACCCTCGGCATGACCGGCAAAGAGATTTAACGCATGTGGCACGCTAAATAAGAGCGCAGAAATAATAATTGCGCGCCGTGTATTGGTCGGATTGTGATCTTCTGAATTACCACTTAGCAAGAGTGATAGAATGAGACCGCGAAATACCAACTCTTCGAGTGCGCCGGCAGCAAAACCATTGAAGGCGACACCGGCAGCCAAGTTCGGCTGACTTAGGTTCAAGCCCAGCGTTCCGGTGAATAGAAGCGGATATACAACCAGTGAGTAAGCCGCGACAGGAAGTACGATCGCCCACGAACGCGGCCCCGGCCAAGTTAGCGCATTCGAATCCCACTTCCGTTGCCGGATTACGAGGATCACCGTTAACGCGACAATAATGCGCGCGATCCCCGCAGCATACTCCCTAGCAGCCGGACCGGTGAATTGGGACGCCGGAAAGCTCACCAACAAGATGGTAGCGGCTATAAATGCAATCGTTAGCGCAAGGCCGATCCAAGTCTTACGTAAAAAGATATTCTTAGGATTTACCATCGTTGCTTGTAGTGAGATGCCCGCGACGGCGAATTCGGATTCAAATATTTTTCGTCCCAAGAGCCCGATACTCCCAATTGCAGAGGCAGCCTCCGATAAGGAGAGAAACCAGGGGCCTAAGGAGAACAAGATCAGTCACTCCGGATGCTTTCGGAGTTGGCTGCAGCGGTTGGTTAGGCCTTTGGGGGCTTTGTCTTATTCTCCAGCTCGACATTTTCGAGGATAAGCTCGTAGCTATACTCTTCGCCGCCGTCTGCCTCTCGAATGAGTGGAATTGCTTCTGCAGGGAGTGGTATCCGAATCTGAGCATAGATCGTCGAGCCAGGAACGTCTGACCAAATGCCCTCTTTGAGTAGAGTAGCATTCAACGCCGCAGTGCTGTAGGGGTACGTTAGCAGCAACGTGATAAAATACTCGGGTGGCGAAGGGCGGGCGCCGCACAGTAAGTCGCCTACCTCTAGAATAGGTGGGAAATGCGAGCTCGACCAGCCAGTCAGCCGAACTTTCACTTTGCGGGATTCTGTCTTGGCCAGGGGGAGCTTTCCCGGATTCCATATCGGCTCGATGTCATTGAACGTGAAATGCAATATCATGGGATTAGGTCTAACGAGAACGAGATCAGCCACTGCGAACGCTTTCGGAGTTAACTGCGTCGCCTGGTTGGGCCTCATTGGAATTGAAAGCTGACGGTGCCTGAATCGCCGGTAGCTCCCTCTAGGGCGACTTCTTCTCTTTCTTGTCGGCTGCGGCCTCTTTCGCTTGCTTTTGAGGCGTCTCTACCTGTGTAGAAACAATCGCTCCCGTCTTCGCGTCCACCTGCACTTCGGTGATGTTCTTGGACTTCGGCATCCAAATGTCGAAAGACCAGATGAGCTTGCCATGTTCTTTTTCGATTTCTGCGGACTTGATCTTGCCGCTTTGGGCTTTTGCGAGCGCGGTTTTCGCAGCTTCCTCTTGGGTGATCTTGGCTTGCGCCCTGAGCTGCGCCTGAGTCTCGTCGGCGGCGGAAGCGAAGGCTAAGCCGAGCCCGAAAGTGATTGTGATGGAGAGGATAAAGCGGGTTAATATTGATTTCATTTTAGGTGTTTTGCTGTTATTTGCTGTTGTTGTTTCAGCCTAATCTGCCGACGGAAAAGCCTTTTAAAGCTAACGAGCGGCCCGATGTCCAAGCGCCATCTCTTCGGGTCGGGTCGAACTTCGTAAAAGCCGGGAAGGCCTGCTGCGGCAAAAGCCTGAAAAGGATACATGCCAGGAATCACGAGTCGGCTTTCGATTGCTCGCTTAATCTCGGCGTTCACAGCTGGATCGCCGAGAAATGTCTTTCGCAGATAAGCCACGTCATCAGCACGGGCATTAATGGGCGACGATGCGACAAGAAGGAGTTCGCTGTGAACTCCGCCTCGGTAGTGGTCAGATTTCAGGGCCTGTGGTGGCAATAGACGGCCGGCGCGTGAATGTCGGTCGTTGCAGGGAAGTCGTACCAACCGTTTTCGGCGGAAGAGGGGACTTCGTCGGCGAACCACGGCAGCATGACTAGATCCTGCAAATGATATGGGAAGCCATTCAGAGGTATCACCACGGTCGGGAAGTCATTAAATGTCGGGCCGTTCCCTTGAGGATCACCGACTTCGAGGAACGGGTTGAAGGAGCACACTGCGCGGGGATCGCTTTCGGGTGGATACCGCCAGTCGGGAACGACATTATTGATGAACGGATCGTTGAACAACTCGCCGCTCTCGTGGTTTATGGTGCTGATGTCGGCAATGATGGGATTAACGAGGGCTGGGTCTAGCCAGCTCGTATAGATGAAAGTCTGCAACGTCTCGCTGCCATCCTCGTTCGGAGCGGAGAAGGCTGTGTGGTATCCGAGCGCTTGCGCTGTACAGTTTTGCGTAACGAAAATTGGCACTTCGTCCGGAGCCAACCCTGTAAGCTCAATAATCGTTCTGGCCTCTGCATCGAGGAAATCGATCAGCACGTCACCGAAGAAGTCACTCCCCTGTTGAAACAATGTCCCGGTCTCGGGGGTCACCTCGATGTCGATGGTATGCATGACCCTCGGCTGGGCGAACTTGACGTGCCATTGCCTTGCCGGGTCCATCTTGTTCCAGAAAGTTGCGCGCTGCATCATGTCGTTGAATTGCCCGATCCCGTTCGCGAACGATGCATCCTGATAAATCGGCGAGTTCACGATGTTCGCCACGGCAACTGAGGGACCGAAGGTGACAGATACGTCCTGGTGTCGACCGAAGCCAACGAAGTTCATCCGCAATGGGACGATGACAGAGCGAAACTCTGCCTGGCGGCCCGACCGCGGCGGATATCCCAGCATGGTGTAAGGATATGTGACGCCCCCGACTGTGAATGCGTTAGAAAAGTGTTGCAGCGATCGGAATCGCTTATCGCTGCTGTCGGTTTTGGCCTTTGCGATTCCGCCGCGCATTTTATATCCGAGCGATTTCAGGTACTGTTGAAAGGACCCGCGGTCCATCTGTACGACAGCTCCTTGTGACGGTGTTTGTGCGAACGAAGTTTGCGTCGCAGCGAAGCTGCCAAGCAAAGCAGTAATACAGACAAAGACCAGCCAAACTTTTATGATGGGAGTATTGGTTTTCATAGGATTATTTGCAGGCTTAGCGCGAAACTCGGATGTCGCCTGTCACGATCCTGCCGCACTCCCTGCCGCAACGCGCGGGCTTCGATGCCTCGGAGGTTGAGAGTTAACGTCTGCTCTGTCAATTCTAATATTTCCAATCGCATCGCCTAGATGACATGTAAGGGGCGCGGGCGAGTCGCTAAACTCACCCGCGCTATGCATTATCTAATTAACACAGAGTTGTCCTCACATGAGGAAACCCGCTGCCAGTTTAATGACAGCACTGGGGTGATCAAGCTTGGGATTGATGTGCACCAGGAATTTTATGTCGTGGTGATGCAGGAGGGCGGAAGTAATCCCAAGCCGCCACAGCGTTTGAGCAAAGAAGCGTTCCTGCAGTGGGCGGCACGGTTGAAGCAACACGGAGCCGAAGTGCACGCCGTTTACGAAGCGTGCGGGTTCGGTTTTGGATTGCAACGGCAGCTCGTAGCGCTGGGGATAAAATGTCACGTCGTTTGTCCACAAAAGTTGGACGAGCGCAACCGGCGAGTAAAGACCGACGGACTCGATGCCAAAGCACTCTGCTTAAAGTTGGACCGTTTCGTGCAAGGTAATCGCGATGCGCTGGCCTTAGTGCGCGTGCCGAGCGAAAGAGAAGAGCAACTGCGCGCTCTCCATCGGCAGCGCGAGCAGTTGGTTAAAGCAAGAAAACAGCTCGAAGCGCAAGGGCGCAGTTTGATGGTCAACCACGGTGTTGAGCCGGTGAAGAGTTGGTGGAAGCCGCGCACCTTTGTCGCGCTCAACGTGCCAGGGTGGATGAAAGAGCTGCTCGCTAACAGCCAACCAATCCTGGTCGCGCTGCAGCAAAAGATCTGCAGGCTGACACTTCAACTGCAAAGCACAGCGGCTCCCAACCAACCACGCGGACTGGGCGCCATGAGCAGTGTGATCATCGATCGCGAGATCGGCGACTGGAAGCGCTTCGACAATCGGCGGCAAGTCGCGAGCTACACCGGCTTATGTCCGGGCGAGTACAGCAGTGGGAACACTCGCCTGCAAAGTTGCGTGACCAAACACGGCAATCCCCGGCTCAGAGCCGCCCTGGTGGAGTTGGCCTGGCGCCTGGTCCGCTTCCAGCCTAATTACCAGCCGATCCTTAAATGGAAAGTGATCCTGGGCAGAGGCGCATTGGCTACAGGCGCGGCGCGCAAAAAAGCCATCGTGGCCGTGGCGCGACAACTGGCGGTCGATCTCTGGCGCATCCGCACCGGCCGAGTCAGTGCCGAAACACTGGGATTAATCAATGAGTCCAGTTCGAGGGGAACAGAAAGGAGCAATATCGCCTAAGGAAACGCCGATAAACAACATCACTTTGGAACGTGGGCCTGCACCCGGTACCTAACCTGATGCGGCAGCTGTCGGATCGTCGGCTTAGATTGGGCGCGCCCAAGTTCCTCTTCCAAAGAGATCGCATTGATCAAATTGCTCCCGCGCCTGCGGGACGGATAGGAGTACGAGCCGCTGGAGAAATCCAACGAGCACAAGGAAGAGGAAGCGTCTCCAAGATAACCCTCAACCTCAATCAACAACCATATGACCTAACAAATCACCTTCCACACTCGCCCCGCTACACTTGACATCTTACATAGGGGTTAGGTGTTCCGCCGCTTTTTGTGCTTAGCATGCCATTTACGCATCGTGCTGTTATAAGCCATCACCTCCGGTCACGCAGCATAGTTTGCAGAGTCCACGGCTCGAACGGGCCGATCTAATCTATCGGGTATCCAGTAACCGTATCGGTCTCATTCGGCCTCGCAGGCCTGCTACAATCGCGTACCTGAAAACGACCAGCTTTAATGTCTTTTTAAGCCTCAGGCTTTGCCGCGTGCAATAGCTTCTGGAATTGTTTGCGGACCTTCGCGGTGCTCGGGGTATCCTCCAACGTGACTTCTATCGAATTATCATTTGCACGAGCGACGAGGTGCCTGCAGCGATTGGTTAGACTCGTGCTTGGATAATGTTGTCGGGTACCCATCCGAACCGACCATCGTCAAGAGCGAGGTATGCCCAGTCCCCGAGAGTTGGTGCAACGAGCTTCTTCTCCTTGGTGATAATTGTCATGGCGTAATCGCGAGGATTTTGCTGCCTAACGAGAACAAGATCAGCCACCGCTGGCGAGAACGAGCTTTGTTTCACTCTCAACTATCATCTCTCAACCCTCAACTTTCTTAGTGCAACGGCTAGCGCGCCCGCTCGCGAAAGCTTTCGGAGTTGGCTGGCGCGTGGTTGGTGTTGACGTGGTGGCTACGATGGACAAAAAGCGCGTTGCAGAAGACGTTCGGCTCGGGGAAGTGATGTAAGGTGTAGGTCTCATACAGACCCAACAAACGGAAGTTCTTCTCGGCCAGATAATCGAAAAGGGGTGAGAAGGGAGTATTCTGCCGGTTTTGGGCGCAGAAAGTTACCTCGGCGTAAACATAACGCACGCGGCCTGGCCCCAACAACTCGCCCGCACCCCTGAGCACCTCCAGATCATAACCTTCAGTATCCGTCTTTAACACATCGATCACGTCGATCTCATGCTGTGCACAGAAGTTCTGCAAGCTATCGATGGTGACCCGCACCGAACCTGCGTCGTGCGGCACGCTCTCTGTGGCTTGCGCCGCGCCCACCAGGGAGTTCAGCACCGAGTTCTCGCGCGTGTTGACCTGAAGCGCTCCCGGGCTGGCTCCTAAAGCCAACGGAAAAATCCGGACGTTCTTCAGGTGAGCCGTGCGTTCCCGGAGCGTTCCAAATGTGACCGGAAACGGCTCGAAGGCAAAGATCGAAGCTTGGGGGAAGCTTGCATGCACCTCGAAAATGGTTTGGCCCACGTTTGCTCCCACGTCAAAAAAGGTAGCCGAGGCATGGAGTCCCAGTTTCTTGAGGTCCAACAGCCAATCCACTCCGGGCGGAAGCGAGCCGTTGGTGAACAGATGAAAGCCGGAACGCTTAAGCAGGCCTTTGAAGGCGGATTTGATCATAAAGTAAGGAGTAGCCCCAAATGTTCAGCGCCTAATCGGAATTAGACGAATATTCGTAATTAAACACGAACATTTTTCGCCTAATTCTTGCCGTGCAGGAGCGAAGTATCTGAAGAAGCTCCATCGTTACAAGTTTGGGAAAGGTCGGGGAGCATAAGGGAAAAATTATCGGCTTCATCACCAATTTCGCCAGGGCCATGCTCCTCATCTGCAACAATTGCTACCACGCGCTGGTCGTCTCCGGGTAAACGCACAGCCCATCCCCCCTGGGCCTCCAAAACCAAGAAAGATGCCAATGCGCCTCCTGCTGCCACTGTTAATCCTCCTCACCGCGGTTGCCTCGGCACCGTTTCGTCAACGGGCAGCCATTGGGGGCAGCCTGCGGCCCAGGTCCTGCTAATTCAATCTCTGGAATCATGAGCCACCCTTTGCAGATCCTGGTTGTCGAGGATGAAAAAGCCGTCGCGCACATGATTGCAATGGTACTTGGAGGTCCAGCATCCAAAGTAGCCAGGGCGGCGAATGGCTGGGAGGCACTCATTAAGATCGGCGCTACGGCCCGACCTTTTGACGTTGTTATTACTGACCATCGTATGCCGCGCATGACGGGTCTCCAATTGGTGCGTCGACTAAGGGCGAAAAACTTTGGCGGCAAGATCCTCGTTCTGTCGGCTCATCTCTCGGACGAGGATATTCGCGCTTACGAAGAGCTGAGTGTGGACATGATGATGTCCAAACCGTTTGACTTTGACGAGCTTCAACAAGCACTGGCCGTTCTTAACAAGAAAGCCTCAGTGCTCGCCGAAGCGTAGAACTTGTGACCATCAGGCGAACTTTTTTATATTGGGCGTAGTTCATGCCGATGCGAGAACGATAAGCCAGAAGAACCATAGTGTAGCAAGGCCCATCCAGATCGGGTCGAACCACAACAGCGGAACCGGCCACGGGCGAGCCGCCAGGAGTGCGAGCACGGCAGCGCTGTGGGCGACCGCGAGATAGCTCAACACAAGATGCTGCTTCCGTGGCGACATTCGGTTGGCGCATAACATATGGCCTAACGAGACCAAGCTCAGCCACGGCTCCGGCAGGCGCAAGTGGCAGCATTTGGAATCATGCTGGTTAAGATCGGGGTCGAATGAATGGCGCAGTGGAGCCGTTAGCTGAGGGTATGGGTTTAGGCGTGAGTGAAGTTGAGCTGGACGGGAGGCGAGGCCGGAGCTTTCGATTGGCGTCCGATGGGACTGGAAAACAACAGAACCAAGGGCGGAAGCGCAATAGCGGCAGGGACTCGAGCGCTGCAGTGGGGTAACTCCCCGATTGAAGGCTGAGTGAGTCCTGACGGATGAACCCTCGTGGAGGTGCGTGGAAAAAATCCGCGCAGCCCCGGATGTCTGCGTTTGAGGTATTCGTCGGGAGCCCGGCCGCGCCTTCCGTCCAGCAACAAGCAACAACATAAAGAAAAGAAAGGAACAAAAAACATGAGTCAAAGCAACTCTCGAGTCGTTGGACTCGATGTGCATCCGGACAGTTTCGCCGGAGCGATCTTGGAGGGACCTGATGGACTCAGTGCAAGGGTGCTGAGCACTTCACGCCGGGTGGAGCTGGTGCAACTGGAGAGGTGGGCGCAGCGTCACACGAGCGTGGCAGAGGTGTTGGTCTTGGAAGCGAGCGGCAACGCTTTTGCCGTGGCCAAACGACTGCGCGCTCTGAAACGTAAAGTGGTAATCCTCGATAGTCATCAGGCGGGGAAAGTGGGCAAAGCCTACTGTGCTAACGATCGAGTAGATGCGATCAAAATCGCACGCATCTACTTAAGCGCTTTATCGCCCATCGTGTGGCAGCCTGACGCCAAGACTTTGGAGCGCCGCGAAGTCTTTAGCGCTTACCAGGCGGTGGTGAAAGAATCGACCCGGCTCAAACAACAGCTGCGCTCCATGCTTAACGAACATTGTGTTCGTCTGAGCAGTGGCTTCCGCTTGAGTCATCCCAGTGCGATGGCGCGATTGCTCAAGATGCGGGAGTGGACAGCGGCGCAGGCGATGTTGTTGGAGCAACTCCATAGCGGACTAGTGGCAGCACGAGGGCGCCGACAAAAACTACGCCCTTACATGGCGCAGGAAGTCTTGGCCGAACCGCAACTGCTGCGGCTGACGCGACTGTGCGGCATCAGTCTGATCACCCTCTACGGCTTGAGCGCTGCCATCGGTGACATCAGCCGCTTTAGCAACGGTCGCAAACTGGCCGCTTACCTTGGATTAAATCCGAGTGTACAACAGAGCGGAAACTGGGAAGGCGGTGGAGCGTTGAAACGCCATGGCCGAGGAGCGATCCGCGCATTGCTCGTGCAATCGGCCAAGAAACTTCTACGCGTTAACAACCCGCTGCAGAAGTGGGGCTTGGCCGTAGCGATGCGTCGCGGCCACAACAAAGCCGCCGTGGCCGTGGCCCGCAAACTCTGTGTTGCCGTCTGGCACGTCATGCAAGGCCACGTCATCGGAGCCATTGAACGCACGAACACCTTGCACACCAAACTTCACAAACTAGCTACTGAACTTGGTGTGCCGACGATCAAAAACCTCGGATACGAAACTAAAGAAGCCTTCGTACAGAAAAAACTCTACCTCTTACGAAGTTACCCTTGACCTAACCACATGTCTGCAGCGCCTGGTTAGGCGTTTTCATCTCTGCTCCGGCGAAAAGCACGCCGACTCGGATCGAGCTTTACCCACGGGAGTTTGTCTTCTGTCCATATCGCGACCTCCGGGTGAAAGGTCTTAGGATCATCGAGCGACGCTACTGTCACGTCAATCCATTCAGAACTGACTTCGTCCTGGATAAACAGAGGCGTGCCACAACAAGAGGCGAACGAGCGTAATCGGTCTGCATATGAGACTCTACGCAGTTCACCGCTCAGAACCTCTATCGCTTTGCTGGGAACGCTACACCAAGTCACATACGGAGCAGCACTAGCCCGCCGGCAATCTTCGCAATGGCAGTCACTCCCCTGCTTTGGCCTAACGTGTAGACGATAGCGGACGCGTCCGCATAAACACCCGCCCTCGATTGTGCTTGCCATACGCCTAACGAGAACGAGATGAGGCACCGCTGGCGGCGCCGAGCGCGGCAAACATCGAGAACTGTTTCATAAAATCAAACGTGGACTTCACAGCGGCCAGCAGTTGGCTCCAGCGATTGGTTAGGCATTTGGTGTGACTGCTTATTGGTGCGTAGTCTGAGACGAGTAATGGTTGGCAACCAACCGCCAGCGCCCGTGTTGCTTTACCCACACCCTGGTAAAGCGAGTGTCACGGGGAACAGTTTGGCCTTTGTCTTGCCCATTCATTGTTGAGCGGCCAGTCTCCACAGCCGTGTTTCCATAGACGCGCACTTGGACGTCATCGGTAGTGATAGATTGAAATTTTAAATCACCTGACGTGAAATCTACAATCACCTGCGGCTTGGTTCTCACTGTGCCACTTGGCCCTACGCCTATGAAATCAGCGGCGTAGATGCGATCAAGGGCCGTCGCATCAGCATGAATCTGTGCTTGAATGCGTTCGTTATCCAGTTTCCTGATGGCCTCCTCGACACGTGTTCTGTGACTGCCCCTCGCGCTCTGCTTTTGCGCTACGCCCATACGGGTCACTGTAAGGATGAGGACAGCTATAAGGAGTGCTCGTCTCATGCAGAGTTGTCCATACGCCTAACGAGAACGAGATGAGCGACGGCGGACGAGAGCGCGCTTCGCTCGCAGCGGGAGTGCGGAAGTCATCTCAAAAGTGGAAGCGTACGGCGGTCCGCCGTTCGCTCCATCGCATGGTTAGACGTATTTCGTGGCTAGCACTCATGGCGGAATCATGCCCCAACACACATGGATGAAGTCTGTGCTGCGAAACTGCTGCTTCGTGTCGAGCACGTGATCGGCATCCACTAAAAGAAAAACGGAGGTCTGCTGCGCGCCGATAGCGTGCCCCGCCCAGCGGGAACGAACAAGAAAATGAGTGACGACCGTGGCGCGAAAGCCTGTGTCGAGCGAGCCTAGCTGGTACTCGAAAGGCTCGTCTAGATGCAGAACCAGCCAATCGCTGCCCCAATCTTCGGGCGGGATCTGACGTACAACTGTGCCCGTGCGCGGGAGGTAAGCGGCAAAGCTCTCATTCTGGTCTGCGTAGCCTACTGCGAGATCGCTGCCGATGAGATGGCTGTAATCGTGCGATTCGAGTGCGGTGGCGCTCATACGTTTAACGAGAACAAGCTGAGCTACGGCTACCGACGCCGAACGTCAAATGCGATGTGAGAGTCATAATCATGAGGAAATGAACTTAGGCGCCGGGTAGCCGTTAGCTCCAGCGCATGGTTAGGTGTTTGCGACATTCGGAGGAGGATGCTTGTCTTCTATCCAACGCCAATGCTCTAGGTCTTCCAAGCGGCCCCCACAAGCGCAAGAATGGGACTCTGTATCGAACTGAATCTTGTGACAATGCGGGCAAATCATAGTCCGCTGAACATCGGTTGGTGGACTTAGGCGGACGGCGCCTAGCAACTCGTAGCGACCGAGCGCAGCACGCGCGAAATAAAGCAGCACGAAGATGATGAGAAAGCTCAGCGCAAGGGCTGGCGAGCTGAAGAATGAGCTGGAGCAAAGGTCTTGATCGAACAGAAACAGCAACAGCATGACAAATAACGTGACCAACAAAGGGCCAAGGGGATTCAATCTACGTCGCCGATTGCGACGAGATATGTCCGTAATTCCGTGTTCGCTGCGTCGGACCCACATGTGTCGTGCACCTAACGAGTAATGGGTCGAATTTTTGGGTCTTTCAAGGGAAAGGCGGAAATTTTGAGTCTAATCCGCTTGCATTTGTAGGTCAAAACCTCACAATAAAAGCGATGGACCCTATTGTAGAGACCCGACCCGCACCCAGCAAACCCAAACTCCTCGACCAAGTCCGCAATACGATCCGAGTCAAGCATTACAGCCTTCGTACCGAACAAGCCTATGCCGATTGGATTCGCCGTTTCATTCTTTTCCACGGCAAACGGCATCCAGACTCAATGGGGGAGGAGGAAGTAGCACAATTTCTGACCCATCTCGCTCGTGAAGGGAATGTAGCCTCTTCAACGCAGAACCAGGCGTTGAGTGCACTGCTGTTTCTTTACAAGGAGGTCCTCAAGCAAGAAATAGGCTGGCTCAAAGCTGTGGAGCGGGCGAAGAAGCCGCCGAAACTCCCAGTCGTTCTCTCACGTAATGAAGTGAGACAGGTTTTTGTCCATCTAAAGGGTGTGCCCAAGATCATGGCCGGGCTTCTCTACGGCAGCGGCCTCCGGCTCATGGAATGTGTGCGGTTGCGCGTGAAAGATATCGATTTTGCCTATGCGCAAATCGCCGTACGAGACGCTAAAGGTGGTAAAGACCGCATTACAATGCTGCCGTTGAATCTGGCCGGACCATTGCGAAGGCACATGTTGAGAGTGAGAGCGCAGCACGAACAGGACCTCGAGGACGGGTTTGGCCACGTGCACTTGCCATTTGCGCTCGCAAGAAAATATCCGACCGCAGCGAGCGAATGGGGCTGGCAATATGTCTTTCCACCGTCGCGCTTGAGCATTGATCCGCGCACCGGCAAACAACAGCGGCATCACATCGCTGAAGGGGTTTTGCAAGCTGCCGTGAAGAACGCGGTTCGGGCATCTGGTATCGTTAAGCGGGCTACATGTCATTCGTTGCGTCACTCGTTTGCAACGCATCTGCTCGACAAAGGCCATGACATTCGCACAGTTCAGGAATTGTTAGGCCACAAGGACGTGACCACGACGATGATCTACACCCACGTGCTCAACAAGCCGGGGTTCGGCGTGAAGAGTCCGCTGGACTGAAATCAGAGAGCAGACGGCGGAGACGCAGCAGGGTGGCAAACACCGAACGCCCAACGTCCAATGTCGAATACAGAAAAATAGATTTGCCGAAAGAAAGCTGCCGCCCGTGGTCAGAAGACGCCACGGGATCCGCGACTACTACAGCTGATGCGAGGTTGTCAGAAAATCTCGCCTTTGGGAAGGCGCAAAACACACGGGAGCTGTCAGATATCGGAACGTTCGGACGTCAGATGTCAGAGAGCACAGGTCGGAGGTCGGAGGAGCCAGGACGGGTGGCAGACATCAGACAGCTCTCAACTCTCAACCAAGGACTCTCAACCGCTGGGATTTATAGTTCAAAGAAGGTCTTTAACCGGCGCAAGAAGGTGGCGCGGTATTCTTTTTCCTTGGCGGTCTGCTCGGCCGATGGCCTGACTTCTTTGATAATTCCTTCGGTCTCGATCTTTCGTTTGGCAAGGATTTCGCTCAGTTGGTTGAGGCAATCTGGTGATTCGCGGAGGATCTCGGCCATGATTGGCTTACCGATTTCCATAACGTAGCAATCACCTTCGGCGAGCACGGTCGCGCTTCGCCGCTCGCCAGTGAGCAGCGACATTTCACCGAAGCAATCGCCTGCTCGCAGCGTGGCCAGCGGGATGGCGCTGCCATTTTTTGAGACTGAAACTTGGGCGGCGCCCCGCAATAGCACGAACATCGAATCGCCTTCGGCACCTTCTTCGATCACGTGCTCGCTGCGACCGAAGTGGTTGAGACGCGATTGGTTGACCAAGGTATCGATCTGCGCTTCGGACAAATAACTAAAGAGCGGTTCACCGCGCAAAATTACGCGCGCTTCGGCGTGGTCCTCATCGAGTAGTTTCGGCGTTCGCCGCTCGACGTGCAACGTTTGAATCGGGAATGGAATTGCGATGCGTTGCCGTTTCAATTCATACCAGACGTTGGTCCGCACAGCGTCGTTGATTTCGTTGATCCGGGCGTGATTGCCCATGTAAAACTTGATCTCGTAGGTGACGGCGTGGTCTCCAAAATCGACCAGGAAAACTCTAACCGGGGGATTGGCCAGGACCCCGTTCGCGCTGGAGGCAGCACGGAACAGCGCATCTTTCACCCGACTCGGGGGGGTGTTGTAATCAATGCCGACGCGGATGCGCATGGCGTGGACGTTGGTCGGGTAGTGGAGATTGACGATAATCTGGCGAACCATCTCGTTGTTCGGAATATCGAGATAGATGTTGTCGTTGGTGCATAACCGGGTGGAGCGCCAGTTAATCTCTCGCACTTCGGCAAAACGCTCTCCCACTTGCAACCAGTCGCCCACTTTGTAGGGGCGATTAATTTGGATCGACATGCCGGCGATCATGCCGCCGAAAAGGTTTTGGCCGGCAAACCCGAGGATGATCGCTGCGATACCAGAGCCGGCGAGCACGCCTTTCAACTCACGTTCGGCGTGATAACCGACGCTCAGGACGACCAGCAGCGCGATGAGAAAAATGATGAGCGCCACGACTTCGCGCAGGAAATGCGGAATGGGCGTTTGCTTGCGTTTCTCAAAATAAAAATCCCAGACGTAGCGATTAATCAGCGCGACCACGAGCGCAGTGCTCAAGAGAATGGCGGCCGCGCCGATGTGATTGCGCCAACCAGCGTGTACGCCATAGGTCACGAGCGCGGCGTAGAAGGCGAGCGTAAAGGAGAAGAGCTGATATAAGATTCCGAGGCCGACGCCGGCGCGATGTTTCAGAAAGCGGCCGATAGCGAGCGCGAGAAAGAATGTCGCGATGAAAACGACAATGGTGACCGCCGCTTTCTGCGTTTCAAGCAAGGTGGTGAACATCGTCGGCATCAGAACATACCAAGAGGCAGGCCGCGCGACAAGTTCGCTGATGTAGCCGCCTCGCTCTGCTTGCCACGCCGAAGCTTAGCGAAGGCGGGTTGAGGCGCGCGGAGTACGTGCATGGCTGCGGGCACGGCGACATCCGCCTTCGCCTGGTACGGCGCGACAGGCAGCGCCCGTGGTCCAACGGATTGCCGATGTCGCGCAGGTCGCGAAATTATTCGCGCAATTTCTTTTTTGCCAGCTCGTCCAGCCGGTGGATGATGTCGCTCAAGAGAAGTTCGTTCTTGAGATTAAGCTGGTAATCGAGATTGGCGCGCAAGCGGTCTTTCAGCGCCTGCCGGTTTTGCGACATCATGATGATGGGCGCTTGCAAGGCTGTAACCATATTGATCAAAAGATTAAGGAGGATATACGGGAACGGATCGAACCCTTTGTCCAGGAGTACCCAGCTGTTCAATATCACCCAAAAATTCAAAACAATGATCGCGGCGATGATGAACTTCCAGCTGCCGCCAAACTCTGCGACCACGTCCGCGGCCCGGTCCGCCAGCTTCATGTGGGCGGCTTCTAGCTCGTTGACGTTGCGCGCGATTCGGTGGCGCAAAAGATCGTCCGTGTGTCGCAACCGGCGTGCCAACGCCGTGAGCAATTCCAAAGTCACACGCGGATCGTGCTTGATGAAAGAAAGAAAATCTTCGCGTGTCAGCTTTGCCAGTCGCGCGTCTTCCAAAACCGTCGCGTCCGCCGAACGGCCGTGTCCGTCGATTATCGACATTTCACCGAAGAAATCTCCTCGCTCGAGCTCGGCGAGCGTGATCATGTGGCCATCGGCATCAGTGAGGCTGATGCGCACTTTGCCCAAGTCGATGATATACATCGAGTCACCTGGGTCACCGTTGCGAAAAACAACGGTCGAAGAGGGATAGTCGCTGAGCGACAAAAACCGGGACAACTGGACCGCCGCCTCGTTATCGAGCGAAGCAAAGAGCGGAACAGCGCGGAGCGTTTCGACGTCCATGGCGAGTGAGCATTTCGAACGTGCTGATTATACAAAAACGAAGCGCGCATGGAAGCAGCGTTCTTGCGGGCCAAATCGCTGTCGCGGCAGGCTCGCCACGGGACGACTCCGTCCGCTGGCGGACGTGTCGTGTGCGAACATTAAACCAGCGCAGCAGGCCAGCCTACGCACAAGGCTACGGCTCGGCAGAACACGCCGAATGTTTTGACTCATTCGCTCGCGCTCTTTTCGGCCTCTCGGCTTAACCCCGTCTATGTCGCTGGCATCCCTGCGGCTCCATTGGCGAGCAGGCAGGTGGCGCTACAGTTTCGGTAAAATGATCAGCCAGGCCCAGCCGGCGAGAAAACAAAGTCCGCCCAGTGGCGTAATCGCACCGAGCCACCGCACATTTGTTAGGGCCATCGTGTACAAGCTTCCGCTGAACAGAAAGATGCCGGCGAAGAGCAACCACCACGCGCCGCGATTGGCCACGCCGTGAAGAGCGAGAAGAACCAACGCGATCGCGTGCACAAAATGATAGAGCACGGCCTTATTCCAAACATCAACCAAACCATGACTTTCGATTATCGATCTTAGGGCGTGCGTCCCAAATGCACCCAGCGCTACCGCTAGAAAACAGAGCGCAGCCGCGAGACGAATCATCATCATCTCTGGCGAATCGGAGGGTTATTTGAAAATCGAAGGTGGATCGGCTGCGGGTAGGGACATCGCGCCGCGATGTCCCTACCACTGCTCGATCCACTTTTATCGATTAATATTTCTCGCCTTTTTCTTTATGCTCTTTGCTCTCCTCGTGCTTCTTCAGGAGTTTGCCGTTCGCATCGAAGGCAAAGCCCCACTCTTTGCCATTTTTGTCGATGACAGCCTCATAGTTCGCGCCCTCTTTTTCCCAGCGAACGATTTTGCTGCCCTTGGCCTGCGTCTCGGCAGCCTGTTGCACCGCAGCCGGGACATCCGAGCTGCTGATGGTGTTTTCTTCTTCGTGTTCCTTCGCTTGCGCGGTAACGCCGAAGGCGAGTCCGGCGCTGACGGCAGCTACTGCAATTAGTTTCGGTGTTTTCATGGTTGTTTTCTTTGACGCGCGCTCACCAAAGATTGTTCGAAAAATCAACGGGAACTCCGATAATAGAAATTATACTATTTCGATTGAGCTGATCGCTATCGCAATAGGAGTAAGCAATGCCTGAAGCCGAATCGATTGCAGATTGCGGATTTCGGTTGGAGAGGGGCTTGTGCCTGGCGCCTCTTCATTTAGGTCGGCGCTTGACTCTGAAAGCCTTCGCGAGTTGGTACAGCGTCGCACAACATGCGAATCTTCCTGATCACCGGCGCGGGTATTTCGGCCGAGAGCGGGATCCCGACTTTCCGCGGCAAGGATGGTTACTGGCGGAATTTCGATCCGGCGAAGCTCGCGACGCCAAAGGCGTTCGCGCGTGATCCACGGCTAGTTTGGGAATGGTATCACGAGCGGCGCGAACGAATTCGCCGCGCGAAACCGAACGCGGCTCACCAGGCCATCGCGCAACTCGCTTCACGCACACGTGATTTCATGCTTTTGACGCAGAACGTGGACGATCTGCATTCACGGGCGGGACTGCCGAAGGAGAAGATCGTGCAAATTCATGGCGATATCTTCGTCACGCGGTGTTCGCGTTGCGGTTTTAGCCGAACCGAGCCGGAGCACGGGTATTCACCTTTGTTCATGTCGGCGCGTTCCGACAACGCAACTGGCCAGAAACTTGACCGCGTTAAACGGTCAAGTTCCGATGAGATGGAGGATAACCAGTTGCCACGCTGTCCAGATTGCAACGCGCTAATGCGACCTGCTGTGGTTTGGTTCGGTGAGCAGCTGGATCCGGGCAAGATCGACATGGTTGAAAATTATCTGGCCGGCCGACCGTGCGACCTTGTGATTGTGATCGGCACGACCGCTCTCTTCGGCTACATCGTCGACTGGGCATTGCGAGCGCGCGGCCATAGCGGTGAGCTCATTGAGATCAATCCGGAAGAAACGCCGCTGTCACGTTTCGCCACAAAATGCGTACGCGAACCAGCAGCGGTAGCGTTACCGCGTCTCGTTTCCGAAATTGTAGGGCAACCGCACCGGTTGCCGGAAACGCTGTAGTGGCGGGCGTGCCGCCTGCAAACGAAACAGAGCAGCCAACATCCCGAAATTTTCGGGACTACAAGAAGAAGAGCAGCTGAAGAGCCTACGCATAAAGCTACGGCTCGGCAGAACACTCCAAATGTTTTCGCCCGCCAAGGTCGCCACGGCGACCAAGACGGGCAGGCTGAGTAGACGGGCGTCTTTACAGAAGGTTCGAATTGCGATCTAGGCGCCGATCGCGCGAAGATAACGTTCCGCCGAGCGAAGCACCGCTGTTTTCGCACTCGACAAAATGTTCGCCTTCCACCACGCGCCGTAAACTTGATCGAACTCAAATGGCTCGATCATTTCTAGAATGCGGTGAATCGCAGTTGAGCCGAGCGGAATTAAATTCGGATAGCTGCGCATGAAACTCACATAACGCCGGTCCTGCACCACTTGAATGATGTCACCGCTGAGCAATGCGCCCTTACTATTCGCACCTGCGGGCCAGTGCAGCACAGTGCCGCCCTCAAAATGTCCGCCGCAATTGATCAGCGTGAGCCCATCCCAAAGCGGCAAAGTTATTCCCTCCCAAAACTGAATGCGTGAACTTTGGCGCATGACCCATTGTCGATCTTGCCCGTGCAAAAAGATCTGCGCATCGAATTGGTCGGCCCATTCCACCATGGCCGAGTAATAATGCGGATGGGAAATTGCGATCGCGCGGAGGCCGCCGCGCGCGTTGACTTCGGCGGCGGTTCTTTCGTCGAGCAATGTGATGCAATCCCAAAGAAGATTTCCGCTGGGTGATTGCAGAAGGAGTGCGCGCTGGCCGATGGCGAATTCCGGTTTCGTGCCGATGCCGAGGAGTTGCGGCGCTTCCTCAGCAAAGCGATTGTGATGATCGACAGCCAGTTGTTTTAGCGTTGTCCATTCTTGACCACTGTGCCTAACGAATTGGCGTTCATCTCGGCAAATCGGGCAACCCGCCAGTGGCTGCGTGGTTTCAGCAAACTGCGTCCCGCATTGTGCACAGATAAAATTTTGCATGGGCGAACTTCTCTAGCGCAATCTCGGATCGTCGCAAAGGTGGATCGAGCAGACCCTTTTTCGCCAATGGGACGGACTCGTCCGACGGCGAGCTCGAGGTTAATTCAGGCGGCGAAGCCGCAATTATCTTAGCATCGCCCCCGCCGCGGCCGATCCGCCACAAGTGGCAAATCGCGATTGGCCCTGTTACTCAGAAGTAGCGTTAGAAATGAGGACCCAAAGTACGAGTATGAAAGACATGGTCTTATTCCTTGTGCCGGACCGAGCCTGCGCCAGTAATATGTTTTTCAATCGTGGGCGGATTTCCGGCGTAGGTAACTTTCCCGGCGCCGGTGATCGAAACTTTCAGAGTCTCGCTTACCGCGATGTCAGCGTCGGCGGCGCCGGTTGTCGAGAGTTCGGCGGTTTTGGTTTGCAGCGAGCCCGCCTTTAACTCGCTGGCGCCGGTCATGTCCGCCAACAGCTTATCGACCGCTCCGTCCAGCGTGACAGTCGCTGCTCCACTCGATTGGACGGCGAAGTTCCCACCAGTGAGCTGATTCGCGGTCAACCGTGTTGCGCCGGTGAGTCTTGCGGCAGTGCGCGTCGGACTTGAGGCAACGACTTTGATTCCGTGCGTTGGCCAAAGATTTCTCGCCGAATGCAACCGAAGGTGATCGTTGATGTTTTCGCTGTCGATGTAACGCGGAAGATTTTCATCGGTCGTAATGCTCAAAGCCGGCGCACCGCTGCGCCACTTGATCTGAAATGCGCCATCCGCGTCGATTTCAGAAAATGGGGCGACTGTTCGTTGATCAGTCGTGATCTGCCCATTGCCGCGGATTCCGATCCAATGGCAGCCGGTTAACCAGAGGCCGAGAACGGCCGTAAACGAAATGGTTCTCCAAATGGTTCGCTTTTTTATAAGATTCATTCCTTCCAATACGATGCGGCGAACGCCTATTTCAGATTCAAAAAGTCTTTAGTTCGTGATCGTCAGTTTCACCGTTTCGGTTAGGCGTCCATCGACATACAATTCGACCCGATAGTTTCCCGATGCCCAACCGCCGTCCGGCTGCGAAATAGTGAAGGTGCCTTGAGAATTGGGAGTCGGCGCGACAGTGGAGGCTTCGTCGATTTGGTAATCGGCTGCAACGTTGGCGACGTTTTCGGCAATCCAAACTGCGCGGATCTTGGCTTGTGGCCGCAAACCACGGCCCTCCCAACGTGCATAAATCGCTGGTGTGTTCGCGCTGAATGTACTCGCAAAATCTCCGGCCGGTCCCTTGGATAGCCCGACGGAAAGTTTTCGCTTTTCCATGGCGGAGTCCACGTTCGCTTGCGCTGCGATCTTCGGCGCTTCCTTTAACTCGAGCGACGTTTGCTGCAGCACGCCGCCGGAGGGTCCTCTGACCTTTGTTATCACTTTGACGAATCCGGTTCCCGGAACAAACCAGCGATCGATTGTCGCCGCGCTCGGCGAAGTTTGCTCGCACCGAACTCGCCACGTGTGAAATTTTCCCGCCGCCACAACCGTATCTTCTTCGCCGGTAATTTCGTAACGTTGGCTGACTTTGGTCTCGCCGATTTTCCCGTCGAAATTCCAAGTTGCTCCGGTTTTCAGCGGCGCCCTGACCAGGATTTGCGGCGGAGCGAACGTGCTTACTTTTCCGTTCTCATTAATCCGTGCCGAACAAATAATTCCGCGCTCGTCCACGGTAATGAGATCCGTGCTAAGGAGCGTGTCGCCCCGATAAAGCTCAAGTTTAATCAACTCGTTGTTTTCGGCCTTGAGCCTGCCACCGATGCGATAACTGACCGGAAAACGCTCCTTCTTGTTCGGCTCGGTCAAATCCAGACTGCGGCTGCTGCTTTCCTGGGTCATCTCATAGCTCCAGCGCGTGCCTGCGGTAAGCGGGATTAATTGTTCGGCGACGACGGAAGTCAGCGGCCAAATTGCCAGGAGAAAAATACGACGAGGGTTAGGCACATGCATTCCGACACAGGATGACAATTTCTGTTCAACCACCGTGCGACCAGATAGTCATCCGTCGAACACCGGTTTGCGCCTTGTCGTTACTCGGCGGCCGTGCGAAGACTCCGCAGCTTTGAAAGCCTGAGATGCCAATCGGATTCCTGCACTTAACCAAAACGCGGTTGTACGTCCTGGCGGCACTGGCCGGCGCCTTTGCATTACCGAGCGCTCTGTTTGCCGCCGAGTCGCGCCACGTCGTCGTCGTCGTTTGGGATGGGATGCGCCCGGATTTTGTCAGCGAACAAAATACACCGACACTGTGGAAGCTCGCGAAAGAAGGTGTCGTCTTCCGCAACCATCACGCCGTTTATCTTAGCGCGACAAATGTGAACGGCGTCGCACTCGCGACTGGCGATTATCCGAGCCACAGCGGTTTGATCGCCAACCACGAATTTCGTCCCAAGATCGACAACCGACAACCGATCGATGTCGAAGATCCGCATGTTGTGCGCAAAGGCGACGAACTTTCCGGCGGAAAATATATCGCTGCGCCGACGATCGCCGAACTGGTTCGCGAGAGCGGAGGACGCACTGCGATTGCCGCCACGAAAACCGTCGGGTTGTTGTTAGATCGACATGTCGATCCAGGACGCGCGAAAAATTGCGTCACGCTTTTTGCTGGCGCAGCGTTTCCGCAGGATGCGCTTGCACCGATCGTCGCCACGCTTGGCCCGTTCCCGCCGGCACATCTGCAGCAGGATGGTTGGACAACAAAAGTGCTGACCGATGTTCTTTGGAAAGATGGCGTGCCGGCTTTTTCGCTGCTTTGGCTGGGTGAACCGGACCTGACGCAACACGAAACAGCGCCGGGTGCGGAAGCCGCGTTGCATGCGATCAGATCTTCGGACGATAATCTCGCGGCCGTGCTTGCAGCGTTAGATGGATCCCGCGTTGGCGGGACTCGCGACACGACGGACATCATCGTTGTTTCGGACCATGGTTTCTCGACAATCAAACGCGAAATCCAGCTGCCGAAAATCCTGGCTGACGCCGGTTTCAATGTCGTGACAGAATTCAAAAGCGAGCGGCAGGCCGGCGAAATCATGTTGGTCGGTGGCGGCGGCAGCGTGCTTTTTTACGTAGGCCAAAACAATCATGCGGTGACACAGCGGCTGGTCGAGTTTCTGCAGCGATCTGATTTCGCCGGCGTGATTTTTACGCGAGAAAAATTGGAGGGAACGTTTACGCTCGACCGGGGGAAGATCGATAGTCCGGACGCACCGGACGTAGTGCTGGCGTTTCGCTGGAACGAAAACAAGAATCAGTTCGGCATTCGGGGAACGATCGATGCGGACTGGCAACGCGCCGCAGGGAAGGGGACACACGCTACGCTCAGCCGATTTGATATTCACAACACACTCATCGCGGCTGGACCCGATTTTCGCCGCGGCCAAGTCGATGATTTGCCGAGCGGCAATGTCGATCTTGCGCCAACAATCCTGAAGATTCTCGGAATCTCACTACCACATCCGATGGACGGACGCGTTTTGTCCGAGGCGATGGTCAAAATCGACAGGCAACTGTTGAAGCCGGAAACGGAAACAGTTGAGGCAACGAAAAGGTTTTCATCGGGAACGTGGCGACAAGTGCTTCACATTTCGCGGTTGGGACCGACAATTTATCTCGACGACGGCAACGGCATTTTCGTTCCGAACAAATAGGCAGCTCGATATTCGCTTTCGCGACGGCGGTGTTCGGGAATTGACCTGATGCCGCTGTTCTGTTAAAGCCTTGGATCGTGCTTCATTGCATTGGCCGAATCGCCACGATTGTCGCGCTTTGCTGCGCGATCGGGTTGCATTGGCTGGCGCTCCAATCCGTCGCGTGGACGACGATGCTCATTGAGCACTCGAAGAGCGCCTCATTGTGCCAGGCAATCGCGCAAACTTTCGATGGTGCTCATCCCTGCTCGCTTTGTCATGTCGTGAACAAAGGCAAGGCTTCCGAGAAGAAATCGGATCTTCAATCGCCGACACCTAAGATCGACATGGTCTGTCCGCCGAGTGCAAAGCGCGTCTTGCGGCCATTTGTTACTTTTGAGTACACAACGGCCAATTGCTTTTGGTTCGAGGTCGGACATTCGCCACCCGTTCCGCCGCCGCGCGCGCGGCCGGTTTAACTAGCCCTCGTTAGGCTCCGCTGCGCCGTGCGTGTGCACGGGCCCGCAGCTTTCCCTATCGCAACCCGGGAACCGTCACGCCTTGGCGCGGACGTTTTCTCATCGCACTGGAGGAATATTTATTAAACACTTGTCTTTGCTTTTTTGGCTGATTTGCGCGCTCAGCGCGAGCAGCCGGGCTTACGGCCACGGCTTCGCCGGCGCGCGTTTTTTCCCAGCCACGCTGTCGACCGACGATCCATTTGTCGCCGATGAGTTTTCGCTGCCAACCGTTTCCAGCATCGTCACGCCGGACAATGGCGGCACGCGCGATACGGAGGTTTCGTCCGACATCGCTCTACGCATTACGCCGAAATGGGACATCGAGTTTGGCGAGGCGTTCATTACGCTTAACCCTTCACAGGGGAAGGCGGTGAATGGCTTCAGCAACCTCTCCATCGGCTCGAAATACGAGTTCTTTGAAAACGACGAACACGAAGCCGTGGTTTCGCTCGGCCTAGCCGTAGATGTGGGCGGCACGGGAAGCAAGGAGGTGGGAGCGGACAGTTTCAGCACATGGACGCCGGCGCTGTTCTTCGGCAAAGGCTTGGGCGATTTGCCGCAAGGATTGCCGTGGCTGAGACCACTTGCGATTACTGGCCTAGTCGGCGTCGCTATACCGAGCAGCGCGCGGGCAGAGGGATCACCAAACCCCGCTGTATTGCAATCGGGTTTTGCGGTCGAATACAGCATCATTTACTTGCAGGAGCAGGTCCGAAACATCGGGCTGCGCGCACCCTTCGACCGCCTCATTCCGCTAGTGGAGGTTTCGCTTAGTGATCCACTCGACCGCGGGCAGAGCGGACTAATTACCGGCACCGTCAATCCCGGCATCATCTGGTCTGGCAAATATTTCCAAGTCGGAGCCGAAGCGGTGATTCCCATCAATTCCCGCACTGGCAATGACGTTGGATTCATTGCCCAGCTGCACTTCTATCTGGACGATCTTTTCCCGCACAGCCTGGGCCGCCCGCTCTTCGGAGGAAACAAATGAAACGTATCATACTCAGCTTTCTCATAATTGTTCTGGCCGATTCAGCCCGGCTTGAAGCGCACGCTTTCCTCAAAGATGCGATCCCGGGCGTGGGCAGCACGGTGGAGACATCGCCTAACGAGGTTCGAATCCGTTTTACGGAAAACATCGAACCCGCCTTCAGCAAGATTCAGGTCTTCAACGCGTCCGGGAACGAAGTGGACAAACGCGATGTGCACTTGGACCCTTCCGACCACGCGCTGCTACACGTGTCTCTGCCGCGCCTCGGAGCAGGAACCTACAAGGTCGTCTGGCGCGTAGTTTCTGTCGATACCCACGTGACGAACGGAGACTTCACGTTTCGGGTGGTTCGTTAAACGTGAGGGTAGCCGAGAACCTATGCTCACCGCGCTGCTCATCATCGCTCGCACTGCGCAAATCGCCGCATCGATCCTGATCGCGGGAATTTTTACCTTCGAGCTCGTCGCGCTTGGCCTGGCCGGGCGGCCGGCGCGCGGCGATTTGCACGACGTTCGAGCGGCGCTTGTTTCGCGTGGCCGTTTGGAGTCTGGTCACGGCGCTCCTCTCAGCTCTGCTCTGGTTTTGGCTGGAAGTCGCGAGCATGAGTGGATTGGCGCTCACGAACGCTTTTTCCGCAACAGTGTGGCAAACGGTTTTGGTTGAAACGCAATTCGGTCGCGTCTGGCAGCTTCGCCTTGGCCTGATCGCAGTGATGTTTGCACTCGTCGCGTCAGGCCTGGTGCAACATGAAGCACGACGCGCGCTCATCCTGATCCTCTGGTTGCTCAGCGTTGTCCTTCTCATCTCGCTCGCCTGGATCAGCCACGCCGCAGCTGCCAAAGTGCAACTGCTCGGTCTGCTCGGCGACGCGCTCCATCTTTGCGCGGCGGGCGCCTGGGTTGGCGGACTAGCGCCGCTGACAATGTTTCTGAGGCGGGCCTGTGTATCATCCTCATTAAGCGAAAGGGCCGCTCCCGTGCTGCAGCGATTTTCCATACTCAGCTTGTGCTGTGTAAGCGTTCTGGTTGTTAGCGGTATTTCCAATAGTTGGTTGCTGGTCGGTTCCATTCACACGCTTTTCACGACGCCTTATGGTCGGCTGCTGTTTCTTAAGCTCATGCTTTTCGGCATCCTCATCGGCTTTGGCGCGCGCAACCGGTTCGTCGTCAAAACAAAGCTGCTAAAAACCCCAGCGGAATCGGATTTGCTGCATCAACTTCGCCGCAATGTTATCTGCGAAGTCTGCCTCGGCCTGGCGGTCGTGGCGATCGTGGCGTGTTTAGGCGTAACGCCCCCTGCGCAACATCGATGATTTATAAGAGATAAGACAAGCTGGAGATCAAATCACGGTCCGATTTGCCCTCGACACGAATTTCCACCACCGAATTTTTTCTGTGCGTTACAAAAGCGTCATTTTGCGAACGACTTAGGTTGGGCTGGTGGTCCAGGTTATTATCTCATGCGAAAACGTGACACGATTCTTGGATTGCAGTTTGAGAGACAATATGGCGTTCCAAGCAGTGCCGAATTGTCGGTTGCGCGGGGGAATCTCATCTAATTTTTGAGGAGAAGCAGGCTGGAAAGATCGGATCCCACACGGGCTGCGACTTATTCACAATTAGCATGGACGCCGCGAGTTTCTCGGTACATCTTGGGGTGCGGTCGGTCGCCGGTGAAATGAAGAAGCCGAAAAGCCACAGGGCTGAGAGCAAAGGTCACTCAGCCCCTACCAAAACCTCGCCAGAAAGGTTGCGCGCGAATGAACGGCAGTTCCGGCTGCTGGTTGAGAGCGTCGAAGAGTACGCCATTTACATGCTCGACGTGAATGGGAATGTCGCGACGTGGAATTCCGGCGCACAAAGGATCAAAGGATACACGCCCGGCGAAATCATCGGCAAAAACTTCGCTTGTTTTTATACGGCTGAAGATGTGGCAATGGGCAAGCCGCAGCGTAATTTAAAGGACGCCAAGGAGAAAGGGCATACTCGCGAACAGGGGCTGCGCGTGCGCAAAGATGGCTCAGTATTTCATGCCGACGTGGTTCTGACTGCAATTCGCGACGACACAGCCAAAGTCACTGGTTTCTCTAAAGTGACGCGGGACATGTCGGATCAGATCCGCGCGCGGAGCGCGGAAGCCGCGAGGCTGGCAGCGGAAAAAGCAAATAAAGCGAAAGACGATTTTCTGGCTGCGCTTAGTCACGAACTGCGCACCCCATTAACGCCCGCTCTGGCGGCAGCGAGTTACCTGGCCGATCACGCTGAAAAACTCCCGGCTGAATTTAGTGAGGAGCTCGATACGATCAGGCGCAATGTGCAATTGGAGGCACGGCTGATTGACGACCTACTCGACTTGACTCGCATTAGTCGCGGCAAGATTGAGCTGGATTTTGACCGCGTCGATGCGCATACAGTCATTCGGGAAGCGCTCGATATTTCACAGGAGGACATTGCGGGAAAGCGATTGAAAGTTTCCGCCACCTTTGCCGCCGACAAACACCACATCTGGGCCGATCGAATACGCATCGAGCAGGTGTTTTGGAATCTCATTAGTAATGCTGCCAAGTTCACGGCTAGCGACGGGCGCATCGAAATTCGAACATTGAACGACGAGCGAAATCGTTTCGCTTTTGAGATTACCGACACTGGAATTGGCATCGACGCCAAATGGCAATCTTCCCTCTTTAAGCCGTTCGAACAGGCTGATGCATCGGTCACGCGTCAATTCGGCGGACTCGGCCTCGGTTTGGCCATTGTAAAGCACATTGTCGATCTTCATGACGGCGCGATCAGCGTGCACAGCCGCGGTCGAAGTTATGGAACAACGTTTCGAGTCACGTTCAACGTCATGCCGGACCGCATTGGCCGGAGTCGTGTTGCGGCAAGAACTCCCCATAAACGGACGAAATCACTGCGCATTCTACTCGTCGAAGATCATGGCGATACGCGACAAACTTTGTCGCGCCTCCTTAAGCATTTCGGTCATAACATTTCCGAGGCTGATTGCACCCAGCGCGCCTTGGAAATCATGCGGTCGCAAGTGTTCGACGTCGTTTTGAGCGACATTGGCCTCCCTGATGGCAGCGGCTATGAGGTCATCTCCCAGGCGAAACGCGAACAGCGAGTCAAAGGCGTCGCCCTCACCGGATTTGGCACAGACGAGGACATTCGTCGCGGCCGAGAAGCCGGCTTTGACTTCCATCTCACCAAACCGGTCGACTTCCACGAACTGCGTAGCATTCTCGACCAGGCAGGAGCATAGCGACTCTCGACCTTCGTGTTGATCGCCGAGATCTGACCTGCGAAACCAACTGGACGGCGAGCCAATTACAATGCATTTTCTCGCGCGGAGATTTTCAATGAGGGAGGATGTAACACAAGCTCCGCTCAAATCGGGCAAGAGCTTGCGGATTTTGGTTGTCGAAGATCACGCTGACACGTTGCGCGTTCTGGCCGGCCTGCTCGATCATTTCGGCCATCAAACGTCGGTTGCCGATTCCACTCAGAGGGCGTTGCAATTTCTGGAATCAAATTCCTTTGACGTTATTTTGAGCGACATCGTTCTGCCTGACGGCAGCGGCTATGACATTGTTTCCCAAGCGAAACAAAGGCAAGCAGTCAAGGCCGTCGCTCTCAGCGGGTTTGACGGCGAGGAAGATATTCGCCGCGGCAAGGAAGCCGGTTTCGACTTCCATCTTAGTAAACCGGTCGATTTTCACGAGCTGCGTACCGTCTTGGATCAGGTAAGTGCGTAACAACCGACGCGGCCGAGGCTATATTCGCCGCGTCACAGTTCATCCAAAGCTCGTCCGAATCGCTCAATGCTGGTCGCGAACATTTCCGGGTCACGGCACATGCCGATGCGGACATGCCGGGGCGACTCGAAAAATCGGCCAGGCACAACTGCGGTGTCGTATTTCGCGAGCAGTAAAGCTGAGAGTTTATCGCCATCACCGGTGCGAAGGCGTGGAAATGAAGTCGTGCCGAATTTAGTGCGCACAACATCAACGTCTTGGCGCGTGTCGAGGAATTGATTTAAGGTCGCGCGATTTGTTTCCAAAATTCTTTTCGCGCGTGCCGAAATCTTCCGGAGTTGCGACAACGCTATTACACTGAGCCTTTCTGTTACGTGCGGTCCAACTGCCCCGAAAATGTCGTTCAGTCGGCGCATTTTCTTAGCGAGTTCTGGTTCAGCCAAAATCCAGCCGCAGCGGAGTCCACTCAGACCGTAACCTTTCGTTAGGCTGCTAGTAGCGATGAACTGCTGACCCAGATGGACCGCGGATTTCGGCGCATCCTCGAACATTGCTTCGAGATAAACTTCGTCCACCAGCACACGCGCGCGGGCGCTGCTGGCGAGCTCGCCCACTTTGCTTAGCGTTGCCTCGTCACCCAACACGCTGCTTGGGTTGTGGAGATTCGTGAGCGCGATCAAGCGCGTACGCGGCGTGATCTGGTTCAAGAGTTCGTCGATGTCGATGCTGTAACCATGTTCAAATTTCCTGGAGAAACGTTTGATTGTTGCACCGAAATATTGCGCGAGTGCGAGGACCGGTTCGTAAGTCGGTTCTTCGAGTAAAACTTCGTCTCCCTGTTCTAACACGCTCGCCATTGCGAGATGGTTTGCCATTGAGGCGCCGCCGGAAATTGTTACCACGCATTCAGGATCGATTTTGCAATGCGCTGCCAATGCATCAACGAGCGCCGGGTAACCATAAGCGTTCTCGCCGCGCAGTTCGAGGTTGCTTAGTTTCACATCGAGTTCCGCCAGCGGGAGATCGAGAATCCCGCTCGAAGCTAGATCGTATTTCACCTTCGGCCGCGTTTTCGCCCAATACAGGAAAGCCGATTGCGTCGCGGGCATCGTGATTCGTGAATCGGGAATTGTGAATCGTCAACTATGTCCGGTGTAACGAATCTCTATTGGCACTCCGGATTCGGCAAAACAGATACGCCGGCAGACCGGTGAGCATAATGCCCAAGCCTATCAGACTATTATGCGGATAGCGATTCACCGGTACTGATAACCACAGCACAGCATGCGCAAATAAAAAATAGTGTCGTGAACGGATGGCCCGGGACACGGAAGATCTCGATGCTATCGTTGTCGATCTTAGCATGACGCCGTCGCTTTCGAAAAACAAAGACGCACGTCGCAGTGAGAGCGAAGAAGACAACGTCCACAGATACAACGTAATTGAGAATCTGTTCGTAACGGCCTGAGAAGGCCACAACGGTGGCGAGCACGCCTTGCAACATAATCGCGAACGCCGGTACGCGAGCACGATTCACCTTTACCAAACTTTTGAAGAATAAACCGTCTTCGGCCATGGCAAAATAAACCCGGGGAGCGGTCAAGATACTTTGGCTGAGAAAGCCAAGTGTTGAAGCGGCGATTCCAGCCGCGATAATTCGTGCTCCCTTTTCGCCGAGCGCTAATCGCATCACGGTCGATGCCGGAGTTTTTGTTTGCGCGAGACCCATTGGGCCTAACGAATGCACGCAAACAAAATTGACCGAGAGATAAACCGCGATAACGCCGAGAACACCAATCAGCAATGCGCGCGGAAGGTTCTTGCGTGGTTCGCGAACTTCTCCCGCAACGAAACACGACGTTTGCCAGCCACCGTAGGCAAACTGCACCGGAATTAGGGCCGCGCCGAAAGCCGTCAACGAATTCCAGATAGTCGGAGTTGTAGATGTTGATCTCGCAATTTCATGAGTTTGCGGCGCAGCGCTCAGGGTCAATCCAAACACGACGAGCGCAGCGATCGCGATGAGCTTCAGAATCATAAAGAAATTTTGCGTCGTGCTGCCGGCACGCACACCAAGGCAATTGATGACTGTGAGTACGAGGAGCGCGATCGCGGCGAGCCATGCGGCAGCAGTGTCGCTGGTCTGGGCGCCGCCGATCGCCAAGAGATATTTCGCGAACGTGACCGCGACCGCGGCCATTCCACCACTTTGGATAACGAGCAGCAGCGCCCAGCCGTAAACAAAGGCGAGCGCCGGATGAAACGCGTCGCGCAGGTAAACGTATTGGCCGCCGCTGACTGAACTTTGCGAAGAAAGTTCGGCGTAAATGAAAGCGCCGGCCAGTGCGATCAAGCCGCCGACGGCCCACGCGGCGAGAATCAAAAGAGTGGACGGTACCTGCTGTGCGACAACATACGGATTGATGAAAATGCCCGAGCCGATGATTCCGCCCATGACGATCATCGTGGTATCGAACAAGCCAAGTCGTCGCGCCAAATGCGACTCAGCTGATTTCTGTGGAATACTTTCCATATCGCTCCGGTGGAAGTGAATCATGAAACCGGGAAAACAGGAATCCGCGAGAGGATTAAGGGAGGCCGGTAATATTTTCTTGACCTGATCAATTGATTAATTAAATTGTGTTAATTGAATCAGAAGGTCAAACGATGAAGACCGCGGTTCTTGAAAAGAATACGCACCGCAAAGAGGCGAAGCATCCGCACGCGCTGATTCGGCGCATTCAGCGAGGCCTGCCCTTTCGCGAGCTCGAGGATTTGCAAAACCAGATCGGCATTCCGATGGAACAGCTTGCGGAAAGGCTTTCCATTTCGCGATCGACCTTGCAGCGGCGCAAAGTAGTTGGGCGATTGTCTGCCGATGAGTCGGACAAGGTCATCCGCTTTTCCCGATTGGTCGGGCAAGCCACCGGTGTTTTCGGCGGCATTGACAAGGCGCGAGCTTGGCTGAAACATCCGCAATACGGTCTCGGTGGCTCCGTTCCGCTCGATTACGCCATCACTGAAGTGGGCGCCCGCGAAGTGGAAAATCTTCTCGGACGAATCGAATACAGCGTCTATTCGTAAGTCGCGATGCCGTCAGCCTGGCGAATTGTTCGCGCAGCGCGCGCCCGCACGGCCTTCACCGGCGAAGGCAGCCGGGTTTATGGCGGGAGATGGAACTCGCGCCGGACATCAGTCATTTACGTAAGCGAACACGAATCTCTCGCTGCGCTCGAGCTTTTTGTTCATACGATGCCAATGCTTCCGGCGGAGCGCTATTTCTCGTTTCGAGTCGATTGGGATGACAAGTTGACTGAATACTTTCCGATCAAAAATCTGCCGCGGAATTGGGATGCAGAACCACCCACGAGCGCGAGTATGCAAATTGGTGACGAGTGGGTTCGCGGCGCCCGCTCTGTCGCTCTGGCATTACCGAGCTTGCTCAGCAAAAGCGAAATCAATTTTCTGCTGAATCCAAAACATCCCGATTTCAAAAAAGTCAAAGTCGGTCCCGCTGTCGAATATCGCTTCGATCCAAGGCTGCTTGGGCGGTAATTAAGGAGACAATCACGATAATGAAAAAATTAACCCCCGTTCATTGTTGTGGGTCGGATTGAGCAACTTGCTCAACTTCATTCAACCCGCGTATTCTTTCTTGATGTTATCGATGTCTCAGCAGTAAAAGAACTCGAGGAAGACGACGGCGCTCTCCGGTAAAACGATGGACCAGAAGATTCTTTCTGAACTGGGCGATTACCTGCTAGCGCGACGCGAGGATATTATCGGCCAATGGCTGCGAGCGGTTGAACAGAATCCTAAGATCAGCTCGTCGCATCACCTGAACCACAAAGAGCTCGTCGACCACCTGCCAAGGCTTTGCCAGGCTCTGGCGGAGCTCCTAAAGTCTCCGCAATCGAACCAAAACCGCAGCGAGGTGTCGCGCGCCGCGCGAGTCCATGGCGGATATCGCTGGCGACAAGGTTACAGGCTCGAAGAAGTAATACGCGAGGCAAGCATCATCCGCGGAATTCTTTTCCAAAATTGGTTGGACGCATACGCCGGGGAAGTGCCCGAGTTCGAAGGAGAAACTCGAAGAACGGCCGAAAATATCATTCATCATGCCGTGGAGGATGTCATTGCTGACTCAGCGGAGCAGTTTGTCGAAGAACAGCAAAAAAGCACCAGGCACTTAAGCTCGCAGCTGGCGGACGCGCTCGCCGAGGTGCGTCAGCAGAAAGCGGCGGCCGACGCAGCGAATAACGCCAAGGATAGATTCCTGGCAATGCTTAGTCACGAGCTGCGCACGCCGCTTAATCCTATTCTGCTTTGGGCCAATGCCACTCTGGAGGAAGAGCAACTGGCGCCGTCGCTGAAAGAGGGTATTCAGATGGTTCGTCGCAACGTTGAACTGGAAGCTAGTTTGATAGACGACTTGCTTGACATTGCACGAATCACTGGCGGGAAGTTGCAGCTGCATTTGCAGCTTTCCGACGCGGCTATGCTCATCCGGGATGCGCTGGAGATGGTTAAATCCGAGTCGGTGCGAAAACATCTAGAGATGCGCGTTGAGCTGAGCGCCACAAACCACCGGGTGGTAGTCGATCAGGCGCGTATTCAACAGGTATTTTGGAACGTGTTAAAAAATGCTCAGAAATTCACGCCCGAACATGGGACAATTTTGATTCGGTCGTTTAATCAGGGAGAAGAAAAGCTTTTGTTTGAGATTACAGACAGTGGGAAAGGAATCGAAGCCGACCTTCTGCCGAAAATATTTGATGCCTTCCAGCAAGGAGTGGCACCGGGGGAAGGTCTTGGTCTAGGATTGGCGATCTCTAGGGCAATTATCCAGAACCATGGCGGCAAAATTTATGCGTCCAGCAAAGGAAGCGGAAGCGGCGCGACCTTTACGATTGAGCTTAAAACTGCCCAAGACGAAGCTCCCCTAACACCTGCAACTCCGGCCCCGTAGTTCAATGGGTAGAATAAGGGTTTCCTAATCCGCCCGACTATCCTACGTGAGAAGTAAAGATGACGGCGCAGGAAGGTCAGAAATAGCCAATTGATGCCTGACAGCGACAATTAACTGGCAATAAGTGGCGACCTTTTTGTTTAACCGTTTTCTGGCTGCAAACCTCTTGAGCTGGATACGGCTCAAGAAAGCACTTCACGGATGGCCGCCGAGAGTTCCCGGATTGTAAACGGTTTCGCCAGCCGGCCGTGAAAGCCAAGGTCTTCGGCTTTTATCATCAGGTCGCTATCGGCGTAGCCGCTAAACAGGATCACCCGCGCCAGCGGGTCCACTCCCAGCAGGCGCTTCAAGGCCGCTTCGCCGCCCAGGCCACCTGGGATGGTGGCATCGAGCAGAACTGCGGCAAAGGGTTTACCCTCGGCCATCGCAAGCTTGTAAGCAGCGCAGCCATCGATTCCGTCCTTTGCCACCACACAACCGTAGCCGAGGTCTTTCAGGATTGAAGAAGTCACGTCCAAAATCATTTCCTCGTCGTCGATCAAAAGGATTCGCCCGGTGCCCTTCGCAAGCACCTTCGCCGGCGGTGGCCCGGCGGGCTTGAACGATCGCGCCATCGCCGCAAGGAAGAGCGAGACGGTGGTTCCTTGGCCTGCCACCGATTTCACTGCGATCCGACCACCGTGCTGATCCATGATCGACTTCGCAGTCGCCAAACCGATGCCGCTGCCTCCAGCTTTCGTGGTGAAGCAAATCTCGAAAATTCTCTCGCGAACGTACTCAGGGATGCCGCCTCCCTCGTCTTCGATTTCAATTTTGACGTACGGCCCGTCGCTAAGGCCGGCGACCTCCGCAGTCCCGGGAAGAACATTAGCTGCGCGAACAAAAAGCGTTCCGCTATGTGATGTGGCTTCGCGGGCATTGATGACAACATTCTCGATCACTTGCGCGAATTGAACGGGGTCGACAGTCACGGGAAGCAAATCGGGCGCGACAGAAAGCTCGAGCCGGAGCTTCGAACCACTCAGCCAAAACTCGACCGAAGATTCAAGGATTTGCCGGAGGTTGACGATTTGTTTGATCGGGCTTCCGCCTTTGGAGAATGTGAGTAGTCGCCTCGAGAGATTGGTCGCGCGGTCTGCAGCCTGTCTTGCGTGTGTGATGTGTTTGAGCAACGAGGCTTCGGAGGTCGCTTTCTCTTTTGCGATATCCAGGCTGGAGTGGATAACCTGGAGAATGTTGTTGAGGTCGTGCGCGATCCCTCCAGCGAGCGTGCCAATGTTTTCAAGTTTCTGGCGCTCGGCCAGTTTGTGCTCGAGCTCTAGGTGCCGGACCTCAGCCCGCCGGTGATCGGTGAGATCGGTCAATGTCGCAAACAAATCTGTCGCGCCCTCTGATCCACGACTCGCGATGCTTTGCATCCGCGCAAACGTTTCCGGGCCGGTTTTGTTTCGCAGACATATCTCGCAGGATTCCATTTCGCCGGAACCAAGTGCGCTCTTGAGATGAGTCTGGAAGATCGTTTGCGAGTCGCGCGTCAGATGGACCGCAAAAGCGACTTTCGTCGAGTGAAGCCGGATGCGGTTAATCCCAAGCATTTGGGCGCCCAGGATATTCGTTTCCAAAACGATACCGTTCTCATCGAGCCGGATCATCCCAACCGGCGCCAGATCGAAGTGGCGGAAATATCTCGTTTGCAACTCCTCCGCCTGCATGCGGCTTTGCCCCAGTTCTTCGTTCTGGATTTCCAACTCTGCGCCGTGAATGCGAAGCTCTTCGAGGGCATGACTTAGAGCTGCCGGACTTACGGACCTTGGTGCCTTAACTTTGGGAGCCTGTAGGATTTTCTTCGCTCGGCGCCGCAACGCCTCAAAGGTCCTTATGGGACTGACTGCAATCACTGTGTGTCTACTCGCTTTCGCCGCCGCTCCGCAAACCACGCTGCGCCTATCTCAACACGTTTAATCGCTAATTGTGACGACGTTCGATCGCTTGCGTCCCGTCGATAAGCAAGCTAGGCAGCACCCGCCGTGCCGGTCGCGAGATGCGCAAGAAATTGTCGAGTCGTTAGGCACAACCTTCTCAGAATTTCCATACTTACTCCAACGGCGAGTGTCTTGCCTGGAGTCACCTTGGATGCTCACCGATCCCTGCGTCGTGATCGAAGATTCTGGTGCGAATGCAACCAGCTTCGACCGTAAAGCAAGGGAGGTTGCGAAAGCCCCGACGCGATCTATGCAGTTTTCCCGCTATCTATTTCGCACGTGCGACAAGTTCGAGTGCCGCTGCAAGTGTTTCGAAAATTTCGAGTTTAGGAACGGGACGGGAAATTTTTATTTCTTTTCGTTTTCCCGGCTTTTCCCAAAATCCTGCTCAGCCTGTTTCAGTGCGCTTACGTTGACGAATGTGATGACGACCCCCAGATCGCTCGCGGCCGCGCGCTGGTAAGGCGAGACCCGTAGCAGATACCAGACTCCTGGCCTGGTCTCGACTGTTTTTTCCACTGGCGCTCCGTCGTGAAAAACACGTTGCGCTTCGCGGGTCAACTCATCAATAAGCGGGTGCGACAGATCGGTCAGCAGCCGGCCGGAATCATGCGGCAGAAGCTTCATTTCCGCTGCCACCACCGGCGTAAACCTCCGGATGTGGAACGATTCATCGAGGAAAATCGTGCCGATCTGTGAGGTGCGTAGAAAATTGTCGATGTCATTGTTCGCCACCCGTAGTTCATCGTTCTTTTCCTGGTATTCGGCGTTGAGCGTGGCCAGCTCTTCGTTGATCGATTCGAGTTCCTCGTTGCTGCTTTGCAGTTCTTCGTTCGAGGCGATTAACTCCTCGTTCGCGGACTGCAATTCCTCCGCCGATGTTTCTTGCTGCTCAATCGCGCTCTGGAGATTTTCACGGCTCCTCTGGAGGTCTTCCTCGAGATCGGCAATGCGCTGCGCCGATTTATCTCCGGGATCGAACGCGTCACCCCCAAGACCATTCGAGGTCGCGAGCTTTTCTCCCTCTTCCAGAAAGATGAGAGTCACTCCCAGCGCGCCCTGCTCCGCCAGCATTGGTTCGACTTTGAGATTGATAAGACTCGTGGCCTGATCCCGTTGAAACTTCACCCGCCGGTAACACACCGCCGCATTTTGTTTCTTCGCCTGCCGAAGCGCCGTGGCGATAGCAAGCGAAAGGTCGTGCGGCACCAGCTTGAGCAAATTCAAGTTTGCCCGACCGGCTGGCATCGCAATGAACGCTTGCGGCTGTCCGAAGCTGTAAAGGATTTCGTTCTTCTCGTTCACGGCAAAGCAGGTCGGAGCATAGTCGGCGATGATCTTCGCGTTAATCGCCTCCAAAAGTTTCTCCTGCGGCCGTTTGCCGCCATTCGAGATGCTGGAAACAGCCGATAATGCTTCACGAACGGGCGCGATGTTCGCCAGCGCCGAATCCGCTAGCGATGCGGCGGCTCGCTTTTGAAAAATCCGCGCCTTCGCATTAATCGGCTCAAACGCCTCGTGCTGCTCGCCTACAGTCTCACTCGCGCCGAGAAACAGATATCCTTCGGGACTCAGCGCGAAATGGAGAAGCGACAGCACTTTGCGCTGTTCGGACGATTGCAGATAGATCAGCAAGTTGCGGCACGATATCAAATGCATCCGAGTAAATGGCGGATCCTTTAAGATGTTGTGCTGTGCGAAAACGATCTGATCCCGAATGCCCCGAGAAATCCGGTAGCCATTTTCCGTTTTTACAAAATAGCGCGCGAGGAGGTCTACGGAAACGTCCGCGGCAATGCTGCCTGGATAAAGACCGCCTCCTGCGAATTCGACCGTTTCTTTATTCACGTCCGTGGCGAAGATCTTCACCTCGTATCTCTCGCCCAGCGTTGCGGCATGCTCCTGCATCAGGATTGCGATGGAATAGGCTTCCTCACCTGTCGCGCAACCCGGCACCCAGACGCGGATTTTTCCATTCTTCGAGGCGTTGGCGAACATGACCGGAATGACTTCTTCGCGGAGACGGTTGAAAGCTTCACGGTCGCGAAAGAAATTTGTGACGCTGATTAGAAGATCGTTATAAAACGCCGCCACTTCCTCCGGCGTTTGCCGGAGATATTCCAAATACTGCTCGGTGTTCTCGACTTGAGAAATGCCGATCCGCCGTTCGAGGCGGCGCAGCACCGTGCTCTGTTTGTACCCCGAAAAATCGACGCCGGTTCGAGCGCAGACCAGCTCTTCGATTTTCTGCATGGTGTTCGCGGTCGGCTGCAGTTGCGAACCACCGGGCTGCGCGAGGAGCGGATGCCGAATGAATTTGAGCAAGGCGGAGGGCATCTCCCCGGCCGGCAGAATGTAGTCTGCCAACCCCGTCGCAATCGCGCTATGCGGCATCCCACTGAATTTTGCCGAGTGCTCATCCTGAATGATAACCAGGCCGCCCGCCTCCTTGATCGACCTGATACCGCGTGTCCCATCGCTGCCGGTGCCAGAAAGCGCGATGCCGATCGCCCGCTCGCCGCAGTCCCGCGCGAGCGAAGAAAAGAAGGTGTCAATTGGCAGGTTAGGACCGTTTTTCGAATCCCACTCAGTGAGCAACAGTTTGCCATTGAAAGTGGTCAGACACTTTTTGGGCGGGATCAGATAAACGTGGTTCGGCTCGACTGTCGCACCGTCCTCGGCCTGATAAACCGGCATCCGCGTGTGCCGCGAAAGTAGCTCGACCATCATGCTTTTATGATCCGGCGCCAAATGCTGGATCACGACGAACGCCATCCCGCTATCTGCCGGCATCGCATCGAAGAAACTTCCCAGCGCCTCCAATCCGCCAGCCGACGCTCCCAGCCCGACAACGAAAGAAGGCGTCCCGGGTTTTACATTCTTTTCACCAGCGACGCGCTTCCCAAGTACCTTAAGCGGGCGCAATCGCTTCCCTTTCTTCCCGCGTCCGTTTGTTAGGTTCATATCCGGAAGCGCCTTCATCTATTCAACACCAATATCGCTAAGACGGCGATTCTCAACCGATGACTTTGCGGCTGCCTAACCGCGTCCAGCGCATTATTTCGTCATTCGCGCTAATGTGTTCGGCGACGATATCATCTATGGGATTCACGATGAAATCCAAATACGACAGTTACCGCGTGGAATTATTTGTCAGTCGCTTTCGGCGTGGGCGAGGCGTTCAAATCCGTCCGCCACGAGAATGGCGACTTTCTTTCCCTCTAATTTGCGTGCCATAAAACACCTTTTTGGTTCTTTTTAGCACGCGGGGCCTGCTCGACGCAGGATCAGCTGAGCTGCACTAAAATCTTGCGCGCGACCTCCAGCCGCTTCGCTTCCACACGTCCGCCTTGTTCGATCGCCCGCTTCTCCAGCCGCTCCAAGTCAAATTGTTGCAGCTCCAGCCAACTTTTCTTGACCTCTCCGAGCGCGCGCCAGAGCCCTTCTTTGCCCCTGATCCCAAGCAGCAGGCCTTCGAGCACCTGCAAAAAACCGACTTCTTTCGTACCCTCGCTCCCTCGGCCGAGTTTTGGCCGACTGAACTTCTCCGCGACCCATGCACCCGCCTTGCGAGTACTGCTTTCCTTTATCTCGAGCGACCGCATCAACCCGCGCAACTCAGTCTGATCTGAGTTGATATCCGCGCAAAGTTTCTTGCAGAACTGCTCAACCGGCGCGCCTTCATAGATCTTGATTAAATGCTCGATCATTTCAATGGCTGCTATCGAGCCGGCCAAATGATCGTTCAAATATGTCGCCAGATTATCGTTCCTCATTGCGCTTTAGCGTTTGCTTTGCTTGTTCCTCTAGCAGGATCTCGCCTGATCCGAATTACGGCTGCCATCAAAGATTGCCGTCTTCTGTACCGGTAGGTCGTCTTCTTGAAAATCACCATATCCTTCGTTTCAGTTGTGGTGGGCGGCCCGAGAATTCTTTCCACCTGCGCCTTTGTCATTCCGTTTGTGATTTGATCGTAATTGCCGGGCGTTAATTTCGAGCCCGTGAGAGGATTGCGATCGCAACCAGCTGCGACCAACAATACGGCAACGAATGCTAACACACTGAAGTAAATTTTATTTGTTTTCATATTGAAAGTTATCGTCGCATTCGGTCCTATCCAGCATTGGAATTTTATTAATTCGCCGGGTATGGACCGAGGCGAGGCGTAATCAAGTAGCGCACACACAAATAAAACGAATCCGGGCGCGGGAACGTGCGTCTTTTTTGCATCTGCCGAGTCGTCATCGCAATAACGCGTTGGCCGACCAGCGCTTATGCCTACGCCTACTTTACAGCGTAGAGAGTGGCAAGTAGATCGACGGGATCGCGGTAGATAGCTAACGCGCCAGCGTTGCGTAGCGTCGCTTCATCAGTACCGCCGCAAAGAAACGCGATGGCGTTAAAGCCGGCTTTGCGCGCAGCTTCGATGTCGAAGCGGGTGTCGCCCACAGCAATGATTTCCTTAGGAACAATGCCACCGAGCTTCTTGAGCGTCTCGAAGAAAATATCAGGCGCGGGCTTGGAACTCTCAGCGTCCTCGGCTGTAGTTTGACCATCGATTAGTTCTTCGATCTGCAGCAGTTTCACGTAATGCTCGGTTTCCGGTTTTTTGCCGGAACTGCCAAGAACAATACGCTTGCCGTCGTTTCGAAGGCGCTCAAAGAGTTCGCGCACTTGGGGAAACGGTTTCACCCGCGGAAGGTATTCTTTCTTGAAAAGGTCGGAGCGATAACTGTCGAGTTCCTTGCCGAAACGTTTGATCTCGTCCGGCGTGAGGAATTCGGGCAAGTATTGATCAGAGCCCTTGCCAATCTGTTTACGAAGCTCCACGCGCGGGAATGTTTTGCCGAAATGCCGAAAGGCTCGGTCCCAGGATTCGACGTGCAACTCATTAGAATCGACAAGCGTCCCGTCGAGATCGAAGATCATCGCTTTTATGTTCGTTAGGATACTGTTTTTCATTACGATTTGCTCACTTCCCAGTCTCTTACGTGGATCGCACTGGAAATGGTCGGCCTAACCTTTCGTTTTCAAAATAAGACTCAGATCCTCGATGCAGCTGCTTCTGATCGTAGACCAAGCGCGACTTCTTAGTTCGATCCCGCGCCGTGGCCTTAGGCGGTGGACTGAACGCGTTTCTGGAGCTGAGAAAATCACGGGTGAAAAATAAGGTCGTGTTCGTCGCTGTTTCTTCAGGGCGTTAGGACTTTGTCCTATCAAGGAATCAGGACACTGCCCGATTGCGGGCGGTGGGTAATTGGTTTCTTTGTCAGTCCTGCAAATCAAAACCGAGAGGAAAAAATGGCTAACGAAAATATGATTGAGAGTGGCGCGGGTGAAAGCAGCCCGCAGAATAAACGGGCGCACCGCGAAAAGAAGACGTGGCGCGCAGCGGAAGATTTGAAGTCGGCGGCGCTGGGAGTGGCGGAGGATTATACTGAAAAAGCCAGCAAGTCATTGGACGAAGCGAAAGAGCGCGTTGGCGCGCTTCGAGATGACGGCGAGGATTATGTGCGCGAAAATCCTATGAAAGCGGTTTTCACTGCGCTCGGCGTCGGTTTCATGCTGGGTTTCATCTTCAGGCACTCGGTCCAGCAGCGTACCTAATACTATATGAAACAACTCACTCTATCGTTACTTTGCGTTTCTGTCTTCACGTTGGCCGCAATCGCTCAGGACACACCAGCGGCAGACAACACCAAGAAGAACCAGCGCGACCGCTCCGGTGAGACAAAGACTTCCGGCGATCAATCCAATAGCTCGCAGGACGTGAAAATCACCGCGGCAATCCGTCGCGCCGTTGTCAGGGATCATTCACTCTCCATGACCGCGAAGAACGTGAAAATCATTACGGCCAACGGAATGGTTACACTGCGCGGCCCCGTCAAGAGCGACGCAGAGAAAGCAAAAATCGTTGAGCTAGCCCAGTCGGCGGCCGGCAACGCAAAGATCAATAACCAACTCGAAGTAAAAGCTTCGAAATAACACAACTAAACAAAGGAGCTAGGGAACCATATGTCAAAAACGTCAGTCTTCGGTATCGTCAAGTCTCATTCACAAGCGGAACAAATCGTTGAGGGTCTACAAAGAGCCGGTTTCGCTACATCGGAAATTTCCGTCTTACTGCCGGACACCCAGGGCAAGCATGACATTGGTCATGTAAAAGCAACCAAGGCCCCCGAAGGAGCCACCACCGGTGCAGCCACGGGCGGCGTCACGGGCGGCGTGATCGGCCTTCTCGCTGGTATCGGTGCGCTCGCCATACCGGGTGTCGGTCCATTTATCGCTGCGGGACCTATTATGGCCGCGCTTGGTGGCGCCGCAATCGGGGCCACGACCGGCGGCGTCGTGGGCGCCTTGATTGGAATGGGAATCCCTGAAATCGAAGCGAAACGTTACGAGGACAAACTTAAGACCGGCAACTATCTGATCGCGATTCACGTCCACGATGGCGATGAAAAGGATCGCGCGAAACAGATCTTTAAGAACGCTGGCGCGGAAGATATTTCGACATCGACGATGTCGAAGGCACCCGCCGGAGCTTCAGTATAAGAAAAACCGAACGCAATAAGAAACCCCAATCAACAACTAATGAACTCAAGCACACACGATAAAGTAAAAGGCACGGAAAAAGAAGCCGTGGGCAAAGTCAAAGAAGAAACCGGTAAAGCCATAGGAAATCCAAATCTACGGGACCGCGGCACCGCAGAAAAAGTCGGCGGCAAAGTGCAGCGCAAAGTAGGCGACGTGAAAAAAGTCTTCGGAAAATAGCCGAAACCAACATTTTGTTGATCCAGCAACGCCCCGCGTAACAAAAAACGCGGGGCGTTCTGTTTGTCGGCATTGCGCTTTCGCTCTGGTTCTGTTGTCTGCCAGTCCCATCGGAAGCCAATCGAAAGCCGCAGCCACGCCTCCCGTTCAGCACAACATTCATTCCTAAGGGCAAAATGCCATTTTTGCAGCCATTTGCTGATGTAGTGAGCAGTGCGCAAACCGCTGCATTTCAATGCCTTGAACAATTGTGACGATCCTCACGAATAATCAGGAATCTGCCCATTTTTACCCATCCGGGTGACACAAATTTTC